>NZ_CP101824.1:0-2400000 GCF_024498195.1 Halovivax cerinus
ACGCTCTATGCGTCCGTCTCGGTCGTTTCGGGGGACCGTCGAAGTGAGCTGTGGCGAGAAAATTTGTATCGTCGTATCTGATATACCATATAAATAGACCACGAGCACGCGGCCGTCGAAGGCAGGGACACCCCCGGAATCGGAAAATCGGAACACGGTCACCGAGGCTTAAGATTCCGGCTCACCTATCGGAATCCGTGATCGTCGACGAACGGGTCCTGTCCGAGGCGTTCGTCCCGAGCGAAGTGGTTCACCGTCACGAGGAGATCTCGCTCCTCTCGGAGGCCGTGGAGCCGCTGGTCTCCGGCGGACGAGCCGATCCGGCCTTCTGCTTCGGGCCGACCGGCGTCGGCAAGACCTGCATCGCCCGCTACACCATGGATCGGCTCACGGAGAAGCGCCCGGCGATCAGAGTGGCCTACGTCAACTGCTGGCAAGCGTACACCCGCTATCGCGTCCTCTACAGCCTCCTCGAAACGGTCGATCGGGCGTACGACGTCCACCGTTCGACCGCGAAGGACGAGCTGTTCGGGCGACTCCGGTCGGCGGACGACGCACCGATCGTGGCCATCCTCGACGAGGTCGATCAACTCGAAGAGAGCGCCGTACTGTACGACATTCACCGCCTTCCCCACGTGTCGGTCGTCCTCGTGGCCAACCGCGAGGAAGAGCTCTTCGCCCGCTTCGACGACCGGGTCCGATCGCGATTTCGCGCGGGCACGCGCGTCTCGTTCGACCGGTACGGCGCCGACGAGCTCGTCGCCATCCTCGCCGAACGGGCACGCCAGGGACTCGAACCCGATTCCGTGAGCGACCGCCAGCTCCGACGGATCGCCGACGCTGCAGCGGGCGACGCCCGTGTCGCGATCGGTATCCTCCGATCGGCCGCCACTCGCGCGTCGGGCCGCGGAGCCGACCACCTCACCGACGAACTCCTAGACGCCGCGATTCCCGACGCACGGCGAGCGATCCGACGGAAGACGCTGGAGAACCTGCCCGATCACCAGCGGATACTCTACGACGTCATCGACGAACACGGTGAGATCGATCCCGGCGGGCTCTACGAAGCCTACGAAAACCGGGTCGAGACACCGAAGACGCGCCGAACGGTTCGTAACTACCTGACGAAGATGGCTCACTACGACCTCGTCGAAGCCGTCGGGGAAAACCGCGGGCGAACGTACCAGGTGATCGAGCCGAACGCCCGCGAGAGAACGCATTGATGGCACCGTACGGGAACTCTGGAACACGAACACGACACAGCGCCCGGACGCTGCGCGAGGTGCCCCCGACCGCACCGGACGAACGATCGTCGTCCGGCCGACGATTCACGGCATCGAACGACACAACGGACGAACCGTCCGATGTCATCCACTGATCGAACCGATAGGTCCGAACGGATTCGTCCCGAAGTGTGGCGGTCGTTCGATAGTGGCCGGCACGCGGGATCGGCGCCGACCGTACGCACATAAGACGGTGGAACCTGCATCCCCGAGGGTTTTCGTGGCAGAGAGTGACAGACCAGTATGGGCGCACCTGGCGGGGGCGACGAGTCGGTAGCGAGAAGCGTCGCGCACGACTCGCCGGCGCGCGTGTGCGAATTGCTCGCGAACGAGGGAAGTCGGCAGTTGTTGACGACGCTGTACGAACGGGGCGGAACGGTCCCGGTCGACGAGCTCGGGGAGACCGTCGCCGCGCGCGAGCGGGTCGAGACGGACGCCGACGTGCCAGCATCCAGACACGCTCGCAAGCGCCTGCGCCACGCCATCCTGCCGAGACTCGCCGATACCGACCTCGTTACGTACGACGCCGAGACGGACGCGGTGACGCTCGCCGATCGCGGCGAGCGACTCGAACCGTATCTCGCGTGCGCGTCTGCGGCCGATGTCGACAGTCGGGCCTGGTTCCACGACCGGACCGCGATCGACCGCGAGGAGACGGAATCCGACGCGCGTCGATGACGCGGCGGTCGGCTTACCAGGCCGGTATCGGAACCGACCGGCAACGGTATTCTGACCCCCGTCGCCCTGAGCAGTGACGTTCCGGTACGTACCTCGTCGAGGGAGACACCGATCCGACGCGCTCCAGGGTGGCGTCCCGGTCGACAGTGGTCCCAGAGCCGATCTCGAGGCGGTACGACGGTGTCGGACGTCCGGTTCGTGAATCGATACACTACATTACGCGATACGAAACGGGAGTCGGCGACTGAGCCGGTGCTATCGGTCGATTCTCGAGTTTCGGGCGTCCGCGAGGGCGATCCCACCGCCCCGAAGGGTCGAAAGGTGATCGACAGGTTCGACGCGCTCAGCGGCTTACCCCGGAAACACTGGCCGTTCGAGACTGATACCCCAGTAGCAACGAAGGTGTACAGTGCGTAGACTATTATAATTTAATAGTCCTTCAATCGTAATCTATATCTCTGGGCGTGAGATAAATAGGGGTGACCATGCGAGAAAATAGCGACCACCGGTTCGACCGACGAACGATCCTGAAAGCAGCGGGTGCCGCAGGCGCGACGCTCGGGCTCGGCAGCGTCGTTTCGGCGACGCCGGGACGTGAACCAGGTCCGAAAGAAGACGAAGTACTCGTCGGGACCGAAGACGACGTCTCGATTGCGACCGTACGATCGACCGTCGAGTCGACGATTCCGGACGACGCGGCGATCGTCCACGAGAACGACGTCCTCGAATACGTGGCGGTGAAGCTGTCCGACGACAGCCCGAGTACGATGGAGCCGGTCATCGAGCGACTGGAGCGCCAGCCCGGCGTCGCCTACGCCGAGCGCAACGAGACCTGGTACGCGTTCTCCCAGCCGAACGATCCGCGTTTCGGCGACCAGTACGCGCCACAGCTCGTCAACGCGCCGGACGCCTGGGAAACGACGATGGGCTCTATGGACGTCACCATCGCCGTCGTCGACACGGGCGCCCAGTACGACCACGAGGACCTGGCCGCCCGATATCGTGACGATCCCGGATACGATTTCGCCGACGACGATAGCGACCCGTACCCACCGAATCCGAGCAACGAACAGCACGGCACCCACGTCTCCGGGTGCGCGGCGGCGACGATCGACAACGGCACCGGGACGGCCGGTATCAACAACTGTACGCTCATCAACGCCCGCGTCCTAAGCGGCAATAGCGGTTCCTTGTCCGACATCGCAGACGGCATCCAGTGGGCGGCGGACGAGGGCGCTGACATCATCAACCTCTCACTGGGTGGCGGTGGCGCCAACGAGACGGGTCGTCAGGCGATCAACTACGCGTACGACAGCGACACGCTGCCGATCGCGGCGGCGGGTAACGATGGTGGTCCGGTCTCGTATCCGGCGGCCTACGAAAACTGTATGGCGGTCTCGGCGATCGACGAGAACGAGAACCTCGCGAGCTTCTCGAACCGCGGCCCGGAGATCAACGTCGCCTCGCCGGGGGTGGACGTGCTCGCGCCGGTTCCGACCGACGACTACGCCGAATTCTCCGGTACGTCGATGGCGTCGCCGGTCGCCGCCGGCGTGGCCGCCCTCGGCAAAGCGGCACACCCCGACCTCTCGACCCAGGAACTCTGGGACAAACTAGAGGAGACGGCCGTCGACATCGGCCTGCCGGGGGACCACCAGGGATCCGGACGCGTCGACGCCGCCACCATCGTCGAGGGCGGGAGCGGCGGCTGCAGTGGCGAGACCCAGACGACCACCGAGTCGGGTTACCTCGCCTGGTGGAACGACCGTGAGGACTACACCTACGCCACGACCACCGCCAGCCCCTGTGGCATCGACCTCGAACTCGAGGGGCCCGGCGACTTCGCCAACTACGACCTCTACGTGACCTACGACGGGCGCACGCCGACGCCCGACGATTACGACGATCGCTCGGCCGGTTCCGGTCCAAACGAGGCACTCTCAGGAAGCCTCTCCGGCGCCACCGACGTCGGCGTCCTCGTCCACGCCGAAAGCGGCTGGGGCAGCTACGACCTCACCATCACCGAACAGGGTCAGAACTGAGACGCTCGGGCTGCCGGCTGACTGCTCGCAGCCGCCTCGATCGTGCCGATGAATCCACACCGGCGGGATCGAGTACCGGCTGAGCGCTCGTATCCACCGTTTCAGTACCGTCGTATCGAGGGCCGACGGACGAGCGCTCGCTCGCGACGTCCTACCGAACGACCCTAGTCACCGACGTCCGCGTCCAGCCGCCCGGTCTCGTGGCCGGTCCAGTCGAACCAGCGCTGAAAGCGGATGGCGACGTGGACCAGCGCGAGCAGGACGGGGACCTCGATCAGCGGACCGACGACGGTCGCGAAGGCGACGCCGGAGCTGACGGTGAAGATGGCGACCGCGACGGCGATCGCGAGTTCGAAGTTGTTCGACGCCGCGGTGAAGCCGATCGCGGTCGTCGTCGAGTAGTCCGCGCCGATCGCGTGACCCATCCCGAAGCTGACGAGGAACATGACGACGAAGTAGATCGTCAGCGGGACGGCGATCCACAGGACGTCTGTCGGCTGGGCGACGATCCGATCGCCCTGCGTGGCGAACATCACGACGATGGTGAACAGGAGCGCGACGAGCGTGAGGGGGCTGATCGACGGCGCGAACGTCTCGTCGTACCAGTGCTCGCCCTTCGTGCGAGTCCCGACGTACCGCGAGCCGATTCCCGCAGCGAAGGGCACCCCGAGGAAGACGGCGATCGCCTCGAAGACGTCCCGCGGACCGATGTCGAACGTCTCGATGCCGGCGGCCATCGCGTCGAGGCCGAGCTGGCCCGGCAGGACGAGCGCGAAGAACCAGACGTAGACGCCGTAGGTGAGGATCTGGAAGACGCTGTTGAACGCGACGAGGCCGGCGGCGTACTCGCTCGAGCCGTCGGCGAGGTCGTTCCAGACGAGCACCATCGCGATACACCGCGCCATCCCGATGAAGAGCAAGCCGAGGAAGTACTCGGGACGGGCGGGGAACCAGGGGACGACGCCGCTGAAGAAGACCACGGCGAGGGCGAACATCAGCGTTGGCCCGATGAGCCAGTTCTGCACGAGGGAAAGCGAGAGGATTCGCCACTGGCTGAACACGCGCGGAAGGCGCGCGTAGTCGACCTTCGCGAGCGGCGGGTACATCATCGCGATCAACCCGATCTCGACGAGGTGGAGGTCCTGGATGGGGTCGACGACGCCTGGGGCGATGGAGCCGAGTCCCACGCCGATCACCATCGCGGCGACGATCCAGACGGAGAGGTACTTATCGAGAAAATCCATGGTCCGGGGGTCGCCGCAGTCCGGACAGGAACAGTCGGGCCCGTGCTCGTGCGCCGTCGCCGGCTCAGTCATCCGTCTCACCTTCCGGTTCGGCCGTCGGCTGCTGATCGCGCGGGTCGTCGCGACGCATCCGCTCGATATCGTCGAACAGGTCACGGACTCGCCGCTCGATGTCGCCGCGGATCTCGCGGACACGATCGACGGGTTGGTCGTGCGGATCGGCGAGATCCCAGTCCCGAGCGTCGCCGCGCCAGATGGCCGGACAGATGCCGTCGGCCGAACAGCCCATGGTGCAGACGACGTCGCAAGCGGCGAGTTCGTCGGAGGAGATCGGTCGAGGATCGCGGTCGGCGGGGTCGAATCCCGCTTCGACCATCACCTCGCGAACGACCGGATGGATCTCGTCGGCCGGATCGGTGCCGCCGGTCACGATCGACAACACGTCCGCCAGTCCGCGCCGGTCGCGTTCGCGTTCGGCGAAGGCGGTCGCCAGCTGGCTCCGGCCGGCGTTTTGCACGCAGACGAACGCGATCGTCAGGGGTGTATCGGCGCCCGCAGCGGGTGCGTCGTCCTGCGCCTCGGTCACGCCTGGTCACCTCGCGTCTCCGCCAGGGCCGCGAGAAGCCGTTCGGTGCGTTCGGTCGGCCGGTAGTACCGCCACGTGCCGTCCTTTCGTCGAGAGACGAGCCCGGCGTCGGCCAGATCCGAAAGTGCGTGGCTGATCGCACTGTCGCTCACGTCGACCAGCGGCGACAGTTCACAGACGCACAGTTCCTCGTCGGCTTCGACGAGCAGCGAGGCGATTCTGTACCGGGTCTCGTTTCCGAGCGTCGAGAGCGCCGCGAGATCGGCCGACGGGTCGGTCGGAACCGCCTCGTCGAGCGACTCGAGTTCGCGCACGCGGTCGTCGACGTCAGCGTCACAGCACTCGTCGAGTTGGGTTTCGAGCAATCGACGGAGCGAAGATGACTGGGGCATCAGTATCTGAATATCTGAACAGGTACTCATATAGATGTTCGGATCGCAGTGAAGCGGTGACGTGCAGATCCAGTTGGGAATCGCTCACCGGCACTCGTCGAGGGGCAGAAACACCTCGTCGTCCGCGGAGAGCCACGCCGTCAGGCGCGCCCACTCGTGGCACTGACGCGGGTACACGGTGCGTCGATCCGGGGCGGCGTCGTTCCGGACGACCGTCGAGACGAGGTCGACCGGGGCGTGGGTTGGGCCATCGTCCACCATCTGGTCGGTCGGGTTTCCCCGCGTGTGGCTGTCGGCTGTCATGGAACTCCGGAGCGTGCGATCGCTCCGGTTTCGGGTATCGGGAGCGGGGTAAAAGCTACTGCTAAGAGGACTATTGAGTGATCCGGACCGATCAGAGCACGCAGCCGAACCGACTCGAGTGACACCGACGCGAATGCGGGATCGACGGTAACGTATCAGGCTGGCGGGCGTCGTCGAACCGGACGAACGGAAATGGAGCGGTCGACGGGGAGAAATCGGCGGCCGAACAGGTACCAGGGCGGACGGCCCACCGGAACGCGTGGGTGAGCGGCCGGGCGGGGACGTCTCAGGCACGGGCGAGGGGACGTTCGTCGCACTCGTAGCGCCGCTCGATTCGGAGGAGTATGTCGGCGACAGTCGCGAGCACCGGATATGTCGACTCGATATCGGCGTAGAGGTACTCCTGAACGTGGCTGGTGTCTACCCGCCAGCTACCGGTGAGCGCGTGCTCCTGGATCGCAACCTGTCGATCGGCCGCGACGGACTTGCAGCGTCGCTCCATTGTGACGAGCGTCGAACGAACCGCGTCGAGATTTTCGAACGGGCCACGTGACGAGGACGACGCGGCGAGCGATTCGAGACCCGTCGAGACCTGACGAAGCGTCCGTTCGGCCACCGCGAGAGACTGCCGTTCGTCCTCGAGCGTGGCCAGAAATTGGGTTCGACGGGCTCGCGCATCGCTCGCCGCCGCGCGGACCGCGCGTTTGCACAGGGCGGTGAAGGGGCCCGCGAGCAGCGCGGACGCCACGTCCGGACCAAACTCGGCCGCGATGCTTTCGGAATACGTGTCGTCGTAGTCGTCTGCGTAGTGAGAGACACCCATGACGGTATCTGCGTACGCCCGTCTAACCGCCACGGCACCGGAGCGATCCGCGTCCGATCCACCGACGAAGTACTGCCCGCCACTGGTCGTCGACGATCTCGTGACCGGAACGTCGTCGACCGCGTCCAGGAACGCCTCGAACGCGCGGGCTTCCGCCAGAATACGGCGCCGCTCTCCCCTGAGCGCTCGTTTCGCCGCTACCATTCGGTCGAGGGAGTCCACCAGTGGGTAATTCGGATCGTTCACGACTGTCCCGGCTCACTGGGACGTGGTAAGCCGTTATATGAGCCGTACGGGGAACTATGGAGGGATACGTTCGCCGGGGTGATCGGTCCGCGAGAATCCGGCGCTGACACCTCGGTCTACCGTGGCACCAGGACACGTGGTCGGGAATCCCGATCGGTGTCGACGGTCATCGACCACCTGTCGCACCGACTCATCGAGTGTCCTAACAACAACCACCATCGGCCTCGGCGATCGCCTCGGAAGCCGAACGAGCCGCGTCAATGATTCTGCGGAGGGAGTCGGCGACGAGTTCGTAGCAAACCGCGTCCGACGCGCGTGCTGCTTCCGACAGCGCTGTCACCTCGGTCGTGGCGCGGGCGTACCGATCAATGACGGGGTCGGGCCGGCCGGCGAGCGCCGGGTCGAGGACGGATCGAACCGCTTCGTCGGCCGACTCGAAGGCCGTCCTGATCGGCGGTTTCGGTGAACTCGACTGGCGAGCGGCGGCGGTCGCGATCCGTTCGACCTCGGAGACGAGCCGGGAGAGTGATCGAGCCGTTCGGTAGTGCGCGAAGGCGGCGGTCCGGTCGGCGCCGAGTCGGTCGAGCTCCGTCACGTCGGCCAGGCCGCGGCGGAAGCCCCGGCGAACGAACGCGACCTGTCGCCTCGGCGCCTCGATCCGATCGAGCGCGCGAGCCGCCCGATCGTCGTCGCCAGGGACGACGGCCTCGATCGCCAGTTCGTACGTCGATCGCGTCCTGTGACAGAGCTGGGAGACCGTCTGAGCGAGCGAGATGTCCGCCGCGTCGAGGAGATCGACCGCGACGAGTTCGGTCTCGGACTCGTGGTCGATCTCCAACCCGATCAACCCGCCGATCAGATCCGACAGATCGCGACGGAGCGCCCTGTCGATGCCAGTCGCGTCGACGACCGTGATCCGATCGCACCCGCCGGCGTAGGCAGCTCGGACGCGGGACGGCACCTGCGTCGGGTCCGTCGACGCGGCGTCTATTCGCGTCGACCGGGCCGACGGCTCGATCGACTTCGCCGAGAGGACCAGCCGATCGTCGTTCGGGTAGAGCTGGATCGCGCTCCCGCGATCGATTCCCTGTTCGAGCGCCCACTCCTTCGGCAGTGAGACGACGAACGTCGAGTTACCAGCCAGTTGCACCGTCCGCTCGACGGCGTCGGGTGGATCGACGCTCATGGGTTCGAACTGTCAGTACAGCAATTCATCATCGGTTTCCACCATGTACAGGGTCCGGGCGGCGATGTTGACGGCGTGGTCGCCGACGCGTTCGAGGTCGCGGATCGTCAGCAGGATGCGCGAGACGTCCGCGAGAACGGGTTCGACGGAATTGGGGGTGTCGACGGTGGCGCCGGCGAAGAGCAGATTGCGCACGACGACGTCGCTCGCCTCGCGGCATCGCTCGTCGATCGCTTCGTCCCGGGCCGCGACCTCGCGGGCCGCGACGGTGTCTCCCTCCGCGTACGCCCTGGTCGCGTTCTCGACCATCTCGACCGTCGCCTCACCGATTCGGACGGCGTCGATATCCGGGTACCGCTCGCGGTCCGCGTCGAGCGTGTACTGGCCCAGATTAGTGGCCAGATCGCCGACCCGCTCGAGATCGGTGATGATCTTGAACGAGGCCGCGACGAACCGCAGGTCGCCAGCCACCGGCTGCTGGAGCGCCAACAGGTCGATGCACTCACTCTCGAGATCGAGGTAGCGCTCGTTGATCTCGTGATCGCCCGTGACGACGCGCTCGGCGAGGTCGACGTCGTGATCGGCGTACGCGTCGAGCGCGAGCCCCAGTCGGTCGCAGACGAGATCGCTCATCGCGAGGACGGCCGACCGCAGCCGATCGAGGTCGTCCTGGTAGGAATCTCGGACCACGGCGATCACCCGAACTTCCCGGTGATGTAATCCTCGACGCGCTGGTGTGCTGGGTTCTCGAAGATCTCGTTGGTGTCGTCGAACTCGACGAGTTCACCGCCGGTGAGGAAGACGGCGGTCTTGTCGGAGATGCGGGCGGCCTGTTGCATGTTGTGGGTGACGATGACGACGGTGTACTCTTCGGCCAGGTCCTCGATGAGATCCTCGATCTTCGAGGTGGCGACGGGGTCGAGCGCAGACGCCGGTTCGTCCATCAACACGATATCAGGGTCGACCGCGATGGCACGGGCGATGCAGAGGCGCTGTTGCTGGCCGCCCGAGAGGTCGAGCGCGCTGTGGTGGAGTTTGTGCTTCACTTCGTCCCAGAGCGCAGCTCGCTTCAACGCCCGCTCGATGATCTCGTCCGTGACCGCCTCGTTCTGGACACGGAGGCCGAACGCGACGTTGTCGTAGATGCTCTTGGGGAACGGGTTCGGGTGCTGGAAGACCATACCGATTCGGCGACGCAACACGACGGGATCGACGTCGTCGCCGTAGAGGTTCGTTCCCTCGAGCAGAACGTTACCCTCGATACGAGCGGCCTCGACGAGGTCGTTCATGCGGTTGAGACAGCGCAAGAACGTCGACTTCCCGCACCCCGACGGGCCGATCATCGCAGTCACCTGGTGGCGCGGTATCGCCATCTCGACGTCCTGAAGTGCCTGCTCGTCGCCGTAGTGGACGTTCAGGTCTCGGACCTCGAGGACCGATGGAGTCTCCTCACTCTCGCGATACGAGACGTTCGTATCGAACAGTGGTTCTTCGCCACCGGAGATCGGTCGGCTCTCCGCTGACGAAAGCGTCCCGTCATCCACCTGTCCGCCGTTGTGGGCTGGCTGTGCTGTCGCGTCGTCGATGTCGTTACGACTCATGAGTTGTCACGGGTCTGGTATCGGTTTCTGATCAGGATCGCCGCCGCGTTCATCAGCAACATCAGCGCGAGCAACACGATCGCAGTTGCGGCGACGACGCCCGTCCGGTACTCGGGCATATTGTTGCCCTTCGCGGCGAATATCTGGAGTGGCAGCGCGGTCGCACCGGAGAAGAGGCCGTCCGGGGGTGAGAAGCGCGTAGTCGCGATGGCGAGCATCACGAGCGGCGCCGTCTCCCCGATCGCGCGTCCAAGCGCGAGAATCGTCCCGGTTAAAATGCCGGGAACCGCCCGGGGAAGGACGACGTTGCGCACCGTCTGCCAGCGGCTCGCACCGAGACCGTACGACGCGGTTCGGTACTCGTCCGGGACCGAGCGCAACGCTTCCTGTGCGGCGACGATGACGATCGGCAAGATCAGGAGACCGAGCGTCACCGCACCGGCGATGAGGATGCCCGGCGTCAGGCCGAAACCCTGGCGGAACAGCGCGAGGCCGAGGAGGCCGTAGACGACCGACGGGACGCCGGCGAGGTTCGAGATATTGACGTCCAGCACGCTCGCGAGTCGGCCGCGCCACCCGGTGGACGCGGCGTACTCCTCGAGGTAGATCGCCGCGCCGACGCCGACGGGGAAAGCAAGCACCGCCATCAATCCCACCAGCATAATGGAGCCGATCAACTGCGGGTAGATGCCGGCCTGTTCGGGCCGAAAGTCCGACCAGCTTTCGAGCAGTAGCGTCGGCGTCACCCACGTCTCGATGGCAGTGACGTCGAAGTTACCCACGAGCCAGGTCCCTGCGAGCGCGCCACCGACAAGGAGGTAGGGGCCGAGCAGCCCGACTGCACCGTCGCGGTTGTGAGAAAGCGTGTCGACGGTGAAAAAGGCCACCGGAGCGACGAACCCGCCAACGAGAACGAGCCACAGCGACGGGTTGACGCCGCGGTCCAGCGAGACTGCGATTGTGAGTGCGACAGCCCCGAGCGCGGCTACTACGGTCGCGACGGCCGCTCGCCGTGACCGGCGCCGCCGAGCGATCTCGCCGAGTAGCAACGCGACAGGGATCGGAACGAACAGCGCGTACAGCACCCAGTCTTTGGCCATCGCGGCGATCGGTGCGGTAAGATCGTAGCAGAGAAAGCCCGCGAGCAGGCCGAGCAGCGTCGACAGCGGGATCGCGGGCCCCGTATACTGGCTCTCGCCGACGAGACGCGCGTAGGCGACGACGAGGGCGGGCGGCCCGAGTGTAAAGACCGTGTGAATGCCAACGTCGCGGGGGCCGAGCGCGTCCGGGACGGCGAAGGCGACCAGGCTGAACGCGAGACAACCGAAAACGACGGCGTACGATCGAGCGTGTACCTCCGCCGTCGCCGGTCGTCGCCGGACGTACAGCGTGTACGCGCTAATCGGTCCGACCAACGTCGCAACGTAGACGAGATACCACGCCGGCGCTGCCGCGGAGAGGCCGAACGCGTCGGCGCCGATGAGGACGAACATCGCGACGAGGGCGACCAGACCGAACAGCGTCGCGAGGACGAGCGATCCCTCGAAGAACCGGCCCTTGAGGCGACGCCACCACAGCTCCCTGTCGGTACCGAAGGTCGTCGCGGAATCGGTTTCGGCCGCCATCAGTCGTACACCTCCCTGTATCGTCGCCGCACATATTCGGCGAAGAGATTCATGACGAGTGTCAGTACGAACAGCGTCAATCCGAGCGCGAACATCGACTCGAACAGAACACCGCCGTGATTCTCGGCGCCCGCGATATTGACCATCGCCGCCGTGATCGGCTGGCCGCCCTGTGCGAGGTTCTCGAAGAGATTCGGGAACGACGGCATGCGCGGACTCGTCCCCATGGCGATGGTGACCGCCATCGTCTCGCCGATCGCTCGCGAGAGCGCGAGCACGTACGAGGAGATGATTCCGGAGGTGGCGGCCGGAACGACAACCTTCGTCGAGACGTCGAACTTCGTCGATCCCAGGCCGTAGGCGGCGTTCCGGAGGCTATCGGGGACCGCGCTCAGCGCGTCCTCGCTGATCGACGAGACCATCGGGATTATCATGATCCCGACCACGATGGACGCCGAGAGTGCGTTGAAGGTCCCGAGCGACGGCAATGTCACTGCAAACTCGGGCAGCGCGGGTACCCACGATGGGACGATCGGTACCGTAAGCTCGTCCAGAATCGGCGTCAGATACGCGAGCGCGAAGTAGCCGTAGATGACGGTCGGAATCCCGGCCAGGATCTCGAGCGCCGGCTTCAACACCGATCTGACGCGCTGACTAGCGTACTCGCTGAGATAGATGGCGATGGCCAGGCCGATCGGCAGTGCGATCATCGCGGAGACGATCGTCACGGTGAGCGTGCCGCTGATCAGCGGCAACACCCCATACGACGGCTCCCCGATCATGGGACTCCAGTCAGTGCCGGTGAGATAGTCGATGAGCGATACTTCTGTGAAGAACGTGATCGTCTCGAACAACAGCGAGAGGATAATACTAACCGTCACCCCCAACGTCAAGAGCGCACACCCGGTCAGCAGGTAACGATAGAGGCGTTCCTTCTGGACCGCGATCCCCTCTCGCTGAAGTGTGTGTATTTCGTTATTCATGTGTTAGTCCGGCAATCGATCGTCGGTCAGATCGGAAATCGCGATCCCGTGGACCGAATTCGTCAGATGTACTCTTCGAGTGTCGCGAGGTTCTCCTCTGCGCGTTCCTCAGAGGACTGGACGTACCCGATTTGTTCCGCCATCAGTTTCTTGTCCGTCGTCTTGTCGATGTAGAATCGGATGAACTCCTGGAGGTGCTCCTTCTCGGCGACCATCTCGCTGTTGGCGTAGAAGAACAACGGTCGGGCGAGCGCGTACTCGCCGGTCGACGCCGCATCGAGGCTCGGCTCGACGGGGTCCTCGCTCTCGGTGGCGGCCAGCGGCACGGCGGCCGTCTCGTCGGGATTGTTCATGTAGTAGGCGAACGGCAGATAGCCCAGTGCGAACTCGTTGCCCTGGACGCCCTCAGCGATCTGGTCGTCCTCCTCGGTGCCGGTAAAGTCGGCACGAATCCGGCCGGCTTCGCCGAGAATCGTCTCGGTGAAGTAATCGAACGTCCCCGACGTCGATGCCGGGCCGAACAGTTTGATCTCCTCGTCGGGCCAGTCGGCGTTGACGTCGGCCCACGTCTCGGGTGTGTCGTCGGGCGTCCAAATGGCCTCGAGTTCGTCGTAGGTCAGCGAGTCGATGAACTCGTTGTCGTTGTTGACGACGACGGTCAGGGCGTCCTTGGCGACTTCGAACTCGACGGGTTCGAAACCGTTGTCCTGACACGCCTCAATCTCTTCCTCTTTGATGGCTCGACTCGCATTGTTTATGTCCGCGTCGCCGGGGATGAACACGTTCTCGAAGCCGCCGGAACTCCCGTCCTTGCTGAGGTCAATCGTGACGGCCGGGTGCTCTTCTTCTTTGAACAGTTCGCCAACTGCCGTCGCCACGGGATAGACCGTACTGCTTCCGGAGATTCGGATGTTGCCGGAAAGGTCGCCCTCGCCTTCGTCCCCCTCGGTTTCCGAACAGCCTGCAACCGACACGGCGCCGACCGCACCTGCTGCCGCGATGAAGTTCCGCCGCGATACACCACCAGTGAACCGCCCGAATCTGTCGTCGGACATCACCTGTGCGTCTCCCGGGATGGGTTAAGTAGAATGCTAATATCTATATATCCAAATCCGAAGTGCTATAGAGCCGTCCGTAGCAGTCAGTACAACGGGGGAGATCGGACCGATACCCGGCCCACAGGCCCAGTATCCAGCCCAGAACGCCTCCTGGAGAACTGAACGCCAATATGCGGTGATCGAGGGTAGGAGAAATCCCAGGGATACATCAAAAGCGAAGTGAGAGAACTGG
Organism: Halovivax cerinus; assembly: GCF_024498195.1. Taxonomy (NCBI): domain Archaea; kingdom Methanobacteriati; phylum Methanobacteriota; class Halobacteria; order Halobacteriales; family Natrialbaceae; genus Halovivax; species Halovivax cerinus. The sequence continues at coordinate 14,283 of NZ_CP101824.1, forward strand.
TGAGTAACGTATATCTATATAGACGTCACGAGAGAGCGCAGCGACCAGCAACAACGGCATTTACAACTCCTCGACGTGACGGACCGCCACGGCTTCGCCGCGCGTACTCTCGGCCATCTCGCGGCCGAACATCTCCGCGCGACCGATGGCGAACGCCTTCGGCCCTTCGACGATCACCTCGTCACCGACGCGAATGTCCTCGTCGGCGTCGACGATGCCCGGCGCGAGGACGCTGCCGTGCGGAACGAAGCCGTCGATCTCGACCCGCTTCGTGGGTGCGTCGCTGTCGGCCCACAGGTGAGCACCGTCGAGTGTGAACGAGAGCGTGCCGTACTGGGGAACCATCGTCGCGAGTTGCGTCTCCGCGCCGTCGCGCACCTGGATCTTGGGGTAGCGGCTCGTCGTCTGCAGGTCCACGTCGGCGAAGAGGTCGTCGCCGGCCCCGTCGCCGAGCAGGTAGTCGGCGATGGCGCGAACGGTGTTGTGCTCGCGCTCGCGTTTCGAGTACTTGAGTTCGCCGTCGAGCGCATCGGCGAGGTTCGAAAGCGAGTCGTCGTCAGTCGGATGCCCGCCCTCGGGGACGGTGTAGGTGACGCGATCGCCGAGGTCGAGTTCGGCCTCGACGCGCTCGACGACGTCGCGATAGCCCTCGTCGGGGACGTGGGCGACGATCTTCGAGTACTCGTTGCGTTCCAGATAGCGACGGAGGATGCTGGCGACGAAGTCGACCTCCTCGGCGCTCCAGCGGCCGGTGACGACCGTGTCGTAGTGCTGGGCCGGATAGGTCGTCTCGAGTTCCTGCGGGACGACGCCGATCGGGCTCGTCATCGAGACGAGGTGGGCGCGCCACTGGATAACGTCGTGAAACTGGCCGTGGCTCTGCGATTCGCTGTAGGGCTTTCTGGCCGAGCAGGGGACGAGGACGAGCGGATTCTTGAACCGATTTCGATATCGGCTCGTCACCCGGTCGGCGTAGCGCTGGATCTCGGGCCGTCGGATCGTGTCACTCGTCGTCGCCGCGATCTCGGCCTCGCGGAGGATCGGCGCGCGCTCCTCGACGTAGGCCCACCGGTCGTCGAGTTCGCGCATCGCGGCAGTGAGCCACTGGTCGTGGCGGGCCTGCCCCTCGACGTAATCGCGGAGTCGGCCCGACCGGATTCGCCCGCGTACTCGCGCGAGTTCGGCACGGAGCGCGTTGCGATTGTGCTCGACGCAGTCGGCCCGGGTGAACGCCTCGCGCGGGACCTGACAGGCCGAGCACGCGCAGGGCAACTCTTCCAGCGCGTCGAGGTGGTGAAAGCCGTCGGTCGTCAGGTAGTGACCACGCGTCCCCGCGGCGGTCGCGCGCGCCGCGTCGACCCCATCCACGCCAGCGTAGGCGAGCAGGGAGACGTTTCGCGGCGTGGCGACGCCGGGGAGGATCAGCGCGGTGTCGGCCGGCACCGCGTCGCGAATGGCGACGATCGCCTCGACGAACGCGGCGCCGTGGCCCCGGACCGACTGGGCGTCCGAGACGATCACGGCGTCGGTCCCGTAGTCGAGGGGCGACTCACTCGATATCACGGCCGCACTCGGGAAGTCGACGTCGGGATACTCGGGCGCGAACGAGTCTCGCACTTCCGGCGCGGTACCGCCCGGAAAGGCCCTGTGAGGGAACACGGTGAGCGAGGACGGATCGCCCGCCGGCGAGGGCCGATCGGCGACCCACTCCGACCCCGCGTCGTCGAGCAGATCGCCCACGAGCGCGGGCGTCCGGCACGGCTCCGTGAGGCGAAGTTCACCGAGGCGCGCCGCGCCGTCGCGCGCGTGAATCTCGAAGTACTCGGTCATACCGCCACTGTGTCGGGAAGGCGAAAGAGGGTATCGAATTGGGGAGGGGATCGGTCGGGTGCGTCTAGGCGCGTCCGCCGCTGGAACGCCCGCGAGGGCTCACTCCAGGTCGACCGTGACCCGGCCGTCGAAGCCGAGGATGACCGACTGGGCCACGTTGCCGAAGAGTGCCTTGCCGGTCGGCGAGCGCTTCTGACCGACGACGAAGATGTGATCGCACTCTAGATCGTCCGCGACCTGCAGGATCTCGTCGGCCAGCGAGCCGTCGCCGACGACGCGCGGGGCGATCCGGTAGTCGACGTCCATGTCGACGATCGTCTCGTTGGCGATCTTCTGTGCGGCTCGCTCCAGGCGCTCCTCGGTCGCGTCGATTCCGTACGTCGCACCCTCGATCTCCTCTAAGGTCTTCAGGGCGTCGCGGTCGGCTTCGTACTCTGTCTCCGTGAGCGTCGAGAGCAATACCAGTTCGGCGTCCGCACCGCGGGCGAATTCGCCGGCCGTTTCGAGCAGCGCCACGTGGCGATCCGAATTGGCGACGACGACTAATCCTCGGTTCATGACCGCACCAACCAACCGGACAGTCAAAAATTACTGGGTTTCGTCGTCGGAACCGAGTCGGGGCAGTCCCCAGCGAAACCGGGCCGGGAAGGCACCGCCTGAACCAGGTCGAGCCAACCCCACCGAGTCGGGGCAAGTACCGCCTGAACCGGGTCGAGCCAACCCCACCGAGTCGGGTCAGGCCCGGCCGAGGAACGTCGCCGTCGCCGACGTCTTGCCGCGGTTGAACGAGAGGACCGAGATGCGGATCGTCTCGGCCGTCTCGAGCGAGGCGGGTACGTCTCTGACGAAGACGACGAACCCCTCCACCTTCGCGACCGCGTGTCGCTCGCCGGAGTGGTGGTGGGAGAACTCCTGGACGCCGACGGTGTACTCGTCGCCGATCGAGACCGGTGGCGCCCGATCCCGTGCACGATCGTGACCCGACTGCGACTGTCGAACGTCCCGCCTGACCCGCCACCAGCGTCGGACGCGACGGATCGCCACGACGGCGACGACGAGACCGACGACGCCGGCGAGTGCGATCGCTGTCAGGTCTGGATTCGCCAGTACCCACCCGACGACAGCGTCGACGAGTGTCCCGGCGACGCGTCGGGCCGATTCGACCTGCGCGATCATCGGTCCGAGATGGCGAGCGCTCCCTCTTCGGTGTTTCCACTTCGGTCGGCGACCGATTTCGACCGTCGTCCGTCGACAGCGAGCGTCAGCCGTGATCACAACCGGTCGATGGGAAGTCACGGCCGGCCGATAGGAGCGGTGGCAGGCGTGCGTGTGTCAGCCGACGAGGGTATGTCAGCCGACAAGGGTATGTCGGCCGACGAGGGTGTTCGCTCACCGAGTCCGGCCGCGGTCGTCTCCGTCGATCAGTTCGACGTCGTCCGGGAGCGTCGCGAGGACGTCGGCCGGCCAGCCACGATGACCGAGGCCGACCCTGGCGTCCGGGTGGCGGGCGACGAGGCGGGAGACGCCGTCGGCCGCCGCCTCGATCGCCGGTCGATCCGGTCGTGTCGGGACCTCGGCCGTGAGCGGGTAGGTGCGTGAGAGGTCGCTCGGGACCGGGCCGAACGGCGGGACGACGCGCCAGGTCTCCTCGTAGTCGTCCGTCGGCGGGTCGGGTCCCTCCGTCAGGAAGAGCGAATCGGGGACGGAAAGCCGATCGAGCCGGTCGTGGTGGCGCGCCACTTCCGGACGGCGGGCGCTCTCCGCTGACGTGTAGAAGAACGTGCCCTTCGAGGCCGGGTCGTCGCGCTCTAGCTGGTCGGCGTGGTCGAGCAGCGCACGGTAGCCGTCGAGCATGGCCGGGTGGCTGCGAGCGCGTTCGTCGACGAGTTCGAGCAGCGACCCCTCGCGGATCGCCGCCTTGATGCGTCTGATCTCGGCGAAGCTGACGTGGAGGTTGTGCGCCGCGAGCGCCGTCTCGCGACGGTCGTCGGGCAGGTCTCGCAGCCCCGCGGCGCCGTGGTCGACGCAGATCGGACAGGAACAGGGCAGGTGATCGAGCTCGTCGAGATGGCGGGTGCCGCGGACGGTGAGGTAGCGGTCGTCGCGCGCGTAGATGGCGTAGGCCGCCGAATCGAACAGGTCACACCCCAGTGCCGCGGCCAGCGCGAACATCATGGGATGGCCGGCGCCGAAGAGGTGGACCGGCGCGGCGGGACCGAGCCCGCGTTTCGCCGCCGCGACGACGTCGACCACGTCGGCGTAGCGGTACTCGTTCAACAGCGGGACGACCGCGCCGACCGGAAAGACGTCGAGTCCGGTCGACGCGGCCCGCGTCCCCGCCGCTTCCCGGAGGTCCGGGTACGTCGATCCCTGGACCGGCGCGGTGACGAGCATGTCGCCCGCTTCGAACGAGTCGGCGACGGCCAGTCGCTCCTCGGTGGTCGCGAGCTCCGCCTCTGCCCGCTCGCGTGAGACGTCGGGCGGGGTCGGGATGTCGACCGGCGTCGCGACGTCCGAGCCGATGTCCCGCTGGAACTGGAGGATCTCCTCGGTGGTGACGTCGATCTCGCCGTACTCTGCCAGCTGGAACGATCCGGAGTCGGTCACGATCGCCCCCGGGAAGTCGAGGAGGTCGTGCAACCCCTCCGCGAGCGCTCGCTCCCGGTAGTCCTCGGAACCGTGGAAGATGTAGGCGTTCGTGATCAGCGCTTCGGCGCCGAACTCGTCGGCGAGGCGACGCGGCGCGATGGTATCCAGGTGCGGGTTGATCACCGGCAGTAGCGTCGGCGTCTCGATCGTGACGCCGGCACGAGGCACCGTGAGTTCGCCGATTCGGCCGGCAGCGTCCGCGGCCTGGAGTTCGAAGACCTGACCCATCGAGTTGGGCTTCGTGGCCGCGTCGGTAAACGTTGCGTTCCGGCGGCTGGAGACGGGCGCCGGCGGCGAGAGCGTACCGGCGCCGACGGGCGTCAGTCCGCCACTCCCGCCAGTTCGTAGTAGGAGACGGCGAGAACCGGACGTCCGTCGCGGATCTCGCCGTCGAGGACGGCCCGTTTGAGGGCCTCGTACGGCCGTTCGCGGACACGAATCGTCTCGTCACGGTCGAGTCGCTGGTCGCCGGCCGGTCGACACCCGCGCGCGACGAACAGGTGCAGGAGGCTGTCGGCGAGGCCGTTGGCCGGTTCGACCGTCCGGAGGTGCTCGACCGTCTCGGCCTCGTAGCCGGTCTCTTCGGCGAGTTCGCGACGAGCGGCCACCGACAGATCGGTGTCGGCCGGTTCGACCCCGCCGACGGGGATCCCACGGACCCACCGCTCGACGGCCTGGCGCCACTCCTCGGTCGTGACGACGGCGTCGTCCGGTGTGAACGGGAGGACCGCAACGCTCGGCGGTTCCGAGAGGTAATCGAAGTCGGTTTCGGTGCCGTCCGGCAGACGAACGGACTGCGTAATCACGTCGAAACCCGGACAGGAGTACGCTACCGTCTCCTCGCGGGTTTCCCACCGACCGGGCGTCTCTGCCATGGAATGGGCTACGATAGGGGCTCACAAAAGGGCCCCGTCCTGGAGTGCTCGGGCGGGCGTCGCCTGCCCACGGAGACGGGCGTCACGAAACCCGACGCGAAATCGGACGAAATCAACGGACTGCGGCGATTTGGAGCCGTTATCGCGGCGTACCAATCACATAACAAAGCCACAGATTCCGATACAGTCACTCTCAGAGGGAACCATGGATCAGCTCACCGGCTTCCAGCGAGACCTCCTGTACGTCATTACGGGAATGAACCGACCGTCCGGACAGGACATCCTGGACGACATCAACGAGTACGTCGAACAGCCAGTCACTCACGGCCGACTCTACCCGAACCTGGACGCGCTGGTCGAGGAGGGCCTGGTCGAGAAGGGACAGCTCGACCGGCGGACGAACTACTACGCGTTGACACCGAAGGGAAAACGTGCACTCGAGAATCGACAGGAGTGGGTGGAACGATACGTCGAACACTGACGAACGCCTGCTTCGTCCGACTCGATCCGACCTGTGCCGCAGCGACGCGATCGTCGGCCGCGGTGCTCACACGGCGACGACTCCGTCGGCGTCTCCGTCGCCGGCCTCGGAACCGTCGCCGACCTCGGAACCGTCGCCGACCTCGGAACCGTCGCCGGCCTCGGAACCGTCGCCGGCGTACCAATCGCAGGCGGCCGAAAGCGCCGAGAGACGGGTCACGTACGGACTCGACCGGTGGAAGCTATCAGTCACCGCGTGTCACGCCCGGTGTGGTCCCGAAATGGTTTTCACCCGGACCCGCACACACTCGGTATGCCGACGGAATCGGAAACCGAGTACGATCCGACGCTGGGCCGGAAGTTCATTTTCGTCACCGGCGGCGTGATGTCCGGACTGGGCAAGGGAATCACGGCCGCGAGCACCGGTCGCCTGCTCAAGAACGCCGGGTTCGACGTCACCGCCGTGAAGATCGACCCCTACTTAAACGTCGACGCGGGGACGATGAACCCCTTCCAGCACGGGGAAGTGTACGTGCTTGAGGACGGGGGCGAGGTCGACCTCGACCTGGGGAACTACGAGCGGTTCCTCGGGACGCAGATGACCTCGGACCACAACGTCACGACGGGCAAGACCTACCAGCACGTCATCGAGAAGGAACGCGCGGGCGACTACCTGGGCAAGACCGTCCAGATCATCCCCCACATCACGAACGATATCAAGCGCCGAATCCGCGAGGCTGCCGAAGGCACCGACGTCTGTCTCGTCGAGGTCGGCGGCACGGTCGGCGACATCGAGGGGATGCCCTACCTCGAGGCGCTGCGACAGTTCGCCCACGAGGAACCCGAGGAGAACGTCCTCTTCACACACGTCACCCTCGTCCCCTACTCGAAGAACGGCGAGCAAAAGACCAAGCCGACCCAGCACTCCGTCAAGGAGGTCCGCTCGATCGGCCTCCAGCCCGACATCATCGTCGGCCGCAGTCCGGATCCGCTCCAGCAGTCGGTAAAGGAGAAGATCGCCCTGTTCTGTGACATCCCGACCGAGGCCGTCTTCTCGAACCCCGACGTCGAGGACGTCTACCACGTCCCCCTCGTCGTCGAGGAGGAGGGACTCGACCAGTACGTCCTCGAGCGACTCGACATCGCGGACGAAGCGCTCCCGCAGGGCGAGCGAGCGAACGAGTGGCGCGACATCGTCACCACGGAGAAGACGGGCACGGTCGACATCGCCCTGGTCGGCAAGTACGACCTCGAGGACGCCTACATGTCGATCCACGAGTCGCTGAAACACGCCGGCTTCGAACTCGGCGTCGACATCGAGACCCACTGGGTCGACGCCGACGAGATGGCCGACAAACACCGCGACCGACTGCGCGAGGCCGACGGCGTCATCGTCCCCGGCGGCTTCGGCATGCGCGGCACCGAGGGCAAGATCGAGGCCGTCAGGTACGCTCGCGAGAACGACGTCCCGTTCCTCGGCCTCTGCCTTGGCTTCCAAATGGCCGTCGTCGAGTACGCGCGCACCGTCCTGGGCTACGAGGACGCCCACTCCGCGGAGATGAACGAAGACACGCCACACCCGGTCATCGACATCCTGCCCGAGCAGTACGAGGTCGAGAACATGGGCGGGACGATGCGCCTGGGCGAGCACACGACGGTTATCGAACCCGAGACCCTCGCCTACGACCTCTACGGCGACACCTCCTGCTCCGAACGCCACCGTCATCGCTACGAGGTCAACCCCGAGTACTTCGACGACTTCGCGGACGAGCCCATGATCTTCTCGGGCACCGCCGGCAACCGGATGGAGATCCTGGAACTCGACGATCACCCGTTCTTCTTCGGGACGCAGTTCCATCCCGAGTACAGTTCGCGACCGGACGATCCGAGTCCGCCGTTCGTCGGCCTCGTCGAGGCCATCCTCGAGGAAACCGACGTCGACGACCGGACGGCCGGTTCGACGGACGACGAGACAGACGATCGAGACGACGCTCCCGACACGGAGGTGACCGCCTGATGGTGGACGTCGACTCCTTCGTTCCGGAGGCGATCGACGAGATCGAAGACGAGATCGGCGACGCGAACGCCGTCATCGCGCTGTCAGGCGGCGTGGACTCCTCGGTCGCCGCCGCGCTCGCCTACGAGGCCGTCGGCGAGCAACTCACGCCCGTCTACGTCGACACCGGACTGATGCGCAAGGGCGAGACCGACCAGATCCGCGAGACCTTCGACTACATGGAGTCCCTTCGGATCGTCGACGCCAAAGATCGGTTCCTCGACGCGCTCTCCGGCGTCACCGACCCGGAAGCGAAGCGCCACGTCATCGGCGAGGGGTTCATCCGCGAGTTCGAGCGCGAGGCGAAATCGGCCGACGCGGACTACCTCGTCCAGGGGACGATCTACCCCGACCGCATCGAGAGCGAGGGCGGGATCAAGTCCCACCACAACGTCGGCGGCCTCCCGGACGTGGTCGACTTCGATGGCATCGTCGAACCGGTACGCGACCTCTACAAGGACGAGGTGCGCGAGGTGGCTCGCCACCTCGATCTCGACGAACTCGTCGCCGAGCGGATGCCGTTCCCCGGGCCCGGACTCGCCGTCCGGGTGATCGGCGAGGTCACCGAGGAGAAACTCGACGTGGCCCGCGAGGCCTGTCACGTCGTCGAGGACGAACTCGAGGAGTACGACCCCTGGCAGGCCCTGGCCGCCGTCATCGGCAAGGCAACGGGCGTGAAGGGAGACAACCGCGTCCACGGCTGGGTCGTCTCGGTTCGGTCGGTCGAGTCTCGCGACGGCATGACCGCCCGCGCTCAGGAGATCGACTGGGAGACCCTCCAGCGCATCCAGTCGCGAATCACCGGCGCGAACGAGAACGTCGCCCGCGTCGTCTACGACGTCACCCACAAACCGCCGGCGACGATCGAGTACGAATAACTGCCCGAGCCCGTCGAACCGGACGCCGAATTCTGCTGCGTGGCTGCTCCTAGATCGGTACGAGTTGCCAGAACGAGCACGACAGAACACCCAGTGGGAGTGCCAGAAACACGATCACGACTCGCCAGTCGAAAGTGGTCGCGAGATGTCGACCCAGTCCACCCGCAGCGATCGCCGTCACGAACGAAGAGAGAGCGGTCGACGACGGGTCCAGCGTCTCACCACCGCCGATGAATATGCCACCCTCTAATTCGAGCGTCGCCGCCGCGAGCAGTGCGGTCGCCGAGTATCCGGCCCCGAGCGCGACGGTGGCGAGAACGGGACGGGAGCGACCACCGGGTCCGATCACGGCGTGGACGGCACCGCCGACGAGACACACGAACGAAACCGCCGAGATCGAAACCAACGCGCGAGGGACGCGAGGCACGCTCGGTCGGGACGCGACCAGGTGAGCGTCGCCGCCTACCGGCTGGACGAACGGGTGCAGGTAGCCGTAGCCGATCACCGCGTTGGACGCGGGAACCGATGTCCGAGCGAGAGACACCACTGTGTACGTGAGACCGGCGCCCAGAAAGAAGATGGCCACGCCACAGAGCGCTGCAGTCGCGACGAGCCACCGGTTGGTACCGACTCGCTCAGCGAGCATACGCCACATCGTGGTACCGTACTAGTATACCTTCCGACCGCCTCTACCGACGGTCGCTCGATCCAGGACGGGACCGAAACGTAGCGCACAAACCCCCGGGGCGCATCGGGGCGGACATGAACGCAGTCATCGCCGGTCCGGACGAAGACGACCTCGCGGGTGCCCTCGAAACCGAAGGGTTCGACGTGACCCGAATCGACGACGTTCCGACGCGACCGGCACTCGAGACGGCCGGGATTACGGACGCCGAGCTGTTCGTCCTGACCGACAGCACTCACGCGACTGCAGTCCCGATCGCGCGTGACATCGCCGACGACCTCGAGATCGTCTACTACACCACCGACTCACTCCCGGAGTTCGTCAGCGGCCAGCTCGACTTCGCCGTGGATCCGCGGCTCGTGTCGGCGACCGTCGTCGCAGAGGAACTCGCGAACGGACTCGAGTGAGCGGTCGAACCGGTCCCTGTCACCGGCGAAACCGTTTCGTAGAAAGACGACCCTCGGCCCAGTGAGACGCACGATTTAGCCGAATTAAACGCGGTTCAATCCTGGTTGAGTATCTGGAATCGAGCTGGACGGTCGTCGGGGTTGAAGGACGGTCCTCCCCTCTAAAGAATCGGAGGCAGCGGGGTACGACACCGACACCACAGAACCGTTCCCGTGGCTTCCAGCATCCACCACCACAGCACCATTCAGCAGTGCCACGTTGGCCGAGCCGGGCTAGCACCTCCCGGACTCGTCCGATCTTTATCGCACGATCAGTACGCACACGTCTCTCCATCGACGCAGAGCGCCCCGGTACGGATACCGAGATAGCAGACGAACCGTCGCGACCACAGACCGGGCGCCGACATCCCTTACGATTTTCGACGCGAGAGAACGGGCATCGCCTCGACGCGTTCGTCGGAGAGTCGTTCCCAGTCGAGCCCGGTCGGGCGCGAGACGGCTGCCGGTCGGACGACACGTTCGGCGGTGACGATCACGGAGAGTCCGACGTCGTGATCGTCCGACGAAAGCCCGTCGACGACCTGTCGTTCGTGGACCGTGGTCGCGACGGGCGTCGTTTCGTCGACGAGTCCGTCTTCCGCCAGGATCGCGTATTCGAGGTCGCTGTAACCCGCTCCCTTGCCGGCCCGGTTGCCGGACTCGTCGACGGCGACGCTACCCGAGACGATCAGATCCAGTTCGGGCAGCTCGTCGACCGTGACCGGAGTGCCGTACTCGGCGATCCCTGAGACGGTCGTCGCGGCGTCGTAATCGTCGATTTCCGTCGGGTCGAGCGCGAGAAACGGTTCGTCCGCCCGGAGCCGGGGAGCGGCGACGTAGAGGCGTTTTCCGTCACGTAGGGCCCGCCTACGGACCGGTAATTGCGGGGCGTCGGGGTTCGCCTTGACTGTCTCCGCGTCCTGCCACTCGGGCTGTGTCGCGAGACGCGCCGCCGCGTCCGACGCGCCGGCCACGTTCGGAATCCGTCCGTGGGGTGGAAACGGAAAGCGGGCGACGCCCGACTCCTCGAGGTCGTCCCAGACGCGTTCCCGGGCGATCTCCTTCGGAAGCGCAACGTCCCCGTCGGCCGCATCGTCGGTCGAGTCGGCTGGCATCGGCTCGAATACGCGGCCGGTGACGATTAGGTGTTGGCCTCGGGCTCGGCTTCGGTCGAGTCCGACGGCCGTGCGAGGTCGACGACGCGCGCCAGCTGTGGACAGATCACGTCCGTCAGTACCAGGTCGACCAGTTCCGCATCGGCGGGCACGCAGAACACCGGTACGCAATCGATGACGCCGGCGAGCGGGCGGATCGTGAGAACGGCCTCGCCGATCTCCGCCGCCGCACGGGTGGTAACGAGTGTCTCGAACGCGACCATCTCGGTATCGAGTAGCTGGCGAACCGCGCGGACGGTGGCGTCGTCGGGACCGATGCCGACGCCGCCGACGGCGAAGACGGCGTCGACGTCGTCGCGATCCGCGAGCCGCGACACCGTGGCCTGGACGGTGTCGAAATCGCCTGCGATCCGTTCTCTGATGATGATTTCGTTCCCTGTTGCGTTCACGGTCTCGACCAGTGTGGCCTCCGGGGCGTCGGCGTCCGCCGAGTCTCCTTCCACGATGGAAACCACCCCGATACCGATCGACCGACCGTCGTCCGCGTGACCCTCCCGCCGATTTACCCCGGATGCGTCCCGCTCGGCGTCGGCGAGTACATCCTCCGCTTCGGTATCGGCGGCCAGTTCGTCCGTCTCATCTCCGTCCATACGTTCGATTGGCGACCCGGCGGCTTAGGCAGTGGTGATCGGAACCCGTTGTCTACAGGCGGAGCAGGCCGAGTGCCCTGGGGTCGGTCGGAAGATCGAGATCGTCCGTGATCGTCACCGGCGCGTGCCAGCACGTTTGGATCTCGCCGAGCTGCACTCGGCGCAGTGACGAGAGACGAAGTCTCTCGAACCGCGTGACTCCGAGCGGTTCACAGAACCACACGGCGGACGACCACGGCGTCAGCCGTGGGAGGAATCCGACCCGTCGCCTCGGACCGAATCATCACCGTCGATACTGTCGATCAGCGATTCGAGCGCGGCGACGTGATCTTCGAACAGGCGTTCGCCACGATCGGTGAGTTCGTAGGTCGTCTGCGGTTTTCGATCGACGAACTGCTTTTCGACCCGCACGCAGTCTGCGTCCTCCATCCGGTCGATGTGACTGGCGAGATTGCCCTCGGTGAGATCGAGCGCGTCCACGAGGGTCGGAAACGTCGTCTCGCCGTTCGCGTAGAGGTAGGTGAATAGTTGCAGGCGGGTCGGCTGGTGGACGAGGGTGTCGAGGTCCATCGTTACCGTCGTGCGAGGGCGATGTACGCGAGGACACAGTACAGGCCGTAGGCGAGGCCGAGCGTGGCGAAGGCCCACTCCTCGATGGTCGGAAGCCAGGGCAGGGCCGCGGAGACGGCGAGGAGCCAGACACCACCGACGTAGAACGCGTTTCGATCCGCGCTTCGGATGCCGTACGCGCCGAGTAACTGGCCCATATAAACGAACGCGACGCCCATGACGATGCCGGCCCCGACCCAGATGAGCGGCGTCGCAGAGAGGCCCGCGACGCTCTCGGAGACGGGCCAGTAGGCGACGATCCAGGCGCCGAGACCGGCGTAGACGCCGACGTGCCAGGTCCCCCAGTCGGGGACGCCGGTCGCCGGTTCGTCGTAGGCCCGCTGAATCCGGTAGAGAACGTACTGATGGCCGCCGAAGACTGCCACCAGCCCGACGAGTATCGGCCAGGAAAAGCCGTACACGAAGCCGACGTTTAACAGCGGGAAGAGGAGGGCGACGCCGAGGCCCTCGACGAGCCACCAGCGCCACCAGTAGGGGGCGGACTCGTGGAGACCGACGGCCCGCTTGATCTGGCCGAGTTCGGAACGCAGGGCTTCGGGGTCGGGGTCGGCTCCCTGCGAAGGCAGCGTCCCGCGGGTCGATTCGTCGGACCGTCCGTCGCCGCGAGTCGCGTCGGTCACGCTGTGCCTCCGTCCATCGCCGGAACGACGCGCGTGTAGTACGTAAAGAGGTCGGTGTACGTCGTCCGGTCGACGAGCGCCACGGGGTCGGGAAGCGACGCCTCGTCGGACGGACTACCAGGCGGCCGAAAGCAACGCACGGCACCGTCCGCCGGGTACGTGACGCCCGCGAGGGCGACGTCTTCGAGCGCAGAGACGCTCGACAATCGGGTCTGGCACACCTGCGGAACCGCTTCGAACAGTTCCTCGGGCGAATCGGTCGCGACGACCTGCCCGTCCGCGACGAACGCGAGCCGGTCCGCCAGATCGGCGTCCATCGGCTGGTGACTCGAGAGCAGGATCGTCCGGCCAGCGTCCCGGCGCTCGCGGACGAGCTGGTGGACCTCCTGGATCGTCGAGAGGTCGAGCGCGGCCGTGGGCTCGTCGAGCAGGTACAGGGGGACGTCGATCGCGAGCGCGATGGCGAGTTCGAGCTTGCGGGTCATCCCGCCGGAGTAGTCCTCGACGCGCTTGTCGAGGTCGTCAGTGAGCCCCAGACGGTCGACGATGGACCAGGCCTCGTCGGTGAACGCGGGGTGGAGCTGGTCGAAGTACCGGAGGTTCTCCCGGCCGGTGAGCCGGTCCGAACAGAGTGCGTCCTGTAGGAGGAAACTCGTCGTGTCGGACCGGTCCGTCGGATCGGTGCCGAAGACGCTGACCGATCCCGACGAGGGGCGCGTACTCCCCGCGATGGCCGAGAAGAGGACGGACTTTCCCACCCCGTTCGGGCCCATGACGGCGAGCACCTCGCCCTCCTCGACCGACAGCTCGACGTCCCGGAGGATGGACTCGTCCGCGAACGACTTCGCGAGGGCGTCGGTTTCGACGACGCTCATCGCCACACACCCCGGTCGTAGAGGAGGCGGTTCGTCACGACGGTCCCGACGACGAGCGCGACGACGGCGTACGCGACGAGCAGGACGAGGAATTCCGGGCCAGCAGGCGGCCCCGGCGGGCCGAGTCCGGCCTCGGCCCAGTCGCTCGTCGGCACGAGGTGATAGATCAGCAGCCGGGTCGAGAGCGTGTTCGGCAGGTAGTTCAGCCACTCGCCCGAGAGTGGTGAGAGGGCGACGTTCGCGCCGTTGAAGCCGGTGACCATGTAGCCCAGCACGGCGATCATCGGCACGCCGTACTCCGCGAGCCGCTCGTTCGCCGCCGTCGCGATGACCGGCAGCGCGACGAGCATCCAGAAGATGCAGGTGACGGCGAACGCGAGGACGACGATCGGGATCGACACGACGCTGCGCAGGGCGAACGACCCGCCGGTGACGACGCCGGCGACCAGCGTGAGCGAGAAGGCGGCAGTCGCGAGGAGGCCCCCGGCGAGCATCCGCCCGGCCAGATCCGCCGAGGCGGCGATGGGCATGGATCGGTAGGCCTCGTACCGACGAGCTTCGAGATCGCCGGCCAACAGGTAGCCGAAGGCGTACAGGCAGACGTAGATCGCCCCGAACGTGGCCGTACCGATGGCCGCGCTGGCGATCATCGACGCGGCCATCCCCTCCCAGAGGACGCCGAAGAACAGCTGCATCCCGGCGGCGGTGCCGACGAGGCTCGCGAGCATGATTCGACTCGTCGTGAGCTCGCGCAGACAGCGTTCGGCGAACGCGCGAGCCTGGTTCGCCCAGACGACGGTTCCGCTGGCCGCCGTCCGACCCGTCATCTCGGCGCCCGTCTCGGCGGCGCTCACGCCGCCGTCGGTCCTGGCGGACGTCCGGCGAACGCCGTCCTCTCCCGGTGACGACCGGCCCGGATCGGCAGGTCGGTCGTCGAAATCAGTGCGTTCCATCGTTCCTACCGAGGGTATCGCCTCGCGGTTACAAAATACTTTCCAAAGGATTGTACTTTGTACTCCAAAGTTATCAGTCATATCCTCAACTGGTCTGATCGAGGAGAATCGATGCACAGCGAACGGCGGGTTCGGCCGAACGGACAAACCGCTGCCGGCAATCGTACGGGGCGCACCCGTTCCGTCACCGAAAGTGAGAATCGTTATCCCGGTCGTCGCCGACCGGCCACGTATGGACGCAGTCACCTTCACCGGACACGGCGGCCGCGACGTCATCGAGTACGGCGAGTACCCGGACCCGACGGTCGGCGACGACGAGGTGCTCGTCGACGTCGAAGCGGGGGCGCTCAACCACCTCGACGTGTGGACCCGCGGCGGGCTCCCGACGATCGATCTGGAGATGCCCCACGTACCCGGCAGCGACGGGGCAGGCGTCGTCGAGGAAGTCGGCGACGACGTCACACGGTTCGACGTCGGCGACCGGGTGGCGGTCACGGCGGGCGTCAGTTGCGGCGAGTGCGAGTTCTGTCGCGACGGCGATCCGACGCGCTGTGTCTCCTATCACATCCTCGGCGAGCACGCCCCCGGCGTCCACGCGGAGAAGGCGGCGGTCCCCGAGGACAACCTGATCCCCGTCCCCGACGGCGTCGACTGGACCGTCGCCGGGTCGACGAGCCTCGTCTTCCAGACGGCCTGGCGCATGCTCGTCGATCGGGCCGACCTCCGACCCGGCGAATCGATCCTCGTCCTCGGCGCCAGCGGCGGCGTCGGCCACGCTGCGGTCCAGATCGCCGACTACGTCGGTGCCGAGGTCTACGCCACCGGCTCGACCGAAGCGAAACTCAAGGCCGCCCGGGAGTACGGCGCCGACCACGTCTGTAACTACGAGGAATCGAACTTCGCCGAGTGGATCCGCGCGGAGACGGGCAAGCGCGGCGTGGACGTCGTCGTCGACCACGTCGGCGCGGCCACGTGGCGCGACTCGATCAAGAGCCTGGCGAAGGGCGGGCGACTGGTCACCTGCGGCGGAACGACGGGCCCGAACCCCGAGACGGACATCCCGCGGATCTTCTGGAACCAGCTCCAGATAATCGGTTCGACCATGGCTACGCCGGGGCAGGTCGACGACGTCATGGAACTCGTCTGGGACGGGACGTTCGAACCCGCGATCCGCGAGGTGCTCCCGATGAGCGAGACCGCCCGCGCGCACGAGCTCCTGGAAGAGCGCGAAGGCTTCGGGAAAGTCGTCGTCGTACCGGACAGCGAGTACTGACCGGATCGGCGAGTACCCCTCGACCAGGGCGAAAACGGAGTGCACTTATCAGACGGGCGAAAACGACGGACCGTGAGCGAGGATCAGGGATACGTCCACGACCCGGCCGCGTTCGACGAGGACGGCGAGCGACGCGAGTCTCACTCGAACGACGAACCCGGTCCGAATGGCGACGGCACCGGGACAGACGGCTCGCTGACCGGCGTTCACCCGACCGCGACCGACCGAACCTTCGGCTGGCGCGGCTGGGCGCTCGTCGGGATCATCGTCCTCGCCTTTATCGTCGCCCCGGCGGCCATCTACCTGCTCCCGCCCGGCGCGGAGGGATACCGGTTCGCCCTCATCCTCCTGCCGCTCTTCCCGGCGCTGGTGCTGGCAGTCGGTGCCGTCTGGGCGACGACGCGGCCGTAGCTGATTTCGAAATCCGGCGGTGCGAACGCGCGAAACGAGTTCGCTCCGATCAGGGCTCGATCGCCGACAGATCCTCGAGCGCAGCCGTCGCGACGTCTTCGTCCGCCTGCGGTGTCTCGCCGTCGGTTACGTAGTCCGAAAGGTCCGCCCGGAGTTCGGTCGCCTGCCGGACGGTGATCGTAGACGAACCGGCTTCGAGTCGCTCGAAGAGGTCGACGAGCCACGCCGGCGGCTGGGTCCCCGCGGCGAGGGCTTCGTCCGCCAGTGTGACGACCCGATGATGGACGATCCACCGCTGCTCTCTGGTGAAATCCACGTCGAAGGTTTCGGTTTCTTTCGGACTCGAACTCATGTGGTGACGGAGCCGTGGACACCGGCTCACGATTCGAGCTACGAAGGTCGCCCTCATAAGCCTTGTTGCTTGTTAGCATGGAACTATAGCAGGGCGGTCCTGTACGAGGTGGTTACGGCCGGACTGTCTAGTTCCCCGACCGGTACTCGCCAGTCCGCGGCCTCGGTCTACCCCGAATCGTCGACCCGCTGCCGGGACGTCGATCGGCACGAACACGCCGGGACGTCGATCGGCACGAACACGCCGGGACGTCGATCGGCACGAACACGCCGGGACGTCGATCGGCACGAACACGCCGGGACGTCGATCGGCACGAACACGCCGGGACGTCGATCGGCACGAACACGCCGGGACGTCGATCGGCACGAACACGCCGGGACGTCGATCGATACGAACCTGGTGAGTCGAGCCGAGAAGAGCGAGAATCGGCACCTTGTGGTGGACGCTAGTCCCGATCCCGGCGCATCGCGATCTCGAACCAGGGACACAGCCGAAGTTGTCGGTACCACTCGGGATGCTCGCGGAGTCGGTCGTAGGGAACCCACATGACTCCGGCGACCTCCGACTCGTCGGGGTCGAGGCTCCGGTCGTCGAGCGTGAGCTGGAGGACGGCGCAGACCTCGTGTTCGACGCCCGCGTTTTCGAAGTAGCGCTTGTACTCGAAGCGATCCGTGAGTTCGACGTCGTCGTACTGGTCGGGGGTGACGCCGAGTTCCTCCTCGAGGCGCTGTCGGGTGGCCGCCTCCTGACTCTGGCCCTCGACCGGATGTGACGCCACGGTGCCGTCCCAGTAGGTGCCCCAGAGGCGCTTGTCGGGCGCGCGCTGTGCGAGCAAGATGTTTCCCTCGCCGTCGAAGACCAGCGACGTGAACGCACGGTGGCGGATGCCGTCGCCAGTGTGGGCGTCGAGTCGATTGACGGATTCCAGTTCGGTGTCGTCTGCGTCGACGGCGACGACGTCCTGGCCCGCGTTCGGGTGGACGTCCGCGTCGTCGGACTCCGTGCTCATACACACACCGTCGGGCAGGGCTCTCAAACCAGTATCGACTCGGGATGGGTCCCTCCTCCGTCTCGGATCGTCGTCACGTCGGCACGGACCGACTCAGGCCAGTCGACGGAACGGTGACCGAGTGGCCATCGGTCAGGTATCGTCCGGGTCGGGGTCGTAGGGGTCGCCGACGATCGTCGAGAGTGACGTCGGTCCCACGTCGAGTTCGAGCCGTTCGGTCTCCAGCATCTCGCCGTCCAGACTGTACCCGACCGACCGATCCTCGCAGGCGATGCGAACCGACGGGGTTCGACGCCGAACGATGGCGTCGTCGTCGCGGCCGAACAGGCGCTCGAGCGCGGCGTCACCCACCAGCGACGACGGCGGCTCCCGCCCGATAACGATCACCTCGAAACGGCCGTCCTCGACGTTCGCCTGCGCGGTCCGCGTTCCCGAGAACCGTCTGGCGTTACCGACGAAGACGAACAGTGCCTCACCCTGCCAGTCGATGCCGTCGTCCGCGGATCCGCCACCGATGTCGACCGAGAGCGGTGGCGCGTCGTACGACGCGAGCTGCTCGAACGTGTTTCGGACGTACGCCAGGACGCCGAGCGACGCCTTCTCGTCCGGTGACGTCGCCGCGCTCGCCTCGGCGGTGATCCCACCGACGCACGAGTTGACGAAAGCGCGGTCGTTCGCGAGTCCCAGGTCGAGCATCCGTCGTCGATCCCGATCGATCGCGTCGAACGCCGCCTCGACACTCCCGACGCCGATATTCGTCGCGAAGTTGTTCCCGGTCCCCGCCGGAAGGACACCGAGCGTCGTCGAGTCGAGCGCCGTCGCCTCGACGATCCCGTTCGCGACCTCGTTGACCGTCCCGTCGCCGCCGGCCGCGATCACGAGGTCCACGTCGGGAGCTACCTCGCGAGCGATTCGCCTCGCATCCCCCGAACGCTCGGTCGGTCGCGGTTCGAGCCCGCGATCTGCGGCCCACTCCACGACGGTGTCGACGTGATCCCCGCTGCCACTCACGGGGTTCACCACGACCACACCACGCGTCGACCGACTCGATGTCATGCCCACAACGCACACCGAGGAAGGGCAAAAGAGTCTGGCCGGCGTACGGACAGGTGTGTACGACGTCGACCTCCACACCCACACGCGGTTCTTTCACGGTCGTCGTGACGTGGGCGATCGCTTCGATCCGGTCGGATACCGGGTGCTCGCCCTGGTCGCCAACAGCCGCGGGCTCGACGGGATCGCCACGACCAACCACGACTACTACACCCGATTTCGACCGGGTGCCGTCGCGACGATCCCTGGCATCGAGGTTACGACCGACCGCGGCCACGTCCTCGTCGTCGGACCTGACCCGCCGAGGGAGACGGATCCAGGGTCGCTCACACCGGGCGAAGCGGTCGACCTGGCCCACGACCGTGGTTGCGCCGCCATCGTCGCTCACCCGTTTCGCAACAGCACGGTCCGCGAGGTCGACGACGTCCCCTTCGACGCGATCGAGGTCAACGGCAAGCACCCCCGGTCGCTGCCGCTCGTCGAGAAGCTGGCCGAAGCGCGTGGGCTACCGCTGGTCGGAGGCAGCGACGCGCACTACCCCATCGAAGTCGGACGCGCGTACACCCGCCTGGACGTCGACGAACTCACGCCCCGATCGGTGGTGGACGCGATTCGGGCCGGCGACGTCCAGTACACGATCGAACGCAGCAGCGCAGATCGAATCGTCCGACAGCTGTATCGGCGCATCCACCACCGGAAGGGTGTGACAGACGCGTTCGGCGACCTCGCCCCCACACCCGGCGTCGGCACGCCGCCAGCCGAGGAGACCCACACCACGGACCAGCGACCGGACGGTGACGGGAACCCCTGAATTGACGTCGTAACTGAGAACCCGCTACCCAGCGGGACCGTCCACGTGCCGGTCGGCGGACGCCGATACGTCACGCCGTTCGTCGGGCATCACACGCGCTGTTCGTCCAAAGTCGCTCGCGCTGTTCGTCGAATATCTGTCGCGCTGTTCGTCCAAAATCGCTCGCGCCGTTCGTCGAATATCAGCCGCGCTGTTCGTCGAGGATCAGCCGCGTCTTCGTATCGACGACCTCGTCCTGTTCGCGGGCGCGCGTGATGAGTTCGTTGATGCCGCGGGTGTCCGCAGCGTCGACCACGAGGACGATGTCGTCCTCGCCGGAGACCTGCCAGGCGTAGTCGACTTCGTCCCACTCGGCCATGCGATCGGCCGTCTCGCGGGTGTCGACGTCGACGGCGACGCCGATCTCGAGCATCGCCTTTACGTTCCCGGTACGCGTGGTCACGGTGAAGCGTTCGATGACGTCGGATTCGACCATCCGGTCGACGCGATTGCGAACCGTTCCCTCGCTCGTCCCGACCTGCTCGGCGATCTCGGTGTAGGGCGTTCGCGCGTCCCGCCGGAGGATAGCCAGAATGTCGCGGTCGAGGTCGTCCATAGAGGGTCGGCGATACGACCGGACCCCACTTGATGATTACGAAAATCGTAGCAGCGCTTCGAAGACAACATTTATAGCCCGGGCGCGAGTGTGTTTCTCGTAATGCCACCGGCCTACGTCGCACTGGAGGGCGGCCACGTGATCGAGGGGCGTGGTCGTTCGCCGGGAACGGCCCGTGGGGAACTGGTTTTCACGACCGCCTACACGGGATACGAAGAGAGTCTGACAGACCCATCGTACGAAGAACAGATCCTGACGTTCTCGTACCCGCTCATCGGGAACTACGGGGTACGAGAGGAGCGATTCGAGTCCGACCGCGTCCACCCACGGGCGGTCCTCGCACGGGAACTGACCGACGACGTCGCCGACTGGCTCGCCGACGAGGGCGTGCCGGCCGTCGACCACATAGACACCCGCGAGGTCGTCACCGACGTTCGCGACGGCGGTGCCATGAAGTGCGGCATCGCAGTCGGCGAGACCGCCACGCCGGAGGACGCACTCGCCGAACTCGATCGCTGCGTCGCGATGAGCGATCACACCGAGATCGGCGCGCAGGTCAGCGTCCCCGACGCCGAGGTTTACGGCGCCGAGAACGACGGCGAGACACTCGCACTCGTCGACTGCGGCGTCAAGTTCTCGATGATCGAGTCGTTCGTCGCCCGCGGCGCGACGGTCCACGTCCTGCCCCACGACGCGACGCCGGCCGACGTCCGATCGATCGACCCCGACGTCCTCTTCATCTCGAACGGACCGGGTGACCCCGAAAACTACGGTGCGGCCGTCTCGCTCGTCGAGGAACTCGTCGACGAGTACCCCGTCGCCGGCATCTGTCTCGGGCAACAAATCGTCTCGCTCGCCCTCGGCGGCACGACCGAGAAGATGGCCTTCGGCCACCGCGGCGTCAACCAGCCCGTCATGGACCTCGAATCGGGCCGCGTCGTCATGACCACGCAGAATCACGGCTACACCGTCGAAGACCCCGGCCCGCGCCTCGACGTCGCCCAGCGCAACGTCAACGACGACACGCCGGAGGGCCTCACCGGCGTCGACTGCGACGTCCTCACCCGCCAGTACCACCCCGAGGCCAACCCCGGTCCGGAGGACACCCTCGACTTCTTCGACGACGTCCTCACGATGGCCGATGCGCCCGCCTCGCGCGCGATCACCTGCGACGACTGAACGAACTACTCGCAGCGCACCACTCGCAGCAATGTTTCTTCTTTGCTGGTCGTATCGAAGTACCTTCGAGCGCTCCAGCCAAGCGAGCGTCGTGACTACCGAACATCCGGTGCCGTGACCCGTCGCGTCTCGTCGCCGTCGACGAGGACGGCGACCGGGAGGACGAACGCGTCGCGCAACTGCACCGCCATCGTCGTCGGCTCGGTGTCGGCCGGGCAACGACACACGACCTGTTCGGCGGGGCCTTCGACGGGACTGATCGCCGCCACCTCGATGTCGAGCGCGGTCGCGATGGCCTCGCGAGCCGTCGGGCCAGGGGGATCGGGGACGATCAGCGACTCACCCGCCAGTTCCCACGCCACCCTGGCGCTGTCCAGCGTCGCGCGATGGGAAACCAGGTCCCGTGCGTCCGCCGACGACGACGGCAAGTGCTCGGTCAACACGCTCGGCGTCGACGCGAGCAGGTAGCGGATCGCCGCGTCGACCGACGACGTTTCGACGTCGAAGTACCGGTGCCCGCGCTCCAGCGTGTAGAATCGAACGGAATCGCCCTCGTCGACGAGAAAGACGCCGTCTCCGGAACCCGGAGTGGTCGAGACCCAGGACAAACACTCGGGAGAATCGATAGTACTGGCCGCCGCGTCGACGAAATCTCGGAGCGTCTTCATCGGGTTTCACCGCACAGTACACACTCCCGGATAAGGACGTTTTCGCGTCGTCCCAGAACGGTTGCACAGCACGCAACACCACTACCATCACCGACGCGATACCGAGCCAAACGCTTACGTACCGGTCCGTGGCAGGTGAGACGATGAGCCCGGACCGCCTGCTCGTGCCCGTCGCCAATCCCGAGACGGCCGACCGGCTCCTCGAAACGGCCGTCGACGTCGCGCGGGATCGCGGCCTCGAACTACTCATCGTGCACGTGATCGACGTCCCGTCGCAGACGAGTCTCGAACAGGCACGCGCGTCGATGGACAGGGAACCAGGCGAGTCCGTCGTCTCGGGGACCGTCGAGCGTGCCCGCGCCACTGGCGTCGAGGCGACGGGGTTGGTCCGATACGGCCACGACATCGCGGGAAGCCTGGTCGACCTCGCGAGTGCCGACGATGTCGAGGCGATACTGCTGGGGTGGCACGGCCGGCCACGTCGACGCGACGTCGTTCTCGGGAGCTACATCGACACGGTGCTCCGCGACGCCGATTGCGACGTCCTCGTCGAACGAGTCGACCGCGATCGAGGGCCGATCGAATCGGTATTCGTCCCCGTCGCCGGCGGCCCGCACACCACCTACGCCGCCGAAATCGCGGGTTCGATCGCCCGCGAACGCGACGCGAACGTCGAACTCGCCACCGTCGTTGCACCCGACGCTGACGAGTCGACCGTCGAAGATGCCCGGACCCTCCTCGCCGACACGTCGTCCGCACTCGGCGCCGTCGACACGGTAACGACGACCGTGCGTCGGAGCAACGAGGTGGCGGTCGGAATCGTCGATCGCACCGCGGACCACGACGTCACCGTCCTCGGCGCCGGCGGCAGCGGATTTCTTCACCGGATCGTCGCCGACGACGTCGCCGAGTCTGTCGCCCGGCGGGCCGACAGCGACGTCGTGCTGTGTCGGCGGCGACAGAGCCACCGACAGACAGTGCTACGCCGACTTATCGAACGCGTACGGTAACGGGTCGGTCGTCACTCCAACGTTCCGTCAGATGTACTCCCCCCCATCCGTTGCAACTCACAGCGCTCGATCACTTCGTTCGGCCTCGCATGTTCCGAACCGCGCTGCTCTCAGCTCACGTTCGTTCGCCGCTCCCAATTACGCGGTTCTCACTCGCTTCGCTCGCTTACGGGTCACGTGCGTTCCCCGTTCGCACCCCGAGGCCTCACTTCGTTCGGCCTCGCATGTTCCGAACCGCGCTGCTCTCAGCTCACGTTCGTTCGCCGCTCCCAATTACGCGGTTCTCACTCGCTTCGTCGCTCGCTTACGGGTCACGTGCGTTCCCCGTTCGCACCCCGAGGCCTCACTTCGTTCGGCCTCGCATGTTCCGAACCGCGCTGCTCTCAGCTCACGTTCGTTCGCCGCTCGCCGTTCCGAGATTCTCGTGCCTCCGGCGCTCCGAATCTCGCTGCTCGCGGGTCGCTCCGCTCCCCGCTCGCTTCTCGAGGGTCTCGGCCTTCGGCCTTCGACCCTCGCTAATCGTGCTTGAACGACCGCTGACCCGTAAACGCCATCGCCATTCCGTGCTCGTCGGCGGCTTCGATCACGTCCTCGTCGTTGACCGAGCCGCCGGGTTGAACGACGGCCTCGATGCCCGCCTTCGCGGCCTCCTCGATCCCGTCCGGGAACGGGAAGAAGGCGTCCGAGGCCATCACGGCACCTTCGGCGTCCTTGCCTTCGGCGTGTTCGTCGGCCTTCATCGCCGCGAGGCGGACCGCGTCGACGCGAGAGACCTGTCCCATCCCGACGCCGACGGTCTCGGTGCCGTCGGCGAAGAGGATGCCGTTGGACTTGACGTGCTTCAGGGTCTGCCAGGCGAAGACCATCGTCTCGAGTTCCTCGTCGGTCGGTTCGCATTCGGTGACGACCTCGAGGTCGTCGACGGTGACCGACTGGAGGTCGCGCTCCTGGACGAGGCGGCCGCCGACGAGGGATTTTTCGGTGAAGCGCTCCGACGGTTCGTCCCCGAACTCGCCGACATCGAGGACGCGCAGGTTGTCCTTCTCGAAGAGCACGTCGAGCGCGTCGTCGGTGTAGCCCGGCGCGACGACGACTTCCTTGAAGGAGTCGACGATCTGTTCGGCGGTGGCGGCGTCGCACTCGCGGTTGAGCGCGACGATCCCGCCGAAGGCACTCATCGGGTCCGTGGAGAGGGCGTTCTCGTAGGCGTCTGCGAGGGTGTCGGCCGTGGCGCAGCCGGCCGGGTTGGTGTGCTTGATGACCGCCGCGGCGGGCTCGTCGAACTCCTTGATCAGGTTCAGCGCGCCATCGGCGTCGTTGTAGTTGTTGTACGACAGCGCCTTCGCGCCCTCGTTCAACTGGTCGGCGTGGACGACGCTCGCCTCGTCGCAGGTCCGATCGGCGTAGACGGCTGCATCCTGGTGGGGATTCTCGCCGTACCGCAGGGTATCGAGCCGGTCGTTCGAGACGAGGCGGCGAGTGGGCAGGCCGTCGTGTCCGTCGCCGGCGGAATCGGCTGCACCGTCCGCGTCGTCTGTGACCGTGGCGACGTCGGCGTCGACCGTCACCTCGCCACGTTCGAAATCAACGGTGACAGCGCCTTCGGCGAACCACTCGACGGCGCGCGGGTACGCGCGGAACTCGCCCTCGTAGAGGACGCGCTCTTTGAGTGTCGCCTCGTCGTCGCCCTCGTAGATCGGCACCGGCTCCTGCGTGACGATCGGGCCGGCGTCGACTTCTTCCTCGATCACCGCACCGTCGTCGTCCGTCGCGTCGGTGACGACGTGGACGGTACAGCCGGTCACCGAGACGCCGGCGTCGAGCGCGTCGCCCCAGGCGTCCATGCCGGGGAACGCCGGCAGCAGCGAGGGGTGAACGTTCAGCGTCGTCGGCATCGCGTCGAGGAAGGTCGCAGAGAGGATGCGCATGTAGCCGTCGAGACAGACCAGGTCGACGTCGTAGTCCGCGAGCGCGTCGAGGACCGCTTCCTCGTGTGCCTGGCGGTCCATTCCGTCCGCCTGCGGGACGACCTCGGTCGGGATGCCGCGGTCGGCCGCCGCATCCAGCACCGGCGCGTCCTCGGCGTTCGTGAGGACAACCGCGACCTCGGCGCCGCCCGGTTGCCGATCTGCGATGTTCAACAGGTTCCGCCCCCGGTTGCCCGCCATGCCGGCGATGCGCGTCATAGGTAATATACCGGCCACCCGAATCAAAGGGGTTCTGATTCGGCGGATGGACTGACACGAGTCACCACTGGGCGCCTGCCCATCACCGACTGCGCTCCGATCGGGAGCAGCTGCCAGTCGGCCCGATTGGTCGCCCAAACGATACGCTTTTTCGGGTTCGCGGGCGAGTCGCGGGTATGACAACTGTGGATTCGCTGTACGCCGTCTCGCCGCTCGACGGACGGTACGCCGGGCGAACCGAGCCCCTCCGGCCCTACGCGAGCGAGGCGGGCCTGATGCAGGCACGCGTTCGCGTGGAGGTCGAGTACCTCGTCGCGCTCGCCGACCTCGAGGCGACGCCGCTCTCTATAGACGAGGAGACACGCGCCACGCTCCGGGCGGCGTACGAGGACTTCGACGCCGCAGACGCCGAGATCGTCAAAGAAATCGAGACGACCGGACACGGCCCGTTCGAGGCGACCAACCACGACGTCAAGGCCGTCGAGTACTTCCTCCGGCTCCAGCTCCCCGACGACCACGACGCCGTTCCGTGGATCCACTTCGGCCTGACCAGCGAGGACGTCAACAATCTCGCTCACCGGCTGAACGTCCGTGACGCCGTGCGCGAGGTCCTGCTGCCCGCCCTCGACGACGTTCGTGAAGCCCTCGCCGACCAAGCCCGCGAGTACCGCGATCGCCCGATGCTCGCGCGGACCCACGGTCAGCCCGCCACGCCGACCACGTTCGGCAAGGAGATGGCCGTCTACGCGAGCCGGCTCGACACGGCGATCGACCGGGTTTCGGACGCGACCGATCGCCTGCGCGGAAAACTCGGCGGGGCGTCGGGCACCTACGCCGCCCACCACGCCGCCTACCCAGACGTCGACTGGCCGGCCTTCGCCGAAGATTTCGTCACGGATCTCGGGCTCGACTTCGAACCCCTCACGACGCAAGTAAACCCCTGCGACGACCTCGCCGCCCTGTTCGACGCGTTCCGGGGTGCGAACCAGATCGTCCTCGACCTCGATCTCGACGACTGGCTCTACGTCTCCGATCGCTACCTGGGCCAGGACGCCGCCGCGGGCGAGACGGGCTCCTCGACGATGCCGCACAAGGTGAACCCGATCGACTTCGAGAACTCCGAGGGCAACCTCTCGAAGGCCAACTCCGACCTCCAGTTCCTCGGCGAGTACGTCACCACCTCCCGCCTCCAGCGCGACCTCTCCGACTCGACGGTCAAACGCAACATCGGGGCCGCCTTCGCCCACTGCCTCATCGGCTACACCAAAGTTCAGGACGGCCTGTCGAAAGTCACGCCCACCGAGCAGGTGATGGACGACGAACTCGCGTCCACCCCGGAAGTGATCGGCGAGGCCGTCCAGACCATCCTCCGGCGTGAGGGTCGCGACGACGCCTACGAACAGGTCAAGGCGCTCACCCGCGGCAAGCGCGTCACCATCGAGGACTTCCGCGACCTCTTCGCCGACCTGGACGTCGACGAGGACGTCCGCGACGAACTACGTGCACTGACACCGGCCGGCTACACCGGCGTCGCGGCGGAACTGGTCGACGAACTCGACGAGTGAGGGTCCGTCCGGATCGACCGCGTCCCGAATCAGCAGGACTTTGCCACACCGACGCGAACTCGCCGACGATGATCGACGACGGTTCCGTTCACTCGATCGCGACGCCCGCACTGATCGAGCAACTCTACCCGGAAGTCGCGACGCTCATCGTCTTCGTCGTCGTGATACTCTGTCTGATCGCACTGCTGTACATCTCGATGAACTGGGACTGACGGGACGCTCGCTCGAAGCGAATACGGCGGTCGGCGCCGGCCTCACTGTGCTCGTTCCGCGAGCGTTTCTGCCGTTTCGTCGGCCAGATTCCGCGCGAGTAACGGAATGTCCGCCTCGTAGAGCCAGCGCGAGACGAGTGAGTAGTGCACTCCGCACTCGACCGCGATCCACCACAGGGTCCGCTCCTCCTCGTGGAACAGGTCGCGGAGCTGCTCGTCGTCGGGTCTCCGATCGAGCAGTGAACCTCCGAACGCGTCGGTCTCGTCTAAGCGGATCACGCCGCGGTGTTCGAGCAGGTACGCGATCAGGTACGCCGCTCCCTGGTCGTCGAGGGTCCGATCCTCGCCCAGCGTCCCTTTCCAGTCGTCGTAGACCGTTTTCACCGCGTCGGCCGGGGCCAGGCCGTCTACGTCCGGTACGTCACGCTGGATGAAGGGCTGGAGTTCCTCGCCGGGTACGCCGCGAACGGCGATCACGTCCTCCCAGGGGACCGGTTCCGTGGAGTCCATACCCCAGATACGGGCCGAAACTGGTAAAGTTGTTAGGGTGTTTACGGCGAGTCGATCGCCAGCCGCGAGCCTGTTGCGACGGAAACGAGCGAGTGAGGGCGGTGCCAGAAGAACCGGTCAGGGGTCGTACGGCCAATCGCCGATTATCTTCATCCCTTCGGCGAGGTTCGCCTCTTCCAGGTCGTCGGCGATGGCCTCGGGGTCGCGGTGGGCCACCTCGAACTCGTCGTCGGCCATCTCGACCGCCAGTTCGGCGAGGACGATGGCCTGCTCGCGGTGGTTTCGCCGATCGAGTTTCTCGAACGTGTCGGCGAACGTGTGGCCCCAGCCGCGGCCGCTGTCACCCGTTTCGCTCATCATCATGTAGCCGGGGACGCCCCACTGGACGTACGGCCAGTGGTCGCTGTGAGGCTGGGGCGTGGGATCGACCGAAGCCGGGTGGGCAACGCGCTCGCAGACGGCCTCGGCCAGGTCGGCCAGTTCGTCGAACCCGTTCGAATAGACCACGAGGTTCCGGCCCCTGGTGACGCCGTCGCTATTGAGTATCGCCTTCACCGTGTCGTGATCGCGGCGCTCGGCGTCGACCGACGACCCGACGAGACCGATCTCCTCGGAGCCGAACGCGACGAACTCCACCCGGGTGTCGAGTTCGTCCTCGCGCGTCGCGAGGGCCGTCGCGATCTCGACGACCATCGCCGTGCCGGCGGCGTTGTCCATCGCCCCCTCGGCGATGTCGTGGGCGTCCACGTGACTCGTCACGAGGACCCGCTCGTCCGTGTCGGGGCCGAGTTCCGCGTGGACGTTCTGACTCGTCGCGTCGTGAATGTCGGCCTCGACGGCGACGGTGACGGCCTCGCCCGCATCGCCCGTCTCACCGGCGAATCGGCGAGCGAGCCGCGCGCCGACCTCCGAACTGATCCCGAGCGCCGGAATGTCACCGATCGGATCGTCGGGCGTGCCGACGCTCCCCGTCGGCGGCAGACAGCCCTCGACGTGGTTCCGGTAGAGGAAGGCCGCGGCACCCGCCTCGACGGCGTGGTAGTACTTCTCCCGACGATGGATGTACCGGTCGAAGGAGTCTGGAACGTCGCTTCGCGCCATCGCCACCTTCCCCTCCAGTTCGGCGGCTTCGAAGTCTTCGGGCCGGCCGTAGCCGACGTCGACGAGTTCGGCCGTCACCGAGCCGGACGGGCTCCGCGGGAGGGCGATGCAATCCTGTTCGGTGCCGCCCGCCGTCAGGGTGCTCGTGCCGCGCGTCCAGCCCTGGATGTCGTACTCCTCGAGGCGGGCGTCGCGCGCGCCGACGTCGGCGAGCGCGTCCTGCGTCAGCTCGGCTCCCTCGCGCTCACCCTCGCTTCCCGCCATCCGGTTGCCCACGTCGACCAGGTCCTCCAGAAGCGACCAGCCGGCGTCGCTCGTGTACGTCTCCGCGATCCACTCTGTCATGCGAAAGAGTGTCGCGGGTGGCGGCGTAAGGGTTCTGGTACCGTCACGGACGATGGTGGTATCGAACACGTTACCTGCGAGGGGAGTCGAGTCGGTCGTATGACGGATTCGGAGCCATCCGTGGCGGAACACTACGACGAGCTCGCCTCAGACTGGGAGCGGTTCGTCGACAGTCCCTGGAAACGCGACCTCCTCTGGCCGATCGTGTCGGCCCTCCTGCCCGACGTTGAGGGCCACCGCGTGCTGGACGTCGGTTGCGGCGACGGTGCGTACGCCGCGCGGCTCGCGGACGCGGGCGCCGACGTCGTGGGCGTCGATCTGAGCGAGGAGATGGTGCGAGTCGCGCGCGAACGCTACGGCGACCGCGCGACGTTCGAACGGGGCGACGTCACGTCGGGGCTCCCGTTCGTCGCCGACGGCGAGGTCGACGTCCTCCTCTGCCAGCACGTCCTCTCGCACGTCCCCGACCTGGACCCCGTCTACGCCGAGTTCGCCCGCGTTCTCGGCGCGGGCGGGACGGTCGTTCTCTCGACGCATCACCCGCTGTCCGACTACCTCGTCGTCCGCGACCGCGAGTATCCGGAGATCGGATCGGTCGACGGCGCTCCCGCGGACCCGGTCGTCGACCCCGACGCGGCCGCACCGGACTATCACGACACCGAACGGTTCCGGATCGGGTGGGGCGGCGATGGGAGCGAGAACCCCGGCACGTACTTCCGGCGACCGCTGGGAACGCTCGTCGGGGACCTGATCGACGCCGGCTTCGACCTGGACGAGTTCGTCGAGCCGAACCCGGCGGAGCACCTCCCCCAAGACGCGCTGGCCGAGTGTCCGGACCTCGCCGAGCGGCCCCCGCGGTCGATCTGTCTGCGGGCCGACCGTCGCTGAATCGCCCGTCGACACCCTCTCCCGCCTCGATACGTTTTTCATGTCCCTCACACGAATGCGGCCAAATGACGACACCGAGACTCCTCCACCTCGCGGATCTCGAGACCATCTACGACGATCCCGAACGGCTCGGCCGACTCACTGGCGCGATCGACCGGGCCCGGGACGACCGAACTATCGTCGTGGGATCCGGCGACACGAGCGCCCTCGGGGCGCTCGCGTTCGAGAGCGAGGACGGTCGCGCGATCGCCCGCCCGTTTTACGATCGTATCGCCCTCGACGCGGACACGCTCGGCAACCACGAGTTCGATCACGGGGCCAGCGAGGCAGCCGAGTGGGCTCGATCGACGGCAACGACGCACCTCGCCGCGAACGTCTCCGGCGTCACCGCCGGCGACGGCGGCCGGTGGCCGTACCTCGAACCGGGAACGCTCATAGAGCGCGCCGGTCATCAGATCGGCATGATCGGCGTCGTCCACCCCGGGACCGTCGAACTGAGCGGGCTCGACCTCGACGTGCAGATCGTCGACCCAGTCGATCCCGTCCGGACCGAGGCCGCGCGACTCCGAGCCAGCGGCGCCGACTGGCTCGTCGTCTGCTCGCACGCGGGACCGATCGACGAACGGATCGCGGCCGAAACCGACGTGGACGCCGTCCTCGGCGGACACGATCACGACGCGGTCCGCGAGTGGGTCGACGGAACGCTCGTCAGTCGAACCGAGGGCGGCCAGGCCGGCGTCTATCAGCTCGTCGAACTCGGCGCGTCACCGACCGACGGCGCCGACGAGATCGAAGCCAGGACACACTCGATCGACGTCGCTCCCCGCGTCGAAGCGGTCGAATCGGCCTACCTCGATATGGCGGCCGAACGGGGGCTCACGACGGAACTCGGGTCGCTTCCGGAACCGCTCGGCCACCCCGAAGCGGCCCACCTCGTCGCCGAGGCCTACCGGATCGGCGGCGACGTCGACGTCGGCCTCGTCGCGGCGGCGTCCGTCCGCGACGGGCTCCCGCGTCACCTCACGAGGGGCGACGTCGTCGGGATCGTTCCCTTCGGATCGACACTCGACGTCCACCGGCTCCCGGGCGAGCGACTTCGA
This sequence comes from Halovivax cerinus, assembly GCF_024498195.1. Taxonomy (NCBI): domain Archaea; kingdom Methanobacteriati; phylum Methanobacteriota; class Halobacteria; order Halobacteriales; family Natrialbaceae; genus Halovivax; species Halovivax cerinus. Next base: position 45,293 of record NZ_CP101824.1, read on the forward strand.
TCCATCGCCGAGCGATGCGCCGATCCGCTGGACGCGACCCACGGCGGCCTCGTGGCGGCGGGGCTCGAATTGGGCGACGACGATGAGGCGTCGGTCGGGGGCCGGCCGATCGACCCGATCGAAACGTACCACCTCGGCTGTATGAGCTACCTCACCGTCGTCGACGCGGTCCCCGAACTCGACCCGGACACGCACGTCGACTCCCTCGGTCCACAACACGAACACGTCCTGGCGGCCGTCTCGAACCGGGTCCGGGAGGCCGCTCCCGGCGCTGGAACGGACGAAACGGCGTGAACCGACGGGAGAAGCGGTCGATAGGAGTGCACCACGACGGCCCACACCGAGTCCCGACGGCGTCGCTACTGACGGTCGCGGAAGAACGCTTCCACGGTCCGCGACAACGCGCTCACAGCGGATCGGACCTCCTGGACGGGAACGTACTCGCGGTCGGCGTGTGCGACCGGTCCCTCGTCGTCGGCGAGCGAACCGGGGCCGAAGACGACCGTCGGCGCGTGCGGCGCGAAGTACGACGCCTCGGTCGCCGCGCCGAACGGCCGGACGTCGCCACCGCTCGCGTCGGCGAGACTCTCGACGATCGGGTCGGACGGATCGGTCGCCCACGACTCGAAGAACGGCGTCGGCCGATCGGTTGGCGAGAACGAAACCTCGACCGACGGGGGAACGGTCGCGTCGAGGTGGTCGAGTAGCGCTGCCTCGAACGAGTCGAGCGATTCCGGCGGCACCGGCCGTCGATCCACGGTCAGACGGGCGTCGGCTGGGACCTGATTCGTCGTCTCGCCGCCCCGGACCACCGTCGGCGTGAGCGTCGGATCGCCGAGTTGCGGGTGTCCGCCGGGAACGTCGTCGCGGTCGTCGAAGGAGCGGATGGCGACCAGGGCCTCGGCCAGCGCGTCGACCGCGTTGCACCCCGCATCGGGCTGCGCCGCGTGGGCGTGCTCACCGGCGAGTTCGATCGTCCCCTCGAACCGACCGGGGGCGGCGGTACAGACGTCGAGCCCGGTGGGCTCGCCGACGATCACCGCGTCTGCATCGTCCAGCGGTGACTCGGATCGCTCGACGAGGGCGTGCGCGCCGGTCGAGTACACCTCCTCGTCGGGCGTCAGGGCAAGCGTCAGTCGGCCGGTAGCGGGTTCGGTCGCGAGGAACGCTGCGAGCATCGCGGCGAGTGACCCGCCCGCGTCGCAGGCGCCCCGCCCACAGAGCCGGTCGCCGTCGGGACCCCACTCCGGTGGGACGTGCGGGGACACGGTATCAACGTGCGTGTTGAAGACGACGTGCGGTGCGTCGCGGTCAGTCTGGCCGGCCGTCGACTCGGCGTCGGGGCCGCGGGTCGCGACGAGGTTCCCAGCGGCGTCGGTTCGGACGTCGACACCGCGTGCGTCGAGCGTCGTACGGACGAGGTCGCGGAGCTCGTCGACGCGCTCGTCCGTCTCGATCCGGACGGCTCGCTCGAGGAATTCGATCGGGTCGACGTCGGTGCGGTCGGCTCGCGGCGACTCGCGACTCATCGGCACCCGTATTCGCTCGCCGGTAGGTCGAGATCGGCCTCGTGGACGACCGGTCCTTCGAGGACGGCCCGTCGCTGGTCGTCGAACCGGACCAGCAACGTCCCGCCCGGCGGCCGGAGCGTCCACACGTCAGACGACGGACCGCGATCGAGCAGGGACGCGGCAGCGGCGATCGCGACCGCGCCGGTGCCACACGCGTCGGTCTCGTCCTCGACGCCGCGTTCGTACGTCCGCTGGTCGAAGACGGGCGGATCGGACGCACCGTTCTCGGTGGCCGACGCCGGACTGGCGAGCGTCACGTTCGCCCCGCGCGGGAACGCCCCCGCGTGCCGGATGATCGGACCGAGCCGGTCCAGGTCGACCGCGTCGACGTCCTCGACGAAGGCGACGGCGTGGGGGACGCCAGTGTCGACGGCCGTGATCCGGAGGGAGTCGGTACTGACGACGACGTCGAGGACGTCCGCTTCGATCGAGGCGTCGGGCGCACGCTCGTCGTTCGACGGGTCGAGCGCGCGCTCGTCGAGCGATGGGACGAGTTCGTCGGCCGGCCGATCGACGACCGCTTCGTCGGCGCGGACGGGAACCGAATCCGGGTCGGCCGTCGGTCGGTCCAGTTCGACGGCGATCCGATCGGGCTCTTCGGCACCGGTGGGGACGCGCTCCGCCCGTCGCGACCCCGCCTGCGTGTCGATCATGACGGCGTCGGCCCCGGTTCGCTCCATCGTCCACGCGGCCGCACAGCGGGCACCGTTTCCGCACATCGGGGCGACGCTCCCGTCCGGTTGCACCAGCGTCATCACGACGCGCGGCGGCGCGAAGTCGGGTTCGAGTGCCAGGAAGAGAACGCCGTCGACGCCGAACCCGTCGTCCGGGTCACAGACACGTCGGGCGAACGAGCGACGCTTCGAGACGGGTTCGTCGGCGTCCACTAGCAGGAAGTCGTTACCGGTCCCGTGATAGCGCGACGCCTCGATCGACTCGTGATCGGTCGCCATCGTGCTCATTCGGCCACCCCCTCCCGGGCGGCCGCCTCCAGTCGCGTCAGGTCAGAGAGGGACTCGCGACGGCGGACGAGGCGCGAATCGGAGCCGTCGATCACGACCGTCGGCGGTCGCGGCCGGGAGTTGTACGTATTCGCCATTTCGGCGCCGTAGGCGCCAGCGTTGCCCACGGCGATGACGTCGCCGCGCTCGAACCGAGGCGTCGGTCTGTCCACGCAGAGGACGTCCGAACTCTCACAGACCGGACCGGCCACCGTCTGTGGGACAGGTTCGCGGTCGGACGCGTCCGGGTCGAGCGAACGGAGCGCATGGTAGGCGTCGTACAGCGCGGGGCGGAGGAGAGTCGTCATGCCCGCGTCGATTCCGACGACGCGCGTCGCCGACGTCTCCTTGACCGTATTCACTTCGGTCAGGAGGACCCCGGCGTCGGCGACCAGGTACCGTCCCGGTTCGATGGAGAGGCACACGTCGAGGTCGGCGAACGCGTCGTGCGTCGTCTCGGCAACCGGATCGAGCGCGAGCGGCGGCTCGTCTTCGCGATACGGAACGCCGAAGCCGCCGCCGACGGAGACGAACTCGAGGGAGCCGACCGACTCGACGACCTCGGTCGCGAGGTCGGCGACGCGCGCGACGAATCTGCGGTGGGCCTCGCGCTGGTCGGCGTCGAGGACGCCAGATCCGACGTGGGCGTGGAGACCGACCAGGTCGAAGCCCCGCTCCACGGCGTCGTGGGCCGTCTCCACGAGTCGCTCCGCCGGGATTCCGAACGTCGCGTCGCCGCCGGTTCGGACATTTTCGTGGTGGCCCGCGCCCACGCCGGGGTTGACGCGCAGGCAGAGACGGCCGTCGTACTCCAGGGCCGCGAGGCGCTCGACGGTGTCCCGAGCCCCGGCCGTGACCGTGAGTGTCGGGTCGTCTTTCCAGGCGTCGACGACGTACTCGAGGTCGCGTTCCGGTGGGTTCACCGCGGTGTAGCGGATCCGATCCCCCGGGATGCCCGCCTCGCGGGCGCGATACACCTCGCCGGCCGACGCGCACTCGATAGTGGCACCGTTCGCGCAGACGATCCTGAGGAGATCGACCAGCGCGTTCGCCTTCGCCGCGTAGGCGATCTCCGCGTCGGGAAACGCGCCCGCGAGGCGGCGGTAGTTCGCCTGGACGCGGTCGACGTCGAGAACGTACAGCGGCGTTCCGTACTCGTCGGCGAGCGAGCGGAGTCGGTCCGCGTTCCAGTCGTCGAGCCGGCGAACGGGCGGGGAGTCGGTCGATCGGCGGCCGTGTGGTGAGTCGGCGGATCCGTGTACGGGTTGCGTGTCGGCCGACCGGCCAGCGGCTGCGGCGTCGTCGCCGAGAGACGCCGTCGGGTCGCCGTCATCGTCTCGCGAAGAAGTCACGACCGGAGCACCTCCTCGCGCTCCGTGGCCGCTATCGTCCGGTCTTCGAGGGCCGTCGCGACGACGGCCGGTTTGTACGCCCCGCCGTCGAAGAGGTCGTGGTCGCCCACCGAGGACGCCACGAATCGGGTGAACGCCCGGCGTTCCGGCGGCAACCGACCGTAGACGATCTCGTCCTCGACGAGGTCGTAGACCGGGATCCGGGGCGTGAGCAGCGTGTTCTCGCCGACGACGGAATCGGCGCCGACGACGAACCCGGAGGTCACGCGACAGCCGGCGCCGAGCGAGACGCCGTCCTCGATCACGACCGGCGCGTCCTCGACCGGTTCGAGGACGCCGCCGATCAACGCGTTCGCGCCGAGCTTGACGTCGCGGCCGATCTGGGCGCAGGAGCCGACGGTGTCACAGGAGTCGACGAGGGTGCCGTCGCCGACGTGCGCGCCCACGTTGACGAACGAGGGGCTCATCAGGATGCAATCCGCGCCGACGTGCGCGCCGCGGCGGACGACGGTCCCGTCCGGCGTGTTTCGGGTGCCGCGAGCGCCGTACTCGGCCGTCTCCGCCAGTTCCAGTACGTCGTTGTACGTGACGTCGCCGTACTGGCGCGCCCTCGTCTCGCGGAGGGCGAAGGTCAGCAGGATGCCCCGCTTGACCCACTCGTTCGCCGCCCAGTCGCCGTCGCGTCGCTCCGCGGCGCGCACCACGCCGGTCTCCAGTGCATCGAGGAATTCGTCCAGGATGGCGAGGTCGCCCTCAGCCACCGTCCCGGCGTCGAGGTCGCCAGCGTCGTGGCGCCCCCAGAGCGATTCGACGTCGGATTCGAGCGTCGCGCTCACGCTTCGATCACCTCGGCGAAGTCGTACCAGCCCGGATCGCGGCCGGCGAGCCAGGCCGCGGCGTCGAGCGCACCCGCGGCGAAGATGCGCCGGTCGCCGGCGCGGTGGGTCAGTGTCACGTCCTCGCCGTCGCCAGCCAGCAGGAGTTCGTGTTCGCCGGCGATCGAGCCCGCCCGGACCGAGTGGACGCCGATCTCGTCGGGTTCTCGGGGTGCGTCGCCAGCCCTGCCGTGGACCCGTTCGGGTGCGCCGTCTCCCGTCGAGCGGGTGGTTTCGATCGTCTCGACGAGTCGGTTCGCCGTCCCGCTCGGGGCGTCGCGCTTGCCGTTGTGGTGGGTTTCGACGAGTTCGACGTCGTACCCGGGGAGGCGGCGGACCGCCTCGGCCACGAGGTGGTCGAGGACGGCGACGCCGCGCGAGAAGTTCGCGGCGTGTAAGAGCGGGGTCGACTCGCTCGCTGCGCGGAGGGCCTCCCGCTGCGACGCGTCGAACCCCGTCGTCCCGGTGACGAACGGAACACCCGCATCGGCGCACGCCGCGGCGTAGCGGGTCGCCGGATTCGGGGCGGTGAAGTCCACGACCGCGTGGGGTTCGCGTTCGACCGCGAGCGCGTCGAGATCCGCGTCGGGATCGACGTCGGTCTCCGCGACGCGCTCGTCGGGCGAGCGAGCGACGGCGAAGACGACCTCGACGGCGGGCCGTTCGGCCGCGGCGGCGAGCACCTCCCGACCCATGCGACCGGTCGCACCGGTGACGCCGAGTCGGAGGACGCCAGGCACCCCGTCGTCGGACGCGGTCGCCGTCACGACAGGTCACCTCCGCGGTCGGAGGAATCGGCCGGTGCGGGGCGAACGCCGTCGCCGCCGGCTACATCGGCCGTCACGGAGCGTTCACCTCCGCGGTCGTCGCGTCCGCACCGTCGTACGCGTCGAGCACCGATTCCAGGCGGTCACGATTCTCCGGGGCGAGCCGGGTGAGCGGTGCACGCAGGTGCGGTGGGTAGTCCTCGCGTATCGCGAGTGCCTCGGTGACCGGAATCGGATTCGTCTCGCAGAACAGGGCGCGAAAGAGCGGTCCGAGATCGTGGTGACGCGTTCGAGCGCGCTCTACGTCGCCGTCGAGCGCGGCGTCGACCATCGCGACGGTGCGTTCGGGTTCGACGTTCGCGGCGACGCTGATCGCGCCGGCGCCGCCGACCGCACAGATCGGGAGCGTGAGCGCGTCGTCACCGGAGAGGACGGCGAACGCCTCGTCTCGAGTTCGCTCGACGATCTCGCCGATCGCGTTCAGGTCGCCCTCGGCGGCCTTGTAGCCCGCGACGTTCGGGTGAGACGCGAGGTCGACGACGGTGTCGGGCTCGATCGTCTGGCCAGTTCGGGAGGGAACGTTGTAGACGATCTGTGGCAGGTCGACCGCATCGGCGATCGTCAGGTAGTGTTCGCGGAGGCCGCCTTGTTCGGGCCTGTTGTAGTACGGCGAGATGAGCAGGAGGGCATCGGCGCCGGCCGCCGCGGCGCGTTCGGAGAGAGCGAGCGCCTCGCGCGTGCTGTTCGAGCCACTGCCGGCGATCACGGGGACGTCGTCGACGGCGTCGACGACAGCCTCCACGACCCGGACGTGTTCGTCGTGGGTGAGCGTCGCGGACTCGCCCGTCGACCCGACGGGCACGAGACCGGCGACGCCGGCCGCTTCGAGGCGGCGGGCGTCGGCGCGGAGCGTTTCGAAGTCGATGCGGTCGTCGGCGTCGAACGGCGTACACATCGCCGGGAAGACGCCGGTGAGGTCGAAGTCGTGTGTCATCTGGGTGGTGGCTTGCGGGACCGAAGTCCCGGGTTCGCGAGAGCGTGTCCCGCGGTCACCGGATCGGGTGCCGAGAGAGGCCACCGATCCGACGAGTACAGTTCGAAGAACCCGCACCGCGCGGGTCCGGTCGGTTCGAATCCGATCCGGGTGCACCCGGGACGGGGACGCCACGCCCGCCCAGAGCGCTCAGGAGAAGAATTTTTTGCCGAATTTGGCAAACGTACCGCCGATTGTGCCGCGATGGCGGTCGACGAAGACGTCACTCACGACCGGCATCGAACGGGTGTGAGCGACGCGTTGCACGGTGCGTACATTTCGTCCCACCCATATGAGTATTGTGCTGGTCACCGTTTTTGCACCCGCCGGGCCGGCGACCGATCGTGACACCGGTCGGCTGGTCGACATCCTCCCACGGCTGAAGCTGTGAGCGGGCTCCTCGTATCGCTGTACACACTCGACGACGGTCCGACCGGTCGACGGTACCGGCGGATCAGCGGCAGTGCCGTCGCGCCGAGCCGGTCGATACCGTCCCGTCCGTCACGACTCCTCCGGACCAGCGGCGACCAGCCGCTCGTCGAGAGTGGATGCGATCGGTTCACACGCCGCACCGCCGAACTTATGGCTCTCGCTTACCTATTCCCGTCCATGACAGACGTCGGATTGAAAGTGCGGATGGTCGTCGTCGGCGCCATCCTGTTCGGGTTCTACCTGGCCACTGCGACGGTCGTCGCAGCGGCGACCGGGTTCAACCTGTTTATCGTCCTCGCCGCCGGTCTCCTGGTCGTTCCCCCGATCCAGTACAAGATCGGCAAGTGGATGGCCCTGCGCGGCGCCGAAGACATGCCCGAGACCGGCCGCTACCAGCGCGTCCACCACATGACCGACTCGCTCGCCCGGGACATGGGCCTCTCGAACGTCCGCCTGATGAAACAGGGGATGGGCGTCCCGAACGCCTTCGCCGTCGGTCGGAAGGGCGCCGGCGTCGTGGTCGTCTCCGAGGAACTGATGGCGATCCTCGACGAGGACGAACTCGAGGGTGTCATCGCCCACGAGCTCGCCCACATCAAGAACCGCGACGTGATCACGATGGTCGTCGGCCAGTCAATCGGCATGATCGTCGGGTACGCCGCGTACTTCGCCGTCCTCTTCGGCGGCGAGCGAAACATCGGTTCGTGGATCCTGGCGATGGTCGCCTCCCAGCTCGCGAACCTGCTCGTGATGGTCTTCGTGATGGCCATCTCCCGGTACCGCGAGTACGCCGCCGACGAAGACGCGAAGGAAGCCATCGGAAGCGGCGAACCCCTCGCACGCGCGCTCCAGAAGATCTCCGCGGGCGCCGAGGGACGCGAGCAACAGACCAACGACACCGTCGCCGCCCTCTGTATCTTCAACGCCGACCGCAGCCTGCTCCAGCGAATCCTCTCGACACACCCGCCGACCGAAAAGCGGATCGCGAAGCTACGGAACTGAGTTCGTTCGGAAGCACCCGTCGTGGGTGGCGACGCCGACCGAACGCTCTCTGACGCGAGTGCTGAACGACCGCGTGATTTCTCACGTCGCACTTCGAGCGGCCGCGAATGGGACACGTTTAGTACAGCACAGACACGATCGCGAAGCAACCATCGTGGATCGCGGAACGAAACCGAGTCGACGGACGGTACTCGCCGGCGCGAGCGCGATGCTCGTCGCCGGCTGCTTCGACGTCGACGCGACCCCCGAAGCGACCGGGGCAGACTGGCGGATGTACGGCAGGGGCCCTGGCCGAACTCGCCACGTTCCCGACGCTCGGCTGTCGCGAGACGGCGTCGACGTCGCCTGGGAGCGACAGGTCAGTGCCTCGAGCTGGTTGCCGCCGGTCGTGGCGAACGGCGTCGGCTACTGCCAGTACGCGAACGGTCTCTTCGTCCTCGACCCGGCGACGGGTGAGGGGCCGAACGTCGGCACGTACGGCGGCTTCGGCCGCGGCGGTCCGATGGCATTCGGTTCGACGGCCGCCTACGACGACGGCGTGCTGGTCGTTCCCTACGGCGATACCGTGGGCGGATACGCGGCCGATCCCGAACGCTGGCCAGACGAGGTCTCCGGCCTCGGGGAGCGTCGCGCTCGCTGGTGGACCGACGGGGACGAAACCGGTACCCGGCCCGTCGGTGGAGTGGCCACCGACGTCAGATGGGGAGCCACGCCGGTCGTCTCCGGTGGCAGCGTGGTCGGGGTCAACGGGTTCTCGAACACGGCCTGGGCTGTCGACACGGACGACGGCAGTGTCCACTGGCGGTACGACCTCCGAGACGCGGTCGAGAACGTCTCCGAACCCCTCGGTCTGGTGGTCGACGAGTCGACCGGGACGGTCGTGGTCGGGGTTCGCGACGTCTCCGATCCGGGGCTCGTCGCCATCGACGTCCGGGACGGGACCTCGAAGTGGACGGACGAGAGCGGCGATGGGGGCGATCTCGGCCCGGCGGATCGAAACGCACTCGCGGCGGGCGACGGACGCGTCTACGTCGTCGACGGAGCCGACAGCGATGAGACGGTTCGGCTCCGCGAACTCGACGCCAAGACGGGCGACACCAGCTGGACGCGTTCGTTCGAGCGACACCGCCACAACGGCGTCGCCGTCGGCGGGGAAGCCATCTACCACCTCGGAACGGTCGGCGATCGTTCGAGTGCGGACGAGTTCGCCGTCGCAGCCGTCGACCGCGCCGACGGCGAGGTGCACTGGGAGGAACGACTCGCGGACGAACCGGGATTCGACTTCGGCGTGACCGTCCAGCCGCCGACGATCGCCGGCGACTGTCTCCTGGTTCCCGGCGGGGACGGACTCCACGCGCTGGATCGAACGAACGGCGAGCACCTGTGGACGTTCACCGAGCTGGTCGGAACGGCCGGCGGCAGTGAGACCGAACGGGTCGCCTCGACGCCGGCGGTCGTCACCGACGATCGCATCGTCCTCGGGATGACGATCGGGCTGTACGGCCTCGAGTGATCGAACACGACTATGTCCCCGAACGATGTAATCGACGACGACAGCAGGTCGACGAACGGGCCCGGTAGCGGCGGAAATTCGACAGTTTCGAGAGGATCGGCCGGGTCCCTCGGAGGAGCGACCGGGCGGCGGGTGAACGCGGTGGTCGACGCGTCGGTCCTCCGGGCTACCCTCGTCGTGCTGCGTGACCGACCACGCGTGTTCGTCCCGTTTCTGGCGCTCGGGCTCCTCGGCGGTGGAACCACGCTCGCCAGGCTCGCGAGTCCGATCGCGCTCGCCCCAGCCCGATTTCCCGAGCGTGGATACGTCCACCTCCCCGTCTCGTTCGTTCCGGACGGCCAGGCCGGGCTCGAGTACGGACCCGGTGCAATTTCGGGGCTGAAACCGCAGTTTCTCGCGTTCCTCGTCGGCCTCGACCTGGCGGTCGTCCTGGCGACGACGGTCGCGTTCGCGATCGGGCTCTGGACGGTCGCCGACGGGACGAGCGGGCACGTCCCACCCGTGGGCCGGGTGTGCTGGCTCGTGAGCTACGTCCTCGTCGTCGAGGGGGCGCTGCTCGTGGCGACGTACGCGTCCTGGGCCGGCGTCGGCGGTACCGGAACGGCACTGGTCGTGTTGCTCGTTGGGTGGCCGATTTCCGTCGGCCTGTTCCCGGCGCCCGCGTACGTCGTGCTGGATGGAGACGGGCCGATTGGGGCTGTACGCGAGAGCGTCGCACTCGTGACCGACCGGTTCGCGGCGATCGTCGCCGTCGTCGTCCTCCTCGGATACGCCGGTTACGTCATGACCGGCGTGGCGGTCGTCGCACCGGACCCGACCGTCGGCGCCGCGCTGGGAACGGTCTTCAGTACGACGGTCGTCGGAACGGTCCACGCCGTCGTGGTGTTCGTCGTGTACCATCAGCGGGCCGAATCGTCGCCAGGATAGGTCGGAGACGGCGTCGGTCGAACGGCCCAGAACGCGTCGCAAGCCATTTGACCGCCAACCGTTATCCTTCGAGTATGACTGACGTTCACCCCGGCCAGCGGGTGGCGGTACTCGTCGACGCGCAGAACCTCTATCACTCCGCGCAGAGTCTCCACAGTCGTAACATCGACTACTCCGAGTTGCTCGAGGCGGCCGTCGGCGATCGACAGCTCACCCGGGCGATCTCCTACGTCATCCGTGCCGACGCCCCCGACGAAGAGAGTTTCTTCGAGGCACTCGTCGACATCGGCTTCGAGACCAAGATCAAGGACATCAAACGGTTTCCCGACGGGTCGAAGAAGGCCGACTGGGACGTCGGGATGAGCCTCGACGCCGTCACACTCGCCAATCACGTCGACACGATCGTCCTGTGTACCGGCGACGGCGACTTCTCGCGGCTGTGTTCGCACCTCAGACACGAAGGCGTTCGCCCGGAGGTAATGGCGTTCGAGTCCTCCACCGCCGAGGAACTGATCGAGGCGACCGACTCGTTCGTCGACCTCGACGGCGACGCCGACCGATTCCTCCTCTGAGACGGTCGAAACTGACCCACACCGATCCACAGCCGATGGCGACCGCGTCCGGTTCGGTCGCTCCCACGTCCGTCGGTCTCGACCTCGCGGGCCGCTCTCAGCGCTCGGACAGCTGCCGGGTCCGACTCCTGGCTCGTCGATGTCGAAACGGAGCGACGCTCGTCGCAGAAACCGAACCCGGGGCACTCAGGCGGATCTCGACTGGAAACTCCTGATCCCGCCGACGATACCCGCCCAGAGCGCGAGGCAGACGCCGAGAATCGCGATCGCGTACAGCCCCAGCGTCTGCCCGACCACCGACTGCCCGACGGTGATGAGCCCGGCTGAGACGAGGAGGAGCGTGCCGAGCGCGATCTGTGTCCCGTCCATTCGTGGTGGAAATAGCGGACATACGTAGTAAAATGCTATCGGTTCGAGCGCCAACAGTATAGATTGTTGTCTGATTCGATCAGAAAGGTACGGTCGGACGTCGTCTCCCCGTCGACGAAGACGCTGTCGATCGGTTCGATACCCTTTCGACGGTCCAACCGCAAGTGACGCCGATGACTGACGCGGTCGATCGGTCGACGCTGCGGCGGATCGCCGAGTACCAGTTCGGATCGGGCGCCGGCGACGCCCTGTTCCCGGCGGACGAATCACCCACGATCACCCGAACGAGTGGCGGTCGCCCCCAGCAGATCCACGTCGACGAGGAGAGACTCGCCTCGTTCGGAACGGACGGACGATTCACGCTCGGACTGGCGGGCGGGCGGCGACTCGCCGACGCGCTCGACGCGCCGGCGAGTCGCGTCGTAGTCGACGACGAGAGCGAGCCCTTCGTCCGCGACGGCAAGAACGTCTTCGCGAAGTTCGTCCGCGCCGTCGGAGACGAGGTCCGTCCCGGCGACGAGGTCGTCGTCTGCCACGAACGGGGCGACGTGCTGGCGGTCGGGCGCGCTGAGCTATCGGCGGACGGAATGGAAGACTTCGAGACGGGGATGGCGGTGAAGGTCCGTGAGGGTGCCCCTGACGCGGAGTGACGTAGGACGGGACGGAGACGCAAGAGAGAGAGAGAGAGAGAGAGAGAGAGAACGGAGCCGGGACGAACCGGCAGACCGCGGTACGGGACGAACGACCCACGCGACGCGTCGTCGGCCCGTTCGTCGCGTCGACCGTCGGCGGTCGTCAGCCTTTTGCCCGCGCGTGGCAACCGACAGAGTATGTTCGGGGGAGGCGGCGGACTCGACCCGCGGAAGATGGAACAGATGATGAACCAGATGGGCATCGACATGGACGAGCTCGACGCCGAAGAGGTGATCATCCGGACGGCCGATCACGACCTCGTCTTCGAGTCGCCCGACGTCACCAAGATGGACGCCCGTGGCCAGGAGACCTTCCAGATCATCGGCACCCCGTCGGAGCGCGACCGCAGCGAGGGGAGTGCTGACGGATCCAGTTCGGACGGCGCCAGCTTCGACGCCGAGGACGTCGACCTCGTCGCGACGCGAACGGGAGCGAGCGAGGAGGACGCGCGAGCGGCGCTCGAGGCGAACGACGGCGACCTGGCGGCGGCCGTCGCCGAGCTGGAGTGAGCCAGTCGTGACGGTCCTCGTCGTCTGCGAGGACCGCGAGTACCTCGTCGATCCGGGCGAGGAGTTCGGCACCGACCTCGGCGTGCTCGACGTTCCCGCAGACGTCGAACCGGGACAGACGATCGAGACGCACCTGGGCACCGAGTTTCGCGTCCGCCGCTTGCGCGGCCCCGACCTCTTTCATCACTTCGACCGGACGGGCGCACCCATGGTGCCGCGCGACATTGGCCTGATAATCGGCGAGACCGGCGTCTGCGCCGGCGATCGCGTGCTCGACGCGGGGACGGGGACGGGCGTCCTCTCCGCCTCCGTGGCCAGAGCCGGTGCGTCGGTCGTCACCTACGAACACGACGCCGACTTCGCCGACGTCGCCCGCGAGAACATGGCGCTTGCGAACGTCGCCGAGTCGGTCGACGTCCGGACGGGTGACCTGACCGAAGAACTCGACGACGTTGCCGACGCCGAGGCGTTCGACGTGCTGACGCTCGACACTGGTGACGCCCCTGACATCGTCGAACGCGCACCCGATATGCTGGTCGAGGGCGGCTTCGTCGCCGTCTACAGCCCCTTCGTCGAGGACTCTCGCGACGTGGTCGCGGCGGCCCACGACGCGGGCCTCGCGGACGTCCGTACCCGGGAGACTATCCAGCGGGAGATGGACTTCGACGACCGCGGCTCGCGGCCCTCGACCGCGCCCGTCGGACACACGGGCTATCTCACGATCGCCAGAAACGACTGACGGTGGCGCTCACGCGCGATCGAGCGCGGGCCGGACCCGGGCGGCCGGGTCACCGCCCGCGGTAGGTATCGACGCCAAGCAACCGGTTCAATACACAGACCTGTGTGGCGCCGGTGAACAGGAGTACCACGCCCACGAGGACCGCGAGCGCGCCCAGAACCGTTCCCAGCGTGCCGCCGAGGCCGATCCAGCCGCCGAGGATGGCGACGCCGACCAGCGCCAGGATCGGTCCGACGACGAGCCGTGCGGTGCGATCGGTGCCGCCGACGTTCTTCTTCATACACGATCACCGTTAGCACCTAACACGGGAGAGGGAATAAGCGCACCGCTCGATTCAACGAACCTCGACACGCCGACGAAGCGTCGACAGCGCCGACCGGGTCGGACCGGAGACCGATACCGACTCAAGCCGGGACAGCCGATTGGTTCGGGGACCCGACGACGGCACCGGCGGACACGTGTGGCGCACGTCGTTTCACCGCGAGCGCGAACGCACTCGCGGCCCGATTCGTGGACGTGCTACGAGTCGAGTGGGACCGGACGGTTCGTTGCCCGTACGAATAGGCGGCGAGACGCGCCGCGACTGTCGAGGCGGTGACACTCCTCGCAGCGCCCGTATGCAGCGAACGAGTTCCAGGCCGAAGACTCACCTGTCTGCCGTGGCGGCGGTGGCACCACGCGGTTCGCGCTACGTACCAGCCCGACGTCACCCGATGGAACAGGTCGTCAGTGGTCGTCTTCGCGCCACTTGTGCTCGCACTCGGTGCAGATGAAAAAGCGGGTCTCCGATTCGTCCGCGGAACGGATCTGCTGGAGGTACCAGTAGGCGCGGTCGTTGCCGCACTCGGGACACTGGGCATCGGTCTCGGGGAGCGACGACTCGTCGGAGGACTCGATGACCTCGCCCGCCTCCTGGTCGTCCGTGACGACGAACTCGTCCGCGTCGCCCCTCGGCTTCTCGAAGCCGCAACTGGCACAGACCCAGGTGCCGTCGTCGGCTTTCATCATCGAACCGCACTCGTCGCAGAACTCCATTGGTGTGCTATCGTGGCGGGTCGACGACCTTAAGCGGCGTGTTTGGTCCCTACCCGTTCCCCCGCGGTGTGACGACGGTCAGGACCCGTTTCTGCGTGGTGTAACGACGTTCAGGACCCGTTTCCGCGTGGTGTAACGACGGTCGGACGGCCCACGCGTCCGGACGGTCGACGGACGACGGACAGAACCGTCGAGAACGGTGGGGACCGGACGGTGGTGAGTAGCTGTCGTCGTCCGATCGATACGGCTCGCCGACGGCGTTTCGCGCGAATACCGAGTACGCGTTCGGATTCGAGTTCGGTCTCGCCGTCGGCGAGTCGGAGCGTCGTATCGCCGGGTTCGCACTCGACGGTGGTCTTCGAGACCAGATACGAAATCCTGCCGAGGTGATCGGTGAGTTCAGTGAGCGAGAGAGCGTCCACACGGAACGATTCGGCGAGGGGAGTACAGAATGGTCGTCGTAGTGGCGCAGAGAGTCTCCGCGGTGGACAGGCGACGAACGTCGATCCGATATCATTTCGGTTCGAAATCGTCATGGGCCCCGCCTCCGAATGGAGACACGAATGCTACGGTCGGGTCTCCGGTCGGTCCGCGGCGCGTTCGCCGTGGACCGTCGGGTCTTCGCGCTCGCGTTCGCCCGGCTCGCTGACGGCATCGGCAACTCGTTCCTGATCATCGTGATCCCGCCGTACGTCGCGAGCAGCGTGGTCGGCGGGCCGACGTTTGGCCTCACCGAGGCGATGATCATCGGAGTCATTCTCTCGCTGTACGGCCTGCTCAACAGCCTCTTTCAGCCGTTTACGGGACGACTGTCCGACAGCAGGGGCGCACGGAAGCGATTCATCCTGGTGGGACTGGCAGGACTGGCGACCACCAACTTCCTCTACCTGTTCGCCGGGTCGTACCTCTCGCTGGTCGTCCTTCGGGCGTTGCAGGGGGTGAGTATCGCGTTCATCGTGCCCACGTCGGTCGCGCTGGTCAACGAACTGGCGACGGCCGGCGACCGCGGCGGGAACATGGGCGTCTACAACACGTTCAGGCTCGTCGGCTTCGGCGCGGGCCCGGTCGCCGCAGGCGCCGTCGTCGCCGGCGGGCCGTACGCACTTTCGGTCGGCGACTCGGCGGTGACGATCAGCGGCTTCGAGGCGACGTTCCTGATCGCGACGGTGACGGCGCTGATCAGTCTCGCGATGGTCGCCACGCTGATCACCGATCCGTCGGACATCGAGCGGCGAGCGGGCGGCGCGCCGTCTCTCTCCCTCGGCGATCCACGCGGGCAGAACGTGCTCAATCCTGTGATCACGCTCGGCCTCGCCACGCTGTTCATGATGATCGGTATCTCGATCTTCGCGACGCTTCAGAACACCGTCAACGCGCGACTCGATCAGGCGTCGACCTGGTTCGGCCTGCAGTTCTCGGCGTTCGTCATCGCCCAGATCGTCCTCCAGACGCCGATCGGTCGCGCGAGCGATCGGTTCGGCCGACGGCCGTTCATCCTCGCCGGAATGATCGTCCTGGTTCCGACGACGCTGGTCCAGGGGTTCGTCGGGACGTCGCTCGCGATGTTCGTCGCCAGAATCGGACAGGGGGTCGCCGGTGCGATGGTGTTCGCGCCGGCGCTGGCGCTCGCCGGCGATCTGGCCCCCGAGGGGGAGTCCGGGACGACGCTGTCGGTCCTGACGATGGCGTTCGGGTTCGGCATCGCCATCGGGCCGCTCATCTCGGGCTTCCTGGTCGGGATCGACTTCGCCGTCCCGTTCGTCTTCGCCGCCGGACTGGCCGCGATCGGCGCCGTCCTCGTCGCGACGCAGGTCGACGAGACCCTGGATCGAGAGGGTGCCCCAACGGCCGCCGCCGAGTGACGGCGACCGTGATGGGGTGTGAGCGCACACCGTGCGGGCGGAGCGAGCGGAACGGACGAACGAGCGGGACGGACGAACGAGCGGAACGGCGTCGCGACGCCGTCGAGACGAACCACTCGCTCGCCGCGGCCGACGGGTGGCGGTCGCAATGCAAAAGTACCGATTGACCGTAGCCTCGCGTGATGAGTCTCTCCGAGGAGGCGCGCGATCGCCTCGCCGACGTGGTGCAGCTCCAGCCGACGAAGAACAGCGAACTCCAGGATCGGTGGGACCTGGAGAGCGGCAGCGACGTCCACCAGTTCCTGGAATCGGAGCTCTCGGAGTACTACTTCCGCGACGACAACAGCCTCATCCGGGCGACGCCGGAGGCAGCCGACCTCGTCGACGTCGAACCTGGCATCGAAAGCGATCCGGACGACGGGGTTCCATCGAGAGTGAGCGTGACGCCCTTCCAGGAGACGATCCTCTCCGTCGTCCCCGGCCCGTCGGACCGCTCGGCGAGCGTCGTCGCCGTCCTCCAGGCCGTCCGCGAGACCGGAGCGGTGGACGACCCCGACGTCGACGACGTACGGTCGGGGCTGCAACGGCTCAAGCGCCTCGGCATCGTCGAGGTGGAGTACCGGACGGTACCGACGTACCGGCTGGCGGTCGACCGCGACGAGTTCGACGTATCAGTGAGTGAGTGATACCGGCGCGACGGTCGCAGTCGACGAGTGACGTGACTGGTGTTCGTGACGGAGCGTGCGTCGACGATCGCGTCGGGCCGTCGGCGGGCGTGTCGACGCACGGTGTACCGAGGGCTCGATCGACGAGCACCGGCGACGGCGGGTGGGAGAGCGTGCCTGCGATGGCGGGTGGGAGAGCGTGCCTGCGACGGCGGGTGGCGAGAGCGTGCCCGCGACGGCGGGTGACGATTTCACACCCGCAGCGGATCAGGCGTATCGACGAGAAGGCGCAGGCGACGTGACGACGGGGTTAGAAGACGTACTCGTCCGCCATCTGGGCCGGCGAGATGAGCGACAGGTCGTCCGCATCCCGGTGGTCGCTCACGGACGAGGCGATCGCCTCCAGCGATGCGACCACGTCGTCGTCGACGTGTGAGAACGCGATGGACGTGATACCGCCGACCTCGGCCGTCCAGTCGACCAGGTTCGCTGCCGTCTCGGGGTCCGGGTTCGCGACGCGCGTACAGAGGTGCGGGTTCGCGGCGTGACCCTGGGCGGGGAACCGACCGGCGAACGCGAGGTCGTACTGGTCAGTCGCGGCCTCGTAGGAGGCCTCGTCGAATCGACCGCCGGGGAACGCGAAGAAGCGTGCGTCGTAGCCGTTGTCCTCGAGCCAGGCGGCAGATTCGCGAACCTCGCTCTCGCGGTCACCCTCGTCGAGGTCCGGGAGGCGCAGGCCACGCGACGCGTAACTGCCGACGGTCCAGCCGGCGCCAGCGAGTTCGTCGAGTTGTTCGGTCGTCAACCGGTCGCCCTCGGCGTTTCGGGACTCGCGGACGCGCTGGGTCGCGACGAACGTCGTCGCCGGGAGGTCGTGTTCGTCCAGGACCGGGTAGGCCAGCTCGTACTCGGACTCGTAGCCGCCGTGGAACTGCACCATCACCTGGCCGTTCTGGCTCCGCGGCGAGAAGAAGAGGTCGTCCACCCACAGATCGCCCTCGCCGTCGTCGCCCAGCCAGTGGACGATGTGGATCTCTCCGATGCGCGAGAGGTCCACCTCGCCGCCCATCTTCGAGAGGCCGAAGTTCCGTCGAACGAACGGGTTCTCCGGGTCGGTCTGCTGTCGATACTGCGCCTTGTGTCCGTTCTCGTCCCACAGCTGGATCGCCGGCGCGTTGCTCGACTCCGAGGCCATGGCGAGACCGGGAACCACCTCTGAACAGTCGAGCGGGGCCGACAGCGACTTGACGATACGCCCGCGAGCGTCGGAGTCGGCCGAGATGCGAACGGACTGTGATCCAGTGACCGAGCGGCCGGTGTCGGCCTCCATCGATCCCTTCGTCGCCGTCCAGTCGGCGAGTGACTCGAAGTCGTCCCACGTGCCGGCGAGTTCGTCGGGCGTCTCCGAGGGATCGTCGTCGTCGAAGTCGCCGATGTCGTCGTCGGACTCGTTGGCGGGGTCGTCGTCACCGCTCGTACACCCCGCGATCGCGACCGCCGTCGTCGCCGTTGCCGTCGTCAGGTACGTACGTCGCTTCATGTGTGACCGTACCGGAGCCTCTCGGTAGCGAGCGGTTTGTTATGCAGGTACTGGCACCCCGGTGGGACCCCGTACAGTTCCGACAACGAGAGGGTACAGCGACTCGCCGGGGGGACAGCCGTCCCGGACACGGCGGTGAGACACCTCGCCCGCTCAGGCTGACGTCGCCGTGGCACCGAAAGAGCGCAGCAGCGGGGAGCGACGCGAGTACTCTTCGGCTACAGCCCGCGTTCCGACGACGAAGCGGGCAGCGACCCGACACTGAAGCGGGCCGTGTTTCGACGCCGAAACTGGTCGCGAGCCGGCGCCAACCTGAACGGGTAGCGATGGCGGGCAATTTTGTCCCCGGTCGACGAACGGACGGTATGGAATCGATCCCCGCAGACGCGACCGACCTGTTCGAGAAGCGGACGTTCGCCCACCTGACAACGCTGTTCCCCGACGGCTCGCCGCACGCGACACCCGTGTGGATCGGCTACGACGAGGCGGCGAACCGACTCCTCGTCAACACGGAACGCGACCGACAGAAGGAGAAGAACGTCCGCGCGGACCCCCGGGTAGCCCTCAGCATGACGGATCCCGACGACCCCTATCGGATGCTCTCCGTGACGGGTGAAGTCGACGAGCTCACGACCGACGGCGCCCGCGAACACGCAGACGAATTAGCGGGGCGCTATACGGGAACCGCGGCGTATCCGAGTCCGATCGAGACGGAACGTATCATCATGCGTATCAGACCCGACACGGTCAGGTACGGCGGAGACTAGGGATTGTGGTGTCGCGAACGCCCGCTGTCGGGGCGGGTACGATCGCCGCCGCGTCTGGGAACGTGCGCGGTCAGCAGGCGGGTGATCGGGTACAGTGCTGGATTCCGTCGATTGGCCGGAATCGGGGAAGACGACTGCGCCGTCCCCAGGCAGTCGGCGTTCGATCTAGACGAACCTGAACCGGCGTCGATTTCCTCCCGAGTCCCGCACCCGTGGACTCGGACGCCGCGATGGACAACGTCGCGGGACTGGGCATCGGGACGATCGTCGCCGTACGGAGTCGATGGGCCGGTAGCACAGAGATGGTCCGAACGGCGACAGGTTTTCGACACGCCGGTCGTCTCACAGGGTATGGGCATGAACGAAACGGTCACGCTCGATACCGAGCTGTCGGCACACGAGGTTGCTGCCGGTTGGCCGGCGGATGCCTTCACGTGGATCAACAACGTCCGTCGGGCCGATGGTGCGGTCTCCGTGCTGCTAACCGATACGGTCGGTCCTGATCCGGAGCCATTCGCCGAGACGTTGCTCGACGGATTCCCTGCGGTCGAGCGTGTCGCGTGGACCCAGTTGCACAACACCTCCGACGGTTGTGTCGTGGAGGTATACGAGCGAGCACCGGAGTACGTCTCTGAACCCACTATGCGGGTGCTACAGGTTGCAGCCGGGACCAACTACTGGCGCCTCGCTCGTGACGCCGTTCGAGAGCAGTGTGGAATCCCAGTGCAGACGTGGTACGAGATCATCGACGGGGACGCCGATATTCAGACGGTCCCCCGCGACGAGACGCCGTACTGAGACATCGCCTCGTCCCGTCGGTTTGGCCCGCTACGGCGTTTTCTGTGGGTGTGCCGGTCGGACGTAGATGTACGCGGGCGACGGGGCGTGCGCTACGGCGTCGGAGCCGTGCTGACTAGCCCGGACGTCCGTCTCGAAGCGGACGTCGAGCGGTAGACAGTCCGCACTCTGTACCCACGATCACTCCCGCAGCGACTGGAGCCACCCGAAGGAGGCGTCTTCGTCGTCGATCGATCCGACGTACGGTTTCACGTCGACGATCGGCGTCCCGTCGACGAGATCGAGTCCCCTGACGTGAAGCGTCGCTCCGTCGCGTTCACGCAACTCGACGGTCGTCTGGGCGAGCGGGTTGGGCCGGTGAGGACTCCGCGTCGCGAAGACGCCGACCGCGAGGTCGTCGGCGTGTGGCGGCCGAGCGGTGAGGCGGTACTCGTCGATCTCGTCTAACTGGGCGAAGACGACGACGTGTGAAAACTCCTCGATGCCCTCGAGACCGGCCTCGTACTCCCCGTCGAGGACGATCTCGCCGGTCGTCTCGTCGACTGCGTCGTGATCGACGTCGGCGGGAGACTCGTAGGGCGAGCGAACGCGTCCGATCGGCGTGTACGTGATGGTCATGTGGCTGGTGTGGCTACGAGCACGTAGTGTGTTCGTGACTGGGTGGCTACTCCGGCCTCCGCGACCGAAAGCACTGCGGTGATAGCTGCGACGAGCGGGACGGACCGAGTCCGTCAGTACCCTTCTCGCAGGTTCGACTGGTCCGGCTACTGTCTCGAACCCGTCGAGGACACCGGCGAACGTGTCCAGTACCCGGGTGACGCCGTTCGTGCGGGTACCCAGCCGTGTCATCGGCTACCGCTCGAATCGCGTCGGTCGACCCGTTGACCGTCGCATCGAACTCTCCTGTATCGGAGTGGACTGTGACGGGATATCGCACGGGTTCGTCCGCCCGGCCGACCTGAACGCGTCCTCGTCGGAGGCTGACTGTCGAGACGGACCGCTCGCTGACTCGTGGCCGGCCCTGGTTGTCGTGTCTGGTCAGGTGCGCCCGACACTCCACCACCTATTCCATCGGGACCGAGACCGCTCCGACGGAGCGCATTCGCCGGCCACCGGCGCAACCGAGAGAGTATCCCTCTCGATCACCGAGGGCCCGTATGCAG
This sequence comes from Halovivax cerinus, assembly GCF_024498195.1. NCBI lineage: Archaea > Methanobacteriati > Methanobacteriota > Halobacteria > Halobacteriales > Natrialbaceae > Halovivax > Halovivax cerinus. Next base: position 66,478 of record NZ_CP101824.1, read on the forward strand.
TGGTGCGACCAGTCGCCGGGCTCGTTCGGGAACGAGGGTGTGACGGCCAGGACCCAAGATCCGACGGAGGGCGCGGCGTGACCGACGAGCCGCTCCCGGTCGAACACCTCTCCCCGCTCGCCGCGCTCGTCGACGAGGTGCTCGCGGGCGTCGGCTACGAGGTGGCGGCCGCCACCGAGGTCGTCGACGACACGGTCCCCGGCTACGGCGGTCTCTTCGATCCCGCGACCGACCCGGCCGAGTTGCGGAGTGCACTCGAACGACTACTGGAGTCGGGTCTCTCCCGGCCGCCCGTCCCCGAGGCGGCGAGCGACGCGTTCGTCCTCTACGTCGACGGTAGTTCGCGGGGCAACCCCGGCCCCGCCGGTGCGGGCGCCGTCATCCAGGACGCCGCAGGGGACGAACTCGCCCGTCTCGGTCGCCCCGTCGGCGCCCGGACGGGGAACAACACCGCCGAGTACGTCGCCCTCCAGCTCGGGCTCGCCGAACTGCTTGCTCGCTACGAGCCGCGCCGGCTGGACGTGCGCATCGACTCGATGACGGTCATCCGCGACGTCTGGGGCGGCGACGACCCGACGGAACCGGGCGTCGAGCGCTACAGCGAGGCGATCGCGGCGGCGCTGTCGGACGGTCCGGACCACCGGTACACCCACCTGGCCGACAGCGATCCGAATCCCGCCGACGCGCTGGCGACGGTGGGGGCCGACATCGCGGCGTTCGGACCCGGGTAGGACGTGGTGCCGGTCGACGTCACACGGACGGCTGTGGTCCTCGACCTGCTCGACACCCCGATCGCGAACGTCCGCGCGCCGTCGACCGACTACCACCGACGACGGAGGACAACTCGGCCACCCGACACCAGAGATGGATTTTACAAGCCACAGGTCCTCGGTCGCGTTATGGCGACCGAGGCTACCTTCACCGTGCCGTCCGATCAGTTCCCGCTCGGCACCGTGTTCACGCAGCTCCCGGACGTGACGGTCGAACTGGAGCGATTGATCCCGGCGGGGGACGTGGTGATCCCCTACTTCTGGGTCCGCGGGACTGCGGTCGACGACATCGAGGACGCGTTCACCGACCACCCCGGCGTGGAACGGATCCAACTCGTCGATTCCGTCGCGGACGAGTACCTCCTCCGGGTCGAGTGGTCCGTTGAGTACGACGACGTCCTGAGCGTGCTGACCGAGGTCGACGTCCCCCTCGTCGGCGCGACGGGGACGAGTCGGCAGTGGACGTTCGACATCCGCGGGGACACCCGAAGCGACGTCGCGGCCTTTCACACGCGCTGTCGAGAGCTGGAGATTCCGGTCACGATCACGGAACTCCACGCCCTGACGCCGCTCGAGACCGAGACGGAGTCAGCGCTCACCGAGACACAGGAGGAAGCCCTGGTGCTCGCCTACAATCGCGGGTACTTCGAATCTCCACGGGAGGTGACGATGGAAGAGATCGGCGACGAACTCGGTATCTCACCGCAGGCCGTCGCCTCGCGCCTCCGACGCGGTATCAATCACATCCTCGGCCACACGCTCTCCGACGTATCGGCGCCACCCCGGGACGAGACCTAAAAGTGTGTTACATAGTAAAAAACCAGGCTGAACTGCTCGACCGGTCGGATTACTAGTGATGCATGGGGATACCGGTGATTTCGACACGGTGCTCGATCTCTGTCGGAACGACCACCGTCGCATCGCGCTCGCTGTGCTCGCAACGGAGGGGCGGGCGGTGACGGGAGACGACCTCACCACGGCTATCCTCGAATACAATCACCAGACTCCAGCGTCAGAGGTTGGCGAGGACGTACTCACGCGGGTCACGAATTCGCTGTATCACGAACACATTCCCCGGCTGGAATCGGCCGGCGTCGTCGACCACGACCGCGAGCGCGACCGCGTCGAACCGACGGACCGACTCGAGGAGTTGCGCCCGTCCCTGGACACGATCGTCGAGCTCGACCCCGGACTCGAACCGCCGATCGAACTGTGATCCCGCGGTCCCACAGCGTACGCTCACCACCGAGACCCCATCGAACCGTCAGTCGCTGAGACGAATTCCTCACCGGGAACGCAACGCAGCCCCGATGCCCGCACCGAGTGCGACGCCGATCGGTATCCAGATTCCCAGGTCGTCCGTCACGAAACCGATCGCGACGCCGAGACAGCTGCCGATCGCCATCCCCGTCCCCATCTCCGAGCCGCTCGTCGCCATAGCGGTGGCCTTCGAACGGCACGCACATACAGGTTCTGGAGGGGTAGGCGAGGTCTTTAGTGAGTAGGTTCCGCCCGAGAGCGGCTCGGTGATGCGGTGAGTTGCTGGTGGATAGGACGCGCCCTCCGGAGTTGATTCACGGCTTGCGGGTCCATGAGGAAGTCACGTGTTATCTCCGTCCGTTTGAGAGTGCACAAGTGGCATTCAATACATATATAATCAAATCCATTTACTATCGAAATATGATGGATTACGCGTTCTTGGTAGTGGGGATTCTTGCCGCTATAGGGGTAGTGCGAATTCTCGCTTCGACGGTCATCAATGGAGGCGATACCGAGGATGTCAAGGGAGTCGGGGCACTCTTTATCGTGCTCGCGGCTGTGGGCACCGAACTGGTTCCGAGTCGGTTTCTCACGGTCACGCCTGCTATCGATCGCGCGAGTGATATCCTTATCCCCGCGGTTTTGATTCTGGGCCTCGCCCTCCTATTTGGGCCAGCCATCCGCAGCAGATGGTCGTAGGAGTCTGTCCCGCCTACTATCGTCCGGCGATGGTCGATAGAGCATCTCCATCGAGCGCGACTAGCATTCCACACCGCGTGGTTGGGCATATAAACACCTGCCCCAACCAATGCATTGGTTAGGCATTTAATCTCACGCGATAGCCACTGTATTATGGCGTTACTGGAGACGCCGGATCGGGAACGCGGGTTCAACAAAGAGCGGATCATCCGCATTCTGTTGAACCACGTGGGAGACGATTTGACGAAGTACCGGTTAGCACAACTTTCGGAGGCGTCTGAGCCGTGGACGCGCCAGTTCACTGAAACGCTCGAAGAACGGGGCCTGGTCGAAGGGACCGAGGTCGTGGCGCCCGCGGAACTGTACCGGACGTGGTTAGATCAGCGGATCGAACCGAATCACGTGGCGGTATCGCTCCAGCAGCCGATGGACCTGCTAGCGGAGACTGACTTGCAGTACGCGTTGACGACGTACCAAGGGGAGAACTTGCAGCAGGGGTTTCTCTTCGCTTCGACCACCGACTTCTACATTGCTCCAGCAGAAATCGACGACTGGCTAACGGTCGGCGAGGAGAAGGGACTGCTGGGCGGGGGAAATACCCGGATCAGGGTTATAGACGACCACGTCTTCTACAATCAACAGACGGTCGATGGGTTCTCGACCGTATCGGTCCCCCAATTGATTCTGGATTTGGTCGCGGAAGGCGGACCGTGTGAGGAGGCGGCGGAGAAACTCATCGATTCGTATCACGGTGACCGACAGTGGTGAGACAGTACTACGTACCGCAGGTAACGGAGCTCTCCGAACAGGACCTCCAGGCAGTGTTCGAAGCAGCGCAACCGCCGGTCTGCCTGCTCGGTGATTGGGCCGTCCACCTTCACGTCACCCCCGGTTCCACTCGGCGCACGGCCGCGAGTAATCGGCTCAAGAGACATCGATATCGGCATCCACGTAGACGCGAGTTGGTCGAGTGACGATCTCCGGGAAACACCGGTTGGAGAGACTATCTCGGCAGTCGAAGACCTTGGATACACGAAGAGCCGGTTCGGATTCGTCCAGCACTTCCTCCGTGACAGTCAGGACCGAATCAGCGAAGACGAAGCAAGCGAACACGGCATGCACGACGTGTTCCAGGTATACGTCGATATAATCCCGGACACCACGGAGTTAGACGAGTTCCGAAACGCGTACGGGTTCAAACCACCGGCGGAACCACTCCTGAAACCGGTATTCGACGCGGACACGGGCGGACAGTTAGCGGAGCACGTGTCGTGGTCGCCGTCCGCCGGAACGCTGATTGTGTCGCCGGAATTGCTGGCCGCGATGAAAATTCGCTCACTCCCGGACCGAGACAAGAGTCACAAACGGGTGAAGGATGTTGCCGACCTTCACGCCCTCCTCTGATACGTCACGGACTATACGGATGTACGGACCGGCGCACTGGAATACGTCTCCGACTCCGACGTAGAGCGATTAGCGGCCGCAGTAGACGATCCAGTGTTCGAAGACGCAGCGACACTCCTCCAGATCGAACCGCAACTCGTCAGCGACTCCATTTCCCAGTTACTCCGGTGATCCCGTCACGAGGCCGATCGCGACGCCGAGACCGCTGCCGATCGCCATCCCAGTCCCCATCTTCGAGCCGCTCGTCGCCATAGCGGTGGCCTTCAAACGGCACGCACATACAGGTTCGGGAGGAGACGGGCGTTCAGGGGTAGCAGGTCCGTCCGACAGCGTCTCGGTGAGGCGTGGGAAGTCGCTGGAGACAGCACGTATACCAACCGAAACGGCTTTACGATACAATCGACTACATTTGGGTACACTATGCCGGTGCTGCTCAAAGATCACGACGCCGAACTGACCCTTCGGCCAGGAACCACGAAATCAGATATCGTGGCCTACCTGTACCACAATCCCGAGTGGGGGTACTCTCCGCAGGACCTCACGGACGCCCTCGACATCCCGCGAGGGACCGCCACGACGACGCTAAAACGCCTCTACGAAGACGATTACGTCGGGAAAACCGACGACGGGTACTACTACGCGCTCGGCGAACGGGAAGACATTCGCCAGTACGTCTCCAGTCTCGATCAGGTGGACCGGCTGTTCGGCCACCACCGCGAGGCCGATGTCACGCCCGAGGAACCCGACAAACAGATCGGTGAGGGCCGGACCGACGAGGAACTCGATGCCGAACTCGACGCGCTGGAAGATGGGAGTGGCGACGTAGATGAGTAAACTATCTGCAGGAGACGTGTGCTGGGCACGGGATCCAACGAACGCCCATTCTCAGAGACCAATCGTCGTACTGGCTCACGAAACGCACCCGTTCAGCGCCACCGATTGTACCGTGATGTGCATCGGGACGAGCGCCGGAACGTACCAGCAAACGACACCCGAACTCACGGATGAGCACCTCACCGGTATCTCGTTCAACGACACCTCGTACCTGATGCCCTGGGCCCTGTACACGATCCCGCCTGGGACGATCATGAACGGGAATACAAAGGGGAAACTGACGGAAGCTGGACGAAGACTCGTGAAGAAGTCCCTGATTGCGCTTCTCCCGTAGTGAGCGGACAGTGAGAGCGGTGCTGTAGTGCAATACTCCAGCCGGTACCGGGGTCCCAGGCTGTAGCAGTCCGAGTCTCCGCCGTGTAGTTCGTGGAGTGACTTCGACTGTCCTAGACGGAGACCGGATTCAATCGAACAGTATCGAGCCTGTCCGAGACAATACATCACTTTCCTAAATGATCCGGCAGAGTCACCGAAGATAATAAATTTCCAACCTATCCAGTAATTATAATACACTGTATCGCGTAGCTCCCGCTGGAAGCCAGCGTCTCCATCAATCGCAGGGGACTGCGAAGCAACGAAAGAGTCTCCGACTCTTTCGAGCATCGCGGGAACTCCGTTCCCGCTCAAAATTGTCCCGGGTGTTGCACCACCCGAGACGCGTGGCTTCCAAACCCGCTTGAGGGTTTAGTCACCATGTTACGGAACACACCGCCGAGACAAAAAGGTCTCGCCCGCTCTCGGTTTCGAGAGACGAATCGCTATCCGTCGCTGCCTTTCGATTCCCGGGATTGGGGGCCGAGATCCACCGGGTGGCGAGTTCGATCGCACCGTGGTGAGCTCGGATGAGATCCATCGAATCGGCGGGCGGCGGGACTCGCGACACGTCTCGGACCCGCGAGTGTTACCGGTGTGACCGTGACGTGGCGCCACAACTCCTCTTTCGGGTCGACGTGCAGTCGCCGGACCATCTGTCGGAGAAGTACGCGGACTCCGTTCGGTACTGCTGTGAGCACTGCGCGGCCGCGATGAACCTCTCCGACTTCTCGGATCGGTGGAAGGCGCACGCGAAGCGGGAGTAGACGGGCAGGGGTGAGATTTTGTAGGGGTGCCTACCGCGTTTGGCCAGTTCACGCGTAGAAGTCAGCGGGATCCTCGACCACCTCGACTCGATAAGGCTCTAACAGTCTTGTTCAGATGTTACAGTGAGTGTGCAGGTCGCCACGTTCACTTTCAGAGCCCTGGCGCTCTCGACTCCCACGGCTCGCTGCGGTCCGTACGGCGTCCTCAGAAATCGAAGAGTTGTGATGGGCCGCACAAGAGCCTCGCTCTTGCGAACGTCGGGGGTACCCACTATTCGTCAACTCGGAATGTACGTGATTGTCACTTACCAAGCGGAGTATGTCACGGTTTTCGCCTCTATTGTCCATCACAAGTCCCCATTTCCCCGACCGGTTCTCCAAGTGGACAGCAAGGTTAGACTCTTCGATCACTGTTTGAACAGTCTCCGTATCGAGTTGGTCGACGACGTACTCCGACTCCACGTCTTGCCGAGGTTCGAGATTTGCACTATACACTCGGTGACCGCGCTGTCGAAATGACGTGACCGTCCCAGCGAGACCCCTCACTGGGTTACGTCAGTTCATCCGCGGAGCACGACCGACTCGTCCGACGCCCGCTCTATAGCGTCGGTCAGTTCCAGCCATGCGATTCCCGACGCGGTCACTTCCACACCGATCTGGCGTTCAATCGCCGACTCGGGGACACCCGTGTAGAGATCGTCATCGTATTCGAACTCCAGAAGCGTGGTGATAGCATCGTGGACTGTCTTTCCGTCCCGAGACTGACGTAGAGACTCTCGATCTCTGCGTGGATGTCGAAGACGTATCCCCGCTCTTCGAGCCGATCCAGCTTGTGTTTCATCGCGCCAATGAACTCGTCTCTTCCGATGAGTCCCAACTGCGTTTCGACTTCTTCGAGGATCACGTCATCGTCGATCCCGCCCTGGGCGATTCGAATCATGTCGTCGACGTCGTCCTCGCGGTTGGCGACTGCCTTGAACAGGAAGATGTCGGTTAGCGCGACCGTCCGCACCGAGAGGGGGCCTTCGTCGAACAGGTGTCGACTCCGAGAGACCATCGAATCGGTTAGAAAGAGGACGCCAGCGACCTGCTCGCAGAACACGTCGAATCGTCGTCGGTCATTCTCGAGGATGAACGACGCCTCGAGCTCGTGGTACGATTCGGAGAGGCCCGCCGGCGGCTCGTATCCTGCTGAACGAAGGGCGGTTCGAAGCTGTCGGAGTTCGGAATCGCTCCGGACGATCAGATCGACATCCTTCGTGGCGTTTTTCAGTTCGGCCAGTGTCAATGCACCTCCGCCGATGAGATACACCGTCAGCTCGTCGTCGATGAGTTCGGCGAGTTCGCTGAACTGGCGACGAATCGCCGACGAACCAAACGTCGGCTCACGGCTCATATCTCGACCTCGTACTCGGCCGCCAGCGTCTCGAACTCGCTCCACTGCGGCGTCTCGTTCGAATCGGTCTCACCGCAAGTCTGTAAGAATTCCAGCAATGGGTCGACTGTATCAGCAATCCCATATTCGTTCGCGGTCGATTCGACGTCTTCGGGCGACAGCTCTTCCGCAGCAACCAGCAAGAGGGCGTACTTTCTGTGCCGGGAATCGTTTTCGATGAGGAGAAGGTGACACACCAGCTCCTCAGCGGTGAGTGAGTCCCGGTTCGCCGAGTAATAGTAGTACTGCTCGGACGTCGTGTGAAACCGAAGCCCGTACTCGGCGTAGGCGTCGAGACCAGTCAGGTGGTAGTCGATATCCGCTATCGTCTTCTCGGTGCGGACGAGGAAGTCGTCGTGTGACTCCCAGACGATCGTCCCGTTTCCCACATCGCGTTTGATTCGAACTCGGTGCAAGTGGTGACGGAACTCGGACGCGAAGACGTGCAGGTCCTCGAAGCCCGCTGTGAGCTGATAGTGGCTCTGCGTTTTCGTCGCCATTGCGCGATTCGTAAGCGTCCGCAGATTTCGGTAGATTGTCGCCCGGGCGTGATCCGTACGCTCTGTGAGTTCGGTGGCCGTCCACGACTCGTGACTGCTCAGGTAGTACAACACGTTCAGCATCGACGAGGTGAATAGCTCCGGAAAATCGACGTGCGGATGTGCCTTCGTGAGTGACTGCAGCGTCTCTACACACCGATTATCAACAGGTCTCGCGAGCGTTTGGTTCCCGTTTCGCTCTTTATAGATGAGATTTCCCTGTTCCAGATTGCCGAGTGCCTTGGTTATCGTCGTCTCCTGGTAGTCGAGCTCCCCGGCCAGCTCTCGCCTCGACGTAGCCGCGTCGAGCACTGAGAGTACCCGAAGTTCCTTCTCACCGATCATGTTGTCTCATATTCGAACAGACCCTACTTAAGCACTTGGACGAATATGAGACAAACTATCCGAAATATATCCCCTCCTATTTGACTTCAGATGCTGCTCTATATCCAACAATTTATGGCGTGTGTTTTGGATATTAACGCAGAAATCGGCAAATATCCGCCATTCTGACGGATTGGGCCGTAGACGGCTATGTACCAAACACACCCAATAGATCAAAAATAATTCCTCTCGGTGACATCCTCCCCGTCGTAAACCGGCGGCTACGTGTAAGGAAATGCGGGAAAAGGGGTTTATATCCAGTGGGCCGGCGCAGCGGGGAACTACGTCGATACTGTGCAGTGTCGATACCTCGAACGGCGCAAATCGGGTTGATGATTCTACTCATGGTCAAGATCCTCCAAATCGAGCGATTCGATCAGCGGTCGACGACGCTTCTCCATCCGATCCCGGAGCCGTCGACGGCGCTCCTCGGGATCGGCTTTGTCGTAGTGCTCTTCGATCGTCTTCACGGTGGCATTGACGCGCTCAGCTACATCCTCGGGCGGCCAGCCGCGATTGAGTAGCCAGGTGACTGTCCCCGTTCGGATGCGATGCGGAGATCGCGACGACGGGCACTTGCTGGCGTGTGCGTACTCGGTCCACTCACAGCTGGCTCGTTCCTTCCCATGCGGGCACTCGCCCATAAGACAGGGCTCGGTCGCCAGGTAGCTCCAGACGCGGAGCGTGTTCTTTCCGGGCCGACCCTTTGCGCTCGCTAGAAGCGGCTGACGACCGTTCTCGTCCCGAACGTCGTACCGGTTGTTCCGGATATAGAACCGGACCACCTCGGCCGTCTCCGGCCGTAGCGCGACCGGCCTCTCCCCGCCAAGCTTGTTCTTCAACGGGGTCCCGGATTCCGGCCGGTGACGGAAATCAGCGTACGGTTGATCGCCCAGGTGAACGTCTCGGATATCGAGCGCCCGGAGGCCGCCTTGCCTCGCTCCGGTGAACCAGGCGAGTTCGAGGAACGCGTGGGCGCGGGTTCCGTAATGCTTCTCACTGTTTCGATAGAACTTCAGCAGCGCAACCGCGTCCTCGGTGTGCAGTTTCGCGTTGTTCGACCGGTCTTCGGGGTCAAGATCCGGAATCCGGACGGAATCAGCCAACCCATCCTCGACAGCGCCGAGATCTTCGAGGAAGCCGGCGAGTTTCTTCAGCGTCCACATCTCGCCTTCTAACGTCGCCGGAGCGACGTCGGACGCGCGGATCTCGTAGTACTCGTCCATGTCGTACGGGCGAAGCTGACCGACCGTCACGATCCCGACCGACTCGCACCACTCGATCCACAGTTTCAGCCTGTATTCCCAACCGTGAAGACTCCCCTCAGTCGAATCGGCTTCTCTCCGTCGAAGATACCGCTGGACGGCTTCCCGAGGAGTGAATTCCTCGGGGTCGCGGCGTCGTCGATTCCGGCTCACTCTCGCCCCTCCCGACCAGCCCGATCGCGACGCTCCGCTTCGCGATACGCACGCTCGATCTCCCGAGCGCAGTTGGCGCAGACGTGCCCCTCGGGCGTTATCGTCTCGGCCCGCCCATCGCAGCGGGGCGTGTCGCACTGGCCGGCTTCGACGGGTTGGACGCTCATGCGGCCACCCCGCGAGTGTCTGAAAACTGGTTGGTAGCGGTACGCTGAAGGATCGTGCGCGTGTTTGCTCGCATGGTCTCACCTTGTGGGACCACGGACCGGACCGGGCGCACAGCATGTCCAGTGACGCGCGCCCGGTGGGGGTCCGTTGGTCGATACGATAGTTGTCGAGAGGGTAGCTTAAGGTCGGGAGTCAGCTTTCCGGAATTTCCGATACGGTGTCGTCGAATGGGGCTTTCATATCCCCGTCGGGTGCAGTGTTGCATGGTTCTCGCACACCAGAGAACCACCCGGACCCGCGCCACCACGCGGGTCGTCGTCTTTCTTCTTCACATCGATCGGCCCAGGCCTGGGTGAGTCTCTGTTAGCCGGACTGACTGTCCCCGTATACTTATAGATTAGCGTAAAAACGCTACTATCACAGCACAAATGAGACAAGACATTGGCAAACCGACGGAAGTTAAACGGGGTCGGACCGACGGAACGGACGAATGCGGCCCAGACCGGCGTGGATGAGTCTGAAAGATGGTCTGATCCTCGAATTCCTCGCGGATCACGATCTCGAGCTCCCGCCGAAGCCGCTCTATCGGAATTTGAATCGACACGGGCACGAAATCGGGTACTCGACGGTCCGGCTTCGGCTCAGTGAGTTGGACGATCACGGACTCATCCGTCAGACCGAAGACGGCGGATACTACGAAATCACCGAGAAGGGGCGTGCGTATCTCGACGGCGAACTCGACGCGTCGGACCTGGAGGACTCAGACGAATCCGAGTGACTCGGTCGCGTCTCGACTTAGAATCACGTTCTTTTCGGAAACCGACACGTCCGAATCGGAAACGTCGCCGATCAGCGCGGCCAGGTCACGGAGGTAGCCGTCGTTTCGCTCCTCGCGAAACCGGACGATCTCGTTCACCGGCTCGATGGCGCGGTTTTCGAGATAGCACAGCACCCACGACTCGCGCGTCTCGTCGGACGCGTCGGCCAGGTACGCGGGCACCGTAAGCTGTTGGTGTGCCTTCGGTCCGACGGGCGCACCGAGACAGGTGAGGACCCGGCCCAAGACGGTACCGTGTTCGGTCGGGCGCGCTTCGTCGGCCCGACCGTCGCGATCGTCGATCACCTGGTACTCGACGCCGACCGCGTCGAGCGCGTCGACGATGTGCAGCTGGCGCCGCGTCGGATCGAGCGCGAACGACGGCCGGTAGTACTCTTCGGCGATCGACCCGCCCGAGAACACGTTCGCGACGAGCGCGTTCAAGGCTTGAAAGGTCGGGTGGTCTTCGTCGGTCTCGATCCAGTCGCGTTCTCTGGCGACTTCAATCGCGGCCACCGCGTCCGGCTTCGAACCGTCGAGCCAGGACCGGATTCGTCCACGCGGCATATCGAGTGCGTTTGCAATCGCGCTCGATCCCTTGTTCGGGTGCTTGCTCCGGTATCGCATCGCCTCGTGGTACTGCTCCACCCGTTCCCACGCGTCGACGGTCCGCCCACCGTCGTAGGTGCGCGCCAGGTCCTCGGCGCCGACGACCGCCTCGATAGTCATCACTCGTTACAGGTCACGAAACGCCCAAAACGGTTATGGTGTTATGTCTGATGGTCTGTATCCTTAGATTTCGAGAGTTTCAGCGCCTTCAAGACATCCTTGGAACGCCCATTACGACCACTGATGATTTACAAGCGGTGCTATTCACAATCCTGAGACTGTCAGTGGAACGTGACTGGCAGATAGATTTATACTATCCCCGTTCACTCTCTGTCCCGTACCCGGCAATCGATCAGAAAACGTGGGCGTGCAGGTTGCGGACGGATTCCCATTCCCTGCCTGCACTGGTGCGACCCAGCGCCCGAGAGATAAGTTTTCTGTTCGTTCAGCCGCGGACGGACGAACCATGGACGGAAAAACAATTCGCAACAAACTGGTCGGATCGGACGACGAACGCGCAGTCTCACCCGTGATAGGGGTCATCTTGATGGTTGCCATCACGGTCATCCTGGCAGCAGTCATCGCGACGCTCGTAATGGACTTCGGGGACTCAGTAGAACAAGAAGCGAATGCAGGTGTGGTTATTGAAACTACTGGATCGGATGCAACGGTGACTTGGCAAACTGGAGGCAACGCGGAGTGGATCGATTTAAACGTTGATTCGAGTACCCAAGCCTGTGCTGACGTTTGGCAAGCGGAGAACCCAGGAAGCGGTGGTAGTGGTACTGGCGAATTAAGTACTGTCGGTGCTTCAGAAACTCTCGATGAGAGTATTGGTGGTGTTGGCGGGACTTCCAACGCCTGTCAGGACGAAAGTGGTACGATCTCTGCTATCGCTGTTACTGAGGATGGGGATCGAACTGTAGTTCAAACGGAGAACTTCGACTTCAACTAATTAGATCTGGGGTTCCTCACCCCGAGTTCCTGAACCGATGTTTAGATTTTTAACGTATTCCTCCAGACAAATCTCCGCATAGGTAGTTGAATGTGAGGTATATACACTCCGTCAGGAAACCGGCCACCTGGGTACAATCCCATGGCAGTACGAAACATCGCGTTCGGCAGTACGAACGGAAACAACGAGGTCGATCTCGTTGACCTGGGGGCACTCGTCCTCATTCCGTTCATGGTATCGTTCCTGTTTCAGGTAACCTCGTTCCAGATCAACGTCTTCGGGGGCTACGACCTCACTGCGCCGATCTGGACGGTCGCCGGGATCGACATCTCAGCGTCGCTCCTGGTCGTCATCGCCGGCGTCGCCTGGATCTTCGCCACCAACCTCGCGAACACCAGGACCGACATGGAAGATCTCGAGCTGGCCGCGGTCGCCACCGCGCTGTTGCTCCCGATCCTGTACGTGTTCGTCCCGGCCGTCGAGTCGCTCATCATGTGGCACGACACGACCCAGCTCGCGGCGACGCTCTACGTCTCCGCGGCGTCGGTCTACGCCAGTTACGTCAGCTGAGCAGACCCCACTTCGCTCGACCATGATACCGGATTTATCCGCACTCACGACGGCCAACGAACGGGTATACAACTACGCCATGCTGGGGTACTGCCTCGGCGCGGCCGGGCTGACGATCGTCCTCTCGGCACTCGCGGTCTCGGGGGTGGTCTGAGGTGCGGCCCAACGCCCAAAGCGTCCGGGCACTCGCCCTGGTCGCGGTGCTTCTCGTCTCGGCGGTCGCCGTCCCGATCGCCGCGGCGCAACCGGCCGCAGCCCAACCATCGCCTCAAGTCGACTGGGACGACGACTTTCTCGAATCCTGCACAACGAATGCCAGATTTGCCTATCCGGGCATCTGTGGACTCGCGACGCCGGATATCACGGAGATAGACTCGTCTCAATCGACGTCCATCATCAAGACGGACATCCACGTCGGCGCGCAAGGGACGTACGAGTCCGGAGAGCAGTTTGCGTCGACGTATCGGAACTATCTCGAAGACACGTCGACGCTGGCGGCGCTCGAAGCGCGTCACGCCATCGCTACGTCCTACGAGTCTAACGAATCGGCTACCGAAGCGCAGGCGGCCGCGACGGGAGCTGTTAACGACTATTACGCGATGCACGAACGGCAAATACTGGAGGTGGTGAGCGCTCACTCGGCCGAACTCGCGTACTATTCGAACGCGTCAATCATGGACCCGGATATCGCTGACGAGTTTGTTCACGGCTTCCCTGTCCAAGTGTCCGATGGGTTCGGCGATGGGGGGATTGACGGGCCGTTAGCCGGAGAGACGCACAACAGTTCCTGGACGCTCGTCAATGGCTCTACCCACGAGTACGAGCTTGCTACGTTGAATCAGAGCCGGATATTTGAGCCCGATTTCTACGAATTCGAGAACACTGTTGAATCCGAATGGAATCTCTCGACGTACAACGAGTCAGGGAACCACTTCGATCTAAATGTCCACTGGGACCGCCTGGATAACGACAATGAAGGGAACCGAACGGGCCAGTGGAAAGGGCTTGCTGTCCTCTTGAACCATCCTGACGCCGGCCTCGATAGTCAGATCGTGTATGATTACAGACAGTTTGTGCAAATGCTGAAAACGATAGATGAGCAGGCGCAGACTGTCCAAAATGCCTTCCCCCAGTCCCTCGCTGAAGATATGTACGCAGCGATGGACTCCGGCGCGCTCGACCCGAACGAGGTTCGTGGCGCGCAAGGGATGGTCCGCTATCTCTCGGGAGACGCGACCGGCGGCGATGCGCTGAATATCGCGCTCCGTCACGCACTCGACCTCGAACATCCCGATGAACTGGGAGCGCGCATGGTCGTCTCGACGGACGGCGTGAAAGCCAATCCCGAGAGCAACGTCTCGACGGCTGGCGATATATCGTGGTCCTATACGACGCTGGAAAACCAGTCGCTCGACGGACTCATGTTCGCGTCTGGCTTCCCGAACTCGACGGCGCACGTCGGACAGACCTACGACGCGGCGAATCTATCCCACGTCTCGATCCTGACCGGATCGGGCGAGTTCGTCTTTGATTCGGGGAACTTCACGGTTGACGCCATCTACAACGCCGACGGCGAGTCGGTCGATTCGATGACGTTCTCCGGGCCCGGATACGGTACGTACAACGCTACGGACTACATCCAGGCGCTTGAAGACGCCAGTAACGAGCGTGAAAAGATCATCGACGACGGCGGTGGTGGCGGCGGGATCGAGTTACCCGGATGGTGGCCCGACGGAACGACCATCGGCGAAGCCGCCTTCGGGGTGCTCGCGGTCGTCGGCGTCGGCGCCGTCGTCCTGACGGTCATTCGTCGGTGATTCCACGATGAAACGAATTTTTTGCGTGCTGGCCCTGGTAGCCGTCGCGATCGCGATGGCGATGGGCAGCGCTGCTGGCGACGTCGCTGCACAGACCGACGGGAACGTGACCACCGTCGACGACGATCCCCGCCTCGACGACGTGCCCGACGACGCGGTGAGTTTCGACGACGCGACGCACGTCACGAGCTGGCGTTTCGAGGATGGCCGAGCCCACCTGACCATCACGACCGATATCTCTCGGGACGTGACCATCAGTGACGCGCTGGCCGGCGCTGGCGTCGCCGGGGCGACGCGAGTCCCACAACGGGAGTACGAGGTTCCCCGCGGCACCCACCGCGTGAGTGTCCCGGTCGAGACGGTCCGCGGTGCAAATGCTGTCTCCGTCTCCACCGACAGTGGCACGGTCCGGCTTTCGACGGCGATGGAAAGCGACGACGCAGAGGACCCCTTCAGCTACTTTGGTGGCGGTAGCGGTGTGCTGTCCGGCGTCGCCCTGTCGATCCTGATGAGTGGTGGCGCGGCTGGTTGGGTCCTCTGGCGCGAAGAAACCGGGGTGATCCGAGCGTGACCGACACGAGCGACACGTTCGGCGGGTTCTGGGACCGGCTGACGTACGTGGTCGCCAACGCCCAGCTGCTCGTTGCCGGCGTGCTCATCTCGCTGGCGGTCGCAGTCGTCATCTACCGGCCGACGCTCCCCGGCGTCCCGCCGCTCGCTATCGGCTGGTTCGCGATCTCGATGTTACTCGGCCCGCCGCTGTTCGGCTTCTTCGTCTGGCTCGTCCACAAGCTCCGGGTACGTGGGATGATCGAAGTCCACGAGATAAACGGGGTCACGGACGTCCGAGAGAAATGGTACGTCGAGCCAGAACAGTGGAAGGATAAGACCGTAGAGGGACCGAGCCCATACCCCGTAAACGATGGTGACGCGTACGAGGTCCGCGAGTTCGACTGGCACGAGGACACCGAGACGCTGATCGTCACCGGCTGCCACTACTCGTCCCTTGCCGACTCGAAACTCGTCACGGTCAAGGCGATGATGGAAGACATCCACGGCCAGCTCATCGAGACCGCGATCGCGTACAACAAGCTCCGGGCTCGTATCTCCCGGATGGGCGTCGAGATCGAGCGCGACGTCGTGAACTTCCAGGCAGAAGCCGACGAGCGTGGGCTAATGGGCCAGAAGACAGCCGTCAAAGAGCGGTTCGAGGCAGCCGAAGACGAAGCACAGGAGTGGGATACCGATGAAATGCGCGACCTCGGCGACTACGAACACGAGTACGACCCCGTCGAGAATCCCGAAGGGATCACCGTCGACGCGAGCACGGGCCAGCAGGCCGCAACGGACGGAGGTGAACAGCGGTGACCGACGAGCAAGAGATATTCACAGCGGCGCAACTCCGGGAGCACCAGGACGGCTACCAGGCCCGCGACAACCGCGAACTCCTGCCGCATGCGGGCATCGTCCGGGATCCGAAGATCGAGCGGGCACTGTCGATCCGTGCGGTCCACTACGACCCGACCAAGTGCGATCGGCCCGACGAGCTGCCGGCGACGTCGAAGGACCTCGAAAAGCATCGCCAAATCCAGAAGATCGAGGGAACGCAGGTCGCCCGCCAGGCGCTCGAAAACGGCGATATGGCGACGGTCAAGCACCTGACCGGCGACACCAACCAGCGCGCGGACGTGAGCGGTATCCAGGCGATCGGCAACGTCGACGATCTTGTCACCGGGCCGGCGTCGATCATCTACATTTACGCCGAGCCTGGGTCGGGAAAGACCGACTTCGCGCTCTTGCTCGGCCAGCGGTGGCGTCACCACCAGCCTGGCGACGCGCTCGTCGCGTCGAACATTCAGACGCTCCAGGAGACGACCGAGTGGACCGACGACGAGGGACGCCTTCGCGACGGCTGGATCGCGAACTACGGCGCGCTCGACGAGTGGATCAAGCAGAACGGCGAACCCACCGAGAACGAGCAGACACCGAAGCTGTTCATCTTCGACGAGGCATCGAGCCACGCGGCAGGCGGTGGCGCGCAGGGCTACGAGACCCGCCAGAAAATGGGACCACTCGTTTACAAGATCCGCAAGTACGGCGGCTCGCTCATCATCATCGGCCACGACGGCGGCGACGTCCACCCGATGGTCCGCGAGCAGTCGAAGGTGGTCAAAAAGGACGGGAAGAAAGAGGCGACAATCTACGACTCGATCCGGAATCGAAAGCCGCAGGGCCAGATTGCGTCGATCTCCGGAATACCGCCGACTGACTGGCGTTTCGACACGCACGAAGCGACCGCATGGAGTTGGCACGACCTCCGAGCCGAGGACGATGGCGACGACGTGAGCGAGAAGGAAGCCGTCGAGAAAGCCGCTCTCTACTCGGTCATCCGAGCGAAACAGCAGGGGATGAGCAACCGGCAAGTGGCGAAATTCGTCCCCTGGAGTCGCGAAACTGTCCGGAAGCGGTGGAACGAATATGATACTGATGGGAAACATACCGAGGCCGTTGCCAACGTGGAGGCCACGATCGCATGAGGGCAGGCGGGTGGCATTCCGGCAACGACACGGGACACCCCACTATTACTGCGGTTCTCTCTCCTTTCGTCGAATCTTGCGGCCCACGGCTCACGCCAGCCAACAGCCGGGAGGAGTCGATATATAAAACGCGCGTGGCGCGTGGTTCGGCGTGAATCGCTCGAAGCGGGCGAACCACTTCGGCACGATCTGCGAAAAGCGGATGGCCGCCAAACGTCGATTCGATCTCGAACGGTCGAGCTGGCACGACGCCAGGTTCGGAAACGGAACACCGGTCGAGATCAAATCGACGATGATCGAACATGCCGACGGCCAGCCGGGAAACTTCAAGGTCTATCACGCCTACCACCGGAAACTCCGGCGGCACGACGGCTGGTACTGCTTCGTCGTCTACCGCCCGCACGGCCGCTCAGGCTGTACGATCCTTAAAGACAAGATGGTCAAGGCGGCGAATCTCCCACTCCTCCGGTGGCACGGTGGCGGCGATCACCGTGATACGAAGCAGGCGAAGATCCCTATCGGCGACGTGTTCTAAAACCGATGGACATGCGTAGTCTGACAGAAACGAAAACGATAGTGGCGCCCTCGGCGGGGGGGACCGACCGAACGCGCCACGCCCCATGTCTTCGTCGGCGGGGGTCCGAAGCTATTGAAGGTGATCGGATCGGACTGGTGCTACCCGCCAGTATAGGCACTGTACCCGCGAAGAATAGGCGTTTTGGCCGATTATGGACATCAGTGAACCTAATGCCCGTTGGGTTCGGTTTATGTAAAATGCGGGCACCGTGGAGTACGATCTGGGTGGCAACCACAGACGGACATGCCCGCAGAGAGAAATATAACGTATTATGATAAAAGACTACTGGCACCTTTCATTCAGTGCGAGTTTCGACCGTCGTTCGGACGTCGAACGTAACGGCCTTCGTCGATAGCGTCTCGGCGATCTCCTGGCGCTGCTCGGCAGTCAGGTCCTTGCGCTCGATCACCTGGCGAGCTGCCCCGACGAGTTCGGGCACGTCCTCGCACGCCTGCGTGACGGCTTTCGTCTTGTTACAGCCGTAGTAGTCAGCCGCTCGTTCGATCACGTCCTTCCGATACGCGTAGTCTCCGTCGGTGCGGATTCGCATACTCGTACACACGACCCCCCGAATCCTAGTTTTTTCGACTCACTCAACCCGGCCCACAGCCCATAATCGGGGTGTTTCTGTCAGGGTGTCCGAGGAATCTGCGAGCCCGACGACTCGATCGGCGCGAGATATGCACACGCCGAGCTGGCGCTCGTGTGCATATTCGGGAAACAGGTTTTGTCGACGTGCGACCCCTGGGGGGAGAGGAGATTGAAAGGAGATACTCGGATGTCGATCAAAGGTAGTACTTCAAAACGATAGTACGGATGTATTCTGCTGTTTTGCCGTCTGGAATCGTATGCGGTGAACTAATTATCGCCCGATCAGAATGGATTTCTATAGAACTTCGGCCATCCTCGGAACTCAACACCAGTTCTGTTTCGAATTCGCCGTCTTCAATCCAATCATCTAACGTGAGGTTTTGATCAATTGGTGAAATAATGATTCGTCCTTCAGTCATATTTCTGGTGTCAAGGAGTTCCCTACAAGCCCTCTGGATATGGGATGCAAAAATCATCAGATCAATTATTGAATCTCGAAGTTTTCCAAACTCATAACTGAATTCAATGGTGACTCCGATACTTCTAATCTGTGTATTTTGGTGAGTGTCCCCTTCCTTTGTCGTGGGAGAGGAGATGAAGTTTAGTGCCAGCTCATATGGTTCCTGCCTATTCCTATATTTGATTCTGGAACTGAGTTTTCGACCATCATTGCTCCACATATTTTGCTCTACTTCAAAATCGCCTTCGCTTTCTTTGCTAACTAAGTCTAGAATTTGCTCAGCAATACTGTTAGTTTGACTCTCATCAAGTCCCGATTCCAGATATACACTAAACTCATAGTCCGATCTAATTTTGTTCTTTTTTGTTCTCCAAGCCTTGTATCCCCTGAGAGCCCGCTTGAATAGCGGAGAGAAAATCTTCCTATCATACAAGGATTGCGCAGTATATTCGATTAGTGCAGTAATGGCTATTAGGAAGGCTACAGACGCCCCACCAACGATGTGATCGAGGGAAGGGGTTACTCCAGATAGCACCATTTACTTTTCTGAACCTTCTTCACTCGATGATGTGTCTGTTTCGGACCCGAATTCTATAACAGATGTTTGACGGGTTAATCTAAGGTTTGGTACAATATACGAGGTTATCATATAGAGATAGGAGGACAGAGTTATTTTGTTATAACTACGGACAAGACAGTCGTCAGAAATTTGGACTGTCTTATCTGGCCCCTCCAGTTTTGAAGTGCCAAATCTTTGGCCATGGACTGATCCTCTACGCATTTCCCTCTCATATTCTTTAGATGAACCGAATCCTCGGCCCATAATATGCTTCTTGTGAATACTGGCATCTTTGTAATCCTCGACAGAAGTCATCAAATGAGTATCAATCAAATCGTCCCCAATTTCTTCAAATTCTTCGTGGGATATAGAGATCTCATCAATGATGATCCCAAGGTTCTCCAGCATATTATCCATAAATCCTAATACTTTCCTCATATTCTCCCTGCTAGAAATAATGAGGAGGAAAACACTCCCAACTTGTCTAAAAATTACAAACTTCGTTTCCTGCTCGTCAAGAACAAGAATCTTTTTCCTCTTATATTTTACCGTGTCTGATTTATTATGGAATAATCTACCAAACAGAGCCTGAATTCCATCTACATTAATTTCCTCAACGTCTTTTATCCTGGCCAATCGAGTGTCTTCTTCTAATCCGGATTGAAATATTTCGGGAATATGTATGTCGTCCCTATCTTCTAATGAGTCATCGTCGTCAATGCTGTGGGTACGATTGCGAAGGTTTTCAGCCAGACCCTCAAATCGGAAAGTTTCGGGATCGGGTAGGCTCAGGTGGAAAACTCTCCCCGTGAAGTTATCTTCAAATAACAATGGCGTTTCCAATTGGGAGATCGTTTCACTCACGGAACTACAATGGAATCTTCACCATTTAAACATCTAGGTAGCAATTCACTCGAATATCGCTTACGTTGATATAGAGTGACTGGGGCAGGTTGCTGACTGACCCACGACCGTTTCGCCTGCTTCAACTGGAGATCTGCGGAGGCGGGGCGGGTGCTGTGTAATTTTTTGGCTCTGTCCCCTTGGGGACACGCCCCAAGGGGGCTTTCGCGCGCAGCGCGAAACGACCCCGCAGGGGTCGCGGTGCTGTCGCGCCGATCGACGCGCCGGCGACCGGCCAAACACAAACAAGGTTGTGATAGTCGGAACTGGATGAAAGTCTACTTGCTGAAAATAAGTATCGGAATAGCGTTGCCACTAAGCTGGCGATTTCAGCGGTCGGCGACGGCCCCGATGTAACCCGTCTCAGTCTCGCCGGCCGGCGTCTGCCACTTCATGATCGCGCCACGGAGAACAGCCGGATCGTTCCCCGAGTGGCGCCACTTTTCGATCGCCTTCCGCGCGGCCTCCTGGACGGACTCGTAGGAGCTGTATTTCAGCCACGAGAGGATACCGTCGATTCGCAGCTGCTCCGGATCGCCGTCTTCGTCGAACTGTATCTCGGCGCCGTACTCGGCCACCCACTTCTGGAACGGCGAGACGTCGGCGACGTGTTCGGCCAGGTGCATCACCTGCTGGAGTCGGTCGGCCGTGCTCTCGATCCCGTACACGCTGCTCTCGACGAGCGCACGAATCTCCTCCTGGAACTTCCGCGCTCGGTACGAAACGTGGCCCGATTCGAGTTCGACGAGCTCACCCATTTCCTTGATCGCGCGGTAGATCGTCGCCGGGTGCTTTCCGAGTTCGTCGGCCAGATCGTCGACGCGCTGACCGCCGTCCGTCGCGATCGTGCCGGCGACCTCCTCGGCCGTGTCGCCCATCTCGTGAAGCGTCGTCACCAGCAGGTGGTCGCTTTTCGCTTCGAGACCTGGCGTCGGGTCCTGGTAGATCTCGACCGGCTCCTCGCGCGTCTCAGCCGCGAAGTGTTCGTCTTCGACGTACACGTCGGTCCCGTCCGGGTTCAACGGTATGTCTTCCCACGCCAGGAAGTTCATCAGCGTCTCCTCGATCTCCTCGACGACTTCCTGACGCTCGGCCCATGCCCATGACTCGCCGTCGTTGAACGACTTGTTCACGAGGACCTCCACCTTCGGATGGTACGACGGGTGATCCGAACTCACCGCGTTCGGATCGGCGAGCAGGTAGATCTCGAACTTTCGGCCGTAGGTGTGACCGGGAAACAGTTCGCTCACGGCTGAAGGCGGGAGAATAAGACGATTCTGGTGGTTCACGACCTCCTCGTTGTCGATATCGAGAGTCATCTTCACACCCTCGGTATCGGCCAGGTGGTGCGTGACCTTCTGCAGGACCCCCGACTGCGCCATCCGCTCGGCCCACTCTCGGCGAGCGCGCACGTATCGCTCGTGCGCCCACTCGCGGCTGTACTCCGGGTGGGGCGGCTCTCGGAAGTACTCGCGATACACGGGCTCGCCGGCCTCCTCGAAGATCGCGTGAAAGAACTCGGGTAACAGTTCGAGCGATCGCTCGGGCGTCACGTTTGAGGGTTTGTACTCGACGTCGACCCCCTCGACCTCGCCAAACTGGTTCTCCCACGGGAGATTGACCGGTTCACCCGTCTCGAAGTGGCGCATATCCGGGAATCGCGGCGAGATGTTGTACGTCGACTTCGACTCACCCGGTCCGCGACCGATTATGTCCCACTCGTACAACCGCGTCGCTTCGATCGGGTCGCTCTCGGCCGGTGCAAACCCGGATTTCGAATACTTGACGTAGATGTGCCAGGGCTCGCCGTCGACCTCGACGTCGAGATTCATCTCTCCCTCGAACGGCGGTCCGAGCATCACCTTCGACAGCGCCGTGTACGGCCCGCGGCCCCACTCGTCCCACTTCCAACGGCCGTGGCTCTCGTGCGGGGCGTCCGCGACCTGCGACATGGGTCACTCCTCCGCGGACCGCTTCGCCTCGATCAACCCGGTCAGGACCGCCGTCGGGTTCCACCACGTCGTCGTCCCGCACCGGTGGCAGACGTGTTTGAACGACGTTAGTGCCGTCGCGTCGAGCGTCACCGGATCGACACCGATCTCTGCGTCGACGTCCTCCGGGCGAACCTGCTTGACGTGGGTCCGCTGGCAACCGGTGCAGATCGCGTCGACGGGGAAACCCTGGAGGCCCGACTTCGGACTCGCGAGCTCGGCGCTCAGGTCCCGGTCGGCGTCGACGCTCACGGCAGATCACCCTCCTCGATCGGCGTTCGGGACCGATTCGGTAGCCGTCTCGGATTGTACTGACGGGATCGCGGGTAGGCTGTCTGGCAGCCCACGCACAGGGTGAGACCGACGCCTTCGTCCGGCCGAACGTACACCGTCGCGAGTCGTGGGTTCACCCGGTCGGAACACTCGAAACACCGGGTCACGGCTGCTCACCTCCGTCAGTTCGGGCGGGCGCTTGTCTGGCTGATTCGGTCAGCGACCGCTGGGTAAACTCGCGGTCCGTCGACGGCTCAAAATTCGTGATCAGGCGCTCGGTGACCGCTTTCCCGTTCCCTGCAGCGGAGTGGGTCGCTTCGCGTTCGATAACAGCCCACTGCTCGCCCTCGTGCAGTCCTGGCGGGATCTCGGTGTAGCTCACCAACGCGTAGCCCTCGATACCGCTCAGCGCGCATTCAAGCGCCGCGTGGTCGGCGCTCTCGAGATACAGGTCCTCCTTCTCATAGTACGGCGGATCGAGATAGAAGACTGTCTCCGGGGAATCGTACCGCTCGATGACGTCCTGGTAGTCCTCGTGGACGACCGACACGCCCCGGAACCGATCGGCCACCGTCTCGATCCGCTCCGGCGCGTTCACCCAGTTGCGCGCGTTCCGCGAGCCGCGTTCATCGATCGGACTCTCGCGTTTGAACCCGGACTTTCGCGCCACCTTCCCTGCGTACTGGCTGTACCGAAGGAACAGCCAGCGGCCTGCGTGTTCGACGTCATCGGCGGGCCGGTCACCGGCAAAGAACTGGTCGGACCATTCGTCGTGCAGCTGCTCACTGAACGGGACGCGCTCGCACCACTCGGCCAGCGCGTCCGGCTGCTCTCGAGCAACGCGGAAGAACGTCACCACGTCGCTGTCCTTGTCGTTGAAGACTTCGACGTCACTCCGCGGCTTGTTCAGCAGTACCGACGCGGAGCCGCCGAACGGCTCGACGTAGCAGGTGTGTGGCGGTAGGTGGTCGATCACCCACTGAGCCAGTCGAGTCTTCCCGCCGATATACGGGAACGCGCTTATCACCGCTGCTCACCCCCGTCAAGCCCATGCCCACAGTACGGACAAATCGGCTTCCGGCGACGGTTGAACGTCGCGAGCGTCGACGAAACGGTTGCACCACACGTACACCGGTAGCTCACGAATCACCACCCCCGAATTCGACGAGCGTGGTTTGGTCGGCTCCGAACGGCGCGAAAAGCGTCGGCTGCTGGTTTGCTAACTCGACGACCTCCTCGTAGGTCTCGGGTTCGCGACCGACGAGCGACCGGAACCAGTTCTTGTGGACCTGCGAGTGTGAGACGATCCCCACTGGCGACTGCGTCTCGAACCCACAGATTCGACAGGTGTAGACCGTCACAGCACATCACCCCGCGCTTTCCGGACCTCGCGAACGCAGTCGGGACACAGGCGGCTCGTCGCGGCGGCCGGCTCGCCACAGCGCTCGCAGTCGTCGCGCTCGACGACGCGGCTCATTGGCCGGACTCACCCCGTTCAGCCGCCTCGGCGAACGGATCACTCACGATCGTCGCGTTGCACTCGGTGTCGATCGAGTAGATCAGCGGGTCGCCGATTCGATTCTCGGCCGTGTTGATCGATCGGAGCGAGACATTTTCGGGACCGTGAACAACCCCTAAAGAAACCTGCTCAGTGTCCTCCCGAACGAGTCTGGCGGGAATGGCTGGCTCGGCTGGATACGGTTCGCTCGGAGCTTTCTGCTCCGACAGAACAGCCTCGCCAGACCCGACAGTAACGTTCGCGAGGACCCGACAACTGTCTCGGTAATGCTCCTCGGCCCACACAGTCACGTTCGGACCGGTGTCCGCCGCCTCGTCCGAGTCGAACACGCCGAGGATAGATCCCCCGGTGAGTCCCAACCAGATGGACCCGAACACGACCGCGAAGACCAAGGCAACGTCGCGGGTGTTCATCGGCGACCTCCGTCGGAGCGGTCAGTCCCCGTGCGTAGTGACCGGGCTTTCTCCCGGCACTTCACGCACAGGTCATCGAGGTCGTATCCGGGTTGAGGGTCAGACAGATTAACGGGTTCGTCCGCGTAAGTGGTGTAGAACCCCCAGTTTCGGCAGAGAGACATTGCCCGGGTATCGCCGTCGAACAGGTGGGGCTTCCTCGCATCTGCTGGCTTTCCCCAGTACACCTCGCGGTCCGTGTCGTCTCTGCACGTACCGCCGTCGGTGACGAGCTCGCGCTCGGTGGTCTCGATTGCCTTCCGAACGTCACGGTCAGTCGCCTGCGTCGCCGGGTGGGCTATGGGTGTCCGACTCTCGACGTCGAACAGGCGACTCGCACGCACGAACTCGCCCGTCACCGTCGCTCACCTCCAACGATCGCGTCGCAGCGACAGCAGGCGAGCGCTTCGCCACCAGCGACAGGGACGAGCTCGCGACGAGCGTCACACCGCTCGCAGTACGCGAACCGAGTCAGCGTCACCGGCGCTCACCCCCGTCGGTCGCGACCGGCGGGCGACGGTACGATCCCGTCCGTTCCATCCGTCGCGAACAGTAGTAGTGATGCCCGGCCTCCGAGTGACCGTCGAGCAGGAGTGTACAGCGCGCACCACACTCCCCACACCGAAACTCTCGATCCGTGGTCGGCGAGGGTGCAACGAAGACCCGCTTTCGGAAAATCTCGGGGTCGATATCGGAAAGGTCCACGCTCACGCAGACCACCCCCTAAACCGGCCGCTAACTGTCAGAGGATGCGGGAAAAGGGGTTTATATCCAGTGGGCCGGCGCAGATTCGAACTGCGGTTACGGCCACCCGAAGGCCGAAGGATACCAAGCTACCCCACCGGCCCGCACTCGACAGGTGGCGACGGCCGCGTATAATTATTGCGTTGTGCGTCCGCCCGCGGCGAGTGACACGCTCGACCGCCGACCAGCGATCCCCGTTCGGACTGCCTACTGGGTCACGAGACAGGACACCGGATTCACGATCACCGGTTGGTTCCGTCCGACGAACACGTGGAGGAGAAAACATATAAATTAATCACTAATCACCCAAATGTGAACCGAAGATCGTACCTCTCTGCGGCGGTCGGCGGCGCGGGTGTCCTCTCGGGGTGTCTGTCGCGGCTTCCACTGATTGGCTCGGACGTGCCTGACAGGCCACTGCCCAACACGCCGATGGGTTCGTGGAGGCAGTACGGGGCAGACGGGGCGAATTCGTCCGCCCGGGACGTCTCCGTGCCGTCGCGGGGGAACCTGGCGTGGACGCTGGAGGACTACACACAGTGCCAACCCGCGGTTTCCGACGGAGTGGTCTACACGACGGTCTACGACCGCACCGACGGGGCGAGTGCGATCGCACTCGACGCACAGGACGGCACCGAGCGGTGGCGGACGGCACTCGGCGACAGCGAGGCGGAGCGGACGATCGTCGTCGACGACCGATGCATCGTCCCCTACGAGTCGGACCTCGTCGCGCTCGATCGCCGGACGGGCGATCGGGTCTGGACGGAACCGATCATCGACCGCTACTCGCTGTCCGTCGTCGTAGCAGACGAGGCCACCGGGACCGTGCTGGTCGATTCCATCGCCGGTATCGAGGCGTACCGGGCATCGAACGGGGCGAGACGCTGGCAAAGCGACCCGGTTGATTACCTCGCCCGGGAGCCCGCGATAGACGACCGGCACGCGTACGTCGTCGGGGACGTGGACGAAACGCCGTCTCTCGTCGCCCTCTCGCTGGCGGATGGATCGGTACGCTGGCGGCGCGAGCTCGAGGACACACCCGAGCAGGTCGCACCCGTCGCCAGCCCGGTGGGCGTGATCGTCTCCGACGACGGAACGCTGGTCGTCCACGACGGGGACACCGGCGACCGACTGCGCGAACTCAGATCGTTCGGCACGGACAGGGCCGATGCCCCGGTATCGGTCGCCTTCGACGACGGGACCGTGTTCGTCACCACCGAGTACTCCGGTGCCGTCGCGCTCGACGGAGAGACCGGCGCGGAACGATGGCACATCGACGTACCAGTGGACTACACGGGCGGACTCTGCGTCGGAAACGAAACGGTTGTGTTCCCGGTCGAGGACCCCGAATACGCCCCGAAGCAGGACACGATCAGCGCGTTCGATCGCGACTCGGGAGACCTGCGCTGGCACTACGCGTTCGAGCAGCAACTCCACTCGTTCGTGAGTACACAGCCCGTCCTGGTCGACGGAGCAGTGTTCGTTACCGCCACCTACATCGACGGGCGGGGCGTTCGGCGACGTGCCCGAAGCCGAGAGCTAGGTCCCAGCACCGGCCGCCTTTCCACTCGAGGGATCGGTCAAACACTACCGCACAGACTCCCTGTGCCGAAATTCGGGGTTCAGATCACCACTCCGCGTACCCGTCCGTGTCGAGTGCGTGGTGGGCGACGGTGATGGCCTGGTCGGCGTGCAGCGCGAGCGGGCCCAGGCGAGCCCGCCGGTCGGCGCGCGTTTCGAGGAGGTCGCGTTCGGCCGCGGTGAAGTCGCCGTGATCGGAGAGGACGAAGACAGGGTGTTCGGGCAGCGGGCCGTCGACGAGCGGGTCACCGTCCTCGTGGAGGTGGACGAGTGTCGCGTCGTCGTCCAGGGCGTCGAGCGTCGCCTCGAAACCGCGTCGATAGACCTCGAAGCCCGGACTGGGTTCGGCAGGGAGTGCGCCGATGGCCTCGTCGCGGTGTTCGAGGGCCGTCTTGATGCGGGCGGCCGTCGAACGCTCGTCCGGGTTCAGCCGGCGGACCGCGCCCCCGTCGACGGTGATCGTGAGTTCGTCCTGCAGGACGAGGTGGACGCGGACGTCCTCGCGGATCCCGTGCGACCGGAGGAGGGCGGCCGTCAGCGATCTGCAGAGGGCGTCTAAGCGACCGGCGCCGCCCGCTATATCGTCGAGCGAGAACGACGGCGTCGTCGGCACCTCGTGAGCGAGACAGACGAACTGGCGCATAGGATGCCTCCGCGAGGACGACGCATAGGTGCGGCGATGTCGGGCGCAGGGGTACCGGAGGGCGCTCGACGACAGGACAAGACGATACACTCCGATACACTCGAACCGGGAGCGCCGGCCTCGATGAACGAATGTGACGGCCCTCGACGAACGGATGCGTCGACCCTCGCTGGCCGAATGCGTCGGACCTCGATGGTCGATCGAGATGACCCAGTTTCGATAAGACGACGCGTTGAGACTATCGAATATCGAAATATATTTTTCGAAGTAGCGTGACGGTACGCAAATCTGATGGCACACCGGTCGTGGGTGGTCACCGGCCTCGTGATTCTCCTCGCCAGCGGGAGCTGGGTCGCCGTCGGGCCGGCGATGGCCGACGGGGCGGGATCGGTATCGGACGCCGACGCCGTGCGATCCCCCGCCGGGGCGAGTGCGACGGTCGCCGAGACCGGGGACCCGGCCTTTCCCGGGGTGACGTACGAGGCCGTCGAGATCGACTCGATCGTGCTCTCGATCGACCTCACGACCGAGGGGACCGCGAACTGGCGCGTCGAGCACCGCGTTCGGCTCGACGATCCGAACGCGACGGCCGGGTTCGAGCGCACTCGCCGGAAGCTCCGGCAGAACCGATCGGCGTTTCGCGATCCGTTCGCCGACAGCATCCGCTCGATGGCGACGACGGCGCAGGCGGAGACGGGGCGCGCGATGGTCGTCGAGAACGTCGCGGTCGAGGCCCACCGGGACCGACTGCCACAGGAGTACGGCGTCGTCGCCTACGAGTTCCGGTGGCACGGCTTCGCCGCGACCGGCAAGACGCTCCGCGCCGGCGACGCCCTCGCCGGGCTGTTCTTAGACGACGTGACGACGCTGGTGATCGGCTGGCCCGCGGCGACCGAGCCCGTCGACCTCGCCCCGAACTCGACGACTACGCGGGACAATGCGGCGGTCTGGCGCGGTCCGCTGGAGTTCGCGAGCGGCGAACCGCGGGTGGTCCTGGCCTCGGAGACGCACTCGTTCGGACCGGACTACACCGCACCGCGGAGTAACGATGCCGTCCTGACGGTCGCCACGATCGGCGCCGTGCTCGGGGGCCTGGGCGCGGCGATCGTCGTGCGCCGCCGGCGCACGAACCGAGCGCCCGACGCGGCGCAGGACCGGACCGAAGGCGCAACCCAGACCGGAGGGCCAATCGAAAGGGAGAGCGCAACCGAGAGCGAGGGTCCAATAGAAACCGAGGGGCCAGTAGAGCGCGAGGAGGCAACCGAGACGCCCCACGGCGCGGCATACGCCGACCCCGAGACCGAAACAGCGTCGAGCGATCACGGCTCACGTGTCGCCGACCGGTCGCGACAGGCCGATCACCCAGGGGCCGATCGGACTGCTGACGGCGATTCTCCGGACACCGCTCGGACCGCTGACGGCGATCTCCCGGCGGCCGATCGGACCGATCCCGAACCCCTGTTGAGCAACGAAGAGCGCGTTCTCGAACTCGTAGAAGCGCGCGGCGGCCGGGTGAAACAGCAGGACGTTGTCGCAGCCTTCGGGTGGTCGGAGACGAAGACCAGCGAGGTCGTGGGCGAGCTTCGAGCGGCGGACGCCGTGTCCGTCTACCGCCTCGGGCGGGAGAACGTGCTGGCGCTCCCCGAGGTCGCCCTCGACCGCCCCGATCGGGCTGCGGACGAAGAGACGGGGGACGACGAATGAGCCGGGGCCGAACCGGCGGGACGGGCTCCGACGCGAACGATCCCGGTGGAGCCGCGCGCGGTTCGATTCGGGCGTATCGACGCGCCGTCCTCGTCCTGGCGATCGTCTGCCTCCTCGGCGGACAGGCGTTCGTCGCGGCGGTCGCGATGCCTACCGACGCGGCCGACGTCGGACGTGCGCCGTCGACCGCCGGCGCGATCGGCGTCGCCGGCGAGCCATCTTCGGGCGATCCGTCGCCTACCGACACGATCGACGGCGGATTCCAGCCGTCGGGCGCCGACGCCCCGGTCGACGACCTCGAACCCGGCGCGCAGCTCGCGGCCAACACGGCCGGACAGGCGGCGTCGATCCGGGGGCACGTCGACCGCGCGGACTTCGCGGTGCGCCTCGACGAATCGACGTCGACGGCCGAACGAGGGGTCATCGTCGATGGTGAGGTCGACGCCGTCGAGCGGCGGGTGACGGCACTCGAACGGCGATACCGCTCGCGCGACGCGTCCGGCCCGAACGGCCGCGTCGGTACGGGAACCGTCACTGCCAGGAAAGCCGCGGTCGGGTTCGAGGCCGACGCCGTCGACGCCCACCTGACCGCCGTCGACGCGGCTGCGGCGGGCCTCCCCGGCGACGTCCGGGCCGGGTACCGCCTCGACGAGCGGATCGAAGCGCTGTCAGGTCGTCTCGATTCGCTACGGTCGCGAACGGCCGACGCGGTGGAGACGGTCGAAGGGGCCGGTCGTCCGATTCGGACGGCGCCGGTGTCGACCTCGAACGTGGCGGCGGCGATGTCCCAGCTCGGCGTGACGGAGCGCTGGTACGTCGCGGAACTTCGCTCGGAGCGGATCGAACTCCACGTCCGGGCTGCCAACGGCACCACGGTGCGATTCGGGGTCGATCGCGCCGGGAGCGACGCCCAGCGGATCGAAGGCGGCGCGATGGACGATCCGACGGTTCGCGTCCACACCGATTACCGCGTCGTTCGCGCCCTGGAACGCGGCGAGGATCCCGACCGGGTCCTGCGCGAGGGGCTGGACGCCGATCGGATCGCGATCGACGGCGTCGGCCTGCGCTCCTCGGTGAAGTACAGCGTCGTGTCGATCGTCGCCTCGGCGTGAGCGACTGCAGCGCGGACGGTCGACGCCGGCACCGCCGTCGGGGCCGGTTTCTCGGAAAATCGGGTGTCGAACCGCACAAACGCGTCCACACCGCGGCGGGCCCGAGCGTCGCCCGGCCGCAGGGATTCGTCGTGCCGGCGGGCCGAACGGCGTCGCCAGCGCCAGCGCAGTCGATAGTGCGATCAGGGGCCCGACGGGTCGTCGAGCGGGTCGTACTCGTCGAGGAAGGCGTGCTGGCTCACGGGACACCAGGCGAACTGGCCCATCGGGACGTAATCGTAACAGTACGACGGCAGTTCGGCGATGTCGTCGTCCCAGTCGTCGCCCGTCCACACGAGGGTGCCGACGGCCGGCTGTGCGAGGACCGGCTCATCGCCGTCCGGCTCGACCGTGACGGACGTCGGCTGGAGATCGTCGACCCCGACGTCGACAGTATCCGACCCGTCGGATTCGTTCTCCGCCGCAGAGAGGGGTCCGAGTTCCATATAACACCTGACGAGCTGGGGGTCGGTCGGGGCGCCGCTCCAGCAGTACGGCTCTTCGGGATGGTCGCCAGTTTCCTGTAGCCACTCGCTGGGCTCGAAGTCGACGCCGTCGGTCTCGGGGTCGACCGACAACCGGCCGAGTTCGCGTCGGTCGCCGTCGAGACTGGCGACGACGTCCCTGGCGGCAGGCTCGTCGCCGCCGACGGCGTACGCGAGCCGCAGTTCGAGCGGCTGCTCGCCGTGGAGGACACGATCCTCGACCCGATAGTCGAGCGCGACGAGTCCGTCGTCGAGCGTGGAGAGGTCGTCGGCGACGAGCACCGACGTCGGTTCGCTATCGCCGAGGCGCACTTCGTAGGCGTCCCCGTGCTCGTGGTCGACGTCCTCGAGGGCCGCGACGTCGAACGTGATCTCGCAGTGGAGGTACCAGCCGTCGTCCTCGTTCCAGCCGAATTCGCAGGAGATGTCGACGTCCGCCGCCGCACCGACGTCGGTGGGTTCGAACGCGACCGTCTCCTCGCCCGGGTGGACCGTCGCCTGCCCGAGCTCGTGGTCGGTTCCGTCGACGTCGACCGCGACGTCGACCGCTGACGGTCCCTCGCCCGACCCCTGGTACAGCGCCTGGAGGCCGAGGCGCTCGTCCGCCGTGACCGTCGGGTCGTCGACGGAGTACCAGCGCAGTACCGGGTCTCCGTCGGTCGTCGTATCGGCGTCGTGCGTCGCGTCTCCGGACGCGTCGGCGATCGTATCGCCGCTCGTCGCGGCGGTCGTCGCTGCGGGCTGTTCGATCGTGTCGGTCTGACCCATCGCCCCCGCGGGCGAGGCCAGCGCGCCGGTCAGCGTGGCAGCGGCGAGGATGCCACCGACCAGCGCGAGCGTCGTGAGTATCGTGATCTGTCGTCGCATTGCACCCGCCGCTCGGTCCAGCCGAAGCATATAAAGGGCCGGCTCGACGCCCGGATCCGGGCGAATCCGCCCCAGTCCCGGCGAATCCGAGTCGATTCCCTCGTTCGATTCTCACCGACAGGACAGACGAGTGACCGTTGTACGATCGAAAGACTAACGTACCCCGTCGGCACCGCGTTCGGTTCGGCGCACTGGACCGGCCGCGGGGAGGCCGGGTCGAGTCGCACTCCACGACTGCGCGGATCCGGTGTGAGCACGACGACGGCCCAGTGATGACGTTCTTCTGTCGACGCCCGGCACGGGCGGTACGATGGCATCGACGGCCGTCCGCTCGAACGGACGACGCGCGATGGCGGTCGGGTTCGATGCACAGTACGTGGGCGTCTCGCCCCTCGACCTGTCGAACTGGGAGCGCCACCAGGGGTTGCATACACAGGGCCAACCGGTATCGGTCGGTCAGGCGAGGTGTAGCGATATGGCGAACGCAGCACCGAAAACAGACGGGGTTTTACACCGGTTACGCGGCGATCGCTGTCCGCACTGCGAGGACGGCACGCTGGTACTCGGGACCTACAAGGGCAACCGGGCAGTCCTCTGTGACGACTGCGAGACGCCCCGGGCGCAGCTCTGGTGATCGATCGGGACCGAGACCCATCGGGACCGACAGTGAGCCGTTCGAGTAGAGCCAATCGACCGGCGACGATTGAGCGAAAACGATCGACAGTGAGCCGTCCGACCCGAGCCAATCGACTGGAGAGATCGGATCGAAATTCACGTCGGTCGCCAGCACGTAGCCCCGGCCATGCAGACCGTCTCGACCGACGGCACCACGCTGCACTACGCGGTCGACGGCGAGGGACCGCCGGTCGTCTTCGTCACGGAGGCCGGCCTCGGCGGCTGGTCCTGGGGGTGGCAACACCGGGCCGTCGCCGGACCGTATCGGAGCGTCGTCTGGGACCTCCGCGGAACCGGCCGGTCCGAGCGACCGCCGGGGCCGTACGCGATGGAGACGCTCGTCGCGGACCTGGAGGCGATCCTGGCGGCCGTCGACGCCAGGGCGGCCCACGTCGTCGGCGCCGGCCTCGGCGGGGCGATCGCGCTGCGAGCCGCGAGAGCGTCGACGCGCATCGAGACCGTCACAGTCGTCGGGACGCCAGCGGACGAAACGGCGTTCGACGGGAGCGCACTCGTCGTCGATCGTGACGAAACGAGCCAGGGCGACGGTGTGGCGAGCGATGGTGACGCCTTCCGCCGATCCACCGAAGCGCTCCTCTCTGCGGACTTTCGCGCCGCCCAGCCGGCCGTCGTCGACGGGATCGTCGACTGGCGCCGCGACGGCGACGCCGACGCCGCCGCCACGCGCGACCAGCTCGCCGCGTTCGAAGAGTTCGACGCCACCGACTGGGGGTACGAGGTAACGACGCCGACGGCAGTCGTCCACGGCACCGACGACGCCGTCGTCCCGGTCGAATCGGCCGAGCGGCTCGCCGACGCCCTCCCGAACGGTGCGTTCGTCCCGATCGACGGCGCGGCCCACCTTCCCCAGATCGAGCGATCGAGGGCGGTCAACGACCACCTTCGCGGGTTCCTGAACGAGCACACCGACGAGTGACGCCCGGCGGCGCTCGGCATCGAGACACGGCACACACAGGTGACCGTCGCCGGTGACCATCGCTTGACGGTCACGCCGACTATCGCATGGTGACCGCTGGAGACTGTCGCATGGTGACCACGTTGACCGTGACATGGTGGCCACAATGACTGTCGCCTGGCGGCCGCCGGTGACCGACGCGTGGTGGCCCCCGACGAGGCCGGCCGCGCTCGCAGGCATGGTCTGGACCGTCGTGTGGCTCCACCGCCGATTCGACGGTTCCGGATAGGCACCGTCGACCGCCCAGGCTCCGGCCGGTACCAGGGCGCGGCACAACGCATATTGACCCGCGGCGCCCATGGAGACACGAATGCGACGACCGCGACTCGCGTTGCTCGACGCCAGCCACGGGGACGAGAACGTCCCGCGAAACTTCCGCCGGGAGCTCGACGCGTCGCTCGCCGAGTTCGACGTCACCGAGGGGGCACTTCCAGCGGGGTACGAGTTCGACGGCGTGGTCGTCACCGGCTCGCGCTCGTCGGTCTACTGGGACGAAGACTGGATCGACGAGACGAAGGCGTGGGTGTCGGACGCGATCGACCGCGATCTGCCGTGTCTCGGGGTCTGCTGGGGCCACCAGCTGCTCGCGGACGTCCTCGGCGGGACGGTCGCCGATATGGGTGTCTACGAGATCGGCTACAACGAGATCGATCGCACGAGAGACGAGTCCATCCTCTTCGCGGGCGTCGAGGACACCTTCCTCGCCTTCACGACGCACTCGGACGCCGTCGTCGACCTGCCGCCCGGCGCGGTCGAGCTCGCCAGGAACGAGTACTCGAATCACGGCTTCCGGGCGGACCACGTCTTCGGCGTGCAGTTCCACCCGGAGTACGACCGCCAGAGCGCGCGCGACCTCACGATGGAGAAGGAACTCGACGAGGATCGTCGCGAGGCCGTCCTCGCGGGCATCACCGAGGAGAACTACCGACGGGCCACCGGGACGAAGCGGGTCTTCGAGAACTTCGTCGCGTACGTCGAGACGCATCGTCGAAACGGCGATGGCCGACGGGATCGCGCCGTCCGGACCGACGGAGCGCCGCCCGGGCGATAGCCTGCCGGGGACACCCGGACGAGGTGACGGTCGGGCGATGACGGTCGTCCGACCGCGAGGAGCGTCGGTAGCGCCGACCAGGTGACGCGGGTCTCAGCCGAATCTGTCCGTGACGTCGGTGAGCGAGACCGATCGTCCGTCACCGTCCAGGGCGGCCGTGACCTTCGGGACGATTCCCGACCGGAAGTACAGGAACAGGACCATCAACAGCAGCCCGAGGGCGGTCATGCGCCACTGTCCGAGGACGTGGAGCTGTTCTTCGAGGTAGACGATCGCGCCGGCGCCCACGACGGGGCCCCACGTGGTTCGCATGCCGCCGACGACGAGCATGATGAGGACGATCACGTCGACGGTGTTGAACGAGAACATCGAGGGTTCGATCCACCCCTCGCCGTGGGCGTACAGCGGGCCGGCGAGCCCGATGATGGCGGCTGCGGCGAAACCGGCGATGGTCTTGTACTTCACGACGTCGATGCCGACGGATTCGGCCGCCACCTCGTCCTGTCGGATGGCTTTGAACGCGAGGCCGTACTTCGAGGTCATCGCGAGGCGGTAGCCGACCAGCAGGACCGCCAGGACCGCGAGGAGGACGTAGTAGTGGGCGACGTATCGGCTGAACCCGAGCGTCTCCGTGAGGAACGTGACCTCGAGGCCGGAGAACAGGAAGCCGGTACTCCCCCGCGTCAGGTCGCGAGCACCGCCGAAGAGTTCCATGATGGCGAGCTGGAGGCTGAGCGTGAGGATGGCGATCACGATTACGGTCATCCCCCGCCGTGCCGAGACGTAGCTCACGAGCATGCCGATCGCGCCCGCGAGGAGGGCGCCGACCGGGAGGACGAGCCACGGCGAGACGCCGACCGCGTCGGCGAGCAGCGCCGTCGTGTACGCGCCGACGCCGGCCAGCGCGCCGACGAAGAGGAAGAGTTGATCCGTGTGACCGAACACGACGTTCAGCCCGAGGGTAAAGATGGCGAACGTCAGCGCGATCGTGAGCAGGCGGGCCTGGTAGGTCATCCCCGTCCCGACGACGAGTTGTGGAACGATCGCGAGGACGACGACTCCCAGAGCGATGTCGTCGAACCGACCGAGTCTGTGCCTGAGAGCGGCGATCGGGTGTCGACTCATGCGATCTCCTCCGGCCGGGCGATCAACACGACCACGACAAATCCGAACAGGACGATCATCGCCTGGTACGCCCCGATGAAGTAGTTTGCGTAGGTCATGAGTAATCCGAGTCCGACGCCGGCGACCGCGGTTCCCTCGATGTTCCTGACTCCGCCGACGATCGAGACGATGATCCCGTAGATGGTGAGGTCGAACGCCGACCCCGCACCAACCGGTGCCTGGATGCTCCAGAGGAGCCCGGCGGTGCCCGCCATGACGACACTCAAGACGAATATCAGCGAGCGCAGCCGGCGGGGGTTGATCCCGCAGAGCAGCGCCCCGGTCTCGTCCTGGAACACCGTGCGGGTCGCTTTCCCGAGCGTGGTCCGGCGGAGAAACAGAAACAGACCGGCGAGGGCGATCGACGCGACGACGATGACGACCATCGTCGAGCCCAGGACGGTGACCCCGCCGATCGTCCGGGACGCGACGTCGAGCGGGAACGCGTAGCGAAGCGAGAACTCCGCGAACAGGACGCCGTCGATCGCGATGGCGAGCCCGAGGGTCACGAAGATGCCGAGCAGGATGCGCTCCTCGCCGTCCGTCCGATAGACTGGCGAGAGGAGGACTCGATCGATCGCGAGGCCCAGCGCGGCGACGCCGGCGAGCGCGGCCAGCGCCGCGATCGGGACCGGGACGGTCGAGACGACCGTCGCCCCGATCACCGCCGCGACGATCGCGAACGCACCGAGCGAGAGGTTCAGGACGTCACCCAACCCGAAGACGAGTGTGATACCCGCTCCGAGGAGGGCGAACAGCAGTCCCCTGGCGATAGCGTCGACGGCGATCTCGGCGAGGGTTACGACCTCCATCGGCTCGCCGGTAATTTCGGCGATCCGGTCTTATACTTTTGTGGAAATATGCGACCGTTCGACGTGGCAATTTATCACAGAGACCGGACAGTCGGAGCGACGGTCCGGGACTGTGGCCGGCACAGGGCTGTGCGTGGTAGAGCGAGGTTGTCACCCGCTGGCCAGGACACCGGATGCGGTGACGTACCGGAGTGTCCGCGGGAGAGAACAGGTCCCACCGGGTGGCCAACGGCTCTCGTCGGGTAGCGTACAGTTCTCGCGGGGTGGCCACCGGCTCGCGCCAGAGAGCGGCGTCCGCAGCGAGCAGGTCGTGGCGCCGCCGCGGCCGCGCGACCATCGGTGTGGCGCGAAAAACTATTTGTGGGTCGGGTGACTCGACCACGCTATGCTCGAAGTCTCCGGGGTTACGAAGTCCTTCGGGGGACTCGTCGCCGTCGACGACGTCAGTTTCTCGATCGGCGACGCAGAGATCGTCGGTCTGATCGGGCCGAACGGCGCCGGCAAGACGACGCTGTTCAACACCATAACCGGCGTCGATCCGCCGAGCGACGGGTCCGTCACGTTCGACGGGGCGTCGATCGCCGGGCGCAAGCCGAACAAGATCTGTCGGCGTGGGGTCGTCAGGACGTTCCAGATCGTCCGGACGTTCGACGAGTCGACCGTCCTCGAGAACGTCCGCACCGGCGCCGTATTCGGATCGAGTCGCGACCGGTCAACGGACGAGGCGACAGAACACGCCCGCGAGGCGATCGAGTTCGTCGGGCTCGGGGCAGAGGCCGAGACGCCCGCCAGCGAGCTCACGATGGCCCAGCGAAAACACGTCGAGCTCGCCCGGGCGCTCGCGTGCGATCCCGAGTTGCTACTGCTCGACGAGATCGGCAGCGGCCTCACGCCGACGGAGATCGAGGAGCTGACCGACACGATCGAACGCATCCGCGACGAGCGCGGGATCTCCGTCTTCTGGATCGAACACGTCGTCGACGCGATCATGGGCACGACCGACAGGCTGCTCGTGCTCAACGAGGGATCGCTCATCGCGGAGGGCGAGCCGGCGGCGATACGGGAAGACGAGCGCGTTCTGGAGGCGTACCTGGGAGGTGCCGTATGACTCGCCCCGGAGGTGACGGATGAGCGACCCGCTGGTGAGCGCGAACGGGATCGACGTCGCGTACGGCGACCTGCAGGTGCTGTGGGACGTCTCCGTGGAGATCACCGACGAGGATCGCGTCGTCGCCCTCGTGGGTCCGAACGGCGCCGGCAAGACGACGCTCCTGAAGGCGCTCTCGGGCCTCCGGCCGCTTGCGGGCGGGTCGATCGAGCTCTTCGGCGCCGACGCGGCAGCGTTGCGGCCCGACCAGATCGTCGAGCGCGGGTTCGTCCACGTCCCGGAGGCACGAAACCTCTTCACCGAGATGACCGTCGAAGAGAACCTCGAGATGGGCGCGTACACGAAACGGGCCGAGCAGGCGGCGACCATGGCCGAGGTCTTCGAGCTGTTCCCCGTGCTCGACGAGCGCCGAACCCAGCGCGCCGGCACGCTCTCCGGCGGGGAACAGCAGATGCTCGCCATCGGCCGCGGGTTGATGGCGAAACCTGACGTCCTCGCGCTCGACGAGCTGTCGGTCGGTCTGGCTCCGCAGTTCGTCGACCGGGTCTTCGAGAAGGTCGCCGCGATCAGCGAGGATATCACCGTGTTACTCACCGAACAGCACGTCCACGAGGCGCTCGAACTCGCCGATCGAGGATACGTCCTCGAGAACGGCCGTATCGTCGCCGAGGACGACGCGGACGCGCTCCTGGAGAGCGATCGCGTCCAGGACGCGTACCTGAGCGGGTAAGTGGGCGCGACGGTACGCTCGACCGTGTGGTCGGTCCGATCGGCCGTGGAATCGGTACGCTCGACCGTTTGGTCGGTCCGATCGGCCGTGGAATCGGTACGCACGACCGTTTGGTCGGTCCGAGCGGCCGTGGAATCGTTCCGATCAGTGGTGTAATCGGCAGGCACGATCGTGTAATCCCACGCTCGGCGATGACCCGACCTGCGAACCTGTCGGTTCGATCGGTTACCGTTCTTCGGGCACGAGTGGTTCGACCATCGACGCGTTCATCAGGCTGCTCTGGTACTCCTGCTCGAGGTGGAACGCGCCGTCCGAGTGGAAGTCGGGGCCGCCCTCGTGGACCGTGCTCAACATCGATCGGACGCCGTCGATCTCGCCCCACTCGTTGTACTGGAGCGGTTCGGCGAGTATCGTATCGTGCGACGACTCGAGGACGACGGACGCGATGTCGCTCGGGTCCGTCGAATCGGCCTCGTCGATCGCCTCCGCGAAGACGCGGCCGGCGATGTAGCCGTAGCCGTGGTGCGTCGTGAACTGCTCGCCGCGGTCCTCGGCGAATCGGCCGGCGACGTCCGCGAACGCGTCGCCGTAGACGTCCGGCGTGTGGAGGTGGGCGAAGGTTTCGGCGGCGCCGCCCAGCGCCTCGTAGAGGACGCCCGGCGGCAGTCCGGCCCCGGTCGTCAGATCGTGGCCGAGCCCCAGTTCCCGCGCCTGCGTGTGAATCGAGATCGACCCCGGCGGGTGGCCCGTCGCGACGATGAGGTCCAGGTCCTCGGGCATGTCCCGGAGGTACGAGCGGAAGTTACTCTCGCCGCGCGGCGCCACGTCGACCGACAGGTCGATCCCGTCGGGGAACCACTCGTCGATCTGGTCCTCGACGGTTCGGCCCCACTCGTAGTCGGCCACGATGGCGCCGACCGTCTGGTAGTCGCGCTCTTCGATCAGTTCGGCCTGCGGTTGCAGGTCCATCGGCGCCGGGAGCGATCCGAGTCGGAACGTGTGTCGCGACTGTTTCGTGTGCAAGCGGTGCGTCCCCGCCATGTGTAACATCAACGGGACTTCGAGTTCCTCCGCGAGCTGGGCCGTCCGGACCCCGACGTCGCTGGAGACCGGCCCCGTGATCGCGACCGCGTCCTCCTCCTCGACGAATCGGCGAAACGCCGTCGCGGCGCCCCCGGCGTCGCTCTCAGTGTCCGTGCTCTCGACGGTGAGTTCCTGGTCGAGAAAACCCTCGTCGTTGACCTCGTCGACGGCGAATTCGAGTCCGGCCTGGTGGACCGACCCCCAGGGGGCGAAGTTCCCCGACAGCGGCTGGAGCGCTCCGATCGTGAGCCCGTCGTCGCCTCCGCCGCCCGTACAGCCAGCCAGGGTACCGACACCAGCTGCGCCGGCCACTTTGAGCACCGATCGTCGCCGGACACCGGTTCCCGTTCGGAACGTGTCGTGTGCCATCAACCCACAATATACGAACTGTTCAAAAAGGATTCCGGTCAAATCCTACATATAGGGGGTCGGGAACGGCAATCGGAAAAATATTAGGCGTGTTTTATAGACATCAATAAATTTGTACGAAAATTTAATCATCGGAGGGGAGGCTGCCGTCGCTGCCTGCGAGCGCGACGGCGGTTTGACACACAAACCGTCGGGTACTCCGACAGGGATTCATCCACCGGACATCCGACGGGACGAACCGCAGATGGGACGGCTAGGTGTCGGTGTCGTCGCGCCGTTCGACGACGACCAGGTCCGTTCGGTCGTGGACGACGTCGCCGTCGCCGTTCGTCGCCGTCAGCTGGAACGAGACCTGGCCGCGGTCGTCGTTCCAGGGCGTCTTCTCGACGACGGCGACCTCGATCGTTAGCGCGTCACCCGGGCGGACGGGTTCGCGCCAGCGGAGGTCGTCGACGCCGGCCGCGGCGACGACCGCCACGTCGGAGAGTACCGACTCGACCAGCGGTCGCATGCAGGCCGCCGCGGTGTGCCAGCCGCTGGTGATCAGGCCGCCGAAGTGGCGCTCGGCTGCCGCTTCGTCGACGTGGAACGCCTGAGGGTCGTAGCGCTCGGCAAATTCGAGGAGCTCCTCCTCGGTGATCGAGACGGTGCCGGCGTCCCACTCGTCGCCGAC
This sequence comes from Halovivax cerinus, assembly GCF_024498195.1. Taxonomy (NCBI): domain Archaea; kingdom Methanobacteriati; phylum Methanobacteriota; class Halobacteria; order Halobacteriales; family Natrialbaceae; genus Halovivax; species Halovivax cerinus. The sequence goes on from NZ_CP101824.1 coordinate 106,974, forward strand.
GGCGAGGTCTTCGTAGTAGTACGTAGCAGGCATGTCTCGGTCGCTCACTCGTACATGCGGTTCGCCACGACGAGGCGGTTGATCTCGTTCGTCCCGTCGTAGATCTGGGTGCCCTTCGCCTCGCGCATGTACCGCTCGACGGGGTAGTCTTCGGAGTAGCCGCGTGCGCCGTGGACCTGGACGGCGTCGGTGGCGATCTCCATCGCGGCGTCGGTCGCGAACGTCTTGGCCATCGCCGCCGACTGAGTGATGCGCTCGCCGCGATCTCGCTGGTCGGCGGCGGCAAGCGTGAGGAGGCGAGCGGCTTCGGTCCGGGCGGCCATGTCCGCGAGCGAGAAGCCGATCCCCTGGAACTCGCGGATGGGCTGGCCGAACTGCTCGCGCTCGTCGGCGAAGTCGCGACTGGCTTCGAAGGCACCCTGGGCGATTCCGACGCCCTGCGCGGCGGTGCCCAGTCGTCCGATGTCGAGGCCCTCCATGATGTACCGGAACCCGCGGCCCGCCTCGCCGACGAGGTTGTCCGCGGGGACGCGGAGGCCGTCGAAGCGGAGTTCGCTCTCGACCGCCACGTCGCCCTCCATGCACGGGATGTCCCGGACGACCTCGATCCCGTCGCGCTCGTGCGGGTTCGGCACGCCGATGAGGCTGATCCCCTCGTGACCCGTCGCGTCCGGGTCCGTCCGCGCGACGATCAGCAACAGGTCGGCGACGGCGCCGTGGGTGGTCCACCACTTGTGGCCGTCGATCACCCACTCGTCTCCCTCGCGTCTGGCGGTCGTCTCCAGCCCGGCGGCGTCGCTGCCCGCCTCGGGTTCCGTGAGCGCGAACGCTGGGATCCAGTCACCCGCACAGACGTTGCCGAGCCACTCCTCGCGCTTGCGGTCGTCGCCGAACTCCGCGAGCGGGTAGCCGACGAGTCCGCAAGCGATGTTGACCGCCCCGGCGAGGAGTTTCCACGAGCGGGCGAGTTCCTCGACGGTGATCGCGAACGAGCGAAAGTCCTTCCCGGCCCCGCCGACCTCGGGCGGATAGGGCACGCCGATGAGGTCGGCCTCCCCGAGTCGGCGAACGAGCTCCTCCGGGAACGCCCCGGCCGCTTCGAGGTCGTGGACGTTCGGATCGACCTCGCGCTCGCAGAACTCCCGGACGTGCTCGCGCTGTGCCTCGTGTCGCGCTTCGAGTGAGAACCGCTCGATCATTCGGACGCCTCACCCGCCTCGCGTTCGGACGTCCCATCCGCCTCGTCGATCACCGCGAAGCCCTCCATCTCGATGAGCGCGTCCGGCATGTAGAAGCCGCTCACCTCGAACAGCGCCATCGCGGGGTAGTCGTCGACGTACTCGCCGAATATCTCGCCCACCTCGGCCAGATGCTCGCGATACTCGTCGCGGTCGGCGACGTAGACGTTCAACTTCACGATGTCCTCGCTCGACCCGCCAGCCTCCTCGCAGACCGCAGCCAGGTTCGACATCACCTGTTCGAACTGTCCGAGGAGGTCGCCGGGGGCGACGATCTCCCCGTCGGATCCGGAGGCGTCCTGGCCGGCGAGGTACAGCGTCTTTCCACCCTCGATCAGGAAGCCGTGGTTGAAGCCGCGAGGCTCCGCCAGTTCCGGCGGCGTCACGATCTCTTTGTCCATCAGTTCGGGGCTAGGGCGGCCCGGATATCAAGGTGGCCCCCGGTTTCGCGCCGAGTGTGAGACAGATTAACCCCTCGCGTCAGCGGGCCGAGACGTCCGCGGAGGACCGACCGCCTCGTGGTCGGATACCGGTCGGTGGGCCGACCCTGTCGGCGCGGCGGGCGACCCATCGTGCGACCGAGGGGTCGACCCCGCCTTCGCGTCGGCGGTCGCTGACGTAACGAGTAGTCGACACGTCCGCGATCGTTCGGGAAGCCGACCAGTTCGGCGCGAATCACGGCAGGAGCGGAAAACGCTTTGTCCCCGCCGACACTCGGATCCTATCGTGATGACAGACTCGATTGACGGACGGAGGGAACGATGAGCGCGGAGTCGACGGACCGACGGTCACCAAGCGTGGGCCCGGATCTGACGGGGCAGGTGGCCGTCGTCACCGGCGGCACGCGCGGGATCGGCCGTGCCATCGCGGAGACGCTCGCGGTCGCCGGCGCCGACGTCGTTCCCGTCTCGCGGACCGAGGCGGACGTCGCCGAGGCAGCCGATGCCGTCCGCGAACTCGGTGCCGACTCGCTCGAGGTGCCGACCGACGTGACCGACGACTCGGCCGTTGAGGCGCTCGTCGAGCGCGTGGTCGACGACCTCGGCGGGATCGACGTCCTGGTCAACAACGCGGGGATCAACCCCGTCTCGGCGATGGGGCGCCCGGAGACGCTCGACCCCGACGCGTTCCGCCAGGTGACCGAGGTGAACCTCCAGGGCGCGGTCACCTGTACGGCTGCGGCTGGCGAGGCGCTGCTCGACGGGGGCGGCGCGGTCGTCAACGTCGCGAGCACGGCCGGAATCGCAGGGATCAAGCGCCAGCACGGCTACGTCGCCTCGAAACACGGTCTCGTCGGGTTCACGAAGAGCGCCGCGCTGGACTGGGCGCCCGAGGTGCGGGTGAACGCCGTCGCCCCCGGCTACGTGGACACCGACCTCACCGACCCCGTCCAGGAGAACGAGGAGCTCTACGACCGGCTGACGGGGCGCACACCGGCGGGCCGGTTCGGCGAACCCGCGGAGGTCGCAGACGCCGTCTGCTTCCTCGCGAGCGACATGGCCTCGTTCGTCATGGGCGAGACGCTCGTCGTCGACGGCGGTTTCACCGTGGAGTGATCCAGCCGGCCCACCGGCGACGGCCCAACCGGGGACGGCAGGAAGACGGCCCAACCGATGACTGCAGGACGACGGCCTCCCCCGCGTCGGCAGGAACGACCTCCCCAACAGAGGACGGAGTACCGGCACCGAGACGAGAGTCGAGTGTCGAGCGGATCACCGGGGACGAAACACTGACGGACGCGGACGGCGAGGCCCTCGCCATGGTCAACGCTGCGTTCACGGTCGAAGACGGCGTCGGTCGAATCGAAGTGCAACGGCCGACGGCGCTCAACGCGATCGATCTCGAGACGAAAGACGCGATGCTCGAGCACGTCCGCGCCTACGGCGAGCGCGACGACGTTCGCGTCGTCGTCTTTCAGAGCGAAGGCGACGTCTTCTGCGCGGGCGGCGACATCGAGGAGGTCCGGGAGACGGGCTACGAACTCGAGCCGTTCACGCAGAGCTGGAACGAACTCTTCGAGGCGATGATGGGACTGTCCGTTCCGACGGTCGCCCGCGTCGACGGCTGGGCGCTCGGCGGCGGCTTCGACCTCGTCTTGCACACCGACATCCCCATCGCCGCCGAGGACGCGAAACTCGGCCAGCCCGAGACCGGTCTCGGCATCGTGAATCACTTCTCGCCGCCGATGCTCCAGGAGACGGTCGGCCTCACGAAGACGCTCGACATGATCCTCACGGGCGACCCGATCACTGGGAAAGAGGCGGCCGAGCGCGGCCTCGTCGCCCGCAGCGTCCCCGCCGAGGATCTCGACGGCGAGGTCGAGCGCGTCGTCGACTCGCTCCGCGAGAAGCCGCCCGAGATCCTCCGCAAGGCCAAACGGGGGATCTACGCCACCGCGGATATGTCGCTGCGAGCGAGTCGATCGTACCTCGAAGCGATCTCCCTCGAGAGCGCACGAGAAGAGGGGTACTACCGGGAAGGCGTCGCGGCACAGCTCGAGGATCGACCCCCTGAGTGGGACGCGGTGGAGAGCGCGGACGACACGTAACCATTCCGAGTACCGATACGGACGTGAAACCGTCGTGACCGGCGAGCTGCGGTCTCGACGCCGGCGGCGGACTCGTCGTCAGCGTAGCGCTCGTCGGCGCGGCGGACTCGACCGACACCCACGATCGGCGAGCCGACACGCTCCGTCGACGAGCCGAACCCCGCCCTCACTCGGCGACGGAACCGGGGCGCCGATCCGCGGGCACCGTTCCCGGGGCCGACGCGACCGATCGGCTGAGTTCGACGTCGAGGTCGGTATCCGGATCGAGGACGAGTCGCACGGTGTCCCCGTCGACGGTGTGAATCGAAACTTCCGTCTCCCTGCGTCGTTCGAGCTGGACGCCGGCGCAATCGCTCGCGACCCGGCGAGCCGCCGAGAGCACGACGAGGCAGCCGACGGCGGCGACCAGCGTGACGAGCACGATCGGGGCGGGGCCGACAGCGGCGAGGGAGGCGAACGATCCGACGGCCGTCGCTCCCGCTATCCACCGCGAACGCGAACGAGTCCGTCTCGTAAGCGCTCGCGAGGCGACGCGGACCGGAGGGGTGAATCGGGTGCGGAGCGACGACACCGTTCGGGTCGCGTACTGCGGTCCGCCGACGAGCGCGCCCGGGACCCGGGTGGCGTCCGAGAGTACCCCACGGATCGATCGACTCGCTTGCTGGACTCGACGTCCCGGTCGGAGGCGGCGGGGATCGACGGCAGTTCCCACACCGGAGCGAGTGTTCATCGTCCGCGAGCATCGCCTGGCCGCGCGCCAGTTCGCCGCCACGACAGTTCGTCCGACCAGCCGGCCGAACCGTTCGGCCAGCCTGACGGGGCGAGTGGTGGCGGCCGCCCTCACCCCTCGAGCGATCGGGGCGAGCGGCCGATCAGTCCTGGTCGCGTACAGTCGATAGCACGCGTCGACGCTCGCCCCTGCCCAGCGTCCCAAGACCTGCACGCCGGACGTGATTCGCCACGCGAGCGTCGCCAACAGGGACCGACTCACCCAGTACAGGCGCCGCGACAGATCGTCGAACCACCGGCTCATCCCGGCCGACAGTCGCCGACTGCCCCAGAACGCGCGACGGGAGAGAGCGCCGACGGCGGTGTGGAGACGCCACCACGTGCTGGCGACCCATCGGCCGGCTCTCGCGAGCCCGGTCAGACGGGTTCGCACCCACATGGTCGCCCCAGTCGTGAGTCGCGTCGGGACGATGCGGCGACCGAAGAGAGCCCCGATCGTCCCGACCGTCGTGAGACAGACGAGGGCGGCCGGTATCCACGTCCCATCGGTCCGCCACTGGGCCATCGCGACGGAGAGCGCGACGGCGACGAAGACCGCCGACAACCCGCCGAATCCGCCGACCAAGAGCCGGCGATCGATCCCTTCGACGGCCAGTCGCGACCGCGTGAAACGCCGGATCGTGCCGATCGAGGCGTACTCCACGTCGACGAGGTCACCGGTCGGCGAGAGACAGAGGACGCGGCGGTCCGTGAGGCCGATCGCGACCGATCCCCGAACCGAGTCGTCGATCAGCCGTCCGTCGGTGACGACGCGCAGATCCTCGTCGGGGACGAGGCGCTCCTCGATCCGCCGCCGTGGTGGCTGCATCGACTCCCAGTGGGCCGTCGACGTGCTAAGTAAGTGACCCCCTAGCAACCGAGCCAACGAGGGAAACCGACGACGGACGGCCCACGGCCGCTGTCGACGAGTGGAACCCGGACACCCGAGGAGATTACAGAGCTAGAGCGGTTGTACGGCCGGTCTACGTACAAACCGCCGGCGTGGTCGGTCTATCGGTCGCGCAGGTACACCGCATCGGTGCCGTCGTGCGCTCTCGCCGTATACGCGTCGCCACAGCTGCACGTCCTCGATCCACTCCACGTCACCACAACTGCACGTTCCCGTTCCCTCCGCGTCACCATATTCGGGTGGACTCGAACCCCCGAGTCGACGTGTCAGCGTGTACTCACGCCCTTACGCGTCGACGGGTCAGCGCGCACTCACGCCCCCTACGCGTCGACGTCCTCGCGCTCTCGCAGCTTCGAGCGCTGGATCTTTCCCGTCTCGGTCGTCGGGAGCGTCTCGAGGTACTCGATCTCGCGGGGGTACTTGTACGGGGCGATCGAGGCTTTGACGTGGTCCTGCAGCTCCCGGGTCAGGACGTCGTCCGGATCGACGCCGTCCTCCGGGACGACGTACGCTTTGACGATCTGGCCGCGTTCCTCGTCCGGAGCGCCGATGACGGCCGTCTGGTAGACGGCGTCGTGTTCCAGGAGAACGTCCTCGACCTCGGGCCCGGAGACGTTGTTCCCGCCGGTGATGATCAGGTCGTCCGCCCGCGAGACGTACTCGAAGCGGCCGTCCTCGCGGTGGATGTAGATGTCCCCAGGGGCGCTCCAGCCGTCGTAGATCGCCTCGGCTTGCTTCTCCGGCCGCCCCCAGTACGTGACGCCGGTCGGGCCGCGGACGACGAGGAGGCCGGCCTCCCCGCGCGGGAGTTGCTCGCCCGTGTCCGTGTCGATCACCTTGGCCTCGTAGCCGGGGACGGGGAATCCGGTCGCAGTCGGGTCCATGTCGTCGTGGTACCGGTGACTGATGAAGATGTGGAGCATCTCGGTCGAGCCGATCCCGTCGGAGGCCTCGACGCCGAAGTGTTCGCCGATCTGCTCGTAGGTTCGCGGCGGAAGCGGCTCGCCGGCGCTCACCGCCCGGCGCAACGACGAGACGTCGGCCGCTTCGAGTTCGTCCTCGTGCTCGGCGAACAGCTGGTTGTACGCCGTCGGCACCGACGCGAGCATCGAGACGTCGTGTTCGTCGACGGCCGCGAGGAGGTCCGTCGGCTTCGGATCCTGGATGAGGACCGTGGTGGCACCGAACCGTAGCGGGAAGGCCACCTCGAACCCGTAGCCGAAGGTGAAGGCGATCGGCGCGTTACTCGCGAAGACGTCGTCGGGGTTCGGATCCAGGCAGTAGCGAGCGTAGCCGTCGCAGATGGCGAGCATCTGGCGGTGGGTGTGGACCGTCCCCTTCGGCTTCCCGGTCGTCCCGCTCGTGTACGCGATCATGACGAGATCGTCGCGGGTCGTGGTCGGCGCGGTGAGTTCCGGGCTCGCTGCGGCGATGCGGTCGTCGTAGCTGTGGTGATCGTGCTCGATATCGTTCTCCTCGACCACGACGATCTCCTCCAGCGAATCGAGATCGTGTTCCTCGCGAGCGATCTCGAGTTCGTCGAGCAGGTCGTCGTAGACGATGGCGACCGACGCGCCGGAGTCCTCGACGACGTAACTGATCTCGTTCGCCCGCAGGAGCTTCATCGACGGGACGGTGATCGCCCCGATTTTCTGCGTGGCCAGACAGCTCACCGCGTACTCGGGTCGGTTCGGGAAGCGCACGAAGACCCGGTCACCCGGCTCGACGCCCAGGTCGAGGAGGGCGTTCGCGAGCCGATCGACCCGTTCCTGGAGTTCGGCGTAGGAGATCTCCTCGTCCTCGAACACGATCGCCGGCGAATCGCCACGTCCGGCTTCGACGTGGCGATCTACCATCTCGACCGCCGCGTTGATCTCCTCGGGGTAGTGCAGTTCGGGAAGCGCGTGAAACAGGTCGGGTTGTACGTCGTCGTCCGGGAGTTTCTCGGTGGGAATCGACTCCTGCATATAGCGGGTGTGATTTTCTATGCCATACCATAATTGTACCGCTAGAGAGTGACGGAGGTCCACGATGTGAGGCACCAGCGTCAAATTCGGACATAATCGCCGGGAAATATATTCGATTGGTCAGAGATCGACACTCTTGTACAGATATGTGTCAGGTCGTGCTCTAAAGTTCGTAATCTGACACGTAGCCGCACGGTCGGATGAGTCACTCCATCGAGGTGTGATACCTCACAACGTACCTTTATTTTGCGGGCAATTGTTTCATCACTCGACCATGTCCAGTGGCACGTTCGGTGACTACGGTGGCAGACACGTACCGGAACCGCTCGAGGGACCGCTCTCGCAACTGGCGGAGGCGTACGACGAGATCGGCACGAGTGAGGCGTTCCAGGAGGAGTTTCGCGATCACCTTCGGGAGTACGCGGGGCGACCGACGCCGCTGTACCACGCACGGAACCTGAGCGATCGGTACGACGCGGAGATCTACTTCAAACGGGAGGACCTGCTCCACGGCGGCGCGCACAAGATAAACAATTGCCTCGGACAGGCCCTGCTGGCGAAGAAGGCGGGAAAGGAGCGCCTCATCGCGGAGACGGGCGCGGGTCAGCACGGCACCGCGACCGCGATGGTCGGCGCGCTCTTCGACCTGCAGACGGAGGTCTACCAGGGGAAGAAGGACGTCGAACGCCAGCGGATGAACGTCTTCCGGATGCGCCTCATGGGTGCGGAGGTGAACGAGGTCACCCGCGGCGGCGCGGGGCTGGCCGACGCCGTCGACGCGGCGCTAGAGGACCTGGTCGAGAACGTCGAGGACACGCACTACCTCGTCGGGAGCGTCGTCGGGCCGGACCCCTTCCCGCGGATGGTCAGGGACTTCCAGTCCGTCCTCGGCGAGGAGGCCCGCGAACAGTTCGTCGAGCGGACGGGTGACCTGCCCGACGCCGCGGTCGCCTGCGTCGGCGGCGGGTCGAACGCGATGGGCCTGTTCCACGCCTTCCGCGACGACGAGGTCGCCCTCTACGGCGCCGAAGGTGGTGGCAAGGGCGCCGCATCGACCCAGCACGCCGCGCCGCTTTCGGCCGGGCGGGACGACGTCATTCACGGCATGAAGACCCGCGTCATCGACGAAGACGTCGAGGTCCACTCCGTCTCCGCCGGCCTCGACTACCCCGGCGTCGGCCCCGAACACGCCATGTTCCGCGACGAGGGGCGAGTCACCTACGAGGCCGTCGACGACGACGCCGCACTCGCCGCCTTCCGCGAACTCAGTGAGACCGAGGGCGTCATTCCCGCCCTGGAGTCGAGCCACGCCGTCGCGCGGGCGATCCAGCTCGCCGAAGACGGCGACCACGACACCATCCTCGTCAACCTCTCCGGTCGCGGCGACAAGGACATGGAGACCGCGGCGAAGAAATTCGACTTCGCCTGAGTAGGGGGTGTGAACCCAACGATACGTCGCGACGACGGCTCGTCGCTCGTACAACCCCGCATCAATACGTCTCGACCGAAACGCCGAGCGCCTCGAAATCAACGACGGTTCCGGTGAGAACGGACTCGTCGAGACTCTCCGCCGTCGCCCCGATGAGCGCGTCGTTCCAGCTGACGCCACACCGGCCGCCGTTTTCGTCGTCGGCTTCTGCGAGGAGCGTACCGGCGATCCGGGCGATCTCCTCGTCGGCGTCGACGCGAGGGTAGCCGAGAAGGTGATTTCGCAGCTCGTCGACGGTGACGGTGCTGCGTTCGGTCGCCGCGCCGTAGTACGCCTCCGCCAGGACCGGGGCCAGAACCCACTGCATCTCTCCGTCGTCGACGAGTTCGACGCCGCGGTCAGGAGTTCCGCTCGCAAATTTCGATGGGTAAGCGAGAGCGAGGCATTACTCGGGCGGGTCGCCGTCGGCACCGAAACCGCTCCCGTACCGGTCGACGATTTCCGTGACGGTGACTTCGTAGGCGTCGTACCACTCGGTCCACCGTTGCTTCGCCAGTTCGTGATCCGAATCCGAGCCGAACGCGTCGAGCGCGTCCTGCGACTCCCAGTAGTAGACGACGAGCACCTCGTCGCTATCCGGATCGTGCCAGGTGCGTTTGCCGCGATACGCGTCCGACTGCTCGGCGACGGCCTGGATCGCGTCGTTCAACTCGTGGAATTCCGCGTCGTACTCTCCCGGATCGATCCGAAACGTGACGAGGTACATCGATACCCGTACACTCGCTTCCGCGGAGAAGAAGGTGGCCGTCCGTCGGCGAAGCGTCGTCGCGACACCCCGTTTCGAGACGGCCCTCGATACGACACTACAGGACGCCGGCAGACCGATTCACGCATCGAACCCGACCGCAAACGGGAGTGCGACCGGGCGGGTCCGCGACCGGAAGCGTTCTCGTGCCTGCGACGCATCCACCGACTGGAAGCGCTCGCGCACGTACGCTGATCGAACGAAGCCACGACCCCCGCCGTATCGCGTCGCGTCTCGGCTGGCCGTTCGCGACGGTCGCCATCTCCGTCGATCACGTGGACCCTCCAAAACCACCGATCGACGGTGCCACCGCCGTCGAGACCGCTGCCGGCGACAGTGAAACCACTGACGACGACGGAGACGGCGCTGGCGACACGCTGGCGATGTCGAGACGGTTCTCGAGAACAGAGTCGAGACGCGACGCTACCGGGACCGAGCGCGTGAGGGCTCGTAAGAGACGTTTATGTCTCGCGGGGCGGTACGGAATCATGGCTTCAGCCGATCAGGTTGGAAGCCACCGTCTCGGGTGTCTTCAGCACCCGGGACATTTCGCGCACGTCCCCTGGCGACGACCGATGGAGACGACGGCTTCCGGATTAGGCTACGACGGGTAGTGACATATATCCGACTCTAACTGACCGGGTTTTGGATCGCGAAAGCCGTTCGGACGGGATCGTAGAATTGCATCCCGACAGCGAAACGAGGTTCAGATCGTGCAAGAAAGAGCGGAACCGAGCCGGTATTCTCGAACGTCTGGATGGACGACTAGTGAAACGCGTCTTCGAGTCGGCGATGAGTGCGGAACTGACCACGTTCGCGTCGACATCCACTCATTCGTCGACCCTACACCGATTCCTCTTCGTCGCGCTTGCGCCCGCTTTCGTTGATCTTATCGGCTATTTCCTGCACGTCGCTCCCTGTGAGCCCGCTCTCGCTCGTGAGTGCGTCCATCACTTCGAGTGCGTCGACCGTTTCCTGGATGGCCAGCCGAATGACTGCACTCCTGGCGAAGCGACATTCGTTTTTCTGAGAGGGGCAGTGATACCTGCTCTCCATCCCGGATTCACGGGTCGACTGCGTTGGATTTCGAAGGCACGTCGCGCTCGATCCCGACTCACCCGAGCCTGTCCCGGATCGCGTCTGCCAACGCGTCCATCGCCTCGTCCGCTCGCGAGACGTCGTCGGTGAGACTCAGGAAGCCGTGGGTCATCGACGGGTAGTGATCGTGGCCGGTCTCGACGCCGTGATCGGCCAGCCGCTCGGCGTACGCCGCGCCTTCATCCCGAAGCACGTCGTAACCGGCGGTCACCACCGTCGCGGGTGCGACGTCGGCTACGTCCGGTGCGCGACAGACGGTCGCGAAGGGGTTGTGCTCGTCGACGGGGCTGCGGAGGTACTGGTCCCAGAACCAGCGGACGTCGGCCTCTGTCAAGAGGGGGCCGTCGCCGTGCTCGGCGTAGGACGGGCGACCGAAGCGACGATCGGTCATCGGGTACAGGAGGAACTGGCCGTCGAGGTCGAGTCCCCCGTCTCGCGCCCGGATCGCCGACGCGGCCGCGAGGTTCCCACCGGCGCTCGTCCCGGCGACGCCGAGGCGGTCGGGGTCACCGCCCAGTTCGTCGGCATGGTCGGCGGCCCACTCGAGGGCGGCGAAGGCGTCGTCCGTCGCGGCCGGGAACGGATGCTCGGGCGCGAGTCGGTAGTCCACCGAGAGGACCAGTGCGCCGGCGCGGCTGGCCAGTTCGCGACAGATGTTGTCCGAGGAGTCGAGCGTCCCGAGCGTCCAGCCGCCGCCGTGGGTGAAGACCAGCGTCGGCGGGTCCTCGCGGTCCGGCCGGTAGACGCGGATCGGCAGGTCGCCGCCGGGGCCGTCGATTTTGAGATCTCGTACCGTCCGCAGGTCGGGACTGGCCCCGCCGGAGAACACCTCGTCCTCGATGCGCCGCGCGCTGTCGACCGACAGCGCCGACCACTGGGGGACGCCGGCCGCCTCGATCTCGGCGACGACCGACGCGAGTTCCGGATCCAGTTCGTCCGTCGACGCGGCTTCTGGGTCGGACATACGGCCGACATCGGACGGGCGGTAGATGAGTCCTCCGCCCGACGGTGTCGGACGGACACCCGTCTAGAACAGTCCCGTCGAACTGACACCGAAGGTGCACACCAGCGGCGAAATTCGACCGTTCCGGCGTCGAACGCTACTTGTAGGTCGACGACGACACCCGACCACATGACCGGACGCGACGATGGGCCGACCACGGAGGCGGACGACGGCGGACACGATCACAACTTCGACACAGCGGCCGACGGCGGACACGAACACGACATCGAGGCGGGCCGTGAGTACGCCCGCGAGTGCGACGATTCCGATCCGCTCGCTGACTTCCGAAACCGCTTCGCCCTCCCGGACGCCTACTACATGGACGGCAACTCGCTCGGGCCCGTCTCCGACGCGGCCGAGGCGAGTCTGCAGCAGGCGGTCGACCAGTGGCGCGAGCAGGGGATCCGGGGCTGGACCGAGTCGGACCCGCCGTGGTTCTGGTACGGCGAACGCCTGGGTGACGAACTCGCGCCACTGGTCGGCGCCGACCCCGACGAGGTCGTCGTCGGCAACTCGACGACGATCAACATCCACACGCTGATCGGAACGTTCGTGGACGCGCTGGGTCCCGACGATCCACAGGGCGTCCTCGTCAACGACCTCGACTTCCCGACGGACCACTACGCGATCCAGTCCCAGCTGCGCCAGCGGGGGCTCGACCCAGACGAACACCTCCACCTCGTCGAGAGCCGCGACGGCCGGACGATCGAAACCGAGGACGTGATCGACGCGATGGACGCCCACGACGTGGGCATCGTCTTCATGCCCTCGGTGCTGTACCGCAGCGGGCAGCTGTTCGACCTCGAGACGATCACCGAGGCGGCCCACGAACGGGGGATCCTCGCCGGCTTCGACCTCGCGCACTCGATCGGCGTCGTACCCCACGACCTCTCTGGGATCAGCGTCGACTTCGCAGTCTGGTGTTCGTACAAGTATCTGAACGCTGGCCCCGGGGCCGTCGCGGGCCTGTACGTGAACGAACGCCACTTTGGCGAGGACCCCGCCCTCGCGGGCTGGTGGGGCCACGACAAGGAGACGCAGTTCGAACTGAACCTCGACTTCACTCCGGCCGACGACGCCGGTGCCTGGCAGGTCGGAACCGTCCCGGTCTTCAGCGCCGCGCCGCTGTTCGGCGCACTCGAACTCACGCACGACGCCGGCATCGAAGCGATCCGCGAGAAGTCCGTCGACCTCACATCCTACCTGATCGACCTCGTCGACGCACACCTCGCCGACCGCGGCGTCTCGATCGGGACGCCCCGCGATCCGGCCCACCGCGGCGGCCACGTCGCCCTGGAGCACCCAGAGGCCCGTCGCATCAGCGAGGCGCTGCGAGATCACGAAGTGATCGTCGACTTCCGCCCGCCGAACGTGATCCGCGTGGCCCCCGCGCCGCTGTACGTCCGGTACGAGGACGTCTACGACGTCGTCGAGATCATCGCCGACATCATCGACGAGGAGCGCTACGAGGCGTACGAGGCAGAGAACGAAGTGACGTAATCGGCGTACTGGTCAGTGACGAATCGGCAGGCCGAGAGAGTGTCGTGATCGGCGTACCGGGATCGACCGGTTCGAATCACCGCGTCTGGGCCGCCGTCTCCTCCTGCATCACCTGCAGGAACTCCATGTAGTCCGTTCCGCCGGTGCCGGTCGTGTCGCCGGTCACCTCGCGGATGTACTGGATGACCTGCCCGAAGTGGACCCGCCGGAAGGTGGCGAGCGCCTCGGTGCAATCGTTGTACGCTGCGGTGAGATCGTCACGACCCGTCTCGTCGACGTAGGCCCCGATCGCCGGCCCGCGATCGAACGCGTCGATGACCTCGCGGTGGGATTCCGGCATGTAGCTGCGCATGTCGGTGAGCTTCTCGATGAGCTCCGTGGTCTCGTGGTGGACGCCGAGTGCGGCGTCGATCGAGGGGAGGATCGAACTCTGGGCGCCGGATCCGCCGCGGTAGGTCCGCGCCTCGCCGTCGAAGTCGTCGACGCCCTCGTAGACGAGTTCGTCGAAGCCCTCGTAGTACGGACGGTACTCGTGGGCGAAGACCTCGGGATCGTTGCGCTCGGTCATCCGTCGCATGATCTCGGTCTGGGCGTCGATCGAGTCGGCGAGCGTCACCAGTTCGGACCGCAACGCGTCGGGGGTGCCGGCGCGTACGGCCTCCTGAGCGTTCGCGCAGGCGCGGATCGCCTCACCGGCGCGCGCTTCGATCGCGACGTGGATGGCGACGAACCAGCGCTCGTCGTCGTGGTCGGTGAACTGCAAGAGCGCCTCGAGGGACGTCGGGTCGGTGAGCCCGGCCTTCGGTTCCCGACGGGCCCAGTTGTGCAGACAGAGGAGATCGTACGAGAGGACGGGTTTTCGACCGAAGCGGCGCGACGTCTCGACGAGCGGGACGGCGACGGCTTCCGGCAGGCGGTCGACCGGATCGGCGTCGACCTGGTGGACGTACGCGCTCGCGAGGAAGCCGCTTTGTGTGCACAGCCGGATCGCCTCTCGATCGGACAGCGTGGCGATCGCCTCCGGCGAGATAGTCGGAAGCGCCTCGACGGCCGCTCGAAGTGAGCCGTCCGACAGCCGTCGAGACAGCGTGTCTCCGAGTCGATCGAAGGCCTCGAGGTTGGCTCCGAGGCGCGAATCGTGGTCGGTACGGTCGAACGCGCAGAGCGGATCCCGCTCGGGAAGAAATCCCCGGGCCGCAGAGATATCGTGCCGATCGAGCGCGGCTGGGGCGGAGCCAGACATTGCAGAAGCAGTACGAGACGATACGCCATCAATATTTGTCCATATAAAGACACATCGATGGCAGGCGATGCGAGGTACGACGGAGAGTCGGGCGGGAGTGTGAGGGAGTGGGCGTTCGGGCCCAGGTCACGACATCGATGTAAGGTACGGTACACCCATCGGACGGGAGTGGTTCGCTGTCTAACACACCTCGACGGCCGCTACCGTCAGGTATACGTGAGCACATTCCGAGCCTGTGTGTATGCAGGTAGGAATCGGACTGCCGAACACGCTAGACACCGACGGAGAGACGCTCCGGTCGTGGGCCCGGCGCGCCGACGACGGACCGTTCACGAGCGTCGGCGTCTTCGATCGGCTCGTCTACAGAAGTACTGACCCCCTGACGACGCTCGCGACCTGTGCCGGCGTCACCGAGGACGTGCAACTCGTCACCTCGATCGTCGCCGGCCCGTTGCGCAGCGACGCGTTGCTGGCCAAGCGAGCGGCGACCGTCGACCAGCTCTCAGACGGGCGGCTGTCCCTCGGGCTCGCCCTCGGTGCGCGCCGCGAAGACTACGAGATGGCAGACGCGAGCTTCGACGACCGCGGAAAACGCTTCTCGCGCCAGCTGAGTCGCCTCCGCGACATCTGGGAGGACGACGATATCGGCCCCGAACCGGCCACCGACGGCGGCCCGGAGCTGCTGGTCGGCGGCGACAGCGATCCGACGTTCAATCGAGTCGGCCGCTACGGTGACGGCTACATCCACGGCGGCGGCCCGCCGCGAGCCTTCGAACGGAAAGCGGAACAGGCCCGCGCCGCCTGGGACGAATCCGGCCGACCGGGCGATCCGGCGCTCTGGGGGCACGGCTACTTCGCCCTCGGCGAGGAGGCGGCCGAACGCGGTCGCGAGTACCTCCTCGACTACTACGCATTCACCGGACCCTTCGCCGAGACCATCGCGGACAGTCTGTTGACGACCCCCCAGGAGGTGCTCTCGTTCGTCCGCGGCTACGCCGACGCGGGCTGTGACGAACTCCTCTTGTTCCCCACCGTCGCCGACGACGAACAGTACGACGAACTGGAGACGCTCATCGAGACCGAGTGGCGGTGATACGATGCAGGTAACCGTCGTCGGCGGCGGTCCCGCCGGCCTGTACGCGAGTCTCCTGCTCAAGAAGGAGTACCCCGACTGGAACGTCACGGTCTACGAGCGCGACCCCGCGGACAACACCTACGGCTGGGGCGTCGTCTTCTCGGACGCGACGCTGTCGAACCTCAAAGAGGCGGACACGGTGAGCCACGAGCGGATCACCGACGCATTCGTCCGCTGGGACCCAATCGACGTCCACCTCAAGGGCGAGTCAATCCGCTGTGGCGGCCACACGTTCGCCGGCATCATGCGGGCGGACCTCCTCCAGCTCCTCCAGGAGCGCAGTCGGGAGGTCGGCGTCGAACTCATCCACGGCGAGACGATCGAGGAAGACGACGTCGACGAGCTGGCCGCGGAGGCCGACCTCCTGATCGGCGCCGACGGGCTCAACAGCACGGTCCGGGAGACTCACGAGGAGTCGTTCCGGCCGAGCGTCTCGGACGGTAGCGCCAAGTTCGCCTGGTTTGGGACCGCGAAACCCTACGACGTCTTCACGTTCATCTTCCGGGAGAACGAACACGGGCTCTGGCGTGTCCACGCCTACCCCGGTCGGATGAGCACCTTCATCGTCGAGTGTACCCAGGAGACCTGGGAGGCCGCCGGGCTGGACGAGAAAGGAGAAGAAGAGGCCCTCGCGTACTTCGAGGACCTCTTTTCGGATCACCTCGAGGGGTACGACCTGCAGAGCAAGCTCTACGGCTGGCGGAACTTCCCGGTCGTGTCGTGTGGCTCCTGGTCCAGCGGGGACGACATCGTCCTGCTGGGCGACGCCGCGCACACGGCGCACTTCTCGATCGGTTCGGGGACGAAACTCGCGCTGGAGGACGCCATCTCGCTACTCGATGGATTCCGTGAGCACGGCACCGACGTCCGGTCGGCGCTCAACTACTACGAGAAGGAGCGTCGTCCCCGTGTCGAAGGGTTGCAGGACGCCGCAGAGCGGAGCCAGACGTACTTCGAGAACGTCGAACGCTACTGGGACATGGAACCGGAGCAGTTCGCCTACAACATGCTGACGCGCAGCGGGCGGATCTCCTACGACAGTCTCAAACAGCGCGACGTCGGGTACGCCGACGACTACGACCGGTGGTTCGAAGCGAACGCGACCGATGCGGACGTCACGCCACTCGCCGCGCGTCAACCGCTGAACCAGTCGCTCACGCTCCGCGAGACGACCCTCGACAACCGGTTGACCGTCACCCGACCGCCGAGTAATGGGTCGACCGACGGCCGCCCGGGTGCCGACTATCTCGACGACCTCCGCGACCGGGCGCGCGACGGACCGGGCCTCCTGCTGACCGATCCCGTCGCCGTCAGCCCCGAGGGGCGGATCACACCGGGGACGCCGGGACTGTACGACGATTCGCACGTCGACGCCTGGGCCGCGTTCGTCGACGACGTCCACGCGGAGACGGACGCCGCGGTCGGGCTCCAGCTGGTCCACGCCGGCCGGCGCGGGGCCACTCGCCACCGCGAGTACGGACTCGACCGACCGCTCCCGTCGGGCGACCGCTGGGAGCTGTACGCCCCGTCCGCGAAGCCGTACGTCCCCGGCGGACCGAAACCGACGGCCGTGGACGCCGACGACTGCGACCGGATCCGCGACGACTTCGCCGAGGCCGCCGAGCGCGCGGCCGAAGCCGGGTTCGACTACCTGCAGCTTCACGCCGGACACGGCTACCTCCTCTCGTCGTTCCTCTCGCCGCTGACGAACGACCGCGAGGACGAGTTCGGCGGCTCGCTCGAAGCGCGGATGCGATACCCGCTCTCGGTCTTCGACGCGGTCCGTGAAGCCTGGCCGGACGAACGACCGCTCGGAACGGCGCTCCAGGCCACCGACTGGAACCTGAGCGGGCTGAAGACTCGCGAATCGCTCCAGGTCGCCCAGGCGCTCGCCGACCGCGACTGCGACCTGCTCTCGATCGTGGCCGGGCAGGCGACCGTTCGCGAGCGACCCCGCTACGACCCGACCGTCCTCGCCGACTTCACGGAGACCTACCGGAACGAGACCGGAGTCCCGGCGCTGTCGACGAACTACGTGACGACCTACGACGAGGTCAACACCCTCGTCGGCGCCGGCCGCGCAGATCTCTGCACCTACCGGCCCTGATCCGACCGCGGAGTCGATCCCGATCGAGGGTGCATCGGTCGATTGGGGTTCGAAACCGCCCCGTTCCCGGAGTGCCCGGACCGAATCAGCTATCGGTCGCCAGCCGACCCGATTCGACAGCCAAACCCGTGGACTGCAATGGCGCTTTCACCTAGCCGGTGGCTTATGCCGATCTTCGAGTACGTCTCGGTATGGACCGCCGCACCTACCTCGCAGGCGTCACCGCCGGATCGTCCGCCCTCTTCGCCGGCTGTAGCGCCGTCCTCGGCGACGGAGAGCCGTCCGCCGACGAGACGAACGGACCGGGTGACGATCCGGACGCGTACGACGTTCCGGGCGTCCTGGACACCCCGACCGTGGTCGACTTCGAAACCGCCCGACTAACGGCGAGCGTCGTCGGCGGTGGCGTGCACGTCGACGACAGGCTCTCCGGACGGATCGGGTTCGTGGAGCCGGCGACGCCGGAAGGCCCGGCTCGGCTGGTCGCGTCGCTCAGAAACGACGCGTCGTTCGCCGAAACCGTCTACGCGGAGCGGATCCCCTTCCTCGACAGCCCGACGACGGGGCGGACACGAGAGTACGACACGATGTACCTCGCCCCGACGGCCGAGTCGGACCTGGTGGCCGCCGCACCCGAGGCGACACGTGACGAGACCGGCCGGTGGCGGCTGGTCGAGGTCGGGTCGGACTGGTTCCCCGAGGCGGTGACGCTCGATCCGGGCGAATCGATCGAACTCGTGTATCGACTGCTGGGCCATCACGACGCGGACAGGGCGCCGATCGAGGCGGGTCGCTACCGGTTCGGCCACGGCGACGCGTCGTTCTCGATCGCGGTGTGGCCGACCGGCGAACCAGGCCCGACCGATCCGTCGACCCACGTCGGTGTCGACGTTCCGCGGCTCCCGACGCGTGGTGACGAGTCGACGAAACGAGCGACGCGCTGGTTCCACGAGGCGACGAGCGAGTCGGCGGTCTACCTGGAACCCGACGTCGAATCCATCGAGCTCCCCGGCCGCGTCGAGTTCGACTTCGTCAACCGGGCCCGCGAGTTGGCGACCGGCAATCCCTACTACTGGCGCCTCTACAAACTGGTCGACGAGCGGTGGTACCCCGTCTACCCCTGGGGCTGGAACACGCCGCTTTCGTCGGTCCCGCCGGGCGACGTCGACGAGACGGCACTGCACTGCTATCACGAGAACGCGCTCCCGACAGCCGACGGCCGGACGGTCGGCCACCTCGGCGGCGGACGGTACGCCTACACGGTGGATTACAGCGTCGATAACGAGTGGCACGCGGCCCTCTTCGACGTCGAAGCAGAGCCGATCACTGTCGACGTGGCGGACGACGCGACCGTGGCCGACGAGGGCGATCGACTCGTCGTGACGCTGCCGAATCACGCAGACGCGCGCGAACCGACGGCGGTGACCGTCAACCCCACCGGGTCGGCCGGCGAGCGGGTGATCCCCGAGCAGCTGGTTCGACGGCCCTTCCGCGCCTTCAGAAACGCACTCCCGCTGTTCGAACCCGGCGTCGAGCGCGTCGAGGTCCGGACGGATCGCGCCACCGGACTCGGACCCGTGGGGTACGAAACCGACGGAACCCGGACGATAAGCTACGACGGCCGAGTCTACGAGGCGACGGGTGACGAGATCGACTGACCCGAGGGAGAGACGAACGAGTCGAGTGGATCGACAGTCACACAGGTCGACGGCCGTAGCCTGCCGACATAGGAGCGTTTTTCACGCCGGTCGACTCATACCTGTGCATGCTCGACTACGTCTCGCTCGAGGACGACCTCGATGCCGAGGAGCGCATGATCCGCGACACCGCGCGTGAGTTCGTCGACGAGAAGGTCCGCCCCGACATCGCCGACCACTACGAGGCGGGGACCTTCCCCACCGATCTGATCCCCGAGCTCGGCGAGCTCGGCTTCTACGCCCCGAATCTCGAGGGGTACGGCCTTCCGAACGTCTCCGAGACGGCGTACGGCCTCCTGATGCAGGAGTTAGAGGCCTGCGACTCCGGCCTGCGCTCGATGGCGTCCGTCCAGGGCGCGCTCGTCATGTACCCGATCCACGCCTTCGGCAGCGACGACCAGAAGGACGAGTGGCTCCCGTCGCTGGGCGCGGGCGAGGCCGTGGGCTGTTTCGGTCTGACGGAACCCGAGCACGGTTCGAACCCGTCGGGGATGGAGACGTACGCTGAGCGGGACGCGGACGGCTACGTCATCAACGGCTCGAAGACCTGGATCACGAACGCCCCGATCGCCGACGTGGCGGTCATCTGGGCGCGCGATCGATCGGCCGACGGCGAACCGGTCCGCGGCTTCCTCGTCGAGACCGACCGGGACGGCTTCACGGCGACGAAACTCGACGAGAAACTCTCGCTGCGCGCCTCCATCACCGGCGAGATCGGCCTGAACGACGTTCGCGTCCCCGAAGAGAACGTCCTCCCCGGGGTCGAGGGCATGAAGGGGCCGCTGTCGTGTCTCACGCAGGCGCGCTACGGCATCGCCTGGGGCGCCGTCGGCGCCGCCCGCGACGCCTTCGAACAGGCCCGCGACTACGCGCTCGAACGCGACCAGTTCGACGGCCCCATCGCGCGCTTCCAGCTCCAGCAAGGGAAACTCGCCGAGATGGCCACCCAGATCACCACCGCCCAGCTGCTGGCCTACCGCCTCGCCGAGCTCAAAGAACGCGGCGACCTCCGCCCGCAGCACGTCTCGATGGCCAAACGAAACAACGTCCGCATGGCCCGCGACCAGTCTCGCGTCGCCCGCGAGATGTTGGGCGGCAACGGCATCACGCTCGACTACTCGCCGATGCGCCACATGGCGAACATGGAGACGGTCTACACCTACGAGGGCACCCACGACATCCACACGCTGATTCTCGGGCAGGATCTCACCGGGATTGCGGCTTTCGAATAGCGAGGGTTGAGCGTAGCGACGTCCTCGGTTACGCGAACGGTGAGGAACGACCCGTGAGCCCCGAAGGGCCGAGAACCGCGGGATAGCGAACGGGGAGCGGAGGCGACTCGTGAGTACCGACGGGCCGAGTACCGCGAAAGTACGAGTGAGAAGAGCGAGTCAGCTCGTCGACCGGTTCACTGGCCGCGCTCGGTGATGGTGAGGCTGTACTCGCCCCAGCCCTCCTCGGCGTCTACGAGGAGGCCAAGGTCTGTCGCTCCGTCGAGCGAGGCCTGGACGGTTTCGTCGCTTCCAGCGCCAGCCGAGCGGTCGTCGTAGTCGTCTCGCGTGGGTTCGCGGCCGTCGTAGGTGACGAAGAGGTCGAACTCCGCGACCGCTGACGGACTGGTCAGTTCGATCTCGATCCCACACGGTGCGTCGGTGGTCGTGCTGTACGTCGCGGTGTCGCTCCCGTTCCACCACGCGAGAAAGCCCTGTTCGGTGGTGGTCTCGGTTTCGCCGCCGCAGTCGCCACCCCCGTCGTCGCCGTAGTTGTCGAGGATCGACTGGACGCACCCCGGACTCGACTGGTACTCGAGGTGGCCGCCGACGGCGTCGGTGACGTCGACGTCCGCGTAGTTCTCCGGCGTCTCCGCACTCGCGCAGCTGGCGCCGCCGGCGCCCAGGCGGGCGAGGCCGTCGTTGGCCGACCAGTAGTTGTACATACCACCACAGGAGTTGGCGATCGCTTCGTAGTAGCCGACGCCCTGGCAGGGCGCGTCGGCGTACTCGTAGGAGCCGATCATGTCGGCGTTGGCGACGGTGAAGGAGCCATCGATCGCCGCCACGGTCTCCATGGTGACGATTCCACCCATCGAGAAGCCGAGCAGTCGGATCGTCGTCTCGGGGTTCTCCGCGCGAAAGCTGTCGAGCCAGTCGGCGACCATCGGGCCGGTGTCCCGGGCACTTTCCTCGGCCCAGCCGGGAAGGCCGCTGTCGTCCCAGGTGATCGCCGCGACGGTCCCGTCGTAGCCCTGATCCCTGGCGGTCGACCGGAACGTCTCCGCGATCCCCACGCTGTTGCCCGACTGCGTGTAGCCGTGTGCGTGGAAGACCACCTCGTCTCGTCCCTGGGGGCCGTCCGAGACGGGTGGGGTACCGTCGCGGAAGTCGATCTCTTCAATCTCGGCGGTTCGAGAGCCCGTCTCGGCAGGTGCGACACCTGCAATCGACGTGGCTGCGACCGTCACCGACGCGGCGCGCAGGACGCCGCGTCGCGTGAGTGGTCCGGTCGGTTCGTCGGCGTTCGCGCTCTCATCCGTCCGTCTCTGTCGTATCATGGTAGTCACACCGAGCAGTTGTATTATTATCCTTTAAGTAAATATTTATATTTAACCATCCATTTCAGTCTGTGAATTCTCACTGCTCAGTCCGTGCCGATACTCGCGAGTCGTCTGCGGGAAGTACGTGGTCCATCGCTACAGGCACGGCTCTCCCGAGCGGACCGACCACTCGAGGAGTATCGATGAGCGGCCGGTGATTCCACATCCGGCCGTCGTACAGGCGGTCTCCACATCCGGACGTCGGACAGACAGTCAGCTACATCCGGCTGCTGGGGTTCCCGCTGGACGGACGTGCGCGACGATCGACCGGACGTCCGTAGCGGGGCGACCGCTCGTATCGGCGGCCGGTGCCGGAACCGACGATCCTTTTTCCCGACGTCATCAGAGTCGGGTACAGAGGCCGGTGAGAACGCGAATGAGATGGTCCTACAGACGAACGGTACTCTCTCTGTGTACGCTCGCGTTCTTCGCGACGATGGCGGCGCGAATGGCGATCAGCCCCGTCGTTCCACAGATCCGTGCCGACTTCGGCGTCTCGAACACCGTCATCGGCGTCGCGCTGACCGGCCTGTGGATGACGTACTCGCTTTCGCAGTTTCCGAGCGGCGTGCTGGCCGACCGGTTCGGTGAACGGCGCGTTATCCTCCTCGCGCTCGGCGGAACCACGCTCGCGAGTCTGGCGCTCGCGCTGGCTCCCATCTTTCCGGTCTTCGTGCTGGCGACGCTCGCGCTCGGGTCGCTCGCCGGGCTCCACTACAGCGTCGGGACGACGCTCCTCACGCGAACCTTCGACGACGTCGGGAAAGCGATCGGTGTCCACACGGCGGGCGGGCCGATCGCGGGACTGTCGGTCCCTGTTCTCGCGGCCTGGATCGGCGTCCGGTACGGCTGGGAGCCCGCTATCGCCATCGGGGCGGTTGTCGCCGGGGTCACCTTCGTGGCGTTCGCGAGGTTCGTCCGACCGACGGAACCGAAACGACCGGATCAGCCGATGCGCGAGCGGTTCCAGGTCGGGCCGCTGTTCGAACTGCTCACCCGGCCGCCCATCGCGTTCACCGTCGTGATATCGATCCTCTCCGCGTACGTCTGGCAAGCGACGGCATCGTTCCTCCCGACGTTTCTCCACGAGTTTCGCGGCTACCCCGAACCGGTCGCTGGCACCCTCTTCGCGGCGTACTTTCTGGTTCAGGGGATCGCCAGTCCGCTCGTCGGGACGGCGTCGGACCGGTACGGTCGCGACGGGACGACCGCGGTGGCGCTCGCTGTCGCAGCCGCGGGGTTCCTCGTCCTCCTCGTCGTCCCGGGCTGGCTGGCGATCGGAGTCGGCGTCCTCGCGCTCGGCACCGGCCTCAGCTGGACGGCCGCGTTCCTCCCGCGCTTCTTCGACGAGTTCGAACCGGAAGAGGAGGGGACCGGGTTCGGATTCGTCCGGACTGTCTACGGCGTGCTCGGGGCGCTCGGGTCCGTCGGGACGGGCTTCGTCGCAGACCTGACGGACTGGGCCGTCGCGTTCGGCCTGCTCACCGCGCTGCTGGCCCTGATCAGTCTCGTGCTGGCGATCAATTACCGGTTCGACACGGGGTACTGAACGGCCATCTCCCGGTTCGTCCTGAGCCCTGTGACCGCGTCACGACCGGTTTCGACGGAACCGCGATGGTGGTCCGGACATAGATTTAAGGGCCGGCGGCCAGACACTCCTGCTAGCGATGGCCATCGACCCACAGTTCCACGAAAATCGCGAGAATGTAGACGAACACGAGGGACACGCCGTCTGGGGCCCCGTCGACGAACCGGAGGAACTCGGCATCCACGGAACGCACGTCGCCGTCGACTTCGACATCTGCATCGCCGACGGCGCGTGTCTGGAGGACTGTCCCGTCGACGTGTTCGAGTGGGTCGACACGCCCGGCCACCCCGAAAGCGAGGAGAAAGCCGACCCGACCCACGAGGCCCAGTGCATCGACTGCATGCTCTGCGTGGACGTCTGTCCGGTCGACGCGATCGACGTCGACGCCGGACGGACGGCGTAGGAACTTCCGGCGCGCCACTCTGCGTACCCGAACGACTGGTGTGATCTCCACCGAACAGGATTCAAAGCGGTAGCGATTCAGCCGAGATTCGACGATTCCAACCGAACAGTCACGCCGTTGTACTCCGGTGGGTTCTACCACGCTAGCACGGGCACGTGAGGCGGTGCCGGACGACCGACACGGCGACCGACCGTACAGCGAGCGCACTTCGACCGTTGAGTGCAGGCCAACCCGTTCGTCGTCCGTGTCGCTCAGTCAAGGTCGTGGTCGGGGTCGTCCTCGACGGAGCGTTTGAGCGAGTCGCGTCGGGCCTTCGCGTCGCGACCCGTCGCCTCGAGCAGGAAATCGTTCTTGGCGTCGACGGCGTCTGCGGCCGCCTCGAGTTCGTCGGGACCGAGTTCCGTCGGATCGCGCTCGTGGAACTCGACGGCGAGTTTGTCCTTCTTTCCGGAGTACTCGACGGCACCGACGACGATACGTTCGAAGACGGGATTGTCGGGTTCTTCGACCACGTGTAGCGAACTGCCCCTGAACTCCTCGGTCCCGGTGATCGGGCCGAAGTACTCCTCGATGGAGCCTTCCATGTCGGGAATTCGTTCTTCGAGGTACTCGCCGCGACGCATCTTGTACTCCTTCATGGATCGTTGGAAATACGGGAGGCTCTTTACCTCTTTTCATCCGACCCGGGCGCCTCAGCGCTCGCGTTCACCGAGGTAGCCCTTCTTACACTCGGGACAGATGTCGCCCGCCCGGAGCGAGCTTCGGTCACCGGGGGCGACGAACGAACAGCGCGGGCAGAAGAACTCGACGGGGACGTCGTCGCGATGGGTCGTCTCGCCCGGGGTAGGAGCGGCACCCGCACGCTCGATGCCGGTCGCCGACCCGGACCCCTGTCCGCCCTGGTGCGACGTCACCGTCGCCGCGCCGGTCTCGATCGCCGGATCCTCTGTCGATTGCTCAGGATCGTCGGTGGCGTCCGACCCGACCTCCGGCCACTGGGCCGGTTCTTCTGAGCCGGGGCTCGGCTGGCCGACGTCGTCGGAGTCGGGCCAGGCACCGTGTTCGCGCTCGCGAGCCGGTTCGTCCGTGGCGTCGTCCAGGATCTCCGCATCGTCGGTGATCGGGTCGCCGTGGTCGTCGGTCGGAAGCCCCTCCGGGTCCGAATCGTCGGCCTCGGCGTCGAGTGTGGCCGGTTCTTCGGCGGAGTCGGGTGACGGGTCGATCTCTGGGTCTGTCTCGTCACGAGCCTTGGTCGGGTCGACGTCTATATCGTCACGGGCGCCTGTCGGGTCGGCGTCGGTTGGGTCCGGTTCGACGGGCTCCGGATCGAGTCCACGGACCTCCGTATTTTCACTCTTTACGTTTCGCGTCCCACACCGTGTACAGGCCTCGTACTCGGTGACGGTGACGACGACCTCACTCCCGCGCTCTTCGCGCTCGCGCTCGACTTCGGTCGCACCGAAGTCGTGGCCGAGCAACGAACATCGGACAGCCATTGCAAGGGGTAGCCGACGCGGGAGTGAAAAGCGTACCGCCTGTCGTCAGACGGGCGTCGCATGCTGCGACAACAAACGTCAAATCCTGCCGGCACGAAGGGGTCGCTATGCGAGCCAAGCGCGAGTACCGCGACCGGGAGGAGACACAGGTCGCGATACTCGACGCCCTGGTCGACCGGGTGGACGATGGGATGACGGTCTTCGAACTCCGGGCGGCCGCGTCGGTCGACATCGATCGACTGGAGACGGCGCTTGCAGACCTCAAGGCCGACGACCTCATCGTCGTCGACGGCTCGTCGAACGAGACCGTCATCAAACCCGCGGATCGCGTGGTGCCCGAACCGGGGGACACGGACGACGACACGGTCGTCGAGCGGCTCCGCGATCGATTACCGTTCTGACCCGGACCCACGGCGGCGGTCGACTCGGCGAGCTGGCGGCCCAGGCGCGGTCGCGACGGTGTGGCCGGCGGGTACCGCCACGTAAAAGGGTACGCAGGCCCCAGAACGAAGGTAATGACGAGCATCGAGTCGGTTCACGCCGATCACGGGGCGACGTTCGACGAACGGGGCAGGCGGACGGTCGTCTCCCACTACGGTCGGCCCGATCGCGCCCACCGCGCCGTGCGAAACGGCGTCGGGTTGATCGAACCGGCGTACGGTATCGTCACCGTCGCGGGTGACGACCGGGTCGAGTACGTCGACAACGTGGTGACGAACGACGTCCCGACGACGGACGGAACCGGCCGGTACGCCCTCTTGCTCGATCCGCAGGGCCGGATCGAAACGGACCTGTACGTCTACGACGCCGGCGATCGACTGCTGTGTGTCACGCCGCCGGGTCGCGCCGGGCCGCTCGCCGAAGAGTGGGCGGAGAAGGTGTTCATCCAGGACGTCGAGATCGATCACGCGACGGACGAGTTCGCGATCTTCGGGGTCCACGGTCCGCAGGCGACCGAGAAGGTGGCGAGCGTCCTCGGCGGGAGTGCGACCCCGGACGAACCACTCACCTTCGTTCGCGGGACCATCGCCGACGCCGGCGTAACCGTGACGAGAACCGACGGCCTCGCGGGCGAGGAGGGCTACGAGGTCGTCTGCGCCGTCGAACACGCCGAATCGGTCTACGAAGCGCTTTCGGTCACGGGGATGGGTGCCGCACCCTTCGGCTACCGGACCTGGGAGTCGCTCACGCTCGAGGCCGGGACACCGCTCTTCGAGACGGAACTCGAGGGGACGATCCCCAACGTACTCGGACTCCGAAACGCCCTCGACTTCGAGAAGGGCTGTTACGTCGGGCAGGAGGTGGTTTCACGCGTCGAGAATCGCGGCCAGCCGAGTCGTCGGCTGATCGGGCTGGTCGTCAGCGCGTCCGACACACCGGACCCATCGGACTCGACCGCGGACGA
Source organism: Halovivax cerinus (assembly GCF_024498195.1). Taxonomy (NCBI): domain Archaea; kingdom Methanobacteriati; phylum Methanobacteriota; class Halobacteria; order Halobacteriales; family Natrialbaceae; genus Halovivax; species Halovivax cerinus. The sequence continues at coordinate 133,907 of NZ_CP101824.1, forward strand.
GCAGGACATCGCAGACGAGCGCCCCGTCCCCGAGGTCGGTGCGGCCGTCTTCGACGGCGATACCGCCGTCGGAGCGGTGACGCGAGCGGCGGTGAGTCCGTCGCTCGACCGGACCGTCGCGCTAGCGCTGGTCGAGTACGACCTCGACGTGACCGACCTCACCGTCCGCGTCGACGGATCGGAGCGACCGGCCGAGCGACGACCGCTTCCGCTCGTCGAGGGGTCGGCGTCCTCGGCGCGTCGTCCGACCTACCCGTAACCCGATAGCTCGTACCGAGCAGGTACCGAATCGAACCGAACGGCACGCCGCCGGTCACCGGAACGAGAGCATCGCCCGGAGGTGTTCGCGAGAGAACATCGACGTGGGCCGGTCCATGTGGACACCGACCTCGCCGGAGAGCGCCCGAAGACCGACGTGCTGGACGCCCTCCGGAAGCGAGTACGCCCGCCGGAGCCAGTGGCCGAGCGTCTGGTCGCTGCCGATGTCTCGCCGCCAGGCTCGTTCGTAGGCGGCCGTCGACGCGGGGTGATCGGGGTCGACCTCGCGGGCCGCGTGATCGCCACAGCGCATGCCGTAGAGGATACCGCCGCCGGTGAAGGGTTTGGTCTGGGCCGCCGCGTCGCCGACGAGGAAGCCTCGATCGCTCGTGACGCGGTCCGGTGGACCGATCGGGATCGCGCCGGAGCACCGGTGCGAGACGGAGACGCCGTACTCGTCGACGAGGTCGTCGAAGTGGTCTGTGACCGCCTCGCCCGGCGGCGCGGCCAGGCCGTACTCGACACCGGCCTCCCCGCGCGGGATGCGCCAGGCGAAGAAGGTCGGCGCGGTGAGGTGAACGTCGACGAAGTCGTCGTGATCGGGTTCGTCGGCGAAGGCGAGGACGCCGTGGAGGAATTCGTCGGGTTCGGGGAGCGAGAGGGCCTCACGAACCCTGGACCCGGGACCGTCGCAGCCGGCGACGAGCTTCGCGCTGACGGTGTCGGTACCGTCCGGTCCGGAGACGGTGAGGACGACCCGGTCCGGCCGTTCGTCGATGGCCGTCACGGTGTGGTAGTCCCTGACGTCGGCGCCGGCCGCGCGAGCCAGGTCGGCGAGGTGACGATCGAGTTCGACGCGGTCGATGACGTTCGAGATGGGAGTCTCGCGGTAGAACGGGTAGGCCTCGCTGCCAGGTCCGTCGACGTGAAATCGCGCGCCGCGAACTTCGTTCTGCAGGAGGGTCTCGCGGGCGCCGTCGCCGGTGAACCCCCAGACGTCGGTGCTCACGTGGCCCGAACAGGCCAGCGGCTGGCCGATCTCGCCGCGCTCGAACGCGACGACGTCGTGGCCGGCTTCTGCAGCCCGCCTGGCGAAGCGCGCGCCCGCCGGCCCGACGCCCACGACCGCGAAGTCGTACATAGGTGAGATACGGTCAGCGACCACTAAATAACTTCTCGACGGCGTCGATCGACGCGACGCACGTGGGCTGGCCGACTCGGCCGACCGGCGCTCGACGGGACGGTCGCGGACCGCCCGGTTTCTTTGTGCTGGCGACCGAACGCGACGTCACGATGGCACCCACGAGCGTAAATTACGCGGACGTCGAACCGACCGCCGGCGCGCTGCACTTCCTGCGCGACGAACTGGACTGCGACCGACTCGGATTCACCGTCCTGGAGTGTGAGCCCGGCTGGGAGGGGATGGAACACGACCACGCCGACGACGACCACGAAGAGATCTACTACCTCGTCGAGGGGTCGGCGACGGTCGACGTAGACGGCGAGGAGCTATCGATGGATCCCGGCGACGCGGTCCATCTCGGCCCGGAGGAAACGCGCCAGATCCGAAACGACGACGAACCGAGCACGTTCGTCCTCGCCGGGGCGCCGTAGGCGTCGAAGCGGGGACACCCGCCGACAGGAAGAAACGTCGACCACGCGACCGAGAGATCACGCTCGACCGGTAGTCGTATCCACGGAATCCACACTGGCAGTCTGGCCTCGACGGGCCCTCACACCGCCAGTCGACTCCCCTGACGGCCCACACCGCCAGTCGACTCCCCCCGATCGACCGTCACCGCCAGTCGATTACACAGCAGGGTCGGAGACTGGGAGCCGATCGCACAGGAGGAGCGCACCTCCCGGCAACGTGCTTCGACGAGACCGCACACTCAACAGCCGTTCGTTCAGCGATGGGAAAGGATAATAGTAGCCCCGCGTCCGTACCCAATATGGACGTTCTCGAACGTTTCAACGATCGGTATCCGTTCGGCGAGCACCTCGGTGTCGACGTCACGCACGTCGAGGAGGGCTACGTCGAGGGGAAGATCGAACTCGACGACCACCACTCCCTCTCGGAATCCACCCAGCTCGCCCACGGCGCGGTACCGTTCGGGCTCGCCGACTCGCTCTCGGCGGCCGCGATCGCTTCCGTCGAAGGCGCGCCGGGTCCGACCCTCGACGTGCGGATCGACTACTTCCGCCCCGCGACGGGCGACATCTACGGCGCCGCGGAGGTCGTCAGGTACGGTGGCGACACCGGCGTCGTCGAGGTCGAACTCACCGACGCCGACGAGCGCCGCCTCGCGACGACGCGTGGGGTCTACAAGACGAACCTCGTCGAGGGCGAAAACCCGTTCGTCGACTCCTGAGCGGTCGTGACGAGTCGGTGCCGGACCGCATCCGGGGCGGCTGGGCGCTCCGGCGGCGCGTGTCGACACGTTCGTCGGTCGTGTATCGAACACACACACACACACACACACACACACACACACCGCTTGACGTGTACCGATCCCGTTCACCTGGCGTGGTTCGAACCCGCTCACCGATCGAGGATCGAAAACAGCGCCTCCGTGTCTCCGTCGAATCGGGCGAGGAGCGAGCGGATCTCGGCGCGTACCTCGTCGGTGACCGTCACCCGGACCATCCCTTCGTCGGGCTGGCCGTAGACGACGCTCGCACCGTTCGGTGCGGCGACGATCGCCGGGAGTGCCGCCAGGTCCTCCTCGCCGTCGACCACAATCGTGACCGGGTCAGGGTCGTCGATCGCCGCGACGACTTCGCGGGCCAGCGCGGCCGTGATCGTCCCCTGTGGGTTCGAAACGTCGACCGTCTCGCCGGTCGTCACCGTCTCACGGATCGTCTCGTCGACCGCCTCGCGTTTCGTGATGCCGTCGACGAGCGCGACGTCCGGCCGTCGCCCGGCCGCTAGCAGGTGGTAGGTGACCACGTCGCCGACGGTCACGATCGGGTCCCCGGCGGCGGCCCAGAGGGCGTCGGGATCCGTCTCGACCGGACCGATAGGATCTTTGAGTTCGTGACGAAGGGGTTTCGGAAGCGAGACCAGCGGCTCGGAACGGTCGTCGGCTGGGCCGTCCGACGTGGAGGGATTCGTCACCGATCGGGTCGCGTCACCGCACCTTCAGCGCGTACGCGCCGGGCTCGGTGACCTGCATCTCGGTGGCGATCTCCGACTCCTCGGGGTGGGCGATGACGACGTAGCCAGCCCAGTCCTCGGTGAGCGACGACGACGCACAGGACGAACAGGTCTCCGCGTCGGCGTCGTTGACCAGGTGACACTCCCGACAGACGAGTCGATTCGATGCCATGATTATTCACCGGCGGTGGCTTCGCGCTCCTCGCGCGCTTCCTCGAGCCAGCCGTGTTTGCCGAGGCCGGGCTGTTTGGCCGTCAGCCCGATCTTCGAGTCGCGCGGGTTGCGCTCGTCGATGCTCTTCGTGACGATGCGGGTCCGAATGGCGTCCTCGACGCCGAGGGCCTGGTCTGACTCCGACGAGGAGAGGCGCTGGTTCTCGCGATCGAACGCGAGGTACTCGTCGGAGATCTGCGAGACGTGCAGCAGGCCGTCGACGGGGCCGATCCCGACGAACGCACCGAACTCGACGACCTCGACGACGGTCCCGTCGACGACTTCCTGCATCTTCGGGTCGAACGTGACCGCGTCGAACTCCGCCTCGTAGTAGACCCCGGGGCGGTTCGGCAGGACGGTCCCCTCACCGATATCTTCGACGTCGGTGACGGAGACGATGGAGCCGACCTCCTCGTCCATCCGGCCCTCCAGTTTGTCCTGGAGCAGTCGCTTCACGAGGTCGGGCGTAACGTCGCCCAGTTCCTCCGGCGGCACTTCTACCGTGTCTTTCAATCTAACCCGTTTGTACATCTATGGTCGAGTGAGTCCCAACTTGTTTCTCCCGCGTAATGCAAGTACCGGTATTCCCTCCGCGAGCACTCGTTCTCGCAGCGGCCGGTCGTTCGTGACGACGGCGTCGACCATCCCCTCCCGGGCGAGTTCGACGAGCGCGTCGTCGGCGTACGATTCTTCGGTATCGACGGGCAGGCATCGCTCGGTCGCCAGGTCGTGGCCGACCGACGCGGCCGTCCCCTCCGTGCCGCCCTTCTCCGACAGACGGCGGAGCTCTTCGAGCACCGGTTGCGGCGCCACCGGTTCGTACCCGCCCGCTTCCGTGAGTTCCTCGGCCCCCTGGAGGTCGATCGGGCGCGGCCCGCTGGCGAGCAGTCGGTCGAGTTCGTCGAACAGCCGTACGTCCAACTCGACGGGCATCATGAGCGCGCTCGTATCGAGGGCCACGCGCGTCGCCATCTCACTCCGTGAGGGTTCCGACGCCGATCAACCGCCAGCGGGCGCCGATGCGGCGGTTGATCGCGATCTTCGCGCCGGGTTCGGCACAGACTGGTCGCTTCAGGTTCACTTCCGCCTCGCCGGAGCGGGCACTCGTGACCGCCCCGACGGTCGTCGCGGTCCCGACGGTCATCATGAGTGGCTCGCCGGTCGAGATCTCGTCGATCTCGCCCTCGGCCTCGTCGGCCCCGACAACGCGGTCGAGTAGTTCGACCGACATCGTGAAGGATTCCCACGTCGGTGGGAGCGAGCCAGGCGGGCCGGCGAGGCGCCCGGCCAGCGCGTCGCCCTTCGTCAGCGACGGGTCGAGGCCAGTTCCAATGCCGAGCAGGCCGCCCGGCCGCGCCGTCTCGACGGATTCGCCGCCCGCCTGCAGCGATCGGATCGACGTCTCGATGGGAACGTACTCGGACTGACCACCCTCGGTGACCTCGCGGCCCGGACGGACCTCGATGTCGTCGCCGACCGCGAGTTCACCCTCGACGAGGCTGCCGCCGAGGACGCCGCCCGAAAGCTCGTCGGCCGTCGTCCCTGGCTTGTTGATGTCGAAACTGCGAGCGACGTGCAGCCGCGGGTCGGCATCCGGGTCGCGATCGGGTGTCGGAATCTCCGCCTCGATGGCCTGGATGAGCAGGTCCATGTTGACGTTCTGGCCCGCGCTGACCGGGACGACCGGCGCATCTTCGGCGACGGTCCCCGCTACGAAGTCCTGAATCTCCTCGTAGTTCTCGCGGGCGCGACTCGCGTCGACGAGGTCGACCTTGTTCTGGGCGATGACGATGTTGTCGATCCCGATGATGTCGAGCGCCATCAGGTGCTCTTCGGTCTGGGGCTGCGGGACGGGTTCGCTCGCAGAGACGACGAGGACGGCACCGTCCATCAGTGACGCCCCAGAGAGCATCGTCGCCATCAGGGTCTCGTGACCCGGCGCGTCCACGAACGAGACGGTCCGCATCGGCTCGCTCTCCGAGCCGTCCGGACACTCCTCCTCGACGGTGTAACACTCGGGTTCGTCGACGTCCGGACACTGCCGGAACGTCGCGTCGGCGTAGCCGAGGCGGATGGAGATACCGCGCTTCATCTCCTCCGAGTGCTGGTCCGTCCAGGCGCCCGAGAGCGCCTGCACCAGCGTGGTCTTGCCGTGGTCGACGTGGCCGACGAGCCCGATGTTCACCTCCGGTTGATCGTTTCCTGACATAAGACGAGAGTAATCTCTACCGGGTTTTCGCCGTCTGCGATTGATAAACCTACTGTTCCGACCCAGTACTCCGCACGCGCCGTGCGAATACGTGTAATGTACCCAACGTAAACGGGGTTTGGCGAACGTTTTAGCGGGTGTGGGGGAAGATTCGAGTATGAGCGGAACGAACGAGGCGGCGTTCGACCCCTTCACTGAGGAGAAGACGAGACCGGCGGACGATCCCGCCTTCGCGTGTACGGACTGTCTCGATCCGGCCGAGGCGTTCGCGCTCGTCGGCAACGAGACGCGACTTGCCATCCTGCAAGCGCTGTGGGCGGCCGACGAGCGCCCCGTCTCGTTCTCCGATCTGCGGCGAGCCGTCGGGATGCGCGACTCGGCGCAGTTCAACTACCACCTTCAGCAACTCGAGGGGCACTTCGTGACGAAGGTCGACGGCGAGTCGGGAGCCGACGGACCTGGCGCCGGGTCCACCGCCAGCGGCTACGACTTCAAACACGCCGGCGAGAAGATCGTCCGATCGGTCATCGCCGGCTCGTTCAACGAACACCCGACGATCGAGCCCTTCGCCGTGCGGGGGACCTGCGTGGACTGTGACGGCGCGCTCGAAGCCCGCTACGTCGAGGAACACCTCTCGATCGTCTGCAGCGAGTGCGGGCACGGGCACGGGGAATACCAGTTTCCACCCGGCGGCCTCTCCGGTCGCTCCCGCGAGGAGATCGCCGACGCGTTCGACCAGCGCGTGCGCCACCTCCACTGCCTGGCCGCCGACGGCGTCTGTCCGGAGTGTAGCGGCCGGATGGCGACCCGCGTCGTCGAAACCGACGGCGAGTGCTGTCTCGGCGCCGAGACCCGCGTCGACCACGAGTGCAGCCAGTGTGGCCACACCCTCTGTTCCGCACCGGGCCTGCGCCTGCTCGATCACTCCGCCGTCGTGACCTTCCACCGCGAACGTGGCGTCCGCCTCGATGACCGTCCCTACTGGACGCTCCCCTGGTGTGTCTCCGACGAGTACACCGACGTCGTCGGGCAGGACCCCGTCCGGCTCGAGGTTCGCTTGCCCGGAGACGGCGACGAACTCCGCGTGACTATGACCGAGAGCCTCGAGGTCTGCGAGACACGCGTCGTCGAGGCGGTCTGACCGGGAGCTGGACGCAGTCGGTCACCGGATTTCCGTGAGACAGAGCCCGAAATCCGGTCGAAGGAGCTGGATCCGTCCCGAGGTGATCGCTCGCATCGAGTCCGCCGCCACGACGAGCGCCAGCCGAACGACGTCAGTTTCGAGAACAGGCCCCTGTGTTTCCAGTTCTGGATCGACGGAGTTGGGACACACATAAAGTCATTGGACAGTAACGGTGCACCGCCGTCGTCGCCATCCGCTGGATCCCTAGCTCGCCGCCCTCCATCACCCGCTGGGCGGTTGCCTCGGCTTCGCGCTCCAGTTGCGGATCCGGGTCGATCACCAACTCGACGGTCTGCTGGGGCATCATCGAGATCGCCCCACCGGTCTCGCGTGTCGTCACTGCGTTCCTCCCGCTCGCTCCTCCGGCGGCCCTCACTCCGTTCGCGCCGCCCGGCTGTTGTCGAACGTGGGCTAATTCGTGGGCCAGCAGGTGTTGGCCCGCTGCACTCTCCGGATCGTATTCCCCGGCGGTGAACGCGATGTGGTTGCCGACCGTAATCGCCCGCGCGTTGATGTCCTCACAGGCCGTCGCGGCTGTCAGAGCCGTGTGAATCTGTACGTCGCCTATCCGATCCTCGACCGCCCGCTGAATCGACGCGTCGAGCGACACCCGAATACGAATCGCGCGGGCGCGAGTGCTACCGCTGTGATCGCGGCGTGACACCCCAGTTCCGCTTCCGGGTCACCGTCGAGTCGCCAGTCACGCTGTCGGGGACGTACACCCACGGCGTCCAGTACGTCGTGAACACTGCGCCGCCGCGACGACCCGCTCTCAATTCTCCTGCCGAGTCCGACACCACGATCGCCAGGGTAACGAGTCGACGGAGAACTGGTGAGGCGCAGGCGGTGAGGCGACACCGGAACGGTGAGGGCCACCGGGGAAGGCGAACGGGCGCGGCCGACGCTCGAATCCGCTCATTCGATCTCGTCGCTCGTCGCGCCATCGGGGTCCTCCGTCCGCGAGAGGCGGAGGTCGCGGTCGCTGACGCGCTCGAACGGAGTCCGGACCGTCGAGTCGATCAGGATCGGGCCGACGCGGTAGGTCGCACACGGCTGTTTCGGGACGTCCGTGAACGACCCCCAGAGGTCGAGTACGTCGATCTCGTCCAGGTCGCCGTGCGTGATCGTGAGTTGCCCGTCGCCAACCGACGGCGGGACGTTCTCGGGTTCGATGACGCTGTTGTCGTAGAGCGCCTGCATCGCCGTCCCCAGGATCAGCTGCTGGTCGAGGACGCTGTTGACCGCCTCTTCGAGCGTCGTGTCCGGAAACACCGTGAGCAGGTAGTGAGCTTCGAGCCGAAGCGGCGGCCGGGTCTTGTGGCCGTCGTCGATCTCCGGCGACTCGCTCGCCCGGCCGGTGTCCGTCGAGACCGAGTGCAGGTAGAGGCCGACGCGGACGTTCGAATCGTCGTCCATCGCCGCAGGCGACAGCGGCTTCACCTGGTGCTCTTCGACGAGCGGCTCGTCCCCGCCAGTGAGCCTGGCCTGCAGCACGTCGAGCAGGAGCGTCGTGAGGTCGCGAAAGGCCGACGGCGACCCCATCAGACACGCACCCCGGTACTCGCCGCCGGCGCGGACGGCGGTTCGTCCCGACAAGTCGCCCGCAACCCCGCTGGCTTCGATCTCATACGTCGGAGTGGACACCCAATCTACAATTACGTTTGGGTGTGGAACCAACGCCACCTAGACCCGCTCAAAAGCCGAGCGACGGCCGGGATCGGCCGAGGGCCGATGATCGACGGGGACCCCCACGATCGACGGTCGGCAACGGTGGCTGGCCGAGACCGCGACTAAAGCGATTTTCAGTACAGCCGCCAACAAAAGTGTTTTTCAGAAATCATTTATGGCCGGTGCCGACCGATTCTCGACCGAGTGATGAACCGAATTGTCGCGGTCGACGACACGGTATCGACGCACAGAACGATCGGCCAAACGGCGGTCGTCGCGCTGGTGACGAGTCTCACATTCGTCGGTGGGTCGGTCGCCGCCGTACCCACGTGGTCGGTGACGAGCGGCGTTCCCGTCGTCGGGTACGTGATATCGCTCGCAGCCACCATCGCCGTCGTGGTCGGTCTCCCGGCCTGGGCCGATCGAATCGCGCGATAGTGCCTCGACGCAGTGTCGAGATTGTAGCGTCACGTCGACCGTCACCGTCGCGGCGACCGTCACTGTCACGTCAGCCGTCACCGTCGCGGCGACGAGTCGGCGAACCGCCGACCGACCGAACCAGCGTCTTTTTCGTCGCGAGGGCCGTTTCCCCATCCGTGCGCGAGTTCGCCTTCGAACTCGAACTGTGTGCAACCCTCGAAGAGCGTCGTGACGGCATCGTGGCCCGGCAGCTGGGCGCGAGCGTCGCGAATCCCGGCGGGCGCATCGTCGACGTGGTCTGTGTGGAACCGGGACCCCAGTTCGACCGACGAACCGCGCTCACGCCCGAGACGGTTCCCGATAGTCTCCTCGACGCCGACCTCGGCCCTGGCCGGTGGACACCGGTGCGAGCGGCGTTCGACTGCCATCCCGACCGGGCCGAGGCGGCCGTCGAACGCGGCATCGAAATCGGCTTTCTCGAGCGGACGCGCACCCGTGGCCGCGACTGTATCCGACAAGGTACCCGCTATCCGTCCGACTGGGCGGGTCGGATCGTCGGTATCGAGAACAAGCCCGATCTCGGAACGCCGGGCGACCTCGAACGCCAGCTACGGACGGACGTCTCGCTCGCACTCGTCGACGAGATCGTCCTCGCGACGGAGAGTTACGTCACCGGCGCCCACCGCAACCGGCTCCCGGACGCGGTCGGCATCTGGCGTGTCCACCGCGACGACACACTCTCGGTACCCCCCGAGATCGAGGTGGTCCGCGAGGCGAGGCCGCTCCCGGTCGACGAACCTGGCATCGAGCCGCTCGCAACTCACCCGGGACGAACGGAGGTCGCGATCGTCTCCGCAGACGAGAAGGCAGCAGCCCGGAGACGGATCGCGGAACGGGCCTACGGCAAGGGCTGGCGAACGTACGACTTCCCTGCGTGTGCGAGGTGCGAGCCAACGGGCGTCCACGGCGTCACCGGAGAGAGCGTGACCGACAGGACGGACGAAGCCGCAACCCTGCCCCACTGTCCCTGGAAGGGGCGAATCGTCGACGCCGCCTCGGAGTGTGACCAGTCCTGTCCCGGGCACGAGCCGGCCGAACCATCGACCGTCGATCTGGCGACAGAGCGCGACGCGCGAACGCCGTGGACGGCCGATCCGGAGACGACGACACGACGGCAGGTCGGCCTCGACCGCTTCGGTGACTGACGAACGACGGCGTCGCTCCGACGCGAACGCCGCGATCAGGATAGCCGACCGGCGTCCTCACAGATCGTAGACTTCGCCGTCGACGGCGAGCGGGTCCTCGAACGCATCCTCTACGGGGTAGAAGTGTGCGAGATGGACGAGGCGAGTTTCCCCCGCGCCGAGCGCGTCGGCCAGCGCGAGTGCGCCTTCGCGGGTCATGTGCTTGGTCCCGAACGTCCGGGGTGTTCCGTCAGGAGCCTCGTGACGGCCGCCGAGTGGATGGTACTCACAGAGCGAGGCGGGGACGATAGCGTCGGCCAGAAAGAGGTCCGGGTCGGCCATGACAGCCCGGGATCGATCGGGGACGGCGTAGGAGGTATCGCCCGAGACGGTCAGTTTCGCACCCGTTTCTGGGTCCTCGACGACCACCCCGTAACAGACCAGCGGCGGGTGGTCGACGGGAACGAGCGTGACCTCGAAGCCGCAGGTTTCGAACGGCTCGTACGGCGTCCGGGCGTCGGGCGTAATGGCGTCGAGGTAGTGGTAGTCCGCGGCGACCGTCTCGGCGACGCTCTGCCCGGTCTCGGGATCGGTCTCGTCGGCCGCGAAGACTGGGACGTCGTCCAGCAGCCGGAAGACGTTGCCCAGCCCGTCGAGGTGGTCGAAGTGAATGTGCGTGATTACGATCGCGTCCGGAAGCGAGACGTCCTCGCGGAGGAACTGGTACCGGAAGTCTGGGCTGGCGTCGATCAGGATCGCCTCGCCGGTGCGCTCGTTTTCGACGTGGACGGAAAATCGGGTCCGCTCGACGTCGCGCTCGCGAGCGGCGTCGCAGGTGTCGCAGTCGCAATCGACGGTCGGCGTCCCGGTCGTATCGCCGGTTCCGAGCAACGTCACCCGCACGTCAGCATCCCCTCCGGCGGCGGTGGTGCAGGATGCCGGCGTCGCGATGACCGTCTCGCGCTCGTGCCGGTGGGGATCCCGTCATTACCTCGCCGTTCGAAGCCGCGATATAAGGGTGTTTCTCGACGGGAACGGCATCACCATACCCGACCGATCGAACGTCACCGGTGACCTGCTCACCACGAGGTGATACCGCCCACCTGACCGGTTTCACGTCGATTGGGACGGAGTCTCCGTGGGACGTGACGAGGACGCCGGGTGTACGATCACTCCGATCGATCCGACGAGTTATCCGTCCGAACAGTACTCGCTCGAGAAGTCGTCAGGACTCGTCACCGCCTGGAGGTGACTCTCGAACCACCGGTCCGCGTCGGGATCGACCGGTTGCCCCGGGTGCCAGTCGCTCTCGAGATCGGCGTCGATGTACGCACAGCCGTTCCACGAGAAGTCGTCTGCGGGAAACTGTCGCTCGTACGTCGCGTCACCGGTCGCCGCCGCGAGGTCGATCCGGTACCGGGCCGGTTCCACCGACCACGCGGGCTCGAACGAGGCCACCGATCCCGGTTCCCCAAGCGGTGCGAGCGACAGGTTCTCGGCGAGAACAGATTCACCGTCGCGGAACAGTTCCAGGCGAATGTCGGACCCGTCGTGCGTCCAGTTGTGGACGCGAACGCCGGTCACGGCGACCGAGGGCCGGTCGAGAACGCGACCGACGCACCCGCCGGTACTGGCGGCCGTGAGTACGCCGAGAACCGTTCGTCTGGAAAGCGGAGCGCGTCCCATCGACCGGAACACGCCTGCGGAGGCACAATTACGTTTCGGCATTCCGTCACGAGAGGGGCCGGTTCGGTCGGATCGAACAGCCGAATCCCCCGCGCCTTCGCCACGGCCCGTCAGTGGTCGTGTGCGTGGTCGTGGCCACCGCCATCGCTCGCCGCGCCACTGCCACCCGACGCACCGCTGATGTCACCGCCCGCGACGAGGGCGTCGTGGTCGCCCTCGATCATATCCATGTTCTTCAGGTTGTCCCGTTCCTCGAAGCCCTCGACCGCGTCCTCCAGGTCGTCCTGGGTCAGCGTCGTCCTGTTCTCGGTGAGCGCCTCGAGGACGGCCTCGCGCATCACCATTCGGAGGTCGCTCCCTGTCAGGCCCTCGGTGATCTCCGCGATGGCCTGCGGGTCGAACTCCTCGATGTCCATCGTGCGTGTGATCACCCGCAGGATGTCGCTTCGCATCCGGGTGTCGGGCTTTGGGAAGTTGACGATCTCGTCGAAGCGGCGCCAGGCGGCTGCGTCGAGCTGGTCCGGGTGGTTCGTCGCGCCGATGAGCAGGACGTCGTCCTGGATGAGCGAGACGTCGTCGATACTCTTCAGGAGGGTGTTGACCGCCCGCTTGAGCGCGGCGTGTTCGTCACTGCGGCGGGTCTTGGCGACGAAGTCGAACTCGTCGATGAAGAGGATACACGGCGAGAGTCGTTTGGCCACCTCGAAGGTCTTGTCGACGTTCTTCGCCGTCTCACCCAGGTACTGTGAGGTGATCATCGACAGTTTCACCTCGACGAACGGCAGGTCCATGTCACGTGCGAGTGCCCGTGCGGTCGAGGTTTTCCCCGTCCCCGGCGGCCCGACGAACAGGAGTTTGCCGATCTCGCGCAACCCGATGTCGGCGAGGTAGTCGCGGTGCTCGATCGCCTTCGCGATCTTGTTGATCTCGGCCTCCTGGTCGGCGGTGAGGACGAGGTCGTCGAGCGTGATATCGACCTCTTCCGGCGCGCGGACGTCGACCAGATCGAGCATCTCTTCGTCCTCCTCGCCGTCGAAGTACTCCGCGAGCAGGCCGTCGATCCAGACCCGATCGGCCTGGATCGGTCGGTTCCGTTCCCGGGCCGTCTCGTAGTCGGCGTCTACACCCTCCGCATCCGCGAAGGCCTTCGCGAGGACCGGATTGTCGAGAAGGCGGTCGTCGTCGACGCGATCGAGGTACCACTGCTCCGCCATCTCGCGGTCGGTGAGCGAGATCGTTCCGGAGAAGTCGTCACGATCGGTGAACAGCAGCTCCGAGATCGTCTCCCAGGGCTGGGTTACGCCGGTCGCCTCGCGAGCGGTCGTGTTCGTCGTCGAGAGCGGCCGCTCGATTCCACCGTTGGTCACGCCGCGCCGATCCGGCTCGGTCCCGTCGTCACCGTCGTCGGACCCGCTCGGAACGGTCCAGAACACCCGCCGATACGCCGGCGGTACGTCGTTCTCGTCGAGCGACCGATCGTCCGTATACTCGTTCGCCGTGAGGAGAAACTCCACGACGTCGACTGCCCCGTCAACCATTCTCCGGAACTTCACCCCTGACGGCCTTAACGGCGTCGTCTCCGAGACGGGGTGGACGGAGACGACCGATACGAGAACCGACCGGTCCGTCTCGGAGACGACATCGCCCGTCGAGGACGAATAGCGTGTTCGATCGTCTCCAGTTCCGATCGATCGGCGCTCACGCTCACGGGGTGAAAATTCGAATAACGATCGGTCCGACGCGGTCGGTTACTCGACGACGATAGAGCCTTCCATGCCCGAGTGGGGCCGGCAGCGGTAGGTCGTGATCTCGCTGGTCGCCTCGAACTCCAGGACCTGGTCGTCGCCCGGCTCCATCGCGATCTCCGTCGCCAGGTCGTCGACGACCGAGCCGCTGTCGTCGCGCAGTTCCATGTTGTGGCCCGCGCCGTTGCCCTCGTTCCACCCGATCGTGTACGTCTCACCCTCCGTCAGCACTAGCGTCGGGTTCCGAACGCCCTCGATCGACGACGGCGCGTTACCCTCCCAGTGCGTCGTCAGACCCGCGAACATGATCTCCGTCCCCGGGTCGATCGTGTACTCGTCTCCGCCGCCACCGCTTCCGTCGCTTCCGCTCCCCCCTGATCCGCCCGAGCCGTCCTCCGGATCGCTACTCCCACACCCCGCGAGTGTGACGGCCGCGAGTGACGCGCCAGTCGCTTTCAGTACCGTTCGTCGGTTGGACGTAGAATCGTGCATGATCTGTACACCCGACCGTTCGAACGGCTACCCGTTCTAAAGCGGGTACGATTCCCGTTCCCCGGGACCGGGCCCGAACATATTAGGGTTCGGCCCCGCCCGTTCGATTCGAGGAACGTCCGTCGTCGGCTGTCCGATTGGATGACGGCCGCTATCACCCGCCCGTGTCGGTGACGCGGACGGGGCCGCAAGGGGTGAACGGTGGTGGCTCGCGACGTTCTCACTCCTCTGTGCTCGTCCCAGCCGACACCGGTTCCGGGTCGTCGATCGCGTCCGCCGGCGTTCCGGACGGTCCGCCCGGGTCGTCGATGTACTTCTCTCGCCAAGTTCCGCGACTGAACCACGCGACGCCGACGATCGCGCCCACGACGTTCCCCAACGCCATGCCGATCCAGAGACCACGCGCGCCGAGACCGAGCGCCCCGACGGTGATGCCGACGAGAGGGAGCGTCACCGTCCAGGAGAACGCGAGCACGAGGACGCTCACGACGCGTCCCACCCAGAGGGTGACCATCGAGATGACCATCGCCGTCTTCGTGTTCCCCGCGCCGCGGAACCCGCCGAGGATCACCTGCGAGACGCCGATGAAGGCGAACTCGACGGTCCGTGTGCGGACGTACTCGACGCCGTATCCCTCGGCGATGGCGGCGTTCTCCACGTCGGGGCCGATGAAGACCGAGACGATCGGTTCCGTAAACGCGAGCGCGAGCACGGCGACGACGAGCATCACGCCGGCCCCTGTCGAGGCGGCGAGCCGAACGGCGCGGGCGGCACGATCTGGGCGGTCGGCACCCAGATTCTGCCCCACCATCGTGTCGATCGCGCGTCCGAGTCCCATCGCAGGGAGGAAGACGAGCGAGATGAGCCGGTTTCCGAGTCCGAAGGCGGTGACGACCGGCGGCGAAAACGTGACGACCATCGCCGTCAGGGTGATCATCGCCAGTGCCGACATCGACTGCTCGACCATGCTCGGCGTGCCGAGGCGAACGATGTCCTCGACGACGGCCAGGTCGGGGACGAGGTGCCCCACGTCGATCGTCGGCCCGCGCGACGTCGCGAAGAGGACGTAGATCCCGATCGCGGTCGCGACGGCACGGGCACCGACGGTCGCGGCGGCCGCCCCTTCGATTCCCATCCCCGAAAATCCGGTCAGCCCGTACAACGACGTCTCGAGGGCCACGAAGTCGATCGCACCGATACCCGGGAGCCCGTTCAACATCCCGAACAGCGGGTTGTCCGCGAACCCGAAGATCAAGAACGGATCGGCGACGACGTTGACGACGACCGAGACCACCATCACCAGCATCGGCGTCCGCGTGTCGCCGTACCCGCGCATGAGCGCGGAGAAGACGAAGAACCCGCCGATGAGCGGCATCCCGAGGAAGAACACCTCCATGTAGTCGGCGGCGAGCGGAATCACCCGCGCCGCCGTCTCCGGGTCGCTCGGCAAGATCGACAGCGCCGGTCTGGTGTAGAAGTAGCCGACGACGGCGATCAGGACCGAGATGATGCCGACGAACGAGAGCGTCTGGCCGGCGACGAGTCCCGACGATCGTTCGCCCCTGGCGCCAGTGTACTGGGCGACCAGGATCGCCCCGGCGGTCGTAAAGCCGCCGGCGATGGCGATCAACAGAAAGATCAACGGGAACGCGAGGCTGATCGCGCCGACGGACTCGGTGGAGAGACGACCCAGCCAGATCGTATCCACCACGTTGTAGGTGACCTGCAACAACTGGATGACGACGATCGGCCACGCCAGCTGGAACAGCGGTCTGATGAGGCTCCCCTCGGTGATCGAACTGGACGCCGACGGTCCAGGTCCGCCGTCGGTCGCGCTGCCGTCCGCGTCGGGAACGGCTGGGTCACCGTCGCCGACGGGGTCGGTTCGGCCGGCGTCGGCCCCACCATCGTCGGCAGAGTCGGTTCGGCCGGCGTCGGCCCCACCATCGTCGGCAGAGTCGGTCCGGTCGGCGTCGACCCCACCATCGTCGGACGCGGCGCTCTCGCCGGGAGCGTCCGTCGGGTCGGAGTCGGCTGGATCGGTCATGGTCGAAAGGCGTTCGATCGTCGGCGATGGGACGGCGTCGCGGAGGGGCGGTTCGGCGGATCACCACGGAGGGGTCGGTGGAACTCGACTGTGCAGAGTGTGGGGGCGTGACGGCCGTGAACGCGGGGCCGTCGGCCCGGCATCGTGACGTGCTGGTCGAACTCGGCGGTGAGGCCGGGCTCGAAACGTACCTACTCGTCGGTCGGAGCGCCCGCCCATCAGTATTGTGATACGCGTCCGTCGACCGCCGAACGGATCGGTCACCGTCAGGATCGACGCGGTACTTCGTGGCGGCCGAATCCGTACCGCAGGCGGTTCGCGAGTCGGCGTGAGAACCGGCCCTCGTCGGCCCGCGATCCGAATCGTTCGCCGAGGGCGGTGTAGATGAGCGGGAGTGGAACCTCCTGCTCGAGACCCTCCTGGACCGTCCAGGTGCCCGTCGACCCACCCTCGACGCGATCGGCGACGTCGCCGAGGTCGGTCCCCTCCTCACGGAACGCCTCCTCGCAGAGTTCCAGCAACCACGAGCGGATGACGGCCCCGTTGTTCCAGACGCTCGCGACGGCCTCCAGGTCGAGGTCGTACCGTCCCTCGTGTAAGAGTTCGAATCCCTCGCCGTACGCCTGCATGAGCGCGTACTCGACGCCGTTGTGGACCATCTTGACGTAGTGGCCCGACCCCGCGGGACCCATCCGTGCGTGGCCGTCGGGACCGGTCGCCACGGCGTCGAACGCGGGTTCGAGCGCCTCGTACGCCCACGCCGGTCCCCCGATCATCAGCGAGAAGCCCAGTTCCGCGCCGGCGGGACCGCCGGAAGTGCCGCAGTCGAGGTAGGCCGCCGAACACGACTCGGCGCGACGGACCGAGTCTTCGTAGTACGAGTTACCACCGTCGACGACCACGTCCTCGTCGGTGAGGTGCGGTTCGAGGTCGTCGAGCGCCGCGTCGACCGGTTCACCAGCCGGGACCATCAGCCAGACGTACGCCGGACCGTCGGTCGCGTCGAGTCGATTCGCGAGGTCGGTCACCGAGTCGGCGGGTTCGGCGCCCGCCTCGGCCGCCGTCGCGACGGCATCCGCGTCGAGATCGAACGCTACCACGTCGATTCCGGCGTCGAGACAGCGATCGGCGACGATCTGGCCCATCCGTCCCAGTCCGATCAGACCCAATTGCATGGTGACACCTCCTCGGGGTGGCGTCGTGAGGGTTGCGGTTCGTGGAATCGGTGTGGCGGCTAAAAACGCACGGTGTGCTGTGGCGCGACGCACGACGCGTCGGCACCGTCGATCGATCAGTGCGTCGGCGTCTCGACGTGGGCCCAGCCGATGGCATCCAGCACGACGACTCGGTCGCCCCGTCGGACGTAGACGCCGTTGTACTCACCGTCGTCGCCGTCGTAGTACGGGAACGCCCCGCGGAGTGCGTCGACGACGTTCCAGGCGCCGTCGTCCGAGAAGGTCACCTCCGTCCACTGTGAGGGGTCGTCCGCGCACACGGCACGCTCGATCGCGCGGCGGGCGCCGGGAATGTCCCGCAAGCGTTCTGACGAACTGTCGACGACCGTCGCTGCGGTCGGGACATCCTCGACGATACGGGCACCGATACTGGCCCGAACGCGTCCGCGAGCGCGCGTCCGGCCCGAGCGAAGGGCGTATCCGACGACGGCTGCCGCGCCGACGACCAGCGCGGACAGCCCGAGTGTCCTCCCGCGTCGCATCATGCCAGTACCTAAAATCGGACGGGTAAGTATCTTTCGTAGAGATTTTCAAATGTGAGAACCGGTAGCGAACGCGCGACAGGCCGCGAACGGGGCGAAAACGAGCGCTGTAAGCTCAGTGTACGAGCGCTTGCTGCTCAGAGCAGGGTGGCCGCGTTCGAAGAGATCGCACCCGCCACGACGAGGAGCGCCAGCGAGACGACGGCGGCGGCCCGAAAGAGGCCGAGGGTCTCTCGTGCCGGCCCGCGAAGCTGCTTCGCGTCGAGACCCGTCTCGAACCGCTTCGCGGCGACCTCGACGAGAATAGTGAGGACGAGCCACAGGGCAGTCATGAGCAGGACGAGTTGCCCGTTCACCGTCGAGACGAGCGTCTCGCTGGTGTATATTCGCCCGGCCATGTGTCCACCCGTCAGCAGCAGGAGGACCGAGCTCGCCCGGGAGACACGTTTCAGCGTCCCGAGGAGTGTGGTGAGCGGATCGGTGGTCGTGAACACGCCGTCGCGAGCCGCCGGAACGACCGACAGCGCGACGAAACAGACGCTACCGGCCCAGATGGCGGCGACGAGCAGGTGCGTCGTCCGGGCGAGAACGAGATCGATCATACCCGAAGGACGTGACGACACGCAGTTGAACGTTCCGATGCGTCCAACCGGTCGGGACAACCGCCGAACGAGACAGGTTCGGGACCGGCGTCGGGACGGGGTCCGGGTTCGACGTCTTGCTGACGGAGGGACGCGGAACGGAAACGGGAGAGTGAGTGAGGGTGAGTAAGTAAGAGAGTGAGTAAGAGTGGGTGAGAGCGGTCGACTCACCCGTGAGCGTCGAGCCAGGCCGGAATTCTGCGTCTGACGAGCGCGTACCCGAGCGAGAACGCGAGCCCGAGGACGACCAGCACCCGAACCCACCCGTCGAAGACGACGAACGCGGGAATCGCGAGTGCGACGCCGAGAGCGGCGTCTTCGGGCGCGCCGTCGTAGCGAATCCACCGTCTCGGGCGGATCCACCGGCCGCGCCGGTGGTCGAAGACGGCCCGGTCGATCGGGTCGGTCCAGGGATCGAACCCGGAGCCGCCGCCGACCGCATCGCTCGCGGCGTGGACCCAGGCAGCGACGAAGAACGTCGCGATCGCGATCGCGATCGGTGACGGCACGAGGGCCACGACGGCGAGCCCGAAGACCGCCGGACCGGCGCCGAGTACGGGGAAGTGAAGCGTTCGTCGGTGCTCGAACGCGACGTCCAGATCGGGCGCGAGTCCGCCGGCGACGGCACCGATGGAGAGCGGCGTCGCCAACTCCGGCGCGACGGTCGCGACCGGCGTGACGAGCGCCAGGGCGACGAAGCCGTGGGTCGTGGCCATCACGGGAGTCTCCCTCCGAACATACGGCACCTCTGGCGCGAGACGATAAAACTCCGTCCGTCGAACGCGCTCGGCCGAGCGGACGCCAGGTGACGGGACGCGTCGCCGGGACCGGCGTGCAGTATCGGACCCGATGCGATCACGGTCCGGCGCGACGGGTGTCGGACGGGACAGGATCACGGTCCGGCGGGACGTGTGTCGGGCGAGATAGGATCACGGTCCGGCGAGACGTGTGTCGGGCGAGTTGCGGTCGGGCAGCTACAGGTTCTCGCCCTGGTAGCTGCCGTCGTAGACGTCCTCGTGATCGGCTTCGGCGAGGACGAACTGGGCGACGCGGGCGCCACGTTCGAGTTCGACGTCGTGGTGGACCTGCAGCAGGCCCTCGCCGCGGCCCTCGTAGCCCGCGTCCCAGACGGCCGTGTTCAGCATACAGGAGTTGCGCATCAGCGACGAGCGCGGGTAGACGAACCCGACGTGGCCCTCCGGAACGCTGATTTGCTCGCTGTAGCGCGCGACGTAGGTGCCTTCGGGGAGGTAGAACGTCGCCGGTGCCTTCTCCTCGAGTTCCTCCAGCGGGCGGGCGACCCGATCGCCGATCTCCTTCCCGTCGCGTGTGATGCGACCCGGCTCGAGTTGCTCGAAGACGACGTCGAGCGTGAGGTCTACGCCGTTCGGCTGGATCTGTTCGTCCGTCGTCGGTGTGACGCACTCGGCCACGAACGCGCCGGAACGGTACATAGAGGAGAGAGTCTTCGGTACCGGCAAAAACGTATCGCGTTGGGAGCGCTGCGCCGATCGGCCACTCGGCTCACGCCCCACGCTATCTACCCCCAGCGAGTCGGTCGTCACCACCGATCGATCCGCCGACGGCGACCGATTCGACGCGGTACTCGCTGGGCCGATCGCCGCCACCGCGTGTCGTGGAACCGTCGTCGAACGTGCGTACGTCAGCGGTGCCGAGAATGTCCGTCCGTTCTACTGGGTCCGTGCGTGCAGGCACGAGAGGTGGGGACGGAGACGACGGATCGACGAAACCGACCCGGCGAGACCGGTTCCGGAACGGCCAAGTAGTTGACGTCTCGAATCGGAGAGACGAATGACGGTCCCCGATTCATCACGATGCAGACGCCGGTTCCTCCAATCGGCCGCGTGCGCTGGAACGGCGTCACTCGCCGGGTGCACGACAGCGCTATCGAACGCCCTCTCCTCCGGTCCACCGACCGCAGAAACATCGATGACGGCCGGTCCCGACGACGACGGCCTGACGGACGACGAGCGGACCCGGTACGTCGACCGGATGGTCGACCGGTACGGGTCGGCGGCGGCCGAGCGGATCGGATCCGGCCCCGAACCCGTGGATCTAGGACCGGGCGTCACGCTCGGCGACCGCCGCTGGGCCGACGAGCACTCGCTCGTCGTGACAGACTCGTCGGGTGACGCGCTCGCCGAATCCGACAACTACGCCGCGGTGTACGAGAACGTCTACCCCTCCTCGATGGAGGAGGATCGCTACGTCTACTGGCTCTGGTCGGCAGCGCGTCCGGCGGATGGGTGCGTACTCCGCGAGTGCTGGTCGCACGTGGACCTCTCGGACAGTGACGTGCTGCTGTACGATCCGGGTGGGGACCGACAGGACAACGGGACGATCGGTCCACACCCCGAACGGACGGGAATGGACGACGACGAGTTCGCCGTTCGGTGGCGCGGCGAGCACGCCGGCGTGCAGGTCGTAACCGCCAGTCTCTCCGAGGGACGGGAACCGGGAGCACCTCGCGCGTTCGAGTGGAGCGTCCATCTCGCGGGGGAACCCCGCTGACCCGCGCACAACGGTCCGTCGTATCGGATCGTCACGGGGTGTGGTTCTCCGGACCGAATCGTCACGGGGTGTGGTCAACCGGACCGGATCGACACGGGACGTGGTCCGCCGGATCGAACCCTTCCAGCGTAGCGAGCACCGCGTCGGCCCGACCGTCAGCGATAGCGTCGCGCGCCCGGTCGACCGCCGTCGAGAGCGTCGACGCGTCTCCGCGGGCGTAGATCCGAACGCCGGCGTTCAGGGAGACGACGTCCGCCGCGGCGTCCCGTCGCTCGCCGCGGACGACCTCTCGAGCGAGTCGGGCGCCGTCGGCCGCGAGGTCGTCGCCGGGAGACGGGACGTCGCCGGCCACGCCGAATTCACCGGTTTCGATCTCGGAGAGTTCGACGGTCTGGTCCTCGGTCCCGCTCCCGGTGTCGACCGCCGACGGGCCGTTCCCGCGGGCGGTCCACTCCACGAGTCGGACCGTCCCCGGGCGCACGTCGTCGGACCCTTCCTGGCCGTTGACCATCACGACCCGATCGACGGCGAGCGTCCGGCTCTCGCGGAACGTCGCGATCATCCGCTCCGCGAAGGGGCGGTGGAAGAACGAGCCGAGGTGGACGTCGGTCTCCGTCGGGTTCGCGAGCGTCTCGATCGTGTTGACAAACGTCCTGAGGCCGAGGGCTCGCCGACGGTCGAGGAGCGCGTGAAGGCCCGGATTGAACCGCACGGCGTCGTAGAATCCGAACCCGATCTCGTCGACCATAGCCGCGCTGGCCGCGGGCGAGAGGTCGGTCCGGACGCCGAGTTCGTCGAGGACGTGTCGATAGGTGACGCCGTCCGTCGTCGGAACCCGGTCGGCGCTGTGGACCGCGACGGGCGTCCCGGCGGCGGCCGCGACGATCCCGCTCGCGACACCCAGCGGCGGAGTGTCGGCTTTCCCGTCGTAGTTCGCGCCGATATCAACGGGGTCGGTGTCCGGGACGGCCGGCTCGACGGACGCCGTTCGCATTGCGTCGACGAAGGCGGCCAGTTCGGTCGGCGTATTACCCTTCCACCGGTTCGCGATCCAGAAGCCGCCCAGCACTGTCGGGTCCGGCTCGCCGGTCAGGATACCCTCCATGGCGGCGAACGCCTGCTCGTAGGTCATGTCCGAGGACGATCGCGGTCCGGATCCAACGACGTCGCTCAGCAGCCGATCGAGGGGCGAGTCCCCGCTCATCGGGACCCTCCGTCCGACAGCACCACGCCGGTGCTGGCCCTCGCGTTCTCGACCGTTCGGGCGGATCGCACACGGTCGATCACCCGATCACGGACGGCGACCACGTCGCCGACGACGGTGACCGCCGGCGGTTCGATTCCGGCGTCGGTCGCACGCGCCACGATCGTCGAGAGCGTCCCGGTGACGGTGGACTCGTCGTCCCAGGTCGCCTTCTCGACCATCGCGACCGGCGTGTCGGCCGAGAGGTCGTGTTCCCGGAGGGTCGCGACGATCTCCGGCAGTCGCCCGACGCCCATGAGGACGACGAGCGTGCCGCCCGCTGCGACGGTATCGGCCAGCGCCGCCCAGTCGAGGGCGCTCTCGGCTTTGGTCGGGTCCTCGTGGCCAGTGACGACCGTCAGGCTGGAGGCGTGGTCACGGTGCGTGACGGGAATGCCCGCGACGGCCGGCGCGGCGACGGCGCTCGTCACCCCGGGGACGACCTCGACGTCGACGCCGGCGGCCGCGAGGAACTCGGCCTCCTCGCCTCCGCGGCCGAAGACGTACGGATCGCCACCCTTCAGGCGAACCACCGCCCGGCCTCGCCTCGCCAACCGGACCAGCAGTCGATTGATCTCGTCCTGCGTGGCTCGCTCGCCGGCGCCAGCCGCTCGCTTTCCGACGTCGACGACGTCCGCCGACGCCGGGACGGTATCGAGGAGCGCGTCGGTGACCAGCGCGTCGTGGAGGATCACGTCCGCCTCGTCGAGTCGACGGCGCGCCGTCACGGTCAAGAGGTCGGGGTCGCCCGGTCCCGCGCCGACCAGCGCCACCGATCCCGCGGCGCCGCTCATCGGTCGACACCCCGGTCGGACGAGCCGTCGACGACCGACTCACGCGCCCGCTCCAGAACCATCGAGCAGGGTTCGCGACAGGGAAACGTCCCGTTCCCTCGCGGGACGTCGACGGACTCTTTGTCGTCGTACTCCCAGCGCCGGCGCTTCAGACACGCGTCGTCTACACAGCACGTGCGGACGACGGCGTCGAGCGCCGATCGGTCGAGCGCGGCGACCCGATCGTAGATTCCCGTCTGCCGGTCGGCGGTCACCCGGAAGTGGGTGACGTCGAGCGACCCCTCGCACTCGCGGGCCCAGTCGGTGATCGTCGCCGGGTAGACGGTTTCGACGGCACGGGCCAGCGTGGCCCCGTCGAGACCGGGACAGTACCAGCCGGTCGGGAGCGTCGGTGCCGATCGGAGCGGGCGGAATTCGCCCTCGTCGTCGAAGCGAATCCGATCGCGAAGGTCTCGCAGACGATCGAGCCTGTCGAGTGCGGCGGGGTTCGCGTCGCGATCGGCCTCGTTGCGCAGTTCGTACGTTCGGGAGCCGTCGACCATCGTGGACGCGGTGATCAGCAGTTCGCCCCACGTGCGCGCCACCCGTCCGCCCGACGGTGTCCGTCGGACGGTCACCCCCGCTCGCGATTCTTCCCGATCCGAAGTCGCCGGGGACGACCGTCGGGACGTGGCCCCCGTCGGAGTGGCCGCACCACCGGATTCGATCCACCGCAAAAACGCCCGACTGGATCGGGAATTTGGCTCACCGGGAGCAGGACGCAGCGCCGGTCCGGCTCCGGTCGGTCTGGCGTCGGTCGACGTCGGGCGAGCACTCCCAGGGGAAGTGCGATTACCACTCGCTGTCGAGTCGCAACGACCGTTCGCCGACGAGTCACAGCGACCATTCACCGACGAGTTGCAGCGACCGTTCGCCGACGAGCCGCTGCGATCGGTCGTCGACGGTTCGTCGGCACGGCCGAGTTCGCCATCCTCGCCAGCGGCTACCTCCCTGGCCCGGTCGAAGATCACGTCCGCGATGCGAGGATCGGTCCCGACAGGGCCGGCATACCAGACGCGGCAACCGTCTACGTCGGCCGGGACCGCGTACTCGTCGCCGGGTCCGTCGGCTAGGCCCGCGACCGCCGGAACGTCCGCCCGGGCGTGCCGGCCCGCGGCGACGAACAGCGGAACCAGCACCACCTCGTCGGTCGCGAAGTGGTCGGTCAGCGTGCCGACCGAGGGCGACTCGTCCAGGTAGAGCGCTCGCACCTCGTCGAACCGGTCCCGGTCCCGGATCCGCGTCGCGTGTTCGCGGGCCGCCGCCGCGCTGTTCTCGTTGCGTTCGGTGCCGTGAGCGACGATCGCGAGGCCGAGCTCGTCGCCGATGGGTCGGTCGCCCGCGACGCGATCGGCCCGTTCGACGACGATGTCGGTCACCGCGTCGTGCGTCCCCACGGGCGACGTGTACCTGACGGTGCCGCCCAGGTCCGGCGTGGATTGCCCCGTCAGGCCGAGTTCGCGAGGGATCACGTCCTCCGTGAAGTATCCCGCCGCCACGAACAACGGGACGACGACCGCGGCGTCGGTCTCGACGGTCCGCAGGACCGACCGCGGCGACGGCGCTTCCTTCCAGAGGGCCGTTCGAACGTCGGCGAAGACGCCGCGATCACGGAGGCCGTCGGCGTGCGCGTAGACAGGGGCCGCCGATCGAGCGTCGTGGTGCGAGCCGTGGCCGACGATCACGAGCGTCGTCGACGCGAGCGACGCGGACGAACCGACGCGCCGCCCCGAGACGCCCTCAGGCATCGTCATCCCGCCGTTCGGCGAGGTGTTCCCAGATCTCCGTACAGCCGCTCCCGACGGGAACGTCACGGAGATGGGCGGCGGCGTCCGCCCGCTCGTCGCGTTCCTCGTCCGCCCGCTCGTCGTCCGGCTGCAGATCGCAGTCTCCGTCCGTCCGTTCGTCGGCATCGGTCGTCCGTCCGGCGCGGTCCGCAGACGCGTCTCCACCGCCTGACGCGCCCGCACCGTCCCATTCGTCCGATCCGTTCGCCCCGTCCGCGCACGGGTCGGCGGCCGAACCCGGTTCCGGATCCGGTTCGCCCGTCACGGTCGATCACCATGGCGGTTCGTATCGTCGGGCGCCGATCTCAGCGGTCGCGTCCTGCAAGGTCGATGCGTCGGCATGGAAGAGCAGTCGCGTCGACCGTCTATAGGAGGTCTCACCGCGTCACGTCTGTCCGGCGAACCGCCACCGGGTCGATAATTGCCGCCACCCGCGACGTACCGAGCGGACGATCTGGGAACGAATCCAAAGAAAATAGGACGCCAATACCGGATCGATCGAGAGTCGACGCAGAGTCGATTCAGAAGCGAAGCCGATACACGAGCGACGCGACGGATTCTGTTCGCTCCATGCGTCGCCGGCGGACATCCCGTGCGGCCGCCCGAGAATCGACCCGACGAATCGACGCCGGTCGGTTCGAAACAGCCGGACTGTACGGGTCCAAGGCCCGACCGACACTCCCCGGTGGCGGGCGACCGTCCGCCGCAGACGGGGCGAGTCGTCGGCAAGTGTTGCCACCGTTTCCAACCCCTGTCAGTTCGTGCCTGGACGCCCAGCTACATCCACCGGGCTTGCGATTGGCCGGTCACGATGACTCACGCAGGAGCGATCGAGTCCGTGACCGCAGTACCGTCCGATCGGGAGCTGACGTCGGTCTCCGGGGTGATCCGGCCGTGAACGCCGTCGAGGCGTACAAGCGGGAGAAGCACCCGCTCGACGTGATCGAGGACGTACGGGAGTACGCCGAGGCCGGGTTGTCGTTCGCGGAGATCGAAGCGCGGGCGGGCGACGGCGAGTGGGAGCGGCTGAAGTGGGCCGGCATGTACGCCCACGGGAAGCAGGACGACTACTTCATGCTGCGGACGAAGGCGCCGGGCGGGTTCGTTACCCCGGAGCAGGCCGAGGTCGTCGGCGAGGTCGCCGACGAGTACGCCACGGCACCCGAGGCGTTCGGCGGCGAACAGCAAAACGAGCTCTGGGGCGACGCCTTCCTCGACCTCACGACGCGACAGGACTTCCAGATGCACTGGATCGAAGTCGAGGACGTGCCCGAGATCTGGGAGCGCTACGACGAGGTCGGCCTCTCGACGATCCAGGGTTGTGGCGACTCCGCACGGAACGTGCTCGGCTGTCCCGCCGCCGGGCTGGACGACCACGAGTGTTTCGACGCCCAGCCGGTCGTCGACGCGGTGACGGACTTCTTCACCGGGAACCGCGAGTACGCGAACCTTCCCCGGAAGTTCAAGATGACAATAACGGGGTGTAAACACGACTGCGCGCAGTCCCAGATCAACGACGTCGGGCTGACGCCGGCCAAGAAGGACCTCGGCGGGGAGCCCCACTACGGCTTCCACGCCCGCGTCGGCGGCGGCCTCTCGGACGGGCCGCGGATGGCATCAGATCTCGACGTGTTCGTCCGCCCCGAGGACGCCGTGGAGTTCTGCCGCGCGGTCGCCCAGACGTTCAAGGAACTCGGCGACCGGACTAACCGGGGCGTCTGCCGGATGCGCTATCTCGTCGAGCAGATGGGACCCGACGCGTTCGAGGACGCCGTCCGGGACCGGTGTGCTGTCGACCTCCGCGAGCGCGGCGTCGACCGCACCGAGGGCTACGTCGGCGATCACGTCGGCGTTCACGACCAGCGCGAGGACGGCCTCACGTACGTCGGCTTCAACGTCGTCGGCGGTCGGATGGGCGGCGACGAGTTCGTCCAGGCCGCCCGCGCCGCCCGAGAGTACGGCACCGACGACGCGTCCATCCGACTCGCGACCGACCAGAATTTCCTGATCACCCACGTCCCCGAAGAGAACGTCGATGACTTGCTCGCCGAGCCGTTCGCCGCCGACTACCAGCCCGATCCCGGGCCGTTCTCCCGCGGCGCGGTCGGGTGTACGGGCAGCGAGTTCTGCAACTACGGCATCATCGAGACGAAAAAGCGCACGAAACGATGGGCGCGCGAACTCGACGAGCGGATCGACACCCCCGACGACCTCGAGGTCGTCCGGGTGCACATGTCGGGCTGTTCCGCGTCCTGCGCCCAGCCCCAGATCGCGGATATCGGCTTCCGCGGCGAGACCGTGAAGGTCGACGGCGACGAACTCGCCGGGGACGTGACGACCAACGAGGAGGGCGACGCCATCGTGGAGGGCATGGACGTCGGGCTCGGCGGGGCTCTCGGCGGCGACAACGGCTTCCTCGACTGGGTGGAGACGGCCGTGCCGGCTGCTGCCGTCGTCCCCGCCCTCGAATCGCTCTTCGAGGCCTACGTCGACGACCGGCTCGACGGCGAACGCTTCTACGAGTGGAGCCGCCGGACTGACAATGAACACTTGCGGACGATCATGCGCCGGGCGGACGCGCCGGTCTCCCGCGGGGTGGCTCACGATGACTGAGCGCGACGAGCCGGGCGTCCTAGCGGAGCCGACCAATGTCGACGAGCCGACGGACGCTGACGTCCGGACCGACGGCGGTTCGCGGCCGATTAACGTCGACGAATCGGGGAATCTCGGCGACGTCGCGTTCACCGAGCCCGCGGTCGGGCAAAGTCAGGACGTGGACAGTCCGGGTGCGGATCCGACGGCCAGACCCGGCGTGCCTGAGGGTGTCGAACTCGACACGCCCAGCTACGCGATCCGCTCGTCGATGAACGACATCGACACGCCGGACGCAAAGACGTGGTTCATGGAACTGGACGAGGCCGTCATCGAGGCGGATCGCTGTATCCAGTGTGGGACCTGCGTCGCGGCCTGTCCGTCGGATTCCATCGGGATCGGCGACGACGGGAAACCGGAGCTGGTGAAGATGTGCACCGGCTGTTCGATGTGCTGGGACTTCTGTCCGCGGGGCGGGCTGCGCTACGAGCGCCAGTGGAAGATCACGGGCGGCGACGACAACGTCTCCGGCGCCGGCGACCCCATCACGGAGTTCTCCGCGCGGGTCACCGAAGACTGGCGCCGCGGTGCCCAGGACGGCGGCGTCGTCACGTCGATCCTCTCGCACCTGCTCGACGCGGGCGAGATCGACGGCGCGCTCGTCGCCACCGAGTCCGACGAGGATCCCTGGAAGGCCGAATCCGTCCTGGCGACGACCCGCGAGGAACTGATCGAGAGTGCCGGGTCGTTCTACAACCAGACGATGGCCCTGGGCACCCTCGACCTCTCGCGGTGGGAGCACAAGCTGCCCGACAGAGATCCCGCGGACCTCAGCCTCGCCGTCGTCGGCACGCCCTGCGAGATCGAGGGGATCCGCGCGCTGCAGGACTTCGACTGGGACCTGCAGGCCCAGGAGGCGGGCCTCCAAGCCGTCGAGTACCGCATCGCGCTCATGTGTACGAAAAACTTCAACTACCAGCGGCTCCTCGGCGACGAACTCGAATCGAAACGAGGGATCTCGCCCGACGAGATCGGCAAGATGGACGTCATCGAGGGCGAGATGCGCGTCTACGACGAGGATCTGGAGCCCCTCCTCGCGGAGGACGTCGCGGACTTCCACGACGCCACGCTGAAGGGCTGTGACGAGTGCGCCGACTTCACCGGCTACACGGCGGACCTGACCGTCGGCTCCGTCGGTTCCTCCGACGAGTTCTCCTCCGTCATCGTCCGCACCGAACGCGGCCTGCAGGCGTGGGAACTCGCCGAGCCCGACCTCGAGTACCACGATCTCGAGGACCGAAGCGCCATCGGAAAACTCCAGAGCTGGGACAAGAAGCAGGCGTTCGAGTCGCTCGAACGGCCGTTCGACCCCGACGCACCGCGGTTCATCGAGTACGCCGACCACGCCGAGTGGTACGAGACCGAACTGAACCCCCACGAAGCGGATCACTGAGAGAGCGCCGGCGACCGGTCGATCTGCCGCGTCGTGTCCGCGTATCCGAGAACTGGCGGACCCCGTGCCAGACTCGACCCACGTTTGCAGAGTTTCTGCCGCAAATATTGCTCAGAATTGGACGTTTATACTATTCACTATCCGCGATATGCGACGAACACGCTGGTTTTATGCCCCCTCACGGCCGATTTCGTGGTGCTATGGGACAAACGCTCACCGAAAAGATTCTCGATGACCACCTCGTCGAGGGCGACCTCCAGACGGGCGAGGAGATCGGTATCGAGATCGATCAGGTACTCACACAGGACACCACGGGAACGATGGTCTGGCTACAGTTCGAGGCGATGGGGCTGGACGAGGTCCAGACCGAGATCGCCGCCCAGTACTGCGACCACCAGACCTACCAGTTCGACTTCAAGAACACCGACGACCACCGCTTCCTGCGCTCCGCTGCCGGCACCTACGGCGCCCACTTCTCTCGCCCCGGCAACGGTATCTGTCACAACGTCCACCGGGAGAACTTCGCCGCCCCCGGCAAGACGCTGCTCGGTTCCGACTCCCACACCCCCACGCCGGGCGGCCTCGGCGAACTCGCCATCGGCGCCGGCGGGATCGACGTCACCGTCGCGATGGGCGGTGCGCCGTACTACATCGAGATGCCCGAAGTCGTCAACGTTCGCCTCGAAGGCGAACTGCCCGACTGGGCGACCGCGAAGGACGTCATCCTCGAACTCCTGCGACGCCTCACCGTGAAGGGCGGCGTCGGCAAGATTCTGGAGTACACGGGCCCGGGCGTCGAGACGCTCACCGCCCCCGAGCGGATGACGATCACGAACATGGGCACCGAACTCGGTGCGACCTCCTCTATCTTCCCGACGGACGAACAGACCGAGGACTACTTAGAACGCGTCGGCCGCGGCGGCGAGTACGTCCCGCTCCAGCCCGACGACGACGCCGAGTACGACGACGAGATCGTCGTCGACCTCTCGGACCTCGAACCGCTGATCGCAGAGCCGTCGATGCCGGACAAGGTCGTCCCCGTCAGCGAAGTCGCCGGCACCGACGTCGACCAGGTCATCGTCGGCTCCTGTACGAACGGCGCCTACGAGGACGTCCTCCCGGCCGCGAAGATGCTCGAGGGTCGCGAGGTCAACAAGAAGACCGAGATGATCGTCGCTCCCGGCTCGAAGCAGGCCTCGGAACTGCTCGCCCGACAGGGCTGGGTCGCGGAGATGATGGCCGCCGGCGTCAACTTCTCCGAGGCGACCTGCGGCGCCTGCATCGGCATCGGCCACGTCCCGGCCTCCGACTCCGTCTCGGTGCGAACCTTCAACCGCAACTTCGAGGGTCGTTCCGGCATCGAGGACGACAACGTCTACCTCTGCTCGCCGGAAGTCGCCGCCGCTGCCGCGCTCAAAGGCGAGATCGTCGATCCACGCGACCTGTCCGACGAACTCGGCGACCTCGAGGCGCCCGGCTTCGAACTCGCCGAGGAGTACGACGCCTCGAAGGCCGACCTCATCACCCCCGACGAGGCCGTCGACGACGAGCTCGTCAAGGGCCCGAACATCGGCGAGGTACCCCTGCGCGACGGGATCGACGAGGACATCGCGGGTGAGGTCCTGCTCAAGATGGACGACAACATCACGACGGACCACATCATCCCCGCGACGCAGGACATCCTGATGTACCGCTCGAACATCGACAAGCTCTCCGAGTTCACCCTCAGCCGCGTCGACGAGACGTTCGCCGACCGCGCGGCCGAGGCCGACGGCGGCGTCCTGCTCGCCGGCGAGAACTACGGGCAGGGCTCCTCGCGCGAACACGCCGCGATGTGCCCGATGCACCTGGGCGTCGAGGCCGTCCTCGCCCAGAGCTTCGCCCGGATCCACCGCGCGAACCTCTTCAACTTCGGCATCGTCCCGCTCGTCATCGACGAGGACGCCTACGACGGCATCGACCAGGGCGACGAGGTCGAGATCGTCGAGGACGTCGAATCCGGCGTCTCCGAGGGTCGCTCGGAGTTCACCGTGACGGTCAACGGCGACGAGGAGTACACCGCGACGCTCGACGCCTCCCAGCGCGAGCGCGACATCCTCGCCGCCGGCGGCAAGCTCTCCTGGACCAAAGCGCAGGCCGAGGAGGGCGGGGCCGCCACCGCAGACGACTGAGGCGATTCTCGTTTTCGGATTCGGCCACGGGCCGCAGCATCCGCACGGTCCACTGTGTTCGGCCGACTGTATCGTAGGCGTGGATCGAGATCCTCGATATCTGCGTGACATCGCGTTCCTCAGGAGTCTCGGCTCGGGAGCGACACGGTGACGACCGAAACCGTGTCGGCGATGTCTTCTTCGCCGAGGGCGATCGCGTAGGACGAGTGAGCCGAGGAGCCTGTGCTCGGTCCGTCCTCGAGGGTGCGAGTGACGGCAGTGACGTCGGGAGTCGTTTCGACTGAGAGGGAAGCCGGTGGGCGATCAGCGAGCGCCGAGAGAGGCTCGTCGACCGCCCAGGACAACGACTCGTCGACGCCATCGTCGGATGGCCCGGCCACGGAGACGGTCGGGCGTGCGATCGACGGCGTCGGTTCGACGACGAGTACCAGCCGCCCGGGACGGCGCGAGGGAAAGGCCGTACAGTCGCGCCGCACTCCCCTCGTGCGATCGGAGACGACGAGCGAGACGGTATCCGATCGATCGCACCGATAGAGTGAGAGGAGGTAGGCCCGGTCCGTGACCCTCGCAAACGGTGCCGCGTCGACGGTGATCGACCGCCGTGCCTCCGCAGTCGTCGTACCGGTGACCGTCCGGGCCCGGATCCGAATCGCGTCGGTGACGGTCGTCTCGTCATCGCCAGGCGACACGGCGACCGTGTGCGCGGTCCCTGGCTCGATAGCGGTAAGTTCGAGCGATCGGGTGCTCTCACAGAGACAGCCCTCCGGCGCGGCGCGTCGAAATCCCAGTCGGTGGCTCGCCGAATCGAGAGTGACGGTGACGGCCGTCGACAGCTGGTTGGCGACAGCAAACGTCGCCGGCGCCGGCCGCGCCCGGTCGGTCTCGAAGAGCTGTCCGGCCGTCACGATGCCGTCTCCGTCTTCGATGAGACCGAGGTACGCGTCGGCGTCGTCAGCGACGGCGATCGGACTTTCGCGCTCGATTTCCGAGGTTGGCGAGCCGAGCGATCGGGTGAGCAAGAGCGTTCCCGACCCGACCAGCCCCATCGTCGCGGCACGTCTCGTGTAATTCACGGTCGATCACCCTCGTATCCGATGTCGATCGGGTCCTCGTCGATCCCGAGCCGGGACCGTCGCGAGTAGAACCGGTGTGCGAGCGCGAACACGCCGAACGACACGACGGCGAAGACGGAGCCCCCGTACGGTGGAAGCACCGAAAACGGGAACACCGAGAGGGCCGAGGCGGTGATGACGAGTCCGGAGAACACGGCCAGGCCGAGGTAGTAATCGCTCCAGGGGTGGTCCCGTCCGTGGACGACATCCATGTAAATCTCGACGTCTTCGAGCGCGGGCGTCGGCGTGACCGTCCCCCGCTCACGATCGAACGAGACGACGCCCGATTTATCGAGTTTCGGCAAATGTGATTGCTGTAGCGCCGTGTAAACACGTTTTCTATCGGAACTCGACACCTCCTCGTAGTCGAGGCCGTCCTCCCACGCCGCGATCTCCTGTGAAAGCGTGCCGATCTCGAGTGGTTCGTCCTCGCGGACGAGCGCGTGGAGGATGTGACGCCGTCGCTTGTTTGCCAGCAGTTCGAACAGTTCACCCTCGGTCAGGTGATCGTCTGGCGACGGTTGTGCCCCTGCCCTGGCGTGTGTGTCACGAATTGCGCTTCCCATTCGAAGAAAAAGAGTACGATGCATACCATAAACGTACGTGATTATCTCATTGTATAAATTACAACTGATAGCTGTATACTGTCTATTGATATTCGATAAATTTCTCACTTACCGCCAGTATTCCTCGAAATTCCGCTGTTCGAGTGACGTCGAGAGCGTGCACGGTGTGGACCGGATCCGACTATCACGAGTCGTTGACTGTCGGTCAATCGATCGTATCGGGCGACCGGCTGCGTACAGTCCGCCGTTGACTACCGGTCAACCCGAACGGGAATTACTTCCACGATCGTATTACAATATCACCTGCCAGTATCTGTCGATTCGCCCTTCGAGGGGCGAGATCACCATGCAACGACGAAAATTCGTCATCGGAATGGGAGCACTGGCATCGGGCGCGGCAGCGACCATCGGAACTGGGGCGTTTACCTCCGTGACTGCCGCCCGCGACATCGACGTCGAGGTCGCCGACGACGCTTCTGCGTACCTGCGACTGAAAGGGGCCAACTCGCACTACGTCGTCGACGACGGTGTGGGCGGGACGCTCGAGATCGACCTCAGCGGGGACAACCCGACGCCTGCAGGCGGCACGGGTGTGAACCCGAACGCCGTGACCGAGTTCGGCGACCTCTTCGAGATCGCGAACCAGGGGACCCAGACGGTCACCGTCGAGGCGTCGAAGATGGGACCGCACCCGGACGCCGTCACGTTCGAGGACGGAAACGGCACGTCGCTCTCGGACGGTATCGAACTCGATCCGGGTGAGAGTGCCATGATCAGCCTCACCGTGGATACGACGGACGGTTCGATCGGCCACGACGAGATGCTGATCGACTCGGTCGTCTTCCACGCGGTGGCCTGAGACGATGGATCGACGAACCTTCGTCCTGAGCGCGGGTGCCGTCGCTGCCGGCGGGGGTCTCGTGCTCGGAACCGGAGCATTCGACAGCGTCCAGGCGGAACGAGACGTCACGGTCGCCGTCGCCGACGATCCCGACGGCTACCTCAGCATCAGACCGTACAACGGACCGAACGGGAACTACGCCACCCTGACGGACGGCGAGCTCGCGATCGACCTGACC
This sequence comes from Halovivax cerinus, assembly GCF_024498195.1. Lineage (NCBI taxonomy): Archaea > Methanobacteriati > Methanobacteriota > Halobacteria > Halobacteriales > Natrialbaceae > Halovivax > Halovivax cerinus. The sequence continues at coordinate 167,895 of NZ_CP101824.1, forward strand.
GACGGCAACGGAAACGTCGCCGGCGAGGGCATCAACACGAACGCTATCACCGGGATCGCGAACCTGTTTACCCTCGAGAATCAGGGGACGCAGACGGTCGATCTGGGCGTGACACCGGTCGCGTTTCTCGACGTCGACTTCGGCGGCTTCCCGCCAGCGGTCCTCGGCGTCCTGCTCGTGCCGCAGCTGAGCTGGGGTGACTGGCAGTTCGACCCGGTCGACCAGTCGATAACGATCCCCGACATCGGACCCGGCGATGCGGTTCACTTCACGCTCGCCGCTATCGCCTTCCCGGACGGCGCGATCGACGACGTCGAGATCGACGACGAACTCGAGATAACCGCGGAGGCCTGACCGATGAAACCAGCACCAACGCTCGAAGACTACGAGGAACTGGCCGGCGTCGAGATCGATCTGTCCGAGCACGACATCGACAGGGAGACCATCAACGCCGAACTGGAACGCCTCTACGAGGCGTAATCGAGCCGGGAGTGGGAACTTCCCCCGTTCCGCGACTCGTAGACATCCGATCAGACGGATCGGGTTCTCGGCCGATCAGTCGTCGAAATTTCTCGATACATGGTATTAGTAGTAAGGCTTATAGCCATTTGTGTTAAATACTGTTTTGACCCTCGATGGTCGGTGCGAGATTGCAGCGAGTCCTCCTGCTCGTCGTCGGCATCGTCGTCTGTACCCTGCTACTCGGACAGCTACTCGGCCAGCCGATTCTCCTCGGGTTCGTCGAGACCGGGAGCATGCAGCCGAGTCTCGAACCGGGCGACGGATTCGTCGCGATCCCGGCCGTCGTCGCCGACGACCCGGAACCGGGCGACGTCGTCGTCTTCGACGCTCGCACGATCCAGGGTGGCGGCCTGACGACGCATCGAATCGTCGACGAAACCGACGCCGGATACGTGACCCACGGGGACGCGAATCCGTTTACCGATCAGGACGGCGGTGAGCCGCCGGTACAGGACTCCCAGATCGTCGCGACGGTCTGGCAGGTCGACGGTGAAATCGTGTCGATTCCGTCCCTCGGCACGGCCAGTACGTCCCTCACCCGACTGTTCGACGTCGCGGGCGAGACCGTTTCGGGTGCGGTCGGTGCTCGCTCCGCCATCGGATCGACGGGAGCGGCAGTGGTGGTTTTCGTCCTCTCGACGCTGTGGTACGGTATCGAACTGGTTCGCGAACGAGGGGAACCGAGGGAGACGTCTCGGTTCGACGGGGGCGAACGCGAGCGACTCGATCCACGCTACATCTGTGTGGGATTCACGCTGCTCGTCCTCGTCGCCGCCGCCGCGGCCATGTTCGTCCCGGCCGGAGCCACACACTACGACATCGTGAGTGCCGAGTTCGACTCCGAGGACGAGACGGTGATCAGACAGGGGACGACACAGGAGACGGGCTACGCGGTAGCGAATGGGGGTTTCGTCCCGATCGTCTCGTACGTCGACAGCGGCGAGTACGTCCGGACACCGGCCGAACGGACGACAGTCGGACCGCGATCGGAGTCCGAGATACCGATCGCGATCACCGCACCCGACGAGACGGGGTTCTATCCGACCTCGGTGACCGAGTACCGATACCTCCAGGTCGTTCCTCCGTCGGCGATCGACGCTCTCTACGACGTCCATCCAAACCTCCCACACCTGGTCATCCTCGGCCTTCTCGGGGGCGCCACGTACGGTCTCGGCAGGGTGGCACTCGGTCGGACGGACACTCGACCGAGACGACGGCGCTCGACCAGAACCGAGCGATCGCGACGAGGAGTGGACCGACGGTGACCGAATGACCTTCGACATGACACCCCAGCCGGACGAATCGACGGCGTCGAGACGGCTCCGTGTGCGCGCATTCCTCGACGAGTACCGACTCCATCTGGTGGTAGGACTTCTCCTGGTCGTCCTGATCGGTGGCTGGCTGAGTTACGGCGCGTACGCCGCCCAGTCCGAGACGACGGAGCAGCGAGCCGTCGACACCTGGTCGCTCACCGGAGCGTTCGACCACGGCGGTGAGGTCACCGAATCGACGACGCTCTATCGGCAGGGAACACGTCTCGAGGATAGACCGCGATACTTCACCGCCGTCACGCCCACCCTCGACGGCGAGTATGGCCTGTCCTACGAGGCCTCGAGCGGAACGGCCGACGTCGACCTGGCGGTAACGCGAGTCGTCCGCTCGGTGGACGGGGAGACGGTCTTCTGGACGTCGACGGATCCGGTCGCGACGGTCAATCGGACCGGCGTGGGCCCGGGCGAGGCAGTCACCGTCCACGTCGAGGTATCCGTCGCCGAGACGATCGACCGAATCGAGACGATCGAATCGGAGCTCGGAGCGAGACCCGGCGAGACCGAGGTGTTCCTCCAGGTCACCGCCTCCGTCGACGGCACGGTGTCGGGATCGCAGCGGTCGGTCGTCGAGCGCCACCGCATCCCCATCGCGATCGACGGCGGCTCGTACGCGGTCGAAGACGAGCGGTTCGAGGAGGCCTATCGGGACACGGAGACCGTCGCCGTGACCGCGCACTCGGGATCGCTTCGGTCCGTCGGCGGCCCGCTCCTCCTGGTCGGCGGGCTCGCAGGACTCGGGGGCGTCGCCGTCGCGTCGCGGCGGCTTCGTCGACCGACGGCAGTCGAACGCGAGTGGCTCGCGTATCGGGACGACGTCGAGACCCACGGCGACCTCGTGACGACGGCCAGCCTCCCACCCGCCGTCTCGGATCGCCCACAGGCGCCGGTCGATTCCCTGGCGGAACTGGCACACCTCGCGATCGATCTTCGGGCTGCCCTGCACTACGACCCGATCGAAGAACAGTACATCGTTATCTGCGACGAGGTCTGTTACCGGTTCGAACCCCCGTCAGCGCCGTGGAACCGCAAAGAACGAATCGGTGACGGCACCCGGGCCGGAGCCGGCGAGCGCGCGTCGACTGACGCAGGTATCGCCTTCCCGCCCGGCGAGGGCGTGGCGGACGACGCGTCGACACGGTCCGACGCCGAGCCGACGCACACCATCGCTATCGACCGGACGGGATCTGCCACCGATGCCGAAGAGGCGTCCGCCGATGCGCCCGGTTTGAACGCGAACGCGTTCACAGTGGACGGAATGCCCGTGTACTCGGGGACGGGTACCGAGACGGGAGACGAATCGGGGGACCGCCCCTCCAAATCCGACGATTCCAGCGCACGGAGTTCCGATCGTGACTCGCTCGAAGTCGAACCGGCGGTCGACACCGACGCGACGGATCCGTGAGCCGGGTGATCGCCCACCCGCTCAGGCCGTTCGAAGCCGAAGGCCGATCCCGTCGGGGTCGGCGAACGCGATCCCGTCGTCGGTCTCGGTGACGGACACGCCGGCATCTGACAGCCCATCCCGTGCGTCAGAGACGGTCGCGCGGTCGGAAACGGTGAACTCGAACCAGTCGAGACCACGGCCACCGGCGGGGTCGGATCGGCCGTTCCACGCGTTCAGTCCGACGTGGTGGTGATAGTCGCCCATCGAGCAGAAGACGGCGCCGCGAGTCGCCAGTTGAACCCGCAGGCCGAGCGTGTCGGCGTAGAAGGAGCGGGCGGCGTCGAGGTCGGTCGTCTCCAGGTGGACGTGACCGATCGTCGTCCCCGACGGAGCGGCGCCGGTCCCGTCTGAGTCCGCGCGGAGGGCATCCAGGTCGAGCGGGAGCGTGCGCATCGTGATCGAACCGTCGTCGGCCCGCGGCCAGGCGTCACGCGGCCTGTCGGCGTATATCTCGACGCCGTTGCCCTCGGGATCGGAGAGGTACAGCGCCTCGCTCACGTCGTGATCGGAGGCGCCCGACAGCTCCCACGCTCCCGCGCCGTTCCCGTCCCTTTCGATGCGTTCGAGGGCCGCCCCCAGCGCCGCCCGGGACGGGACCCGGAACGCGGTGTGGAAGAGACCAGCCCGGGTCGGCCCCCGTGGCGGGACATCCTCGTCCAACCGGAGGACGAGGAGCGCCGTTCCGTCGACGCCGAGCGTGGCTGTGGTATCGGTTCGTGACTGGACGGTGAGGCCGACGATCGCTCGGTAGAAGTCGACGAGTTCGTCGAGATCGCCGACGCGAAGGGCCGCGCGACCGATGCGAGCGTCCGCCGGGACGAGTGGTGTTCGTGTCATCTGTGAGTGGTATCTGCGCGGAATCGTCGCCGATATCGTCGTGTTGGTTCGTTCGGTTTCTTCGGCAGTACCGGCACGTTCGGTCACCTCAGTAATGCCGGCACGTTCGGTCACCTCGGTAGTACCGGCACGTTCGGTCACCTCAGTAGTGCCGGCACGTTCGGTCACCTCGGTAGTACCGGCACGTTCGGTCACCTCTGCAGTACCCGCACGTGCGGCGACCCCGACACGAGTTGCGACGATGCGTGCGGTCGGACTGGACTAGACGGCTCCAGCCGTGTTTACTTTCGCGGCCGGCGGTGTAACCAGGTCACACGGGCGTTACCGGTCCACGTCCGGCCCAGTCGGTCGCTCACAGCGCACAGCGGTCACCGAGTTCCGGCGCGGCGGCGTCGTACCCGGCGCCGCAGAGGTCGCTCGCGAACCGCTCGCACCGATCGCCGTGGTTTACCAGGATCGTGGCGTCGGCGTACGCGTCGAGGAAGTCGCGGAGACCGTTCCGGTCGGCGTGCGCGGAGAAGTCGTAGTGCTCGGCTCGCGCGCTGATGGGCATCAGTTGCCCGTCGATCTCCGCGCTTCCCGTCTCCAGGAGTTCGCGGCCCGGCGTTCCGTCTACCTGATACCCGGTGAAGGTGATCTTGTTGACCGGGTGGGTGCGGATCTCGGGGACGTACGTCATCGCGGGACCCCCGTGGAGCATCCCGCTCGTGGTGACGATGACGGTACTCTGGGCGGCGATCCGCTTACGTTGGCCAGTACGGCCGGTGACGAACCGGGCGTTGGCGGTCGCCCGGCGGAGCACGTCCGGGTCTCGCAGGAACTCCCGGTTTCGCGGCCGGGTGAGGAGCTCCGCGACGCGCGTTCCCATGCCGTCGGCGTAACACTCGACGTCGTGTGCGGCGCAGATGGCAAGCACCTCCTGGGTCCGGCCGATGGCGAACGCGGGGACGACGACCGTCCCGCCCTCCCAGAGCGTCGTCCGGAGGCTCTCGACGAACGCGGACTCGATCGCCGACCGCGGCTCGCGCTCGGTGTCCGCGTACGTGCTCTCGACGATCACCGCGTCGGCCTCGGGTCGTGCCGTCGTCCCCGCGAGCAGCTGCTGATCCTCGGTGTGGAAGTCGCCGGAGTAGAACAGTCGCGTCTCGCCGTCGTCGACGAGGACGTGGGCGCTGCCCGGGATGTGGCCGGCGTCGTAGAACGTGACGTCGTAGCCCCCGTCGTCGGCGCCCCCGAGGACCGAGAACGGTTCGCGGTACCCGTGCGTGGTCGACACCTGGGTGAGACGGGCGATCTCGGCCTCGGTGAACGGGCAGTCGTACGTACCACCGTGGAGGTCGAGGGTGTCCCTGGCCAGTAAGAGTGCGAGGTCGCGCGTCGGTGACGTCCAGTAGACCGGTGGGCGAGCGTCACCCGAGAGCAGCGAGGGGAGCGAGCCGACGTGGTCCAGGTGACCGTGGCTCACCACGACGGCGTCGGGGTCGGGCTCACGGATCGGAAATCGCGGCGGATCCCCGGAGTCCATCCCGTAGTCGAGCAGGAGTCTGTCGTCGACGAGGATGGCACTCCGACCGATCTCGCGCGCCCCGCCGAGGAACTCGACGTCCATCTGGGCCGACTAGGGGCGAGCGCCGTTTGGGTTCGTCGGTTTCCCGGTCGGTGCGTTTCGATACTGTCCGGCCGCTCCGACGTCCGCCAGAGAGGAACGTTTTTGGTGAGTCTCTCCGAGTCTCCACGCGGAGTGTCAGTGATTCGACGTGGCACACTCGAGTGGGAGACCGACCGGGGACTGCAGGTCCGAATGGCCCTCGCGCTCGCCCTTCTGGTGGCGTTTCCGTTCGCGTTCGTGGTGACCCTGGAGTGGGCACTATCGACGATCGTACCCGCGGTCACGGCGTCGCTCACCGGCGTCGATCCCGGGATGGACGTCGTCGTCGACCGGCGGGTCCTCGTGGTCGCGGTCGTGGGCGGGCTCCTCGGCCAGTACGCGTTCGGCGATCGGCTCGCGTTGCGGTCGCTGGGGGCGCGACCCGCACCGGCGGACGAGTATCCGGACCTCCACGAATCCACGCGCCTGCTGGCCCACCAGGCCGGTCTGTCGCCGCCGGACCTCGCCGTGGTCGAGTCGGACGCGCCGAACGCGTTCACGACCGGGCGGTCCACGGACTCGGCGACAGTCGTCGTCACGACCGGTCTGCTCGAGTCCCTCGATCCGGCCGAACGCGAGGCCGTCCTCGCTCACGAACTCGCCCACGTCGTCAACCGGGACGCGACGGTGATGACGGTCGCGTACCTCCTCCCGACGCTCACGTACCTCGTCGCCACGAGCGCCTACACCGTCCTCCGGACGGTCTTTCGGTCGCTGCGGTTTCTGGACACCGACCACGACGGCGGGGGTCGGGCGCTCGCGGCCGTCATCGTCGTCATCGTCACTACGACGCTCGTCACGGTCGCCGTCGCCGCGCTCTTCTGGATCGCGAGTTTCCTCCTCTACCGGCTACTCTGTCGGTACCGCGAACACGCCGCCGATCGCGGCGCGGCACACCTGACGGGGGATCCGCTCGCGCTCGCGAGCGCGCTCGCGACGACCGACTCGGAGCTCGCCGACGCGCCGGATCGGGATCTGCGCACCTTAGACGGCGGCGTCGAAGCGCTGTACGTCGCGCCGCTCGACTTCGCGCAGTTCACCGAGGAGGGTGACGACGGCCTGCTGAGCACAGACCTGTTTCCCGACACGCACCCGGACACGGCCGACCGAATCGAGCGATTGCAGGCCCTGGCAGCCGACGTCGAAGCGCCGGCCTGATCGCCGTCCGCGCGCGGCCGTCGGCCACTCCGTCACAGACCGCACCGCCCCGACTCAGTCCGGCCGAAATCGCCTGACGCCGAACTGGCCGTACCCGCCGTAGGCGACCTCCAGTGCGCCGATCCACCAGTTCCACCGATCGGCTGGCGTGCCGTCGGGCGCGTCGGCGAGTTCGTCTAGGATCACGTCGATCGAGAGCGCCACGCCGACGTCGGCCTCGTACCGGCCGCTATCGGCGAGGTCGACGGCCTGACGGACGACGACCCGCGACTCGCCCGTCGTCCCGCCGAACGTGTCGCGAAGGCGGAGTTCGAGGCGGCCGGGATCGAGAGACACGGTTGGCGGTACGCGTGCGAGATACTTGGACGAATCGGGTGTTGTATGAACCGGGCGTTGGACGAATCTGGCGTTGTGTGAACCGGGCGTTGGACGATTCGAGCGGTGGACGAACCGGGCGATTCGCTCGGCCAGAGCGTGGGCGAGTCACTCGTCCAGATCCTCGGCGATCGAGGCGAGCGAGTCCGACGGCGGTTCTTTGGCGGCGTAGACGGCGGACTCGCCGGGCGTCCGGAGGCCGTAGTAGAAGTTCGGTTCGACGACGTCGAGTAGCGCCGACGAGCCGTCGTCGACGCCGTTGTCGTCGAGCCACCGTTCGAGGAGGTTCGTCCCCTCGCCCGGATTGCGGGCGTACCGGGGCGTCTCGTAGACGCCGGTGATCGAGCGAGTGTCGCCGTCGATGGCACGGTCGACGCGGGCCGAACGCTCCTCACCGTCGAGAACGAGGCGAACGACGTCGTCCGCAGGGACGGTCGCGGACTCCTCGGCGGGGAGCTCGAGCCGGTGGCCGGTCGCGGTGGCGACGCACGTCGTTCGTAGCGTCTCCACCGACGGGTGATCGCTCGGGATGCGGTCTGCCACGAGAAGACGCCTCCGGGTTACTCCTCGGCCTCGTCGTCGCCCTCGCCGAGCAGCTCGTCGATCGCGGTCGAACCGGACTCGACGACGGTGGCGTTGATCTGGCTCACGTCGTCTGCGATCTCGCGACCACGGACCGTAATGCGCCGTCGCTCGCCGTCGCGTCGCTGGTGGTAGCCCGTCGATGACTCGTGCATCATGACCTCGGTCAGCGCCGAGCCGGCGACGCCCTCGTGCAGCGGCCGGCCGGTCTCGTCGGAACCACCCGTGATCTCGAGCGTGTAGCCGTCGAGTCCGAGTGCACTGCCGTCGACCTCCTCACCGATCGACTTGCCCATGAACCGATTCGCGTCCTGTCCGTCGGCTTCGAGCTGGTAGGCCAGCCCCGAGTCCGGGTCGCCGACGACGACGTTGAAGGTTGCCATGCCTGGGACAACTCGGCCGCCGCTCAAAAGGACATCGAACCGAGTCGACCGGCGACACGGTCGGTCGCACGATGTGGCGTGCGCCACGGAGCGCTATCGGAGCGACGCGCCGTCGGAGCGACGGACCGGAGAGAGCGAGTGGTCTTCAGAGCCGCGGCAGGAACGCGTAGAGTAACAGACCGAAGGCGAGGTGCTGGACCATCGTTCGTTCGACGCGGCCCCGGACGGCCGACTCGTCGTCGATGGCGTACTCCTTGGTCCTGACCTTCGCGTGCATCGAGAGCACCTCTTCGTCTTCGAGCCCGTGAAGGCTCGGGTAGACGGTTCCCGGACTGAGCTGCGTGCCGAAGAACTGCGAGAGGTCCGAGAGGAGCTGCTTACCGTGGGTCTCTCCGTGCAGGGAGATGAGCATGAGCAGCACCTCTTCTAAGTTCTCCTTGACGATCGCCTCGTCGAACTGGACGTCGTCCGTCGGAAGTGCGCCGCGGACCTGGTCCATGAGATCGTCGACGTCGGCTTCGATGTCGTCAGTAGCGTCCTCGACGGTGCCGATCGAGATGTCGTACGAGGGAGTCGACTCGTCGCTCCCGGTCACCGTCGCCAGGTTGTCTAGCACCGATTTCGTGTCGTTGGGGGTCGTATCTCGCATGGTCCGATCACCTGTCGGGGGAGCCCGTTCGACGGGGGTCGACGACGGCTCCGCGTCCGAAGTACACCACCAGAGGAACGGATGGGTTATAAAAAATATGGCCATTCCCACATCCGAATATCCACCGGAATGGCACAAAATACCACGATCAGAGGTCTTTAGAGATGTTACCTCCCACAATTTACCCACCAGTCGCTATTATTCCACATGCAGTCGTAAACCCGGTTGATTCCGGGTCGCTGGTACGTTCGCCGGCGACAGATCCCGGGTTCGGACGTGACACCCCGTATGGAGGAGACGGTCACCCCGATACAGTCCCGATCGGGGGTCCTGTGCGACCGGATCGATCGCTGCACTGGAGAACGTGGGAGAACGGGCCACCAGCGGTATATGTCGGGGCGGAGGACGACCGTCGCGTCAGCGTCTCGTCGCACGATCACCCCGCCTCAGCCGGAGACGGAGGCGTCGTCACGAATGACGCTGACGAGTTGCCCACCGCCGCCGTCCTCGTCGTCGGACTCGTCGTCGATCCGGCGATCGACGCGTCGTTCGGCCATCCGGGCGACCATGACGTGTTCTTCGAGGTCGTCGCCGTTGATCCGCGAGATGTACTCGAGCGATTGCGCGTGCGCGCCGAAGAGGGTTCCCGAGAGCGATTCGAGCGGGTACTCGAGTGTCGCCGGCTCGTCGTAGCGTTTGTTGTGAATCTCGCCAAGCGACAGGCCGCGAAGGTAGGAGGTCATCTGTTCGCGCACGAGCGGACTGATCCAGTCCAGATCCTCGTAGTACCGCAGGCAGTTGAGCGCACCGGTCGTGCCGAACGTCTCGCCGAGGAAGCGAGCCCACTTGATCGTGGCGTCGGTTCGACCGACCGACTGTTCTAAGCTTTCGAGGATCGGGGTAGATTTCGTCATGGTGACGACCAGGGTACGCGTCTAGAGCGGAACGCGACCAAAGTAGGTTCGCCTCGTATCGAGCCCTGAGTCGAACCGCGAACCGGAATCGGGACGATCCAGGCTCCCACACGTCCCCGAGTGTATCTCGAGCGGAGGGATCCGTGGCCGCTCGCAGGCGTCCGAGTCCCGGCAGGGACCCTGACGGCGGTCCCAGTTTCGGTACGAAGACCGGCAGAAGACCAGACGGCGGCCCCTCCGGCGTTCGGAGGCGTTCTCGCACGCATACGACGCCGGTGGCGACGTATGCAGTGACGACGTCGCACGCTGACGTCGTATCTAGTCGTGACGTCAGACGCTGATGACGGCGTTGACGACGTATTCGGTTGCGACGGCGACGACTGCTCCAAGCCAGGTCAGAAAGACGAACGTGACGAGCCCGGAGATGAGGTGTCCGCGGTCGGTCAACCGGATCATAACCGCCGAGAGCGCCGCGTTGATGAGGATCGTCACGATGAGCAGGTACTCGATCACGACCAGGTTGTACTGACCCGTCTGGAGGAGGTTCCCGACGAGTTGCGGGTCCAAGTCCATCCCCTCGGTGATTTCCATCATCACCGCGACGACCTCCAGTCCGATGAAGAACGAGAAGACCGTCGACGCCGTGATACCGAACAGGACGCCGGTGAGCGTGGTCGTCGCCTGCTGGCGTTTCTCTCTGACCTTGAGGACCTCCCGCTGGTTGGCGCTGATGAGCTGCCCGAGCAGGCGGGGATTGCCCCCCATCTGTCGACCGACGACGTACATGTCTCCGAACTTCTGGATCAGGTACGACCCCGTCTCCGCGGCGAAGAGCCGCCAGGAACGGACGTCGTCGACTCGCATGTGAAGGCGCTTGTAGAGCGCGTCCACGTTGCCGGTCAGCGCGCCGAAGTCCTTCTTTCGCAGCGTCGAGAGGACGTTCGACGTCGAGGTCTGCTTGACGCTCTCGACGGCGCCAAGCGCGCGGATGAACGAGGGAAACTCCTGGTCGCGCTCTTTGACCTTCTTCTCCTCCTGGCGCATCCGCCAGCCGGGGAGCAACAGCGGCGTCACGGGAATCGCGGCCATGATCGGCGTCGGTATCCTGTCGGGCGCGACCGGCGTGACACCGAGCAACACCGCAAGGACGACGACGCCCAGCAGCAGGCAACCGCCGAAGCCGAGGACGAGCGCGCGCGGGATGCGTTCGGTCGGGCCGCCGCCCGCCGTCTTCTCGATGTACCAGAGCGGATCGTACGGCGAGACGACGTGGATCGCGTAGACGAACGCGGCCTGGACGATGGTGAACATGAGGATCGTCGTCCCGATGAGCAGCGTCGGGTTCATCCCGATCAGGATCGGGAGGACGATAGCGAAGACGAGGATGAACGCCAGCGAGAGCATCATCGACATGTACAGTTCCTTCATCACGTCGAGTTTGGCGAGGTCGGACTCGTACCGGGTCGTAAACTGCTGGATCATGGTGTCTTGCTCCTCGACGAGGAAGTCGCTGATCTCCTGGCCCGCGCCGACGGTGTAGGCGAGCCGTTCGAGGAAGTCTGATAGGAGCGGACTCGACACCTGCTTCGCCCGCATCCGGCAGGCGTCGTCTAAGCTCTGATTCCAGGTGTCGACCAGCGCGACGAGGTAGCCCATCTCCTCCGCGAGCGCCTGATACTCCTCTTCCTCGGCGAGGATGCGGAAGATCTCCACCCGGTTGATGTTCGCCATCGAGAGGACCGTGATGTGGGTCAAGAACAGGTGAAAGCGCTGGCGCACCTGGGCTCGCCGCCGGTCCTGTGCCAGTTTCGGATAGATGACAGCGGTGACCAGCGCGAGCAATCCGAACCCGATCAAGGGCCCGGCGACGAACAGCGGGAGGCCGACGACGAACGGGGCGACGAGCGATCCGACGAACAGTCCCACCGCGGGAGTGATGACGAGGAGGAGGTACCGCTCGATCGACATCCCCATCGTCTCGTAGGCCCGCCAGATCGAGAACGCGAGCGAGCGGGCACTCAGGTCCGGTTGTATCTGGGTGTCGGTCGACATTGTTAAGCGAACTCGTACATCCCCGTCGGCTGAATGGGCAGGCCCTCGATACCGTCGCGCTGGAAGTCGGCGATAGCCTGGTTGACCTCGTGGTAACCGAGGACGTCCGCGTCGATGAGCTGGCGAATGATCTCCGCTCGCTTGTCGAGCTCGTCGTAGATCCCGCGTGTGTCGGCGTAGCCGAGCAGCGTCGCGATCTGTTCTTCCAGGACGAACGAGTTGTTCCGGCCCGTAAAGACGATCTCGTCGTCGCGCGGGTCCCAGCGGAACGCCTGCCGGGTGACGACGCCGCCCTCGTAGTCGGAGTAGCCCTCGATCTCCTGGACCGACGTCACCCGCCGGAGGACGTCGTCGCCCTGCTTGACGCGGTTCTGGAAGAGGGCGACGTCGCAGTTGTCCATGAACGTCTCCGGGACGTTGATCGGGTTCCCGGTGAAGCGCTGGATCATCGAGACGATGTCGCTCGCGTGGAAGGTCAGCATCACCGGGTGACCGGTCTGAGCCGCCTGGAACGCCATCTGGCCCTCAGCCCCGCGAACCTCACCAACGACGATGTAGTCGGGCCGCGACCGTAGCGCGGCGGCAACCAGGTCGAACATGTCCACGTCGGCGCTCTCGTCGCCGGATCCCTCCCGGGTCAGCAGTTGCTGCCAGGTGTCGTGGGGCGGGACGACCTCCGCGGTGTCCTCCGCGGTGTAGATCTTCGAGTCTCGCGGGATGAACGACAGGGAGGCGTTGAGCGTCGTCGTCTTCCCCGACGCCGTCTCGCCGACGACGAAGACGGTCTGTTCGTTCTCCAGACAGAGCCAGAGATACGCGGCCAGTTCCGGACTCAGGGTGCCCCAGTTGGTGATCTGGAAGACCGACAGTGGGATCTCTTCGCCCTGTCGGATGGTCAGCGAGGGCCCCTGCACCGAGACGTCGTCCGAGTAGATGATGTTGATACGCGACCCGTCCGGCAACGTGGAGTCGATGATCGGATCCGAGTCGCTGACCGGGTGACTCATCCGTTCGCCCATGTTCCTGAGCCACTGTTCGAACTCCTCCGGCGAGCCGAAGTCGACGGTCGCGGCGATCATCCCGTACGTGCCGTGATCGAGGTAGCACTGTTTCGGCCCGATCACGTGGATGTCCTCGTTGGCCGTGTCGGCCATCACGGGTTCGAGCGGGCCGAGTCCGACGATGTCGCGCTGGAGCTGGTACCGGAGTCGGTCGAACCGTTCCTGAGTGATCGAAATCTTGGTCGTACCGAGGGACTTGAGCCGACCGATCGACTGGCCCGCGATACCGCTCGTGATCTCGACGACATCGTCGAGCAGTTCGTCCAGGTGTTCCTCGAACTCCTCGTCGTTCGTCGGGGCCGGCCGGGTGACGCTCTTGTCGAGGATGCGCTGTCGGATCCGGTTGTACAGTTCCTTGTCCGACTCGTCGAGGGTCGGCTCGACGCAGTAGTACGTCGTGTCGACGCCGACGTCGCCGTAGACGTGGCAGAAGATGGGTTCTTCGGCCTCGTAGATGACGTTGGGCCGGTGAGACTCCCACTCCTCGGTCGGTTCGTCGATCAGCGCCGGGTACTCGGTGTACTCGTCGTAGAACCACTCCAGGTGTTCGCGCAGGTGCGGGTGTTCGCTCGCCAGGTCGTCGAGTTCGTTCGAGAGTCGAGTGGAGCCGAAGTCCGCCATGTCAGGCCACCGTCCTGCTGACGATCGAGAGGCCACGGCCCTGCTGGACCGAGTAGCCGATCGAGTCGTCGACCGGTTGTTTCATGTTCTGAAAGCGACGCACGCGGACGCTGCGTCTGATCTCCTGGCCCGCCTCCGTCGTCTCCAGCTGGAAGTAGATGTCCGCGACGTTTCGCAGCGGCCTGAGCGCGTCGTCGCCCACGCTCGTCGGATCGACGGTGAAGATCACCGTCTTGTCCTGCTCGGTCACAGCCCGGAGGAACGAGACCAGCCGCTGGAGGACGTGATCCTCGTCGCCCGTCCCGGCGACCGACTCGTAGCGGGGGTCGTTACGGAGTAGCGCCGAGAGGCTGTCGACGAAGACGACGTCGGCCTTCCACAGCGTCTTCGCCTCCGTAAAGCGCGTGAGTAACTCGCGCTGGGGCCCCTCGTTGTGCGTGTCGACGTCCGCGTGGAGGAACAGGAGCTGTTCGCCGAGCAGGTGGTCGACGACGTCGTACGACAGCGAGTGCATCTGCTGGACGAACTCCCAGGAGGCCAGTTCCGTCGAAATGTACGTCACGTAGACGCCCTCTTCGGCCATTCCGTAGGAGAAGCGCTGGGAGAGTGCGCTCTTGCCGGCGCCGTCCTGTCCCTCGACGAGCGCGATCGATCCTTGCGGGATGCCGCCGCCGAACGCGTTCTCGACGCGATCCCTGTCCGTGAGTCCGAGCGGGTAGTGATCGACCATCCTAGGCACCTCCGTAGTAGAACCGAAAGACCGTCTCCGCGCCGCGGACGGACAGCATGACGCGGTGTTCGCCCTCGGACAGCGGTTCCGGGAGGGTGAGTTCCACGCGGGCCACGTCGCCCGTTCGCCAGTACTCGGCGTCGACAACGGTCACCGAGAGGTTCTCGTTCGGGACGTACCGGCCATCGACCAGGAAGTCGAGTTCGGTTCCCTCGGTCGAGAGGGTCCGCTCGCCGGTGTTCTTCACCAACAACGTCAAAGTCTCGTTGTCGGTACCGACGACGGCCCCGCTTCCCGGGTCGCTGATGATCGCCACGTCGGTGTCGATATCGTCGCTCACGTCGCCGCTGAACGTGTCGATCGAGCCGCTCAGCTCGCCCACGCTGGTGACGAGCGTCCCCGCCACGCCCGCCGCGACGAGCATGGCGGCGATGAACAGGATGAGCGTCGAGATGGACTCACCCGCCATCAGCCCACCTCCGTGACCGTCTCGGACACGCCGTTTCCGGTGACCACCTTGATCCGGTCCGGCGCCGTAGCGCGGTCGACGATCAGTTCGAGGGTTTCGCCCGGCTGGACGATCGTCCGCGCGTCGTCACCCTCGACCAGCCGATCGCCCTGGGTCCACCCGGTGACGAGCTCGCCGTCGACCAGCAGGTCGACCTCCTCCACAGAGAGCGTGGTCGAGCCGGTGTTCGTGACGTTCACCGTGAGCGTGCTGGTGCCGGAGTCGTAGGTACTTGTCACGGCGATCGCGGTATTTCTGACCTCGAGCGCCCGATCGTCGCGCGACTCCATCGCATCTGTCTGCCGTTCGTAGGACGACTCGATGACCGGAAACACCATTCCCACGGATATCAGAAACCCCAGAAAGAGGATCACGACGGCACCGCTCGAGCTAAATCCCACGAGCGACCACCTCGTGCGTCGACCTGCGGGGTGCCCTCCACGTCGATGGCAGACGACGAGTCCCACGAGCGGTGCCGCCCGCCTCCGCCGATAGGAGCGCTGTGGAGACCATCACGGGTTCACCTCCGCGCTGACCTCGTGGACCTCCTGCAGTTTCATGATGTACTCGTAGCTGTCCGCGTGGTCCTCGGCGGTCAGCTCTTCTGGCGTGCGTTCGGGGTCGACGTGGATGTCGAGATCCGGACCGCTGAGGACGGCCTCCAGGTGGGCCCGCACCTCGTCGTCGATCCAGCCGATCTCGTGGTAGTACGAGATGGCCCGCAGCGTGGCCGAGGGACCGCCGGTCCGGACCATCTCCGTGAGCCACTCGAAGACGAGGATGTCCGCCGCGTACGTGTCCGCGAGCGACGAGAGCGTGACGTCCGCGTCCGACTCCCCGTCCGCGCCGTCCCCGGAAGAGTCCGGTGTCTCCTCGTCGACGGCCTCGGTCGCCTGCACCTCGACGGCCGAATCCGACGTGTCGTCGTCCGACGTCGGTGGATCGTCGAAACCGTCCGCCTCCTCGTCGGAGTCGTCGTCGAGTTCGTCTTCGAACGGGATCCGGCGGGGTTCGCCGCCCCCGTTGGCCGCGTCGACCGCCTCACGCAGGTCTTCGAACGAGACCGACGCGTCGCCGGCCGTCGTCGTTTGCCGGTCGAGACCGAACCCCTCGCCCTCTTCGTGATTTTCACCGAAGACACCGAACCCTTCGGCTTCTTCGCCCGCGCCCGTGAACGGGTTCACCTGCTCGGTGAGTCGGTCGTACACGCCCAGGAGCCGCCTGACCGTGTCGTTTACCTCCTCGATGTCGTCGGAGACGCTCTCCTGGGCGTCGCGTATCGACCCGAGTCGATTGCCGTTTCGTTCGAGTTCCTCTTCGAGCGTCTCGATGCGGTGGTAGAGGTCGTCGACGACCTCGTCGTCGTCGAGTTCGTCGGCGTCGGGCCTGTCACGATCGATCGACGCGGTCGCCTGCCCGCCGGTCTCACCGGCCCCCCCGGCCGCGTCCCCCTGCTGGGCGCCGGCACCGGCGTCGGCCGACTGGGTCACCGCTTCCGCGCCCGGTTGGCCCGTTCCCTGTCCGGGGCCCTGTTGCTGGCCGCCCTGTGGACCCTGCTGGCCGGCCTGCATCTGCCCAGTCCCCTGCCCGCCAACCTGCGCCCCCGGATCGCCGGGGAACCCCTGGCCGGCCGGATCGTCGCCGAACGCCTCCTGCTGCTGGGCCCGATTCTTCCGCACCTGCTCACGCTCGCGGCCGCGACGGCCACCCGTGTTCCCGAGCAGATTCTGAAAGAGCTCGCGGAGATTCGAGAGCGTCAGGTCCATTGGCGTGTCCTCGGACGGAACAGGCGTGCGTCGAGCCGGGGCGACGGCCTCCCTGTCGCGCGAGACGGACTCATCTACCCCTCCATACCGACGATATCCCTAAAGCACTACGCGAAGAGTCGGGTCCCGATTCGGCCCGTGTATCGAGCGGTGAGTCGAGTCTCGATACGCCGTGTGAGGGGATACGGAGGTTAATAGATGAACTAGTGAATGTCTTCTTCGGGGTACATCCCCAGATACTGTGATGCCACACGACGCATTCGCCGCCGGCGATCGACGGGGCACAGGACGCCCCGTCGCCACTCCCGCGAGCGGTCTCGCTACGACCATCGAGGTTTCCACGCCGAGAGTGGGCACCACGACCGTCGAGGAGAGTCCTCGCGGGCGCGACGGGGACCACCCGTCGATGCGGACCGACCGCACGAGCGGACCCGGTATCGGTCGGACCGGCAGCGGCCGGTCGGCCGATCCCAATCGGATGCGTCACGCATGCAGGGTGTACACATAATGTTCGAAATACTTACAGACGAAGACAGACGCGGTCAGGTCGGCATCGGTACCCTGATCGTGTTCATCGCGATGGTGCTCGTCGCGGCGATCGCCGCCGGCGTGCTCATCAACACGGCAGGAGTACTGCAGACGCAAGCATCCGACACCGGGTCGGAAACGCAAGAGGCCGTCGCCAACCAGGTCGAGGTCGTCCACGCGAGTGGGTTGATCAACGAGACGCACGACACAGATGTCGGTCTCAAAAACGCCTCAGACTCAGGGAACTGGGAGACCAACGGCACGGTCGACCACAACGGCGACGACGTCGTCGACATGGTTCACATGACCGTGATGAAGTCCGCCGGTGCCAACGCCATCGACCTCAGCTCGATGACGATCCAGTACACGAGCGGACAGACGGACAAGACGCTCACCTACGGCGGTGACAACGGCGAGTACTCGCTGAACTCTACGAACGAATCGGTCGTGTTCAGTGAGAATGTAGAGGGAGTCGCTGACGCGTACGACCTCACCGCGGACGACTACAATTCGTCGACCGCCGAGGCTATCGCCTACATCAACACATCAGCGACCTCCGAAACGTTCGCGACGACCGCCGTTGCCGGTAACAACGCGAACGACGAGCTGATCAACACCGAAGACCGCGTTCGCATTACGCTCTACGTCGGCGCCATCGAAGCCGATTCGTCCTACGTCGTCAAGAACGACGGCGCGGACAAATTAGCGAACAAGAAGAACGCGGCACAGAGCCTGACTGCCGAACTGAGTAGCGTAGGCCTCGAGGGCGGCGACAGCGCCACCATCTCGCTGAACGACCAGTCCGGTGCGCAGTTCACCTACGGCATCAGCGTGCCGTCGACCTTCGGCAACAAGCAGGTCGTGGAGGTCTAATCGATGTTCGAGCTACTCACCGACGAAGAGAGACGCGGTCAGGTCGGTATCGGTACCCTGATCGTGTTCATCGCGATGGTGCTCGTCGCGGCGATCGCCGCCGGCGTGCTCATCAACACGGCAGGAGTGCTGCAGACGCAAGCGTCCGACACCGGGTCGGAAACGCAGGAGGCCGTCGCCAACCAGATCGAGGTCGTCCACGCGAGTGGGTTGATCAACGAGACGCACGGCGAGGATATCGGATATATAAACGACACGAACGACAATTGGGATACTGCGACCGCGATCGACTTCGGTCAGGACGACGTGGTCGACATGGTCCACCTCACCGTCATGAAGTCCGCGGGATCGAACTCCATCGATCTCAGCTCGATGACGATCCAGTACACGAGTTCCCAGGCCGATCAGACGCTCACGTACGGCGGCGACAATGGGGACTACAGCATCAATTCGACTGCGAACGGGACCGCCGAACTGCACCCTGACGTCGAACTCACGGACGACGAGTACAACGAAAGTACGCAAGACTCGATCGCGTACATCAACACGTCCGCGACGCACGAAACGTTCGCGACGACGGCCGTCGCCGGTGACAACGCCAACGACGAACTGATCAGCACCCAGGACCGCGTCCGTATCACGCTCTACGTCGGTGCGATCGAAGCCGATACGAGCTACGCGACGAACAACGAATCGGACAGCGCCCTCACGAACAAGAAGGAGGCCGCGTCCGACCTCGCGACGGTCCTCGGCGGATCGGGTCTAGATGGGGGTCAGAGTGCCACCGTCTCGCTGAACGACCAGTCTGGCGCGCAGTACACGTACGGCATCAGCGTGCCCTCGACCTTCGGCAACAAGCAGGTCGTGGAAGTCTAACCGAATCGCTCGCTAACCAACTCCGATCACCTCAAATGACCCCGGATCGATCCGACGACGGCGTGCTCGACCCCGAGGACCTCGTCCTCGACCCGGAGCACGTCGACCGCATCGAGGACAACCGCTTCGTCGTCCGCCCGGACGACACCGATGGCGGACCATCGGCGGACGGATCGTCACCTCGTCTCGGGCCGGCCGAGGAGGTGCGACTGTCCGACGTCGACGGGTCGTCCCGCGATCCGAGAGACGGGTCGTCGGCGTCACCGAATCCGATCACCGACGCCGACGGCCCGACGCTCGGGTCAGGCCCCGAACCGGCGGGGACCCCGGAGTCCGAACCGGCGGACGCACCGGCCTCCGAGACCGCGGGCGCCTCGGTCACAGACCCGTCTAGCGAGACGGGGGCGGACCCGACCGACGCGCTCGCGGCCGACCCGGCCCCACACGGGGTCGACATCAGTCTCAAGACGGACGGCGCGGTGGCTCGCCACCGCAGCACCTCGACCGACGTGCGGGAGGTGTTCGCCGACATGATGGCCTGGTACGCGAGCCAGCTGGGCGACGACGTGACGCCGATGGAAGCGCTCGAGGTCCTGGTGGCCACCACCGACCTCGACGAGCGGGCCTGACTCCCGACGGGGGTCGGCGACGACGGCCCGCGACGTTTCGATGCGGCTCGCGGATCGACTGGGTTATTCGCACGCGGTCACCCGCGTGACTTCACACATATCCGGCGAGTGATGAGGCTGTATGAGTGCCGGCCCACGGAGCGGCAGGCGCACGGATCGTATCGAGTCGACGGTCGAATTCTCAGCTACTGGCGATCGTCTACAGTGAAGACAGCCAAATCGGATCGGTCTGCGCGGGGTCGAACGCCAATGCAGAGATACGAGCGATCGCCGCACGTACGTCGCCACCAGTCATCTCGTGCGGAGCGACGAAGACGGGTATGGAGGCCTCACACCGACCAAAGTCCGTCAGATCTCCGGAGAGAATCACTACCTGATTCGCTTCCGCGTAGTCGATAATCGCCTGGTCCGTGGCTTCCGGGCCGAGCGATTCGATCGACCGACTGTACACGACCGAATGACCGTCCCCGCGAAGTGCCGAAACATGCTCCTCGGGAACGTTCGTATCGGCGATGATCTCCATCGAACTCAGTCCGCTCGTTCTCCGTTCTCGAGCCCGGACTGTTCGACGTGCTCGACGAGACGACGGCTGGCTCGCTCTCCTTCGGTCCGTTCCTGGTCCGCATCGCGTTCACGCTTCTCGAATTCTCGCCGATGGTCGTAGTAGTGTGTCAACGCACGGAAGAGTTCCGCCATAGAAATGTCATACTCGCCGGCGACGACGTGTGGGTTTTCTTCCGCATCGATTACGCGACGCTTCACGTCGAGAACAGTGATCCTCGTCCCGTCGATGCGAGGAGAACCACCGCTGATTTCCGGGTCCGAAACGATACCGTTCATGAATACACTTTAGGTAACCACGGTATTAATCGTTGGGCTCCGTCTGAGGGGTCTTACGTAGTACCGATCGAGGTTCAGCGCATGGAGTAGCGGCTGCCGATCGCACTACGAAGTGCCCAACCCATCCACGTAGAAACAACGGAGAAAGCAAGGCAGGAATGCGACGAGGAAAAATAGTTCGTCGACGCAAGAGGAGAGGTCGCCCCTTCCGGAGGAAAAGGTGGGTCGATCGGCGACGATTGAATCAGCAGGATCGAGCGATGACGCCTCCACCTCGTCAGTATACGTCTACACATCGCTGAATTCGGACGGCGATACCTCGCCGTCCATGACGCGGCCTTTTTCCCCGCTCGCACCCCAGTCGCCCGTATGTCCACCGACCGCGATGCGTTCCTGGCTGGCGACCGCCCTGACGACGTCGCCATCTACATCGCCGACCGCGCGATCGACGACGAGACGAAACTGGCCGAGTACGGCGACCGGATCGACGACGGCAAGCTCCTCGTCGTCGAGGGCGAGCAAGGTCGCAACGCCTTCCGGGCGGCGACCGGCCTGGACGCGATGGCCTTCGCGAAGGAGGCCATGGGCACCGAGGGCGACATCGCCCGCGACCTGACCGACGGCACCTGCCCGGGAGCGGGCGACGGGGACGACCACGACCTGAAGTTCGTCTTCGCGTTCAGCGAGGAGCAGAACGAGGACGTCGGCGGCCTCTACGCCGAGGGCGACGTGGTCCACGCCTACGCGCGGTGTACGTGCGGAGAAGCGTACTCCGAGAAGTGGGTCGTCGAGGAGTGACCGGACGATCCGCACTCGGTACGTTTCTCACGTAGATTCGAGGCGGAAGCCCACGACTTCAGTCGTGGGTCGGTGACGTCTCTCACGTCGGGTCGTACGCGACCACATCCACGTGCTCCCGTACAGGGTCGAGTAATAGCGTTTCATCACTCGTCGCGACGGTTCCGCCAGCTTCGTCCGACGCAACGAGGAGCACGGCGTCGACGAACCCGAGTTCGACGCCGTCTGCTTTCACCGTTCGTTGTAACCGGGCCGCTCGCAAAACGATCGCGTCGGTGATAGCACTTCGAACGATCGGGTCGCCTCGAATACGTCTTCGATCGTTCCCCCCGGACGCCCATACAGCGCACCCATGTACGATTCGAACACGGCGAAGTTCGGCCCGCCCACGGGTGTTCAGACCAGTCAGTGAGGAACGGTTTCGCCGTCTCGGATCCGTCCAGGTAGTCAGCGAGAAGTGAGGTATCGAAACACAGCACTCCTAGGCCTCGTCCGTTCGAACGCGGGTGCGGAGTTCGTCCTCGATTTGCGTTCGAACGTCGTCCATCTCTTCGGCAGTACCGGTGTCAGACATCGCGCCGAATCCGCGCTACTTGTCTCGCGTCGTGAGGCGCGTGACGAGATCGTCGAACGACTCGTCTGAGCGTTCGAGATCGTGCAACCGCTCCCAGTTCTCCTCCGAGATCCGGATCGTCTTGCTCGCCATAGGTGTTTGTATACACTCAGTATACAGGATGCTTCGGGTGACATCGACGTCGATTCGGAACGCCCTCACACCCCTCCATTTTGCCCGTTCGTCCCGTAGACCCACCAATGAGTTCCGTCGAAACCGGCACGTCGTCCGGCCACGGGTTCGGCCTCTCGAGTCGGGACGTCCGTGTCATCAGCGGCGCGACGGGATTGCTCGTCGTGACCATCGCCGTGATGTACGCCATGGCGACGACGCCGCTCGCCGCGCTCAACCGTCAGCTGTTCGCGTACCCGATCGTCGGCGTCCTCGTCTACGGGGTCGCGATCGGCGGCGGCGAGTACGTCGCCGAGCGGGGTGTCGAACGAGGAGACCTCGGTATCGCCGCCCTCGGGACGGGGATACTGATCCTCGCCTTCGGGATCTTCGGGGCGGGCGTCCTGGCGATCGCCCCGCTCGACCTGCGCGTCGAGATTCTCGCCATTTCGGCGGCCGTCACGGCGATCCTCACCGCCCTCGTCGCCACGTACGTCTACGGACGAGCCAAATCGTTCGCCTCGTGGGGGACGTACGCCACCTACGCGTTCCTCGGCGGCATCGGCGCCATCGCGATCGGCACATTCGTCCTCCCGGAACTCCTGCTCGTCGGCTTCGGCCTCGTCTTCCTCGGGTTCATGCTCCGTCTCGGGTGGGAGATCTGGCGCGTCCGCGAGAACAGAACCGCGTCGACGACGATCCAGGCGATCGGCGTGTACGTCGCCATCGCCGGCGTCTTCGTCCACGTGCTGCAACTGGTGCTCCGATACGCGCTCTCGCGGAACGGGTAGGCGAACCGGGCGTTCGGTGGGCTAACTGTCACATACCAGTTCCACCGCAGGATGCACGCCGCAGGCGGCTCACTCCGCGTTCGACTCGTCACCGTCCGAAGCCGGCTCCGCGACGACGTCCTCGAAGGCTCGGAGGATCACGCGTTTCGTGACTGCGCCGCGGGTCGTCCAGTGAGTCGCGTAGTCGAGCATGTCGTCGTAGATGTCGGGCTTGCAGCCGGCGGCCTTCGGGTGACCGCCGCCGTTGACCAGGTCGGCGACCTCGTGGCACCGCTGGAAGGCGTCGGTCCCGCGGATCGACGCGCTCCCGGCGGGTTTGACGACGACGGCGGCGTCGGCGCCGGCCTCGCGAAGTCCCTCTGCGACTTCGTTCTGTGAGCAGCGGCCGTAGGTGACGCCGACGGTGTAGGGTCCCACCTCGTGGAACTCGGCGCGGTCGATGGCGAACTCGATCATCCGTTCCTTCTCGACGCGACGTTCGGCGAGGTACGCCACGACCCAGTCGGGCAGGTCGGCGCCGAACTCACGGACGACCTCGACGTACTCGCCGGGATCGGTCCAGTAGGCGTAGTCCGCGAGGTCGTCGCTGCGGGGATCCTCGCGGATCCAGAGGTCGTGGTCCCGCGTGACCGCGACGAGGTCGGTGTGGCGGTCGTCGAAGTCGTAGTCGAGCGAGCGGGCGACGACGTCGGCACTGCACTCCTCGTCCGAATCGCCCACCACGAGGTCTGCGCCGGCATCGCGAACGGCCGTCGCGACGGCGTCGTCCCACTGGTGGTGGTCGTACCAGCGGACCGATTCGGCGACGTTCACCGCGGCGTCGAGTTCGTCGTCCACGTACTCGTACCGATCGGGAGCGAGATCGCAGACGAAGAGGTCGACACCGGATTTCGCCGCGCCGGCGACGCGACCCAGGGCGTCCTCGACGTCGTGCGGACTCGCCGGGACGAGAACCACGTCGTGCGGACCAGGCTCAGGTGCATCGATGGCCTCGGCGGGGGCGTCCGGGTCGGGCGTTTCTGCCGCCCCGGAGTCGTCGCTCGCACCCGGTTCGGGGAGCTCCAGCACGTCGTCGTACGCGTCCCGGATCAGTGCGACGCACGCGAGGCCGTCGGCGTCCGGGTCCGCCACGACGACCGCCTCGGCGTCGGCGACGGCGGCTTCGATTCGTTCTGACTCCAGGTCTGCCTCGACCTCGTCGGGAAGGAAGAAGCCGGCCCCCGGAAGGAGACTCCGGCGGACCGGGTCGAGATCAGACGTGTCGAACAGGTCGTCCATACCCCCGGTTCGGGAAGCCACGGGAAGAACCCGCCGGTCTCAACCGCTGGCCCCATAGCCGGCGTCGACCCACCTCCGTGTCCGGACGGTCGACGGCGTCCGGGTGGCTACCTCGTCGCCGTCTCCCCGGAGACGTCCTCTTTCGCCGCGAGCTGACGAACCGTGAGGACCGGGACCGACGAGTTGCGGACGAGGTGCTCGGCCACGCTCCCGAGCAGCTGGCGGTGCTCGCCGTGGCGGCCGCGAGTCCCCGCCACGATCAGGTCCGCGCCGATCTGGTCGGCGTGTGCGCGGATCTCGGCCGCTGGTCGCCCCTCCCGAATCGCCGTCGACACCGGTTCGTCGGGGATCTGGCGCTCGAACGAGTCGAGGGACGTCTCGGCCTGCGACTCGAGCGCCGCACGATACTCCTCGCGCAACGCCTCCGGCGTGGCGTCCAGTTCACTCGTATCGAGGACCGTGACGGCGTGGAGGTCGGCGTCGAATCGCTCCGCGACGTCCAGACCCACGTCGATCGCCCGCCGTACGCTCTCGGAGCCGTCCGTCGCGACGAGCACCCGCTCGAACATGGTCGTCGGTTCGCCTCGCCTCCACATAAGACCTCCCGTCCGACCCGAACGCGGTCGTCCCCCGGCGGTCGGGAACGGAGAGGGACCTTTTTGCCCCCGCCTGACACACCCACCTGCATGGTCGATAGCGCTGCGCTCTCGGTGGAGACGATCCTCGCCCCCGTCGACGGTAGCGACGCCTCCACGAACGCGGTCGAACACGCCGTCGAACTGGCCGACCGCTACGACGCGACCGTCCACGTCCTCTTCGTCCTCGGACGCGAGGTCGTCCTCGGGATGGACGCCGACGCCGTCGCGGAGGACGACGTCGCCCAGAACGTCCAGACGTACCTCGCAGACGTCAGATCGTACGCCGACGAGCGGGCGATATCGATCACGACGTCGACGGTACACGGCTTCTCACGCGAGCGAAAGACCACCCACCCCGGTAGCGTCGTCCTCGACACCGCCGACGACATCGACGCGGATCTCGTCGTCGTTCCACGGCCATCGACCGACGGACCCGCAACCGTCCTCGAAACCGTCGCCGAGTACGTCCTCGGCTACGCCAGCCAGCCGGTCCTATCAGTGTAGTGAACTGTCGTCTACCAGCAGCCGGGTGAATCCGCCCGGGAATCACGCATCGGGGGTCTCAGATCCCTCTACCCCTCGATCGACGTTCGCGACCTCGTTCTCGGTCTCACCGTCCTGCTGGCGACTCGTCTCGCACCCAACCTCCCGCGGGGACACCCGCCGTATCTCGATCGACACGCGCTCGCCCGGATCGAGCGAGACGTCGCCGAGCGGTTTGAGGAGTCGGTCGTCACCGCCACCGAGAACCACCGCCGGAACCGACTCCACCACCCCCGGAGCCGGCTCCGGATCCGGGAGCGATCGCTCGATCGCGTCGAGTCGGTCGAGAACCGCCGCTTCGAACCGCTCCGGGCGCTCACCCGTCCAGTCGGTCAGGTCGACGTCACTCGGATCGGACGAACCCCCCGAGAACGACGGTCCGTCGGTCGAGGATGACTCGATCACCGCGTCTCCGTCTACAGGTGCGTCGCGTTCGGCAGCACCTGCGACCCGCAGACGGGTATCCGCGACGGACCCATCGGCGTCGTCGTAGGTGACGACCATCGTGTCGGAATCGTCGTCGCTCCGGGTCGCCGTTCCCCCGCCGGCCGCCGGTGGAGCGTCGGCGTCCGGCACACCACCCTCCAGTGGGTCAGCATCCGCGGACGTCGAGGGCTGACGCCGCTCCGCGTAGGGATTCGTGATCTCGACGCCGAAGCGGTCGCGGAGAGCATCGACATCGATCCCTTCCGACGTCGGATCGACCGGACCGGGTGCGACAGCGGGGAGAGACGTGTCCTCACACGGCGGGTTCTCCTCGAGTCGCCTTCGGTGCTTGCGGTGTATCGTCCGGACGGCACCGTCGCCGAGCCACGCCGGTTCGGCCCACGACCCGTCCTCGTAGAGTCTGTGGCGGCCTCGATCGGCGCTCCCCCAGACGAAGCAGTCCTCCAGGTCTCGCTGGTAGGACTTGAGGGTCCGCAGACCAGCGTGTGAGACGACGACCTGTCTGGGGGCGAGGCGCGCGATGAGTCCGTCGACGGTCTGGCGCGACGGGTGGTTGGAGCAGTCGAACGACCGCGTCGTACAGCGCTGACCGTCGGTGACGCCGGCGTCGTCCGGTGTGAGTTGCACGAAGAGGGCCGCGGGATCGTCGGCGATGGCGTCGAAGAGCCTCGCGGCGCTCCCGCGAACCGGATCGGCTGGACCACAGATCGTGATGCCACCGGGCGTCAGGACGTCCGACGGTCGCTCGAACACGGCCCGTCGGTCGACCGTCGACGGGGCCCAGTCGATGGCGTCACACAGTTTGGCGGTCTGGCCGACGGCCGTGATCGGCACGGGACGGTCGATTCGATCGACGATTGCCTCCAGCAGGCGGGCGAGGTGAAGGCCTGCGAGCGATCCCGCGGCGGCGACGACGTGCGAACCGCCGTAGGCCCGCTCGAGCACCGTTCGCACGGCATCCTGGAGCGCCGCTTCGTACCCGTCGTTCGTCGGTGCGTTGAGAATGAGGGTGTCGACGGCGAACGGGAACGCCCCAGGAAACCCTCCGAACCCGGCGCAGTCCCGGCGGGTGAAGTCGCCCGTGATCACGACGTGGTTGTCGTCGGGGCCGAGCTGGGTGCGATCGTCGGCGAACCGGCAGACGAAGCCGGCCGCACCGGGGGCGTGACCGGCCGGAACGGGGCGTACGGCCACCTCGGGGAGGACGTCGACCCAGTCGGTGATCGGCGTGAGCGCTTCGATCGCTCGGTCGACCGGGCCGACGTCGTTGTCCTTCGTCGCCTCGGGAAGCGCTCGTTCGACGAGAGCCGCCGTCGCCGGGGTGGCGTAGACGGGCGCACCGTGGACGACGTTCCGTGCGAGAGATCGGTAATGGTCGATGTGCGCGTGCGTCAACAAGATCGCCGTGAGGTACTCGTCGTCGTCGAGAACGTCGGTCACGTCGACGTCGTCGCCGGCGTCGACCAGCACACAGGCGCGCCTCCCGTCGCGCGTCGTAAAGCGAAGCAATGTCGATTCGTTCCCCCGACCAACGTTAGTATGTTGAAAGGAGACGTCCATTTATCGCATATTTCCCACAGAGATACTTATATCTCTATTAGAAAAATAATCACTTTCGTCCCGGAGCTGAATGGGGACGCTCGTCGGCGCGGTGCACACACTGCAGAAGCGAGCGGATGGCCGGACGAAGGTAAAGACTGGGTGTCGCGACGGCGATACCCGCTCAGTCGGCGTCGAGACGGATCGCCATCTCCACGTCGAAGCGCTCGGTACCGACGGTCTCGAAGCCCACCTTCTCGTAGAGCGAGATGGCCGCACCGTTCCAGCGCTCGACCGTGAGCCAGACGGTTTCGATGCCGACCCGCGTCGCCTCTCCGAGGAGGTGAGAGAGGAGCGCCGTTCCCACGCCGGCTCCCTGGTAGTCCTGTAGGACGAATATCGCGAGTTCCCACTCGTACGCGTCGGGCGCGTCGAGCACCGCCGAATCGTCCGTCTCGGGAACTAGAACGGCGTGGCCGACGTACTCGGCGTCGGTCGTCCCCGTGGCACCGCTTTCGCTTCTCGCAGTCTCGCCCGTCCCCGTCTCGGCGTCTGTCCCGGCCGTCCCCGTCTCGGCGTCTGTCCCGGCCGTCCCCGTCTCGGCGTCTGTCCCGGCCGTCCCCGTCTCGGCGTCTGTCACGGCCGTCCCCGTCTCGGCGTCTGTCACGGCCGTCCCCGTCTCGACGTCTGTTCCGTCTGTTCCCGTCTCGACGTCTGTTCCGCCTGTTCCCGTCTCGACAGTTGTCCCGACCGCTCCCGTCTCGGCGTCCGTGTTGGAAACAGCCGAACCGGCCGAGGTATCATCCGACACGGCCCCAGCATCGGTCGAGACGACGGCGACGTTCACCCCGCGGTCGACGAGCGGTTCGAGCCAGGTGCGGATCTGTGCCTCCCCCGTCGGTGGGATCCCCTGCGCGCGATCGGCGGGGTGAAACCGTCGGTACATTCGCGTCAGCGCGTCGGTGGTGGACTCCTCGGCCGGAAGCCGTTCGATGGTGAGTTCCCGGCCCTCACGGTCCGTCATCGTCGCCGGCGGCTCCGGGAACGGACCGGCGGGCTCGTCCGGGTAGCGTCGTGAAGGTTCCATAGTCATCGAATCAGAGTGACCGGCATCGTCGCGTTCAGCAGGACGAACTCCGTGATCGGTCCGAGTCGGATCTTTCCCATCGGCGTCTCCGTACCGCCACCGATGACGACGTGATCGAACCCCTCACCTTCGGCGAGTTCGACGAGTGCCGGACCGGGATCCCCGTCGAGGTGGCGAATGTCCGCGTCGAACCCCGCCGCCTCCAGCGTCATCGTCACCTCCTCGCGCATTTCGGCTGGCGTCCGTGACGCACCTGGCTGATCGAGAATCGCGACGACCAGCTCGTCACCGACGTCGGCGGCCCGGTCGATCGTCGCCTCCAGGGCTCTGATCGACTCGTCGGTCCCGCCGAGCCCCAACAACACGTTCATACCCCGGATTCGGCCGGCGCCGGGAAAATAATTGCGGGGTGCAGACCCGACACCCGGTCTCCGACCGTCTGTCGGGCAACGGTGGCACCGCGGACAGTGCCGCTCGAAGTGGCGGTTCGTGACCCACCAGCATCGCTGGATATCTGCGACCGTCGATCGCGACGGGGCGCCACTCGTCCAATCCAATATAAATAAATATGGATCGGATGTAGCAGTAATACATCGTAGATGGAAAATATTACGTACAGCGCCTCTGGGGCGCCAATTTTAGAGAATATGTACATTTCCAAAAGTTATAATTAGTGTTGAACTAGAACGTCGTCGTGATGATACACGGGGGAACGGTCCGGAGCAATTTGTACGTCCGAGAATCGATAGGCCACCTGCTCGCGAGGACACCGGGGTGGTGGCCGTGGTGAACCTGACGCGTCGACGACTGCTACAGGCGACGGGTGCCGTCGGGGCGGCGAGTCTCGTCTCGACGAACGTGACCGCGATGGAGATGGAGGGGCCAACCTACGGCGAACACTCCTCGCCGGATTTGGACAAATACGTCCACGAACTCCCCGTCCCGGAGGTCCGCGACCCAGACGGGAAACGGTTCGGCGTCGACTACCACGAGGTAACCGTCGAAGAGTCCACCCATCGTTTCCATCCGGACCTGCCGGAGACGACTATCTGGGGGTTCGACGGCCAGTTCCCCGGCCCGGTCATCGCGGCGAAGCGGTGGGAGCCCATCGCCGTCGAGTTCGACAACGGCGATATGCCCGACGAGCACCTGTTCGACGTGGACACGCGGATCGACGGCACGACGACGGAGAACTACCACGATTACGCCGGCCCCGTTCCCGAAGTTCGGACGGTGACGCACTTCCACGGCCTCAAGGTCGACCCGGCGAACGATGGGCAGGCCGACATGTGGACCTCGCCGGGAGGCGTCGAAGGGCCACGATTCTCGAACGACGTCCAGTGGCTGGCGAACCGACAGAATCGGCTGACGTCGACGTATCACGACCACGCACGCGGGATCTCTCGGCTCAACAACTACGCCGGGCTCGTCGGACACTATCGAATCGAGAGCTGGCGCGAGAAGTGGCTGGACCTTCCAGACGACGAGTACGACGTCCCCCTGGTCCTCGCGGACCGGTCGTTCACCGAGGATGGAGAACTGTTCTACCCTGGCATGTTCATGGCGAACGTCGCCGGCGACACGGCGACGGTCAACGGCGCCGCCTGGCCACGCATGACGGTCGAACCGCGCCGGTACCGGTTCCACGTCGTCAACGCCTCAAACGGCCGGACGTACGACCTCGGTCTCGTCGCCGGCGACCCGGACGACGGACACGACGAGGATGGGGGCGCCCACACCGCCGACGACGGACACGACGTGCCCTCGCTGTACCAGATTTCAGCCGGCCACGGCTTCCTGGAGGAGGTCGTCGAGATCGGTCACGACGGTGACATGGAGTCGCTCGTCCTGTCGCCGTTCGAACGCGCCGAGATCGTCGTCGACTTCTCCGAGTACGCCGGCGAGACGTTCACCGTGACCAACGACGCCGCGTTCCCGTACGGAGGTGGCCACGGCGGCGGTGACCACGGCGGGCACAGCACGGACACGGAAAGTGACGATGGTCACGACGACGGCGGCATGGACATGCCGATGGACCCCGACCACCCGGAGATAACCGAGATCATGCAGTTCCACGTCACGGAGACGGCGTCCGGCCGCGATCGGAGCGCACCGGTTTCCGAGCTGTCGCTCCCGTCGCGCTCCGGTACGGATCCCAGCGAGGCCGAGACGACGCGGAAGGTCACCATGCAGATGGGGATGGACGACGAGGAACTGATGATCCACACCCTGAACGGGAAACGGTGGGGCGACCCGATCGAGTACAAACCGACGCTCGGCTCGACGGAGATCTGGGAGCTAGAGAACACCGACGATCACACGCACCCGATCCACCTCCACCTCGTCGAGTTCGACGTCATCGACCGGGAGCGCCACGACAGCGACGAGGGACCACACCCACCGAAACCGAACGAACGCGGCGGTCTCGACATCGTCAGGGTCGATCCCGGCGAAACCGTCCGCATCGCGGTCACGTTCGACGGCTACGCCGGAAAATTCCCGTTCCACTGTCACATCCTCGAACACGAAGAACACGACATGATGCGGATGTTCGAGGTCGTCGAAGCCGAGGACTGCGAGCCGTGGGAGGGGTGGTTCAGAGACGACTGCGATCCGTGGAACGGCTCGCAGGGGACAGGTACCACCGACCACCGAGGCAGCTGGCCCGGCAGAGGCAAGGGCCCTGGTCGCAACGGGAGTCGGGGCCGGGGTACCGGCCCAGGTCGAAACGGAGGTCGAGGGCGAGGGAGCGGCTCTGGACGCGGGCGCGGACGGTAACTCGCACCGATACAGCCGTACCGAGGAATCGATCGATCCGCCGCCGGCGACCCAACGATTTATTCACGCGTTTGCGTAACAGACACCATGAGCAGTTCGGGCGGCGGGTACGATCTCGTGGAGCTGTTCGTCCTCAAATTCGTCCTCGCCGACGTCATCATCATCGCGACGCTGCTCCTCGTCGGGCCGCTGGCCGCCGCCGGGATCACCGCGTTGCTCGTCCTGAGTACGCTGCTTCTGTGGTACGTCACGAAGGACGGAGACGAGGACCCGTCGTCGACAGTCGACGAGCGACGGGACCGGCCGACGTCGGAGACGGACGACCCCGTGACGACGTTACAACGACGCTACGCGAAGGGAGAACTCACGGAGCGCGAGTTCGAACGACGGCTCGATCAGCTCATCGCGGCCGACGAGCGCGCCACGAAGGCCGACGTCGAGACGGACCGGCTCTCGCTCGACCGGGACCGATAGCGGGGCGAACCACGGCAGGGAACGCAACGGTCGGGCAGCCGAGCGGGCTGGACCGCAAGTCAGTCGGGGAAGGGAACTGACCACGGACGACAAACCAGTCGAGCTGGGAACCGGACCACGGACGACAGAGACGGCCACCGAGTCCCACCCAGACGACGCGAAGGCGTCGAGACAGCAACATATTTTGGCCGGGACGTCGTACCAGGGACCGATGCACGAGACACCCGCCTCCGCCCCGGTGGGCGCGACGGCCGAGCCGCCGGACGTCGGGTGGCTGGCCGCGGTCGGCCTCTACGTCGGGGTCGTCCTCTCCGCGGCGAGTGTCGCCGTCGCCGCCGCGGCCGGCGTGAGCGCGGCGACGATCGTCGGAACCCTCTCGACGCTGTTCACGTTCGGGCTCGTCGCCGGCGCGCTTGGCGCGAAGGGTACACCCGGCCTCGCGGAGCGGATCGGACACGGACTGCCCTGGCTGGCTGTACCGTTTCTCGCGCCGGTCGGGTTCGCCGCCGCGACCGTCGTCGTCCTGGAGACGGGCGTCCCCGACGTCGCAGCGATCGGCACCGGGCTCGGCACGCTCCTCGCCGGCAGCGTCGGCGGCGCACTCGTCGGAATGGCCCGGACGCGCTACGCCAGAGCGATGGTCTCGGGCGACGCGCTCGCGACGATCGACTGGGTGCGCACGAACCAGGCGACGGTCACCGCGGGCTGGGGCGTGGGCCTGCTCGTCCTGGCCGGCGTGCCAGTGCTGTTCCAGGACGGGCCGATACGCACCCGGTTCAGTCCCCACCTCCTTCTCATGGGAACGATGTTCATCCTGATGGCCTGGTCGTCACACGCCAGGCTGACACCGAACGGCGACAAATCGACCGAGGAGGGCCGCCTACGACGATTCCTCCCTGATCGGGCGCGTCGATCCGTGTTCGGCCAGGAACTGCGATACGACCAGGAGATCGACCCCTGGGTCACGCTGAACGAGATCGAGTTCCACCCCGAGGGTCTCGTCCTCTCGAAGCCGATGCAACGACGGTTCGTCCCGTGGACGGCGATCACGGGGGTGACGCTGACCGACGACGAACTCCGACTCGAACGCGATGGGTGGCTCGACGTTCGCTGCCACCGCGACGTCATCGACGATCCGACGGCGGTCGTCGAGACGATCGAACGCCTCAGATCGAGTCGGAACCTGGCAGACCGACGCCGGGGAATGGAGACGGTCGCCTGACGACGGGTGAGACCGCGACCGACACGCCAGACACACAGAACGGACGAGACACCTGGAACCGGGTGACGACACGCCGGCTCCTGCGCTCGAGGTAGAGCGTGTGAACGTATCGGAGTGCTCACTTCGACGCCGTCGGTGCTCCTCGCCGATCTGTGTGAGAGAGTGAGGTCTAGAGAGCGAGTGGCAGGCGAATTTTGCCGTCTCTCGCGGTGTGGTACTGGAAAGGACTTCTCACCGGCCACCACGCGGCCCTGATCGAAGTCACTCCTTCGCGACGTCCGGGCGGAGGACCGCGTACGCAACGGCGGAATCGTCCACCGCGTCGAGTCGAAGGACGCCCGACTCCGCCGCGTCTGTGGGGATCGAGAGACACCGCGTCTCCCGGTAGTGGCCGTCCCGTTCCGCAGCACCGAGCTGTGCGGTCTCGTCGCCGCGACAGGTGGCCCCATCCCGACGCGCGTACGTCTCGTTCCCCGCGACGACGCTCATCGTGAGCCCGAGCGTCTCGATCGCCCCGTCGTCGGGATCGGCCACTTCGACGTCGACGAGTACGTACGTCTCGCCGGCGGGCGGTCGGTCGTTCGACGCAGGATGTGCACCGACGTGCTCGTCGGCCGCGTCGTCGCCGAGTAGCACCGAGTGTACGACGAGTTCGCGGTCGCCGAACGAGCCGCGTTCACCGTGACCGAGCGGTCGTTCACGGCTCGGTTCCCGGGGATCCTGGTCCCCGGGTTCGGTTTTGCGCAGTCCACCACCGGTGTCGTCGGCCGATTCGCCGTCGACCGAGCCACCGTCCGACGACTCCGACGGGCCGTCGCCTCCGCTCAGACACCCGCTCGTCACGCCGACCGCGCTCGCACCGACGACCGTGAGCACGCGTCGTCGATTCAGTTGCAACCCCATACTCCACTCAGTCACCCCACGAACAAAGTATTTTTCCTCGATCGACAATATATTGTGAAGGTGATGTGTGGGTGTATCTAACGACGGGCGGCGATCCTGTCGCCACCCACGGTGACGAACAGACCCTGCATGCGACTGGAAACCGGGCCGCACCCGTCGGTGCGACCGTGTGAGGAGAACCGCTAGGACCCGAAGCTTTCGTCCTCGAGCGGGTCGAAGAGTGTCTCGAGGTGACACTCGATCGAGTCCAGGGCCGCGATCGAACTCACCCGACGACGTACTCGATCGTACTCGATCAAGTCGAGCGACGCGAGGCGGGGAAGGTGATCGTGGACGAGCGAGAGTTCGATCTCCCGTCGAGCGTTCTCGTCGACCGGGTCGGCACGGAGTTCGGCGAGATCGTCCGCGAGAGTCCGGACGGAGACCGGTGCCTCCACGGACCGAAGAATCGCCAGCAATCTCCGGCGACGGGCGTTCCCGGCGAGTGAGAGCACCGTCTCGAGCGAGACGGGGCCGCCCTCGACGACGTCTCCGTCGAGAGCGTGTGAACCCGAATCGGCCCGCGAACGGGTCCCACGTCGGTCTCCGTCGTCGGCTGCCCTCGCCGGTCTCGGGCCGGCCGGCGAATCACGCATCCGTCGCTGGACGGGCGGTCGATCCCGACCGCTGAACTCCCCGACGCCAGGCGACGAGTCGAACGGGTGCGGCGGATCGGTATCGGTCATCTCCGGCGACGAGGTGATAGAGAGGGAAGAACCTCCTGCAGTACGGTCGAGGCCATTTATATCAGCCCGGGATGCTGGCGGTTCAGCAACTCGGTCGCATCCTCGCCCGGGTGTGGCTCGCGAGTCATCGTTCCCGAACCGTCGAGTGCGGGTTCGTACCGCGCCGGTTTCACGGCCCCGCAGGTCCGAAGCCAGGACGCCTCACCGGTTCGAGAGCCCGGCACCGATCACGATGCCGATCGCCAGACCCATCGACAGCCCCAGCGCGAGTTCGCCCATCACGATCCCGAGCACGACACCGATGCCGGCGCCGAACGCGATCCCGGCCCCGATCAACTGACTGTCGGAACCGCCGCCTGACCGACCCATGTATCGCCCGACGGGAACCCGGAGAATACTACCCCGGTCCCCCACATCGGCCCGATCGGCAGCGGTCCGAATTCACCGATACCCGGGCCCACCCGGCCGATCACGACGTCCCTGGCCACCGATAGTGTCCGCGTGCACGGGAGAATGGCGGCACGGAATCCAATCAGAATCCACGGAATCCAATCAGAACCGCCTGGCGTGGCCGTCGTGTTCGGTCTCGGCGTCCGGGTCGTGTACCCAGTAGAACGTGGGGACGTAGGCGAGCCAGGCGAGGACGTACGCGGCACCGATGACCGCGTTCCCGGTGTCGATCGCCTGTATCGCGCCGTCGACGAGACCGACGACGAGGACGCCGGCGACGAGGACGGGCGCCGGCGGTTCGTCGAGCCAGTCGTAGACGACGCCGATCAGCGAGCCGAGTACGTACGCCAGGGCGTACCGGGCGAGTACCGCACCGGCCGTCACGAGCCAGAAGTAGATCGTCAGGACCGCACCGGCCTCGACGCCGAAGAGGGTCGGTCCGATCCCGAGGAGGTCGACGATGACGCGCAATTGCCCGACGAACGTCTCGCGCATCGACAGCAGGCTCACGACCGCGAGGGCGCCGGTCAACAGGCCGACGACGCGGCCGGCCACGACGCCCGTGCGGGCCGGATCGACCCGATCGATGGAGACGTCACTCATGGTGCGAGGCGGACGCACAACGGAGCGGGCGGTCCGTCGCGACCCGGGCAGCGACCCGCCCGTTCGACGGTCACTGCAGCGTCACGGCGGTGCCGTAGGCGATGACCTCCGAACTTCCGCCGGCGATCTCCGAACTCTCCATGCGGACGTTGACGACCGCGTCGGCGCCCATCGACTCGGCGTCGTCGACCATCCGGGCGAGCGCCTCGTCGCGCGCGTCCGTCAGCAACTCGGAGTAGGCCTTGAGTTCGCCGCCGGTGATGTTTCGGATGCTCTGGGTGATGTCGCGACCCACGTTTCGCGCCTTGACGGTGTTTCCGCGAGCGATCCCGAGCGCCTCGTCGATCTCTTCGTCAGGAATCGTCTCCGTCGTGACTATCTCCATGGGTAGTAGTAGGCGTTTCTACATATTTTACCGTTTTCATCCAGTACTGTGCGATCCCACATCGCCGACGACGAGCCGTGCACACCTCACGAGGGCGGGCGGTGCACTCGTCACGTGGGCGGCGGTGTACCCGTCACGAGGGTGGACGGTGCACCCGTCACGATGGCGGGCACCGTCGCAACCCGCCGTCAGTCCGTGGCAGCCGACTCGACGATATCGACACCAGTCACGTCGAATCGGGCCCCGCCAGCCTCGCTCTCCGAGACGTCGATGGACCAGCCGTGGGCGTCGACGACCTGTCGAACGATCCCCATGCCGAAGCCGGTTCCCTCACTCGACGTCGTGTATCCCGTCTCGAAGATCTGGTCGCGGTCGTCCGCCGGAATCCCCCGGCCGTCGTCGGCGACGTAGAACCCGTCTGGACAGGAACCGACCGTCACGGTCAGGTCGGCGGTGGGTTCGGAGTTGGGCCCATCCGATCCGGCCGCCCGCGGAGCGGCGGACGGTGCGGACGGAGTGCCGTGTTCCACGGCGTTACCCAGCAGATTTTCGAGGAGCTGTCTGAGTCGGCTTCGGTCGGCGCGGACGACCAGGTCCGAGCGACACCGGATCGTCGCGGCCTGCGTGTCGACGGTGTCCCAGCACTGCCGGGCCAGGTGGTCGAGAACGACGAGTTCGAGGTCGCCGATCGCCTCGCCCTGTCGCGAGAGGGTCAGCAAATCGTCGACGAGTGCGTCCATCCGGTTTAAGGCCGAGATCGCGTCCTCGAGCGCCGAGTCGTCCGCTCCCGACTCCCGCGCGAGTTCGACCCGCCCGCGGGCCACCTGTAACGGGTTTCGCAGATCGTGGGAGACGACCGAGGCGAACTCCTCGAGGCGGTCGTTCTGCGCCGCTAGTTCCCGCTCGCGATCGGCGAGTTCTTCGGTTCGCTCGACCGCCTCGAGCGCCGACTCGATCGACCCGGCGAGGATCTCCCCGAGGACGACGTCCTCGACGTCGAAGGCGTGAGACGTCTCCGAAGCGGCGATGAGGACGCCGTGCTCGCCGAGCGGGAAGAAGACCTCGCTCTCGATCGACGTCTCCGGGTTCAACACGTCCGGGTCGGAGCGAACGTCGTCGGAGGCGTACGAGTCGCCGGACTCGAAGACGCGCCAGGCGATGCTCTCGCCCGGTTCGAGCGTCGGCGGCTCGGGGAGGAGTTCTCCACCGATCCCGGTCTGTGCCACTGGCACGAGACCGCCCGCGGACTCGTCGTAGAGGTGGATAGCGTTCGCCTCCATGCCGAGGACGTCGCGCGCGGCCTCGACGCCCGTCTCGACGACCGCCGTCTCCGTCTCCCTGCCCATCAGTTCCTGGCCCGTCTCGTTGAGGGCTCGGAGTTTCCGCTCGCGCTCTCGTCGCGCCGAGATGTCACGTCCGACGCCGATCACGCCGGCGAGGTCGCCGTCGCCGTCGAGGAGTTGATCGCCGGTGAACTCGAACGGGACGCGTTCACCGTCGGCCGTCTCGATGGTGGTCTCGATGACCACGCTGTCGCCCGCGAGCACGTCGTCGAGCGCCGTTTCGATCCGGGAGCGCTCGACGGGCGGGAAGAACTCCTGGACGCTCATCTCGTCGATCGCCGACGGGTCGTACCCCGATACCGCCGGGAGCCGCTCGTTGTACCACGCCAGGCGCCCGCGCTCGTCGACCACGTAGAGCACGTCACGCAGCAGGTCGATGGCGCGATCGACGAAGAGGCGCTCTTCGATCTCGGCCGCCTGCGCATCGCGCGCGTCCACGTCGTGGACCGTACAGACGAGCGTACCGTCCGCGGTCAGCGCGAGGTTGTGATCCTCGACGAACGTCGAGCCGTCGGCCCGGAGTCCGGTCGTGTAGCCGCTCCAGCTCCCAGTCTCGTACACCGTCGGCAGAATCTCCTCGCGGACGTCCGCGACGTCCTCCGGTCGGTAGAGTCGCTCCCACGACTCGCCGACGAGGTCGGCCGGTTCGTAGCCGTAGAGCTCCGCGTACGCCTCGTTGACGTAGAGAAAGCGTTCGTTCTGGTCGAGGTGACTGATCCCCTCCGTCGCCGTTTCGATCGCGGTGAGCTGGCGCTCCCGGTCGCGACGGGCGCGACGGCGGTCGACCGCGTCCCGAAGTCGCTTCGCGAACGCCCCGGGCCGGGCGTCCGTCTCGTGCGTCGAGAAGTAGTCGGTGACGCCGGCCGAGATGGCGTCGCTCGCGATCGCCTCCGACCCGGCGTCCGTAACGAGGACGACGGGTACCTCCGGATCGATCGACCGGACGCGGGAGATGACGTCGATCCCCGTCGCTCCAGACAGCTCGTACCCGGTGACGACGCAATCGACGGCGGTCGAATCGGTCCGCAGCGCGTCGAGTGCGGCATCCGGATCGGATTCGGTCCGTACCTCGAAATCGGACTCGGCGTGCAGCTCCGCCTCGACGTCGGCCGTGATCGCCGCCCCGTCGACGATCCAGATGTCCGCCGGTTCGTCCACCCGCGCCCACGTCGTATCGCCGCCAGCCGCGTCCCTGCCCATACCCGACGCTACGCCCGCCCGCTGTAAGGCCTTGTGATTTGATAGCACTTCTTTCCACAGCCAATAGCGTGCGGAGGGACAGTCGTGGCACTCGCCCGTGAGGAAATCGGGTGGGAACGACGCGTGTCTGGGAAGTCATCGGTCTGGAAAGGTACCGGCGGCGTCCGCCGACTAGCGGTGGCGACGACGTGGCGCACCGACTGTGACTCCGTTGTGCGTACGACCTCACCGGAATACGA
This sequence comes from Halovivax cerinus, assembly GCF_024498195.1. Classification (NCBI taxonomy): domain Archaea; kingdom Methanobacteriati; phylum Methanobacteriota; class Halobacteria; order Halobacteriales; family Natrialbaceae; genus Halovivax; species Halovivax cerinus. Next base: position 206,389 of record NZ_CP101824.1, read on the forward strand.
GTTCTCGCTTCGTCGCCTGACCGACTGTACTCGCTCGACACCGGCAGACGCTTTCTACAACCCCAGTACCGTCGCGCGATAGCAATACGAATCGGTCCGAGTGTACGCAGGGTCCACTCACTCGGATCGGCGGGCGAGTTCCAGAAAGACGAGTGCAGCCCCGAGGAGGCCGACGTTCTTGAGAAAGGCGAGTTGCTCTTGCTGGGCTTGTTCGGCGTCGTCTATACTCCAGAAGTCGTGGATCACGGGTGTGACGCCGACGAAGAACAGGGCGACCGTGCTCGCCGCAGCGCGGGGCCACCGCCACAGCGTGATGCCGACAGCGCCGGCCAGGAGCAACAGGTGGGCGTAAACGGTCGCGAACCAGGGCGCGGGGACGCCCTTCGCCTCGGCGTACTCGGCCTGTGCATCGGCATTTTGTAGCCCGTTTACCGCCATCACACCGAGAACGCTGCCGTAGAGCAGGCGGCCGAGGCGGACGGCCGCCGACGTCACGAGCCGGTCCGATTCGGCTCGCTCGGGCACAGGATGAGCCGTCGGCTGAAGCCGGTCGGGTATCGACTGCTGTCGAGGACTGGGACCCATGCGGCCGACTACACCCGAGGGCGCCTTAGTAGCAGTTGGCACCGGTGCGCACCGTCTTCGACGCTGACCAGACGGCGAGCCGTCGCGGCGTCCGGCGCCGCGATCACCAGAGCGAATTGACACGGTCGGCCGACTCCAACAGATTCTTCCATCCCACGCCGCTGGTCGCCGGGCACATGCAGGTACTCGGCGTACCGGCACGCGACGCGACGAGACACGACAGTGGCGGACGATCGACGATGACGACGGCCCCCGCTTCGTCGACGGATATCGACCCGGCGACGACGAGAGACGAACTGGCGTTGGCGGGACACGAACCAGTGGTGGCGAGAGACGACCCGTCGACGACGACACGAGCGGGTGAGGGTGCGGCGACGGTCGCACCGGCGAACGGTGGACACAGTTGCAGTACTGCTAATCCATGAGTGCGATCGAGTCGTTCGAACGGGAGACCGATCTGCCCGTGTTCGCACTCGCGGTGACAACACTGCTGGGACTCATCGTCGCTATCGTCGGCTGGCCGAACGCCGCGGCGGCGAAGTTGGCGAGCGCGAACGAACTCATCGTCTCCAATCTCGGCTGGTTCTACCTCTGGGTCGTCTTCCTCTCGTTCCTCTTCGTGGTCTACGTCATGATCGGCCCGTGGGGGAAGATCAAACTCGGCGAGCCCGACGACGAGCCCGAATTTGCCTTCTGGCAGTACATCGTGTTGACGTTCACCGCGGGCCTCTCCTCCGGCGGGCTCGAGTTCTGGGGTCCCGTGGAACCGCTCGTCCACTACGACACGCGGCCGCCGTACTTCAGCGGTGAGGCGGGGACGTGGGCCGGGATGGCCGACGCGCTCCAGTACGCTATCTTCCACTACGGCCTCTCGGCGTGGGCGACGTACCTCGTGTTCGCCGTGGCGATCTCGTACTACGTCTATCGGAAGGGCGCCGACTTCCGGCCGGCTGTCGTCCTCGCGCCGTTCGTCGGCGTCGACAACCTGGACGGCTGGCTGGCGAAGCTGGTCGACGCGCTGATGATCATCGTGATCGTCAGCGGGATCACCGTCTCCTTCGGCCTCGGGATCAGTCAGTTCGCCTCGGGGCTCGGCTTCAAGTGGGGTGTCGCACTGGGTGACGGCGGGAAGATCGGGCTCGCGCTGCTGGTCGGCGTCCTCTTCTTGCTCTCGGTCCTCGCCGGCATCCAGAAGGGCATCCAGCGCTTCGCCGACTTCAACGTCGTCCTGCTCGTCGGGCTGATGGTCGCGACGTTCGCCTTCGGGCCGCTCTCGTCGATGGTCGATCTGGGCACGCAGGCGGTCACCGGCTACGCGACCGACTTCGTCGGCATGAGCCTCTTCTTCGCGCCCGGTGCCGAGGGGGCAGACTGGCTCAGCAGCTGGACGCTGTTCTTCTGGCCCTGGTGGCTCACCTTCGCGCCGATGGTCGGCATCTTCATGGCCCGGATCTCGAAGGGGCGGACGCTCCGCCAGCTCGTCGCCGCGGGTCTCTTCGGCTCCTTCGGGCTAACCGTCCCCTGGTACGTCGGGACGGGTGGCGCCGCACTGCTGCTCCAGACCTCCGGCGCGGCCGACTTGCTCTCCGTGTACGACGCGTCCGGACTGGAGGCCGTCGGCTTCGCCCTCTTCGAGGAACTCCTGCCGTTCGCCGGCCTGTTCTCGGGCGTGTTGTTGCTGCTCGTCGTGAGTTTCCTCATCACCACCATGGACTCCTCGACACTCAGCCTCGCCATGATCGTCGCCGACGGCGAGTCGCCATCCTGGATTTCGCGCGTCGTCTGGGGCGTCCTCATGGTACTGTTGACCATCGCGCTGATGCTCGCCGGCGGCATGAGCGTCATGCAGTCGTTCACCATCCTCGTCGGGCTCCCGACTGGGGTGCTGTGTGCGGTCACGATGGTCGGGATGGTGCTGGAGTTCGAGCGGGAGGTGCCCGTGCTCGGGGCCGCGCTGGGTCGAGACGAGCGGGGTTCGGCGGACGATTCCGCCACATCGACGGGTGCCGTGCGCGTCCAGCAGTCGGGCGGGCAACCCGCTGACTCGGACTAACTGGCCTGCGTTCGCCACCGGGGTAAAAATCGGGTCACGGCGTCACGCGAAACGACCCGGCCGCGGGCTCGAGATCGACTACAGATCGCGTCGGTATCGCACGGTCGGATACGTCTCTCCACCGACGTCCGTCTCGCTCGTCCCGGACCGCTCGAACCCGCGGGACTCGAAGAATCGCGCGCCGACCTCGTTTCCGTCGAGCATCTCGAGCGTGATCGCGTCGACGTCGTCCGGGAGGACGTCGAGTCCGCGCTCTATCAACGCGGTGCCGACGCCCTCGCCCCAGACCTCGGGGTCGACGTAGAGTTCCGTCAGTCCCGCCTCGGTCTCGCCGACGAACGGCTGGGTATTCTCGCCCCAACGGAGGTGAGCGTAACCCAGCACCTCGCCCTCGTCGTCCTCGGCGACGAGAAAGCCCGCCGGATCGTCGAGGAGCTGGTCGAACCGCCGATCCACGTGTTCGTCCGCGGGCTCGCCGGCGACCTGTGCGACGACGTCCGCCGGGAGGACGTCGGCGTAGGCCGCCTCCCACGCTCGGCCGTTTATCTCGATCGCCGCGCGCACGTCCTCGCGACTGCGGAGCTGTCGGATGTTCATGGGTGGTGGGTTGGAGTCGGTGTGGCAAAAAACGGATTGGTGGAACTCGCTCTCTATGTTCTCACGTCCGAACGTCGGTCTCATTCCGGTAGGTGCACCTCGTAGTCGGCTGCAAGCTCCTGAAACACGTCCCAGTCTGGAAAGTGATCGTCGTCGACCTCGCCACGGGTGTCTAGATATCGGCGCAGGGCGTCGATTTCGGCTTCCAGTCCGTACGTACTCGCACACTCGTGGAGCGCGTCCTCGTCGACGTCGACGTGGCTGAGCAGGAGGAGGCAGTACGACCGGTGGCGCGTGTCGTCGTCGATCAACAGGGTGTGACAGCACATCTCCGCCGGCGTGACCGAATCGAGCGTCGCCGAGTAGACGTAGTAGCGGTGGCTGGTCAGCAGGAACTGCAGGTCGAAGGCTGCGAACCGAGCTAGCCCCGTTTCGTGGAACTCGTCGGCGTCGATCTTCCTATCGACCTTCGCGAGAAATGTGTCGGCGTCCTCCCAGAGGATCGTGCCGTTCGGTGCGACGGATGACGTGCTGGAGACGTTTTTCATGCTCGAATTGGAAACCGAAAACGACAACGGCCTCAGCGACGTCCGCGAAAACCAGAACGACACCCTCATCGCTTACCTGAGTGGGTATCGACAATTTCCACACGGATGCAGAGACTGTGAAGGGTGCCGTCGTCGATGATAGCACACTACGAGGACTGGCCTCCGGACTCACGCACGAAGTGGGAGACAAATTGAGCGATCTCAACGAGGAGTTAGCAGCCAGACTCGAGGGCGTGGCCCTTCACGCGCTCAGTTCCCACCCGCAGTTTGGACAGTACGACGGCTCCTCGAGATGTGCGAGGTTCGTTTCGCAGTTCAGGCACGTCTCTGTGAAGTCGGGATACGGTCGTCGATGAACCGTGTGATCGTGGTGCCCGAGTGTCCCCCGGAGGACTCTCGAGCCCGTACTGTTTCCCGTCTCGTTCGGGACATCGATGGCATACAGCGTCCCTTCGTCGGTTCCAAAGAACGCGGTGCCGTCGACGACCGTCGCAGGGGATGGCCTCCCTTCGGTCGAGAACGTCCATCGAGTACCGCCCTCATCGGTGTCGACGCCAAGTACGATGGTTGCGAGCGTTCCGACCACGACCGTATCACCGACCACAGTCGGATCGGCAGTCACACCAAGACCGGTGTCGAAGCTGGCGTCTACCGCCCAGCATTTCTCTCCGGACATCGCATCGATTGCGTACAAGACACCATTCTGACTACCGAAGTAGACAATTCCACCGGCTACCGTCGGCATCGTTGCGAGATTCCCGCGCGTGTCGACTTCCCAGTGTGTCTCACCAGTCACGGTATCAAGTGTGGACAATGTCCCGTGGTGAGATCCGTTGACGATGTACACGGATCGTTCGGGATCGATGGGTGGGACGTCCTCGCCGGTATCGTCCGGCGTTTGTGCAGTCCCAGTTCCGTTTACCGTCGAATCAACGGGGACAGTCGGCGATGCCGAGACCTGTGCCTCCGGCTGGAACCGCCATCGTTCGGTTCCGTCACCCGCGTCGAGTGCGTGAGCGATTCCATCAAACGTGCCCGAGGTCACGAATACGACTCGGTCGGTGGTCGACTCCGCATCGGCAGACGCGACGTCAACGACCGTCGGGGATCCATTCACGGACTCGTCGGTCTCAAAGCGCCATCGCTCGCTGCCACTCTCGATACCGACCGCGTGGACGTAGCTATCGCCGATTCCGCCGCCACCGACGTACGCCGTCCCGTTGATGACGGTCGGTGACGTGTCGACTTCAGCAGTGGCGTCGGAGGTTGTCTCAAAAGACCACCGCTCCGTACCGTCCTTGGTATCGATACCATAGAGGAGTCCGTCCGTGCTACCGACGACGACTGTGTCTTCGGAGACCGCCGGGGCACCCGTAACCTCGTCGCCCGTCTCGAATCGCCATCGTTCCTCCCCCGTCTGTACGTCGAGTGCATACACATGGCTGTCGGCGCTTCCGACGTAGCCAGTGCCGTTGACGATCGTTGGACCTCCTTCAATACCATCTCGAGCCTCGAATCGCCACAGTTCGTCGGCCGCAGGAAGGTCTCTCATCTGGCGCACGGTTCAGTAGCCAGAGATTTAAATAAATTGATTGTTACATGATTCGGGCCGTTGAATCGTCGAAAGTACTACCCTATCCCACCAGATACTATAGTCCACGACGTGAGGGAGTGGTGAGCGTACATAGGAAGCGCATTTTCACCTGTGCTCCCCGACGACGAACAGACCCGTGAAACGGGCGACGAGTTGTAGCGGTATCACGTGGAGAACCCGGCCCATGAGACGTCTCTCGTAGAGGCATTCGAGTACAAACAGTTTCGACAGCGTCTCGAACAGGACGATCGCTCCGCTATTTTCAAGAAACTCCGTCGACGGTCGTGGATGCTGGCGAACCCGTTCTGGCAGACATCGGACTGGAGTACGAAGACGAAGCTGGCGTCGGACGTGACCCAGCGGAACTCGAGGCGATCCTTGAATCGCTTGCTGTCGCCCGAGACGATCTGAAACGGGAGGGAACGCACGGACGGACGTAACAGAACCAAATAGATGCCTTCGAGAGAAAGTATTATTGTATACTAAAATGAAATTATCGGCGATGAGCTATTGGCTCCGCTGCGAATCCCGACGTCGACGGTCCCCGGAGGGGAGTCGTCGATGACCAGGCGCAAGCGACGCCGCTCACGCAAATCCGCCACGGACGAACGCGAGTCGTCCCGGTCGCGCCGGCGTGCCCGAACCGAGTCGGCCGACCCGATGGCGCCCGGCCCAATTGGGATACCCGTGCTGCGGTCGACAGAGTCGACGCTGGACGAACCGGTCACGCTCGGGCCGGCGGCGAGCGAGCGGGCGTCCGAAATCATCGCCGAGTTCCAGAATCGCCCCGACGAAATTCCAAACCACAATTCAAGGCAGGATCTGGCGTCGCACGAGCGGAACTGGGACGCCCACGAGGCGACTGGCCCAGCGGGCGACGCCGGTGTCCCCGAGAGCGTGCGAGAGGTAATCTCCTCGTCGGGGCAGTCACTCGACGCGTCGATCCAGCGCGCGATGGAAGACCGGATGGGCGACGCGTTCGGTGACGTCCGGATTCACACGGGGCCGAAAGCGGCGAACGCCTGTGAGGACATCAACGCCCGGGCGTTTACGGTCGGGAATCACATCGCGTTCAACGCGGGTGAGTACGATCCGGAGAGTGCAGCGGGCCAGCACCTATTGGCGCACGAGTTGGCCCACGTGAGACAGCAGACCGGCGGGGTGGTATCAATGCTCTCCCAGGAGGACCTGGAGCTGGAGATCGATCCGGACCCGGAGCAAGAGCGGGAGGCGGAGGTGACTGCAAAGCGCGTGGTGTCCGGTCGTGAGTTGGGGATTCAGCGGTTAGCGAATACGGAAGTGTATATTCAGCGCTTCCCGTGGGACCAGAGTAATCTCAACTCATCCAACGGAGATGGATACGATTCCAGGGCGGACGACGGCCTGGGACACCCCGTCAAGAATCGGTCTGCTCGATTTGGTTCAGCAATGCGTACGGACTACCGAAAAACGTTCTTCAAGGCCTATCCCCACTTGGAGGGCGATGTCGTGGTCCATCACGCAGTAGAAAAACGAATGGCTTCGGGCGAAAACACCAACTGGCCTGATATCGTCTCACAATCTGAAATACACTCCCTGGAGAATTTACGGGGCATTCCCAAAGAGTTGAACAGTGAAGTCCACTTGAGTGAGATCAGAAGGGAATGGGACAAATTCTACGACGAAAATCCGAGCCCCAGTAAAGAAGAACTACTGAACAAGGCGACAGAAATTGACGATGCGTACGGTCACGTATTCGAACCCCCGGTGAGGTAGAGTATGACCACCTATTACCATATTCATCCAGAGGTTGCCGGTGAACTCGGTGCAGAAACGGAACACGATGGCTCTTCGCTCCCACCGACCCAAGAGAGCATTCAGAAGCTCCATTACGAATTTAGTGGCTGGCTCGGGGATGAGCTGTTGAAATCCTATTCCTGTTACATCATTACAGATAGCGTGAAGAACCATCTTGACGGCAGTGAGTTATCTGGATGGGAGATCAACGACGTCCAGGTGACGACATCGGTACAGTTCCAGGAGTTGCACCCGGACAGAGACCTCCCCACGTTCCACTGGCTCAAGATCACTGGAGAACCCGGGGAAGACGATTTCGGGATTGCGGAAAACAATCGGCTGGTGATCTCCGAAAGCGCGCTTTCGGTCCTTCAGGAAGTGACCATCGACAACGCAGAAGTCGATGAATGGGGGTAACGCTCGATCCGCCGAGCCAGCGCGCGATCGATGCTCGCATGGGCGACTCGGTCGGCGACGTGCGGATCCATAGGGGGCCGAGGGCGGCGAACGCCTGTGAGGAGATCAACGCGCGTACCTCGTCACATCGACTGGAGACCTATACCATATGAGTGAGACTGAGCTAACTCGAACGTATCTCGAATTGATTCGGAAATTCACCGGCGGCGAGATGACTGCGCCGGAATTCGAGAGGCAGTATCTCGACGAATTCAAATCAGATCGGGGTAACTTTCCGAGTGGAGATGCGTTCGACCCGTATCATCGACTGTTCGTCGCGGTCGACGCCTATTGTTCGGATCCGGAGCTGCGAGACGAGTACGACATCGACGAAACAGCACTTCGGGAAACGGCTGTCGAGACGAAAGCGCAACTGGAACACCGGCTAGAAACGATTACGGGTTGAAGCGGAAGACCCCATTGGCCTCATACTATTGGTAGACAGACGACCGTGCTTGTACTTTCGCAGGAAAGAAACTGACTTTGAGATCGATCCCAATCCACAACTGGACGGCGAGGCCGGAGAGACCGCCCGGCGGGTGATGGAGGGCGGCGAGCTGGGATCGAAAACCGCCTCAGTCTTCGAGGACAGTAGCACGCGGACCTGACCGGCCAACCTATTCATCGTATTCAACGCGAGTGACCAGAAAAACGTGGGCGGTGAGATCGGTGATGGTCACTCGCAGAGACAATCTCGCGTTCGGGTCGATCCAACGATTTCGTCGTGAAGTTGCGCCGCGAGTCGCCGAACCGTCCGGGCTCGGTACTCGCCAGCGACGCCGGTCCGGTAATAAGATTCAGACCGATTTTCGATCCAGAGTTCCTCCAGGCGGTCGGCGATATCTCGCGAGAAGAGGCCAGCCCTGACTCCCAGATCATATACCTCGGTGTGGCGCTGACCGGCGACATCGTATCCCTTCTCCTCGACGTAGAACTGAATCGAGCGTTCGATCGCGACGAAGGACGTCTCGATGATGACCGTGTAGTGGCCATTTCGATCGAGCAGAAATTCGGCGGCATCTAGAAGCCGACACGCCTTCCGCAGTTGGAGGATGGCCGGGTCGGAGACGTGTTCGAGCCCGACCTCCGGGTTCTCGGGTTTCCGCAGAAATGCGTCCTCCGCGTCCGTGAGCGCCGACTCGAGTTTCTTCGAGGTCATTCCGCGACCCCGAAGACGGTCCGGCGCACGCTTCGTAGCGTCTCGCTCTCGACCAGGGCGATCCCCTCCTGGAGTATCGGTCGGAGGGCCTCGCCCCGCTTACGAGCGGTTTCGGGCGACTCGACGAAGACCTCGAACTCGTACCGATCGCCGTCGATCGACTCCTCCTCGAGTGCGCTGGTTACGTCCGAAATCGTTCGCCGCACGGGGACCGGGTCCTCGCCGTCGCCTACGAGAACGAAGACGTCGATGTCGCTCGCTCGATCGGCTTCGCCACGCGCTACGCTGCCGAAGCAGAGGATTCCGGCGATAGAGTGGACGTCGGCGGTCACTCGCTCCACAAACCGTTTCAACGGCTCGCGAAACTCCGCCTGCGGAATTTGGAGAAGCGGGTCGACAGCATCGTGAATACGGTGTTCGTCGATTCGATAGAGCGTTCGGTTTCCGGTGTCCGTCCCGACGATCAGTCCCATCGCCTCGAGCAGCGAGAGTGCCTTCGAGACGCTCGGGCCGCCGTAGCCGGTCAGCCGCTGGAGTTCGCGATTCGAGAACGACGCCGACGGGTTCCGGACGAGTATCTCGACGATCTCGTCCATCGCCCCGTATCGGAAAACCTGTTCGTCCGGGAGCGGGAGTCGGAGTGAGACGTCCATTCGTTATACCACACATAACGCGTTACACCTCATATAACAGTTTCCGTCGCTGGACGGATAGAGACAGCATTCGGTCCCCGACGGGCTCCATCGTCAATCGCCGGCGTCGTGTAGCCTGACGCTCGACACACATCCAGCCGCTGTGACCTCGAAAGGGATCGAGTGAGGATCGAGAACACCCCGGCTGAGCCCGGCAATACGCAGTTCGGTGGTCCCGCCGAGTACGAAACGGATTTCAGTGGCGTATTCAATTACGTTCCTTCGTTCATCGGTTCAATTCTCCAGCGTAGAGATCGATAGTGGTCACTGTACAACGCACTGACTGGTGGACGCATCCGTCTCCAGAAGACCAGGGGACAGGGAGTGAAATGTCCCGAGTGGTGGAGTATCCAAAACGACCATTTTCCGGATACTAGCCCTCCAGCAACCGGCGGCAGCTCGAGTCGAATGGATTGGCATCGATCAGAGACCGACTCAATTCGTTCACGCAAGCCGAGTAGCGAGAGGGTTTACTCCTGCCCCGTGGGCTGGGTGGTCGGAAAAATCACCCGGGAACCCATCCGACAGATCGCCACCGGTAGGTAAGGATTATTGTGTTTTGGGGTAAAATTAGGATCGATGGTCTGTTGGCCCTCTTGTGAATCCCGGCGCCGACGGTCCCCGGAGGGGAGTCGTCGATGACCAGGCGCAAGCAACGCCGCTCACGCCGATCGTCTGAGGACAAACGTGAGTCGACCGACTCGTCCCGATCCCGGCGGAGTGCTCGAACCGAGTCGGCTGACCCGATGGCGCCCGGCCCTCTTGGGGTACCCGTGCTGCGGTCGACGGAGACGAGGCTCGACGAACCGGTCTCGCTCGGTCCGGCGGCGAGCGAGCGTGCGTCCGAAATCATCGACGAGTTCCAGAATCGACCCGACGAGATCCCGGACGACAACAATCGGCAGAACCTGGCGTCGCTACAGCGCAATATGGACGCCCATGAGGCCACGGGGCCGGCGGGCGACGCCAGTGTCCCCGACAGCGTGCGCGAGGTCATCTCCTCGTCCGGCCAGTCGCTCGACGCGTCGATCCAGCGCGCTGTCGAAGAGCGGATGGGCGACTCGTTCGGCGACGTCCGGATTCACACCGGGCCGAACGCGGCGAACGCCTGCGAGGCCATCAACGCGCGGGCGTTCACCGTCGGGAACCACATCGCGTTCAATTCGGGTGAGTACGACCCCGAGAGTCCGGAAGGGCAGCACCTATTGGCGCACGAATTGGCCCACGTGAGACAGCAGACCGGCGGCGCACTCTCGATGATGCCTCAGGCGAACGTCGAGCTTGAGATAGATCCTGATCCACAACTGGAGCGTGAAGCCGAGGCAACCGCCCAGCGGGTGATGGAGGGTGGGGAACTGGGGATTCAGCGGCTGGCGAAGTCGGAAGTCCACGTCCAGCGGGCTCCCGAGGCGAGTCGGCGCGACGTCCTCACCGGGAACGTCGACCTCGACGACCTCGGCGAGGCGGTCGAGAACGTCGACACCGGGGACGTGGATTACGGCGAGGTCGCAGCCGCCGGGGCGCTGAGTCTCGTCCCCGTCCTGGGCCCCGCGATGAAGAGCTACGTCGATCAGAAAACTGCACCACTGAAACTGAAACAGACGCTGCAGCAGGTCGATCCGCCGACCGAGTGGGTCGAACAGGCCGCCACGCGTGCAGCCTCGATGGTCGAGAATCTGGTGACTGGACCGACTCGGTTTGGCTGAAACACATGTTCGCAGAGATCATCGACAAGGATGAGCGGGGTATTGGTGTCCGTGTAGTTGACAACAACGACGTCGAACACACCGTGGCAGTTGGGTTTGATGGCGAAGTGCAAGGTCATTCACAGGACGGCTATCCCGACGATCCGGCGAAGCGATCGATGATAGACGAGGTCGAGCCGATCAACCAGGCCCGGCGGTTCGCGAAGTACTGGGTCCACGCGAAACGCGGCTACGACACGCTCTCGCTCAACGAAGATCCCGCCCGGATCGCCGCGACGGCGCTCGTCGTCGCCGGCCTCGACGAGGAGGCGTTCGAGGAGCACTTCGTCGACCTCTACGTCCAGCTCGTCAGCCATGGCGAGGACACCGCCCGACCCCCCGCGGTGATACGGCCCGTGTCACTGCCCGAGGGTGCGATGGATACCAACGTGACCTACCGCACGGACGTCTACCTGGGGATCGACGACGACGCGTTGGCCGCACTCGCCGCGGCGGTCACCGACCCCAACGCCGTGGCATTCCTGATGGACGTCCGTTCGGGTGATGTCCCCGCGGACCGATCGATCGCGTCCGTCCTGGGCGGTCTCGCAGAACGGAGTGACGCGCTCGACGAATCGCTGCTCGACCGTCCCGCCGATTCCTGGATCGAAGCCGTCTCCGGGATCCACGTCCACTGGGACGACGCGACCGGCCAGTACCACACCGAGTGGGGCGAGCAACCGGCGATCGATCGCGATCCCGACGCCCGGATCGACGTCATGCCCTACGACGTCGGGACGCTCGAGACGTTCCATGCCCAGCTCGTCCGCGTGCTCTGCTGCCAGGTGCGCGACGTCTTCCTCGGCATGGGGATCGCCCCGCCTGACGCCTTTCGACTACAGGGCCACGGCATTCACGAGTACACCACCTGGTACGAACACTACGACTTCTACGAACGCTACCACGACCCCGACGCGACGATCGACACCTGGTACGAAGACCGGACGCCCGACGACGCCTACGAACGGGTCGGACCTGTCGGCGTGGACGGCGTCAGCCCCTGACTCGGGAGCGTCGTGTTCAGGGAGCGGAAAATCCGGCTCGGTTTTCCCACCCGAACGACGATCGTTGGATCTCCGATTCGGGTATGGAGCAGTTCCCTCGCACACACGTACCGACGCCGCCACGCTACGGTCACTGCTGGTATCATTTGGATCCGACCGTTGCAAGATGGCGGTGTGAAATATCAGTTCGTAGCTACGCAACAGAGTATCACCGAAGGCGAGTTGCGTACCCTCACCGCCCTCCACGGTGAACGGTCAGTCACCGAGTTTGCAACCGAGCTCGACCGCAGCCTCAGCTACACATCGGAACTCGTCGATCGCCTCGGAGCGACCGGGTCCCAACTAGTCGACAGCTTCGACGTCGACGTCGATCGCCTCGGGGTCGACGTCCGAGAAGTCGCTCGTGAACTCGTGCGTCGTCGTCTCCCCACCGTCTACCAGTAGTTCGGCCTCATCGACGATCTCGGTGCCGTCCAGCAGTCGGACGGCGACCGTTCCGTCGCCGCCCTCGTTTTCGACCTCGACGCTGACCTGGCCGGCCCACACCCGAAAGCCGTACGCCGACCGGTCGTCTGACGGGTCCGCGGTCACCGAGACCGTCCGGCGTTCGTCGCCGTCGAAGTACCGCTCGTGGCTCGTTTCGACTTCCGCTGCGGAGCCGTACGGGTCGTCGTCCTGATCCTCGAGCCAGACGAGCGTGTACCCCACGTCGCCGCTCGATCCCGTATTGTCGATCTCGACGGAGAACTCGTACGTGCCGTCGTCGTTTTGCTCGTTGTCCACGTCCACCACGCGCGGTTCGGGATGCGAGACGTCGACCGCCACCGGCTCCGGCGAGTCGCTCCCGCCCACGCAGCCCGCGAGCGTCATCGCAGCCGCGGTTCCCGTCCCGATCAGCACTGACCGACGGTCATAGTTCATGATATGTTTGTCGAGTGGGTGGTCTACTTTGTATCCTTCGGTCGCAGAACCTGCCGACTGCGATGGGTCTGGTTTCGCGAGGGAGTCCAGTTCACGGAGACGATCCTGGTCATCCAACTCTCGATTCTCTATGTCGATAGTCGCTGGAGAGAGTCGGCGGCCAGGCGTTCAAAACGTCGATCAGCGATCGTTGTTGTCACGGCGTTGCGCTCGTGGGCAGCGGTGTTCGGGTCCGACGGAAGTAGAACCAAAGTCGCTGGCCGTGTTCCAGTCCGTCCGGCAGTTCCTCGATTCGAAGCAGGATCGTCCCGTCGCCGGTGTCGACGACGCTGTCGGCAACCGCCACTTCGGTCCACTCCAATCGGGCGTCGATGTCAGCCAGAGTGGGTTCGAAGACGCACTCGTCCGTCGCCCGCGCCTCGGCTCCGCCTCCTCAAAGCGGATTTCGAGGACGAACCACCCAATATCGTTGCCCCTGGCGACGTCGACGTCTACGGTGACGACACGACGGCGGTCGACACCGCGGCCGATGGCGAGGGTCGATGAGCAGTTCACGACTGCGAACAGTCGTCGCCGACACCAGCGGGCCAGTCAATCTCGCCGTGACCCGGGCCGACGCACCCCTCGATACCGACACTCCGGACCCGTTTCAGGACCTGCTCATCTCGTGTGTCGTGTTCGTGCCTCCGAAAATCGTTGCAGAACTCCTCGGCATCACGCAGTTTCTGGATATCTACGCGTCACCCCAATCAGCGCTAGCATACGTAACAATCACATAAACGAAGTCGAAATTCGACTCAGACGCTAACTGTGTAGTGGCTGGGTATAGAGCACTGTGCTTGGTGGACTGTCCGTATGTGGAAAATGTTCAGCGGCGCGGGACGTCCGGACCGCGCTAACCGGCCCCGGCGGCAGTCAAACCGGACCGAACGGAAGGCAAAACGTCCCAGCCAGACACGTCTGCGGGTCGGGGCAGTGGTGTGGACGCTCCTTATCGTCGTCAGTGTATTCTCAGGCGGGGTCGGTAGCGGGGCCATTGGTACAGTCGGCGCGACCAGTGGGTCGACCGTGCCGTCCGTCGATATTACTATCGACTCGGCGAATTCCCCTGTGCTCGAAGAGCAGACGCTGAACGTCACCGCCACCGTCACCAACACGGGGAAGACGACTGCCACACAGACCATCACACTAGCGACCAATGCCACCCAACGCGATTCGACGTCGGTGACCCTCGCCAGCGGTGAATCGAAGTCGGTCACGCTCTCCTGGCTGACGGACCGCTGGGACGCTGGGAACTACACCGCCACCGTCTCCAGTGCGAACAACTCGACGACGGTCCCGGTGATCGTCAAGAGTGCCTACGAAACCCAGTACGGCATCAACTCCACGTACATGCTTGACGGCGGCGACCGCTTCCACGACCTCGCGGCGACGAACGACGACGGGTACGTCGCAGTCGGCACGGCACGGAACGCGAGCGATTACGCCGACACTGGCACCTGGATCATCAAGATCGACGCGAACGGCACCGAGGAGTGGAATCGGACGATAACCACCGAAAACAGAGAGAAGTTCAAAGGAGTTGTCCAGACGAGCGACGGCGGTTACCTCGCTGTCGGGGTAACGGACATCTACAGCAACGAGAAGGCCTGGGCAGTCCGGTACGACGCCACCGGGGCCATGCTATGGGAGCAGACGTATGCGACGGCGGAAACCCACTCGACTTTCGAGGACATCGTGAAGACATCAGACGGCTTTGCCGTCGCCGGCAAGCGATCGATAAATAACGGTTCTGCAGATGGGTGGGTGATAGAACTCGACACGAGCGGAGCAAAGCAGTGGGCGTGGACCGGCGGTGGCCCCCATCACGACCAGTTCGTGGCCCTTCAGCAGACGACAGACGGTGGGTACGTCGCCGTCGGAGAGGATCAGTGGGACACCAACGACTCGAACGTCGGGCTGAGCCGAAATGCCTGGATGGTGAAACTCTCCTCGGACGGCGCGTCGGAGTGGAACCGTACGTATGGAGACTGGGCAGTCGTGGAGGACTTCCAGAGCGTGCGCCAGACCGCAGACGGCGGATACGTCGCCGCCGGAAGCACGACCAATACCCCGGACATCGGCGAGAGCGCCTGGCTTCTGAGGACGGACGCGGCCGGGGTCGAGGAGTGGAACCGGACGTACAGTCCCGAAGGGGGCAGCTACGAGTGGTGGAACGACGTGCGACAACTGTCCAACGGGGACTTCTTCCTCGCTGGTTCAACGGACGGTTTCAACAACGGCGACCGTGACGCCTGGCTCATGCGGGTCGACGGGACCGGCTACGAGCGCACTAGCTGGCTTGTCAATGGCTTAGGTGACGAGGACTTCACGTCGGTGGTCGCCACCGGCAGCGAGCAGTTCGCCGTGGCCGGCTTTTCCGAATCGTGGAACCCTGATTACGCGGGCTGGCTGCTGGAAGCCGACATTGGGGTCCCAGTGAACACACCGCCGACCGCCGACATCATCGCGCCGTCCACGGCCACCGTCGGCGCGACCTACACCCTCGATGGGACCGGGTCGTCTGATTCTGACGGAACGATCGATAGCTACGTCTGGGCCATCAACGGTAGCCAGATCGGCACTGGCTCGACGCTCACTCACACCTTCGGATCGACAGGTACAAAGACGCTTACGCTCACCGTCACCGACGACGACGGCAACACCGACACCACGACGACTACGGTGACTGTCACGAACACGAACTCACCGCCGACCGCCGACATCATCGCGCCGTCCACGGCCACCGTCGGCACCACTTACACCTTCGACGGCACTGGGTCGTCAGACGCTGATGGGTCTATCAGTAGCTACGTCTGGGCCATCAACGGTAGCCAGATCGGCACTGGCTCGACGACTGCGTATACGTTCACCTCGGAGGGCACCAAAACGCTCACGCTCACTGTCACCGACGACGACGGCAACACCGACGTCCGCAACCAGACAGTGACAGTCAAATCGAAGGGCCCTACTGCGAACTTCACGTACTCGGGCCCGCCGAACTACGTCGGCGAACCTATCGTCTTCAACGCCTCGTCCACGACCGACCCCACCGACGATATCGTGAGCTACGAGTGGGACATGGAGGCCGACGGCACCTACGAGATCAACTACACCGACCCGACCAACGTCCTCACATACGTCAACGCGGGCACCAAGACCGTCCGGCTCCGTGTCACCGACGACGACGGCAACACCGACGTCATCAATCGCACAGTGACGATTCAGACGGGTGAACCCACCGCGAACTTCACGGTCTCGAAGTCGAGGGCAAAAACCGGCGAGCCGATCGTGTTCAACGCTTCGTCCACGACCGACCCCACCGACGACGTGGTGAGCTACGAGTGGGACATGGAGGCCGACGGCACCTACGAGATCAGCAGTTCGAACCCGACCCAGGTCCTCACATACGTCAACGCGGGCACCAAGACCATCCGGCTTCGTGTCACCGACGACGACGGGAATACCGACGTCGCCAGCCGAACAGTGGCGATCGTCGACCGGACGCCGCCGACCGTCGATCTGAGCGCCATCGACGCCAACGCGAGCGCGAAGACGCCGCCGACCGGTCAGACAGTTTACACCAACGGAACGCTCAGCGTGGCCGCCACGGCCGACGACGTGTCCGGGAGCGTGTCGTCGGTCCTGGTTGCACTCCGGTCGGATCGTTCGAACTTCCGGGCCGTCTTTGGCGCGACTCAGGCTTCTGAGACGAACTGGACGAAAGCGATCGATCTCTCGAATACGTCGGCTGTGCCCGACGACGGCAACTACAGCCTGACGCTGACGGCCGTCGATACTGCGGGGAACGTCAACGTGACGACCACGAACGAGACCGTCGTACTTGACCGCGAGGAACCGGAACTGGCCGCGACGATTTCGCAGGTCAACGATTCCACCGGACAGGTCAACGTCACCGCAACCGAGCAACTCTCGGGTGTGCCAACCGTCTCCGTGGAGCTGCCCAACGGGACCACCGAGATCCCGAGCGTCACGTCCAAGGGACCCACACGCTGGAACGGGACGTTCAACCTGACCGGCACGTCCAGTGGACAGTACAACGTGACCGTAACCGGGACTGACCTAGCGGGCAACGTGGGCACCGACGCGGCGACCTCGAAGATTGGGACCGTCTCGACCCAGCAGAACGAGACCGCGATGGTTGTCCTGGAGCCGTCGGGAATGTTCGTCGACTTCACGACCGCCAACGCCACCAACGACACGGTCGTGTTGACCCGGAGCGACTCGGCGCTGGCTCCGCTGAATCCAAGCCAGACCGGCGTCGCCTTCCTCGACGCGCGTCTCGGTGACGCCCTCGATGCTAACCTCTCCCACGCAGTCATTGGGATGCCTGTCCCGGCGCAGTTGCCCGGCGACGTCGATCCTTCGACGGTGTCCGTCGCCTACTACAACGAGTCAAATCTTGGGTCTGACAAGTGGGAAGCGGTGAACACGACAGTCGAACAGCGAACGATCAACGGCACCACCCGGCA
Organism: Halovivax cerinus; assembly: GCF_024498195.1. Taxonomy (NCBI): domain Archaea; kingdom Methanobacteriati; phylum Methanobacteriota; class Halobacteria; order Halobacteriales; family Natrialbaceae; genus Halovivax; species Halovivax cerinus. The sequence continues at coordinate 224,051 of NZ_CP101824.1, forward strand.
ATACTGGATCGCTACCGTAACCCACTTCTCGACCTACGGTGCAGTCGCCTCGGACGATACCGCGCCAACGCTCGATACAGCCACCCCGACCGGTGACCTGTCGGTCAGAATTGAAAACCAAACGGTCCGGTTCGAATACAGCGACGACCTCAGCGGGGTGAACGCCAGTAACGTGACGCTCGCCTTCGACGGGAGTGACGTCACCGCAAACACCTCGGCTGCAATCACTAGCCAGTACGCCAGCTTCGACGCGACTGGGCTCTCGACGGGCACCCACACCGCGACAGTAACCGTCGCCGACGCGGCCGGCAACGCCGACACCTTCACGCTCAGCTTCTCGATTCCGAAAGCGAGCAACGGAGGCGGTGGCATCGTTCCACCTCCAACCCAGACGAAAGCGGTCCAGTCGCTCGCGGACGGCGGCGCCGACGTGACGATCCAAAACGGCGTGGCGGGCCAGACGGCAGAGGTCAACCTCGACGGTATCGAGGCCGGATCGGCCACGTTCGACCGGCTGCAGGTCTCCTACGCCTACGACCTCCAAGAGCTCGCCTTCCAGGTTCACCCGAGTGCTGACCTGGCTGACGGCACGCCCGATCTCGAATCGGGCACCTCTCTGGGCTTCCTGACCGTCGAAAAGTCGGTCCAGAACGACTACTTCGAATCGGTCGAGTTCCGCTTCGCCCTGCCCAGGAGCGCACTTCCCGAGGAAGCGAGCCGCGACGACGTAGCGCTCTATCGCTACGACGGGAGTTCGTGGAGCAAGCTCGAAACCAGCCGGCGCGAGGACACCTACACCGCCACCGCACCCGGCTTCTCGGTGTTTGCAGTCGGAGTCGATGCCACAGACGAGAAGACACCACAACAGACTCCCGACACCAATCCATCACCTACTTCGGAGGAGCAGATGGACTCTACAACGCCATCGGACGGCACGCTTGGCTCCAGAATCGATACTCGGCTGATCGCGTTACTCGGCATCGCTACTGGACTGATCGCATCACTCGGCATCGGGCTCGCCCGTCGCAGGCGTCGGTGAGCACTGACGCCTGGGGGCTGTGTAAAATTTGTCTGAGGTAAGTCAAAGCCCACGGTGAACTCACCCTAAAGGGGTGTCAATCGGCAGCCCCTGGATCGAACAGGTCGGCCAGGATCTGTTCCTCGGCTTTCCTGAGGTGGGCGTGGAGGGTTGGGGCCGAGATGTCGAGGACGGCAGCAACCTCCTCGGCAGTGGAGTCCCGTGGCCACCCGAAGTAGCCGGCTCGATAGGCTGCCTCCAAGGCTTCCGCCTGGCGGTCAGTGAGATCGTCCAGATTGTGCTCGGTGAGCGCATCGGCACGTTCGACGGGGCGGGCGTGTTCGCGTTTTGCCACCACCCACGTGTCGGGAAACTGCTGCTCGACCGCGTCGACCAGTGCCCTGACGTTCGACTCGGCAGCGATTTCGAGAGTGTAGCTGGCACGACCATCCTCGACCGTGGCGTGCTGGATTTTCGCGCCGAAGTCGACGAGCATCCCGAGGAGTGTATCGCCGGTTACCTGCCAGTCGAGCAAGCCATCTGTCTCGCCATCTCGGATTATCCGCACTTCGCCTGATGACTCGAGTTCGTCGGCTACCACCGAGACATCGCCATCCGCAAGGCGGACGTATGCGACGTGACCCGCCTCTCCCCCCGGGACGAGACCTGCGAGTTCGAGGTCGCACTCGGCGGCAATCGACGCCTCGACGAGTGAGTCGCTGTCGTCGGTGCTCTCCAGTTCGACCTCGGTAACTGCCTCGGCCGAGAGGAGTTGGCGCATCTCGACAGCATTGGTGGCGTGACCGACGATTTCGCCGAGTTCGCCAAGGACCGCTCGCTCGCGATCACTGATCTCCGTACGGTCGGTGTAGAGGCCGAGTACACCGTGAACAGTACGACCGTAGACGACCGGAACGATGGCCCAGGTGCCGTCGTCGGTCGTCGGCTCGGGTACGATAGTCTGCGTTCTCGCCTCCTCGCTACGTTCGAGTGCCCTGCGTTCGATGCCGTCGCCATCGAGTGGCGGTGGAGTCGAGTCGACCTGGTCGCCTGCTACGAGCCATCGATCGGCGTCACCGGTCCACGTGGTGACATCGGCTACACAGGCGGTCCGGTAGAGGTCGGAGTGAGCGAGGCGCTCGCAGACGGCGCGTTCGACGGCGTCCCGACTGGTCGCCGAAACGAGCGCCTGGTTGACGCCACGAATGACAGCGTTCAGTTCGTTGACGGTGGCGAGTTCATCACGTTGGGCGGCCAGTCTCCGTTCCCGTCGCTTCCGGGTGGTGACGTCGTGGATGACGAGGGTGTGGCCGATCTGGCGGTCGCTCTGGTCGGTGATCGGCGAGGTTCTGACCTCGTATACGGTGTCGTCGATTTCGAGTTCCGCGAGGGCGTCCTCGGCATCGAAGTCGATCACGTCGCTGTCGACAAGCGACCGGATCTCTCGACCGAGTGCATCAGCAGGTTCACAGTCGATCACGTCGACAGCAGCCTCGTTGCAGTAGACGACGCGGCGGGCGTTGTCCACGATCAAGACCCCGGTGTTGAGCTGGGTGATAGCGGCGCTCCGGCCGAGCTGTCTGGTGGCGGGGACGAGATCGAACAGCTGTCGTCGGAAGAGGGCGTACCCGAACGTGAGACCGGTCACTGTAAACGCGTGGGGTGTTGGATCGATAATAAGTTGGGACGCCCAGATAAAGTTCTCCGCGACGTTCCCGAGGAAAGGAGCGGCGATGCCTACGAGCAAGAGCGCCGACTGGTCGGTGTAAAGATAGTCAGATTGGAAGACCAGGCGGAGCAAGAGGGCCGTCGCGATGGCGATCAACGCATACCCGTAGATGATGTCCACCCAAAAAATCGGTCCGTAGGTGAAATCGATCAGAGCAATACCGTCCACAACTCTCACCTGAAAGGTACGCCAGAGAAGATGGTGGAAGGGATTCGTCCACGCGCCGATGATAGCCAGTATCGGAACGAGACAGAAACCGACGACAGTCCGTCGAGTGATAATGTTGTCGTGACCAGTGTAGGACAGCGCAAACAGGAACAACCAGACGTAGATGGTCGCAACGCCGAACCACTGCACACGCGCCCAGAACAACCGCCAGGTGGGATCGAACGTAATGACGCCAACGGCGTAGCAGCCGGACCAGACCGTCAACGACAGCATCAACATGCCGAACCAGGTGGCACCTGGTTCCTGGCGGTGGCGGAAGGCGTAGACCGCTAACCCGGTCGTCGTCGCTGCCGAGAATGTGAGCAGGCCGACGTGAGCGAGTGCACTGTTACTTACCATGTCCTCGCCCTTCGGCCGGGTCGATTGGTGGCGTTGCCCACCACGCGCTCGTGTTCATGTCTCAGTCACGCAAGTATCACTCATCGGTGGTTAAATAGGTAGACGTTCGAGGCCCTTATTCCGACGCTTGAAATTTCCCTGCTGAGAGCCCCCTTAGGGGTTTCTGGGGCCTACAAAAGTTGCTACCTGTCGTATTCACCACGAAGTGAAGCGGAACAGTTCGGTTGTACAACCGAAGATCACCGGCTTCACCGAAGGCATTGTCTCACGCTGAAAAAGCCGTCACTGGAGACGCACAACTGGCGTCTCACCCTGGGGAGTGGCTCCCCCGGCTGGAAACTCGTCGCCCTGCCCGATCACAGTTCGGCCGCGAACACCGCCGCCGATCCGTCTCGGAACACGGACGTGACGGGCGTTCGATCGACCGACAGGAACTCCAGGAAGAGACGGATCCGATCGCCGAGAGCGACCTCGAGCGCCTGGCTGACGGTGACGCCGATCCGGACTCGAACAGGCGCTCGTACGGACAACGAGTAGATGTGACTATGTGGCCGGGTTCGACGATACTCGGTCCAATGGACGGCCTCCGGTAGTGTCGGTATCGGGGGTAGAGTCGGAGTGGGTTACATTCCTTCGAATGGGCGTTCAATTCGCTTGAGTAGAGATAGATATAAGTCACTGTACAACGCACTGACTGGTGGAAGCACTCGTCTCCAGAAGACCGGGGGCAGGTAGTGAAATGCCCCGGGTGGTGGAGCACCCGAGACGATTGCTTCCATACCAGCGGATGGCATGCAAGCATGACCCGTTACAATTCACACCGACATAAGCGTCCCGGGAGTAAAGTGTACGCGAACGACCGCCAGAGGGCCACAAACGGCGGAATTAGGGATGAGTCTGCGGAGAATAGTCAGGAATCAGAGCAGGGCAGTCCGACGCCCGACGCGGATGGTTCTGGCGACGACTGTGATCCCGATCCGCCAGCGACCGGTGCGGAGGCGGGTGGGGAAGAAGGAGACGGGAGCGAAGCCGAGGGAGCAGAGGACGTTCCGGGTTGGAAGGAGTACGGCTATCCGCGAAAACCGAAGTGGGCGCCAGACTGCCCGCGCTGTGGCGGACCCATCCTTCTCGTGACGATCGCCGGGCCTGGCGTGAGTCAGATCACGCCCTGTGGGTGTAAGATGGCGCCGTCGGAAGTGGAGATTCTCTAGGCGGAAAACCGGTGCGTGGATGCTGGACGTTTCGATAGTCCTTTTTCTGCTAGTATTTCAAAAGCCCCTGACGCTCTCGGGTCGGTGCGGTCGTTGCGCTCCTCACTCGCTTCGCTCGTTGCGGTGTCTGTGACGGGAGTCTCAGATTAGCGGGAGCGCAGCTCCTGCGTCACTTACGTCCCGCGCCTTCCCCGAGAGGGCGGTCGGTGAAACCGACCGCCTATAACGTGGCGGCTTCCGCCGCCACGCGCGCCAGCCCCTTTTATTCCCACCCGAGCGGTTGACCAGTCGCTGTGGTGGACGAACGGACGGGCAGCTACAGCCCTCAAACTGGTTCCCGAAGCGCCCAGACGTCTTTCGTCGGATCCAGATTGTTCGGCTCCTTTCCCCTCTCGGTCACGATCCCAGCGTGATAGAGCATCGCCTTCAGTTGAAACACCGTCGGCGAGTGATAGACGGTCCCGTCCGCTAATTCTCCTTCCTGCAGTTCCCCGTCCTCGTCGAGCACGCGACTCCGCACGTCCTCGTCGCCTCTGATGAACAGTTCCACCGCGAAGGTCGAGTGCGTCCCGTAGAGGTGCGTGACCAGTTCGACCAGCGTCGGGCGGGATTTTCCGATCTCGTGTAACTCCTGCAGCATCGAGACCAGGAGCGTCGTGGCCTCGTACTCGAAGACGATCCGACGGGCGAGCTGGCCCCACAGCGGTTCGTCGTCGATGAAGCGTTTTCGGCTGCGTTGCCAGTTTTCGAACTCACGGAGGGCGTTCTCGACGGTCCCGTAGTTGGACTTAGCGAAACGGACGACCTCCTGTCCCAGCGTGGTGAGTTCGGTGCGCCCGTTGCGCTCGTGGATCAGACCGAGGAACGCAGCTCCCTGTCGCGAGCCATCGACCTCCCCGACGACGTGTTCCGCTTGCAGCTCCGCCGTGTCGCCGTCAGCGTAGCACGCCAACGCGTATCCGAGGTAGTTCTTCGGGTGGTTCAACGAGAAGGACTTGTCGGCCACGCCCTGCGCACTCGCCTGGAAGCGGATGGCCGTGGCGTCCGACGTCGTCCGGTTGCCCACGACTCGGGGGCGCTCGATCGGCGTCACGGTTCCTTGCTCGGAGACGCCCAACACGCCGACGTTCAATTCGCGGGCTAGCGTCCGATTGGTTTTCGTGATCGTCTCCGCCGGGGCCGCGAGGTAGGCCACGTTGGCCTCTGCGAGCCGATCGTAGGCTTGCACGATACCGGTCTCGGTGTCGACGCCGCGGCCGCTCCCGTACCCCTTCGCCTCGATCACGATCAGTGGCGGCTCGTCGCCAAATCGCTCCACCGCCAGAAACTCGTCGTCCAGGTTTCGAACGCCGACGAGGTCGGGATACCCGCCACCGAGGCGGACGTGGTTGAACGGTGAGAGGAGCTCCCGAACAGGCTGATCGACCGGCTGACCGGGTAGCCACTCGTTCTTCGCGAACTGCGTGTCCACGACGGCGTAGGTATCCGACCGCTCCGTCCTCGGGAAAGAGCGCCTCCTTGGTCCGTGCGAGGACGTGCGGCTCGGAAAGCGATACCGGCGAGCTGCTCATGGGAGAAAATCGAAGGCCGGCGACAAGAACGTTCGCACTCGGTACACGTCGGTTCGGTCGCGGACGGGGTTAGGGCCATCTAAGGCGCAAGTTTCCAACTTTAACTTCCGCGATGGTACCTACCGCTTTGCTTATTTTCCGGCTCTAATCGGCCAGCTAGTTTTAGATAATAGAAGCAATTGGTATGCTGACCGAAGATGGGACGACGCGACGATCTCGATCGACTGTACGATCTGCTGGATCGACTCGACGAACGCGTAGGCGGTGCGAAAACGCTCGACGACTGCACCGGCTACATGGACTGGCCGGATCGCGGCCTCTACGTGTTCTTCGCCCGTGACGAGACCCGAGACGGGGCCGACCAGCCCCGGATCACTCGCGTCGGGACGCACGCAGTATCCGCAGGAAGCGGGACGTCCCTCTGGAATCGCCTCAGAACACACCGCGGCGCCAACAGCGGGACCTACGGCGGTGGCGGCAATCACCGCGGTTCCGTCTTCCGGAAACGCGTCGGCGAAGCGCTCCTCTCGAAGAACGATCTCGGTTCCGAGTATCCCGAGTGGGGCGTCGGGTCCTCCGCCGACAAAGCGGTTCGCCTCGACGAGCACGATCACGAGGTCCGCGTCAGCGAGTACATTCGTGACCTCCCGTTCCTCTGGATCGACGTGGACGACGAACCCGGGCCGGACAGCGAACGCGCGTACCTCGAATCGAACCTGATCGCGCTCGTGAGTAACTACGAAGCCGAACCGATCGACCAGAGAGCGAGCGACTGGCTCGGCAGTCACTGTCCGTCCGAACCGATTCGAAATTCGGGCCTCTGGAACGTCAATCACGTCGACGAGGCGTACGACCCTCACTTCCTCACCTTGCTCGAAACCAGAATCGACGAGACGGAACCGGTGGACTGACGGAGTCCGACCAATCCGCGGTTTACAGCGCCTCGATTAGCAACCCGGGTGGGACTGAAAGGGGCTGGCGTGCGTGGCGGCTTCCGCCGCCACGTTATAGGCGGTCGGTTCCACCGACCGCCCTCTCGGCGAGCGAGACGACGTAAGGACCACAGCGAACGAAGTGAGTGAGGACCGCAACGAGTCGCAGCCGCCGAGGCCGTCAGGGGCTTTCAAAGCTCCAACACGAACGCGCCCCACCATAATACTCAAGTATTCTCTCAATAGTACCCCCACATGCCGCTCGAATCGATTCCACAACACTGTCTCCCGCCCCAGTCCCTCGGCCACACTCCCCGAACCCTCCACGTCGGCCGCGAGTCACCCATCAGAATCAGTACGGGCCACCGCATCCTCCATCACGACGGCAAGTGCTCACGCCCGCACGGACACAATTACGAGATAACCGCGACGATCACGGGCTACCTCGCTACCGAAGGCTGGGTCGTCGACAAAGGCGATATTACCCGAGCCATCTCCGAGTGGGACCACATGTTTCTCGTCGAGGAGGACGATCCCCTCGTCGAGGCCTTCCAACAGTCCGGCGACGAGGACGCCCTCGTCGTCCTCCCACACCCACCCACGGCCGAGGTGATGAGCCTCCTGCTCGAACGCCGTCTCGAAACCGAGCTCCCCGACACGGTCACCGACGTCTCCGTGCAGGTGCGCGAGACGGGCGAGCTCTGCGCCGGAGGGATCTGATGCCGGTCGAGACGATGCCGACACCGCCCGGAGAGAGTGGCACTGAACACAAGTCCGATTCCACCCCGACGAACGCACTCCCGATCAACGAACTCTTCTACTCGCTGCAGGGCGAGGGCCGACTCGCGGGCGTCCCCTCGGTCTTCGTGCGCACGAGCGGCTGCAACCTGCGCTGCTGGTTCTGTGACTCCTATCACACCTCGTGGGAGCCGACCCACGCGTGGCAGTCGGTCGACGACGTCGTCGCCGAGATCGCCGGCCACGACGCGGACCACGTCGTCCTCACCGGCGGCGAACCCCTGATCCACGACGCGTCGGTCGACCTGCTCGACCGCCTTGACGCGTTGGACTACCACGTCACCGTCGAGACCAACGGGACGATCTACCGCGATGCGCCGATCGACCTGGCGAGCGTCAGCCCGAAACTCGCGAGCAGCACGCCGACGCCCGAGCGACCGCCCGCGGGCGTCGACGCGTCCGACGGTCCGGACGCCGCCGACGTGGAGACGACGGCCGACACCGAACCGAGTCCCGACGCCGTCGCCGCCTGGACCGAGCGCCACGAGGCCGACCGGATCGACCTGGACGCCCTCGCCACGCTCGTCGAGACCTACGACACCCAGCTCAAGTTCGTCGTCACGGACGAGTCCGACCTCGACGAGATCACCGACCTCCTCCAGAACCTCCGCGCCAGAGCGACCACACCTATCCCGAACGGCGACGTCCTCCTCATGCCCGAAGGGACCACCAGAGACGCACTCGACGAGCACCGAAACCGAGTTGCCCAACTCGCCCTGACCCACGGGTTTCGATACACCCCACGACTCCACGTCGATCTCTGGGACGACGCGGCGGGGCGATGACGGGGGCAAATACGAACGGACGTACCAGATCAGCCGCTGCGCTCGTTTCGGGCGGAAGTCGTACACGATCACTGACCGGTGTGATTAGTACGATGGGGTGCGTAGCGCTTCGGAAGAGATGGTGAATCGGGTTCCCTACCACCACGAGCAGGATGTGCAGTTCTCGGTGGATTTCGTCAGCCCCAATCTGGAAGCGATAGGGGACCGCGTCGTCGGGTACGATCCGCACAAATCGGTCAAGGTGGAATCGGTCGAGTTAGATCGGACCGTCTACGTCGTCTACACTGCCTCAGGTGCGAGCGGCGCCGCGGACGAGATAGAGTACGATCTCGTCGAGTACATCGGCTCGATGGAGCCGGCCAACGCCGTCATCGCGACCAGGTTGGTCGACGTGTTCAGAACCGTCCTCGAGGAGAACTACGAGGAAGAAGGAACGCGGGTACGAGCGTACAAGGATATCGCAGCCGAGGAGATCGAGCCCGCGCTCAACCAGATCGACTGGACCGGAACCGCGGTCGAGGTAGCCGGGCGACTGGCAGCAAACTTGATCCTCAAACACGTCCTTCCGAACGCGAACCATCGAACGGCTATCGGGATGAGCCAACTCTACCTCAAGCGGGTGAACCCGGGATTCTCGATGCCAGAGACGGCGATCCAGTCGGAGGGGACTGACGAGTACGATTGGATGGCGTGGGTCAACGACTACATCAACGAATCCAAGCGACTCCTGACGGTTCGGCGAAAGGGTGGCCGGTTCAAATATCTCGAGAAGTTCGGGTGTGACGTCCTCGTGCGAAAGCACGATGTCGAAATCCCGCTCGAAGCGTACGAACTGGATCTGCAGCCAAGCCAGCGGTGGCGAATGTATGCAAATCGCCACGAAAAGCTGTGGGTCACCTTCACCGGGGAAGCCGTCCGTCGGGCGGGAATGACCGATCTGCTCGACACTGATGGGCTCACAAAACGCGAATTTGCGGACACACTCAGGGAACTCGGGTGAGGTTAGTCCTGCAGACGAGCCACGGTCCGGCCGGCCTCTTCTACTTCATCGCTCCGACTCATTCCGAGACGATCCTCCAGTTCTCGGATGGAGTCTTCGAGGGTCATATCGGTATAGTGGTCACTCGGAGGCATAAATCCACTGGTGAGAGTGGCCCGTAATCGCGCGCTGTAGACGCTCGCAACGCTAATCACACACACACACACACACACACACACACACACATCGATCAGGAGGAGTTCCTGCGTAGCACTCCACAGTGCCGGCCGCTGCAGACGTATCGGGTGTAGAGACGATTCCGATTCGCTCTAGTACGGCGGCCTCCCCATCTGTACTAATGCCCACTAGTCCGGCCACGTCAGCCGTCGTGCTCGCCTCCGGCGGGATGGACAGCGCGACCGCCGCGTACGAAGCCCGCGCCCAGGGCTACGACCTGCACTTTCTGCACACCTCCTACGGGCAGCGCACCGAGTCGAAGGAGTACGAGTGCGCTCGCGCCCAGGCCGACGAACTCGACGCCGCGTTCCACCGCGTCGAGACGGACCATCTCGCGAGTATCGGCGGGTCGAGCCTCACCGACGAGAGCGAAGCCGTCCCCGATGCGGACGACATCCCCGACGCTGCGGACGCTGACGAAGCAGCTCCTGAGGCCGTCCCGTCCACCTACGTCCCGTTCCGGAACGCCAACCTGCTCTCGATGGCCGTCGCCTACGCGGAGGCGACCGACTGCGAGGCCGTCTTCGTCGGCGCCCACTCGGAAGACCACGGCGGCTATCCCGACTGTCGACCGCAATTCTTCGAAGCGTTCCAGCGCGTCGTCGACACCGGCACGGCGGACGACACCGAGATCGAGATCCACGCCCCGTTCGTCGAGGCCAGCAAAACCGACATCGCGGCTCGTGGGCTCGAACTCGAGGTCCCGTACGAACTCACCTGGAGTTGCTATCGCGACGACGAACCGGCCTGTGGAACCTGTGACTCCTGCGTTCGTCGACTCGAGGCGTTCCAGAATATCGACGAACGGGATCCGATTGGGTACGGAGAATGACCAGCAAACGAGAAAGATACCCTCAAGAATCATACTTCAGAGTATCATACTTGAGAGTACGATAATAGAAACGCCTAATGTGAGTGGGGGACACGGGACCAGTATGAGGAGGTTCGTCAATCGAACCGCAGAGCTCGAGCAACTCCAGGAGCTGTACGAGTCGAACGAGGCCGAACTGGCCGTTGTTTACGGTCGCCGTCGGCTCGGGAAGACGGCACTCGTCAGGCAGTCGCTCGACGCGTACGACGGGGCAGTCGTCTACCAGGCGAGGCAGAAAACGAGCCGACTCCAGTTGCAACAGTTCGTCGAAGCGGCCGCGACGGCGTATCCGGATGTCGAGCGGATACGGAAGAACTGGGAGGACGTGTTGCGATATCTCGCCGAACAGGATGCAATCGTCGTTCTCGACGAGTTTCCGTACCTGGTCGAACAGGAACCGAGCCTCCCTTCGGTGGTACAGGCGCTGCTAGATCACGAACTCGAGGATTCATCGGCTACGTTCGTTCTCGTCGGCTCGTCGATCAGCATGATGGAAGAAGCGGCACTGCTTGGGAACAGCCCGTTGTACGGCCGCTCGTCTGTGAAGCTCGATGTCGGACCGCTCCCGTTCAGCGCCGCACTGTCGTTTTTCGACGAAGTCCCATCACCGGCCGAACAGGTGAAAACGTGGAGTATCTTTGGCGGCGTTCCATACTATCTCGAGGAGATCGACCCGAAACGGACACTCGAGACGGTAGTGTCTCGGACCATCCTCTCCAGACACGGAACGCTCCACAACGAACCCGACTATGTACTCCGGATGGAGCTGACGGAGCCCACACGGTACTTCTCGATACTGGAGGCGCTCGCCGCCGGGAAGACCAGCCGAAACGAAATCGCCGGGCAGACCGGAATCGACTATAACCAGCTCTCGAAGTATCTCGATCGGCTCTCTCGCCTTCGACTCGTCGATCAGCACGTTCCAATCACCGAGCGAAAAGCCCGAAGCAAACGGAGCCGATATCGGATCCGAGACTCGTTCTTCAGGTTCTGGTTCCGCTTCGTCTATGGAGCCGCTGCCGAGTACGACGAACTCGGTGACGAAGCGTACCAAACGCTCATCGAACCCGAGATAGCCGATTTTGCGAGTCGTTCGTTCGAAACGTTGTGCTGTACCGCCCTCCGAACGTTCTATCCCTCGAAGACGGTAACCAAGACTGGGCAGTGGTGGTACGACGATCACGAGATCGACGTCGTCGGATTCACCACAGATGGAACGTTGATCGCCGGCGAATGCAAATTCAGAGAATCGACGCTCGGGTACGATGCGTTTTCGAAACTGCGTGATCACGTCGACGAACTTCGATGGACGCCTCGCGACGGGAGCGACAGGACCGAAACGTACGCGCTATTTTCGAAGAGCGGATTTAGTAACGCCGTCGAGGAAGTCGCCGAAGAGCGGTCAGATCTCAGACTGTTTTCGATCGACGACGTGGTTTCGGCCGTCAGTTGATGGCACCGATATCTCGTCGATGATCCGATTCCCAACACAGCGCATCGCCACCGTCGGTTTCAGTCACACCGCCGTCATCGCGGTGACCATCTTCGGTTCCTCCGTCGTTCTGCTGGCAGTCGATGAGAACGCGATAGTCACCGACACGGAGGACGTAGTCATCGCGCCCGGTCAGCGGCTTCAGGAAGTGGTCGAGCCAGTCGCGAATCTCGCGTAGTTTTGTGGTGATCCGATCTGTTGTAGAACGAGTTCCTGTCCGAACGCCTGCCGAACGTGGCCGTGAGAGGTGGGCACGGTCCGTTCGCGTACAGTGCAGCCTGGGCGACGTGAAAGGCGGCGTAGTACAGGCGGTTCACGACACCGGCTCGAGTTCTTTTACGTGGGTGGAGAATCAGGGCGTCGGCGAGCGCATCACGTGCCAATTCCAGTTCAGCGGAGGGATCACCCGCGTCAGCCAGACAACGTCTGTCCGGTTCGGGTTACTGTCCGAACGAACGGTTTATTCTGGTCGCGTTCGAGCGCCGATCGCGTCCGTACGACCTGCGAAAGGACGACGCCGTAGTCGAGTTCGATGTCGTACGCGAAAGCACGGATGTCCGTCGTAACGCGCGACTCGTCGGCGTCGTCCGAGAGGACGACGAGTAAGTCGACGTCAGAATCGACACCCCGTTCGTCCCCGCGGACGACGCTGCCGAAGCGGTGGATCGCCTCGAGTTCGTCGTCGAATCGATCGCGTACCGCTCGGCCGAAGGCCTCCGCCGCCCGTCTGTGCGTCGTCTCGGCAGGCGGTTCCATACTGTGTCGTTCGAGTCCAACTGACATAAATCCTCGTCGGCAGATCCACCGCTCCAGTTCTGACTGGCGCCTCCACACCTCCGACCAGCTTATGACCACTACCTGGAGTTGCTATCGCGACGACGAACCGGCCTGTGGAACCTGTGACTCCTGCGTTCGTCGACTCGAGGCGTTCCAGAATATCGACGAACGGGATCCGATCGGGTCTGGGACGGTCGCGGCCTGGCGGACGGGCCGCTCGGTACGCATCGGTGCGGTATCACACCGGGCCACTGCTGAGCGCCGGGCGAAGAGCAGAATCGAGGCTCTGCCCCCGTCTCAGACGTCGATGGCGACGAACGCGTAGAGGCCCGTCAGACCGGCCAGGGCGGCGATCGCGAAGAACGCCGCGTCGAAGTGGCCGGCGTCTGCGACAGCGCCGACGAGGAGCGGGCTCACGGCGCCGAGGCCGATGTAGACGGTTCTGATGGCGCCAAGGCTCGTGCCCCGCGTCCGGTCGGGTAACCGGCCGGTGAGATCCGAGATCACGATCGTCTCGAAACCGAGGACGCCGGCGGCGAGCGCGGTCAGGACGACGAACGTCGGGAGGCCGCTGGCGAACGGAACGGCAGCGAACGAGACCGCGGTCGCGCCCATGATCACCACCAGCGGCGTTCTGACCCCCACGCGGTCGTAGGCACGACCGGCGAGCGGTTTCGTGGGGATGCCGAGCGCGAAGAAGAAGCCGAACAACGCCGTCGCAACCGGGGAGGGGACCGTCGCGACGTCCATCAGATAGGTGGGGTAGAAACCCACGAACGCCTGGAAGAGGACGGCCCACAGCACGAGCAGGAGAGTTCTCCGCAGCACGAACGGTTGCGACAGCGTCCGCCAGAGGTCCGGCGGTGACAGCTGCTCGCGAAGCGGCGTCGCCGCCGTCTGCCGGCCCGGCAGCGTCGTCCAGAGGCCGACGGCGGCGAGCAGGAAGAGCGGGACTGCGAACCCGAGACCGTACTGCCAGGCGACCGCGGTCGCGATGACCCCGGCCACCGGCGGCATCACCGCGTTTCCGACGTCGCCGGCGGCCATCGTCGCGCCCGTCGCCGTCCCGAGCTGGTCGGGAAAGACCCGCTGAAGGATCGTGAATCGGGACGTGCCGTAGAGCGCGGTACCCGCGCCGAAGAGTGCCGTCGCGACGAACAGAACGACCGGCGCGTCCGCGAGGACGACGAGCGAGAGCGTCATCGCGGCGAGGACGGAACTGACGACGAGGAGCAGGCGCTCTCCGATCCAGTCGGTCAGCACACCGCCTGGAAGCTGACCGGCCGCGTAGGCGACCCAGAGCACGGTCAACAGGAGCCCGGCCGCCGTCAGCGACAGGCCGTACGCCGCCCGGATACGGGGTAACAACGCCGGGTAGATCGTCCGGACGCTGATCGAGAGGAACCAGCCGAAGGCCACGGCGAGCAGAATCGACCCGCGACCGCCACCCCGGAGAGCACCGAACGAGCGGATCGTCGACGTAACCACGGCCACAGTGAATCGCGTCACCACTTCGACGTTCGCGGTCGGGATAATCAGTCTTCGCCACGCTGCACGTCTCACGTCTCACTCACCGGACGGCGGCCGAAGAGTGGGGACGTGGCGATCCGTTGCCTCCAGATGGTCGGTGCCGCCGCCATCGCCGGCACCCAGCCGATCGGCTTCGCTCTCGCGAGCCTTGGCATCATCGGGTTCGACCCACCACCGGCTGTAGCGCGGTTGTACCTCGCCAGCGGGATCGCGTTGCTCGCGATCACGCGTGGACAGGCCACTCGGGGAGGTATTCGCAGGTTCGTTCCGAAATCCGGGTCGGAACGTGCACCGACGACCGATGGGCGGAACGGTTCCCCCGCCGCACTGAGACGGTGCTGAAACAGCGTGGACGGAACGGTGTGTCCGTTCGACTCGTGACGGTGGCCGGGTGCCGTCGCTATCGGACGTCCCCGGTGTGGAACTGCCGACCGGAATCCAAAAAAAAAAACGGATACTCCCGCGTTCGGTTCGTGCGACGTTACTGTCCGAGTTCGTCGACGGACAGCGTGTAGTTACCGCTTCCCGAGTACGCGTCGACCAGCAGGCCGAGTTCCTCGTCGCCGGAGAGGTCGACCGTGATCTCCTCCTGGCTGTTCGACGAGTACGACGCCTCGTCGTAGTCGTAGGTCGTCGGCGTCCGACCGTCGAGCGTGAGGTAGAGGTCGAAGTCGGAGTAGGTCGGGCCGGAGAGCGTGACCGTCGCCTGGCACGGGTTGGCCGTGTCGAGCGTGTAGGTGTAGCTCTCGCTGCCGTTGCCCCACCAGCCGCCGCTCAGGTAGCCCGAGACGGAGTCCGAACTCGTCTCGGCACCGCACTGGCCGCCACCGCCGTCGCCCCCGACGGCGACCGACTGTCGCGCCGTGTCCGAGGTGCCGTTGTCGCCCGTGACCGTGAGTTCGACCGTGTACTCGCCCTCCTCGCGGTAGCTATGGGAGGCCGTCTGGCCGGAACCGGTCGCCCCGTCGCCGAAGTCCCACTGGTAGCCGCGGATGCGGCCACCCTCGGGCGGCTGAGACGCGCTCCCGTCGAAGCTGACGGTCTCACCTGCCTCGGGGTCCGAGGGACTGAAACTGAAGCTGGCCGACGGCTGCTCCGGATCACCGCCACCGCCGCCCTCGACGATGTTCGCGGCGTCGACACGACCCGAACCTTGCTGGTCCGAGGGGAGACCGATGTCGACGGCCGTCTCCTCCAGCAGGTCCCAGAGTTCCTGTACCGACAGGTCGGGGTGGGCGGACTTGCCGAGCGCGGCGACGCCGGAGGCGACCGGACACGCCATCGACGTCCCCGACATCGTCGTGTACCCGCCGCCGGGGACCGGCGCGAGCACGTCGACGCCCGGCGAGGCGACGTTGATCTCCGGGCCATAGTTCGAGAAGTTCGCGATGTTCTCGTTCTCGTCGATCGCGGAGACCGCGACACAGTTGTCGTACGCCGCAGGGTAGCTCACCGGCGAGCCGTAGTCGTTGCCCGCGGCCGCGATCGGCAACGTGCCGTTTTCGTACGCGTAGTTGATCGCCTGGCGACCCGTCTGGCTGGCGCCGCCACCACCGAGTGACATGTTGACGACGTCCGCCCCCTGGTCTGCGGCCCACTGAATCGCGTCGGCGATGTCTGACATCGAGCCGCTGCCGCCCGACCCGAGGGCGCGCCCGGAGATGAGCCGACAGTTCGAGATACCCGCGGTCCCGTCGCCGTTGTCGGTCGTCGCGGCCGCACAGCCGCCGACGTGTGTGCCGTGATTCTCCGAGTTGGTCACCGGCGCCGGATCACTGTCGTTGTCGACGAAGTCGTACCCCTCGGTACCCTGGAAGCGCGCCTGGAGATCGGGGTGCGTGTAGTCGACGCCCTGGTCGACGACCGCGATGGTGACGTCCATCGATCCCATCTCGGTGTCCCAGGCTGTATCCGCGTTGACCAGCTGTGGCGCGTACTGCGAGCCGAACTGCGGGTCGTTCGGCTGGGAGAACGCGTGCCAGGTCTCGTTGCGTTCTGCGTACTCGATTCCGGGCTGGCGTTCGAGCCGATCGATGACCGAGTCCATCGCGCTTGGGCCGTCGTCGGGTACCTTGACCGCCACGTACCCGAGCGTGCTGTTTTCGTGGACGACAGACGCGTCCGACGGGATCGCCGACTCCACCGTTGCACGCGCGCTCGCGATACCGACGGTGTCGCTCTTCCCGACGAGGATCTCGTCCTCCTTCGGTCCGGGTTCGCGTCCGGGCGTGGCGGAGACGACGCCACCCAACCCGAGGAACGCACCGGCCGCACCGGCCGCTTCGAGAACTGTTCTCCGACCGACATTGTGGGAGCCATTATCTGACATGGCCTTCGACTATATTCACACACCGTAATTAAAATTTCCGTGAACTCGTCGGCATAGATTATTAATCTCTAAGTAATCATCGATTTACACTTCAGATAGAAAGATCGGCTACGTCTCGTCCGCCGGTCGGTGAAATGAACGGAACGTGTTTCTCGCTAGAGAACAGCCACTAGTTTATTGTTAATCTTCGCCGAAATTGTCCGGAGCCGTTGGTATCGAACGGACGTCACGTCCGACACCGGCCGTCCGATACCCGATATCGGTGATCGATCGGGGAGGAGCGATGCACCTGGGACAATGTGGCGAAAACGGCGACAGGAAGGCGGTACCGGCTGTCGCTACGGGAGAAGTGATCCGAACCGTTCGGGTGGAACAAAAAAAAAACGATCGGAGCGCTGTCGCGTGTGTGCCGGTTACCGGCCGAGTTCTTCGACGCTGATCGTGTAATCGCCGCTTCCCGAGTACGCGTCGACCAGCAGGCCGAGTTCCTCGTCGCCGGAGAGGTCGACCGTGATCTCCTCCTGGCTGTTCGACGAGTACGACGCCTCGTCGTAGTCGTCCGTCGTCGGCGTCCGGCCGTCGAGCGTCAGGTAGAGGTCGAAGTCGCCCGAAGAGGGACCGTCGAGCGTGGCCGTCGCCTGGCACGGGTTGGTCGTGTCCAGGGTGTAGGTGTAACTGTCGCTATCGTTGCCCCACCAGCCACCGCTCAGGGAGCCGTTCGCCGAAGCGGAGTTCGATTCGGCGCCACACTGGCCGCCCCCGCCGTCGCCGACGGCGATCGTCTCGGTCGTCGAGTCCGCCCGGCCGTTGTTCGCGGTCACGGTCAGTTCGACGGTGTAGCTGCCCTCGGAGCCGAAGCTGTGCTGGGCGGTCTCGCCGGAAGCGGTCCGGCCGTCCCCGAAGTCCCACTCGTAGCGACTAATGTAGCCGCCTTCCGGCGGCTGGGACGCACGCCCGTCGAAGCCGACGGTCTCGCCGACGTCAGGGTTGGACGGGCTTGCGGAGAAGTTGGCCGTCGGCGCACCCGGGTCGCCACCGCCACCACCGTCGACGATATTGGCGGCGTCGACGCGGCCCGCACCCTGGTGCTGGCCGGGAAGGCCGATGTCGACGGCCGTCTGCTCCAGGCGCTCCCAGAGTTGGCCCGCCGAGAGGTTCGGGTGGGCGGACTTGCCGAGCGCGGCGACGCCGGAGGCGACCGGACACGCCATCGAGGTGCCCGAGAGCCGCTCGTAGCTGCCGCCGGGAACCGGTGCGAGGACGTCGACGCCCGGCGAGGCGACGTTGATCTCCGACCCGCGGTTCGAGAAGCTCGCGAGGTTCTCGTTCTGGTCGATCGCCGAGACCGCCATACAGTTCTGGTACGCGGCGGGGTACGAGACCGGCCCGCCGTCGTTGCCCGCGGCCGCGATCGGCAACGTGCCGTTTTGGTACGCGTAGTTGATCGCCTGGCGACCCGTCTGGCTGGCGCCGCCACCACCGAGTGACATGTTGACGATGTCAGCCCCCTGGTCGGCCGACCACTGGATCGCATCGGCGATATCGGACATCGAGCCGCCCCCGCTAGCGCCGAGCGCGCGCCCGGAGATGAGCCGACAGTTCGAGATACCCGCCGTTCCCCTGCCGTTGTCCGTCGTCGCTGCGGCGCAGCCGCCGACGTGCGTGCCGTGATTTTCGGAGTTGTTCACCGGTGCCGGATCGCTGTCGTTGTCGACGAAGTCGTACCCCGCGTTACCCTGGAAGCGCGCCTGGAGGTCAGGATGTGAGTAGTCGACGCCCTGGTCGACGACCGCGATGGTGACGTCCATCGATCCCATCTCGGTGTCCCAGGCGTCGTCCGCGTTGACCAGCTGTGGCGCGTACTGTGAGCCGAATTGCGGGTCGTTCGGCTGGTAGAACGCGTGCCAGGTCTCGTTGCGTTCTGCGTACTCGATTCCGGGCTGGCGTTCGAGCCGATCGATGACCGAGTCCATCGCGCTCGGGCTGTCGTCGGCCAGCTTCACCGCCATGTACCCGAGCGTGCGGTTCTCGTGGACGACCGACGCGTCCGATGGAATCGCAGACTCGACGGTCACACGCGCGCTCGCGATCGAGACCGTGTCTTCGGTCCCGACGAGGATCTCGTCTTCCTTCGGTCCGGGTTCGCGTCCGGGCGTGGCGGAGACGACGCCACCCAACCCGAGGAACGCACCGGTTGCACCAGCTGCTTCGAGGACTGTTCGTCGACCGAGTTCGTTGGTACCATCTTCCGACATGGTACGTAAAAATCACAGTGCCCGATGATTAAAATCTTCGCAAACTCGTTGAAATTTACTGTCGGTGTCCTTATTGCTCGTACCAATCACGTTCGGCGATCAGACGGCGGCGGATCGGTATTTACGCGAACCCGTACGAAAATTACAATAACAATTCCGACGAACAGATGGTGCGTTTTGTCGTCCGCTGAAACGATGGCCGGTGGCACGGTCGGACGCCGATGGCGGGACCGTGAAGTTGCGGTGAATCGACGAGGCGGACGACCCGGCGACGAGGGACGAGCGGCTATCGACGAGGCGGACGGACCGACGACGGACAACGATCTGCCCCACCGATTCGTCGGAGTCTCCGAGACGGTGGGGAACACCTTTTGATCCCGGCCCGCACTGATAGGGCATGAGCGAACGGTCGATCGAGGAGGACGGCCTGTCGTCCGACGATCGAGCCTATTACGTCATCAGCGACCTCCACATCGGCGGCGACGAGCAACTCGGGGAGATCGAGTTCGAGCACGAGCTCGTCGCGTTCCTCGAACGGCTGGCGGCCACCGACGAGCCGGTCGAGCTACTCATCAACGGCGACGCGTTCGGTCTCTGGGAGTTCACCGAACTCGACGGCGTCGAGAAGTTCGACAGGCTCGAAGCGACCTATCCAGACCTCTTCGCCCAGTTGCGAGCGACCGGCGAAGAGATCCCGATCACGCTCCTCCCGGGGAACCACGACCACGAACTGGCAGCGTACGACGAGTACGTCGAGCGCTTCGCGGCGTACAACGTCGACCTCGTTCAGGACCAGTCCATCACCAGACCAGTCGGCGACGGGGTGATCCACTTCGAACACGGCCACCAGCGCGACCCGAACAACCGGATCGACGACTGGGGGAATCCACACGCAAAACCACTCGGCTACCACTACAACGCGGAGGTAACCAGTCGAGCGGGACAGCTCTCCGATCGCGGCCGGTTCGACTGGCTCTCGGACGTCCAGGCCGTGACGCCGACGGAGTGGCTGCCCCTGTGGCTCCTCTCGAAGTACGTCTACCGGGAGATGAACCCACTCCTCCGGTACGCGCTGGTGCCGTTTCTCTTCCTGTTCAACCTCAGTTCCCTCCTGGCGATACTCGTCGGTCTCGACATGGCGGGCGTCTACGCGGTCCCAATCGACGCCGTCCGATCGTTCCTCGGCGCGTTCGGCCTGGCCGGAACGGCCGCCTACGGCTTCCTCGCGGCGAACGTGGTCGTCGCCGGACTGGCACTGTTGCTCGCCGTCCCGCTGTACCTGATCCAGCACGACGTCAAACGAACGATCGATCGGTTCGGGCTCTTCGACGCGGAACTCACCGTCGACGCGGAACGGCCGTACGAAGCAGCGGCCGAGGAGATCTTCGCCGACAGCCCCGAGACGGCGGTCTTCTGCTACGGCCACACCCATCGCCCCGACAGCAAGCGCGTCGCGGGCGGGCTGCTGGTCAACACGGGGACGTGGCTCAAACGCCTCCACCGCCTCGATGGCGTTACCGGACTGCTCCCGCCGGTCTTCTATCCGACGTACCAGCTCGCTGCCGTCCGTATCGCGGCCGAGTCGGACGGCATCGCCGTGTCGTTCGAACCCATCGAGAAGCCGACACCAGCGCCCGACGAACTCACCCTGACCGAACGGCTGCTGACCCTCGGACGCAAACCGAATCCGACGCTCCCGGACCGGAGAGTCGTCGAATCCACCCGGCGACCCACCCCATCGACGCCGGAGCGAGCCGAGTGAAAACGGCTCGGGCGATCGTGGGGCGATGCGGGTGACTGGAGAGCGGTCGCGCCACGAACGGACGATCGTGTCACGTCACTGGTGAGCGAAGCGCGATCAACACGTCCCGATCTTCGTCCAGCGCCGGCTCCGCTCGGTCGGTTCCTGCCCCCAGACGAACCAGTCGGCCTCCCAGAGCGCGCCGTCGTGGACGACTCGATCTCCGGGATGATACAGCGTCGACGAATCGAACGGGGACGTCCCGGCACACCGCCCGTCGTCACCGAGACGGGCAGCGACGCGACCGGCTCCACCCTTCTCCGGTTCGAGCCCCACGTCGACGGCGGTCTCGCGGAGCCGTGTCCGCCGTTCAGATGGCGACTCGTCCGGGTGGACCGACGCGTGCAGGGCCGCGACCCCGACCGCAGCCCCGCAGGCCATCGACGTCCCCGATCGCCGCTCGTACTCGCGGCCGGGCACCGGCGCGAGGACGTCGACGCCGGGTGCGGCGACGTCGATCTCCGGGCCGTAGTTCGAGAATGATGCGAACTCGTCGTCGGCGTCGACCGCCGAGACCGCCACACAGTTGTCGAACGCTGCGGGGTACGCGACGTCGCCGCCGTCGCCACCGGCGGCCGCGATCGGGAGCGCCCCGGCGTCGACGGCGTGATCGATGGCGTCACGAAGCGTCTCGCTCTCTCCACCACCACCGAGCGGGAGTGCGATCAGGTCGGCACCCTCGTCGGCCGACCACTGAATCGCGTCGGCGATGTCGGAGAGGGTACCGGTCCCGTTCGAATCCAGCGCACGTGCAGAGAGAACCCGGCAGTTCGAGAGGCCGGCGATCCCCGCACCGTTTCCCGTCGTCGCCGCGGCGATCCCGGCGACGTGGGTCCCGTGGCTCTCCGCGTCGGTCTCGGGACGCGGATCGTCGTCCCCGTCGACGAAATCGCGGCCCTCGTCGCCGGAGAATCGGTCGGCGAGGTCGGGGTGCGTGTAGTCGACACCCTGATCGACGACCGCGATCGTCACGTCCATCGACCCGAGGGTCGTGTCCCAGGCCGCCGGCGCGTCCACCTGCTGCGGGACGGTCTGCTCGTCGAACCGCGGGTCGTCGGGGTCGAACGGGCGTTCGGCCGACCCGGTCGACGCGTCCAAGGCATACAGTGTCTCGTTCGGTTCGGCGTACGCGATATCGGACCGTCGTTCGAGTCGATCCACGACCGACGCCATCGACTGGGGCCCGTCGGCGGAGACGTCGACCGAGACGTACCCGAGTACGTCGTTCTCGTGGACGATCGTCGTCCCGTCCGGCAGCGCCGACTCGACGGTCCGGCGAACGGACGCGATCGAGGTTCCGTCGCTCGTCCCGACGAGGAGTTCCGTTCCACCTGGCCCCGGACGGTCAGCCGGCGTCGCCGCGCCGACCGCACTCGCACAGAGTCCAGCACCGAGCGTTTGTAAGACCGTTCTGCGACCGATCACCGTATTCATATTGGTCATAGTTCTACTTAATTTTTCTCTGATTAAAATAGTTTGTGGAGTGTGTCGGGCGTCTACTCCGGCGGGCACCTCACCGTTCGACGGCAGCCGGGCCCGAACCCCGTTCGAATCGATCGATCCCCGGTCTCGACACGAATCCGGTCACAACACCTACCTATCGTCGGTCTCGAAGGAACGGTATCGATGACCGCCACACCGATTGCGATCTCGGCACTCAGTACGTCGGCGATCGCTCTCTCGATTATCGACGCCCTCGTCACGGCCCTCAAATTCGCCGTCGCGTTCGGACTCCTCTACGGCATCGGAAAACCGATCGTAACGCGCGCCGTCCGTGAGAGTCTCACGCGCCGCGGGTACGAACGCGCGATCGTCAGAACCGCGGTCCGCGTCACGAGCGTCGTGGCGGCCGTCGTGGCTGTCGCCCTGGCGGCGACGGTCGCCGGGTTCGGCGTCGTGCTTTCGGCGTTCGCGATCCTGGGCGGCGCGCTGGCGCTGGCGATCGGCTTCGCCACGCAGGACCTGATCGCCAACTTCGTCGCCGGCATCTTCATCTTACAGGACAAGCCGTTCACCGTCGGCGACTGGATCAAGTGGGACGACGAGGGCGGCATCGTTCGCGACATCGACCTCCGGGTGACGAAGGTCGAGACGTTCGACAACGAACTCGTCACCGTCCCGAACGCAGACCTCGCGAACGCCGCCGTGACGAACCCGACCGCGAACGAACGGGTCCGCGTCGGCTACGACTTCGGCATCGGGTACGGCGACGACATCGACCGCGCCAGAGCGTGCATCCTCGAGGCGGCACGGACGGTCGACGGCGTCCTCGACGAACCCAAACCGGCGGCACCGGTCACCGAATTGGGCGACTCGGCGGTCGTCCTCACCGGTCGCGTCTGGATCGATCCCGACGAAGACAGCCCGAAGGCCACAGAGTTCGCGTTCGTCGAGGCGGTCAAGAAGCGTTTCGACGAGGAAGACGAGATCGACTTCCCGTACCCCACTACCGAACTCACGGGCGAAGTCGCCGTCGCGGAGTGAGGCGGGCGGCTTCGACAACACGTTGATGGCTCACTGCGACGCCGCGACCGCACTATTGGAAATATTGGAAAGGGGGTGGAAACAGTTACAATCGTCCCGCCCAAATCAATACTCGATGTCGCCACCGTCACCCGACGTCTGGGCGAACGATACCGACGGCGAAGAGAGAGTACGGACCGTCGCTTCGGCCCTCTCGAAGCCCCGAAGTGCAGTTTGGGTTGCCGAGCAATCCGACGTCACGTACAAGACGGCCCAGAAGTACCTCGAGAAAGGCGTCGAAGACGGCAGGCTCGAGACGATCGAACACGATCGAACGACGCTGTACGTTCCGGATCCCCGGGAACAGTATCTGGATGAAATCGCGACGCTCGTCGACGAGCACTCGAAGGACGAACTCACGAGGGAGTTGTCTGCGATGAGCGAGCGAATCGAATCGTGGCAGGAACGGTACGACGTTATGGAACCGGATGCGCTTCGGACGACCATAGACGAGTCGCTCACGGTGGACGAACGGAGGGAACGCGAACGTGTCGTCGAAGACTGGACGTACGTACAGGAGATGCGTACCCTCGTTCGACACGCGATACGACTGTACGACGACCTCGCGAGAGTGCAGCGATCGTCAGCTTCGTCGATTGCAGATGCGTAGCCCCGAACGGGTGGCGTGGCGAGGGTCGATAGGGTCGAACGGGATCCACCAACGACTATGAGTCGGGACACCGGCGACCGAGGACGTACGGGAGAGCGTATTTCGTTCGATGGGGGACAGTCACGAACGCGGAAGACGATTCTCGCGCAGGTAAACGAACGGCTCAAACGCGAACCCGGGGTCGAGTATACACGCTTCGTCCCCGGACGGATCGCGCCGACGTCCGTCGTTGCAGCGATCGAGCCGACCCCGTTCCTGGGCGAGACGTATCCGGCGCCACACGCAACACTGGAGGTCTGGTGGGCACCGAAATCGACCGGTCGAGATCACGCCATGATACAGTGGTACGAAACGCTCGACGAGGCACACCCGTCGACCGATAGTGACGTTGATCCGACAATTACGTCTCACTACACGCTTGCCTGTGGCTGGCACCAGGACGATCATCACGACGAACTCGGCCCGGCACACTTCCAGGAGGAGTACCCGGACGGCAGAACGAAACGATACGGCATCCAGTTCGACGACGTGACGCCACTCTGGATAGTAAGTCGCTGCCTGGCGGAACTTCCGGACAGGCTGGCGAGGTTCCGTAATCGACTCGCGTCCGAGGGGTAGGTGAGCCTCACCGTCGACACTCCCGCTCTGCGTCCCCACTCACTCCCCGGGATTCGGAATCGTCAGCACCGGGATCGACGAGTGCTCCTGGACGTCCTCGGCGACGCTCGGGTTGAGCACGCGGCCGACGCCGGTCCGGTTGTCGGTCCCCATCACGATCAGGTCCGCGTCGGCGGTCGCCACCCGGTCGTGGATCGCGTCCGCCGGGGCGCCCTCCGCGAGCGTGGTCGTGACGGGGACGTCCTCGGCCGTGGCGGCGCGCTCGACGGCCTCGACGGCGTCCCGGGCCTCGGCCTCGGGGTCGTTGCGTAACTGATCGCGCTGCATCTGTCCGGACCCCTCGATCACCGACAGTGCGTGGACGGTCGCGTCGAGCGAGCGCGCCAGCGCGATCGCGTGTTCGGCCGCGCGCGTCGACGTCTCGCTCCCGTCGGTCGGAACCAGCAGGTGCTCGTACATACGACCACCCTCGATCGCCTGCCGCATACGGTCGGACCCTGCACTCGCAACCGGATCCGCGGGACGCCGATTCAGGCCCGCCGTCAACCAGTGGGTCTTTGACACTGCCCGCCAGTCAGTAGCCTGATGTCCGACGACGAGCCAACCGTCCCTATCGTCTGTCCCGCGTGCGAAACCACCTCACGCGTTCCGATCGACGATGTCGCCGATACGGTCGAGGGCCACAACGAGCGCCACCACGACGGCGAGGCGATCGCCGAAGTCGATCCCGCACTCAAAGACCAACTAGCCGATCTCGTCGTCGACGACCTCGGATTACTGGAGGACGAGTCCTGAGTACAGACGCGATCGGAGGCGCTGGAGGGTTCGACAGGACCACATGGCGACGCCCCCGTACGGCCGGGCGGCTCGTCCGCGTCGTGGACGACTCCCAGGGCGCCACACTTCAGTCAGGACACCACGCCTCACCCAGGGCGCCACACCTCACCCAGGACACCACGCCTCACCCAGGACACCACGCCTCAGCCGGGGAGCCCCACGTCGTCGATCGAGCGGATCGTGAGGTCGTACGTCTGCGGAATTCCCGAGAGATCGACACGAACGAGCAACACGTCGAGTGAGTCGTCGCGCCGGGCCAGCCGCGACATCCCGTCTCGCTGGTTGCGCTCGAAGCTGGTCGAGCCGTGCTTGACCTCCGCGACGTAGCGTTTGAGGACGCGACCGGACTCGCCGCCCGGCTCCGTCCCGTCCCGCTCCCGGACGGTGAACGCCGCGTCCGGGTGCCAGGCACCGTCGATGTCGGGGTCCAGCCCGCCGACGCGGTCGGGATCGTCGTCGACGATCACGCGGAACGAGTCTGGGTCGCGTTCTAACTCGCGCGCCGCGTAGGCGACGATCGGCGGCGGGTCGTAGCGGTAGGCCGAAAAGAGCGCCTCCGCCAGCGCGCCCACCTGCTGGGCGCGTGTATCGAACGTCCAGCCCGTCGCCGGGTCGCCGCGCGAAGCGGCGTCCGGGCGCGGCTCCCTGACTTTCACCAGGTAGGCGTCGACGTCCGCGGGGTCGTTCGGCGCCGGTTCCTGAAAGCGCAATCCCGGACAGTCGACCGCGTGGATCAGCTTCGCCACCGCATCGGCCCGACTCTCGTAGCTGAGCACCTCGCCGGCACTCTGGCGTAGCGTCTCGATCTCCGCGGCCGCCGCGCACGCAGAGCGCTTCAGCGCTACCCGGAACGGTGAGGCGTCGGGCACCCGGCCGGCCTCCGCGACCTGGTACGGTTCGCCCGGCCACTGCTCCTCCCAGCTCATTGGTGGGTCCAGTGTGCGCCACTACCATGAGTGTCCCGCCCGACGGCGAGCTCGCCGGTCGCGCACCGGACACCCCAGAACACGTTCCAGCCGCCGCTCGACACCGTATCGGCCACCGAATTCTCTATCGCCGGCCCCTCGGCGTCCGAGGCATCGCGCCAGTCGGACTCGGCGTGGTCCGCCGTCAGTCGACGATCTCCGCGTCGTCGCCATCCTCGTTCGTCTCGACGGAGACCGTGAGGACGCCGTTGTTGTAGACGGCCTCGTGGTCCTCGCCGAAGCCCCAGTCCGCCGTCGGGGTCCGGAACGCCCGCTCGTCGACCCCGTCGGGCCCGTCGATCCGGAGTTCGAGGCGATCGTCGCCGACGAGAACGGTCAGGTCCTCGCGCGCGGCCGGCGAGACGTCGACGACGACGTCGACGCGATCGGTCGCGGAGTCGTAGTAGTACTGCGTCGGGCGATGCTCGGAACGCGGCTGCGCGGTAGACACGAGTGCGTCTCGTGGCCGAGCCCACCTGACTCGTCGCCTGAACGTGTGCAGGGCAGAAGGGGTTCCGGAACGGAACGCCAGTTGGGTCGATCGAACCGACGGGATCGGACGCGGCGACGCTACTGCGTAGCGAACCACGGGCCGTCGGTCGTGTCCGGGTCGAGCGCCGAACCGCAAAACCGACACTGCTCCGCCGAGGCGAGTTCGCGAGCGCGACAGTTCGGACAGTCGCGAAGCGGCGGTGTGCCCGCCCCCGATCGCTCGCCGCGGCCGGCCGACGTCGCCCCCACTCCGCCCCCACCGGCGTGGGGCCGTCGACCCAGATTGGCGTACAGGAGGAGGCCGACGATACCCCCGAAGAACGCGGTCGACGCCCACAGGAGCGGGCTGTGTGGACTGTTGGTTCGCGCGTCGTAGCCGACCCAGAGCGCGGCGGCCAGACAGAGCGCCGTATACACGACGAAGAGAGCGAATAGCATGTTCTGTCGTACAGACTGCCGAGAAATATGTATTCCGACCGTCTGAAATAGTTGGCTGTCGATCGGTACCGGCCTCCTCTGTCAGGTACGGCGTACCCGTCCCTCGATCGACCGTACTCACCCCTCGATCGACCGTACCCGTCCCTCGATCGACCGTACTCGCCCCTCGATCGACCCGTCCACTCCGTGCGAGGCGGCGATAGGTCACGCCACTCCGTGCGAGGCGGCGTCGGCAGGTACCGAGGACGTCGTTCCGAACCCGTGGGAGGCAGCGCAAGACGGATAGGCCCGCCATCCCACGATCCGAGTAATGACCGCGTTCTCGTCGGTCGTCGCCGCGGCCGGCCACGACTCGATGGACGTCGCCGCCAACGCGGATCTGGTGGCCTTCCTCGTCGTCGGTCTGCTCGCCGGCGCGCACTGTCTCGGGATGTGCGGACCGCTGGTGACCACGTACGGCCAGCGGATGTCGAGCGGAAGCGAGCGCCGAGCGGACGACCTCTCGCTCTTCGAGGTGCGCCAGCACCTGCTGTTCAACCTGGGTCGCACCGCGAGCTACGCCCTCATCGGCGGGCTGGTGGCGCTACTCGGCGCGCTCGCGTTCGCCTCGGCCGACGCAACGTTCGCCGTGGGCAACACCCTTCGCGCCACGACGGGGATCCTCGTCGGCCTCCTGATCATCGCCAGTGGCCTCTACTACCTGCGCGGTCGGGCCGGCGTCCCGGGCCACGGCCTCCCCGTCGTCGGGAGCGTCTTCGCGGCCGTCTCCGGTGCGCTCACGAGCCACGTCGACCGGCTCGCGAACGGCCCCGGGATCGTCCTCCTCGGCGGCCTCCACGGCCTGCTCCCCTGCCCGATCATCTACCCCGCCTACCTCTACGCGTTCGCCCAGGGCGAACCCGTCCGAGGCGCGCTCTCGCTGGCCGTGCTCGGCCTCGGGACGATCCCCACGCTGTTCGTCTACGGCACGCTCGTGACCGCGATCGGTTCGAACACCCGCGTCCACCTCCACCGAGCGCTCGGAGTCGCGTTCGTCGTCCTCGGGTACTTCCCGCTGAAGATGGGGCTGATGGTCTTCGGGGTCGACCTGCCCGGCCCGTCGCTGCCGTTCTACCAGGGCCTCTGACGATCGTTCCCGAGGGGTCGTCTCCATCGACGCCAGCGTCACTTCCACCGGCCGCTCGAGACGCTCCCACCGAGACGCGATAGTCGGATCCGCGTGTCGAGGTAGCGGCCGCGTTCTCGCGGGCAGGTGAGCAGTATCGACTGCGTACCGACGCGTACGGACGCGTCGAACGGATCGACCGTTCCGAATGCCGTTCGTTACTATGCCCGTGGTTCTGCGACCCACAGAACGGTTCACCAGCATGTACGAAGGGCAAACAGTCGGCGTCGTGATTCCCGCGTACAACGAGGCGGGATTCGTCGGCGAGGTTATCGAGACGCTCCCGGAGATCGTCGACCGGGCGTACGTAGTCGACGACCGCTCGACCGACGACACCTGGTCCGAGATCGAAGCGGCGGCGATGCGGGTCAACGCGGCCGCCGGTGTCGATGGGACCGTCGACGCGATGGGCGAGGCGTCCGACGGAGTTCCACGCGGACGCGTCCAGGGCGGTGACCAGGTCGAGTCGACGAGCGAGGTGGCCACCGACTCGTCCCTGCACGCTGACGGCGGCGAACTGGTCACGCCACGGATCGTGACGGTCCGTCACAGCCGAAATCGGGGCGTCGGCGGCGCGATCAAGACGGGGTACGCGCTGGCGCGTGAGAACGGACTCGACGTGGTCGCGGTGATGAACGGCGACGGACAGATGGATCCGTCGTTGCTACAGCGGATCGTCGATCCCGTCGTTCGTGGACGGGCCGCCTACGCGAAAGGGAACCGCCTCGCCAGTGCGGACGATCGAGCCGGGATGCCACCCTGGCGCCTGTTCGGCAACGCCGTCCTGACGTACATAACGAAACTCGTCAGCGGCTACTGGGGGATGAGCGACCCGCAGAACGGCTACACCGCGATCTCCCGTGACGCCCTCGAGGCGATCGAACTGGATCGCCTCTACGAGGGCTACGGCTTCTGCAACGACGTCCTCGTCCACCTGAACGTCGAAGGCTTCCGCGTCGAGGACGTACCCATGCCCGCGCGGTACGGGGACGAGCAGAGCCACATTCGGTACTCGCGGTTCGTCCCGTCGCTGTCGTGGCTCCTCCTCCGGCGTGGCCTCTGGCGCTACCGGATGCAGTCCGTCGGCTCGGGTCCACGCCAGCCGTACCTCCTCCTGCTCGCCGGCGTCCTCGGCGGAACGGTCGGACTGGCCGCGCTGGGGGTCGCCGCCCTCACCGTCGGCGTCGGCTCGGCGGAAGCCGCCCTGTCGCTGCTCGCGGTTCTCCTCGGTGGTCTCTTCGTCGCGGTCGCCGTCACAGTGGACCGACTGCACGGTCGGTCGCCCGACACCGACGGATACGAGCCGGCCGGAGGTGACTGAG
Source organism: Halovivax cerinus (assembly GCF_024498195.1). Taxonomy (NCBI): domain Archaea; kingdom Methanobacteriati; phylum Methanobacteriota; class Halobacteria; order Halobacteriales; family Natrialbaceae; genus Halovivax; species Halovivax cerinus. The sequence goes on from NZ_CP101824.1 coordinate 253,903, forward strand.
CGTGGGTGAGGACGCCCCGGAGGCGGCAACTCGCCGATCCGAATCGACGAGCGATAGCGAGTCGACGGCGACAGACGATCGCCGTTCCTCGGCGAAGGACGACCGACCCCACGTCCTGAGCGTGATCGGCGCCCGGCCGCAGTTCGTCAAGGCGGCCGCCGTCTCGCGGGCCCTCTCGGGACGTGTCGACGAGACCGTCGTCCACACCGGCCAGCACTACGATCCCGAGCTCTCGGCGGTGTTCTTCGAGGAACTCGCCCTCGACGAACCCGATTACCACCTCGACGTCGGGTCGGACACGCACGCGGCCCAGACCGCCGCGGTGATGGTCGAGATCGAACGCCTCGTCGACGCCGAGGAACCAGACGCCGTCCTGGTCTACGGCGACACCAACTCGACGCTCGCCGGCGCACTCGCCGCGACCAAGCGCGAGCCGACGCTCGTCCACGTGGAAGCCGGACTCCGGTCTGGGGATCGATCGATGCCCGAGGAGGTAAACCGGATCTGCACCGATCACTGCGCGGACGTCCACTACGCGCCGAGTGAGACCGCCGTCGAGACGCTCGAACGCGAGGGGATCACCGACGGCGTGGTACGATCCGGCGACGTCATGTACGACACGCTCCTCCAGGTTCGCGATCGGCTCGCGGACGACGACGTCGCCGACGCGCTCGTTCCTGCCGGGGAGACGGCGAGCGACGGCCACCACGCCGATCGACTCGTCCCCGGAGACGACGCGTTCGTCCTCGCGACCGTCCACCGCGCCGCCAACACCGACGACCCGGACCGGCTGGAATCGATCGTCGAGGGGTTGTCGGCGCTCTCTCGGCCCGTGGTCCTGCCCGCTCACCCGCGGACCGTCGCCGCGCTGCGCCGCGAGGGGCTCTGGGAGCGGGCACTCGACGGGATCGATCTCGTCGAACCGGTCGGCTACCTCGACTTCCTGCGCCTGCTCGTCGCGGCCGACCGCGTCGCCACGGACTCCGGCGGCGTCCAGAAGGAGGCGTTCTACCTCGATACGCCCTGCGTGACGCTACGCGAGACGACCGAGTGGGTCGAGACCGTCGAGACGGGCTGGAACCGCCTCGTCGGCGCGGACGCCGACCGGATCGTCGAGGCGGTCGAGTCGGCCGTGCGCCCGGCACGGAAACCCGACCTCTACGGGAGCGGAACCGCTGCCTCGCGCATCGCCACCGACGTAGAACGCCGACTGGGGTGAGCCGTTCCAGCCATGCCAGACGAAGCCGCCACCATCGACCCGCTCCGGAGGATCGAACGACCGGCCGCGCCGCGCGAGCGCGATGAGCCGAAACTCCCGCCGAGCGCATGCTGGGACCGGTCACCCCTGCCCGACGGCGCCTCGTTCGCCCTCTGTCTCACCCACGACGTCGACCGGCCGTACAAGGGCCTTCGGTCCCTGTTCTACGCGGCCCAGGAACGACCCGCCTATCACCTCCGAACGGCGCTGTCCGACGAGAACCCCTACTGGCAGTTCGAGGAGATCCGCGACCTCGAGGACGACCTTGACGTCCGCTCCGCGTTCTACGTCCTGAACGAACAGCACCTGCTCGCCGAGCGTCCCGTTCGTGACTGGCTCTCGCCGACGAACTGGGTCCAGCACCTCGGGCGCTACGACGTCAGATCGCCCGACGTCCGCGATGCGATCGCCGACCTCGCGGCCGGCGGCTGGGAGGTCGGGCTCCACGGTTCGTTCCACTCCGCCGACGATCGCGACCGACTGGCCGAAGAGAAGGCGGCCCTCGAAGACGTCCTCGCCGAAGCGAGCGGCGGAAAACGACCGAACCCCGGGAACCGACCGGGCGGCGAGGAACGGCCGACCACCGGGAACCGGTCGAACGGCGAGGAACGGCCGAACGACGAAGGCGCCGCCCCGACGTCCGTATCCGGCGGCCGACAACACTACCTCCGGTGTACCATACCGGAGACCTGGCGCCACCACCGGGCGATCGGCCTCGACTACGACGCCAGTTTGGGTTCCGGGACGCACGTGGGCTTCCACAGCGGCTACCGGCCGATCCGGCCGTTCGGCGACGACTTCCGCGTCTTCCCACTGACGGCCATGGAGCAGGCGCTTCCGGACCCCAGCGTCGAGCCGGAGGCCGCCCGACTGACCTGCGAGGAGCTACTGCTCGAAGCCGCGGCCAACGAGGCTGTGATGACCGTCCTCTGGCACCCACGGTACTTCAACGAACGCGAGTTCCCCGGGTACCGCGGGCTGTACCGCTGGCTCGTCGAGCGCGCGCAGGAACTGGGCGCCTGGATCGGACCACCGCGCGCGTTGCTCGAGGCGCTCGACGAGACTGACGGACCGCACGCACCGATCGAAGCGGGGTCGACAGGGCCCACCGACACCAGTCGGCGTCGGTGACGGTCGAGACGGGGTACCGGCCGTCACTGACCAGAGCCGGGACGAGAGGTCCGTCGTTCCCGGCGAGAGCCGAAGATGGGATTCCGGCCGTCACTGACGTGCGCCGAGGTAGGATATTCCACCGTCGCCGGTGAGAGTCGCCTGACGATCCTCTGTACACCCAGGTACGGCCTGCTGGGGCCGATCACTCGTTCTGCGGAAGTGGTTCGGCCGGAGCAGGCTCGGCCGTCGACGTCGGCGCGTCGCGACGATCGAACCGATCGAGGGCGTCGACCCCGTCGGGGTCGCCCGCCGCGGTCGCCACCGCCACGATGACGCGCGTCAGGTTGCAGCGATCGGCGAGGAACGCGTCCCGCCGGCGTCGCCAGGTCGCGTCCGTGCCGTCGGCCGACAAGAGTGTCGTCGCCCGTTCCAAGACGGCTTCGAACGCGGCCTCGTTGTAGATCATTCCGTTGCGTTCGAGCGCGCGGAAGTTGCCCATGTCGTCCGCGCCCACGAACGAGTTCGACCGGATCGCGGGTGTTCCCAGCAGGGCGGCCTCGGTGACCATCGTCTGCGTGTCCGCGACGAGCAGGTCGGCGCCGGCGAGCGCGTCGTGTACCAGCGCCGGGTGGAGCGAGAACGGCCGCGCCGGGAGTCCGTCGTAGTCCATATCGCCGCCCTCGTCCGACACGAGGACGGTGGCGTGTGCGTCGAGGGTTTCGATCAATTCGCGCCGGCGATCCGGCGTGAACCCACCCTTCCCGACGTCGTGGTGCGACCCGAACGCGTTCAGCCGGACGACGACGTACGGTTCGTCGCGATCGACGCCGAGGCGGTCGCGGATCGACGCGTCGTCCCCCGACTGGCGGGCGAATTCGTCCGGATGGAGGTACGCACACTCCTTCAGTCCCGGGAAGACGTAGTGGTCGTCACAGAGGCGCGTCTGGAATGTATCCGGCGTGAGGACCGTCCGCGCGAACGGCGTCGAGATCGCGTGGTCGAGCCCCGTCACCTCCGAGTCGATCAGGAGAACCACCGGTGTGCGCGTGAGGGCACCGGTATGGGCCGCGTACGCACCCATCCCGAAGATGAGGTCCGGATCGAACCGGCGGGCCACAGAGAGGGCGCGCGCGTAGTGTGCCGGCAGGTTGGCCAGCAGGGACCACTTCGACGTCTCACAGGCACCGTAGACCTCGTAGGGGAGGTCGTACCACTCGGCGAGGGCGACGGTACAGCCGTAGTCCCTGGCGAGGACGAGCACGTCGTGACCCAGCGATTCGAGATCCGAAACGGCGTTTCGGTAGCAGTGGACGTGCGCCGGCGTGTTGGCGAATATGAGATACCGCATTCGACGAGAGAGACGGAATCGGAGCGCTTTGTTACGGCTAACGTAGCGAGATGACGGGACGCCGTATCGCCGGACTACAGTTCTGTCCGATGAACCGACACGAGACAGGCGCTGCCAAACCGTCGATCGACGGACCGCGTCACTCACCGAGCGTGACGGCAGGGAAGGGTGTCCGGATCGACAGGAGTGCTACTGCAGGACGCGCTCGGCGAGATCGGCGGGCGTCACGACGTCGATACGACCGGCCGATTCGAGACGGTGAAGGTGTTCGATCGTCCGCTCGAAGTCGGTGCGCTGCTGGTCCGTCAGTTCGTGGTAGAAGAGACCGACGTGACCGCCCCACCGGGCGGCGCGGTCGAGCAGGTCGACGGCCGTCTCGGCGGACGGTTCCCCCACCCTGGGGCACAGGAGCGGCTCTACCGGGGCGCCACCGACGCCCCGTCCGGACCAGAACGCCAGGTCGTGGTACTCGTCGACGATGTCGAGCGTTCGATCGGTCCACTCGCCGAACGGATAGGCGAAGTACCGGGCCCCGTCCTCGAAGCCGTGGTCGACGAGCCACTGGTGTGCGTCGGCGATCTCCGTGACCTGTTCGTCGGCACTCAGGTCCTTCAGGCGCCGATGGGAGTACCTGTGACTACCGATCGTCCAGCCGGCGTCCGCCAGCCGTGAGCACCGTTCCAGGCCGAGTCGTCCGTCACCGCCGATCGTGGTTGGATTGACGAACGAGGTAGCGACGTACCCGTACCGATCGAGGATCGGAACCGCCTCTGTGTAGTCGGTCGCGTAGCCGTCGTCGAACTGGATCGTCACGGTACCGGTGGACCGACGTGGGACGAAGAACAGTTCGTCGACGTGCATCGTCCGCGCCCGATCGCCGACCCAGAGGGCGATGCGGATTTCTGCGACGTCGGAGAGGTCGACGGACCCCGTGACTGTCTCGAGACCGAACGAGTATCGCAGCGGTCGCCGATCACCGTTGATTCCGCGCCGGAAGTCGGCCCGGTTTTCGTCGCCGTCGAACAGCTGGATTCGCGGGACCACCGAGTCCCCGGTCGAGAGGATGAGTCCGGGAACGACGTTCGAACAGTCGAGCGGTTCGGACAGCGTTCGACGGATCCACACTCGCTCGTCGGTGGTGTCGGCGTCGAGACGGGCCCCGCGCGGGGCGTCGTCCAGCGAACCGTCCAGTACCGTCCACGGCGAGAGGTCGTCGAAGTCGTCGAAGGGGTCGCCGTGGACGAGAGAGCGGCCGTCGTCGCGAGGATCGCCATCTTCGTTCCCTTCCCCAGGGGTATCGGATTCGCCGGGATCGTCAGTCGATTGGATAGTACTGGACGTGTTGGTGGCTCCGTCGACGCGATCGTCCGCCCGTCCGATCCGATCGTGGTCGAGACAGCCCGCGAGTCCCGCCGCCGCGACAGAAAGGTACGTCCGCCGTTTCATACTCGGAGAGAAGACACTCACGGACGCACATTGTTAGGGAGAGCGTGAGAGTCGGGGCTCGCTATCCGTTTGGGGGTAGATTCCATCCACGCTCGGCGTTCGAGGCGATCCGTAGAGTCGCCCACCATCACCGATGGTGGTCGCGCGCTGGACGCGCCGGCCGATTCTTACTCGGCTATCGACATGTCGTCCAGTAGCTCGATGAGCGTCACGACGCGGTGGCGTTGTTCGTCCGCGAGTGCCGTATACGTGCCGACGGCGTCGTATTCCCAGTCCAACACGAGCTGGTGGAGATAAGCCATCGGCAGGTACACCTCGAACGTCCGATACGGCAAATCGACCGCGTCACAGTACCGACGAACGCACGATCGTGCGCGTTCTCCGAGTTCGGTATCGTCACACAGGACCGTCCGGACTCGGTCCTCGAAATCGCCGACGAGCCACGCAGCCGTGTTGAGAAGCAAGTAGCCGGCGTCGACGATCGGGGAACCGGTCGGCGCACCGTACTCCCAGTCGATAACGGACGTGATCGTCCGGCCATCGAAATAGATGTTACTAGACATGAAATCGCCGTGAACCGGAGTGGAAAACGTCGTCGCCGGGGCGTCGACGGCGGGAGGATCGATGTTCGCCGGCGAACATCGCATCTCCGTCCGGATCTCCGCGGGCGACCGTTCGATCGGATCCCCGCCGTACGTGCGCTGGAAATCGGCGAGCCACTCGTACCCGATCCGGAGAATCCGTTCCATGGAGTCGACGTCCCGTCCGACCGCGTCGTCGAGCGGACGCCCCTCGGCCGGTACTACCCGACGGACCGATCCGAACGGAGACTGCAGCGAATCGCCGTTCGGGATTGTCTCCGCAATAGCAGCGTCGGAACTGCTGAGGGCCGACGTGACGCGGTTCTCGCGTTCGGTGTACGGCTCGTGGGTTGCCCGATTCGGTACTTTGTGGATATCTGAGATGCCGGACTCGTCCACGTCGAGGACGATCGAGCGGGCTCGACCACCCACCACGAGCGGATCGTCGAACCCGAACGGCGACGGTTTCGAGCGGGTGGAACAGACGACGAGAAGCGAGGGATAGCACCGCTTTACCAGCCCGCTCCGGTTCGCCACCCGCATCAGCTTCTCGACGGCGGTCCCGAGCGCACCGTGTTCGTTCGCGTAGGCGTCGAATATCTGCGGGATGGCGTGTGCGTTCTCGACGTCGAATGCGTACAGCGGTCGTGAAGCGGTCGGAAAGAGTGCGTACACAGAGACGTCGTCGAATCCTGCGTCGGCTGCGAGCGTTCGGTATCCGTTCGCGGTTCCCGGGCCCACACCGAGCGCTCCTGTTCTATCGGTTTGCACCGGTTCGATCCGCTCGGTGAGACCCGTCCGACTCGGCCAGCCGTCAGCCAGAAAGACGAGTGAACCGTCGTCGGAGAGGTAGCGACGAACCCGTTCGAGCCGCGACCGATCGACGCGTTCGCCGGTGAAGTCGGCGACGACGGTCTGGAACGTATCGTCCCGGAACGGAAGTCGCCGGTCGGTAGAATGAACGGGGGTGACCCGCTCCGCGCTGGCGTAATCGTCTCGAACGGCGACGATTCGAAGCTTGTCGAGCGAGGCTTCGACCGCGTACACCGATTTGGCGTGCTCGGCGAGCACCATCGACCGTCGACCGTACCCGGCGTTCAGGTCCAAACACCGCCCGGTGATGTACTCCGCGACGAGCGGGAGCCACAGGTCCTGCTGGACGTCGAAGACTGTCGATAGTACCGACTCCCGGTGCGGGTGATCCCCGAGCACCTCGTCGGCCGCAGTACGAATCGACATCGTCGTCGCCGTTCTGGCGAACTCCGCGAGAGTCGCCTCCGAGAGCGGCCATGAGGACGGTTCGTCGGCTGGTCGACACGAGACGATTCCGTACCGTTCGACCAGCTCGGCGTCACAATGGTCACACACCATCGAATCGTCCGAGAACGTCGCGGAACAATCCGGACAAACCAGTTCGGCGAGGTCGGACGACGTCCGCGACGGTGACCACACGTTCCTCGATCGTGTCATAGCGTCGTTTGAATTTTTCGGACGTCTAGCAGGCCGGTAATCGTCGAGAGGGCCGCCCAGACGGCCAGTCCGAGCAGGATGATCGCGACGAGCGACGGCCAACCGTCGACGTAGCCGTTCGCCGGAAGAACGACGACGACCATCCCGGCAGTCACCCCGACGATTCCCCCGACGCGACGGGCCAGGCGCCCGAGTCGAAGGTCGAACTCCTGATGGATGATGAGAACGTTCGCGGCGGTGTAGATCGAGTACGTCACCACCGTCGCGATCGCCGCACCGGCGACGCCGAGGATCGGGATCAACGCCACGTTCAGGACCACGTTGCCCGCGGCGGTCGCCCCCTTCACGATCGCGCGCGATTTTGCGCGGCCCAGGAAGTCGAGCGCGTTGCTGGTTATCTTCGTCACGGCTTGCAAAATCGCGTACAGCGAGAGGATCTGCAAGACGGGAACGGCGTCCAGATAGGCGGCCCCGAACACGAGCTCGATCGTCGGTTCGGCGACCAGGACGATCCCCGCCGCCGCCGGGATGTACAGCAACAGCGAGTGCGTCAGCGCCTCCTCGTACATTCGCGCCGCTTCCGCGACGTTTCCGTCGGCCTTCTGCGCTCCGAACGACGGGGAGAGGGTAAAGCCCAGCGCCGAGACCGGCGCTTCGAGAAACTCCACGATCTGTTTGCTGATGACGTAGTACGAGACGGCTATCGGCGAGAGGAAAAAGCCCACGAGCACGGTGTCGATCTGTTTGTCGAGAACGTTCGCCGTGTTCGTGGCGGTCAACGGGACGGTGTACTCTCCGATTCGGCGGCGAAGGCCGGATTCCATCGCGCTCGCCGGCTCGACGGAACGGAACGCGCGCCGGTGGACGACCCACAGTCCGACGAGCGAGGCGACAGCGAAACTCACCACGTAGCCGACTAGCGCGCCGAGCGCGCCGAACCCGGCGATAACCAGCGCGGCGGCGATGACTAGCCGGGAGATTCGGTTGAGCGCGTGGACGGTCGCAGCGGTTTCTATCTCCTCGAATCCCTGTAACGTGAGTCGAGTGAACGTCGCGAGCGCCTGGAACGGGAGAAAGAGGAGTCCGAGCAGCAAGAACGGTACCAGTGCGGGTTCCTCCAGAACGACGGCCAGGTGCCGATGCCCGAGGAGCAACGCGATCCCGACGACGGTGACCGTCGCCGCGTTAAACAGTACCGAGACGCGGAGGATGTGCGGGAGCTGGCCAGGATCCTGTGCCTTGTACGTCGTTATGTATCGGGCGCAGGACTTGGCGATACCGAGCTTGCTGAAAACGCCCAGGACGCCGAAGACGGCGATCGCGAGGAACAGTAATCCGTACTCGGTGGGCCCGAGCAACCGCGCGAGGACGACCATCAGCAACCCGCCCGAGAGGGTCGCGACGATCCGACCGACGAATTCGAACGTAAACCGCGAGACCAGGCTGTCCGTCTCGGTCATCGGACCACGTGCGTACTCCGAATACCTCGGCAATCAGGTCCGAACCGGTAGACAGGTCCGAGACCGACGCGATGCGCCCGCAATCGTCGCGACACGGTATCCCCGGTCGCGACCAACGAGTCGGTATCCGGCACCCACCCGCGAGCATCGGTTCGACCCTCCCGCGACCGCCCATTCCACCGACTGACACGTTCGTCGGAGCGAACCCCCCACAGGAGCCTCACTCGGTGAGACACCGGGGACAGTCGGTGAGGTGTTCCTCCACAGGTAGCTGACACGGGCATTGCGCTGACGGACCGGTCGGCAGCGGTGACTTAGGTTAATTACGTGCTACCGGTCGACGACCTGGTCACGTGTACTGCCATCGCCGATCCGACCGCCGAACCCGGTTGGACGGGTCGATCCGGTGGCCGAATTTCGGGAAGCGGTACCAGCGCGGAAACACCGTAGTGACGACAGTCCCGATCGAAATAGTTTCACGTTCTCGAATATTTAAACCATTCTATCAAGGACGACGTTACTTTCGTCAAACTGGCTGTATTCACGTAAATACGTGAATCATGTGAACGTGAACGTTCAGAACCGTTACGCCGTTTCCATCGAACGGAATGACGAAAGACGAGACAAGCCGACTGGCGGATACCGGTCTCGATCGGCGGTCGTATCTGAAAGCGGCGACCGGAATCGCCGGACTCGCCGCCCTCGGTACGAGCGCGTCGGCGGCGACAGACTACGAAGAGATCGTCGTCGATTCCGGGGAGACGTACAGAAAATCGTTGTCCGACGGAGAAACGTGGGAAAACGTCGTCCTCGATATCACCGCCCCAGGCGCGGGGTATTCGATCACGGCGACGGCGGACGACTGGACCGTCCGCAACGTCGGCGTACGCGGTGACTGGGACCACGATCCCGGCTCCCAGCAGTTCATCGTTCGGACGGATAGCGCCGACGCGACCGGTCTGGTCGAGAACGTCTATCTCGGCGACGGCACGCAGGGCGGCGGCGACCCCGGTGGACTGTTCGTTCACGCTCGCCACGCGGGAACGGTTACCATCCGCAACTGTAACATTCAGGGCTTTCCCGACAACGGCATCTACGGGTCGGCCCCCGGAACGTCCCACGGCAACGGGGGCGTCGTCCGGATCGAGAACACCTACGTGGCGGACTGCGGATCGTCCGGACTGCGGATCGGATCTGACGGATCGTCCGTCGAAAATTGCGTCGCGTGGGACTGCGACCGCGGCCTCTGGTGTCTGTTCAGCGACGAGCTCGAGGCGATCGACTCGAACTTCGGCGCGAGCGGGTTCGACATCCGCGTCGGTAGTGGCTCGCAAGAATCCGGCGGGCCGTACGGAGAACTGTCGGTCACGAACACGCGGTGGGAAAGCGAGCAACTCGAACGCTCCCAGAACGCGATTCACGGATCCTCAGCAGGGGCGCCGGCCCACCGTGGTCCCGATGCCCTCGGCGCACCGACGTCGCCCGAAGCGGCGGCAAGCGGAGACGGCTCCGGTGACGAACCAGCACCCGAACCGGAGCCCGAACCCGAGTTCCCGGAGGACGGCCACCTCGTCGCGTTCGTCACGGAACCGGACGCGTCCTACGCGTCTCACGAGTTCTACGCCGACGGGCCCGTCTCCTTCGCGGAGGCGCCCTACGACAGCCCGTCCGGCAAGTCCATCGAGGGCGGGACGTACACGAACCGGGACTTCGTCGAGGAGACAGACGACGGCTGGCACGCCGGCGGAACCACCGGCGGCGGCGCAGGCGACGCGTACGTGGTCGAGGGCCCGGTCACCTCCGTCACCGTCGATCAGCCCGACGTCATGTGGATCGAACTCGACGGCGAGCGAGTGAGCGAAGACGAACTCGTGTCGAAGACCGGCGGCGACCAGGACGACGAGGAGACCGGCGTCGAGTCCGATCTCGTCGCGTTCGTCACGGAACCGGACGCCGCCTACGCGTCCCACGAGTTCTACGCCGACGGGCCCGTATCCTTCGCGGAAGCGCCCTACGACAGCCCGTCCGGAGGGTCCATCGAGGGCGGGACGTACACGAGTCGGGACTTCGTCGAGGAGGTCGACGGCACCTGGCACGCGGGCGGCGTCACCGGCGGCGGCGCGGGCGACGCGTACGCGGTCGAGGGGCCGGTCACCTCCGTCTCCGTCGACCAGCCAGACGTCATGTGGATCGAACTCAACGGGGAGCGAGTGTCGGAAGCGGAGCTCGTCGAGCGAACGGGCGGCGACCCCGGTGACGACCCCGAATCGGAGACCCACACGCTCGAAGTCGCCGGACAGTTCGACTACCGGGTCGAAGTCTCCGGTGAGATCCGACCCGCCGAGTCCCACGCCCGGTGGCTCTCAGAGGGCGAGGCGTACGGCGACGACTGGGCCGAGTGGTGGCTCTCGGGCTCCGACAGCGCTCGCACCGTCTGGGAGTTCACCGGTGAGATCACGAGTCTGGAGATCGACGATCACGACGGCACGACCGAGCTGCGCACGCTCGCCGTCGACGGCGAGGAACTCGATCACGGCGAGTACGTCGACACCGGCCCCCACCGGCTCGACGTCGCCGGCCAGTTCGCCTACCGCGTCGAAGTCTCAGGCGAGATTCGACCGGCCGACGCCCACGCAAAGTGGCTGAACGAAGGCGATGCCTACGGTGACGACTGGGCCGAGTGGTGGCTCTCCGGCTCCGAGAGCGCCCGGACCGTCTGGGAGTTCACTGGCGACATCACCAGCCTCGACGTAGGCGACTACGACGGCGTCACGGACGTCCGGGCGCTCACCGTCGACGGCGAACCCGTCGAGGAGGTCTGAGCCTGTCGAGCCGGGCTATACCCGTCGAGGAGGTCTGAATCGGCCGTCTCAGCCCGGTCGAATGTCGGAGAACCCACTCGCCATCGACACGCGGAGCCGTGTGAACGAATACCGCGATAGACACGCGGGGTAATATATCAGCAACACCTGAAGGTCAAGGGGTTAGCGTTGTCCGTCGTTCCGGAGAGACACATGAACGAAACCGACAGGGCGTCGAGACTGACTGGCAATCGAGAAACAAGTCGACGGAGGTACCTCCTCGGTGCGGGGACGGCACTCGGGTCGCTCGGCCTCGTGAGCGGGGCCAGCGGGCGAGCGGCGGGGGCGACGGGCTACGAGACGATCACGGTCGGCGCCGGTGAGACGTACCGAAAGTCCCTCTCTGACGACGAGACGTGGGAGAACAAACTCATCGACATCACCGCACCCGGCGCGGGCTACCGGATCACCGCCAGCGCGAATAACTTCGAGATCCGCAATATAGGCATCCGCGGCCGGTGGGACCACGATCCGGGGTCGCAGGCGTTCGTCGTCTACGTGCCGAACGCGGGTGCGACCGGGCGGATCGAGAACTGTTACGTCGGCGACGGCGCGACGGGGACCGACCCCGGCGGCCTGTTCGTCCACAGGAAGCACCGGGGCACGCTCACGGTCGACCGGTTCACCGTCCAGGGGATGGGTGACAACGGCATCTACGCGTCCGCGCCCGGTTACGGTGGCGCCAGCAATGGCGGACAGGGCGACGTCCACATCAGGAACTCCTACGCCGCGAACAATCGCTCGTCGGGCTTCCGGCTGGGTTCGTCCGGATCGACGATCGAGAACTCGTCGATGTGGGGGAACGACCGGGGCCTCTGGTGTCTGTTCGATCACGTCCGGGCGACGAACTGCGACATGGGAGACAACGGCATCGACGTCCGCGTCGGCAGCGGGTCACAGGAAGCGGGTGGTCCATACGGCGAATTGACGGTCGACAGCTGTCGGTACGGGACGACACAGATCGAGCGTTCGCAGAACGCCATCTACGGCTCGTCACTGGGGTCGCCTCGACGCCGCGGACCCGCCGACGTCGGCGCACCGGCCTCCGCCGAAGCCGCCGCGCGTGGCGCTCCCGTCACCGGAGACGAGAACGAAACTACCCCCGATCGGAACGTCCACACGCTCGACGTCGCCGGTCAGTTCGCCTACCGAGTCGAGGTCTCCGGCGAGATTCGACCGGCCGATGGACACACCCGCTGGCTCACCGAGGGTGAGTCCTACGGCGACGACTGGGCCGAGTGGTGGCTCTCGGGCTCCGACAGCGCCCGTACCGTCTGGGAGTTCACCGGCGAGATCACGAGTCTGGAGATCGACGATCACGACGGCACGACCGAGCTGCGTACGCTCGCCGTCGACGGCGAGGAACTCGATCACGGCGAGTACGTCGACACCGGCCCCCACCGGCTCGACGTCGCCGGCCAATTCGCCTACCGCGTCGAGGTCTCCGGCGAGATTCGACCGGTCGACGCCCACGCGAAGTGGCTGAACGAAGGCGAGGCCTACGGCGACGACTGGGCCGAGTGGTGGCTCTCGGGCTCCGACAGCGCTCGCACCGTCTGGGAGTTCACCGGTGAGATCACGAACCTCGACGTCGACGACTACGACGGCGTCACCGACGTCCGGACGCTCGCCGTCGACGGCGAGCCGATCGACGAGGTCTAACCAGACGCGACCCCGACCGAACCGGAATCTGGCCGACCCGCCCAACCCTCCCCGGCCGGGAATCGAGGATAGAGACCCGGTAATATACGATTAACAGATGCAGGTCAAGGGGTTAGCGTCGCTCGTCGTTCCGGAGAGACGAATGAGTGATGCGGACGCGAACGGACGAGCTACTTCCGATCGAGGGACGAGTCGCCGCGGATATCTCTTCGGCGCCGGGACGGTACTCGGCTCGCTCGGGCTCCTCGTGACGACCGGCCGATCGGCCGCCGCCGAAAACGTCGAGACGATCACGGTCGGCACCGGTGAGACGTACCGAAAGTCCCTCTCCGACGGCGAGACGTGGGAGAACAAACTCATCGACATCACCGCACCCGGCGCGGGATATCAGATCACCGCCTCGGCGAACGACTGGGCGATTCGCAACGTCGGTATTCGAGGCCGGTGGGACCACGATCCAGGGTCGCAGGCGTTCGTCGTCGCCGTCCCGGAGGCGGACGCGTCCGGAACGATCGAGAACTGCTACGTCGGTGACGGCGCGACGGGGACCGACCCCGGCGGCCTGTTCGTCCACAGGAAGCACCGGGGCACGCTCACGGTCGACCGGTTCACCGTCCAGGGGATGGGTGACAACGGCATCTACGCGTCCGCGCCCGGTTACGGTGGCGCCAGCAATGGCGGACAGGGCGACGTCCACATCAGGAACTCCTACGCCGCGAACAATCGCTCGTCGGGCTTCCGACTGGGTTCGTCCGGATCGACGATCGAGAACTCCGTGATGTGGAACAACGATCGGGGACTCTGGTGTCTGTTCGAATCGATAGAGGCGGCTGACTGCGACATGGGCGGTAACGGCATCGACGTCCGCGTCGGAAGCGGGTCACAGGAAGCGGGTGGTCCGTACGGCGAGCTAGCGGTCACCGACTGTCGGTTTGGAGCGAGCCAGGTGGAGCGCTCGCAGAACGCCCTCCACGGCTCGTCCCAGGGGTCGCCTCGACGCCACGAGCCCGCCGACGTCGGCGCACCGGCCTCCGCCGAAGACGCCGCTCGGAGTGTCGTCTGCTATCGGTGAGTGCGACCGGTTCCGGGTACCGCAAACCCGTACTGCTGGGTGAGACCAGTACAGTGTGAAACGACGGCTTCCGTTCGGCGGACGACGTATTTTCACCGGTTCGTACACACCCGTTCGTCGATCGCCGATCACGAATTCGTCGGACCGTATTCGGGCCGATCCGCGGCTGTACGAATCGATTACCGGTCGGCTTCTGTATCGACGAACGCAGTTGCCACCCTCCCTGTCTACCGTTCGAGTACAGTGTCTCGACGACGACTGACAGTCGCTGGATAACAATGGACGGAGGAGCGGTCGTCCGAACGAGAGCGACGTTTCCGACCGTTATCAACCATGACCGAAAATCACCCTCGCAAGGCATTCGTACTCGGAATCGATGGCGTCCCGTGGAAGCTGCTGGAGAGCTGGGCGAACGCCTGCGAGCTAGAACATATCCGACAGCTGATTACGGAGGGGGCAGCGGGTCCACTCCAGAGTACAGCGCCGCCCACGACGCCACTCGCCTGGCCATCCATCGCGACGGGAACGTGGCCGGATAAACACGGGATCTACGGGTTCCACAGGCTGGAGAGCGATTACACCCATCGCATGTACACCGGCTCGGACCGGACGCGGCCGGCGCTCTGGGACATGCTGTCGCCCGCCGTCGCCGGCAACGTACCCATGACGTATCCGGCGTCGGAGATAGATGGGGCGATGGTCAGCGGGATGATCTCGCCGTCGACGGACGGGGAGTTCGCACAGCCCCCGGCGCTTCGCGAGGCGATCGAATCCGAAATTCCGGGATACCAGATCGAGCTAGACTGGAACGAGTACACCGATTCTCCCAGTGAGTTCGTCGACGACGTACGTGACCTCGTCGCAACGCGACGACGACTGATGCGGTTGCTCGAACGTCGATACGAGTGGCGACTCTTCTTCTTCGTCTACACGGCGCCGGACCGACTGCAGCACCTCATCTGGGACGAGGAGGTCCTGCTCGATCACTACCGACTGCTCGACGAAATCGTCGGCGAAGCCATGGAGCGCGCCGAGGCAGCCGACGCGACCCTCTACATCGTGTCCGATCACGGATTCGGACCGATCTCGACGTTCGTCAACCTGAACACGGTGCTCGCCGAGAACGGCTTTCTCTCTCGGAAGGCGAACGATGGCGCTCGTGGATCGCTGTCGAAACTCGGGGTGAACAAATCGTCCGTACTGCAGGCGCTCGATCGGGCGGGAATCACTCCCGATACGCTGGTCGATCACCTCCCGGCGTCGATCGTCAGTAGCGTGGCCGAACGGATCCCCGGAGACCACGGGCTCTACGACGTCGACTTCGACGAGACGGTCGCGTTCGCCCACGATCCGAGCCAGATCTACATCAACGACACCGGACGATTCGAGCGTGGAACGGTGTCGCCGTCCGACGTCGAGGCGGTGAAAGAAGACGTCCGAACGGCCCTTTCGAACGTGACCGACCCCGAAACCGGAGAGCGGGCGCTTGCAGTCCACGATGGAAGCGAACTGTTCGAGAGCGATCCGACGGCGCCCGATTTGATCGCGGTGGGCCGCGGCGAGTACGAGGAAAAGACGAGCGTGGCTGAAGACGCGTTCGTTCCGGCGGGAACGAAAGCGGCCAGCCACCGGTCTGAGGGGATGTTCCTCGCGTGGGGAGACGCCATCGTACCGGGTACGACCGTACCGGACGCGTCGGTCGTCGACGTCGCGCCGACGGTGTTACACGGAGCGGGCGAACCCGTTCCAGAGCAGACGGACGGACGGATTCTAACGGAAATCTTCACCGCTGCGGTCGCAAACGAACGATCCATCAGTCGACGGCGGTACGAATCCGTTTCAGATGGAACAGTGGCCGACGAGCCGAGTGACGACTTCGACGGCGTCGAGGATCGGCTGCGTGGACTGGGATATCTGGAGTGACCTCTCGGACCGTGTAACCGCTCGCGTAACACCTTCCGAATATCCATCGATCTAGGAACCTACATCCGAACGCTTCGTCGGTCCAAGATCCTACGATCGGCTGTCGACGTAGTAGATGGTCACTTCTCCGCTCGATTGGAGCCGGTGGACGCCCGGCTGTGTCGAAACCGACGACAGTTGCGAGTCGGTGTATCGAATTTCCCGGTACGCGATCGTCTCGCGCTCGTGATCCATCTCCGTTACGACCAGGTACCGATCCGATTCGAGTGACGTCAGCCCGGCGTCGATCTCCTCGCCGGTGACGGCGCCGTACGAACTGGTGCGATCGAGGGGCGCGTAGTGGGCGTCGGCGTACCGGTTCGGGCCGCTGCGGATGCCGACGAAGCCGATGTCGTCCGCCGCGTCGAACGCATCCGCGTGCTCGGACATCGACTGTTCGGTGACGTGCGGCGCGGGTTTGTACACGTACGGTGAAGCGAACACGCCGACCAGCGACGCGACGAGGAGGACCCCGATCGCGACGGCGACGCCGGCCTGCGCGAGTCGTCGGGTCCGGGCCCGCGTGATCGCTTCCATGCCGTAGGCGAGCGCCACGGCGCCGGTGATGGTGACAAACAACATCATGAAGCCGAAGACGCGAACGTACATCATCCCCGACGAGCCGAAGAAGTACAGGAAGAAGAGGACGGTCAACCCGGCGAGACCGACCGTGAAGTACGCGACGAGCGAGCGCAACTGCCCGTGCCGTCGGCGGCCCACTCCGAGACCCACGCCGAGGACGAGGAGCCCGGTGAGGACGCCGAAGACGAGGTGCGGACCCAGGATCTTGAGGACGACGACCGCCAGACTCCCGCCCACGGCCGAGAGGGAATCGGCCTGCGAACCGACCGAGGACCCGGCGGTGTCGTTGGTACCGAGGAGGAACTCGACCGTGCTGACGAGGTGGAACCTGATCACGCGCTGGATGAGCTCGTGGGTCGCACTCCAGGCGAGAAAGGCGACGGCGAGTACGGCCGTCAATCCGTATATCGGCGTGTGGCGAGCGATGGCGTCGAACCCGCGGACGCGACGGGCGAGCGCCTGCGTCACGCAGATGCCGAACAACACCACCAGCAGGTGGGCGGCGAGCTGCGGGTGATACAGCACGATCGCGACGAGCAACAGCGCGGCGAGGAGACCGTACCCGCGACGGGAGCGTCCGTCGGGCCCCTGCCCGAGGTAGGCAACGAGCACGAAGACGAACGCCGCGGAGAAGAGGATGGCCTGCGACATCGAGTGTGGGGTGATGAACGTACTGAGCGTCGTGATTGGCAGGAGCAAGAACGCAGAGAATGCCCCGAAGATCGGACTGTATCGACTGTCGAAGGTTCGCGCCGTCGCCATCGCGACGAAGCCGAAGAAGAGCCCGCACAGCCCGACGATGACCAGCATCATCGCGTGCGCGAGTCCGACGCCGAGCGTCTCTCCCACCAGGGTCGTCACGGTGTGCAATCCGGGGTAGCGAAGGTCCCTCGGCCCGTACGCGCCGGAGGCGATGCCGCGGGCCCAGCCCAGATGCGTCAGGGCGTCACCGCCCGAGATGAACCAGTACCCCCGGAGCACTGGCATCCCGGCGACGACCATGGCCGCCCCGCCGCCGAGACAGAGCGCGAGCCGCCGGAGCCATCCGGCCGACGTCGCGAGCGCGAGCGACAGCGAGAGGGCGAACGCGACGCCGAGCAGCCGCCACACCCAGACCGGCGTCGCCGCGTAGATCGAGAGTTCGTAGCCGGTTGCCGGCGACTCGTGCGCGAGGGCGATCGCCCCCGTGAGGGCACCGAAGCCGATCGCCAGGAGGGCTCGTTCGCCCGGCGTCGCCAGTTGCGAACGCTGCGTCGTCATTCTCTCGATCCGTCGACTGTCCCACCCCTTGTAATGGAGCCGATGGATGACCGTAACGAGGCGCTACCTGTCCGGCGGCGTGAGACTGGGTTCCAGTGACGTACAGGGCGGTGACCGGTCGAAATCGGCAGACGCTCACGTTCCGAACCGACGTCCCATCCGACCGATCGCGTTCTTGAGTTCGATCCTGGTAGTCGCGATCGGTCCCGGACAGGTGTACAGTTCGCCGAGGGCCTCGACGGTCGTCGGTTCGAACGACGGCTCGGCGAGTCGCTCGCAGGCCGTCGCCAGCATATCTGTCGAGCGCTCGAAGAGCCGCCGTTCCACCGCCTGCCAGGTCGCCAGATCGTCGATGTCGACGCGCTTCTCGACGACGATTTCGCCCCCGTCGAGCGTCTCCGTGAGCCGCTGGAGCGTCACGCCGGCCGTCCGCTCGCCGTTGGCGAACTCCCAGACGCCCGGCGGTCGACCCCGGTACTCCCGGACGTCGCCGTGGTGGTAGCTCAATACGCCGTGGGGCGGCGTCGTCAGGACGTCGCCTTTCAGGATGCCGAATCCGCGCCGGAACAGCACGTCGACACCGGCGGCGTCGATACGGTCGATCGCCGAGGCGGGCAGGCGCTGGCCGAAGCCGTCGGCGGGTTCCGGGTGGATGGCCACCCGTTCGGCGTCGTCGAGCCACGGGAGATCGTCGATCGAAACGGGTTCCAGGTACGTCGGCGGGTTCACGAGCTGGTGGGCGGCCAGGACGGGCGCCCACGCGCCCGTATCGAGCGCCGAAGTGGCGTACCGTCGCAACGTCCCCACCGAGTCCGTCCGACCGTCGGCCGACAGGATCACCGTCGAGACGTGTACGTTCTCGCGCTCGATCGCTCGTTCGACGGCGTCGACCGCCCAGCGTCGCATCACCGGTCCGTCGAGCAAGAGTCCGACGGTGAGCGCGTTCGTCGTCATCGGGCGTCACTCGATCACGATGCCCAGTTGCTCCGCCGGTTCCACCGCGTCCGGTTCGGACGCCTCACAGACTGCCGGGAGTTCGCGCATCGGCCGGATCTCGACGGCGCCGTGGTCGCGTCGTTTCGCCAGGTAGCCGAGAAAGTCGTCGATCTGGGGCCACTGCTGCTCGTTCGCGAGGTCGTAGAGGTGACACCAGAAGTGGACGTCACCGCCGGCGGCGGCCGCATCGACCCCGCGACGGAGGTTCCACGCGTGCAACCGTCGCCGAACGGCACGCGGAATCGGCTGATACACCGGGTGTGGCGGGTACCGCCCGGTTCGGAGGTACGGTACGGCGAGTGTCGTGTACTCGGGGCTGTAGGTTTCGACGACGCCGTCTACCTCGCACGGGCTGGCCGACGGGTGGCGCTCGAAGAGGATCTCGGTGAGTTTGCGAACGGGCGTCGCCGGTCGGCGCTCGCCACGTGCGCGGTAGTGCGGGACTCGCTCGACGCGAATACCGCCGTCGAGGAGCGTCTCCGACGGCGTGAGTCCGTGGCGCGGCGGGACGATCGACGTCGCGGCCGGGAGCCCGTTTCGCTCGTGAACGCGCCGACAGCGATCCAGTTCCCACGCGACGACCGCCGGATCGACCGCGTCGCACTCGACGTGCGAGTAGGTGTGCGTGCAGAGTTCGTGGGCCGTCCGGCGAGAGCGGATGTCCTCGATCAGGTCCGGCGCGTAAAACGCCGGATCCTCGTCGACGGAGGTCCCCGGATCGACGTCCCACCAGTCGTCCGCGTGAGGGCCGCCGTGGTGGCCGGCGCAGTGCTCGTGAAACAGGTGGCCCACGACGTCGAAGGTGATCGGGACGTCGTGGTCGTCACAGCGTTCGAGCAACCGCGAGAGGTACCGCGTCTCCGCCGCCCGTCCCTCGCTCAACTTGTCCAGTTTCCCGTACGTCGCGAGGCCCCACCCGAGTTCGAGTTCGATGCTAATCGTGACAGTCCCCGGCATGGATGGGACACACACCAACCGCGATAAAGTCCCTTTGCGTGAGTTTCACGGACTGCGAGCTGTCGGGCCGGGCTGGCGGCGTCCGGATCGGACTGATGACGGCGTCTCACCGCCAACGGGACATCGACCGCGAACCGACACCGTGAGCCGTCGCGGCGGCTATCGAGGTATCGTATCGGACGAATAGCGGATGCAAACGCCCGGTGCGTTTGCACTCGAAGCGCCTTACAGCCGTTCGAGGTTCGTCGCGCGCGGTCCCTTGGGGGATGATTCGATGTCGAACTCGACGTCCTGCCCCTCTTCGAGGTCCGGACCGCCGACGTCTTCCATGTGGAAGAAGACGTCCTCGTCGTCGTCGACTGCGTCGTCGTCGGTCGAAATGAAGCCGTACCCGCCTGTGTCGTTGAAGAAGTCTACCGTACCGGTTGCCATTACACCCGAACACAGCCTCGACACAGTGATAATACTTTCGAGTGAGTGAGTACCACGGATCGGCGGCGTCGAACGCGGGCGAACCCGGCCGTTCGGTCGTGTGACTGTGTCCCCAGCCGGGTTGTGAGAAGTCCCTGTCGCCCATCGGATCCGTACCACGCGACGCGGCCCAGAGATACTTACGGGGCCGTCCCGTGTGAGTCAGTTGCATCGTCATGAAATCGTGCCAACGCTGCCAGGCGGTCATCGACGAGTATACCTTGGACAAACAACTCGAACCCCTGCGCGACCTCACGGTCGACGACTTCAACGTCTGTGCGGACTGTGCAACCATCGTCCCCGATGCATGCGTAGAGTGTGGCAGCGCGGTGTACGTCCCCAGAAGCGAATCCAGCGTCCCCGACTACTGCCCGGCGTGCCGATCGGACTTGCTCGTCCGGACGGGGCAGGACCCGGGCTGGAACGGGGACTCGGTATCCACCTGACCCGGCCGTCGCAGTTGCGTGTCGCCGCGTGACAGTCGGGCAGTGTCGCCGGACGCCCAGTCGATACCTGGCGCGACCGGCGGCGATTCCTCGCGACGGACATCGAGAGAGAGAGAGAGAGAGAGAGATACCGGACGATCACCCTGATAGACACCGACGGACAGCCAGAGAGATACCAGCCGAACAGCAGCGGTGACACCAGCAACGTGAGTGGAACGAGGATCCAGACCTGGCCCGCCAGCACGTCGTACTGTCCGAGCGTCGTCGAAACCGGCGTCCCCTCCACGTAGCCCACGAGGAACTCGAACCCGACGGTCAGGACGACCCAGCCGACACCCACGAGGACGAGTTCCGCCCGGGTGAACGAGATCGCAGAGAGCGAGACGTACAGGAACGAGACGAGAGCGATCGCCAGGACGAGGACGAACGTACTCACGACGTGGGCGGGGTACGAGCCGAGACGAGGGACGAGGACGACTTCCCGAAACCCGCCGTTCAGTACCGCGACGACGGCCATGAGGAGCCACGGAACGAGTGAGGACGCGAGGACCGAGAGCCGAACTGATCCGGCCGCTGCGGTTGCCGTGAGAAGACCCAGCACGCTAGTCGGGGTGACGACGTCGCCGGATAAAAAGCGTGCCCAATCCGTATCGATGTCGAACGGCCGACCATCGCCCCCCGTTCACAGGACCCGTACCCGTGACGCCGACTGTCCCCAGTTCACAGGACCGTACCAGGCATCGCAGACGAGACCAGGGCGAAGAGCGCGATCGCGTACACGAGGTCGAGCCAGAACGCCCGAAGCAGGTTTACGACGTGGATGAGGGCGATCACCGGAAGCCCCAGTAAGACGGTGGGCGAGGTACGCCACTTCGACCTGGTCTGTCCCCACAGCACCGAGGCGTCGCCGGCGCTCGGGAATGCGTGCATCCCGAAACTGATGCCGAGCCAGAACAGGACGCCCCCGACGACTCCGGCGTCGGCCGGGGACCCGCCGGCGGGAATCGACAGCGCGACGCCACCGAAGGCGGCGAGCGCGAGGACGGTGTTCAGCAGAAACGGCGCGACCGCCACCATCGTCGCGTGGCGATACCGGCGGGGTTCGGCGTGACGGACGTAGCCGGCTGGGTTTCCGAACCGAAAGTAGCACACCTCGAGGACGGGGATCCCGAACAGATCACAGACCCGCTTGTGGGCCAGTTCGTGTACGATCACGCCGGGAAAGGTCGCGATCGTCAGGACGAACCCGAGGAGACCCATGCGTTCGAATTCGGCCGATCCATCTTTACTGTTTTCGTGTATCGAAGAAAAGGCGACGGTCGGGTTCGGTTCCGTCGGCAGTTCGATCCGGCGACAGTGAGGGGTCTCGTCCCGTCCGCGTGAACTGTGGGGTACGTCGCCCCATCCGCGCGAACTGTAGTGAACGTCTTCCCGTCCGCGCAAACTGTGGGGTACGTCGTCCCGTCCGCGTGAACTGTAGTGAACGTCGTCCCGTCCGCGTGAACTGTAGAGAACGTCGCCCCGTCCGCGTACATCGGACGAGATTTGATCGAAGTATTTCTGACGGCCTATCGGGAGCCGTGACTGTCCACGTCGTCGCCTCCGACCTGCTCACCGCCTGCGGGCGGCGAGCACCGCGACGGCGAACGCTGCCAGTCCGGCCACGACGCCGAAGCCCGGGAGGGAAGCGCCGGGACCACCGGCGACGACGTCGAACGTCACGTCGCGATCGCCTACCGCGACCGTCCGCGTCCCCGGCTCGTCGAGCGTCAGCGACGTCGAGATCGTCGTCGTCTCGCCGGCGGCGAGCGTCACGGTTCGCTCGTCGACGACGTCGCCATCGACCACGAACGGGACGGTCACCGTCTCAGACCCGTCGCCATCGTTCGTCACCGTCGCGCGGAGGGATACGGGTTCCCCCGCGTCCGCCGCGTCGTCGACGTCGAGTTCGGTCACCGTCGAACACGCGCCCGAACGGACGGTGATTGGGTCGTCCAGTGCGAGCGACGTCCGCGTCGCGTTTCCGTCGTTCGTAACGACCTGCCAGTCGGTCACCTGGCCGTCGTACCCGCCGTCGGTGTATCGCTCGTCGGCGTCCTCGTTGAACGCCGGCGTCACCGTCACGGCGAACGACCCGTCCAGCCCGGTAAACGCCGCGCCATCGGATCGACCCTCGGTCCAGACCCAGGTGATGCGACTCGACGTCTCCCGATGGGTGAAGACGTCGTCTCGCCCGTCGTAAGCGTCGTCCTCCACGGTCCACTCGCCGTCGATCGGCAGGTCGTCGAACGCCATCGTCGCGGACCCGCCGTCCGTGTCGCCATCGAGGCGGTCGTGGACCACGACGAGGGAGCGCCCACCCGCGCCGTCGTAGACGAAGAGGGTGCTCGTGTCGTCAGCCTGGAACTGGGTCGTCCCGTAGGAACTGTACGTGTACGACGACGGCGTCGTGTTGGGCGTTCGGTAGTCGTAGTAGTCGGCGACGGACCGGGACCCGTCGCCGAACGGAGTGACGGGGAGACAGCGGTCGCCCTGCTCGACGGTGACTCCGTCGGATTGGATCTGCGCCACCTGCGTGATAGACGAATTCTGGGTGGTGACCGGGTCACCGACGATCGAGCCGGCGGTCACCAGCCCGACCGAACCGAGCAGTACTCCGACCGTCGTGGCTACGAGTAGCAGCGTCATCGCGGGCCCCAGCGAATCGCTGTCGGGTCGATGGAAATGTCCACTAGCCATTAAGTATCGTAGTTTCTGGTGATCGAACCCCGCCAGTAGTTATCCCACCCGTTCTTCGCCGGTAGTCGGCCGCTACTTTTCGGGGAATCGATCGTTGGTCAGACCAGCGAACACGCACGAATGATTGACGTTCACCGACTCCCTGCCGACGACGAGTGGAACGCGTACGTCGATAGATCGACACAGAGTGCCCCATTCCATCGGGCCGAGTTCCTCCACGCCATCGCCGACGAGACGGACGCAGAGCTCACGCGTCTCGTCGGGAAGAACGGCGATCACCCGATCGGAATTCTCCCGCTGTTCGTCGACGCTCGGGGGCCGCTCCGACTGCTCTTCTCTCCGCCGCCCCACGCCGGCATCCCGTACCTCGGGCCGGCGATGATGCTCGATCCGAACATCAAGTATCGGAAGGCGACGCTCCGGACGAAGGAGTTCGTCGAAGCCTGCCTCGAGTGGATCGACGACGAGGTCGACCCCCACTACGTCCGGATCGTCACGAACCCGGCCTACGACGAGGTGCGCCCCTTCAGCTGGCGTGGCTTCGACGTGACACCCCGGTTCACGTACGAACTGGACATCGACCGGGACGAGTCCGAGTTGCTCCGATCGTTCTCGCGCGACGCCCGGACCTCGATCCAGGACGCCTACGAGCCGCGCGCCGTCGCCGACGGCGGCGCGGTCGTCCACGCCGACTCGGACGACGGAATCGACGCCGACGACGGAACCGAGGGCGCTGACCCGGGATACGCGATCGAACGCGGCGGCGAGGCGAGCGTCGAACGGCTCGCGGGCCAGCTCCATCGGCGCTTCGCCGAGCAGGGCGAGACGTTCCCGCTCTCGACGGACTTCCTGACGCGGATCTACCGGGACCTCCCCGAGGGGACGATCGAAGCCTACGAACTCACCGTGGACGGCGAGCCCGTCTCCGGTCGGCTCTCGCTCACCGACGACGATCGACTCACGTTCTGGCAGGGCGTGCCGAAACCGCGATCGACTGTCGACCTGCCGATCAACGACCTGTTGAACTGGCACTCGATGCGTCGAGCCCGAGCCGACGGCTGCGACGTCGCCGACCTCTCCGGCGCCAACGTCGAACGCCTCTGGGACTACAAAGCGAAGTTCAATCCTGACCTCGCATCGTACGCCATCCTCGAACGCACGGCGACGGGCGTGGGGCCGCTGCGCTCGCTGTACGAGTGGTGGAACGCGTGAGCGGACCAACCGGACCTCGCTCGTGCGCCGTCGCCAGAAGCGTCGGTCACCGTCACGACGGGGACAGCCGATGCGCGTCCTCCAGTTGACGACCAACGCCGAGGCCACGTACGTGACCAATCAGGTCACGGCCCTGGCCGATCGCGGCGTCGAGAGCGACGTCCTCGAAGTCCCGCGATCCGGACCGGACGGGCGGCGCGTCACGGATTACCTCCGATTCTGCCCGGCGGTCCGTTCGCGGGACCTGGCCGCGTACGACCTCGTCCACGCCAACTTCGGGTTGACGATCCCGGCGGCCGTGGCACAGCGACGCGTTCCGGTCGTGACGAGCCTGGTCGGATCGGACCTGATGGGCCGATTCGGCGGCCTGACGAGAGGGTTCGCCCGCCTGTGCGACGACGTCATCGTGGTGAGTCCGGAGATGGCCCGAATCCTGTCCGGAGAGGTACACGTCATCCCCTACGGTATCGATCTCGAACTGTTCAGACCGATGGAGACGGATCGCGCCCGCGACGTCGTCGACTGGCCGACCGACGGTCGGCACGTGCTGTTTCCCTACCACCCGGATCGGCCCGTCAAGAACTATCCGCTCGCCGAGCGTGTGGTCGAGCGGACGGCCAACCGGGCGCCGTACGACGTGGAGTTGCACGCGATCTCCGGCGTCGACTACGACCTGATACCCGCCTACATGAACGCCGCCGACGCCCTCCTGCTTACGTCCAACCGGGAAGGCTCACCCAGCACCGTCAAAGAGGCGCTCGCGTGCAACACCCCGGTCGTGTCGACCCCCGTCGGCGACGTCCCGGAACGCGTCGACTCCCTCACCGTCAGCGGCGTCGGCGAGTCGGTCGACGAACTGGCCACGACGCTTCGGTGCGCGCTCGACGCTGCCGACGAGCCCGGCGGTCGGGACGCCGTCCGGCCGCTCGGACTGGATCGAATGGGCGAACGCATTCTCGCCGTCTACCGACGGACGGTCGCCTGACGGGTTGGCCACCGTCCAGACGTCCACGGCACGACTGGGAGCCGGTCGCCCGGCAGGCGACGGGGCGCACGCGATCGGTGATCGGTCCGACCGCGCCGGTGAAAACTGAGACGTCGCGTTACCGTCGGATTCGAAGCGCGAGAACCGACAGTACCGCGACGATAGCGACCGGGACGCCGAACCCGGGTAATCGGGTGGCGATGCCACCCGACTCGTCGACGCTCGCCGACTGTCCGCCCACGGACAGCGTCGCCGCTTCGTCGACGGAGACGGTCGCGTTGAACGTCACGGCGTCGTTCGGGCCGATCGAGAGGTCGTATTCCTCGACGACCTCACCGTCCATCGCGATCGGGACAGTGATGGTCTCCGCTGCGTCACCCTGGTTCGTCACGGTCGCGTTGAACGTGACCGACCCACCGTCGGTTTCGACGACGTCGAGGGCGGTGACGGCCGAACACCCGCCCGAGCGGAGTTCGACCGGCTCGGTCGTGTCGAGCGACGTCGCCTGCGGGTTCCGATCGTCGCCGGAGAGTACCTGCCACTCGGTTATCTCCCCGTCACTCTGTTGGAGGTCCGCCACGTCGTTGAACGCGGGTCGAATCGTCACGGCGAAGTCGTCACCGAGGTCGGTGTAGACGCCACCATCGGTCCGGCCGCCGGCCCAGGTCCAGCTGACGCGACTCGCGTCGCCGCGGCGGTCCCAGACGTCGTCGTTGGTTCCGGACCCGTTCTCGACGTCGAGATCGTACTGGTCGTCCTTGACGGCCCACTCGCCGTCGGGGAGGCCGTCGAAGACGAACGTCACGTCTCCGCCGTCACCGGTTCCCTCGAGTTCGCCGTGGACGACCACCAGGTTGAGGCCGTCACCGCCGTCCTGGAGGAACAGACGACTGGTGTCTGCCGCCTGGACGTGCGTCGTCCCGTGCGAGCTGTACATGTACGAACTCGGGCTCGTCTCCGGATGGCGATAGTCGTAGTACTCTTCGGCAGTCTGATAGCCGTCGCCGAGCGGGGTGATCGGGATGCACCGATCGCCCTGGACGGCCGAGTAGCCGTCGTTGTAGGCGGGGAGCGAGAGGTCGGGCTGTCCGTCCGTCTGGTCGGTGCTCGCGTTCGCCCCCGATTGGGCCACGGTCGGCGCCCCGGCGGCGAGGACCACCAGACCGATCGAAACCAGCGCGAGTCCCACCACGGCGAGGACCGTTCGGTTGATGCGGATCATACCTTGCCTGCGAACGGAGGCCGAGACGGCCGTTTGTTATGGCGCCATTTCACTGCGATATGACGGTGCTACGTTTTTTCACGAAATACGCCGGAGGCTAGTGCGGTCACGAGCGACGGAATTTCTAGCACCGATGGCGTCGGGTGACGCTCGAACCCCAGTGGCGGTCGGAACAACCGTCGGTGACGTGTGGGTCGACGCCGGAACCGATCGGGCCAACCGTCGGTGACGTGTGGGTCGACGCCGGTACCGGTCCGGTCGGCGCCGATGACGTGTGGGTCGCCGCTGATGGACGGCGAGGAATCGATTCCGTGTCACCCCGCGAACCCGATCCGAGCGTGCGCAGCGGCGTCGATTCCGCTGTGGTCCAAGATGGTGACGCCGTCGCGGCGAATCCGACGGAGAACAGCGAGAACGGAGAACGCGACCCACGCTGGTACCGGTTCCGACCGCACTCCGGTTTCGAGACGAGGTGGCGACGCCCCGAGTGCCCGCGGCGACCGTCACGGCATCTCGAC
Source organism: Halovivax cerinus (assembly GCF_024498195.1). NCBI lineage: Archaea > Methanobacteriati > Methanobacteriota > Halobacteria > Halobacteriales > Natrialbaceae > Halovivax > Halovivax cerinus. The sequence continues at coordinate 281,524 of NZ_CP101824.1, forward strand.
CGTCGCCGAATCCGTCGCGGATCTAGCCCACGTTCGCTCCGCGGACCGACGCGCCAACCTCGAAGTCGTCGCCGACGCCGACGTCCGACCCGTCGTCCGATTCGTTTCCGCCGGCTCCCGGCTCGTCGCTCGTCCCGGCACCACCTGCCGAATCGTCGGACTCGTCGTTGGCTCCGCCAGGGTCGTCGGATTCGTTGCCGGCCCCTATCGGACCGTCGTCCGATTCGTTCCCATCCGCCACCGGACTGTCACCGGACTCGTCGTCCGAGCCGATATCGTCGCCACCTGTCGGCGGACCGTCTTCGCCAGGGTCGCCGCCGGGAGACGCCTCGCCCACATCGATCCAGACGTGCGTGTAGCGATAGGCGTTCTCGGGCGACGGATCCTCCGGGACGCCGTCGACGTAGAGGAGGTAGACCAGACGGAGGTCGCCGGATTCGGCCGTCGGCGTCACGGCGACGTCTCGGTGGACGGTCTCGGCGTCCTCGACGGAGAGGGTCGCTTCGTGGAGTACCTCGTCGTCGCGTCGCTCACCGTCGACATAGCGCTCCTGGCGGACGACGAGGTCGTAGGTCACCTCGCGACGTTCCTGATTGTCGACGGCGACGGTGAGCGAGACCGAGTCACCGGGTTCGATCTCCGTGGGGTAGCCGGCGGCGACCAGGTCACCGTCGTCGTCCGCGGCGAGCAGCTGCATCCCGGTGTAGCGCTCCCCGTCCAGCGGCGAGAGCAGCGCGTAGCCACCGGTCGCCACCGCGAGCACGACGCTGACCGCGAGGACGACGTTCGTCGCCGCGAGCAGCGGCGAGCCCGTCGGGAACAGGGCCGACCGTAGCGTCGACCACCGGAGGGTACGAGACGGGCGGTATCGGCGGGCAGGCGACAGGCGGCGACGACGAATCCACGCACCGACCGCGCCGACGACGGTGACGCCGGCGACGGCGGCCACGATTGGGCCGAGTCGGAACGTGGCGACGAACGGGAGGACGACTCCCAGAATCGGCAGGATCGCCAGACTCGTCGCGAACGAGAGCGCGATGCGTTCGCCGTCGGACGGCGTCCGGCCGCCGAGGGCGCCACCTGCGGTCCCGGGATCGAGCCCCGACGACCGGGCCGGAAAGCAAAGCGAGACGACGGCGTATCCCGGGGCCAGAAACAGTAACGGGACGCCCACGACCGCGCGAAGCGGCGGCGCGGGCGGGTTCCAGCCGACGAGCACGACGACGGCGACGACCACGAACCCACAGAGGGCCGCGAGATCCGTCGAGCCGGCGGTCCGTGGACCGTCGGCCGTTCGAGTGTGGGTCGCCTGCGACCGCTCGAACAGCTCCTTCATCGGTCGACGAACCGACCCGTACGCGGATTGTTACTACTCGGATACCGGGCAGTCCGCGACCGATGGCAGTCAGGCGTCGAAAACGGTGGGTTCGTGGGCCCCTCGCGGCCAGTCTCGGGCGGGAAGCGTGTGGCTACTCGCGGCCAGATTCGGGCGGGAAGCCTGTGGCTACTCGCGGATCGCCCCGCAGGGTCGTCACGGGCGAGGGCCGGCGTCCCGGGGGAAACCGGTCGGAATTCGCCGGAAGGGGGCCGATTACAAAACCGAATCGTCACGAGCCCTGACGTATGCACACCAGTACGAGCGCACGGTCACGAATCGACGACGCCGTCACGGGCGACACCGCGGCCGCGCGGCGCCACCGCCGGCCGACCGACGCCGTCGGCGTCGGCGGAGGTGACGACCGGTGGTAGACGTCCGCGTCGCGACGGACGAGGACGTCTCGCGATGGAACGGCTACGTCTCGCGGTCGCCCCACGGGACGCTGTTTCACGAGTACGACGCCCTGCGAACGCTCGCGGAGTACGCCGGAGCGCGCCTCCACCCCCTCGTCGGTTTCAAAGGCCAGGAGCCCGTCGGCGTCTTCCCCGTCTTCGCCATCCGGAAGGGGCCCGTGATGACGGCGTTCTCGCCGCCCCCGGACCTCCGCGTGCCCGCGCTCGGGCCCGCCACCCTGAACCTCGGAAAGCTGAAACAGCGAAAGCGCGAGAAACGTCGCGAGCGATTCGTCGACGGCTGTCTCGAGTGGATCGACGACGAGCTCGGGCCGCGGTACACCCACGTCCGGACGGGACCGGCCTACTCCGACGTGCGCTCGTTCAAGTGGGCCGCGTACGACGTCACCCCCGAGTTCACCTACCACGTCGACCTCTCGGCGGACGAGGACGACCTCCTCTCCCGGTTCAGCAGCGACGCTCGGCGAAACGTGACGAACACGCCGGCGGATGCCTACGAGATCGTCGACGGCGCGAGTGATCGCCTCGTCAGCGGGAGTGACGGTGTCGACGACGGAACGGACGGTGCGCCCGCGCTCTCGGCGGCCGATACCGACGGCGCCACCGCGATTCGGCGGATCGTCGCCCAGGTTCGCGAGCGGTACCACTCCCAGGGCGTCGACTTCGACGTCCCCGCAGACTTCGTCGTCGACCTCCACGAGCGCGCCGATCGGGGCGCGGTCCGGCCGTACGTCTGTCGCGTCGACGGCGGATTCGTCGGCGGTATCCTCGCCGTCGAGTACGGCGACACGATCGGCCGATGGATGGGCGGCGTCCGGACGGACCGCGACGTCGACGTGCCGGTCAACGATCTGCTCGACTGGGCGGTCATGCGCGACGCGCGTGATCGTGGCCTCGCCACCTACGACCTCGTCGGGGGCGAGACCCGCCGGATCAACCGCTACAAGGCGAAGTTCGACCCGTCGCTGCGGACAGCCTACAGCATGGAACGGGGCTCCTGGGGCATGCAGACGCTCGCGCACCTCTACCAGTCGGTCACGAAGTGAGGAGCGACCGGCCCCACTCCGGCGCGATCGGTTGGGTATCGTGACCGTACCCGGGCGCAGTAGGTCACTACCCAAAGGACGCCGAGTGGTCGTCGAGGGCGATGACAGCCGACACCGGGCTCCGGACCCTGCTGGTCGGGATCGACGCGGCCTGCGAGCGAATACTGGAGCCGCTGTTCGCCGACGGCGAGTTGCCAACGCTCGCCTCGATCGTCTCGACGGGTGCGAGCGGACCCTTGCGGTCGCAGGTCCCGCCGTGGACGGCGAGCGCGTGGCCCTCGCTCTACACCGGGATGAATCCCGGCAAACACGGCGTCTTCAGCTTCCTCACGTTCGACGGGTACGACTGGGACGTCGTCAACGCGACCGACGTCCGCGAACGAACGCTCTGGGAACTCCTCGACCGCCACGGCTACCGCAGCGTCGTGGTGAACGCGCCGGTGACCCACCCGCCCAGGGCCGTCGACGGTGCCCTGATTCCCGGCTATACCGCGCCCGAGGACCCGACGTGCCACCCCGAGGGATTGTTGGACGACGTCCGCGACGCGATCGGCGACTACCACGTCTATCCCGACGACGACTCGACCGACGCGTACTGCCGGGCCATCCGCTCGCGCGGCGAGGCGTTTCGCTACCTGGCCGATCGGTTCGAACCGGACTTCGGCTTCCTGCAGTTCCAGGCCACCGACTCGATCTTTCACCGTCGACCCGACGATACGGCGGGGATCCGTGCGCTCTATCGCGAGGTCGACCGCCAGGTCGAGGCGACGCTCGACACCTGTCGCCCGGAGACGATCGTCGTCGCGAGCGATCACGGGATGGGACCCTACGAGGGCTACGAGTTTCGCGTCAACGACTTCCTCCGGGAACTGGGCGCCGTCGAGACGGTCCGTGGCGGTCGCGGCATGCCGACCTGGTCACGGGCGCGCGAACGAAGTCTGAAAGCGGGCGAGGATACGACGAGAACCGGCGCCGGCGCACCGAGCGACGAGAGCGGGCCCGGACCCCTCCAGCGATCGATGGTCGCGCTCGCGTCGGTGGGCCTGACGAGCCAGCGCATCGGCGCCGCCCTGGAGCGGGTGGGCCTCGCGGACGCAGTCGCGAGGCGTGTCCCCGACGCCCTCGTCAGCGCCGGCACGGAGCAGGTCGACTTTCGGCACTCGGCCGCCTACATGCGCTCGCGGATCGAATGCGGGATCAGACTCAACCTGCAGGGTCGCGAGCCGAACGGCGTCGTGCCCGAATCCGACTACGACGACGTCCGCGCCGACCTGATGAACGAGCTCCGGGCGGTCACGGCGCCGGACGGTGAGCCGGTCTTCGAGACCGTCGCGCCGCGAGAGGCCTACTTCCACGGACCGGAGAGTCACCGGGCGGTCGACGTCGTCACCATCCCCGCCGACTACGACCACTTCCTCTCGACGACCCTGCGCGGCGAGCGCTTCGGCCGGCCGACCGAACCCTGGAACCACAAACTGGACGGGTTCGTCGCCGTCGCCGGTGAGACGGTCGATCTGCGCGAGGGTGTCGGCAACGCGCACCTCTGCGACGTCGCGCCGACCGTGCTCTCGACGTTCGACGTCCCAGCGGACGAGCGCATGGACGGGACCGTCCTCCCCTGCGTCCCGCACGCCGGCGAGCGGTCCTACCCGCGGTTCGAGAACGACGAGTCGGCCAAGACCGACGACGACGCCGTCGAACAGCGCCTTGCTGACCTGGGATACATCGAGTGAGTGGCGACCGACGAGACAGTCCGCCAGAGCGGATCCAGCAGCTGGATGTGCGTCGGAGCGCACCGGGCCGGCTCCCGATCACCGAACGACGACACCGAGATAGAAATGGTTATTTACCAACTATCAGGTGAGGACATATGGACAGGCGTGATTTCATTACAGCGACGTCGGGGGTCGGTGCCGTCGGACTCGCGGGGTGTACGAACGACGGCAAGCCGTCGGAACCGTCGCCAAACGCTACCGTTATCGTGAGGGACCAACTGAGCGACGGCCGCTCGGTAACGGTCGCGACCGTGGAAACAGACCGCGACGCGTCACTCGTCGTCAGGAACGCAGCCGGTGACGAAGTAGCCGAGGACGACGTCCCCGCCAGCGAAAGCGCCAGGGACAAAACCGTCGAGATAGACGATGGGCTGGGCGAATCCCAGGATATCACGGTCCAGCTCGTCCACGCGGACCACGGCGTCATCGGCGAGTCCACGGCCCACCTCGACGTGGCCGACCTCGATAGCGTCGAGTCGGTGGCCGAATCTGGTGAGTTCGTGGAGGTGGCGGCCGCACCCGAGTTCGGATTCAACTATCCCTACTTTCTGTACGTCCCGGCGGACCTCGAGACGGGCGGCGGGCCGATCGTGGTCGAACCGAACAACACCGGACGGGCGACCGATTCGTTCGATGCACACCGCAAGTGGGCCAGGAGCCTCGTCGAATTTCCCACGAAAATCTGTCGGCGTATCAGCGACGGCCTGGGCGTTCCACTGCTGGTTCCCGTCTTCCCCCAACCCGAGGACGAACCCGTCGGCAGCCACCACAACGTGCAGGCCCTGGACGCGGACACGATGGCGATCGAGAACGAGAAACTGGCCCGCGTCGATCGGCAACTACTCCGAATGGTCGACCACGCGGGCGCACAACTGGACGCGCTCTCCTACGCTGCCGACGACGAGGTCCTTCTGAACGGGTTCTCGGTCACCGGGAACTTCGTCAACCGATTCGCCGCGCTCCACCCGGACCGGGTGCGTTCGGTCACCGCCTGGGCGGTGAACGGCACAGCGATCCTCCCGATGGAGAACACGGACGGACACGAGCTCAGCTATCCGATCGGCGTCTCCGACGTCGAATCACTCACCGGAACTCCCTTCGACGAGGACGCGTGGACGGACGTCTCTCAATTCGTCTACATGGGCGCAGAGGACGACACCGACACGGTCCCCTACGACGACTGGAGCGAGCCACAGCGTGAAATCGCACTCGACGTCTACGGCGACGATATGCAGCAAGACCGACTTCCGTATTGCGAGACGATCTACGAGGAGGCCGGTGCATCGGCGCAATTTCACATCTACGAGGGCGTCGATTACGAGTACAGCCGCGCAATCACAGACGACTGCGTCGCGTTCCACCGGCGGAATATGGAACACGACGCCGGCATCGACCGGATCGAACCCGGCAAGTCACCCGTCACACGAATCGACCTCTCTGTCTCGGATCAGCCCGTGGCAGGAGACACGACGGTTCTCGTAGACGTAACCGTTCCGTCGGAGATGACCACACACTCAGAGCAGTTGACCGTCTTCGTCTTCAGGGGGACGGAAACGCACTACAACCAGCGGATAGACGCGAGTCGCAAAGAACACTGGGTGTACCCGGGAACGGACGAGACGGTATCGATCCAGCTGAACCCGTCCGAGGCCGGCGTCCCGCTCGAAGCCGATGAATCGATCACGATTGGGCTGATCGACGAGACGGACGTCGAGACGATCACGGTCACCGTCGAGTGACGAACGCATCCTGTATTCGGATCGCGTTCGCCCATTTTCCGAGAGCAACTGCTCTCGTTGCCGGTCGCTCTCTCCGAGGATGCGTATCGATTCGGCCCACAGCAGGGAGCCACTGGCCGCCCGTACGTTCGCCGCCCGTTGCGATTCCCCAGCCCGCCGACGGAGAGTGTGACGCGGTCGACACGGTCAGAGACCGGTGGCAGTCGCACGAACCTGACCGTCATCGATCCCGAAACGATCGCCTACTCGTCGGTACGCCGGTCATATCAATAGCCGGTATCGATGCCGGCTGCGGTACGCATGCACCGACGCGGATTCGCGGTCGCCGCACTCGTAACGCTCGCAGGTATCGCCATCGTCGCCGTCGTCGTCTCGTCGGCGGTCGGATTCGGTTTCGCGGACGAGGTCCTCCCGGGGGACGACCAGGGGGCGCCGACGGACGTCGACGCCGCTGACCCGAACGAATCGACCGGGGACGGCGGGGCGAACGAATCGGACGGGACGACGAACGAGTCGGACGGCGCGCCCGCGATCGCAGAGTCGGCCGCCGCGATCGCCGCCCCCGAGCAGGGAGATCCGTACTTCGAAGCCAGCGATCCCGACGGCGACTGGGTGAGCTACGTCAACCCGCGCGACGAGTACCGCGACCCGTACCTCGGCGAGGGGTCGGGCAAACTCTGCGTGACGCTGCTCAACGCGGACGGTGACCCCATCGTCGGAGAGTCGATTCCGAACACGACCGTGACGATACCGACGGGAGAGAGTCTCTCCTGGCACTCGCTGGCCGATCCGTTCGCGGTCGAGTACCCGGTGAGCGACGAAACCCAGCCGCTCGACGCGGACCAGTTCGGGATCGCCGCCGACCTCCCACAGGGCGACGGCGTCATGGACAGCCACTGTATCGAGTTCCACGGACTGCCGGAGAACGGCTCCATCTCCTACGGCGAGGCGCGCGTCACCGGCGAGTACGCCGAGCACGTAGACGTCGTCGGCTACATCCAGAACGCGAACGAAGCCTGGGATACGAGCGTCGACCCGGTCGACGACGCCGTCTCCTACCAGGCGGCCGGCGGCGGCTGGGACTACGTCCCCGGCGGCTCGCACGGACAGGCGGTGATCGTCCTGCAACTCGACCCGGACGGCGGTGAGCGTTCCTGACCGGGATCCGCCAGCGTTAATGACGCACGCGCCGAATCGCCCCTGTGACAGCCGGCGAGTCGGGCGGGGATCGAACCTGTGCGTTCTGCGGCACGGCCGTCGCCAGCGACGGTGCGGCCGGCACCGGCCGCCGATCCGCCCCGTCCCCGCCGGCCGACGACGAACCGGCACCGTCCGGTCCGTACTGTTGCCCGGGGTGTCGACACCTCGACGACGCGCTCCAGCCAGCGTCGGCCGGTGACCGGGCGCGAGACTCCGCGTCACCGGTGGACGCGGTGTTACCGGGAGACGGTGCAGCCGACGGCGCGGACGCGACCGAACCGGACGACTCCCGCGACGGCGAACTCGTCCGCACGTACTTCCGGGTCGACGGGATGCACGCCGCGCACGACGAAACGTACCTCGAATCGGTCGCGGCGAGTCGCGACGGCGTCGCGGACGCCTCTGCGAGTTACGTGACCGAAGCCGTCAGGGTCGATCACGATCCCGGGCGGATCACGCCCGACGACCTCGAATCCGCCCTCACCGGGGTCGGGTTCACCGCCTTCGTGCGGGAACGCGGCGCACGGGAGGCCGGCGACGGCGTCGGTCGCGACCGGCCACAGCTCTCGGGCGACGACCGGGGGATCGGTACGGACGTGACGGGCGAGACGTACCGGGAGCGAGAGGTCGCCGGATTCCGGAAGCGCCGGGCGGACGACTTCCTCGAGATGCGCTACGTCCTCGGCGTCGTCTTCGGGTCGTTCCTCCTGGTTCCCTACGTCGTCCTCTTCTACCCAGCCGCGCTCGCCGACCTCACCGGCTGGGGCGCCCTCTCCCTCTTCGGCGGACCGATGGAACTCGACTGGGGCGTGTTACCGCTGTTCCTCGTCGTCACGGGCGCCATCGTCTACCTCACCGGCCGACCGCTCCTCCGTGGCGCGTACATCGCACTTCGACTCCGGCGGCCGAACACCGACCTGCTCGCGACGCTGCCGATCGTCGCGGCCGTCGTCTACGGGACCCTGTCGGTCCTCGTCGGCCGCTCCGACCTCTACTTCGATCTCGCGATCGTCGTCTCGGCGCTCGTCATGGGCGCGATCTACCGGGAGGCGACGGTCAAGCGCGACGCCGCCTCGCGACTGACCGCGCTGACCCGGGCGTCGGTCGCCGAAGCGCGCCGGCTCGACACCGACGGGTCGACGAGCGTCGTCCCCACCGACGAGCTGTCGACGGGCGATCGGATTCTCGTCCGGCAGGGCGAACGCATCCCCGTCGACGGGACACTCGCGGAGGGTCGGTGTACGGTCGCTGAAGCAGTCCTCACCGGAGAGTCGCTACCGCAGGAGCGGACCGCGGGAGCGGCCGTCGTCGGCGGCTCGACGGTCACGGCCGGAAGTGCCGTGGTCACCGTCGGGGACGAACCGACGAGCCGACTCGACGGGCTCACCCGTCGCGTCTGGGACCTCCAGAGCGCGAGCCACGGCGCGTCGGATCGGGCGGACGAACTCGCCGGCCGCGCCCTCCCCCTGGTGGTCGGCGGCGCGATCGTCGCCGCCACGGCGACCCTGCTCGCGGGCGACGGGCTCGTCGCGTCCCTCCGGCACCTCCTGCTCGCGGTGATCGTCGCGAGTCCGTGGGCGTTCGCGTTCGCGACACCAGTCTCCGTCGCGACCAGCCTCCGGGAGGCGGCGGACGCGGGCGTCGTCGTCTTCGACGAGACCGTCTTCGACCGCCTCCGCGACGTCGACACGATGATCTTCGACAAGACGGGGACGCTAACGACCGGCGAGATGACCGTCCGCGACGCGACGGGACCGGCCACGGCACGACGTGCCGCGGCGGCGCTCGAACGACGGGCCGCCCACCCCGCCGCCGACGCCATCGTCGACGTGTTCGGTCCGGACACAGACGAGGACGGACCCGGACGTGGACCGTCCGAACCCGGAGGTGCTCCGTCCGAACGAGACGGAGGAGGAGACGAGCGTGATACACTCCGCGGCGACGGCGGAACCGCTGAACGCGACAGGACGGGCGGCGGCGGTGACGATTCGGAGGCGGGCCCGACTGACGGCGGCGGTGACGGTACGGAGGCGGGCCCGACTGACGGCGGCGGTGACGGTACGGAGGCGGACCCGACGGACGGCGGCGGTGACGGTTCGGATGCGGACCCGACTGACGCCGGCGGTGACGGTTCGGAGGCGAGCCCGACTGACAGCCACGCCGAACGTGCGGGCTCCGACTCGACGGTCGACGACGGCGCGATGGACGACCGCCACCCGACCGTCGAGTCGTTCGAGACGCACCCGACTGGCGTCGCCGGCACGGTCGACGGCGAGACCACTCTCGTCGGCCACCCCTCGCTGTTCGACTCGCGGGGCTGGACCGTCGACGACGAGATCGCGGCGACCGTCGCGTCGATCCGCGACGCGGGCCACCTTCCCGTGGTCGTGGGCCGAGACGGACGCGCCGTCGGCGTCGTCACGGTCGGCGACCGGCCCCGCGAGTCGTGGGCGGAGACTGTCGACGTGCTCTCGTCCCGGAACGTCGACGTGATCGTCCTCACCGGCGACGACGACTCCGCGACCGAGTTCCTGGCCGACCACGACGGCGTCGACGCCGTCTACGCCAGCGTGACGCCGAGCGGCAAGGTCGAGGCGGTCCGACGGCTCGCCGCTGCCGGGCAGGTGGCGATGGTCGGCGACGGAACGAACGATGCGCCCGCGCTCGCGGCGGCCGACATGGGCGTCGCGCTGGGCGGCGGGACGGCTCTGGCGGCCGACGCGGCCGATATCGCGATCGCCGACGACGACCTCACCGGCGTCGAACGCGCGTTCGCACTCGCCGATCGAGCGCGGCGTCGGCGACGCGGCACCATCTGGCTCTCGTGTACGTACAACGCGATCGCGATTCCCGCGGCACTCGCCGGCCTCGCGAACCCGCTCGTGACGATGACCGGCGTCGCGGTGACTGCGACCGCTATCGTCGCGTACGCCTCGTACCCGCTCGGCCTCGGGCGACGCTAGCCCGCGCATCGATCGGCGGCTCCCCACCCGCTGGATCCCGACGTCGACGATCCCGCGGCCCGTCCGCTGGCCGAGACGGACAGGATTATGCCGGTCTCGCGAGTGCCCGTGCGTATGGGAACCATCGTGACCGAGCGGCTCGACGACGAACCGCTCGCGCGGGTCGTCATCTCGAAGCCGGAGCGACGCAACGCCGTCTCGCGCGCCGAGACGCAGGAACTGGCGGCCACGTTCCGCGAACTGGACGCGGACGACGACGTCAGGGCGGTCGTCCTCACCGGCGAGGGCGACGCCTTCTGCGCGGGGCTGGACCTGACGAGCGTCGGCGAAGAGCCCTCGACCGGCCTCGTCAACCGGAGTTTTCACGCAGCCGTCCGGGAGATCGCCACGTGCTCGGCCCCGGTGATCGCCCGCGTCGACGGCCCCGCGGTGGGCGCCGGCGCGGCGCTCGCCGTCGCCTGCGACCTCGTCTACGCGGCCGAGGACGCCAGAATCGGCTTCTCGTTCGCGAAGATCGGCCTCTCCGCCGACACCGGTGCGACCTGGATACTGCCCCGACTCGTCGGCGTCCAGACCGCCTTCGAACTGCTCGCGACCGGTCGGATCGTCGACGCCCCCGAAGCGGCGTCGATGGGACTCGTAACGGCGACCGAACGCGGCGACGCGCTGGACGAACTCGTGACCAGCCGCGCGATCGAACTGGCCAACGGCCCGACGCGCGCCCTCTCTGCCATCCGTCGGCTCCTCCTGCGAGCCAACGCGAATACCCTGGAGGAGCACCTGGAACGGGAGGCGACGGCCCAGATCGAGGCCTACCACACCGACGACGCCTCGGAGGGCATCGAGGCGTTCGTGTCCGACCGAGACCCCGACTTTCGCGGACGGTAGCTCGGCGGTTCACGGTGCTCGCTCGGTGCCACGTCGAGCGTGACGTCCCCGCCGAGACGGGCCGGTCCGACGCGTCCCCGTCATCCGCCGATATTGGTATGTGATGTCGAATGTCACAGTTTGCAGACGGACCCAAGAGTCATTGCACCGGTCGAGGTAGACCGCCTCCATGCTGGAACGGGCGCTGTACTGGTTCGGTTACGCGTTCGCTCACCTCCTGTTCGTTCGTGCACGGACGCCCGAGTCGGTCGTCCGGCGGTTGCGACTCGCCTACCGGCTGGTGGGCGTGCGGATCGTCGAGACGCCACGGGTCGACGGGACGGAGCGGACGGTCTTTCTCTGTCCGTACCGAAACCTGGCGGCGGGGCGATGGGGTTCGAAGTGGCTCTGTCACGAGAAACTCGACCGTGTGGACGACGGCTACGTCACGTTCCTCCGCCGCCACCGGGACATCGAGTACGACCGTCCGCGGAGTTGTGCGAACCTGGCGTACTGCGAAGCGTCTGCACACTGTTACTCGGACGTCTCCGCGACGGGAAGCGCCGCCTCTGACGACAGGGTAGCCGGGAACGTCGCCTCTGACGACGGGATAGCCGGGAACGTCGCCTCTGACGAGTCGCCAGTAGGGAGCGCCGCCAGCGTCGCGAACGCCGAGGGAACGGTCGGGGGACGAGACGGATGACGGATCGACGGCTCGCTCCCGACGGCGCGTCTCGGGAGATCGGTCGCCGCGACCGTGTGGATCGGCTCGACGCCCAGTTCGCCGAGCGCGGCACACGCGCGGACGTCTGGCGAGCGCTCGACCTCGTGTTGCCCACCGACGAGTACCTCAACGTGGGCTACTCGCGGGCGTGGCAGACGCACCTGGTCGGTTCTCCGCAGCAGCGTCTCGTCGAGCGCGTCGTCTCGGAGTTGTCGTCGCTCGATCCGCGCTGGCACGAGCGGCGCGTCCTCGATCTCGGGTGCGGCCGCGGCGGCGCGACGCGGTACGTCGCGGAGCGCCACGGCGTCGACGCCGTCGGCGTCGACCTCGTCTCCGACAACGTCGCGCTCGCGCAGGCGGCAGCGTCGACTGACGACAACAGAGAGGGAAACCGGCCGTCGTTCACCGTCGGCGACGCGACGCGCCTCCCGTTCGGTCGCGACGCGTTCGGCGCGTGTCTGTCACTCGATGCGATCGTCTACGAACCCGAGAAACGCCGGCTCTTCTGCGAACTCGCCCGCGTGTTGGAACCCCGCGGGGTCTGTGTCGTCTCCGACCTTCTCGTCGCCCGCGGTATCGTCGACGATCGGGCGCTCGACCGGTTCCGGACGGCCTGGGGCATGCCCCGGCTGTGGACGCGCCACGCCTACCGGGAGGCGATCGAGGCGGCCGACCTCGCCGCGCCACTCATCACGGACATCTCCGCCCACAGCGTCCGGCGCTTCCGGACCTGGACGCGACGGTTCCTCGCGGTCGCGGACGGGCCGCTCGGGCGCGCCCTCGAACGCACGCTCGTTCACCGTGGCCTCGATCCGGAGACGGTGATCGAGCAGGTCCGCGCGGCCCACGACGCGCTCCCGGCGCTCCGGCACGTGCTCGTGCCGATCTACGGAACCGAGGAGTGAGTGTCGGACAGGATCGGAACCAGGTTCCAGACCGATTCAGGAGGCGAGTACCGCTGGAGAACCGACGGCGATTGCCCCACCGGACGGGATCGTGGGTTTTGAGAGTGACGTCCCGTTAATCGTCGTCAGCGGTATACGCGCCACTACGTCGTTTGATACGTGCGACGATCAATCGCCGATCACGACGCCGGAACGTCACGGAGAGTCGAAACCCCCCAACCCGAATCTTCCTGTACGGGCTATTCCGGAGGGGTTCGCCGTATTCGGGCGGATCGCGCCAGGGGGAGGTAACGATCTCGTCGAGTTTGTCGAGGATCCGGTCCTGCTCGTCGGGTGCCAGCGAGTCGAGATCGGTCGTGGCGGTCTCCGCGAGTTCCCAGGTCCACCCGTCTTCAGTCATCGTCGGTGCCGAACCGCTCTCGCGCTTCGTCTGCGCTCACCGTCCGCCCCTCACGAGCGTCCTCGTCGGCGTCCAGGAGCGCGAGGAGTTCGTCCCGATCGAACGTCGGGAACTCGACGGCGTCCCGGAGGACGTAGCGGATGAACTCGCTCCGGCTGTTGAAGCCGCGACCTTGCCACGTGTCGTCGATCTCGTCGAGGAACGACTCGGTGAGCTTGAAGTTCACCGTCGTGATGTCGTCCGAACCGTCGTTCGTGGCTGCTTCAGACATATTAGCGTAATACGTACGTCTTACCAATAGGCGTTTCGACGCGTTTGGCGGAGGGCGCAGCGGACGACGCTGTCGCCTCCGAACCCCGGAACGGTGATCGAGCAGGTCCGCGCGGCCCACGACGCGCTCCCGGCGCTCCGACACGTGCTCGTGCCGATCTACGGAACCGAGGAGTGAGTGTCGGGGCGGGCCGCGTCTGCGTGGGGGAGCCGGGCCGTCGTCCAACGTCGTGTCGTCGAGACACTGCCGAACCGTCACCCCGGTAACGTGTATCGCACGTCGATCACAGGCGCTCGAGAAACGTGTCGAATGCGCCGCTCTCGGGGTGGACGTGGGCATAGGTGCCCAGCGATCGGTACTCGGTCAGTCCGTCGTGGGTCCCGTCGAGTCCGGCTCCCCGAACGGTCTCGAACACGAACCGGGCGTCGCCGTCGACGGTCGCACTCGAGTAGTGGAACTCGTGGCCGCGAACCCGGTCACCGGACGCGGCGGTCAGCGTCCCGTCTATCGCCTCCAGTTCGACGTGGTCGAGCGCCTGGTACCGATCGTGCACGATCACGTCGGCGGGGAGCACGCCGGCCATCGCGTAGGTCTCGCCATCGGCCGTGGTTAGCGACTGTGACAGCGCCATCAACCCGCCGCACTCGCCGAGGACGGGACTGCCGTCGCTCGCGAGGGTTCCGAGTTCGGACACCGTTCCCGACGATTCGAGCGCCTCGGCGTGCAGTTCCGGATAGCCGCCGGGCAGGTAGACGCCGTCGCACTCGGGTACCGGATCGCCGGCGAGCGGCGAGAACGTCTCGACCGCCGCTCGCTCCCGCAGCCGCTCGACGGTTGCGGGGTAGCGAAAACAGAAGGCCGCGTCGTCGGCCACCGCGACCGTGGCATCGACGGACGTCCCGGCGTCTATCGACGACGGTGGCCCGTCGGCCGGTTCGCTCGCGATATCGACGAGCCGTTCCACGTCGAGGGGCTCTGCGGCCGTCGCCAGCACGTCTCTCGGAAGCGCCGACTCGTCGGCCAGTTCGAGGCCGAGGTGCCGGTCCGGAATCTCGAGGTCGGGGTTCGGGGGAATCCGGCCGACGTAGGTCAGATCGTCCGGCAGTGCCTCGCGGATTCCGGCCTCGTGACGTCCGCCGTGGGCGCGCTGGGCGACGACCCCCGCGACCTCGATGTCCCGACCGATCGCGTCGGCGTACTCGCGAAAGCCGAGCGCGGTCGCCGCGACACTCTCCATCCCGGCGCTCGCGTCCACGACGAGGACGATCGGCAGATCGAGCGCTTCGGCGACCATCGCCGTGCTCGATACGTCGCCGTCGTACAGCCCCATGACGCCCTCCACGACGCAGATATCGCCGTCGCCGCGGCCGTAGTTCCGCCGGAGACCGTCCGCGCCACAGAGCCAGAGATCGAGCGTTCGCGAGGGACGACCGGCGACCGCCTCGTGGTGACCGGGATCGATGAAGTCCGGGCCCGCTTTCGCGGGCTGAACCGTGTAGCCCGCCTCGTCGAGGGCCGCGGCGATCGCCAGGGTAGCGACGGTCTTGCCGACGCCGGAGCTGACGCCGCCGAGGACGAATCCGTTCATTACAGTTTCGTTTCTACAAGTGACCTTGAAGTTGTCGACGGCGTCCCGCCGGGCCGTCCGCCGGTCTGGAACGGGCCCACCGGCCGGCGCGACCGGTTCGACCACAGGACCCGTTCGGTCGACCGAGCCCGGCGTCGTCTGGCTCGGCGAAGGCTTCGGCCTGACGTTCCGCATGCCGACCGGCTTCCTCTGGGGCGCCGCGCTCATCCTCTCGATGTTGCTCATGCTCTACGCGACGGTGACGAACGATGGCGACGATGATGTGAGCGGCGCGGGCTCCGGTCGCGGCGCACCGGCGGACGACTGAGGTCGAACGCGTCGGATCGGAGGGGCGCCGAGTACCGGGCCCGATCGGCGACTCGCATCGTCGATTACGGGGTTCGATCGTCGAGGAACGACTCGACGGCACCGACGACCCGTCGCGGTGCGCTGGCCGGCCCACCGTGGCCGAGCCCGTCGAACTCGACGAACCGACTGTGTGGCAGTGCGTCGTGGACGCTCCGGGCGCTCTCGCGGAGGAAGTCCGGTCCGGCCGTCCCGCTCAGCACCAGCACCGGTACGTCGACGTCGAGCCGATCGGGAAGCCGATACCGTTCCACCGCGCGATTCATCCGTAGAACTTCCTCGGCCAGTTCGACGCAGTCGGGCCATGGTGGCCACTCGGCCAGCCACGCGTCGAGATCGTCGATCCCGTCCGGGTGCAAAACCAGCTCGACGTAGCGCTTGACCGCCTCGCGGTGCCGACCCGCCTCGAGCAGCCGTTCCATCCGGTCGGCGAGATCAGCCTCGGCCCGGTACGGCTCGGGGAGGATCGCCGGCTCGTAGGCGACGACGGCCGTCACGGGCGCCTCACGCGCGACTTCGATGGCCGTGAGCGCACCGTAGGAGTGGCCGAACAAGATCGGTTCGTCGTCCAGCCCGTCGACGAGGTCGCGGACGGACGCCACCTCGCGGTCGAGGACGTCGTCCGGTCCGGTCTCGGTTTGGTCGTCGAGGCACGTCCCGAATCCCGGCCGCTGTGGGACGATCGTGGCGTAGTTCTCGAGCTCGCGACGAACCGGCGCCCAGTACTCGGGCGGTGCCATGCCGCCGTGGAGCAAGCAAAGCGGCTGACCAGTTCCATCTCGGTCGTAGGTAAGTTGCGTTCCGTCGGACGCGTGTATCGTCTGCATACACTCACCGTTCGGCTGTCCGGACGGTAGACTCGTCTCTCAGTGATGCGGCCCTTTATGAGTGAGTCGGTCGCGGAGGTCCGGGGCCGCCGGGATCCGGTCACGGACGGCGGGTGAACACGCGCTCCACCGATCGGTCCAGGCACACAGGTGACTTCGTCACCCCCTTGAGAGTGTGCGCGGAGAACGCTGTATGGGATTGGTAGCTGAATTCGACATCGAGTGTCCCGCGTTACCGCTCGCGGGTGTCGCGTCGGCCGTCCCCGAGGCGACTATCGGCCTCGACCTCCAGTACAACCACGGCGATCGGCCGCCGTTCGTCGTCACCGTGACCGATGGCTCCCGGCGCGCGCTCGAACCGGCGCTGACCGACGCCGACGACGTCGCGACGTGGACGCTGATCGGCGACGCTGGGTCCACGCGCCGGTACCGGGCACGACCCGCCTACAGCTTCGCCGACCAGCTCGGCGACGCCATCGACGACCTAGAGGGGCTCACCGACCTCGCCACCGAAGACGCCATCATCGAACGCATCGAGGTGCTGCCCGGGGGCTGGCGACAGACGGGCTGGTTCCTCGATCGGACGGCGTTCGACGCGTTCGCCTCGTTCTGGCAGGACAACGCCGGATTCAGGCTCCGCCGGCTCACCTGCGACGGCGACCCCGAACCGGCGGGCGACGGGCTGACCGACGAACAGCGTGAAGCGCTCCGGATCGCCTACGAACGGGGATACTTCGAGATTCCCCGCCGGACCTCGCTCGACGCGCTCGCCGACGAACTCGACATTGCCGCCTCCTCGGTCTCGGAGCGACTGCGTCGGGCCCAGACGCAACTCGTCCAGGAGACCGTCGCGCCGACGTGGCCACCGGCGCCGAACTGAGGGCCGCGGCCGGTGACGGGGATCGCGGCGAACCGACGTGGCCGGCCGTCCGCCGGCGTTCGTCGCTCACTCGACAGGTCGGCGGACGACCAGGACGCTCAGATCGGAAAACGGCGTGTCGTCGGGGCCGTCGCCGCCGGCGGGGTCGACGAGTTCGCCGAGTGAAAAATCGGTGGACGCCCTCGTCGTCGTACGTCAGCTTCTCGCACACCAACGCGTCGAGTGCCGAATTCGCCCCCTCGTCGAGCAGCAAATCGGCGATGTCGCCGGGCATCCAGTCGAACGGTCGGGACAATACCAGCAGGTGCCAGTTACCCACGGTCGCGGCGAGGCGCGTTAGCTCCCCGTCGAGGTCGCCCCGAACCCGTGTTCGACGCCGAGTCGGTACAAGTATATTTAATCATCTCGTACGGTTCGATAAAATGGTTGACGGCGCGGCACGATCCCCCGTGTTCTTCGAGCGAGCAGACTCCACCGTCCGCGTCGGGGACGACATCGAGGGCGCCGAGGTGAGAATCGAGATCGACGGGGAACCGGCGCTCGAGCCGGCGCTTCCCGACGTGTTTCTGTTTCCAGTCGACGAGGCGGTCTCGGTCGTCGCCTCCCGAATGCGCCTGCACGAAACGTTCGGGCAAACGGTCTGGGACCGGGACGGAAACCGGGTCGGTCTCATCGCGGACGGTCTCGACGACCTCCCGCGAGGGACGTACCACGCGTCGATCACCGGCGCGGTGAAGATCCACCTCCGGTTCGAGGGCGCGGTGGACACGGCCGAGGAGTACTTCGACGAGGCGGGCCATTCGATCGTCGAGTTGCGCTTCGACGAGCCGACGTCCGTAGCGATCGGTGCCCGCTCGTTCCGATCGTTTCCGTCGGCGACGATCACGGTCCCCGACGAACCCGAGTCGCTGCTCTCCGCCCTCCCGTACCTGTCGTCGTCGATCAAGGAGTTTACCTGCGAGCGGTCCTGGCCGACGCTCAGGCAACACCCGCCGGCGATCGAACGCGGCGACCGGCTGGACGTCCCGCCGGAACTCCGGCTCCCGGAGACAGGCGTCGAAATTCGCGTCCCGGCGACCTACGAACACTGCTACCAGGTGGCACCGCTCGCGTTCTACCTAGGAGCGGATCTCTGCGTCGGTGACGTACCCACGCTCGTCCTCGAGAACGGCCACGTCGAACCGCTCGCGACGGGTCGAGCGAGCCTGTCTGAGTGCGTCGGCGACCTCCTCGGTCGATGTCTGTTGCTCGACTCGCTGGTACGGAAAGCGGGCTATAAACCGATGGAGAACGCCGAATACGACCAGCTAGCGCCGGAGTTGCCGTTCTATCCACCCAATCTGTACGACGTCCCCCTGGCGGATCAGTTACTCGAGTACCTCGAGGTACCCCACGACGTGCTCGCTCCCTACGTGCCACGCTGGCCGAAGCGAGCCGTCTTGCGGCCGACAATCGCCGACGTCGCGTGTCTCCCCTCGCTGTTACACGAACTCGCCCGTATCGACGTCGCCCCGTCGGCCGAGCGCGTTCATCCGACGATCTCGGACGGCGAGCGTGGGGAAACACGCCGGGATCGGAACCGAGAGGCCCAGCGATCGGCCGCGCTCCTGACCGCACACACGTTCCCGGAACCGGTGTCGGGAAGCTGTCGGTTGTATCCGGACGCGATGAAGCGGGCGCCGACCGTCGAACGGCCCGCCCCAGACTGTGCGCACCTCACCCTCGCGACGGACGACCCGGATCGGGCGCGAGCGTTTCACCGGTTCGCCGACCGCATCCGCCACGAGACGACGATATCGGTGCTCGAAGCGCCCGCGGCGTCGACGCTTCGCGAGGCGCTCTGTGCCGACCGAACGGCCCTGTACTGCGAACTCGCGACGAACGGAGACGGAATACGCTGTTCCGACCGGCGGCTCCGATTCGATACGCTACAGGACGTCGAATCTCCGGTCGTCTGGCTCGCCGGGGCGCCGCCCGGGGCAACCGGAGATTCCCTCGTCTCCAGCGGCGCGATCGCGGTCGTACTCACTGACGACGCGCCGGACGGGACGACGATTTGCGGAACGTTCACCCAGTTGCTCGCGGGATTCTCCGTCGCGGACGCGGTGTACACGGCCGACGTCGACCGCGAGGTCGCCGTCCGGTTCGTCGGCGACGCCTCCGTGACGGTGGTTCGCCACGTCTGCAAGTCGCCGGCGGTGTTCGACGTCAGTTCGATCGGGGACGACCGCTACGCGTTTACGATTCGAAGTTATCCCACCGACGTCGTCCGGCAAGGAGCGGCCATCGAGCCCCTCAGCCCCGACGACGTCATCGGCCGGGTCTTGGCGGAGTGCAACCACGACGGGAACTGGCTCGTTGGCACCGACGCGGAACAGGCGCTTCCGATCACGACGGAGGAAGTCGCGGCCCTGATCGACGACGACGGCTTTTCCGTCCGCCTCGACGGGCGTCTCGTGGTCGCCGACGACGCGTCCGAACGGGACCGACAAGAGGTCGTTCGCGAGAGGAACCCCGGCTGACAGTCCAAGGTCGCGACGGCGGCCGAGCGTCGAGGAGCGGGCAGCGGTCGACTGCGGGTCGTGCGTCCGAACACGGGGGCCGGCCACGACGGTGCGGTTCGATCGGCCGCGGTCGGAGCGGCACCGATATATTCCGTTCGGACGAACGGTCGACAGAGCCGATGACTCGCAGTCCCCACTCACCCGTCTCCTTCGACCGGGACGGCTCGACCGTCCGCGTCGCGGACGACCTGGAGGGCGCCGAGGTGACCATCGAGATCGACGGCGATCCGACACTCACGCCGGCGCTTCCCGACGTGTTCCTGTTTCCGGTCGACGAGGCGGTCTCGGTCACCGTCTCCCGACTCCGCGTGTGCGGGGCGTTCGGTCGGTCGCTCTGGGACGCAGAGGGTAAGCCGGTCGAGAACCTCACGACAGCGCACACCTCCCTCCCGAGGGCGACGTACCACGCGTCGATCACCGGTTCGGTGAAGCTCCACCTCCGGATCGAGGACGCGATGGTTCGGGCCGAGGAGTACCTCGACGACGCGGACCGATCCATCGTCGAGATGCACTTCGACGAGCCGACGTCGGTGGCCATCGGCGCCCGCTCGCTCCGATCGCACCCTTCGTCGGCGATCACGGTTCCCGACGATCCGGAGGCGCTGCTCGAGGCGCTTCCGTACCTGGCGTCCTCGATCAAGGAGTTTACCCCCGAGTGTTCGTGGCCGACGCTCAGGCAACACCCGCCGGCGATCGAGCGGGGCGACCGCCTCTCGATCCCGCCGGACGTGCGACGCCCGGAGACGGGCGTCGAGATTCGCCTCCCACCCACCTACGAACACTGCTACACCGTCGCACCGCTCGCATTCTACCTCGGTGCGGATCTCGTCGCCGGCGACGCACCCGCGCTCGTCCTCGAAAACGGCCACGTCGAACCGCTCGAGACGACGGAGGCGTCGCTGTCCGAGCGGGTCACTGACGTCCTCGGCCGGTGTCTACTGCTCGATTCTCTGGTTCGGGAGGCCGGCTACCAGACGGTCGGAAACGCCGAGTACGATCACCTGGCACCGCAACTGCCGTTCTACCCGCCGAACCTGTACGACCTCTCGCCGTCGGAACGGTTACTCGAGTATCTCGACGTGGCGCACGAGGTGCTCTCGCCGTATCGTCCGCGCTGGCCGAAACGGGCCGTCCTGCGGCCGGATCCGGCCGACGCCGTGTGTCTGCCCGGGCTGTTGCACGAGCTCGCACGAATCGACGTCGCTCGGTCGCCGGACGCCGTTCCCCCGACGGTGACCACCGACGAGGATGCGGTCGTCGGATGCGATGGAAACGCGGGTGCGAGACGGCCGGACGCCCTCCTAACCGCCCACACGTTTCCGGCGTCGGTGACCGGAACCTGCCGGCTCCGGGCGGAGGCGATGCAACTGGCACCCACTATCGAACGACCCACTCCCGACCGTGCCCACCTCACGCTCGCGACGGACGATCCGGAGCGGGCCGGCGCATTCCGGCGATTCGCCGACCGTCTTTCCGACGAGACGACGATCTCGGTGCTCGAACGGCCCACGGCGTCGACGCTTTGCGAGGCGCTTTGTGACGAGCGAACCGCCCTCTACTGCGAACAACCGGCCAGCGAGGACGGGATCCGCTGTGCAGACCGGACGCTACGCCTCGGCGAGGTGGGGGACGTCGCGACCCCGGTCGTCTGGCTCGCCGACGCCGCGTCCGGGAGTGACGGCGATACGCTCGTCTCCGCAGGCGCCGTCGCCGTCGCGTCCACCGCCGGTGTCCCCGACCGTGAGCGGGTCTGCGGAGCGCTCGCTCAACTCCTCGGAGGGTTTTCCGTCGCGGACGCGGTGTACACGGCCGGCGTCGATCGCGACGTCGACGTCCGGTTCGTCGGCGACGCCTCCGTGACGGTCGTTCGTAGCGTAAACAGTGCCCCGACGATGATCGACCTTGCCACAGTCGATTCGGATCGGTTCACCCTCACTCTCAAGAACTATCCCACCGGCGTTCTCCGGCAGGGCTCGACCGTCCGGCACGTCGGGTCGGACGACCCCGTCGGACGGATCGTCGAGGAGTGTCTCCGCGAGGGACACCGACTGATCGGTACGATCGCAGCGCAGCCGTCGTCGCTCACGGCGGCCGAGGTCGCATCACTCGTCGCCGAGGGCGACTTCGCCGTCCGTCTCGATGGGCGGTTGCTGGTCGGTACCGGAGAACTCCCCGGTGCCGACGGTTCCGGGCGCGACCGAGCGAGATCGGGTGTGAGCAGGCGCTGACGCCCGTCGAGCCGTCGACCTGGTACGCCTGCGGCGCTAACGCGTTCGTGCGTCCGTCGATTCGTGCGCCCGTCGATTTCTGGGCCGGCCCCTACAGAGAGAAAGAAGACTCGAATTCCGGGTCGATCTGGAGGATCGACGCGATGGCAGGCGCAGTGCGGTCGAAGCGCTCCGTCGGCATCACCTGCCAATCATCGGTGTCGTACTCGACGAATCCAGCATCTGCGAGTTTCGGGAGGTGTGCGTGTACGAGTGAGATCTCGATACGGTTCGTCGTCTCGCCGGAGACCGAGGCGGGATCGACGTGATGATTGTGTTCGACGATCGCGTCCACGAGACGGTCGATCGACAGCGACTCCTGGTGATCGATCAGTTCCGCGAGAACGATGCGACGGTGTGCATCCGTACAGAGTTCGAGAGCGGCGTCGAACTCGTTGTAGGTCCCAACCATACCCGGTATACGGTATCGAGGGGGTTCGTCACTGCTTTTGAGTATCCAACCCGTTTTTACGTGACAGAATCCATCGGTCGCAAATCTGGAAGCGTCTCTCCGAGAATGTGACTGATTCCCCGCCTGAGTCGGGACGCGACGGCCTGGTGTGAGATGTCGAGTTCCTCGCCGAGGTCCGTCATCGTCACGTCTCGCGGCGTATTGAAGTATCCTCGCTCGAACGCGAGGACGAGCGCCTCCCGCTGTGCGTCCGTGAGTCCGACTTCGGCCTCGGCGTCGATCGGCGTGAGCGAGTGGAGTTTCGTGAGCGTGATCGGGATGTCGCGCTCACGACAGCCCCTCTGGAACGAGGCGATATCCTCCCGATCGTCGCCCCTGACGTCGAAGTGCCACTCTGTGGACGTCCCCTCTGCCGAGATAAGCGGGACGCCCGTCTCCATCAGCGTTTGCAAGATGCCGTCGTACTCGAGACTCCACTCGACGCGCAGCAGGTGCTGGTTCTCGACGGAATCGACGTATCGGATCGCTTCGACGCCGGGGTGATCGTCGAACGCGCCCTCGACGTCGTCGACGTCGGTCCCCCGAACCCAGAAGTAGGGGATCACGACGTCGTTCGCCGGGATGATTCGCTCCAGCTGGACCGTCACTCCCGGGAGCCGTTCGAAGATCGTTCCCAGCGGGAACTGCTCTGCCGGAACGGTGACCGTCGCTTCGGTGGCCATGCCCGAATCACCGCTCGCTAGAGGTATAGGGTTGGTGCCGCCCCAACCCGGTCGAACCGTGCCGAGCGCCATCACGACCCGTCCGCCGGCGACGCCCCCGGGTCGTCGATCGGCAAGAGCCCGGTGGCCATCAACCGCCGCGCGATGACGACGATGCCGTTGTCGAAGCCGCCGCCGTAGACGGCCTGTTCGTGAGCACCCAGTGACCCACCACGCCCGGTGAACGAACTCACGAGGATCGTGTTTCGGTCGACGAGGAGGAGCCGACCGATCTTCGTGTCGTCGGCGTCCGGCGTCCCACGGAGCCACTCGAGACCGGAGACGAAGACGTTGGCCTCGGGGAGGCGCGCCTGGATCGTCTCCTCGAGGCCGCCCGATATCGTACCGAGGAGAACCGTGACGCCCCGCTGCTGGGCGAGACGGATCCGCTCTACCAGGTCGTCGGCGACGATCGACTCGTGGCCGATGACGAGGACGATCTCGTCGTCGGCGTCGTCCAGCAACTGGCTCGTCCGGTTCGCGATGGCTCGTTCGCCCGATAGTGCCCAGATCTCCTGCGAGATCGTCTCCGAGTCGCTCGCAGCAACCGGTTCGAGCCGACGAAGCGACGCCGCGAGTCGCTCCGCCCGGGACTCGTACGTCGACCGGAGGGTCTCGGCGGCCTCGTCGATCGGAACGGCGCGAAACCGCTGAGGATTCGCGTGTTGCACCTCGACGAGCCCGGACTTCTCCAGGACGCGGATCGCGTCGTACACCCTGGTCCGGGGGACCTCCGAGTGCTCGCTCACGTCCCTCGCCGTCCCGTCACGCGGCAGTCGGATCAGGGTGACGAACGCCCTGGCCTCGTACTCTTTGAGTCCCAGTTCCTGTAACAGTTCGACTGCCTGCTGCTGATTCGATAGATCCTCCATGGGTCCCAACCCGGGCTACCGATCGTCGATAGCTCGTTCGACGAAACAACCTCCAGCGGAAAGACGTTTCCCTTCTGCCTCTTCGTCGGCCGGACGCCCGTCCGTCGGAGACGAGCCTGGCGCACTCGACTGCACCGGGTCGAACGGACAGACCATGAGAGTCGGTCGGACTCGATAGATCGACGGGCAGCATCGTTCACTCACTTAATCACAACAAAGATATATGGCCACCCTTCGAACTGGTACCTGGCGCACGTCAGCAGCTGGGTCCCAACCACACTGTCGGCGTGCGTCGAGCCGGCATCACGTCGGCTTTTCCCTGCCAGATACGTCGTCCATGAGCTCCCGCTCGATCGGACAACCCCCACGACCCGAACGCGACAGGACCACGACAAGTCAGTCACTCGTTTTATCACGACAAGGAAGCGTCCCTGGCAGATACCCCTGTCACGTCACTGATAGGGACGGCCCATCGGGTACATCGCACTGGGGACTTGGACGGGTCCCCACGCCCAACCGACGACGTACGAAACCGCGGTGACAGTCACTTACAGGGACGAATACGGACGACGAGGATGCGTCGAACACGCCGTCTCCGGCCGAGGAGTCGACGCCGTCCGAGCGGCGAGTCGAGGTGAGAGCGTCGGATCGAAAACCCCACGTCGCGGTCGTCGACACCGTCGCCACGCTGCTCTGCACGGCTCCGCTCGACGTGACGCCGGTACACGAGACGGTCGACGTCGACGCGCTCGACGAACTCGCATCGGAACACTCAGAGTTGCCAGCGGAGACCGGTCATCATCAGGATGATAGCGAGCATCAACACGGTCTGGACCAGCCCCCACTGGACGGTCCGCCCGAACAGCGCGTCGATCCGATTGGCGTCGGGATCGGGCATCGAGAGTTCCACGGCTAGCCTGGTCGTCAGGAAGTGGATCGGTCCGAACCCGACGGCCAGCATGGCGATCCCGATTCCGAGCGAGCCCCACAGCCAGACGGACGGATCCGCCCAGTAGCCCATCAGTTCGGCCAGGGCGATCCCGGAACCGACGACGCCGAGGCTCAGTGGCTCGGCGACGACGACCAGCTTCGGCACGAGTGTCGCGTTCACGGCCGCGGCGGCGTCGTCCGAAACCGATTCGAGCGACGGCCCGAGGACGAACTTGAAGAAGAAGTCGAGTCCGAACCAGAAGGCGCCGAGGGCGACGTGGACGTAGAACAGGCCGCGCGGGTCGCCGGAGAGGTAGGCGACGAGCGGCGCTCCCAGGAAGACGACGGCGGCGATCCCCGCGAAGCGTTCGCTCGCGGCGTCGAACAGGACTCCCAGTTCCTCGCGGTGGGTCGACGGGCGGTCGATCGTCGACATGGTCAATCCTCCGGATCGAATTCGTCGGTGGCTTCGAACCGGCCGGTGCACCCGTCGGTCGGCGAGCGGGTCCGACGACGCGTTTCGTCCGCAGAGACACGATCTCGGCTCGCGAGCGGTACGACTGCCGGTCGGCACCTCGACGGGCCACTATCGATCGAGACGGCCGTGCGACGAAGTATCATCGGTCCGCACGGTGGTTGCGAATGACGGATACTGAAACTGATGCTCGCGGTGAGTGCTACCGATTCACTGGCGGTGCGTACATCGGGCGGTTATAGCGTCGGTCGCAAGTCGGGCGGATATAGCGTCCGTCAGGGGTCAAGCGGAGGTGGCGACTCGTCGCGAAGGCGTTCGTCTTTGTCGAGGCAACCAGGTATCGCGGGTCGGCCACGCCACGGTCGACTCGACGGTCCGGCGCCTGTCTCGCGACCTGCGCCCGGAACACGTCGGCACCAAACGACGCGAAACTGGTTGTCACTCCGACTCTGGCAATCACGCCGGGGACTAGCCATCGCGCCGAAACTGGCAATCGCGTCCGCGTCAGGAGCCTATGTGCTGTGTCAGCCGCCGAAAGCGACCGAGACGGGAGTCGACCTCAGCCGTCCGATGGGTCGTCGTCACGCCGGGCGCCAGTCTTCATCCGCCGCGAGAAATTCGAGAGGTTCATCGCCGCGGCGCAGTGCTCACAGCAGAGTCGTTCGGCGTCGGCGTACGTCTCCGAGAGCATCTCGGGCACCTCGACGGTGACCCGAAAGAGGAACGGGCGGGCCACGTCACGATCACACCGATAGCACTCGCGGATGCGAGGCGCCTCGCCGGCCCCGCCGCTCGCCGATTCGACGGATTTCATCCGAGATCACCGCGGCAAGATTCCGCTGGCCACCCGAGTGATCTCGGCCCCCAATCCCGAGAATCGAAAGTCAGCGACGGATAGCGTTTCAACTCTCTAGACCGAGAGCGGGCGAGACCTTTTTGTCGTGGTGGTGTGTACGCAATCATGGCTGCCAGAAACCCCGTGAAGGGTTCTTGGAAGCCACGTCTCGGGTGCTACTACACCCGGGGCATTTCTACCCCCAGCGGAGCGCGTGGCTTCCGTGCGGGTAATTGACGTGATAGGTAATATAGTTACTGGTGAGTGTGTAGAATCAATATATTTTCCCGAGTATATTACAGTGGATGAATGACGATTCTCCAATCGCTCTGTGAGCAAGAAGATACTCGGCGCTGCAACTCGCGTGCGTCAAATCCGGGTCTGGCTCATCGCTCCGAACGTCCGTTCGTGTCGCTGCAGTTCACTATTCGTGGTTCCCGTTTCACTCCGAACCACGCAACGTTCGTCGCAGAAAGCCTAGGCCGGGATACCAACTGCCCCGTCTACGAAACGGATTCCGTTGACGAGTGGGGCTTGTCGGTGGACTCCACCTCGGACTCTTGTGCAGAGTACGGGACGAACCCGTCATTCGGTTTCACCGTCCCCGACTTCAGGGCGAGTTGGCCGTCGCCCGTCCGCCCCGAGTTCTGAAGCCCGTGACGGACATGTCTCCAGCCGATATTCTTCGCTGCGTTGTAATCTGCGTGTGCCGTAGTTCCGCATTCCTCACACGAGAAGTGGTCTCGCTCCGGACGGTTGCGTTCGCTCGTGTGTCCGCATTCGTGGCATTTCCTGGAGGTGTATTCCGGATCGACAAATACCACGTCGATACCGTGTTCAGTCGCTTTATAACGAACATAGTCGACGAGCCGTCGGTGGGCCCACTGGTGAAACGTTCGACCACCCGGCATCGAATCGCGGATGTGCGTCAGATTTTCGAACGCGATGTGAGTGCAGCTCGTCGCTATCGCATCTTCGACGACGGCGTTCGAGACCTGATGGAGATACGCACGGGTGTATCGCTCTTCACGACGGTTTCGCTCGCACAACGTACGATGGGCTGACTCGGTTCCCGCTCGCTGGAGCTCTCGTCGAACGCGTTCGAACTGTCGTCGTTCGTGTGAAAGTTTGCGCCCCGATTCGAAGGTGGCAGTCGAGGTAACGGCGAGGTTCTCTATCCCGAGATCGACTCCGAGTACTGTCCTGCACTCGGCAGACTGATCTGCGAGTTTCGGTTTCCGTTTCCGAAACCCGAGGTGGAGAAAGTATCCGTCATCTCGCGCCGTCAGTCTCGATTCTGTGAGAGACCACTCGTCATTGTCGAGGTACGCGTATTGATATCCGTCCGTCGATTCAGGGAGAACCAGTTCCGGTCTGATTCGGCCATCGGTCGTGCTCAACGACACGGTACCGTCGTCGAACACCGTCATCGAATTTTTATCGTACGGAATCGTCGGAGCCGTGAATGTTGGCTTCGAACGGGTGGCCATCCGTTCGTTCTGGTCGAGCGTTCCGGAGAGTGCCTGAGCGGCCTGGAAGCAGGCCAGAATGGAGTGCTGGCTCCCGAGAGCGGTGTTCTCCCGGATAGAATCGTACGCTAGTGATTGCAGTTTCCGTTTTCTCGTTTCGGTGTGGCGCCAACCGATCTCCGTCGCGATGTTTGCGCCCTGGCGCCACTCGTCGAGCGTTTCCTCTATACGGTCCTTCTGACTAGGAGTTACCGAGAGGCGAGTGATTGCGGTCCGGCGCAGATACTCCTCGGACGCCACGACTTCAATACGCCACCCCTTTGTAAAAAAGTTGCTACGATAGGCGGATGTTGTTGTAGGCGAGGAGCAGAAGAAACTTCGCTCCAAGCCTAGGGCGGGAATCGAACCCGCGCTCTCGTCCTTACCAAGGACGCGCTTTACCGCTAAGCTACCCAGGCGCGCAACTTGGTGTTGCTCGGATGCAGGTAAATCCGTTTCGATCCGGTGCCGCGGCGTCGCGCGGTTTGGTGGGACGCGGGACGGCCTCGGGCGGTCGATTCCGCGACCGTGACGGTCTACTCGATGCCCTCTGAGACGTGGTCCGTGGCGCCGCCGTCGCTGGCGAGGCCGTCGGCCGGCGCGGCGTCCGTCGCGTCGAGCCAGCTCTCGACGGGCGGGACCGCGGCGTCGGTTCGATCGGCGAGGGTGTCGGCGAGATCGACCATCGCCGGGGTCGGCGGTTCGGACACCGCAGCGGCGCCCGTGGTAACCGCGAGGTGAAGGACGTCGTGCTCGAGGCGGGCGTCGACAGCGACGGGATCGTCGGCGTCCTCCCGGGCCGTCTGGTCGCGGCCGAATCGCTGGACGGTCTCGACGGCGCGGTCGGCGGCGTCCGTCCGCGAGAGCAACGAGAAACCGCGAGCGACGAGGACGTCGGCCGCGACGATCGCGAGATCCGCCTCGGCGTCGGGTTCGGACGCCGGCCGACCAGCCCGATCGACAGCCGGCGATGCCGGGGTCGTGTCCGTCGACGTGTCGTCGCTCGAGACGGCTGCGTCAGACCAGGGCGGTTCGCGGGCCAGTTCTCGCGTGAGTGCCAGCCCGACGTAAATGAGCTGCGTCCCCGCAGCGAGCGAGCGGACCGACCCGGGGTCGGTTCGCGGCGCGGCCGCGAGCGCACTCTCGACGGTGAGCACCGCCGGGGTGAGCGCGTACGCGTCTAGTTCCTCGTAGAGCCGACGACGAAGTGGCGGCGGAGAGACGTCCGACACCGCATCGCGGGCGACTCGTCGACACCTGGCGACCCGATCCATCAGCGGGCAGTTGCGGCGGCGGACGCAAAGACCTTTGGAAAGTGCCTCCTCGACCGGGTATGATCGAAACGGATCCAGGTGGAGACGGCGTCTTGGAAATTACGCTGAATCGACCGGCGGCGCGAAACGCACTCACCTCCCCTGGGCTCGAAGCGCTCGCGTCGGCGGTCGAGACCGCAGACGAGCGCGACGACGTGACCGTGATCGGTCTCCGCGGAGGGGGCGAGGCCTTCTGCGCCGGTGCGGACCTCGACGCTGTAGCCGACCTCGACCGCGAGTCGGGCAACGCGTTCGCCCGCCTGGGCCAGCGCGTCGCGAGGACGATCGAATCGAGCGAGACGCCCGTCGTCGCCGCGATCGACGGTCCAGCGATGGGCGGCGGCCTGGAGCTCGCGCTGGCCTGCGACCTCCGGGTTGCGACGCCGCGGTCGACCTTCGGCGAACCTGGCGTCACGTTCGGCCTCTTCGGCGCGTGGGGTGGGACCGTCCGACTTCCCCGCATCGTGGGCGAGGGCACAGCGCTCGATCTCGCGCTCTCCGGGCGGACGATCGACGCCGAGACGGCACTCGACGTGGGTCTGATCAGTCGTATCGTCACCGACCCGGAATCGGTCGCGACGGAAGTGGCCGGGAATCCGACCGAGACGGTGGCGGTGCTCGCCGACCGGATCCGGGACCGCGACGAACTCACGTCGCAGGAGCGTCGGGAGGCGACCGCGTTCGGCGAGTGCGTCGAGCGTCACCGAGACGACCTTCGGGCACTTCGCGAGGAGTGACGTGGGGCGCGCGATGTGACGGTTCCGTGGCCGTCCGTGCGAGCCCGGCTGCCCGGCTCACTCGATGGGATCCGGAGCCGGCGGCGGGTTTCGCTTGTGTTCGCTCGCCTCGTAGAGCGCGCGGACGTGCGCGACGGTCTCTTCGTCGACGCCGAGTTCGCGCGCGGTCGCCGCGACCGAGAGCGGGCCGTCGACGTGAGTCGCGAGGATCGCGTCGAGCGTGTCGTAGTCCATCCCGAGTTCCGCCTCGTCGGTCTGGTCGGCCCACAGTTCGGCCGTCGGCGTCTTCTCGACCAGGTCGTCCGGAACGCCGACGTGGCGGGCGAGCTGGCGAACCTGGGCCTTGTAGAGGGTCCCGATCGGGTGGCAGTCGACGGCACCGTCGCCGTACTTGGTGAAGTAGCCCACTGCCGCCTCGCTGCGGTTGCCGGTTCCGAGTACCAGGCGGTCTTCGTGATTGGCCACGAGGTAGTTGAACACCGCTCGAACGCGAGCGCGGGCGTTTCCGACAGCACGGTGGTCGCCCTCGGCCTCGGGGTAGGCCGACAGCAGCGCGTCGACGACCGGTTCGACCTCAATGACGTCGTAGGATATCCCCAGGTCCTGGGCGACGCGCTCGGCGTCGCTCATGTGTTCGTCGGCACTGACCACCGCGGGCAGGACCAGGCCGTGGACGTGCTCAGATCCCAGGGCGTCCGTCGCGAGGTACGCAGTCAGTGTACTGTCGATACCGCCGGACAGGCCGAGGACGGCGTCGTCGACGCCTGCGGCGTCCACCTGGTCGCGGACGAACCCGACGATGTGCGTCCGGCGCGTCGCGAGTTCGTCTGCCGAGAATCGAAGGTCGAGCATGTCACGTCGTTTGCCGTCGCCGACCAAATAGCCTCCGTCAGCTCGATATTCGTGGACGTACGTCCAATACGGTGCAATTACCCCGGTTGTTCGTCACGCCCCCGCCGGACGCCGGCAGTACGAGCACGTCCGTCAGAAACCGTCCGTGCCCGCTCACCGCGACCGGCCAGGCGGCAGGCTGTTGGCCGCGCGGAGGTCGTTGAGTTCGTCCATCTGGCAGATTCTGAGGCGGAGATCCGACCGAGGTCTGGCCGTACAGGGTAAGATCATGTCGGCCTCGCGGTCGACGTCGTAGTAGCGCGTCGCGTCGGACTGGTCGACCTCGCCCGCGAGCAACTCGGCGGCGCAGGTCGTACACCAACCCTGCTGGCAGTCTGCGGGGAGCCAGACCCCCTGTCGGCGGGCGGCAGAGAGGACGTACTCGTCTTCGTCGACCGTGATCGTCTCGGACCGGCCGGAGTCGATCCCCTCGACGTCGCAGTCTCCCGGCGCGACGAGTTCGACCTCGTAGCTGGTCACGGGTGAACCCGGCCGCGGACGGCACTGTGCGTGTCGGTCACGATCGATCCCGTGGACCCGGCGAACCGTTGGACCGTCGCCTACGCGCTGTCGTTGAAGCGACGGTTCGTCGAGTAGGGGGCGTCACCGGGTTCGCCGCGGACGAAGTGGCCGGCGGGGTTGATCTCGCCGTCGCGCTCCATCGAGAGGAGTTCGACGAACCAGGCCTCGTGTTCGATCTCCTCCTGGAGGATCCGCGAGGCCATGTCGTACGTTCGCGGGTCGACGTCGCGGGTCATGTCACAGATCTCCGTCCAGGTTCTGATCGCACACCGTTCGGCTTCCAGTAGCACTTCGAGGACGTCCTCAGCGGTGAGAGTCGTGATGTCGAGTTGCCCGCTCTCGTCGTCGTAGGGGACGGGCAGTCCGGCGTCCGGACAGGACGCCCGATCCGCGAAGTCGCGGATGTCGTTGGGCAGGTGACCGCCGAGTTCGTACACCCGCGGCACGACGAGTTCGAAGTGCGCGCGGTCTTCGAGGCGGGCGTCCTCGGTGATCTCCTTGTAGTCCTCGTGTCCGGCGAGGTGCATCCGGAGGTTGGTGTAATAGTAGTACGTCGTGAACTCCGCGCCGATCGCGTCGATGAGTTTCTCGCGCAGTTCCTCGGGATCGAGACCGCGTTCGCGAAGCACGGCCATCCCGACCCGTTCGCTCGTATCGCCGGGACTGATCGAGCCCGAGGCGTGAGGTTTGTCGTCGGACATCGGTGTTCGGTCGTCCCACAACGCGACACTTAGATGGTAGACCGTCACGACGGAGACAGTCACACCGGCCTGGGTGTCGCGTCCGGTGATCGACGCCGTCGACACCGCTTCCGGCCGCCTCGCGTTCGACCCCTCACCCCGTACCGTAGACGCGGACCGACGTCGAGGCCGAGTCGTCCGGTGTTCGGACAACGAGCGTGACGGTGACGTCCTGCCTGACGGGATACGTCGAGTAGCCGAGGGTGACGGTGGACCGCCCGCCGTCCGGGACGTCCACCGCCGTCGAGCCGACGACCTCGCCGCCGACGACGAGTTCGACGGGACCGGACGCTGACCCGGAGCCGGTCGCGGAGACGGTCGCTGTGGTCGACAGCCACTGTCCGCCGGTCACGGGCGCGTTGGTTCCCGCGATCGAGACCGAGAGCGATCCGCGCTCGGAACCGCCGCTCGAGTCATCGGCGGTCACGTCGATCTCGCGCGTGACGGCGTCGTCCGAACACTCCACGCGGACCGGGAACGTGACGTCCTGCTCGACGGGGTACGTCTCGTACCCGAGCGCTATCGTCGTCGACTCGGTCCAGTCGAGCGTCACTGAGCGGCTGTCGACGACTTCGTCGCCGACGACGAGGCGGACGGCCTGCGTGTTCGGTCCGACCATCATCATGTCGCCGACGTTCGCGACCGAGACGGTCGCCTCGAACCGGTCGCCAGCGGTCACGGGGGCGTTCGTCTCGACGACATCGAGCGCGAACGGCTGGCGGACCGCCGGCCCGTCGCTGGTGGCGCCCGCTCCGAGACGGCCGTCCGCACAGACGGGGTACGCCACGGTCGGATAGCCGTACTCGATCCAGTGGGGCGTCTCCTCGAGCGAGAGGGTCGAAGAGTCCGATCCACCCTCGATCTCGTGGATCGCGACGACGGTGTAATTGCGTCCCTCGACCCAGACGAGGCGCTCGAGATCGGCTTCGTCGTCGATCGCGTCCGCGACGACCGCGACCGAATCGGAAACGCCGACCGTCTCGTCGGGACACGGCGTCGTCGAGAGCGTGTCGATCCGCGGGGGGTCGCGGCCGTCGTCGGCCACCGTCACCTCCCACTCGACGGTCGTCCCGTCGTGACTGGCGCGCAACGTGTAGGTTCCCCGCGATTCGAACCGGGCCGACCTGACGGCGGTTCCCGTGACGAAGGACAGATCCAGGAGAGGACCACCGGACAGTTCGTCGAGGTCCCAGTCGACGGCGGTCGGATCGACGCCGTCGGGAACGGCGACCTCGAACAGAACCGCCGAGTTCGGGGTTACGGTGAGCGGGTCGGGCGATCCCAGGCGTTCGATCGACCCCGACGGAGCCGACTCCGATCGGTCGGGCCCGACCGCCCCGACGCCGCCGACCCCCGCGGCGCCGATACACGATAGATAGGCTCTGCGTCGCATATCACCGACTCCAACGCGCAGCACCAATGGTTTTCGCAGTTGACAGCAACCGAGACGGTCACGACTCCGGATCCGTCACCGCGAAAGCGGTTCGTTGAAGAGGGATGAATCCCGTATCCCTACGTACACGGAGCGCCGATGGTCCAGTGGTAGGACATTAGCTTCCCAAGCTAATAGCCCGGGTTCAATTCCCGGTCGGCGCATCCTGCGAGGAACGGACGTGACGAGCGGATGCGCAATAAAGGGAATTGAACTACGGAAGACGCAGCGCGAACGGAGTGAGCGACCGTCTTCAGGTGGTTCAATTCCCGGTCGGCGCATACCGCCTCGAACGAACGTGAGAGGCGTGTCTGCGCTACGAAGGGAATTGAATCAGACCAGTCGCAGCCCGCGCAGCGAAGCGAGCAGGACCGTCTGGGCGTGGTTCAATTCCCGGTCGGCGCATCCTGCGAGGAACGGACGTGACGAGCGGATGCGCAATAAAGGGAATTGAACTACGGAAGACGCAGCGCGAACGGAGTGAGCGACCGTCTTCAGGTGGTTCAATTCCCGGTCGGCACACGGTCGTGAGGAGCGACGGTGACGGGAACCGTCGCAATCGAGTGGTGAACGAATCGCTCGGCGGCGGCGAGTCGCGTTCGCCTCCGGCGCCGCGACCGGTGAGCGTGGCGGTCCCGGCGACGACGGGCGGCGTTCGCCGCCGCGTATCGACTGGTTCGTGCGGGTCGCTACCGGCCCTGTCGAGGGGCCGATCGAGCGGGGACGTACTCACGACCCCAGCGCGTCCGCCGTCGCAGCCCGTATTTCGGAGACGTCGGCGTCGGTCTTGAACGTCGTCCCGCCGTAGTGGGCCGGCGTCGCTTCGTATCCGGCCGCGCGCAAGGTCGCCAGGAAGTCGTCCATAGCGTTGGCCGGGAGCGACCACTCCTTGCACAGGCGATGCTGGTCATAGTGATGGGGCACGTCGAGTTCACCAGCTACCGTCTCACACAGGTCGCGAGCGCGTTCCGCCGTCCCGAACGATTCCGGAATCCGATCGCGAACGGAGCGAACGAACTCGCGGTCTCGGTACGAATCGAGCCAGAGCGGCCCGGCGGTGAGGACCCGTTTCCCGCCACAGATCGGACACTGCTCGACCGGGTCGGCGATCAATCCCCGCGTGGCCGTCCGGAAGAGACAGTCCTCACAGTGATCGAGGAAGCCGAGCGCGTCGAGCGTCGAATCCGCCGCGCTCGCACGATGGTCCAGTTCGAGGAACGTCCGGACGTAGTGATTGCGCGCGTACGTACAGAGGGGCGTGACGCCCACGTCGTACCGCGCGGCAGTCCGTGCGAGCGCCGAGAGCAGGGTCCGAACGCCCATCTCCGCGTGGTACTCGGTGTTCCGGGGGACTGCCGAATACGATCGGATGCCGCTCTGGAGGTGCGCACCGCACAGCGGTGCCGTGTCCGTCGCCGTCACGCAGACCAGGTTGCGCGCGTTCGCGAACGCCGCGTCGGCGAAGGGCATCGGCGTACCGTACGGATCGAGGTCGATCACGTCGAGCGCTGAATCCATATCCCGGCCGCACCCGTACATGAACGCGTTCGCGTCCTCGCGGACGACCGAGAACGACTCCTCGACGCCGTTCCGTGACGCGTTTTCGCGAGCGAGCGAGACGGCACGCTCGTCCCTGTCGACGCCCGTCGCCTCCCAGCCGTCGGCCGCCGCACGAATCCCCCGAACGCCGCTGGCGGTCATCGCGTCGAGGTACGTCCGAGCGCGCGACTCGCGCTCCTCTCGAAACGTCCGCAGGAGTGCGATCGTCAGATCGCGGTTCAGTTCCTGACCCGGATTGTAGAACACCGGTGCCTCGACGCCCTCGGTCGACTCGGCCGGAACGTCGAGTTCGATCCCGCCCTCCGATACACGCATACCGGCGCTCGGACCGCCCGGGCGAAAAACGCCCCGGTTCGACCATCCCAAACCGATTTTACACCGTGGGCCAGATGCTCTGGTGTGACCGAGCGGAATCCGGTCGATCGCTGGCACGCCGACCTCGCCGAGGCCGGCGAGCTCACACCGGACCTCGTCGAACGCATCTCGCGACTCCACGGCGACCGCGGCGTCCGCGCCATCGAGGCCGTCGCCGAGCGTCGGGTAAAATCCTATCGCGATTTCACCGTCGTCGTCGGACACGAAGACGAGTACGTCGTCGAAGACGGCGCGTGCACCTGTAAGGACGCCAGGTACAACCTGAACTCGGACGATCCCACCGACCGGTGCTGGCACGTACTCGCCGTGAGTATCGCTCGCCGAATCGGACACGTCGACGTCCACGACATGTGGTACTCGGACGTCCGTGAATTTCTGTGACGAACGTCGCCGCGCCGTCGATCGTCACTCCGGAAGGCCAGAGATCCGTGAGAACTGTTCGTACGCGAGTTCGATCGTCTCGATCGCCATCCCCTGGTTGGTACTGACGAGGTCCGGACCGCGCCACATCGTCGGATAGGCGCGTTTGAACTCCCAGCCCCAGACGCGATCCCCCTTGAAACCGTTCTGGAGCTTCACGACGACGTTCTTTCGGGTAACGTTCCCGCTCATGACATCCTGGATCCACTCCCAGAACCCGACGTCGGTCGTCATCCCGCGCTGTAACACGAGATCGGCGTGCGCGAAGGTCCCCGGAAGCGTGTGCACGTGATCGTTGACTCCCCCTTCACGGTACGTCACCGTCTCGAGTTGCATCGTGATCCCCGAGACTTCGGCGAAGCCCGCGACGGACTCCCCGTCGACTTGTACCTCGAAGTTGTACTGCGAATAGGGGTTGTCGTCTGCCGTGTAGGGTTGGTCTGCCATTGTGTTCGTCTCAGTAACCGCGTGCGGACCGGCCCGTCACTCCCCCTCGAACGAGTTCTGGAGGATGACTCCCTCGCCGGTACCGTCGATGAACGAACCCCGCGTCGACGCTGCGCCGCTGGAGTCGTCCGACCGTGCCACGTCGACGGGTTCGTTCATGCGTTCGTTGATCTCGCTAATCTCCTCACACCACCGGCGACGCTCCCAGTGCGGTAACGAGAGGACCGTCTCGTGGCTCCAGCCGAAGTGGTACGCCACGAACGCTACCTCTTCGAAGACCGTGTCTGGATCGGTCACCCCCATCACTCGCTCGCGTTTCCCGCTTCGACCTCCGCGGCACCGTCCAGATGGGCGTCTCCGTCGGCACCATCGCCGTCCGACTCTGCCGCTGCGGAACCGTCCGGTGTCTCGACCAGCACCGCACCCGTCTCGACCTCGACGTCGAACCGCTCACCACAGTCGGGACAGGCCGTCACGACGGCGTTTCGGCCCCGATTGTTGACCCGTTCGTACATCGACTGCAGGTACTCCAGATCGGCGACGAACAGGTTCTCGATGACGTCGGCGTCGACGGTCTCGAGCGTCCCCAGTTCGGTCACGACGCGGGCGAGCAAGGTGATCGTCAGGTACGAGGAGTTGGACTGGACCTGCGCGTCCGACAGCGGTCGAATCTCGTCGGCCGCCGTCGCGAGTCGCATACGCCCCTCCCGGTGGAGGGTGCCCTCGTCGTCGACGTATCCCTGTGGAAGGGTGAACTCGAACTCTGTCTGGAGTGTGTTGTCGGTCATGGATGGGTCCCCACGTAGGTAGCCGTCATCCGGACGGCGTTCGACTCGACGAACGAGCCACGCGTCCCGGTGTGAAGGTACCCGTCACCGTCGAGGCGCCACGTCCGGTCGAGACCGTGACGAGAGATGGCGAACGATCCGAGTGCCTCACGCGATCCGGTCATACGTTTTTGCGCTTCATCTCCTCGAACTCGACGGTGTACGTTTCGACGGCGATGGCGTTCTGGCCACCGCCAGCCTGTGCGTTCAGCGTCGGCGGGTCGTACTTTCGGATCCAGGCGTTCGTGAACTCGAACCGGATGACCGACGTTCCGGCCTGGTCCTTGAGGACGACGGCGATGTTCTTTCGCGCTTTTTCGCCGTCGCCCTCCTCGACCGCCTTTCGCCACTCGTCGAGACGTTTGTTGTCCTCTTCTGCACCGCGTGCGAGTACGAGTGGCGAGTACCGCGTGTCACCGAAGAGCTTGCGTGCGTGCTTGGCCTCGTCTCCTTCACGGTAGTCGAGCTGGTCGGTCTCCTGCGTGGGTAGCTGTACCTCGAGGAATCCAGGGACGTCGACGCCATCGAGTTCGACGGTGAATTCCGTACTTGGTAGCGGTCCGTGTTCTGGCATGTGTTATGGTACTGGTGGAAGTGGTTGCTGGTGGCTGTTCAGGCGTCGCCGGTGTCCTGGCTGATGCGGAAGATGACGAACTCGGCTGGCTTGACCGGTGCGACGCCGATCTCGACGATGAGACGTCCATTGTCGATGTCGTCTTCGGTCATCGTCTCCTCGCCACAGCGGACGTAGAAGGCCTCGTCGGCCGTCGACCCCTGCAGGCCACCCTCACGCCAGACGGTCGTCAGGAAGTTCTCGACCGACTGCCGAATGCGCGCCCACAGGTCCTGGTCGTTCGGTTCGAAGACCGACCACTGCGTCCCCTCGTCGATGGACTGTTCGATGAACAGGAACAGGCGGCGGACGTTGAGATACTTCCACTCGGGATCGCTCGAGGTCGTCCGAGCACCCCAGACACGGATGCCACGGCCCTGGAAGCTACGGATGCAGTTGATCCCCTTCGGGTTGAGGACGTCCTGTTCGCCCTTGGTGATGTCGTGCTGGAGACCGACGACACCCCGCACGGTCTCGTTCGCTGGCGCCTTGTGCACGCCGTGCTGGGCGTCGCTACGAGCGTAGATGCCGGCGATGTGACCACCCGGAGGCGCGAGTTTCTCGCGGTTGGTGACCGGGTCGAGAACGGAGAGCCACGGATAGTAGTAAGCAGCGTACGAAGAGTCGACGGGCGTCTCTATCTCCTGAACCGGACCCGGGTTCTGCTCGGCCTGCAGGACGGCGAATCGGTCACCCATGTTCTCACAGTGAGCGACGATCGCGTCCGTCAGCCCCTGAACGTCGTTCTCGTCGGGGACGCAGACGATCGAGATGTCGTCGAGCGCCGTGAACGCTGCCAGACCGGTTCGCAAGCCGGGCTGGTCGATACCCTCGTAATCGGAGAGGGTCACGTCGCCCTCGGCGTCGGGCTTCGTCGGTTCCTCGGTGACGACCTCGACGTCGACGTCGACCTCGCCCGAACGGATATCGTCGAGTTGTGTGATGAGATCGTCCTTCGAGGGGTTGCCTTCCGTCTCGAACGGCCGAGCGATCCCCTTGAGGTCGTTGTACTTGAGGTCGTCGAGGTTGTCGGGGATGTAAACGACCGTCTCGTCCCCCTCCGTCTGTACGAGACCACCGTCGGCCGCTGCCGTCGGCGTGTTTCGGTGCAACCAGGTGAGACCGGGTACCGGTCGACCGTCCTCGACGTACTCGACGTCGACGAGAACGGAGCTCGTGAGCTGTTTCTCGTAGAACTGGCTCGACTTCGGATCGGCGCTGAGGCCATCGAAGACCTCCTCGACGTCCGGCGCCGGTTCGGGCCGTGCCGATTCTGGCTGGCTGACTTCCTCGAGTTCACCCGACCAGTACCGCACGACGATGTCGAACTGGTCGCCTCGCTGACCGTCACGTACGATGACGGCCACCGACGATCCCCAGGATCCTGGACCGTTCGCTTCGACGTTCATGACGTCCGTCTGGCCGTCGTCGACCAGGGACGCCACCGCGACGTCGTTCGGATCTGCCGTCGTGACGCGGCCGACGTAACAGCGCCCGCCGCCGTTCTTGAAGTACCCATCCAGCGCGACGTCGAGGTGAGAGTGCTTCGGGCTCGACCCGTAGATGCGCTCGAACTCGGTGTAACTCGTGACGAGTTGGGGTTCGACCGGACCGCGGTGAGTCTGACCGAGGAAACCAGCCGTACTCGTACTGACTCCTTCGACCGACTTGCTTCCACCGTTGACCTCTTCGACGTAGACGCCGGGGGCTTGATATTCTGGCATTTCAGGTTACCTCCTAAATTTGAGTCCCTGTAGACGGGTTTTTATTGTGAGTTGGTATAAATCTTTCTGCTGTCATTCAAGCTCACATTATTAAATAATCGGGGTATTGAACCACTATGTGTGAAATATATAGCCCGATATTTCGAATATAATAATTCCAGGGTCGGTGAATGAGGGAGGAATCGAAACCGGCCCAGGGTCCGACCACGAGAAACACACTGACAGATCGGGTTCGACACGGGAACTCGAAACCCCCGGACGAACCGCACGAGGGAACTACGGTGACGGAAAACTGCGGTGAGATGGTGGGCGACCGCTAAGAGTGGCCACGCAGCACGCGGTAAAATCCCCCGACGGGATCGCTAGTCCTCCGGGACGACGTCGACCAGGACCTGAATCGAATCGGCAGCCTCGCTGACCTGATCGTGTGCGTCGATCAACTCGAGCAGTGGTTCGTCCGACTCGAGCGCCGACTGGAGTCTGGTAACTGACTTGAGATATCGTTCGAGGCTCTCTTCCGTCGTCACGTCCTCGAGCGGTTCGCCGAGTTGAATAAGCAGGTCGAGCAATCGGTCGAGTTGCTCACGGTACGTCTGTTCTCGGTCCTCGGACGACCTGAGGTCTTCACGGGAGAGTTCGGCGATGTCCCGGGCGATTCTCGCACCGTCGCCGGTGTGTGGTTCGAGTCGAGTGCTCAGGTCCGTGAAGAAACGAACCCGGTCCTTGATGGTCTTTCTGAGCGCGTAGGTGACGAACGTCTTCCGTTCTCGCTGCAGGGCGGTGACCGACTCCTCCAGCGTGGCGAGTCGCTGTGCGACCCCCTCGATGCCGTCCGGCGGCTTCTCGGGTTCCTCCCTGACCGGGGTTCGGTGCGGATTCTCGTCGTCAGTGACGTGCTGGACGAGAAGTGAGAACAAGAGCGCGGGATCGTACACGAATGGTCGGCCAGGCCGCTCGGCCAGCGCCTCCCACTCGCCGTTCGGGGTCCGTTCGAACGAGCCGAGATAGACCGCCGGGTCAGCCTCGTCATCTGGTTCGCTCCGGTGTTCGTCGTGATACGCCTCGACGAGGCGTCTGGCGACGGTCTCGACGTCGTCGTCGGGACGAACCAGCGAGCGATCGATCGAGTGGACGGGTATCTCGCCGTCTGGTGGCGTCTCCCGGTGGGTGACCTCGAACACTTCGACGGTGCGGTTCGCCACGGCGTCGCTGTCGACGGCACCGTCGGTGTCCGCGACCGGGACGGTCTCGACGGCTACCTCGCTGTACTGGATGAAGAGGTGAACCTCGTCCGTCGACGGGAGGGGAAGCGACTTCGTCGTCACCTGTTCGACGACGACCGGCCGCCCGCGTCCGTCGATGGCGAGTCCCGGGTCGACGGTCACGTCGAGTCCATCCGGGGTTTCGGAGACGTCTCGAACGGTCAGTCCGCAGACGATCCCCGTTCCACCGAGGTACCGCGTGAGCGTCTGTAACCGTTCGGCGTGGTACGTCTGTTCTGCCTCCATGTCGCGGGGAGTCATGAGTTTCCCCTTGAAGAATCGATTCTTCTCGAACTGGGAGAATCCGGTCGTCTCTGCTTTCGTATAGTCCGCGTCCGGAGTCATGGCACTGTCGTGGATATATAATATAATCACAACAGTATAAAATACCCGATGTGCGCGTGGACGGCGGATCTGCCGATCTGTCACAAACTGCTTGCACGCTGTCCGTCCGTTCGATTCGAACTGGCCGTCGAATACTACCAGGGGCCCGGCCGATACGAGACGGACGATTATTATACGAACGGGCCCGTAGATATAGTATGAAAGAAGGTGCATTTTATATCGGTCGTGTGGTATCGATGCGCTGGACGACGGGGCCGAACGGCCGATGAGAGCCAGCATCGACACCGAATCTGCGGACCGCATCACCGTCACCGTCGTCGACAACGCCGACGATCGACACCGGATTACCGTAGAACGGGGCGGCGATGTCGTGAATCACCAGTGTGACAGGGACGGCCCGACGAGTGCCGAACCGTCGGCAGAGGATGCCGTCCGCGCCGACCGCAGCATCAGATTCGCGAAATACTATTGCTATCGCACGCGTTCCGTCGACACCCTCGATCCGTACGGGACGGACCGGCTCACGTATCCCGAACGACTGGTTGCGACGACACTCTGGATCGCATCGATGGAGCCGCCGACGGTGACGGAACACTTCCCGTCGCTCTACCGGCTCTACGGCCCCGCCGACGACATCGACGAGGATACCGTACCGCCGCCGGACGTGGACGACGAGTGGATCGGGATCGACCAGCCAGTGTTCCTGGACGTCGAGCCGGATCGACTCCGGACGCTCCTCGATACGACGATCGAACTCGAGGCCCTGGGTGCGCTCCGCCACCTGCTCGATCGGTATCC
Source organism: Halovivax cerinus (assembly GCF_024498195.1). Lineage (NCBI taxonomy): Archaea > Methanobacteriati > Methanobacteriota > Halobacteria > Halobacteriales > Natrialbaceae > Halovivax > Halovivax cerinus. The sequence goes on from NZ_CP101824.1 coordinate 323,475, forward strand.
GGACCGGCGTGGCGACACGCTGGCCGCCCGACTCACAGCTATCCTCGGAACACGACAGACTCCGAGGCCGTCGGACGAGTCGGCTCCTGATCGGTACGACCCGTTCGTCACGACGGCACCGCTCGATATCCGCCGACCCGACGACACCTCGAAAACCGTCCAAACAGACGACGGCGAAGCCGAAACAGCACCCGGCCTCCTCGCGGCACGAATCCAGTTCGATCGTGACGTCCGACCAGTCACCTCGCCGGCCGCGCTGCAGCGTCGACTCTTCGATCACCTCCGCTGTCAACTCCGGGACTGTTACGTGGGGATGGGGCTGGCACCGCCACGCGACGTGCGCGTCCGCGGACCGGGAATCGCCTGGTTCGCGCGTTCGTACGACCGTGAACCGACGACGCAGCGGTATCACGATCCGGACGCGATCGTCGACTGGACGGCGCTGGCTCCGATCCCACGATTCTAGCCCTGGCGGCTCGACCGGCCAGATGGGGGCAGGCGATAGTGGGCTGGTGCAGCGATACCGGGGACAGACACACGGCGACTGGAACGCGACCGCGATACCGGCGATTGCTCGGGTAAACGGTACGTACTAAGTGGTCGCCCACGAGAGATGGCGCCATGCACACGTTACTCCTCTCTGACGAGGACGTGGACGGTTACGCCGACATGCCGTCGGTGATCCAGGCGCTCGAAGACGCGTTCGCCGCCTACGAGCGTGGTGACGCACAGATGCCCGCGAAGTCGTACGTCGACTTGCCCCAGTACAACGGCGACTTCCGTTCGATGCCCGCGTACCTCGCGACCGACGGGTGGGACGCCGCCGGGCTGAAGTGGGTCAACGTCCACCCCGACAACCCGGACGACCACGGCCTCCCGACCGTCATGGGAACGATGATCTACTCCGACCCGGAGACGGCCTACCCGCTCGCGATCATGGACGGCACGGAGCTGACGATGAAGCGCACCGGTGCGGCCGCCGCCGTCGCGACCGACCACCTCGCCGTCGCGGACGCCACCTCGCTGGGAATCGTCGGTGCCGGCGTCCAGGCCTACACGCAACTCGAGGCGATCAGCGAGATCCGCCCCATCGAGGAGGTCGTCGTCAGCGACCTCGACGACGAACGCGTCGAGCGCTTCGTCGACACGTTCGCGGACGAGTTCGACATCCGCGGCGGTTCGATCTCGGAGGCCGGCCACTGTGACGTCCTCTCGACGGTGACGCCCGTCGAGAACCCCATCGTCGGGGCCGACGACGTCGGCGAGACCACCCACGTCAACGCGATGGGCGCCGACGCCGAGGGCAAGCACGAACTCGCCGACGAGCTCTTACTCGGCGCGACGATCGTCATCGACGACCACGAACAGTGTACCCACTCCGGCGAAATCAACGTTCCCTACCACGACGGGACGCTCGGCGACGACGACATCTACGGTGAGATCGGCGAGATCGTCGTCGGCGACCGGGACGGGCGTACCGCCGACACCGGCGTGACGGTCTTCGACTCGACCGGCCTCGCCATCCAGGACGTCGCCGCCGCCCACGTCGTCTACGAGGAGGCGAGCGACGCCGACGGCGGCAGTCCGTTCGACCTCGTCGGCGCCGGAAACTGATCGTCGCGACGCGACAGCGATTACGACGACACGACGTTGCTATCGACGACGCAGTTCTGTGACGCTTCGGCGTCTCTCGTCCCCGATCGGTTCGCTCACGAGGGTTCGACCTCGACCGCAATGTCGCCACACGCCGTACAGATCCCCTCGAAGACGCCCGTCTCGCGGTTCAACTCGAGGTCCTGTAGGGTTTCTTTCCCGCACGTCGGGCACGCACGCTGGTACTGGATCTCCCGGCTCCCTCGCGGTGCGCCGAGGGCGAGCACCGTCGCTCGCTCGTCGTCGACGTTGCGGGCGAGCTGGAACTCGTCGGGGGCGAAGCGAATCGCCTCGCCGGCCCGGACGGCGACGTCGCCGTCTTCGGTCTCGAACGTCACCGTCCCGCCCGTGACGACGAAGACCTCCTCCTGGTCGCGGTGGCGGTGGTAGTCCAGCCCGAGTTGCCCGTCGGGTTCGATCTCGGCGTAGTTGATCGCGAGGTGATCGGTATCGAGGGGATTCGAGAGGCGACGGTACACGTCCGCTTCGGCGATCGACGGCCCCGTACGGTCGTCCCGGATGTCTACTTTCTCCATGACGTCTGCGGTATCGGAGGCCAGGTGAATAAATCTGGACGGCCGAGACGGTCGGTTCCAGTCGCCCGGCCGGTGGGACGCGCTCATCGGTCCCGTACTCGTCGGGGGATCGACGCCGTCATCCGAAGTTCGGGGCAGTACTGGGCGATCGGCTCGGCCTCCGGTTCCGGGAGTTCGTTGGCTGCAAACAGCGTGTTCTCGGAGAGCGTGACCGCCGTCGATTGCAGCGGCCACGGGGCGTGGGTGACCTCGCCCCCGAAGACGGTCCGATCACGCCGTCGTCTCCCCCGCCGATTTCGCCGGCGACTCCGTCTGGCGGACCGACCGGGAGCGAAGAACCGGCGCCGGTCGGTCAGCCACGCCGCTCGCGTCCCAGGCTCCGCGAACGCGATCGCGTCGTCGGGTTCGTAGGTCACGGCGAACCGGGCCTCGGAACCGACCGGCGCATCGTCGCGCGACCGGCTACCGAGGCCGGTCGTCACGTCGCGCGTGCTCGCGAACGAGACGGTATTACCGCCGTCCGGAGCCGTACCCTCCGTTCGCGAGACGTGCATCCGGGCGCAGCGGACCGGCACGTGAGTGACGCGGCCGAAGATGGACGCGAGCGCGGCGCTATCGACGTCGACGCCGAATAGGTACAGCCCCGGCTCGCCGCGGTAGGCGACGTAGGTCTGAACGGTGATCGCCGCCGTCGTGTACCGTAGGAATCGTGGTGTGTACCGGAGGCCGGCGTTCGACGCGACGAACGGGACGACGCTCATCCAGGCTCGATCCTCTCGGGTGTCGAGGGTCAGGGGGGCAGGAACGTGCGGCCGCAGGACGTCGGGATCGATCGGCCAGTGGAGGAAGAGGCCGTCGCGCCAGGTGAGCGTTAAGGGGGTCGACAACCGGCCGAGAACACCGTCGACACTCACCTGGGATCGGTCCGTCTCGCGTATCGAATCACCGCGGCTCATGGCCGTGTTCCGACGACGACGGGTAAATAGGCGGGTTCAGTGACCCGTGACCGTCACGCCTCGCTGGATTCCAGTTCGAGGGAGTAGACGAGCGTCGGATACGCCTCGCAACCGATCTCGTGCGTCGTCTCGTCGGTCACCTCGAACCCTCTCGCCCGGTAGAAAACGTGGCCGATCTCGTTGCCCTCGAGCATCTCCAGCCTGAGCGTCTCTATCGACGCTGGCAAGAGCGAGATACCGTGATCGAGCAGCGCCGTCCCGGCCCCCTGGCCCCAGCAGTCGGGCTCGACGTAGATCGCCTTCAGATCGGCCTCGTTCTCGCCGACGAAGGCCTTCGTCTCGACGTCGCCCCACCGGAAGTCCGCGAAGCCCCGGGTTTCGCCCGCCTCGTCCTCGGCGAGCAGGACGCCCTGTCGGTTCGCGGCCAATTCGCGCGTCCACGCGGCGACCGCCTCGTCGTCGGGGTCGGCCGTCATTCGGTCGAGGACCTCCTCCGGAAGTAAGCCGGCGTACGCCTCGCGCCAGGCGCGAGCCTGAATCTCGAACAGGCGACGCGTGTCGGTTCGGTCCTCGAACTGGCGGACGTGCATGGGTGTCGATTACTCGTACTAGACTGATATAAACGGTGATGAACTCTCTACAGGTGATTCTGTCTCCAACGTGGTGGGCAGTACAGTGCCTGTTGGCATCACTCTGTTCGTGCAGTCTGGCCCGGGAACCACTGACTGGCTACCGCACCGGGTTCGCCACGGGGAGCAGCCCCGAGGAGATTATTCGGCGAAGGAGGACGACGATACCGTTCTCCAGGCCGTTGGCGAAGACCGCCTGCTCGTGTGATTCGTCGCGGTCGTCGTCCGGGTAGAACGAACTGACCAGTAACGTCGTACGGTCGACCAACAACAGGCGGCTGATCGCAACCTCGTCGTCGCTCGCGGGCCCCAGGAGCCAGTCCAGTTCGGTTTCGAACACCTTCACGGATGGCATCTCGGTATCGAGCTTGCCGATGATCGCGTCCGTTTCGCCACCGATGATCACGTCGACGCCGCGATCGACCGCGTCGTGGAGCCGGTCGTACAACGCCTCCGTCAGAAGTTCCTCCTCGACGACCAGCAAGACGATCTCCGAGTCCGCGTCCGCCAGCAGATTGTGCGTCCGAGCCTCGATGCCATCGTGGCCGGACAGCGCCCAGACCTCCTGCATTCGATCGCTGTCGGCGGTCGGCGGTTGGGAATCGAGCGCTTCGAGGTGTGACCGAAGGGTGTCGATCCGCGCGTCGTACTGCTGACGCAAGATCGCGGTTGCCTCCTCGATGCTGACCGCGCGAAACTGCTGGGGGTTCGAGTGTTGTACCTGGACCAGCCCCTTCGACTCCAGCACTCGAACGGAGTCGTACACCCGGGTCCGAGGAACCTCCGAGATCTCGCTGATTTCCTTGGCGGTCCCCGCCGAGAGTTGGGTTAATGCCAGGAAACTCCACGCCTCGTACTCCTTCAGCCCGAGGCCCTGCAGCAGACTCACCGTCTCGGCTTTACGTTCTTGAGCTGTCATCAGGTGGTCCGATCATGGTCGGTTGGTTGAGAGGGGTAATTCACGTTCAGTCGGGAATGAGGTTGCGCAGAGGCCGGTTCATGGGGGTACGGCCGTCCCCCCCGGGTAGTTCGTCTTCGTGGTCGGCCATCACCCGGAGTAACGGCGCGTTCTCGTCGAAGTTGGGCCCCCGCCGAATCGTGTGGGTGTCTGCATCCCACGCGATATAGCCTGCCTCGGCGAGTTTGGGCAGGTGCATATGATAGAGGGCCGTGCGAATCTCGGCGAGGCTGGCGTCGTCGACGACGTCCGGGTCGTTGTCGGTCTGCCAGGCGGCAACCCGAGTGGCGAGACGGTCGAAGGAGACTGGAGGCTCCTGTTCGGCGAGGTAGTACAGGACGTCCCGACGAACGGAGTCTATCAATGTACTGATGGAATTGATTGCCGCCTCGGTTGACTCGGCCATACTCTGGCGAGAAGGTGCTAACGGATAAGGGCTTTTTCCAATATAATTGTTATATTTGGAAAATACAACCCTAACCAGGTATCTGTGGACATATTGAAGCCCGAACGTGGGACAGAGGCCCATAAACGTGGCTTAATTTGAAATTTCCAAGCGGTTCCCCGGCTACCCTTGATCGGTGACCGACCCGTCGTCGCTGTCGTCGTCCTGATCCGCGTCGGGCCCCATCCGTGGATAGAAGTGGTCCCACGACTGGACCCGCGTCTCGGAGATAATCTCGGAGCTGTTGATCGTCATGCCCAAGCCAGCCAGTTCGTTGCGGATCTCTTCGATCTCCCTGACCGAGCCGGCGACGATCTCGACGTGGACATTCCGTTCGCCCCCGAGCAAATCGCGGGTGTTCACAACACCGCGAACGTCGAGGACCTGTTCGGCCAGCGTGTCCAGCTCATTCGGATCGACCGTGCAAACGAACATGACGTGGAGGGGGTAGCCCGCTTCCTCGTAGTTGATCTCGGGGTAATAGCCCCGGATCACGCCCTTCCCTTCGAGGTTGTCGAGGCGATTCCGGACCGTCGTTGAGGTCACATCCACCTTCTCGGCGATCTCCGTATCGGTCTGGCGGGCGTCGAGCTGGAGTTGGTGCAGGATGCTCCGGTCCACGTCGTCGAGTAGGTCGTCGTCCATACGGTGTCCTTGGACGGGACGACTCAAAAGTCCGCATGGGCCCTTCACTGGCATAAATTGAAGCAGTCTGTCCGATAACTCCGCACACCTACTTACCACTTGTTTCAACAGGAAGAGGGACCAAACTACTGCGTTCAGCAAGACTCACGGCACCAGTTTTACCGGAGGCGTCCATCGGTCGCGTTCGGCCCGTCCGAGACAGCCGAGTAGGTGACTGAAACCCCTTGGCGGTGCTGTGATCGGCACTTACTCCGCGATTTCGATGCCGTCGACGCGTTCGGCGTTGCTCATTCGCTCACCTCGCCAGCAGTGAGACCGGGAGGTTTCACGACGGACAGCGGACGCGTTGGGACGAAATCTTCTCAACTCGAGGCGTCCGCTCCGGCGGCCCTGATCACCCCATCCAACCGGATGAGCGCCTGACTGACCGCGTTCTCCGTATCGAATCGGAACCGTTGCGGACTGGACCCATCGACGCGTTCGACGATCCCCAGGTTCGCGAGCAAATCGATGTGGCGATTGACGGATTGGCGACTCACGTTTGCCATGTCGGCGAGTTCGGTCTGGTTGAACTCCCGGTGTGGCGGAAGGTCGAGCATCGCGTCGATCATCGCACACACGCTGTCGTTCTTCGTCAGGGCTCGCCACCCCGACGGGTACGCTTCTCGAAACGGGACATCGGACTCGGTGGACGTGTTTTGCGGGGCGGCTGTGCGTTCACTCATGGTGTCGTGGGGGCACGTGCGAAGTCGTCCGCTGGTATCGACAGCGTGGGTGTGATCGCCGTGCCGTTGGCTATTCGACGGAACGAGAGGTGTTAAACCTGATGGAAAAGGTTGTAACTTGAATGTTACACGGGTCACTCGAACGACGATGCTTCATATACCATGACACAACCAGAGTGGGTTGGATATCCTACTGTCTCCAACTCGGAAGTCGGACTCGGAGATCAAATGCAACTTGCTCTGGAAACTCTGTCGGCGACACGGGTGGAGTACGCCCATCTCTCGAGCCAATCTCGTGACCGGGGCGGTGGAGAGTAGCGAACAGGGGCGGGGAAAGCAACTCGTAGCGGAGCTCGTGGACGAACCCTACATTTCGTACCAGCGCGGGACAGGGTATCGGATCGAGAATAGTCCCGACGCCCAGGCGTACGCCGCGTTTCGACTCAGGGAGACCTGCGGGTATTCGACACTTCAGATCGAGAGCACCCTCTCCCGATTCGAACAGGCTGGCGGGTTCGATAGGTACGACCGCGACGCCGTGTTCGCGACTGACGACGAGTGGTAAGACCAATCGCCGCGACGGACTACGCGTCGATCGGCTCCGTCCTCACTCACTCCACGATGTCGATGCCCGGCCGACCGGGTTCGGCGTTTTTCACCGTTCCCTCGTCGGCTTCGTCGGCGTCCAGTACCGTCACGGGCGCGTCGAACTCGCGCTCGATCAGCCACGCCGCGGACTCCAGCGCCTCGCGTTCGGCGTCGGGATCCAGCGTCTCCCGGAGCGCCTCGCGTTCGGCCTGCAAGTCCTGGCCGTAGTCCGCGGCGGCGTCGCCCTGCTCGCGGATGTGGTCGTGGCCCATCAGTTCGCCGATCAGGTTGGACGCGTCGCTCTCGATGGCGATCTCGAGGGCGTCGTACTTCCAGTCGGGCGCGACGACGACGTCGATCCGCTCGGGGTCCTCGAGGCCGGCCACCTCGACGATGTCGCGAACGTCCTCGCGTGTGTTCTCGACCAGGCGGCGTCGATCCTCGACCCGCTCGCGGTCGACCGCGGCCGTCGGCCACTCGGCGTCGACGACGAAGCCGTCGCGACCGAGTTCGTCCCACAGCTCCTCGGCGAGGTGAGGCGCGACGGGCGCCAGCAGGCGCACGACCGCCGAGAGGCCGCGCTCGAACGTGTCCGGGTCGGGTTCGGTGTAGTCGGCGTACTGGCGCAGCGTCCGCACCAGGTCCTGGGTCTCGCGCAGCGCTCGGTTGTACCGGAGTTCGTCGTACTCCTCGCCCGCGATGGCGATCGTCGCGTCGATCTCACCGTCGACGTAGCTCGAAACGGCGTCGGCCTCCCCGTTGGGCGGGTCTGCGACGAAATCCGCCACCGCCTCCTGCAGTCGCGTCAAGAACGCGTACGTCGAGCGGACGCCCTCCTCGCTCCAGTCGAAGGCAGTGTCGGGCTGGGCGGCCTGCATCATGAACAGGCGGGCCGTGTCGGCGCCGTACTCGTCGACGATACGCTGGGGTGAGACGGTGTTGCCCTTCGACTTCGACATCTTCGAGCCCTCCAGTTGCACCATCCCCTGCGCGAGCAGGTTGTCGAACGGTTCGCGGAACGTGAGGCCCTCGTGGTCGGCGAGCACCTTCGTGAAGAAGCGCGAGTACAGCAGGTGCATCACGGCGTGCTCGATGCCGCCGACGTACTGGTCGACGGGCAGCCAGTCGTTGGCCCGCTCGACGTCGAACGGCGCCTCGTCGAGGTCGGGCGAGACGTACCGCAGGAAGTACCACGAGGAGTCGACGAAGGTGTCCATCGTGTCCGTCTCGCGCGTTGCAGGTCCACCGCAGTCCGGACAGGTCGTCTCCGTCCACTCGTCGGCGGCGTCGAGTGGGTTGCCGGTCGTGTTGATGAACTCGGGCAACTCGACCGGCAGGTCCTCGTCGGGTACCGTGACCGCGCCGCAGTCCTCGCAGTGGACGACGGGGATCGGCGTCCCCCAGTACCGCTGGCGGGAGATGCCCCAGTCACGTAGCTGGTACTGCGCCGTGTGCTCGGCGCTCTCGATGTCAGCGGTCAGGCGCTCGCGAGCCGTCTCGCTATCCAGGCCGCTGTACTCGCCGGAGTCGACGAGGACGCCGTCGTCGGTGAAGGCTCCCTCGCTCACGTCGGGCGCGTCAGGGTTCGGCTCGCCGTCGGAATCCTCCGGTTCCGGCGCGATAACGGGTCGGATCTCGACGCCCATCTTCTCGGCGAAGGCGTGGTCACGGTCGTCGTGGCCGGGGACGCCCATCAGCGCGCCCGTCCCGACGTCCGAGAGGACGAAGTCGGCGACGAAGACCGGGATCTCCTCGCCGGTCGCCGGGTTCGTCGCGGTCAGGTCCGTCGCGACACCGTTGGGCTCGTCACCGTCGGGGTCGGCCTCGTGCTCGACGAAGTGGCGAACGTCTTCGTCTTCCTCGGCGAGGTTTTCGCTGATCGGGTGATCCGGCGCGAGCGCGAAGAACGTCGCGCCGTAGATGGTGTCGACGCGGGTGGTGAAGGCCTCGACGGGGCCGTGACCAGAAATATCGAACTCCAGTTCCGTCCCGTACTGCCGGCCGATCCAGTTGCGCTGCATCTGGCGGACCGAGTTCGGCCAGCCGTCCAGGTCGTCGATCGCCTCCAGCAGTTCGTCGGCGTACTCGGTGATCTTCAGGAACCACTGCTCCAGCTCGCGCGTCTCGACGGGCGTGTCACACCGCCAGCACAGTTCGGCTTCCCCCTCGACTTGCTCGTCGGCGAGCACGGTCTCGCAGTGGGGGCACCAGTTGACCTCGGCTGCGCGGCGGTCGACCAGCCCCTCGTCGTAGAATCGGGAGAAGAGCCACTGGTTCCACCGATAGTACTCGGGGACACAGGTCGTGACCTCCCGGTCCCAGTCGAAGCCCAGGCCGATCGACTCCATCTGGTCGCGCATGCGGTCGATGCAGTCGAACGTCCAGTCCCGCGGGTTCGTATCGCGCTCCTTCGCCGCGTTCTCGGCCGGCAAGCCGAAGGCGTCCCACCCCATCGGGTGCAGGACGTCGTCGCCACGCATCCGGCGGTACCGGGCGTAGGCGTCCGTGATCGTGTAGTTCCGAACGTGACCCATGTGGAGTTCGCCCGAGGGATACGGATACATTCCGAGGACGTACGTCGGATCGTCGACGTCGTCCGGTGTCCGATACACGTCCGCATCGTCCCACGCGTCCCGCCACCGCCGCTCGACGGACGCGTGGTCGTAGCCCTCGTCGCTCATCAGTATCTACACGTCGAGTGACGGGCGACCCTATAGCTTTCCATGCAGGTGCCTCCCCGTGATCGGAGAACCGCCGATCGGCGTCGGGGCAGGAGGTCCGACGGATCGATCGACGCAACGCTCAGCTGATGTCGATCTCGTGGCCGCCGCCCTCGCCACCGGAGAGTTTCGGAAGGGTCACGGTCAGGATGCCGTTGTTGTACGTGGCTTCGACGCCGTCCTCCTCGACCGGTTCGGGGATTCGGATCCGTCGGTTGATCGATCGCTGCGTCCGCTCGCGACGGATGTAGTCGCCGTCCTCGTAGGTCTCGGAGCCGCTCCGGCTGGCCTCGAGGCGCAGCGCGCCGTCGACCAGCCGGAGATCGACGTCGTCCGTGTCGTAGCCCGGCAGGTCGGCGGTGACGACGTACTCGTCGCCGGTATCGGCGACGTCCACGCCGATCGTTCCGGGAACGGTCAGCCCGCTCTCGCCGGCCATCGTGTCCTCGAACTGGTTGCTGAGGCGATCGAACAGCTCCTCCAGGTCGTCGAACGGGTTTCGGCGCATACGTGACACTAAGGCGCCGAACGGAGATAAGTACTGCCCACGGCGCTCGAACGTACCGGACGAAGCCCGAACGGAACGGCCGTTCGCGACCGACGGAATCGGACCGTCACCGGCCGGACGGCCCCGGGACAACGGCGTACCGACTACTCCACGACGTGTTCGACGTCGTACGATCCCAGTCGCCGAACCCACCCGTCGTCGAGCGCCGCCTCCACGGCCGCCACCGCCGACTCGATCCGCGGCTCGTAGAGCCCGCCCTCGAGATCGAGGTGGAAGAGGTACTCGCCCAGCTGCGCCCCGGTCGGTCGGGATTCGATCCGCGTCAGGTTGACGCCGTTCTCGTCGAACGGCTCCAGCAGCGCGAGGAGCAAGCCGGGGTAGTTCGACGCCGGGTAGATGACGAGCGACGTCTTGCCGCCGGCCGTCGACCCGGCCGACTCCGGTCCCAGCACGAAAAAGCGCGTCTCGTTCGAGGGACGGTCCTGGATCTCGGTGGCGAGGACGCGAAGGGACTCGCCCGCCGATCCCGGATGGGCGATAGCGGCGATCGAGGGATCCTCTCTGGCGAGATCGACGGCTTCCGCCGTGCTCGAGACCGCCTCGCGCGACGCGTCGGCGTGGTGTTCTGAGAGGTACGACCGACACTGGGCGAGCGCCTGCGAGTGGCTCGCGACGGTCTCGAACGACTCGTCCTGGGCGAGTAATGCGTGTCTGATCGGCGTGACGATCTCCCGAAGGACGGAGACCTCTTCGACGGCCAGCGCGTCGACGGTTTCGGTGACGCTCCCCTCGATACTGTTCTCGATCGGAACGACGACACGGTCGTAGGCGCCATCGGCGACCGCTTCCACGATCGACGTCACCGACGAACTGAACGAGACCTCGTCGCTCACGGTGCGGGCGGCCCGGTGAGAGTACGTCCCCTCCGGACCGAGCGTGACGGTTCGCATACGCCAGCATAGCGTCGCTCGGGGAAAAGGCCGCGGGTACGTCCAATACTGGACACCGTTCGGGCACCCGAGGCAAGTCGGTTCGCTCGACGAGTGCAGGTCAGTTCGCTCGACGAGTGCAGGTCAGTTCGCTCGACGAGTGCAGGTCGGTCCGCTCGACGAGTGCAAGTCGGTTGACCGGGCGTGATCCGACGCTACAGACCAGTCGTCGGCCCCGAGACAGTTCGAGGGGACGGACCCTGTGCATCGTGCCGAGACGGTTCGGGACAACAGTCGCTGGTCGTCGTGCCGGGATGGTCCGAGACAGCAAACGCTGGTCGGCGCATGTTCGGGCCGGAGAAGGGGGGCTCAGTACGACGTCCGATTACTCGTCAAGGTGTTCGATGCCCTGTTTCGAGACGTTCGCCTCGGTGATCTCCTGGGGCATCCAATCCGGCTTGTCGTCGGGAGCCGTCTCCTCCCAGGCCCAGCCCTCGTAGATGTGTACCTTGTCGGTGCCCTTCTCCCGGAGCCGAAGCTCGACGCGGTCGGCGCCCGACTCGCTCGATCCCGGTTCGAGCCGCCGGGCGGCCTTCAGCGCGGCCTGCCTCGGCGTGTTTCCGGAGAAGACACTCGATTCGTCACCGCTTCCTTCGCGAAGCGCGAAGTTTCGTTTGCCGTCTTCACGTACCATGGTTCCAGCCTCCATGACAACCCAGCGCACAATGTGACATAAAGATATCCCCGACAATCAGCCGACAGCGTCGGTATCTTTAAGTGAAGTGCGCAAGCATCGGTCTGGGAAATTCCGGCCGCCTGGCGTCAGTCCCTCGGTTTGGCCGGTCCCGCGGTTCGGCCGGTGAGGGCACACCCTATCAGACAGACACTATGGTATCGATCGTCCCGGGACCCGGAGCCCGTCCGGATGGACCAGCGGACGGAGCCGACATCGTTCACGGCCGCCGTCGGAGTCGGGACGTCCCCGCTGTTGCGTAGAAAACACTTAAGTATATCCTACGGCGAACCAATCAGTAGAACCCCGCGATGGTCCGGAAAAAGAAGCTGAGTCCGAGTGGTGCCAAAGACGACGACGGCAACTATCACAACGTTCACCTCAACTTACACGAGGACGAACTCGCCGTTGCAGGCATGGACATCGGGGACGACGTGTTCGTACGCGTTCGCGACGGGAAGATCATCATCCAGAAAGCCGACGAGGACCAGCTCGATCACGAATTCTGAGACCCGCTCACCTGGCTCCCGGTTCGACACCAGGGAACGGTGACGACACGACGCGAGGCCCGCCGGTATCGGGCGTAGGCGCACACTAACGCCCGACGGATCCGCGCTGGTGGCCCCATAACTACGCCAGTTCCTCGGTCTCGGGTAGATAATGGACTCGCCAGCGCGCACGAGGGACGGACCGGCATCGGTGGTCGTTCCCGCCATCGACGCGCCGAGTAGCGTCGCCTGCCTGCGGTCGCTCGGACGGCGGAACGTACGCACGATCGTCGTCTCGGAGTCACCGACCGCGCCGGCCGTTCACTCCGCGTTCTGTGACGAGGTCGTCCCGATCTGCGCTCCGGAAACCGACCTGCTCGCCTACCGCGACGGACTCCTCTCGCTCGCCCGACGGGACGACGTCCGGGCGATCGTCCCGGTCCGCGAGGCGGACGTCTACGTCCTCGCCGCCTACCGCGACGAGTTCGCGGAGCACGTGAAGACACCCTGGCCGGATCGCGAGACGCTCGCCAGGGTGCAGGATCGGTGTCGGCTCTTCGACGCCGCCAACCGCGCCGACGTCGGCGCACCCGAGACCGCCCTCCTGAGCGAGGTCGACGATCGCGAGCGCGAGTGGATCGTCAAGCCGCGCTACTCCATCCTCACCGACGCGTACGTCGACTGCGACCCAGCCGAGTGCGTCGCACCGCCGACGACCACCTACCTCCCGCCAGGAACCGACCCCGACGTCGACTGCCTCACCGCCGAGATGGGCCACGAACCCATCTGCCAGTCGTACGTCCGGACGCCCCACGAGTACGGCTTCTTCGCCCTCTACGACGACGGCGCCCCGGTCGCGACATTTCAGCACCGACAGCGTCGCGGCTACAGCTACGCAGGTGGACCGAGCGCGTTCCGCGAATCCGTCGACATCCCGGCCCTCGAAGACGCCGGGCTCTCACTCCTCGACGAACTCGACTGGCAGGGGCTGGCGATGGTCGAGTTCTTACGGGACGAGGAGACCGGCGAGTTCAAACTCATGGAGATAAACCCCCGCTTCTGGTCGTCGCTCCCGTTCACCGTCCAGGCCGGTGTCGACTTCCCGTACTACTACTGGAAGCTGTGCAACGGCGGCTGCGAACCCGTCGGTGCCCCCTACGACGTCGGCGTCGCCGGGCACCTCCTCCGCGGTGAGGCGCTCTACCTCTACTCCATCCTCGCCGACGACGTCGAACTCGTCGACCGGCCGTCGTTTCTCGGCGAACTCGGCACGGTCGCCCGGTCGCTCGTCTCCCACCCCCGGTTCGACTATCTCCAGCGAGACGACCCGCGACCGTTCGTCCGGGATCTCCAGAACGCGATCGGCTCGATCCGGCACGGGTGGCGAGAACCGCCCCGAAACGGAACCGAGAACCGTACGAAGCAGGCGGATCACTCCGCGCCGGTGGATCACTCCCCACCGATAGATCGTTCGTAGCAGTTCCCGGCCGGCGACTCGCTACTCGTCTCTCAGTGCGGTCAGGTCGAACTCGAAGGCCGCGACGGGTACTTCGAGATCGTGTTCGACGAGCACCGCGGGGTGGAGTTCGCCGAGGACGCCCACCTCGTCGCCGTCGACGACGACAGTCGCCGTGCGCCCGCCGACGAACGAGGGGTGCTCCGTCGACGGTGTCTCCAGGTCGACGTCGAACGCGCGACAGAGCGCCTGGAGGCGGGCTTTGGCGTCCTCGTAGGCGGCGTCGTGGCGGGCGAGGACACCGGCGACGTGGCGCGATTCGGCGACGCCCGTGTTCTCGTGCTCGTCGACCTCGGCGACGAAGCCCACCTCGGCGAGGTCCTGCGGGTACGCGCGGTGGGTGTTGTTCTCGAGGACGGTGAGCAGCGATGGGAGCGCCCAGGTGCGGACGATGCCGAAGGCCTCGCTGTAGGGGTTCTTGATCCGCGCGGGCTCGCCCCCGCCGAGGACGTCCGTCCCCGGTTCGACGCTCATCCGATCGTAGGTGTCCGCCTCGCCGATCAGGTGGAAGTTCAGCATGTCCTCGAAGCCGAGGCCGACGAGCGTCTCGCGGACCGCCTCCTCGAGGCGACTGCGTTCGTGTCGTCCGCCGACGGTGCCGATCTCGGGGTAGCGCGCGTCGAGGTCGTTGAAGCCCCAGGCCCGTCCGAGGTCGTCGATCACGTCCAGCGGGTGGAGCACGTCGACGCGGTAGGGCGGGATCGTCACCTCGTACGCGAGGCCGTCGGTGGCGGTGGTCCCATCGTTGGACGCACCCTCGATGGCGGCCTCCAGTCCGGAGCGCTCGGCGAGATCCTGGACGGCCTCGGGGTCCAGATCGATGCCGAGGATCGTCTCGATCCGGTCGTGTGCGACGGTCTTGGTCTTCGTCGAGAGCTCCGGGCGGACGAGTGACGGTGCGTCGTCCTCGTTCTCGCCGTCGTCGACTTCGCCGTCACCTGCCTCGGTGCGCCCGCCGCTCGCCTCGATGGCTTCGGCGGCGACCGACGGGTCAGCGTACTCGACGGTGACGTCCTCGATCGTCGCGCCGCGAGCGTCGAAGGCGTAACAGACGATCGCGAGCATCTTGTCGATCGTCCACTGGTCGGTGCCGGTCATCTCGACGAACAGCTCGCGCGAGTCGGTCGAGACCTCCGTCCGGCGGCCGTTGATCACCGGCGGGAACGAGAACAGCCCGATGTCGTCGTAGATCGCGGGCATGGCCGCGTAGTCGTCGACGACAGGGGCGTACTCGCGTCCCGTCGGGTGCTCTTCGAGGACCTCGCCCGGCGTCAACTCCTGATCGGAGTCGAGGGGGACGAAGCGCTCGCCGTCGGGTTCGACCCCCGTATACCGGATCGTCGGGTTACCTTCGGTGGCAGGGGCCCCTCTGAGCATCGCGAGGTCGTGAATCCCGATCGCGCCCTTCACCCGGTTGCGTCCCATCGTCGCGTGGAGTTTCTCCTGTAGCTGGATGACCGAGTCGAGCGAGTCCTCGTCCAGGTCGACCCCGCGGATCACCGCGCCGGTGACGTAGGGGCGCTCGGCGGGGACGGACTCGTCGACCAGGATCGTCCAGTCTGCCTCGGTCGTCGTCGGGACGTAGACGCCCCGATCCTCGCCGTACTGGTAGCGAAGCGAGCGGGCGATCCCCTCGACGGAGAGGCGATCCAGCCGGTCCGGCGCGAACTCGAGCTCGAAGTCGCCGTCCTCGGTCTCGCCCTCGTACTCCAGCCCGAGGGCGAAGAGGTCGTCTTTCAACTCCGCGTCGGCCACGTCGGTCGCGCCGGTCAGGGTGCGCAGTTCGTCGGGGTCGATGTCGACGGTTGGCATCAGTAGATCACCTCCGCGTTGCGCAGGAACTCGAGGTCGGCCAGCGAGCCGTGCAAGTCGCGGATGTCCTCCGCGCCGGTGACGAGCATCGCCAGCCGTTCGAGGGCGAGCCCCCAGGCCATCACGTCGGCCTCGACGCCCAACGGTTCGAGCATCTCCTCGCGGAAGATCCCCGAGTTGCCGATCTCGATCAGTTCGCCCGTCGTCGGGTGCGTCCCGAACAGTTCGAAGCTCGGCTCCGTGTAGGGGTTGTAGTGCGGTTTGAACTCGATGTCCGTGATCCCGAACTGGGCGTAGAACTCCTCGAAGGTGCCCATCAGGTCGCGCACGGAGAGTTCGTCGGCCATCACCCAGCCCTCGATCTGGAAGAACTCGAGCAAGTGCGTCGAGTCGAGCGTGTCGTTCCGGTAGGCCTTCTCGACGCTGAAGAAGCGCGCCGGCGGCTCGATCTCGCCGATCTGGTGGCCCGAAAGGTGTCTCGTGGTGAGCGACGTGGTGTGGCCGCGAAGCGCGAGCGCGCGGGCGAAGTCCTCGTCCCAGGGCGAGTGATAGCCCTCGCCGTCCTCGCCGACGCCCTCGCGGTGGGCCCGTTCGACTCGCTCGACGAGGTCGGCCGGCAACTCGTCGATGTGGCTCGGCTCCTCCAGGGCGAAGCGGTCCCAGTGGGTCCGGGCCGGGTGGTCCTGGGGCATGAACAGGCAGTCGTTGATCCAGAAGTCCGCGTCGACGTGCGGGCCGTCCATCTCCTGAAAGCCCATGCCGACGAGGACCTCCTTCACCCGCTCCGCGGTCCGCCGGAGGACGTGCATCCGGCCGCCCCGTAACTCCTCGGCGTCGGCTTCGACGTTGTACTCGGCGAACGCGGCGTCGCGCCACTCGCCGCTCGTGAGCAACTCGGGGGTGAGCTGCCCGACGGTCTCGGCCGTCTCGACGCCGGCCATCAGCTCGGTCACACCGGCGTCGGTGAGCGTCGCCGAACGGACGGTCGACTCCTCGCGGGTCAGCAGGTCCCGCCGTTCGAGCTGGTCGAGCGTCTCCCCGTCCACCTCGAGGTCGTCCACGGAGACGCCACCGTCCCCGTCCGCCGCGGCGATCGCCGTCAGTGCGGCGGCCTCCGGATCCGTCTCGGGGTCGGCGGCGGGGTCCGCGGTGAGTTCGCCGCTGTCGATCGTTCCGTAGCCCTTCCGGGCGTAGTTCGAGAGGGCGATGTCGACCTGCGGGCCCTCGAGTCCGGAGGCGCCGATGACCTGGCCCAGCTGGACCGGTTCGTCGGCGGCGCCGTCCAGTGCCGTCTCGTAGAGGCGCACCTCCGGCAGTCCCTCGCTCGCGTACGTTTTACCCTCTTCGGTGAGCGAGATCGATTCCTCGACGGCCTCGCTGACGGTGACCAGCCCCTCCTCGGAGAGCGCGAAGAGCGCGCCCGTGACCGTCTCCGGCGGAAGGTCGGTCGCCGCCGCGAGGGCGTCGACTGATTCTGCGTCGTCTGCG
Source organism: Halovivax cerinus (assembly GCF_024498195.1). Taxonomy (NCBI): domain Archaea; kingdom Methanobacteriati; phylum Methanobacteriota; class Halobacteria; order Halobacteriales; family Natrialbaceae; genus Halovivax; species Halovivax cerinus. Next base: position 340,804 of record NZ_CP101824.1, read on the forward strand.
CTCGCGGCCTCCAAGACCGCGACCTGTGCCTGTGGCAGTTGCATTCGCTTGTGTAGTAGCGTGCGTGTCGGTCAGTTAGCGCTTCCGACTCCTGCCCATCGCGGGCGGACGTCGTCGGATCGAGTGGACGGTTTCGCCCCGATTGCCCGGTGTGAGCGATCTGGGATCCACCGCGCCCGTCACCGGGCGAGGAAAAAGCCGAATCCCGACCGCGATCGCGGCGGCTGGCGGGCGACGCACCGACGGCGGGATTCGCTCGTCATACGCGTATCGCCGGCGAGAAGCGGGAAAAAGATTGCGAACGGTCTCCCGAGGGTCGCCCGGTCAGGCGTGGCCGGCTGACGAACCGCGAGCGTGCCGTCGACGCCGTACGACCCGGACTGGTGTCGGTCGACCCCGGTTCGGGTGCGCTCGGGAACAATACATTTCACGCCGCGACGCAACGGTCAGATATGGGTCGAGGATGGGAGCGCGTCTACGACGAGTCCGACTACGACCGCCGCGCGTACCTCGGTGGCGAGGAGATGGTCGACTGTCTCAGCCGCTTCGTCGACCGGTTCGGTCCGTTCGAAGACGTCGTCTCGGTTGGCTGCGGTCCGGCGGTCGTCCCCTTCGCGCTGGCCGAACGGCGTCCGTCGATTTCGATCACCGGCCTGGACGCCGCCGAACCGGTCGTCACCGACAACCGCGACCTGGCGGCCGAACGCGGCCTCGAGAACCTCTCGTTCGCGGTGGACACGCTGCCGGACCTCGACGTCGACCGTCAGTTCGACCTCGTCTACTGCGTCGCGACGCTCTACTTCGTCCGTGAGGCGGAACGCGCGGTCGAACGCCTCTTCGAGCACGTTCGACCCGGCGGGTACCTCGTCCTGAACTACCCGAACGAACGCACCCGGTCGTGGGCCAGGGAGAACGGCGCGGACAAGACGGTGGACTTCTCGCTGGTCGCCGAGGGCGAGAACGTCCTCTCGCGCGATGGAATCGGTCGGCTACTCGGCGCCGAACCGAGGGACTACTGGACCGCCGTGGACGCAGCCGACGCTGACTTCGCCACGTCGGACACGCCCATGGTGTACGTCGAGCGACCCGACGACGGCGACACGAAACCGAGCGGCTGACCGACCTGCCGGATGGTAGCGGGACGGCGATACCCCTGGTAGCGGCTGCATGCATCGCGGCTTCCGAGTGAGAGTGTGAGCGTGAGGATGGGAGCGTGAGTTAGTGAGTGAGGATGGGAGAGATTGAAGGAGCGAGTGAGTTAGTGAGTGAGAATGAGAGAGATTGAAGGAGCGAGTGAGTTAGTGAGTGAGAATGAGAGAGATTGAAGGAGTGAGTGAGGATGTGAGAGGATGGGAGCGCAACCATTCTTGTATCGGAGTACCGTACGAGCCAGCGTGACAGTTCCGCACCCGGCCCCCGACGGCGTGACGATCCGTCGAGCCGAGCGTGCGGATCTGCTGGCCGTGATCCGCATCGAGTCGGCTTCGTTCCCACAGCCGTGGCCGGCGAACGCGTTCGAGGCGTTCCTCGGCGAACCGGGGTTCCTCGTCGCCGTCGACGCCGCCAACCGCGTCGTCGGGTACGCCGTCGCCGACGTCACGCCGACCCACGGCGGCCTCCTGGGGCACCTGAAGGACATCGCCGTCCACCCCGACCGCCGCGGCAACGGCATCGCCACGGCCCTGCTGGAGCGGGTCTTCGTGCTCATGCACACGAGCGGAGCCGACAGCCTGAAACTCGAGGTTCGCGAGTCGAACGAACCGGCGCTCGAACTCTACCGCGGGGCAGGGTTCGAACCCTTACGCCGTGTCGACGACTACTACGCGGACGGTGAAGACGCCATCGTGATGCTTCACGACCTCGACGAGTGACCAGCCGGACGACGGGCTGACGGCCCCGAGCGACGAGCGGTAGGCGTGAATCGAGAGTCGGGAGCGTCGTCGTTTTCTCCCTCGCGCCAGTAGGACCGGCTATGGGATACGCCTGCCCGATCTGTGGCGCCGAACAAGCCGACGGTGTCCACCTCGCGAACCACCTCGCCGTGACGGCGTCGCTCGGCCGCCCCGACCACGAGGCGTGGCTCGCCGAGTACGCGCCGGACTGGCGCGACGACTCGCCCGACGAACTCGCCGACAGGGTCACACCCCACGCCACGGAGATCGAGACGCCCACGTTCGAAACCGACGAGGGCAGCCGCCCCCAGACGGGCTTCGAGCACGAGCTGGCCGCCCAGACACGCGGTCCCGGCCGCGGCAGTCGGGCGACCGCCGGCCGCGAGATGAGAGCGGATCCGCTGACCGACACCGCCGATCGATCGGCCGACGTCGAGTCGGTTCTCGCCGAGGCACGCGAACTGACCGCGGAGATGCGCGCCGACCCCGACGACGAACGGGACGACGCCGAGACGGGCGGCGACGAGCACGAGGAGGCCACCGACGGCCCCGCACCGACGGACGGAGACGAAAACGCGTAACTACCCGCCGTCCCTCCCGTCGGGTATGGAGACGAGAGGGCTCTTCGCCCCGGAGACGGTCGAGGAGGCGCGCGAGTACTTCGAGGCGGTCGGACCGGCCGCACAGACGACCGTCCGCGAGGCCGCCCGGGTGATGGGGTTCGACCGGGAAGAGTACGCCGATCGCGTGACGAGCGAGGTCGTCACGACCGCCCGCGACGCCACCTTCGCCAGTTTACTCGAGGTCACCGTCGCCGACCGCGAGGCGTTCGACGACTGGCGGGCAACGTACGACGGCGACGTACAGGTCAACGGTCACGAGGCCGTCGACAACGTGGCCTGGCACGCCGGGCCTGCCGGCGAGGCGGTCGCCGCGACCTTCCAGGACGAGCCCGACGCCGCCGTCGCGACGCTGCGCCGGCAGGCGTTCGGACGGATGTACCGGGAACTGTTCGAGTTGGTCGACGACGAGTAACGAAGACACGCTGCGGGTCGCGACCTGGAAACTGGTATCGCTTGGTCGCCAGTCGGTATTTATACGCCGAAAAACAATACACAGTATGACTCGCGGAGGCGATGATAGTTCGAGCGAGAACTCCGAAACGAGCAGCTCACGAGTGGTTACCGTCGAGGCACTGGAGGGTTGTATCACCGAAGCGACGAAAGGAGAGGCTGTGGAGGAACTAACACCGGCAGACCTCAAAGACGACTGGACGGAGGATCTACCGGTTCGCTCTCGAAATTCGTAACGGTCCACTCCACCGAAACCGCCACCTTCTATCACGTCGACCGCGTCGGAACGCGCATGAGTGATTCGGCTCCGTCTGACGACCCCGACGCCCACGACTGGCCGGTGCGCGAGTCGGCCACCGAGTACGAGACCGGCTGGTACGACGGCGGATACGACCTCGTCACCCAGCCCGACGGCAGCGAGAAGCGCTACTACTGGGCCGACCTCCCGCCCGCCGTCGTGATCGTCGCGAACACGGGCGAGGAGATCTGTTTCGTCGAACAGTATCGACCGGCGACCCGCGAGACCCACCTCGAACTCCCCGCCGGTATCGTCGAGGACGGCGAGTCCTACACGCAGGCCGCGGCCCGAGAGCTCGAAGAGGAGACCGGTTTCCGGCCGGAGACGACCGTGCTGCTTCAGGAGTACGCCGTCGCGACCGGCGTCCTCCGGCACGACCGCGGGATCGTCTACGCCGACGGCCTCGTCCCCGGCGAACGCGAACTCGACTCGAACGAGTTCCTCGACGTCACGACCATCCCAATCGACGAGGCGATCCATCGGGCGCGCGAACCGCCGGCCAACGACGCCTCGATCAGCGCCCTGTTGCTGGCTGCCGAAGACGGATTCATCTGAGCGGTCGTCGGTCGAACCCGTCGGCCTTATTCCTCGCTGGAACCACGTTCCGGTATCGATGGACGGAGAGACGACCCCCGACGAACTCGCCGACGTACTCGCGGAACCCGACGACGTTCGCGTCGTCGACATCCGCACCCCGGTCAGTTTCGCCCAGGGACACATCCCCGGCAGTGAGAACGTCCCGTTCCAGGAGTTGCCACAGCAAGTTCAGGACCTCGCCGGTGCCGAGCACATCGTGACGGTCTGTCCGCACGGCAAATCGAGCGTCCAGGCCGCCCGCCTCATCGCCTCCTACGAGGGTTGCGCCGACGCGACGGTCGAGAGTCTGGCCGGTGGTCTGACCGCCTGGTGCGACCAGTACGACCTGGAACGGGCTGACGAGACCGAGACGACCGAATCACCGTTCTGAGGTGTCACTCCGTCGATGCGCGGACGAGCCCGAGACGACCCACACCGACCGATCTGTTGTGCTGACCGGTAGCGCCGCTGGTGCGATCACGGCCGTCGGCAAAACGCGGAAGCGGTGATCAGATCATCGGGTCTACGCGACGTTGAAGCCCCGATCGCGGAGGAAGTCCTCGATGCGACCGGTGTGGTTGCCCTGGAGTTCGATGTGGCTGTCCTCGACGGTGCCACCACAGGCGAACTTCGATTTGAGATCCGACGAGAGACTGTCGAGGTCGACGTCTTTCGGATCGAACCCTTCGATGATCGTTACCTCCTTGCCGTACCTGCGCTCGTCAATGCGGATCGTGAGCTGCTGCTGGCCCTTGGCGACGTCCTCACAGACGCAGAGCTCGTCAGGCAACCCGCACGTCGAGCAGACTTCCGACATTACATCAGATGGTACGAAATGGGCATATTAAACACTATCGGGACCGAGATGCCGTCTGGTGGTCCTTTTTGAGTCGCGGGGAGCCTCGGCCGGTCACTCGTGCCGGCCGCCGGTCGGTCCGTACCGACCGACGAGGGCGTCGACGGCGTCGATCGCGGCCTCTGCGTCCGCCGGAGTGACACCGCTTCCGTACGTCGCCCGTTCGCGAGTCAGCGCCACGTCGTACACTCGCTCGTCGAGAGTGACCTCCGACGAGAGCGCATCGAGGTAGGCACGTGGCGACTCCGCCGGGCGCCTGGGCCGGTAGCGTCGACCGAGCAGGATCTCGAGTCGGCGATACGCCCGTTCCGCGTCTCGCGCCGGCTCACCGCTCCGGCGCTGCCAGTAGAGTCTGATCGTCCCGACTACGACCCGACTGAGTCCCGACCGGTATCCGGCCGCCGCCAGTCCGAGGACCAGTAGAAGCGCCATCGCAAGCTGTTCGGGTGATGGGGTCGGGACGTCGAAGCCACTCTCCCCGCTCGAGTCACCCCCGTTCGCACCACCGGTTTCCCCGACGGTCTCGTTTCCGGTGCCGGTCGACGGGCTCTCGTCGGTCGGATCGGTCGTCGACTCGTTCTCCCCGGGCTGGGTTTCGTTGGACGGATCAGGCCCCTCGGGTTCGCTCTCGTCGGTGTCCACGTCGGGATTGTCGTTCTCGCGCGCCGATTCGAGTCGGTCCTGATGGACGTCGTCTCGCTCGTCCGCCGGCGTCGGTTCGAACGGCACCCAGCCAACCCCCGGGAAGTAGACCTCCGGCCAGGCGTGCGCGTCGGTCCCGCGAACGACCCAGGTATCGCCGTCGATCTGCTCACCCTCCGTGTACCCCGTCGCATAGCGGGCCGGAATGCCCTCCTCTCTGAGCATCATGACCATCGTCGTCGCGAAGTAGACGCAGTACCCCTCGTCCATCTCCAGGAGGAACGCCGACGCGGTATCACCATCCGGTCGATCGACGTCGAGCGAGTACGACTTCGAATCCCTGAGGTGAGACTCGATACGCAGAGCCGTCTCGTACGGTGAGTCGGCCCCCTCGACGATGGCGTCCGTCCGGGCCGCGAACGCGTCGGACTGCCCGTCCGATTGCTGGAGGTACCGCGCTGCGATCGACTCAGGGTACTCCGATCCGGCCGAGTGGAGGCGTGACGGATCCAGGTCGATAACGGCACTCTCGACCGTATACTGATCACCTTCAGTCAACGGAACGGACGGGTAGATCTGCCCGTGCTCGTCGACCTCCGTGAAGGTGGTCATCTCGCCGTCGATCGAGCGCGCGGATGCCGCTGCCGGCATGACCTGCACCGGACTCTCGACGGTCACCGTCTGTGTCAGCCGGTCGGTGCGACCGGGCGGTGTCGAGAGCGGCCCATCGTAGGCCGTCGACCCGCCGGTCGTTATCCACTCGTCGCCCGTATACCGGTCGTAGATACCCGTTCGCCAGTAGGCGGGTTCCTCACTGTCGATGGTAAAGCGCACTTCCGGTGAGAGCTCCACGCTCCCGCTGATCAGCGACCGGTCGGGCGTACCGGCGATGCTCCCTTCGAGCGTTCCCGGACCGCTCCCCTCGACGAGCGGTGACTCCCCGCCGCCCGGGACGAAGGGAACGAACAGCGCACAGAGGATCATCGTCACGAGGACGATCGTGAGGACGTCGAGGGCCTCGAATCCCGCGTTCCGGCGGGCCAGCTCGCCGAAGGCCACCGTGCCCGTCGCCGCGACGGCGCCGGCGAGCGTCGGTCCCATCGACGCGTCACCAGTCAACACGAGAAAACAGAGGGCGAGACCCGCCGGCACAACCGCGGCGGCGTATCGACCCCGAAGCGCGAGATACCACGTCAGGAAGGCCGGGACCGGCGCGTACGCGAGAGCCATCGTTCGCGCTTCGACGACCCGGATCAGGTTGAGGCCGCGCGCGAGCGTCAGTACGTCTGAGAGCACCGAATCGAGTTGCGCGACGAGCGTCGGGAGGTCGATGCCGGCTACGCTGAAGTACAGCAAGAGCGCACCGACCCAGGCCAGGGCGCTGAGCGGGATCACGACGCGTTCACTGACGAACGGGGCGACGAGCAAGCCGATCCCCACTGCCGTGACGACGATGGCCAGCAACTGGTCGGTCCCGCCAACGACGCGAGTTATCTCCCGAAGGACGCTCACGTACGAGCCGATCACTCCGAGGGCACACGCCAGGGCGACGGTCCGGAGGAGCGTCGGTCCCGGCTGACGATCGCCGGGGAGCCACGCGGAGAGTCGACGATCGACCCGGTCGCCGACGCCAGCGGTCGCGACACTCATCCGCTCACCACCCTCGCGGGTCCGGTCGTGCTACCCGGTGGCGAGACCGACGAGTCGGTAGTCGCTCCCGCTCCGTCATCCGACGCGACGACGCAGAGGTCGGCGAACGGCACCGTCCGCTCACCCAGCGTAACCGACACGCCGTCCTCGTCCGCGTCGACGACGACGTCCGCGGCCTCGATTGCCTCCGGTGCGACGGGGCCCGTATCGAGTCGAGTCAGCGCCACGAAGACGTCGGCGCGTGCGCTCGGCATCGCGTCCAGCTCAGGCTCGCCGGGAAGCGTCAACGAGACGCCCACGTCCAGTTCGAACAGGTGGTCCACGAGCGTCGCAACCGCCGCCGCGAGTTCGTCCGGGTCGCCGCCGTCACACGCGCCGACCATGGTGAGGCGATCGAGACCGTCGTCAGCGACGAACTCCTTTACCACGAGTTCCCCGTCGGGGCGTTTGGCGGCCGATTTCCAGTGAACGTCGCGGAGTGAATCGCCGCGTTCGTACTCGCGCAGGTGCTCGAAGATCGACCGATCGAACGCCGACGCGTCCGTCGCGAACCCCTCGAGCGTGGCACGGGCCGACGAGGTGAGTTCGTACACCGGCGGGTAGACGAACACCGGTTCGGTCGCCTCGTACCGATACCGCGTCACGACGAGGCCCAACGGATCCTGCACAGTCACCGTGAGTGGACCGACGGTTCTGACACCGCGCGACCGAAGCGAGACCTCGTACGATAGCGTCGTCCGTCCCGAAAGGACGCGTTCGAGGCGTCGCTCCGCGGCGTAGAGCCCGGTCCCGACCGAATCCGTCGCCGTGACGACCGTTCCGCGCGTCGCATCGAGTTCGAACGAGACCGTCCGCGTCTCGCCCACGTACCCGGGCGTCACCGGCCGACGCCGCACCGTCGGTCGCGAACTCGCGGCGACGATGCCGACCGCGGCAACGGTGACGACGACGAGTGGGGCGACGATGGCGTTCAGCGCCGCACGGCCCCCGTTCAGGGCGATCACCACGCACACACCGATCACACCGAGTGCGACGACGCCGCGTACCGTCGGCCTCATTCGACTGGGACGGTCGAGAGGGCCTCCGCGACGAGGTCGGCGGCGGCAGCGTCCTCGTGCGCCGTGGAGAACCGAATTCGGTGTGCGAGCGTCTCCTGAGCGACCGCGGCGATATCCTCGGGGATCACGTATCCGCGCTCTTCGGCCACTGCCCTGGCCATGGCCGCACGGACAAGAGCGATCGTCCCGCGCGGGCTCACGCCGATTTCTGCGTGTTCACGGGTGTACGCGGCGATCCTGGCTGCGTAGTGGCGGACGGGCTCGCGCACTGTCGTCTCGGCGACGGTCTCGCGCGCGCGAAGGACGTCGCGCCGATCCGCGACCGGTTCGAGCGCCGCGATCGGGTGGTGCGAGGTGGTCCGATCGAGGAGCCTCGACTCGTCCGCCGGGTCCGGGTAGCCGAGAGAGAGCTTCTTCATGAAGCGGTCGAGTTCCGCGAGCGGAAGCTCGTACGTCTGGCTGGGTTCGACGGCGTTCTGCGTCGCGATGACGGTAAACGGGGACGGCAGCGGCCGCGTCTCGCCGTCGACGGTGACCTGCGTCTCCTCCATCGATTCCAGCAGGGCACTCTGGGTCTTCGGCGGGGCACGGTTGATCTCGTCTGCGAGGACGACGTTCCCGAACACCGGCCCCGGCTGGAACTCGAACTCGCGCGTCTGCTGATTGAACACGTTCACGCCGGTGATGTCCGACGGGAGGAGGTCGGGCGTAAACTGCACGCGGCTGAACTCGCAGTCGACCGACCGGGCGATCGACCGCGTCAGCATCGTCTTTCCCACGCCGGGGACGTCCTCGATGAGGACGTGTCCCCGGGCCAGGATCGCCGTGACGACCTCCCGAATGACGCCCTCGTTGCCGACGATGACTTCGCTCACGTTTCGCTCGACTCGTTCACACAGGCTCGCGGCCTCGTCGACCGGGAGCGCGTCGACGTCGCCCGTCGAGTGTGCCGATTCCTCCAGTCCGGTGCTGTCGACTCCTGTCATTGTGGCTCTCCAGGGCGGCGGCTGCAGATTCGTTACCCAAACAACGGGTTCCGTACAAAATAGGCTTTGCGTTCTACTCTGATGGCGATGGCTGTCGAAAACGGGGGATGGAAACCCGGACAGTCGGTCCGCGCGTCGCCTCTCCCACGGGCTCCCGTGCGCGTTCCACACTGAACCGCAGCGGTCAGGCGCATCAGGCCGGGCGTGTCAGGTCCGACGGGTCTGAGAATCCCGCGGCTGGTCGGACGTCAGTGCGTTCGAAAATCGATTCCTCCGTGGGTTCGCGTGACAGGCGATCGAAGTCGCCTTACAACCGTTCGACGTTCTGCGCTCGGGGGCCCTTCTCGGCCTCGACGATCTCGAACTCCAGTTCCTGGCCCTCCTCCAGGTCCGGACCGCCAATGTCTTCCATGTGGAAGAAGACGTCCTCGTCCGCGTCGTCAGTTTCGATGAAGCCGTAACCGCCCGTATCGTTGAAGAACGCAACCGTACCTTTCGCCATTGCACGCCAATGTAGACGTGTTGACGGCATAAATGTTCTGGAGGGTGGTACCGAACCACGTGCTGTCGTGTCGATCTCCTGCGACGGCGGACAGCGAGGTGAGACGAGTAGTCACCGAACTCCGCGCCAGCAACTCCCAACGAACGTATCGTAAAACCAGACACCAGCGCCTACGAAGCCGACGAAGACACCGACCCCCCAGGAGTCGAACGAGAAGATCGAGCGCACCCATCGGACCCAATAGGAGCGTGGAGTCGGTCGTACGCCCCAATTTCTAATTCGACAGACTGTACAGTGATCCTGAGAACGCCTCGCACGTCGGACCGGACGTCACCACTCGATGCACTCGGGACAGACGAATCCCGATTCCGTACGCCACTGTCGGCTGGTTTCGCGACCACAATGGGCACACGGCCGGCCCTGCCCGACCGCGAGTGTGACCGTCGGTCGATCCGCGCCGTCGGACGATTCGGATTCGGCAACGTCCGGAGCGTCAGCTGACTCGTCTCCCTCGACCCCACCAGCCTCCGGACTCTCGTCGCCGTCGGGGTTCGGTTCGGCCGCTGACGCGCTCGATGGTGCGGCCGATTCGTCTCCATCCGCGTGCGACTCCGTGGATCCGGCGAAGTCGGAGAGCGTCGACCGTTTCACGGAAGAACCGTCGGGCCAGAGGACCGTAAGTCATCCGGGCCGGCGCCGCGCCGGCGGCGGTAACCGGCAGCCTGACGCAACCGGTATCACCAAATACCGCCGGTCGAAAGCGAGACGTATGACGGACATTCCCCCGACGCACTTCGGCGAACAGCTCTCGGAACTGGTCGCGCTCTTCGGCGACGTCGCCACCGGCGAGTTGCTCGCGCCGCTGCTCTTTCTCGTCGGCGCCGCCCTGGTCGGCGGGTCGGTCGCGTTCGTCGGCTACCTGGCCGCCGGTGCCGCCGTCGACAGCGTTACGCCGAGCTGAGGAGTTGGCGTCACACGGGTAGCCGCTGTCAGTCGAGTTAGCGCCACCACTCGGCACGTCAGCGTCACTCGGCCCCGCTCGACGCTCGGTCCAGTGCCGTCGCCGCGTCGTCGACAGCCCTGTCGATGTCGGGACCCAGGGGTGAGCCGACGACGATTCCGTCGACGTGCTCCAGGAGGTCACGGTACCGCTCGGTCACCGTCTCGACCGTCCCCGCGACGCAGAACGCGTCGATCATCGTGGGCGTCACCCGGTCGAACGCCTCGCCGAGGGATCCCCGTTCGAGGGCCTCGCTCACCGCCCGCGCCGCGTCGGGGTCGATATCGTGACGGTCGAGAGTCGGCTCTGCGGCGCCGCCGGCGATGAACGCGACCGGCGGGCGGGCGGCCTCCCGGGCGGCCTCGTCGGTTTCGGCGACACTCGTGCTGGCGAACGCGAGCGTTCGTGGCGGGTCGCGCTCCGCGTCCCGTTTCGCGAGTCCGTCCTCGAGGGAATCGCGCGCCCACGCGAGATCACGTGGGTGGGCCGCGTTGATCAGTACGCCGTCTCCGTGCGCGGCGCTCATGCCGAGCATCCCAGGCCCCTGCGCGCCGACGAAGACCGGGACGTCGACGGGGTCCAGGTTCAGAGACGCGTCCTCGACGGTCACGGCCCCGTCGTGGGTGACCGTCTCTCCGGCCCACAACCGGCGGGCGACCCGCATCGTCTCGAGTACGCGTCGCAGGGGCCGATCGCGCTCGATACCGAGTGCGGCGAGCGTCGATCGATCCCCCGCGCCCAGCCCGCAGATCGCTCGGCCATCACTGACCTCGTCGAGTGTCGCTATGGCCGAGGCGAGCGTGGCCGGGTGGCTCTCGTAGGGGTTGACGACGCCCGGTCCGAGAGCGATTGCCTCGGTGGCGTCCGCCATCCTGGTGAGGGTTATCCACGGGTCCCGATTGAAGTAGTGCGAACTGGTAAACGCCGCGTCGAAGCCCGCTGTCTCGGCGTGAGCGGCCAGTTCGGCGATCCGCTCGAGCGGGTGTTCGGGCGTGAGTTCGATCCCCCACGAGACCTCGGCGGGGTCGACGTCGTCGTCCGCTTGCCCCGACCCCTCTTCGGCGTCGGCGGTCATTCGTACGACCACTCCCGCAACGCCTGTCGTACCTGATCCTTCTCGATCGAGCGGAAGAGTTCCGCGCCGCCGGCGTGATCGCCGAAGTCGAAGTCGCGGACGACCACGGCCGGGGTGCCGTCGTCGCCCTCGCCGGTGACGAGGTTGGCGGCCGAGGCGAGTTCGTCGACGATCGCCTGGACGGTGACGCCGAGTTCGCGCCCGTCGCGATCCGTCTCGCCGCGCCAGTCGCGACTGGCCGGCATCCCCGCCCACCCGAGGGCGACGCCGCGCTGGCCGTGGCGGAACGGCCGGCCGCAGGTGTCGGTGACGATCACGCCCACCTCGTCGATGCCGTCGGGGACGGCCCCATCGCTGCCCGCAGTATCAATTTGGTCGGCCGCTTCGGCGTCGAGACCGTCGGCGCGTTCGAGCAGCCCGGCCCGAATCTCGGCTGCGCGGTCGGCCGGCCGCTTCGGGAGCAAGAGGAGGTCGTGTCCCGGGACGTTCGAGCGGTCGATACCCGCGTTGACGCACGTGTGCCCGAAACACGTCTCCGTCAGGAGGAACGGCGTCTCGACGATGACCTCGGTACTCTCTTCGAGGACGGCCTGGGCGAATTGCGGGTCCTTCTCCTCGCCCGTCAGCGCCTCGAACCGCTCGGCGAGCTCGACGGCCCGTGGACCGGCCGGGAAGTCCGCGAGGTCGGCCGTCCGACCGCGCGCCTTCGAGACGACCGTGCTCGCGACGGTAACCACGTCGCCCGGTTCGAGGGCGGCGCGCTCCGCGATCATCGTCGCGAGGTCGTCGCCCGGTTCTATCTCGGGGAGGTCCGGGACCGGGTGGAGTTGCATGGTCGATTCGAGGGGAAGCCGCGTAAAAAGGTCACCGTCACCGGAGATGGGAGACGACGACCGCAGCACGCCAGTCGCGGGCCGGGGCAAAACAGGTAAGCACTCGTTGCCAATAGTTGTGTGCATGGGTGAGACGGAGTACCGCGAGATCAGACTCACGGAGGACGCGTATCAGCGTCTCGAAGCATGCAGGCGGCCGGACGAGTCGATCTCGGAGGTGGTCGAACGGATCGCCGGTGAACGGTCGCTCGTCGAACTGGCCGGACTCGTCACCGACGAGGAAGCGAGTGCCATGCGGAAGGCGATTCGGAAGCGAGAACGCCAGTATCGAGCCCGCCTGGGAAGGGACGCTACGGAAATCGAAGTGACCCGGGGCTGAAACTCGTGATTCACCCGCCGTTCACGATTCTCGGGATCGGGCCGTCCGCCACGATCTTCGGGATCCGACCGTCCGCCGCAATTCCCAAGATTCCCCGCCACGGACGACGCAACCGATGACCGACGAGAACCCCGTAGACGGCGACGAATCCGACTCGACCAGTACGGAGCCGGACCACGTCGTCACCGCGTTCCTCCGCAACCGCGGCGAGATCCTCGCCTGCCGCCGCAGCGACGACGTCGGAACCTACCCCGGCGCCTGGGGCGGCGTCTCGGGCTTCGCCGAGGGCGACCCCGACGAACAGGTCCGGGTCGAGATCCGCGAAGAGACCGGCCTGCCGGACGACGCGGTATCGCTCGTCCGGTCGGGACGACCGCTATCGGTATCTGACCCCGACATCGGTCGCGAGTGGGTCGTCCACCCGTTCCTCTTCGACGTCGACACCCGCGAGATCGAACTGAGCGACGAGCACACCGACGCGGCCTGGATCCCGCCGACCGACCTCGCCGTCGGCGACCGCGAGACCGTCCCGAAGCTCTGGGAGACCTACGAGCGCGTCGCACCGACCGTTCGCTCGATCACCGCGGACGACGAACACGGCGCGGCCTGGCTCTCGATTCGCGCGCTCGACGTACTCCGCGACCGGGCGGGGCTACTCGTTCGAGAACGTGGCGACGAGTCCGCGTCCGGATCGACCGCCGAGCAGGTCGGCGACGCGAACGCGGACGACGAGTGGGACGAGCTCGCGGCGCTCGCGACCCGGTTGCTCGAAGCGCGCCCGAGTATGGCCGTCCTGCGAAACCGGGTCAACCGGGCGATGAACGACGCGCTGACCGCACACGACGATTCGTCGGCCGACACCGACGGTGATCCGGCGGGATCCGGGACGGCGACGGAACCGACGACGGGCGCCGGCGCCGTCCTCGAATCCACGATCGACGGGATCGACCGGGCGGTCGACGCCGATGCGGCAGCGACGCGTGCGGGCGCCGAGTTCGTGACGGGACGGGTCCTCACACTCTCACGATCGGGAACCGTCCGCGACGCACTGCGAGCTGGTGAACTGGATCGGGTCTTCGTCGCCGAATCCCGGCCGGGTAGCGAGACCGACCGGAGGGAGGTCTCGGAGAATTCGAGCGGTGAAACCGCGGGTAGCGAGACCGACCGGCGGGAGGGCTCGGAAGATGCGGGCGGCGAGGGCGTCGGCGTCGCCGAGGAACTCGCGGCGTTCGTCCCGGTCACGCTGTGTGCCGACGCCGCGGTCGCTCACGTGCTCGCGACGGAATCGATCGACGCCGTCGTCGTGGGGGCCGACACTGTCCTCCCCGACGGAGGTGTGGTCAACAAGGTCGGGACGCGGGCCGCGGCGATTGCGGCGGCGGCCGAAAACGTCCCCGTCTACGCGATCACCGCGAGCGCGAAGGTCTCGACGCGCGACGGCGTCAATCTCGAGTCGGGCGACCGGCGAGCGCTCTACGTCGGCGACGCCGCTATCGACGTGACGAACCCGACGTTCGACGTGACGCCGGCCGAGTACGTCACGGGGCTCGTCACCGAACGCGGGATCCTCGACCCGGACGAGATCGAGCCGATCGCGGACGACTTTCGCGCGTACGAGGCGTGGCGCTGACGCCGTCGCGGCGTCCGGAGTGACGGGCCCTGGCGACGGGCCTGCCGATCGACCGAAGCGACACATCGATACCGGTTCGGCGAGAAGGACACGTGGGCGGCGGTGACGAACAGTTACCCCCACCGAGCCCCGTGTGACGAGGGACTTTCCCGAGCCGCCCATTCTCCGGGATCGGTACGTCACCAGCGCCGGTTCTCCGGGAGTGCGTACTCTGAGGAGCCCGTCCTGTCGCTGATCGACCAGTCCGTGCGGTCTATCCCGACGCGATCGTCGAATCGATCGCTCGTCGTGAAAATCATCTACACGGATATACGACCGATGTACTAAGAATCTATATACGTTTAGATCGGCATGAGAGAAGGGTTTCTCGTCGAAAGTGTATTCGATCACCGATATGTATGAGTATCTATATAATTTCGGTTCGGACGCAATCCTTTTCCACCGCACCATCGAACGTCTGGTATGTCACGAGTTACCGAATTTCGTGAGGTGTTCGGAGAGACCTTCGCGAGCGACGAGACGGAGTCGCCCGTCGAGACCCGAGAGATCACGTACGAGACGCGCGACGGGAGAGAACTCACCGGAACGATCTACGACTCGGGTGTTCGCCCCTCGCCGGCGGTCGCGATGGTCTACAGCCCGATCTTACACCTCCCAGATAAGTACGAGACGTACGGGCAGTTCCTGGCGAAGCGAGGGTACACCGCGTTCGTCCCGAACCACAGTCTCTCGGGGATGGAAGAAGCGATCGACGAGTTCGCCGACGCCGGGCGCTGGCTCAAAGACCGGGACTGGATCGACGAGGACCGCGTCGCCGTCTACGGTCGGTCGGCGGGCGGTCACGACGTCTACTTCCAGTTGGCCAAATACCCGGGCCTCTGGGCCGCCGGGATCGTCTGGGCAGGTGTCGCCGATATGATTCCGCTCCTCGAGTGGGGCCACATTCCGGACCACGTCCTCCGACGACTCGGAGATCCGTACGAGAACGCAGAACACTGGTGGGATCGGAGTCCGATCACCCACTTCGAGAACATCGAGGATCCCCTGCTGGTACTGCACGGGACGGCCGACGAGATCGTCCCGACCTCACAGGCCAGGCTGGTGCAGCGTCGACTCCACAGCCTGGGTTTCGAGGAGGGAGAGGACTTCGAGTTCGACACGTTCGCCGGGCTCACTCACGGCGATCTCGACGCGGACGGGAAGTACAAGAAGTGGAACCGGATCGATACGTTCCTCGACGACCGACTCTAGGGAGTGGACGACAGTCGAGTCCGTCACCCCGCCGAGTTCGGTGACGAGGATGCTCGCCGGGACCGCGACGAGCCGATCGAGGTATCTCGACTGACCGGATCCAATCGATCCACGTGCGGTGACCGGTCGACCGGCACGGTGCAGTACGGTTCGGGGCCCGTCTCGGTCGAAACACGACAGAGACAATAAACAAGCTTCTTCCCGAACTGTCGCTACATCTTCGACATGGACACAGCGTACCCCCAGCTGACGAGGTACCTCGAAGCGTCAGACGCGGACGGCTACCTCGTAGACGCTGACGGCGAAGACAGCGATCAGTACTACCTCTCCGGCTACCACGCCCCAGACGATTTCGTCACGCTGTACGCCGACGGGACGGTTTCCCTTCTGGTCTCAGAACTCGAGTACACGCGGGCGAAAGACGACAGCGACGCGGACGTCGTGTACAAACTGTCCGACTTCGACTACGCCGACAGGGTCGATCGACTGGGGCCGGATCGCGGGCGGGCCGAAACCGTCGCCGAATTCCTGGCGGACAGCGGGGTCGAGTCCGTCGCGGTCCCGCCGGCGTTCCCGATCGGGACTGGCGACGCTCTGCGCGAGTTCGGGATCGACGTCGTCACCGACCGCGACTCCGTGGTCGAGACGACCAGAGCGGTCAAGACGGAGACCGAAATCGACCACGTCGCAGAGACCCAACGGGCGAACGAGGCGGCGATGGACGCCGCCGCGGAGATGCTAGAGCGGGCGACGATCGACGGGGACACCCTCTACCTGGACGGAGAACAGTTGACCAGCGAACGAGTGCGCCGACGCATCGAACTGACCCTGTTAGAGCACGGGTGCGGGATGGACGACTGCATCGTCGCGTCCGGTGCCTCGTCCGCCCGCGCCCACGACTCGGGGTACGGCCCGCTCGACGCGAACGTCCCGATCACCGTCGACATCTTCCCCCGGAACAAGCGAACCCGGTACCACGCGGATATGACGCGCACGTTCGTCAAGGGCGAACCGACCGAGCGCATCCGCGAGTGGTACGCGTTGACCGAGGAGGCCTATCGAGCGGCACTCGACGCGATCGCTCCAGGCGTCACCGGTGAAGCCGTCCACGGCGCGGCGTGCGAGGTCTACGAGGAGGCCGGATACCCGACGTTACGGACCGACGAGTCGACCGAGGACGGGTTCTTCCACAGC
Source organism: Halovivax cerinus (assembly GCF_024498195.1). Lineage (NCBI taxonomy): Archaea > Methanobacteriati > Methanobacteriota > Halobacteria > Halobacteriales > Natrialbaceae > Halovivax > Halovivax cerinus. The sequence continues at coordinate 357,699 of NZ_CP101824.1, forward strand.
ACCGGACACGGCGTCGGGCTCGACGTCCACGAAGCGCCGTCACTCTCGCTGGGCGGCGGCGAACTGGCGGCCGGCCACGTCGTCACCGTCGAACCGGGCCTGTACGAACAGGGGACTGGCGGGGTCAGGATCGAGGATCTCGTCGTGGTGACCGAAGACGGCTACAGGAATCTGACGTCGTACCCGACCGATTTCCAGATCGTGTGAGCAGCCACCCACGGGGGAGAGCGGCTTCTGACACGACCGTTGTCCGCTGATACCGCCGTCTCGCGAACGACCTGCGTCCGGTGTGACCGTCGACGGAAACGTGACCGACGACAGAAACGTGACCGGCGTGGTTCACACAGCACGCGAGCAGCGGCCGGCAGTCGGACGGACCCGCCGCGTCACCGCTCGTCCGCGGTGACGCGGTGGCAGGCGCAGTACCGGCCGGCCTCGGATTCGACCCCGTAGCCCGGATCCTCCGTCGCGCAGACGCTCTCCATCGTGATCCGTTCGTCGAGGATGGCCGCCGCGCGTTCGACGTCGTCTGCTTTCAGTGCGGAGAGCGCATCGTCGACGATCCGCGCCGACCGACCGTCTAGCGTAACGTCGCCGAAGTACGCGGATTCGAGCTCGGAAACCGTCATGAGGGGATCGAACGTTCGTCGCTCGACGGCCCTGACGAACGAGAGGAGCGCCGCCCACTCGTCCTCGGCCACGTCCAGGTCGTCCGGTGCGATGAGTTCGGGACACCGCGTCCGGAACCGGCATCCGCTCGGCGGGTCGGACGGGCTCGGGACCTCGCCTTCGAGGATCGTCCGATCCTGGCTGTGTTCCGGATCGGGGATGGGAAGGGCGTTCAGTAACGACTTCGTGTAGGGGTGTTGCGGATCTTCGAAGAGGTCCGTCGTCTCGGCGATCTCGACGATGTTTCCGAGGTACATCACCGCAACGCGGTCGGTGATGTACCGAACGACGGACAGGTCGTGCGTGATGAAGAGGTAGGTGAGGCCGAACTCCTCCTGTAACTCTTTCATCGTGTTGAGGACGCTCGCCTGGATCGAGACGTCGAGCGCGCTGACGGGTTCGTCACAGACGATGAAGTCCGGGTCGACGGACAGCGCGCGGGCCAGGTTGACCCGCTGGCGCTGCCCCCCGGAGAACTCGTGCGGGTACCGATTGTAGTGGTGTGGCTCCAGTCCGACCTTCTCGAGGAGTTCGGCCGTTCGCTCCTTGCGACCCTCTTTCGTGAGCATGTCGTGGGCCTTCATCGGCGCTTCGATGATCTGGCCGACCTTCATGCGCGGGTTCAACGACGACTGCGGGTCCTGGAACACCATCTGGACGTCCTGTCGGCGGTTTCGAAGGGCCGATCGTGAGAGCGACGAGAGATCTTCTCCCTTGAATCGAACCTCGCCCGCCGTCGGCTGTATCAGGTTGAGGACCGCCTGTGCGAGGGTGCTCTTTCCACACCCAGATTCGCCGACCAGACCGAGAATCTCTCCCTCGCGGATGTCGAAACTGACGTCGTCGACGGCCCGAACCCACGTTCGATCGAGTTCGACCGGACGAGTGGGGTTCGAGAGATCGACCGAGAGGGCATCGAAGAAGCTCTCGTCGTTCGGAAAGTGCTTCGTGAGGCCGTCCACTTCGAGGAGCGCGTCGGTTCCGGCGTCGGGGCGTGCGTCCCCGTCTGCGATCGAATTACGACTCATCGGGAACGGTCACCTCCGTTTCGTCGGCGAGCCGAGTCGCTTCCGTGTCCAGCGGGCTGCTCGTGTCGTATCCGACGTCGAAGGCGTCGTGTTTGACGCACGCCGCTCGCCTCGCGCTGTCCCGCTCGCCGGCCGTCCCGTCGACGAGCCGGGGGTCCGGACGGACCGTTTGACAGACGTCCCGTGCGTCCGGACATCGCGGGTGGAAGCGACACCCCTCCGGCGGATCGAGCCCGTTCGGCATCCGACCGGCGATGGTCTGGAGCAGTTCGACGTCTCGATCCGGTCGTGGGATCGAGGAGAGCAACGCTTCCGTGTAGGGGTGGGCCGGGTCCCGAAAGAGGTCACGGACGCCGGCCTGTTCGACAACCTCACCGAGGTACATCACGTTCACCCGGTCACAGAGCTCCGCGACGACGCCCATGTCGTGAGTGATCCAGACGAAGCTCGTATCGTACTTGTCCTGTAGCTCCTGGACCATTCGCAGGATCTGACCCTCGACGGTGACGTCGAGTGCCGTGGTCGGTTCGTCCGCCACGATCAATCGTGGCTCGCACGCGAGTGCCATCGCGATGAGGACTCGCTGGCGCATTCCCCCCGAAAACTCGTGTGGATACTCGTCGTACCGGGATTCCGGGTCCGGGATGCCCACTTCGTGCAGCATCTCGATCGCCGCCGTCCGTGCCGCCTGTCCGTCGACGTCCCGGTTCGACTCGATGATCTCTCGCATCTGGGCGCCGACAGTGAAGACAGGGTTCAGACTCTCCATCGGATCCTGGAAGATGAGGGAGATCTCCTGGCCACGAATCTCGGATCGAAGCCGGTCCATCGACATCGAATTCTCGGGATTGTCGCCGTCTACGATCGTCTGACCGCGAAACGTCACGGTCCCGCCGACGATGGCACCCGGCGACTCGACGAGACGGAGGAGGCTCCGACCGGTCACGCTCTTTCCGGCGCCCGATTCGCCGACGAGACCGACTATTTCTCCGCCGTGGATGTCGAACGAGACGTCATCGACGGCGCGAACGATCCCCGCTTCGGTGTCGAACTCGACGGTGAGATTGTCGACGCTGAGTAACGGTTGTTCACTCATTGTTAGTTATCAATTCGAGGGTCGAGTGCGTCCTGCAGCCCGTCACCGAACGTGTTGAAGGCCACGACGGTGAGCAGGATGGCCGCCCCCGGCCAGATACTGAACCAGGGGTTCGGAAGCATGTAATCGCGCGACTGTGCGAGCATCTGGCCCCAACTCGGCGTCGGCGGTTGCACGCCGAACCCGAGGAAGGAGAGGCCGGCGATCGCGAGGATCGCGTAGCCGATCTGTAACGTGCCCTGGACGAGCACGGGGGCGAAGCTGTTCGGGATGATGTACCGGAGGATGATCGTCCGGTTTCGTATCCCGCTGGCCTTCGCGGCCTTGATGTACTCCTCTTCGCGGACGCTGACCACCCGCGAGCGGATCAGCCGGTTGAACACCGGCATCGAGATGATCCCGATGCCGAGCATCGCGAACATCAGGTTCTGCCCGAACGCGGCCATGAACGCGATCACGAGGACCAGGAACGGGATCGCGTACAGCGTCTCCATCGCTCGCTGGAGCACGTCGTCGACCCAGCCGCCGTAGTAGCCGGAGACGGCACCCGTCAGCGTGCCGCCGACGAAGCCGATGAGCGTCGCGAGTAGTCCCGCAGTGACAGCGATTCGGGTCCCGTAGAGTAAGCGGACGAGAATGTCGCGACCTCGGTGGTCGGTGCCGAGCGGGTGTTCCAACGCGCCGCTCCCGTGGGTGTTTTCGATGCCGATAGGGGGTAGATGTGGTCGATACACCTCTGGGTCTTTTTCGGGGTGATAGAGGAACCGCTCCGCGAACGCGTAGTCGAAGACGTAGTAATCGATCGACGTGAGTACCGCAATGGCGAACACGAGCGAGATGACGAAGAGGCCGATACGTGCCGTCGTATCTCGGCGAACCTGTTTGAACGTATACGACAGTCCGACGTTGGGGTCGACGGTTCGGTCGTCGCCGGTGTCATCGATTTCGTCCTCGACCTCCGAGCCGTGGACGCTCATTCCGCATCACCGTACGTGACGCGCGGATCGATGTACGCGTAGGCGACGTCCGTGATGATCGTTCCGACGACGAACACGATTCCGTAGACGAGCGTCGTTCCCATGATGAGTTCGTAATCTCTGGTGTTTATCGCCTGGATGATCAACCGACCCATCCCGTTGATCTGGAACACGGTCTCGACCAGTACCGACCCGCCGAGTGCCGTGCTCATCCCGAGACCGACGATGGTGATGACGGGCATCTGCGCCGGTTTGAACGCGTACTTTCGAACGATCTTCTTCCGATCGACGCCGAACGCCTCCATCAGCTTCACGTAATCTTTCTGGAAGGATTCGACCATCGAAGAGCGTTCGATTCTGGTGATCTGCGCCATCTGAAGCGTCCCGAGTGCGATCATCGGAAGGAGGAGGTGACGGATCGAACTGACGACGACGTCGAGTTGCGTCGTCGCTCCTCTGATAGTCTCGGGCGCCGCCCAGGGGAGTGGGAGTCCGGTCGCCGGAAACCATCCGAGGTGGAAGGCGAAGACGATGATAAGTACGAGGCCGATCCAGAAGTCGGGGGTGCTCACGCCGATGAGCGAAACGATTCGGGAGCCGTGATCGACGGGTTCGTTCCGCCGTTTCGCGGAGAGGACGCCGAGTGGAATGGAGACCGCGAGCGCGAACACGAACGAAGCGAGGACGAGGTAGAGCGTCACCGGGATCCGCGCCACGATGACGGTTCGAACCGGAACGCCGTAGTTGATACTCCAGCCGAGGTCGCCCTGGGCCACGCCGACGAGATAGCTGATGAAGCGCCGGTGGGCGGGCTGGTCGAGTCCGTAGCGGGCCCTGACAGAATCGATAACCTCCTGCGGGACGTTCTGACCCGCCAGCATTACTTCGACCGGATCGCCAGGGATCCGGTTGGTGAGAAAAAACGTTATCGTGATTATTCCGAAGACTATCGGCACCGCCTGAACGAATCGCCAGAGTATGTATCGTGCATTCTTCATGTCTAGCCATCACATGCTAAATGGTATCGCATCCGAAGGAGGGACCCAGGCTCAGATAAATCTTCTGACTATCTAAAGAATTTCCGTAAATAATTCCAGGACAATAGTCTAATTCGAATAATAGCCGATTGTTTGTTTGTTAATTCTCCCAATAAGTGATAGAGAAGTGTGATTTCTATCTGACCCGTCTACCGGCAGAAGCCGGCGAGTACAGTCTACCGCGCTCGACGACGGTACGAACGGCTGGAACGGACGCTACTCGACGCCCACGTTGTAGTTTTCACCGACGAAACGCGGGTTCGCGGACGGCCGCGGGTTCAACGCGTAATCGGTGATGTGGTTGGCGACACCCCAGGACACGTTCGACCCGTGCGTTGGCAGGTGGACGCGATTTTCCAGGACGTGCGTAATCGCCTTGGAGTACAGTTCCTGGCGTTCGTCCCTGTCGGTCGTCTGATCCGCCTGATCGATCCAGTCGAACAACTGGTCGTTTCGGTAGTAGTGACCGTTGTCGACGCCCTCACGGTCGCTGTGATACAGCGTGTAGACGAACTCGCCCGGGTCCGGTTCGCCGCTCAATCCGAGCAGGTACAGGTTCATGTCGTCGGCGCTGCCGGAGTTGAACGTGCTGATGAACGTCCCCCACTCGAGTCGTTCGACCGTCGCCGAGTACCCGGCCTCCTGAATGCCGTTCGCGATCGTAACGGCGTCGTCTTCCCTGTCGGCTCCGGAGACCAGGATTTTGAGTTCGTAGTCCGGATCGAGTCCGCCCGATTCGAACAGTTCTGCGGCGCGGTCGACGTCCTTCTCGTTCGAAATACCTTCCCACTCGTCGACGGGGAAATCCCACTCCTCGGCGAGATTCCTGGGAATGGGTGAGTGCATCCGGTAGGCTGATTCCCCGTAGTTGACGTCGATCATGCGGTCGATATCGATGCAGTGCTCGACGCCTTTGCGAACGTCCAGGTTGGCCGTGGGCCCCTCGATGCAGTTGAACGCGATGAAGTTACACCGGAGCCCTTCGGTCGTCTCCAGCGAGGCACCGCCGATTCCCTCGACCGTGTCGTAGAGCTGTCCCGGCACCTGCTCGACCATGTCCGATTCTCCGGTCTCGAGGGTCGTCACCCGCGTCGAAGACTCCTCGATCAGGTTGAAGGTGGCCTCCTCGATCTCGGGATCGGTTCCCTTCCAGTAATCCTCGGTGGCTCGCATCGTGACCGACTCCCCGGTGGTCCAGTCGACGAACTCGAACGGTCCGCTCCCGACGTAATTCTCGCTCCACTCGTTTTCCGACCCCTTGTTGTCCTCCCGCACGCTCTTCGGCACGACGTGCGTGTTGAGAGAGAGCATGAACCGGGCGTACGGGTTCTTGAGGTCGAACTGAAGCGTGTTGTCGTCGACCTCCTCGATCGTGTCGATGATGTTGAACGTCGCGGCGTTCCCCCGCTCCTCGACGACGGGCTGGGTCATCGTGTACTTCACGTCCTCCATGGTGACCGGATCGCCGTTGTGGAACTCCGCGTCCGATTCGAACTCGACGATCCACCGCTGCCCGCCGCGCTCGGTTTCGGGCATCGACGCCGCTAGATCGGGATAGTAGCTCAGGTCGGTCCCGATGCCGACGATGTTGTTGAAGATGTTGTTCAGCACCTGTGCGTCCGGCGTGCTCAGGTACCGGATCGGATCGAGCGTCCGCGGTTGCGAACCCAGCCCGACCTGTACGCTCGAACCGCCACTTGACGAGGGGTCTGAGTCCCCACCGAGACACCCGGCGAGCAACCCGGCTGTCGTCGCCCCTCCGGCCAATTTAGTGAAATTACGTCTCGTGAGTGGAACCCGTTGTTGTTCCATGATACCAGCCACACGGGGTTCGTGTGTAATAGTATTTCTGGCAAAAAGTAGCTATCTGCCACGATATATGAAATATTATCGCAAATATTACGCAATGTTTTAAATTATTTGTCCACTCTGGGCCGAATCGATCCCGTAATGGAAACTACCGTTACCGACCGAGTTCGTTCGACCGCGACCAGCACTCCTCGAAGACGGACTGGCCGTCCATCGTCGTCCGCACAGAATAATCGGTTCGGGTGGGCGAAATCCGGCACTCGACGCGTGATTCGACGCGCGTCGTCTCGTGTTCGACAGCCGCTTCCGTCGTGGCCCTGACGACGAATTCTGTAGGGTCGGTCGGCGCAGCTGACGCCTCGATCGACTGATCGAACGACATCGACCCGCCGTGGGGTACCGTCATCGCGTGTGCCATCCCCGCCTCCACGGTGGCAACGTCGGTCAGGTGATCACGAGTCGTGCTCCAGCCGCCCTCCTTCCGGGTCGCGTACGGTGAAGACGCCGGAACGGTGGATTCGTCGGGATCACCCATCTCGATTCGATCCTCGAACGTCGGGTCCGCGTCGTGGGTCGTCCCCGGGAACGAGACCACCGCCGGATCGTCCGGGCTCGACAGCACGGTGTATCGACCGGGTTCGGTCGTCGTCGGCAACGCGAGCGGGAAAAACGCCGCGCTGATCGCGAGTCGAAGCCGGTGCCCCGGTTCGAAGACGTGCGATTTCGGTTTCATGTCGAGCGTCACCGTGTACTCGGTCCCCGGTTCGACAGGCTCCGGATCGGCGTGGCCGTTACGGTGGCTCGTCCGGAGTCGCCCGTGAGAGACCAACCGCGCCGTCCCATCCGGTGCGACGTCGACGAGGCGCCCGACGACCAGCGGATCGTCGACGGTCGATCGCAAGCGCAGCGTCACGGTTGGCGAACCGGTGAGTTCGATCGGGTCGTCCACCGGATCGGTCTCGAAGCACAGCGATCGGGCGTCGTCCGGCCCGACGTCGACCGGAACGGAGAACGGTCGATCGTCGGGTGAGTACATCCCGACCGTGTAGTCGTGTTCGTACTCCACGTCGAGGGGACCCGACTGGTAGGACGACTCCGGCGTCAGCCCGTCGGGCGTGAGGGCGTACGATAGCGTCTCCCCGGACGGCGGCCACGAGTCGGTCTCTCTCCAGGTACCACCCTCGACGACGCCACCGCCATCGCGTTCCGTCCAGAAGGAAAAAGTCGGCCACTCGGGCACCTCGTTGTCCACGTCTTTGAGGTAGTGATCGAACCACGCGACGACGCGGGGACGGAAGTCGATCGTCGTCTCTCTGGCGCGGTGGGGCATCGCGTGGCGCCACGGGCCGAGCAGGACGGTCGTCGGGGCTTCGATCCGGTTTCCGAATTCGATCGTCGGCGACGGGAAGTAATCCCGCCACCCGCTCACGGCGAACGTCGGCACGGAGACGTCCTCTACGGGCAGTTCACGTCGTTCCCAGTACTCGTCTTTCTGCGGGTGCGAGAGCGTGTTGAACAGCCACGGCCCGCCGTCGCGGAGTTGCGCCAGGTGGTCGTGCCACGCCTCCTCCCACTGGCCGTCGGCATCTCGAAAACTCGTGGGAAGTGACTGCAGCGCGAGCATCTGAGAGTTCCAGTGACCGCCGCGCTCGAACGGGTTCAACGTGCCCCCGAGGTAGGCCACTTCCTCGTACGAGGAGATGCCGGCCATGATCGGGACGATCGCTTCGAGCGGTTCCGGCTCTCTCGCCGCCGCCGCGAGACAGTTGTTTCCCCCGTACGACTTGCCGAACATGCCGACGCGGCCGTTACACCAGGGCTGATCGGCGATCCAGTCGATCACCGCCTCCGCCTCCGCCCCTTCGTCGGCGACGTCAGACGTCTCCAGCTTCTGCCCGGTAGAGCCGCCCGTCCCCACCATGTCCGCGGTGATCACTTCGTAGCCGTGGGTCGCCACGTACTCGATTATCGGGGCGTAGGCGCCGTAGGCGAGGTGATCGTCCGTTCGATACGGATAGTAGAACAGGAGCGCGGGACGCGGCGAGTCGCCGTCGTCGGGTTCGTACCGAGTCGCCCTGACACGCTCGTCTCCGACGGGGATGGACACGCCGTAGTGGCGAGTGAATCCCCCGCCATCGCGTGAGTTGGTAGCAACCATGCCACAAGAAGGGGTGCGGGTTCTGTTAAATGTGAAGGTCGGCCACCCACGAACTACCATAATAATTATAATTATCTGCTTCAGATGTTTTCTATGTAGTATACGGTATCTAGTAGGAATTCGGTCGCGACGACGGTCACCGGGCAGAACGGCGGTCGATCGAAGACGGGTGCTCGATCCGGCGCGATTACTCCGACACGATCGCCTCTGCCTCGATCTCGAGGACCATTCCCGGTTCGGGAAGACTGTCCACACCGATCATCGTCGAGGCCGGTTTCTCGTCGGGAAACGCCTCGCCGTGCGCGCGGCCGATCTCCTCCCAGTCTGCGAAGTCGGTCACCAGGACGCGGGTGATGACGACGTCGCTCATCTCGGCACCGACCTCCTGGAGGGACTCTTCGATCCTGTCGAGCGCGAACGACGCCTGCTCGTACGGGTCTCCGGGGGCGACCACCTCGCCATCCTCGACGGCGACGGTGCCGGCGATGCGGACCGAATCGCCCACTCTGACGGCCCGGTTGTAGCCAAATTCGGTCTCGAACACGGTTCCGGTCGAATACGATTGTCGCTCGGCCATGCCCGATACACCCAATCCCACCACTTGGCTCTGGCGATACCGCACGAATCGGCCCTCTTACCCGACGATCCGGACCGTGAACTGATGGGGTGTCGGGCGCGAACGGGTCGGGCCGAACGTGGCGGGACGAACGGGGCGTCACAGCGACGGTAGACAGGCAGTTCGTTTCAGAGCGCCTGCCAGGAGTGGTCGGAGTGGGTCAACCGCTCTGTCCCGTCTTCCGTGACGAGAACGTCGTCTTCGACACGAACGCCCCACTCGTCGTCGTAGATCGCCGGTTCGACGGCGAACACCATTCCCGGCTCGATCGTGAGTTCGTTTCCGCCGTCCATGTACGACCCGGACATGAGGTACGGCGGTTCGTGGATACCGAGCCCGAGCCCGTGTCCAGTCACGTGGAGGAACTGCCCCTCGTAACCGGCGTCTTCGATGATCGAACGCGCCACGTCGTCGACGTCGGCGGCCGTCACCCCGGGTTCGATCGCGTCGATCGCCGCTTCGCGAGCCTCTCGAGCGGTCTCGAAGGCGTCGACGAAGCCCGCCGGCGGGTCGCCCTCGTAGACGACCACACGACTCTGATCGCTCAGGTAGCCCTCGACACTGCAACCGAAATCCAGAACGACGGGATCGCCGGCTTCGATCGTTCGATCGCTGCAGGCGTGGGGCGGATGTGCGCTGTTGGGACCGCTCGCGACCTGCGTCGAGCCGCGGTCGCCGGCGCCGTGTTTGCGCACCCGGTACTCGATCTCCGCGGCGAGTTCGTTCTCCGTCATCCCCACCGCGTCCAGCGAGCGAACCTCCTCGGAGACCGCGTCGGTTATCGAACACGCCTCGCGGATGTGATCGATCTCGCTCTCGCTCTTCCGGCGACGGAGCGTCATCAGGAGGTCCGTCGCGACGTCGAACTCGGCGTCGACGACGTTCAACAGATCGAGGACGTACATTCCCCACATCCCCTGGTTCACCAGGATCCGATCGGCGTCTTCGAGTCCGATAGCCGCGACCGTCTCCCGAAGGCGAGCGACCGGGTCCTCCGTGTCGTCCCACGTGTAGAGCGTCTCCACCCACGAACTCTCCTCCAACTGTCGACGGTACGGCTCCGGCGCGAAGAAGACCGGCTCACCGCTCGCCGGCACGATCAGGAAGAGGTGACGCTTCTGCGGCGGCGTCAGAAAACCGCTCAGATAGTACTGGTCGATTCCCTTCGACAGTACGAGGGCATCTGCGTCGCGCTCGCGTAACTGCGCCTGGGCGCGCTCCGTTCGTTCCTGGCGGTCGTCCGTCGGGTCAGGTACCATGGTCGAGCGTCACAATCGAGTACGTTAAGAGTTGCCATATCTCCATAGAGGACATATCCGCTATATGGCAATACGGAATATATGTTTTTATCTAGGTAGTATATTCTAAAGAACGAAGGGGCGTCGACACCGCCCACGTACGACGGGATATCACAGCGGCTCCCACCCGTGGTACGAATCGGTCAATCGTTCGGTGCCGTCGTCCGTAACCAGGACCAGATCTTCGATGCGGATGCCCCACTCGTCGTCGTAGATCGCCGGTTCGACCGTCATCACCATTCCGGGTTCGATGGGGATCTCGTTCCCGCCGTCCATGTACGACCCGGACATGAGGTACGGCGGTTCGTGGATACCGAGGCCCACACCGTGTCCGGTCACGTGCAGGAACTGCCCCTCGTATCCCGCGTCGTCGATGATCGAGCGCGCCACGTCGTCGACGGCGGCGCCCGTCACCCCGGGTTCGATCGCGTCGATCGCCGCTTCCTGAGCCTCCCGAACGGTCTCGAAGGCGTCGACGAACCCGGCCGGGGGATCGCCTTCGTAGACGACGGTGCGACTCTGGTCGCTCAGATAGCCGTCGACGCGTGAGCCCAGATCGACGATCACCGGATCGCCTGGCTCGATCGTTCGATCGCTGTAGGCGTGGGGCGGGTGCGCGCTGTTCGGACCGCTCTGGACCTGTGTGGTCCCCTTGTCCGTCGCTCCGTGTTTGCGCACCCGGTACTCGATCTCCGCGGCGAGTTCGTTCTCCGTCATCCCCACCGCGTCCAGCGAGCGAACCTCCTCGGAGACTGTGTCGGCTATCGACGCCGCGTCGCGGATGCGATCGCGCTCGCGCTCGCTCTTTCGCTGGCGCAACGTCATCAGGAGGTCCGTCGCGACGTCGAATTCGGCCCCGAGTACGGTCCGGAAATCGAGGACGTACATCCCCCACATCCCCTGGTTCACCAGGATCCGATCGGCGTCTTCGAGTCCGATAGCCGCGACCGTCTCCCGAAGGCGAGCGACCGGGTCCTCCGTGTCGTCCCACGTGTAGAGCGTCTCCACCCACGAACTCTCCTCCAACTGTCGACGGTACGGCTCCGGCGCGAAGAAGACCGGCTCACCGCTCGCCGGCACGATCAGGAAGAGGTGACGCTTCTGCGGCGGCGTCAGAAAACCGCTCAGATAGTACTGATCGACTCCCTTCGACAGCACGAGCGCGTCCGCGCCCCGCTCGCGTAACGCCGCCTGGACGCGTTCCGTTCGCTCCCGTCGATCGTCCGTCGGGTCGGGTGCCATACTCGAGTGTCACGAGTGTGCGCGTTAAACATTTGCATAGATTCTGCGTTTCGTACGCATATACTGTCGAATACATGGGCTACTCCTCTTCAAATTATATCGACAGATCGGGACCCACGTTCTCGCGTTCGATCCCCGATCGACGACTCGAACGGGTGCCGACGACGGAACGACGGCACCGCACCCGTCGGACCCGGACAATCGGGCGACGAACTGGCCGAGCGAATCAGATGAAGCTCCGTTCGGCGTCCGGAGACCGATCCGCGAAGCGATCCGCGGACAACGAGGAGATATCGACGAGGGAAGGACTGCCCTCGTCGACCATCTCCGCGACGAGTTGACCAGTCGCCGGCGCGTGCATGAAGCCGTGTCCGGAGAATCCGGCGGCGACGACGAACCCGGGGAGCGGTTCGTCGAGTATCGGGTTCCCGTCGGGCGTTTGCGCGTAGACACCCGAGATCTCCCGCTGGACGCGCGTCTCGTCGGTGAAGAAGTCGGCCATCTCCCCGAGCCCTTCGAGGACGTCGATCGTCCACTCCGTCGACGGGTCGGCGTTCGTGTGACCGGGGTCGACGCGCGGCATCTGTTCTTGCGGGGCGCTCGCGATCATCACCTCGTCGTCTTCCGGATAGAAGACGGAGCCGGTGTCGACGTCCATCGTCAGCGGAAGGTCGGGTTCGTACGCATCTCCCGGCCGAACGAGGAGCTGGTAGCGAAGCCGGGGTTCGATCGGTAGCCGGAGCGAGACCATGTCCAGAATCCGACCGGCCCACGGCCCGGCGGCGTCGACCACGTAATCGCACTCGATCCGACCGTCGCCCGTCTCGACCCCGCACACCGACCGGTCCGGACCCGTTCCCTCGAGGAGGACGTCGGTTATCTCGGTCCCGATCTCGAACGTCGAACCGGCCGCCTCGGACGCATCGGCGAGGGCGTTCAGTGCGATCGTCGGGGAGACGAACCTATCGCGGGGCGAGTACGACGCACCGACGTACCGGGACGCATCCAGACCCGGGCAGTGAGCCGCCGCCTCCGCCGGGTCCAGAAACTCGTTCGGGAAGCCGTGCTCGCGCTGTAGCGAGACGTCCCGGCGGAGCTGGTCGGCACTCTCATCCGTTCGTGCGAGAAAGAGGTACCCGTTCGTCCGTTCTCGAACGTCGACCCCGAACTCCTCGTCGAAGTCGGCCCAGACCTCCATACTGTGGCGGGAGAGTTCGACGTTTACGGGCGTCGAGAACTGCGATCGAATGCCACCGCCAGCGCCGGTCGAACCGGCGCCGACGTGAGATTTCTCACAAACCGTCACGTCGATTCCGCGTCGAGCGAGATAGTACGAGGCGGCAGTACCGACGATTCCGCCACCGGCGACGACAACGTGCATGTCTCTCGATGTCGGTCGATACTGGTTAACTCTTCGGGCAAATGTGGAGTATCCACAATTATGGAGTTGGATTCGTCGATGGTGATGGATTATTCGCTCACATCGGTCAAAAAAGTGACCACGCTTCGAACGTCGTGACCACCGCTCGTGAGCCGGGGCGTGACGCGTCGGCTTCGGATCGTCGCCCGCCGGCGACGATCGGCTATCGTGGCGTCGCGTGCTCCGCCAGCGCCTCGATCGCCGCCTCCATCTCGGCGTCGGTGTTGTAGAAGTGCGGTGAGAGGCGAACGCCGCCACCGCGCGTACTGACGTTGAACCCGTCTTCGATGAGCGCGTCGGCCGCGGCGTCGGGATCGGCCACCTGCACGTTGACGACGCCCCCGCGGTGTGCGTCCTTGTGCGGAGTCCGAACCTCGAACCCGGCGTCCTCTGCCAGGTCGATGAGGGCGCCGGTCAGTTCCAGGCTGCGTTCGCGGATGCGGTCGACGCCGACCTCGAGGATGAGTTCCATCCCCGCCGCCGCGGTGTAGGCGTTCGGTGCCGGGGGCGTTCCGAGCTCGAACCGGCGCGCGCCGTCGGCGAACGAGGGATCGTCCGTCTCGAACCCGAAGATGTCGTCGGTACCGAACCAGCCCATGTTCGTCGGAACCAGGTCGTTGGCGACCGCGTCGTCGACGTAGAGGAACGCGATACCGGGCCCGCCGAGGAGGAACTTCAGGTTGCCGGAGACGAGCATGTCGATGTCCTGTTCTTCGACGTCGATGGGGACGATCCCCATCGACTGGTAGGCGTCGAGGAAGAGGTACCCGCCGCGATCGTGGACGGCGTCGGCGACCGCCTTCGGGTCCATGAGCCCGCCGGTGAACGAGAAGGCGTGGGCCGTCGAGACCAGCAGCGTATCGTCGCTCATCGCCCTCGCGTACTCGTCGGCGGACACCCGGAGGCCGTCGTCGGATTCGACCACGATCCGGTTCGCACCGCGACGCTCCTGGGCGTGCCAGAACTGCGGCACCGTCGGGAACTCCAGATCGGTCGTGACGATCTCGTCGCTATCGTCGTAGGAGAGTGCACTGGCGACCTGGGCCAGCGCCTGCGTCGCCGAGGCCACGACGGCGATCTCGTCTGGGTCGGCGTTGATGAGCTCCGCGAACAGCGCCTTCGACTCCTCGACCGCCGACATCCACTGGCCCCAGGGGTTGCCGGCTTCGATCCAGATACGTTCGCACTCCCGGCGCGCATCGAGTCCGCGCTGCGGGACGGGCGCGGCCGAGCAGTTGTTCAGGTGGATCCGATCCTCCTCGGCGATCGCCGGAAACGTCTCGCGATAGTCGGCGAGCGGCTTCGCACTCGCGTCGCCCACTGGCTCGCCGCCGTCGGTAAGGACGCGGTCGCGGCCGGGCACTGTGACGGATCGATTGCCGCCTTCGGAGTCGGGTCTGCCCATCTAACGATCACCGGTGGCGAGCTCTTTGTCGTGGATCGGTGGGATCTCGGCCAGGATGACCTCGGTCTCCAGCTGTTTCGCACAGCCGGGGCAGTAGTACCGGCGGAACTCGAACTCCTCGTCGACGTAGAGCGACGGATCGTTGACGAGCGGACCGGCTTCTTCGAGCGGCGACCGGTCGCACAGCACGTGTTCCTTGTAGTTCTCGTCGGCCGCACACAGCTCCTCACCACACTCGCGACAGACCATCACGTCGCGATCGGTGTCGATGGCGATGTGTGCGTCGACGCGGCGCTCAGTCATCGGACTCACCCCACGGGCTGGCAGCAAGTCGGTCCGCCCTGATCTCCTCGCGGCGGTCCGTCGTGGCCGCCACGTCCACGTCACCGTCCGAGAGGACGACGCCGTAGGTCCGTCGCGCTTCCTCCTCGGAGACGTAGCCGGCCCTGACGTCTGCCGCCACGCGCTCCGGGTCGCGATCGATCGGGTCACCGTAGCCGCCGCCGCCCTGCCAGATGCTGTAGTAGATGTCGTCGGCCTCCTGGACGAACTTCGCCTTCGGCGAGACGATATCGCGGTCGCCATCGATTTCGCCGACGTCGGCTGGAATCTCGCCCGACTCGAGCAGATCGGCGGCGTTCGAGTCACGGACGAGTTCGTACCGAACAGAGTTCGACGGGTGGCCACCGCTGACGCCGTGACTCGTCGGCGCAGCCGCGCCGAACGCCGAGATGACGTGCTGCATGGGCGCGTCGGTGTCGTGGGGAAGCCAGCACATGCTCGCAGTGACGCCGCCGCGGTGCTCCCCAGGACCGCCGGAGTCGGCCATCTCCTTGCGGTACATGTACAGCATCGGGAACGCGAGTTCGTTCGACTCGACGTTCGCGGTGATGCCGCCGGGGGCGGCGAAGATGCCCGCCGTGTTGATGCCGTCCGAGTGCGAGCGGGCACCCCACCCGCCGGACATCGGATCCATGAACTGCGTGACGAACTGGTCGCCGCGCTGGTCGATGCCCATCGCGTTCATCGTCACCCAGGAGCCGGAGGAGCCGGCGACCAGGTCCTCGCTGTACTCGTCGCTCGCCGCGAGGAGCTTGGCGACGCACTGGTTCGAAAGGTTGACCGTGTGCCAGGTGCCCGCGATGGCCGCCATCCCCGTCCCCGCCGGGAACTCGGCGTTGACGACGATGTTCGACTCGGCTTCGAACTCGATCGCCCGGAAGATGCCGCCCAGTGCCCAGGGCAGGTCGTGACAGAGCATCGGGAGGACGGGGGCGACGAGCCCGCCGCGCATGCCGGCGTACGTGGTGTTGATCATGCCGGCTGCGGGGTCACCGTCGACGTGGAAGCGGAGCGTGTCGCCGTCCTTCTCGAGGGCGACCTCGGTACGGTGGACGCCCCTGTCGTCGGCGTTCGCGACCTCCTGGTAGTCGACGTGGCGCCAGACGCCGTCCGGCAGTTCGCGGAGTCGATTGCGGAGGCTCGTCTCGGCGTAATCCATCGTCTCCTTCATCACCGCCTTGACCGTGTCGGCGCCGTAGTCGTCGATGAGTTCGTGAATGCGGTCGATCGCGACGTTGTTGCCCGCAATCTGGGCGCGGAGGTCCATCCCCACCATCGCGGGGGCGCGGGACTTGCGCAGGAAGATGTCCTCGATGTCGGTGCGCAACTCGCCGTCCTCGACGAGTTTCGTCGGGGGCACCGGTTCGGCTTCCGCGAACGCGTCGTCGTCCTCGATCGCGAAGCTGCCGATCTCGTTGCCGCCGACGTCGACCTGGTGGACGGTCGAGCTCACCCAGGAGAACAGCTCGCCCTCGTGGAAGACGGGGGCGAGGACGACCGCGTCGTTCTGGTGGACGGCGCCGATCCACGGGTCGTTGCAGATGTACATGTCGCCCGGTTCGATGCCGGGGTTGTCCGCGCGGCGCTCGATGATCCACTTGATGATGAGGTCGGTGACGCTCGCGTGGTACATCACGTACGGGCCGAGGCTCACCGTGTCGCCGCGTTCGTCGCCGATGGTGACGTTGAAGTCGTAGGCGTCGGTGACGATGGGCGAGCCGCTGACCTGTTTCAGCGTCGTCCCCTGCTCTTCGTTGATCTGCTGGAGCCGGTTACGAAGGACCTCGAAGGTCACCTGGTCCAGTTCGTGGTCGTCGGGCAGTTCGTGAAAGTCGACGTCGTCGACCTTCGATTCGTCGAGTTCGGTCACCGCCGTGTACGGTTCGTGGCCTGGAATCTGTGTCATCGATCTCCCTCCGTGATGTGAACGCTGCGGTACTCGTCGACTGCCGCGTGCTGGTGCGGCCTGACCGTCACCGTCGTGTCGGGTAGCTGGATCACCGCCGGCCCGTCGAACGCGTCGCCCGGGGCGAGGCGCTCGCCGTCGTACACCGCCGTGGACCGCCGGGCACCCGGCTCGGGCCAGTACACCTCCCGATGATCGATCAGTGCGTCGCCCGAGCGAGCCGTCGATCCGCCGAGCACCGGGTTGCTCGTCTCGACGCTCCCGGTCACCCGCTGATTGACGAGCTCTGCCGGAACCGGCGCGTACGTGGATCCCTCCCCGTAGAGCGCTTCGTACTTCGACTCCCAGCGATCGATCGTCGCCTCGACGTCGGCGTCGGTCAGGTCACCGCCGGGGACGTCGACGGAGAGCTGGTGGACCTGACCCTTGTACCTGATCTCGGCCTCCCGCGAGAGCGAGAGTGGTTCCCCCTCGAATCCGCGGTCGACGAGTGTCTCGCGGACGTCGGCTTCGAGGTCGCCGTAGAGGTCGGTCAGGTCGGCGGGATCGAACGGTTCGAAGTCCGGGTTCGATCGCTCCGCGACGTAGTTGACGTCGGCCGTCGCGATGCCGAACGCGGAGAACACCGACGCGGTGTCACCGAGCGGCACGACGATCGACTCGACGCCGAGTTCCGCCCCGTAGAACGAGGCGTGGACGGGACCGGCGCCTCCGTAGGAGAGCAACGAGAAGTTCCGTGGATCGTGGCCGCGCTCGACGGTCATCTGTCGGAGGAGGTCCGCCATCGCCCCGTTGACGATCTCGAAGACGCCCGCCGCGGCCTCGTCGACCGACAGGTCGAGGGGCTCGGCGACCGAACGCATCGCGTCGCGTGCGGCCTCGACGTCTAGATCGCGTCGACCGCCCAGGAAGTAGTCGGGATCCAGGTAGCCGAGCAGGAGGTCGGCGTCTGTGACCGTCGGTTCGGTGCCACCGAACCCGTAGCAGGCCGGGCCCGGATCTGCGCCGGCGCTCCGCGGGCCTACGCGGAGTGCGCCCCCGTCGTCGATCCAGGCGATCGAGCCGCCGCCGCTCCCGATGGACTCGATGTCCACCGAGAGCTGGTACAGCGTCTGGCTGTTGACGGACAGCGTGGGCCGCGTCTGGAGTTCGCCGTCGATGACGAGGCCGACGTCGAAACTCGTCCCGCCGACGTCGGTGCAGATCAGGTTCGGTTCGTCCATCTCGCGGCCGACGAAGCGAGAGCCGATGACGCCGCCGGTCGGCCCCGACATGATCGTCGAGACAGCCTCGGTCGTGACGGAGTCGGGATCCATCGCGCCACCGGTGCTCTTCATCACGTAGAACGGGGCGTCGAGCCCGTGTTCAGCGAGCGTGGATTCGAGGTCCTCGACGTACGCCTCTAGCAGCGGCGCCGTCGACGCGTTGAGGACGGTCGTCGCCGTCCGCTCGTACTCGCCGAGCTTCGGTGTCACCTCGTGCGAACAGAAGCACGGACACTCGGGCGCTTCCTCTGCCGCGATCTCCGCGACGCGACGCTCGTGTTCGGGATTCTCGAAGCTCCAGAGGAGGCTCACCGCGAGCGCGTCCACTTCGCCAGCCAGGTCCGAAATCGCCGCTCGAACGGCGTCCTCGTCGAGGTCGACGACCTGCTCGCCCTTGTAGTCGGTTCGTTCGTCGATCTCGCGAATGTGCTCGGTCGGTACCAGTGGCTCGGGTTTCGATTGCCCGGCGTAGTGCTGCTGTTCCAGCCGCGTGAGACCTTCGGTCCGCGTCTTCGTCCGGCCGATCGCCAGCGCGTCCGCGTGACCGCGCGTCGTCAGGAGTCCGACCTCGGCCCCAGTTCCCTCGAGTACCGTGTTCGTCGTGAGCGTCGTCCCGTGAAAGAGGATGGACGTCGTCGAGAGCAACGATTCGAGGTCGACGCCGACCGCTTTGGCGCCGTTGCGTAACGAATCGAGAATCCCGGTCGTCGGGTCGTCCGGTGTCGTCTCCGACTTACCCGTATATCGCGTTCCATCTTCCGAGACGATCACCGTGTCGGTGAACGTCCCACCCGTATCAACGCCGATGACATACGTCATGTGTTGTCGAGGTTCACGAGACCTCATATACGTTTTATATTGTTGCAGCCACCGACGAGCAAATTGAACGAAATCTCGTCTACGTGTCCGTGATGTGAATCAATTAGCGGCAATTTCGTACAGGTTCTTCCGGTCTGTGTCCTCCCCTGAGCGGGGACGCGACTGGCCCGCGGACGGTGAACTGTCAGCACGAACGCGCGAACGAGAACTGGGAGGGGACCCAGTGACAGTCGATCTCTTACCTGTGATCAGCGACGGTCGATCCACCGACAGCGGTCGGTACCGACGAACCGGTGCACCGTCCGGACGTCGGCCCCGGTCAGAACGGCTCGACGGCGTCGTCCTGCAGAGCGTGGACGATACCGCGTAGCGTGTCGATCTCCAGTCCGGGGTTCGTCCGCGGGTGCTGGTCGGCCACGCCGACCATCTCTTCTACCTGTGGGACGACGATCTGCCGGTAGATCACGTACAGCCTGAGGGTCTCGTCTCCGATGGCTTTCACTTTGTTGTGCGCGCCGGGCGGGAGGTAGACCATCTCTTCGGGTCCGGCTTCGGCGACGTGTTCGTCTCCCTCCTCGTCGAGATAGGTGATCTCGACGCGCCCCTGGACGGGCATGTTGAGCTGGTACATGTGCGGCGAGTGAGTGTGCCAGTCCAGCACCCCGCCCGGTTCGGACTCCATGTACGAGACGTTGAAGTCGTTCGAGCGGAACAGGTGGGCGGTGAAATCGGGCGGCGATTCGCCGTCGTCGCCGATCGACTCCTGCTCCCCGGCGTCCTCGTAGAGGTCGATGCCCTCGACGTCGTCGACGCGTAGCGTATAGCCCTCCTGGGGGAGGAAGGCGTCGAAATCCGGGAGATCCATGGCGTCAGGCCTCCCCCTCGATGGCTGCGATCATCTCCGTCGCGTGGTTCTCCGGGGAGACGTCCTCGTAGACGGCCTCGATGACGCCCGATTCGTCGATCACGTACGTGTTACGGCGGGCGATCTCGTGCGTCTCTCCGTCGACCTCCACGACGTCGAACGACTCGTACGCCCGGGCGACCGCGCCGTCCTCGTCGCTCACCAGCGGGAACGGCAGGTTCTGCCGGTCCCTGAACGCACGGATCTCTTCGACCGAATCCGTCGAGACGCCGACGACCTGCGCGTCCGTCTCCTCGAACGCGTCCCAACTATCGCGAAAGCTACACGCCTGGGCCGTACAGCCCTCCGTCCCCGCCTTCGGGTAGAAGTAGAGGATCAGTGGCTGTCCCTCGAAGTCCGAGCGTTCGACCGGTTCGCCCTCGTGATTCAACAGTTCGAAGTCGGGTGCCGCCTCTCCGGGTTGGAGCATGGTGGACGATACCGGGTGTGATACATGAGACTTACGGGCGGTCTTCCGTCCGACACGCACTCGACAGGACAGGAACCGTTCGAAATCGGCAGCCTCGTCGCGGTCAGCGGACGCAGTCCGGGCCACAGCCACGCCTGTGGCAGCCGGTCGCGCCGTCACCGGTCACCGGAAGACACCCCGCCGAAATCCCACTTATTAGAATCTTATATATTATATCCCACTTTTGGGAGATTCAAGCAAATTAAACCGTGTAGTATGGATATCGACGGTAGTTGTGACGGGAAATTGTACGTCAATATGTAGAGTTATCTCTGCCGAAGATTGAAGTACGGTGGATTCCTGGTCACGAATCGTGACACAACTTACCAGACGGAAGTTCGTGGCCGCGTCCGGCGTCGCGGGCAGCGCCGCACTCGCGGGGTGTACCGGCGGCGACTCGTCCGATGGCGACTACACGATCGAGATCGGAACGTTACTCCCGGAGTCGGGACAGCTCTCGGGGATCGGAACGACGATGGTCGACGCGGCCGACCTCGCGTTTAGTACGGTCGACGATGGCGCCGACTCCCTCGGCGTCGACGCGACGCTCGGAGACTCCCAGTCGACGCCAGAGGACGGAATCAGCACGGCCAACAACCTCGCCAACAGCGGGGTTCCCGCCGTCGTCGGCGGCGCGTCGACGAACGTCCACATCTCCGCGGCCGAACAGGTGTTCATCCCGAACGGTATGTGCGCGTGTAGTCCGTCGGCGACGGCCGTCTCCATCACGCAGATGGCCGACGACGACCTGCTCTTTCGGACGACGCCCAGCGACGCGCTGCAGGGGCAGGTGATGGCGGAGTACGCGACCGAGGAGATGGGTGCACAGACGGCAGCGGTCCTGCACGTCAACGACGACTACGGATCGGCGCTCTCCGGCGCGTTCGTCTCGGCCTTCGAGGAGGCCGGTGGAACCGTCCAGCAGGAGGTGTCCTACGAGACGGCGGCGACGTCCTACACGTCGCGGATCGAGTCCGCGGTCCAGGACGATCCCGACCTGCTCAGCGTGATCGGCTACGCGGAGAGCGGCATCCAGCTGTTCAGGGACTACTACGCACAGTACTCTGCGAGTCGTGACATCATGACCGTCGACGGGTTGAACACGGCGCGGATCCCAAACGAAGTCGGCCGCGAGATGGACAACGTCGTCGGAACGGCACCGATGGCACAGGGCCCCGGCCGAGACGCGTTCACGTCGATGTACCAGGAGGAGTTCGACGCCGAACCCGGACCGTTCAACGGTGCGACGTTCGACGCCGCGGCCGTCCTGATGCTCGCAAACGCGGCCGCTGGTGAGAACGACGGCGCGGCGATCAGCGAGCAGATGCGGGCCGTCACGTCCGAGGGCGAGCTGACCGTCAGCCCCGACAATATCGCCGAAGGCGTCGAAGCCGCGTACAACGGCGACGACGTCGGGTACCAGGGGGCCTCGAGTCAGGTCAGTTTCGACGACAACGGCGACCTGGTCACCGGTACCTACGAGGTCTGGGCGTACGCACCCGACACCGAACGCGGGATCGAAACCATCGAGACGTTCACGGTGTAACACCGCTTTCGACGACGGCACTCTTCGTTTTCGCAGGCGAACGACCTCGAGACGTCTCCTCGTTTCTCACCCCGAACCACCCCCGTCGTGGGCACCCGGACCCCATCGATGTGAGGGGTTCCCAGGAACCCCTCCGCGTGAAGAGAATCATCCGGACGACGGCGGTCGTACCGACAGTGGACCAGATGGCGACAGTGAGACGGACGACGACGGTCGGTCCAAAAGTGGACAAGATGGCGACGGTCGTACCGTGACCGTACCCGGCCGGTGCCGGTCCCGGACTGGATCGTCGCTGCAGGTCACCCGCCGAGGAAGTCCTGGCGCACCTGCTCGTCGTCGAGTAGTTCCCGACCGGGACCCTCGTGGTAGTTCTTCCCCTGCGCGAGGACGTACCCCCTGTCGCACCGGCGCAACGCCTCTTTCGCGTTCTGTTCGACCATCAGAATAGCCGTCCCGCCGTCGTTGATCTCGTCGATCTTGTCGAACATCTCGTCGACCAGGTCGGGGGCGAGTCCCGCGGACGGTTCGTCGAGCAACAGCAGTTGCGGGTCGAGCATGAGCGCCTGACCCATGGCGACCATCTGGCGCTGGCCGCCACTCATCGTCCCGACCGTCTGGTCGGTTCGCTCCCGAAGCACGGGGAACCGATCGTACACAGCGTCGAAGCGTTCCTGCGGGATCTCGTCTAAGATGTACCCGCCCATCTCCAGGTTCTCCTGGACGGTCATCGACTCGAACACGTTTCCGTTCTGCGGGACGTACGAGAGCCCGTGGCGGATGACGTCCGACTGTTGGACCCCGGTGATGTCGACGTCGTCGAACTGAACGGAGCCACCCATCACGTCCGCGACGGAACAGATGGCCTTCATCGCTGTCGACTTCCCGGCGCCGTTCGGCCCCACGATGGTGACGTACTCGCCCGCGTCGACGGTGAGGTCGATCGACTGGAGGATCTGGAGGTCGCCGTACCCCGCGTCGAGGTCGGAGACCGAGAGGAGGCTCATTGTGCCGCCTCACCCCCGAGGTACGCGTCGATGACCCGTTCGTCGTCGCGTACGGTCTCGGGCGCTCCCTCCGCGAGTAACTGTCCTTGATGCATGACGAGGACGCGGACGCAGTTGTTCATGATGAGGTCGATGTCGTGTTCGACGATGAGGAACGTGTACCCCTGATCCGTCAGCGCGTGCAGTCGATCGAGCAGTCGCTCCTCCAGCGTCGGATTCACGCCGGCGAACGGCTCGTCTAACAGGAGCATGTCCGGGTCGGCCATCAGGGCGCGAGCCAGTTCGAGGAGCTTTCGTTGCCCGCCGGAGAGCGTCCCCGCGTACTCGTGGGCGACGTGCTCGATGTCGAAGAACTCGAGCGTCTCCCAGGCCTGTTCGAGGATCGCTTCTTCCTCTGTGCGGACGTTCTCGCGCAACCCCGGCGTCACGGCGTGGATCGCCGACTCCGTTTGTTCTTTCGAACTGACCATCATGTTTTCGAGGACCGTCATCTCGCGGAGCTCCCGCGCGATCTGGAAGGTTCGCACCAGTCCCGTTCGCGCCACCCGGTGGGTCGGCAGTCCCGTGACGTCCTGCCCATCGAAGACCACGCTCCCTGCGTCCGGTTCGATGAGGTTCGTGATACAGTTGAACGTCGTCGACTTGCCGGCGCCGTTGGGACCGATGAGACCGGTCATCTCGCCGGCCTGCACGTCGAACGAGACGCCGTCGACCGCCGTGATCCCGTCGAACGTCTTTTCGAGACCGGTGACGGAGAGCTTCGGATCGGTGACCGCCTCGCCCGAGCTGGACCGCTCAGTCATCGGACGGCACCTCCGATCCCGGTCCCTCGGAGTCCGACGTGGGTCGAGGTTTCGTCAGGTCGAGGGTCGACGCCGGTTCCTTGCGATGACCCATCAACCCCTTCGGCCGTTGCTGGACGATGACGATCAGGACGAATCCGAGGACGACGAACTGTAACGCGGCGAGCTGGTCGAAGACGTACGAGACGAGCGGGAACGGATCGCCGCCGCCGAGGGCACCGACGGCCTCGCCGATGCTCGCCGGTGCCCGGGGGACGTCGACCGTGTTCTGAATGACGCTTCGCAGGAAGCGTGGCCCCTCCTGTAACAGGCTGACGAACAACGCCGCTCCGAGGACCGTCCCCGTGTTCGAGCCGGTACCGCCGATGATGACGACGATCCAGACGAACACCGTCAGTTCGATGAGGTACGTATCGGGCGTCGTCAGGCCCCTGGAGCCCTGCCAGAAGATCGCCGCGAGCCCGAGCAACCCGCAGCCGATGACGAACGACTTCGCTTTCATCAGTTGCGTGTTCTTGCCGAGCGCCCGGGTGGTCTCCTCGTCCTCGCGGATCGCCCGGAGCGTCCGACCGAACGGCGAGTTTCCGAGCCGCTGTATCAGGAAGTACACCAGTATCAACAGCCCGACGACGAGGACGGTGTACGTCAGGTTGACGGCGACCGGCCGCTCGATACCGACAGAGGCGAACGCGGCGATGATACCGTCGGAGATGCCGTCCAGCGCCGCGACGCCGAAGCCGGTCTCGTAGAAGGTGCGAACGAGTTTCGACGGGTCGCCGGCGAGGTTGAGTCCGCTGTTGCCGCCGGTCCCCATCGTCGCACCGCCGACCGTGAACTCCGTCAACGTACTCGATGAGAACGAGAGACGGATGATCTCGGAGAAGCCGAGCGTCACGATGGCCAGGTAGTCCGCCTTGAGGCGAAGTGCCGGGAGCGAGATGAGCAACCCGGCGACGGCGGCGGCCAGGATACCCAGTCCGATCCCGATCGGCACCGGCAGCCCGAGGCCCGGGACGGCGGACGCCGATTCCGGGTCGACGGGGGCCGTCGCGATTCCCATGGCGTACACGCCGATCGCCATGAACCCCGCGATCCCCACGTTGAACAGCCCCGTGTACCCCCACTGGAGGTTCAGGGCCAGGCCGGCCATCGCGAAGACGGCCGTCAGGAACGTGATCCGCTGGAGTGCGTTGATCTGGCCGTTGAAGTTAAAGCCCATTCCGAGTCCGAACAGGAGGTAGAGGGCGTACACCGCGAGCATCGTGCCGACGATGATCGAGGCGTCGCTGCGTGAGTCGTCGGTGAGCCGCTCGCGGACGCCGTCCACGATGGGATCGAGACGACTCATCCGACCACCCGGCCCCCGAAGAGGCCCTTCGGACGCACGACCAGAACGAGGATCATGATGAGGAAGGCCACCGGACGGGCGAACGTCGCTTCGGGGAGCCAGACCAGCGAGACCGTCGTCGTCAGGCCGACGATTATCCCCCCGACGATGGCGCCGTAGATGGAGCCGATACCGCCCAGGACGACCGCCGCGAAGATGAGCAACAGGAGCAGCCAACCGAACTGGAAGCTCATCGTTCCACGTTCGAGAACGATGAGGAAGCCGGCGACGCCGGACGTCGTCCCCCCGATCACCCACGTCCAGCGGATCACCCGTTCGGTCGGAATACCGCGTGTTCGGGCGAGGTCGTCGTTATCGGCCATCGCACGCATCGATTTCCCGAGTTTCGTCCGCTGGAGGAGTACGTGGAGACCGATCATCAGCCCGATCGCGACCGCGACCAGCAAGAGCTGGTGGGCGTTTACCTGCAAGAGCGCGTTCGTCCCACTGCCGATCGCGACGGGAATCTCGACGAACGCCTCGCCGTTTTGGAGCGCCTGTCGGCTCCCCGCGATGACAGGGACGCCGTCTGCAGTACCGAACACGGCAGTCTCCGGCTGTGCCACGAGCGAGCGCTGACTCGGCTTGTAGAAGAACACGAGTGCGTACCGCAGGAGGAACGCGACCCCGACGCTCGCGATCAGGACGATCATACTCGTGGCGTCACGGAGCGGCTCGAACACGTATCGGTCGAGTCCCAGCGACAGTCCGGCCGTGATGGCCGCGGTCAGGACCAGTCCGACCGCGACGGCGAGCGGTCGCGCCGTCAGGGTGATTCCAAGGTCGCTCGCCGACAGGTCGCCGCCCACACCGAGGAGCAACAGCTCTCCGATCGCGGCGTCACCGAACCCGAATAGCACGAACGTCACCCCCCAGCCGATAAACGCGCCAGTCGTGATGGTATCGCCGTGCGCGACGTTCGCGAACCCGAGAATGCTGTACGTCAACGAGAGGCCGATGCCGGCGAGGCCGAGTGCCAGTCCGATGATCAACCCGTCCCAGACGTACGTGGCGAACCGTGATAGTGGAAGCGAACCGGTCGCTAGCGAGAACAGGAGGTCGACGCCGAGAAGCGCGACGAACCCGACGAAGATCGCCTCGACGTAATTTCGTCGGAGCGTCTGCCCGACCCCCGCGTCGGTGAACCTGCGTGACAGTGGCATGGTACGGTCCAGTCATATTACCCATATAAATCCTTCCGAACCAGTAACTTTCCCGAGTATCCATCAGGGGGTATTACCGACGTAGTGAGAGAAAGCTGACGAATGTATGTTTAAATCCGTCACGGGTTGAGAAAAATAACCGATCGGAACCAGTTTCGGTCACCGGTGTGGGTGGGACGGCGCGGTTCTGGGGCTACCGGGCACCGCCCGAGTCCGACCGGCACCCGACAGCCGGACGGCAGTCGTCCAGGACGGGTGCGCACGCACCGCGGCTGTCGACGTGCTCGGGAGCCACAGGGGGTCAGTTTCGGGAGCGTCGGTCGATCGGTGAGAACGCCCTGACGGTCGCGTTCGGCAGGTCCAATCGGTGCCACCGTCAGTCACTCCGGAGCGCGGACGCGACGGCGTCGGGATCGCAGTCGACGCGCTCGACGGTCGGAAGTCGGGGTTCGAACGGTTCGACGTGCTTGTGACCGCTTCCGGTGACCGTCAGGACGACGACGTCGCCGCTCCCGATCGTTCCACGCGCCGCCAGTTCCGTGAGCACCGGGACGACGACGGCGCTCGCTGGTTCGGCCCAGACGCCGGTCGTCTTCGCGAGCGTCCGCTCGCCGTCGAGTAACGCCTCGTCGCTCACCGCGATCGCCGTGCCGCCGCTCTCGCGAATCACCTCGACGACCCGGTCGCTGGCGAACGTCGCGTCGATACCGGATGCAACAGTGTCGGTCGTCGACGGCGGGATCGGCGACTCCGCGTCCCGCTCGATCGCGTCGACGACGGCCGACGCGCCGGCGGCTTGCGCAGCGACCATTCGCGGGGTCGTCTCGACGAGTCCCGCCTCGTGCAACTCCCTGAACCCACGATGTTGCGCGACGAGATTGTCGCCGCCACCCGTCGCCGTGACGACCACGTCGGGCGACGTCCACTCCAGTGCCTCGGCGACCTCGTACGAGATCGTCTTGATACCCTCCTCGAGGACGGGATTGAACGGACGATACGCGAACGCGAGATACGCCCCGAGCTGGTCGGCGACCGCCTCCAGCGTGTCGATCAACGTCACCTCTCCCCCGTCGAACAGCCCGTCTACGCGAACGGCCCGCGCCCCGTAAGCGAGCGGTTCGGTCAGTTTGTGCGCGGGCGCGTTTCCGGCGACGAGCAGGTAACACGGCAGATCGGCGCGCGCCGCGTACAGCGCGCAGGCCGCAGCCGCGTTCCCCGTCGAGGCGGTTACGACCGCCTCCTCGCCCTCCTCGGCGGCGAGCGAGACGGCCGGCGCGTACGCGCGATCCTTGAAGCTGCTCGTGGGGTTCCGGCGTTCGTCCTTGACGTACACGGTCGCGTCGACGTCGAGCGACGACGCCAGTCGATCGGCGCGCACGAGCGGCGTCTCGCCTTCGATCCCGGCCACCGATCCCGCCGAGGGGAGTCGGTCGCCGTACCGTTCGAAGAGCGTCTCGCCGGCGGCGATCCGATCGGGGTCGAGCGTCGCGTCGTATCGAACGGATAGTGCGCCCCCGCAGGCGTCGCACCCGACGGTGTCGGTCCGCGAGGCCTGCCGTCCGCACCGAAGACACTCGAGTCGCATGGTCGAACCAGATCAGTCCTCGACCGTCGACGGTTCCTCGTCCTCGTACACGGCCCGGAGGATCCGATCTTCGTCGTGCTCGATCCCCTGCGAGCGGCGGTACGCCTTGTATCCGACGAAGATCGCGATGCCGACGACCGACCAGACGACGATCAGAAGGGCGGGGCTGGCCGTCAGTCCGGCCCGGATCTGGCCCGAGAGGAGCGTCTCGAGTGCGGGCCCGAACGAGTCGAGGGCGATCGTCTGCCAGGCGAACAGGCCCATGAAAATCGCGCTGAAGCCGGCGATGATGGCGAGCACCCACGGCTTGAACCGGAGGTTACATCGCTCGTACAGCTCGGGGCGGACCCACGGCATCGCCAGGGCCGAGACCGAGTGGGCGACGTACATCATGAACAGCGCGGCCAGCGAGATGGCGAGCGCGAACTCGAACGTCCCGGTCACCAGGACCGCGACGGCGAGGACCCAGGTGATCGTCAGGCCGACGTCTGGCGTGTTGAAGCGGTCGTTGACGTGCGTGAGCGCGTCGGGCACGATGTCGTCCTCGCCGAACATGTAAAGGATGCGACTCGGGACCATGAACGTGGAGTTCAGACTGGTCGCGAACGCGAGCATGCTCCCGATCGCGACGATGCCGGCCGTCCCGAGCGGGAAGTACGTGGCGGCGGCCTCCGTCAGCGGCGTATCGGTCGCGGCCGCTCCCTCCCACCCGAGGACGCCGATGACGACGAGGGTGACGAGGGTGTAGAGGGCGCCGACGAAGACCGTGCTGTAGGCGAACACCTTCGGCAGCGTCTCGCGGGGGTTCTCCGTCTCGCCCGCGGTCTGTGCGAGCGCCTCGAAGCCGATGTACGAGAACATGAGCGCAGCCATCCCCTGGAGAAACGGGTCGACGTAGCCCGACCCGTAGAGTTCGTCCGGGAAGAGCGGGCTGAAGTTGTCCAGCTCCACGAACGCGAGTCCCGGGAGCGCGAGGAGAATCAGGATCAGCAGTAGCAAGCCAGTCATGACCGCCTGTGCGTTGCCGAAGACGTCCACGCCGGAGAGGTTCAACAGGAAGAATACGGTGACCCACACGACCGCCCACTCGGTGATTCCCAGGAACGCGAGCGGTTCGAAGAACTGCATCGCTTCGCCGAACCCGGTCGAGAGGACGGCGAGTGCCCCGATGAACGACACCCACTTCAGCCACATGAAGAGGTACCCGGCGAACAGCGAGTTCCACGTTCGCGAGATGTGTACGTACGCGCCGCCGGGGTGGTCCCCGAGCGGACTGCTCATGTACACCGAGTAGACGAGCGCCGTCGCGACGATGACCGGTACCGCCAGGACGAAGCCGAGCGGCACCGCCGGACCCATGATGCCTGCGGCCTCCGCCGTGATGACGAAGATCCCGGCCCCGATCATCGTCCCGATGATGACCGACGCGCTGTGCACCCACGACAGCTGTCGAACCAATCCGCCCGACGTGCCTTCAGTTCCCATGCGTGTGAGTGCCTTCCAACAGCGCCCCTTATAGTTTAGTATCCCACGTAGAACAGCCACATCCCCAAACATTCCGACATTTATGCTCCAGATCGTATACCATGATACACATACAACGCGTTGTACCCGTAGACCGCCGCTGTCGATGGTTTATTGTCACACGATGTCATTGACCCCAGCGAGATGGAGAGCACGAACTACGACCTGTTCGTCGACGGTGACGGTCTCGAGTCGACCGGCGACGACCGAATACCCGTCGAGTATCCGTACGATCGCGAGGTCTGGGCGACGGTTCCCGACGCAACCGGCGACGACGTCGACGCGGCCGTCACCGCCGCGAGAGAGGCGTTCGACGGCGAGTGGGGCTCGTTCGGCCCGAGTCGGCGACGGGAGATCCTCCACCAGATCGCAGATACGGTCGAGTCACACGTCGACGAACTCGCGCGTCTCGAGACGCTGGGGAACGGCCGGCACCTGCGAGAGTCCACCGCGCAGCTGGGCCACGTCGTCGAGTTCCTCCACTTCTTCGCGCGCCGGTGCGAGGAGGTAGCGGAGGGACGCGTCAACGCCGCCGAGCAGAAGGACGGACGGATGTTCAACTACGTCACGAAGGAGCCCTACGGCGTCGTCGGCGCGATCACCCCGTGGAACGTTCCGCTGTTGCTCTCGTGCTGGAAGCTCGCACCGGCCCTCGCCGCGGGGAACACGTTCGTCCACAAGCCGAGTGAGGTGACGCCGGTCAGCGCCCTCCGGCTGGCGGAGTTGCTCACAGAACACACCGACCTCCCGGACGGCGCGTACAACGTCGTCACCGGATACGGTGAGGGTGCGGGGCAGGCCCTGGTCGGCCACCCGGACGTCGACAAGGTGGCGTTCACCGGGAGTACGGAGACGGGGCGGGCCGTCGCCGCTGAAGCCGGCCGGAACCTCTCGGCCGTCTCGCTCGAACTCGGCGGCAAGAGTCCGCACGTGATCTTCCCCTCGGCCGACCTCGAGAACGCCGCCAACGGCGTGACGAAGGGGATCTTCACGTCGATGGGGCAGGTCTGCATGGCCGGGTCCCGGGTCATCGTCCACGAGGACATCCACGACGAGTTCGTCGATCTGCTCGCCGAGCGGGCCGCCGACGTCGTCCTTGGAGACCCGATGGACCCGGAAACGCACGTCGGACCGATCGCATTCGAGAGACAGTTCGAGACAGTCCGCGACTACATCGATATGGGCAGAGAGGCGGGCGCGACGCTGGCGTGTGGCGGGATCGAGACGGACGAGGAGGGCTACTTCGTCCAGCCGACCGTCCTGACCGACGTCGCGTCTGACATGCGAGTCGCCCAGGAGGAGATCTTCGGCCCGGTCGCGTCCGTCCTCACGTTTCGGGACGAGGACGAGGCGCTCGCACTGGCGAACGACGTCGACTACGGCCTCGCGGGCGCCGTCTGGACGGAAGACATGCGGCAGGCCCACCGGGCCGCCGACGAGATCAGGGCCGGCACGATATGGGTGAACGAGTACCGGGTCATCGCGCCGAACGTGCCCTTCGGCGGGTTCGAAGACAGCGGCCTCGGCCGCGAAGCCGGCCGCGAGGGGCTCGAAGCGTACTACCAGACAAAGAGCGTCTGGATGGACCTCTCCGGCGAGGTCGACAATCCGTTCAATCCGTACTGAGACGGCGCACCCGGTCAGTCGGTGCTAGAATTCGTTCGACGTCGATAGTATTCGTCAGACAGCAATAGTATTCGTACGACGACGATAGTATTCGACCGACGGCGGTGGCGCCGTCTCTAGTCGAACTCGCCGCGTTCGACCGCCTCGGCGAGTTCACGCCATCGTCGACCCGACTCCCGACCCCCTTCGAGGTACGCCTCCGGTGTCTCCGGGTCCGGCGGTCGGACGGGACCGGCGCGCATGAAGCCCGCCTCGTTCATGCGCGCCTTGACGACGGCCGGCGTGTGGCGACCGAACACCTGCATGTTCCCTTCGGGGAAGAAGGTCTCGAACGTGCGGGCCATCCGTCGAGACAGCGCGATGGCTCGCTCCCACTCGCCCGCCTCGAGCGCCGCCACCAGCGCCATCGTCGGGGCCGGACCGCAGGAGACGCTCGACGACCAGCACGCCGCCGGGACGTCGGGATCCCACGTCATCGCGGCCGCGAGGTAGGCGTCCATCTGGAGGACGGTACACTCGCCGTCGGCGTTCCTGACCTGGCGGAGTGCCTCCCAGTACTCCGGCCCCAGGCTGACGTACTTCACGCCGACGAAGTTCTCGATGGGAACGAGTCGGTCCCAGGACGAGATCGGCCGCTTGAACGCGCCCGGGTTGTCGTAGGCCACGATCCCCAGTTCCGGGACCGCCTCGGCGACCTGCCGGTAGAACGTGACCGTCGCGTCCGGCGAGAGTTCACACCACATCGGCCGGCCGAGCAGGAGACCATCGCAGCCGACGTCGCGCGCGAATTTCGCCCGGTCGATCGTCGTTCGCGTGTTCAGCGTCGTCGGGCCGGCCAGCACGGCCATCTCCTCGGCCGTCTCCGCCGCAGTACGGGTCACGGTCCGCCACTCCTCGGGTGTGAGCGCGAACGCCTCGCCTGAGGTTCCCGTCAGCATCACCGCGTTCGCGCCGGCCGCCTCCAGTTCACGGACGACCCGCGCGGTCTCGTCGACGTCGACCGTCTCCCGTGCAGCCGGGTCGTTCGCGTCTGGGGTCGCGGGCGTCGGCATGATCGCGAACACGCCGGTCACGTCGTCTGCCGTCAATCTGAGCGTCATACCGGCCGTTTCGCTCGACGTACGGTAAAGTTTGGCATACCGCGAACGGGTTTCCGATACCGTCGTTGCGTACCGCATCTGGGGTTCGACGCACCTGATTGCGACGGCACTACGGGCATCGGTCCGTCGACGCCGCAGAGTACGGGGTCCCCGACTCCCGTCCGTCGACGCCGCGGATCAGGGTCGACGCTCGGCGAGGTCGGTGACCGCCCCGGAGATCACCTCGACGCCGATTCGGAGGCTCTCCTCGTCGACGTCGAACGTCTCGGTGTGGTGGCCGCCAGGGTGATCCGTACCGACGCCGACGTACGCGGCGCGTCCACCGTTGTGCGTTACGCGTCGCATGAGGTGCGTCGCGTCCTCGCTCCCGTCTAGGACGGCGCGGTCGAGAACGGTCGTGACGCCGTCGACGTCGCCGGCGACCGCGGCGACGACGGCCGCGACCTCGTCGTCACTCTCCGCGGACGGCGCACTGGCACCGACGTCCTGGGGGATCTCGAGTTCGACGTCGTGCAGTGTCGCCGCGGACCGGAGGACGCGTTCGGCTTCGGCGTAGGTGTACTCCATGAGCTCGGTCGTCTCCCCGCGGACCTGTCCGGAGAGGACGGCCGCCTCGGGGACGACGTTCGTCGCCGTCCCACCGTCGACGACGCCGACGTTCACACGGGTCGGTCCGTCGCCGTGTCTCGGGATCGCGTAGAGGTTCTCGATCGCCGTCCCCAGCGCCTGGATCGCGTTCCGGCCCTGGTGGGGGTTCGCTCCGGCGTGCGCGGGTTCGCCGACGAACGCCGCCTGAAAGTCCCTGACCGCGAGGAACCCGTCGAACCCGGCGACGACCTCGCCGGTCGGGTGATCGAACCCGACGTGGACGGCGAGCAGGTAGTCTACGTCGTCGACGTGACCGCTCTTCGCCATCGGCTCGGCACCGCTTCCCTTCTCCTCTGCGGGCTGGAAGAACACCTTCAACGTCCCGGCGAAGTCGCTGTCGGCGACGGCGTCGAGGACGCCGAGGCCGATCGTCGTGTGCGCGTCGTGACCGCATGCGTGCATGTACCCCTCGTGTTCCGATCGGAACCCCTCGTCGGCAGGCACGTGATCCTCGCGGGCTTCGGTGATCGGGAGCGCGTCGATGTCGACCCGGAGTCCGATCGTGGGACCGTCGCCGCGGTCGAGGACGGCGACGGCACCGGTGAGCCCGCCCGAGACGGTTTCGAGCACTGACGGGTCCGCCCCGGCTGCACGAGCACGGTCGAGCCACGTCTGGAGGGTATCATCGTCGGGAACGTTCCGTCGGGCGTCGCCGTCGATCGCCGCCGGCCCGACGTACAGTTCGTCGACGTCACGCGCGTCGAGCGCCTCGACGATCCGACTCGTCGTGTAGAACTCACACCACGCGGGCTCGGGGTGTCGGTGGAGGTCTCGCCGGAACGAAACCAGGTCGTCACACTCGTCGGCGCTGCTCATGGGACCACGTTCGGCTCACACCCGGTAAAGATTCCCCCCGCTATCGACGCAGGAGGCGATTCGTCGCGGACGGTCGGTCACCCGAACTCGTCGCGGACGGTCGGTCACTCGAACTCGGCGTGGACGATCGGTCACTCGAACTCGGCGTGGACGATCGGTCACTCGAACTCGGCGTGGACGATCGGTCACTCGAACTCGGCGTGGACGATCGGTCACCCGAACTCGGCGTGGACGGTCGGTCACTCGAACTCGTCGCGGATCGCCCGTTCGAGTCGATCGAGGCCGGTCTCGAGGACGGCTTCGTCGGTCGCGTAACTGATTCGGAGGTGGCCCTCGCCGCCAGGGCCGAACGCGGTTCCGGGCGTCGTCGAGACGCCGTAGTCCGAAAGCAGGCGGAGCGCGAGGTCCATCGCCGGTTCGTCGAACGCGCGGACGTCGAGGAAGGCGTAGAACGCGCCCTCGGGATCGGCGCAGGTGATCTCCGGCCACTCCCGGACGCGCTCTAGGACAGTATCTCGACGGTCTTCGTACGCCGCGACCATCTCCTCGAACGGCTCCTGTGGGCCCTCCAGTGCTGCCAGCGCCGCCTCCTGGGACACGCTCGAGGGACACAACGTGGTCGTCTGGCGGATGACCTGCGCCGCGTCGATCACGTCCGACGGGCCGGCCAGCCAGCCGACGCGCCAGCCGGTCATCGCGTGGCCCTTCGAGAACGAGTTGACTGACAGCACCCACTCGGGGTCGTCGGCGATGGCAGCGACGCTCCGGCGGGTCCCCTCGTAGGTCAGTCGCTCGTAGACCTCGTCGGCGAGGACGTAGGCGTCGTGGTCGGCGGCGACCCGGGCGACCGCGCGCACGTCGGCCTCGTCGTAGACGCGACCAGTCGGGTTCGTCGGGCGACACAGGACGACGGCGGCGGTGTCGTCGGTGACGTGCTCGGCCACGAGGTCGGGGTCGAGATCGAACCCGGTCTCGGGCGGGAGCGAGACCTGAACGGGTTCGGCGCCGGTCAGTTCGACCTGCGCGGTGTAGTTGGCGAACCCGGGCGTCAACACCACCACCTCGTCGCCCGGGCCGGCGACCGACAGGAGCCCGACCGTGATCGCCTCGATACCGCCGGCGGTCACCAGGACGCCGTCGGCATCGACCGGGACGCCGTTCTCGCGCTCGATCCGGTCGGCGATCCCCTCGCGAAGTGGCGTCGTTCCGTAGGTCGACGTGTAGTGCGTCGCACCGCCGCGTGCCCCCTCGGCCGCTGCGTCGACGACGTACCCGGGCGTGTCGAAGTCCGGTTCGCCGATTTCGAGGCGCGCGAGGTCGCCGTCGTACGCTCGCGCTCGCTCGAACATGACTCGAATCTCGGATCCCTCGGCGCCCCTCGCACGCGCCGCGAGACGGTCCGTTTCTGACATGGTGGGGGATGACCACCTCCGGGGATAAGTCCACCGGCAGCGGCAGTCGTCCCGCTCGGCGGCGAGGGGTCCGCTCGTCGAGGTATCCAACGAGGATCCTACCGGTCGGTGACAGACCAGCATCGCCCCCGAGAGAACGGTGTCGTCGGTCAGGAGAGCACGGAGAAATCGTGTCGGCTTCGAAGCGGATGGCGAGGAGTTGACGGCGACGTCGCAGCGAGGCTCAGCCGAGCGTCGAGGGTTCGACGTTCGCTGCCTCCGAGAGGTAGGCGTTGTCGACGTACTCGCTCACGTCGATCGACTCCTCGATTTCGCCGACCTCCTGCATGCCGTCGATCGGCGCCTGGATCCAGGCCGGATCGATGCGGAGGCCGTCCTCGCCGTGGTAGTAGTCGGCGTCGGTGCCGATGATCGGTTCGAGGACCGCCCGGTCGAGCCCGATGACCTCCGTCGCGATGTCGAGGCGCTGCTCGCTGTTGGCGTCGTCGGCCCACCACTGCAGGCCCGTCCAGAAGTCCTCCAGCATGTACTCGACCGGTTCGGCGTTGTCGGCGAGGAAGTCGTCGCGGGCAGTGACGAAGATCTTGAGGAAGTCACCGAACGCGTCGGCCGTGTCGAAGACGACCTGCAGGTCCGACTCGTTCTGCTGGTAGAAGGGCTGGACGAACGTCGCGGCGTCGACCGTCCCGTCGGCCAGCGTCGCGGCCATCGCCGGGAAGTCGATCTCCTGGAACTGGACGGAGTCGACGTCGACTCCCTCCTGGACGAACACGTATCGCGCGGCGATGTCGATCGCCGTCCCGATGCCGTTGACCGCCAGCGACCCGCCCTCCAGGTCGGCCGGGTCGGTGATGTCAGACCCCGCCGTCGCACAGTACGTGTCCGCGTAGCGCGGGCCGTCGTACGTCAGCGGCGCGATGACCGTCGCGCCGCCCTGCAAGATGTCCTCTTCGATCGCGTTCGCGAGCGAGGAGTACGCGAGCAAGCCGAGGTCCGCCTCGCCGGACCCGAGCGATCGGACCACCTCGGGCGTGCTCGCCACGTCGAGGAACTCGAACTCGTACTCCTCGCCGGCGTACTCGAAGACCTCCTCTGTCATGTGATCCGACAGGTTGAACGTTGCCAGGAGGTCGTTGACCAGCGCGCCGGTCACGCCGGCGTACCTGATCGTGTTCTCGCCGTCGTCACCGCCCATGCACCCCGCCACGCCGGCGAGCGTCGTCGCACCCGTCGCCGCGAGTACCTCTCTCCGCGTCGAAAAGTTGCCTAATTCTGAACCCATAGCGTGGGATAGGATACCACCACAATAAAGTTTGAGGAAGCGGCGGTCATATTTCGAAATATATTCTAAAAAACGTAATACTGTTCAACAAATAGGGCGGAGTAGTGCAGATGCGTACGATTTAAACCGACTCAGTGCGCCGACGCCGAGTCAGTGGCCCGACCCGATGACGAGTTCCTCGTGGACGGCAGAGCGAATCTCGGTCGCCGTCTCCAGGAACGCGTCGGTCCGGAGTACCTCGTCTCGGGGCAACGACCGGTCGATGTCGACCGAAACGACGGTCTTGACCTCGCCGGGCTGGGCGGTGAGCACGATTACCCGGTCCGAGAGGTAGGTGGCCTCCTCGATGTCGTGCGTCACGAAGAGTGACGTCCTGTCCGTCTCGGTGCAGATGTCGAGCAGATCCTCCTGGAGGAGTTCGCGCGTCTGGTCGTCGAGGGCGCCGAACGGCTCGTCCATCAGGAGAATCGCCGGGTCGTACGCGAGCGTCCGGGCGATGGCGACGCGCTGTTTCATCCCGCCGGAGAGTTCCGTCGGATACTTGTCGGCGTCCCCCTCGAGACCGACGCGGGCGAGTTCGGCGCGGGCGCGCGATTCGATCGCCTCCGCGTCGAGGTCGGTGACGTGCGACAGGCCGAACGTGACGTTCTCCATGGCGGTCTTCCAGGGGTAGAGCGCGTACTCCTGGAAGACGACGCCGCGGTCGGTCCCCGGCCCGTCGATCGGGTCGCCGTCGACGGCGATCGTGCCCGCCGTCGGATCGAGGAATCCGCCGGTCAGGTAGAGGAGGGTACTCTTTCCGCAGCCACTCGGGCCGACGATCGAGACGAACTCGCCCTCGTCGGCGCGCACGGAGACGTCAGAGAGCGCGGTCACCGCGTCGTCGCCCGAACCGTAAACGTGCGTGATGTCGTCGAGCGTGACGGTTGCCATCGGGTGTCTCGCGAAGGATACCGGTCGACCGAGATAAGCCTTCGTCTCCCGGTTGCCTGGGTGGGGCAGTACACCCTTCGCCCCGGTGAGTCTGCGATTCGGGTACGGTACACCGACGGGTGACGTCACTCGGGGCACGATCGCAACGCGCATCAGTCTCACGATGCGTTCCGATACCGACGCCCGGGTCAAGTCACCGATTCCCCGGGTCGTCACCGGGTCCAGTTCGTCACCGAGTGCAATTCGTCACCGGGTACCGTTCGTCACCGGGTGCAATTCGTCACCGGGCTACGCTCGGCACTGTACCCGGCTCGTCACTGTGCCCACCAGGTGAATCGGGCCTGGAGCATCCGGAAGACACCGTCGAAGAGGAGTCCGAACAGGGCGACAACCACGATGACCGCGATGGCGTCGGCCGTCTGGAAGCTCCGCATCGACTCCGTGAGGATCTGTCCCAGTCCCGACGGGGCCAGCACCATCTCGGAGACGACGATCACGGCGAACGTCAGGAACAGCGAGATCTGGGCGCCGTTCAGCACGTCCGGTAGGGACGCGGGCAAGACGACCTTCACCGCGGTCTGTAGGCGCGAGAGACCCATCGCACGGGCGGACCATATCAGTTCGCGATCGACCGACTTCGTCCCGCCGTGCGTGGCGATCGCCACGGGGAAGAACGCCTCGAAGGCCGCCAGGGTGACCACGGCCGTCGTGTTGGGTCCGAGCCAGAGGATGAAGACCGGGACGAGCGTGATCTTCGGGATCGGGAACAGCGTCGAGAGGATCGGGTCGAAGAACCACTCGACCAGGCGGAACTGCGACATGGTCAACCCGACCAGCACGCCCGCGCTGACGCCGATTGCGAACGCAGCGCCGGCGCGCGGAAGCGTCACCGCGATCGCCTCGGTCAGCGTCCCCTCGGACGTCAGCGAGACGAACGACTCCCAGACGGCCGTCGGCGGCGGGAGCGTCCGCTCGTCGATCAGTTCGAAGTGAGCGATCACCGCCCACCCGAGCAGGACGGTCAGCAGCGGGCCGACGTAGGTGACCACCCGTGTCGAACCGCTCTGCAGGCGGTCGCGGATGGTCCCGTCCGGGTACGCGCCGCTCATAGCGCGCTCACCCCCTGATCACTCCAGCGCAGCAGGTACGCCGTTATGCGCAGGTAGAGCCGATCGAGAAGCGCGACGGCGGCGGTGATCAGGACCACCGTGGCGAACAGCTCCTCGTACTGGCCGTACTGGCTGAACTGCATGACCATGTTTCCGAGTCCGGCCCGACCGCCGATCATCTCCGCGGAGACGACGATGATGAACGAGAAGATCATCCCGATGCGGACGCCGGTCAGGATCGTCGGAAGCGACGCCGGAAACACGACCGCGTAGGTCTCCCTGAGTCGCCCGATACCGAGGGATCGAGACACCCACAGGAGTTCCTCCTGGACGGTCGAGGCCCCGTTGTACGTGCTGATCAGGATCGGGAGCAACCCGCCGACGGCGGCGAGTGCCACGACCGGGAGGTGGCCCCACCCGAGCCAGAACACGAGTAGCGGCGTCATCGGCGCCTTCGGGACCGGGTAGCTTAACCCGATCACCGGCTCGACCGCGGACGCGATCCGGTCGTTGCGAGCCATGAGCAGGCCGAGTGGAATCGCGACGGCCATCGCGACGAGGAGCCCTGCGAACCCGCGGAGGAGGGTATCGATCGCGTTGGTCCGGAATTCGGTCGACCCGCCGAGCGAGACGATCTCCGGCACGACGGCCGAGAACGGCGGCAGTATCTCCGCAGAGACGACCGACCCCGACGCCACTTCCCAGCACAACAGGACGATCACGATCGGAACGATCGCGAGTACTCGCCGCAGCGTCGCGTTGCCATCGTACACCGATCGAACGGTGGGACCGATGCCCGCCGACCCCTGCTGGTTCGTCGCCACGTCACCACCTCGCAACCGCGTGAGGCGAACGGGCTCTGGCGTTCGCGACGGATTCGGACCCCAGAGTCCGGGGGCGAGGACCGATCGACCGGTGCTGCGATCCTCCCTCGAGTCCACCGGGAGCACCGGTCCCGAAACCATCCGTCGCGGTCGCTCCACCGCCGTTCGGATCGGTCCGTGGTACCGATCTCCACCTCCACCCCTCTCGGCGTCCCGTCGGCACTATCATGCTATCGGTTGGCATCAGTTACACCGGCAAAAGCCTTCGGAAGGCGGCCATCGGTCGGTACGGTCCAGGGATCGGAGCGGTGTCGTCGGCGTCGGCGCCGTCCAGTCGTCCCTCGGCTTCGGCGCCGTCCAGTCGGTGGCCACCCCTAGTCGTACTCGTGAGCCACGCTGTCCGGAACGTCCATGCTGACGAGATCGTTGTCGATGCGGCGCTGGATCTCGTCCGCGAAGTTCCGGACGAGGATCTCCTTCATGTCCTCGCCCAGCTCGGCAGTCGCGCCGCGCGCGTCCCCGAGAATGCCGTTCGCAACCTGCTCTCTGACGCCGTGGGTGAACGATTCGAGCTGAGACTGGGGGATCCGTTCCGGCTCGTAGAACGCCGGTTCCGTCATTCCCTCCTCGGCTTTGTCCATGTCGACGAGTTCCCCGTAATCGTAGAGCATTCGCGCCGTTTCCGACAGTCCGGCGTGGACGCCGGCGACCTCTCGCGGAATGTCGTTCTCCTCGCAGTACTCCGTGAGTTCGTCGAAGTCCATGCTGACGAAGTAGACGTCCGCCTCGTCCTGGAGGTCGATCGCGATCTTCGGCGTGTACGTTCGCATGACGTCGACGTTGCCCCCGTGTGACGGGATCAGCGCGATGTTCTCGAACCCCATCCGCGCGAGTGACTCGCAGTACTCGGTGAGGAGTCGAACGAACGTTTCACGCGAGATGGAGAACGTTCCCGGAAAGTCGACGTGGTGGTCGGAACAGCCGGGACGGATCGTCGGCGCCACCAGCGCGTTCCCCAGTCGGTTCGCGACCCCCTCGGCGATCGAGTAGCCGAGGTAATTGTCGACGCCCGTCGGCAGGTGTGGGCCGTGCTGTTCGATCGCACCACAGGCGAGAACGGCGGTGTCGTAGCCGTTTTCGAGTTTGTCGGCGACTTCGGTCCACGACAGTTCTTCGATCAGGACTGAATCGTTCTTGGTCGTCACGGTAGGAACACACACGGCAGCCTCCCCTAAATTTCTAACTTAATTTATATAATATAAGTTAAGATAATACTTGTCAATAGAGGTGGCAAGAAACGTGGTGGTCGGGATCTTCCTCTTCGAGTTCGGGTTCCGCGGTGCACTCCTCGAACGCTTTGGGACAGCGCGTCCTGAACTTACAGCCGGTCGGCGGATCGATGGGGCTCGGCGGTTCACCCTCCAGGATGATCCGCTCTCGGTCTCGGCGGGTCGGATCGGGAATCGGCGCCGAGGAGAGCAACGCCTTCGTGTACGGGTGTTTCGGGTCCTGGAAGACCGTCTCTGCCGGACCGACCTCGGCCAGTTCGCCGAGGTACATGACCCCCATCCGATCCGCGACGTACCTGACCACAGAGAGGTCGTGGGCGATGATCAGGAGGGCGAGATCGAACTCGTCTTTGAGGTCGTCGAGTAAGTTGATGATCTGGGCCTGGATCGAGACGTCGAGCGCGGAGACCGGTTCGTCGGCGACGATGAAATCCGGTTCGACGATGAGCGAGCGGGCGATGCCGATCCGCTGGCGCTGTCCGCCGGAGAACGCGTGTGGATACCGCCCGTAGTGCTCGGATTGCAGTCCGACCCGTTCGAGCAGTTTACGCGCCCGTTCCTCTCGCTCGCGCTTGTCGACTCCCTGGATGGCCAGGGGCTCTTCGACGATCTCGCCGACCCGCCGTCTTGGATTGAGCGACGAGAACGGATCCTGGAAGACGAGTTGCATCTCTTCGCGCAGCGGCCGCAGTTCGTCGTACGAACTGTCGGTGATGTCACGCCCCTTGAATCGGATCGTCCCATCGGTGGGGTCGTACAGCCGCAGGATCGTCCGACCGAGCGTCGATTTTCCACAGCCGCTCTCGCCAACGAGACCGAACGTCTCGCCTCGCTCGATAGTCAGGTCGACGCCGTCGACCGCCTGCACCTGTTCGACGTCGCCGCCAAAGAAGCCACTTCGTTCTTCGAAGTGCTTCGTCAGGCCCGACACCTGAACGAGCGGTTCCGAGTCACTCATGGCTCGACTCACCTCCGGAGTCGACGGTCGACAGGTCGCCATTCGACCCATCGACGATCGGCGCGTCAGCGGTCGGCCCATCGTCGGTGGGTCCGTCCGCGTTCGGCGCGTCGTCGTACAGGTAACAGCGGACCTCGTGGCGATCGTCACCGTCACCGTCGGGGACGAACGTGGCTGGCATCCCGTCCTCACAGCGCGGCATCGCGTCCGGACACCGGTCCCGGAAGCGACAGGCCGGTTCGAGCGCCGTGAGATCGGGCGGCTCTCCTTCGACGGGCGTCAGCCGACGGCCCTGTTCGGCGGCCGATCCCGGGATGGACTCCAGCAGTCCGCGCGTGTAGGGGTGTTTCGGATCGTCGAATACCTCGTACACGTCCGCCGTCTCGACGACGTTACCCGCGTACATCACCGCGACGTGGTCGGCGATCTCGGCCACGACCCCGAAATCGTGCGTGATCCAGATGACAGCCATGTCGAGTTCGTCGCGTAGTTCGCGGACGAGTTCCAGGACCTGGG
Organism: Halovivax cerinus; assembly: GCF_024498195.1. Taxonomy (NCBI): domain Archaea; kingdom Methanobacteriati; phylum Methanobacteriota; class Halobacteria; order Halobacteriales; family Natrialbaceae; genus Halovivax; species Halovivax cerinus. The sequence goes on from NZ_CP101824.1 coordinate 399,684, forward strand.
CCTGGATCGTCACGTCGAGCGCCGTCGTCGGTTCGTCGGCGATCAGCAGATCGGGTTCGTTCGCCAGCGCGATCGCGATCATCACGCGCTGGCGCATCCCGCCGGAGAACTCGAACGGATAGTCGCCAAAGCGCGAGCCCGCATCGGAGATACCGACCCGCTCCATCAACTCGATGGCCCGCTCACGGGCGTCTGATTTGCTCACGTCGTTTTGCGCCCTGATGGCCTCGACGATCTGTCGACCGACCGTGTGGACCGGGTTCAAACTCGACATCGGATCCTGGAAGATGAACCCGACCTCGTCGGCGCGGACCCGTCGGAGTTCGGCGCTGTTCACCGTCCGAAGGTCCTGTCCCTTGTACCAGACGCGCCCGGAGATCTCCCCGGGCGGCTGCGGGACCAGATCGATGATGCTCTGGGCCGTGACGCTCTTTCCACTCCCGCTCTCGCCGACGAGGCAGAGAATTTCGCCTGCGTCGACGTGCAGGTCGATACCGTTGACCGCTTCGACGTCGCCCCGTTTGGTCCGAAACGTGACGTCCAGGTCTTCGATCTGCAGGAGGTGATCGGTCGCCGATTCGGTCGTATCGAAGTGAGATTGTCCATCCATCGTATCACTCGGAGTATTTTGGGTCGAGAATATCCCGGATACCGTCCCCAAGCAGGTTGATGCCCAGTACGACGATCATGAGCGCCAACCCCGGGAACACGCCGTACCACCAGGCAGTCGTCAGGTAATCACGTCCGCCGGCGAGCATGAGCCCCAGGTCGGCCCTCGGCGGGGAAACGCCGAGTCCCAGGAACGTCAACCCGGCCGCGATGACGATCACCTGTGCGATGTTCAGCGTCGCGATCACGAGGATCGACGACATCGTGTTCGGCAGAATCGCCTCTCGAATGATCCTGGCGTGGCTCGCGCCGGAGGCGCGCTGAGCCTCGACGAACTCCTCGTTCTTGATCGAGAGCGTCTGGCCTCGAATGGTTCGAGCGTACGGAACCCACTGGGTCACGCCGATGACGAGGATGAGGTTCACGAGGCTCGTCCCGATCACCGCCAGCACGGAGATCGCAAAGAGGGTGAGCGGAATGGCCATCACGGTGTCGATGACGCGGCTCACCGCCTCGTCGATCCAGCCCCCGAAGTACCCGGACACGAGTCCGAGCGTGACGCCGATCGACGCCGCCAGCAGCACCGGTGCGACGCCCTGCAGGTACGCGAGACGGAGCCCGAACAGGATACGAGAGAGGACGCCGCGGCCCTGCTGGTCGGTTCCGAGGGGATAGTCCATGGACCCGCCGCTCTCCCAGAACGGCGGGAGGAAGCTGTCGTCGAGTTCGGCCGGCCACGAGCCCGCGGTCGGCGGATGGGGCGCGATGTACGGCGCTACGATCGCCAGCAGGAGCATCGTCACCGTGACCACCAGTCCGATCATCGCCATCTTGCTCTCCCGAATCCGGCCGACGCTCGATACCACTCCCGACGCAACCGAGCCCGAACCGTCGTGGTCCGTTTCGCCGGCCGCTTCCGTCGCCATCAGCGATCACCCCCGTACGAGATTCGGGGATCCAGCTTCAGATACAACAGATCGATCGTGAAGTTGACGATGATTACCATGATTGCGGCGAAGAAGACGACCGCCTGGATGACCGGGAAGTCCCGGGAGTAGATCGCCTGTATGGCGAGTCGGCCCATCCCGGGGTACGCGAATATCTGTTCGGTGATGACCGCGCCGCCGAACAGGTACGCGATCTGGACGCCAGCGTAGGTCAAGACCGGAATGAACGCATTTCGGAGGGCGTGCGATCCGTACACCCGCAGGTCCGAAATGCCCTTCGAGCGCGCCGTTTTGACGAACTCCTCGTCCAGGACGTCCGCCAGGTTCGACCGGGTGAGACGGGCGATCGACGCCATCATGAAGAAGCTCAACGTCAGTCCCGGGAGGAGCAAGTGACGGATCGACCCCGCCCCCGCAAGCGGGAAGAAGTCGATCGGGACCGCGACGAACAGGATCAGCATGAGGCCGACCCAGAAGCTCGGAACCGACTGGCCGAGCAGCGCGAACGTCATGCCGCCGATGTCGGCGTACTCTCCCTGCCTGATTGCAGAGATGACGCCGACCGGAACGCCGATCCCGAAGGCGAAGAAGACGGCCACTGCCGTCAACTGGATCGTCGGAACGACCCGGCTGAGAACGAGTTGACCGGCCGGTTCGCCGGGTGCCATCGAGATCGACTCCCCGAAGTTCAACACGATCGCGTCCCGCATGAACAGCGCGTACTGAACGATCAGGGGCTCGTCGAGGCCGAGATCACTCCTGATACTTTCTCGTAGTTCCTCTGGTGCGTCCATCCCGACCATGAGGGCGACGGGGTCCCCCGAGAGCCGGGAAATGACGAAGATTATCAACGACACACCGAAGAGGACGACGACGTACTGACCGAGTCTCCGTAGCAGATATCGAAACCAGTTCATTGGGTGGAACACCAGTTCATGGGGTGGTGGAAGTCACACGTTTCCGGGCGGGTGGTGCGTCGCCGGCCGTTGGACGCGTCGACGGTCGGACATCGCCGGCCGATGGACGCGCCGGCGGTCGGACATCGACGGCCGATGGACGCGCCGGCGGTCGGACATCGACGGCCGATAGGCGCGTCGACGGTCGATCGAACGCGACCCCCGGCCGGGGGACGGCGTTGCGCACGACGCCATCGAGCGGGTCCACTCGGTGCGTTCGGAGCGCCATCGGCAGGTGATCCCGCCGGCGCACCCGTCACCGGAGGGGCGGTGGGAACCCGGAGGGTCACACCGGAGGCGACGCTAGTCCGACGGGATCCAACGCAGCTGACCCGGTCCGCCCCGGGGAGTCGATTGCGGTTCGGCACGTCACTCTGCCAGGCTTGCCGGGTACATGTCGACGAGTTCGTCCGATCGCGGATCCCACTCGAGGCGATCGTTCACGCCGTAGACGTCTCGATACTGGAAGAGGAATCGGAAGACCCCCTGCTCGTGGATCAACGCCTCGATGTCCTGGTTTTGACTCGCGAGTTCCTCCCTGTCGGCGGTCTGCTGGGCGGTCTCGATCATCGAGGTGAGTTCCCCGACCCACGACGGCTGGTTCTGTTTCGGAAGCAGCGAGAACATGCCGTCCGGATGGACCAGGTTGCCGTACGGGTCGAGCGGGTTGAACGTCGGATTGCCCCACGCGGCGAGCATCATGCCGGGGATCTCGCCCTCCTGGGTCTGCGTCGCGAAGGTCCCGAACTCGGGCGTATCGAGGCTGACGTCGATACCGACGTCCCCGAGCTGGGTCGCGAGCGCCTCCGCGGTGTCGACTCCCTTGAAGTACCGTCCGCGAGGGACCAGAAGCGTCGTCGAGAAGCCATCGGAATAGCCGGCCTCCGCGAGGAGTTCCTCGGCACGGTCCGGGTCGTGGGGGTACGGATCCAGACTGTCGTTGTACCCGAGATACTGATCGTTGTAGGCCCAGCCGTGGATCTCGAACCCGTTTCCGACCAGGATGTTCTCGATGATGCTCGGAATGTCTGTGGCGTACTGTACTGCGAGTCTCGCCTCCCGGTTGTTGTGGAAGACTGGTTCGTCACCGCCGGGGATCTCCTGCCACATGTTGAGCCACAGCGCTGCACCGCGAGCGCTCGGGACTCGTTCGACCGAGAGGTCGCCGCTGTTCTCGATCTGTTCTTCGTTTCGCGGGTTCGCACTCCGGATGAGGTCGACACTGCCGGTCGTCAGTGCGGAGATCCGCGACGAACTCTCCGGCATCGGCTGCCACACCAGTTCACCGACCGCCGGTTCGCCGTCGAAGTAGTCTGACCGCGCAGTCATGACCATCTCCTGCTGGCGGGTCCACGAATCGAGTTCGTACGGCCCCGTGCCGACCGGGTCGTCCGAGAGGGCGTCGAATCCGTTCTCTTCGGTATACTCCTTCGGTACGATTCGGAGCGCCGCCTGCATCTCGAGGAAGATCGGGTCCGGTGCCGCGAGGTTGACCTGGACGGTGTAGTCGTCGACCACCTCGACACTGTCGATGGACGCGTAATCACCCTCGACGGTGACCGTCTCGGCCCCTTCCAGGTTCCCCGAGACGCGGTCGAGATTGTATTTGGCGGTCTCCGCGGTGAAGTCCTCGCCGTTCGAGAAGGTGACGTCGTCCCGCAGGGAGAATCGCCAGGTGGTGTCGTCCACCTGCTCCCAGTCCTCGGCGAGTCGCGGGACGAGCTCCATCTCGGTGTTCCGTTCGACGAGTCCGTCGTAGAAGTGAATCAGGTAGGTACTGGTCGTCGTCTCCGCGTGGTTGTGCGGGTCCAGCGTGGTCGGTCCGGCCGCGGGAGCCATGGTCACCGTCGAGCCGCTCCCTCCGTCGTCCCCACCGCCAAGACACCCCGCGAGCGCCGCCGTCGCTCCGGCGCCACCGAACACTTTCAGCGCGTTTCGACGCGTCAACGGTACCGGTCCGCCACCATCACCAGTGTGAGAGCCTCCCATTGTCATGTACTCACGAACTCTGTGACGGATGTGGGATAAACATATTGTATACTTCCCAACTTCTACAGACATCTTTCAACCATATTGGCAGATGTTGGGCGATAAATCGCAAAATGGGTGAATAATAGAATATGGTACTTTAGAATACCAATATTATTGTAGCCAACTCCAGCCGGGGAAGGAATCGCCCGCCGGGTGCGCCAGTACGAGGTTCAACAGGGCATCCCCCCCAGGCACCCGTATACGTTTTCATTGCGGTAAATAGTGTACCCCTCCAGCGGCTAGTCCCCCCGGATGACTCGTCCGGCAATCCCAGCGACCGAACTCCGACGTGTCCGGTCCCACCGAACGTGCAGATCTGATTCGAGCGGCGACGAACCACCAGGTTAGTGCTGTACGGCAACCCATACACGTTGTGACAGAATCGCGTAATTCTTTCTCTACACCATCCGTATCGAATGCAGCATACGTCAGTAAATTGCGGGAGACAATGTGGAATCCTTCACAAATATAACCGCCGCTACCCGAACCCTCAAGAGGGGCTACTCACTTTATTCTGACCATCATGGGTGAGTGCCGTGAGTAAACCGATCGGCGAACCGGCCCCCGCCGGCGAGACGAGTCACGCCATCGCGGAGTGTACGGTCGCCGAATCGACGGACATGCTGACGAGGTACCAGCTGCTAGACCCCGACGGAAACTACGATCCCGACACGGTGCCGGACCTCTCCGACGAGGACCTGATCGAGCTCTTTCGGTGGATGCTCGTCCAGCAGATCGTCGACCAGCGGATGGTCAAGCTCCAGCGCCGCGGCGAGATGGGCACGTACGCGTCCGGCCGCGGACAGGAGGCGAGCATCGTCGCCGCCTCCTACGCACTGGAAGAGCAGGACTGGCTGTTCCCCTACGGGCGAGAGGCGGCGGCCCTGCTCGTCCAGGGGATGCCGCTGCGGGATCTCATGCTCTACTGGCGCGGCGTGGAGGACGCCAACATGCAGAAAGACCACGGCGTCTTCCCGCCCGCGATCGCCATCGGGACGCACATTCCGGTCGGCGTGGGCCACGCCTGGGGACAGCGCCTCGCCGGCGAAGACGCCATCAGCGCGCTCTACCACGGCGACGGCCACCCGAGTACCGGCGAGTACCAGGCCGGCGCCAACTTCGCGAGCGTCGTCGACGCGCCCGCACTCTTTTACTGTCAGAACAACGGCTACTCGATTTCGGCACCCTTCGAGGCCCAGACCGGCGCCGCGTCGGTGAGCCAGAAGGCCCTCGCGTGGGGGATGGACGGGATCCGCGTCGACGGGAACGACCCCCTGGCGGTCTACGACGCCGTCCGCCAGGCCCGCGAGCACGTCGTCGACGGCAACCCGACCATCGTCGAGGCCGTCACCTACCGGCTCGACGCCCACACGACGAACGACGACCCCTCCCGGTACCGAACCGACGACGAGGTCGAGTGGTGGGAACGCAGGGAGCCGCTGTCGCGGTACCGATCGTTCCTCGAGAGCGAGGGACTCTGGGACGAGATCGACGAAGAGGCGATGCGAGCGGAGATCGACGACTGGTTCGACGAGGCCAAAGCGGCCGCGGACGCCTACGACCCCGGCGGCGTCGAGGAGATGTTCCGCCACCTCTACGACGACCTCCCGGCGGAACTCGAAGACCAGCTCGCCGAGTTCGAGGCGTTCCTGGAGGAGCGTCCGGACGCCATGGACTACATCGAAGAGCGGCCCAAACGGTGATCTAACGTGAATGCAACACTCGTAGAAGCGGTCAACGACGCGCTGCACGTCGCGATGGAGGCGGACGACCGGACGGTCGTCTTCGGCGAGGACGTCGCCGAGAGCGGCGGCGTCTTCCGCGCGACCGAGGGACTGAAGGACGAGTTCGGCGGCGAGCGCGTCCTGGACACGCCGATCACCGAGATCGGCATCGTCGGCTCGGCGGTCGGTCTCGCGATGGCCGGCTTCCGACCCGTCGCCGAGATCCAGTTCTCCGGCTTCCTCCCGCCGACGTTCAACCAGCTCGTCGCGATGGCCAGCCGCATCCGCTGGCGCACCAGGGGCGAGCACTCGGCGCCGATGGTCGTCCGGGCACCCTACGGTGGCGGCGTCCGGGCACTCGAACACCACTCCGAGAGCCTGGAGGCCGTCTACGGCCACATTCCGGGGCTGAAGGTGGCCATCCCGAGTACGCCCGCCGACGCGAAGGGGATGCTGCTGTCGGCCATCGCCGATCCGGACCCCGTGCTCTTCCTGGAGCCAAAGCGCATCTACCGCACCCATCGCGAGGAGGTCCCGGAGGGCGACGCGACCGTCCCGCTGGGCGAGGCGGCGATCCGCCAGTCGGGCGAGGACCTCACCGTCATCGCCTGGGGATCCACGATGAACGACACCGTGGAGGCGGTCGAGGCCGTCGAGGAACGCCGCGACGCCTCCATCGAGGTGGTGGACCTGCGGACCATCTCGCCGTTCGACCGCGAGACGGTGATCGAGTCGGTGAAGAAGACCGGGCGAGCGGCCATCGTCCAGGAGGCCGCCAAGACCGGCGGCTTCGCCTCAGAACTGATCGCCACGATCAACGACCGGGCGCTCATGTCCCTCGAAGCGCCGGTCCAGCGGATCACCGGATTCGACGTCCCGATCCCGATGCTCGCCATGGAGGACTACTACCTGCCGAACCCGCCGCGCATCGAGGAGGGACTGGAGCGGGCGCTCGACGCCGAAGGCGGCGTCTGAGCCGGATTTCGGTCAGTTTTTGCGGACCGTCGTCGAGGTGCGAACCCACCGTTCGGCCGCAGCAGCGGGACCGAAGACACCCACAGTTACGTCGCCGGGGCTCGCACCGTCGCACATGCACGCCGATCCGATCGGTGACGATCCGGCACTCCCGGCCGGGGACGACGAGGCGCTCCCGACCGGCGACGACGGGACGTTCCCGACCGATACCGACCTGGCGCTCCTGACCGGCGACGAGGGACTGGCTCGCGACGCGCCGACGGCAGTCGTCTCGTACTTCGTCGATCGCGTCGACGGGACGCGGACGGAGCCGATCGCGGACACGACGTCCGTCGTCGCCTGCTGGGGCGACACGGCGGTGACCGCGTCCGACCCCGACCGGGCCGCCGTCGCGGAGGACGGAACCCGGGCGACGCCCGACACCGAGGGCCACCACTGGGGGACGGTCTGCCCCACCGACGACGGGTATCGAGCGGCCCTGCTCGACCGAATCGAGACCGTCGGCGCGAGTGGGGACGTTCGGCTCTCGACGGTCGGCTTCCCGGACGAGGCGTTCTGTCACTGCGACCGGTGCGAGGAGCGATTCGCGGCGAGCGGGTTCTCCACGTGGGCGGGCTGGCGAGCGAATGTCGTCACCGACGTCGTCGCCGACGCCGCGACCCGCGTCGACGGTGACCTGTCCGTGACGCTGTTTCCCGACCCGTACCCGGGCGCGAGTCGCGACCGCACCGGGCTCGACCCGGCCGCGCTCGAACCGCACGTCGACGGGTTCCACGTCCCGCTCTGTGGCGACTACGGCACGCCCTACTGGGTCCGGACGCTGGCGCGCGGCTTCGGGGCCGAACTCGGCGGCCTCGAGGCCGACGTGTCGATGCAGCTCTCGGTCGCAGGGTCACCCGCCGACCGACTCGTCGACGTGACACGGATGGTCGCCCCGCACTGCGACAGCGTCGTCTACGGGACGTTCCCCGACGACGCCGACACGGTGGTCGAGGTGCTGGAGCGGGTGGAATCCGCCGAGTGAACGCCGGCGATCTAGGTTCGAGCGTCCGCCCTCACTCCGCAGGCGGCCGCCCACCCCGTCGCGCGTGGCGCTTGACCTGCTCCGAAAACTCGGAGAGATTCATCGCGGCAGCGCAGTGTTCACAGCAGTACCGAACGGCGTCCCCGTACCGCTTCGACAGCATTCCCGGCGGCTCGACGGAAATCCGGAAGAGGACGTCTGGATCCACGTCGCGATCACACCGGTAGCACTCGCGCGTGCAAGGCCCCTCGCCGCTTGCGCTGCTCGTGGCGGTCGCTCGATCGACGGATCTCATCCGAGCGCACCTCGGGGGAATGCTGCTGACCACCCGGTGGCACTCGGCCCCCAATCCCGGGAATCGAAACCGAACGACGCACAGCGTTTCGACTCTCTACACCGAGAGTGGGCGAGACCTTTTTGTCGTGGCGGTGTGTTGCGGAACATGGTGACCAAATCCCCCTTCAGGGAATTTGGAAGCCACGTCTCGGGTGTCTGTAGCACCCGGGGCATTTCTCGGAGCCCCCATAGCGGAGTCCGTGGCTTCCGTGCGGATGGTTGACGTGATGAATAATATAGTTACCGGAGTCGTCTGAATTTTCCCCAATGAATGTTGTACCAGCGTCGGTATCGAACGGCGCGATGGTGGCGACACCCGTCGCGTTTCGAGGGGGTCCATCACTCGTGGGTTCGATCCGAGAACGGTGGACGAGGGCCGACACGGGCTCTTCGTCTCGACGAACGGGTACATCAGCCGGCCGTGGGCAGGCCACCCGTAGCGGCAAACCCACCGCGCGCCTCGATTACGACGGTTTCGTCGACTCGTCCTACAACTCCCCGTCTACGCGGCCGGAGAGTGATCGCTAGATCGAATCCGACCGTGTCGAACGAGTCCCGAACGGCTCGCACACGACTCCCGATTGTAACGACGTTCACAGACCGAACGCCTATTACGCCTCCCACGAAAGGAACGGTATACAATGTCCATCGACCGAGAGACGTTCGAGCGGTCCGAAGCGGGGGAACTGACCGACGTCTCGACCACCGAGCAGGTGCTCGGCTTTCTCGCGGCGAACGAGGACAGAGCGTTCAAGGCGAGCGAGATTGCGGCGCGAGCGGAACTCGACGTTGGATCGGTGAGCACCGCTCTCACGCGTCTGAAGCGACGCAACCTCGTCGAGCACAAGGGAACCTACTGGGCGATCACGAGCGACGAGGACCGCCTCGCCCGGTCCGACGGGTACGAGCGAGCGACCGCGCTGTTCAACGAGCAGCTCGGGCCCGAAGACCGGACCGAGTGGCGAGCGCACGCGCCCGACGAACCGCACCCGAGTCTCGAAGAGGCGGACCGTGACCGATAACGCGGTATTATACGAACCCTGGTGACGTCGTATACGGGGTCGATCCGTACAAACGATCGGAGGCGGCAAGACCGTGGCTCGTCATCTCCAATCACTCGGGGAAGCCGTTTCACGGCGACCAGTACGTCGTGTTGGCCCTCACGACGCGATCGTGGCTGGACGACGTGATCGAGATCGAATCCGACGCCTGGCTCGTCGGTGGGACCCCGAAACAGAGTAACGTCGCTCCCTGGAGCGTCCAATCGATCGACGCCGACGATATCGACTACTGGCAGGGCCGAATCACGTCGTCGCTCGTCGATCGGCGGACTCGTCGCAACGCTCCGATGACAGACGGGTTCGGAGCACTCGCTGTCGCGGTCAGCCACCCCTCGTCGCTCCGGTCCCGAGTAGACGGCGCGTCGCACTCCCCAGCGCCCGTATTCCCAGACAGCGATGTAACGGACGAAGCCGGGAGGGACACGCCCGCGCCGCGGAGGTCCGTTCGCCCCGTCAGGCGTGCCGGTTCATCTCTGCCGAAAACTCGGACAGATTCGTCGCGGCGGCACACTGTTCACAGCAGTACCGAACCGACCCCACGTACTTCCGTGACAGCATCCCCGGCGGGTCTACGGAAATCCGGAAGAGCTGACCACGCTCATGTCTGTCGACGGGTTGTAACCGGTACCGAGGCGTCCAAATGTAATCCGGGCCGAAAGCAGCGAACGCCTGTGAGGACATCAACGCGAGAGCGTTCACGGTCGGCAACCACATCGCGTTCAACGCTGGCGAGTACGATCCGGAGAGTCCGGAGGGGCAGCGGCTTCTGGCGCACGAACTCGCGCACGTTCGCCAGCCGACTGGCAGCACGAACGGAGTGAGGGCCGCCGGAAGCGCGAGCGGGAGGAACGCAGTGACGACACGCGAACCGGCGTGGCGATTTCGATGATGCCACAAGCGGACGCGGATTTAGAGATCGATCCAGATCCGGCGCCTGAGTGCGAGGCCGAGAGCGACCGCGATTCGAGAAAGCGCACGTACGGCGCCGAATCCAGTCCAAACCAGATCCGAAACCATCACCTCACGTGACCGTAATCTCCACCCGTGTCCCCCTACGACGCGGTGCTGTTCGATTCGGACGGCGTGCTCGTCGAGCCGCCAGGCATCGAGACCAAGACCGAGGCCGCCCGCGACGCTTTCGCCGCGGTCGGCGTCGACGACCCGAAGCCGGCCGACGTCGAGTCGATCGTCCACGGCGTCACCCGCGCCGAACTCGACGCGTGCTGTGAGCGCTACGACCTCGACCCGACGACCTTCTGGCGGGCCCGCGAACGACACGACGAGGACTCGCAGTTCGCGGCGTTTCGCGCGGGCGACCGCGACGTCTACGACGACGTCGCGGCGATCGAGACGCTGTCGCCTCCGCGGGGAGTCGTGAGTAACAACCACCACACCACGATCGAGTTCGTCCTCGATCGATTCGAACTGGCGGAACTGTTCGCGTGTCACTACGGCCGGCCGATGACGGTCGAGAGCCTCACACGGAAGAAGCCGAATCCCCACTACGTCGAGACGGCGCTCGGGGCCCTCGACGCGGAGACGGCGCTGTACGTCGGGGACAGCGAGAGCGACGTCGTGGCCGCCGAGCGCGCCGGCCTCGATTCGATCTTCGTGCGGCGCGAGCACAACCGGGACCTGTCACTCTCGGTCGAACCGGACTACGAGGTCGACTCGCTTCAGACGCTCCCCAAACTCGTCGAGTCGGCGTGAACAACGGTCTCCAACGTGGTAGCGGACGTCAGAGTTCGAAACGCGGCGGACGAGCGGATCGACGCTGCCGTCTGCCACGATCCGACGGCGTAGTGAACCGTCTGCCACGATCCGACGGCGTAGTGGAGTGATTACCTCGGTCCGACGGTGTAGTGGGGACGGTTGTCGCGGTTCGACGGTATCGTGGATACTGCCTCGATCCGCATCGTAGTGGATACCTGCCTCGTCGGTCGATCGACGATGCTCCGTTACAGCCCGACGTTCAGCGCGTAGGGCCAGGTCGCGGAGGCGACGGCGAGGAACGCCAGCGCCGCGCCGGCGCCGTAGACGTTCTTCAGGAACGCGGTCATCTCGTTCTGGGCCTCCTCGCCCTCCATGCGCCAGAAGTCGTGCATCGTCGCCGCGGAGACGAGCAGGAAGACGGCGATGGCGGCGGCACCGACCGCCGGGAAGACGCCGGCGATCAGCGAGAGCCCGCCGAGGACGAGGACGGCGCCGCTCCCGAGAACCGAGAGGGTCGGTGCGGGAAGGCCCTTGTACTCGGCGTAGCCGGCCATCCCCTCGACGTCCATGAAGTGGTTCAGTCCCATGAACGCGAGCGTCCCGCCGAAGAGGACACGAGCGAGCAGGAACGCGGCCTCCATCGGTGCGGATGCGAACATCAGGCGCTCACCCCCGTTCTGACGGCGGACACGGTCGTTCGGTGTGGGTTCGGCGCGGTTCGTCTGCGATCCGCTGCGAGGGTGAACGGACGCGATTCTGATTCGATCATACCGATACCAGATACGGTCGAGAGGTGTATATGTATTCCCGGACAGTCACGAAAGTAAGTAACAGTGGTGTAACCGCCGGGTCGACGTGGCGAGGCGCTCGACGACGAGCGTTCCGACCCGAGGGCACCAGCGGCGGCCGATAGAACGGCCCCGGTGCCGTGGATCCGCGGTTCGCCCGGTCGCTCGGTTCGTCACTCGACGGGCTGTCTCCTCCGCCCGACCAGGACGGTCGTCCCCGCCGCGGCGAGCAACGGAACCAGAGCCAGGACGAGAAACAGCACCTGGTGCGTCCCGTAGGCGAGGACCGCGCCGCTCACGGCCGCGCCGAGCGACCCCACGCCGAAGACGCCGAGGAACATGTACCCGTACGAGAGGCCGCGAACGTCCGACCCCGAGTAGTCGGCGACGACCGCCTGCAACAGGGGCTGTTCACCGAAGAGGACGAAGCCGAGGAGAAAGCTAACGGCGACCAGCGGGGCGAGGCCGGCCTGCAGCGCCGGGACGAACGCCACGCTCAGGACGACCAGGGCCGCGAACGCGCCCACGAGGGGCCGTTCCGGTGACATTCGGTCGGTCAGGCGGCCGCCGACGTACTGTCCGGCCATACCCACGAAGAGCAACCCAGTGTAGACGAACTCCGCCGGGTCGAGCGCGCGACTACCCAGCGACAGCGAACCGAGGGCCGCCTCGTCGGCCAGCACGTCCGGGAGGAACGTGAGGACCCCCCTGTAGAAGAATCCCTCGAGGACGACGATGGGGAACACGAGGAGGAAGCCGCCCGCGAAGAGGACGCGGGTGTCCGTGAGGACGTCGGCGATCGAGGGGCGCTCGGTCCCACCGGAGCCGGTTCCGGAGCCACTGGGGTCACCGCCGTCCGTATCGGCCCCGCCGAACGCACCGTCGTCCGCGCCGGTCGCCTCGTCACTCGATTCGGGCACTCGCTCCGACTCGGACGCACTATCCGACACGGACGTTCGATCCGGCTCGGGCGCTCGATCGGACACCGCCGCCGTCTCGTCGACTGAGACGAGTGCCGCGTAGCCAGCCGCCAGCAGCGCCGGGATCGCGAGCAGTCCGACCACGGCCCGCCACTCCAGGACGAGCAGCGCCATCGCGGTGAGGAGGGGTCCGACGGCGATGCCCAGGTTGCCGGCGATGCCGTGGTAGGCGAAGCCGGTTCCCCGCTCGGTGACACCTGTACTGATGAGGCGCAGGCCCGCCGGGTGGTAGATGCTGGCCGCCGAGCCCCAGCAGACGAGCGCGACGCCGAGGACGATCGGTCCCGGCGCCAGCGCGAGCAGGAGGAACGAGCCGCCCATTCCGAGGAGGCAGGCGACGAGCAGGGCGGTCGAGCCGAACGCGTCGGTGAGGACGCCCGCCGGAACGGCACCGATCCCGTAACAGGCGTACCCGGCGGCGACGATCGCGCCCATGATCGCCGAGCCGACGCCGAACTCTACCATCCACAGCCCGAGCAGGATCGGGATCGACAGCTCGTGGGCGTGGACCAGTCCGTGACCCAGGCCGGTGAGCCCGAGGATCGATCGATCGTTGCCGTTCATCGATTCGAGACTGGTCTCGCCCGCAGTCCCGTATAGCTACGCGTTGCGGCAGCACTGGAGTGCCACCCTCCGGACGTCGGACACGAGGGGACGTGTGGCCGTTCTTCGTCTCTCGAGTTGCGATCGTACTGCGTGGACCGTCGCCTAGAAGAATTTGAAGAGATCGTCTCGCTTCTGGTCGTGGAGGTGCGTCCGAACGGCGTCAGTCAGCGGTTCGATCCGACCCTGCTTGGCCGTTATGGGGGCGACGGTGTCCTGCCACTGCTGCCACGGAGTGGGGAGTCCGAATCGATCACAGAGGTCGTCGAGGCGCTCGTCGCGGTCGTCGACCTTGTCCATCTTGTTGACGGCGACGACGGTCGGCACGTCCAGCTCCCGCAGGAAGTGAAACAGTTCGACGTCGTAGGGAATCGAGTCCGGTCCGGAGTGGCGATCGATGATGTCGATCACGCTCTTGCCGTCGACGACGAGGACGGCGACGAGGAGCTCGTCGGCGTGGTCCTCGACGTAGCGGACGACGTCGGTCTTGATCTGTTCGCGCACCGCCTCGTCGACGCCGCTCATGAAGCCGAAGCCGGGGAGGTCCGTGAGGACGAAGTCCTCGGCGACCCAGTCGTAGTGATTGGGCTGGCGCGTCACGCCCGGTTTCCCACCCGTCTCGACGGCGTGACCGGTGAGTTCGCGCATGAGCGTCGACTTCCCGACGTTCGACCGACCGACGAGGACGACTTCCGCGTCGCGATCCGGACGACCCTCGAACATGTACGGAGTGTGGCGTGGCCCGGGCATAAGTGGCGCGACCGGGACCGACGGGTCCGCGTCGCCGGAGTGCGTCGTCGCCGGCATCGACTCGCCCGTGATCACCGATCGGGGCGGGACCGGAACTTATAGGGAGCGCCTGCGTCTGTCGGCACATCCGTGCGACTCGTCCAGCTGACCGTGCCGACGGGGTCCCGTGAGGCGATCCTCTCGGTCTTAGACGACCGCGAGATCGACTACGTCGTGACCGAGGAGACGAGCAGTCGGCGCTACACCGCCGTCGTCTACTTCCCGCTCCCGAAGCCGGCGGTCGAGCCGGTGCTCGACGAACTCGGCGAGCAGGGCGTCCCGGAGGACGCCTACACCGTCGTCGTCGAGGCAGAAACGGTCGTCTCTCGACGGTTCGAACGTCTCCAGGAGTCCTACGAGAGCGACGACGTGGACGAAGAGCGTATCGCCCGTCAGGAGCTATTGAGCGAAGCCAAGTCGCTGACACCGACGCGGTCCATCTACGTCTCGATGACCATCATCAGCGCCGTGGTCGCCACGGCCGGGCTCTTCCTCGACTCGCCCGCCGTCGTCGTCGGCTCGATGGTCATCGCACCCCTGATCGGTCCCGCCCTCGGCGTCAGCGTCGGCTCGGTCCTGAACGACGAGTCGCTCTTCCGTGAGAGTCTCCGGTACCAGGCTGTCGGTATCGGCGTTGCGATCGCGGCCGCCGCGGTCTTCGCGTTCGTCGTCAGGGCGACGAATATCGTCCCGCCGGGGCTCGAACTCACCTCCGTCGGGGAGATCAACGAGCGACTGGCTCCGGACCTCCTCGCGCTGGCGATCGCGCTCGGCGCGGGCATCGCGGGCGTGGTCAGCATCTCGACCGGGCTGGCGACCGCCCTCGTCGGCGTCATGATCGCGGCGGCGCTCATCCCACCGGCCGCGGCCGCCGGCATCGCGATCGCCTGGGGCGAGCCGTCGGCGGCCGTCGGCGCGGCCACGCTCGTGTTCGTCAACGTCCTGTCGGTCAACCTCGCTGGACTCGTGACGCTCTGGTACGCCGGGTACCGCCCGGAGGGACTGTGGAACCTCGGCCCGACGGAGACGCGCGTTCGGCGTCGAATCGTCGGCCTGGTCGTCATCGTCGGCGTCTTCGCCCTCTTCCTCGGCGGTATCACGTACGCGTCCTACCAGGTCTCGACGTTCGAGGCGGACGCCAGGGAGGAAGTCGAAACCGTCCTCGCCGAGGAGGACGCCTACCAGTTGCTGGATCTCAGCGTCGAACTCGACGAGAGCCTCCCCGTTCGCGAGCCCTCGCGCGTGATCGTGACCGTCGGCGCACCGACCGGAGAGACGGATCCGAATCTGGCCGCGACGATCCGAGAAGGCGTCGCCGATCAGACTACCGGTGACGTCTCCGTGCAGGTCAGGTACATCGTCGTCGCCGAGGCGAATCCGCCAGCGACGAACGAGACGACGAACGAAACCACCCGTGCCGCCGGTCCACCCGTCGCTCCCGCCCTCGATACGCCCGCCACTGCCGCCGTCGAGCTGCCCGCCGCTCCCGCCCTCGATACGCCCGCCACTGCCGCCGTCGAGCTGCCCGCCGCTCCCGTCCTCGATCCGACCATCGCTCCAGCCCCCGACACACCGCTTCTCGTGCCGGTCGGTTCGCCGGCTATAACAGCCGTCGAGACGGGTTCCGGCGCGGCGCCGATCGGATCGCGTGCTCGAACGGGTGCGACCTGACCGCTCAGGAGGGGGACCCACCGTCCGCCGGCCTCTCGAGACGGCATCGCCGCGCACCGTCGAGGGCCGGCAGGTCTTTGCCCGTCCCCCGGTGACCGATGGGGCACGAGGGATCCATGCGCGAGTCGATCGTCCAGTTACTGTTGTTCATCGCGATCGTCTCGGCGACGGCCCTCGCTGTCGGGACGATGGTCTCGCAGTCGGGGACCGTCGCGGATTCGATCGACGACCAGAGCGACCGACGGGTGGCCGCGCTGGAGACGGACGTGACGATCGTCAACGACCCGCAGGTCGACCCCTACGACCCGGCGGCCGCAGGCGGAGACGGCGGCGTGGTGGTCTACGTCAAGAACGTCGGCGACGCGACGCTCCAACCGGGGTCGCTCGAGGTTCTGCTGAACGGGACCTACGCGGACGACGCGAACGCGACGGTGAGCTCGACCGACCGATGGCGATCCGGGACGACGCTCCGGGTGACGATCCCTGGCGATCCGGGTCCTGGATCACACCGGGTACTCGTGCGGATAGACGGCGCAGAAGCGAGATATACCTTCGAACGGACCTGAGAGGTTCGAGACGGCGGTCGGATAGCGGCTCGATCCGCGCTGCGACGTGCCGATCCCCCGATTCACTCCACGACGATACTTTCCCAGTCGTGGTCCCCGTGGGCACCCTCTCGGTCCCGGGCACTCTGAGCGACGCGGATGAACTCGGCGGACTCGCGCGCGTCAGCGATAGTGTGGCCGCCGGCGTAACTCAGCCCCGAGCGGATGCCGGCGGCGAATTCGGCGGCCACGTCGACCAGCGGGCCCCTGTACTCCGTGAGTCCCTCGACGCCCTCGTCGGCGTCGGGGAGGGCGTCCGAATCCGAGCGGGCCTCGTTCGCCGCGGTGGTCGCCATGCCACGCGAGCGCTTGTACCGGGTGCCGTCGATCTCGACCGTCTCCGGCGGCGCTTCGGCGGTGCCGGCGAAGAGGCTCCCCATCATGACGGCGTCGGACCCCGCGAGCAGCGCCTTCACGGCGTCGCCAGAGCAGCGGATGCCCCCATCCGCGATGGTCCGCACCCCGTACTCCTCGGCCGCCTCGGCGCAATCGTCGACGGCGGTGAGTTGGGGAACGCCCGCGCCGGCGACGCGACGCGTCGTGCAGTGCGAGCCGGGGCCGATACCGACCTTGACGCAGTCGGCACCGGCCTCGGCCAGATCGGCGACGCCAGCGGGCGTCGCGACGTTACCGGCGATCAGGTCGAGGGCGGGGAATGCGTCTCGGATAGCGGCCACCGCGTCGAGACAGCGCTCCAGGTGGCCGTGGGCAACGTCGACCATCACGCAGTCCGCGCCGGCGTCGACGACCGCCTCCGCGCGGTCGATCGGGTCGCCGGCGATACCGACCGCGGCACCCACGGTGGCCTCGGCTTCGACTGCCTCGCGCACCTCGGCGGCCTGCTCCTCGATCGTCAGGAAGCGGTGGATCGTCCCCATGCCGCCGGCCTCGTCCATCGCGATCGCCGTCTCGGCCTCGGTGACGGTGTCCATCGGCGCCGAGAGGAGCGGCGCCGCGAGTTCGAGATCGTCGGTCAGGCGCGTCGAGAGGTCGACCTCAGAGCGACTGTCCACGCCGGATCGCTGCGGCACCACCAGCACGTCGCCGTAGGACAGTCCGGTCCGTAGTTCGTCCATACCGCCACTAGTGACGGGTGTGAACGGTAAAAGGGTGGCGACGACCATCGGCCACAGTGATGACACGACCGGCGATCGATGACGACGGGGCGTACGATCGGCGGTGACGACGGGCCGTTCGATCGGCAGCGCCGAGACTGTAGCTGGCTACCGCTATCGATACCGTGCCCGATCGACAGCTCCCTCGCCGAAGGCAACTTTACTTTCACTAATACAATTTAGAAGGAATTATTGGCGTGCCAGACCGACATCGACGCGTGCCAGTACGACACCCCACCGACGAGACGGCGTCGCTTCAGGATTCCCACACCGAGATGAGCGAGATCCTGATGCCGAACGACACGAACAACCTCGGTCGGGCGCTCGGCGGGTCCGTTCTCTCCTGGATGGACATCTGCGGCGCTATCGCGGCGCGGCGGTTCTGCAATCGACAAGTGGTCACCGCCTCCATGGACCACGTCGACTTCATCGCGCCGATCGATCTTGGAGACGTCGTCACGGTCTCCGCCTACGTCTTCGACACCGGTCGCACCAGCATGGACGTGACCGTCGACGTCCGTGCCGAACGGCCCGACGACGGCGAGCAGTGGGACGCGGCGACGTCGTTCTTCACGTTCGTCGCGCTCGACGAAGCGGAGACCCCCGCTCCGGTCCCGTCACTCGCGTGTGAGACGAGGGCACAGACGGAACTCCGAGACGACGCGGTCGAAAAGCGACGAAGCCGTCGGCGTCGACTCGCCGCGGCGGTCGACGAGTGAGAGGACGGCAACTCGACGACCGAGACGAGCCGATTCGGCCGCTACCAGTCGAGACTGGCGCCGCTTCGGTACTCGGTCACCTGGGTCTCGAAGAAGTTCTTCTCCTTGTTCAGGTCGACTTGCTCGGACAGCCACGGGAACGGGTTCTCCGTCCCGTACTGTGTATCCATGTCGAGTTGCGTGAGTCGCCGATCCGCGACGTACTCGACGTACTCGGCGAACTGTGTCGCGCTCATGCCGAGGACGTCGCCGGGGCACGCCTCGGTCGCGTAGATCTGCTCCAGGTCGACGGCCTCTGCGATCAGATCGGCGACCTCCGCTTCGAACTCGGCGGTCCAGACGTCCGGGTTCTCGACGCGAATCTGATCGATGAGGTCGACACCGAACCCGACGTGGAGTGACTCGTCGCGCAAGATGTACTCGAACTGCTGGCCGATCCCGACCATCCTGTTCCGTCGTTTGAGGCCGAGCATCATGGCGAAACCGGCGTAGAAGAAGATCCCTTCCATGATGACGTAGAAGCCGATCAGGTCGCGGAGGAACGCGCGCACGTCGTCGGCCGTCTCGATCGTGAAGTCGGCGTCGTCGATGGACTGCGTCAGGTCCACGACGAACGCGTCTTTCTCGGCGATGGACGGGACACGGTCGTACATCCCGTAGAGGTACTCCGGGTCGAACCCGAGACTGTCACAGCAGTAGATGAACGTGTCCGTGTGGATAGCCTCCTCGTAGGCCTGTCGGAGCAGATACTGGCGGCACTCGGGGGCTGTGACGTACTCGTACAGCGCGAGAACGATGTTGTTCGCGGTGAGCGACTCGGCCGTCGAGAAGAACCCGAGGTTCCACTCGACGAGTTGGCGTTCCGCGTCGGACAGCGTGTCGTCGTTCCACTGGGAAACGTCGTCCTGCATCGGGATCTCTTCCGGGACCCAGTTGTTGTTCACCCCGGCGACGTAGTACTCCCTGGCCCAGTCGTAGTCGATGGGCAGAATCTTGTTCGGATCGTGCTGGTCGTCGGTGTTGATGAGTGTCATGTGTTGACAGGTGCGTCTGGTGGCGGGTGGTGCGGTGATGTCGGTTCGTCACTGGCAGGCATCGCACGTCGGATCCTCGACGGTACACAGATCGGTGTCACCGTCGGTCGGTCCGCCGTCCGGGTCGCCGTCGGTCGGTCCGCCGTCCGGGTCGCCGTCGGTCGGTCCGCCGTCCGGGTCGCCGTCGGTTGATTCATCGTCCGGGTCGCCGGCAGCCAATTCACCGTCCGGGTCGTCGTCGGTCGGTCCGCCGTCCGGGTCGCCGTCGGTTGATTCATCGTCCGGGTCGCCGGCAGCCAATTCACCGTCCGGGTCGTCGTCGGTCGGTCCGCCGCCCACGTCGCCGTCGGTCGATTCATCGTCCACGTCGTCGGTGTTCGATTCACCCACCGTCCGCCCGTCGGGGCCGGGTGCGCTGCGGTGCTGGGTTTTCCCGTACTCGTCCATGTCCAGTGTGGACTTCTCGATCTGCGAGGCGCCGAGCGTCCGGAGGTAGTACGTCGTTTTCAGACCGAGTTCCCACGCTGTCCGGTAGACGTCGTCGAGCAGCGACCCGTCAGTGGTCGGGAAGAAGACGGTGTGCGAGACCGACTGGTCGATCCACGTCTGACGGTGGGCAGTGAGGCGAAGATGGTGGCGTGGGTCGATCTCGAACGCGTTTCGATACCGTTCTCTGAGGGAAGTGGGAATCGCGTCGATTTCCTGGACGGAGCCGTCGTGGTACTTGATCCGATCGATCATCTCTGCGTCCCACAGGTCACGATCTTTCAGGTCGGAGACGAGGTGCTCGTTGACGACCGTGAAGTCACCGCTCATGTTCGATTTGACGTAGAGGTTCGAGTAGATCGGCTGGATGGAAGGCGTCGTCCCGTTGATCGTGGAGATGGTCGCGGTCGGAGCGACGGCCATCACGTTGGAGTTACGCATCCCGTGTTCGGCCACGTGCTCGCGCACGATCGACCAATCGAGCGTTTCCTCGCGATCGGTCGGAATCGGCCGCCCTCGTTCCGCTTCGAGACGGTCGACGGTGTCCTGCGGGAGGAGTCCGCGGTCCCACTTCGAGCCCTCGTAGGACTCGTAGGTGTCACGTTCCGCGGCGAGGTGTGCGGAATTGAAGATCGCATGGTAGGAGACGAACTCCTGCCAGCGGTTGGCTTTCTCGACGGCCGCTTCGGCGTTCATCGGCACCTCGAGTTCCATGAGGGCGTCGTGAAAGCCCATGACACCGAGTCCAACCGGCCGATGTCGCGAGTTCGCACGTGCCGCCTGGTCGGTCGGGTAGAAACACAGATCAACCACGTTGTCGAGCATCCGCATCGCGGTTTCGATAGTGGTTGCCAGGTGCTCGCGGTCCAGTTCGCCGTCCGCGACATGCGTGGCGAGGTTGACGCTGCCGAGGTTACAGACGGCGTGCTCGTCCGCGCTCGTGTTCAGCGTCACCTCCGTACAGAGATTCGAGGAGTGAATCGTCCCCACGTGGTCCTGGGGCGACCGGAGGGTACACGGGTCTTTGAACGTGATCCAGGGGTGACCGGTCTCGAACAACCGGGTGAGCAGGTCGCGCCAGAGTTCTTCGGCGTCGACGCGTTCGTACTGTCTGAGCTGGCCGTTCTCGGCCTGGCGTTCGTACTCGCGGTAGCGCTCGTCGAACACCGCACCGGAGAGATCGTGTAAATCTGGTGTTTCGTCGGGGCTGAACAGCGTCCACGGCTCGCCGTTCTCGACGCGCTCGACGAACAGATCGGGGATCCAGGCGGCCGTGTTCATGTCCGGCGTTCGCCGACGCTCGTCGCCGGTATTTCGTTTCAGGTCCAGGAATGCAGGGAAGTCGAGGTGCCAGCACGCGAGGTACGCACAGGCCGCGCCGCGTCGCTTGCCCGAGCGGTTGATGGCGGCGGTGACGTCGTTTCCGATGCGGAGAAACGGAACGATACCGGTGGACTCCACGCCGGTGGTCTCGATGAGTGCGCCCGACGCCCGGAGGTTCGTCCAGTCGGTACCGAGACCGCCAGACCACTTCGAGAGCAGGGCCTGGTGCTTGTACGAGTCGAAGATGTGCTCGAGGTCGTCCTGGACGGTCGTCAGGTAGCACGAGGACAGTTGCGGGTGGGTAGTCCCGCTGTGAAAGAGCGTGGGCGTCGACGGGGTGAACTCGAGGTTCGAGAGGACGTCGTAGAATTCCATCGCCCGGGCCTGCGGGTCGTCCTCTTCGAGGGCAAGCCCCATGGCGACGCGCATCCAGAACGCCTGGGGCAGTTCAAGGTGGTCACCGTCCGAGGCCGTCTTCAAGAGATAGCGCTGGGAGAGCGTCTCCATCGCCATGTACGAGAAGTGTTCGTCGCGCTCGATCGCCAGATAGTCGGCCAGCGCCCGGAGATCGAACCGGTCGGTCATGCGGTCGTCGAGCAGGCCCGATTCGACGGCGCGCTCTACGTTCGCCACGAAGGTCGTGCGGTACGCCTCGTCGAGTTCGAACCCGGTGAGGCGCTCGCCGATGACCTCCCAGTAGTACTGCTGTCGGAACACGTCGGCAGCGAGGCCTCCGAACGCGGGGTCCCGTTCGAGTCTGGCCGTCAGTGCCTGCGTGGTCGAGCGGTATATCTCTTCGAGCGATGCGCCGTCGTACAGGTTTCGCTCGATCGCTGCGACGAGGTCGTCACGAACGTCGTCCGGCAGCGTGGCCTCGTGACCGGTTCGCGCGCGGTCGAGGATCGAACGTATCGTCTCGGATGCAGTGGTCGTCTGTGTGGTCATGGTGGGTGTATTCGACTGTCGGGGCCGCTCGGCAGTGCATAGTTGGCACTGCTGGTGCTCTCGTCCCCTGAGTGCGGAGAGTCCGTCCTCTCTGCACTATCGGGTACCGAGTGATCGACCATAAATGTGTCCAATACACTTTCAATAGTACAAGTGTATTTGTACTCCGCGAAGAGCCGCTGCAGCGCGTTCTGACGCACTGGGTGGAAGGCGGTGAGAGCAGCGACAGCTACGAGGCGACGGCCGTTCGAGCTGGTCGGCCAGATACCTTCGAAGGAGTGGGCAGAGGGGTTCGGAGGAGTCGGCAGAGGGCTTCGGCTGGACAGGATGGAGTGTGTCGAAGTATCCGAACAAGTGTGTCAGAGTCTGTGCGGAAGCGATCTGGGTCAGGACAGGTGGTCCGAAGGGACGGACTCGACCGCGACCCGACGGCCGGAGACGGTCACCCCTCGAACGGCAACTCCGGTTCGTAGTCGATCGCGTCGATGGCGGCCTCGAGCACGGTCTCGACGTTCTCGCCGGTTTCGACGCTCAGCAGATAGTCGGCCCCGAGGTCGGGGAGCGACTCGTCGTCGGGGTCGAACCGATCGACCTTGTTCGCGACGGTGATGACGGGCACCTCGATCGATTCGAACTGTGCGGCGATAGCGTCACGGAGTTCGAGCTGGGCCTCGATCGGGTAGCCGGCACCTCCACTGGGATCGAGGAAGACGAGCACGCAGTCGGCGAGATGCTCGATGGCGCTCGCCGCCTGGGATTCGATCTCGTTTCGCTCTTCCGGCGGCCGGTCGAGGAGGCCGGGCGTGTCGACGAGCTGGTACCGGATGTGATCGCGTTCGAGGTGACCCAGTCCGACACCCTTGGTGGTGAAGGGGTAACTCGCCGTCTCGCCACGGGCACGCGTCACGCTGTTGACGAACGAGGACTTGCCGACGTTGGGGTACCCCGCCACGACGATCGTCGGCTCGTCGGGGTTGATCTCGGGCAGGTCCCGCAGAGCGTTTCGCGCGTCGTTGATCGCCCGGAGATCGACGTCGACCTGCTCGACGACGTCGGCCAGGCGGGCGAACGCCTGCTTTCGGTGCTTGCGCGCCGTGTCGACGTCGGTCTTGCGCAGCTTCGACTGGTACTCGCGCTGGATCTCCTCGGTCTGCCTGGCGGCCCACGAGACCCGCGAGAGTGCCTGTCGCAGCCCGTCCACACCCGTTCGCTCGTCTTCGTCGTCGGCCATCGACTCCGGCCCAAGCGTCACCTCTGCCAGAATGGCCCCGGCGAGTTCCATGTAGAACGGTGAGACGTCGTACTCGAAGTCCGGCCACGCGGTGACCACGTTTTCCAAGTTGTCGGAGACGATGTTGCCGGCCGTCTGCAGCATCGACTGCTGGGCCTCCAGGCCCTGCTTGGCCCGTCCGGACCGCGAGGCCCGCGAGAACGCCTTGTCGATCAGCTCTTCCGACGTCGGCGTCGTCGGAAGGTCCTCGAAAATCATATCCCTCGCTACGGGTGGCGCTCATAAAAGCGCGTCCGTTGGGCGGCGAGGCGGGTGCCACAGCCAAGCAGGATCGAGACCGTGTGCGTTCACCCCAGTGTCGATGGATGACACGACGGTACTACCAACGAGAGACGGTTTACGTACCACGGTTCGACACCGTTCAGAGGGCATCCACGTTCTCGAGATAATCACGGATTTCGTACAAGAACGACCGGTATCGTTCCAGGTCTTGTAATGCCTCGTAAACCGTCTCGTGATCCAACACGTCACCGTACTCGTGGGCAAGGACATTTCGGAATAGCGCGGCCTCCGCCATTTCCGAGGCGACCGGAGAAGAGAGCACACCCACATCGGAGAGACATTCCATGGCTGCCGCGTTCGAGTTCGGTGCGTTCCCCTCGATATCTTTTACCAGCATTCGGGCGATGTCCAGCGCCGCTCCGGTGAGTTTTTCGAACCTGCGCTCGACAAAGTCTCTCGTTTGGACGTCGCCAACGTAGGCATCGTATCCGATCGGCTGAGTTCTCGAGAGGAGCGTCAGGCACGATTCCATGTACTCGGCCTTTTCAATGATCGTCTCGACACGGGTATCGGTATGCGGGGCGCTCATGCCCCTTCCCCGACGGCGGCGTCGACGTTCTCGAGGACGGCATCAAATCGCTCTCGAAGGTCGTCCTGTCCCTGCTCGGTCACTCGTCGTTCGAATCGGTGGCGGTGATGGCGCATTCGCTCCGTCGATCCAACTATCAGTTGCCCCTCAGTGAAGGCAGCCAACCCGACTCGGGGCGTGAGGTCGCTAATCAGCGAGAGATCGATATCGTTTCGATCGAGAGCGATCGAGAGGGCGACGAGAAGTTCCATACGAATCTGTGATGCGTCACCGTGAGCCTCTTCCATCAGTTCGACGGCGATATCAACGTCACTCTGGGCATCGGTTATTCCGGTTGCCTGGGAACCGAACAACACGGCCAATCGGACTGGCCGATCCGCTAACACCCCTCGAATCGTATCGAGATCCAGTGACCGATTACCGGAACCACCATCTGTCCGGCCGTCGGCCGCGGGAGGAAAGCGGTCACCCATGGTATCGAATACTACCGGATACTCACGCAAGGAAGTTGTGGTTCAGCCGATAGTCGATAGCGAATGCCCACTCCTTTCGTTCGAAGGCACGTACCACCTGCGGAACACGCCGATAGCTCTGGTGGGGCGTTCGACGCACGTTCGATACAGCGGTTGTCCGGTAGACCAATCGATCCGTGTTCCTGCCGTCAAACCCGCTCCGACGAGCCTGGGTATTACTAGTCTATCACGGACACCGGTGTGGCAACGACCTTTTACCAGTCGACGACCTCCAAATCGAGCATGACGGACTGGACCGCCGTACTCGTCGGCTTCCTCGTTATGACTGTCGCGTCGGTCGTGGGCCTCGCGGCGCCGGTCCTGGGTCAGCTCACCGCCGGCCTCCTCGGGGGCTTCGTCGCCGGCTACATGGCCGGCGGCGGTCTCGGGAGCGGCGCCTGGCACGGCACCCTCGCCGGCAGCCTCGGCGCGATCATCGTCGGTGTCGTACTGGGGCTCGCAGTCGGGATCGGCGGCCTGGCGATCGGGCCCGCCGGCGCACTCGTCGGCGGCGTCACCGGAGTCGCCATCGTCGTCGTGGCGGTCGTCGTCGCGTTCGTGATGGCCATCGAGAGCGCGATCGCCGGCGCCGTCGGCGGCGCGATCGCGGGGTGACTCCCACGGCTTCAGCCGTGGGCGTTCTCCTCGTGTCTTTGTACGTCCGCCTCGCACTCGCCGGCGGCGACCGGCGAAGCGATTACGTGGGTGGGCTGTCACGGACGCTGTATGGATAGCGACGACGTCCTGAAAGCCGGCCTCGTCCTGGTCGCCGCGTTCGTGCTCCTCCCGCTCCTCCTCGGCGTGATGGCCCTCCCGATGCTGCTCGGCTTCGGCCACACCGGGATGGGAATCGGCGGTGTCGGCGTGCTACTCTGGCTGGTCGCCGGCCTCGTCCCCCTGGTCGTCCTCGTCGGGATCGGCTACCTGCTGTTCACCGCGCTGTCCGGCGACGGCGAGGACCGAGCCATCGAGGAGTTGCGAGCCGCCTACGCCCGCGGCGAACTCACCGACGAAGAGTTCGAAAATCGCTACGAACGCCTCCGTCGGGACGCGGAACCGAGTGACGAGCGGTAGCAGAAGCGTCGATCGAGTCACGCGGTCGCGGTTCCCACCGATTCGACGGGAGCGACCGGGGACGGCGGTCCTCAGTCGAGTGAGCGCTGGGAGTCGTCCGGGAACCAGCGGTCGGTGGCCGGTGTCGGCGTCTCGACGGCCGCGGTGCCGGCGGTCTCGTAGAGGTACTCGAGGTGGGCGAGTGTGTGCTCGATGTCGTAGCGCTCGACGGCTGCGCGCGTGTCGCGGTCGGCGTCCAGACACGACTCGATCGCCTCGACCATCGCCTCCAGGTCGCGGAGCGCGAATCGCTCGCCGTTGCCCGGACCGATCGTCTGGTCGAACGGAGCGGCGTCGGCAGCTGCGACCGGCGTCCCGCAGGCGTTGGCCTCGAGCGTCGAGAGGCCGAGCGTGTCGCCGGTCGAGGACGTGACGAACGTATCGAGCGACGACAGGAACGTCGGCAGCTCCTCGCGGGGCAGGAAGTCGCGCAGTTCGACGTTGTCGGGCGCCTCGCGTTCGAGCGGCTCGCGGCGCGGGCCCTCGCCGACGACGACGAAGTCGTACTCCGGGAGTTCGCGGGCCGCACGGAGGAGTTCCTCGACGTTCTTCTCCATGCTGAGACGACCGGCGTAGCCGATCACCGTCCGATCGGGATACCAGTCCTTCTCGGCCGGCTGGAAGAAGTCCATGTCGATGCCGACCGGGAGGGGGACGTGCTCGACGTTGCGATCGATCCGCTTCGTTGAGGCCGTGACGACGTCGAACCGGCGGAGGAACGCGTTTTCGAGCGGGACGTAGCATTTCGCGAGCGCGGTCGCGAGTGGGCCGACCCCGATGCTCTGGTGGAAGTACTCCTCCAGCGGGGTGTGGTGGGTGTAGATCGACGGCAGGTCCCGTTTCCGCGCGTATCGGGCGCCCAGACGACCGACCGGCGCCGGACCGTGACAGTGGACGACGTCGAGGTCGGGCAGGGTCGAGAGTCGGCGGTACAGCGGGATGCGATAGCCCGCGTAGAACGGGTTCGGCAGCGATCGAACGGGGTGTTCGCGCGGGCCGGGCTCGTAGTCGCCGTCCGGGTAGATCACGTGGACCTCGTGGCCCTCGCGCTCGAGTTCCTCGCGCCAGAGCTTGATCGTGTACGTTACACCGTCGATCTCGGGGAAGTAACTGTCCGTGAAGAAGCCGATCTTCATTCAGCGATCACCTCGTCGTAGAGGTCGCGGTAGCGCCCGGCGACCGCGTCCAGCGAGAAGGCCTCGGCGCGGTCGGCCGCCGCCGAACCCAGGGTCCGCCGACGCCCCGCGTCTGCGAGTTCGTCGAGCGCGGCCGCGAACGCCTCGACGTCCGACCCGCCCGGCTCGGGCGAGACCTTGAGACAGTCCTCGCCGTCTTCGAGCCACGAGAACGTCTCGATGTCGCGGACGACGACCGGCTTTCCGGCGGCCATCGCCTCCAGCAGGGCGATCCCCTCGTTCTCTTCGTGTGTGGGGAAACAGAAGACGTCGCCCGCCGCGAACGCCCCGCGGATGTCGTCGACGAACCCGGTGAACGTGCAGTTCTCGGGCGCGTTCTCGATCAGCGCCGTGGTCTCCCGGCCCTTCAGCGAGAGGTCGAGCGGGCCGAACCACGCGAAGTCGACGTCGGGCCGGGTGCGAGCCAGTTCGACGAACGTTTCGAGGCCCTTGCGCTTGATGACGTGGCCGACGAGGAAGACGGTCGGTTCCGAGAGGTCGTAGCGCTCGCGGTACTCGTCCTCGAGCGATTCGAATCCCTCGAGTTTCTCGGTGTCGACGCCGTTCGAGACGACGGTCGTCGGCACGTCCGCGTACCCCTCGATGAGCCCTCGGTTGTACTCCGAGGGACAGACGAGCGCGTCGGCGTGTCCGTACGCCCACCGGAGGTACGGCTTCAGCGGCTTCGCGAGCGCGTTGGTAAAGCGAAAACTGTCCCCGAAGTCCTCGGCGGTGACGTGCGTGTTCGCGACGACGGGGATCCCCTTCGACCGGGCGCGTTTGGCGTACCACACCGACCGCGGCCCCATGAGATTGAAGTGCATCACGTCGGCGTCGAGCGTCTGCCGGGTCGTGTAGGAGACGTCCAGGCGATCGAGCATCTTGCGCTGGTGGGCGACCGATTCGCTGATCCCGCCGGTAACGTGCTCCGCGAGTTCGAAATAGTGGCTGACCAGCATGATTACGGTGTGTGTCGATCATCTCGTGTGCGCCTCCAGGTGGCCGGTGTCGAATCGGGTTCGCGAGTCGCCGTGGTCGATCGACCACGGCCCTCGCTCACTCGACTTCGAGCCACGGCACCTCCATCAACGCCGGGATGTGGGTCTCGATGTGGTGCTCCCAGACGCCCTCCTCGCCGAACGCCTCGCCGTGGTCGGCGGTGACGATCACGCGTCCGTCGAGTTCGGTGACGAGGTCGGCGATGTCCTCGAGCGCGATCCGGAGGTTCTCCTCGTAGAGCGCGAGTGCGGCGTCGCGTGTGCCGTTCTTGACGAGATCGCCCTTGTCGAGTTCGAGCCAGAGGCCCGCCTTCTGGGCGAGTTCGCTCCCTTCGAGTTTCTCCTCGACCTTGGGACGGATCGATCCCGTCAGCGAGGAGAGCGCGCCGTCGCTGCCGCCGTCGGCTGCGGTCTCGGCTTCCTCCTGTTTCTTGATCCCCTTCTGGATCTGTTTGAGCTTCGCCCCCTTCCCCCGTGAGAGGTACGGTGCGTGCGGTTGCATGTAGTGCAACACCGTCCGTTCGGCGCGGTCGACGGCGTCCTTGTTCTCGCGGAACGCCGCCTCGATACCCGCCGGCGGAACCGTCCCGAGGTCGTCGTCCCACCCGGTCTTCCAGACGTCGAAGAGGTCGCCGATGTGGTCGGTCGCGGTCCACTCGTAATCGCAACTCGCCCCCCACTTGAGTTCGTTCAGCGGGATACCGAGATCGTTGATGAACGGGTTCCCGGAGAAGTACGCGAGATCGTGTTCGCCGGTGAAGGTCCGATAGGCCCACTCGGGCGTGGACGAGCCGACGCTCCAGCGCTTTTCGAGCGACCCGTCCAGGTACTCGTCGTAGACGTCGGCGAAGACGTCGTACCGGCACGCATCGAGCACCAGACAGTAATCCCAGTCCGATTCGAGAAACCGCTGGTCTTTCATTACCGAGGGCTTTCGATTCGACCTACGTAATTGTATTGGGATCGGATAATCCCCGATCACGGCCGGTAACGAGCGATTAATCACCACACTGCAGTCGGTTTCTGCGAGATCTCGCGCCGATAGCGGCGCAACCCGGCTCGTCTGTCCACGACGATCGGGCCTCGTCACTCGCCCGCGGAACGTCCTGGCCCGTCACCAGGAGTGCGTCGTCACTCGAGATACCCTAATTCGCGCAACCGGTCGCGAGTCCGTTCGTCCGCGTCCGCGAGCGCCGCCTCCGTCTCGGGCGCCGACTCGGTCGATTCGTCCCAGGTGGCGCCGGCGGCGGCCTCGAACCAGGCGAGGGCGCGTTCGGTCCTGGCGACGGCGTCGTCGTCCGCCGGATCGATCGGCGTGGTTTCGGCCGGATCGACGTCGAGACGGTAGCCCTCGTCCGGGATCCGGTCGGCGCGCACGTACTTCGCGTCGAGGCGCCTGGCGGCCCGCTGGCGAGCGTAGGCGCGGTGGTCGTCGGGGAGGGAGCGGCCGGCCTCGCTCGCTTTCGTCTCCAGGTGGTGCAGTTCGACGACGGGGCGGGCGTACTCGACGAACGCGTAGTCGGCGTCGGCGTCGCGAACGGCCCGCTGACCCGGGTCGGGGCGTCGAACGCCGGCGAAGTCCCGGTACTCGTCCGCGAGCAGCGACCGTGTCCGGTCGAGGGGGACCGGGTCGGCCCCGATCCCGTCGTCGCGCCGTCCGTCCGACGGATCGACGGAGAGCGCGTCGAGGACGGTGTGATACAGGTCGAGCAGTTCGACGAGGTCGGCCCGCCGACCGGTCTCGAGCGCCGGGTGCGTCACCAGGAGCGGGACGTTCACGAGTTCGTCGTACAGGGCGAACTCGTGCCCGTAGAGCCCGTGTTCGCCGTGGAGTTCGCCGTGATCGGCCGCGACGATCACGGTGGTCTCGTCCCACCGATCCGTCTCGCGAAGCCACCGGAACAGGCGTCCGAGTTCCGCGTCCATGTGGGCGATCTCGGCGTCGTAGAGGTCGCGGATCGCCCGCCACTCGGCGTCGTCGACGTCGCGCACGCCCGCGTTGTACGCCTTCGAGTTCTGGCAGACGGCGTCCGGATCGACGCCCGGGGCGAAGCGCTCGCGGTACGCGTCGGGCGGGTAGTACGGGAGGTGGGCATCCATCAGGTTGACGAACGCGAACCAGCCCGCGTCGCGGGCCTCGACGAAGGCTTTCGTCCGATCGATCACCGACGGCGTCTTCGTATCGGCGCCCTCACCGCTCGCCAGGCGTTCGTGAGCCTTCGCGCCGACCCTGACGAGTCGCGAGGCGAGTCCTCGCAGTGGATCGGTCTCGGAGATCGTCCGCCACGTCCGCGCGAGCGGGCCGGAGAGGACGTCGCTCGGCAGCACCTCGAAGAAGGATCGCTGGGCGTCGAACCCGTCGGTGAGACCGGTGTACGGGGAGATCCAGGCGTTCGAGGTGAAACAACCGGTGTCGTAGCCGGCCGCCGAAAGCGTCGACGCGAGCGTCGTCGCGTCGGCCAGGTACGGCCGTTCCTGGTCGGCGCCGTGCTGGCTCGGGTACAGACCGGTGAACAGCGACGCGTGGACGGGTAACGTCCAGGGCGCCGGGGCTATTGCCGACTCGAAGACGGTCGCCTCTTCGGCGAATCGAGACAAGGCCGGCGTCGTCGCACGGTCGTAGCCGTACGGCTCCATGCGATCCTTCCTGACCGTGTCCAGGACGACGAGGAGGACGTTCCGCTGCGGACTGTCGGCCATCCCTGCTCGCCACCACATCGACTCACTTAAATCGGCGCTCGTTACCGTCCGAACGACCGTCCCGTCCACCGATAACCGGACGTTTCAAGGTAGCGAACGATCGACTAGGCGTATGAACGGACGGACCCGGGCAACGTTCCTGCTGGCGGGGCTCGGGGCGATCGCGCTCATCACGATCCTGCTGTTCGTCGTCGGTGCAGGTGACGTCCTCGACGCGCTCGCCACCGCGAAACCGTCGTACGTCGCGCTGACGTTCGGGCTCGCGCTGTGCTGGCTCGCAGTCTGGGGAGTGATGCTGCGGACGATCCTGGGCGTCCTCGGGGTCGAAATCCCCCTCGTCACGTCGCTGTTCGTCTACGCCGGCGCCGTCTTCGCGAACAACGTGACCCCGTTCGGCCAGGCGGGCGGCGAGCCGGTCGCCGCACTCATCATCTCGAAGGTCTCCGACTCGCGCTACGAGACCGGCCTCGTCGGCATCGCGAGCGTCGACGTGCTCAACGTCGTCCCGTCGATCTCGCTCATCTTCGTAGGCGTCGGCTACTACGCCACGACCGCGGCGATCGGCCAGCGCCTGGAGCGGGCGGTCACCTCCGCCGTGGTGCTGATCGGCGGGATCGTCGTCGTGATCGCGCTCGTCTGGCGGTACCGCCGGCGGATCGTCGAGCGCCTCCCCGCGGTCGCCTCCACTGTCGCCGGTCGACTGGGTCGCTCCCGTGTCGACGCGGCAGAGTTCGAAGCGAGTCTCTCGGAACGGTTCGACCACTTCTTCGAGAGCATCGAACGCGTGGCGACGAGTCCCTGGCAGCTGGCGGGCGTCGTCGGGCTGTCGCTGACCGGCTGGCTCTTCCAGGCAGCCGCACTCGTCGTCGCGTTCGCCGCCCTCGGCCACGACATCCCGGCGTACGTCGCCCTGTTCGTGATTCCCCTCTCGTACGTGGCGGGCGCCGCCCCGCTACCGGGTGGCCTCGGCGGAATCGACGCCGCGATGGTCGCCCTCCTCGTTCCCACCACCGGCGTCCCAGCCTCGACGGTGACCGCCGCCGTCCTCATCTTCCGCGGCGCCGTCTACTGGATGCCCGTCGCGATCGGCGGCGCGTCGGTCTCCGCGTTCGGCGTCCGCTCGCTCAGTTGATCGGTCGATCACCGCCGACGAACCGCTCGAGAGAGAGAGTGTGTGTGAGAGGGACAGCTCACCGGCGTGCGATCACCCCGCCGTCGGGACGATCGAGCGAGTCCGCTCGCCAGTAGGGTGACCCCGTCGTCGCGACCACCGCGCGGCGGTCGAGTGATTCAGGCGACAGCGTAATGCCCGACTGCGGCCTCGGATCGAGCGTGTACCGCGACGGTCACGCCGGCTTCAACGCCCTGCTGTACGCCCCCGCCGTTCCCGTCGTCGCGAGTCGTTGGTCGCTGTGGCTGGCGCTCGTCGGCGCGGTCGTCGCCGTCGGCGTCTCCACGCTACCGGACTTCGACGACCCGCTCCCGGTCGTCGCACACCGGGGCCCGACACACACCGTCTGGTTCGCCCTTCTGGTCGGACTGGCGGCCGGCGTCGGCACCGCGCTCGCCGCGCCCGGCGAGCCGATCGCGTTCCAGTTCGGCGTCGTCGTCGGCACTGGCGGGATCCTCGCCCACCTCGCCGGCGACGTCGTGACTCCGATGGGCATCAGCCCGTTCGCGCCGCTCTGGCGTGTCCACGTCACGCTCGAGTGGTTCGCCTCGAAGAACCCGCGAATCAACCGTGCGTTCCTGATCGCCGGGTCCGCCTCCGTCTTCGGGTCGCTCGCGCTGACGATGGTCGCCGCGTGACGATCACCCGACCCCGAGTCGGTCAGAATCGACCGGGAGACGAGCGAGGAGCGGATCGAGCGCGTCCGTCCGCCAGGCGAGCAGGACGAGACAGCCGGCCCACAGCACCGGCGTGTCGATCACGGTGTGGATCGACAGTCCGGGACTCCAGGTGGTTCGAAGCGGGAAGAGCCACTGTATCCCCGCCGGCGAGAGCGAGTCGAGCAACAGGTGCGAGCCGTACGCCAGCGCGACCGCGAGCGCGGTCGTCCGATCCCGAACGACGAGTGCACCCACGACGAACACGAGCAGGGCGAACGGCGAGTGGGAGAGTCCACGGTGGACGAACGGCCACTCGAGCGCGGCGGGGAACAGGAAATCCGCATCCGGGAGCAGGCCGAACAGCACACCGAGTCGTGGGTTGGCCGCCGTCAACGAACGGACGAGCGCGTACCCGAGGAACGCGTGGGTGGCGAAGGCGACGGCGAGAAAGACGGCTCGCGCTGGATCCACGATTACTCTGTGGGGCCGAAGGAGTACCATACTTACGGCGGGGGAACGCACGATAGCGCTCGTCGATCGTCGCCGTCGTACCACGAGGCGGCAGATACAGACCGACTATTTACTACCCGAAACGGTGGAGACGCGACCATGCAGCCGTCCGGATCGGTCGTCCCCGCGGTGCCTTCGTCGGGCTCGCTCGTCCTCGCGGTGCCTCCATCGAGCCCGGTCGTCCTCGCGGTCGACAGCACGCCCCCCTGGCTCGAGTCGGTACTCACCTCCGAGGGCGCGCTCGTCGTCTTCTTCTGCCTCTGCGTCCTCGAGGGAGCGATGCTGTTGCGGTTCATGCCGTCGGAACTGGTCGTCCCCGTCGCGCTCGCGCTGATCGGCTCGTCGCCGTCGGAGGTGCTCGCTATCGTGGCCCTCGCCGTCGTCGGGACGACGATCGGACAGACGGCGCTCTTTCTCGTCGTCCGCCACGCCGGGCGGGAGTACGTCCTCCGAAAACGGTGGGTGCCCATCTCCGAGTCGCGCCTCGACCGGTTCGACGGGTGGTTCGAGCGGTGGGGCGTCTTCGCGATTCCGGCGAGCAACACACTGCTGTTCGTCCGGGGCGTGCTCACCGTCCCCGCGGGCCTCTCGCGGATCGACTGGCGGACGTTCGTCACACTCTCGGCGCTCGGCTCGCTCTCGTTCCAGTCGATCCTCGCCACGCTCTACCTGCTCGGTGGCCACCTGCTCGCGTGAAGCGCGCGTCGAGACTCCCACACGATGGTGGGCGGGTACGCTCCTCGCTACGATGGCGTCGGCGGCGGTACGCTCCTCGTCAGTCGCCACGTCGATAGACCGGGGCACGGAATCGAACGCCGGCGTCGCGGAGTCGCCACCGGACCTCCGCGCCGAGCCAGGCCAGTCCGACGAGGATGGCGAGGGCGACGACTGCGAACTCGGTGCCATCCATCCAGACCGGCGTCGCGAAGAGGAGCGCGTTGTAGATCCGGTGTGGCAGGACCCACTCGACGAGGTCCTCGGCTCGCTGCGCCGGACCCGACAGGACCGACCCGCCGCCGTCGACGGCGTCGGTCGTCCGCGACTCGAGACCGAGGGACGCCGCGCTCCGGCCACCGGTGCTCTCCGCGCCGGTCTCCAGGCGTTCGGCCTCGTAGGGCAGCGTCGAGGGGACCTCCCAGACGATCTCGCCCGACGGATCCACCTCGATCACCCGCTGGCCGTGTGAGTCCGCGACGATCGTGTTCCCGTTCGGCAGGCGATCGGCGTCCCTGGGCCACTGGATCGTCTCGTCAGCCCACTGCCAGGTGCGAACCCACTCGCCGTCCTCGCGACCGAACTCCTGGACGCGGCCGTTCTCCGAGTCGGCGACGACGATCGCCGGACCGCCTCGCGACTCGGGGATGTAGTCCGGGTTGTGCTGTTCGTACTGGACGTCGTAGTCGTCCTCCGCGCCGAGCGTCCACTCGTCGACGAGCCCCGTCTCCGGGTCGAGGAAGACGACCTGGTCCTGGTTGCGCAGACTGGCCACGATGCGCCCGTCGTTCGGATCGCCCGGCGCGTCGACGTACTCGACGTCGTTTACGTGCGCCCAGTCGTCCGGGTAAGGACCGCCCTCCTCGACGGGGAACTCCGCCTGCGCATCCCAGAGCCACTCGACGAGTTCCGTCTCGGTGTTCACGACGAACACCTGGTCCGCGACGATGTCCGCGATCGCGACGTGGGTCTCGTTTATCCGCACGTGGTCGTGCCACTCGGCCGCGGTCTCCCTGTGATCGTACCGCGCGTAGATCACCTCGGGCTCGGGGTTCTCGGCCGCGAGATCGACGCGCTCGATCACGTTTCGCGTACACGGCGGGCTCCGACAGGTCGGTCCCCGCCGATGGAGCGTATCGGTCGCCGCGTACTCGATCGTCGTCGGATCGCTCGCGACCGGGTCGACGTCGAAGTACTTCGTTCGGGAGTTGTCGTAGTACCGGACGTCGCCGCCGGGATCGTAGACGGTGATCGTCCCGGCCCGTCCCGACTCGGTGACGACCGTGTGGTTCTCCGTGGGCGGCGCCCGCGGAACGTCCGCTCTCGTCGCCGTCGAGTGGCTCCCCGCGGCCGCGACGACGAGAACCGCGGCCGCGAGGATGATGACGGCACCGAACGCGATGCGAAGCCGATTTCGCGTGAGTCGCGACCGGAGGCCGAGCGGGCCGAACGGCCGACGATCCCGGTCTCGTGTGCGAGACACGACGGCCCACTCCACGACGGGCCCCATGAATATTGGCCTCGAAACGCCCTTATGATCCTCCCGCGAAGCCACCGTACATGCACGACGCTCGCGTTCTGGTCACCGGCGGTGCGGGGTTCATCGGCTCGAACCTCGCGAACGCCCTCGTGACCGACAACGAGGTCATCGCGCTCGACAACGGCTACCTCGGGACGGCCGACAACCTCGTGGACGACGTCGAGTTCGTCGAGGCCGACGTCCTCGACGACCAGCTGCCGACCGACGTCGACGTGGTCGTTCACCTGGCCGCCCTCTCGAGCCGACAGATGTTAGAAGAAAACCCCCGACAGGGTGCCCGCGTCAACGTCGAGGGGTTCGTCAACGTCGTCGAACAGGCGCTCGCCGACGGCTGCGAGACGTTCGTCTACGCCTCGACATCGTCGATCTACGGCTCCCGACGCGAGCCGTCGCCCGAAGACCTAGCCATCGAGGCGTCGACGGGCTACGACGCCTCCATGCTCGGTCGCGAACGCTACGCGGAGTACTACAGCAACTTCCACGACGACGTCACCCTCGCCGGGATGCGCTTCTTCTCGGTCTACCAGGGCTACGGCGGTGCGGAAGCGCACAAAGGCGAGTACGCGAACACCGTCTCGCAGTTCGCCGACGACGTCGCGAACGGCCGCTCGCCGGTCCTCTGGGGCGACGGGAGCCAGACGCGCGACTTCACGCACGTCTCCGACATCGTTCGTGGACTCGAACTCGCCGCCGATCACGACGCGGACGGCGTCTACAACCTCGGCACCGGCGACCCCTACTCGTTCAACGAGATGGTCGAGCTGATCAACGAGGCCCTGGGGACCGACGTCGAACCCGCGTACGAACCGGTGCCGATCGACAACTACGTCTACCACACCTGCGCCGACAGTTCCCGGTTCCGGGCCGAGACCGGCTGGGAGCCGGAGATCGACTTCGAGGACGGCGTCGAACGCGTCTGCGCGCCGTACCGGTCCGACTGACGAGGACCGTGCGGTTCGGTCGACCGGGGAGACACGGTCAGAAGAACGTTCGACGCGGCGAATCGACGACGGTCGATCGGTGCCGGCGGTCTCACCGGCGCGACTCGAGTTCCGCGAGCAGGGCCGACAGGTCGAGGTCGTTCATCGAGAGCAACACGAGCAGGTGATAGACCAGGTCGGCGGACTCGTAGGTGAGTTCGTCGAGGTCGTCGTCCTTGGCGGCGAGGACGACCTCCGTCGCCTCCTCGCCGATCTTCTCCAGGACGGCGTTCTCGCCCTTCTCGTGATCGAACAGCGACGCTGTGTAGGAGCCTTCGGGCCGGATCGCCTTCCGATCCTCGATGACGGCGAAGAGGTCGGCGAGGACCTGCGGGTCCGGCTCCGTCTCGGCCGCCGGACTCGACGCGTCGTCGGTCACGCCGACCCACCTCCGCGTTCGCGGCGACCGCTCACGCCGGCTCACCTCCCATCTCGCGGATGTCCGTGAGGTCCGCGTACGTCTCCGGCTCTTCGGCGCTTCGCTCGAAGACCGATTCGGCGATCTCGATCGGGACGGTCGTCCGCGCGGCGAGCGCCAGCGAGTCGCTGGGCCGGGCGTCGACGACGACGGTCTCGCGCGGCGTGGTCACGTGGAGGTCGGCAATGTAGGTCCCGGCGTCCTCGCCGCGCTCTGCCAGGTCGCTCACGACGACCCGTTCGACGCGCCCGCCGAGTTCCTCCATCACGTCTAGCAGGAGGTCGTGCGTGAGCGGCCGGCCGACGTCCGTCGCCTCCAGGCCGCGGGCGATGCTGGTCGCCTCCTCCATCCCGACGAAGATCGGGACGACGTCGCGCTCCCCCTCGACGCCGAGGACCACCACCGGGACCGGCCCCTGGGGCGTGCCCGCGAGGCGCACCCCGTCGATACTCGCGTCCATACCGGGGCGACGGGAGCAACGGAGAAAAACCCCCGCGAATTCCGTCGCGGGTTCGATCGTCAGGCGTCGTCCGACGTGGTGGCATCGGTGCGAGCGGCCTCGTCCGGGACAGTCGCATCGGTGGAAACGCCCTCACCCGACCCGGCGGAGACGGTGGGAGCGGCGTCCGCCTCGGAGCCGAAGAACGCGCGTTCGTGCAGTCGATCGTCGGCGGTGAGTTCCGGGTGGAAGGCGGTCCCGAGTATCGGCCCCTGTCGAACGGCGACGGGGCGGCCGTCGACGCGTGCGATGACCGCGGCGTCGCCGACGGCGTCGATCGCCGGCGCGCGGATGAAGACCGCCGGGAACGGTTCGTCGAGTCCGTCGACGTCGAGCGCCGCCTCGAAACTGTCCCGCTGGCGGCCGAACGCGTTCCGCTCGACGGTCACGTCGAGGAGTCCGAGTTCGTTCACGCGGTCGTCACCCGCGTCCTGAGAGACGAGTATCAACCCAGCACAGGTCGCGAACAGCGGTTTACCCGCGTCGACGTGGGCCCGTATCTCGTCGGCGAGGCCCTCCCGGTGGACGAACCGCGAGATGGTCGTCGACTCCCCGCCCGGTACCGCGAGGAGATCGCAGCCCGGGATCACACCCGAGTGACGAACCTCGCGAACCGTCACGTCGCGGCCACGGGCGGCGCACGCGCGTTCGATGGCCGCCGCGTGCTCGGCCACGTCGCCCTGGACGGCGACGACGCCTGCGGTCAGTGTCATACCCCGCCATTCGAACGGTGACGATAAAAACGACGCGACGGCCGTGCGAGCGGGTCGGCCCCTGCCATTCGAACGGAGGGGCCGACGTCCGGCTGGCCGACAATTCCACGGCCGGTACCCTGTCCGCGCACCGACCGCACCCCAACGCGAGCGACTCAGGCGATGAACGAGAGCAACTGGACGACGACGCCAAGCAGCACACCGAAGACGATGATGGTCTTCGGATCGATCCGAATCGCGTTGCTGTCCTCGGAGTCGAAGTAGCGGACGAGTCCGGCGCTGGACATCAGCCCGCCCGTGTTCTGTCCTTTGTCCATACGCCGGCTTGCGCACGCGGCGAACTAAACCTTTCGACCCGACGTCCCCTCTCGACACGAAGTTCGATCCCGTTCGACACGAGGGTCGATCGGTGCCGACGACGGACGGTCTGTCCTCGACCGATACCTGGCGCGGTGAGCGAGTCGTCGAACGCGACGAGCGGTGGGATGTGGCTCCCAGACCGCGAACCGAACAGTAGTGGAGTCTGCCTCGATAGTCGGGTTCGCACAGCCACGGCCCTCACGACCGCCCGGCGAACGAGTGCGACCGGTGCTGGTACCCCGACACCGGTACATCATCGCCGATAATAAATAAATTTATACACTTGTTCCGTATATCATAGTGAGAATATCGATGTGTTTTTGACTCGGTGCGTCGTGTATCGTGACATGAGTGCACACCTCGTCAGCATGGTCGATCGCATCAGACAGCCGGAGTACACCGGTGAGAACCGCTGTATCCCGTGTACCGCTGTCAACGTCGTGCTCGCGGTCGGGCTCGCCGCCCTCGTCGGCGTGGCCGTCGTGGTCGTCGCCGGGCCCGGTGCGGGAGTCGTCTCTGCCGGGGCCATCCTCGCGCTATCGCTGCTCGCCATCTACGTCAGAGGGTACCTCGTCCCCGGGACGCCGACACTCACCAAGCGGTACTTCCCGGATCGGGTCCTGGCGTGGTTCGACAAGGGCCCCGAACCGACGACGGCCGACGGGGCCGCCGGCGAGAAGCCGTTCGATCCGGAGCGAATCCTCGTCGAAGGCGGGGTGACCGTCCCCTGCGAGGACGGCGACGACCTCTGTCTCGCGGACGGATTGCGCGATCGATGGCGTGGGCACGTCCGGTCGGTCAGAGACGGCGATCGGACGACACAGGTGGCCGCGTTCGTCGAGCGAGAACCGGAGTCGATCACGCTCGACGATTCGGACGCGGATCGCATCGTCGTCACCGGAAGCGAGGGCGGCGCCGTCGCACACTGGGAATCGGAGGCCGCGCTGATCGCCGACCTGGCCGGCGCTCGACTTCTCGACGAGGAGATCGAGACGTGGTCCGATCGACCGCTCCACGAACGGGGCAAGGTCGTCGGCGGGCTCCGCGCGTTCCTCGAGACCTGTCCGGCCTGCGACGGTCGAATCTCGCTCGACGAAGAGACCGTCGACTCCTGCTGTCGATCCTACGAAGTCTACGCCGTCAGCTGCGACGACTGCGAGACGCGACTGCTGGAGGTATCCGCGGCATGACGGTGAGGTGGCCGTATCCAGGCACGGCCGGGTGCGCACCTGACGTCGAACCGGGTCGGTACCGAAGGAGTGTTTTCCATCGAACCCCTACGTGGTCTCAATGAGTCACCAGCGCGCCGAGCCACTGGACGTCGACGCCATCCGGGAGGCGTACCCGATCCTGGACCAGTCGTTCGACGGCAGTCCGCTCGTCTACCTCGACAGCGCCGCGACGACCCAGACGCCCGATCCAGTCGTCGACGCCATGTCCGACTACTACCGCGAGACGAACGCCAACGTCCACCGCGGGATCCACCACCTCAGCCAGAAGGCCTCGATCGCCTACGAGGAGGCCCACGACCGCGTCGCCGAGTTCGTCGGCGCGAGCGGCGGCCGCGAGGAGCTCGTCTTCACGAAGAACACCACCGAGAGCGAGAATCTCGTCGCCCACGCGTGGGGCCTGCGCGAACTCGGGCCGGGCGACGAGGTCGTCCTCACGGAGATGGAACACCACGCCTCGCTGGTCACCTGGCAACAGGTCGCCATGCGCGCGGGGGCGGACGTGAAGTACATTCGGGTCGACGAGAACGGCCGACTCGACATGGATCACGCCCGCGAGTGCATCACCGACGACACGGCGATGGTCTCGGCGGTCCACGTCTCGAACACGCTGGGGACGGTCAACCCGGTGAGCGAATTGGTCGACCTCGCGCACGAACACGACGCGCTGGCGCTCCTCGACGGCGCGCAGGCCGTGCCCACCCGCCCCGTCGACGTCGAGGAGATCGACGCGGACTTCTATGCCTTCTCCGGGCACAAGATGGCCGGCCCGACCGGCATCGGCGCACTCTACGGCAAGCGGGAACTGCTGGCCGACCTCGATCCGTACCTCTACGGCGGCGGCATGATCCGGTCGGTCACCTACGACGAGTCCACCTGGGGCGACGTCCCCTGGAAGTTCGAAGCCGGCACACCGCCGATCGCGGAGGGAATCGGCCTCGCCGCGGCCGTCGACTATCTGGAGGAGATCGGGATGGACCGCGTACAGGCCCACGAGGAGCGCCTGGCCGAGGCAGCCCACGAGAAACTCTCGGCGATCGACGGGCTGACGATCTACGGTCCCGAACCCGGCCCCGAGCGCGCGGGCCTCGTGAGCTTCACCTTAGAGAACGTCCACGCCCACGACCTCGCGTCGATCTGTAACGACCACGCGGTCGCCATCCGGGCGGGCGACCACTGCACCCAGCCGTTACACGACAAACTCGGCATCGCCGCGACGGCGCGCGCCTCGTTCTACGTCTACAACTCCGTCGACGAGATCGACCCACTCGTCGACGCCATCGAGGACGCACAGGCCCTGTTCGGCTGAGACGAGGCCGATCGGACCGACCCGTGTCACGCGATCACCGCGGCCACCGGCGTCGCACGGGTTCACCGTCGTCGATTCGGAGCCGGCCCGACGCCCCCACGTATAATTCACTACACCAATAGTAACCACAAATATTATTTGGGTGGCAGTGGATGGTGAAACGAG
Source organism: Halovivax cerinus (assembly GCF_024498195.1). Taxonomy (NCBI): domain Archaea; kingdom Methanobacteriati; phylum Methanobacteriota; class Halobacteria; order Halobacteriales; family Natrialbaceae; genus Halovivax; species Halovivax cerinus. Next base: position 440,985 of record NZ_CP101824.1, read on the forward strand.
GCGGCATCCCACTGCGACGCCGGGTATCGACCGGTCGGCTACCCGGCGTCTCTCGGCGGAATACCATCGAGCGGCCGCGTTTCGACAGCGGCGGCGGTACTCGGACCGATGCGGCGCGGACGGATACGGGGCGGACGGGCGCTGGCGGGGTCCGGGCGACGTTCCGGGACGGTGGCCACCGTGTACGTCGAGTCGGACGAGAAGCGACTCGCTGCGGAGGATCGATTCGTTCCGGTGGTCACCATCACAGCCATCCCAGTGGACGAGACCAGTCGTTGGAGCCAACCTCTGACGTGGCGGCGGTTCGTTCAACGATACCCCCGAACGGGTGTACGAGCCGGTGGCCGGTTCAACCCGACCGTGAATGGCGGGACGGCTCGTTCAATGTTCTACCCCAAAAGGTTGAATGAGTGGGCGGTCGAGACCGGGCAGGCCTGAACGCGACCCGCCCTCGTTCAAGGTTTGGCGCTAAACCTTTACTGGTGGGGCGTCACTGACGACCATGGATCGGGACCAGTTCACCGAGGCGGCCCCGGGAACGCTGGTGACGACGACGGCGAACGGGTACGAAACGCCGTCGTTCGTTCCCGATTCGCTCGCGGACGTCGACGTGGACCAGGGCGAACTCGTCGCCGAGATCGGCCAGGCGATGCGAATGCTGGGTGCGCTCGACTATCTCGGGCCGAAGGCGGGTTCGCACACGATGATCATCGAGGCGTTCGCCCGGAAAGAAGCCATCTACTCGTCGCGGATCGAAGGGACGCAAGTCACCCTCTCGGACGTGTACCGGTACGAAGCCCAGCGAGCCATCGGCGAGGCGTCGGGCGATACGGAGGGTGCGCGCCAGGCGACGAACTACCTCGCGGCGCTCGAACTGGGCCTCGAGGCGATCGCCGACGACGAGCGGATCACCGTCGACACGCTCTGTGAGATGCAGGGCGTCCTCTTAGACGACGTTCGAAGCGAAGATCCCGCGCCCGGGTCGCTCAGACGGCGACAGAACTACCTGGCACCGTTCGAGAGCGCCGACATCAGACAGGCCACGTTCGTCCCGCCGCCGCCCGACGAGGTCACCGACCTGCTCGAACGGTTGCTCGCGTACACGAACGACCGGGCAGCGGTCCACTCCCTCGTGACGCTCGGGTTGATCCACTACCAGTTCGAGACGATCCACCCGTTTCGCGACGGCAACGGCCGACTGGGACGCCTGCTCGTCAGTCTCGAACTCCAGCGGGAGGGACTCCTCTCCGACCCGTACCTCTACCTCAGCGCGTACTTCAACGAGTACCGACGCGACTACACGGACCTCCTCACGCGCGTTCGAACCGACGGCGCCTGGGACGAGTGGCTCGGGTTCTTCATCCGCGGCATCTGGGAGCAGGCGCGAGAAGGCGTCCGTCGCGGGGAGGCCCTCCTCGACTTGCGACGCGAGTACGTCGAGCGCTACCAGTCGCACCGATCGGACTACATCCTCCCACTCACCCAGTCTCTCTTTTCGAACCCGTACATCACGCCCAAAGGCGCCACGCAGGCGTTCGAGTTCTCGCACACGACCGCCTACTCGCTCATCGAGACGCTCGAAGCCGACGGCGTCCTCACCCCAGTCGAGAGCGCCGGGCAACACCAGCTCTACCAGGCGAGCGAGATCTTCGCCCACCTCGAACGCCCGATCGCCGACCTCCCGACCGTCGACGGCGACGTCTCGAAGCGCCTGTAGCCGGGCCCGAGCGGGTCTGTGGCCGACCCACTGTGGACGGCAACCCCGAGTCACTCGACGAATCCGGGTTCACGATCGATCACCGCCCACGAAGCGGCGCCCGAGCGACGCAGGCGTGTAGACAGTCCATCCACTCCCGAACGCCGTCGTGCGAGCGCGTCGCCTCCGAAATATCGTGAATCCGTCTGTACGCGTGTACGACGGTCGCGAGCTGTCCGCGAAAACAGATCACTCACGCAGGTGCCTACGACGAGCCGGTCAGGTCGTTCACCTCCACGACCGAGAGCCGACAGCCGCACGGACCGACCCGCGCGTCCATCGGCCCGCAAATCGTGAGCACCGCGACCGGTCTGTCGCATCGCGGACACCGCGACAGCCCCGACGCCGTTCCGTCCCCGTCGACGCCCACCGGTCCGTCCCCGTCGACGCTCGACGCACCGTCGTCGCGCGCTTCGTCGCTGCGCGCGCCGTCGCCGGGCGCCTCACCACGACCGCCAGCGTCGCGACTCGACGATTGATCCGTCACGCCAGCACCCCACGACCCCCATCGTCGGTGACCGGTAGCGACGGACGAGTCGGACGCGTGGCTGGTGAGAACGGGCGGTTCGGGCGTCGTGCGAGGGGTTTATGTCTCGCGAGCGGGTACGGAATCATGGCTTCAGGTCTATCGCGATCGGAAGCCATCGTCTCGGGTGATGGCCCACCCGGGGCATTTCTGTCGCCTGCCCCCTGGCGTGTGGAGACGACGTGGCTTCCAGCCGGAGGTACGGATTAGTGTTACTTATATCTACCTAAGAGTTTGACGATTAATTATTCTGTGTGAGACGGCGATTTCACGACAGAGAGTGACAGTGGAGAGGGTGTGTCGTTGTGGGAAGATGCGTAGAACGGCGGTCTGGGGCGGATTGAATCGAACTCGTGGTGTGATGCGGGGAGCGCCAGATGGTGCGCGACGTTCGTCGACCCCCTGGGGGTGAGTACACTATTGCAGGTCGACGAAAACCTTGATGTAAAATCCCCCGAGAGAGGGCCATATGGCCCGAAATCGGCCATGGTTTCAGCAGGACCCTTGTGGGGTTGAAGCCGGGTCGTACTCTTCCATCCGGCCCGCGCCAACCTGGTTTCAGCAGGACCCTTGTGGGGTTGAAGCTCGGCGACGATCGCGCGCAGGACAGCCGCCCGGTTTCAGCAGGACCCTTGTGGGGTTGAAGCTCATTCCGCAGTTCCAGCGTGCCGTCGCCGGTGCGAGTTTCAGCAGGACCCTTGTGGGGTTGAAGCATCCCGAACTCGTTGATCAGCGCCTGGGCCTGGTTGTGTTTCAGCAGGACCCTTGTGGGGTTGAAGCGTGTTGTCCATCCGATCGAGTAGGAGGTGAGTTGTTTCAGCAGGACCTTTGTAGGGTTGAAGGGCAGCCGGTCAGGCGCGTGAGTTCCTGGCGAACGAGGTTTCAGCAGGACCTTTGTAGGGTTGAAGGGACGTCGACGCCGGGTCGACCGCTGTCGGGGCCGACGTTTCAGCAGGACCTTTGTAGGGTTGAAGGATCGAGGATTCCGGGGAGCGGACGGCATCGGCGATGTTTCAGCAGGACCTTTGTAGGGTTGAAGGTTTAATTCCATCTATATAGAAGGTGCGAAAGACTCGTTTCAGCAGGACCTTTGTAGGGTTGAAGCTGAAATCCGATGACGGCGTCGGCAGCGGTCTGGCGGTTCCAGAAGGACCTTTGTAGGGTTGAAGCTACGAACGTCGGTTGGTTGGGCTTGCATGATACCAGGTTTCAGCAGGACCATTATAGGGTTGAAGGCGCGAGCACGAGGCCAGCAAGTTCGACGTCGTCCTGGTTCAGCAGGACCCATAGTGGGCCACTCCTATTTATAAATGATGGGTAGATATAATATGTTCGAGCATAACCATTGGTGCGTGAGGAGAAGTAGCAATGTAAGTGGGGGCAAAGCCACCCGATGAGAATACTGGCTCGACTTCGTGCGCGTGCGGATTCCGTGTACGATTCGACGTATCACGACAAACTTCGTGGACGGATGTGGCGCGCGCTCGAAGGAACGACGTACGACGACCGTCACGACGAGCACCGTCCGACCGGGGTGTGTTTCTCGAACCCGTTTCCACCGGGAGATTTCGAGGAAGGGGACCAGCGGACACTTCTCGTCGCCTCTCCAGAACGCGACCTCCTCGGCGCAATTGCCAGCGATCTAGACGAACATCCCGAGCTCAATATCGGTGAAATGCCGTTCGAGGTCACGGATATTTCACTGCTCGCCCCGGACGTCGGAGAGCCTGGGACACGCGGCGTCCTGGAAACGGGAACGGGTGTCCTCGTTCGGATCCCCCCGGAGCGTTGCAAGGAGTACGGGATCGAAACCGACGGTGAAAACCCGACGTTCTGGAAACCCGAACACACGTTCGAACCGTTAAAAACACAACTCGAAAACAACCTCGATCAGAAGCACAGCCAGTTCTGTCCGGAGGGTCTCCCAGGCCCCAGCGATCGCTCTGGCGACCTCTTCGACAGCTACGAACTCATCAAAACGTTCGCGCTCCCGGTAACAGTGACCCAGGGCGTCGAAATGACGTACATCATGAGCAAGTGGCGCTTTGGATACGAGGTTCGAGACGACCACCACCGCCGCCACCTCAACCTCGCCCTCGATATCGGCGTCGGAGAGCGGAATATGCTCGGGTTCGGGTTCCTCAATATCGACGAAGACTCGGTCGTACCCGCCGGGCAAACATCGGGGGAGATGGCAGACCGTCGGAGGCAAGCTCGATGACTGGGCTGGACCGGGAGAAACTCGACCAGTACCTCCTCGACGGACCGATAACGTCGTTGCGACGAATCCAGACGCTCTACGGCGCTCTCGCCGAAGCGTCGAGCGGTGACCTGATCGGCGGCGACCCGGAATTTGGACTTTACTATACACCAGGCGAACTCGATGGGTTCACGACGTCAGATCCAAGTGAGGACAAGCGATACCTGATCACAGTTGAAGTAGACCTCACCGCCGATAATGTGACGACCGAGGACGTTACCATCGACGTGGACTTTCTGGAGCCGGAGACCGTCGGGAAACTCGGATTCGCCCGCTATCCGTGGGGCCGCGGTATCGACCACAGCATCACCCGCCGAGGGGCCAAGGGTGGCTCAGACGCCGATACTGCAGCCACATATTGTATCGACTGTCTGGAGCGCTGGACGAACGCTGACGGCCGGGAACCCGCTATCGGCGAGGTAGCAGAAACCCATCCCGACGGCTGGATCATTAAGCTTTTACAGGAACTCGGAGCGGATGAAGCCGTTCAGGAGACAATCGAGAACCAGCTCCAAGAGCGGTACACCGACGATGAGCGTGTCGTCGCCACGGTCTCACTTCGACTCGGCCCTGAAGACCTTGAGGAGCGGCCCAATGGCGATGAGCCAGGCTGGTTCTACCCGGGCGAGATCGGCGTTCTCAACGCGGGAATGAAAGCGCGGAAAGATGACAAACTGGCCTCCAAACAGGTGAGTACGCCGTCACGAGGTGAAAGCGCCTGTATGGTCACCGGCGATCGTTCAGAGGTGTTCGGCACCGCCGAAGATCCCCTCGCATTCTTCACACTCCAGCACGCCGAGAAGTTCGAAGGAGTACAACGAGAACAAGCCTGGCGCTCGCATCCGGTATCCTCCGACGCTGCGCTCCTGATCCAATCCGGTTCCTCACTCGTCGACGCATGTCGAACAACCCGGAACGGGCTCGGCGTCTACACGCTCCCGTACTTCGTCGACACGGACGAACGGGACGCGGAAGAACTCTACTACGCACTCGAACGACTCCAGGAGTTCGATGGTGACGACCAGCATCCGATGTTCTTCCTCGAAAAGACCATCGAGGAGGAGGCTGGGCGGGAAAAAGCCGACACCTTGCGCTTCTACGTCATCTCGTTACGAAACGACAGCGGCGATATCAACGTCATTCACGAGGTACCGGACGTCTCGCCGTACTGGCCTCGAACGATCGCGAGCGCACACCGAACCGTCCTCCACGAGTCGAGCGCATTCGGCCCAAGCGGGTTCGAGCGCGTCGAAAACTGGCAGCCGATCACGCCCCTTACCGAGGTTGACGACGTGGTAAATTCGATCGTCAGTGGTCGCTACGCGTGGGGAACCATGCCGAAAATGGCGGGTGACGACGGCGCGATGGCAGACGATCTCGCCGAGTGGCTCACCTACGCGCTGCTGACAGGTGCGGACATTCCCGTCGAGCGCTTGCTCGCTGGGTACGTCGAGCGAATCGAACAGGAGTATCGGGACGACGAGGAGGACCGACTACCGACCAATCACATCAAGACGCAGTTCGCCCAGCTCGAAGCGCTGGCGAGAGCCGGGTTGCTGACCGGTGACTCGGCGTCCGAAGGTCTGACGACGCCACCAAAAACAATGACCCAAGATGTTCCAACGAAGGCGGAAATCTCGGGTGACGACGATCTCACTCGTATTGCCGTCCGACGGTACAGACTCGAACAGTTCATCGAAGACAGGGAGTCGCTGGCCGAGAATGCCCACCGGGAAAGTGCGTTCCTGATCGGCGTCCTCGTCGGCATGGTGAGCCACCACCAGACGAGTACGAGGCAGATGAACCGGACGGTTGTCGATAAATACCCACCGACGCAGGTGACAATCGACCGCCTCGTCAGGGTCTGGCCGGAACTCGCCGAGAAGGACGACGTTTACGCGAAAGACGTAGACTGGGCAGGGGAGTCGCTCTTCCCGGAGGTCCTCGATATGAAGACGGATGACTTCGTACATCCTGGCGAGTGGGACCTGGCTCTCCAAGACGTCCGGTTCTTCTACGCCCTCGGCGTCACCTTCGGTAAGCGAGCCGATGCTCGGGCGCTCGATCTTCAGCAACGGATCGAATCCAAGGAGGCGGAACCGAACGACTCGGAGGCCGCGAATGTCGCATAGAACGTTCGACGAGTACAACGAAACCGATACCGAGAAACCAATGTCCGCAACCGATACCGACGCCGATGCCGACGTCACGAACCGCTCAGAAATCGTCTTCGTAACTGACGCCCAGGACTGCAATCCCAACGGCGACCCGATGGGCGAAAATCGCCCGCGTATCGATCCCGTCACCCAGCAGGCGGCGATCACCGACGTCCGACTGAAGCGATACCTCCGTGATCAACTGCGGGCCGACAACCATCCGATCTTCGTCAAGCGAACCGACGACGGGGCCGAGATCCGCGCAGCGCTGGCGCTCGACTTGTTCGACGAAGTCGAATCGGTCGAGGACCTCGACGCGGTTGACGACATCGAAACCGAGTTCCTGGCGCGAGCGACCGACATCCGATATTTCGGCGCGACGCTCTCGTTCAATGCGGACACCAACGACGAACTGTACGAGGCCGTCAAGGAACGATTCCCGAGCCAGTTCACCGGTCCGGTCCAGTTCTCGCCGGCCCGCTCGCTCAACGCTGTCGAAACCAACGAGGAGACGAGCATGCTTACGAGCGTCATCGCGACGCAGGACGAGAAGGAACAGGGTGGCTTCGGACTCGACGATCACCGGATCAAATACGGAATCTTCCCGTTTCACGGGCTGGTGGACGAAAACGGTGCGAGCGATACCCACTTGAAAGCGGCAGACGTCGAGCGACTCGATACGCTCTGTTGGCGTGCGATCAAGAATCAGACCATCTCGCGAAGCAAGATTGGCCAGGAACCGCGGCTGTACGTCCGGGCCGAGTACTCAACCGATGGCTACCACGTCGGGGACCTGCACAACGCCATCACGCTCGACGAGGCCGAATCGAAACCGGACGGCGAGATGCGCTCGGTTCGGGACGTCTGTCTCGACGTCAGCGATCTCGTCGAAACGCTAGAGTCCGTGGCCGACGACGGCCACCTCAGTACGGTTCACATCGCCGGAAGCGATCGATTGGCAGTCACGTGTGATGGCGCTGAAATCGAATCCGCTGACGAGATAGCCGACGAACTCGAAGATCGTGGCGTTTCGGTCGACGGGTTCGACGTCTACGAGAAGTTCAACAAAGCGCCCCCGGCGGAGTGAGACGATGGCGAAACGAGATACTGCGAGCCAGGCACCTATCGGGGACGAGATCGATGTGGGTTCCGCACCATCGGTCGACGGTGACGGTGTCCCGTCGAAGTGTCTATCGTTCGTGCTCCGTAGCGATTGGGGTCACTTCCGGCGAATTGACCGGACGGTGACAAAGCAGACCTACCGAATCCCACCCCGAACGACCGTGGCTGGTCTCCTCGCGGCGATTGCCGGCGTCAGCCGCGACGGCTACTACGATATATTTGCGCCCGAATCGTCCGCCGTCGCCATCACGCCGGTCTCGCCGATTCGGACGGTAACGCAACCAACGCTCGGACTTGGGACCCATCCCGGCGAGACGATGGACAGCAAAGGTGGTTCGGGCAAAAAGACGATCAGGGTCAAGTACCCGGACAGCACCGATAACCGCCAAATCCATAGCTACGAGTTGCTCGTCGAACCGGCCTACCGAATCGACGTGGCTGTCGAAGACGATCGATTCTACAGCGTTCTCAAACATCGCCTCGAAACGGACACCTCGTTTTACCCCCCATCGATGGGCCTCTCGGAGTTCCTCGCGTGGACCGAGCCGATCGACGAGGAGAACCGGTTCGAATACCGACCGGAATCGGTTGAAACCGGAGAGTCGGTTCGCGTCGATAGCACCGTTCCGGACGGGATCGATGAAATCGTTCCACAGGCGGGCGTCGCCTACGATGTCGAGCGAGTTCCTGGCTACATGGAAGCGCACGAAGGAGGTCGCCGCACGACAGGCTTCATCGACTATGCGTTCGCAAGCGGATCGTTGCAAATTCGTTCCGAGACGGTCTCGCCGGTGGACGTCAATGGTCACGTCGTCGCGTTCGAGTAGCCAGTACCGACAATATGCCCATAGATTCCATTATTTCCCATCCACGGGACGGTCAGCCGGACTACAAACTCGAGTGCCATCTCGAAGATACGAAGTCTCGAATGCTTTCCCTCGGCCGATTCGAGGGTTCGGAAGCGTGCAGTGAACAGCGAGTTGCGAGCGTCATCGGACTGCTCCACGACTTTGGGAAGGTGACACCGGCGTTCCAGAGGAAGGTCCATCCTACCGTCGAATTCCATGGACCGCCACAGCAAACCTATCACGCTCGACTTGGTGCGCTCGCAGCCTTCTGGGTCGTCCAGGAGATCGGCGGTGACGACCGAGACGCACTGGCGGCATTTATAGCCATTTCGCGACATCACGGTTCACTTCCGGATGCCGTCCCGCACGTGTTTACGGACATCTATAGGACCGAAACGGACGAGAAGAACAACGTAAAGGGGTGGGCGACGGATCAGGTCGAGTCGATCGGCCAGCCGGAAAACGAACTCCACGCCCGGAAAGCCGACGAACTACTCGTCAGGGCCGGGAATGACACGACAACCTGGAACCGATTCGCTCGCGCTATTGCGGACGAATCCGTATACGAGTCACTGGCCGAACTGGTTTCCGAGCGGCGGGGGTACAGCAAAAAAGAAGACGTCGATTCACTTCCGTCCGAGCTGTACGATAGGACACTCAGGTACTGGGGACATCTGACGCTTGCAGACAAGACCAGTGCAGCCGGTATCTCGCGCTCGAAACTCGAACGGGAGCCACTTGCGCTCGAAGCACTCGATACGTATGTCGAAGGGTTAGAAGCGAACGACGAGTTAGAGCAGACGCTGAATCGGTTCCGGGAGCAGGCCAGGAATGTCGCACCAGAAAACGCCGTCGACCGACTGCTCGACGACGAAGCGGACGTCGGTCGGCTAACGCTTCCGACCGGGCTCGGAAAAACGTTCACTGGGATTACGACGGCGCTCACACTCCGTGACGAGATTGCTAAACGGCGCAAACTCGTGGAAGAACCTACCGTCGTCTACGCGCTGCCCTTCACTTCGATTATCGAACAGACGCGCGAGATATTCGAGGACCCGGATATCTGGGACGCTGATCCGGCTGGACACGCATTGACGGTCCACCACTATCTGAGTGAGACAGTCACTCGCGTCGATTCCGAGGTCGGAACGGATGGAGAAGCCGAAACCGATCAGCGAACCCGCGCTGATGCGATGCTCGGGGAGAGTTGGCGATCGGGAACGGTACTGACGACATTCGTCCAACTGTTCGAGAGTCTCGCTGGTCCGAGAAACAGCCAGGGGCTCAAATTCCCGGCGTTACAGGACGCTGTGATTATCCTCGACGAGCCACAGGCCCTACCGAAACGTTGGTGGGCGGCGATCCCGCGGCTCGTTCGAACGCTACGGACAGAGTTCGATGCCACGGTGATCGCGATGACGGCGACCCAACCGGCGCTGTTCGAGACTACCGACGACCTGTCGGCCGTCGAATTGCTCGACGACGTAGACGAGTATTACCACCACGCGCGCCGGGTGCGATACACCATCGACGATTCAGTGTGGACCTTTGGAGCTTCGGACGCAGAGACGATCCCCCTCGATCACGAAACGGCTGGCGAACGGATCGTCGACGCTGTCTCCCACGGCGCAAACGCGGGGGCAACGGAACGCTCTGCATTGACTGTCTGCAACACGATCGCCAGCTCGAGGCGGCTGACTGAAAGCGTAGCACAGGCATCTGAAATGACTGTCGAACACATCGGAAAAACGTATAGAGAGGTCCTTGAGAGGGCCGAAGGCACTTCAACAGTGGGGCGAACCGCTACGGACGATGGCCGTTTCGGCGGAACGGAACGAATCGATCAGCTTGCATCGGCAGTCCTCGATCGTCTGGGGTTCGCCCCAGATGGTGAATGGGACGGATCCGACAGCGGCCCTGTTAACGACGCGTCGTGGTCCTGGTCGAGAGCGGAACAACCGCCATTCTTCCTCGCGACGTTCAATTCGCGATACCGACCGAAGGACCGACGTGTTCTCATCCGACTTGCCGACGTACTGACGGACTGCGACGTCCCGTTCGTACTCGTCTCGACGCAGGCGGTTGAAGCCGGAGTCGACCTCAGCTTCGCTCGCGTTTACCGTGATCTTGCTCCACTCGACAGTATCGTCCAGGCGGCCGGACGCTGTAATCGGTCGTTCGAGTGGGGTGAAGAGAAGGGCCGCGTCACGGTCTGGTTACTCGATGATCCCGACGATCCGAACGGAGGTGTCGACCGAACGCCCGCCAAGTACGTCTACGGCACCGATCTCGGCAGCCATTTGACGATTATCACCGAAACGCTTCGAGACACCCTCGAAACGCAATCCGACGTTGACGAGTTTACAGTGACGCGGCGCGCAGTTCCGACGTACTTCGAACGAATCCGCGAGAAGGCACTCGCCAGCCAGGAGCTGCTCGATCACATCGAACGGTGCGAAGCAAAGCAACTTGGCCGGAAATCACTCATTCAGGAGGATTATCCGACCGTCGATATCATCGTCGCTGTAACTGACCGAGAGAAAACTCTCCTCGAGGCAATCGGTGACGCGTTCAACGATGGGAACACTCCTCGGGCATACGAGCTCCTTCAACAAGCATCCGATCTGCGCGTGTCGATCCCGGCTCGCGACGCAGAGGGGACACTTACCCAGGCGACGAGAGTTGACCGAAAAAGGCGCGGAGAGCAAGAAGGTGTACAGATTCTCGCTTATAGACCTGAAACCGCAGGTGGTTCTTACGATCTCGATAGCGGCGGGTTCGTGGCGAACGACAACGACGTGGTCGCCGGTCGATTCACCGTGCTATGAGTGAAAGTCCCAGTTATTCGAAGAAGGACCGGATCGACGATCTCATCGAACGCGAGCGGAATCCCCACCGTGAGCCACCCGTCCGGATCACCGGGTTGATGGTCCAGTACTACCACGTTTGCCGGCGGGAACTCTGGTTCATGTCCAGAGGCATCGATATCGATCGAAGCACGCCGAATATCCAGCGCGGGACACACACGGACGAGACGAGCTACCGGGATAGCCGACGGTCGTTCACGATCGACGGTCGAATCGCCCTGGACGTACTCGATGACGGCGACGTGATGGAGGTGAAGGTCTCCTCGTCGTTGGAAAAACCGCCACGAATGCAACTGTTGTACTACCTCTGGTATCTGGACCGGATTCACGGCGTCGAGAAGTCCGGTGTATTGGCGTATCCGCGTGAACGATCTCGCGAGCAGGTAGAGTTGACCGAGGACACCGCCATCAGCGTTGAGGAAACCCTCGACGGAATTATCGATGTCGTCGAGTCCGATAGTCCACCGCCCCTCGAGAAGAAACCGTACTGCGACTCGTGTCTCTACCAGGACATCTGCTGGTTGTGACTCATGCCACAGGATAACCACCACATCTTCGCCGACGGCGAACTGTCCCGCAGTGAAGACACGCTCAGGATCGATACCCTCGAAGGCGAAACGAAGTATCTCCCGGTCGAGAGCGTCGGAACGATCTACCTGCACGGCCAGATCGACTTCAACACCCGGGCTCTCGGGTTGCTCAACGAACACGGGACGGCGGTTCACGTCTTCGGCTGGAAGGATTACTACAAAGGGTCCTATCTGCCGAAGCGACAGCACCAGTCCGGAAACACGATCGTCGAACAGGTCCGTGCATACGATGACCACGAACGTCGTATGCGGATTGCCCGATCGATGATCGAGGCGAGTATCCACAATATGCGTGCGAATCTCAAGTACTACCATACTCGAGACCACGACTTTGGCAGTGAAATTCAGACGCTCAACCAACAACGAAAGCGGGTAGGCTCCGTCAGCGACATCGAGGAACTCCTCGGTGTCGAGGCGACGGCGCGTAAAGCGTACTACGCCTGTTTCGACGATATTCTCAGAGATCCGTTCGAGCTGACGCGAAGGGAGTACAATCCACCGTCGAACGAAGCCAATGCCCTCGTTTCGTTTCTCAATGCAATGGTCTACACGACCTGCGTCTCGGCGATTCGAAATACTGCGCTCGATCCCACCGTCGGCTACGTTCACCAACCCGGAGATAGACGGTTCACCCTGTCGTTAGATTTGGCAGACATATTCAAACCAATTCTTGCAGACCGAGTGATGTTCAGAGTGGTCAACCGGCAGCAGTTAGGGATTGACGACTTCGAAAGCGAACTCGAGGGGTGCCTATTGAGCGAGGACGGTCGGTTGACTGTGCTGGAAGTCTACGAAGAAATGCTCGATCAAACCGTGGAGCATCCGAGATTGAAACGAAAGGTGAGTTACAAGACGCTAGTCCAGACCGACGTGTATTCGCTAAAGAAACACGTCCTCACCGGCGAACCGTACCGGCCCACGGAGCGGTGGTGGTGACGTGTTCGTCCTCGTCACATACGACGTGCCAGCCGAACGGACGCGTATTTACCGAAAGCTTCTGCGAAAACATCTGGAACACATCCAGTACTCCGTATTCTATGGCGACATCACGGAGGGACAACTCGTCACGATCCAAAATGAGATACACAACGTCCTCGACACAGACGATTCAGTCTACATCTTCGAGTCTAACGTATCTGCCTCAGTTGAGTGCACTGTCCTCGGTGACGCAGACGAACCAGGAAGTAAGTTCACATAGTTTCGTCGACCCCCCGGGGGTTGACACACCATTGCGGGTCGACGAAAACCTTGATGTGAAATCCGCATAGAGAGGGCTATATGGCCCGATATCGGCCATGGTTCCAGAAGGACCTTTGTAGGGTTGAAGCAATATCCGTGAGCCACGGGTGCGGATTGCCTGGTATGTGTTCCAGAAGGACCTTTGTAGGGTTGAAGCAGAACCGGAGTCTGTGTCCATCACCGGAGTCCCCCAGTTCCAGAAGGACCTTTGTAGGGTTGAAGCGTTTCCGAAACCGAGGGGTTTCGGCTTGCGTATGCAAGTTCCAGAAGGACCTTTGTAGGGTTGAAGCACTGTCGGGGTATGCGGGGCCGCCGAGCCGACCGTGTTCCAGAAGGACCTTTGTAGGGTTGAAGCTCACGGCGGACCAGCCGCCACACGGACTGCAGTATCGTTCCAGAAGGACCTTTGTAGGGTTGAAGCGAACCGATTGCGGACGATGAGCCAGAGCTCGTCACCGTTCCAGAAGGACCTTTGTAGGGTTGAAGCACCAGATCCCGATCTTGTAGCCGTGACGCTCAAGGTGTTCCAGAAGGACCTTTGTAGGGTTGAAGCACGTTCCAGAGCAAGCAGATGGTGGGCAACTTCGTGTTCCAGAAGGACCTTTGTAGGGTTGAAGCGACACCGGCGACCAGCGGCGGCTCGCGGCCTGGATGAGTTCCAGAAGGACCTTTGTAGGGTTGAAGCGCCGCCATCAGTTCGAGGTCGTGATAGGGCATCTGTTCCAGAAGGACCTTTGTAGGGTTGAAGCGCCGCTCGTCCAGGAGGCATCGGAGACGTCAGCCTCGTTCCAGAAGGACCTTTGTAGGGTTGAAGCTGTCGGCAAACTCGTTGTAGATGTCCGACGCCGTCGTTCCAGAAGGACCTTTGTAGGGTTGAAGCCTCGGTAAAATCATCAACTCGGATGCAACTCCCACTAGTTCCAGAAGGACCTTTGTAGGGTTGAAGCGAACGCTACTGCAATAGCGATGACGTGGAACGCCTGAGTTCCAGAAGGACCTTTGTAGGGTTGAAGCGAACGCTACTGCAATAGCGATGACGTGGAACGCCTGAGTTCCAGAAGGACCTTTGTAGGGTTGAAGCGCTCCCCGTCTCTTTGGTTCTCCAATCGCTAAATTGGGTTCCAGAAGGACCTTTGTAGGGTTGAAGCAACTCTTTCCGACTCACTTCGTCGTATGACTCTAGGTTCCAGAAGGACCTTTGTAGGGTTGAAGCCATGAATGAAACCACTGACGACGAACTAGAGAACGGTTCCAGAAGGACCTTTGTAGGGTTGAAGCTTGCGGATATGGTTCCTTACTCCATCCTCACAGGAAGTTCCAGAAGGACCTTTGTAGGGTTGAAGCGGGGTTGTTGGCTCGATCGCGTACGACGGGACTGCTGTTCCAGAAGGACCTTTGTAGGGTTGAAGCAACTCTTTCCGACTCACTTCGTCGTATGACTCTAGGTTCCAGAAGGACCTTTGTAGGGTTGAAGCCATGAATGAAACCACTGACGACGAACTAGAGAACGGTTCCAGAAGGACCTTTGTAGGGTTGAAGCTTGCGGATATGGTTCCTTACTCCATCCTCACAGGAAGTTCCAGAAGGACCTTTGTAGGGTTGAAGCGGGGTTGTTGGCTCGATCGCGTACGACGGGACTGCTGTTCCAGAAGGACCTTTGTAGGGTTGAAGCACTCCCGCATCCGGGGGATGGACGAAGAAGGGTCTGAGTTCCAGAAGGACCTTTGTAGGGTTGAAGCATCAAGCGGGCCCTGCTCAACGACTCGGTCACCGAGTTCCAGAAGGACCTTTGTAGGGTTGAAGCACAGAGTGATCCACCCATAACCATTATGGCATTTGTTCCAGAAGGACCTTTGTAGGGTTGAAGCTGGTAGTCCTATAGGCGTCAGTTGGTGATTCGAGACTGTTCCAGAAGGACCTTTGTAGGGTTGAAGCCCGCTATAATCCGGCGGGTCTGGGAGACCGAATTCCGTTCCAGAAGGACCTTTGTAGGGTTGAAGCACAGACCAGACAGTGACCGAGGAATTGGCAACGCGAGTTCCAGAAGGACCTTTGTAGGGTTGAAGCAACACGGCGGCCACCTACCTGGACTGATTCTCATGGTTCCAGAAGGACCTTTGTAGGGTTGAAGCTGTCTGTACTCGCGAGATCGGCGCCACACTCTGAGCGTTCCAGAAGGACCTTTGTAGGGTTGAAGCGACGACCACACGGCGGTCCGAGCGGCCCACGAATACTGTTCCAGAAGGACCTTTGTAGGGTTGAAGCAGATGACAATCGACCTGATCCCGATCGTCCTCGCTGTTCCAGAAGGACCTTTGTAGGGTTGAAGCACGGATTCAGAGTATTTCCAGTGAGACGTATTTGGTGTTCCAGAAGGACCTTTGTAGGGTTGAAGCGCAACGACACCCGCGGCGTCGCAGTCGTCGGCGTGTTCCAGAAGGACCTTTGTAGGGTTGAAGCAACTTCGAGCACGGCCACTGACCGTGACGGAGGTGGGTTCCAGAAGGACCTTTGTAGGGTTGAAGCAGGGTGACAGTCCCGCCGTCGTGGATCGGGCCACGGTTCCAGAAGGACCTTTGTAGGGTTGAAGCAATAAAATTGATGCCATTCTCGATCTGGAGGGGAAAGTTCCAGAAGGACCTTTGTAGGGTTGAAGCAACGACTCTAGTTTCCGGTGGCACGTAGGGCAGAGTGGTTCCAGAAGGACCTTTGTAGGGTTGAAGCACATCTTAACGGAAATGTCGAAACTCAAAGAGCCAGTTCCAGAAGGACCTTTGTAGGGTTGAAGCAACGCGAACGCCGATACGCAGCCCAAAGACATCGTCGTTCCAGAAGGACCTTTGTAGGGTTGAAGCGGGACTTCCGAACCGGTCCACGTCTGTCCGGGTTGTTCCAGAAGGACCTTTGTAGGGTTGAAGCACTCCGCGCACGCGGGTTCTCCGTTGACTAACTCATGTTCCAGAAGGACCTTTGTAGGGTTGAAGCACTTCTCACCGTAGGGGCGGTAAATATCGCTCATGGTTCCAGAAGGACCTTTGTAGGGTTGAAGCGAGATAAGGGGGCCACCCCCTCCTGGACCGTCCTGGTTCCAGAAGGACCTTTGTAGGGTTGAAGCCTCGGTGAGTTCTCTCACGAGCAGTTCGTCGAGACGGTTCCAGAAGGACCTTCGTAGGGTTGAAGCTCCGTCCAGATCACGGGCTTCACGCTCGTCTCCCAGTGTCAGCGGGATCAACGTCGGATCGGAGCTGGTTGCTATCGACGAGTGATCCAGCATCACCGTCTTCAACCCGCATCCCCGAAGCAAGTATTATAACGACGTGCGACTGTTGCCACCGCATGGTGCAGTGTTACTATAGAAAACAAGATCTGGCAGGGTGCGTCGGTGCGAACCATCGCCAATATACCGGGGTGGTCCGATGACCGAGCGGGATACCGACGCGAACGCGTCGGGGCCGGACGATCGAGCCGGTCAGGACCGATCACGGGAGGGGAGTCGCGACTGCGTGGATCCGCAGTGGGCCGTGCCGTCGATCGACGCGCCCGCCGGACTCGGCGACTCGCTGGTCGACGTGTCAGTCGAGACGACCTCGTGGGAGCGGTCCGAACTGCTCGCCGATGTCGGCCCAGCGATCGGCCCGGACAGGCTGACGGTCGGCCGGATCGAGGTCGACTCGGACTGGTCGGCCCTGGCGATCATCGAACACCTGGACGAGATCTTCGAACGGACGAACCCGCACACCGCGGCCGCCCACGAACCGCCGGCGCTCGAGTGTACGGTCGTCGGCGACGAGACCGTCTTCGTCGAGTTCCGCTCGCGAACCGACTCCTGCTCGCTGTTCGCCGGCATCGTCGAGGCCATCGGCGAGCGATACGACGACCCGCTCGCCGTCACTCACCGCAGCTGCGACGGCCGTTCGGACGACTCGGCGGGGACGCTGCTCGTCTCCACCGCCCGCCATCGAACCGACGCGACGGCCGGCGCCGGGAACGAGGTGGGCCAGACGAGTCACTGAGCACCCCGTCCACCCCGGAGGCGGGCCCTCGACAACCCCTGGACGGAGGCGGGCCCTCGACAACCCCTGGACGCCCCGATCCCCCGTGACCCCTCGGTCGTCTCCTGGACGGTCTCGTTCACCCGGTGCAATCCTCGTTCACCCGTACCCCCTCGATCGCCGTCACGAAACGGCCGGTCGCCTGCCGTCGAACCGAAACGCACCTGCAGCGCAACCCTTTTTACCGGACACGACGAAATGCTATCAAATGGGAACCGGCTCGGACATGTACCGACAGCAGATCCTCGACCACTACAAGAACCCGCGTAACTACGGGGAACTCGAGGATCCCACGTTCAGCCACGTCGGCGAGAATCCGATGTGCGGCGACGAGATCCGGATGGACGTCGCCCTCACCGAAGACGACGGCGAGACGGTCGTCGAACGGGTCGCGTTCAGCGGCGACGGGTGTGCGATCAGCCAGGCCTCGGCGAGCCTCCTCTCCGAAGCACTCCCGGGCACCACCGTCGACGACCTCCTGGAGATGGACCGCGACGACGTCACCGACCTGCTCGGCGTCGACATCTCGCCGATGCGCATCAAGTGCGCCGTCCTCGCCGAGAAGGTCGCCCAGGACGGCGTCGAGATCTACCGCGGCGAACTCGACGCCGAGACCACGACGATCGAAGACCAGGACGACGGCGACGACTAACCACCGACCCGTTTCTTCGTCGGGTTCGCGCTTCGCCCGACCCGCGTGACGGCGACGCCGCCACGGCAGTCAGTCGCGGGCCGCAGGCCCGCAACTCGTTCTCTGCTCACGGGCGCGTAGCACCCGTTCGCGTGGTCAGTGGGACCTCCGGTCCCGGTCGACTCGAAACCCGTCGATGAAAACGGCCGGCAGCTTCGCCGCCGGAAAACCGCGCTCACTCCGTTCGCGCGGATGCTACTCGGTGACGTACCAGGCGTCCGTTTGTCGCCCGACGAGATGGTCGGGCAGTCGTGTACACGATCTGCGTCCAACGGCAGCCCCAGCCGACGGTCGACGGCCCACCGAGACCAGAACCGACGCGAGAGGGTGCGGTCGGCCCTGCGCGCCAGGGCCGCCGAGAACGTCCGCGGTCGACGACGAACCAACCGCCCGTCTGCCACCTACTCGTTCGCGGCGGGTTCACCCGCTGAGTCGCCCAGCCGGCCCGCGTTGCGGGCGTACGCGAAGGCCGCGACGAGGAGGACGGCGCCGAGGGTGAGAAACGACAGCGTCCGGGTGAGCGGGTCGAGCCCGCTCGTGTCCACGAGGAACACCTTGACCGTCGTCAGGCCGAGGAGGGCGATCCCCTGATAGCGCAGCGACCGACGTCCGGCGACGAAGCCGACGGCCAGGAGGGCGAGCGCGAACGCGGCCCAGGCGACCGAGAGGGGGTACGACGATAGCTCCAGCCAGAGGAGTTCCGTCACCAGCGCGGTCCCGACCCAGGCGTACGTCCGCCCGGGGATAGCCAGCAGTCGGGAGTCCGGCGCGTCGGACTCAGCGGCCGGGCCGGTGGGAGAGCCGCGATCCGGCGGGTCGGATTCGGCGACCGGGTCGCGCCCCTGCGCGTCGGGGTTCGCCGACGGCCTGGCGTCCGAGCGGCGCTCGATGAGGACCGCGACGCCGTAACACGCGGCGATGGCGGCCAGGAACGCGACGAGACGCGTGGGGACGACCCAGGGGTCGAACCCGACCGGCGCCAATCCCATCGCGTCCGGCAGGGCCACCTTCGCCACGAGAACCAGGGCGAGCCCGTGGGTGGCCAGGCGAGCGCGTGAGTCCTCCAGCCGGATCGAAGCGAGGAGCGCGGCCGGGAGGCTCGCCGCGAGGACGATCGTGACCCAGACCGGCGCCAGCGCGAGGTCGACGGCGAGGGCGTAGAAACCGACGGCGAGGTACGGCGCGGCCGGCGTCTCGCGGACCAGCCGTCGGTCGGCCGCGATGACGATCCCAGCGAAGGTGACCGCGAGCGAGAGGAAGGTGAGCGAACGGGGCACCGCGGCTCCGGCGGCGAACAGTCGTGCGAAGAGGGTCGCGAACGCGAGTGCGTTCGTCACCACGAGGAGGTGGTCGAGCCAGGAACGCCAGCCGGTCCGATCGCGCCGGCCCGGATGGATCGCCGTCGCGAGAAAGGTGCCGAACGCCACGGCGAGAAAGGCCCCGGCGGCGAGCGCCTGCCCGCCGTCGAGCGCTCCCCGCCAGGCGACGTAGACGCCGTAGCTCCCGATGACGCCGCCGAGTGGGAGGGCCGGCCGGTCCCGATCGATCGAGACGGCGGCGACGGCGATCGTCAGGACGAGCGCGTACGCGAGCGTGAGCGCGCCCCACTCCGGGATCGTGACGCCGGCCGTGAGGTAGCCGATCAGGAGCGACTCGGCGCCGACGAGCGGCCGGTCGTCCCGGTGTGAGATCCACAGGCCGACGGCGACGACCGCCGTGAGGCCGGCGACCGCCGCACCGAGCGTCGTCCCGATGGCCGCCCGGTAGCTCTCGAAGCCGTAGGCGGCGTACAGGCTGAGCGCCGCGATGGCGAGCCCGCCCCCGACGACGATCCCGCCCAGGCGGTGGTACCGATCGTCCCGCGCGGCGTAGCGGCCGACAGCGACCATCGCCGCGCCCGCCCCCACGCCGAGGGCGATCCGGGCCGCGTACCCGAGGAGGTCCTGCTGGATGGCGTAGCGGACGAACAGGCCGACGCCGACGAGCAGGGCGAGGACGCCGACGACGCCGAGCCACCGGATGCCGACGTCGAGCTCCCAGTCCCGTCCGCCCGAGTCGGTGTCGGTCGGTGCGTCCGCTGGTGGCCCTCGTCCCTCATCCGCAACGGGCCCTCCTTCCCCATCCGCCGGGCGGTCCGCTGGCGACGGCCGGCCGGGTTCCTGAGCCCACGAACCGCCCGCCGACGGCGCATCGGCCGCACCCGCTGCGGCCGCGTCCGCCTCTGATCGCGCATCCGCCGGGTCGCCACTCGCGCCCGTCCGATTCTCCTCGGCCGGTCGCTCGATCGCCGATTCGAGCGACGACAGCCGCGAGTCGATGTCGTCGACCGCGGCGCGCAGCTCCCGCACCTCGTCCCGGAGGTCCGGGTCGTCGTCGGTCATGTCACTCCGTTCAGAACTCGGCGGTATATGTCTTCTCCTGCGACGGTCAGAAATCAACGACGGTCGTCCAGACCACCCACAGGTCTGCAAGGGACGGGGATTCCCCGTGTCACGCGGTCCGTACGACCGTGCTCGGGACCGCGACCGGCTTCGTCCTCGGGGCGCTCATCGGGTCGATCACGACCGCCGTCGCCTCCGGACTCCTCTACTGGAAGCGCGAGCGCGACCGGACTGAACGACTGCGTGGAGCCCTCGCCGCCGAACTACGCTCGTACGACTATCTCGACGCGATGATCGAGGACGGACGGTACGAGGACGTCACGGAACGCGTCGAGGCGCCGACGGTCTACGCCTCGGTCGGCGGCAACCTCGGTCGACTCTCCGACGACGAGATCACCGCCCTCGTCGCGTTCTACGCTGACTGCCGGTGGCTCGACGGACTCCAGGACCCGGAGGACAAGAAGGAGGGGATCGAACAGGTCGTCGAGCACCGACAGGAGGCGCTCGCCGCGGTAGAACGCTAGCATCCGCGAGCGTAGCGAGCGGTTCCCCGGCGGCGAAGCCGCCGGTCTTTTTCATCGAAGTTTTTCGAGGAGTGGTTCGCGCCGCGCGCGAACCCGACGAAGAAAAAGTTCGATGTTACTCCGGCACGAGACCTTCGTCCTCGACGCGCATGACGGCCTCGCCGTCGGCGAGGTTGGGGGCGTCGACGAGGCGGACGATCCGCTTCGTCCCCTTGGACTTGCGGAGGTACATGCGGAAGGTGGACTTGTGACCGAGGATGTTGCCGCCGATGGGCTGGGTCGGGTCGCCGAAGAACGAGTCGGGGTTCGAGGCGACCTGGTTCGTCACGATGACGGCGCAGTTGTAGAGGTTGCCGACCTTGTCGATGTCGTGGAGGTGTTTGTTGAGTTTCTGCTGGCGGCCGGCGAGTTCGCCGCGGCCGACGTACTCGGCGCGGAAGTGGGCGGTCAGCGAGTCGACACAGAGCAGGCGGACGGGGTAGTCGGAGTCCTCGTGTTCGCTGGCGAGTTCCTTCGCCTTCTCGGCCAGCAGCATCTGGTGGTTGGAGTTGAACGCCTTCGCGACGTGGATCTTCTCCAGGACGGCCTCGACGAGTTCGTCGAGGGCGTCCTCGTCGTCGGCCGAGCCCTCGATCTCGCGATCGTCGAGGGCGGCCTCGATGGCCTCGTCGGGGAGCCCGCGGACCATGTCGTCGATCCGCTCGGGACGGAAGGTGTCCTCGGAGTCGACGAAGATGCACGAGCCGTGGAGGCCGCCGACCTCCTGGGGAAGCTGGACGTTGACGGCCATCTGGTGGGTGACCTGGGACTTGCCGGAGCCGAACTCGCCGTAGACTTCGGTGATCGACTGGGTTTCGATCCCGCCGCCCAGCAACTCGTCGACCTCGTCGATGTGCCAGGTGAGCTTGCCGATCTTGTTGCGCCGTTCGAGCACCGTCGAACCGGTCTCGAAGCCACCGACGTCGGCCGCGTCCCGGGCGGCCGTGACGATGTCCGCGGCCGTCGACTCGCCGACGTCCGCCGTGTTCGACAGCTCCGAGGGTGAGGCGACCGCCAGGCTCTGGAAGGAGTCGAAGCCCGCGTCTGAGAGTTTGTCCGCCGTGGCCGGGCCGACGCCCGGCAGCGTCTCTAGGTCTGCGTCTGCTGGCATACTCGTCGCTTGCGCTGGATCAGGTATAAACCCTCGTTAACAGGGAAGTGAAAGTGAAAGTGCCGCCCGGCAAGCCGGTCGAGAAGGAATCGGGACCCCCGGTCCCACACACCGAGCGACTGGCCAGGTGCCGGTCTGGCGTCACGAGGGCGTTCGGGCGCTCACTCCCAGGGATGCCGCCCGTCTTCGCTCGGCCAGAGCGGGTACCAGTACTCCTTGTCGGCCTCGACGTCGAGTTCGCCGTCGAGGACGGACTCGAGTTTGAACTCCGCGCTGTTGTTTCGGTCGCGACCGCCCGCGGGCGCGAACGGGTAGAACGACCCGCGGCGGAAGGAGTAGATCCAGTAGGCTCGCTGGGGCCGGCCGTCGTCGGCACGCCGGTCCGGCCGCTCGTAGCCGAAGACGGCGGCGAGCAGCCGTGAGCCGTATCCCTGTTCGACGAACGTGTCCGCGGCGAAGTGCATACTCGTCACCAGGTCCTCCGTATCGTCGTCGGCCAGGACGACCCACTCGTAGCCGTGGCCGTCGGCGGTGACGTCGAACGCGGTGCCGGTCTCCTCCTGGCCGGCCGCGAGGATGGCCTCGACCTCGTCGACGGCGTCGTGAAAGCTGCTCGCGTCCACACCGGAGAAACAGAGGGCCGCTTCGCCGACCGACTCGTACCCGAGGTCGGCGTGCATCGTCATGTAGGCGGTGCTCATGCCGAACAGGTCCTCCGGGTCGGCCTCGCGGCGAGCGTCCGCCTCGGCCTTGAGGCCGAGCGCCGCCCGCAATCCGTCGAGTACTCCCATATCTCACCTCAGGGCCGCGCGACCAAAAGCACCCACGAATCCGCGTTCGACGTCCACGGATCCGCACTCGACGTCCACGGACCCGCACTCGACGCCGGCAAATCCGCACTCGACGCCGTCCCCACCCGACGGCGCCGCCGGGACTCCCAGCGGGCGACTCCCAGACACGGGGTCCCGTGCGACGGTCCTCAGAACCCTTCCATCTCGCGTTCGAGCGTGCGGAGCTGTTCGATCCGTTTCTCCGTCGGCGGGTGCGTAGAGAACAGGCGACCGACGACGCCCGACTTGAGCGGGATGATGAAGAAGGCGTTCATCTCGGCCTCGTCGCGGAGGTCCTTGTCTGGGATCTTCTCGACGCCACTCGAGATGGAGACGAGCGCGGAGGCGAGCGCCGACGGCTTGCCGGTGATCGCCGCCGCGCCGCGGTCGGCGGCGTACTCGCGGTAGCGCGAGAGCGCGCGCATGAGGATGTAGCTGATGATCCAGACGACGAGCGAGATCAGGATGGCGACGAGGATGCCGCCGCCCCCGCGGTTGCCGCCCCGGCCACGACCGCCGCCGAAGAACGCGCCCCAGCGGACGAACATGAACGCGATCGTCCCCAGGAGGGAGGCGAACGTCATCACCATCATGTCGCGGTTCTTCACGTGCGCGAGTTCGTGTGCGAGAACGCCCTCGAGTTCGTCCTGGTCGAGCGTACGAAGCAGGCCCGTCGTGACGGCGACGGCGGCGTTCTTCTGGTTGCGGCCCGTCGCGAACGCGTTCGGCACTCGCTCGTCGACGACGGCCACCTTCGGCTTCGGTAGATCGGCCTGCTGGGAGAGACGCTCGATCGTCCGGTGGAGGTCCGGGTACTCCTCGGCCGAGACCGTCTTCGCGCCCATGCTCTTCAGCGTGAGCGTGTCGCTGAAGTAGTACTGGGCGACCGTGAAGCCGCCGAAGATGAGCAGGAAGACGAACATACCGCCGCCCGTGTAGAGCATGATCCCCGCCGCGAACACGATGTACAGGGCGAACAGCAGGAACATCGTCAGTCCCATCCGGGCTCTGAGCCCCCAGTCCGGTTTCCAATCCATACGTTTACGTACGTATCGTGACGGGATAAGCGCCGTGTTAGAGGACGGCTCTGCTCCGGTTTCGGAACCCGTCGGCTCCGTCCGGGTGTGCGCGCCGCCACGGATATGGCCGTCGGCTGGGACCGGTGGTGAACCCCTTCGCTTCAGGTGGAAATCGCTCGACTCGATGACGTCTGACGCGCGTTCGCAACGGAGGGTGTCGGTTTCATTTTCCCGGTTCGAACACCGTTTCGGAGCAGTGCGCGTGGAGACGGTTCGCAGGCGTGGCCGGGGTTACGGGAGAGGACCGACAGCGAACTGGTTCGGATTCCGAGACGCGGACACGGAACCGCCCGAACGCGCCGCTTATCCGAATCCGGGCCCAATCACGGGCCATGAGTGAGTCACGCGCGTTCTGTCCCCGCTGTGGGGATCCGGTTCCGGAACGGCCGCCCGATTCGGAGGCGACCGATCCGCTCCGGCCGTCGGCGGCCGTCGACCTCTGTGAGGCGTGTTACTTCGAGGACTTCGAGTTCGTCGACGCGCCGGACGAGGTCACCGTATCCGTCTGCTCGCGCTGTGGGGCGGTCCGGAAGGGCGAGCGCTGGGTCGACGTCGACGCCGCGGACTACACCGACGTGGCCATCGACGCGGTGAGCGAGGCGCTGGGCGTCCACGTCGACGTCGACGACGTGGCCTGGCAAGTCGAGCCGGAACACGTCGACCAGAACACGATCCGGATGCACTGTCACTTCACGGGCGTCGTCCGCGACGAACCCGTCGCCGAATCGGTCGTCGTCCCCGTGACGATCGCCCGCGGCACCTGCAGGCGCTGCGGGCGCATCGCCGGCGACTACTACGCCAGCGTCGTCCAGCTGCGCGCCGAGGATCGCACGCCGACGGCCGAGGAGATCGAGCGCACGAAGGAGATTTCGAACGAAGTCGTCGCCGAGATGGAGGCGACGGGCGATCGGAACGCCTTCGTCACCGAGATGGGCGCGGTCGACGCCGGGCTGAACGTGAAGGTCTCGACGACGAAGATCGGCACGAAGATCGCGAACAAGGTCAGAGAGGAGTTCGGCGGGACCGTCACGGACTCGGAGACGCTGGTCACCGAGGACGAAGACGGCAACGAAGTCTACCGCGTCACGTTCGCCGTGCGCCTGCCGCCCTACACGCCGGGCGACGTGATCGACCTCGACGGCGACGACGACGGGCCGGTCCTCGTCCGTAGCGCCCGCGGGAATCTCAAAGGCGTTCGCCTTCGGACCGGCGAGCGGTACGAGGCCTCTCACGAGGACGGGGTCTCCCCCGACGCGCGCAGGCTCGGCACCCGCGAGGACGGGGTGGAGACCACGGTCGTCACGGTCGAAGACGAGCGTGCGATCCAGGTGCTCGATCCAGAGACGTACGAGGCGAAGACCATCGCGCGGCCCAACTACGTCGACCCCGAGGCGGAGACGGTCCCCGTCCTGAAGAGCCGCGCCGGCCTGCACGTGCTCCCGACGGATGAGTGACGAGTGCGCGCCCGGCGAGGACGAGAGCGAAACCGGGATCGACGAGTCCACCGGCGACGAGCTCCTCGACAGGGCGAGCGAGGGCGGGCCGCTCGCGGTCGTCGTCGACGAGGCGCGGACCGAGATCGCCATCGAATCGCTCCGCACCGAGGGCGTCTACGACGACGAGCGCGCCGTCAGACCGTACGGCGACGGACGCATCGCGGTGCCGGTCGATCGACCGCCCGAAGATACGCGCGTGCACGCGATCGTTAGACAGGTGGATCCCGACTACCGGGCGACCGACCTGGACGCCCTGCTCACCGAGCGGGGCTGGAGCGACGCCGAGCGTTCGCGGGCGCCGGGGTCGTGGGCCGTCGTCGGTGACGTCGTCCTCGTGACGCTTCCCCCCGACTGCCCGAACGAGACCGACGTGGCCGAGGCGCTGCTGGAGCTCCACGGCGGGGCCGAGACGGTTCTCGCAGACGAAGGCGTCCGCGGTACCTACCGGGAACCCCGAACGCGTCACCTCGCCGGCGAGCGCGACACCGAGACGGTCCACGTCGAACACGGGACGGCGTACGGCCTCGATCCGGCCGCGGTCATGTTCTCGCCCGGTAACCAGGCCGAGCGCGTGCGAATGGGCGACGTCGTCGACTCCGGCGAGCGAGTCTGGGACATGTTCGCCGGGATCGGCTACTTCACGCTGCCGATGGCGCGCGCCGGTGCGGCCGTCACGGCGACCGAACCCAATCCGACGGCGTTTCGCTACCTCGTCGAGAACGCCGTCAGAAACGACGTGACCGACCGGGTGGCGGCGTACAACGCGGACTGTCGCGACCTCGCGGAGACGCTGTCTGTCGACCGCGTCGTCATGGGATACTACGGCGTCTCGGCGGACGCCGACTCCGAGCCGACGCTATCGCCGGAGAGCGACGGGGCGCCGAGCCCGGACGGGGCGGCCGATGCAACAAGATCGACG
Organism: Halovivax cerinus; assembly: GCF_024498195.1. Classification (NCBI taxonomy): domain Archaea; kingdom Methanobacteriati; phylum Methanobacteriota; class Halobacteria; order Halobacteriales; family Natrialbaceae; genus Halovivax; species Halovivax cerinus. The sequence goes on from NZ_CP101824.1 coordinate 467,471, forward strand.
CACGGCGACGCACGGCGACTGACCGCCGTGGAGTATCTCCCCTCGGCGCTCGACGCGCTCGATCACGGCGGGACCGTCCACTATCACGAAGCCGTTCACGAATCCGAACGGCGGGACGGGCCGCGACGGCGGTTGATCGAGGGAGCCGCAGAGTACGGACGGACCGTCCGCGTTCTCGACCAGCGTCGGGTCAAGACGCACAGTGCGGGGGTCGTCCACGTCGTGATCGACGCAACCGTGTCCTGACGAACCCGTCCGACGGTCTCGAACGCCGGGTGCGTCACGAGCGGCGCCCGAGGCAGACCGGGGCGGGCGTCGTTCCACCGTGTACGGGGCGTCGTTCCACCGTGCACGGGGTGTCGTTCCCACGTCTCCTCGACGGGTGCCGCGAACGCGAGAACAGACAGGGTGCCGGTGACGCCGCGTGTCGGCCGTTCAGAGGAGACAGGTGGCGATCGACTGTGAGAAAATTCTCTCAAACTGTGATTAAATTACAACTTTAGTACTGCCATAGAAAGTATTATTATTCGTGCGTTTCGTAGATACAATGAGTCACCATCCTATGGTGACACAGATACAGATGAAACCGAATAGAACTCAGCTGGTCGCGGTACTGTTCGCGGTGCTGATGGCGGGCGCGGTGTTCGCTCCGCTCGGAGCGGCGACCGGAGGCACGGTCGCATCGACACCGGACGCCTCGTCCATCGGGGCTGCCGACGCCGGACCGGCACAGATCCACGAATCGCTCGAGAACGCAGACGGCGAGACCGAACTCATGCTGTTCACGTCCGACCTGCCGGCGACGGCACGGCAGGCGAGCGAAGAACAGGTGCGCTCGGCGTTGAAGTCACACGCCGACGCCGCACAGGAACCGGTCCTCGACGCACTCGCCGACGAAGACGCGGTGACCGTCGAAGACACCTTCTGGATCCGCAGCGGGGTCCTCGTGACGGCCGACCTCGATCAGGTCGACCTCGAGACGCTGGCCGAGATCGACGGCGTCGAGAGCATCGAGCCCCACATCATGTTCGATCCGCCGGAGCCTGTCGAGGTGACCACGGACGTCGAACCGTCGGGCACCGCCCCGACGTACGGGTTAGAGCAGATCAACGCGCCCCAGACGTGGGAAGACTTCGGCGCGACCGGTGAGGGCGTGCGCGTCGTCGTCGCCGACACCGGCGTCGACGCCGATCACCCCGACATCGACCTCGCGGACTGGTACGACCCGATGAGCGGTTCCGACACGCCGTCGGACAGTCACGGTCACGGCACACACACCAGCGGAACGTCCACTGGTGGTGACTCCTCGGGTACGGCGATCGGCGTCGCGCCCGACGCGGAACTCGCACACGTGAAAGTGTGTGGATCGTCGGGCTGTGGAGGCTCTGCGATCATGGAGTCCTTCCAGATCGCGGTCGACACCGACTCGGACGTCATCAACCTGAGTCTGGGCGGCCCGAGCCCGTCCAGCTCGTACAACGACGTCGTCAAGAACGCGATGGACTCCGGCGTGCTCGTCGTCTCCTCGATCGGCAACGACGGCGAGGGGTCGGCCGGGTCGCCCGGCGCGCAGTGGGACTCGATCGCCAGCGGGGCGACCGACGAGAACGAGCAGGTCACCAGCTTCTCCGGTGGCATGCTCGTCACTGCGTCCGACTACAACGGTAACTGGATGGACCACTGGCCGGACAGCCAGGAGTACGTCACGCCGGACATCGCGGCGCCCGGTTCGCAGATTACGAGCGCCCAGCCCGGCGGCGGCTACCAGGAGATGTCCGGTACGTCGATGTCCTCGCCGCACAAGGCCGGCGCGGCCGCGGTCATCATGTCGGCCAACCAGAACCTCGGACCCTACGAGGTCCAGGATCTCATGATGGAGACGGCCTGGAAGCCCGACTCCTGGGATCCCAACAGCGCACAGTGGTACAACGAAGAGACCGGCCGTGACTCGCGGTACGGTACCGGTATCATCGACGTGTACGCGGCGGTCGAGCAGGCCGGCGGCGGCGAACCGCCGGTGCAGGGCACCATCGAGGGAACGGTCGCCGACGAGAGCGGCAACATGATGGAGGGTGCGACCGTCTCGATGGACGGCCACTCGACGGACACCGACGCCAGCGGCACTTACTCGATGGAGGTTCCCACTGGCGAACACACCGTGACGGCCGAGTATCCCGGCTACACGTCCGAGAGTCAGACCGTCACGGTCGAAGAGGATCAGACGACGACGGTCGACTTCTCGCTCGCCGAGTCCGACGGCTTCACCGTGGGCGTCGTCAGCGACGGCTCCTACGGCGACGACGTCGCCGGCATGATCGAGAGCCAGGTCGGCTCGGACGTCATGGTCGAGTCGATCTCCTCCGCCGAGGCGATCGACGGCGGCCACGACGTCTACGTCGTCCAGAACATCCAGGACGGCAACGTTCAGGACTTCGTCGACGCCACCAGCGGTGGTGACACCGGCGTCGTCTACCTCGATCAGTGGGGCGACGCACCCAACGGCGTCACGCAGCTCGCCTCGGTCACCAGCGACGTCGACGGCGTCGACACCGGCTACGACAGCGGCGCCGACGGACCGTACTACTCGGTCCAGAACTCGCACCCGATCGTCGACGGACTCGGTGACTCCATCGAGATCCACACCGGCAGCGACTCCGACCACGCCTGGATCACCGGCACGAGCTACGACACGATCGCCGACGTCTCCGTCGGCGGTTCGTCCGTCGGCACCGGCCTGGCGGTCGACGAGGACAGTGCGACCGTCCTCGCCGCCTCCTCCGGTCTGAACGAGTACGTTGGAGCCGGCGACCACACCGACGACTCCGCCGCGCTCCTCGCCAACGCCGTGACCTACCTCGCCGGCGACGACGAAGAACCGCCGGAACCAGAGGGAACCATCTCCCTCGGTGAGGCGGCCGGCGACGCCGGCGACCAGGTGACGGTCGACCTCGACACCGACGTCGCCGACGTCTCTGGCTACCAGGCCGAGATCTCGTACGACTCCAGCGTCGTCAACTTCGTCGGCGCCAGCGGCGTCGATCTCGACGATCCGCAGGTCAACGACGAGGACGGCTCGCTCGGACTCGCCGTCAGCGGCTCCAGCGGCGTCGACTCGCCGACGCTCGCCGAACTGACGTTCGAGCTCACCGGCTCGGCCGGCGATTCGACCGACCTCACCTTCGGCGAGGACAACACGCAACTCGCCGCGGGCGGCAGCATCGTCGAGCCCGCCGAGTACACCGCCGGCTCCATCACCGTCGAGGACGGCGGTGGCGGCGAGTGCTCACTGCCGGGCGACGTCGACGGTGACGGCAGCGTCACCTCGCTCGACGCGACGAAGACCCAGCAGTACATCGCCGGTCTCGACCCCGGCAACTTCAACGAGGCCTGTGGCGACCTGACCGGTGACGGTCAGATCTCGCCCGCCGACGTCACCGCGATCCACCAGGAGATCGTCGGCGCCACGGCCTGAGCACGAGCGCGGATACCCGGTTCGATTTTTTTCGTTTCACGTCCGCGAGCGGCGGCGCCGGCCGCCGTGTTCGACGGTCGCGTCCACAGACAGTCCTCGACACGCCGTATAGATTAATTGGTGTAACAAAATACATAATAAAGTATTCTTTTCTCGGAACGGAAGGTCGGGTACTATCCACACAGATAGCGAGCTACCATGAAGGCGAACACGAACCGGCTGTTGGCGATCCTGCTGGCCGTACTGATGGCGGGCGCGATCTTCGCCCCGCTCGGTGCGGCGACGGACGATCCGGTCGCGACGTCGACCGACGACGCGATCGCGAACTCGTCACCAGCCACGATCCACGAATCGCTCGAAGACGAAACCGGAGAGACGGAACTCCTCCTCCTGTTGCCCGACATCGCGGAGACGGCGCGACAGGGCTCGGAGGACGAGGTGATCGCGGCGTTACGGTCGACGGCCGACACCACGCAGGGGCCGGTCCTCGACGACCTCGCCGACGTCGACGGGGTGACCGTCGAGAACACGTTCTGGATCAGGAACATGGTCCACGTGACGGCGGACCTCGACGAGGTCGACCTCGAGACGCTGGCCGCGGTCGACGGCGTCGAGGCCATCGAGCCGAACGGCGAGATGGCACCGCCCGAACCCGTCTCCGTGAACCCGGACGTCGAACGACCCGAGGAGGCACCGACGTACGGGCTCGAACAGATCCGCGCGCCCGAGACGTGGCAGGACTTCGGCGCCACCGGCGAGGGCGTCCGCGTCGTCGTCGCCGACAGCGGCGTCTACGCCGACCACCCGGACATCGATCTGGCCGACCAGGATCCGTGGTTCGATCCGGAGCAGAATGCCAGTTCACCATCGGACGGACACGGTCACGGCACGCACGTCAGCGGGACGATCGCCGGCGGCGACGCGTCGGGAACGGCGATCGGCGTCGCGCCCGACGTCGAACTCGCGGTCGCGCGCGTCTGCGGGGAGGGCTGTGGGGTCGACCAGATCATCGCCGGCATCGAGTGGGCCGTCGACACCGACTCGGACGTCGTCAACCTGAGTCTCGGCGGCGCGACCACCGGGACCTGGGTCGAGCCCGTCTACAACGCGATGGACGCGGGCACGCTCGTCGTCGCCTCGATCGGGAACGAGGGCGAAGGGAATGTCGGCTCGCCCGGCGCGCCCTGGGATTCGCTCGCGAGCGGCGCGACGGACGAGAACGAGGACATCACCGACTTCTCCGGCGGCAAACGGATCGTGGAGGGCGAGTACTACGGTGCCTGGAAGGATCACTGGCCGGCGTCGTACATCGCCCCGGACGCCGCCGCCCCGGGCAACGATATTTACAGCGCCGCGTCACCCGAGGGATCCATGTGCGAGGGCCAGGAGTACTGCGAGGTCAGCGGCACGTCGATGTCCTCACCGCACAAGGCCGGTGCAGCCGCGCTCGTCCTCTCGGCCAACCCGACTCTCGGTCCCTACGAGGTCAAAGAGATCCTGATGGAGACGGCCTGGAAACCGGACGACTGGGATCCCACCAGTGCGCAGTGGTACAACGAGGAGACCGGCCGTGACTCGCGCTACGGGACCGGCATCATCGACGTCTACGCGGCGGTCGAGCAGGCCGGTGGCGGCGAGCCGCCCGTCCAGGGGACGATCGAGGGCACCGTGACCGACGAGAGCGGCGCGGCCATCGGGGGCGCGACCGTCTCCGTCGGCTCGTCGAGCACGCAGACTGACGCGAACGGTGACTACGAACTCACCGTCCCGGCCGACTCGTACACGGTGACGGCCGACGCCTCGGGCTACGCGTCTGACAGCCAGCCCGTCACCGTCGGCGAGAACGAGACGGTGACCGCCGACTTCACGCTCGCCGAGTCCGACGGCGTCACCGTCGGCGTCGTCAGCGACGGCTCCTACGGCGACGACCTCGCCGGCCTGATCGAGGGGCAACTCGGCTCCGAGTCAGTGGTCGAGTCGATCTCCTCCGCCGAGGCGATCGACGGCGGCCACGACGTCTACGTCGTCCAGAACATCGACAGCGCCAACACCCAGGACTTCGTCGACGCCACCAGCGGAAGCGACACCGGCGTCGTCTACCTCGACCAGTGGGGCGACGGCGCTAACGGCGTCACGCAGTTCGCCTCGGTCAGCAGCGACGTCGACGGCGTCGACGAAGGCTACGATTCCGGCGCGGACGGCCCCAACTACGCCGTCTCCGGGGACCACCCGATCGTCGACGGGTTCGGTGACTCCATCGAGATCCACACCGGCAGCGACTCCGACCACGCCTGGGTGACGGACACGAGCTACGACGTGATCGCGGACGTTTCGGTCGGTGGCTCCGCCGTCGGCACCGGCCTGGCGGTCGACGAGGATAGCGCGACCGTCCTCGCCGCCTCCTCCGGGATGAACGAGTACGTCGGCGCCGGCGACCACACCGACGACTCCGCCGCGCTCCTGGCCAACGCCGTGACCTACCTCGCCGGCGACGACGAGCCGCCGGAGCCCGAGGGCACCATCTCCCTCGGCGAGGCCGCCGGCGACGCCGGCGACCAGGTGACGGTCGACCTCGACACCGACGTCGCCGACGTCTCGGGGTATCAGGCGCAGATCGACTACGATGCGAGCGTAGTCGACTTCGTCGGCGCCACCGGCGTCGACATAGACGATCCGCAGGTCGACGACGGGGACGGCTCGCTCGGACTCGCCGTCAGCGGCTCCAGCGGCGTCGACTCGCCGACGCTCGCGGAACTGACGTTCGAACTCACCGGCTCGGCCGGTGAGACGACGGACCTCACCTTCGGCGAGGCGAACACGCAGCTACACACCGAAGACGGAATCGTCGAACCCGCTACGTACACCGCCGGCTCGATCACCGTCGAGGACGGCGGTGGCGGCGACTGTGCCCTGCCGGGCGACGTCGACGGCGACGGACAGGTAACGTCGCTCGACGCGACGAAGACCCAGCAGTACATCGCCGGCCTCGATCCGGGGAACTTCGACGAGACCTGTGGCGACCCGACCGGCGACGGGCAGATCACGCCGGCCGACGTCACCGCGATCCACCAGGAGATCGTCGGCGTCACCGCCTGAACGCGAGCTGAATTCCGGTTCGGAGTCGGTTTTTATTTTTACCGCCGCGAGCGGCCCCGCTGTCGGCCGCGGTCGACCGGAAGATCGACAGTTGTCCCAAAATCGACATTTGGGAAACTAAATAATAAATACTATACTAGAACAATTAGTATAACTAAGTTAATAATAAGGTATTATACGCTCGGAATGAAACGTCCGGTGGCTATCGACAAGATAGCGATGCTACCTATGAATCAGAATACGACCCGGCTGCTGGCACTCCTGCTGGCCGTACTGATGGCGGGCGCGGTCTTCGCCCCGCTCGGTGCGGCGGCAGGCGATCCGGTCGCGACGTCGACAGACGACGCGATCGCGAACTCGTCGCCAGCCACGATACACGAATCGCTCGAAGACGAAACTGGGGAGACCGAACTCCTCCTCCTGTTGCCCGACATCGCGGAGACGGCGCGACAGGGATCGGAGGACGAGGTGATCGCGGCGTTACGGTCGACGGCCGACACCACGCAGGGGCCGGTCCTCGACGACCTCGCCGACGTCGACGGGGTGACCGTCGAGAACACGTTCTGGATCAGGAACATGGTCCACGTGACGGCGGACCTCGATCAGGTCGACCTCGAGACGCTGGCCGCGATCGACGGCGTCGAGGCCATCGAGCCGAACGCCGAGACCTCGCTGCCCGAGCCAGTCGAGGTGACCGAGGACGTCGAGCCATCGGGCACCGCCCCGACGTACGGTCTCGAACAGATCAAAGCACCCCAGACGTGGGAGGACTTCGGCGCGACCGGTGAGGGCGTACGCGTCGTCGTGGCCGACAGCGGGGTCGCCGGCGACCACCCCGACATCGACATGGACGACGAGGATCCGTGGTTCGATCCGGAACAAGGTACCTCCGAACCCGTCGACAATCACGGTCACGGCACGCACGTCAGCGGGACGGTCGCTGGCGGCGACTCCTCGGGGACGGCGATCGGCGTCGCTCCCGGCGCGGAGATCGCCGGGGCGCGAGCCTGCGGTCAGAGTTGCACCGTCAGCAACGTTATCGACTCCATCCAGTGGGCCGTCGACACCGACTCGGACGTCGTCAACCTGAGCCTGGGCTTCGGCCTCGGCTCCTACGCCGACACGGTCAACAACGCGATGGACGCGGGGACGCTCATCGTCGCCTCGATCGGTAACAGCGGCGAGGGCACCGCGGGTTCGCCCGGCGCACCCTGGGACTCGATCGCGAGCGGTGCGACGGACGAGAACGAAGACGTCACCGACTTCTCCGGCGGACAGTTCCTCGAACAGGGCGACTTCAACGGTAACTACCTGAGCCACTGGCCGTCGGACGGCTACATCACGCCGGACATCGCGGCGCCCGGCTCCCAGGTGCTGAGCGCCCAGCCGGGCGGCGGTTACCAGGAAATGTCCGGTACCTCGATGTCCTCGCCGCACAAGGCCGGCGCGGCCGCAGTGATCCTCTCTGCCAACCCGGACCTCGGTCCGCGAGAGGTCAAAGAGCTGATGATGGAGACGGCCACGAAACCCGACTCCTGGGACCCGAACAGCGCCCAGTGGTACAACGAGGACACCGGCCGTGACTCGCGTTACGGGACCGGTATCATCGACGTCTACGCGGCAGTCGAGCAGGCCGGCGGCGGTGCCCAGGGCACCATCGAGGGAACGGTCGCCGACGAGAGCGGCAACATGATGGAGGGTGCGACCGTCTCGATGGACGGCCACTCGACGGACACCGACGCAAGCGGTAGCTTCTCGATGGAAGTCCCCACGGGCGAACACACCGTGACGGCCGAGTATCCCGGCTACACGTCCGAGAGTCAGACCGTCACGGTCGAAGAGGATCAGACGACGACGGTCGACTTCTCGCTCGCCGAGTCCGACGGAATCACCGTCGGCGTCGTCAGCGACGGCTCCTACGGCGACGACGTCGCCGGCATGATCGAGGGGCAACTCGGCTCCGAGTCAGTGGTCGAGTCGATCTCCTCCGCCGAGGCGATCGACGGCGGCCACGACGTCTACGTCGTCCAGAACATCCAGGACGGCAACACGCAGGACTTCGTCGACGCGACGAGCGGTAGTGACACGGGTGTCGTCTACCTCGACCAGTGGGGCGACGCACCCAACGGCGTCTCCCAGCTGGCCTCGGTCAGCAGTGACGTCGACGGCGTCGACGACGGCTACGACACGGGCGCGAACGGCCCCAACTACGCCGTCCAGCAGAGTCACCCGATCGTCGAGGGGCTCGGTGATTCCATCGAGATCCACACCGGTAGTGACTCCGACCACGCCTGGGTCACCGGTACGACCTACGACACGATCGCCGACGTCTCCGTCGGCGGTTCGTCCGTCGGCACCGGCCTGGCGGTCGACGAGGACAGTGCGACCGTCCTCGCCACCTCCTCCGGTCTCAACGAGTACGTCGGCGCCGGCGACCACACCGACGACTCCGCGATGCTCCTGGCCAACGCCGTGACCTACCTCGCCGGCGACGACGAAGAACCGCCGGAACCCGAGGGAACCATCTCCCTCGGTGAGGCGGCCGGCGACGCCGGCGACCAGGTGACCGTCGAACTCGACACCGACGTCGCGGACGTCTCTGGCTACCAGGCCGAGATCACCTACGATTCCAGCGTCGTCGACTTCGTCGGCGCCAGCGGCGTCGATCTCGACGATCCGCAGGTCAACGACGAGGACGGCTCGCTCGGACTCGCCGTCAGCGGCTCCAGCGGCGTCGACTCGCCGACGCTCGCCGAGTTGACGTTCGAACTCACCGGATCCGCCGGTGACGCGACCGACCTCGCCTTCGGCGAGGCCAACACGCAACTCGTCGCGGGCGGCAGCATCGTCGAACCCGCCGAGTACACCGCCGGCTCGATCACCGTCGAGGACGGCGGCGAGGACCCGCCGGAGGAGGGCTTCATCCGTCTGGGTGAGGCGACGGCCGGCGAAGGCGAGACCGCGACCGTCTCGCTGGATACGGACCTCACCGGAATCGCGGGCTACCAGGTCCGGCTGGACTACGATCCCTCGACCGTCGAGTTCGTCGAGGCGTCGGGCGTCGACATCACCGATCCGACCGTCAACGACGAGGACGGTACCCTGACGCTCTCGGCGAGTCAGACGAGCGGCGTCGACGCGCCGACGCTGGCCGACCTCACCTTCGAGGTGGTCGGCTCAGCGGGCGAATCGAGCGACCTCACTTTCGATCAGGCGTTCACGCAACTGAACACCGAAGACGAGATCGTCCAACCCGCCGAGTACATCGACGGATCGGTCACCGTCGGTGACAGCGGCTGCGCCCTGCCGGGCGACGTCGACGGTGACGGCAGCGTCACTTCACTCGACGCGACGAAGACCCAGCAGTACATCGCCGGTCTCGATCCGGGCAACTTCGACGAGGCCTGTGGCGACCTGACCGGTGACGGTCAGATCTCGCCCGCCGACGTCACCGCCATCCACCAGGAGATCGTCGGCGTCACCGCCTGAGAAGGGTCCGAAGCCGATCGAATCGAGACGCGACCGCACGCGATTTCGTTTTTTGCCGACGGCCCTTCGAGTCGTGGCACAGACGCTGTCGATGATGGTGTACTGGCGAGCTGTGAGCCGATTTCGAGAACTCGAACGCTCGAACGGCCGTCAGTACCGCCCCGTTCATTCACACGCCTGGTAGAAAGACGTAATACGATTCGGGATAAAATTTAGTGTTGTGTGCCAATCGTGACTCGACGGCCCTCCAACAGTCGATCGATAGCGGTACTCGCGATCGCCCTGACAATGCTACTCCTCGGAAGCGTGCTCGTCCCCGCCGGCGGCGCCGTGGTCGGCACGACGGAACCGACAGACGAACCCGGTGGTCTGACGACCGCCGACACCGCCCGGTCCAACGTGACGCTCTCGCTCGTGGTCGACGAATCCACCGACGAGAGCGTGACGGTCACGCTGGAGACCGACGCCAGCGACGTCGCGGGCTACGGTGCGAACGTGACGTTCGACCCGGCGGTCGTAACGGTCGACACCGTCTCCGGCGTCGACATGAGCGACCCGACAACGAACGTCGACAACGAACGAGGCTGGGTGTTCGTTACCCAGAGCCAGGCGAACGGGATCGACGAGCCGGTGCTGGCCGAGTTCACGTTCGCCGTCGAGGCGACGGGCGAGACGACCCTCTCGTTCGAAGACGATACGACGGTGAACGACGGCGGGACGCCACCCGAAGAGCTCCCCGTCGATCTCGACGGAACGACGATCGCCGTCGAGGACGACGGATCGGGTGGAGTCGGATCCGGCGGGACCGGTAGTGGCGGTTCGGGTGGGGACGGACCCAGTGGTTCGGGTGGGGACGAGTCCGACGATGCCGACGGCGGCGGAACGGACGATACCGATGGAGCGGATACAGGCGAAGACGGCGGCGGGGCCTCCGACGGTACCGACGACGCAGGCGGTACGGACGGTGACGGCGACACCGACGAGACCGATGATGCCGACAGCGACGGGGACTCAGACGGCACCGACGCGATCGACAGCCTCCCCGGGTTCGGGATCGTCCCCGCACTGGTCGCCGTCTGTGCCGCGCTCGCTGCGGGGACCGAGCGCAACTGACGGTCGGTCATAGACGCCGGACGACAAGCCACTGTTTTCACCCGCAGACGCCTGGGTGCAGTCGAGGACCGGTTGCGTCCTTCCGCCGACAGTGAACGAGCGAGCGTGTCGTCAGGAGAGCCTGGACCGTCGACGAACGCGGCCGCCCCCACGCGACACGAACCGGAGACGACACCAGACCAATATATTTCTTCCGGATGGAAAATTATATTACTATCTAATTCACTATAATAGAGCTGGAGAATACGATGGTCGAATCTACACGCCTCGAAGTCCCGAGTCGATACGCCCGCTGTGCAGTACTCCTCTGTGCAGTACTCCTCGTTGTGTGCGGGGCTGTGCTCGTTCCCGCTGCCAGCGCACACGGAGGCGGGTCGCAGGCCGCCATCGAGAGAGCGGCGAGTACTGACAGTGCGACCGAGATTCCGACGCTCTCGCTGGCTGCCAGTGAGGGGACCGACGGCGGCGTCTCGGTCTCGCTCGAAACGGACGCCGCCGTCGCTGGCTATCAGGCGAACGTGACGTTCGATCCGTCGGTCCTCGTCGTCGACGACGTTAGTGGTGTCGACATGGCCGATCCAGTCGTCAACGTCGACAACGAGAATGGCTGGGTCTTCTTCACCCAGAGCCAGGCGACGGCCGTCGAGAGCCCCACGCTCGCGCGAATCGACTTCGAGAGCCGGAGTGCCGGCGAGACCGACGTTTCGTTCGTCACCAGTGATACGCGTCTGAACGACGAGAGCGAGCGTGTCCGAGTCGATCTCGCCGGGACGTCCGTCGACGTCGACACCGATTCGACCGAGGACGTGACCGCCGAACCAGCCGCCTTCGAATACGAACCGACCGAACTACCGACCGAGTCCGTCGAAGCGGGGACGAGTGTCGAGATTCCGGTCGAGGTCAGCAACGTCGGCGGTACGACCGACAACTACGAAGTGACGCTGTGGAACGGCGACGACTCGCTCGCGACCGAGACGGAGCTGCTGAGCGGCGGCGAATCGGCGACGGTCCAGCTGACCCACACGTTCACCACGCCCGGCACCTACGACCTGTCGGTCAACGACGAGAACGTCGGTCAACTCGAGGTGACCGGTTCGGAGTCGAACGCCTCCATTCCCGGGTTCGGGGTGATCGGGTCGCTACTCGGTCTCTCTAGTCTGCTGATCGCAGCCCGCGCCCGTCGAGTGCGCTGATCTGCTACCGGACGGTAGCTGGGAGACGAACCGATGGGAGACCGGACCACGCCCCGCTCGCAATCACGCCTTCGAAGATCCGTACTCACGACCGATCGATCGACGGCAGAACCGAGATTCTATAGCAAGTGCAACTAATTTTAATACTTGGAAAACATCTATAATGGTCGGGTCCGAACGACAATTGACCATCCACACCGATGGCGATCCATCCATGAACCCGAACACGACGCGAGTGCTCGCCGTCTCACTGGCCCTGCTCCTCGCGGGCGTGCTGATTGCGCCGCTCGGCGCCGTCGCCGAGCGACCACACGCCTCGCACACGGACGTCGACGAGACGGTAACCACACTGACGACCGACGAATCGTTCCTGAACCGATACGACAGTGCTGCCGGCGACCCCGAGACGGGAGCCCCCATCAGCGTCGGCGTGGTGGGTGACGGCGCCTACGCGGGCGACGTCGCGGACCTGCTCGCCGACGCGTCCGGAGGCGATATCGAAGCCGAACCGGTCACCGGCGACGAGGCGATCGGGAGCGACCACGACGTCTACGTCGTCCAGCGTATCGACGACGATGCTGTCGAGCCCTTTGTCGACGCCACCAGCGGCGGCGACGTCGGGGTCGTCTACCTCGACCAGTTCGACGAGGCGAGCGGGGACGCAAACGGCGTCACGCAGTTCGCCTCGGTCAGCGATGCCGTCGGCGGCGTTCAGGGAGACTACGACCCGAACGAGAGCGTCGACGGTCCCAGCTACGTCGTGACGTCGTCACATCCGATCGTGGCTGCGTACGGGGTCGGCGACTCGATCCCGATCCACACCGAGACGTTCTCTGATCACGCCTGGATCACCGACACGTCGTTCGAATCGATCGCCGACGTCTCGGTCGACGGCGAGACGAGAGGCATCGGACTGGCCGTCGACGAGGGCAGTTCGACCGTCCTCGCCGCCTCCTCGGGACTCAACCAGTACGCGAACGCGACCGCCCAGACAGACGAGGCCGCGTCGGTGCTGGCGAACGCGGTGGCGCACGTCGGTAACGCGGACCCGGAGCCACCGGAAGAGGACGTTATTCGCCTGGCTAACGCGACCGCTCCTGCGGGCGAATCCGCGACGGTCTCGCTCGACACCGACATCGACGGGATCGCGGGCTACCAGGCGCGAATCGAGTACGATCCGGCCGTCGTCGACTTCGTCGCGGCCGAGGGGGTCGATATCGCCGACCCGACGGTCAACGACGAGGACGGTACCCTGACGCTCTCGGCGAGTCAGACGAGCGGCGTCGACGCGCCCACACTCGCAAACCTGACGTTCGAGACCGTTGGAACCGCCGGTGAGTCGACCACGCTCGCGTTCGACACTGGATTCACGCAACTCAACACCGAGAACGAGATCGTCCAGCCGTCGGCGTACCTCGATGGGTCCATCGGCGTCGCCGACGACGGTGGCAGCGACTGCGACCGTCCGGGTGACGTCGACGGCGACGGCCAGGTCATCTCGATCGACGCGACCCTGACCCAGCGCTACATCGCAGGTTACGATCCGTCCGGGTTCGACGCCGACTGTGCGGACCTGACCGACGACGGCGAGATCACCGCCGCCGACGTCACTGCCATCCACCAGGAGATCGTCGGCGTTTCCGTTTGAGATCGGCTCCCACCGTCGGTACGCGAGCCGCTCACCCCCGATCTTCGACCGCCATAGACGGGCGATGCGGAGGATGATATATTATATACAATATGTTGTTCAAAGATAGAAATGGATATATTCCTTCGTAGATTTGTCTCAATTAGCCATCCAAGGATGGCGACTAAATTCATGAGACAGCATACGACGCGACTCGTCGCCGTCGTGTTCGCCGCGTTGCTGGTGGGGGCGGTCTTCGTTCCGCTCGGAGCGGCCACCACCGTCCCTGTCGAGCGCCAGGCGCTCGACACCACGAACGCGGTCGACGCGACGCCGACACAGATCGACGAATCGCTCGCGGACGAATCAGGTGACACACGGCTCTTCCTGTACCTGCCGGACATCGACGCCTCGACGCGCCAGGCCGGTCCGGACGCGGTCGTCTCGGCGCTGAAGTCGACCGCCGAGGAGACGCAGGGGCCCGCACTCGACGAACTCGGCGAGTACGACGCCGTGACGGTCGAAGACACGTTCTGGATTCGAAACAGCGTGCTCGTGACGGCCGACTTAGACGAGATCGACCTGGAGACGCTCGCCGGAGTAAAGGGCGTCGAACGCATCCTGCCGGCCGAGACGCTCGAGATTCCGGATCCCGTCGAATCGTCCGAGAACGATCCGGAACCGCTCCACGATATCACGTACGGTATCGACATGCTCAACGTTCACGACGTGTGGGACGAGTTCGACGTCGACGGAGAGGGCGTTCGCGTCGCGGTCGCCGACACCGGCGTCTACGCCGACCACCCGGACATCGAACTCGCCGCGGAAGACGGCTGGTACGACGCGACCGGGGGCTCGTCGACGCCTGTCGACTCCTTCGGTCACGGCACGCACGTGAGCGGCACGATCGCCGGCGGCAACGCCTCGGACGTTCAGATCGGGGTCGCGCCGGGGGTCGAACTCGCGAACGTCCGCGTCTGCCCCGGCAGTACCTGCGATCCGGCTGCCATCATGGAATCGTTCGAGTGGGCGGTCGAGACCGACTCGAACATCCTCAACTTCAGCCTCGGCGGACCGCCTTCGGGCAGTTACGTCGAACCGGTCTACAACACCATGGACGCGGGGACGCTCGTCGTCGCCGGTGCCGGAAACAGCGGCGAGGGGACCGTCATCTCGCCGGCCGCACCGTACGACTCGATCGCGGCGGGCGCCGTCGACGAGAACCACACCGTCGCGGACTTCTCCGCCGGGACGCTGATCGAGGAGGGGACCTTCCAGGGCAACTGGATGGACCACTGGCCGGATCAGTACATCGCGCCCGACGCGACCACGCCCGGTGTGGACGTCTACAGCGCCGACTCGCCCGACGGCGACATGTGCGACGAAGGCGAGTACTGCGAGGTCAGCGGGACGTCGATGGCGACGCCGCACATGTCGGGCGTCGCCGCGCTGGTCATGTCGGCGAACCCCGATCTCGATCCGTGGGAGGTCAAGGACGTTCTCGTCGAATCGACCTGGAAGCCGGACGACTGGGACCCGAACGACGCCCAGCACTACAACCCCGATACCGATCGCGACTCCCGCTACGGTACGGGCATCGTCGACGCCTACGAGGCAGTGAGCCAGGTCGCCGATCCCCCGGGACAGGCCGAGTTCGACGTCACGATCGACGGGACGAACTCGCCCGTGGCGGCCGGCGATGAACTGGTCGTCGACGTGACCGTCGAGAACCTGGGTGACGAGAGCGGGACGCAGACGATCGAACTCGCCGACTTCGACGGGACGGTCGTCGACAGCGAGTCCGTCTCGCTCGCCGCCGGCGACTCGACGCAGCTCGAACTGGGCTGGAGTACCACCGCCGACGACGCCGGCTCCGGAGACGTGACTGTCAGCAGTGCCGATCACGACGATTCGGCACCCGTCACGATCGAGGCGGACGAGCCGCCGGAAGAGGGCTTCATCCGTGTGGGTGAGGCGACGGTCGGCGAAGGCGAGACGGCAACGGTCTCGCTCGACACCGACCTCGACGCCATCGCCGGCTACCAGGCGCGGATCAACTACGATCCGTCCGTCGTCGACTTCGTCGAGGCAGACGGCGTCGACATCGCCGATCCGACGGTCAACGACGAGGATGGAACGGTGACGCTGTCCGCAAGCCAGGCCTCCGGCGTCGACGCGCCGACGCTCGCGGACCTGACGTTCGAGACCGTCGGGAGCGAGGGCGACGCGACCGACCTCACCTTCGATCAGGCGTTCACGCAACTCAACACCGAAGACGAGATCGTCCAGCCAGCGGAGTACCTCGCTGGCTCGATCGAGGTCGGAGCGGACGAACCGCCGGCCGAGGGCGTCATCCGTCTCGGTAACGCGAGTGCGAGCGCCGGTGAGACCGCGACGGTCGCGCTCGACACCGACCTCGACGGAACGGCGGGCTACCAGGCTCGCATCACCTACGACGCGTCGGTCTTCGACTTCGTCGAGGCCGAGGGCGTCGACCTGAACGATCCGGTCGTCAACGACGAGGACGGGACGCTCACCCTCACGCAGAGTCAGGCGAACGGCGTCGACGCCCCGACGCTCGCCGAGTTGACCTTCGAAGCGGTCGGCGACGAGGGCGACGCGACCGACCTCACGTTCGACCAGGCGTTCACGCAGCTCAACACCGAAGACAGCACGGTCGAACCGAGTGAGTACGTCGACGGAGCGCTCACGATCGGCGACGGTGGCTGTGCGCTTCCGGGCGACGTCGACGGGAGCGGCGACGTCACGTCGATCGACGTGACGAAAACCCAGCAGCACATCGCCGGCCTCGACCCTGGCGAGTTCAACGCCGACTGTGGGGATCTGACCGGGGACGGCGAGATCACGCCTGCCGACGTCACCGCCATCCAACAGATCATCGTCGGCGTCGCGGCGTAACGTCCGACGATCACCGAGAGTCGCTTTACTTTTTTCGCGACATTGGGCCCGTCGTTAGCATTCTCAATCCTAGAGGAAATGTACGTCGTAGAATATATAATTCCAATAGATATACGATGGAAAAGACTATTATGCTAACGGAAAGAAAATGCAATGAGTCACCGTTACCGGTGGCATAAAAAGCCATGATACTGAACAGAAGTCAACTGATCGCGGTCGTGCTGACCGTCTTCATGCTGGGATCGGTATGTGCACCGCTCGCCGCCGCGGCGGGTCCGAGCGTACCGAACTCGGCGACGTCGGTCACGACCGACCAACCGACTCTCACACTCGAACCGGAATCGATCGGAAGCGAAACAGCGACGGTCCGCGTCGAAACGAACGCGACGTCAGTCGCGGGCTACGGCGCCAACGTCACCTTCGATCCGGACGTCGTCTCGGTCGAGGCCGTCTCCGGCGT
The DNA here is from genome assembly GCF_024498195.1 of Halovivax cerinus. Taxonomy (NCBI): domain Archaea; kingdom Methanobacteriati; phylum Methanobacteriota; class Halobacteria; order Halobacteriales; family Natrialbaceae; genus Halovivax; species Halovivax cerinus. Next base: position 484,840 of record NZ_CP101824.1, read on the forward strand.
CGACATGAACGACCCGATCGTCAACATCGACAACGAGAACGGCTGGGTCTTCTTCACCCAGAGCCAGGCGAGCGGGATCGACCAACCCGAGCTCGCCGAGATCGAGTTCACCGTTCGCGAGGCCACCGACACGGACCTCGGATTCAACGCCGACGATACGACGCTCAACGACGATTCGAGTCCGCCCGAGGGGATTCCAGTTACGCCTGTCGGGACCACGCTCGAACTGGGCGATGATGAGGAGCCGCCGGCTGACACCCTCTCGCTCGTCGCCGGCGAACAGTCCGGCGACCAGATCGGCGTCACGCTCCAGGCGGACGCCAGTGACGTCGCGGGCTACGGCGCCAACGTCACCTTCGATCCGGACGTCGTCTCGGTCGATTCCGTCTCCGGCGTCGACATGAACGACCCGATCGTCAACGTCGACAACGAGAACGGCTGGGTCTTCTTCACGCAGTCCCAGGCCAGCGGCGTCGACGAACCCGAACTCGCCGAGATCACCTTCACCGTCCAGGCGACTGGACAGACCGACCTCGACTTCGTCGCCGAGGACACCTCGGTCAACGACGCGACGCCCGAGGAGATTCCCGTCGACCTCGTCGGCACCACTATCGACGTCGAGGACGACGGCGGCGAAGAACCGCCGGCCGACACGCTCTCGCTGGTTGCCGGTGAGCAATCCGGTGACCAGATCGACGTCGCCGTCGAGACGACCGTCGAGAACGCCGCCGGTTACCAGGCCACCGTCACCTTCGACTCTGACGTCGTCGAGGTCGACTCCGTCTCCGGCGTCGACTTCAACGACCCGGTCACGAATATCGACAACGAGAACGGTACGGTAACGTTCACCCAGAGTCAGGCCTCTGGCGTCGACGCGCCGACGTTCGCCGAAATCACGTTCGACGTGGTCGCAACCGGCCAGACCGATCTCGACTTCGTCGCCGAAGATACGCTCGTCAACGACGAGTCCGAGGAGGTCCCAGTCGACCTCGTCGGCACGACGATCGACGTCGAGGACGATGGCGGTGAAGAGCCGCCGGCCGACACGCTCTCGCTGGTTGCCGGTGAGCAATCCGGTGACCAGATCGACGTCGCCGTCGAGACGACCGTCGAGAACGCCGCCGGCTACCAGGCCACCGTCACCTTCGACTCTGACGTCGTCGAGGTCGACAGCGTCTCCGGCGTCGACTTCAACGATCCGGTCACGAACGTCGACAACGACGCCGGCGAAGTGACCTTCACGCAGAGCCAGGCGCAGGGTGTCGATGCGCCGACGTTCGCCGAAATCACGTTCGACGTGGTCGCAACCGGCCAGACGGATCTCGACTTCGTCGCCGAAGACACGCTCGTCAACGACGAGACCGAAGAGGTCCCGGTCGACCTCGTCGGAACCACCATCGACGTCGAGGACGACGGCGGTGAAGAGCCGCCGACCAAAACGCTGTCACTCACCGCGAGCGAGCAGTCGGGTGACCAGATCGGCGTCACGCTCGAAACCAACGCCAGTGACGTCGCGGGCTACGGCGCCAACGTCACCTTCGATCCGGACGTCGTCTCGGTCGACGCCGTCTCCGGCCTCGACATGAACGACCCGATCGTCAATATCGACAACGAGAACGGCTGGGTCTTCTTCACGCAGTCCCAGGCCAGCGGCGTCGACGAACCCGAACTCGCCGAGATCACCTTCACCGTCCAGGCGACCGGCCAGACCGACCTGGAATTCGTTGCCGAAGATACGAGCGTCAACGACGCCACGCCCGAGGAGATTCCCGTCGACCTCGTCGGCACCACTATCGAGGTCGAGGACGACGGCGGCGAAGAACCGCCGGCGGACACCCTCTCGCTCGTCGCGGGAGAACAGTCCGGTGACCAGATCGACGTCGCCGTCGAGACGACCGTCGAGAACGCCGCCGGTTACCAGGCCGCCGTCACCTTCGACCAGGACGTCGTCGAAGTCGACAGCGTCTCCGGCGTCGACTTCAACGACCCGGTCGTCAATATCGACAACGAGAACGGTACGGTGACCTTCACCCAGAGCCAGGCCTCCGGCGTCGACGCGCCGACCGTCGCCGAAATCACGTTCGACGTGGTCGCGACCGGCCAGACGGATCTCGACTTCGTCGCCGAAGATACGCTCGTCAACGACGAGTCCGAGGAAGTGCCAGTCGATCTCGTCGGCACCACTATCGAGGTCGAGGACGACGGCGGCGAGGAGCCGCCGGCCGACACGCTCTCGCTGGTTGCCGGTGAGCAATCCGGCGACCAGATCGACGTCGCCGTCGAGACGACCGTCGAGAACGCCGCCGGCTACCAGGCCAACGTCACCTTCGATCCCGGGATCGTCGAAGTCGAGTCCGTCTCTGGCGTCGACTTCAACGATCCGACGGTCAACGTCGACAACGAGAACGGCTGGGTCTTCTTCACGCAGTCCCAGGCCTCCGGCGTCGACGCGCCGACCGTCGCCGAGATTACCTTCACCGTCATCGCGACCGGCCAGACGGATCTCGACCTCGTCCCCGGTGATTCCCGCGTCAACAACGAAAGCGAAGACGTCCCCGTCGACCTCGAGGGCACGACGATCGACGTCGAAGACGACGGCGGCGAGGAGCCACCGGCGGATACGCTCTCGCTCGTCGCCGGTGAACAGTCCGGCGATCAGATCGGCGTCACGCTCGAAACCAACGCCGCCGACGTCGCGGGCTACGGGGCCAACGTCACCTTCGATCCTGACGTCGTCTCGGTCGACGCCGTCTCCGGCCTCGACATGAACGACCCGATCGTCAACATCGACAACGAGAACGGGTCCGTCTTCTTCACTCAGAGTCAAGCGAGTGGCATCGACGAGCCCGAGCTCGCCGAGATTACGTTCGACGTCCAGGCGACCGGCCAGACCGACCTGGAGTTCGTCGCCGAGGACACGAGTGTCAACAACGCGACGCCCGAAGAGATTCCCGTCGACCTGCGAGGGACGACGATCGACGTCGAAGCGAACGCCGGTGGCGGAGGCGGTGGCTTCCCGGCGCCGGCACCGTCCCCGAACGCGGAACCCGCGTCCTTCCAGATCGACGCGGTCGACGTCTCCCCCGAAGCGGTCACCGTCGGCGAATCGGTCACCCTCGCCATCACCGTCTCGAACGTCGGCGATAGCGGTGGCGCCTACGAGGTCCCGATCGAGACCGACGACGCAACGCTCGGCTCAGAGCGGGTCGTCCTCGCGGGTGACGAAACGAAGACGATCGAGTTCACGCACACGTTCACCGAGCCGGGAACTGTGTCCCTCTTCGTCGACGGCACCGAAGCCGGCGAGATCGACGTGACCGAACCGTCCGACTCGACGGGCGACGACCCGGCCGAGGGGTCCGCTGACGAATCCACGAACAGTAGCAACACGTCCACCTCGATGACCGACCGCGTCGTCGAGATGCCAGGGTTCACACCGGTGAGTGCGCTCGTCGCCGTGCTCTCGATCGTCCTGTTCGCTGGCCTGCGCGCCCGGCCGTGACCGATTTCAGCAGCTGAATCGGACGGTCGTTACCGTTTTCTCGTCGATTTTTCGGGAGCTCGCGTGTTCGAGCCTCGCGACAGAGTCACCGCACACGGTCGAGTGCGGCCGCCCGGTCGCAGTCTCGAGCGAGTCAGCCAATCGTTTGTCAACGATCGTCGTTTTCACCCCACACCAACTATTTCCAAACCAGAAGGCGACAGCGTTCTATCTATCAAAAATCCATATCCGAAACTAATCACTATATTAAATCTCATTTCGTGATATCCATCAGTACAACTATATTCCGTCTCGGAATTCTCACGATCGCATGATAGTCAGACGATCGAGACTGTCAGGTGGGAGGGACAGATACCGATGACCAATCGACGGACACAGCTGATAGCGGTGGTGGTCGCGTGCGTTCTGGCGGTATCCGTCGCGGCCCCGGTCGTCGCGACGGCCACGACTCCCCAGCAACCGGCGGGCACGCTGGACGTGAGTTCGGCCGCCTCGACCGACGCGTCGACGGCGACGATCGATACCGCCCTGCAGCGTGAGACGGGCACGACGAACGTCGTCGTCCGATTGCCGACGGCCGACGAGTCGGCACTCGACGGGGATCGGGCGTCGGTGATCGAGACACTGCGATCGCACGCGAGCCGGACGCAGGCACCGGTCCTCGACGAACTCGAACGGACAGACGGCGTCACCGTCGAGCGAACCTGGTGGATCGCCAACGCGATCGCGGTGACGGCCGATCTGGACCGGGTCGAACTCACCGATCTCGCGACGATCGACGGCGTCGAACGACTGCACGCGAATCGACAGTTCGAGGCGCCAGCGCCGATCGAAGCGAGCCCGACGACGGCGGCCGTCCAGAACACCACGTACGGACTGGACCAGATCGACGCGCCGGACGCCTGGGACGAGTTCGACGCGACTGGCGATGGCGTTCGCGTCGCCGTGGCTGACACTGGCGTCGACGCGAGCCACCCGGACATCGAACTCGCCGAGGAGGACGGCTGGACCGACCTGGCCGGCAACTCCTCCGAGCCGGTGGACAACCACGGACACGGCACGCACGTCAGCGGGACGATCTCGGGCGGCAACGCCTCTGGCACGGCGATCGGCGTCGCCCCCGACGTCGAACTCGGCGTCGCGCGCGTCTGTCTCACCGGTTCCTGTGACGGCCAGGCGATCCTCGATTCCTTCGAGTGGGCCGTCCAGACCGATTCGGACGTCCTGAGCATGAGTCTCGGCGGGCCGCTCACGGGCGAGTACGTCGAACCGGTCCGGAACGCGATGGCGGCGGATACGCTCGTCGTCGCCTCGATCGGTAACTCCGGCGAAGGCACCGCGGGCTCGCCCGGTGCCGTCTACGACTCGATCGCCAGCGGCGCGACGAACGAATCCGCGAACGTGACGGACTTCTCGGGCGGCATGCTGATCGACACCGACGAAACCTGGGGCGACGCCGCACCCGAGGCGTGGCCGGACGAGTACATCACGCCCGACATCGCCGCACCGGGCGACCAGGTCTTCAGTTCGAACGCGAACGGCGGGTCGATGTGCGGCGACGTCGAGTACTGCGAGGTGAGCGGGACCTCGATGTCCGCGCCGCACAAGAGCGGTGCCGCGGCGGCGATCATGTCCGCTGCCAGCGACGAGCTCGGGCCGTACGAGGTCAAAGACCTCATGATGGAGACGGCCTGGAAACCCGACTACTGGGACGAATCGATGGCCCAGGACGCCATCGGTGATCGCGACACCCGCTACGGGGACGGCATCATCGACGTCTACACGGCGTCTGCGTTCGCCAACACGTCGGCGGGGATCGCCGGCACCGTTACCGACGACGGAGCGTCCGTCGCTGGCGCGACCGTGACGATCGACGACGAACTGTCCACCGAGACGGACGCGAACGGGTCGTACGAGGTCACACAACTACCCGGTACCCACACCGTCGGTGTCGAAGCGTTCGGCTACGCCGACGCGGAGCGGACGGTGACGATCGAGAACCACAGTCACGTCGCACAGAGGGACGTCGAACTGACCCCCGTCGTCGACGCGGAGGTTACCGAGGATCAGCCCGATCGCATCGAGAGCGGCGACGAACTCTCGACCTCACTGTCCGTGGCCAACCTCGAATCCATCGTCGTCGATCCGACGGGCGACTACGACCCCGCAGACGCCACGCTCTCCGTAAACGGCGACGAGACGGCGTTCGGCGAGCCCGTCACGTTCGACGAACCCTACACGGGCGACCTCGACGTGACGGTCGAGACGACGGAGGACACCGCAGGCGAACTCGGCCTCGAACACACGCTCTCCGGCCTCGACGACAGCCTGACGATCGAGACCGGGCCGACGAGCGTCTTCGAGGAGCTCGTCCCCGTCGCAGTACTCGACGACGGCGAGACGTACGGGCCGGACGTCGCCGAGACGCTCTCGGAGACGCTTCCGATGCGGTACGACGTCTCCGTCGTCACCTCGGACGACCTGCTCGCTTCGAACGCGAGCGACTACGAGGCGATCGTCGTCCAGCAAATCGACCCCGCCGCGGCCGCGGACTTCGTCGACGAGACGGAGACGACCGACGTCGGCGTGGTCTACCTCGACCAGTGGGGCTCGGCCAGTAACGGTGTGCCCGCCCACTCGGACGTGACGGGGAACCCCGAATCGACGTTCCAGGACGACTTCGGGCCCGCTCCGGTCGTCTACGAACTCGAAGCCGACCACCCGATCTTCGACGGTGTCGGCAACGCGAGCGACGTCGTCGACGTCCATCACGGGGCCTTTACCGACATGTCCTGGTTCGAGAACACGTCGTTCGACGTCATCGCGTCGACCGGCGATCAGGACGGTATCGTCGGCGAGGCCGTCGCCGTCGACGACGAGAGCGCGACGGTCTTCGCCTCCGGGCTCGGATACACGCCGTTCGTCGGTGCGGGCGACTACACCGAGACCGCCGACACCATCCTGGCGAACAGCGTCCTGTACCTGACCGGGACCGACGAGGCCGAGGCGACGATCTCGGCAGAAGACGTCACCACCAGTCCGGGTGAGCGGGTCGACGTCGATCTCTCGGTCGACACGGCCATCGCTGGCTACGAGACCGCCGTCGAGTTCGACCCGGACGTCGTCCAGGTGACGGACGTCGACGGCGTCGACATGGCCGATCCGGTCACGAACGTAGACAACGAGGCGGGCGTCGTCTCGCTCGCCCAGGGACAGGCCACCGACGTCCCAGCGCCGACGGTCGCGACGATCGAGTTCGAACACGTCGGCGACGCCGGCGACGAAACCGATCTCGCCTTCGACGAGGACGAGACGGCTGTCAACGATCAGAACGGCCACCTGACCGTCGCGACGGACGACGGCTCGATCGGCGTCGCGCCGTGTACCCCCGGCGACGTCAACGCCGACGGCGAGGTCACGAGCTACGACGTGACGCTCACCCAGCAGTACATCGTGGGCCAGGAACCGACGGACGAGTTCCACGAGGCCTGTGCGGACGTCAACGACGACGGCGTCGTCACCCCGGCTGACGTGAGCCTCATCCTCGAGGACATCGTCGCCACCCACGGCCCGGAGGCCATCGCCGGCTAACGTCCGCGATACGGTCGACGGGTGAGTCCCGTCGATTCGACGGCACTCACCGTCCGACGGATTGTCGAACGGGACGAACGACACCCGATCGACCCGCGTCACGCTGTGCCATCGCCGGCTAACGTCGAACGCGACCGCGACGGTCGATCGCGACGCAGCGGTCTGCGGGTCGAACGCGGTCCCCACGGCTCGCCGGTCGAGTGCTCGTACCGCTCGGCCGGTCTCGCACGTCGCATCGATCGCTGGCCGCGTCCGCCGGCGAATCACACCGTTTCGATACACAACCCACAGCTACCCGATGACACCGCAGAACTCGACACCGTTCCGACTGCTACTCGTCGCGCTCGCCGTCACCGTCGCCGTCGGTGGCGTCCTCGCCGTCCCGGCCGCGGCGACGAACCACGCGACCGCCATCCAGCCCACGCCCGGTCCGACCGCCGGAGACGGACCGGACGTGACGACGGCCGCATCGGCCGTCGATCGACCGGCCACGGCCGAGGATCAGGCCACCCCCGCCCCGGCAGCGACCGCCGCCGACCTTCGGCTCGAAGTAGTCGAACGTACGGAGTCGACGGTGACGGTGTCGCTCTCGACGACGGCCGAGGACACGATGGCCTACGCTGCCGGGCTGGCGTTCAATCCGGCCATCGTGACCGTCGAGTCGGTAGACGGCGCCGACTTCTCGGCGCCGTACGCCAACGTCGAGGACGGGACGGTAACGTTCACGCAGTCGACGGTCCCCGACGACGCCGTCGACGCGCCGGAACTGGCCCGGATCACGTTCTCCGTCGTCGACGACGGCGAGACGACGCTCGCGTTCGTCGACGACGACACGGTGGTCGAGAACGTCGACGCCGAATCGATTCCCCTGTCCACGCAGGGCGTCACGATCGACGTCGACGGCGGTTCGGGCGGTCTCCCCGGCCCGGGAGAGACGGGAACGGACGACGAGCGCGACTCGGCGGACGTGACGGTTCCGGAGACGAACGGATCGGCAGGTGACGACGCCACCGACGACCCGGCAGGAGACGGGAGCGACGGTGGGTCGGCCGGCGCCGGTTCACCCGATAGTGAATCGGTCGGAGGCGGTGACAACGGCGTCCCCGGATTCACGCCCGGCGTGGCCGCGGTCGCCATCGTGTCGTGTATCGGACTTCTGAGGAGCCGGTCCGGCTGACGAACTGGGACCGGCTCGACTGATGGATGAACGTAAAGATGTTCCAGCGTGAAGCCGACCCATGGACAAGAATCAGGTCATCGCGATCCTCTTTGCGTTCCTGATGGTGTCGTCGGTCGTCGCCTACGGCGCCACGGCGCTCTTCTGAGCGGCGGGGCGACACCGGCCGGGGCCATCCGATCGGTTCAGCCGTCGGTGTCCCAGACGTCTGCGAGCGGGCTCGATCGTGTCCGACCGGACCGCCTCGACGACGCGTCGGTCGAGTCGTGATCGGTGCCACCCGCGGAGCGGTCGACCGGCGACGCTCGTCGTGCGGACGCGGTCGACTCGCCGACCGCGGCTGCCGGATCGAACGGCGGCAGGTCGGGCGTCGACATGCGATCGACCTGCTCGGCGAACCAGTCGGGCGTGTCGGAGCGGGCCCGGTCGAAGCAGTCGAGCAGGCTCTCGTCTGCGAGGTAGGTCGCGCCGTAGTCGTCGGGCGCGCGGACCACGCGACCGCAGGCCTGCATGACTGTCCGGAGCGTCGCCCGGTAGTACCAGGCCCACTGTCCCTCGGACAGTCGATGGGCGACGCGGGAGTCGCTCGTGTTCTGGAACGGCGCCTTACAGAGGACCTGCCAGCGCGCGAGATCGCCCTTCAGGTCGAGGGCCTCCTCCATCTTCACCGAGAGGAAGACGTCGGGATCGTCAGACGCTTTCCAGGCGTTCAGGGCGGCGTCCCGGCCGTCGCGGTCGTGCGTGCGAACCCGGGCACCGACGCCGAAGTCGTCGAGGAGAGCGGCGAGTCGCTCCTGGATGTCGTAGGAGTGGGCGTGGACGATGCCCTTCTCGTCGGGGTGGTTCGCCATGATGCGGACGATCGTGCGGGCGATCTTCGGAAGGGTCTCCTCGCGGTGCTCGTAGGTCATCTTCCCCTGCGTGACGTCGTACAGCGGCCGATTCTCGACGGGGAAGGTGTGGCCGACGTCGACGAGCGTGACGTCGTCGGGGTCGAGGCCGACCTGTCGGCAGAACGCGTCCTTGTTGAGGATCGTCGCCGAGAGGAGGGCGAACTTGTTTCCTCGGTCCCAGACGGTGTGCTGGAGGTACTTTTCGGGGTTCATCGGCTTGATCGTCACGGGGCCGCCGGGCGGGTCGTCGGACGGCCCGCTGGCGTCGTCCGCTGTCTCGGCGGCAGTCGATGCGTCCTCCGGCGGCGCGGTCTGGTCGACCAGCCACGTCGTCGGGCTCTGCGGATCGCGATAGTCGGAGACGAACCAGTCGAGTTCGCCGATGAGTTCCTGGAGACGGTCGCGCTCGCGAACCTCGGCGGGTGTGAGGCGTTCCTGGGCGAGCAGTTCGTCCTTTCGGCGGGTGCAGACGCCTGCGAGGTTCTCGGCGTATCTCGCCGCGCGTTCGATCGGGTCGTCGTCGGCCGCCTCGAGGTCTGGCACGCGCAGATCGTCCCAGAACGGAACGGTTCGGGGCCCGAGGTGGATCGTCGCGTACATCTCCGCCCACTCCGCGAGGCCGTGGGCCTCGTCGATGACGACGACGTCGCGCGTGCGAAAGACCTCGCTGCCCGCGGTCTGCATGAAGTACGCGAGCGTCATCGCCGCGATCTCGCGGTTCGAGGCGATGGCGCGATCGGAGAAGTACGGACAGCGGTGTTTGACGTCGCAGTCGTAGCCGCGCTCGCGCACGCAGGGGGCCTGGTTCACCGGCGTTCCCTCTTCACCGGGGAGGATGCAGCTGTAGTTGCCTTTCCCGCGGATGATGTTCAGGTCAGAGAGCAGATCGTCCTCCGCGACGTCGTCTAGCTGAGAGACCTGCGGCGTGGTGTAGTAGGCGCCGCTGGCCTCGCTCGGGTCGGCCTCCTCGACGGTTCGGGCACAGCCCGCGATGGCGCGTGCGAGCAGCGACTTGCCGCTGCCCGTCGGCGCCCGCACGAAGACCACGTCGTTGCCGGCCGCGAACGCGTCGCGAATGTCCTGGAGGGCTCGTTCCTGGTTCCCGCGGTAACTCGGGGCGGGGAAGGCGTCGAAGATCCGCGCTGGTTGCACTGTCAGAGTGGGCGGCCGGGGTCGTCCTAAAGGTGACGACTGTCCACGAGCGGTGACGGTCGCGATCGATTTTCCCCCGACGGTTCCACACGGTCGGTCGCGCCGACGGCCGAGGTACGCGCCGCTTACGAGGCAGTAGCTGGCCGATTACGAATACCGTATCGGCCATCGGACCCGAGTGCGGAAGGGTCGCTCAGCGGAAAGAGCACCACGGTGCCACCCCGGCCCGTGGCGGCCGAGAGGCCGAGTGGCGTTCAAATCCCACCCCTTCCGTCGCGCGGTTCGGAGCGCCGGAGGCGCGAGAACCGCGATAGTGCGAACGGCGAAGCCGTGAGCCGCTTTTCCGAACGTCAGTGAGGAAAGCGGAGACTGTGGGATTTGAGCAGACGAGTCGCACGCACCCGAGCGAAGCGCGGTTCGGAACGAGTGCGAGGCCGAGCATACGCGAGGCATCGTGTCCGTGAACGGGGAGGAACGACCCGTGAACGAAGTGAGAACCGCGATGCGAACGGTGTAACCGTGAGCGAAGCGAGGGTGACCGTCTCGACGCGTTCGAATCCCACCCCGTCCGTCGGCGCGGTTCGGAGCGCCGGAGGCGCGAGAACCGCGATAGTGCGAACGGCGAAGCCGTGAGCCGCGTTTCCGAACGATGCGAGATTCGGAGCACCGACGGCGAGGCGGGAACGGAGTGACCGCCTCGAAAACGCGAACGGTGTAACCGTGAGCGAGCGATGGCGCGAGATCCTCGGTGCTGCGACCGGGGAGCGAGTGCGAGGACGAGCGTCGAAGTCGGTCCCGTCTGACCCGGGGTGAACGTTTTCGTCGCGGCGGCCGACGTGGGAGTATGGACGTTCGATGTCGCGATTGTGCGGGCTGTTGTCTCGACTGGCGAGCGCTGGCCGAGACGCTCGCCGTCGACGACGAGGGTGGGTCGTCCGAATCGGGGGAGACGAGTGACGGCCGGCGCGGCCCGTTTCCGTCACTCGACGGCGTCTACAACCTCGTTCCGCTGGAGCGCGACGAGGTCAGCGCGTTCGTCGACGCCGGGCTGGGCGACGTCCTGACGCCGCGGTTGTGGGAGGCCGAGGAGGACGACCCGAACGTCGTGATCGGGACACACCGCGTCGCCGCCGTCCGGGGACGTCCCGCGTTCTTCGTGGGGCTGCGAAAGCCACCGAAACCGGTCGCACCGTTCGGCCGGACGGACGCCGCCTGGCTACCGACCTGCGCCTTCCTCGATCCGACGACGCTGCAGTGTCGCATCCACGACGACGGCCTGTACCCGTCCGAGTGCGACGCGTACCCCGCACACAACGTGGCCCTCGGCCAGGAGACGGAGTGCGAACGAGTCGAGGCCGCGACCGGTGAACAGCGGCTCCGGGACGCCGAGGGCGCGGGGGACGCGACCGGGGACGACGGCCTCCTCTTCGGACCGCAGGCGATCGGCGGGAAAGTGTTCTGTCACCCCGAGCCGGCCGAGATCGAGGGAGCCGTCGACCGGATCGCCCGGGGAGCGACGACGGCCGAGGACCGGGCGGAGTTCGTCGCGGTCGCCGCCGCGTCGAGCCCCGGGACGCTGGGACAGTCCCGACCCCACTACGAACGGGCACGCGAGGCGACGCTAGAGACGGACTCCTGGGCCGGCGAGGCGATCGCGGAGTGGACGCGACTCGCGAGAGACGGTCGGAGTGAAGCGGCCGGTGCGGTCGAAGTCGACGACCACCCGACCCCCCATCCCGCGCTGGCAGAACAGGTCGAAGGTGCACGCGGTGCGCCGGAGACGCCCGGGTGGGACACGACCGAGTGAAGCGGTCTGGACGATGAGCCGCTGTGGCCGGACGAGACTGTCTGTTCGAGTGAGACGGACTGGCCTGGTGAGACGGTCTGACCGGACGAGACTGTCTGATCGGGTGAGAAGCGGTGCGGAGACCGGTCGCGTCGCTACGGGGCGCTGGAGCGGTGAGAACGCGGACGTTCAGTTGGATTTTATCTCCTGGAACTGGTTCAACAGTGCCTCCGCAGAGTCACCGGAGTCGTACTCGACCTGTCCGTGGTAGATCGTGCGTTCGTCGTCGAAGTCGGCGTCGACCGTCGAGACCTGTTGTTCACGACGCTCGTGCTCGTCGTCGTCATAGGCACCCATTGACATGGTAGGTACACACAGTGTAGGGAGGAAGCCGATATCAATGTAACGGTCGTTCACGACAGTTCGGTCCCTGTATGAAACCCTAACGCACCCCGTACAGGGACGAGAACCGATCTCGATACGGTTTCCGACGGTGTCCGAACGGTCGGCCGCTCGCCGTCTCCGACCGAAGGCGAAGACGTATCAACTCGACCGGCCTACACTATGGCGTGGCACGGCCGCTACGCTTTCGATATTCGCCGGAGTCGTGGAGTCACGGACGCGTCGAGCGACAGGTGCTCCACCCGCTGCAAGCGAACATCGGCGCCCGTGCCGTCTCACCGCGGTACGATATCGGTGGCGGGTGGGAGACGCACCGCTTCGAGATGGACAACGGCGACGTCGCCCTCTTCGTCAGAGGGGACGACGAGGCCTACTGGATGGGTAACACGGAGACGCCGCAGCCGCTCTGGCGCACGAACAAGATAGGCTGGGACGACGCCCCCTATCGGGTCGCTCGCTGGGCGCGACGCGAGTTGATCGACACGCTGTACGACGAAGACCCCTGGCTCGAACCGTATCCGCACCTCTCGTGGTTCTTCCTCCCCGTTTTCATGTCGAAGGACGGACGAGAGTCCACGCGGGCGTTCTTCCGCGACCACGCCGGAGGCTTCCCCGACGCCGACCGCGACGACGTCCTCGCGTACTTCGAGGAGCTCCTCAAACCCGGGACGCTGGACCCGTACCGCCACACGATGGCAGGCAAGCTGGGAACCAGCGAGCGCGTCGACGCGGTCCGAATGAGTGCCGCGATGGCCGAGTTCATCGCGGCGAAGATACTCACCGACGCCGGCTACGGCCTCACGCCGGAGATCGAAGTGACGACCGGCCACTCGCTCGACTTCCGGGCCGAAGGCGACGGGTCGAACGTCCTCGTCGAGGTGACGCGCCCGCAGGCGCCATCGACGCGGGCCGCGTCCGGGCCGATCGCCGCGATCAGAGACACGGCAGAGACGAAAACCAGCGGGCAGCTCTCGAAACACGGCGGCGGTGCCGTCCTCTTCGTCGACTGTTCGTCGTTCCCCGACGACGCCTGGCGCGCCATCGTGGCCGAACGGCCCGACGTCCGCCACCGGCCGGCCGTGGTCTACCGCACCCGGCCGTCCGGCCACGTCGAGGGGTATCGGAAGGGGTCGGTTCCACTGGCGCTCTCGGCAGCGATCGACTTCGTCGACTGATCGGCCTGACGACCGGCGGTGACCGCGATGTACCGACGGTGGCGGGGCGACGGCTCCTCACTGACGGTGGCGGGGCGACGACTGTGTACCGACAGGAGGCCAGGACACCAGCGACGAACCCTACCCGGTCCGTTCGTGACCGGGTTCCGGCACGTCGAGCACGGCGAGCCAGAGTCCGACGATACCGGCGAACGCGACGATAATACCGGCGTACGTGACGAGATTCAATCCACCGACGACGAACATCCCGGCGACGAGGACGGCCATTCCGACGAGCAGGCCGACGATCGGGACGTCGAATCCGAACGAGGGAGCCATGTCTGAGTGTACCACGCACAACGGCATAATAGGCGACCGTGACAGGGATGATGTCTCTCGTTCTCTCAGAAGGACAGCTGCGTGGAGTGATAGAGGCTTCCGGGCGGGTCCGGATCGCGATCGCTGTACCCGTACCGGCCGATCGCCTTTCGACTCAGGCCGCTCTGGAGCGTGAGTCGCACGTCATCGGGTGACTCGAACGTCTCTGCGGAGATTCGGCCGAGTACCTCGCCGACCGTCTCCGAGCCGTTCGGCAGATCGATCCGTCGATCGCCGTGCGTGGCGATCAGTTCGTCGGTGGTCAGCGGATACTCGAGGTCGTCAGCGATCGTGACGCTTCCTGGAGCGTGCATTACGGCGGAACACACCCCACGCGTAAACTTAACTATTGTCCATTATAGACTCGGGCAAGTTGGTCGATCGGTCCCCGACGGTGACGACGGTCGACGGGCGGCCGAATGGCTTTCACCCCTGCGACCGTCGAGTCGGTCATGTCGTCGACGGCATCCGGCCCGTACGCGGACCTGCACGTGCACACGACGCGGTCCGACGGGTCACTCGCACCCGGAGCCGTCCCGGAGGCGGCGGCACGCGCGGGACTCTCCGTCGTCGCGATCACTGATCACGACACGATGGCGCCGTTCGAGGGACCGACGATCGGCGCCGACGAGTGGATCGATGGCATGGAGTCCGATGCGGGCCCGTCCGGCGGTGAGGAACGCCGTGTAGATCCATCAGCCGGTGGCGAACACACCGACTCGGGTGACGGCCACCGAGACGTGACGCTCGTAGCCGGGATCGAACTCCGCGTACAGCCGGACGGCGACCAGGCCGTCGACCTGCTCGGCTACGGGCTGCGTCGGACGGACGCTCTCACCGCGGTCCTCGACCGGATCCAGCAGGACCGTCGCGAACGCGGACGGGCGATCGTCGAGCGCGTCGAGGACCGGCTGGGGATCGACCTCGATGTCGCGATCGGCGACGGGTTCGGCCGACCGCACGTCGCCCGCGCGATCGGCGAGCACCCCGAGACTGATCTCGGGTACCAGGACGCCTTCGACGAACTGATCGGGGACGACGGGCCGTGCTACGTCTCCCGCGAGCTCCCGAGCTTCGAGCGTGGCCGCCGACTGCTCGGGGAGGCGTGCGACGTCGTCGGGCTCGCGCACCCGCTTCGCTATCGTGACCCGGCGAGGGCGCTCGACCTGGCGATCGAACTCGATGCCGTCGAGTTGGCGTACCCGTACAACCGGCCGGTCGACACGACGCCAGTCGAGCGGGCGATCGAGCGCGGAGATCTGCTCGCGACCGGTGGGAGTGACGCCCACGGCGAGCGGCTCGGTTTCGCTGGGCTCGACCGGACGGAATACGACCGCCTGGCCCCCGATGGCTGGCGGTCGTGACGGTACGACGTCGAGCGAACGCGTCGGTGACTGTCGATCGGGTTCGACAGGGTCGCTCCCGGGCGATAGCGGCAGGGTCGGGCCAGGACGATAGCGGCAGGGTCGGTCCCGAGCGGTGGGTTCAAACCGGTCCGGCCTCTAGGGTGGGTATGCACTGTCACTACTGCGATCGGCCGGCGGCGTTCGCCGCCGAGTCCGACGGAGTTACGGTGGGACTCTGTGAGACCCACTTCCAGGAGCGCCTGGAGGAACTCGCCGACGCCGACGGCCTCGACGCGCTCAAGGAACGCGTCGACGTCGACCGGACCGAGTAACGACGTTCGTTTCTCAGCCGTTCTCGATCGCCCGTCAGCGGGCGCTGACCGCCGGGGAACGCCCCCTGGCGGCGTCCACAGCAGTGCGCAGTTGCAGTGATCGATGCGACACAACGGTTAAGAAACGGCCGGACGGATCCGCCGATATGGTCGATCTCTCAGACGACGCCATGGGGAACTTCCCGGTCCCGGCCGACGAGGACGTGCCCGCGGACCTGCGAGAACGCATCGAAGAGGAGACCGAGCGCGCGGGCTTCACGCCGAACGTCTTCGCCGGCTTCGCGTACAAACCATCGCACTTTCGCGCGTTCTTCCAGTACCACGACGCGATCGTCGACGACGCCGCGCTCGCTCGCGAGGAGATCGAGATGATCATCGTCGCGGTCTCGGGCGTCAACCACTGCTACTACTGCAACGTCGCCCACGGCGCGCTCGTCCGCATCTACGCGGACGATCCGCTACTGGCCGACCAGCTGGTGGCGAACTACCGCACGGCGGACATAAGCGACCAGCACCGGACGATGCTCGACGTGGCCGTGAAACTCACCGAGCGCCCGGCGGCAGTGACCCGCGAAGATCTCGACGAACTGGCCGACGCCGGCTTCTCCGAGGAGGAGATCTGGGACGTCGGCGCCGTGACGGCGCTGTTCAACCTCTCGAACCGGATGGCCATGTTCGCCGATATGCGACCGAACGAAGAGTTCCACACGCTCGGACGGGAGTAGCGCACTCGGGGACCGCGACGTTACTCCGGATACGTAACGCTGCCGTTCGACCAGTGGACGGGCCGGTCTTCGTACAGCTGGAGGCACCCGGTATCGGGGCCCGAACTGGTCCAGCCGCAGGCCTGAAACCGCCCGTCGATATAGCGCTCGACGCGCACCGCGTCCGCCGCATCGGGGGACGGTGCGTCGTACTCGACCCGATAGACGATCCGCCCGGGACAGGATTCGGTCCCGACGGACGTGTTGTGCGTCTCGAGTTGGACACGATACGCCGCGACTGTCGCCTCTGGCCGCGACGCGCGATGAATCTCCGCCGAGACGACGGTATCGACGGAGGTTTCGTTGATCGTGCCAACCCAAAGCCCGCCGCTCGAAGAGACGCTTCGCCCGCGGACCTCGTCGTGACACCCCGCGTCGACCACCGAGACGGATTCGATGCGCGGCTCCGGCGGGTCCCCGCTGTCGCCGAGCGGTACCGCTCCTACGACCACGAGAGTTGCGAGTACGGCGACGAGCGCGACGAGAAGTGCGCGAACGATTGGGCTCCGGAGCGTGCGGGCGGACGCTCCGTCCCGGTCGGTAAACCGCCCCATTATCAGTTCATCCCAAACCAGTGTTCAAATAACCGTCGTCTCACCTCTGGCTGGCCGGGAGTGGACTCGGAATATTCGGTCGCAGAACCGACACTAATTTACCACCGCTTCCGGCATCCCTACAGGCCATGTCGAACGCCCCCGATCCATCGCGGTCAGCGGCTCACGCCGGATCGCTTGCAATTCGAGCACCCGATACGAGTGCGTACGACGAACGGATCGCGATCCGGGTCACCGGTGCGGAGCAGAACGAGCGCGTCGACCTTCGGGCGTCACTCGTCGACGACGACGGCAGCATCTGGGCGTCTCACCTGACGTTCACCGCCGACGAGGATGGAGTCGTCGACCTGACCGAAGTGGCGCCGGACGACGGCGCGTACGAGGACGCCGAACCGATGGGATGGCTCAGATCGATGGAACCCGCGGGCGACGAGTGGCTCCCGCGGCTCGAGACCGACCCGACGATCGCGATCGAACTCCGCGCCACGGCCGGCGATCGGACGGTCGAGCGAACCATCCACCGGGAGGTGTACGACGCCGGTATCTCCGCCCAACAGATCGATCGGGAGAATTTCGTCGGTTCCCTGTTCGTCCCGGCCGGGGACGGCCCACACCCCGCCGTTATCGACTTGCACGGCGGCGGTGGTCGCCTGACCGTCCGGACCGCGAAACTGCTCGCGACCGAGGGCTACGTCACGCTCGCCCTGGAGTACGTCGGCGAGGCGAGCGCGATCCCCGACGAGTTCGGACGTATTCCGCTCGGCACGTTCGACGATGCCGCCCATTGGTTGCTGGATCAATCGACGGTGTGCGGCGATCGAGTCGGCCTCGTCGGTCGATCTCGAGGGGCCGAACTGGCGCTGTTGCTGGGTGCACGGTACGACTGGGTCGGAGCGGTCGTCTCCTGTGCGGGCAGCGGCGTCGCCTGGGATACGCCGAGCGGTGATCCGGCGTGGATCCACGACGGGCTGCCAGTCCCGCACCTCACGGCCGAGGAATCGCCCGCGACGCGGATGGAAAGAGGCGTCGACGACGAACGAATCCAACAAGCGACCGCCGCAGTCGAGAACACTGACGGCCCGATCCTCCTCATCTCCGGCGACGACGATCGGGTCTGGCCCGCCCGACGACTATCGAACGTCGCGATAGACCGGCTCGACGACGCCGGTTTTGCGTATCGGTACGAGCACCGCACCTACGACGACGTCGGACACACGATGACCGCTCCCTCCACACCCATCAGGGAATCGCTCCCGACCGGCGGCTCCGGGGCGGCGACGGCGACGGCGGCCGAAGATTCCTGGCCAGCGATCCTGGAAACGCTCGACCGCGGCCTCGATAACTGAGTACGCACGCCGTCTCACCGGATCCCAGTCCTTCGCGCCGGGCGGAGTCGAAACGGCTTAGACCAGACCGGCCCACCTCCGCGTATCGTAATGCAAGCCCAGAGCTTCCTCCTCGCGACAGCCGTCGCCCACGTCGGACTCGCGATCTTCGTCACCGCACACGCCCACCTGACCGACGAGGAGCGCGGCAACTGGCCGTTGATCACGCTCTTCCTCGGTATCGCGGGCGTCGCGGGGTACTTCTTCTACGAGCCGGACGGCGATATCTGACAGAACGGAGAGAAAGCGGCCGATCAGGCCAGGAAGACGTGCCGCGGCCGCTCTTCCAAGATGTCCCGGCCGTACTCGACGGTCTCGGCGAAGTCGTCGCTCCGGAAGAACGCCATCGCGTCCTCGCGGGAATCCCAGCGGCTGGCGATGAACATGTCGTTCTCGTCCTCGCGATTGGCGAGGAGGTCCGTCTTGCGGTGGCCATCCATGCCCGAAAGCGCCTCGCCGACGTCGGCGAAGGTGCCGACGAAGTCCGATCGGTGTTCCGGCTTCACGGTGTAGAACATGCCCATCGTCCCCCACGAGTCGTCGCTCGCGGGACGGTCGTCCCGCTCGCCATCGGCGCCAGCGGGCGCCCCGTCCCCTGCCTGACGGACGACGTCGGGCAGGTCCGCGAGGAACCCGGCCGCCGTCTCCGCGGCGCTCTCGGTCTCCCAGAGGCTGGCGACCGCCGATTCGGCGTCGTCGCCAGCGACCTCGGTGGGCTGGTAGACGACCGTTCTCACGTGCGTGTCGTAGTGGTCGAAGTTCGTGCGGAGACCGTCGACTTCGGAGAAGAGTTCGTCGGGATCGGCCGCGGAGTAGAGGACGACCGCGTGGACGTCCTCGCCGTGGGGCTGGCCGGCGTAGACGCCGAGGTCCTCGAGTTCGCTCCGGACGTCCCCGGGGGCGCCGGACTCGTCGTCGTGGTGATGGCCACCGTGTCCGTGTCCGTCGCCGTGGGCATCGTCGTGTCCGTGCGCCGAGTCGCCGTGCGCGCCGTCGTGTCCGTGTCCGTCGCCGTGGTGGTCATCCGGGGCCTCCCCGTGTGGGTAGCCGTTCGCCTCGCCGCCGTGTTCGCGGCCGGTCCCGGACGCGTGCGGGTGCCCGTCACCGGCGTCCGGCTCCCCGGTGAGCGACTGGCCGGCCAAGAACGCGCCCAGATTCGTGGGATCGAACTGGCGACCGAGGCGGAAGCGGCCGAACGCGGCGTACTTCGAACTGGAGGGGTCGAAGCGCATCTCGTAGAGCAGATCCTTGATGTCCGTCGGGTCGTCGGCGAAGAGGGTGACGCCCCACTCGTGGTCGTCGAGGCCGGCGCTGCCGGAGATGATCTGGCGAACCTTGCCGGCGTAGGTCTTGCCGATCTCGCCGTGGCTCGAGACGTGCTCGGCGCGCTCGTCGAACGGCGTATCGTACCAGTTGTACTCGGGGGGATCGCGGCGCTTGTCCATCGGGTAGAAGCTGACGTAGTCGGCGTCGGGGATGGTGGGATAGAGCCGCGATTCGATGTACCGTTTCATCCCGGGGTCGGCGTCGGCGTCCGGGTCGAAGTAGTCGCTCGCGCCGCCGTAGCCCGAGGCTTCCGTCACCGAGACGTACGAGTCGCTGTGCTCGGTGAACGCCGCGAATTCGGTGGTTTCGAATCGCCGTTCGAGCGCGTCCAGGTCTGCGAGTGTCGGTCGAAGGTGGATCAGACACAGGTCCGCCTCGTGGCCGAGTACCGCAACGGTCGTCGAGGCGCCCTCGTCGGCGTCGGCAACCGACTCGGCCGCCCGAAGGTACTCGACGCCCTCCGTGATCGCCCGATCGCGCCGTCGGTCCGGCGCCTCACGCCAGGCGTCCCAGTCGACCGTCCGAAAGTCGTGGAGCATGTACCAGCCCTCCGCGGTGTCCGGTGGCGTCCGTCGGTCCATACGAGATCTTGGGGCGGTGGCGTCAAGAAAGAACGGATTCGAGCGTGACAACGTGGAGCGCTCACAACGTCGACGTTCAGCGGCTGAACGTGGTGATCCGTGGTGGGTACCGAAACTCTTTACCAACTTCCGTTTCATACGGTTTGCGTATGCGGAAAAGTGGACCACCGAAAGGGCTCATCGCCTATCTCGTACTCGAGCTACTCGAAGAGAAACCGCGGTACGGGTACGAGATCCTAAAGGAGATCAAGGACCTGAGCGGTGGCCACTGGGAACCGTCCTACGGCTCCGTCTACCCGATCCTCTACAAGTTCGAGGAGAAAGGGTGGGCCGAACGGATCGAACGCGAGGACGAACCGGACCGAAAGTACTTCCAGCTCACCGACGCGGGCGCCGACGAACTGGCAGATCGACGCGAGGAAACCGCGGGGAACGCCCGCGAATTCGTCGACGTCATCCTCGGCTTCTACCACGTCTACGCGGTCATCGCGACCGACGAACGCTTTACCGTCCCCGAACTCGAAGAGACCTGGCACTTCGACGAGGACTTCAGCCGCTGGATCGTCGAACAGGTCGCCCGCCACCACGAGCACTACTTCGACGCAGACTTCGACCGGCTCGCTGAGACGCCCGAGGAGTTCTACGAGTCACACGGCATCGACGACGAGTGATGCGGTTCCCGACCGAGGGTGGCCCGCACCCGATTCAGGCGAGCAGGGTCGGTGCGAAGATCATGACGAGGAAGCTCGCGAGCATGGTGACGCCGACCATCGTCGTGACGACTCGCACCATGCCCCGCGTCGCGTCGACGCCCGGAAGACGAGCGAGTACGGTCTCGGTCGACGTCCGGAGGATGTGCCCGCCGTCTAGGGGAAACGCCGGGATACAGTTGAAGAAGGCGAGATTGAGGTTGATCCAGCCGGTCCAGAACAGCAGGTTCGCGACGCCGAAGACGACCGGTTCGCCAAGCGCGCTCAGGCTGCCCTGGAGTTCGTAGACGTTCTCGACACCGCCCGCGAATCCGGCGAAGTTCGACTGCAAGCCGGCGATCGCCATGATCGGGAGCATGAGCGTGATGAACACCTTGCCGAAGAACGTCTCCCCCAGCGGGCCGAATCCACCGGGACTGTCGCCCCCGAGGGCGCTGTGGAAGGTCTCGGCCGGGTAGAGCTGAACGCCCACGTCGTTGACCTGCATCCCCGAGATGCCGTCGTGAACGGCGGGCCCGTACTGTTCGGCGTCGGCGTCGACCGCGACCTCGTAGGTGACGCGCTCGCCATCCGCGTATCCGGACAGGGCCAGTGTCTCCCCGTCGTGCTCCCGGATCAGCGTTTCGAGGTCGCTCCCGTCGTGGATGCGCTGGCCATCAGCGGTCGTCACGACGAGGAACGAGTCGACCGGCGCGCCGGCGTCCGCGAGGGAACTCCCCTCGAGTACTTGCATCGACGCGCCGACCGGTATCTCCCGGGTCTCTCTCGTTCCGTCCGCGGATTCGGTCTCGACGGCGACGCGTTCCGCGTCGCCGACGGCGTCGACGAGGTCTTCGCGCGTCGAGACGGCCGTCCCGTCGACTGAGAGAATTTGGTCGTGCAACTCGAGTCCGGTCGGGCCATCTGGAAGGGTCGAAAAGACGATCGGCGTTCGATGGACGGGAACGTCGCGTTCGCCGTCGATCGTCAGCGTGATCGTCCCCGCACCGGTCGCGTCCAGCACGTCTGCGAACTCCCGATTGTTCTCGATCGGCTGGCCGTCTACGTGCGTAATGCGATCGTACTGGTCGAGGTCGGCGTCTGCTGCCGCCGAGTTGTCGACGACGCCGCCGATCGCCGCGCCCGGAGCGACGGCGACGGCGGTACCCACGAGCCAGAACAGCGCGAGAAACGCGAGGATCGTCACCGCGAGGTTGTTGGTGACGCCGGCGGCGAACATCCGTGTCTGCCCGCCACGGCTCGCAGCCTTGCTGCTCTCCTCGTCGGGCTGGACGAACGCACCGATCGGCAACACGGCGAGCAGCGCGACGCCCAT
This sequence comes from Halovivax cerinus, assembly GCF_024498195.1. Classification (NCBI taxonomy): domain Archaea; kingdom Methanobacteriati; phylum Methanobacteriota; class Halobacteria; order Halobacteriales; family Natrialbaceae; genus Halovivax; species Halovivax cerinus. The sequence continues at coordinate 507,188 of NZ_CP101824.1, forward strand.
CGAGTCGATATCGATGTCTTCGACTCGACAGAGCAGGCCGTGGCCGCCCTCGTGGACGACGAGTCCGACGAAGAGGCCGACGACGATTCCCGGCGTGGCCGACAGCGGGAGGAAGTCGTTGACCCCGGGGATGACGAGGACGTTCCGGGGCTGCTGAATTCCCGTCGGTTCCGGCGCCAGGAGGGAACTGATCGCAGAGAGGAGCAAGAAGACGAACATCGCAACCATCACCACGAGTGCGATGCCGACGCCGAAGTTGCTCCACGCACGCCAGAAGCGTTTCGGCGTCGCCAGTCGATCGAGGAGATCACGACCGCGTTTGGTGTGTAGCGTGAGTATCGGCCCCTGCGTGCTGACCCACTCCGGAAGGAGGTCGCGCCGTTTCATCGCGAGCAGACCCGCCCAGTAGAGACCGACGCCGATCACCACCCACGTCACGAGCGTCGACCCGAAGAGTTCCGGGACCAATCCGGCAGAGAGGGCATCGTCCATGTGTCGTCGTCGATCACCACGGTGTGGAGTGATTTGGGTCTGGCGCTTCGACCCACTCGAACGAACCGTACGTGGGACGGGAGACGACCCGGCCGGTCACCGGTCGCGGCGGAGTCGATCGACGACGAACTCGCGATCGAGCTTCGCGAGGAACTGGCCGAGCTTCGGTCCTTGCTCGTCGTCGAAGAACAGGCGATAGCCGGCGGCGAAGAAGTCGCCGACGGGGACGTCGTGCCGTTTCGCCGTCTCGTATATCTCGCCCTGCAGTTCGTCGGGTGTGTCGTCACCGCCCGCGGCGACGAAGTCGGCGAGTTCGTCGAGGGCCGTCTCCGTGGCCTCGTCGAAGTCGTGGGCGGGAACCGCCGAGCGCTTGAGTTCGTAGTCGAATTCGTTGCCGGTGCGCCTGGCCCACCGCTGGGCGCGCTCGACTCGGGCGAGTGCAGCGTCGACGGCCCACTCGGGCGCATCGTCGGGAACGTGTCCCTCCGCCCGGGCGATGTCCTCGCGGATCGACGGCTCGTCGGTCATTCCGAGGACGGCGGCGAACGTGTAGGGGAGCCGGACGCGCTCCGGATCCGGCTCCGACGCGCGCCCGCCGGCGCGCTCCGATTCGTCGCCGGACGTCCCGACGATCAGTGGATACACCCGCTCGGCGAATCGTCGTTCGTCCTCGCTCGCGTCGACCTCGCCGAAGTAGATCCGCTCGAAGCGATCGAACTCGTCGACGAGCTGGTCGAGGCGCTCGACGCTGAAGTCGCGGGCCTTCGAGGGGTCCTTCGCGAAGAAGTACCGGAGGACCTCGGGTTCGATCAGCTCCAAGACGTCGGAGACGAGGACGACGTTCCCCTCGGAGGAGGAGAAGGCCTCGCCGTCGAGGGTGAACCACTCGTAGACCATCGGCACCGGTGGTTCGTTGCCGAGGACGGTCCGGGCGATGTCCTCCCCGCTCGGCCAGGAGCCTTCCGCGTGATCCTTCCCGAAGGGTTCGAAGTCGACCCCGAGCGCCTGCCACTGCGCCGGCCACTCGAACCGCCAGGGGAGTTTGCCCTCACGCAGGGTGGCCGTCCCCTCGTGACCACAGCCCTCGATGGTCCGATCGCCGGCCTCGAGATCGGTGCACTCGTAGTCGACCGTACCTGCCTCGCCCGCGGTCTCGCGGGTCGCTTCGCTTCCCGCTCGACTGTTCGAGGCGCTTCGTGCCTCGCCATCCAGATCGACGCTCGTCACCGTCTCGGTGATCTTTCCGCAGTTCTCACAGATCGGGTTGAAGGGCACGTAGTCGCCCGCGGCATCGACCGTGGCCTGGTACGCAGAGAGGACTTCGCGCGCCCGCTCGCGGTGTTCGAGCAGGTACCGGGTCACGTCCTCGAGCGTGCCGTCCTCGTAGAGGGCGGTGGTCGAGCGGAGGTCGATCGGCACGTCGACCGCGTCGGCGCTCTGGGCGATGATCGTCGCGAAGTGGTCGCCGTAGGAGTCACAGCACCCGAACGGGTCCGGGATGTCGGTGTAGGGATGGCCGAGATTGCGCCCGAGCGCGCCCGCGTCCACGTCGCCGAGGTCGACGAGGTTGCCGTCGAGGTCCGCGAGGGTGCGCGGGAGTTTTCGGAGCGGGTCACGATCGTCGGCCGTGAACACCTGACGGACCTCGTGGCCGCGTTCGCGGAGGACTTCGGCGACGAAGTAGCCGCGCATGATCTCGTTGACGTTGCCGAGGTGGGGGACTCCGGAGGGGGAGATACCGCCCTTGATCACGATCAGATCGGCGGGGTCGCGCTCGCCAGCGTCGACCTGCGACTCGACGCGGGCTTCCACCCGGTCGGCGACGGCGTCGGCCCAGAATACGTGGTGATCGGCCGATCCATCGGCACCGTCGTCGCGCTGGAGCGTGTAGGGGCTCGTCTCGCCGCCCGAATCGCCTCCGGAGCCTGTCGCGTCGTCGTCTGCGCTCATCGGTCGTCGACCGCCCAGTACGTCGGTTCGTCGCCAGCACCCGTCGGGATCACGTCGGTGCCTTCGTGCGATCCGGAGCGAACGGCCCGTGCGATCCGGTCGGGATCCGTTCCGTCGAGGACGATCGTTCGCATGCCCGAGCGCTGGATGATCTTCGCCGCGAGCAGGTCGACCGGCGCCGACGCGCCTGCGGTCATGTCCAGGTCGGCGATGACGTCGACGAGTTCGCCCGCGTTCAGTTCCTCGAACTTCGTCGCCTCCTCGTCCTCGTTGGGGTCCGCGCTGTAGACGCCGGGGACACTGGTCGCGTAGACGAGCAGATCGGCGTCGACGTACTCCGCGAGCGCCGCGCTCACGGCGTCGGTGGTCTGAGCCGGCGCGACGCCGCCCATAACCGACAGGCCGTCCCGTCGGAGCGCCTCGCCTGCCTCCTCGTAGTCGTGCGCCGGCGCCGTCACCGAGTCCTCGCCCAGAGCCGCGATCAACAACCGCGAGTTGAGCCTGGTGACGTCGATCCCGATCTGGTCGAGTTCGATCTCGTTGGCGCCGAGAGTCCGCGCCGCTCCGATGTACTCACGAGCGACGCCGCCGCCCCCGACGACACACCCCACGCGACAGCCCTCGGCGACGAGATCCTCGACGACGGCTGCGTGTTTCGATACCCGCTCGGATCCGGGTTCGGGCATCAACACGCTGCCACCGATGGAGACGACTACCTTCATGCTGTGGCGTCGTAACTCGGTTGGAATCTTAAGGGTTGTCAAGTGCGAGGGCCTGAGCGCATGCGAAGGCCCTCGACATACTGAGCGGTGACCAGCGGGAGCCGCGAAGTGGGCGGAACCGAGCGAAGCGAGGTTCAGCCGAATCTCGAGCGGCGAACGCAGTGAGCCGTGAGGTGCGAGGGCCTGAGCGCATGCGAAGGCCCTCGACATACTGAGCGGGGAGCATCGCCGTTCGCGATTCTCACACCATTTCGAACCGCGCCTCGTTCGCACTGCGACTCGTCTGCTCAAATCACCGGTTGCCGTCACTTCCGCGGCGAATACTCACACCGCTACGCGGTGCTCGTGAGGTTGTCGCGGAAGAACGACGTCCTGACGGAGTCCAACGCGAACCGGGCGGGACCGGAGGTCCCGCTAGAAACCGGCGGCTATGCCGCCGGTGACGAAGTGAGCGTTGGGCACGTCAGGACCGAACGACGAAGCGAGTACTTCGCGTTGCGAAGCACTCGCGACTCACGGTTCACTTCGTTCACCGTTCGTCTGATTGAGGCCCTCGCTCCCTTCGGTCGCTCGGACCTCGCATGAGGAGTGAGCGTCCGACGAGATTTGAACAGGTGAAAGACGGTTGTGCTCGCTCCCTACGGTCGCTGCGCGCACTGCGACTTTCGTGTTCAAATATCCGTGTTAGAGTTTCCTTCAGCACAGACTGCTCGCTACGCTCGCAGTTTTGCGCTGAAGAGAAACGTCCTGACGGAGATTTGAACTCCGGTCCCTGGCTCCGCAAGCCAAGAGGATAGTCCACTACCCTACCAGGACTCGAATATTCCTATCGCGGGTTCGGTTAAAGCCCTTTCGAAACGGCGCCTTCGGAGTCCGGTGATCGGGTGACGCCGGGTTGCGCGCACACGAAAGAAAACAAAATACAATTGCTACAATATCTATTTTACCCTTCGAAGGTCACTTTATAATAGGCGGCGAAGTGGCGGGTATGCGACGACGCACACTCATCGCAAGCCTCGCAAGCACCGCAACGATCCCGGTCGTGGCCGGCTGCCTCACCGACGACGATACCGACAATCCGGACGACGGCAACGAATCGCCGGAGGACGATTCGGGAGCCGGCGACGACGGTTCGGGCGAGGACAACGAATCGACGGGGGACGGCAACGGTGGATCGGGTGACGACAACGAATCCATCGGCGACGGGAACGAGTCTGACGGCAACGAGTCGAACGAGAGTACGCAGTCGATCGAGACGCTCTCACAGACCGAAGTCGATGGAGCCGACGTGGACCAGCGCAACGTCGAGTGCACGGCGTCCGTGTCGGTAGACGCCGAGACGATCGAGATAAACGGGCAGCTCGAAGCCCCGACGCCGTGTCACGAGGCCGTCATCGGCGACGTGACGGTCGAAGACGACACGATGACCGTCACCGTCGAACTCGAATCCGGTACTGACCCGTGCACGCAGGCGATCAGCCAGGTCGAGTACGAGGCGACGCTCGTCGTCGTCGACCAGGACGTATCCACCGTCGTCGTCATGCACGAAGACCGAGTCGGCACCGAAACGGCGGAACGAAACGAACTGTAGACGGGACGCGGACGCTACCGCCGATCACGGATCGTCGCCGCCCGTCGACATCCGAGTCGCTGCGCGCGACACCGACGTGTCCCTACGTGGCGATCGATCCCCTACGTGGCGATCGATCACCCGCCTCCGGGCGGTCGATTCGTCGACTGCAAGCCACGGATTTTGACAATACTTATGCGCGGTTGCGTCCTGTTCGGCCATAGCATGAGCGACATCGAGGGGATCTACGAGGATCTCGAGGCGGACGTCTCCCTCGAGGAGTTTCGCGAGGCCGTCGAGGCCAAGGTCGAGCAGATGGGCGGGCTCGCGGACGAGGAGACGGCGGCGATGCTCGTCGCCCACGAGGTGGGCGAGAGCGAGGTCAACGGCGTCGCGGACATCGAACCCGGTATGGAGGAGGTGAAGTTCGTCGCGAAGGTGACGAACGTCGGGGAGGTCCGCACGTTCGAACGCGAAGGCGAGGACGAGGACGGTCGCGTCGTGAACGTAGACGTCGCGGACGAGACCGGTGCCGTCCGGATCACGTTCTGGGACGAGCGCGCCGCGGCCGCCGTCGAGGAACTGGAGACTGGACAGGTCCTGCGGATCAAGGGTCGTCCGAAAGACGGGTACAGTGGCGTCGAGGTCAACGTCGACGAGGCCCAACCCGACGACGACACCGAGATCGAAGTCACGCTCTCGGACACCCACACCGTCGAAGACCTGACGCTCGGCCTCTCGGACGTGTCACTCGTCGGGAGAGTGCTAGAGTCGGACGCCGTACGCACGTTCGACCGCGACGACGGCTCCGAAGGGAAGGTCTCGAACCTCACGCTCGGCGACGAAACCGGGCGCGTCCGGGTGACCCTCTGGGACGAGCGGGCCGACCTCGCGACGGAGATCGACGCCGGCGAGACGGTCGAGGTCGCAGACGGTTACGTCCGCGAGCGCGACGGAACCCTCGAACTCCACGTCGGCGACGGAGGTACTGTCGACGTCGTCGACGAGGACGTCCAGTACGTCCCCGACGCGACGCCGATCGAGAACGTAGAGATCGACCAGACGGTCGATCTGATAGGCGTCGTCCGCTCGGCCGACCCCGTTCGCACCTTCGACCGCGACGACGGCTCCGAAGGGCAGGTCAGAAACGTCCGCGTCCAGGACGCCACCGGCGACATACGCGTCGCCCTCTGGGGCGAGAAGGCCGACGTCGACCTCGGGCCCGGCGACGAGGTCGCGCTCGCCGACGTCGAGATCCAGGACGGCTGGCAGGACGACCTCGAGGCCTCCGCCGGCTGGCGGTCGACGATAACCGTGCTCGACGCAGCCGAGACGGCGAACGACGACGGCGGGTCGCCCGACTCGCCCGGTCTCGACTCATTCGCCGACGACGGGTCGGCTGCGGACGACGAGTCTGAAACCGGGACGGCGACCGCGGACGGCGGACCGGCGGGAGCGTCGGCTGGCAGCGACGCCACGGACGCCAGCGCGGAGACCGGCGCCTCGGGCGAGACGGCGGAGATGGACGACGGCCCGACCGACGGCGACCGCCTCGAGTTCACCGGCGTCGTCGTCCAGGCGGGTGACCCGATCATCCTGGACGACGGGGAGACGACCATGCGCGTCGAGTCCGGGACGGACGTCGGACTCGGCGAAGAGGTGACCGCCCGCGGCGTCCTCGACGACGGCGTCCTCGACGCGGACGAGCTCTTCTAGGCGGACGGCGTCTCGGGATCGAGAGGCTGGCGTCGGGGACGGTGTCCGAAGCGTCGAATCCGCGATCGACCGCGCAGTGACGGAAGGATTAAGGGTCTCACCCGCCGCGGTTTCCCTATGAACGTGGAGTTGCCGTTCGCGCCGGTAGATGCTGTCATCCGGCGAAACGCGGACGATCTGCGCGTCAGCGCCGACGCCGCCGAGGAACTGGCGCGGCGCATCCAGATCCACGGGGCGGACGTCGCGGAAACGGCCGCAGAGCGGGCCGAATCCGACGGCAGAAAGACCCTCATGGCCGAAGATTTCGACGTCGAGACGGTGATCGACGACGACGAACTGACGCTGCCGATCGCCCCCGTCGATCGTATCGCCCGCCTCGACATCGACGACCGATACCGGGTGTCGATGGACGCCCGAATCGCGCTCGCCGACATCCTGGAAGATTACGCCGACAACGTCGCCCGGGCGGCGGCGATCCTGGCACGTCACGCCGATCGGCGCACGATCATCGACGACGACGTCGAGACCTACTTCGCCCTCTTCGAGTGAACACCTGATGCGCTTTGGGTACAGCGACGTCTGCCTGCGTCACGATCCCGGGCCGCGCCACCCCGAGTCGCCGGCACGCCTCGACGCGATCCGCGATCGGCTGGCCCGCGCCCACGGCGTCTCCTACGTCGAGAGCGATCCCGCAGCCGCGTCGGTCGTCGAGGCCGTCCACGATCCGGCCTACGTCTCGCGGTTTCGCGAGTTCTGTGCCGACGGTGGCGGCGACTGGGACCCGGACACGACCGCCGTCGAGGCGTCCTGGGACGCCGCGCTCCAGAGTGCCGGCCTGGCGTGCTGGGCCGCCGAAGAGGCGATGGCCGGCGACATCGGACGGGAGACGCCCTTTTCGATCGGGCGACCGCCGGGACATCACGCGGTCGCCGACGACGCCATGGGCTTTTGCTTCTTCAACAACGTCGCCGTCGCCGCACAGCACGCCATAGACGAAGCCGGCGCCGAACGCGTCGCCATACTCGACTGGGACGTCCACCACGGCAACGGAACGCAAGACGTGCTCTACGACCGCGGCGACGTCTTCTTCGCATCGATCCACGAGGACGGACTGTACCCCGGAACCGGCGCGGTCGACGAGACCGGCGAGGGAGCGGGCGAGGGAACGACGATGAACGTACCGATGCCCGATTCGGCCGCCGACGCCGCGTACCTCGCCGTCTTCGACGACCTGCTCGAACCTGCACTCCGCGACTTCGATCCCGACCTCCTCCTCGTGAGTGCGGGCTTCGACGCCCACCGCCACGACCCCATCTCCCGGGTGCGGCTCACGACGGAAGCGTACGCGCTCATGACCGATCGAGCCCGCTCGATCGCCGAGACGGTCGGAGCCGGGCTGGGGTTCGTCCTCGAAGGAGGGTACAGCCTCGACGTCCTCGCGGACAGCGTCGCACTGGTCCACGAGACGTTCGACGGTCGCGAGCCGATCGAACCGGACGACGGCTACGACGACGGCGTCGACGCGCTGCTCGACGACGTGGCCGCGGCGCACGACATCGAACGGTGAACCGGGACGGACGCAGCGAGTCGGCGGTACCGACGCGTCGTCGGTGAGCGGTTCGCGTCGACTCACGGCTGCGAGTCGGGGCACGACTGACCGCGACGCGGACGTCGTGGCGGCTCCACCCCGGAGGGTCTCAGGGTCGCGGATCGAAGTACGCGGCCAGTTCGCCGCCGAACTCGTCGCAGAGGGCGGTGACGTCGTCGCCGACCAATAACTCGTAGGTGTCTTCGAGCGCCGTCTCGACGTGGGCGCCTAGTCGAATCTCGAAGACGGCGTCACTGTCGAGGAAGGCCGCGGCGGATCGAAACGCGCGTTCACGTTCGACGACGTAGCGGTTGCCGTCGACGAACGGGCCGTACACCGCCGGGTCGTCGGCGTACGCGTCGAAGAAGTCTGTGGCGTGCTCGCGGACGGCGACCGGCGGACCCTCGTGGTGCTCGACGGCGGGCCGTTCCGCGACGGCGAGTTCGGCCCAGAGGACGGCAGAGTCGTCGGCCCAGGCGTCGCTCCGACAGACGTCGAAGCCACGCCGGTTCAGCGCGTCGACGAGCCCCGCTCGCGAGCGTTCGAGCTGGGGGTAGAGCTGGTCGTCGACGAGGTCGGGCGCGTCGAGCCGGATCGCGACCGGCGTGGTGGCGCGGTCTGCCAGGACGGCTTCGAGGTCCGCCGGCGCGAGCGGCGCCGGCTCGTCGGACTCGAACTGATCGAGTCCAGGATCGGCGAGGAGCGCACGGGCGTAGTGCTGAAACCGGGCGACGTTCTCGGCCGAGCAGACCGCCGCGACGTTGCGCCCGGGATCCGTCGGATCGATGACGATCAGCGGATCGTCGAAGGGGCGTTCGGCATCTCCGGCATCCGACTCCCGAGACGACGCCGTCTCCCCGTGATCCTCGGGGTCCAGGCGGACCGGCGGGTGCCAGTCGGCCGCCGCCTCGATCAGGGGGCGAAAGCCGCCGTACTCGAGGACGAGCAGTTCCGTCAGATAGCCGCTGAACCCGCGCGTCCGGAGGTCGCTCCCGTAGACGCCGATCGCCTTCAGAAACGCCTTCGCGAGTCGAACCGAACCCGCGAGGTCCTCGTCGAGGCGCTCCTGAAGGTACGTCGTGTGGAACGGCGTCCGATCGACGGCCGACCGGATGTCGGTCGCGTCGTCGAGGCGGTAACAGGGGACGACGTCGACCGCGAAACCGTCCCGCTCGCCGGTGACGTAGGGGTGCTCGGCGTACTCCTCGTGACCCCCGGGCAGCGTCTCGTGACCGACCGCGAGGCCGTCCCGTTCGAGCGTCTCGCGGTCGACAGCCGGCGGGAAGCGCACGAAGACGTCGACGTCGCGATCGCCGCTGATCCAGGTGTCCCGCGCCGTCGAGCCGACCAGCATGACGTCCGCGTCCGGGTGTCGCTCGGTCACCGCCGCCTCGGCCCGCTCCAGCAGGTCCGCGGCGACGGCCTGCATCGCGGCCCGTTCGTCCGCATCGGGTTCGACGCGGGCCAGGACCGTCGACAGCACGTCCGCGAGCCGGTCGTCACCGTCGATACTCATCGACTGTGACTTCGCGCGCCCGCCGGGAAAGCGTATCGAAGCGCCCCGACCACCTGTGCGTGCGAGTGATTCGCAGGCCGGCAAAGCGAAAGCCCTATGAAACGCTCTCGTCTACTCGAAATCGAGCCGAAGTAGCTCAGATGGTAGAGCACCTCGCTGTTACGGCGATACAGGGTCTCTGATCGCCGCAGATACGAGGTTGTCCCAGGTTCGAGTCCTGGCTTCGGCGCTGTTTTTCGAACACCACTCGCGAGGAGCGATAGCTCCGAGCGAACGCTGTGAGAAATAACAGCGACACCAACAGGCTCGAACATGCGAGTCGCAGCGAACGAGCGAGCGCAGCGAGTGAGTTCGACCGTCTCGCACCTGTTCGAGTCCTGGCTTCGGCGTCCGCTTCTCACTGTTTTCTCGCGAGGAGCGAAAGCTCCGAGCGAAGGGCGATGGGTTCGGTCCCCGGTCTTATTTCGGGTTCGGGCCCCGATACGCGGATATGAGCGACTCCGACAGACGATCGACGGGTGATCACGGCCACGACGTCATCGACCCACTGTCCGTCGCGATCGTGACGGTCTCGAGTTCGCGAGCGGCGCACGTCGATGATTCGCCCGACGATCCCGGCGGTGACAGGATCGAGGCGTGTTTCGAGGCCGCCGGTCACGAGGTTCGCGATCGAGTGCTGGTTCGCGACGACTACGCCGCGATCCGCTCGGCGGTCCGCGGGCTGGTGAACCGCCGCGAGATCGACGTGGTGGTGACGACCGGCGGGACGGGCGTGAGCGCGGACGACGTCACGCCGGAGGCCGTCTCGTCGCTGTTCGAGCGCGAGTTACCCGGATTCGGCGAACTGTTCCGCATGCGTTCGTGGGAGGAGGTGGGAACGCGCGCGATGGCCTCCAGGGCGACGGCCGGGCTCGCTGTGGATACGCCCGTCTTCTGCCTCCCTGGGAGTACGAACGCCTGCGAGACGGCCTGCGAGGAACTGATCGTCCCCGAAGCACCCCATCTGGCTGGCGTGGCGACCACGCATCGGACGGAGTGAGCGGAGACGACGCTGGACGCCTACGAGGGGTGACGGGGTTGACCCAGACAGAAACTGTTACTACCGTGGCGGAATTCACTCGACACGAGGGCCCTTAGCTCAGTCTGGTACGAGCGCTCGGCTCATAACGAAGCCGGTGTATCCGGACTCGTGGGATACCGAGTGGTCGTTGGTTCGAATCCGACAGGGCCCATGCGGAAACTACTCGATTTGTGACCGTCCCCGGAAAGGCGGTTTCCGGGAAGCTTACCCACATAACGCCCCGTTTTCCTGATTCGAAAATCGCCGGTTCGAAAGTGGAGCCCAGGTGGCGACCACCCGCGGGTCGCCGCCGTCTTGCGATTTCTATAGCCGTAAATTGGTGGTTAGTATGAGCTCGAAAGATATCGATATCGGGCTCGAGACGCTCCGAAAGCGCGCTTCGAGTAATCCGAAGCCCGTGAAGGAGCGGGAGTTTTGCTGCTCGGAGTGCGGCGCGCGCTGTACGCGACTTCTCGATGGTCAATCGGAGGCCGGTCACGCGCGCACCTGCTCTCGTCGACTCGAACGCACGGGTTCGTACCGGGTTCGTCCGACGAACCCGGACAAGGTGGAGGTACCACGATGACGGGGTTCGTCCTCGCGTCGTCGCTCTACGACGTCGAGACACGGACGTCGGTCCCACATCCCGCGTCCGAAGAGTCCCCTGAAGATCGTGACCAGGTCGATGGACCAGGAGGTGACCTGGCATGAGTCGCGTCGTCGAACGGAAGTGTCCCCGTTGCGATGAACCCGTCTCCGCAACCCGGCCACTCTGCCCCGAGTGCTCTCGCGAGCTCAACCGCGTTCGAGGTGAGTTGCTGTGAGCGTCGCCGACAACGCCGACTGGGGCCGAACGGTCGAGACGGCCGCGTGCGAACGCTGGCCGCTCGAACACGTCGCGGGCGACGACAGAGAGCCCGACTGGTTCGACGCGCGTTTCGTCGCCCCGCTCGAAACCGAGTTGGCGTCGGGGCCGATCATCGAGGCTGGAACGCCGGTCGAGGTGAAGTCCTGCCGGACGCGCTACCGCGGGCGATACGGCCGCTGGTGGATTCGACGCGAGAGTCACGAACGGCTCCTCGAGGCGGGCGGTGAGTACGTCCTGGCGATCTACGATACCGGGGGCATCAAGCGGATGTCGCTACTGAGCGCGGAGACGGTCGACTGTCTCATTTCCTCGTGGTGGGAGACGGGCGACGGTGGGAGGGACGCCGACGAGTACCGCCAGGTACCGTGGACCGCCGTCTTCGAGGACCTCGTCGGGCCTGGAGGTGAGCTTTGTGTCGAGTGACGGCGCCGGTCACGTTCGTGTCGAGATCCACAAATTCGGCCGTCTTGACGAAGTGATCGAGATTCCGCCCGAAAAGATCGGTCTTTACGGCCTCCTCCGTCACGTCCTGGCCGATGCTCGCGTCCCGAAGTCGATGCCGGCCCGCCTCGCACTCACCTGTGACGATCTCGTCGGGGTCCAAGAACTGGTCGGGTCGCCGGATCGAGGACTGATCGACACCGACGGCTGCGCGTACGGGCTCGGATATGCGCTGGAAGCCAAGCGAGCGATCCAGGCCTACCGCGATCGACCGCCCGTCACGCTCGTTGCCGTGGGGTGTTCGAAACGCAAGTATCCTTCGGACGACCCGATCCCAGCAGCGGACCGGTATCAGGGTGGCTACTGGACCAACAAGCGCGAGTACTACGAGACGATCGGCGACGACGGACGGATCATCTCGGCCAAACACGGGGTACTGAAGCCGTCGGATCCGATCGGGTACTACGAGACGCACATCGAAGATCTCGACGACGTCCCAGTCGATCACAACGGGCGGCTTCCGTCCGGCGACGATGTGACGACGCTCGTAGATCTGTGGGCGCTGGACGTCCACACCTCTCTCGCGACGTGGATCGACGACGTGGCCGGCGGTGTCGATCCGCATGACGTCGAGCTGCAGGTACTGCTCGGGAAACAGTATCACGAGCGGCTACGCGATCGCGACGTATTCGACGGTCTTCGGACACGAGGCGACCTGACGGTCTCGTTCCCGTTTCGCGACGCGATCGATTACAGCGACGGGGGCGGCATCGGGAAGCAGCGAGGCTGGATGGCGAGCGAGATCGAGGCCGCGAGTGCGCCCGTCGCTACGGACGGAGGTGATCAATGTGCCGAGTGAGGCGATCGAACGGCCGGAGCCAGTCACGAAGCTCGTCTCGAACGGCGGTCGCGATCCTGATGGGTCAGCGCGGATGATTGGTCGATGGACGTTCCAGTACACGCCTGCTCGTCGTCTCGTCGAGAAGAACCTGACCGGACGGGTTCTGAACGCCTGCGCCGGGAAAACGAAGCTGCGCCACGACGGAGAAATCGTCAGGAATGACCTGAACCCGGATCTCGACGCGGATACGCACCTCGACGTCGCTACGATCGCGGATCATTTCGATCCCCAGTCGTTCGACACGGTGGTTTTCGACCCGCCGTTTGATCAGAAACAGGCAGAGGAGAAGTACGACGGCCTGCACGCAAGCGACGTCTACAGCGCGCTAGAGCAATTCAATGAACTCGTCCGGCCTGACGGGGCCGTCATCGTATTTGGCTGGAATTCGTGGGGGATGCGCTCCTTCCATGCGTTTGAGCGGGAAGAGACGGTTCTGCTCCAGCGCGGTCCGATTCATCGGGACGTGATCGTCACGGTTGATCGGCGAACGAGTTCGACGTTGGCGACCAACGGAGGGGATCCACGGTGACGCGTTGCTACGAGTGTTCCGAGGTCGTGGACCCGCGACTTGCGGCGGTCTACGTCCGGCCGGACGAGGCCGTCGGGCTAACGCTGTGTTTCAACTGCCAAACGCTGTACCCGCGCGACCGGCAGTACACGCCGCGCCGTCTGCCGCGGTTGTCGTGTGCGCCGATCGAGGACGGTGAGCTGCCGTGAGCGTCCGGACGACCTATTTCGGCGGACTCAGTCAGTTCGAACCCGACGACGATGCCGAGGTGATCGGCGTCGTGCGGCGTCCGAAGCCGTTTCTCGACCGACTCATCGACAGGAACGTTCCTGCACTCGGTCCGCCGGCGAATCTGCTCCACGCGTACAAGACGGTCGAAGCCTCCGCCGAGGATGATGGTGCACCATTTCCGAGCCACGTGGCCTGGCAAACCGTCGACTTCGAACGGCGGTATCTGAGCTACGTTCGATCGTATCCGGGTCCGTGTACTCTGGTCGAGGAACTGCGGGCTGTCGCGACCGAGCGAGACCTCTGGCTCGTCTGCTGGGAGAAGGACTGCCGGTGGTGTCACCGGCGACTGCTCGCGAAGGAGATCGTTGCCGAGCTCGAGGACGTCGAGATCGTCCACCATCCGGATCCGACGACGATCAATCCCTGCAACGCGGACCGGACGACGGAGGAAGAGAGGGAGTCACCACGTAACGCGGTGCTCTCGGCGTTCCCTTCGACGGAGGCGTAGCCGTGACCGATTTGACGGCCTTCGGGGTCACGGAGCCGCAGGAACCAGTCGCGACGGATGACGAGAGTGACGACGAGCCGGGCGTTCGGTGGCCGGAATGTGTGGGTTGTGGGTGCCAGGATCGCGACGTACGCGAACGGTTGGGCCAGTCGGTAGCGCTCTGTCCGAACTGTTTCCGAGACAGGGAGGGGCTGTAGATGGCGGTCCAGCAGTTCCTCCGATTCCAGTGCCACGAGTTCGACGCGCACTTTCACATGGTGCGCGACGGCCTGAAACCGTACTACGCGCTGACGAAGACGCGGAAGGAGCACGACTGGCAGACCGGCGGGAAGCCGACGGCGACGTTCGACGTCGACGGCGAGACCTGGCACGCCTGTCTCGACTACGACGATCAGCCGATTGTTCCGTGGGACGACCCCAGCTACCGACTGAATACGGCCTACCTTTATCGGATCTATATCGTTTGCGAGGACGAGACGTACGACGACGAGCGCGCGGATCGATCGAAGCGGGTGAAGGGCGGGACGATTACCTACCGGCCGCGGTGGCCTGGCATGAAGAAGCGCGACGACGAGACTGGCGAGGTCAGCGAGGTGAACGGCTACATGGACCTGGGACTGCCGTATCTCGACGCGCAGATCCAGGCGTCGAACGTCGACTTCGATCGCTACCCGGACCTACTGGCCGAGGCGTCGGCGGCGTTCGGACTCCCTCGGCGGTACTTCCACGAGTTCCACGAGACGAGCACCATCGTCGACGCCGCGGTCTACGTTCGTGTCTGCCGGGATGATAGCGGACCGATCTACGCACCCGACGGGCCGCTCGCGCGGATTCACAGTCTTCTCGAGGGCGATCGGTCGGGGTATCGGAAACACGTCGAGGACAATCGCGACCGACCGGGTGACTACGTCGCGACGATCGTCGACGACGAGCGAGCACGAAAGCTCATCCGCGGTCACCGTATTGGGAAGGAGGTCAAGCACTACTATCTGAAAGACCCGGAGACGTACGAGTCGGACGAGTTCGGGCATCATCCGAAGCTCGAGGTCGGGTACCAGACGAGCGTGACCGAGGAAACGGTGTACTGGGACCGCGAGGACGGTCTCGATCGGAACGACCTCCGGCGTGAGCTGGAGGAGACACTCGCGAACGTCCTGGAGTGGGCCGGGTTCGACGTCACCGGCGGTGGTCGGTACTTCGGTGATGCGTACTTCGACCCGGACGATCGCGAGCGACGGTCACTGAAACTCGTCGACTGTCCGCTTCCGAAGATCGAGAGCGAGCAGGAGGCCGCCGTGATGTGCCTGTGGGGCGACATGAAGCCGTCGGACGAGGCCCTGACAAAGTTCCTGTTAAGCGACGGCGGCGAGGTCTCGCCGGCCGACGCGGCCGACGGCACCGGCTACTGTTACGACACGATCCTCCGAGCGGTCGATCGCCTGGAGGGATTCGTCCGGCACACCTACGGCCAGCTGGAGATCGAGAGCGATTACGCGGCCGAGGCGATGATCAAGCGGGTACGGTCCGCCGGCGAGCAGTTCTCTCGCGAGATCGGGAGCGCGGCGATGCAAGTTGCCGAGGACGCCCAGGGTGTCGCGAGCGATGCGCTCGACACGTGGCGGACACGATACGACGCCGGGATCGAGTGTGATCGCGACGATTGTCGCCTGTTGCTGAAGCCGCGCCTGACCGCGACCGACCGAGAGCACGCTCGCGAGATTGCCCGCGAGGCATACACGGCGGTCTGCGAGCGGTTCTCGTCACATCACGGCGTCCACATTCGCGTCGAACTCTCGGACGGCTCGATGATCCGGTGGCGGAATCTGATGGAGGCGTTCACCAACGCACCGGATCACGATGCGATTCTCGAACACCGCCGGTCGGAACGACACGCGGAGATGGATGAACGGATCGAGCGCAGCCAGCTCGAAGCCCTCCGACTGAAGGGACGTCGCGCGACCCGATAGCGCGGCCCCTGTGAGTGGCAACACTATTCTGACCCCCTCGTTTCGCGTACATTTCCGTGAAATTCTCTACTTCGTGGGCGTTGGGCCGGGTCGGTCGGCCCGGTCACCGGCACGATCGTCGTCGAGCCGACGACGAACTTCGACCCTGCGGGTCGACTTTCGTGTTAGAACGTGTGGCTAAGGCCAAGGTCCCAAACTAACCGCCCCGCCTCCGCTCAGCGGAAGCGTAGGGGACTGGATCGCTCCGCGACCCTACCATTCCCGTAGGGGCGCGCGAAAATTTCGAAACTCCGCCTCCTCTCAGCCCCGCCAGAGTCTCAAAGGCTGTGGCTCATCCCTATGCTGGTCGGTGGAGAGGAGAACTTTTCACTTTCATTCCGGTCTCGGAATCGTTTTCAGTCCACCGTGTGATTATCAGGCATGGCAACGTATGTTGTCCAGTGTGTGAATATTGATGAAAATTCCACACACGACGACTGCCGGTGTATAGAAGCCATTGGCTTCCCTGGTGAAAACACAGATATCGTAACAAGAACCCCTGCGCAGGTCTACGATATGGTGGAAGTCGACGGCGATACAGTGATCGTGAAGTATCAGGGACAGGAGACAGAGGTACACGGAGCAACGACATCAAGCGGGAAGAAGTACGTCAGGACAGAGCCGAACGACACGAAAGCGGATAACCTTCTAAAACAGGACTCCTGCCCGGTCTAACTCTTCGGTCGTTACGGGAGATGTATCACTCCGCGATTCGATACCGAGTGTAGGATCGGCCGCCCCACCGAGGGCAGTCAGTCCACCGACTTCAGAGAGGCCGGTTAGGCGATTGCGGACGGTTCGACGACTAGGGGATTCGACCCGAACTCGTCAGCAAGAATTTCCTCCACGTCGTCGACTGTCCACCAGTCGAGCGATCCCTTGGGGTCGCACGTCGAGAGAATCCGTTTCCCGAATATGAACACGAGCGGGAGGCGTCCGTGTTCATATCGCGCCGATTGAACTGCGATCGAGACCGCGATCCGCACTGATCACGGTCATGAGCTTTAGACTACTTAAACGAAACCCGATCCAGTGACCGCAAAAATCTAGGATTTGCGGCTCGTGTTCACGAGTATGGGACGGACTACGATCCCGGCGAGCGTACGAATCCGCACCGACGATGGCAACGAGTGGCGGTTTCGGTCGATCGAGAGGGCTTCCGAATTCTACGACTGTAATCGAAGCGATGCGGTCGCATACGCCTGTGAGGACCTCGTTTCGCAGGTTGCAGCCGCCCGGAGGGTCCTCGAACGTGAGGATTTGACTACCACTCAGCGCGAGGAGATCGCCGAGACGCTATCGACGAGGGCGGTTTCATTCGAAGTCACGACGGGAACTGAAATCCAGAAGGGCTAGGGGCTGATGGGGAC
Organism: Halovivax cerinus; assembly: GCF_024498195.1. NCBI lineage: Archaea > Methanobacteriati > Methanobacteriota > Halobacteria > Halobacteriales > Natrialbaceae > Halovivax > Halovivax cerinus. The sequence goes on from NZ_CP101824.1 coordinate 524,635, forward strand.
GGGTATTCTCGAGAGACGCTATGGTGACGTTCGGTAAGACGGTACGTGAAGTAGGAGGGTCTCAGCTACCAGTATCTACAGAGATGCTGGTAGTCTCGACGGCGGGTATGTTTATCTACGGGGAATATGACACTAGGGTGTGTCTCTTTCGCGAACGAAACCCATCGAAACACTCTACGACGAGGTGGCCGAGTACGACCTCGTCATCGTTCCCGACGCGCCGCTCGCGAGCGCGCTCAACCGTCGTCTCGAACGGCCCCACTTCGGCCCCTTCGCGATCACGCCCCGCCGGCTTGCGGCTCGCCGCCGAGAGACCGCCGAGGATCGCCTCGCGTTCCTCGAGGTGATCGACCGGACTGACCTGGGATGGAAGGAAGCAGCAGCTGCCATCGGCGACGTACTCCAGTGCTGGGAGCACCAGGGCGAGATCGACGCCGTCCGTACGTACGAGGGGTTCGACACGCCGGCTATTCGCACGGTGATCGAGGCGATGGAACCACTCGAGACGACGTCACAAAAGCTGACGACCTACCACGTCGATCTGACGGAGTACCCGTCGGTCGCCGTCGTAGGCAGGGACCAGTTGACGCCGCTCGAACGATCGATCCTGCCGTCGTCGTACGACGACGTCGAGCGATTCACGGACGAGCCGTTCGACCTGCCGCCGTTCCGACTCTTCGATTCGCCCTCGGCGATCGTCGACGCCCTCCTCGAGACGATTACCGAGGAGACGGCAGCGGACGTCGGGATCGTTCTCGATGCCGGAAGCGAGTACTCGGCGCTACTAGAATCGGCGCTCGAAGCCGAAGGGATTCCATTCTACGGCGGGCCCGGGTTCACTGAGGACCGGGACATTCGGTGCCTTCTCGACCTACTGCGGGCGGTGTTTGCGGGCTCGGATCGCACGGTGGGCGACATTCGGCCGATTCTCACCCACATCGGTGCGACGGTCGACGTCGAACACGAGGAGAAGCGACTGTCTGGGGTCGACGATCCGGCTATCGAGTCTATTCGTGAGTATTGCAGTTCGTGCCGGGAGGGAACGGTTGCGGAGGCGATGGCTACGTACGAGGGGTGGATCGATCGAGATCTCGATCGTTTCGAGGACGAGCTGGATCACCTCGGTATTCTCGACGAGCCACTCACCGAATCGGTCGTCGATCGCCTGCGTTTCTACCTCCAGACGTACGAAGTTCCGATCGACCGGGAAAACGAAGGCGTCCTCCTCGCGGACGCAACGTCGGCCGGCTTCGTCGACCGACCCGTCGTTTTCTGCCTGGGCCTCGGCAAGGGCTGGACACACTCGGCGCCCCAGAGACCGTGGGTCGACCGAGACGAGGAGTTCGCGCGAAACGTTCGCGACTTCCAGTCGCTCATGCAGAGCGGCGTGGAGCAGCACTACCTCGTCGTCGACGAGGCTGGCGGGTCGCCAGTAGCGCCGACCCTGTACTTCGAGGATCTGCTCGATGAAGCGTTCGAACAGTTCAGTGACTTCGACTCGGTCGCACACACCTGGACGGTTCGAACGAGTGGCCACGGGTTCGACCGGGAGCCTGTAGCGGCCGATATCGAACCGAATACCGTCGAGACGATTAGCCAGTCGAGTCTCAACTCGTTCGCCAACTCCCCCAGGGACTACCTCTTCGGGCGCTTAGTTGACGGTCCGGACAAGGACTACTTCGCGGAGGGAAACCTCTTCCACGATTTCGCGGAGTTCTACGCGACACACCCCGGCGTCGTCGCGGACGACGATGGTGGGACGCTTGATCCGGACGTCGTCGACCAGCTCGTCGATGTAATGCTCGAGGAGACGCGGTCGTTCCACCGACCCGTGGATCTGGAGATCCAACGGACGAAGTACAGAGCCGGTCTGGTCACGATCGCACAATTCCTCGACGAGCGCGGCCCCGATACCGTCGACGACGAATTCGACTTCCTCACTCCTGCCAGCGGTTGGGGGACGAACTTCTTCGCGGAGTACTTCGGCCGACCCGTCGACTCGCCGCTCACCGAACGGTGGTTCGAGGACGACGACATCGGTCTCAAGGGGAAAATCGACCTCGTTCTGGGACCGAATCGACTGCTCGACTTCAAGAGCGGCTCGAAGAAGAGTGCGTCCGAGGTAACCAAGAACTCCGCCCTCGATCAACCTGGTGATCCACCGAATTACCAGGCCCTACTCTACCTGACCTACTACCGTCGATTACGTCCTGGAGAGCGCCTCCAGTTCACGTTCTTCCACTTCCTCGAAGGCTTGGACGACGTGGTCGCCGGAGATCCCGACCTGGACGATTGCCTGACGACGGTCGAGTATCGCCCGATCGCCTACGACGAACACGTGACGATGCCAGAGGTCTTCGACGGGCTGTGCGAAGACGCCTCGAACGCCTGCAACAAGACGTTCTCGAAGGTCGACCACGAGGCGCTCTTGTCCGTTCTCGATACGCATCCGATCCCGAAGACGCGCGACGGGAACGAACTGGCCGAGTCGCCGTTCGGCGAAGCGCTGACCGAACACATGATCGACGCCGTCGGGGACTACAAGTACGTTCGCAAAGGCTGCGTCCAGGCGTGTCGGTACCTGGCTGGGCTTCGGAAACGAAACTACTTCGCGGACGACCTCGACGCGTTCGAGCGGTTCGTCGAGGAACGGATCGAGGAGCTGAACGCGTACCGACGCGGCGAGGAGCGGTTCCCGGTCCACGGACTCGGCGGCGAACCGAACGACCGATACGTCGATCACCGGGATCTCCTGCTCGAGGACGAAGCGGCCGCGTCCGGGGAGGCCAGTACCACGAACGGCGAGCCGGCGACTGACGGAGGTGCGGACCGATGACGTCGCCGAACCCCCGACAGCGCGAGTTGATCGAGAGCACGGACGGGTGCTACCTCGTCGACGCCGGACCCGGGACCGGAAAGACGTTCACCATCACCCGGCGGTACGCCGAGATCGTCGAACAGGACGATGTCGAACCAGACGACATCCTGCTAAATACGTTTACGCGGAACGCCGCGACGGAGATGCGCGACCGGATCGTCGCCCACTCCGAGTACGGCGCACGCGAACTCCGCGATGCCCCGATCGGAACCTTCCACTCGCTCTGTAACGACATCCTCCGCGAACACGGCTTCGACGCGCCCTCGCACCTCGGCCTCGACGAGGCGATCACACGGTCGACCAGTGTGCTCGAAGACGAAACGATCGAGGGCAAATACTTCCGGGAGTTCGTCGGCAAGTTCACGGACGATCACCCCGAGCACCACGATCTCCTTCGGGCGATCTCGGATCCTGACGACATCCTGGACGTGATCAAGAACCTCGCAGCGAACGGCGTCTTCCCGACGATGGAAGGCTGGTATCGTGACGCCGAGGAGCAGCTCTACGGCGACGCCGACGCCTTCGAGGCCGTCTTCGAGGAACTGAACCGCCCCCGGAACGGCGGGAGCAAACAGTCCGAGCTACGAGAATCGCTCACCGACTACGACTCCGATGCGTGCTATCTGCCCGACGCTCCGTCCAGAGCGGAGATTCGCGGCGAATCGGGATCGAAGGCGATTCCAGGGCACGTCCGGACCCGTGTCTTCGAGGAGGATCGCGAGGGCCTGCTCGCGTTCGTCCACGACGTCTACGTCGAGTACCTGGCGTTCGCCCTCTCGCGAAACTACCTCAATTTCTCGTTCCTCCAGCTGTTCGCGTTCGTCCACCTGTGCGAGAACGAGGCGCTACGCGACCGACTCACGTTCGAGTACGTGATGATCGACGAGTTCCAGGACACGAGCGAGATCCAGTTCAAACTCGCACTCTTACTCGCCGGGACTGAGAACGTCTGCGTCGTCGGCGACTGGAAGCAGAGCATCTACTCGTTCCAGTACGCCGACGTCGAGAACATTACCCAGTTCCAAGACCGACTCCATCGGTTCGTCGAGGACCTGAATTCCGACAGGTCCCGGATCGATGCGTCGTTCGACGAGGTGAACGAGATCGAACTGGACCGAAACTATCGATCCACGCAGGCGATCGTCAATCGATCCGAGGACGCGCTGGTCGTCCCCGGGACCGGGAGTGAGGAGGTCGACGCCGAAGCCGTGCTCGAGGACGTCGTGTCGCTCGAGGCCGAGACGGACGCGGATCACTCACACATCGAAGCGATCCAGCACGAGAACGAGCACGAAGCGGTCCTCACGAAGATCGGCGAGATCGTTGGGAACGAGGAGTACGCGGTTCGGGACGATAGAGACGGTGGAGGGAGTGATGGGCTCCGGCCACCCAGGTATGGCGATATCGCGATCTTGACCCGTACGCGAGACTTCGGTCGGGAGCTGTTAGCGACCGCCGAGGAACACGGATTTCCGATGGCCTACGAGGGCGGCGTCGAACTCTTCCGGACCGACCCGGCCAAACTCCTGCTGGCGTGGCTGCGGATCCTCGAGGGTGGGACCGACGAGGATCGCGGCTGGGCGGTCGTCCTCGAACGAGCCGGCTACACGCTCGACGAGATGAAGCACGTGCTTTCGACTGGGTCCTATCCGTCCGGGATGGTCGCGTTCCGCGACGAACTCGACGGCCTCGAGACGGTGAGCGCCGTCGCCCACCGAGTCTTCGATCGGTACGGGTACGACGGTCCGACGGCCGAGGTTCTCAGCACGACGATCCAGTCGGTGTACGACGCGACGACGATGACCCGCGGCGACCTGATCCGCTTTATCGAGCGCGAGGTCGAATCCGGTGCAACCCACGAGGTGACCGCTGCCGCAGGGTCGAACGCGGTTCGGGTGCAGACGATCCACGCGGCGAAGGGACTCGAGTATCCGATCGTGATCTTGGCGAATATGAACGCGAACAAATTCCCGTCGACGGGCGGGAGTGACGGTCGGATCGTCTACGACGAGCGATTCGGCCTTCGACAGCGAACGTGCTACGGAGAGGCCCACGACCAGCCGCACGTCTACGACAACTGGTATTGGGACGTCCTCAAGTGCTGTCGTCCGACGGAGTACGACGAGGAACGCCGGCTGCTGTACGTCGCGATGACGCGAGCTGAGGACCACCTGGTATTCACGGCGGGCGAGGAGCCGAATACCTTCCTCGAAGAGCTGCCGGTAGCGGTGGAGACGTACGAGCCTGCAGTGGAACGGCCAGCCGTTGGTGAGACCGTCCAGACCCGGTTCGACGTCGGGATCCCGGAACCGGCGGGGCCGCGAGGCTACTCGCCACACTCGCTGATGAACGACGAGGTCTTCGAGGCGGTCGACGAGGGTCGGGGTGCCGAGTACGGGTCACGAGTGCACAATTTCGCCGAACGGTACGCGCTGGGCGAGGACGTCGAACCGCGGAGCGACGAGGAAGACGAGCATCATGTGGCAGAGCTGCTCGACTCGTTCGAGGGCGAGTTACGGGTCGAGGAGGATGCGTACATGCCACTCGAGGTCGACGGCGAGCAGGTAACCATACGCGGGGTGGTTGATCTCGTCCACGTGGCCGAGGACGCTGTTGAGATCGTCGACTACAAAACCGTTCTGGGACGGCACGCCGAGGACGAGTACCGGACGCAACTGAGCGTCTACTGGCACGTGTTGAACGAGGTGTATCCGGATCGGGCGGTGACGGCGAGTCTGTTCTACACGGCCGAAGGTGAGTTGGTGGAGATGGAGCCGCTATCGAAGGACGTGATCGGCTCGTTGATGGAATAAGCGATTCCGAGAGCCAACGAATCCGACGCTTGCCTCCCTCGTTTCTGGATTGCTGTCCGCTCACTCGATGGGTAGCTCATCGTATGCATCTTCAATCGCGAGGTCACACTCCAGCTGTGGCTCCAGTGTCGTACTTCGACAGTCGAGTTTCAGCCGCTCGCGTTGCCAATCGAGTCCGTCCTTTCCGCGCCAGACGCCATGAAACCCGTAACAAAGAACGGGGGACTTTCTTCCCATCCCGAAATAGCGGAGGGACCTGTCTGACTTTTTTAGCCAAAAGTTTTGTCAGTGGGCTCAATTGATATCCTCATCTCAATGACCCGGAAGCCAACTAACCAAAATAGTTTGAGGTCGATTAGTGTGCAATTATTGATTTCTAAATTAAATATCCTCAAGATGAATGACAGTAATTTGGAAGGCTTCATCGAACAACCCCACGGCGTTACTCACTCCATAATTTCAGGGTTATCACAAAGCGAGTTCTTGACCGTTTTAGAATCTTATTGGAGGTAAATCAACAATGAATAGCCAATATCCAAGCCTGTTCGAATCATGCACTCCGCGAGACGATGTACTGGATGGAACACTGCAGGAGGAGCAGTTCGCTGCGAGTCTCGCGACAGTTGCTCACTCATCCGACGATGCTGCGCCGGTGTATCGCGATGCAGCTGAGTTCTACGATATGACGTATCCCACTGACGGGCTTCGAACGCTCCTCAGTAATCTCACCGGCCGGTTTCTTTCGAGTGGTGGCTATGATAGCGGAGGCTATTCGAGCAGTATTCTGTGCCTCGACACTCGTTTTGGCGGTGGAAAGACCCACGACCTAATTGCGTCATATCATTTGGCTACGAATCCTACCGCTGTGGACGATCTCGGTCGCCATCTCCTCGATGCCGATGCAGATCTCGCAACGAACTACGTCGATGCCGTGGAGGAAGGGCTCGAAGTTGATTCCGCCGTATTCGTCGGTGGCCACGTCGACGCACGGAATGCCCGAAGCGACCGATCGGATCCAAACGCCCCGAACACCAGAACGATGTGGGGTGAGCTTGCCTATCAACTCTACGGGAGTGAGGGCTACGAACAAATCAAGGAGTATGACCAGGAACGGCAGGCTCCAGGCGGGAATACGCTCAAAGCCCTCTTCGAGTTTGGTGAAGGACCAGCGCTAATCCTCGCGGACGAAATTGCGGCGTATCTAAAGGCCGCGTCCGGTGTCGAGGTGGGCAATACGACTCTCGCCAGCCAGACGCTCACGTTCATCCTATCGCTGCTGGAGACCGCATCGGAAGTCGAGAAGGTAACTGTCGTCTACAGTATCGCGGACACGGCATTCGAGGACGAAGCCGAGAACGTTCGTACTCTCATCGACGAACTGAACCAGATCGGTCGTCGCCAGCACAAAACCATCACGCCGACGTCCGAAAACGAGGTCGGACAGGTACTCCAACACCGTCTCTTCGAGAATATTGAACGTGCACAGGCCGAGTCGATCGCGGAATCCTATTTCCAATATTATACTGAGGGAGATCGACAGTTCACGCAAGAAGCGACTGACGCGAGTTACGTCAACCGACTCGAACGCGAGTATCCATTCCATCCAACGATCATCGATACACTCACCGAGAAGATTGACACCATTCCGAAGTTCCAGCGAACACGAGGCGCGCTCAAGCTCCTCGCTCGTGCCGTCTACTATCTCTGGAACAACCAGCCCGATCATTACGACCGACACTGGATTCGGCTCTACGACCTTTCCCCCGCAGATAACGCCCCTGATGGGAGTATTGACTCGACACTTCGTGAGACGCTATTCGAATTCGTCGATCTAAGTGCAGCACTCTCTGCAGATATCTACAGCGAAGACGATACGGCGCACACACAACTCGAAGACAGGAAGTGGACCGAGAAAGGGATACCACGTCTGGGTAGTCACCTGACCACTACATTTCTCTGGCACAGCCTCGCCTATGGGGAGCAAGCGACCGGGCTTACGCGTGCGGAGATGAATATCTCGCTCGGACATCCGGACATCAGATTCGACAACTACGACTCGGCGCTGGAGGCGCTCACGGGGGGCGATATGAACGTCGCGTGCTACTACCTCTACGACGAGGAGCGCGTCCGCTTCAAGTCCGAACCGAATCTCCTCAAGATCATCAATCAGCGCGTGGATAACACACCCGACGCGCAGGCTCGTAATCGGTTCAAGTCGCGCCTTCAAAAATCCGAGGTGGGAACAGGCGGTTTCGAGACAGTAGTCTTCCCAGAGGCACCGGCCGATCTTCCGGACAAGGTGTCCAAACCGCAACTCGCCGTCATGCACATGGACTCGGCGCCAGTCTCCGACGGCGGAAACGAGATCCCGGACAAAATCCAGACACTGTATCAGAAGTCGGCCTCCAAGCACGGTGGAGAGACCCAAAGCCGTGTGTACAAGAACTACGTTCTCTTCCTCGCACCCAACGAGGAACGCATCGATGGCGCCATCGACGCAGCACGAGAGTTGGAAGCCATCGAAGCACTACTTGACGACTCCCAACAGACTGCTGACCTCTCTAACGAGCAGCTCGAAGAACTTCGGGAGCGCCGCGACCGGACACACGGACTCCTTGGTGAACAGATTCGAGGCGTCTACCGACACCTGTACTATGTCGACCGCAACGGCCTGACACACCTGGCAATCAACGCTACCGAGGCCAATGGTGGGACAACGCTGGTGAACGCCGTCGAAGAGACCCTTGAGGGCCGGTTGATTCGGGCCGACGCGAGCGCGAAGGGTGTCGCGTTTTTCAAGCAGAAACTCTGGCAGCAAACCCAGGATAGCATGACTACGGAACAGCTGGTCACGCAGTTCGCTAAGAAGCCAGGGCTTCCGTACCTGCTGAACACGAAGCCGGTCAGAAAGACGGTGGCGAAGATGGTGGACGACGCGGGGTACACCTACTGGGATAGTACGGCCAGTGAGAGCGGCCTTGCGTACTGGGATGGCGACGAAGACGACAGCCCAGAAAACTGGGGGAAGGCAGACCCACTCGCGGAGTCGGACGACGTCCGAACCAGCATCCGCGATTCGGACGTGAAAATCGGTGACGGCTACGTTGTCTACACGGACATCGGCTCGCTCCTCGACGTCCATCACGAATCGATTCGAGCCCCGGCGGTCGAAGAAGCGCTGTGTGCGGAGGACAGTTGTAACGTTGAAGTCGATGCAGTTGGCGACTACTGTCCGGAGCACGAACCTGACAGTCCGACCTGTAGCCGATGTGGGACGGCCGTCGAGGATGAAAGTCAGCTGAACGCACAGGGACTGTGTGATAATTGTAGCCGGCCCAGTGACTGGGAGCAATCGACCAGTCTGATGGCAGCCTCGCGTGCTTTCAACGAAGTCCGAACGCACGCACTGGGTAAGGCGACGTCCGGCGGTGATCCTGGCGTCGACCGCGTCACGGTCGAGACCGGCGGCGACGAACAGCTTTCGAAAGGGTCGTTCATCGCTGGACGGCAGGCCTTCGGCGATCGAGCCGACTCCGTTTCGGTGCGGATGCAGTACGAGACGGAGTCGTCTGGCGGAGCCTCGTACCGCGCAACGTTTACTGGTGGCATCGACGAGTTCTCGAACGTGACGAACCAGCCGGATTCTTTCGGTGATGCGTCGCGAGTCGAGTTGAAGTTCCGCGTCGAGCTGGACGATCCGGAACCACTTACTGACGCTGAGGATGACGTCCTGGCAGAACTCAGAGAAGCCCTCGGAGACACCAGTATCGATGTGAAGGTTCAAGCACGAGGACCGGTCGAAGTAGCCCCAGAGGTTCACCAATGACGTCCCACCCCACTACGGAATCCGATCTGCAGGGAGCGAAGCCACTCCCCCAAAACAATCTCAGTACTGGACACTTCGGTAGTAGCGTGTATGGTGGCCGTCCAACGTTTGCGCTCACCAGGCGCGACGGCCCCGACGGTGCTCGCTTGACACTATACGAACTCCTCCCGGAAGACCAAGCAACGGCACGTTGCGAGCGCCTGAAGCGCGGGAATCCGAACCGTGGACTCGTGATTGAGCCTTTCGACGAGGTGTTCGACGACTCGACCGATCCCGATGCAGACTGTTGGGAATGGGATACCTGGACAGCGGTGAAGGTATCCCGACTCTCTGAGAGTCGTCTACGGTCCATCCTCCCACTCGTTAAGGAAACCCTCGACGGTGCGGACATCGACGACACGGCTGTCACGAGCGGCGGTCACACCGATGTCTTCCTCCCGGAGACTGTGGGCGTCCGTCTCGCGCTGGGTTTCTTGGGTGTGAAGCCCATCCAGCGCGTCGATCGGATGCGGGCGTTCTGTCGTGGTATCGCGCAGATGAGCGACGAGGAGTGCTACTACTGGCACGCGAAGTGTCGATCGCCATCGAGCCCGAACGGCGAGAAGGCCTTACGAACGATGCTGACTTCGCATATCTAACTCATGAGTGAACAACCGGCGCAGGAAACGGACGAGCAGGAGTCGTTGAAACCACTAGCCATCGAGGGGAAGTTGCCGCTGAAAGCGGTCGGTATCGAGAACTTGAAGGAGGCAAATCCAAAGCATATGCCTCCTCATCGTTATCTTCATCCATGGTTTGCTCGGAGGCCGACTCCTGCCACTCGTTTGGCAATTCTAGCCTCGGTGTTTCCAAAGAACACAGACCCCGACGATTTGCTTCGATGGATGCAAATTGGACCGAAAGAAGGCGTTGAAGATGAATCCATCAGTGAGTACGTAGAACGCAAGAAGGCTAATGAACAGAACCGAGACGGGAACTTAGAAGGTCACTACGGCTATCCACGGCCGTTCACGTCCTCTCCCAACGATACAGAATTAGAAACCTTCCATGAGAGTCTACGCAAGCACTGGGATGGTTCCCTTCCAGAGATTATTGATCCAACAGCAGGAGGGGGAGTCATTCCTTTCGAATCGCTCCGTTACGGGCTTCCGACAAAGGCAAATGAGCTTAATCCGGTTCCTTCACTAATACTCAAAGTCCTTCTACAATATGCTCCTAAGGAAGGTTCTCTGGAAGAAGAACTCATTAAGTGGAGTAAGACGATCGACGAATCTGCCGAAGAAAGGTTACGAGAATATTTTCCAAGTGGAGAAGATACAGCAACCGTCGATTCTTATGTGACAACCCACACCATTGGATGTCCGACGTGCGGATCGGATCTCCCTTTGGTTTCAAAGTGGTCTATCCGGACTCGAAAGAGTGCAGATACAGTTATTACTAAACCTGATCTGGACGAATCTGGTTCAATTTCGTATGACTGCCTTGTAGAACCGGATCAAGAGATTTTAAAAGAGTTCGATCATTCTGATGGACCCGTTTCGCGCGGAGGAGATGCTGAATGTCTGCAGTGCGGGGTTGTAACCGAATCAGAAGCAATCCAAGAGCGATATCAAGATGGTGAGTTTCGATTTGATGTTTACTGTGTTCGCGAAATCACCACAAATGGGGAGTATAAATTTCGTGCGCCCAACGATGCAGATCAAAAGGCACTAACGAAAGCCAAAGACCGAATTGAATCTGATTATCAAATTTCGTCTTTTCTTTCGACCGAAGTTCCGGAAGGTGAAAAAACCCGAGAGCCACGAGAGTACGGCGTCACCGAATGGAAGAACATGTATACTCCTCGCCAAATAGTCTCTCATTATGAATACCTGCAGTCATTCCGCGAACACATCGGCCAAATTCAGGACAAGTATTCAACTGAAAAAGCCGAAGCGATTTTAGCTATTCTTTCTCTTGCGCCAGGAAAATTAATAGACTATAACTCTCGATTTTCACCATGGCATACCGGGAAGGGCTACCCATCTAATGCAATGGGCGGAAAGCATTTTTCATTAGCCAAATCATTCGCCGACATCAATATGTCTGTTGGGGGTATGGGAAGCTATCAATCTGCAATTGAGAAGATAATTGAATCTTATGAAATATTAGTCCGTTATTTGCCCGGAGATGTAGGGGCTGCAGATGTCGTTTCTGGAGACGCAGCAAAAATGCCGTTTGCAGATGGTAGTGTTGACGCTGCTATAATGGATCCTCCCTACTACAGTAGTATCATGTACGCGGAGCTGTCTGATATGTTTTATGTTATTCTTAAACCATACCTTAAGGATACATTGCCAAATCTGTTCTCTTCAGATCTTACCGATAAAATGGATGAAGCTGTGGCTAACCCAAGCAAATTCGCTACAGTCGCTAGTAACGAACATTCGAAGAAAGAGCTTGCAGACCAAAATTACGAAGATAAAATGGGCGATATATTCTCTGAAGTGTATCGGGTTTTAGATTCTGGTGGGGTGATGACGGTGATGTTCACTCATAAAGAGACTGATGCCTGGGATACACTAACTATGTCTCTTATAAATTCTGGATTCACAATCACTTCCACTCATCCAATTACAAGTGAAATGCCAGCACGAATTGATACCCAAGGAACAGGATCGGCAGACTCCACCCTCCTCCTCGTTGGTCGTAAACCCCACGAAGAACGCGACCCCGAGGACACGACTCCAACGCTCTGGAGCGACGTCAAAACCGACACCCGGACTGCAGCGCAGGAGGCCGCCCGCGACCTCATCGACTCCGGGTTGAGCCTCACTAAAACCGACGTCATCATCAGCGCATTCGGCCCGACACTACGTGTGTTCGCGGACGCCTACCCGGTCGTCGACGACGAAGACAATGAGGTCAAGCCTCGACGCGCGCTCGAAGAAGCCCGGGAGGCGGTCACGCGGATCCTCATCGACGAGTACCTCGAAGTCGAGGGCATCGACGATCTCGATGACATCACAGAGTGGTACGTGCTCTGTTGGCTCGTCCACGAGAAGCAGACGTTCTCCTACGACGATGGTCACCAACTCGGATTAGGGATCGGCGTCGACATCGACGATATCAAGCGCAACACGAAGACGTGGCGAAAGAGCACCGGCGACATCAGCCTCCGCGGGCACGCCGATCGCGTGCAGAATAGCAACGAGAAACCTGAGAATCGGTCCAGTCGGACGCCGGTAAATCCCGACGACTTGTCGTTCGGACTCGCGCTGGACAAAGTCCATGCGGCGATGCACATTTACGACGTACAGGGCGAGAGCGCGTGCTGTGACTGGCTTCGCGAGCGGAACTTCGATTCCGATTCGACGTTCAAATCCACACTGAAGGCACTCCTCCAGGTGCTCCCGCACGATCACGACGACTGGGAGCTGGCCCGTGATCTTGCAGTCGGACGAACGCGTGACGTCCTGGACCTGGAATTCAGTCCGAACGTCTTCGCGGATGACGGCGATAAAATGTCTCAATCGAAACTTAGCGACCACTAAGGTCGCGGAAAACTATCTCCAACATGAATGTTAACGAACTCTTCGACGGCTGGCACTACAGTGGTGCGGACTTGCTCGACACTGACGTGCGTGGGACGGAGTATGCCCGTGTTGACGTAGCGGAGGCGGCATCCCGCGCGAAGGACATACTCGGGATGAAGGCGAACGACAAAGACGCGTTCGTCGTCCCGTTATTCGCGACCGACGGACCACACCCTACGAACGAGTATGTCTATTACCGGCCAGAGAGGGAAGAGATCGGCTGGTACGACGCAGGATTCGGCGTTTCTGGCACGGAACGGTTCGCCTCGTGTGATAGGTTAGAGACGAACGAGATCGGACATCGGATCCGGTTCTGGCTTCCGTCGAATCACGCCGACCTGGAGGTCGAATTTGACGAGTCGAAACTACCACCAGAACGGGTTGATCCAGTAGACCGTCTAAGCAGTACTGAGGAACAGAAGTTGTTCAGCCAATTGAAGAACTTCGTCCGGTCCGAGCGAGACGCGGAACGAGATGCCAACTGGGAGAACTACAGAGACCTTGGCCTTCAGGAAGGGATACGTCGAAATCGGGTATCGGGACCGTTTGTCCACATTTCCAAGACCAGAGGGGCGGACGGAAAACAAGCTTACCGGTATCAGTTAGCTGTTGACGAAGACGAAGAAGTAGACCTACGAGGCGATGAAGGGCTCTTTGAAGGGAACCAGTGTATTCTGGATATCAAGAATGGTGAAGACAACTTCCCCATCGAAGTCGAACTTCTGTCGGTTGACGATGTGACGATCACCTTCCAACCGATGTGGGGGAACATCGAGAAGGATACAGCTGTGGATATGCTTCTCATCGGAGAGGATGCCGAAATTTGGCTCCACGAGTTATTGAACCCTGTACCGTTCGACCGACGTCTCAGGGCAATCGAGCAGGTCCAGCACAACGACGAGAAACGGGAACTTCTCACCGGGCAACGGGCAGTGAGTTTCTCAGTCAATAAGTACGACCTGCCAGAAGGAGTCATCGACCTGAACGAGTACCAGCGGTTGGCACTTATCTGGGCCGAGTGTTCGGACGACATCGTTTGCATTCACGGCCCTCCTGGGACTGGTAAGACGCGCACACTCACAGCGTTAGTGGAAGAAGCAGCATCACGTGGCCAATCAGTCCTCGTAACGGCACATTCGAACCAGGCAGTGGACAATCTATTAGTAGGGGATAGCACTCGGGGTTCCCCCGAAGAGGACACCCTGCATGCGATGGCACAGGATCCGGATCGAGAGCTCTCGATCGCGCGTGTCGGGTACAACACGCGAAACAAGGTCGTCCAAGAGACGTATGTGGATCAGCCGGTGGATAGCGCTGACGTCGTTGCATCGACTACGAGTGGCGCCGCACAGTTCGAACAGGACAAGTTTGATATTGCGGTTATGGATGAGGCGACCCAGGCGAGCAGGCCAGCCACAGCTATTGCCCTGAACTGTGCAAGAAAACTAGTACTAGCCGGAGACCACAAGCAACTTTCCCCGTATTGCGCCAATGAGGCGACACAGGAGGAGGATCTGCACGTTTCGCTTTTCGAATATTTACTTGAACGATACGGGGATGACATTTCCATTCTTCTCCGAAAACAGTATCGAATGAACGGGGCCATCGCGGAGTTTTCTAATCGAATGTTCTACAACGGAAATCTCGAAACAGACGAGCGAAATAGGGATTGGACCGTTGACGAGTTAAAACCGCTAATGGGAATCGATATCGACGGGAATGAGCAGAGACAAATTCACGGGAACTCGTACTACAATGTTCAGGAAGCCGAGGCCGTAGCAAAGCAGGTAGAACTTCTCGTTCGGAGTGGGCTTGATCCCGAAGACATCGGAGTCATTACTGCCTACAGTGGACAGATTGGGAAGGTTGGGCAACGAATCAATCAACTCGATATCGATAATCCGGAGCGAGTGACCGTCGACACGGTGGACTCGTTCCAGGGAGGCGAACGTGAGGCGGTCATCGCTTCGTTCGTTCGCAGCAACGACGAAGGACATAGCGGTTTTCTGGAATTCCCGGAGGAAGGTGCACGCCGACTAAATGTTGCGGTTACGAGAGCCCGAAAACGCTTGGTCCTTGTAGGAAACTGGGACACGTTAGGAACGACGGCTCCCCACCGGTCTCAGGAAGAGAGTTGTGCCCACCTCTATGCTGAACTAGCAGATCAAATTCGATCGAACAACTTGATGTTGTCATGAATCGAGGGCGCTTAACCCGATTATACACCACACGCACCCCTTCACTGCCCGATTTTTACATTTAATATAAGGACAGCTAACTACCGGGCTACTTTTCGATAGAACCACTTATACGAAATCTTAGAATCTCCCGCTCAGTCAAATCTACAGGAACCTGTTTCGGTCCTCGGTCATTTTTACCTTCGGTACTGGAGCGACTTAGACCCCTTGAACACAACCTATTCCAAACAGTTCTACACCATTCTTGCGAAATCAAACTGTGATATTTTCACATAGAAGAACGACTGAGACATAAGAGATCCTAATCAGTGAGGGCTGAGAAAAAAGGCCATAAATTCGTTATTGGTGCTTGTTTGGTGAGAGCAAAATCAATTAAGAGACGTTGTATACTCTAAGGCATTATAAATAATCTGCCCTGTCACCGGCCCGAATTGTTATTGGGGAAGGGATTTACCTCCAGTACATGGGTAAGCGGCGGCGGAAAGACGGGGCACACGACATTGGCGACTCGATGCCAGGTACAGTTGGTGATAGCCAAGGGTCGATTCACGATCGCCGAGAAGGGCCAACATTTGATCCTGAAGAGGATGTTATCGTACCTAAACCGAGTAAAAAACAGAAGAAAGACCAGAACCAAAAGAACGATCGTTCAGAACAGAGTGAGGATACCGAAGAGTCAGAGGGAATGACGACGCGGATGAAATATGCCAAAAAGTACGGTGATTCGTGGCCTGAAAGCCGGCAACGCCGGTTCCTCCGGGAGCACGATGTGTCCGCAAAGGAGATGGGATGGAAGATTACTGAGTAGTTAGATTGTACGTGCAGCCACCGTTCAGTTGTTCTTAATTAAAATCAACGAGTTTGTTCTATCATTCCTACTACGGATGGGTTTTGACCACTCAGTTGGATATCTGACCCAATCCTAAGACCAACTTATAGAGTGGATACAACAGTCTATCGGCGCTCAGTTATAAGTGACTAAGGGAAAGAACCTAGGGAAAGAATGTGTTCGCTTTTATCTACCGAATGGGACTCTATTTACGAAAGTCAACCACGCTCTGAGGGTGCTCATCTCGTCGACGAGTTCTACGTCCCAGCGTTACAACGATCTACTCGGTACGACCGCATCGCCGGCTACTTCTCCAGTAGTGCACTCGCAGTCGCCTCCCGGGGAATTACTGCGCTTCTTGAGAATGACGGTGAGATGCGATTGGTCGTTGGGACTGAACTCTACACCACCGATCGCCCTGTCTTCGAGGCGTTGACCGACGAGCTGACCGATTCGTTGGATGAACTCGATGACGAACAACTCGACAGTCAACTCAAACTACTCGCCCGACTCCTTCGCGAAGATCAACTTCACATCAAAGTCGCTGTTCCCCGGCAGGGATCGTGGCGTCTCTTTCATCCTAAGATGGGGATTTTCCACGACGATGATGAGAACGCGATCTCCTTCGAGGGGAGTGTCAACGAGACAGTCGGTGGGTGGAAAAACAACTACGAGCGATTCAAAGTACATCGATCTTGGGTTGACGAACAGGCGACGTACGTCGACGGTGACGTCGCCACGTTCGATCGGCTGTGGGCGGACGAACATCCCTACGTCGAGGTGTACGATTTGCCCGAGGCTATCAAAGAGGAACTCATCGACTGGAAAGACCCAGACACACAATCGGAACTGGACGAAGCGGTTCAGATCGCCAGCGGCAACGCCCCGCCGACCGACCGGGATAAGGCAAACATCATCGCAGATGGCTATCGCTCGCCCGGCGCCCTTGCTCTCGCTGAACAGAGCAGCACCATCGAGCCGTGGCCACATCAGCGCGTCGTCTCTGACACGCTCGTCAACACCTATCCGAACAGTTTCTTGCTCTGTGACGAGGTCGGTCTGGGGAAGACGATTGAGGCCGGCCTGACGCTCTCGCGCCTCGGTCTGACTGGCGAACTCGAGACTGGACTCATGCTCGTCCCCGCGAGCCTCACCGTCCAGTGGCAAGAGGAGATGCGGGAGAAGTTCAACCTGAATACGTATCGATACGAGCGGGGCAGTAACTACGAATATGCCTTCATCGACGCGTTCGGTCGTGAACACTCACCACCACCTGCGTCTGAACTTGAACTCGACGGAGACGAACGCGAGCAGGCGTGGGTCGAGAGTCCAATCTGGCGCTTCCTCCACGACCACCAGAACGATGACGTCACCAACAGCCCCGCTATCGTCATCATGTCCTGGCACACGGCACGCCTGAGTGACCGATGGGATCAGGTGGCTCCACAGGACGGGGGTACCGTCCGAACCCGGGACGAGGTGCCTGCAAGTTGCCGAGGACGATCGACATCGAACCGGGAGGGTGTCTGGGATGCAGTTGTCGTCGACGAGGCTCATAACGGCCGTAAGGGGAGCAGTTTCTATTCGATGCTGGAACGACTCCGCGATCACACACAGACCTACTACCTGCTCACTGCGACACCGATGCAGTTGCACGCTGGCGAACTCTACGATTTGATGTCCTTGCTTGACCTCCCCGGAGGATGGGATACACAGGACAAGTTTGTCGAGTTCTTCAAAACGCGCCAGGCGCTTACAACGGCACTCAGCGACGTGTTCGGAGAGAGTGAGTCAGGAATGACAGATGATTCGTGGTCTGCACAAGCGACGCTTACTGAGAGTCGGTACCAAGATAGACTTACTGGCGATCGAAGTCTGTCAGACCGAATATTCGACTCCCTCGCTACCGAATTGGATGTCGATGATGACCAGCATGCCCGTTCTATCGCAAAGCAACGCGTTCTGCGCGCTTGTGACCTCGCCAGTGACTACGGAGACCACTACGACGGGTATGTCGACACGTTCGAGGCCAAGATGGATGAGTACGGCGTCGACCCATTCGCTGCGAAGGAGGATGAGAAGCTCAAATATCTCCTCTACCCCGAGTGGAAGGTTGATGAGGAGTGGTTGACGTTCTCTCGGAACGAACGCCTCGCTGCACTGGACGAGCTGACCGAGGCTGGTTGGCACGTCGTCCAAGATATACTCGACGAGTCGACACCGGTCGACGCACTCATCCACCGAAACACTCGGGATACGCTCCGGAAGTACGAACGTGTTGGTCTCCTCGACGCGATGGTCCCTGATCGTAAACCGGAGCAGCGCAAAATCGAACTGACGGATGAGACTCGGCAGGTATACGATCGCATCCGCGAATTCACAAAGAAGTTCTACAAGCTCGCGCAGCAGTCCGACGAGGCTGAAACCCAGGCGATCGGGTTCGTCATGACCACTTATCGGCAGCGACTAACGAGCAGTGTCTATGCGATTTCTCAGAGCCTCCAAAACCGCCTCACGAAGCTCCGGGGACAACAGACCATATTGAAGGGTAAACAGCGAGCAACGGAACGAGAAGTCGGAGATCCCCAGCAGGTCGTTATGGAAACACTCTCTGAACACGACCTTGAGGATCTCGACGCGCTGGACGAACTAGAAGGTGACTTAGAGGATGCAGACCTTGCGGAAATAATACCCAATGTCACCGACGAGGGGCTCCATCTACTAGAGCGTGAGATCAATGAGTTGGAATCATTCGTCGATGAACTCGCCGCGATTGAAGAAGACCCAAAGATCGGCCAACTCAAGAACGATCTTGAGGAGTTAACTCGCGGCGGCCACAACCGAGTGATCGTCTTCACCCAGTATACGGATACGATGGACTTCATCCGCGAGAATCTTTTATCGATTCACCGGGAGACGGTTGCGACGTACTCTGGGCGCGGTGGTGAGATCTACGACGGTGACTCAGATAGTTGGACTTCGGTAGGTAAAGAGCATGTTAAACGAGAATTTGCGGATGAAGACGGGAAGGTAGAAATCCTCATCTGCACGGACTCTGCCAGTGAGGGACTGAATCTGCAAGAATGTGGTGCACTCATCAATTACGACCTCCCGTGGAACCCGATGCGTGTCGAACAGCGCATTGGGCGTATTGACCGTATTGGACAGAACTATCCTGCGGTTAAGATACTGAATTATAGCTACACAGATACCGTGGAGACTGATATTTACGACCGACTCGACGACCGCATTGGACTGTTCGAGAACGTTGTCGGCGAGATGCAACCCATTCTATCGAGCGTGAGTGACCAAATCCGTGCTGCGACCCTCGAGTCTGAGGCCGAGACAAGTGCTGAAAAAGTGGAGGCCGCCGACCGGGCTTTCTCCGAAAAACTCGAAGAACAGGATCGGAAGGGCCAGGTCGATGTCGGTGAATCGCTCGACTCAGTTGATACGCTTCTTGAGGAGGACGTCGTCGACGAGGCGAAACTTGACGCCTGGAAATCGTACAACCACCCCGATCTCGACGACGTGGGTGATGACGATTACGCGTATCGCGACCCGTTCTATATTGATGGAGTCGAGCAACTCCTCGTCGATAACGATACCCTCACGGAGGCTGGAGTTTCGTTCACACCCGTTTCCGAAATCGACGGTTCAGGAGTGAGTTTTCCGCCACGGTTCGAATTCGCTGAGTCGACCTATCGTCTTGAATGGGATGGACTCGAAGAACAATCAATAGATGACGGAGATACACTCGCGGAAACAATTGCGCCTAAGAAGGGAACGACCGCTGCCACCTTCGAAAGCGAATGTGCCGAAGAGTTCCCGTCAGTACAGTTCCTTTCACCTGGCAACCCGCTCTTTGATAGACTGGTCCGATTGCTTCACTCCAGAACCGACGACCCACAGCGCTTACGCAAGTACGAGGCAGGCCGCGCTCAATTTGATGAGAAACCGGTTGTGCGTTGTTGGGGACGAAATGGTACTCTCGCACGCCTGTCCAACAGGGGATCGGTAATTGAATCAGAAGAACACGCAAATCCCCAGGAGTGGCGCGACACCTTTCTCAGAAATCGAAGTGGCTGATAATCGAATTCCCATGTATTCGAAAGCACTGTTCCCATTTGGGTAATGACAAGGATTGCTGAATAATTTGAGCACAGTTTTCGTGTCGACTTCAACCTCGTGACGGATCGCGTCGAAGACACGGAGCAGGAACTCCCGGCACTCGCGTTCTTCCGGAGGCTCGCCAGCACCGAGACGCTCCCACCTCGCCTCACAGTCACCCACCTCGAAGATCTGCTGGACGAAGCCGATGCAGAGCAACGCGACGACGCTGTCCGAAAACTAAGCGATGTACTTCGCGAGAGCGGCTCTATCCGCGGGCCGAAGGCGGTCCAGATCGTGTTCGACGGTGATCTCGTCGACGACGATGTCTTCACGATCAGGATCGAGCGCGGCGGTAACCCGGTGTACCTCCCCGTTGGGAATCTCTTCGTGGAGGAACCGCGACTCGTCGAAGCTGGTCACGCGGTCGCTCGAAAGTAACCCCCTCTTCGAAAGGGTCCAGCACTAGGCTTTCTGATCTACTTCTTCTCCCTTCTTCCCTCGAGGATGACTTTTCCTTATCTTTCGGCGAGGAGCAATTCCCCCTCCTTTCGAGGGACCCCTGTCTCCACTGTCGCGAGTCATTTGGTGATCCTTCTTTCTCGATACTCCGTGGTTTGTCCAGCTATGCTGTAGTCGTCGGGCCTCGCCCGTCGCTCCCAGGGTCGCTACCGGGTTCGACCCCTCCTTTGGTAGACGGCAATGGGGTGGAACAGGGGGTGATGGGGCGTGCCTGTTGTGCAGGTGTCGCGGTTACAGTGTGGTACGAGCGTAGTCGTTCCACACCCGTGAGAAACAGAGCCTGTGAAATGACCGTCTGCGTATCCGGCTGTGGGAAATCGGACTACGGCAGGTCCTGTCCGATCGAGCCGGGTGTCGCGAGTTGTTTGGTGTCACGCTATCTGTAGATTTATGAGTTCGATTGCAGAACGTTTCAGTACGAGCGTGGCCCACATGAAGGACGAGAACCCCGATGAACCAGAGAACAGTGATCCGTCGACGGCGATCAATCCCCACCTCGGCGGGAAGGACATCCGGTTTCTGCAGGCGATCCAGACGGTGAACGAGCGAGCCGGGTACAAGTCAGGTACGGACGAGCGCCCCCCGGCAACGACGGGAAAGATCGCTTCCGCAGCGGACCTCAACAAGAACGAGGTCAACTATCGACTCAATCAGCGCGGATTCGACACCAATGGCCTCGGGTACATCCGGGTCTACGGATCGGAGCTGCTCCCGAACGGCGCCCTGTCGGCGAAGTGTGCGGAGTTAACCGAAGCGGGAGAGGAGGCGCTGTCAGAAGTCCTCGAAGGACCGTCGCCGAATGCGGTCGATACGAACGCGGATTTCGAGGGACGGCTCGCCGAGCTCGAGACGGAGATCGAGGCGATCCGCGAGGAAACCGAGACCATTCGCGAGGCACTCCCTCGCTCCGGTGGGGATGAATCGGATCCCCTGGGCGCAGATCGAAGCGAAGAATTCGACGCGGTCCTGAACGCGATGGTCGCCTATCAGCGGATATTCAGCACGGTGCTGGAGATCGACGTCAGCGATTTCCAGGGAGATAATACTCTGTCTGAGGGGACAATTTCGAAAAACCGAAAGCGGGTACGGGAAGCAGTGCGGACGTAGTTCTCCCAGTTTGCGTCTTTCGGAACATCCGATCGACGACGTGGTCCGACCACGCTAACCGACCGACCGGGTCAAGCACCAGTCCGCGTAATTTGGGTAGAAACGCTCCGGATACTACTGTTCCGAGACCTCGCTTTATCGAATCAACTACCCCCGGCACGGCCAAAATCTGCCAACAAGATTATAATAATCTGCATGGTACATTCTGCTGCGGGCAAGATCGTCTGTGGTTGCCACCCAGATCCCTGCCCCCTGGTGCCCGCATTTTCACAAACTCCTTCCAACAAGGATTAGGTTTACTGATTCCCGATATCGGCCAAAACCCCTATTCATGCAGGGTACAGACCATCTATTGGCGGGCAGCACCACTCCGATCCGACGTCAATAGCCACTGATCCCGCCACCGAAGACATGGGGGCCGTGCCCTCGATCGCCCCCCGGTCGAGGGCATCGCCATTCGTTTTCGATCGATTCTCACGCAAACAGATACCGGACTGAGTCTCGATACGATCTGTTTCTGATGGGTCCGCGATATCAGTCTCACGTTGCCTGGGCCGTATAGTATTCTTCTGGACCGATTAGGTGGAGAGACGGCGCCCAATCCCGACGACACCGATGGTTTCGTCGTCGTCACTGACGGGGATACCGGTAAATTCGTACGGAATCGTCTCACCGTCTTTGGTCACCAGTTCTGCTTCGACGACGACTCGTTCCCCGTTAGAGAGAATTCGATCGATCTCCGCTTCGATTTTCGATTTCGTGTCGCCTTCGAACAGGTCCATCGGCGACAGGTCACGGATCTCCGCTTCGGAATAGCCGATAACTTCCTCGAATCGGTCGTTCCACCGGATGTAGGTGAGATCGTCGTCGAAGACGTAGAAGAGGTCGTCTATCGAATTGAGGGCCGTCTCCAGAAACCGCTGTTCGCGACGGAGGTGTTCCGCTCGTCGCCGTTCCTCGGTGACGTCGCGGACGACGCAGACGTGGCCGCCGTCGTCCAGGAGGGCTAGGCTGAGACTTTCGTTGATCCGGTCTCCGTTGGCAGTCAGTCCCACGGATCGGCCCGTCCACGTCCCCTCTGATTCGAGCGTCGGGAGGATCTCTCTGCGGAATCGTTCCGCCTCCGATTCGGGGTAGAGGTTCTCCCAGTGAGACTCGAGTATCTCGTCTCGGTCCGCGTCGTACACCTCGGCGTACGCCTGGTTCAGATACACGTACTCTCCCTCGTCGTTCAAAATCCCGATTCCCTCCTGAGCTGACTCCAGCGCCTGAAACCCACGGAAGACTCCCCGCTCTGCGTTGTACTTTTCGACCAGATTCTCCACTCTGTTCGCCAGCACCGTATACTGGTCCGTACCCGTTCCCTTCTGCAGGTACTCCGTCACACCGGCTGTGATCGCTTCGCTCGCGATTTCTTCGTCGCCCTTCCCGGTGAAGAGGATAAACGGGAGGTCCGGATACTCGTCTCTGACGCGTTCGAGAAAGTCGAGGCCGTCCTGACCGGGCATCTCGTAATCGCTGATCACGCAGTCGATACGCTCCTCCCGGAGCACCGACATCCCCTCCTCCACAGACGTTTCGGTTAGAACGGAGAGCGGTTCTCGTTCCCGTTCGAGGAACGTTTTGACCAGATCGACGAATGACTCGTTATCGTCCACGTGTAACGCACGTATGTATTCAGATTGTAGAGAAAAACTGAATTCCTCAAGCTCCAGATCGTACTCGAATTGAGACATACGATCTACTGGCGCGCGTCGGTTTAAATACTCTACTGCCGATAGTCGACAGAATTCGATATACCTGGGTTAGTATAGAAATCCAACAGCTGTTTGATAAAATTTCTGTTATAACGAAGTTCCTGCCGTGTTGCTGTGAGAATTGTACTTTCTACTGGCGAGGCTTTCTGCTGACGGGTCAGAGGGTCAGCGAGGTTAGTAGAACTCCATCCCAGTGATTTCGAAACGCGCACCGCCGGCCTCGCTCTCGGTGACGGTGATGTCCCATCCGTGGCCGTCGGCGATCTGTTTCACGATGGAGAGCCCGTAGCCCGTTCCGTCGTCGCTCGTCGTGTAGCCGTACTCGAAGACGTCGTCACGGATCGACTCGGGGATCCCCGAGCCGGTGTCCTCGACGTACAGGCCGCTGTCGTCGGAGAGCCGGCCAACACGGATGGAGACGTCGTCGCCGGCGTGGTCGACCGAATTGGTGAACAGGTTCTCGAAGAGGCCGTGCATACGGCTCTCGTCGGCCTCGATCGCCCCCACGTCGGCTTCGATCTCGAGAAGGGCATCGTCGGTTACCACGTTCTGCCACGCCTCTGTCGCACAGACTTCGACCGCAACCCGCTCCGTGCCGCCGATCGTTCGGCCGTCTCTCGCGAGGGCAGTTACGTCTTCAACAAGTGCATCGATCCGTTCGAGCGACTCATTGATCTGTTCTACTTCCGGACTATCGTGTTCGTCCTGGGCGGTTTCCGCGTACCCACGTGCGACCGACAGCGGGTTTCGGATGTCGTGTGTCAGGACGTCCGAAAACTCGTCGAGGCGTTCTTTCTGATCGCGAAGTCGTTCTTCCCGGTGTTTCCGTTCGGAGATGTCACGAATGATCCCGGTGAAGTACCGACCGCCGTCGTGTTCGTGTTCGCGGAGGCTGATGAGCGTCGGGACCTCGTGGCCGTCCTTGTGAAGAGCCGGAAGTTCGACGCCGTCCCAGTCGATGTTCCGGTCGCCCGACTCGACGTAGGATTCCAGGGCGGCGGCGTGGACTGGTTCGAGGCGCTCCGGAATGATCTTCATCTTCGAACTCCCCACCAACTCGTCCGGGGAATACCCGAGAATGGTCTCGACGGCGGGGTTCGCGTACACGATGTCGCTGTTCTCGTCTATCGTCAACATCCCCTCGGCGGCGTTCTCGACGAGGGTTCTAAAGAACTCTTCAGAACCGACGACAGCAGCTTGCTCACTCATCACCTACCAAATAGAAGAAGGAGAGTTGGATATAAACGCTTGCTGTACAATTCTCCAAGGAGGACTACATACCCCTACGTTTATATGTAATAACCTGACTTATTGGACATTTCCTATAATTACCACCAAACTCGAGACACTGTAATTGAACGTTCGGGACCCTACACATCTCATGCACGGTCCATCTCGGGATGGTCCCAGTCTGATTCTATCTATTCGTCATCCCTGCCCATCATATTGACGAACTCGTCGACGAATTCCTCTCGAACCGAGGGCACGGCTGTGCCATCTGTGTTGCTATTTTCAGAAGTTGGGGTTTCCGGCTCTTCGGGAGTAGCTCGCTCACTAGCGGAGTCGATGTCGTCGCAATCATCGAGAGGGTCATCTCGTCCTCCTTCAGCAGTGACCCCTTCACCAGAACCGAAACCGACGGCGAGTCCTCGATGTAGCGGTCGGAGTATCCCCTTCTCGTAGAGCTGTGGGCCGTCGAAGTCATCGTTATCCCCATCCGGGAACACCGCGAACGCGAAGTCCTCCTCCGTCGGCATCCGGTCGAATTCGTGTTCGGGGACGAACGGTGCGTAGACCCGTTTCCAGTCGTCCTCAAACTCCTCACGTGTGTTGTAGAGGTGCTTTTCACCCTCGACCCACACGATGAACTCCCCTTCGGCGCGATCGTACTCGTAGTACGCGGGGAGCGCGTTCGTCGACGGCTCCTCGAGCTCGTCCAGTTCGTCGAATCTGGCGTGGACGGTCCCGCTGCTATCGCGACAGACGACACCGTCGTCGGTCTCGACCCACTCCAGGGAGATAGAGCGCTCCGAATCCTCGTCGTAGGCCGGACGGAGGGCATACACTCCATCGTCGAATTCGACGAAGGATGCCTTGTTGTAGAAGTGGCGGTGTCCATCGTCGTCGACGGCGTTCGCGAAGGTCAGTCGATCGTAGTCGATCGCCGTCTCGGTGAGTTCGCGCCAGGAATCGTAGAGTACCTGCTCGGCCCGCCGTCCCCAGTACGAAAATTCGCCCCGGGTGGCGCTTTCGTCTTTGAGCGCGAACACGCAGAACCGATCCGCGTTGACGGCCTTCCGAAGATTCGTGAGCGTCTGCTTCGGCTTCTCGATCGTCGACGTCTCCGCCTCGATGTTGACGGGACGTCCCTCGCTCAGCTCCCACAGCGCAGGGTACTCTTCGCGGAGTTCGTCGCGACGAGCCTCCACCTCGCTCAACGTCTCGCCCTCCATCGGATCGATCGGGAGGTCGGCGATGCCATCTGGGAGCTCACCACCCTCCTGCGTCGGGAGACTGGTGACGTAGCCGAGTTTCGTGAACGCCTCGTAGGCCTTCTGGAGGATGATACGGTGGTCGTCGCTTCCGCCGCTCGCGCTGCTTCCCGTATCCTGGCCGAAGAGCTCGACGAGCCCGGCGGTGGTGAGCTTCACGACCGATTGCCCGCTCCGACGGTCTACTTCGGCGTACTGCCCGTCGTAGAGCGTCTGCTCGATGACGTTCGACAGTTGAGACTTGTAACCGGTGTCGCCCATCCGTCGCTCGATCTCCCGCTTCGCGTCCGTGATCGCGACGAATCCCTCGTCGTCGACGTCGATCTCCGGGCGAATCTGCGCGGCGAAGACGCCCTCCAGGATCCGCTCGGTCGGGATGCTCCTGGTGTCAGCTTCCAGGTCGCCCTCTTCGTCGTTACCGTCCGGGGTGACGATCTCGTTGTACTCGCCGTAGATCAGGTTCGCCCGGATCTCGTCGTCCGTGAGGACGTCGGCGCCGTAGTGCTGCAGACTCTCCTCGATGATCGCGTCGACGTCTTCGTGGGGTCGAAGCGGCGGATAGGGCGGGAAGGTGCGGAGCTTCACCGGCTCGGAGTACTTCCCACCCTTCAGCGGTAATTTCGTCCACACGGTGTACTGGTCGGTCGACATGAGGTCCTCGGCAGTGTAGCCGCGGAAGCGTTTCATCAGAATAGCGGCGTCCTCATCGTCGTTGACGCTGAACGTGACCAGATTGTCGCAGTTGTTCTTCATCGCCTTCACGACCGACTCCTCGAGCTGTGAGGGGTACTGTGAGGCGAGCGTAACCGACAGGCGCATCGAGCGGGCCCGGGCGAGCATCGATTCGACGTCGAGGCTTTCGCTGGCGATGTCGTCGAACTCATCAGCGAACACGAAGTAGGGCTTCGGCGTCTCGCGTTCCTCGTACGATCGGCGCTGGATCGCCGACCAGACGTTCCGCATCACGCCCAGCGTCACCATCTTCTTGATGTCTTTATTCTCGACTGGCGTCCGGACGATCACGATACGATCCTCGTCGACGACCTCTCGGAAGTCGACCGTACTCTCGCGGCGGGCGATGATCCGGCGGATGATCGCGTTCTCGACCCAGGACTTGATCCGTTTGGTGAGTGGGCGGACGACGTCGTCCTCCATGTCCGCGATCTCCTGGCAGAACTCGGCGATGAACGGGTCCTCGACCTTCTCGGCGAAGCGCTGGCGGCGCTCGGCGTTCAGGAGGATGAAGTACATATCGATCACCGAGAACTCGCGCTCGGACTTCATCATCGCCCGGCCCATCGACTCGGTGATCGACTCCATGTTGATCCCCCAGTACTCGTCCGTGTCGAAGATCGCTTTCAGGTTCTCGATGCGATTCTCGATCTCGTTCTCCAGGTCCGCCTCCGACTCCGCGGCCGGCGTTTCGAGGAAGTTCAGCCCGATGCTTCGGTCGTGGTCGCTCGACCCCGGCTCGACCCAGATGACGTCGTCGAGTCGATCCTGTGGAAGCCGTCGAAGGAGCTCCCGCGAGTCCTTCCCCTTGGGGTCGAAGTAGACGAAGCCGTGGCCCTGGTAGGCGAGCTGCAGCATCGAATTGACGAGCCACGTCGTCTTCCCGTATCCCGTCGTCCCGGCGATCCAGACGTGGCGAAACAGGGAGTCGAACTTGATCGGCGCCTCTCGAAAACCAGTCTGGGCCCCGTCGTCGTAGCCGATCCAGAGCGGCTTCTCCGGATCGTCGAGGCCGCTCTCGAACATCGATCGGACGTGCGGCCCGGCGACCAGGCCTTCGTCGTCCGTGTTCGTGATGACGGCCTTTCCGCCGACCCGCGTATGGCCGCGTTCCACGATCTCGAAGGGCTCCCCCGCGACCGTCGTCGGGCCGTCGGTCGTCTCGTCGTCCCCGTCGTCTGTCATCGGCCCATCGCTATCGAGTGTGACGTCATCGTCCCCGCCTCCGGTGAATCGATCGAACACGGACGATCACCCCTCGGCTGGGTCGTCACCGACCGAAACGGTCGGCTCTTCGAAGTCGGGTGCGGCGTCGAAGCGATCGGCGTCGGCGGGGATCCGGTCGCCCCGCTGCGTGTAGCGCCAGTCGATCTTCGGCGTCTCGATCTCGTCGTTCGGGATGTGCGCGACGCCGGCGAGCTCGTCGACGGTCATGATCATTCGCCGATCGATCCACTCGCGATCGCACATCCGCTGGAGGTGATTCCGGAGACTCCGTACTCGTAGCGTCTCCCGGTGGTGCCAGACCGGGATATCGTCGAGTCCCTGCTCGGTGACCGCGTTGTAGTACTTCCGGAACATCCCGGCCACGCCGCGAGCGCGGGCCTCGGCTTCGTCGGCACTCGGCGAGACGGCGAGGATGCGGACGTTGACGTGGAACGCCTGTTCGCCCCGTTGTTCCTCGATCGTCTTCGCCGCCTGCGTGTCCTTCGCGCTGGCCGGCCGGACCGTCGGATCCAGCCACCCGACCGACGTCCCCTGCCGAAGGGCGTGTGCGAGGTCGTCGACGCTGTTGCGTTTGAACCGATCACCGTCCGTCCAGGACTCTTTCGCGGGGCGAAAGACGACCTGCGTGACCACCTTGCTGTCGTCGGTCGAGAGCATCTCGCTCGTGATCTCGCCGTACGGGTCAGTCTCCCATCCCTCGGCGTTGTGATGACGAATCGGGTAATACGGCATCTTTGCCATCTCCATCCACGCCCCGGCGACGTACTCGTCGGGTTCGATCACCGGGAAGGCGTACCCATCCTCGACGGGGAACACCTCGCTGTTGGCGTAGCTGTTCCCGACGCGGCGCCGGAACTTGTCGGCTGCCGACGCCGTCGCGGCGTGCATGTAGAATTTGATCTTCCCCTCGTCGAACCAGACCTCGAACGAGTGGTGGTCGCTCGTGTTCTTGCCACGGAAGTTCGTCGTCACGTCGTGGACGGACTGGAGCAACCCGGCGCCGTCGACGACGCCCTGATTCTCCTTGTACGGACGAATCCGGAGCAGGACGCCGGGCGCGCTTTCGGGATGCTGGATGTACGGCTCGTCGAGTCCCAGCGTCGTCGCTACGTACCCCGGCGATCCGAAGAGGGCGCGATTCATCCTGGATGCGATTGTGGACATCATCCTTCGTCGGTCGTGCTTACTCGCGTACTTCGCCGCCGTCAGGACGGGTGAGCGGTTCCGCTACGTTCTCTGCTGTCGCTTTCTCCTCCGTTTCCTCTCCCTCGCCTCCCATCTCCACCGTCTCGGTCGCTTCAGGGACGCCGTCCCCTTCCACGCCGCCGTATTCGGCCAGGGTTGCGAGCACTTCGTCCGTCAGTCCCAGCCGGTTCTGCAGCGCGTTCCGCCGCGCCTCGCTTTCGAGGAACTGCTCGAACTCGACGACGTCCTCGGGGACGCTGTTGATCGCGCGCTCGATGGTCGCCCGGTCGTCCGGCGTGTAATCGATCACGCGCTTCTCGAAGTCGTCTGCGACGACGTGGAGCGGGTACGTCCCGTGTTCCTCGACGCGGACGAGCGACTGCGAGTAGCCGAGTTCCTCCTTGCCGGCGTCGGCGCTGCGGACGTACTGGCGCTGTTCGCGGGTGAGGCCGACCGTGTCGGCCGTCTCGTCGTCGAGATCGGGCAGCTTGTGGAAGACCTTGATCGGACACATCCCGATGATCTTCTCCGCCTGCTCGGTCTCGTAGAACTCCTGGGCGGTCTGGGAGAGCAACACCATCCGAAGGCCGGCGTGGCGCTGGTGGCGGAACGCCGTCTCCAGGAAGTCGAGGTTCGCCTGATCCTCGAAGAGGTAGTGCGCCTCGTCGATCGCGACCTCCACGTTCTTGTCCGTCTTCTTCGCCTGCTGGTAGACCGTCGACAGGAGGAGCTGCATCAGGAACGTCTGCCGGTCGATCCCGGATGCCGTCCCCTCGATCTGCCCGAGGTCGATGTAGACGACCTTGTCGTTGCCCTCCAGGATGTCGATCTCCGAGGGCTGCGAGAGGTTCTCGTACGCGCCGCCCTCGCGGAAGGGCTGGAACGCGATCGCGAGCTCGTCGGCGTACTGCGCCGCGCGTTCGCGAGCGGACTCGGATTCGGCGATGTTGTGCTCGTCGGGGTTCTCGGCGATGTCGGCGAGCACTCGGTGGACGTCCGCCATCGTCGGGGAGTTCTCTGGCGTGTGCGTACTCACGTCGTCCTCGACGACGCCCGCCTGGCGGTACGCTTCGTCGATGACGTACGACAGCACGCCGGTCTCGGTCCCGAGATCGATGTCGCGAGCGGTCAGGAAGTTCTCCAGGACGGCCAGCACCTCGTCTTTCTTCGCCGAGAGGGGCGAGGTTCCGTCGTCGGATTCGATGATGTCCGCGGGCGTCTCGCGGATCTCCAGCGGGTTCAACCGCGTATCGCCGCCGACGGTGATCGTCTTCGCGTTGAGTGCGTCCGCGATGCCCTCGAACCCGCCGACGGGGTCGATCATCACGAGCATCGTGTCCTGGCGCCGCTTCATCATCCGGAGCATCCGCATGATGGCGCCGAACGTCTTCCCGGCGCCGGGCATCCCAACGACGAGTTCGCTGTGACCGGTCTCCAGGGACCACGGATCGATGCGAACCGGCGACCCGTTGTGTCCGTGGTAGCCGTACTCGACGCCCTCGTCCATCATCATGTAGTTCGACGAGAAGGGGAACGTGGCGCCGACCGCCTGGTTCGTCATCGTCGACATCCGGTCGCGACCGAGTTCGTTCCGGCCGAGCGGCGAGACCGTCGCGAGCCCCTTCTCCTGCCACCGATTGGCCACCTTGAGGGTGCTGTTCGCGGGGGCGTCCTTGACGATCGAGCGCAGGCGCGTCGTCTTGTTGTCGAGCTCCTGCTTGCTCCCGGCCGACAGCCGGATGAAGACGCCGCCCCGGTAGAACGAGGCCTTGTTCGCGCGGACGAGCGACCGCATGAACTTCGCGCGGTCGATGTCCTCCTGGAGGTCCTCGGCCTGCAGGCTGTTGGAGTCGTGCTGGTTGACCTTCAGATCGGAGATCCACGCGGCCATCATGTCCTCGGCCGACCGGTTGTCGAACGGATCGAGGTGGATGCTGACGTCCGTCTGCAGGTCCGTCTCCAGGAGTAGGCGCTCGAACATGCCGTCCGGCGGCTCCTCCGGGAACTGTTCGATCCAGAACGTCCGAACGTACGTCTCGTCGTCGATTACGGCGTAGGTCGTCTCCCAGTCGACCGTCGACGGGGCGACCACCGACTGGTGCAGGTTCGCGGGGTCGTCGAGGCGGTCCTCGTACGCGACCGACGTCTCGTCCGCCTCGCCTTTCTCCGATTCGTCTCCCTCGCTGGTCGCCGCCCCATCTCCCTCGCTTTCCACCGATTCGTCCACCTCGTTGTCCGCCGTCCCGTCTGCCTCGTCGTCGAACTCGTCGAGCGGGAACTTCCACTCGGAATCGGCCTCGTGGTCCCGGTCGCTTGCCGTAGATCTCTTCCGACGGTCCGTTTCGCCGATCACGGCACCGACGTCGTCGGGGTGCGGGTTCGACGGGACGCGCTCGCTGAGCCCGTGGGCGACGACGGGGAACGTCCCGATCGCCTTCGAGATGTCGCCGTACGTTTCGGTCCGTCCGGTCCAGTACTCCTTCGTGACGCGGGCGAGTTCGTATGCGTCGACGGTACTCACCGAGCACCGATAGAGCGACGCGCCTCCGCGACGGAGCTGGGCGAGTCGCGACTCCAGCTTCTCCTCTTTGAGGCGCTCTCGTTCCCCGGCGGAGAGTCCGTCGGACTGGAACCGGCCGAACAGGCGGCCAACGACTCGCAGGTCGGCCAGGAACGCGAGCACGCTATCGCCGGTCTCGTCGAGGTGCGTGACATCGCTGTCACGAACGGCCGTGATGATGTAGAACTCGCGGACGGTCGTCCGCTCGGAGTCGACGTCCCCGTCCGGGTTCGTGTTCCGGGCGACGTACTCCTTCAGGAGGCGCCGGAGGACCGGTCGTGAGCGGACGTCGGCGTCACCGAGCCGGTGCTGGTGGTCGCGGACGACGTCGTCCTGGTCGACTTCGCGGCTGGTGATGTAGAACTTCACCGGGAAATCGACGGTCGCGTTGACGAACTCGGAGAGCGATTGAACGGCCCGCGCCCAGGCGTCCTCGTCCTCGAGGGCCATGTTCGCCGGCTCAATCTTCACCGCCCCGACGAGCGCGCCGTCGGTTCGCTCGATCGCGTGGGGGTATACTCGACCGAGTCGCGTCAGGTATCGGACGTCGCTGTCGTCCTCGCCGTGCGTGTACTCCTTGTTCTTGATCGCCCAGCCGAGTCGCGCGACCAGCCACTCGGTGAGCCACAGGTAGGACGGCTTCACCTTGTGGAGGATTGCGAGCGAACAGCCGAGCATGAGGCCGAAGCCGATGACCGGGATCGTGAGGGCCGACGGGACCACCGCGGCGCCGACCAGCGTGACGAACGCCACGCCGAGGAACAGTAGGAGTTCGTCGATCGAATAGCCGTGGAAGAAGGCGGTCGTCCCGCCGAGCGATCGGTGAATTCGTCGCGCGCTGTACTCGCCGTCGTCTGTGGATACACTCATGGGATTACCACCGCGAAACCTTGTTCTTCGTATTTCTGAACGATTGCTTCGCCTGTACTGTCGCGATCTTCGCCGACTGGCCGACGTCGAGCTTCGCCTTGTCCCGCATCCGTCCGGTCCTGGTCTTCCGCAGGTTGTTGTACCGGACGGCGTGATCCTTCGCCGACTGAGCGGCGGACCCCATCTTGTAGGCTTTCGAGCCACCGCTGCCGAAGGTCGTCTGGCCGCCCTTCGTCACCGCGCCGGTGGCGTTCTTGGCGTATCCCCGATGGACGTTCCGGGCCCCGCGGACACCCGACCCGACGCCGCGTTTCGTCGCAGCTCCGGCGGCCGCGGGATTCGTGTGCTGGACGCTCTTGTGAGCGAGGGACTGCATCGCGGGGGCCGACCAGTAGACGGTCATGATCGCCGCGATGAAGGCCGTCGGGATCAGCGCGAGTCCGAGCATCATGCTGAACAGACCGTCCGTGCTGGGCGACAGGTCGAGTTGCCAGCCGATCCGAAACACGACCGCACAGGGGATTCCCGCCAGGATGAGTCCCGGATAGACCGCCGCTGCCCGACGGGTGAGCTGGGCGGCCGGCGAGACCGGCCAGACGTCCATCGCCCACAGCACGCCGAGGAGCGGCATCAGGAGCGTCAACAGGATGATGGTGACGTACCTGATCGCGAAGACGAACGCCGCCACGAGCAGGAGGACGTTCGAGACGAGGACGACGAGCAGCGTGACGAACAGCCCGCCGACGCCGGCCTTGATCAGCTCCCCCAGCCCGCCGGACATCTCGTCGAGCGGCGCCAGCGTCATCCCGATGTCGTTCACCAGCTGCAACGGGAGCGAGACGATCGGGAACCAGACGAACGTCCCCAGGAAGACGATCCCGATGCGCCGCAGCAACCGTTTGCGCTTGTAGTTGCTGATCGAGCCGGATCGAAGGCCGATGAACGCCAGCGCGAGGAACAACAGCATGATCGTCAGCGGAACGACGTACTGGAGGTAGAACTCCGCGTACAGCTCGTCCCAGGGGCTGTTGTCCGGCGTGCCGACGACGATGTACCGCGAGTCGGACGTCGGCGACGGAACGCCGACGATCGGTTTGAGTAGTGCGTTGAACAGGTTGTCGGCGAAGTTTAGCAGTGCCTCCTGGATACCCGTGAGGACGTCCTCGATCGCCCCCTGTACCTCCTCACGGAGCCAGCCCACCGCTACTCACCCCCGTCAGTGGGTTCGACTGGACCGCCGTCGACGATCGACAACTCGCACGAGGTCTCCGTTCCACCGTACTCGATGGTCTGGGTGTACTGCGGATTTGCTCCGGCCTGAACGATCGCGGTCACGGTGTGATCGTCGGTGTCCAGCTCGCCGCAGTCGAGCGACTCGCCGAAGCGACCCTCCGTCGCGTAGACCGCCGCTCCGTAGACCGTCGTCGTCTCCCCCGCCGGGAGGAGAACGCGGTGATAGAACTCCGTCTCCGCCGGGTGCATCACCTTCGAGAGGGGTGCGTCCTCCCAGCGGACCTGTTCGAGGTACGACGGGGATATTCCGACGTTCTCGATCTCGAGCGCCGCCCGATCTTCCCAGTCGTCGCTCTCTTTGTCCCACTCCATCTCCGGGTACTCTTTCGCCCACTTGACAGCCGTGATCCTGAGCTCCGGTTCGAGGGAAACGTCCGTCTCGCCGATGGTCGAGTCTCCGTCCGACGCGACAAGTCGGTACTCGCCGAGTTCGTACCCGTCTTCCGCCTCTCCGAGCAGGGTATAGGAGACTTCTGACGTGTCTCGCGGGTGTTTCCGTCTCAGCGTCTCCCCGTCTGAATCGACGAGATCGACGTGGGTGGCGGCGACGTCGCTCGCGAGCGTTGCGACGAGCGTAGGCCCATCCCAGCCGACAGAGTCGAACGTCTCGTTCCCGCCCGGGTCGTCGCCAGGATCCTGCGGGCTATCGCTGTCGGTCGTACACCCCGCGAGGGCGGCGAGACCACCAGCTACGCTGGCGAGGGCTGTTCGTCGGCCGATTCTGCGTTGTGTTCCGTATCGTCTTCTCATACGTATTCTCGTGGTGTCTTCGTCTGCTGTTCAGGAATTCCGCGTGAGGCCGACGAGCTCGCCGTCGGTCACGTAGTCGAGGCCGAGGACCAGGAGACTCAGCGGGAGGAACCAGAGCAGGGTCACGATGGCCAGGTCGACGAACGTCTGGAAGTCGAGTGTCTGGCCTCGAACGATCGTCGTCGCTTCGGCCGAGGAGTAGGGCTGGTCCGTCTGCCACCACCCGTCCGGGACGTACTCCCCGCGAACGATCAGGCTCGGATTCGAGACGGTGATACTGGCCTCCCCGTTCTGATCGAGCGCCACCGATCGATTGCCGATCTCGACCCGGCCCGCCGTCACCGGGTCGCCGCTGGACGCGTCCGTGACCGTCGCCTGAACGGTCGCGTACGAAGAGTTGGAGTCCGTGACCGTAAGCGAGAGTTCCGCCTCGCGAACCGTCTGCGGATCGGCCAGCGTCACCGCCCGGGATTGACCGCGGACGATCCCGTCGACGGTGATCTCCTGGAGCATCGACGCGTCGAGCGTCTCCGAACTGAACGCGATCGAGTCGGCGTTCGCGTAGCGCCTCGCCGGATCGAGGTCGATGACCGACGGGAACGTCGGCCCGGTTCGTTCCTCGCCCCACGCCTCTTCGATCTGTAACGGAACGGTCCCGTTTTCGGACTTTCCAGCTACGTACGGTGCGACCTCGCTCGGAAACGCGTGCACCTGTACCGGTCGAACCGACGACGTCGACGTCGTCGATCCACTCGACTCGTGCGTGACGAGTTCGGTCCACCCCGGCGTGCCGGCTGCGTAGAACCACCAATTGCTGCGTGCCCCGACGTCGCCGTCGACGCTGATCGTCGACCACTCCGTATCGGGGTTGACGACCCCACCGACGCGCTCCGGCGCGGCGTCGAACTCGACGCGGCTGCCGGTTACGTTCGACAGCTGGTTCACTTCGACCGATCGCGTGTCCGAGACGGTCCGCTCGGTCGCGACCTCGTCGTCGATCGACGTCCACTCGTCGCAGGAACCGACGGTCTCGTTCCAATCGGTGCAGATCTCCTTGTCGACTTCCAGCGTCGCGGAGATCGTTGATTCGACCGTCAGGTCCACAGCCCCCGAGAGGTCCTCGTATTCGAGGACGGCGGTGTGGTCGTCCGTCGAATGGTGCGTCTGCCCGTCGGCTTCGAGCGTGATCGACTCGATCGAGGAGTCGACGAGGGACCACTCTTCGTGCCGGCGCTCGCTGTGTTCGTCGTCCGGGACGGCGATGCGATAGTCGCTGATCGCCAGGACCTCGCCGTCCGGAGCGATGTACTGGGTCGGGTCCGACTCGTTCGTGTCGTGGAGGATCGTCGAGGGCTGGATCGTCGCGATGCTTACGAACGCATCCTTGATGTAGGCGCCATCGGTCGGCTGGGCGCCGGCTGGAGCGACGGAGGCGTCCGTTCCGCCCGGCGAGTAGTCCTCCAGGTCGCCCCGACTCCAGACCTCGGCGGCCTCTGGCGGCCGTTCGAACGGGATGTCGGTCGACCGCGCGAGGGCTCGTTCGAACTCTTCACGCGAGTCGTTCGTACCGTCCCCGAAGTCATCCTCGGGAATCTCGGCGTCGTCGACGTCGTTCGACCAGAGCTTGTAGAAGTCACTGCTGTTGACGCCGTACGCCGGTCCGTCCGCCGGAATCGTCGACTCGTTCTCGCTTTCGTCGTCGATCGCGACGCCGGTCGCCCCGATCGCGATGGAGACGGTACTACCGAGGAGAACGAGTCCGACCAGGAGGGCGATCCTTCGGTGCGAAGTCATGGTGTGGGAGGGCCGGCGGGGCGATTGGCAGCGCTATATCGGCTTGACGCAGTCCGAGAAGGCGAAGCCCATCTGGCTCCCGACCTTGTCGACGAGTTCCGGGGAGATCAGTGCGATCACGATGATCGCGAACCCGAGCCCGGACATGACGAGCCGCTGCTTGGCGTCGTTTTTCTTCTCGGGATTGCCGCCCGCTCGCATGTACGAGAGGCCTGATCGGCCGATGAAGAAGGCGGTCGCAGGAAGGCCGAGGCCCGCGAGCGCGCCGAAAACCAGCGTGATGCCGGTCTCGACGCCGGTGTCGCAGTAGACGTCGCCGACGTCCGCAGCGGCGGGCGTGGTCGCGACCAGGAGGAAGGCCAGGCCCATCGCGAACTGGACCACCGGCGGGCTGGCGAGCCGCCGAACTGGGGCAGTCAGTACGTTCGTGAACGATTCGTCTGCTGTGGAGGGTGAGTCGTTACTCATGAGTCGCTGGAGTGGGCTGGTTGGTGGCGTCCAGAAGCGCCTCGAGATCCTCGAGGCAGGACGTCCGTTCGCACAGTTCGTCGAGGTCGCGACCGTCGGTTCGGACGGTTCGATCGACGAGATCGACGAGGCGGTCGCGGTCGACGTTTCGATACGCCATCTGTTCGGCCAACGCCTCTCGAAAGAGCCCGGACGCGTTGATCCCAGCCGCCCAGCTGAGAAACAGCGCATCCGCCGGCTCGATCGAGATAGACGTCGTGACTGTGTTCGCTTCCATGGCGGCAAATTCTCGCGTACTCGACCCGATTGTCGTCGGTGTCACGGGTTCTGTGGCGGATCTACCCCGAATCGGGTAGCGCTTCGACTGGACCACACAGGATTGTTACTACCACACATCTCTTGCCACAATTGGCTATCCAAGTTGCTGTGTTATAAGAGTATGTATATATAAATATTAAATTGATCTATAGTAGACTTTAACTGGCCGGAGTGGCGCAGAATATCCATTACCGATCCCGAAGCCGAAGGCCGGTTTCACTATAGAAATTGAAAATTTGGGGCGTTAGGTTGTCTCACACTCACTCAGCCATTACGACACGGAAAATACCCATGACAAGCCTACGGAATGACCCAAGGACGGTCAATAAAACGGCCACTGTATCTCAACGAATTGTCACCAACCCAGAACGTGCCATGTACAAACTGCTGAATGTAGTTGATTCACTGTCCCGCTAGCCAACCGGTGATGAGTGGCTTTCGACTAGCCTCGCTCCCTACTGCTAGTAGATTGGTCGATATTTAAACATTTAATCCTCGATATCCACGTTCGCTGGATCAGTGCCCCACAGATCGCCAAAGCGACTGAAGTGTTCTATGAGGATATCAGCTGCATCTTGGAGTTCTGTGGCATCTTCGACTGGAATATAGAAGATACCAGGAGCGTTATTGAATTGGTCATCGTCGACACGCACACCCAGATCTGAGCTCTCTGTGGCCTCCAACACTGCTTTGTAGTCATCGAGATTCCCACCATTAATTTTGTAGCAGGCCGCACACAGCGCTCCATCGATACCGTCCTGGTTCCAGTCGAGAGGGTCAACCCAGCGGACAGAGACATTTAGCCTTATATTAGCCGACTGATCATCCTCATTCACTACACGCATCTTGAAATTTTCCCGTGCGTTGGCAATGATGGTTCCACTATTCCAGTCAGACTTGAACCCTAAACTCGCATCTTCCTGAAAGCGATGCGGGTGAGCTGCGATCATCTCGTTGCCCATTCGACCTACGAGTGCTTCGATTTCGTCCTCGAATCGGTCGAGGAGGCGATACGCCTTCAGACAGCGATCGTTTTCGATCGCTCGTGTGACGAATTCGTTATCCATTGTTTGTATCCTCATTTGTTGCCTGTAGATACGAGATTTCGTTCTCGATGTCCTGAATACCCGCTGCCAGCGACACATTGTCGTGGACGATATCGTTAGTGGCTACTTGTTGCTTGACTATTGGTTTCGGTACGAACCCCAAGATCTTCTGTTCGATGAGCGTACAGACCACGTAGGCACTCGCCGCCCAGTGTGGTGAAATCTCATCATTTTGTTGGAGAATTCGACGCAACGCGGTGCTAATTTCTTTCCAGTTCCGGATTTGTACCTCGATATCCCGATTGTCAAATGGCGTCGCCGTGATGATCGGGTGACCTTCTGCAGGTTCAGAAATTTTTCTACCGAAAGCGTCTCTAAGTTGCGGGTACTGGTAGGCAGGCAACAGGAGAACGTGCGTCCAGTCGCCGGAATGATGTCGTTCGACCAGTTCGGCCGTCTCGACTGTTTTCTGGAAGTTCGTATCGTGGATCTTCACCTCGATAGAGATACCGCCACCCGAGTTGATAATCAGGATGTCCTCATACCGGGTGGTTTCAGAGCCACCCGGCAAATGAGCCTCGGTCTCTACGCTATCTGGTGTTCCATCGTGCGAATTATTAAACAGTTCATTAATCAGCACTCCCGACTCCATGAAGAGGTATGCGAGCGC
Source organism: Halovivax cerinus (assembly GCF_024498195.1). NCBI lineage: Archaea > Methanobacteriati > Methanobacteriota > Halobacteria > Halobacteriales > Natrialbaceae > Halovivax > Halovivax cerinus. Next base: position 563,655 of record NZ_CP101824.1, read on the forward strand.
GTAGGACCAATCTTCCTCCCGAACGAGCCGGATTGGGCCCGTAGATCCGTGGACAGTCTGCCAGTCGGCTGATAGCGGGTCTGTGTCGAACTGGCTGGGTCCTGCTGCCCACACCTTCTCAGCCTTTTTTAGGGTGGCCAGCAACTCCTCGACATCCTCTTGGTGAGCCTTGCTGTAGGACTGCCACCAATTGTCAAGATCAATCCAGCCGCCGGCCAGCAATCTGTCGTCCAGAGTGATCGTGGTTTCGTCGACAAGTGCCGATTGATCCGTAGATACATACCGTTCCCACCAATCATCGATGCTGGCCCACTGACCGTCGAGCCAGCGAGAGTCCAACACGAGACTATCGGCTTCAGTCAGTACCGACTGGTCTATATCGACGTGTGACTCCCACCAACTATCAAATGAAGCCCAGTCACAATCGATGACCTCCATACCAGTCAGTAAGCAACTGTTTGCGCTTGGTCTAATAACCTCGTGTCAAAACGAGTTTTACATCACCTAGGAATATTTGAACATAGAGAAATTGTTAGTGGCGATTTAACATAATATATATTGGCTGCACAGACTTCGTCTCAGTGGGGCGTGCAAGATATAGCGCCGACCGTTTGCATTCCAATCTGAACCTCCCCCTGAAATGGTATATTTCAACGGACAATGCGAACGGTTCATTGATCAACTATTCTGAACGGGAATAGATCCGGCTAAGTGGATTCCATCAATGCCGATTAGTTCACTCCGTGAATTTGGACCTTCGTGGGAGCATCGGCATAGAGCGGCTGTCGGACCCGCAAGACCTCGGCCCAGAAGGCGAGCGTCGTCTGCACCCAGCCGTCTTCCTGGGGATAGACGAGCGTCTCGAAGTCGTCGCCCTCGAACCGGGGGCCGAGCGGCGTCGAGTGACACCGGATCGTGTGCGCCGCGATTTCCGATACCGGTTCCGATAGTGCGTCGTCACGAGCGCGAGTGATCAGGACGGGACAGTCGTGATCGCGAGCGAGTCGAGCGAGCCGAGCCAGCGTTCGGAGGAGCAGGTCGGTCGCCTCGTCTCCCCGAAGGTCGTCGTCGCGATATTGGCCGTCGACGGCCGGCGCGACGACGAGCGACGGATCGATGCGTCGATCGGAGAGCGTCGCGACGAGTTCGTGATGCTGACGCGCCGTGAAGCCGCGCGCGACCTCGATGCGATCGAGAATGCGGTCCGACGGCGAGACGTCGGTGATGACGTCCGTCCGGGCGTGGCCGTGACTATCGACCCAGTAGCCGTCGCCGCCGTCGATGAGCAGGTGATCGACGACGAGCGAGTGAAGCGGGACGAGAGAGTCGACCGCTTCGAGGAGCGTAATGCCTGGTTCTAGCTCCGGGAGTTCCGGGATGGTCGGGGTATCGAATCGGTCCATGACCGGTCGTTTCTCTTTGATGGTTGTATTGATCGGGGCCCGCTTTCCGATTTTCCGAAGAAGGGAGAGGCTGGTCACGAATTCACTGGCCGCGACGCTTACTGCCTCGCTCTCGTCGGCCTAACCAAGCACTCACAGGCACTGGACGAGAACGAGCGTATCGGCGAGGTCCGATCTCGGAGCCGACGGGCTCGATACAGATCGCCTTCACGAGCGCCTTCACGACGGACCCGAGGACCGGCCGCCAGACGGTTCCCAAGACGGGTTTCCGGGTGCTACTGATTGCCAAGACGGGACGGACCCGGTTCCGTTTCCAGACGGCGCCGAGGTGTAGCCGGTCGACGTGCCAACTCCCGAACCCTCCCTGGCAGAACTCGACGTCCGGTTGCAGCGGATCGAGGCGGCAGTCACCGGGAGCGTCGCCGGTGCCCACGATGTCGACGCCGGAGACGGGATGATCTCGCTTCGCCTTCAAAATCCGCCAACCGGACTAGAACACGGCCAGCACCTTCGCGTTTGACTCCGCTCGGACCTGGACTCCGAAGACGATCACGAACAATCCGGCTGTGACACTGCCATTCGTGACTAATACTCAAATGCTCAGCGCCTACAGAACCAAACGAAACCGCATCGACGACTACCGCTGAGTATCCCGCCGACGTGCGAGCGTCGGATCGAGGCGTACCCCGTCCGGGACCGGTGCGTCCCCGATGGCCTGTTTGACTCGGACCTGGTGCTTACACTCGCGGCCGCGGTACATCGCGTCCGGACACTCGCAGGCACCCTGGACGAGATCGACAGTGTAGATCGCCGTCTCCCCCGAGTAGACGTCGAACATTCCCGGTGCGTTCGGGACGACGATCATGGGCTCGGTAGCCGCGCGAATCGCCACTGCATCGCCGTCTCCCTCCGATCCCTCCGGCGTGGTTGCGCTCACTGTCCCACCTCCACGAACGTCTCCGGTTCGACGTCCGCGGAGACGGTCGCCAGACACTCGACGCACGTCGTGACCACCGTGCATCCCCACGGACCCTCGTCGTCGAGACGGAAGTGCTCGAGCTCGAGGTCGTGTTCGCACCTGGCCTTCAGATTCTCCCCTTCAGGATCACGCTGATCGACTGGGTTGATGGTCATCGGCCGATCGCCTCGACGAGCCCGGTTATGACGTGGCACTCCTCCCAGCCAGTTACTCGCTCGACCTGTTCGACCCACTCGGTCAACGAGTGAGCGCCGAGGGAGTACGCCCCGGAAAGACCGCCTTCTCCGACGACGTATACGGCACCGCCGTCTTCGGTGATGTATTCGCGGTCATAGTCCTTGACGTAGTGGTGTATACACCCCCTGACGTCCGTCCCGAGGACGATGTGGCTACGGAAAATCCGGTCGGCCGGGGTGGGAGTTTTCGAACGAGGTCCGGTACTGTCTTGGGAATCCGTCGTGTTCGTGCTCATGCTTCGGTCACTCTCCGAAGCGCGGTCGGGCGTGTTGGCGCACGCCCCGGCCAAATTCTGGGCCGGTGTCCCGCGCTTCTCAGTTACTACTATGCACCAGTGCATATTAAGTGTTTTGCACTAGTGCAAACATATGCACTGGAGCAAACTATAAACGAGTGCGGGAGGAAGCTTCATTTGCAATGGCGCAAAAAGGACGGTCACGCATGGGCCGGTACCGCGCGATCATGACGGACACCGACCGCGACTACATCTCGAGAGAGGGCGACCCGTCGGAGTCACAGCGGCTCCAATCCATCTCTCGCGTCCGATCGCGGATCAACGAGGAACTGGCGACGGACATCGAGGTTCTCGAAGAACATCACCCGGAACTCCTGGAAGAACTACGTGAGGTCGTCTGTCAGGATCGAGATCTTGATTGATAGGCGTGTGACGGCCGTAAGTGGGTTTGGCAAAACCAATTCAACCGGGAAATGGACCCCAGTCATGTTATGAGCCGAGGCAAGTTTATTTCGAGTGTTTCTAATTGAACCAACTGGTATGTAGGTGTGCGAATTGACCGCTGCGGGTCCTATCCGTTTCAGATGATGCTCAGAGCGTCGTGCAAGATGCAGGGCGCATATCTCGCACAGAATCATCTCCCAATTCCATCAGGTCAGATCGGTCAACACAGTCGTCAGTATCGTCGATAATCAGCTCACCGGCTCTTTCCTACTGATTTTTCAGGGGAACAGACCGTATCGTCGTGTATGAAAACAATTCACCGGTTCGGGTTGGCGGTTGGCTTCGTGGTATTATCGGGCATCGTGAGCCTGCTCGCGGCTCCGTCTCTTCCTGGCAACCTCGTCACGCACTGGAACGCCGCTGGAGAACCGGACGCCACCATGCCAAAGCAACTCGCACTCTGGCTATTTCCTGCTCTGACGACGGGGCTGTTCGTTGTGTTCGCCGCGATTCCTCGAATCGGTCCACTCCGTGAGAACATCGCGGAGTTCCGGGCCTACTACGATTGGTTCGTCGTCATCTTCACCGGATATCTGGTCCTCGTCCACACCGGGATCGTTGCATTCAACCTCGGCTACGAGTTCGACTTCACGGCCCTCATCTTGGTCGGTGCGGCTGGCTTGTTCTACTACGTCGGTGTTTTCCTCCCGCACGCCGAGCCGAATTGGTTCGCGGGGATCCGGACTCCGTGGACGCTCAGCAGCGACGAGGTCTGGGATCGGACCCATGCCCTCGGTAGTCGCCTGTTCAAACTCACCGCCGTCCTCACACTGGTCGGGCTCTTCTTCGGCGACCTAGCGATTTATTTCCTTCTCGTCCCGCTGCTCCTGACGGCTGGAGTTACTGCCGCGTACTCGTACTACCTGTACGAGAAAATCGAACGGGAATCGGATTCGGCCTCGGGGTCGAATCTGTAAGTCGCTGGCCCGGAATTCCGGTTATGTCTCCCGACTACAGTTTTTGACCTCGTTCAACGCGATGAGCAGATACAGCACGCCGAACCCGCGAATTACTGGATCGAGTCGGTCCTTCCATTCGACTGTTTCTGGGTTTTCGTACGCGATGTTCATACTGAACCGGAGTGCCTGCTTCGGAACGAAGAGTGCAATAGCACCGGCCAGTCCAAGAACGTACATCGACACACGATACACCGGTCCTCCCAGTACACTCACGACCACGAACATCACGCCTTCCGCTCTAATCGCTGGCGTAAAGGTGGAACGGGGGCTGACCTCATCAGACGTTTTGAGGGCGAGTTCCTCGAAGGCTTCCCGGACTCGTGCTGGAACTAGGGCCATAACGAGTCCCACTATGACGAACCCAAATCTGACCATAACCCACAGTACGTCAGGTGAGACAATAACGGTATGTCCCGTTGAGTCCACGTTCTTCGTCCCGTGATTGGCTATAGTCCCCGCCCAGTAGTCAGATCTCACCCGTCTCGTGACAGTTCCTTCTATGTACGTCGAATGTAACCTCCGATACAACAAAAAGCACTGCATGCAAAGGAATGGGTTATGGGAGTAATCGAACTGGACGGGTTGACGAAGGATTACGGAGAGGTTCTCGCTAACGACGACGTCTCGTTCACCGTCGAAACTGGCGAAATATTCGGATACCTGGGGCCAAACGGTGCAGGGAAGACGACGACGATTCGAACAGTACTGGGGTTACTCGAACCGACATCCGGAACAGCGACTGTTCTCGGCGCAGATGTTCACGATGAGGGCGCGCTTATCGACGCCAAGCAGCGAATCGGGTATTTACCGGCGCATCTCGGGTTCAACGAGGAAGTAACGGGTGCAGAAGTCTTGGACTATCATGCGTCCGTCAAGGGTGGTGACCGGCGAGACGAACTCCTCGATATATTCACGCCCCCGGTGGAGCGTCCGATCCGGGAGTATTCATCCGGGAATAAACGCATGCTCGGCATCATTCAAGCCTTCATGCACGACCCCGAACTCGTGATAATGGACGAACCGACATCCGGTCTCGACCCCCTCAAGCAAGAGGAGTTTAACGAGTTCGCCAGGAACGAATGCGAGCGAGGGAAGACGCTATTCTTCTCGTCTCACGTGTTAAGCGAGGTTCGCCGTATCTGTGATCGGGTCGGGATACTCCGCGACGGCAAACTCGTCGGATTAGAGGATGTCGAGACGTTGATGGAACAAGGTGGGAAGCGTGTCCGGCTTCGAACGACTGACGAGGCCAGAACTGAACTCACGGCACTTGATGGGGTCAGTGATGTGCAGACGTTCGCTGACGGAATCCAATTCATTTACACTGGCGAGTACAACACGCTTCTCCGCGAACTTGCGACACATGACGTGCGTGAAATCGACATCAGCGAACCACCGCTCGAAGACATCTTCATGCACTACTACGGGGCAGATGGAGCAGAAGAATCCAACCAGGAGGTGCAATCAGATGCTTGAAACCACGCGATATGAGACGAGCCGCCGTCTTCGAGGGACTGTGATTCTGACGATTGGGGTGAGCCTCTACGTGTCCTTTATTGTCTGGTATTTCTCTCTCGTTGATGCATCCGCTTACGCGCAGATCGCGGAGTCAGTGCCGCCTGCGATGAGGGAAGCGTTCGGCATTCAAACGATTGGAACGATTGAAGGATGGCTTGGGGGCCAGATTTACACGTTCGTCTGGTTGGTGGGGCTCGGGATTTACTTTGCATACTCAGCGGCGGGGAAGATCGCAAGTGATATCGAGAATGATCGAATGGACCTGTTGCTTTCGTTCCCGGTTTCTCGGAGCCAGTTACTTCTCGAAAAATTCGCATCGATGGTGCTTCCACTTATCCTGCTGAACGTAGTTGTAGGCGGCGTCACATACGGTCTTGTATTATCAATCGGCGAAACGATTGATCCGATGCATCTCGTGTTGGCGCATCTCCTCTCAATTCCGTACCTCCTGGTCTGCGCTGCGATTGGAACAGTTCTCTCAGTACTCGTGAATCGGGCGGCGGTTGCAGAGCGGGCTGCCATCGGGCTGATGTTCGTTCTCTGGCTCGTTGAGTCCGCAGTTGGCGCGGCGGAGGAATTTTCGTGGATTCAATACATTAGCCCAACCCATTACTACTCCCCAACACCGGTTCTCATTGATGGTACGTACGAGGTAATGGACGCCGGAGTTCTCCTTGCTGGCTTCTTGGGATTGCTCATCGTGAGCCAAGTACTGTTCCGGCGGCGAGATATCTAGGGGAACTCGGTTCAGGTGAAATCGTAGTAGTTCGACACCATCGGTAGTGTATCCGGGCGCACAGTAGGGTTGCTCGGTCATCACAATCTCTGTCACATTTCCTTGTGAACATCTCGTCATGACGCTCGTAGACATCGGCACTGTTGGCACCACCGAAGTATTGATAACTTTCGTCGCAGTCGCTCTTGCTCTTCTCATAACGTTCCATATCCATCGAGACGCGGACAGCCGTGGGAGTTCTCCCGAACTCGCATGGGGCCTCGGCGCATTTTTCGGTGGCCCGGTCGTTTAGATTCTCTACTACGTTGTACGTGATGAGGCCGGCCGGAGCGAGTCAATGTATCGGTTGCTACATCGTATCCTAATGGTTATCGGACCTCTCACTCGCGTGGTTCACGCTCTGCATGTTTCACCGAATTTGTGACGGACCTCGGACAGATTGTCACTCGTCGCGGTACGTGTGTACCCTGTACTGAACGTCCGCTACGGATCGATTGTGTTCTCTCTCATCGTAATCCTTCAACATTGACAAACGGATCACTTCACAGCACCAACGACTGGCACACTCTTGACGTCGAAAACGTGCTCGTTCCCGACGATCTTCTGTTTGAGTGCGTCCATCGCGTCAGCCATCTGTTCGTAGAGGCGCCGTTCTTCGACCGAGGCCTCATCCCGCTCGGCGCGCGTTTTCGCGTAGTGAAGCCTGTTAGAGTGAAACACGGACCAGTACTCCCTCCGTTCAGAACTACTCAGTCCGACGGTGTGGTAGTTCTTCAGATCCAGCCAGACGTCGGTCGGTTCCGGTGAGAGTCGCTTCATTTGCGTCGGAAGGCGACGTCCGTGTGTCCGGTCGCTGCTTCCGGGAATGTCGTCCGTGAACTCCACCAGCCACTCCATCTCCTCGTCGGGCGGATAGTGCAGGTGCTGTCCGTCGTCACAGCTGCGGACCAGGAGACAGCCGCCGTCGTCGACCGCGTCCCAGAGGAGCGACAGCACCGACTCCTGGTTCGCGAGGTGGTGGAACAGATAGGCGGAAAAGACCAGGTCGAACGCCCCGATATCGGCGTCCGGCAGGTTGTTAACGTCCAGCCAGCGATACTCGACGTTCGACGCGGCGTACTGGTCTTTGGCGATCTTGAGGGCAGCTCGGGACTGATCGATAGCGACCACCTCGAACCGGTCGTCGTTTCCGAATCGGCTCTTCGTGACCGTTCCGTATCCACACCCTGCGTCGAGGACTCGATACGGTGGTTCGACACCGTGGTCCTGGAGACGATCGACGACCCGGTCGAGGTTCCGCTCGTCCTGTTCGCGATGAACTTTGGCGGACAGTTCGAGGCGGTCGTAATCGACCTCGACATCGTATTCGCTCGGTCCGTCGTGGTCACCGTCCTTCCCGAATGGCTGCCGCGGATCGGAGAGGAGCTCGTCCATCAGCCGGGAGAGGGACTGCTGGAGTCGGCTCTCGTACTCCTCCATCGTCGCGTACGTGAAGTACCCCGTCTGCCGGCACTCGTCTCTGAAGTCTTGGACCGCCGCGTACTGCTCCGGGTCGAGGGTACTCGTCGGGACGTTCTGTTCCGAAAAACCGAGTATCGACGGGACGCACCCATCGAAAGCTAGCTGTCGAACCGTATCGGTGAGACAATCACTCGACGTCCGCGCGTTTTCGACGGTGGTCCAGAACGTCCCCAGGACCGCGTCGATCTCCTCTTCGAGGTCCGCTGTTTCCAGGTTGAGGTGAACGGCCGACACCGGCTCCAGGTAGATATCTTGCGTGCGCCCGGTCGTCGAGTTCCAGTCGATGACGACGTCCCTCGCGACGCTCCGTTCCTGTTCGATATCGTCGCCCATCACCAGGAGGACCCGGTACACGGTGGCTTCGGTGGGCATCCTTGATTCCAGTACTAATCACTGGGCAAAATGAATGCCGGATTCGAAGCCGAGGAGAATTAGACGTCGGACGGATCGAACTCCTTGAGCTGGTCCTCTTCCTCGTCGAGTAACTCGGCCTCCAGGTATCGTCGACCGAGTCCCGTGAGACGATAGTACCCGCCCTTCTCGTCTTCCTTCTCGATGAGCCCTGCGGCGTTCAAGATTCGAACGCGCTGCTGGATCGTCCCCTTGGTCGGGTCCATGTTCTTGGCGATCGTCGCGGGAGGTGCCGTGAAATCGTCCAGTTCGTGCCCGTCGAGGAACTCGAGGACGTCGAGATCGCTCATCTGAATCCACGCTATTCGTGCTCGCATAGTAACTGGACTAAGTGAATACCCCAGTCTGGGTGAGCATCGGCAAAAAATCCTCCGTATACGCTCACATCGCGTCTCTGAGCGGACGAATCGTCCCAGATAAGCATATGCTGAATCACACCTAAGCATACACAATGTTTAATACTACCAACGGCAAATGGTCCCGATACAAAGTCAGTGCTACACCATCCGCTCCACGAACGGGGCGAGACGTCGACGAACGATAGACTGCCCACCGAAACGGCGTCAGAAAGGGTCCGTCTGGACAACTGACCCTTCTGGCCTGAGACGCTAAAAGCTTCGCCTCCGGGTAGAGCCGTCTATGCGTCGATCGGGCACCGAGGTGACCGCCCTCCCAGCGCCGAAACGCGGACCGAGAGCCACGCATGTTGCCAACACGTCCACGCACTCAACCGACGATACACGAATCGACGCCCGGGTCTACCGACCCGGAATTTCTCGAGATCGATCGCCCCGTCCGAGACAGTCGGGAGGATCCCGAATGAGCAGACTCGAACCGATCAGTCCCAGCCAGGCCATCGAGATGTACATGGAGGGGCGCCGAGACGAGCTCAGCAAAGAGACGATCCCGTCTCACGTCTACCGGCTCGAAGCGTTCGAGCAGTGGTGCGAAGAGGAGGGGATCGATAACCTGAACGACCTCACCGGGCGGGATTTGTACGCCTTCCGGGTGTGGCGCCGAGAGGGCCACGGCGACGGACGCAGGGAAATCGCGACGATCACCCTTCGTGGACAACTCGCCACAGTCCGGGCTTTCCTCCGGTTCTGTGCCGATATCGACGCCGTTCCTGAAGGACTTCACGAGAAGGTTCCACTGCCGACGGTCTCCGGAAGCGAGTCGGTGAGCGATACGACGCTCGATCCCGACCGGGCGATCGATATCCTCGAACACCTCAATCGCCACCACTACGCGTCTCGAAAGCACGTCACGCTATTACTTCTCTGGCACACTGGCGCGCGGGTCGGCGGAATTCGAGCCCTCGATCTCGACGATTGCCACCTCGATTCCGACCCACCGGGACTCGAATTCGTCCATCGGCCAGCGCAGGATACGCCGCTGAAAAACGGCGAGAAAGGCGAGCGGTGGAACACGATCGGTGGGCACGTCGCCGGCGTTGTCCAGGATTACATCGACGGGCCGAGAGACTGTGTAACCGACGAGTACGGCCGAGCACCGCTTCTGACGACACAATACGGCAGAGCGTCTCGTTCGGCGCTACGAGATACGCTGTACGACATCACCAGACCGTGTATGCGCGGTGCAGCGTGTCCGCACGACCGGGATCCGGAGGAGTGCGAAGCGACGAACTACGTCAAAGCGAGCACGTGCCCGTCGTCGCGATCGCCGCACGACGTTCGGAGCGGCCGGGTGACGGCGTACCGCCGGCAGGACGTTCCCCGCCAGATCGTCGGTGACCGTCTGGACGCGAGCGGCAACGTCCTCGACAAGCACTACGACCGCCGTAGCGAGCGCCAGAAGGCGAAACAACGACGCGACTACCTGCCAGACCAATGAGTCGACTAGACACGTTACCCGAGGGAGAAACGGGCGCACAGTTCAGGTCCGACAGGGCCCATCCAGAAACTGAACGGTTTTGAGCCAACGGTTTCGCCGTATAGAACGCCTCTACCGGCGTTTTCACTGATTCCGCGCTCGGTCGCGCGTCAGTTCTCGGCTGGAGTCGAATCATACGATATACGCAGGGCGCTTCCTTCCCGCCTTCCCAGAGGACTGATACGCGGAAGTACAAATCTGTTTTGATGTGCATATAATTGATGTTTTCTCCGGCCTTTGCGGACCCAATTTGGAAATACTCCCATTATTGATCCCAGGACAATAAAATGACGTTCTATTTAAATATCTCCTAGAGAATGTGTTTGTTGGGACGAATATTCCAATAACCATAATATGAATGTTGAACCGGTCAAGTGAAGGCAACGGACGTGTCTCGACTTGATGTAACCTCAGTTAGCAAAGTTAATCGGTTGGCACCAACTGAACTTGTGTCGGCTTGTGTGTTCTTCCTCTGTAGCGGTTAAAAATCCAGTCGGTCGATGAACTGCTGTAGGGTGTGTAGAGGTTAGCTCTTTTTACCCTTCGTTTATATATGGTTCCGTATGAGCCATGATGACAAGAGCTTCTTCGAGTATACCGAGTTTGCATCTGACTCGGAATCTAAGGATCCGGAGGCTGTCATTCAAGAACGCCAGAATCCAGAGATAGCACATGCACATATTTGTAAGATAGCAGGGACGATTAACTCAGGTCTTGATGCGGTGCCTAGAGACCAACAAGATACTGCAGAGGTGTACGCTGTTGTGGACCTTTTCCGAGCGACAATGCAGTATATCGAGGAGTTCGGTTCCTATCTGAGGTACCTAATCTTGGACAAGGCATCATTCATCAACGAGATTATCCGCACTTCGAGCGGAGATATTCGGCCTCTCTTTGAGGCATTTATCGAGGACAAGTTCGACGAGTACCTCCAGGAGCATGATGTCGATGATAATCCGGAAGTCGTCTTGAGTTCGGTTTTTGGCTACGAGGCTGTTCAGAAGGGGACTATCAGCTATTCTGAAGAGGAACTGGAGGATGCGCCGTCGGATGTTAATCTAGAAGACGTAGTTCTTCGTGATACTGATGAGGGAGTTGTGCCTGAAGGAGCCGAGGTGAAGGAACTGGTCAGTGATTCAATTGAGAACGTCCGTAACAAGCTCAAAGATATAGCTTTGTTCTACCTGAACTTTAGGGAGGCGTATAACGCCGTTAAGCACGGAAACCGAGTTACAGTTGGTAACAACACCCAGTTCGAACTGGAGAACGATGAGATGCTGGATGATCGGATTATTTTGGATGAAGCGATCGTGGAATTTCTCTGTAAAAATTCAGATCCTGAAAGTGATGGTGAACCATATCTGTTGACGATTCCCCGTTCGATTCTAGAGGAGAAATCACTAGGTGTCGTGGAGAATGCGCATACGTTGTACACTCAGTCGTACGATGTAGCCACGCTGGAGGACGGTGACGAGATAAATCTCAGTTTTTGGAAGTCAAGAAGAAGTAGCGGTGAAAGCAGGAATGACTTGATCCAGATATCCAATCCTGATTCGCGGGTTATCTTACCGAGGAGTGTTGTTCCGAAGGTGATTGAAGATTTGAAGATGCCAAATGAGACGAAGATAGAATGGACGGGTGATTGGTCGCTTTCCGGCGATACTCTTGAGTTCGAAGTTCAATATGAGACGGAGCCTACACCAGAATACCCCATTCACGTCGAACTCGTCTGGGAGCAGACCGATCACGATATCCATGAGTTCGGAGAAGGCCAATTCAACTTTAATGTGGATACTGACGATCTCAGTGTCAGGCAGTACTTGGAACTTCTTGAGATTAAGAAGAGGGATGATATCCGAACGGTTGAGCTCGTATTCCCAGATGGTGATGAGACACACCAGCTACGGGTAGGAGATGATTTTGAGGGTATTGACGTTCCAGGGCCGTCAGATCCTGAGTTCTTCGAGTTTGTGAAACGTATCGGGTTGGCATCGGATACCCGTATTCCTTATCCTGAGCATATTTCGGAGAATCACTGGGAAGTATACGAGGAATATGCCGATTGCGACTTGGATTCTGAGACGGCGGATGAGATCCTTTCAGTGTTGAAGGAGTGTGGTGAGGAGGTGATGCGGTCATATGTCGTTGCTGCTATCTGGGAGGGCGAGTCTTCAAGCGTAGATGTCGATGAGGATGAGGCTGCGCACGTAGAGGCGTTAGGGGTGCTTCCGGGGATATTAAGTGTGAGGGAGAATCAGGGTTCAGAAGAGTCAAACCGGTTTCCTGGAGAGGAGTATCGGACGTATCCAGCTAGGTCAGAGTACACTTCTGAGGAGTTGTTCGGTAAACTGAAAGAGGATTATGGAGGGACATTCGGTGAACTCCAAGAGTCGGACATAGATAGCGAAAAGGCAGAATCAGAGTTTAGTCACAGAATACGTTTTGGCGAGGAAACGCTTTGGGGGACTATCGATAAGCACATTATTGATATCTTTCCTGTGTCTTGACAGCCTTCGTAACCAGTTTGCTGTTCTCTAGAAGAGACCCCAACATTGTTTGGATATTATTTCTACCAAAAATAAAATTTGTTTATTCCAGGATCCCCACCATGTGCAGCAGGCGACTTTTTACATATCTCGGACAAATCGGTAGCCACGAAAGCCACACCGATCAATCATTTGTAGTTTAAACCCCAATGTAAATTAGTGATTGTGAGAAGACAATACAATAATCAATAACTGAGGAAATCATTCGAAAGTTACCTATTACCAGCCTCGCCACTTTCGAGATGTCCCCGCACGTGCTCGTAAATGCCCGCCAGTTCTGGCAATAACACATAAGTATAAACCACAAGCACCATCAGGTAGAGCATATGACAGCATCTGGCCTAGCCAGCGAGTATGACCAGAAAATCTATTCAAGGCTGGAGAGACGCGGAAAGCAAATTCTTTACGATGCTCTGAGTCTCTTTGAGGACGGAAACTTTGACAAGTCGGATTACGAAATAGAAGGACTCCGACGTGCACTTTCCTCCAAGTACGCTGATCTCACTCGTGAGTGGTTGGACATCTATGATCGGTTTGATGCTGAGAACGTCGGCATCGATACGGCAATTCGGTTCCTCGCGGAGGAGTACGGAGTCAACTTCGATGAAGAGACTCCAGAATCCAAGTACCAACTCGCTCTTCGAGTTCTCAGAGAAGACCTATCGAGCGAGGTTGACCATATCGTGGTTGGTTCTCGAATCAAGAGGGTCTCCTCAACGAAGACCTATACATTCGATGGAGGCCTTTCCTTAGAAGGCGTTGAGGACGCTGTTTCAGAATTTCATCACCAGTGGAATTCTGACGATCAGACCAAAGCAGTTCGAATCCGTATTGAGGAATCAGGGACTGATAGTGTCGTCCTCCACATCACAGTGGAGCGTGGTATACAACCCAGAAAGGTTCGTGTTTTCGAATTCCGCGAGAATGACGAAACCGATATTCCTGCGGAGCCTGAAGTAACTACGAAAACATACCGAGATGTCAAGTCGAGCCGTGTTTATATCGATGCGAAAGGACAGGACGCTACCATAGTTCTGACGAAAGGGAAGCAAGGCTGGAAGCAAATTCTGAACGCCCTCTTTAGCCATGTGTTCGACGTTGATGAATTTGTGAGTGAACTCTCTACTAAACAGGTGAAGGAAGCTGGTCAATTAGAAGAAGATGCCTCCGAAGTGATCCAAGAGTCCGACGATCCGATTGAACAGACCCGGAATTTGATACACCACCGCGCCGACCAAGCGAAAGAGCAAGTTCGTAACGCGGACTCGCTCCCATCGGACAAACAGGAATCGGTCATCCAGTGTTTAGAGACAATCGAGTATGACGGCTCACAGGTATTCGACGACGCTTCAGTGGCAGCTGAAGAATTCTCATTAGTCGGCCGTGAGGGGCTTGAAGCAATCTTCGACAGAGTTGATCAGATGCGCGACAGCTTTCTTGACATTCTTGCTACCGCTGACGACGAAAATGCCGCTCTGGTGCTCTCAATCTCCAACCGCAACGTAGCAGTTCAAAGTGGGGATTATCGGCCCACAGACAGCGCTCGGTTATCCGACGACGATCAGCTCGCGCTAAAATACTTCTTCAATGAGGAAGACGTGGTATGAGTGACCATATCTTGGATAAAGTAGCTGAGGCTATCAGTTTGCGACTTCGAGAGGGAGAATTGTCTGAAGGATCAGTTCCATCCTCGCTTACCGGGACTGACTTTGTGAATGCTGAGTTGAAATCTCCTCAGCGGTGCCCCCAGTGTAGCGGGCAATTACAGAGGAAAGAAAAGGACGAGTCGGAACAGGTTTTCAGAACACAGTGTACCGGTCGGTATGGCGAAGCACATGAGGAAACAGTCTCATTTGAGGAGTGGCGGTTCTTCGATTTGCGATGGGAATTGGTGATGCAGAGGGTTGCCAAGGGGATAGACCGCTCCTTGGAGATGGTCGAACCCCAAAGTCTCCCAAGTTCAGTACACGGAGTAACAGAGGATGGGCTTCGGATATCGATAATAGGAGGGCGGAACCCGAAGCGGGAAGCGACAAAGGTGTATATACACGCACTTCGAGAAAATCAACCTACGCTACTTCTCGTCCCTGAAGAGGAGATTGATTCCTACCTTGAAATGCAATCGCTGTTCACGACTGGTAGTTTGGTATATACTGTACCTCTGTCGATGTTGGGAGAAGATTCAGAGTATCTTGAAGGCCCGGTTGAGGCCATGGAACAGATTCAGGGTCTTGAGAAAGAACTCGCGCGAAATTTAGACGAAGAATCTCACAAGGTCGTCGGTCGGATTCATTCGAACCCACGGTACATGCTTACAGAACTGAATCACATGCGACTCCTTCGAACAAACAAAGAACTCCCTCAGAGTTCGGGTACTCGACTAGAAGAGGTCGGATATGCGGCACTCTCTACTCTGACACCGACGTATCCAGATGCTGGTGGCGAGGATGATCGTGGTGACGAACTCCCCGACTTAGTTTTCAAAATTACAGATGTTGCCCCTGATCCTGACGACAAGTATGCAACTGTGGGCGGCGTCGTCGATACAAAATCCGGGGATGATGCTGAATTTGGGAGCGAAGAAACAGAGGGAAAACATACCGAGTATTTGAGCCGCGGGAGGAGGCATCTAGACGTAGAGTATATATCTCACGTCTTCATCGTAAACGAGATTGACGGAAAGAAAGACATTGAGTTCTTCGACAAGATGGACGAGTATTACAAGGCGAACGAGAACCTCGTGATCTGGTATGTCGTTGCGCTTGCGATGCTACTTGAAATGGCATTAACAGCCAACCTCCGGAACGAGTTGCAACTCATTGGTGGCGACTTCCAGAAGGTATTCTATCCCTTCTTTGTCACCGATGCGTTCAAACAAACGAGTGTCAACGGAATTACGCGGGAGGTCGGACAACAAACAGAGGACGGCCCTGGAAAGGTTCAGAAAGCGTACAACGAAGCGTATAAGGAACGTCCAAAATTGCACGTCATAACCACCGATGTCGTGGAGGAACGGATACGGACTTTTGCAGAATCGCAGGGTGAGGTAGAAAATAACCTTGCAGAGTACTTCCGTGAACCATCTCTCCTCTATGAGGGGTACTGATCTTCTCCGCATTTCTCTACCGAAGCTATTACAACTGCTACAAGATCTCGGGTGTCACTCACGGAAGTCGATGTTCCTAGAGATTCACCAGAGCCGTCTATTCAGAAATCATCGAGAGTTGTCGGTTGCATATCCGACGTCGTGGTTCCCTCATCAGACTCGGTGGATGACTCGCGCTCAGTCTCGTGGTACTGGATTAGTTCATCTGCGCCACGGCGTTCACGCGCAGACTCAGAAAACGGTACCTCCACCATTTCGTTATCGGTCGGGTCCCACTCCATAACACTCTCAAGGATATTCTCACTAATCGTACTACCAATTCGGTGTGCCGACTTCACCGAGTCTTTGAACTGGACTTCATCGCTATTTGCTAGGAGTTTAGATAGACGTTCAATGACAAAGTGTTCCCGTCCTGGATCCCAGTCTGTCCCGGCTCCCATCCGGTTCAACTGTTCCTCAAGGTTATTGTACAAGACTCGGGCAAACCGATCCACGTTCCGTACCAGATACATATCTGGCCCGGGAACTCCTGCATCAATCTGGTCGGCAAACATATCTAACCACTCCGGTTCAGTTGGCATCTCGAACGGTTCATATAGTAATTGAAGGCTCTCAATGGCGGTGCTTAGATTCGATGCGGTACTCGTCAGCCCAGATAGATCATCGGCCCCCAGGAGATCTTCTATATCCGTGACTGAGGCACCTGCACACCAGAACCAACAAATCATTGCAGATGTCATCCCCTCACTCTCGGTTAGATCGTGTAACTCCATCTTTGCGTTCAACGGCCCGTCACCGTCGATCCAGAAGCCTTCGTCACAATGGTAGTATTCTTCGGCGAGTCGAGCGACCAGCCTCTCCGGGGTGAGATCGTCTCCCTGTTCCTTCAGCCACTCCGTTAATTCGAGGACGGTTCGGACACTATCGTCAAACCAATTGCTGTGTTCATACTCGACGAGAGCAGTTCCGAGATCGGTTGCCGAATATCGCGTCTCATCACTTTGTGGCTGTCCGATTGGCTTCTGGACCAATCCATGGTTGGACAGCCACGTCAACGTCTTCTCGACTTCGTCAACAATTCCTTTGCTGGGTTGCACACCGTAGTCTTCACGAACATGTTGAGGCACTTGTTCAACGCTCTCAGACCAGAACAGCGTTGATTGTATGAAATCTAGAACCTCCAGATCGGTATCCCAGCCATAGTTCACGAGTTCCAAGACCAGCCAGCGCAGCGCTATTTGGCCGGACAAATGCGATTCCACATCTTCTAAGTCCTTCTGTTCAACGCGCGTATCGAATTGGAATTTTTCCGTGGCATCGGCATCGTCGTACATGAGGAAGGCGTAGGCTTGGTCGTAGACATCAGCATCCCGTCCAGCACGCCCAATCCACTGCACATATTCGTAGACGCCAATGAATTGCCGAAAGCCATCCCAGCGTTTCAGGTCTGCAACGATTACTGATTGAACGGGGGAGTCGAATCCGTAACTTAGCGTAGTCGTGCAGAACACGCATTTGATGATGCCTTTCTCCGTATATTCCTCGATAAGGTCCTTCAGGCCGCTCTCCATCTGCGCATGATGATATGCAATTCCGTTCCTGAGCAATCTGATGAGTTTGCGATGGGTATCCGTCAGTTCGGTCGTAACAGCTTCTTCGACCATTTCATGGAAGTCCACATCAGCCTCCGTTTCGAACGAGGTTTCGTCCGCTAGCCCCCGAGCTCTGGCTTCAGCGTTACTTGTGGTATCGTTAAACACCAGGAACGGTCCTTTCTCCCGATTGGACCGAATTATTCCAGCAATTTGTTTCGCGTAGTTGTTGCCGTTTTTCTCGACAGGTTGCTCCAAGATTGGGACCGCCCTTTCCTCACTGCTAATCGTGAGATCGGCATCAAGCCATCGAGCGATAGTATGCGGGTTGCCGACAGTCGCGGAGATTCCCAGAATTTCCATTTCTTGATCGAGAGCTGCACTGATGCCTTTCTCGATATTGGGTCCGCGGTGAGAGCTGTAGATTTCGTGGAAGTCGTCCAGAATAACTGTATCGAACCGTTCAGCGTAGCCCCGAATAACGGCCTCGAAGAACGATTCGAACGTGGCCACGATAACATCAGCCTCTGGGTACCCGCGTCCCTGGTTTACGGTGACGCTCTTTGGTGCCCACGCAGAAACCGTCGTATGTTTCTCTCCGACCAGGGCGACAGATGGAACCAAATAAGCGACCTTGTTACCGTGTTGGAGAGCTTTTTTCGTGACTGCTTCAGCAACAAATGTCTTTCCGTTACCAGTCTCCGCGATTAGGAGGTGATTGCCTTCATCGAGAACTCCGTCCTCAAATGCTTCGTATTGCGTAACAGTGAGGTCCGTAAACTCCGGAGGCTTTTGGTCTAGGAGGTCTTCGATAAGGGCCTGATCACTTTCGGGGATGCTATCCGGGACTGACGGCATTACTCAATACTTGTAACTCATCCACATTAACAGTTGAGTTGCCATCTAATTGACCCGAGGGGATTTTGGCTGCGTAGATCAATGGATCGAAAGGACCCTCGTTAAAAGCCAGAAGGGGTTGATTAGTCGAATTGGTCTCCTCTGATAGGATAATATCCGCATCCTAGTTCCTCCTGTACCTCCTGAGTCCATCCGGTTTTTACGGTAAGTATTGATCTTATTTATAGGGCCGTTCGATCGCCGCGACCTTTCCGAAGGTTTCTTTGATGGCATACATAGATACAATACGGTTTATTTTCCAATCCCTCTAATTGCAATATTTAGCACGAGATGTGGACTGATCTGGCCGATCTGCCACGTCATTTATACCAAACGCCGTGAATTCTCAGCTACGAATGCCAGAGAATGGCTTGCTCACAAAGGCAGACCACCAGTGGCTGGAAGGGGAAGAGAAAAACAAATCCAAGAGGAAACTAGAGTGTCAGAGACGGCTAGCATTAGCGCTCCAAGATCTACGCAAAATTTCGGAAATAGATGAAGAGGGCCTTGTTTAGACGGCTGAAATCAGCCAGTAGCAGCGTCAAGCGCTAGTTCGACGTTTCTGACGGCACATTTCAGGACGAGTTCGCGGAACTGGCCGAACCAGGTTCGAGCTCGCACGATCTCACCGTATTTTCGCCGGAGCGCGAAAAACGTCGCTTCGATATTCGATCGTTGATGGTACGTCGTATCGTCGAGCAAGACATTGTTTGCGATGCCGTGCCAACCGAATTCTCGGTACTTTATCACCGGTGTAACGCCCTCAGATCGCAATTTATGACGAAGTAGTTCCCAGTCGTAACCTTTGTCCGCGGTCAGTATCGTCAGTTTCTCTAGGTTCCGCGTGAGCAGTTGCCACGCGATCTGAGAGTCGTGAGGTTGTTTCATCGAGCAATGAATGTCGAGAATCACCCCAGTTTCGCAGTCGATCAACGCCGTCGTTTTCACCGCTCTAAAGGTGTAATTCGTCCGTTTGGCGTAGTGCTGACTCGCCGCGATGCGATCCATTCCGGTTGCGTCGATCGCCTGAATGTCGCCGGTGTCGTGCAACTGCGCCGACAGGCGGAGAAAGTCGCGCCAGATCGGCATTTTCAGCGGCTGCATGCGCGCACAGACGGTGGTAAAATCGGGCAACTCAGCCGGTTCTAAATCGAGAATTCGACCGATTCGAGGCATTTCTGCAAGGACGTCGAGCAGCCGTCGATACGGCAAATCGAGGTAGGTTTTGAGACCGTGAATTGTCACGATTACCCAGTCGGCATAGCCGCCCTCACCCGGTTGAAACGCCGGTCTTGGCGCTCCAGCGACGGCTTTTTGTGAGAGCGACACAACCTGCTTCGTGAAGCGGGCAATCTTCGTAGGCACAACCGAAGCTACCCGCTTCATTTCCTAGTACATTCGACAAGTAGCAGCGTTTGCTAGGACCCTAGAACTTACTAGTGAAGCGCGCTCCGTGCTGGTGACGAGCATCTAAACAAGGCCGATGAAGAGAGGATTGGGAATCTTGATGGGTTCGCTGAGCTATTCGAATTAGTCGAGCATGACGAATTCGGTGGAGAAGAAATCAGTCGAGAAGTCGCTGCGACGCACCTCATAGCAATCGCATATCAGTTAACGAATGCAGCTATCGACTACGAAGGAATATCACGGAAGTCAGAGCTGAGTACCGACGGAACGATTGGAAAAATCCAACCCCTAGAAGATCTGTTGGGGTTTCGGCGCGCTCTAACTCGGGGAATAAAGATGGGACGAACAAACCTAGAAGCAAAAGACGAAGAGAAATACCTCAACGACCAGATACCGGGCAGAGTAATCGTTGATACGAACACAAGATTATACGAACCGCCGACAAAAGGAGATTTGACTGGATTCGGCACCGAAGATTTTCGCAAAGGGAACCAACAGCGACAAGGTGCGACCAATATAGCAGATGATGAAATTGTCGATCCTGCCGAAATCCGGGCGGAGATGGCCGTTCAGATCGATCTTGCCGTGAGCAGAGAAATTGGCCGATGGCAATCATCCGTTGATATGAAGGAGATGGATCGAACACTTGGATAACTACGATCGGAGAAGTTACTGCTGAAACGGATTTCAGAATTTCACGGTTCAGTTTTTAAGGACGGTGTAGATGGCCACGAGCAGAGCAAAATATCGTGGTCAAAATGGCAATGACAGCGATTGTGACGCCGCTCTACTATACTAAGTGGGTCGAACCACGATGGCGAAAGAATCGAACCGGACCACCGGGATTTCAGATTACCTGAAAGGTCTGTCCCAGAACGCTGGGTCACCAACCTATCGGTCTCACAAGGTTGCGCTCAAGGCGTACGAGCGCTGGTGCTCCCGCGAAGGTCTTGCACCTGAGCATCCAAAGCACGCAGATATCGCAGCCTTCCTCGAATCCCGGCTCGTCGATTGCGACAATAGTCTCGAAACCGCGCAAGGTCACCTCTGCTCGCTCTCGAACTACAGCGCAATCGATGCTCGTGCGGACCCGCGACTGACGAAGGTCCGGATAGCAACCCACCTCAATCCGTCATTGTCGTCCCCTGTACGACGACTTCGACATCGTGTTCTCGGCCCGTTCTGTGCAGATCACAGTCCCAACGGATCTCCTGCGTGGGCTGTCGATCAACTTCTCTCTCATCTTCGCCGACATCAGTACGGGACACGAACACACGCTATTGCAGCCACAATTGCTGATACCCGTGGAGGGCTTCATCAAGTGCGATCTCTCGACGTTGGCAGTCTGGATACAGGCAACGAATCGGTCGAACTCCCAGTTTCTGGCGATTACTTCGTTGCTGACACGATACACCCTTCATGGAAGGTAAACCTCTCGACGACAACCTCTGACGTGCTGGCAACTTATCTCAGCTATGAACGCACTAATGCATCTGTTGGAGAGACCAGCCCGCTTTTCACCACCAACCATGGGAGAGTTAGCACCTCGACTATCCGCCGATCAATTCGTGCAGAAAGTAAGAAAGCGCTTAGTTACGAAGACTTCCGTTTCGAGTCGGTGGGGTGTTCAAGCAAAGGGATAGACTCCGAAGAGGAGCAAATTGTCTACCCATCTGATATTCGTTGGGCGGCTATCAAACGTGAGGTGCAGGAATGACGGAGGCACTTGTGGACGCAATCGCCAAGATAGACGATCCTGACACAATAAAGCAGATACTGGTAGCCGCGGGCGTCGAATCTTCACAGGATTTGGACGCGAGTTCTCCAGATCAGCCCTCACTATCATCTCTATACGATCGATATCTTTCACGCCGAAAGAACCGAAGCTCTGCGACTCGCGCCCAGTATAAGCGCACAATACCACCGTTTATCGATTTTGCAGAAACGAGAAACGTGTCTTCACCTGCCGGGCTCTCTACAGAATTACTCGACAATTACGTTGCCGAGCTAAATCAAGAATTCAAGAATGATTCGACGATCCTTACGTATACGAAAAACGTACGCACATGGCTTCGATGGCTCTCTAAGCGAGATTACTGCGACGATGCAGTTTACCGCATTCTAGACAAGGAAGAACTCGGACTCTCACCAACTGCTAGAGACCACGCTATTCCCACCGAGGAAGCCCAGGCGATTCTTGGGAAACTCCGAAAGCAGCGGAGAGGATCAGCTCAGCACGCACTCACAGAACTCCTGTGGAATACAGGAGCGCGACTAAGCTGCGTCCATTCGCTCGATATCGACGACTTCAACAAAGGAGAGGAATCGATCAAGTTCCGCCATCGGCCAAATGCTGGGACACGGCTGAAGAACGGGAGCCTTAGCGATGGCACAGCAGGAGATGGAGAACGGGATGTTATAGTGAACGATCGAGTCGTCAAGGCTCTCACCTCTTACATCAATAACCAACGTCCTGACATTCGTGATGATCACGGCCGCGCTCCGCTATTCGCAACGCGTTTCGGTCGGGCAGCTAAGTCTACGCTGCGTCGGTGGGTCTACGACGCAACGAGTTGTCGCTGGGCAAAGGGAAAGATCGAAAGCAAAGACTGTGATGCCGCATGCGATCCAGATTCTAATGTCTGCCCCTGTTCATATTACCCACATGCGATTCGCCGAGGGGCGATCGTCCATCATCTCAGCAACGGATTGCGACGGGACCGTGCGAGTGAAAGGTTCGATGTATCCATTCCGGTCCTTACGAGACACTATGATCCAAGATCGGAGAAGAAGTTGAAAGAAGATCGAGCAGAGGCCGTTCGAAACTCATGGTGAAAGGGCTGAGTTTACACTATATTCCTTCTCCAGGGCACATCCACTATAATATAATTTCATTATATTTTGAGACGGGCCTAACTATTCAGAGGAGAACTTAGAGTGTAATACCATATTCAGCAAGACCTTTTATTTCTATATCGTGCTAAAGGTTGTAGAACTGATCGAACTCCCCGACTAACTCAGAGTTCTCTACAGCCATATTTAATTACATGACTTTGGAATAATATAACTCTTTGAGAAATCCCGGAGGAGCTGGTTTCAAATTTGATCTCACAGGTTCCCGAGAAACAGATGTATAATCCACCCTACTCGCCGAGAATAGCAACAACAATTGGCAAACTGAGACGGTAGGAAGTTTCCTCTAACCGTTCACAAATATAATGGCAGGATAGTAGCCCGGTTTCATACCTCAATTGTCGTTATCGTTTTGTATGTCGAAATGCATTCCCAATGAAGATCGCAGATAATGGGTAGAAATGAGGTTACATCTGTTCCAGAGTATTTGCCTCCGGCCGCAATTGCAGAGTACATCAGCTACGGACAGTGTCCTCGGTACGCAAAACACCGGATCCAGGAGATAAGCGGGACGGCAAATCACAAATCAGAGGAGTTCCGAGAGGGGTTCGATCCCCTGAATATACTGTTATCATCCGCCGGGGAGGAGTTTGAGTCGGATGTGGGCGAGCAAATTGAGGTGCACACCCGCGAGACCATTGACTGTAATCAGAACGATGAAGAAGAAGAAGAGTTCACGGACGACCACGAGATAGTTCTTCGGCAACTTAGAACAGCGACGTCTGCTGAGGCCGATTGGGAGGGGAATCCGGTGCTTCTGTACCAGGTGACTGTGACGGGGTCAATCAACGAGCAAGGCATCCATGGTGATGCCGATCTTCTCTTCATCTGGTCTACCCCATCGGGCGCTGAAGTCCGCGTCATTGACGTTAAACGGACGAAGGAACAGAAAGTCTATCATCAAATTCAAGCTGCTGCATACGCAGCGGTCCTTCGACAACTCATCAATGGGTCCGATAGCCTCTCAATTGACCAGATTACAATTTCAGGTGGGGTTATTACGCAGGAAACGGCGGTGACTCCAGTCACACGAGACAGTCTCCCAGCATTCGATATCGATCCCAGGATTGCAGATCTTCACCGATTGCTTGATTCGGAGTCATCGCTATTGACGGCGCTACGGTCCGAACGGGGAGAGGTAGAGTTTCAACTCGACAGTAAGTGCGGTACGTGCCCGTACAATGAGGGGTGTGTTACAGAGTCGTTTGAATACGGCGACATTCGGTTGCTCGGACTAACAGTTTCACAACAGCGGACGCTCCGTGAGTACGGAGTACAGACAATTGCTGATGTGGCCGCGTTGTGCCTTACGCCGGATGAAAAAGAATGGACACCCGTATCGTACAAGAGGGGGTCGTTCCAAACAGATACGTACAAAGCTCTCGCCCGTATTCCCGGACTCGGTCAGTTGTTCCCACAACTTGTGTATCGGGCAGAGGCGATGCTTGATGCACTACAGACAGAACCGGATGGGGTTAGTGATAGACCGCAGAACTGGTTACCAGGAAGCGGCCGTTGTTCACTACCGGACGACGAACCCAGCAACGCGGCCCCGGGCGACTATGAGTGGCAAGATGGGTCGATGGTCCGGGTGTATTTGAATGTGCAATATGACCACCTTCGGGACCGTCTAATTCAGTTAAATGCGCGCGTCACAGCCACTGCCAGCGAGACTCCACCTCAGCGTATCTCAGTCGTTTCTGACGCCGCACCGGATGAGGCCGTCGCAGCAGACAAACAGGAACAATTGATGCTGGAACGGTTCTGTCCAAAGCTTTTCAAGGCGGTACGGACGGTCAGTGATGGTCTCTCGTTTGAGAAGACATCACAGTGCGATCCTCTGTTGCATTTCTACATGTATACAGAGGGAGAATACGACGCACTC
This sequence comes from Halovivax cerinus, assembly GCF_024498195.1. Taxonomy (NCBI): domain Archaea; kingdom Methanobacteriati; phylum Methanobacteriota; class Halobacteria; order Halobacteriales; family Natrialbaceae; genus Halovivax; species Halovivax cerinus. Next base: position 588,397 of record NZ_CP101824.1, read on the forward strand.
GTCGAGGCTTTTGACCGACATCCCGATAGTGCGGAGAGTAGAGCGTTCCGGTCAGCGGTTGAGGGAACCGGGCAATCAAGTGAATCGATGGTATCTACATTACGATCTGAAATCGAGTCCCATATCGTTCTAGAGACGCCATCGCCCGGGTTGCTACACGCCTATAAGGAGCTTTATCCGACAGTTGACGGAGCGTATAGTAAGTCACGGGACCAGAAGTCATGGTCGTATTCGCCGCCGAGTTCGGAGGACTCGTATGATCTGCGGCGCGTGTTTTCACGGCGATTATTCGATATAGGTGCAGCAGCAGTGTACCCCGACGTTCCTGTAAGTGATCTTGTGAAAGAGGCAAAACGTCGCCTCAACAACAATCCCAAGGAGGAAAGCGATAGTGGAATCGGAATCGAGATAGATCCAGAGACAGCTGAATGGTTCGATGGGATCAACACGCGGATGCGACATGATGCGTCAATTCCGTTAGCCTATCTATGGGCGGCTGTCGGGCGGATTGATGACGACTGGGAGAGTAAAGAGAGCATCGATGAGTCCGCTTTGGCAGAGTTCGAGTTGAACCGGTATCGGTTCCGGGATACCGACCACAACTCAGAAATTGGTCCAGCAGATGTTCAGACGTTAGGCCGGCATCTATGTGATATACTGGAGCACGTGGAACGCTCGCTCAGCTATAAGGATCCATTCTTCAGTAAGGAACCGTACCCAGTCGAAGAATTAGATGCTGATACGTTTGATCCGCCGTCACTCGCGGACGGTGTCAAAGAGTATCTTCACGAAGAATACCGTGCAAACCGAGAGGAAAAACACCATCTGTACCGACAGTTTCCGCTCCAGCGGGTTCTTGCCGGTGAATCGATCCCCGTATATGTGACAGAGGTTGATAAGCAGAACCGGAATACACTTCGTGTGACTGGGCGGCTCCGTTACGAACACAATCTACTTTTCGATGATGGCGGGGAACAGGTCAAACGGGCCTGTCGGCAGAAGGGGGCACAAGGGACGTCGAGTGGATCTTGGATGGTCGCTAATCCATATGACCCAAGTATGGTTGGAGCGGAAGTGACACGCCCGTACGCAATCGAACGGGGAGTTAATGCTACTATCCAGCAGTTAGATATTGACAACGATCAGATTCAGTTCACACTACGGAACTTCTGGAGCGATGGCGGTGATTTCGGCCAACCACACGCAGATTGGACGACGAATCCTGATTACGCTGCTGACGATCATAAAGTCCACATCAAATCTGGGGAGTGGCTCATTCTTGACCCTCAAACAGATGATATTACGGCAGAACGCGCTCAGCAAGCACTAGATCACGCAGACACGAACGCGCTTCACCAGCGATTGGAGCAAGTGCGACACGGGAAAATTCACCAACCCGAGACGCCGCTGTTTGAGTTAGACAATCCCTCGGTCGATGATGGACGTCCAGATGGAGTTGACGCCGTTGCAACCTGGTTGCGTCAGGACGTCGGTGAAGAGACATATCCCAGTCCGAAGCAACAAAAGTTCATAACCGAAGATCGCCAGCAGTTCGTCGCCCTGCAAGGGCCGCCGGGGACAGGGAAAACCGCGGCAACAATGGCACCAGCGTTACTCGCACGCTTGTATGCAGGTGCTTGTAACGGTGTGAGCGTGAATGGGCTGGTGACTGCGCCATCAAACACAGCAATTGACGAGTTACTCTCGGACGTCGCCGATCTCCTGAACGAGGCAGCTGAGGCTGGACCGTTAGCATCGACCGATCTGGATATTGAACTGGTCCGAATCGGAGAAGAGCCAGCTGACCCGATTGATGGCGTGACATACGCGAATTATAACAACGAGGACCATGCTCAACGGATCCGGCGGATCACGCAACGTCTACGATCGGAAGGAACGGTGACACTGGGAAAGGGGTCCGGGTCCGAGAATGCATCGTCGTCAGGGGAGTTCACAGTTACAGGTGAAGAGCAATCCGGGCTATCTTCGTTTACGGCATCCAGTCAGGATGGGGAAATGGATACCGAGGCGGAGAAAGCGACTGATCAACCGCTAACGTTGGTATTTGCGACAACAACGCGTTCATGGAGGTTCCTAAAGGAAGTGGCTCCTGGGTCAAACCCAGATGAGCGAACCCGAGCTGAGCAGCAATTATGGCACTTGCTGGCTGTGGATGAGGCGTCGATGTTAGAGTTGCCAAACTTCCTCTTGGCTGGGAGCGGATTCCACGAATACGGGCAAGTTCTTGTCGGAGGAGACCATCGACAGTTGCCACCGGTTCAGAAACGTGACTGGGAGGAAGTACGCCGGCGAGATATACGATCGACAGCAGCACATCTTTCGACACTGGACTATCTCCGCCTCCTTCGCGGTGATGAAGTACTAGAACCCGAGCGCCAGTCCCAGGTTATGTGTAAACGTGATCCGGAGGCTGTGGAAATTGAACTGATTCAACTGGAAACGACGTATCGGTTCGGAGAATGGACCGCTGAGTTCGTGCAACAGACTGTGTACGAACAAGATGAGATAAAGTACTCGTCTGGTCGAGACGAGATTGAACCAGTACTCTCAGTTCTTGAGGATCTCAATGACCCGCTCGTTCCGTTATTCGATGAAGACACAACTGTTGCTCTACTCACCTACACAGGGAAAAATCAGTTCCAGCAATCGAACCCCATCGAGGGCGCGTTAACAGAAGCGCTTGTCTTGGCGATCGATTCTGCATTCAAGGTAGGTGTCGTCACGCCGCATAATGCCCAACGTGGGCGTGTCCAGTCGAAGTTGCAAAAGCACGGCTATACAGTCGCTGGAGATGGTTCGTCAGCAGAGGAGAAGGAGGGTGAAGCTATCCAGGTAGACACGGTTAATCGATTCCAGGGCGGGGAACGTGACTTGATGATGGTAAACGCAACTGTTTCTGATCCGAACTACATCGCTGCTGAGGACAAGTTCCTATTGACGGAAAATCGTATCAACGTGTCGTTCACTCGCCATCGAGACATGTTGATCGTGTTCGCCCCAGAGAGTCTCATTGGTTATCTCCCTGAAGATCCAGATCTGTATGAGCAAGCAACGCTTTGGAAATCTCTGTCGATAGCGTTAGGAGAAGCTCCAATTGTAGACGAAGAGCCTGACTGGCAAGGACAACTCGGGTACGTATTAACGGCTGCAGGGATTGAAAGCGTCCCTGAGGTGGTCCGGCGAGAACTTCAATCAACAATCACTATCTATACGAATAGCTGAAGTAGAGATCGGCCACTAATTCAATGATTATATCAACAGCAAGGCCCCCAATCCATCAAACCTGTGTATAGGCAGATACACGACCACCTCACCTAGGTGTTGGGAATCAGAAGCGGCTGCTCAATTCGATTATGATGCATCGAGTAACTGCTATCCTGGCTAAATAGAACACCGCAAACGAGTGTAAAAGACTTTTAGCTTGATTCTGTTGCCCTATGGCTAAGAGGATGAGATGTTGAAGTGGAGTGAAAATCGGGGTGGCAACCACCGAATTATTCTACTCCAACGAGGTAGATTTCCGCGAAGGGCCAAGGGTGCTGAGTTCAGTCACTTGATAGCTGCCGGATGGCCCAGGCCGGCAGATCCATGTCTCCGATAGCGGGGAGAGCGATATGGCTATTGACGTCGAATGGACGTGCTCATGCCCCGCTAAATACATCTATACCCTGTCGAAGCATAGTTATTTTGGCCTACAAAAGTAATTATAACCGGGTACTACTATCGGCCCCGACGGTCTTGACAGGCAACGTATTTGCTGCAAAAGACCTGCGTATGGAATGGCAGGTGCAGGGTCCAATACCCCTTCTCAGGAGCTCCCCCATCGGAAACCCCGCATTATAGAGAACCTGTTAATAATTCAAAAGCGTGTTGATAAACGACGTATTGATTTGAAAAGCAATTCGGGGTATGGGAGACGGGCTCGTTTATCTTTTTTTTTTTTGAGAAGGGAGATTACTATCAGAGGAGTCTCACAGACATTTCCGATAAGTACGGCCATTGACGTCAAAATCGTTCCGATGCTAAAAAGGTTTCGTGCACCGGGACTTAACTCTCTGATCCATTATCATCCTCAAAGACTGTTTCCTAATTGTAGTATCGTCTAGATAATCGCCGATCAATAGATTACAGCACCTTCGTTCTAACTCGGTCCTCAGTACACCCCTGGGTCGGAGTGAATTTCACAATCAATACCCTCCTTAACCCGTTGAAATCCGCATTTCCCTGAGATCCCAATTTACTCTGTTCGAGCCACTCGTTGTCCAGAAAGAACGTAGCGGTCAGTAGTTTCCTGCACCTTCGATTGAGTTCGGGACACCACACCCCTCAGTCGGAGTGATTTTCACCGCAGAAACCCTACTTAACTGGTCGAAATACCCGTTTTCTCAAATTGATCCAACTTCTCATTCCGATACACCCCTGATCCGGAGTGAATTCTCTCATCGCAACTTCAAGACCACACCCCTCAGTCGGAGTGAAATTTGACCTTGATACACCCCTAAATCGGAGTGATTTTCCCAGTCCTATACCTTGTCAAACCGTCGGTTTTACGAGTTTCTGTTATTGAAAGTTGAGCAACGCCCTACACCCTGAGCCGGAGCAATTTCGCCTCGACCTTCCTCTAACACCCCACCCCAGAGTCGGAGTGATTTTCAGGATCAAGACCCGCATCAAACCGTTGAAAACCACGTTCCCCTAAATCACCATTTACTTTGTTCGATCCGCTCTTTGCCCAGAAGGATCGCATCGCTCAGGAGATTCCCGTACCTTCGTTCCAACTCGGGACTCACCACACCCCTGAGTCGGAGTGAATTCTATCAATGCATCTTCAACAGTAATTTCCTGTTCGGAGCGAGGTCGATCTGCGAATGCGGGTATCCCAGAGTCCTTCGGAGGGCGTACTGACGTGGATGGTACGTTACAACAACTATATCCGTGGAGGGAGAATGAGCAGTCAAGATGGCGACGAACAGCGACAAAATTCAGTTCCGCGGGAAAACTGAGAAGGAGGCGGCTCAGATCGTTGATCAGATGCGTCTCGGCGGGATCAACATCAGCGAGCTTGCTCAACAAGGTCTTCAAGAGAAACTCCGAGAAAGCCTTTCAGACGAAGAGAAGATCACCCTTCACCAGCAGTACACGCAGGGAAAGATTTCTGAAGACGTTGCTGAGCTCCTTCTTGGTGATGTTTTGGAAGACATTGAGCGTGAGCGGGAGGCCTTTGAGGAGGCTGCGGATCTCGATACGACCGGCGTTTTCCAGAAGTAAAATGGTGGACGATGATGTGCGTCATCCAGTTATCGTTGATACAGACGCATTGATCGCTGTATCGAACACGTGTCTCTGACCTCGAATCACGGAGAGTCTACAACTGACGGAGACTAACGTCTGTTATCATGACTCAAGCGCCATGTTCGGGAGAAGTCGAAGTACGCGCCTGAGGGGACAAGAGAACGCCGGCTTCATCATGGGAGCAAGATAGTACTTGAGCCGTTCAACGATGATGAGAAGGGTTTGAAACCTCTGAGAAGTCATGGCGAGCTGATCCATCTCAATCCGAACACCCAACTCCACCTGACAAAATGCCGTCTGAAGCTGAGATACGTCGAACCAGCTTCAAGACCATCATCAGCAAATTCGCCGACCAAACGGTACTCCCGGCTGAAGATCGTTTAGCCAAAGACCTGAGAGAGGACGCCATTCGCATTCAGAACCGTGAATGGCGCGGGGATAACCTCGACCAAGCATTCCAACTGGGAGCCGAGAGGGTGAAACCAAGGCGTAATTGATCCACGAACTGGATTTGCGAATTCACTGTCAATCCTGAGCAAGTCGATGAAAGATTGTACCGACTTATCTCGGAGGTACTGAACGGATCGTAGTTCTGTCTAAGCGACCCAAAACACTTAGTGCATAGTTCGTGTACTATGGACTATGTCGAACGCACACGCCTCCGTTCAGCCACCGGATGCAGGAGATACAGCCCATCGGTTCTTCGTCATCCAGGAGCTACTGGGCACCCCAGAACTCGCACGGTTTTACACGGATATCCTGATCAACTCCCCCACGACAATCACGGCAGCCCGTGAGCGTCAGGACTTCTCTAAGAGTACCGCGTACAAGTACGCCAACATGCTGGAGGAGTTGGGCGTCGCTGAGGAGATGGACGAACACCAGGACGGCTCAGCACTCTGGCGTGCCGAACCTGTGAGTGGTGACTGGACCGATGAAATCACCCTTGAATTCGGCCCCGCCATTATCGCCGTCTACGGGGCAACAAGCGTTGACGACGATCTCGAACTCTACGTTGGCCGTCACGGGAAGGCGGCACTAGCACCTGCGGTGATGGGCACGATCAACTACCTGCAAGGCGAGACGACCCGCCGCGGTGTTGCCGACGACCTCAACATTCCCGCTGTCGAAGCCATCGCGGTCACGCAAGCAATTGAAAGAATCCTTGTCGTCGTGAAGGACTTCGTCCCGACGCTCAGCAACGTTACCTTCGAGGTGGACGTTCACGAGCGAGCAATCGGACAGAGTCCATACCAGCATGCCGATGAGTGAGGAACATCCGTCGCCGTTCCCAACAGCCCTCCTTCTCGATACGAGTTTCCTCAGAACCATCGGTGGAACCGAGAGTGACGCCTATCAGACCTTCATTCAGTACGTCAAAGCGGAGGAGGTTCAGTTGTATCTGACTCCCGGTGTCGTAGAGGAGGTTTCGGAACAACGAGGATACATCAGTATTGACTGGGTGGACCGGGCAGACACGACGGAGTGGATCACTCTCCTTGATACTGTACAGCCGGGAGTTCGGGTCCATGATGGGCCGCGTGCTGGGGAGATCATGGACCGCATCCACGAACGACTGGCAAAATTCGAGCAGACGCCTCCAGATAAATTACGGAAAACAGATTCGGAGCTCCCAGCAGCGGCGGTAATGCTTCTGGGTTCAACATCGCATGAGTCTGTCGGGATTTTGATTGACGACCGAAACGCCGAACGAGCAATTTCCGGTGTGATCAACAACACGTACTACGAAGGTCGGATCCGCGTACTCAGTATCTGGGATGCAGTCGAGTACATGGAAAGGAGCAATCTTGGCTGAAGCCATAGACCGGCTATTTTAGGGTTGTTTGAACCCCCCACCGCTAGTGGAGAGGGCTAACGAAATTATATGACACCCCTTTCTCGCGGCCTTAATTCAGGAACAAGGGGCCGTTAGTTCGGATACTTAGTTGCTGTTCAAGCCCGAAGTTGCAATGGTGTTTCCGTCTTCAACGGGAAGTGAATGGAGATTAAGACATGGGGATAGAGTGATCCGACACAGCGTCTTTAACGTACTGAAGAGTCCTTATGTTGGGTGAAGTTTCCCATCGGGAGATTTGTAGAGATAGCCTCTATCAATCATTCTCTGAATATATTTCTCAGTTTTCTTCCCCTTGTTGAATTTACTCGTATCGAGCAGTCTCGATACGAGTTCATTCCGGACGCATGGTTTACTTTTTAAGAACGTGTGCACAACGCTCTCTCGATCCGTTGAATGGGACCCTTTAATGCCTTGAGCAGCATCCTTGATGAGGTCAGTTCCCAAGAGTCGCTCTGCCTGGGCTTTGAAATTCCAATGAGCGTCCTTCATATCTTGATCAGTGACTTGTTCTCGCTTATCACTTCTCGCAAACTGCTGAGCAAGCCGGAGAAGGTTCTTATAGGTCTGTTCTGCCCTTAATTCTGCTAAATGATGAACGGTGTCATTGAACCCCATTTGTGGTAGGAAAATTTCCCAATCTTTCGTTAGATCTCGAATCCATTTCTCTTGGTCAGCTCGTTGATCCCCGACGTCTGGCATAACCTGTCTTGCTTCAACCACATTTATCCAGACGTCTTCATAATCAACAATACTATCATTGACTCTAGATAAATCAACATCGGCTTCTTTTAGCTCGTCAAAAGAACTAATAGTGATCTCGTTTTGAGTGAAGTGTTCTAGCGTGTCCTGAGCGACGTGAAGATCCCTGCCGCCATCCGGTACCACATTTCCTAAATATGAGTATTCACCGGGAAAGGTCGTCCGATGCTTTGCTTCCATATGCACATATTCATAGGAGTCTCCAGATTTTAACCCAACATGGGAATTTGCGTTGGGGATTTTCTCAGCTGTGTTATAGACGATCTTTCTACCACGTCCCTTTGAGTGGCGTTCACTAAACCCGCTAGTATCACGGCTTGGAGGATTGTACTCTGTATACTCTGGAGGAAGGATTCTGGCCACTTGCTTATTCAAGGTTTTTGCAAACCTTGTCGTAGGACTTAATGAACAGGACCCTATGCCACCGGTACCCGTTATATTTTGAGGCGATGAAATCATCGGAGCATGGATAGAGTGAGTCATCAAATCATCGCCACCTAACCACTCGCCCAAAAGATCAAACATATCTATATCACTGGAGTTCACATTCTGATATAGATAATCGATAGATAGAGATTCAAAGTCTTCAACAATAATCGCGTCAGTACCATAAACGTCCCCTTTGAAAAGAACGATCTCCTTTTCTGGCTCAAATATCCTGATGAGGGAATAATCATCAGGTAGCTGCATGTCTTCTGGGAAAAGTGCGAGTTTCTCTAGTTGAGCACTGTTTCTGAGTGCAGATGTGCCAAGGATTTTAAATCCCCGTTCGTTCACCTCTTTCTTCAATATTTTCGACATATCTACCGGAATCACATATGTGATGTATTCATCCAATTTGTCTCCACGATCTGCTTCTCGATATTTGGTATCCCACTGGCGAGCGTGCTCAATCCGCTCTCGTTCCGATTTTAGAAAGTCTTTATTAAGAAATCTATCTTTGGGGAGATTTGCAGAGGAGTCCGCAAACCACGGATAATACTCGGACCTCCTCAAACTTGGCATAGTCCGTATTGAACATCAAACATAATAAAAATAAAGGCTAATTCTCACCACTATTCAAAATTTTGAGATGAAAGTAATTCTGTCAGGAAATTGAGAAGACAGACCCATACACAAAATAATCCCAAACTCAATCAGGTAATTCAAAGTCTATGGTTATATAGCTGCCACTCAGGGAGCCACTCGTCAACTCGGCAAGAAACGTCCTAATGGCCTCCTCACCGCTGAATACAGTCATTTATGCGACTCCGTACTGGTCTTTCAGCGCTGCGTATTCCTGAGCGCTCGGCAAGGAATTCCCCACCATCATCTCGTCGTCGGCGTCGGTTCCCTCGTTTATGAGACGATACATTCGAGATATCGTTGCGCCCAGACCGTACCAGGTCGCAGTCTCGGTGAGCGTTTCCTGTTCGATTCGTTCCTGTTCGATGAGGAGCATCGCGTAGCTCACGCGTCGGGAGTCGATGTCGAGGACGAGCGTATGGCAAACGATGTCCGCAAGGGTGAGATCGTCGTCTGGGGCGTACCAGAAGGCAGGTTCTCCTGCGAGGAAGAACTGCAGACCGTACCCCTGGAACTTCGCTAATCCAGTCACGTCCCAGTCGTCGGCGTTCTGGAGTGTGTCCGTGTCTTCGGAGGTCTGTACGTGGACGAGTGCGCGTTTCGGGTCACACCACGCAATCGTGGCGCTGGGTGCGAGTCGCCGAACGCGGTGGCGGTGGTCATGCCTGACGACGGCGATGGTGAATTCGAGTAAGGGGTGGAGGTCGTCGGCGAGTGCGTACTCTGGCCCGGCAGGTGCGAGCATCGCTCGGTTCTTCAACGGAGACAACGCTTTGTGGACGGCCTGTCGCGTAATCCCTAACCGGTCAGCGATCGTGGTGACGCGGCGTGGTTCATCGAGGTACCAGCAGACCTGTATCGTAGCCGGTGAGAGGAGATCCGCCCAGTCCACGTGCCCGAGGTTCGATGTCAGGTTCCGGTACGCTTCGACAACGGGATCGGTAGTAGCACGAACGACACGCTGGTTGTGCTGCGATCGGGATTCGCGCAGTACTCCGTTGTCAATCAAGTCGTCAGCGACGCGGTAGATCTGCTTGCGACTATACCCGGTTTCTGTGGCCAACTCTTGGGCAGTTACGTCTCGCCCGGAACTCAGCACGTCCAGAATAGCGAGTCCGGCCTTCGTAAACATCCTTGTAAACAATATTATTCTAACAGCTAAAAGGGACCCCATATTTTAGTTTACACGTCAGAGGGAGAGAAGGCTGGATATGTCCGACACATATCTATCTGGCTCTGTTGAAATCCTTAGGGAGTGATATGTTTGCCTCTCCCTGCGGTCAATGTAGGCGTACTAGTGACCATCTTACCTTCTTGTCATACCAGCCGATCGGACGGAGTGCTTCGTCTATTTTCGCTCGGTGCTCCGACGCCGATTCAACAGATAGCCCGCCCCGCCAAGTGCGCCGAGTGCGCCGACCGGCCAGTAGTCGGAAAGATGGCCATCCTCCTGATCGTTCGCCGGTTTCTCAACCGGGATTGTCAGTTCGGTCGCATCCTCGTAGACCCGTGCAGCCAGTGATAGTTCACCCGGCCACTCGGGAGCCGGGACAGTCGATTTAGCAGGACCCCTTTTGACGGTTCCGGACGCTTCTATCGTCTCCGATTCACCATCCGTGAGTTCGATCGGCTCCTCGAAGGAATCCTGGCCATCGAAGTGTATTTGTCTCAACCCGTTCTCGTCGCCGTCGGTTGCAGCGGCATCGAAGTGGAGTGTTCGCCGTCCGACTTCGTCGCCGACGTTCGTGACGGTAATCTGTACCGTAATCTCGTCGCCCGTGACTACCGGGTTGGGGACGGCGTTGAGTTCGACGACGAACTCGGCCGGGGCGACGTCGGTGGACGCGGCCTCAGCCCAAGCGTGGTGGTGGCCCTGTGCGCCGAGCAGGACTCTCGAATCCACGCTTGAACCGTGGACTCTTGCATCCAACGCGTAGACAGTGCCGTCCGTGTCAGCGACGTAGACCGTCCCGTCGACGACGATCGGCGCTGTGCGGATCTCGGCACCTGTCTCGAAGCGCCACCGCTCACTCCCGTCGGCGACATTGAGCGCGTACAGGGCCCCGTCGTCGCTCCCGACGAAGAGCGTGTTACCGGCTACCGTCGGTGAGGAGCGTACTTCACCGAGCCGTTCGAACCGCCACCGTTCCGTGTCCTCAGCGGTATCGAATGCGGCGACGATGCCGCCGTCTCCCTCGTAACTCTCACCACCCACGTACACCGTTCCGTCGGCGACCGTCGGTGACGATAGGATACCCCAATCAGGGTTGTAGCGCAGACGCTCCTGCCCGCTGTCAGTGTCGAGGGCGTACATGAATCCGACGGTGCAAACGAAGAGAGTCCCGTCGGCCACCGTCGGCGATGTAAGAAATGGCTGCTCGACTTCATCAAAAAGCCACTCTTCGTCGCCGGTTTCGGCATCGTAGGCGTAGACGGTTCGGTACCCGCCAGCCGCATAGACGGTACCGTCGACGACCACTGGAGACATTTTCCCTCGCGGGTTTGGGCCTTCAGCCCACCGAAGTTTCCCGACCGCGCTGTTAAATGCGGCCACGCGACTCCCGTTCCCGAGATACACTGTTCCCTGAGACACCGCCGGCGACGAGAGGACGTCCCCGCCATGATACCCGCGCTCCTCGGACCGCCACAGTTTCTCTCCCGTCTCCTGATCGAGCGCGAACACGCCACGTCTGGGGACGAAAACGGTGCCGTCGACGACTTCCAATGCACCGACTACCGGGGCGATTGGCACCCCGTCAGTACTCGAATCAAGCAAGTGGTGTTCGTAACGCCACCGTTCCTCGCCGCGGTCAGCGTCGAGTGCGTGGACTGCTCCATCACCGCTTAATGGGTCCGAGCAACAACGACTTCCAATAAATACGGTCCCTTCGACGACTGTCGGCGACGTCGGAAGCGAATACGTGGTCTCAAATCGCCAGCGCTCGTCACCGTCAGTCGATGTTCCATGAGCCCGGCCGACACGACCGATCGACGCGAGCCCGGCTCCCGCGGTCGTTAAAAGCACACGACGACGGGTCGGCCCTTGTCCAGCCGTCCCGTTTCCGGTCGGCACGGATACTGTGTTGCGCCGTTCCCTGTGAGGTGACGGCATCTGGTCTACGTTCTAACTTGTTGAGTATAAACCTTCGTTAGCGCAGGTAATAGCGAAACGGTCAATTCGCAGTTCTCATTGACCGGCTGTTTCAGACAAGAATGTATCTGAAGAATAGGGTTTCAACAGAGCCAGCTATCTCAAATACCTTGATACCCACATCCATCCGCACGGTTTGCTTAGTGAGTTTCGGACATGGAATATGACTCCTGGATGAGAGTTGCGGATGCTAGATAAGTGTGAATACAGCAGAATTGTCGATCGTGTTGCTCTCTCCAGCAACGCAGGCCGTAAATGTATAAAGCCCAACCGGTTCGGGGTGACAAAATAACTGGTCGAAACACACGATCGAGCCGCTCTCTGAATGAAAACCAGTATCTGGGGTGTAGGTCGGAGCAGATCCTATTGGGCCAGTCATGGTTGCCAGTGTATGGCGCAGTCGAGCTGGACGACATCGAACTCTTCGTCGAGCGTAATGGGAAGCCGAAACTCAGTTCCGCTATCGCCCAGACCATCGAGTATCTCCGTGGAAACAGGAGTCACCGCGGCGCAGCGGACGCACCTAATGTCCCAGCCGTCGAAGGAATCGCAATCACGCAAGCGACCGAGATAATCGACTATCTGATGTAGGATCTCAACATATCATTTCTGGCTGCTGAATCCGAGAGTTCGCTTCCCGACACGGCCCCAGAGACGCCCCAATTAACCCGTTGATCAATCCGTGCACTTCGACTTAACCATCAACAGAACTGCCGTACATGGCTGAAAACTCCTTTTCGGCTAACAAGAGGGGCTCGATCCCCTCAGTCAGTACGATCTCCCCGAAAATAGTTTCCCGATAAAACGTGGACACCGTCATTTCTCCCTTCTCCGTACGCATGCGTCGTTGAATAAGACCAGCATCGAGAAGGTGATCGATATGGTCGGAGAGCGTACTGCTGTCCTCGGAAAGTTCCTCAGACAGATCTGATGGAGTGGTCTCCCCACCGTGGACAAGTCGGTAAAGAATCTCGAATCTAACTCGATGGCCTACAGCAGCGTACATTTGAATATACTCGTCGAGATTTAGAACACTGTTTGCTGGGAGAAGATCAGCTGGATCACTTGGATAGTCCCCGTTTTCACGAAGGGGGTCCGAGGGCATCTTACCTCGTTATATAGATAATAGAGGTATAGACCTTCCTGGGTCAGCAAATGCTGAAAACAGGGGTCTTTAAGTTAGTCGTCAGGCAGGTAGCGGCGTCGCTGACGCATCTTCTCCAGTGAGGTACGCTGATCGTAGTGCCTGTCAAGCACATCAGGGCTAACATCCATCCGATCGCTCACGATCGGTTTTGGCGTTTCCTGTTGGAGATGATAGGTAATCGAACCTCGTCTAATTGGGTGTGGGCTCAGCGAAGATGGACACGCATGGCACTGCGATGTCGGGATCGCTTCGCATTCATCCGGATCACGATCATGAGGACAGGGGTCCCCATACACGCACGGCCGGGTGAATTGGTAAGCAATCGTTCGCCCTCGATTCCGACTCAACCGATCTCGACGGGTCGCAAACAACGGATTACGTCCCGCTTGATCAGTAACCCCAGGATGATTGACCTCAAGCCAGTCATCTAGGATCGCACAGACCGAATCGGTTACTGCGACGAGCCGTTCACCATCTTTGCCGTTCTTCAGCGTTGACCCAGAATCCGGCCGATGAACCAACGCGAGATACTGATCGTCGGGATTGTAGTCCTCAATATCGAGTCCAACAGCAGCTCCTATCCGAAGGCCAGTATGCCAGAGTATCGCCAGTAACGCGTGTTCGAGTGCCGCGTACCTGTACTGCTCCAGATGATCCAGCATCTTCTTCGCCAGATCTGGGTCCAGCATCACCTCACGAGCATCATCCTCGGTCGTTTTCGGCAAAATGATCTGCTCGTCCAACCCCGATTCGACTGCGTCGATTGACGCTGCGAACCGAAGGAAGGCTCTGAGGGTTGCCAACTGACCCTTCATCGTCGCAGTAGCAACATCGTCTTCCTCACGGCGTTTAATTCGAAACTGGTGGATATCGCGTCCTGAGAAGTTGTTCATGTTCTCTATTCCTTCCTCCTCGCACCATTCGACGAACTGCTTGAGTCTGTATCCTTGCGACTGGATTGTAGCGTCGGCGAGTTCGTGGGCTCGTGCATCGAGGTACATCTGTCTGGCTGTGCGCGGATCGAGTGGTTCAAGATCGCTAGTCATGGTGGATCGAAGCGAAGACGAGAAGGAGTGTGCTTCTAAACAGGGGTTTTGAGGTCTGTTGTGTGCGTTATCGTATGGCTGACACCCCCGAAGAGTCTGGATTGTCCCCGACAGGGCCCATCCAGGGACTACTCGATTTGTGACCGTCCCCGGAAGTGCAGTTTTCGGGCGTTTCACCCACGTAACGCCCCGTTTTCCTGATTCGGAAATCGCCGGTTCGAAAGTGGAGCCCAGGTGGCGACCACCCGCGGGTCGCCGCCGTCTTGCGATTTCTATAGCCGTAAATTGGTGGTTAGTATGAGCTCGAAAGAAATAGATATCGAGCTCGAGACGCTCCGAAAGCGCGCTTCGAGTAATCCGAAGCCCGTGAAGGAACGGGAGTTTCGCTGCTCGGAGTGCGGCGCGCGCTGTACCCGACTTCTCGATGGTCAGTCTGAGGCCGGGCATGCGCGCACGTGCTCTCGTCGACTGGAGCGGACGGGTTCGTACCGGGTCTGTCCGACGAACCCGGACAAGGTGGAGGTCCCGCGATGACGGACGGGGTATTCCCCATCAGTGGTCTCGAAATCGAAGGCCCCGTTGACGATGGACGTCGAAAATGTGTGCCGATAGTTCGTCGAACACTCACTCGGTCACGTCGAAGGAGCGCACCGGACCGACTGCGAAATGGAGAGCGGTCGGTCCACCGTCGGTCGGTCACCACTGGTCTTCCATCCTGTCGATATGTTCCAGGGCAGTCTCGACCTGTTCGTTCGGAACGTACTCGACGTACTGCTCACCGACGTCGTACGTCACCAGGTCGACCGCATCGAGTTTCGGTCCGTGGACGTGGATCAAGACGGATTGCAAGTGATCCGTCCCGGGCGCCTCGCCGGTTCGGTCCTGCTCGATTTCGCGAAGGTGGGAGATGACGTGGTGCATCGGTACTCTGTTCGTCTGGGAGTCCCGGCAAAAGCGCAGGATTTCACGTCGCTGGTACTGACTGAGGAGTTCTAACACTGCATCGACGGACAGAGAATCCCCCGCTGAAACTGCTGTGCCATCTTCACACATGGTAGATATAAGCATAGTAGGCGCCATAAAGCCAACAGTAGTGTTCGTCAGCAACACTGTGGTCGCATCGGATAGTACCGTGCCCGTCGAACGGTTCGATAGCGATTGTACGAACGAATAGGAGCCAACCGTTTTCCCCGCTGAAGGCTTATGGACGTCGTGACAATCCCCGTCAGCCTCGAGGTCGTACGAACGATCGCGGAGCGAGAGGAGATCGATCCCGCGACACTCGATCCGCCGCTCCACGATGCCGTCGATCCGGACGCACTCGACGCAGTCTTCGAATCGACGCCCGGGGCGGACCGGACGGACGGACAGATTCGCTTCGAGTACGCTGGCTACGCCGTAACGGTCTTCGCGGATCACTCGGTCTCGGTCGAGGCGAGCGACGCCTCGACGAGGGAGCACCCACCCAGGGACGACAGCGGCGACCTGGACCCGAACGAGTGAGCGTCGATCGTGACGAATCCAGTCACAGCCGGGTGTACAGCAACGACGGTGCATCGATCCCAGTGTCGGTACTCCTGGAAACGGGCCCCTGGTGAGGGAACTGTTGGCCCAACGGGGTACTGATGGTCCAACGGTATTCGGACGCGTCCGCGTGTTCGTCGGGTTCGGACTAGTTCACACCGTGTAGTCGCATCGTCGTGGAGGCGTCGGCATAGAGCGGCTGTCGGACCCGCAGGACCTCGGCCCAGAAGGCGAGCGTCGTCTGCACCCAGCCGTCCTCCTGGGGGTAGACGAGCGTCTCGAATTCGTCGCCCTCGAACCGGGGGCCGAGCGGCGTCGAGTGACACCGAATCGTGTGCGCCGCGATTTCCGATACCGGTTCCGATAGTGCGTCGTCACGAGCGCGAGTGGCCAGGACGGGACAGTCGTGATCGCGAGCGAGTCGAGCGAGCCGTGCGAGCGTTCTGAGGAGCAGGTCGGTCGCCTCGTCTCCCCGAAGGTCGTCGTCGCGATACTGGCCGTCGACGGCCGGCGCGACGACGAGCGACGGATCGATGCGTCGATCGGAGAGCGTCGCGACGAGCTCGTGGTGCTGTCGAGCGGTGAAGCCGCGTGCGACCTCGATTCGATCGAGGATACGGTCCGACGGCGAGACGTCGGTTATGACGTCCGTCCGGGCGTGTCCGTGGCTATCGACCCAGTAGCCGTCGCCGCCGTCGACGAGCAGGTGATCGACCACGAGCGTGTGAAGCGGGACGATGGAGTCGTCCGTTTCCAGCAAGGTGATGCCTGGTTCGAGCTCCGGGAGTTCCGGGATAGACGGGGTATCGAATCGGTCCATACCCCACGGATCCGTCCCGGGTGACGTATGGATCCGGGTCCGATTTCCGAAAGTTCCGAATTGACTCGCCTCGGCGGGTTGCTGCGTTCGCCTCCAGCGAAATTTCGACGTGTCTGGCGCAATCATCACCGAAGACTGACTCCCAGAGACGGCTGGGAGCGGTGGGTGGAGTCAGCCGGTCGGAACGATCACTCTGCGTGCTTGTCGTCTTTGATGTCCTGGAGTTGACCGAGGAGTTCGTCGGTCGAGGCACCCGTCTCGACCGTCATATCGCCATCGTGTTCGTGTTCGTGGACGTTCACCGCGGCGTCCTCGTCGTCTTCGTCACTGACATCCGGTTGCTGTTGCTCGGACTCGTCGTAGCTTCCAAAACCCATAGTACCGAACGAGCGGTCCACGTATTTAGTGCCACCGGAGTCGCGGCCTCTATGGGGACCCCGGTTGTGAAGAGATGACAGTCGATGGATTCACCGATATGAGGGCCCTGGAGACGAGGGGACGGAAAAGCGTCTCGCCGACTGGTAGTCGAACGTGAGGGGCGTATCCACTCCGCCGGTAACCCAGAGGATTCCGTCTACGTGCTGTGCGAGGGCAGCGATCGTCTCCTCGTCGTGTTCGGTATACGTGAGACCGTAGAATCCGATCCCCGATCCGGTTCGAAGACCGGCGATCCGCTGGAGGACGTCAGAAACGCGCCCGGTCGACGAATGGTCGAGTATCGGCGTGAGCGACCGGACGATGAGGTGTCGAGAGTCCGGGTTCGGACTCATCGATTCGGACAGTTCCGAGAGGCCGATTACGATCCGTTCGAGATCGGCCGACGAGGGTGTAAAGACCGTCGGCGTCCCACCGTACAGCGACGCCAAATACTGACTCTCGGAGGTCGTATCGACGAGTCCGATCGACGGACCCCCCGACGGACAGAGCCGGTCGTAAACCGTGCTGGTTCGGTCGGCGCTCTCGGTCGTCGTCACGACGAATGCGGACTCGTCGGTACGGCCGTACTGACAGAGGGCTCGGAGTCCGAGCGCACAGGTTGACGGGTCGACCGTTCCCGCGACGAGGATCGTTGCTCCAGTACCCACCGCATCGGGGAATTCGGGAAGAGAGGGCGTACAATCGTCGACCGACGGATCGATTGATTCGTTCATGAATAGGAAGATGGCTGTCTGGTGGTTCGAACCGCTATCCGTCCGCGTGAGCCGAGACAGCGCCCCGTTTGGGTAGTACCGAGCGCCGGGGGCAGAACACTCGACGATGGACAGGTGCCCCTGGACACTGGTCGAAACGGAAGCTCTCGAGCGCGAACGCCACGTTCCCGGAGCTTCGTCCCGAAGTCCGAAGGTGGAAGATCTGTTTCGTGAATCATGGTGATACGGATAGCGAGGTCCCGCAGTGTGCCACGGTAGAGGCATCGGAACTGGGTGTGCCTACGAGCAAACCCCAGAGCGCCGCCAATTCGACGGCGAGCCGTGGCGAACGGAGAAGGACGGGACAGCGAACGTCGTCCTTTTACAATGGAATATGGGAGTACAAAAACGTTTCGCACTATCTCCCTCTCCTCCGATTCGCCGTCCGCACTCCCCGCAGGCGACGGCCGACGTATCGTCAGGCGAGTCGATAGGTTTCGAGGTTGCGCGGCGCGTAGGTTCGGCAATCGAAGTTCTGGTAGAGTGCCGACGACAGTTGGTCCGTCGCCGATTCGTCCCCGTGGACGCACAGAATCTCCTCGGGGCGTGGGTTCATCGTTCGGACGAAGTTTTCGAGACCGTTCCGATCCGCGTGGCCGGAGAAGCCGCTCACTGACTCGATGGTGAACCGGAGCGTCATCCGATTCGTGTTACCGTCACGATCGGTGAGATGAATCTCCCTGTTTCCACCCTGGATTCGACGACCGAGCGTTCCCTCCGCCTGATAGCCGACGAAAACGAGCGCGTTGTCCGGATCCCCGCCGAGTAGCTCTAGCCACGACATGATCGGCCCGCCGGTGACCATCCCCGACGTCGAGAGGATGATCGCTGGTTCGCCGTCGGCGATATCCTGCCGCATCTCGTCGCCACCGTCTACCTGCTGGAACTGGGCCGCGAGAAACGGATTTTCGTCGTCGTGCAGGATCCGCTGGCGGAGTCCGTCCCGGAGGAACTCCGGATACGCCGTGTGGATTGCCGTCGCCTCCCGGATCATCCCGTCGAGGTAGATCGGCATCGTTGGCAGTCTCCCGGTCCGCATCGCCTCTTCGAGTACCAGCATGAGTTCCTGCGAACGACCGACGGCGAACGCCGGGATAACGACCGTCCCGTCGTTCTCGTAGGTCTGCGAGATACGGTCGATGAGGGTGCGCTCGCTGTCTTCCTGATCCGTCTGGTAGTCGTTTCGGCGCCCGTACGTCGATTCCATGACGAGCGTCTCGGCGCGCGGGAAGTCGTTGACCGCACCGTTGAACAGGCGCGTGTCGGTGTAATGAACGTCCCCGGAGAAGACGACGTTGTGGCGTCCGTCGCCGACGTGAAAGTGAGCGACGGCACTGCCGAGGATGTGCCCCGCGTTGTGCATAGTGAGTTTGATGTCAGGTGCGATATCAGTTACGTTCCCGTAGTCCATCGTGATCGTATGCGTCAGCTCCTCGCGGACCATCTCGCTGTCGTACGGCGGCGTTCGCCCTTCTTTGGCGGCGACGTCGAGATAGTCGAGCTGGAGTAAGCCGATGAGGTCGCGCGTCGGCGCCGTCATGTACACGGGGCCGTCGTAGCCGTACTTGAATAGCAGCGGCAGCAACGCGCTGTGGTCCAGGTGCGCGTGGGTCAGGACGACGGCGTCCAGGTCGGCGACCGGGTTCGCCTCCGGCAGCTGCAGGTACGGAACCTCGCCGTCGGCTCCCGGTTTGTCGCCACAGTCGACGAGGACGCGGGTTTCGGGAGTCGAAAGAACGAAACTCGCACGACCGACCTCCCGACAGCACCCGAGTGTCGTGATCCGCACCCAGTCTTCGTCCGACTGGGGCTCCCGGTGAATGTGCTCTCCGACCCGTTCGAGGATTTCTCGGCGCTCGTCGCGCTCCGTGACGAGGTAGTTCCGGACGTTCGCGACCGTCGAAGACTCCATCGGTGGCGTGCGGAGAACGTCAGGCGTCCAGCCTACCTCCTTCGTGATCTCGTTTAGGGTGCTCCCGTGGCGGCCGATCACGAGCCCCGGCTTTTCGGCCTCGATCACGACCTCTCCGGTCGTCGAGAAGAATTCGAGATCGGTGATACCGGCGTCCTCGGGAATCAGATCGCGGATCTGGGGTTCTGCGTCCGCCGGTTCCGTTTGCGTCCCAGGAGCCGGCCGGATCGTGATCCGCTTGCGGAACGTTTTCGCGAGTTGTGGAACGATACCGTCGCGGTCGGCGAACAGTCGAGGCGTTTCAGTGTAGATGACGAGTTCCGGCCCCTCGTACGTCACTCTGGAGACCGAGAGATCGTCCGGAACGTTTGATTCTATCTGCGCTTCGAGCCCCGAATACGGGTCGTGATGTGAACTCATGTCGGATCGTGGTCGTGGGGTCGTTCTGACGGAAACGCACATGCACACAGTTTCGGACGGACGAGTCCTGTACGCGCCAGATCGACTGTATCGATATCCGTTTGAAAGCCAGCACCGTCGAATCACCCAATCGTCAGTCAGGTGGCGAGTCAGTTCGGATGAGTGGGTGCCGAACAGATCCGCAGGTGAGACGGGCTGTACGGTGGAGGTAACGGATGAAATCGTACGCTAATCCGTAACTAGCTCGTCGTATAAATCGGTTCCGACGTCTCTCCCCCTCCGGGCCGGGTCGACCCGATCACGTTCTCTGGTCCATCGGATAGCTCCCCAGAGACGACGTACAGGAGCGACGCTCTCACCGCCGCGTCGTACTCGCCCGATGAGGACTGATGGAGCGCGTCACGTATCGTACTGGAACGTACCGATGAGTCCCGTGACCGGTGGAGCGTCGTCTCTCCAGGTGGCAGTTCTTCGCTGGCTCGGAATCGCGACCCTCGCCACACGGTCCGAACACGGGGTATATACGTGCGGGCCGTCTCGGACCAGACAACCGAAATACGCGCTGTCCGTGACGTGGTAGTGAACGATTCTTCGAAGTGACAGGCGGAGCTGTACCCTGTAATCGGGTGGCATCGGCTGTCAATTCGTTCGATTCGCGCCCTTCGGGCCGATACCAGGCGTCTGGCTGCTATGATCGGAAACGTACCTATGGAAATAGAAATTGCGACGATCGGCGGCTACGAGGAAGTCGGACGGCAGATGACCGCGGTGCGCGCTGGCGAGGACATCGTCGTCTTCGACATGGGACTGAACCTGTCG
The DNA here is from genome assembly GCF_024498195.1 of Halovivax cerinus. Classification (NCBI taxonomy): domain Archaea; kingdom Methanobacteriati; phylum Methanobacteriota; class Halobacteria; order Halobacteriales; family Natrialbaceae; genus Halovivax; species Halovivax cerinus. The sequence continues at coordinate 609,421 of NZ_CP101824.1, forward strand.
AAAGTACTGATCCACGATAACATCCAGACGGAGGGCATGCACAGTCTGGACCTGATCGATATGGGCGCGATCCCCGACGACCGGATTATGGCGGATCTGGAGGGTGACGTACAGGCGATCGTGCCGACGCACGGTCACCTGGACCACATCGGCGCGATCTCGAAACTCGCCCACCGATACGACGCGCCCGTCGTTTCGACCCCGTTTACGAACGCACTCGTCGAGGAGGAGTTCGACGACGAGGAGAAGTTCGGCGACTCCAACGAACTGATCACGATGGACCCGGGCGAGTCGATGATCGTCGGCGACCACGGACTCGAACTCGAGTTCGTCAACGTCACGCACTCGATCATCGGCGCGATCAACCCGGTCTTGCACACTCCCGAGGGCGCCATCGTCTACGGACTCGACAAGCGCATGGACCACTCGCCGGTTCTCGGCGACCCGATCGACATGAAACGGTTCCGAGAAATCGGCCGCGAGGGTGAGGGCGTCCTCTGTTACATCGAAGACTGTACGAACGCGAACAAGCAGGGCCGGACACCGAGCGAGGCCGTCGCCCGCGAGCAGCTGAAGGACGTCATGTACAGCCTGGAGGACTACGACGGCGGCATCGTCGCGACGACGTTCTCGAGTCACATCTCCCGGGTCACCTCGCTCGTGGAGTTCGCAAAGGACATCGGTCGCCAGCCGGTCTTGCTGGGTCGGTCGATGGAGAAATACTCCGGGGCAGCGGAACGGCTCGGCTTCGTCGACTTCCCCGACGATCTCGGGATGTTCGGCTACCGACGATCGATCGATCAGTCGTTCGAACGGATCATGAACGACGGAAAAGAGAACTTTTTGCCGGTCGTCACTGGCCACCAGGGCGAGCCGCGTGCGATGCTCACCCGTATGGCTCGCGGGGAGACGAACTACGATCTCGACGACGGTGATAAGGTTCTCTTCTCCGCCCGTGTCATCCCCGAACCGACGAACGAGGGCCAGCGGTATCAGGCAGAGAAGCTCCTCGGTATGCAAGGCGCCCGCGTCTACTCAGACATCCACGTCTCTGGACACCTCCGACAGGAGGGCCACTACGAGATGTTGGACGCGCTCCAGCCCCAGCACGTCATCCCAGCGCACCAGGAGATGAGCGGCTTTGCCGGGTACGTCGAACTCGCGTCCGATCGAGGCTACACGATGGACCGGGATCTCCACGTCACCTCGAACGGAAACATCCTGCAACTCGTCTGAACCGGACGCAATCAGACCGGGTGATGCCAGGGTGCGGTTAACGGCTGACACACCGGTCGGAGACGATACTCGGCCGACAGCCGATGAGAGAGGGGGACAGAGAGACGGCCAGTCCGAGACGACGAGGGTCCGGACGGGAGCACTTCCTTCGCTATGGCAATCAGTCTTCCATTCGCTATGGCACCCAGTACTCGACTCGAGCGTGCCCGTGACTGGTGGTCCGTCTCTCGATACTACCCCCCAGATGACAAATCCACGCGCAATCGGTGCGGCCAAAATCTGCCAATACGAGTATACGACGGCGAGGAGGGGTTTCGGCGCGGGCCAGATCGGCTGTCGTTGTCACACAGATCCAGTTCCCTGGTGCCCCCCACTTTCGACCAACTCCTGCCAACGGACATTGGGTTTACCGATGGGCGTTATCGGCCAAAACTCCTATTCGTACGGCGTACGGACCGTCTACTGGCGGGAAGTACCACTCCGATCCGACGTCAATAGCCACCACTCCCGCCATCGAAGACATGGGGGCCGTGCCCTCGATCGCCCCCCGGTCGAGGGCATCGCCATTCGTTTTCGATCCGCTCTCCACCTACCCAGACAGACACCGGACCACGTCTCGGGACGACCTGTGCGGCGCTGTCCCCGGTGTCGACCACCCGTCCCCTGAAGGCGGCGTTCGCTGTCTACTCGCCACCCACACGCCGCAGCACGCGCACTGGTAGTGCCTGAATCGTCGGTTTCGTACTGTACGGATACTCAGTTTCGTCGGATACCGTCTCGAAGCACGCCGAGGCGGACGAACGACAGTCGAGAGAGAGAGAGAGAGAGAGAGAGAATCCGGTCCGAACGCGAATCGGTCTCAACCCGCGTAGTATCTCCGAGACGGTTACGTGGAGCGGCGATGTCCAGGACGGTTACGTGGAGAGACGACGCCCGATGCCGACGACACCGATGGTTTCGCCGTCGTCACTCACGGGAACGCCGGTAAATTCGTACGGGAGCGGTTCGCCGTCGTTGGTCACGAGATCGGCTTCCACGACGACCCGTTCACCGTCGGAGAGAATACGGTCGATCGCCGCGTCGATTTCGGCCCTGGTCTCGCCCTCGAAGAGGTCCGTCGGTTCCATGTCCCGAATTTCCGATTCGGAGTAGCCGATGACCGCCTCGAATCGATCGTTCCACCGGACGTAGTTGCGTTCGTCGTCGAAGACGTAGAAGAGGTCGTCGATCGTGTTGAGCGCCGTCTCCAGGAATCGTTGTTCGCGACGGAGCTGTTCCGCACGCCGCCGTTCCTCGGTGACGTCGCGGACGACGCAGACGTGACCGCCGTCGTCAAGGTGCGTGAGGCTGAGACGCTCGGCGACGCGCTCCCCATCGGTGGTCAGACCGACCGATCGCCCCGTCCACGTCCCCTCGGATTCGAGCGTCGGAAGGATCTCTCTGCGGAATCGTTCGGTCTCCGATTCGGGATACAGGGTCTCCCAGTGAGAGTGAAGGAGTTCGTCCCGATCCGCGTCGTACACCTCGGCGTAGGCCTGGTTCAGATAGACGTACTCCCCCTCGTCGTTTAGAATTCCGATTCCCTCCTGAGCCGACTCCAGGGCCAGAAACCCCCGGAATACCTCTCGTTCCGCGCTGTACTTTTCGACCAGGTTTTCCACCCTGTTCGCCAGCACCGTGTACTGCTCCGTTCCGGTTCCCTTCTGCAAGTACTCGGTCACGCCGGCGGTGATCGCTTCACTCGCAATTTCCTCGTCGCCCTTCCCGGTAAAGAGGATAAACGGGAGGTCCGGAAACTCGTCTCTGACACGTTCCAGAAAGTCGAGTCCGTCCTGCTCGGGCATCTCGTAGTCGCTGATCACGCAGTCGATACGCTCCTCCCGGAGTGCCGACATCCCGTCCTCGACAGCGGTCTCTGTGCGGACGGATATCTCCTCTCGTTCCCGTTCGAGGAACGTCTCGACCAGATCGACGAACGACGAATCGTCGTCCACGTGTAACGCTCGGATAGAATCAGATCGGGGAGAAAAGCTGAGTTCCTCGAAACTCAGTTGATACTCGAGTTGGGACATACCGAATACTGGTTTCTGGAGGGGTAAGTATTCTCTTGCCGGATGGGGGCAGAACGAGCCACGTTCGGACAGCTGTGGGAAATATCACCACATTTCGAGTGTGAAAATATGAAACCGTACCGATCAAACCCGGGGGTCTGGCACGAACACATCGTCTCGATCAGCAGAACTCCATCCCCCTGATCTCGAAACGCGCGCCGCCGACGTCGCTCTCGGTGACGGTGATGTCCCAGCCGTGTCCGTCGACGATCTGCGTCACGATGGACAGCCCGTAGCCGGTTCCGTCGTCGCTCGTCGTGTACCCGTACTCGAAGACGTCGTCCCGGATCGACTCGGGGATCCCCGGGCCGGAATCGTCGATGTACAGCCCACTGTCGTCGGGCAGTCGCCCGACGCGGATGGAGACGTCGTCGCCGGCGTGGTCGATCGAATTGGTGAACAAGTTCTCGAAGAGTCCGTGCATACGGCTCTCGTCGGCCTCGATCGCCCCCACGTCGGCTTCGATCTCGAGGGTGGCGTCCCCGGTTACCACGTTTTGCCACGCCGCTGTCGCACAGGCTTCGACGGTAACCCGCTCCGTACTGCCGATCGTCCTGCCGTCTCTCGCGAGTGCGGCGACGTCCTTGACGAGCGCGTCGATCCGTTCGAGCGACTCGTCGATCTGCTCGAGCGCCGGACTGTCGTGTTCGTCCCGGGCGGCCTCCGCGTAGCCGCGCGCGACCGACAGCGGATTTCGAATGTCGTGCGTCAGGACGTCCGAAAACTCGTCGAGGCGTTCTTTCTGATCGCGAAGTCGTTCTTCCCGGCGTTTCCGTTCGGAGATATCGCGGATGATCCCGGTGAAGTACCGGTCGCCGTCGTGGTCGTGTTCGCGGAGGCTGATGAGCGTCGGGACCTCGTGGCCGTCCTTGTGAAGAGCCGGGAGTTCGACGCCGTCCCAGTCGATGTTCCGGTCGCCCGACTCGACGTACGATTCCAGCGCGGCGGCGTGGACGGGTTCGAGGCGCTCCGGAATGATCTTCATCTTCGAACTCCCCACCAGCTCGTCCGGCGAATACCCGAGAATGGTCTCGACGGCAGGGTTCGCGTACACGATGTCGCTGTTCTCGTCTATCGTCAACATCCCCTCGGCGGCGTTCTCGACGAGGGTTCGATAGAATTCCTCAGAGTCGACGACACCGACGGTCTCAGACATGAACCAACCGACTAGAGCGAAGCGCGCGGGGCTTATACACTTGCCGAGTTATTCGGCCTATCGGTTAATGTAACAGAACTAGCCGAGACTATAGTAGCACGTATCGGTTATTTCGATCTGTTGTCCTCGAACCCACCCAACGGGATCGGCAGCGATCACCCGTTCGGATACGGTGGATCAGGGAACCGGGAAAGGACACCACTCGTCGCATTCGGAGGGTCGACCCGAGTGGCGACACCGAGTGGCGAGTGTGAGCGGACCCTGGCGGGAACCGGTCGCGAGCGGATCGGCCCGAATCCGGGTTTCGATTCCAGTCGAGTCACTCGGGCGAACAGGGGCGTCAGACGAAGCGCTACCGCAGCGACCGCGCGGAGTTCCCGACGACGAGCAGGCTGCTCGTCGCCATCGCGACCGCGGCGAGCAGCGGGTTCAACAGGCCGGCGACGGCCAGCGGGATCGCGACCGCGTTGTAGACGAACGCCCAGGCGAGGTTCTGACGGATGCGCCGATTCGTGGCGGTCGCGAGGTCGAAGACGTCGGGGACGGCGCGGACGTCGTCGGTCGTGAGCACGGCGTCGGCGGCGTCACCGGCCAGGTCGGTCCCGCTGCCCATGGCGATCCCCAGATCGGCCGTCGCGAGCGCCGGCGCGTCGTTACTGCCGTCGCCGACCATCGCGACCGTTCCGCGGACGCCCAGTCGGCGGACGGTCTCCGCCTTCCCCTCGGGCGGGACGCCCGAGAATACCTCGTCGACAGCCTCGACGTCGCGGTAGCGCGCCGCGCTGGCGCCCTCGTCGCCGGTCAGCACCGCGACCGTCCGATCGGCCGCGAGTCGCTCGATCGGCTCGCGCCAGCCCGGTCTCGGTTCGTCGCCGACGGCCACGACCCCGCGGGCGCGACCGCCCCAGCCGACGAGGACCGGCACGTCGCCGTCGGCCTGGATGCCTTCGACGCGCGCCGTCAGTGTGCCCGGGACCGCCCACCCCCGGTCGGCGAACAGGGCGGGATGGCCGACGACGGTCGCCGCACCGGCGATCGTCCCGGTGACGCCGCGACGGTGGGTCTCGACGTCCGCCGCACCGGGCAGGTCGTCCCCGGTCCCACCGGATGGGTCGCCCACACCGTTCCCGGAGGGCTCGTCCGACCGCGAGCGCTCGACGATCGCCTCGGCGATCGGGTGTGCGGAGTGGATCTCGAGAGCGGCTGCCCGCTCGACGAGCGTCGTCGCCGACTCGCCGTCCGCCGTCGAGACGTCGCGGACGCTCATCTCGCCGGTCGTCAACGTCCCGGTCTTGTCGAAGACCACGACGTCGGCTTCGGGTGCGGACTCCAGGACGTGCTCGCTCGCGAGGACGATCCCGCGGTCCGCGGCGGTTCCGACGCCGGCAGCGATGGCCAGCGGCGTCGCCAGGCCGAGCGCGCAGGGACAGGAGACGATGAGTACCGTGAGTCCGGCGAGTATCGCGCCGGCCGGTGCCGTTCCGACCCACAGCGATCCGAGGGTCACGACGGTCGCGAGCACGAGTACCAGCGGGACGAAGATCGTCGCCAGGCGATCGGCCAGCCGCTGAACGCCCGGCGACGCGCTCTGGACGTCCCAGAGCAGTTCGACGAGCCGGTCGAGTGTGCTCTCGGCCGCGGGGCCGACCCGCACGACCAGCGGTGAGTCGGTGACGACGGTCCCGCCCTGTACCCTGTCGCCGCCCGTCTTCGTCACCGGTATCGCCTCGCCGGTCAGTAGTGACTCGTCGACGGAGGCGGTTCCGGAGACGACGGTTCCGTCGAGCGGGATCCGCTCACCCGGCCGGACGAGGAGCGCGTCACCGGGGTCGACGCGCTCGATCGGGACCGTCTCGACGGTCTCGGCAGAGGGTGCCTCCGCCATCTCGGTCGGAGCAGGCGCCACGTCGCCGGTTCGATCTGCCGTCTCCGGGTCTTCGGATGAAACCGACTCGGCGCCGGCCGACGCTCCCTCCGGTTCGGTGCCAGAGACACCCGCCGCCGATACGTCGTTCGCTGCACCCGTCGTCGATCCGTCGTTCGCATCGTCCATCGTCGATCCGTCGTCTGCCCCCGTTCCGTGGTCCGTCACGTCGTCGAGTGGTCTCCCGGACACGAGCCGGGCCTCGCGGACCCGGCTCTCGGTCAGGTCGCGCAACAGGCCGAGCGAGCGGCGCTTGACGCGTCCCTCGTACCAGGTACCGGCGGTGACGACGAGGACGATGGCGACGGAGACGTCGAAGTAGAGGTGCGATTCCCCGAGAACTGCCGCCAGCGTACTGTAGGCGTAGGCCGACAGCGCCGCGGTCGCGACCAGCAGGTCCATGTTCGGGCGGCGCGCCCGCAGGCTGACGAACGCGCCCCGGAGGATCGGGAACCCGGTGTAGAACAGGACGACCGACGTCATGAGCCAGATGTTCCCGTACAGATACGGGCCGACGAGACCACCCAGGCTCACCACGGGCTCGTACCCGAGGTACTCGGGGTAGAGGAAGACGGCGTACCACAGCATGACCATCATGCCGAAGAGGCCGCCGAGCAGGAGGCGACCGACGGTCTCCTCGGCGTGGGTCTCGCCGGCGCGCTCGTCGCGTGCGTCGACCGTGTAGCCGTAGCCCGAGAGCCGACCGGGAAGGTCGTCGGGGCCGACGCGGTCGGGGTCGTACTCGACGCGGACGGTGTCGCTCGCGTAACTCGCCGCCGCGCGTTCGACGCCGTCGATCCCCTCCGCTCGAAGCTCGAGGAAGGCTTCGCAGGTCGAACAGTGCATCCCGTCGACCGCGAGGAACGTTCGCTCGACCGGCTCGGTATCGGACGCGTCGCTCGTGGTGGGCCGATCCGAGGCGCGTCCGGAGCCGTCGACCGACCCGTCGGGGCGTCCCCCGGTGCCACCCTGGACGCCGGACGACCGCCGCGCGCGCTCGCCGACGGCCGCAGCGTCTGCGTCGTCGATGTCCGAGAGCGCGCTCGCCACCCGGCGACACCCCGCACAGCAGAAGTGTCCCTCGGCGTCGTCGCTCGTGATCGGCGGATCCGGAGTCGGCAGGCCGCAGAGCCGACAGCTGTCCGGAGAGGAAGCGGCGGACGCCGACTCGGGAGCGTTAGTCACGTGTCGAGATCACCGTGGCGGGCGACCGGGTACGGTTCGGCGCGCCGACGGACCGTCGGACGGTGCGTCGATGGCCCGTAGCGGCCGTTTGACGGCGCGCCGACGGGCCGTGGACCGTCGTACGTGTGGGACCATCGCCGGCGTGGAAACCGTGTCGGTTTACCGAGCGTCTCAGTGGGCCGCCTCGGCGGTGCCGGTGCCGGTCGGACCCATCGCGACCCAGAGCGAACCCGCGATGACGACGACGTTGATCGCCGCGACGGCGCTGACGGGGCTCGGTCGACCGAACACGTACCAGAGTGCGGGAACGAGCGCGGCGACGGCGATCACGGCGAGGGCTCGCGGCGCGAGCGTCTGGAAGTTCATACCCCATCTTGGGACGGCCTTTTATTAATATTGCCGCGAATTCCCAGACCTGTAGAACGGAGATGACCGTTCATCTCGGTTCTATGCCACCCCCTACACATGAGCCAGACGACCGATCACAACCGTTCGCCGTCGGCGAATAGTGGCCCCGAACGGGAGCTCACGCACGACGAGTTCGATCCCGTCGGTACGGCCGTCCTGATAACACTATACTTCCTGATTCTCGTCGGAATGTGGCTCTTTACGTACTTCGTAGAGTTCCTCGGAAACGGGCCGACCGTCGTCGGGCTCCTGGGTGGGGTGATCGGCTGATGGACATCCACACGTACGAGAAGGCGTGGCTCGGCGCCGCGCTGGTGTTGATCGTGTTCTTCATCGCGACGGTCACCTACGGCACCGTCGGCGCGGGCGTCGCGATGGTCGACGACTCGGCCGATCCCGTCGATCCGAACGAACTGTCCGACCACGAGCGCTTCGGCGACCCGGGCGTCGAACAGGTCGGCGAGGACGAGTACGAGGTGACCGTCGTCGCCTCCGCGTTCTACTTCAACCCAGGTTCGACCACGACCGGCTTCGACCCGATCCGGGTGCCGGCCAACAGCACGGTCACGTTCTACGTGACCAGCAGCGACGTGATCCACGGGTTCTCTCTCCCTGGAACGAACGTGAACACGATGGTCATCCCGGGCGAAGTCTCCGAGATCACCGTCGAGTTCGACGAGCCCGACACGTACGGCCTGATCTGTAACGAGTACTGCGGGTACGACCACCACAACATGGAGGGGACGGTCGAGGTCGTCCCCGAGGACCAGTACGACGGGGGTGAAGAGCAATGACCGCCTACGTCGACGACTTTCCGGAAGAGGCGCGACTCGTTCAGGCCGCGATGTTCTCGGCGTTCCTCGCGCTCGCGGTCGGCGCCACCTTCGGCCTCGTCCAGGTACTGCACCGAACCGGCATGGTCCGATTTTTCTCCTCGGCCGACTACTACACGGTCCTGACGGCCCACGGCGTCCTGCTCGCACTGACGTTCACCATCTTCTTCCTGGTGGCGCTGTTCACCTGGGGCGTCACCACGAGCCTCGACCGGAGCCTCCCCAGCATGCGCTTTGCGTGGGGCTGGTACGGGACGATGGTCGTCGGCGCGCTCATGGCGGTCGTCGCCATCTTCGCCGGGTTCATGACGAATCCGCCGACGCTACTGGGTGAGGAACTGTCGGCGAGCGTCCTGTTTACCTTCTACGCGCCGTTGCAGGCCCACCCTCTGTTCTACCTCGGGCTGGCGATCTTCGTGATCGGCACGTGGATCGCCGGCTACGACTGGTTCCGCACCTACTGGGCCTGGAAGCGCGAGAACCCGGACGAGCGGACGCCGCTGCCGACGTTCATGGCGCTGACGACGATGCTGTTCTGGTGGCTCTCCTCGGCAGGTGTCGCCGTCGCCATCGTCGTCTTCCTGCTGCCGTGGTCGCTCGGGCTCGTCGACTCGGTCAATCCCCTGCTCACCCGGACACTGTTCTGGTTCTTCGGCCACGCCGTCGTCTACTTCTGGCTGATGCCGGCGTACATGCTGTGGTACATCCTGCTGCCGAAGCTCTCCGGCGGCAAACTGTTCAGTGACCCGCTCGCCCGCGTCGTCTTCGTGCTCTTCTTGCTCCTCTCGACGCCGACGGGGATCCACCACCAGTACATGGACCCCGGTATCGCGGAGGGATTCAAGTTCATCGTCATGGTGAACACGATGTTCCTCCTGCTGCCGAGCCTGCTGACGGCCTTCACCGTCGTCGCGAGCATGGAACACGGCGCCCGTCAGCGCGGCGGGACGGGGAAACTCCGCTGGCTCGGCAAACTCCCGTGGCGCGATCCCGTCTTCACGGGTATGGCGCTCTCGGGCCTGCTGTTCGCCGCGGCCGGGTTCTCCGGCATGATCAACGCCGGGATGAACATTAACTACCTCGTGCACAACACGTTCTGGATCGTCGGGCACTTCCACCTCACCGTCGGCACGGCGGTCGCACTGACGTTCATGGCCGGCGCCTACTGGTTCGTCCCGCAGGTGACCGGCAAGCCGCTGTGGAACCGCAGCGTCGGACTGGTTCAGGTACTCCTCTGGTTCCTCGGGATGGTGTTCATGTCGAACGCCATGCACCGCGCCGGCCTGCTCGGCGTTCCGCGGCGCACGGCCGAACCGCAGTACGAGAGCTTCGCGTTCGAGGGTGCCATCGGCAGCGTCGGCGAACTCGACGCGCAGGTCGTCCTGGGCGGGACCCTGCTGGCGATCTCGACCGTGCTCTTCCTCGTCACCATCGTCATGACGCTGCTCGGCGACCGCGGCGAGGTCCCAGACAACTCCTACGCCGGCGCCCTCTCCGGCCCGGAACACTCCCCCGAAATTCTCGACAACCTGAAACTCTGGACGGCCATCGCGGTCGGCCTCATCGTGCTCGCCTACTCGCTCCCGCTCGTCGCCATCGTCCAGCGCGGCGGACTCTTCGGCCCCGGAATCGAGGGAATGGACGGTATCCTGCCGCCGATCGACACGGTCGCCACGCTCGTCGAGTGGTGGGTGATTGGCTGATGCGGATCGATCCCGCCCTGTTGCTCGTCGTGCTCGCGCTGGCCGTCCCGTTCGTCGTCGAACTCAGGACCGTGGCCGCCTGGGTTGGCGTCGACCTGTCGCTCGTCCAGACGGCCGTCGTCGGCATCGCGATACTGGGTGCGATAGTCCTCTGGGCGGTCACGGGCGGTGAGGAGGGAAACGGATCGGAACCGATGGGCTGAGAGCGCGACCGGCGATCGGCTCGTTGCGTCTCGACCGACGCCCTTCGAACGATCTGTGGCGATTCCCCAAAGGGCCGTGGACCCGTGTCGGGCGAGAGACGCGTTACTTTCTGAGATAGATCTCAGTATCGTCGTCGAGGTGTGATCGGGGTGCGATGGGATAGTTCGATGGGTTTTTGCGGATGTCACCGGCCGATACGCGCCGAACGCCCTGGTGTTCTAGTCGCGAACTCGTCATCGACCCGAACGAATTCGGCTCCTGGTAGGGCGCCGTCATCGTCAGCGAGCAGTTCGTTCCCCAGTTACCCGGCCTGCCGCCTTCGGTCACCTCGACCGTCTCGGTTTGCCCGGCGTCCATCTGCTTGAGTGCGAAGCGGATCCAGGGCGAAAATTGTGGTCTCGCGTCCAGGTCGTAACTGAAGTCGATCGAGACACCGGTCTCCGGCTCGTCCGTGAGCATGTTGTGCATGCTTCCAAGGTAATCCGCGGTCGCCGTCCCCTGCCCGAGATACGGAACCCACCCGAGCAGATAGGATGTCGTTTCCCCGGCCATATCGGAGACGTCGTATTCCTGGTATTGATCCAGATCTTCGGTCGCGCCGACCCAGTCGTTGGCATCGTTCGGGTTCTGGTACGTGTAGAGATCGGCAGCCGCGTTTCCAATCGAAACGGTGGTGTCGAACTCGTCGAGCCAGTACGCGTCGTCGCCTGAGTCGGCTTTGACCATCGTTACGCCGCTGTGAACGATACACTCCACGCCCCAGTACGACGAGCCACCGACCGGGTCGACCGCGTACCACTCGGACGACTGGGCGAAGAGGGTGTTGAGGTTAACTTCGTACTCACCCCCCACGATCCACTCGATCGTCTGGTCACTGTCCTGCTCTAACTGTGGCGGGTGATAACAACACTCCTTGGTATACCACCCATCGTACCGGCACTCGTCTTCGTACCAGCACACCTCGTCGTCACCGCTCGTAACGGTTGTCGATGAGTCATTCGAGGCCGGACAGAACGGATCACGGTGTTCCCACGACGAACAGGAGGTGAAGGGACCGCTCGTCTGGCTCCGAGAACTCGATCGCTCCGAACCGGTCGTCGTGCCGATCGTGGCGATCGCCGCGCCGCTCGAAGCGATCGCGCCGAGGACCCTGCGCCTGTTCACCGTCGATGGGGAATTCGTGTCCACCATAGCCGATGGTCCGACAAGGGGACGTAAAAATTCTCTGTCGTGTCTCAGCTATCTTTTTCGACGAGTAGTATAAAGCGTTAGTACGACTCTGGGAGACGAGTCGGCGCCGATCGACGTGAGGGCGAACGGTCCGACGGCGTTTCGCGCGGGTGCAGACGGAACTGCTTCGATCCGGTCTCCGATCGACGATCGGACCGAAGACGGACGCATCGGCACCGCTTTCCTCGTAGCGATATCCGATCGGTCCAGCGCGACGGACCGGTAGGTGCGCCGCGCTAGCCGTCAGCCGCGAGGCAGGCGGTCCGGAGGTCGTCGACGCCGATCGCGAGTTCGTCGAACGTCACCGCGTACCGCGTCGTCTGGCTGAGATCCGGCCGTATCACGTGGCGTCGCTCGACGAGGCCGGCCCGCCGGAGCCGGTCGAGTTTTCGATAGACTGTCGAAGCGGAGAGGTCGCAGGCCTCGCCGAGTCCTTCCGCGGACGTCGGTTCGTCGAGCGCCTCGAGGATCTCCCGACAGGTCGAGTCGTCGAGGGCCGACAGCGTCGCCGGGAGGCGTTCGTCGTCTGACATCGGAGACCCGAATATAGCGGGTCGGTCGACCCAGTCGTGTCGCCGAACACGTTCGCGTCGACGACGGGTCGGCGTCGTGGTGACTGGTCGCCGGTGCGAATATGATCGGCGGAAGGGCCACCCTGTCGGGAACCGAAGCCGAACTATGGCGACAGTTCAGGCCGACCGCACGCTCGACGCCCGCGAGATCGACGGCGAACCGTTCTCGGACATCACCGCGGAACTCGACGCACTCGACACCGACGAGACGTTCCTCCTGATCAACAGTTTCGAACCGGAGCCGCTGTACGGGGTCCTCTCGAAGCGCGGGTTCGCCCACGAGACGACACAGGTCGCAGACGACGAGTGGCACGTCACGATCACCCGCGCCTGACGGACGGGCCCGCACGACGGTCCGAACATATTCGTCACCACCGGTAGCAGGGTCCGGCCCGTCCGTCCTCGTATGGCTGGATTCTCGAACCCGTTCGCCAGGGGCGACGACGGTGGCCTCTTCGACGACTACGACGAGTTCGTCCCCGATACGATCCCGCAACCCGGCCCCTTCCTGGCGGGACTGTCGGTGTTGTCCGGCGACGACCACCTCGCGTTCCACCGGCTCACACGCGACCTCTTCGAGGAGCGCGGCGTCTACGACATGACGTTCAACTACAACCTCGCCCGGCTGAACCTCGATTCGCGCCACCCCGACGCCGGCTATCGATACGCCCGGGAACGGCTCGACCCGGCAGCCCTCGTCGACGCGGTGGAAACGTCTGGCGACGGCGACGACTCGCCCCACCACGACGACCGCTGCCACCTCGAGGACTCGTTCCCAGCCGGCGAGCTGTCCGTCCTCCGCGCGGAGTTCACACCCACGACGCCCTTCTGCCCGCAGTGTCACACGCTCGCGATCGGCTCGTTCCGGGCGTGGAACGGGCTCGCCGATCGCCACGAGTACGACCTCGTCCGCGTGCGGGCGCATCCGATGCACCACAAGAGCGAATCGATCAACGAGGAACTCGCCGCGATGGAGGCGGCATACCTGGAGACTGGCGACGCAGCGGTGACGGTCGAGACCGGGGCCGTGGACGGAGGCGACGACAGGACGGCACCCGGTGACGAGGGAATGGGGAGAATGTACGAACAGCCGACGGATCGCCCACAGGACGTCGACGCGCCGTTCTGAGGCGGAGCGTCGTAGTCTTCGTTCTGGTCCCACATCGTGCCCTGCTCGCACGACCGCGATCGGGCCGGCTGTCCGGCGGGGCGATAGCGGTGGGTTGGCGGGTCGCCGACGAACGTGGCGGAGGGGGCGACCGGGTTACAATGAGACGAGGAGAACGCCCACGGCTTCAGCCGTGGGAGGATGTCACTCCGCAGCGTCGCTCGCCAGGCGACCGAACAGGATCCGACCGATCCCGTCGGGGCTGTGGCGGTACAGCACCAGGCCCATGTTCGCGGCGAAGAGGGTGGCGCCGGCGCCGACGGCGATCCCGCCGGCGGTGGCCACGACGTCCGGCAGGGTGAGGAAATCGCTCGCGACGAGTGCGGCGGTCCCGCCGACAAGAGAAATGGCGTCCGCGGCGGCGAGGCGGTCGTCGTACAGGTCGTCGATCATGGGCACGGGTTCGAGCCCGAGGCGGTCGCTGTAGCGTTCGACCCAGACGATGAACGGGACGACGTGGTAGAGCGTCCCGAGGACGACGAAGCCGATCAGGCCGAACGCGAGCAGGTGGACGCTCCCCGGCGCGCCGTAGCGTGCCGTGTACGTGAGCGGGTCGTCGACCCACGCCGGAATCGCGAGGGACGCCCAGGCGAGCATGGCGCCGGCGACGACGGCGTAGCGGGTGAGCATCGGGGTCCACGCGACCTGGGTCTCGACGAGGCGGCGGGCGAGCAGGACGCCGTAGGCGCCCACGGAGACGGCCAGTAAGAGACCGCCGACGCGGGCCAGCGGCGCGAATTCGACCAGCCGGCCGCCCGCGAGGGCGAGCACGCCGACTGGATAGGCCACCGTCTCGAACCGGCGGATCCAGTGATCGACGCCCTGGAGCTCCGTCTGGGTGAACATCGTCCCCAGCTGGTAGAGCGCACCGAGGACGGTTGTGAGGACGGCACCGAAGACGGCGAGCGTGACGTGGGCGCCGATCACGCTCGTTCGAGTGACCGGCAGGTCGACGAAGACGGGTCGCGTGAAGTCGATCGCCAGCGCGAGGCCGAGCGTCGTGAGCGCGAGGAAGAACGCCAGCGCGAGCGCGAAGTGGCGTTCCGTGACGTCCCACGGTCGGACGGACAGCAGCGTTCGCCCGGTGTTGTAGACGAAAACCCAGAAGCCGGTCAGCATGAGGGTCCCGCCGACGGGGAGCAGGGCCAGCCGTTCGGTGAGCAGCGCCGCGGCGAAGGCGACGACGCCCGCGGCGACCAGCGGGAGTTGCGCGGCGGCGAGACGCCGAGAGTGAAGCGTCGCGTTCGACCAGACCGGGACGAACTGGACCATCGCGCCCATGATCGTCACGCAGACCCAGCCGACCAGCAGCAGGTGGACGTGGGCGAGCGTCCCGGTCCAGGGAACCCGATCGAGTCCCGTCGCGGCCCCGACGAGCGCGCCAGCGAGCAGGAAGCCGAAGCCGACGACGAAGTGCCGGATCGGGATCGCGAGCGGCGGTCCGCCGTCGGTGTCGACCGCCCCGAGTATCGCGGCCATACGCGACCTTGTGGCGCCGCGTCCCTCCGTCTCTCCGCGAACATGTTCCCATCACTATCGTGGTCTCGACATAACGCCCACAATCTGAGAGAATATAGCAGCCCCGCTGGTGCCGATGCCGTAGTACTGCTCCCCCAACGGACGCGACGGCTTCGGCCTCGACCTCTCGTTTCGACTGCTCGGTAGTGTCGGCGACGGCGAAGTGAAGCGGAGAATGTGCGGGTTCGTCGGCCAGCGTTCGACGCCGTGACCGCATGCGACTCACCGATTCACGTTCCACTGTCCGAGAGCACCGAACCGTCCGTGGGGGGTCGCACGTGCGCTCAGGCCCGGTGGCGGCGCGCTTCTCTCGGAGGGCCCCGAGGAGTTCGAGCGCACGACGCAGAACGGGTTCGATTGCGGTGGGAAGACGGAATGGGCGATGGCTGGCATCGAGGCGACCCGAACAGACTCCTGAGAACAGTGGGTGCCGTCGCGAAGCGGTGGGACGGTCAGCAACCAACAGCGGACGAAGCCTGAACCGCCGTTCCTCGCCGCACGGCGTGATCCGAACGCGCACTGGGCGATTAGTTTGTGTACGTGAGAGAACAAGACGGTGTGCACTACGGAGGAGACCACGCGAGAGTATAATAGCAGCCGGGGATCGTCTCCGAACTCGGGAGGGCGCCGGCGATCGCCCACGTTTCGCCCTGTGTTCGAAGTAGGGTGCCCCGGTGTGTTGCACCGATGAGCGTCCCGTCAACCGTCGTCCATCCGACGACCACCTCGTCGGGACGGGGAGAGTCGACACGTTCGAGTGAGGTTCCGTCGTGACACGTGAAGAGCGCCGGTTCGGCAGCTGCAGTCTCCCAGCGGTCACTCGGTGGGACGCGTGCAGCCGAGGTGTAGAGAACGCCGTCGTACTGATAGGCCGTCCGGAAATACCGCTGTTCGACGTTCTCGTCGAGACGCGTCCACGATCGCCCCGCGTTCGTCGTCCGATACAACCCGACACCAGTGGCAGCGACGTACTCGCCATCAGCCACGACGTGAATACTGTGGATGTCATCGTGGACGCCATCACTCCGTTCCGCCCACGTTTCCCCGCCGTCAGTACTGACGTGGACCCCTCCCGGTTCGACACCAGCGACGAGTCGGTTCGGTGAATCCGGATGGATGCAGAGGTCCCGAACGCGGGCCCTGTTGTTGTGCCGTGGAACGCCCCAATCGTCGCGGGACGGGAGTTGCTGAAACCCATCGAGCTCGTGCCAGTCGAGGTTCGTGGGTGAAATCGCATCCGCTGGCAGGGACGATACGTAGACGCGGGCCGGAGCGGTCCCTGCGTAGATGCGTTCACCAGTTGGGGAGACCGTGACTGCCCAGACAGTTTCCTCGGGAACGTGAAGGTCTGACCAGTCGTCTCCGTCGACAGAATAGTAGAGACCGGTCTCCGTGGCAGCGAACAGACCATCGACGGCATCGAACTTCCGGACGCGCTCTCCCCGCGGTGCATCGAGGACCTTTTCGACCGTCGTGTCGCGTGAGTTCGTTACCCCGGAAACCTGGTACGTCCCATCATCGGTTCCAGCGACGAGCATATGACAGCTATCAGATGGATTCCTCTTCACGTTTTCCGAAAGTCAATTATTGAAATGTATTTTACCCTTTTGCGCCTGGGTGGGACGTCTCCATGTCGTCACAACCTGAAAAACAGCGGCTGGCTCGACGTAGCGGTGATTCTACAGACGGATACGGACCCGATGCTGGGACCCGGTACTGGGCCCGCCGTGTCAGAACTCCGTCGAGGGCCGCTACTGGTGAAGCGACCCGCCGTCGGTTCAGAAGGGCAACGCGTCTTTCGCTGACTGCATCGCGAGTCTTCCGAGCAACCGGGCGGGGCCACGCTTCGGCACGTTGCGAAGGGTACTCGCCATACTCGGTGGGTCGCTGCCACCGAGCGTGAATTCCCACCCAGTTTCGGCTTCAAAGCGACCGAGAGCCGCTTCGACCCGTTCCTGGACGGCCGCCGGATCCATAGTCGCAGGGGTGCCGTCTCGCAACACGACGTTCCCGTCGACGAGGACAGTCACCACGTCGGCAGGCGCGGCGTTGTTCACGATGTGTGCGGGCAGATTCGTCCGTGGGGTGAACTTTGGACTTTCGACGTCCAACAGGACGATATCGGCCCGTTTACCCGGTTCGAGACTCCCGATTTCGTCACCCAGATTGAGCGCCCGGGCACCCTCGATCGTGAGCATCCGCACGAGTTCCATCGAGTCGTACTGTCCGACGGTTCGCTTTAGATTGGCTGCCAGACGAGCCTGCCGTGCCTCGCCGAACATACTGTACGAATCGTGCCAGTAGTGGTCATCGATCCCCAGCCCCACGTCGACGCCTGCATCCCGTAACTCGGGCACCGGTGTCCACTGTGCGTCCGGGTCCGGATTCCAGTACGCGAACATCGAGGGACAGTGCACGACCGAGGAGTCCGCACCCGCCGTCCGCTCGATATCGTCTCCGTCCGCCATCCGAAAGTGCGCAGCAACCAGTCGTTCGTCGAGGAGACCGACTTCAGCAAGGAGCCCGATGGAATCGACGGCCCCGTTCGATCGCGCCATCACGTTGCCCTCTTCGAGTTCGAGCAGATGCGTGTGGACGAGCAGGTCCGGGTACTGCACGGCGAGGTCCGCGGTTCGCTCCCAGAATTCTCGAGAACACGACCAGTCGTCGTGCGGACAGATGGTCGCCTTGATCCGCCCGTCGTACGTCTCGTGATAGTCGTCGATGAACCGGCGAAGGCGTGTGATCTGCTCGTCGACGGGGACATCCCAGTAGAGGTCGGTCATCGCCGGGCCGAAGAATCCACGCAGGCCGGCCTCGCCAAACACGTCGGCCCCTCGTCCCGGACGTGTATCCATCGAGTTGACGGTGGTGACGCCACCCTGCAGGAAATTCAGTGCGGCGAGTTCGTATCCCGCCCGGCGAAAATACGCGAGATCGTCGTCGTCAAGTTTGTCGAACAAGACGGTCATATGAGCGAGCAGTTCCCGGAGGCCGAAGTCGCTGAATGCGCCGATAAGCGGCGTCATCTCGAGATGCGTATGAGCGTTGACGAGCCCTGGCATCGCGAGCATCCCCTCGCCGTCGATAACGCGATCAGCACCGATGTCGGTATCTCCCTCCCGAGACTGGCGAACGTCTGTAATTCGCCCGTCTTCGACAACCACCGTTCCGCGTTCGAACAGTCGGTTGTCGGCGTCGACGGTCAATACCAGTGCATCGTGAATAACGACCTCAGGGCCCGCTTCCGTCATATGGGAGCCGACGGACGGGATCGGGGAAGGCGTTCTGTGGAGTATCGTCAATGGGTTTATCCCGACGGCACAGTGAATCCGCTCTGCACGGCGACTTCAGTTCCGATGAAGCACCTGCAAACCTCCGCGACGGTTGCTCCGCGCCTGCTCCCGTCATACTATGCGACCGTCTCGGACTCGCCAGCGGTCACGGAACTTCGAGTACTCGACTGGAATTTGGCGGCAACCAGCGTCGGAACCCTCCTGTATGCGATCGACGGCGAGGCGGCTGTCTTCCGCGAAGCAGCGACTGAGACGGCAGGCGTCGAAGACGTTACCGTTTCACGCTCCGAACGATCGACGTCCTACGCTCTGCTTACCGCCCGCCCTGCTGCGATCCCGTTTTTCAGTACGTTCATGGCGGTGACGGCGCGTGCGAATCTGCTCGTCCGGAAGCCACTCGTCTATCGTGATTCCCGATCATATGGGCACGTGATCGGCCGATCGGCGGCTCTCCAGGATGCGCTCGACGAAATTCCCGACGGTGTCGACGTCCAGGTCGAGCGAATCCGTGACTTCCCCTCCGGAACTGAGGACTGGACGAGCCTCCTGAGCGACCGACAACACGAAGCGCTCGAAATGGCGCTACGTATGGGATACTACGAGCAGCCTCGCGAAGCGACACACGCGGATATCGCTTCGGCGTTGGAGTGCGCGCCGAACACAGTGACGACGCATCTGCAGAAAGCAGAAGCAAAGCTCGTCCAAACTGCGTTGGACGATACTCGTACAGGAACACAGTGATCACCGACAGTTGCCCCTGGAACCGTCGAAGATGTTCGGGAATCGCCTCACGGACTCGCGACGATTATATTTTCATATGAACCACACCCGATCGGCCGACGAGCGAGGACACGACAGCAACGCCGCCGGCGAGGACCGCGAACCGATCACGAGGCGCGTCCACGAGAACTCCTGGTCGGCCAACCTCGAAGAACCGCGCCATGCCGACGACCCCGACCTCGTCGTCGCGGAGGCGATCGACGCCGTCGAGGCGACGGCCGCGGGCTACCACGTCAACCTCGTCACGCACGCCGACCACGGTCATCCTGAGGACTACCTCTGGCCGGAACTGGCGGCGTACGGGGGCGAAGCGGGGACTGAGTCGCTGGAATGGCGGTACGTCGACCAGTGCGGCTGTGGCGGCCACGTGACCCGCGTGCAGGTGTCGTGATCGGCAGGTCGTCGGTACACGAGCGGTCGACAGTTCGTCGTCGGGGCGGCCGAGTGGAGACGGCAATCCGAACCGCCGGATCGGTGTCCACAGTACCGTGAACGTACGCCACGCCTGGGCCAGCGTAACGCGACCAAACGCCGTCGGCGTCGCGACTAACGATTTCGTACAACCGCTAACCCGCGCCGCTCGGGTGCGATTCGACCGCCGTTTTCGCCGCCCAGTGCCCGATCGTCCGATTTTCGTCCCGTCCCGGGACTGACTGTGTCCCATCGACTCCCGTTTCCCGTCGCGATCGTGCCCCCACGGCCCGACTTCCCCGCCGTTCCGGCCCGATCAGGCCAATCTGACGGTAACTATACCGGTCGGTATGGCGGTCTCAACCGCACACGATGACAGATCGCGATTCCACCCAGCCACCAGGTATCGATTCCGACGGACGTGCTGATTCCGACGACCGTTCCGATTCCGCCGACGACGAACGAGGCCAGGACGAACGACGACCAGCCCGCGACGAGCCGCCGGCGACGGACACCGACCAGTCCGTCGACGGCGACGACGGCAGTGCCGATCGGGACGCAGACGGGGACGTCGAGCGACGGACGTACCTACAGGCGATCGGCGCGGCGGGCGCCGCCGGTGCCATCGGCGCCGGAGCCGGCCTGAGTGGCCTGGGTTCGCAGCCCGTGAGCGCGCAAGCGGATCCGAACGGGAGTGTCCTCGCGACGTTCTGTGGGACCTTCTCCGGTGGACCACAGGTCCAGCAGTGTCTCTCCTGCGTCGAGGCCGCGTGCCCGGGCGAGGAGGTCACTCCGGTGTATCCGATCGTTACGGGCCTGACCGGCACGTGCTTCACGCCCAACAGTATCCCCGCCGGTGCCGACTACGTGACGCTCAAAGCCGGGACGAACTGCTATGTGGCCCCCGTGAACGGAAACACCACGTTCTGCCTGCCGCCCGGGGCACCGGACATCTCCAACGCGACGTTCTACAGCTGCGGGGGGGATCAGCCCCAGCCCGCGGTTGTCGACTACACGGTGACCTGCGAGGAGATCGTCGTCACGACGGCGAACATCGACACTGGAACGACGCTGACAGCGCAGGTAACCTTCCTCGACGGTGAGGGCAACGAGACTACCGAGACGTTCCAGGCGACCGTGCAGAACAATACGGCGACGTTCGCCCTCCCCGGCAATCTCAACCCGACGAATCTCGTCTTGCTGCTCGACGATCTCGTTCTCGACGACCAGCCCGTCGTCGCCGAGGACGCCCCGTGTACCCCCGAACCGCCGGTCTTCGACGGGGTCGACGTGACCTGCGACGCCATCACCGTCTCCACGACGAACGTCCCCGAGGGGGAAACGCTCTCCATCACGGTCTCCTTCGCCAACGGGGTCGTCGAAACCTACAACGTGCCAGTGGATGCCGATGGCGTCGCCGTCGTACCACTCCCCGGCGACGTCGATCCGTCGCACCTTACGGTCGTCTACGACGGCGAGACGCTGTTCGACATGGAGGTCCAGGCGACCGACGCGCCGTGTGCGGAGCCGCCGACACCGCCGACGCCGGATCCGCGCCTCGACTCGATCGAGGTGACCTGCGAGGCGGTGCGGATCGTGACGGCCGACATCCCCGACGGTGACGTGCTGACGGTGACGGTCTCCCTCGCGGACGGAACGTCGGTGATGGAGGACCTCGCCATCGACGCCGATGGGGTGGCGACCCTCGGGCTGCCCGGCGACGTCGACCCAACACACCTCACTATCGTCTACGACGGCGAGACCCTGTTCGACATGGAGGTGCAGGCGACAGATGCGCCGTGTGCGGAGCCGACGCCCCCGGAACCACCGGAGCCGCCGACCCCGAAACCGCCGAAGAAGGAGATCCGAAAGAAGATGATGCGACACAAGCGCGCGTACGAGAAGTACAAGAAGATGCTCGAGAAGTCGGACTGAGCCCGGAGCAGGCACAGTCCGGACCGATCGACGCAGCTGTTTCGCCGCCCGAACCAGTTCGCCCGCCTTCCAGCGAACTGGGACGGGCCACCTCGATATAGGCCGGTGGCGGGTCGACCTCGGTCCAATGACGACCGGCTCGCTGAACACGGCCGACCGTCCGCTCGTACTCATCTGGGAACTGACGCAGGCCTGCGACCTGGCCTGTGAACACTGCCGGGCGGAGGCGGACCCGACGCGACACCCGGACGAACTCTCCACGGCCGAAGGCAAGGCGCTCCTCGACGACGCGGCCGCCTTCGGTGAAGGCCAGCTCGTCGTCCTCTCCGGTGGCGACCCGCTCGTCCGCGACGACGTGACCGACCTCGTCGCCTACGGCACGGATCGCGGGCTCCGGATGACGATCACGCCGAGCGGAACGTCCTCGCTCACCGCGGACGCCATCGGCGATCTGGCCGATGCCGGGTTACGCCGGATGGCGGTCAGTCTCGACGGTGCCTCGCCCGAGACGCACGATGCATTCCGCGGCGAGTCGGGCAGCTTCGCGGAGACCATCCGGGCCGCCGAAGACGCGCGCGAGGCCGGCGTCCCGCTGCAGATCAACACCACCGTCTGCGCCCAGACCGTGTCCGACCTCCCGGCGATTCGCGACGTCGTCCGGGAGCTGGACGCGGTCATGTGGAGCGTCTTCTTCCTCGTCCCCGTGGGGCGTGGCCGCGTGCTGGATCCCATCTCGCCCGAACGCGCCGAGGCGGTGATGGAGTGGCTCCACGTCGTCAGTCGGGAGGAGTCGTTCGGCCTCAAGACGACTGAAGCGCCGATGTACCGTCGCGTCGTGGCCCAGCACGGACGGAACGGGAACCGAGATAGGGGTGCTGCCGGCGGACGGACTACCACAGGCGGCGAACGCGATAGTGACGACCGCGACCGTGACGCTCCCGGTCGGGATGACCGCGACCGTGACGACCGCAATCGGGACTCCGGCGGCCCACCAGCCGGCGTCACCCGCCGCACCGGCATCGTCGCCGGCGACGGTTTCTGCTTCGTCAGCCACACCGGCGAGGTCTACCCGTCCGGCTTCCTCCCCGAATCCGCTGGCAACGTCCGGGAGACGCCCGTCACCGAACTCTACCGCGAGAGCGACCTGTTCCGCTCGCTTCGCGATCGCGACCGCTACAGGGGCAAGTGCGGTGCCTGCGAGTTCCGCGCACTCTGTGGCGGCAGTCGCTCACGAGCGTACGCAACGACCGGCGATCCGTTGGCGAGTGATCCGCTCTGTTCGTACGTCCCCGAAGGCTACGATGGACCGTTACCGTGGGATGAAAGTGGGACGGTATCGTCGGCGAGCGA
This sequence comes from Halovivax cerinus, assembly GCF_024498195.1. NCBI lineage: Archaea > Methanobacteriati > Methanobacteriota > Halobacteria > Halobacteriales > Natrialbaceae > Halovivax > Halovivax cerinus. Next base: position 632,441 of record NZ_CP101824.1, read on the forward strand.
CTGAATTGCTCGGACAGCCGGCACGAATTCGTTCGTCCCCGATCGTTCTCGCCGGTACAGTACCGTTCGTCTCCTCAAGTCCGCCGATGGGATCGCCTGCGACGACGAGCAGTGGTGGCTACGTCGGACGGCACCGGCGGCGACGGACGGTGGACCACTTTTCTCGTGTATCGGTACCCGCTCACTGTCGAGCACTCGTATCTACTACAGGAGTGTCGACGATCCTGTCACGTTTCCCGATAAAATTCCGACCACTTTGCATGCTAGCTATCGTGGTACAACCCACTACCATCATGCTTCCAACACGAATCGACACGACGAGTCGGCCCCACAAAAACGCAATCCCGGGGCCCAAGATGAAGATATTTGAAATCCATCGGACTATAGCCCTGGCCGATAGTACCAAGATTTAATACAGTTAGTGAGTTTGGTAGGCACGAACACGCATGGTGTTAGCTAACAGGAGACATTTTGTGAAGAGTCTCGGGACGATCGGTGCTGGAGGACTCGCAACATCGCTAGCAGGGTGCATGGGCGGTGGCAGTGAGGGATCGTCACTCAACGTGGTCACAGCACCGACGCCGACGACATCGCTCGAGATAAATCACCTCCAAGAGGAGACGGACATCTTCGAGACCGTCATGGACGACATCGGATACGAGGGTGACGTCCAGCTCACCTGGGACGAACTCTCTCAGTTCATGGGCGGTCAGGCGGATATCGCCCCCTCGGTCGGAACGGTGGAGGCCGCCCAGTTAGCGACGGAACGCGACTTCGATCTCACGGCTCACGCACAGACAACTCCGCAGCATACGGCACTGTACGTCCGAAGCGGAAGTGACTACGATCCCGACGTCGCCGGAAGCAAACAGGCCGCGATAGACGCCCTGGTCGAAAACGATGCGGCGTTCGGGATCGGTGGCTGGGGGAACGGGCCCGTCCCGGCCTACCGGTTGATATTCCAGGAAAAGTACGGCTATTCCTTCGAAGAAGGCGGGGATTTCAACATCGTAACCGGCGAGTTCCCGGCGCTCGCCCAGATGGTGGCCGAAGGCAACATCGATGCTGGCGGGTCGGGACCACCGTACGGGTTGTACCCGGTTCGGGATCAGGTCAAGCCGCTGCTCTGGAATCAGGAGGAACTGGCGGACATCGATCTGCCGAAGACGGCGATGTGCATCTCGAACGGAATCACGCGAACGAGTTACGCAGAGGAGAACACAGAAGCGATCGCCGCCTGGTTCGGGATGGAAAAGTACGCACACGAGTACATGGCCAATAATGTGGACGAACTGGCCGCTCGGTCGGACGTACAGGAGAGTCTGAACGTCCCGAACGAGGACGCCGCCGCGTGGATCCTGAACTTCCGCTACAACGCGATGAACACGGAAAACGAACTCCCGGCGAGCCTCCAGGACGTTCCGTTCACCGAAGATCGGATCGCGCAGGACAAAGAGTCCCTCAGATCGATCGAATCGATGGGGCAGCTATCCTCCGGCTGGGAAGAGTCACTCAGCTACATGGAACACGATATCGACGAGTACTACGAGATGGCGAAGAACAATGCCTAATTCAGAGATCCTGAGGCACCATAGACAGTCTACTGACGGAGATACAGCCGATCTATCTAAGGAATGAGTACCGCATCACGTTCCCCGACGAAGCTCGTTCCGGCACCCCTGGTTGCGAATCGACGCGTCGTCTTCATCGAAGCGGTCGCATCGATCGTGGTCCTCTGGGGACTCGTCGCGTGGGGGCTGAACATGACGGATACGGTTTCGTCACCCATCCTGGTCGCGGACTCGATCGTCGCTCTGCTCGCGAGCGGCGAGTGGGTCCCCCACTTCTCGGCGTCGATACGACGGATCCTCTACGGGTTCGTCCTCGCAACGCTTCTGGGGACGTCACTCGGCGTCCTGATGGGACTCTCCGAATTCTGGGAGCGCGTGTTTCAGGATTACATAACGATCGGGCTCGCGTTCCCGTCTGTGTTCATCGCGTTCTTCGCGGCGATGTGGTTCGGAATCGGTGACATGACGCCGACGGTGACGGCCGCTATTGCACCCTTCCCGTTCGTCGCACAGAACGTCTATCAGGGCGTCGAAAACATCGACCATCGCCTGACGGAGATGACCCAATCGTTCGACGTGTCGCGGAAACGGACGCTGTGGCGGGTCGTCTTCCGATCCGTCCTCCCGGAGTGGTTCGCCGGCATCCGGTACGGCTTCGCCGGGTCGTGGAAGCTGGTGACGCTCGCGGAGGCGATCGCAGCGGAGCGCGGAGTCGGCTTCATGATCCAGTACGAGATGAACCAGTTATCGATCACCGCCGTGCTCACGTGGACCATCCTCTTCGCGACCGTCATCATGGTCTTCGAGTACGGCATCCTCCAGCAAGTAGAGAAACGGGTGTTCGCCTGGCGGCAGGACACCGCCGTCGCGTGGTAACAATGACTCAGCACACTACAGCAGAACAAGAACGCATCGACGTCGGCTCGAACAGCGCAGGCAGAATCAGTATCGAGGGACTCACGAAGCGGTTCGAGACGGCGAGTGGTGGCGAGACGGTCTTCGAGAACGTCGACCTGGAGATCGAGCCCGGCCGATTCGTCACGCTGATCGGCAAGTCCGGGTGCGGCAAATCGACGCTACTGAAGATCCTGAGCGGCGTCCTGGAGCCGACGTCCGGTTCGGTGCGCATCGAGAGCGAAGACGGCGGCGACGCCGAAATCGGCCACGTGTTCCAGTCGCCCCGGTTGCTGCCGTGGAACTCCTGCGAACGGAACATCGAACTCGTTCACGAAGGTAACGCGGCGTACACGCCCGAGCTGGCGCGGCGGTACCTCGAGCTGGTAGACCTGGGCGAACACGCCGATAAGTACCCGACGCAGCTCTCCGGCGGACAGCAACAGCGCGTCGGCATCGCCCGGGCATTCAGTATCGACCCTGAAATCCTCCTGATGGACGAACCGTTCTCGAACCTGGACGAGATCACGGCCGACGAACTCCGGACGGAACTCATCGACATCTGGGAGAAACTCGATAAAACGGTGTTCTTCGTCACGCACGACATCACGGAGGCTGTGGCCCTCTCGGATCGGATCCTGATGCTCGGCGACGGGCGTCTCTACGGCGACCTGGAGGTCCCGCTCGAACGGCCGCGCGACATCGAATCCGAGGAGTTCCTCAGGTTCCGTCAACGGGCGATCAAGCAGTTCCACACAATCGACGAGGAGGGACCGATGGATGGCCACTAGCACTCGGACGAGCGTGCTCGACACCGTCGACGTGAGCGTTCGCCGATGGGCACCGAGGGTCGTCGCTATCGGGTTGACCTACGGCCTGTGGTACGTTATTGCCACGATGTTCCCGTCGGACCTGATGCCGTACCCGCTGGAGACCCTGGAGCTCACCTGGGACCTGTACGTGTCGGGACAGGCCTTCACCCATCTGATTCCGTCGCTATCGCGGATCGGGATCGCGTTCGTCGCCGCGATGATCATCGGGACCGGAGTCGGTGTGGCCATGGGATCGACGAACTTCGGTCAACTGTACTTCGCACCGTTCGTCGTGATCGGGCTGGCGCTCCCGTCCGTCGCGCTCGCCGCGATCATGCGGTTGATCTTCGGGTACACCTTCGTGGCACCGGTCGTCGCCGCGACGCTCGCGGTAGTCCCGTTCGTCACGGTCAACATCTGGAAGGGCGTCGAAAACATCGATCAGGACCTCCTCGAGATGGCGTCGTCGTTCGACGTTTCGAACCTCCGCCTGCTGTGGCGCATCGTCATCCCGAACACCGCCCCGTCGCTGTTCGCGGCGACGCGATTCGGTCTCGCGCTCTCGTGGAAGGTGGTTACGGTCGTGGAGGTGTTCGCCGCATCGAGCGGGATCGGGTACATGGTCAACCGGACCTACCAATCGTTCAGGTTCGAGCAGAGTTTCGCCTGGGCCGTCGTCTTCATCGTCGTCGTCATATTCGTAGAGTATCTGGTGTTGAAACCCCTCGAACGTCGGATGTTCGAGTACCGCCAGGACGTCGATTTCGACTTCGGTGGTGTCCGATGACTCCCCCCTCTCGAGCGCGTTCTGTGACGACGACCGATTCGGACCGGCGCCGAACCCACGCCGTTCGTCCCACCTCGGGATACGAAACGAACGAGTATTGTACACATACGACGAGCGCCAGCCGACACACGTCGAGGTGACACGACTAATGGTAGACAAACAGGACACACTCATCGAGTATCCGGAACGGATACTGTACAACGGAACGATTCGAACAGTCGACGAGAACGAGACCGTCGCCGAAGCCGTCGCGATTCGGAACGGTCGATTCCTGGCCGTCGGCGGAACGGCCGAAATCCGCGAACTGGCCGGTCCCGAGACCGACGAGATCGACCTGAACGGCCGGACCGCTATTCCCGGGTTGATCGACTCACACCTTCACCTTCGCAACGTCGGGCGGGATCTGAACAGGGTGACGCTGTTCGACGTACGGTCCATCGACGACGTCCTCGAGGCGATCGGTGACGCGGTCGAAACGACGACCGATACGGACTGGATCCTCGCCAGTTCGGGCTGGCACGAGAGCCAACTCGAGGAGGAACGGCTTCCGACGCGGTACGAACTCGACGCGGTCGCACCCGACAATCCGGTGTTCATCCCCCGCGGCGGACACGTCGCAGTCTGCAACAGCGTCGCGCTGGATCGCGCCGGCATCGGCGAGGACACGGACGATCCCGACGGTGGAACGATAGTCCGGGACCCGGACACGGGCGAACCGAACGGCGTCGTCCTGGAGACTGCCCGTACAGAAGTCGTCGAACCGGTGCTCCCGGATCGCGGGTACGAGGACTACGTCGCCGACATCGAACGCGCCATGTCCGAACTCAACTCCCGCGGCATCACCGCGGTGATGGAGCCAGGACTCGAACGCGACGAGTTGCGAGCGTACCAGCGTGTCGCCGTCGACGGAGAGGCGACGGTCCGAACGGACGCCTTCGTTCGTATTTACGGCGCGGACGACGTCCGCGACGCTGGCAGTTACTTCTATCGAGAATTCGGGACTGACAGGCTGAAGATCGGCGGGCTGAAGTACATGCTAGACGGCGGCGTCGAAGGCGCACGGCTCACAGAGCCGTATCGAATCGTCTCGGAAGTCCAGGAACAGGAAGACTATCACGGCCACTACCTGCTTCCAGAGGGCGGAACAGAAGAGCTCCAGGAGATGTACGAACTGGCCGCCGAGCGGGGCCACCAGGTGCAGACGCACGTCGTCGGCGACGAAGCGATCGAGACGCTCCTCGATATGTACGAAGCTGCGTCGGCGGTCCGAGACATCGAACCCCTCCGATGGACCGCGATGCACGTGTTTCTCCCGCGAGAGGAAGACCGAGAACGGATGCGAGAACTCGGCGTCGTCACCACGGTACAGAACCACCCGACCTTCCTCGGGCGAAACATGGAACTGCTGTGGGGGCAAGAACGTGCCGCCGACGCGATTCCGACCAGAACGCTCCTGGAGGACGATATCCCGGTCGGCGGCGGGACCGACGCCCCGGTGGTCCCGTGGTATCCGTTCGAGTCCATCTGGTGGATGGTGACCCGACAGACGGTTACCACCGGGACGCTCGGTCCCGAGGAAGCGATCGACCCCGCAGAGGCGCTCCGCCTCTGGACCCGCGGTTCGGCCTACGTCCTGCACTGGGAGGACGAACTCGGCTCCGTCGAACCGGGCAAGCGGGCCGACCTCGCGGTCCTCGATCGGGATATCGTCACCTGCCCTCCCGACGACATCCGGGAGACGACCGTCGAACTGACCCTCGTCGGCGGCGAGGTCGTCCACGAGGATCGGTAGTAGAGATCGTCGGTGTGGAAATCGTGGTTTCTGAAATCACGATTGCTTTTCCGGTTCGTCTACCGATAGATCGACGGAGACCATCACGCCACTCACCTGTCGTGCGCTGAACGAACGTCGAGAACCGACGGCGTCTCTGTCGAGTCCGCGTCCCCGCCCTCACTCGTCGAGAATCGCACCCAGCAGTTTCGACTGGGCAGCCGCGAGGTGCTCGGCGAAGGTCGACCCGGAGATGTGGAGTGCCTCGGCTACCTCGCCTGCGTTCGCGCCCTTCGGGTAGTCGAAGTAGCCCATCTCGTGGGCCGTCTCGACGACCTGGCGCTGGCGCCGCGTGAGGCGGGCGCGGTCGACGAGGACGGGATCGCTCCCACCGCTCCCGTCGCTCTGAGTCAGCTCCTGCAGCCGTACGCCGCCGAACTGTGCGTTGAGGCTGGTGACCGTCTCCGAGAGGTCGTCCACGTCGGGCGCGTTGACGGTGACGTGGAGGGCGCCGTCTCGCGCACGGAGTGACGAGACCGGGTTCCCGCCGTGTTCGACGACTTCGCAGACGCAGGCCGTCGACCAGTCGCGCTCGAACCGGTAGGTCCGCTCCGAATCGGTCGCCGCGACCGTCTGCAAGGAGACGTCGTGACCCCGTTCGCGGGTGTGTTCGTCAGATTCTGGGTTCCCGAGGGTGTCCGGTTCACCGGTGCCGGCGAGCGATCCGTCCGGATCCTGGACGGTGAACTCTTCGACGACCGTCTCCGCGTCGCGCGTCGACGACCGCGAGATCGAGTCGACCGGCGCGTCGAGTTCGTCCGCCGCGACCGCGACCGGACAGCCGCCCGGGTCGTCGACGACGATCGTGGCCTGGTACCCCGTCATGTACGGGTGGTCGGCGCCCGCGGGCTTAACGGGGGATCACCGTTCCCAGGGCCGTAGAACGTGGCGAACGTGTTCGGGCCGGTGTCTCCCTGCTACGTGGCACGACTAGAGGTCGGCGCCGTCGAACCGAACGTAGCCGACGACGATCGGGACGAGCAGCCAGCAGGCGAGGACGACGAACCCGATCTCCGGGGACGCGAAGAACGGCTCCCCGCCGGCGGCGCTCGCCTCGGTGCCAGCCTGCGCGGGATCGGCGTTCGCCCGCGAGGCGAGGTCGGGTAACGCCGCGACGATGCCGGAGAAGTACGCGGCCGACGGTGGAATCTGGGACACGGTGAACGCCCACTCCGGCATCGTCGCCGGATTCGGCATCGAGAAGCCGCCGGCGACGTAGAGGACCCCCATGACGACGGCGTCCCACAGCAGTTCGAAGACGACGAAGAAACCGAGCGCGAGCGTCGTTGCCCGACTCGTCGACCCCGTCGTCGCGGAGATGCCGACGACGATCGTGGCGTAGACGGCGACGAACGCGAGCGTCACGAGCAAGAACGTGATCGCGGCGACGACGTCGAGTGTGCCGAGCATCGCCGCGCCGAAGCCGAGGCCGACGACCAGCCCGACGCCGAGTCCGAACCCGAGGACCGCGGCCCGTCCGAGTACCTTCCCCGCGAATACCTCGCCGCGCGTGGTGGGCAGCGAGCACAGCAGTTTGATACTGCCGAGTTCGCGTTCGCCAGCGACGGACTTGTAGCAGCCGACGATTGCCGCGATCGGGACGAACAGGCTCGCGATTCCGGCGGTGAAGAAGAGGAGGCCGCCGAACGTCGCGCCGCCGGGTTCGCCGAACAGCTCCGGCGCTTCGACGTACGCGAACGAAGAGAGGAGCGAGACGACCACGAAGACCGCAACGAGCGCCCACAGCGCCCGCGACTGGACGGCGTCCCGGAAGTCCTTCTTCGCGACCGTGAGCCAGGTCACGATTCCACCTCCTGGGTCTCGGTCGTGTAGCGGACGAAGAGATCCTCCAACGACGATTCGATCACCGAGAAGTCCTGAACGGCGGCGATCTCGTCGACGGACTCCAGGACGGCGAACTTCGAGTCGCCCGCGATCGTGAGTCGGAGCTGGCCGTCGTCGATCGCGGCCGACCCGACGCCGTCGAGGCCGGCGACCGCCTCGCGAACGCCCTCGTCGAGGTCGGCGACGGAGACGTACAGCGTCTCCCCGGTTTCCGTCGCGTCGCGCAGCCCGTCGATGGTGTCGACGGCGACGAGTTCCCCGCGGTCGATGATCGCCACGCGGTCGCAGACGGCTTCGACTTGCTCCATGATGTGACTCGAGAAGAAGACCGTCGTCCCGCGGGCGTTCTCCTCGCGGATGATCTCGCGCATCTCGCGGGCGCCGTTGGGATCCAGGCCGGTCGACGGTTCGTCGAGGACGAGCAGATCCGGGTCTCCCACCAGGGCCATCGCGAGGATCAACCGCTGGCGCATCCCCTTGGAGTAGCCGCCGGCCTTCCGGTCAGCCGCGTCGGCGACGTTGACCCGATCGAGCAGCGCCACCGGGTCTTCCTCGACGCCCTTCATCTCCAGGGCGAACTCGACGTGCTGGCGGCCGGTGAGTCGATCGTAGACGTGGTAGGCGTCGGGGAGGACGCCGGTCCGCTGCCTGACGGCGCGCCCCTCGGACTGGGCGTCGTGACCGAGGACGGTTACCGTCCCCGACGTGGGCCGGATGAAGTCCAGCAGGATGTCGATCGTCGTCGACTTCCCGGCGCCATTCGGTCCGAGGAAGCCGAAGATCTCGCCTTCCTCGACGACCAGGTCGAGGTCCGAGACGGCGACGACGTCGCCGAAGCGCTTCGTCAGCCCGCTGGTTTCAATCGCTGCCATGGGATCTCCTCGTCAGGTCCGTCACTCGGCGCATCGATGTCGTGGGTTGCACGCCGAATAATGTGAAACCCGCCCGGATAAGCGTTGACGCCGTTCCCAGTCGGTTGAACTGCTCCGAGAGAACAGTTCCGACGCAATAGGGGCCACGACCTCGCGTTCTACGTGTCGGCCCGTCTCGCTCGGCGGTGGCGACGCAGGCGTTCTCAGGGACGAGTCGGCACCTGTGACCGGTTCCTCCCGAGTGGGAATGGAACAGTGTGCCTATTGGCCAGGGTGGCGTCGGTCCATCCAACATGCGTAGGCGAACTCCGTCGGAAGACGACGCCCGAACCCGACGCTCCGTACTCGCCGGCACGACCGTGATCGGTCTCTCGGCCCTCGCCGGTTGTCTCGACGGCTCGAACGGTGACACCGACGCGCCCGACCCGATCACCATCGACCCGGGGATGGCTTGCGACAACTGTTCGATGCGCATCGGCAACTTCGGAGGGGCAGCCGGACAGTCGTTCTACGAGGACCCGTCGGCCGTCCTCGGCCCCGACGACACGGATCGCCCGGCCCAGTTCTGTAGCTCGTACTGCACCTACACGTTCACGTTCGACAACCAGGCCGAGGCGGAGCCGGAGGTGAGCTACCTGACGGATTACTCGAGCGTCGACTGGACGGTCGACGACGGCGACGGGGCGCAGACGATGAGCAGGCACCTCGACGCCGACGCGTTCGCGTCCGCCGCCGACCTCACACTCGTTGTCGACAGCGACGTCGAGGGGGCGATGGGTGGGTCGCTCCTCGGGTTCTCGAACGCCGACGACGCGGAATCGTTCCAGGCCGAGTACGGCGGCGAACTGTACGACAACGACGAGATCACGCAGGAACTCCTCCAGTCGCTGATGGCGTAGCGATCCGCCCGCTGCTCGAATTCGTCTCCCCTGACCGGAGCGGCCGTCCGTTTCACGGCATCGACCGACGGTCATCACCGACGAACCGCCCACGCGGCGACCGCCAGCGACCCGACGAGCCAGGCGGCGAGTCCGACGAGACTGGCGAGCGGTGACGCCGCACGGGGGCCGGTCCCCGCGACCGTGTTCACGACGGTCTCGAAGACCAGCCCGCGGTAGGCGCTCAGCGGACTCAGCGCGAGCGCGTCGACGAGGGCGGACCCCGGAAGGATCCCCTCCGCGAGGCCGACGACGAGCGCGAGATCGAGCCCGACGAGCAGGACGACCAGCGCGACGATCGCGAAGGCGAGCGCGCCGCGCGTCCCGCTCGCGAGCGCCGAGACGGCGAGCGCCACCGCGAGGACGACCAGGGCGAACGCGACCGTGAGGGCGACGAATCGGGCGAACAGGATCGGCGAGTCGGCGCCGAGTTGTGTGGCGTAGATCTCCGCCGGCGCCTCTCGACGGACCGCGACGAGCCCGCCGACGAGACCGAGTGGGACGCCGATCGCGACGAGGAGGCAGACGGCGCGACCCACGTAGACGCCGACCACGTGTTCCCCCGCGCCGACGGGGTACGTCGCGAGGACGTCGAGCTCGCCCCGGCCCTCGTCGGCGACGATCGCGCGGTAGCCGAACGCGACGGCGACGATCGGGACGAGCAGTTCGAGCGGCGTGAGCAGGTCGACGGCGGTTGGGACGTACCCGGCGGACGCGCTCCCGGTGAGGCCGATCCCCAGCAGGACGGCGGCGAGCGCCCCGGCGAGAACGAGGTACCCGCGCGTTCTGCCGACCGTCCGGAGTTCACGTCCCACGAGCCGGCCGACACGGCCCAGCGAGCCCGGGGCCGACCGACCGTGGGGTGTATCGCTCTCCGGGCCAGCGATCGGCCCTCGGGTCCGATCGTCGGACGCGCTGTCAACTCGCTCGTCGGTCACGCCGACTCACCTCGCACGCTGACACGCGTGAGGTCTCCGGAGACGGCCGCCTCGTAGACGGCGTGGAGCGAGTCGACGTCGAAGCGGTCCAGCAGGGCGTTCGGCGACCCGGTCACCGCGACGCCGCCCGCGTCGAGGAGGGCGATCACGTCGGCCGTCCGCTCGACCAGTCCCATGTCGTGGGAGGTGACGACGACCGCGGTGTCGGCGTCGGCGAGCTCGCGGGCGATCTCGTAGATGTGCGCGCTCATCCCCGGGTCGAGGCCGGAGGCGGGTTCGTCGAGGACGACCACGGGCGGGTCGCCGATCGCGGCCTGGGCGATGCCGAGCAGGCGCGTCATTCCACCGGAGAGGGCCTCGACGTTGCGATCGGCCGCGTCGGCGAGGCCGACGCGTTCGAGCCGCGCGCTGACCTCCGCGCGCGACTCGCCGACGAGCGACCCGTAGAACGCGAGCGTCTCGGCAGCGGAGAAGCCGGGCCTGAACGCCGGTTGCTGGGGCAGGTAGCCGATCTCGCGCGGGACGTCGGGACCGTGATACCGGACCGCGCCCGCGGTCGGTTCGGCGAGCCCCGCGAGCGTCCGGAGCAGCGTCGTCTTGCCGGTGCCGTTCGGCCCGATCAGGGCCGTGACGGCGTTCGCCCGGATCTCGATCGAGACGTCCTCGAAGACCGATACGTCGCCGTAGGCGAACGCGAGGTCCTCGACGTCTACGAGGGTCGCTCCGGCTCGGTCCGTCCCCGTCGTCCGTGCGTCGTCTTCGTGAGTCGTCATGGGTCGGTCTGTCGTGCTCCGTCGCGTCGGTCGCGTGCCGTCGGTTCGATCACCGGTCACGGCTCGGTCACCACCGTCCCGTCGCAAGCGTACGCGTCGACCGCCCGGTCGGTCCGGGCGAGCAGGCCGGGGTTGTTCGGGCCGCACGCGGGCGAGAGGTCCGTAATACTCCCGGTCTGCATGCCGGAGACGGACCGTTCGAGTCCGGAGAGGGCGTCCACGGCGGGAGCGCGGGCGAGTGTCGCCGCGCCAGGGGTCGTGTGCAGTCGGCGGTCGACCGGGTCGGTCGGCGAGTACGCGCGTTGCGGTGGTTCGCCGTCAGCCGGGCTCGTCGCGCCCTGCCAGTAGTTGCCGACCCCGTCGTGCGACCAGATCCGGAGTGGACCGTGTCCGGCGGTCGCGTGACGGTCGTTCGCGACGAAGTCGTTGTCGATCACCCGGTTGGTCGGGAGGACGGCGCCGGCGTGGGCACCGACGCCGTTGCCGGCGAGGACGTTGCCCTCGTAGAGCGAGTTGTCGGCCAGGATCCGAAGCCCGACGTCGGCGTCGGTGACGACGTTCCGGGCGACGTAGGACGCCGTGCCGCCGACCGAGATGCCGATCTCGGCGTCTGCGATCTCGTTGCCGACGACTGCGGTCCCCGTCGGGCCGGTCATGACGTAGATAGCCGTCTCCGAGACGGTGTCGACCCGGTTGTTCGCGAGGAGCGCGTCGTTCGTGTGCATCAGGTGGAGCCCGAGGAGGCTGTCGCCGAGGTCGTTGTCCCGGAACACCAGGCCGTCCGACCGGTACAGGTAGATGGTGTCGCGCCCGCCGCGGAACGTCGAGTCCTCCACGACGCCCGGCGATCGGAGGACGATCAGGCCGGCGTAGGGATCCTCGGCGTCGGGCGCTTCGGTGACAGTGACGTTCCGCAGGACGGCCCCGGGACTCTCCCGAAGGATCACACCGTTCGCGCGCGTCTCGACGGAGACGTTCGCGATCGACACCCGGTCCGCGACGTGGGCCGTTAGTCCCGCGTCCGTCCCGCCGTAGAACGCCAGGGAGCGGTCGTCGGGGTGGTCGCCCTCGTCGCCGGGCAGCGACTCCGCGCCGAGCGAGCGGTTGCCGGTGCCCGCGAGGTGTACGTTACGGACGCCGACGTCGGGTTCGGTGATCGTCACGACGGAGCCGTTGTCGTCACCGCGGATCGTCACGTCGCCCTCGCCCGCGAGCGTGACGGGTCGATCGATCTCCACCGTCTCCGTGTAGGTCCCTGGCGGAACCAGGACGGTCGTGTTCGCCGGCGCGCGCTCTACGGCACCCTGGATCGTCCCGGCGTCCTCCCCGACGAGGACCGAGACCGGTCGATCGTCGTGGGAACTGGCGCTCGCGACGGTTTCGTTCGCCGATGCCATCTGCCGGGAGACGCGCTCGCGGACGGCCGCGGCCTCGGCGCGCTCGAACCGACGCTCCGTCACCTGATCCCAGGATTCGACCGTCCCGCCGTAGGATGCAGCGAACGCCTCCGCCTCGGCCCGCTCGCCGAAGGAGGGGATGGCCGCGCCGCCGGGTGTCCGGGCCTCGCTGTCGACGACGTACCAGGCAGACTCGGCCGGGATCCACGCCGGATCGCGCGCGACCACCGGGTAGTCGTCCGCCCCCAGTTCGACGCCGGTCCCGCCGTAGTCGGTGACGTACGTGACCAGCGGGTAGCCAAACCGCGATCGGTGGCCCGCCTGGCGCTGGGCGGCGAGCGCGGCGTCGACGCCGAAGTAACCGACGACGTACGCGTACTGCGAGTAGAAGGTCTGGACGCGCGGGAGCGACGCGTTCGGCCGGTCGAGCAGTTCGTACTGCTCTTCTAACGTGAGTCCGACGGTGACGGTGTCGTCGAAGTCTGCGGGCTCGGGGGACTCGGCGCCGGTCTCGACGGAGAAGAGCAGTCCGATGCCGACCGCCGCGAGCACGACGACTGCGACGAGCACCACCGACAGAACCCGTTCGTTCACGCACGTTCGTTCGATCGCCGGACAAAAAGATAGTCCGGTCCGTTCCCGCCCGCCGGGAGGCGGGCGATCGGGTGTCACTCAGTCCGAGACGGAGACGCCGCCGAAGGCGACGAATCCGGTCACCACGAGGTCGACGCCATCGTGGGGATCCGTGCTCCTGGGCCGGTCGTCGGTAGCCGCGCCCAGTACGGGCAGGACGTCCATCCGCACGGTCCACTCGCGGGGGACGATGACGTCCACGCCGCCGAAGAGGGCGACGGCGTTGATCCGGCCCGGCGGCTCGTCGATCGCCGCGTCGCGCAAGTCGAGCTCCGTGCCGCCGAACGCGGCGGTGAGGTCCGCGCCTGCGAAGTGCTTCGAGGTGTTTCGCTTTTCGACGCCGCCGAAGGCCGCGAACGCCGAGGTGAACGAATCGTCGACGTCGAGCGCCGCTGATCGGTACTGGCCGAGCACGATGGACAGGCCGAACGCGATCAACAGCAGCGGCCAGAGGTCGATCATCCCCTCGACGGTCGCGTACCCGAGGGCGACGAGCTGCCACGCGCTCGCGACACCGACCAACACCAGGGGGCCGACGACGTTGCGGAAGCCACTCGTGACGAGCGCCCAGACGCCGACGAGGACGAACAGCGACGGGACGAACTGTAGGAGGCTCCCCGTGGGGGCGAGCCCGGTCGTTTCGAGCGGGCGGTCGGTTTTACCGACCGCCTATAACGTGGCGGTCTAACCGCCACGCAGCAGGAGTATGACGCCGATCAGGACCACGAGGGCCCCGAGGAGGAATTGGCTCGTCGGGAGTCGTCGGGACGACCGTTCAATAGACATGGTGTTGACACGCTTCCTGGGGCGATAAACCTCGTACCCTGTTCCAGCGAGCCGAGAGTCCCACCCAGTCATATTTGGTCGTCCGTCGTAGGGACCCGGTATGCACGAGACGATTCTGGTCACGACGGACCTGAGTTCGGGCGTCGACAACGCCGTCGAGTACGCCATCGACGCGGCGGCCGCTGCCGACGCGACGCTGCATGTCTTGTACGTCGTCGACGCCGATGCCTACAGTTCGTACCCGGGTGACGAGTACGTCCACGAGTTCGAGGGGCTGGAACACGCGCTCGAACAGTCCGGCCGGGAGGCCGTCGAGTCGATCGCCGAGCGAGCAACCGACGCCGGCGTCGAGACCGAGACAGTCCTGCGCCACGGCGTTCCCCACGAGGAGATCCTCGCCTACGCCGACGAGGCCGACGTCGACCTGACGGTCGTCGGATCGAAGGCTCGCTCGGGTGAATATCGTCGCCTCCTAGGGAGTGTCGCCCAGCGGGTCACCTCGATGGCCGAGCGCCCGGTGACGATCATCAAGACGCCGGTCGAGGACTGAGGGTTCCGGGTGCCGTCGTCCCCGCTCGCGGACGATTTTCCGCACCACGCCTCCACGCCATCGGGCGAACGCCCCGTTCGGAAGCGCCTCGAACTGACCTCAGAGAATTCGCTCAAGTGCGTCGAGCAGGTCGTCGACCTCGTCCGCGGTGTTGACGGCGTGGACGGAGGCGCGGATCGCGTCCGGCTCCGGGAGCGGTCGGACGACGAGTCCCTCGTCTCGTATCCGCTCGGTGACGGCCTCCGGATCGTCGACGGCGATGGTCACCAGCCCGGATTCGGGTTCGGCCGGGCTCAGCAACCGGTCGTCGGGGACGCCGTCGGCGAGTCGACTCGCCAGTCGCCGGATCTCGGACTCGATCTGCTCGACCCCGATCGCCTCGGCCGTCTCGATGGCCGTCCGGAGCGCGACGTGCGGGGCCGGGTTGATGGTCCCGATCTCGAACCGCGGGGCGCCGGGTTCCAGTTCGTAGCGCTCGGCGGTCGCCTCGACGACGCCACGGTAGCCGATCGGGCCGGGGACGAGTCGGTCGGCGACGGACTCGTCGACGTAGAGAAAGCCGCCGCCCCAGGTGCCGAGCAGCCACTTGTGGCCGGCCGCGGCGACGGCGTCGGCGCCCCAGTCGGTGACGTCGAGGGGTGCCTGGCCCGGCCACTGGACCGCGTCGACGAGGACGAGCGCGCCCGCCTCGTGGGCGATGTCGACCAGTTCGCGGACCGGGAGTCGGGTCCCGTAGTTCCACGTGAGCGCGCTGAACGCGACGAGTTTCGCGCCCTGGACAGCCTCGCGGTAGGCGTCGACATCGAGTCGGCCGCGGTCGCTCTCGACGACGCGCACCTCTGCCCCGCGCTCGCGCTCTAAGCGCTCCCAGGGGAGGATCCCGGCGGGGTGCTCCATGTCGGTCCGGACGATCGCGTCGCCGGGTTCCCAGTCGATGGCGCAGGCGACGCGGTTGATCGCGTCCGTCGTGCTCTGGGTGAGCGCGACCTCGGTCGTCTCGGCACCGATAAAGTCGGCGACCGTCTCGCGCACGTCGTCGTAGGTCTCGAACGCCGCGGGGTACATCCCCTCGCCGCTCGGCGCGTCGAACTCGTGGTACTCGAGGAAATCCTCGGCGGCCTCGACGATCGGGCGCGGACTGGGTCCGCTGGCGCCGAAGTTCATGTAGGTCACGTCGTCGAACGCGGGGATCGTCTCCCGGAGTGCCGCCGCGGACGTCGGTGGGTCCGGCGTCTCGATTCGGTCCGTCATCAGTCGTCCTCCATACGTCCGCGGAGGACCTTCGCCGCCGTCAAGATTGGGTCCCAGACCGGGCTAAAGGGTGGGGCGTACGCCAGGTCCGCGTTCTGCAGTTCCGCGACGGTAAACTCCCCCGTGATCGCGGTCGCGACCGTGTCGATGCGTTTGACGCCGTCGCGGCCAACCACGCTCGCGCCGAGGACGCGCCCCGAATCTGCGTCGGCGACGAGGGTCACGGAGAGTTTCACCCCGCCGGGGTAGTAGTGTGGCCGCGTCGGTGCGTCGATCGTGACGGAGACGGGGTCGAAGCCGGCCTCTCGGGCCACTTCCTCGTCCACGATCCCCGTCCGGGCGGCGCCCAGGTCGAACGCCTTGACGATGGCCGTTCCGGCGGTGCCACCGGTCTGCGTCGGGTCGCCGCCGACCGTCGCGCCGATGGCTCGCCCGGCGCGGTTGGCCGTCAGCGCCAGCGGGACGTGGTCGGGCTCGCCCGTGACGACGTTGTCCGCTTCGGCGCAGTCGCCGGCGGCGTAGACGTGTTCGAGCGTGGACCCGTCCGCGGCGTCGAGCGTGCGGCCGTAGTCGTCGGTCGCGATCGCGCCGGTCGGCCCGAGTTCGATGCCCGCCTCCTCGGCGAGGGCGGCGTTCGGGGCGACGCCGACGCCCACGATCACGAGGTCCGCCGCGGCCTCGTCTTCGCCACCGTCGTCGGTCTTGTACCGAACTGTTTCGACGCTAACATCGCCGTCGAAGCCCTGCACCGCAGTTTCGAGGTGGAGCTCTACCCCCTGGTCGCGCAGGTGGTCTTCGACGGTGCGGGCGGTCTCCTCGCCGAACGGCTGGAGGGTCCGGGGGAGCATCTCGTACATCGAGACGTCGAGGCCGCGGGCGTCGAGCGCTTCGGCCATCTCGACGCCGACGTAGCCGCCGCCGACGATGGCGGCCGTCTCCGGGTCGTGTTCGGCGACGTAGGACTCGATCGCGTCGGCCTCGTCCATGTCGTGGATCGTGAAGACGCCCGTCAGGTCGAGCCCGTCGAACGGCGGCTCGATCGCGCTCGCGCCGGTGCCGACCAAGAGGTCGCCGTAGGCCTGCTCGATGGACTCCCCGTCGTCGGTCTCGACCGTGACCGTCTCCGCGTCGGTGTCGACCTCGACGACCTCGTGGCCGGTCCGGAGATCGACGTCGCGCTCGTCGCGGAACTCCTCGGCCGTCACGGCGACGAGGTCGTCGAGTTCCTCGACCTCGCCTTTGACGTAGTAGGGCATCCCGCAGGCCGCGTAGGAGACCCACTCGCCCTTCTCGAAGACGATCACCTCGCGGTCGGGGTCCTCGCGCTTGGCCTTGCTCGCGGCGCTCATCCCGGCTGCGTCTCCGCCGACGACCACGAACGGATCTGACATACGCGAAGAGACGGCGGCCAGTGGTAAAGTATTTTGGAATGTGCACAATACTGTTCCGTTCGTCGGGGGTAGAGATCCGGACGCGGTCTGTTCTCTCTGTGAGTCGCTGTCGCTACGTTCTCATCGCGAGTCGACAGCAGTAGAGGGTTCGACCCGGCACTCTCCCGTCGTGAGGGGCGACACGTCCTTTTTAGGCGTCGCCGCTGTACGCGGCTGTCGGACCGCTCGAAGCGGATCACTCGCGAAGCATCGCAGTCGATACCACAGCCACGTCGTCAGGTATCGGGTTCCAGTCTCCGGGTCCCAGCCACGATGATCGAAACGCTCCCCGTTCCCGATCTGTTGCTCAGGGTGTGCGTAGCCATCGCGACGGGCGGCCTGATCGGACTCGAACGCGAGCGCTTGCCGACGCGGAAGTTCGCCGGACTGCGGACGCTCGCCCTCCTGTGCGGGGCTGGCCCGCTCGTCGTCTCCGTCGGCGACCGGGCCGGCGAACCGGCGCTGATCGGCGTCTACCTCGCGCTGGCCGGTGCGCTCGCGGTGCTCGTGGCGTACATCCGCTTCTCGTTGGACGGGGCGAACGTCGGGCTCACTACGTCGGTCACCGTCTTCGTCGTCGCGCTGCTCGGGGCGCTCGTGGGCTACGGGGCGTACTTCGAGTCGACGTCGATCGCCATCCTGCTGGTCGCTCTCCTCGCCGAGCGCGACCGACTCCACCGCTACGTCGGCGCCATCACCGATCGCGAACTCGAGGACTCGCTGAAACTCGGCGCGCTCGTGTTCATCCTGTATCCGATCCTCCCCGGCGAGCCCGTCGATCCCTACGGCGTGCTGGCGCTCCGGGAGGTGCTGACGTTCACCATCTTCGTCCTCGTGATCCAGTTCGGCGCGTACGTGTCGATGCGCCAGCTCGGCGGATCACGTGGTCTCGCCCTCACGGGATTGCTCGCGGGCGCGGCCAACTCGTTCGCGGCCGCCGGCGTCCTCGCCAGACTGTCGAGGCAATCGCGGGAAGCGACCGACGCCGTCTCGGCTGCCCTGCTGCTCGCGACGACCTCGATGATCGCTCGGAACGTCGCTATCGCGATCGTCCTCGGAATCGGTCTGACGCTCCCGTTGCTGGGTCCGACCGCCGCGATGGTCGCACTCGCACTCGCGTTCGCGGCCTATCACTGGCGCTACGGCGACGTCACTGGCGCGTTCGATCTCGATATCGGGTCGCCGCTGTCGATGGTGGCTGCGGCCAAGTTCGCGATCGCGTACGTCGCGATCCTCGTCGTCTCGGTCGTCGCCGAAGAACTCTTTGCCGAGCTCGGTCTGTACGCGACGGCGTTCGCGGGCGGACTCGTCTCGTCGGCCGCCGTCTCGGTCACCGCGGCGACGGTGTTCACCGGCGGGACGATCGGTGCCGAGAGCGCCGCCGGGATGGTGGTCCTCGGGATTGCCGCCAGCCTGGCCTCGAAGCTCGCCCTGATCGACAGGGTGGACAGCCGCCTCCGTCGGCCCGTCGCGATTCCGCTACTCGCTATCGGGCTGGTCGGCCTCGTCGTGTTCGTCTTCGTCTGAGGCGCGTCGGTTCGGGTCGAACTGGCAGTCGATCCGGGCACGGGCACGGTCGGTCCGGGTGGAGCCGTGGCCGATTCGGGTGACGGCCTAACCGATCCGGGTGACGCCGCGGTCGGCCCGGGCGACGTCCTGGCCGATTCGGGTGACGGGGTGGTCGGTCCGACCATCGTCCTGGCCGATCCCGGTGCACCACGGCTCCGACCACCGCGGCATGCACTTCCCTGTAAAACGTTTAGCAGTGTGGTCGGTGGAGCCCCGTCCGGGTGTCACGCACGTGAGTACCGATCGGAACCCGTTCAGATCGATCGAAGAACAGTTCGACCAGCTGCGTCGCCAGTTCGAGACCATGCTCGAGGACTGGGACGGTGACCGCTACAGCTCGTCGGAACAGCTGCGCGCCGCGTCCGGGATGGGCGTCGACCTCGAAGATCGCGACGAGGAGTACGTGCTGACGGCGGACGTTCCGGGATTCGACCGCGACGAGATCGACGTTCGCCTCGTCGACGACACCGTCCACATCACGGCCGAGCGAGAGCGCTCGGCCAGCGAGGACTCCGACGATCACTATCTCCGGAGCGAACGCGAACACGAGACGATGCGACGGTCGGTCCGTCTTCCGTCGGCCGTCGAGGCCGCAGACGCCGAGGCGACCTGCCACAACGGCGTGTTGACGATCACGCTCCCGAAGGCGGACCCGGAGGACCTCGATGGGCAGCGAATCGACGTCCAATCGCACGATCAGTGACGACGATCCGGTCACCGTGGCGGGTTTCCGACCGACTGGTCCGCCGCTGTGGCCAGTTTCACCCGTCGCTCCGGCGGCGATATGGGCGGCTCACACTGGTACGCTACTCCCGCTGGAGCGCACCGTGTTCGGGCGATTCCGCGTCCCGTTTGATCGGCTGGGCCGATCGCGAGCCCGTCCGTTCGCCGTCCGATTCAGTGTTCACGACGGGCCGCCAACGGAACCAGTACAGGGCGCCGAGCACAGACCCGAGCGTTCCGGCGGCGACGTCGGCCCGTTCGTGCGCGCGGCCGGGAACGTACAGCTGGAGCAGTCCGGTTGCCGTCCCGATCGCGGTCGACCAGACCACCGCCAGAAGCCCGCTCTGGGCGCGTCCGATCCCCTCTGCCGCGAGCGCGTCGGCGACGGCCACCGACAGGCCGAAGTAGCCGAGCAGGTGCAACGCCTTGTCCGGCCCGACCAGTGCGAACTCGGGGCGACGACGAAACGGCAGGGGAAGCAACGACCCGCCGACCAGCACCAGCGCGATGGCACCGACCGCCGACCAGGGTCGGTCCGGACCACGGCTCATGTGCGTACGTCGTCGGCCGTCCATTTCATACCCGGGCGGTGTCGAGTCGTGTGAGAATCGACCGGCTGGGCGTCGAGCGGGCACCCCAGGTAGCGCGCATTCGAGGGACGGCCGGACGAGCGAGCCAGCTGGTCGGCCAGTAGTGTGAGTCCGGGTCGAAGCTATCGGCCGGGGTATCTCGTACTCGCGTTTCAGTGGGCACGAGTCGGGAGCCGCGTCACGAGCGACGGATTCACTCGAGTTCGACGCGGCCATCCGCGTCGACGGTGACGTCGTGATCGCGGTAGGAGAATCGTATCGCGCCTCGCCGCGAGCCGCTCGGCGTGTCGGCGAACACCCGATCGAGTGCCGACGGATCGACGGCCGCGTGCAACGGGGGATCGAGCGTCGCCGGGTCGGTGCCGTCCGCTTCGGCGACGGCCTTGACGACGCGCAAACTGGGCTGTTCGTCAGTCGTGATCGTGGAAGGCGTGTTCGTGTTCATGTGTGGTAGTGGGGTGTTGCCAGGGTCTGTGGTAGGAGGGTTCCTGTGTGCCTGTCCGATGTGCTCGTGTCCGGATCCGAGCGAGTGTCGTGTTAGACCAGCAACTGGACGTCCGATTCGGCCATGTGCTGGATCGCGGTGGCGGCGCCGACGCCGGTGGTGACGCCGTCGTAGAAGTCGTCCTCGTCGTAGTCCATCAGCTCGATCGTCATCTGGCAGGCCTGGAGGTCGACGCCGCTCTCTAACGACAGGTCGATGAGCTCCTCGATGGTGGCCGTGCCGTTCTCGTCGATCTTCTTCTCCATCATCTTCGTCGCCATCGCGTCCATGCCGGGGAGCGCGGCGATCGCGTTCGGGAGCGGCATGTTCGGGTTGCCGACGGCGGACAGTTTGAGGTCCTGTGAGTTCTCCTCGTGGAGGATGTCGAGCCCCCAGAACGTGTGGAAGACCACGACGTCCCAGCCGAAGGCGGCGGCCGTGCTCGCCAGGATAAGCGGCGGATAGGCCATGTCGAAGGTGCCCTGGGTGGAGACGATGGTCATCTTCTTGCCGTCCTCGCCGGTCTCGGTCTCGACGACCTCTCGCGGGTTCCCCGCTCGGTCTTCCGCGGCGCGTTGCGCCGCGCTCTCTTCGAGCTCTTCGACGCGCTCGCGCAGCGCCGCGAACTCCTCGGGGTCGATCTCCGATCCGGCGGTTCCCGCCGCGGATGGTTCGTTGTCCGTGCTCATCTTACGCGGTCTTCTCGACGTAGTGTTTGTAGACGTCGTCGCCCTCGACCTGGTCCAGGAGTGTCACGCCGTCCGTGCCCTCGGCCCAGCCTGCGAGGTCGCTCATGCTGCCGGAGTCGGTCGCGACGACTTCGAGGATCTGGCCCTCGTCTAGGTCGTCGACCGCACCCTTCGTCTTGACGACGGGCATTGGGCAGGACTGTCCTTTCACGTCGAGCGTCTCGGTGATGTCGTATTGCGAACTCATGTTGTATCGGTGCTCTGTATTGGAGCTACCACACAATATTGGGGCAGACCATAAAAGAATGTCGATTAGTGGGGTGGATACGAACAACCGTGATATCGAGGGTATGAAATAGTGGGCCTATATCGGCTCATCACGCACGCATACGGACGAACAACAAATTACCTCCACACGGGACTGGCGTTCAGTATTGTGCGGATAGGGGATTACTATGAAAACCCTTATGTGCGAGTACCCGGTACGGAGCGGTGTACAACATGGCCGACATGGACTTGCCAGAAATCGATGCGGAGGTCGAATCGATCGAACCAGCCGAGCTGAAAGCCCGAATCGACGACGGCGAGCAGGTCACACTGCTCGACACGCGCATGGAGTCGGAGTACGACGAGTGGAAGATCGACGGCGAGACCGTCGACTCCATCAACGTCCCGTACTTCGAGTTCCTGGACGACGAGATCGACGACGACGTTCTCGCCCAGGTTCCCGACGACCGCGAGGTCACGGTTCTCTGTGCGAAGGGCGGCTCCAGCGAGTACGTCGCCGGCGTCCTCACAGAGCGTGGCTACGAGACGAACCACTTAGAGGACGGGATGAACGGCTGGGCGCGTATCTACGAGCGCGTCGAGGTTTCGCGCTACGACGGCACCGGGACGCTCTACCAGTACCAGCGTCCCTCGAGCGGCTGTCTCGGCTACCTCCTCGTCGACGGCGACGAGGCCGCCGTGGTCGACCCGCTGCGGGCGTTCACCGATCGCTACCTCGACGACGCCGACGAACTCGGCGCGGACCTCACCTACGCCATCGACACGCACATCCACGCGGACCACATCAGCGGCGTCCGTCAGCTCGCAGAGCTTACGGGCTCGTCACGAGCGGAGCGAAGTGACGGCGTCCGTGCACTCGACGACGAAGGCGTCGAGGGCGTGATCCCCGAGGCCGCCGTCGACCGCGGCGTCACCTACGCGGACGAGGTCACGCTGGCCGCCGACGGCGACGAGTTCGCTGTCGGCGACGCGACGATCGAGACCGTC
The DNA here is from genome assembly GCF_024498195.1 of Halovivax cerinus. Lineage (NCBI taxonomy): Archaea > Methanobacteriati > Methanobacteriota > Halobacteria > Halobacteriales > Natrialbaceae > Halovivax > Halovivax cerinus. Next base: position 655,079 of record NZ_CP101824.1, read on the forward strand.
TCCACGCCCGGGCACACCTCCGGGATGACCTCCTACCTGCTCGACGACTCGCTGCTGGCCACCGGTGACGGCCTCTTCGTCGAGAGCGTCGCCCGTCCCGACTTGGAAGAGGGCGACGACGGCGCACCCGAGGCCGCGGGACAGCTCTACGACTCGCTCCAGGAACGCGTCCTGACGCTGCCCGACGACACGCTGATCGGTGGTGCCCACTTCAGTGACGCGGCCGACCCCGCCGCAGACGGAACCTATACGGCTCCGATCGGCCAATTAGCAGACGAGATGGACGCACTCACGATGGCGAAGGACGACTTCACCGACCTGATCCTCTCGGACATGCCGCCCCGTCCGGCCAACTACGAGGACATCATTCCGACCAACCTCGGTCAACAGGCCGCCACCGACGACGAGGCGTTCGAACTCGAACTCGGCCCGAACAACTGCGCGGCCAGTCAGGAATCACTGGCTGGTGACTGAACACCGTGATCGAGAACGCAATGCTCGCTGACCTCACGCCGCTGCTGGCGGCGGCCGACCTCACGTCGCTCGCCATCCCGGCCGAGCCGTTCCCCAACGGCATCAGCCGCTACGCCATCGGGGGGCTGTTCGTCGGCCTGGGCGCGGTACTCATCTACCTCGGGACGGGGATCATCGCCGGCGCGAGTACCTTCCTCGAGTCGACGTTGTCGTACGTCTCCGGACAGTCGCGCTTCGCGAAGTACCGCTACGATCGCGACTGGCGCGTCGTCTTCACCGTCGGCATCGTACTGGGAGCGGCGGTCTACGCCGTCCTCTGGCAGGGCGGCGCCTGGACGACGGACGTCCAGCCCTGGCGGCTCCTGGTCGGCGGCGTGTTCGTCGGCATCGGGACCCGCATCGGCAAGGGCTGCACCTCGGGCCACGGTGTCTGCGGCGTCGGTTCGGCCTCGAAGACCTCGATCGTCGGCGTGATCACGTTCCTCGCCGTCGCGATCGTGACCGCACAGGTGGTCTCCGCACTGGGGGTGAGCCCATAATGGGCGCCCCAGACAGAACCGAGCACCCGCTGTTCGCACCGCTCGTGCTCGTCGGCGGTCTCATCTTCGGGTTCGGGCTCGCTTACAGCCACATGGCGCGGCCGGAGGTCGTGCTCGACTTCCTCCAGTTCGAGGACTTCGGGCTCCCGTTCGTCATGTTCGGCGCGGCGATCGTGACGGGGATCGCGTTCTTCCTCGTTCCACGGATCCGCGACCGCGCGCCGATGACGGGCGACGCGTACGAACGCCGCCTCAAGCCCTTCGATCGCAACGTGCTGATCGGCGGCTCGATCTTCGGCGTCGGCTGGGGCCTCTCGGGCATCTGCCCCGGCGCGGCCTACGCCAGCCTCGGCATCGGCAACGTCACCATCCTGTGGGCGCTCGTCGGCATGTTCGCCGGCGCCTACCTCCAGGGCGTCTGGCGCAGTCGATCCCAGGACACCGACGCAACGGCCACCTCGGCCGACTGAGCACCACGATTCGAACGATAGCGATTCCCCTTCACTCCCTACACGATAGATGGATCTAGCGACCGTTCTCCTGTTCGGCGTGGCCGCGCTCGCGAGTCTCTTCATGGCCTGGGTCATCGGCGCCGGTTCGAGCGGCGCGACACCCTTCGCTCCCGCGGTCGGCGCGAACGCCATCTCGACGATGCGGGCCGCCTTCGTCGTCGGGATTCTGGGCTTCGTGGGGGCGGTGACGCAGGGCGCGAACGTCTCCGAGGCGGTCGGCAGCGGCCTCGTCGACGGCGTCTCCCTCCCGCCGACGGCCGTCATCGTCGTCCTCCTGATCGGGGCGGGCCTGATGGCGATCGGGATCGCGACCGGCTACCCAATCGCGACGGCCTTCACCGTCACCGGGTCGGTGATCGGCGTCGGGCTGGCCCTGGGCGGCTCGCCCGCGTGGGCGAAGTACGTCGAGATCGGTTCCCTGTGGCTCTTCACGCCGTTCGTCGGCGGCGGGATCGCCTACGGAATCGCGAGCGTTCTCCCCCGCCCGTCCGTCCCCGAGACCCGGAGCGTCCCGATCCTCGCCGGCGTCGTCGGGGCCGTCCTCGCGAATCTCGACTTCGCGTTCCTGGCGCCGATCGGCGGCAGTCTCGCGGCCGGCGGCGCCCGCGTGCTGCCAGCCGGGCCGACCGCGAGCGCAGCCGTCACCTCGCTCGCCGTCGGGCTTTTCGCCGCGGCCGTGGTCCGCTGGGACGTCGGTCGCGACCTGCACGGTGGCCTCCGACGATTCCTGCTCGTCCTCGGCGGCCTCGTCGCCTTCTCCGCCGGCGCGAGCCAGGTCGGGCTCGCCGTCGGTCCGCTGCTCCCGCTCACCGAGGACCTCGCGTCCGTGCCGATGGTCGCGGTCCTGCTCGGCGGCGGCCTGGGGATCCTCGTCGGCTCCTGGACCGGTGCACCCAGAATGATCAAGGCGGTCTCCCAGGAGTACGCCTCGCTGGGACCGCGTCGCTCCATCGCGACGCTCACCCCCTCGTTCCTCATCGCCCAGACGGCCGTCCTGCTGGGCGTCCCGGTCTCGTTCAACGAGATCGTCGTGAGCGCGATCGTCGGCAGCGGTCTCGCCGTCGGCGGGGCCAGCGCGATCAGTCCGAGAAAGCTCGGCGTGACGGTCCTCGCGTGGATCGGCTCGTTCGTCCTCGCGTTCGTCCTCGGGTACGGCGGGATGGCGGTCATGGGGGCGGTGTAGGGGACACGGCGGATGTCTGAATACGTCGACACATTGGTACAGTGCCGGGGACGATTCCGAGAACGGGGCTTTCATCGACCGCCACGAGAAGTAACCGGCTGCTCGAGCAATTTCGACAACCCTGGTGCGGTGCGCGTGGTCGGTGCACGTGCTGGCTGACGCTCTCGACTCTGAGAGCAAGCCGTACGTCCCTTCTCCCTCGATCGTCTGCCAGATTCTGGCCTGTACCAGCACCTCATATCGCCGGTTTTCTACTCACTCTCGTGATCGCCCCTACGAAGCTGTTGAGTAGGGTCCTTTTCTCGATCTCGTCACTTGCATTCGACACTAATTCAATATATTAATCACTCATGGGTGGATACACTATCGTAAGTAGCGGGACGACGAGCGTGATGGACCAGTGCGATCAATCCAGGTACTCGAGCAGTCTTCGGGAAATACGACTCGGGCAGACCACGTTATCGGCGTCGATGAGTCCGGTACCGTCGTCGGGCCGGACCCATTTACCCTCGCTGTGGTCCGATGTCCGCGCAAAAACGGTGAACGACTCGCAGAACTCCTTCTGGAGCACGAGTTGGCTCCGTGGCGAGCGAAATCCAAGACGCTCGCGGAGTATGCGACGCCGAAACAACGAAATGGCCGGGTTCGAGCGTTATTGGCGTCATTGGACGCGGAAGCAATCCCGTGGCGGGTGGCTGTCGGACGCTCGCACGAATCGATCCATCACAAAGCGGCGGCCGTCTGTATTCTCGCAAAAAAGACGATCACGTCCGCTCGCGCGTTCAGCGGTGATTCGATCCTTCTTCCGGATGGGGCGCCGAGTATGTACGGTTCTAGTCAGGCGCACCTCCGAACTCAGGCCTCGCAAATATTCGATGGGCCGTTTCAGTCGACGTTCGGTGGTGTGTACGTGACCGGACTTCCGAAAGCCGATCTCACGTATCCCGAAGTGATCGCCGCCGACTACATTGCTGGCTACGTCCGAAGCGTGATCGATGCGGGCGTCGAGCAGGTGGAATCCCTTCCAGAAAATGTCGTTCGATTCGACACGAACTGGCGCGAACCGTCCGTCTCCCCCACGCCGTTCTATCAGATCCGCGGCGGTAATGGTGACTACGGGGACATCGACCGGACACGTATTGCAGCGTGGATCAAGGGACGACGCCCTGACGACGGTGGGTTCGATGTCCACTCACAGTGGGAGAACACGATCGAGATGCTCGAATCACGGCGAGTACGAAACTATCTATCCGAACGGTTCGCCCCGTAGAATCGGACGTCGACAGGACGTAGGCAACTACCCCACGCCCCTAGCCGGATCAGTCCCGAGGGGTCGACCCAGCGGGCCTGGTCCGCGTCCTCACCGAATTGTACGCGGTGACAGCCGATAAACCTTTCCCACAGATCTCATCGAGTCCGTCCATCGACGGATGGGGCCTCGAAATAGACGGATCCGAGCGTTTCCTCGGGTAGCAGTGCTATGTGCGTCGACGCAGCACTCGTCGCGCTTGGGCTCAGGTCCGAAGGTGACTGCCGAGGGTCGGGTGATCCGACCGAGTGGGCGACTGGGTGCACGTCGGGCTGTGGGACGTATTGCACCGACAGTAAGCCATGAGGGCCGTGACGACCATCCCTTCCACAAATCCAATCCTACCGTGAGGACCGGTCACTCGTCTTCGAGTGCTTCGTAGATGTCCGCGTGACGGCGTCCATCGAGTTTCCCCATCTCGAGGGCGATCTCGCGTCGCTCTTCGTCGGTCTCGGCGGCCTGATATTGCTCGTACAGTCGCCGAACATCGTCGTCGATCGCCGACGTGGAGTCGCTGTCGAACGTCATCTATTCCGTAGGTGCTCGGCGTACGTCCTTCTCTGTTGCCCCAATCCATCGCAATCCGACTCTTTGAATTGGCCGCTTGCAAGTGGAACGGATACTACGTGGCCGTCGTCACGACCTGTATTGAGATGCGAAGAACAGCCGTTTGGTTTGATTTGCTATCGGACCAGGTCTCGAGCCCATCGATAACTAGTCGTTTGGTTGTATCCCCTCGGACGTTAGTCCAGCCGATCGATTCTGTCTGCAATCTGCGTCGCAGTGAACGCGTGATGGGTCTCGAGGTAGCGCTCGACGCTCTCGACTGAGTCGAACGAACGGAGGTCCCGAAGCCGCTGTCGTGTCGCGGCATCCAACCGCTGTAGGTTCTGAGAGCCATACTCGTGCCGATCGACGTAGAACACGAAGAGCACGTTGTATCGATCGGAGCCGTGTGGCACTCCTATAACGAGTCGACAGAATATCCGCCGATCGTCTCCAGCCCGAATCACTTCGAGATTATCACAGACTTCGACGGGTAAATTCAGACATCGAGAATGAACACTCAACGAACGAGATTACCGATCCAGCGCCGAATCCAGGTCGTCCGCATCGGCGGTACGACCGGTGGCAATATCTTCGATTCCGTCGATGACTCCTTCGGGAACCGCTGGATCTTCTGACTCGTCTTCGGAATCTGCTCGGTGAGTCGACACCATCGTACATACTCTACTGTGCACCGACGTGTAAGCGTTGTCCGTCGCCAATACCTCAGTCAGTTGGATTCGAGGGGCCGATTCGAGAGTGTCGATCCTACCCCTGCAGCTCCTGCACGTCCGCCAGCGTCAACCCGCAGCCGCAGGGACTCGCCGAGTGGGTGTGCGGCCCCGAGGAGGTGATGCGGACGACCGGCATCCCGCAGTTGGGACACAGCGGGAACGGGCTCTCCGCGGGATCGGGCAACTCGGTCATCGGTTCGGCCCTCCGAGCATCGACGTGACGGTCTCCCTATCCAGCGGACAGCCGCACGGATCGGCGGCGTGGAGGTGCGGCCCCAGCGTCCGAATCGTGATCACCGGCTCGTCGCAGTGGGGACACGGCGGGTACTGATCGCGCGAGACGATGCCCAGGCGGTTCGGATCGATCGGGCGCTCGACGTCGACCCGCAACTGGTCGTCCGGGGCACCGGCCGTCGCCGCGTGGACGTGATTCGGGTCGGGAACCGTGTGGATCGCATCGTAACGCGGCCGAATCGAACCGACACACACGTCGCTACGCGGATATCGGGGGTAGGCGGGCTGTGCGCGGGGTTTATGGTGGTCTGGTGTATACGGTGTCATGGCTTGCGTAAAACCCGTGGTTGGGTTTCGGAAGCCACGTCTCGGGTGCCTCTACACCCGGGGCATTTCTGCCCGCTCCGGAAGTTCGGAGCCAGTGGCTTCCGCGTGGGACAACGGGTTGGTACGTATTATATTTATTGGAAATTAGTGAATTTTGGAAAATCAGTATGATTGGGTAGTGATTGTAGAAAACGAAAGTTGGCTGGGTGATACGGCCAGACTATAATCCCGTGTCTGATAAAATGTTCTCAAGAGCCACTGTCACTGGTCTATTCGTGTTTTCTCCTAGGGGATTTATTTCCTCGTCTTGGCTAATGGGGTACTTCTTATCGCTGGTACAGGTGCTGGAGACGTAGCTGAACGGGCCGGCAGCGATCATAGCCCGATCGGAGAGTGGAAAATAGCCAATTTTGAATTAGCCTATTCAAAAATAGGCTATTCGGAAGTGTTATTCTCGAGTGGGAGAGAATAGACATATGGAACGCTTCGTGGATCGGCACCGAGAACTCTCACGACTGCGTGACTGTTACGAATCCGACGATGCCGAGATGGTGGTTATCTTCGGTCGGCGACGACTCGGGAAAACACAGCTCGTCCAGCACTCACTTTCCGACCAGGACGACGCCGTCGTCTACCAAGCCACGGAGACCACGTCGCAGATACAACGTGACGAATTCGTCGATGTTGCGGCCGACACGTTTCCTGGGATTACGGCGATCAAACAGAACTGGGAATCCCTTTTGGGGTATCTTGGCGACCACGACGGGATCGTGGTCCTCGACGAATTCCCCTACCTCATCGATGCTGACGAAAGCCTCCCGTCGGTTATCCAACGGCTGTGGGATCAACGCCTCCAGAACACCTCGGGAACGCTCGTTCTAGTCGGATCCTCGATTAGCATGATGGAGGACGCGACACTCCTCGGAAACAGCCCGCTGTACGGGCGGTTTACCGAGAAAATCGACCTCCGACCACTCGATTTCGCAGCCGCTCAGGAGTTCCTTCCGGACGACTACTCGCCCGAAGAGCAAATTTTCACGTGGAGCATTTTCGGCGGTGTCCCGTACTACCTTGACGGTGTCACTCTCGATCGGGATCTCGGAGCCGTCCTCACTAAGGAGGTCCTCTCTCAGAAGGGGTACCTCCACAATGAACCGGAGTACGTCCTCCGAACTGAACTCACAGACCCGAATCGATACTTTGCGATCCTCACGACGATCGCTGCAGGGAAGACGACAGCAAACGAGATTGCGCAAGCAGTCGGGATCGACGGGAAGCAGATTTCGACGTACACCCAAAAATTGGAACGGCTCCGACTCGTCGAGCGTGAGGTTCCACTAACCGAAGAGAAAGCGAAATCACGCCGCGGACGCTATCGAATCCGTGATCCGCTGTTTCGCTTCTGGTTCCGCTTCGTCTACGGTAACGAAGACCGATACGAACGGTTGGGTAAAGACGCCTACGAGGCGGTTATCGAACCAGAACTCCCTGACTTCGTGAGCCAAGAATTCGAGACGCTCTGTCAGGATGCGCTGCCAGATCTGTTTCCCGAGGAGACGTTCCTCGATATCGGCCGCTGGTGGTACAAGGAGCACGAAGTTGACGTCGTCGGCTTTACGGCAGACGGAACCATGGTCGCGGGGGAGTGTAAGTTCACGAACGCACCCCTCGACTACAGTGCGCTCGCTTCACTCGAAGCCCATTCTGCGGAAATCCGTTGGACACCAGATACTGGCGATACCGATATGCAATACGCATTGTTCACGCGGAGCGGCGTCACACAATCCGTACAGGAAGCGGCCTCCGAACGCGACGAGGTACACGTGTTCGACCTACGCGACGTCACACAACACGCCTGAGAGAGCCGTTCGCCGACAGGAAGTGCTCCCGCTCTGTTGAAATCCTATTAGTGCAACCCGATCGTCGCTGGAACAGCCGTTAGATAGGGTTGCCGGGCGACATAGAAATCGCTACTCGTCAGTCTCGTCGGTGAATTTGACGGCACGAAGCGCCCGCTGGGTGGTTTCGACGTCTCCATCGACTGCAGCGGCCACCTCCTCGGCTGTGGGCGCGTCTCGTCTCACGGGCATCTACGACTACGTACCTTCTGTAGGTTTGTAACTGTTTTGTGCAGACTGACATATAAGTCAAATAGCGGCCAGATCATGGCTCGGCGGCGTATACAGGCGCTTCGTGTGATTTTCTTGGAATCCCTCGATCCAGTACCAGCGCAGAAAACTGGGAAGGCACGCTCCTTTTGACGTACCGTTTCCGTCCGATCGATCTGTCGTGGAGTTCTCGCACCTTCAAACGTCTCCGGTTGCCGGTCTGTACGAGAACTACGACGAGCCTTCGTATACGACGAACCTCCTCAATCTATATTAAGACAGAGGTCGAACGAGCGCGTATGAGCGAAGACGAATCGGACACGGGACTACGAGACCGGCAGACCACCGGTGAGGACCGCGTGCGGATGGTCGCCCGGCAGTTGTCGGAGCCCCGGACGGCAAACTGGATCGCCGCCGAAGCGGACTGGTCGCACGGGCCTACCAGGCGCGTCCTCGAACGACTCGTCGAGGACGGGATCCTCCACCGCGACGACGCCGGCACGCACGCGACGTACTACCCAGACTACCGTCGGCAAGCGATGCAGGAGTCGATGCGGCTTCGAGACGGCGACCACACCGTCGAGGAACTCACCGACCGGCTCGCCGAGATGAAGGCCCGGATCAGAGCGTGGCAGGCCGAGTTCGACGTCGAATCGCCGAACCACCTTCGCGGCACGATCGCCGACGACGCGCTCGACACCGACGAGGAGGACCGCCGCCGCGAGATCGCCGGCGAGTGGGACCATCTGCAACGACGCATCGAAATCGTCGGGTTCGCCGTCCGCGAGTGGGACTTCCTGGCTCCAACGACTGAGCCCGCCGGGGCGGACCGAAACGGGATATCCGGTACCTGCCCACAATGAGCCGAACGCGAACCGCTACGCACGGCTGAAGCAGGTCGTCTGGCCCCGTCCTTCAGATCACGACGCACTTCCTCGGCCCCACCACCCGGCGACGGGCGCCGAGACCACGAGGCTGAGGAGGCCGAACGCGACGATCATCGCGAGCACGCCCGGGTCGCTAAAGCTCGTCGTGGCGACGAGCAGGGCGATGGCCACGTTTCGCGACGCAGTCGTCGTCGCGAGGACTTCCCGTGCCCCCGTCGCGGGCCCGCCCAGCGCGTACCCGAGCAGGATCGAGGCGCCGATCACGACGAGCGAGACGAGCGGCGTTCCGGTACCGACGAGTTGGCGCATCTCACCGGCGTACGCGACCGTCAGGAGGGCGACCAGGCCGACCAGGAGGACGGTCGAGAGTCGCTGGATCGGCGGGTGGACGGCGGCCGCGACGGACGGCGAGCGCGCCGCGACCCACAGCCCGCCGAGCAGCGGGACGAGCTGGGTGAGGACCACGATGCGAGCGATACCGATCGGATCGGCAGCGACGCCTGCCGGCATGAGGAGCGCGACCGTGATCGGGATCGTCGCGACGGAACCGACGCCCAGCACGGCCATCAGCCCGCTCGCGAACGCGACGTCGCTGTCCGAGATTTCGGCGAGCTTCGGACCGAAGGGTGCCCCCGGCGCGATCGCGATCACCAGAAGCCCGACGGCGTGGCTGGTCGCCATCGGGATCGCGAGGACGAACGCGAACGCCAAGAGGGGTACGACCGCGAGGTTCACGAGCAGCGATTTCGCCATAAGCCGGCGCTGTGCCAGCGACGCGAGGATCTCGTCCGGCGTCAGTGCGAGCCCCATCGAGAGCATCGTCGCGAGGACGAACCCGATCGTCACGCCGTTGACGAGCGCGGTGACCGTGGGCGCCTCCATTCAGTACCGCACGTTGGGGCGGTGGCGCGAAAAGCGGTTCGAAGGCGGAACGGCGGGGTCGGCGGACAGTTCTGCCCGTCGCTCGGGAGGCCGACTCGCGGTTCGTTCGAGTGGCCGACACCTGCCACCGATCACTCCGCTCCCTGTCCGTCACCCCTCGCGCCCGGCGACGACGATCACCGCCGAGGCGGCGGCGATCGCGCCGATGGCCACGACGAACCAACCGAGCAGCGTCCGCGACAGGCCGGGGATCGGTTCGAACAGCGGCGTGAAGAGGCGGCCGTCGAGCGCGACGACGGCGACGGCGCCAATCCCGTCGAAGAGGAGGTCGAGCGGCGTGTCGAATCGGCCGTAGTGTTCGAGGACGCGTTCGATCCCGGCGCGGTCGCTGGCGACCCTGGCGGCGTGTTCGAGGACCTCCCAGGCGGCGCCGGCCGCGAGGGTGAGGCCGATCGTCGCCGCCCCGGCGGATCGGCCGAGCGGGCCCGGCAATACGTCGGCGCCGGCGACGACCACCCACGCGTAGACGAGCGCGGCGACCAGCGCCGCCGAGACGGTGTGGGTCACGTGATCCCACCACCAGACGGTGTCGTACCAGCCGTGCATACCGAGCATGTGGAGTAAGCCGGCCAGGGCGATGCACAGCGGCAGGATCGGTCCGAAGTCGACGCTGGCGTCGACGAGACCGGCGACGGCGTACTCCACGACGAGCGGGCTCGCGGTCGCAGCGAGCGCGGCGGCCGCGTTGACCGCCACGTCCGCCTCGCGCCGGTCGACGCCGAGCCAGAGCGAGGTCACCAGCCCGCCCACGACGAGGGCGAGTCCAACGGTCACGAGGGAGATCGACGAGAGGAGGGGCACGTCGTTGTCCATACTCGGGGCGCGTGCGCCCTAATCCTTGCCATCGGGGTCGATACCGAACCGCCTTCTTTGGGCCGCGAAACGGCTATAGGGTCAGCCTCCCTAGTTTTGGTACAATGATGGCCTCGACGCACGCGTTGCTGGGGATGGCCCTCGCCCTTCCCGTCGTTGTTGGCGCACCCGAGCTGGCGCCGGTCGCGATCCTCGCCGGCCTCGTCGGTGGCCTCTTGCCGGACGTAGACCTCTACGTCGGTCACCGCCGAACCCTCCACTACCCCGTCTACGGCTGGCTCGCGGCGATTCCCGCGATCGCCGCCGCGCTGGTCGCCCCGTCGGCCGTGACGGTGGGCCTCGCGATCGCCCTCACCGCGGCCGCGCTCCACGCCGCGACCGACGTCGCCGGTGCCGGCCTCGAACTCCGACCCTGGGAGGGCGGCAGCGACCACGCGGTCTACAGCCACTACCACGACCGGTGGCTCACGGCCAGGCGCTGGGTCCGCTACGACGGCTCGCCGGAGGATCTCGGGCTCGCGAGCGTCGCCGGCGTCGCCGTGATCGGCCTGGCCGCCGAGCCCGCCGGCCCGATCGCCTGGGGCCCTGTCGGCGGCCTCCTCGCGGTCTCGACCGTCTACGTCCTCCTTCGCAAGTCGCTCGCCGACCTCGCCGTCAGGCTCGTCCGGTACGTCCCCGCCTCGCTCACGGGACACGTCCCGGACAGATATCTCGAATCGAGTTCGGCCGGGAGCCGGTAAGCGGCGCCGCGAAGCCGACCCGATGGGGACGTCCGCTGTTGGATTGGCTCTCCGGTAGCTCGGCGGCGCATCGCCTCCGTCGGTCGCCACGGAGGCTCGCGCTGGATACCGAGTTTCGGCCCGGATACGTTCTTCCGGCCCGAATCACCTTTTTCCGGCCCGCATCACGTCCTCCGCGCGGCCTCGTCAGCGCGACTCCACCGTCGCAGACCAGTAGGCGATGAGGGGCGCACCGACGGCGGTCGGCCAGAGCCACGCCGCAATCCCGATCACTGGCGTCAGATTGACGGCCGAGACGGCGCTGACGGTTGCGATGAAGGCGGCGATCATTCGCTGGAGATGCGTCACCCGCCACTCGGTCGCTCCGTCGCGACGGAATTCACGGGCGTCGAGAACGGTGAACACCACGCCGATCGCGCCGAAGACGACCATCACGATACCGAAGGTCGTTCCAGCGATGTACTGGCGGAGTCCCCAGAGAGCCAGGCCGAGACAGGCGACGAACACCGTGCCCGTGGCGATCCGGTCTGGCGCTGCCGCGTCGGTCGTCGGTCGTTTGCGCGCGAGAACTCGATAGCCCGAAAACGCGAAGTAGCCACTGAAGATGGCGACCAGTGTGAGCACCACCCTTCGGCGCGTGGGGGCGATGGCAGCGAGCCCGACCACCGTGATCACGACGACGCCCATCGAGTACACGAAGAGCCGCCCGACTCGCCGATGGCGGCGTCCGCCCTTGGTCGTCCCCAGCGCGACGACGCCGGCAAGCACGGCGATCGCTCCGGCGGCGATGTGTAGCCAGAGCGTCCAGTCCTCGAGCGTTGCCACACCGATTCAGGTCGGCACGGTCGGATAAATCTGGTGTCGGGTCCGGGCGTCACTCGGCAGCGTCCCTCGCAGCAGGTGGTCACCCGGTCAGTTCACCGTCGCGACCGAATCCACACCCCGAGGCTGGCGGCGCGGTGATCGACCCTGGCGGGTCGCGTCGGTGGGGGAGTTCGCAACTGTTAGGCGCGCCCGCCGCGAACCACCGCCAATGAGAGATCTGTTTCTCCGGGCAGCTCGCGGGGAGCGCACCGAGCGGCCGCCGGTCTGGATGATGCGACAGGCGGGGCGCTATCTCCCCGAGTATCGCGAACTGCGTGCCGACTACTCCTTCCTCGAGGCCATCTCGACGCCCGACGTCGCGGCCGAGATCAGCCTCCAGCCCTACGAGCGGTTCGACCCGGACGCCGTCGTCATGTACTCGGATATCCTGACGGTGCTCGAACCGCTCGGCTTCTCGTATCACCTCGAATCGGGCGTGGGTCCGGTCGTCGAGAACCCGGTCGAGTCGCCCGCGGATGCGGACCGCACACCCGAAGATGTCCGCGAGCACCTCCCCTACGTGGGGGAACTCCTCTCTCGCCTCTCCGACGAACTCGGGTCGGACGCCGCGACGCTCGGGTTCACCGGCGGCCCGTTCACCCTCGCCGCCTACACCTGTCAGGGCGAGCCCTCGCGGAGCTTCATGGCCGTGCGTCGACTGCGTGCCGAGCACCCCGAGGCATTCGAGCGCCTCCTGCGCGCGTTCACCGACGTCATCGCCGATTACGTCGAATTCCAGGTGGAGTCGGGTGCCGACGCGATCCAGCTGTTCGACACCTACGCCGGCCTCCTCTCGCCCGCAGACTACCGCGAGTTCCTCCTCCCGTTACACCGCGAGATCGTCGAGGCGACCGACGTCCCGACGATCGTCTTCGCCCGGAACCTCTCGGGCAACCTCGACCTGCTCGCCGACACCGGCGCCGACGTAGTCGGCCTCGACTGGACGGTCGACGTCGCCGCGGCTCGCGAGCAACTGGGCGACAGACCGGTCCAGGGGAACCTCGACCCTGCGCTGCTCTACGGCGATCCCGACACCGTCCGCGAACGCACCCTTGAGATCGTCGACGCCGCCGGCGAGGCGGGCCACATCCTCAACCTCGGCCACGGTGTCGACCGACACACCCCGGTCGAGAACGTCGCGGCCTTCTTCGAGGCGGCGCAGTCGGTCTCGCGGTAGCGTGGCGGGACAGCAGTAAGCGGGCCAATAATGGGGCGCTGATGGAGAATAGAACCGCCAACTATCGCGTTTCCGTCCGCATCCCGGCGTTCAGGCAGTAGGTTCCGGGTTCGGGCCGACACTCACACTGGCGGAGCTGGTAGTACGCTGGATCGAAACCCGCACAGAAGGGTTCGAGCAGGTCGGCCAGCAGGTCGGCGAAGCGCGGGTCGTCGTGGGGAATCGGGACCCGGTAGAGGTCGAGTCCGACGTCGGCGGCGTCTTCCGCGAGGTCGACGTCGAGTTCGGCGAGCGTCTCGGACTGTTCGTGCATGAAGCTCATCGGCTCGACGACGACGCGGTCGGCCTCGTCGCCGAGGTTCTCGACGACCTCCTCGGTCTCGGGGGCGGTCCACTCGATGCCCCGGTTGGCGTGGTTCTGGTAGCCGATGTGGTAGTCGTCGAGTTCGAGCAGGCGGGCGACCGCGGCCGCGTGTTCCTCGACGTACTCGTCGTAGCGGCTGCCGGCCTCCAGGTACTTCGTCGGCGTGCCGTGGGCCGAGAAGATGAACGCGGTGTCGGGGTCCTGCAGGTCGACGTCGGCCTCCTCGGTGTACGCGGCGATGCCGTCCGCTCGCAGGCGGTTGTACGCCGGAACGCGGTGCCAGCCGGTGACCGAGGCGAATTCAGGGTCGTAGCCGTCGAGTTCTTCGACCGCCGATTCGAGCGCGTCGATCGACGAGACGGTCGTCGAGGGGCCACACAGCGGGTAGATGGGGAGGGCGACGACCTCCTCGACGCCGTCTTCGGCGAGTTCGGCGGCGACGTCGGGGATCAGCGGCTCGGTGAACTGCATCGCGTGGCGGACGGTCACGTCGTGGCCGCGCGAGTCGAGGCGCTCGGCCAGCGCGTCGGCCTGAGCGACCGCCTGGTCCTGAAGCGGCGAGCCGCCGATCTCCTCGTACTCCGCCATGATGCTCGGGAGTCGTCGCTCCGCGAGTTCGCGCGAACGATCCCTGGCTGCCGCTTCCGACTCGGCGTCCTCCAGGTCCGCGTTGTCGAAGAAGATCCGCGTCAGATAGTCGAGCACGGTCTCGCGGTCGGGCGTCGCCGGTTCGCCGAAGTTGCACAGGACGATCCCGGTTTCCATGCCCGACGCTTGCCACCGGAGCGGTTTAGCCACTTCGGACCCGGCGGCCGTTCGTCCGTCCGCATCACCCGCTTATCCTTCGGCGTCACTCGACCGCCCGTCCGCGTCACTCGCTCATCCGTCGGCGCCGCCGGCGAGTCGGTCGGCGAGGGCCGTCGCGTTGCGGATCCGGCCGGGGATCCCGGGTCGGCCCACGTAGCTGGCACAGAAGTGGATCCCTGCCGGGGGTTCGAGGTCGTCCATCGCGGTCCAGGAGCGGTCGTAGGCGGGCATGCCCGGCTCCCAGCGGTGGACGTGGATGGGTTCGGCGGGTGCGCCGGTGATGCGCTCGAACTCCCGCGCCGCGACCTGGCCGAGTTCGCCGTCGGTCGCCTCTAGCAGCGGCGGGTACGACAGCGGATCGAGGTAGGCGGTGTAGAGGCGGTCGCGATCGAGGATGCTGGCGTTCCAGGTCAGTCCGCTGATCGAGACGTCGTCGGCGTCCGGCGGGACGAGCGTGCCGAGGCCCCGGCCCCCGAAGTCGGAATCGAGAAAGACCAGCCCGATCGGGTTGTAGGTGAATCGTTCGAGGGTCGCGGCGAGGTCGGCGTCGACCGGTTCGAGTAACTCGGCCGCGATCGGTGCCGGCGTGGTCACGACGACGTCGTCGACGCGCACGGTCTCCTCGGCCGTCTCGAGTTCGTAGCGAGCTGTGTCGCCACCCCCGTCCCCGGCCCCACAGTCGCCGTCCCTGTTCGGCCCGTCACGTCCGTCGACCGGCCGGATCGCCTCGACCGGCGTCCCCAGGTGGATCGAATCGGCGTGGGCCTCGGACAGGGCGTCGACGAGTTCGCCGATCCCGTCGTCGAAGGAGACGATCGGCGGCGTCTCGCGGTCGGATCGAACCGATTCGAGTACCTTCAGGAGGATGCTGCGCTCGACGCCGCGTTTCTCGAGGACGCGACCGAGCGAGTACGCCATCAGCATGTCGCGCGGGTCGGTGCCGTAGAGGCCGCTGTACAGCGGGCCGGCGTAGCGTCGAGCCGCCTGCTTGCCGAACTTCCGGACGAGGAACTCGTCGACGGTCTCGTCCGGCTTCGGCGGACCGAACAGCGGTTCGAGCAGCATCCGGAGCTTGCCCAGCGGGCTGATGAGGTCGGTCGTGATCGCCTCGCGGACCGACAGCGGCGCGACCTTCAGGTCGCCGTCGTGGTAGACGTAGATCGGCTGGTCGTCGGCGCCGTACCGGAGGCTCTCGCGCAGGTCGTAGTCGTCGATCATCGACTCGAGGCCCGGTGTGAGGCGCAGCCGTTGCGGCCCGAGTTCGACGACGCGGCCGTCGACCTCGCGACTCTGGACGACGCCGCCCGGCTCGGTCCGCGCCTCGAAGGCCACGACGTCTTCGCCGTGCTGTTCCAGTGCGCGCACGAGCGCCAGTCCGGACATCCCCGCGCCGACGACTCCGACGGTCATCCCTCGAGGGTTTCGAGTCGATGCATTTCGGTGTGTCGGGACGGGCGCGGCCATGGTATCGCCTCGCTCGGCTCGGCACGAGTTGCCCGGCCGATCGAGTAGCCGTCATGTCCAACCCGACGTGGGCGCGGCCGTCTCGCTCGGCGTGATCGGCGGTCTCGCTCGCGGTCCACCGTCTCCCGCACTTCTCGTCAGAAGACCCACCACTCGCAGTCAGCACGGGTTCTCACTCGCCGTCCGCACCGTCCGGCTCCGTGAGCGGATCGATGCGAAAGACGTAGTCCGGGCCGGCCTTGTCCAGGTTCACCGGCCCCTCCTCGGCGGTGTGGTCGCGACACATCGTCGCCACCGCCTCGACGGTCCCGTGGCCGGTGTCCTCCTCGTAGCGCTCGAGGACGCGGAACGCCGCCGGTTCGTCGCATCCGCGACGGTGACAGGTCGGCTGATCTTCGGTTTCGAGCGCATCTGCGTCGTACTCACTCTCGTCAGTGGGTTCTACCTCGTCGCCGCGCTCGAGTTCTTGTTCGAGTTCTCGCTCGCGCTGGCGTTCTTCTTCGTCTCGGGCTTGCTTGTCGCGCCCGCGTTTCGTGTCTGCCATGCTGAACGAGACGACTCCGAGCGGGATAGGGTTGTGTGTACCGTTCGGATCACTGATGGGTTTGGGGGCCGAGAGGAATCGAATTGGGCTCGGGGGAGTGTGCGACGTCTCGTTCGAGGAACGCTCAGTCGTCGGCCTGGGACCCGATCGTCAGCACCGGAACCGGGGCACTCCGGAGCACGCGGTCGGTGGTCGAGCCGAGGAGCCGCTCGTTGACCCCCTGGCGACCGTGGGTGCCCATGACGATCAGATCGACCCCGGCGTCCGTCGCGACCGTCCGAATCGTCTCCGGAACGGCGCCGCTCTCGACGCGTGTCTCAACGGAAACGTCACCGACGTCGGCCGCGGCGTTGTCGAGGAGGTCGCGGGCGTCTTCAGCACCCGTCGACGAGCCGAAGGCACCGAAGGTGGGTTCGTCGACGACGCCGAGTAGATGGAGCGTCGCTCCGGTGTCCGCGGCGACCCTCCGCGCCAGATCGAGCGCGTCGCGGGCGTGGGGACTGCCGTCGAACGGGACGAGGACCCGCTCGTGGGGGTACGTCCACGTCGCCGCCTCGCGGACCGTCACCACGGGCATCTCGGTCGTTCTGACGACGTGTTCCGTGACGCTTCCCAGCAGGTAGGCGTCGATCCCGCTCCGGCCGTGGGTCCCCATCACCACGAGGTCGGCGCGTTCGGCCGCGGCGACGATCTCGTGGCGCGGATCGCCCTGGACGAGTTCGTCGTCGACGGTCACCGCTGCGTTCGTCGCCCGCTCGCGGGCGTCTGCGAGCACTCCGTCGCCTTCCCGCTCGAGGACGTCGAGGACGGCACCCTGGTACTGCACCTGGCTGGGCTTGTTCGTGTCCGCGACGTACAGCAGGTGGGCCGTCGCGTCGTGTGCGGCCGCGACCTCGAGCGCGTACGTGAGGGCGACTGACGACGGTTCGCGATCGTCGACGGGGACGAGCACTCGGTCGAACATGCCAGACCGTTGGCTCGCGAGCGACATACGTGTGTGGGACGCCGTCGGTGACGTACCCGTGATATCGGCCGATTCGCGAACGGCCAGCTCGCCCTCGTGCGGCCGATCGAACACGCAGAAGCTATGGCGGTCCGCTCGCAAGGACCGGTATCGATATGGGTCCGCTCGGCTGGATACTCCTTACGACGCTGCTCATCAGCCTGTTCGCCTGGATCGGCGTCTTCACGCTCTTCCTGGCAGACCACCTCGTCGAGCGCCTGCTCCTGTGGCTCGTCGCGTTCGCCGCCGGCGCGCTGCTCGGGGGCGCCTTCTTCCACCTGCTCCCGCGGGCGATCCGCTCGCACGGCTCGCTCCACACGCGGGGGCTGTTCGTCGCCCTCGTCGTCGGCTTTGCCTTCTTCTACGTGTTGGAGCAGTTCATCCACTGGCACCACCACCACGGCACCGACCACGAACACGAACCGGTGACCTACCTCGTGCTGGTCTCGGACTCGCTGCACAACTTCATCGACGGGCTCGTCATCGCCGGCGCGTTCCTCATCGACGTGGAAGTCGGGTTCGTCACCGCGTTCGCGATCGCGCTACACGAGATCCCCCAGGAGATCGGTGACTTCGGCATCCTCGTCTACGGCGGGTTCGAGAAGGTGCGCGCGCTCGCCATCAACTTCGCGACCGCGCTCACGGTCGTCCTCGGCGGCCTCGTCGGCTACGCGCTCTCCGGCGTCGTCGGCGAACCCCCGGTCGCGCTCCTCACGTTCGCTGCTGGTAACTTCATCTACATCGCGAGCTCGGACCTGATCCCGGAGATCAACGCCGAGGCCGAGGTTCGCAACCGACTCGGCTACTTCGTCGTCTTCGTCGCCGGCCTCGGCGTGATGTACGGGATTGCCCTGCTCGGCCACAGTCACTGACCGACGTCGGGCGGGCTGACGAGGTGTCGACCGACTGCAGGAGTCTTTTCCGCACCGGGCGGCCTTTGTAACCCGACCGAGTACGGAGTCGTATGCCCACCTTCGGCTCATCCCGACGACAGCTCCTTCTGGCGTCCGGGACGCTCGTGGCCGCGACCCTTTCCGGGTGTAGCGACCTCGAAGGTGACGATTCGAACGCGGGGGACGAGCCGCAGAGTGACGGTGGATCGACCGTTACGGAAGACTCGGCCGACGACACCGATTCGGACGGGACAGCTACCCAGGAGGGTGAGGCCGATTCGGACGGCGAAGATGAGTCCACGGCGGACGAGCCTGCTGACCTCGATCTCCGCGAGGCGAACGTGGTCGACGTGACCGTCGAACCGACCGACGAGACTGGGGCGTACCGATTCGACGTCACGCTACATCACGACGATGACGGCGAGGACGGCTACGCGAACTGGTGGCAGGTCGAACGCCGCAACGGCGAACGACTGGGCCGTCGCGAACTCACGCACGCTCACTCCCAGCAGCCGTTTACCCGCTCGGCGACCATCGAGATTCCGGAAGCGGCCTCCTGCGTCGTCGTCCGCGGACACGACGAGACGCACGGCTACGGTGGTCGCGCGATGCTGGTGGCCATCGAGTCGGGCGAGACGCGAGTCGTCGATCAAGGTGTCGAAGCGCAGTCGGTCGAAGAGACGGACTGTCCCTGACGGTCCACCGTCGGCACCCGCAGGCCGATACCGTCAACATCGATCGGGTTCGACTGGTCCACATGTCGCTGCTCAGGTCGCGCCGGACGGGGTATTACCTGGTGCTGTTAGGCGCCACCACGGTCGTCTTCACGGCCCTGTACACCTACGGAATGGGGGCGTGGGAGGGACGACCGCGCCCGTGGTTTCGCTCGCTCGAAGTCGTCTTCCAGTCGTTTACGACCACCGGGTACGGCGAAGACGCAGGCTGGGACACTCCCCAGATGAATTTCCTCGTGATCCTGATGCAGTTGGCCGGGATCGGGCTCATCCTCACCGCAGCGGACGTCTTCGCCGCGCCGTGGATCCGTCGAGCGCTCACCGAGTCACTTCCCACGGCCGCGCCCGATGCCGACGACCACGTGATCCTCTGTACGTACTCCTCGCGCGGCGAGGCGTTCCTGGACGAACTCGATTCACGTGGACGCGACGCCGTCGTCGTCGAAGCGGACGAAGCCCGTGCACGTGACTTACACGACGCCGGACGGACGGTCGTCCACGGCGATCCGGAGTCGATCGACGTCCTGCGCGACGCTGGCATCGAGCGAGCGACAGCCCTCGTCTCCGACGCGGCGGACGACACGAGCGCCAGTATCGTCCTCACCGCGCGAGAAGCCGTTTCCGATATCGAGGTCGTCACCATCGTCGATGACGCCAGCGTGGCCCACTACCACCGGATCGCCGGCGCGGACGACGTCCTCTCACCGCGCCAGTTGCTCGGCGAGAGCCTCGCGCATCACGTGCCGACCAGCGTGACGACGGTCGTCGAAGACAGCGTCGAACTCGGCGGCGACCTCGAACTGGTCGAACTCTCGATCGACCCCGGCAGTGACCTCTGTAACCGCCGCGCCGGAGAGGTCGAACTCGGCGACCGCTTCGCCGTCGACGTCGTCGGCGCGTGGATCGGCGGGACGTTCGAGAGCCCGATACCGCCGTCTGCCGAACTCAACGAGGACGTCCGGTTGCTGGTCGCCGGGGCACCGGACCGGATCGCCGCGTTGCGCGAGGAGGCGACGTCCACCATCCGATCGTTGTCTGGTCGGCGCGTCCTCGTCGCCGGCTACGGCGACGCTGGAGCGGCCGCCGCCGCGGAACTCGAGGAGACGGCAGCGGCCGTGACGGTGATCGACAGGGAAGCGGGCCCCGAAGTCGACATCGTTGGCGATACGCGGGAGCCCGACGTCTTTCGCGAGGCCGGCGTCACGGACGCGTCGGCCGTCATCGTCGCAGTCAACGACGACACGACGGCGATCTTCACGACGCTCGTCGTCGCGGAACTGAACCCCGAGGCCGAGATCCTCGTGCGGGCGAACGACCCGGAGAGCGAACCCAAGCTCTACCGGGCGGGGGCGGACTACGTGCAGTCGCTGGCGACCGTCAGCGGCCGGATGCTGGCCTCGACCGTCCTCGACGACGAGACGGTCCTCACGTTCGACACGCGGATCGACCTCGTCAGACTTCCCGCCGGACGGCTCGTCGGATCGACGGTCGTCGACGCCGACGTGCGCGCCGAGACCGGCTGTACCGTCCTCGCCGTCGGTCGGGACGGAGAGATGATCACGTCGTTCGACCCGGCCTCCTTCGCGCTCGAACCGGACGACGAGGTCGTCCTCGCGGGTACCGACGAGAGCGTGCATCGATTCGAGGAGACGTTTCTCGGCGAGTAAGGGCTGCAAAACGGATGTCCGGTCGTGTTCTCAGAACGGGCGCCCCGAGTCGGGTTCGTACGCCCGTTCGCCGGCCTCGATCGGGACGTCGAGCCAGTTTGCCGTCGGCGGGAGCGGACACTCGTACTGATCGGAGTACGCGCACGTCGGGTTGTACGCCTCGTTGAAGTCGAGAATCCATTCACCGTCCGCCGTGCGGTGGCTGTCGACCTCCAGGTCGATGTACCGGCCGGCACCGTAGGTTTCGTCGCCGCTCGTCTCGTCGCGGAAGGGGACCCAGAGTCGGTCGTCGTCCGGGTCGGCCTTGTACGCCTGGACCGCGACGTCGTCGCCGTCGATCGTGACCGTGAACTCGCCCCAGCGGTAGTAGGTCTGTTCGCCGTCCGTACTCGTTCCGACGGTGACGGGTTCGGGGTCGTCGTACCGATCGAGGGGGACCTCGAACCGGTAGTCGGCGTCGATCGCGTAGTAGGAGAGCCCGTCGAAGGCCTCGCGTTCGTCGGGTGGGATCGGCGAGTGCGGATGCTCGCCGAAGTACCGCGATTTCTCCTCGCGCTGGGCCTCGATCGCTCGCTTCCAGTCCTGGCTCATTGGTAATGTCGTGGGGGTCGCAGTCGGTCGTGTGTGGTGGGAGACGGCCGTGTGTGGTGGGAGACGGCCGTGCGTGGGTCTCCAGCGGCGGGGTATCCGATTACGTGTACTGGCCGATCAGCTGCTCGAGTGTGGCGCGGTCCTGGACACCGCTCGTCCGTTCGGCGGGCTCGCCGTTCGCGTAGAGGACGAGCGTCGGGACGCCGCGGACGCCGTGTTGCTGGGCCATGCGCTGGTGGACGTCGATGTCGACCTTCGCGACGGCCGCCTCGCTCTCGGCGGCGAGCGCCTCGACCGTCGGCTCCAGCATCTTGCAGGGGCCACACCAGTCGGCGTAGAAGTCGACGAGGACGACGTCGTTCGTCGAGACGACCTCGGAGAGGTGGTCGGGGCCGTCGACGTGGATCGGCTCGGTCGGCGTCCCGGTCGCCTCACCCCCGGTGTCGTCGATACTGGCGCCGTTCTCGAGGCGCTCCTGGAGTTCTCGTTTCTTCTGCTCGCGAATACGAGCGCGTTCGTCATCGAGTGACTCGCTCATACGAGACACGTACGAACTCCACCGACATAACAGTTGTGTGGTTGAGGTGCAATAACGAAGGATGACCGCACCTGGGTCGAGACGAACGTGGATCGACACCCGTTCGTCCCCCCGGCACGACGACAGCTGGATTCTCGCGGCATTCGGTCCACTTCGGGGTCTCCCGTCGTGGTACGAGCGCCCCTGCCGAGTCCACAGGCGAGACGGTTCGGTCCGTCCGGTTTCGGTCGAATCGCTCGACCCTCGGACCGACCACACGTCGGACCGATCCAGTCCGGCCGGACCGATCGGTTGGCACCGAGGGGCTCGTCGACCGGAGCGCACGGAGTCGGTACGAGATCCGTCGATCGGGACGATCCCCACCGAGCCGATCGGCCGCGGACGCGTGACGCCTGCCGCCTCCGGTCGTATATATCCGTCGCCCATTCCGACGGCGCTGGGGGTCATGTGGTTGTTTATGTTGTGCAATACTGTAGTATCTCGTGTGTTCGGCCGCGGTCGGCCGAACGGACACTGGTGATTCCAATGACGAACCCACCCGACGCGGACGTCACGATCGATTCACGCGGGGCGACGTGCCCCGGCCCGCTGATGGACCTCATCGGCCGGGTGAAGACGCTCGACCCGGGGACGACGGTCGCGCTCCGGACCTCGGAACGCAACTCGACGACCGACGTCCCCGCGTGGCTCGAAAAAGCCGGCCACGACCTCGTCGAGATCGACGAGGGTGACGACGAGTGGACCATCTATCTGGAGGTGACCTGAGATGTACCGCATCGCGATCGTCGGCGGCGGGACGGGCGGGACGGTGCTCGCGAACCGCCTCGCAGAGGAGCTCGGGCCGGAACTCGCGGCCGGCGAGGTCGAGGTTCGCCTGATCACGGCCGATCCCGAGCACGTGTACAAGCCGACCTTCCTGTACGTCCCGTTCGGGAAGAAGACGGTCGACGACGCCGCTCGACCGATCGACGAGCTGCTCGACCGGCGCGTAACGCTCGATATCGCCGAGGTAACCGATGTCGACACGGACGGCCACGCGCTGACGTTCGCCGACCGCTCGCGGCTCCGCTACGACCACCTCGTGCTCGCGACGGGTGCCTCCCTCGACCCCGATGCTGTGCCCGGCCTCGCCGAGGGTGGCCACCACTTCTACGGCCCCGCCGGTGCCGAGACGCTGCGTGACGAACTAGCCGACTTCACCGAGGGCCACCTCGTGCTGAGCGTCGCCGGCGTGCCGCACATGTGCCCGGCCGCGCCCGTCGAGTTCACGCTGATGGTCGACGACTGGCTCCGCGAGCGCGGACGCCGGGACGACGTCGACCTCACCTACACGTACCCGATCAATCGTGCGCACGGGCTAGAGTCGATCGCCGAGTGGGCGACCGACCTGTTCGACGCGCGTGATATCGACGTGGAGACGTTCTTCAACGTCGAATCGGTCGACCCCGACGCCGGGATCGTCGAGTCGATGGAGGGAACCGAGCTGGACTACGACCTGCTCGTGGCCATCCCGCCCCACGCGGGCAGCGACCTCGTGATCGACGCCGGCCTCGGCGACGACGGCTGGGTCGACGTCGACCGGCACACGCTCGAAGCGGAACACGCCGACGACGTCTCCGCGATCGGGGACGTGGCGGACGTGCCGACGAGCAAGGCCGGTAGCGTCGCTCACTACGAGGCGGGCGTCGTCGCCGACCGTCTCGCCAGCCGCGCTCGCGGCGAGACCCCGACGGCCGTCTACGACGGCAAGACCGTCTGCTTCCTCGAGGCCGGGATGGACGAAGCGACGTTCATCGAGTTCGCCTACGGCGAGGAACCGTACGTTCGCGAACCGTCGCGCCCACTGCACTGGGCGAAGCTCGGCTACAACGAATCATACTGGCTCACCGCACGGGGGCTCCTGTGATGACCGACTCAGACCACACGACCAACGCCGATTCCACCGACTCCAACGACGCGACCGACGCAGCATCGACTCCGGACGCCGACGCGGCGGCGTCCGCGGAACCCGCAGCCACCACCGAGCGCGATCGGCTCGGCGCGGCGACCGGTGACAACGCCGACGACCTCGCCGAGGCCGTCGAGACGCTTGCTCGGCTCCAGCGATCGGGAACACTCGACGACCTGGCGGCGCTCGCGGACGTCGCCGCCCTCGGCTCGCAGGCGATGGACGACGAGATGGTCACCCAGCTGGCGGCCACCGGGACCAGCCTGGGCGAGGTCGCCGACACGGCGGCCGACGAGGACGTGGCTCGGACGCTCGAATCCCTGCTCGCGGCCGTCGGCGAGGCGGGCGCGGAGCCGACAGCACCCGTCGGTGCGATCGGCCTCGTAAGAGCGATGCGCGATCCAGAGGTCAAGGCCGGAATGGGCTTTCTGCTCTCCCTGGCGGAGGCGGTCGGGCGTGAAACGCGGTAGCGTCGCGCCGGCTCAGGGCGACTCGACGGTGACCGTGATCGCCGTCTCGTTTGCGACGTTGTCGGTGACCGGACAGCGGTTCTCGACCGCGTCGAGCCACGCGTCGAGCGTCTCCTCGTCGGCGTCGCTCTCGACGGAAATCGCTACGTCGAGCGCCTGGAGTCCGGGCCGTGCGTCCGACGCCTCACCGCGGTAGGTCGCGTAGTCGACGTCACCTGCGACCCGTACCGTCAGCTCGTCGATCGCGATATCCATGTCACGGGCGACCACCGATCCCGTGGAGTTCAGACACCCGAGGACGGCGCCCAGGAAGAACTCGACGGGATTCGCGTCGGCGCCGACGACGAATTCCCCGTCGCCGGTGTCGATTCGCATTCGTCGTGGGCTCAGCCGCTCGCCGGTCAGTTCGTACGTCGTCAGGGAGTCTGTCTGTGTCATGGGTGGGTTCGTGCGCCGGTCGGTCGCCGGTCGATCGCTCGTCGGAGCTGTCGCCGGCGAATTCCGTCCGTACCGAGATGTCGTGTTCGCGGTCGTTTAACCCCTGTTCGATTTCCACAATACTGGGAACAACCGATTGTCGCCGGGGACGGTTCACGTGGTGAGACGCGGCGTAACGGCTACCAGCGCGCTATCCGAACCGTCAACACGACGGACCGTTCGACGGTCGGGGCTTCCACGCGCCCCCGACGCCATCGCACTCGACTCGCCATGATCGACCCAGTCCTCGCCAGCCGGGTACAGTTCGCGCTGACGACGATCGTTCACATCGTCTTCCCGGTGCTCACCATGGGTCTCGCCCCCTTTCTGATCTACTTCACCTGGAAGGACATTCGGACGGGCGAGGCGATCTACGAGCAGCTGCGGCGGTTCTGGACGCGCATCTTCGCCGTCAGCTTCGCCATCGGTACGGTGACGGGGATCGTCCTCGAGTTCGAGTTCGGGACCAACTTCGCGGCGTTCTCGACGACCGCCGGCGACCTGTTCGGCGGGCCGCTCGCACTGGAAGGCCTCCTGGCGTTCATGCTCGAGGCGACGTTCCTCGGAATCTTCGTCTTCGGGCGAGAGCGCGTCGGGAACGCACTGTACATGCTCTCGGCGCTCGCCGTCGGCATCGGCACGTGGCTCTCGGCCGTCTGGATCCTGATCGCGAACTCCTGGATGCAGACGCCGCGGGGGTACGAGCTGGCCAGGGAGGGTGGCCAACCGGTCGTCACGCTGGTCGATCCGATCGCAGCGTACGCCAACCCGCGATTTCCCTGGATGTTCGTCCACATGCAAAACGCCGCCGTCGAGTCCGTCGCGCTGTTCATGGCCGGCGTCGGCGCCTACTACGTCTTCAGGCACCACGTCTGGGGCTACTCGATCGAGAACGTTCGGTTCTGGGAGGCGACGCTCAAGTTCGGCCTCCTCGCGCTCGTCGTCACCGCGCCGCTGCAGGTGCTCCACGGCGATCTCTACGCCCGCCACGTCTTCGAGACCCAGCCCCAGAAGTTCGCCGCGATGGAGGCCGTCTGGGAGACGGACTCGTACGTCCCCGAGTACATCGTCGCGTTCCCGACCGACGTCGGCGACCTGCTCGATCCGAAGGCGAAGGACATCTTCGGGATCGGCATCCCCGGCGGGGCGTCGTGGCTCGCGAGCGGCGGCGATCCCCAGGCGGTCATCCAGGGCCTGGAGGAGTTTTCGGGACCGCAGCCGCCCGTCGCGATCGTCTTCTGGTCGTTCCGGATCATGGTCGCGCTTGGTTTCTGGTTCGTCCTCCTCGGGGTCTGGGGCGGATTCCGCTGGTGGCGGGGCGACCTCCTGACCGACGACCTCCTCCACAAGGCGCTCATGCTCTCCGCACCGCTCGGGATCATCGCGGTCGAACTCGGCTGGATCGTCACGGAGGTGGGCCGCCAGCCCTGGGTCATCCAGGGCGTCATGCGGACCAGGGACGGCGTCTCGCCGGGGCTGACCGGCGGCGAAGCCGCGCTCACGCTCGCCGGGTTCGCCGTGGTCTACACCGGCATCTTCGTCGTCCACACCTACGTCCTCTATCGGATCATCCGCGCCGGCCCGCCGGCGGTCGGCAGCGACGAGTCGTCTGGCGCCGAGCGAGCCGACTCGGGCGGTGGGCCGACGGGAGCGGGGGAGGGCGGCGGATGAACGCGAGCGCAGCGACGGAGGGGAGCTGATGTCCGTTCTCGCTCGCGTCCCGTCGGTTGCCGCCCCCACCGCCCTCTCCGTCGGCCCGTTGATCGGTTACGCCGGTGGTCCGTCGTTCACTCTCGCCGACGGGCCACTGTTCGGCCTCCCGCTCGCAGAGATCTGGTTCGGCCTGCTCTTCTTTCTCCTCGGAACCTTCCTCTTTCTCGACGGGTTCGACTTCGGTGTCGGCGCGCTCTTCGCCACCCGCGAGGATTCGGCCGAGCGCGAGCAGTTCCTGACCGCGATCGGGCCGTTCTGGGACGGCAACGAGGTCTGGCTCGTCGTCTTTGGCGGGACCCTGTTCGCCACGTTCCCGCCCGTCTACGCCACGCTGTTCAGCCGCCACTACCTGCTCATGTTCGCCATTCTGGGCGCACTCATCCTTCGCGGGATGGCCCCCGAACTGTACGAGCAGCGCCACGACGAGGCCTGGCGGCGCTGGTGGGGCCGGTCGTTCGTCGTCGGCAGCCTCACCGCGCCGTTCTTCCTCGGTGTCTTCGTCGCCCACTGGCTGTTCGGCGTGACGGCGCTCGTCTCCCTCCAGGGACTCGTCGTCGGCCTCGCCGTCGTCACACTGACGATCGTCGACGGTGCGGCGTTCCTCCGGATCAAGACCCGCGGCGCCCTCCGCGACGACCTCCGGACGGACGCGCTCCTCGCGCTCGGGGCCTACCTCGTCCTGCTCGTCCTGACGCTCGGGCTCCTCTACGCGTCACCGGCCATCCGACCGGCCCTAGTCTCCGCGCCGTCGATCGCACTCGTTCTCCTCTCGCTCACCTTCGCCACCGTCTACGCGCTCGCGACCCGAGCCGACAGGTACTACATGGCCGTCGGCGCAGCCGCCGGCCTCGTCTTCGCGCTCGTCGCCGTCGTCGCCGTCCTCCTGTACCCCGAGCTCGATCCCGTCACGGGACTGACCGTCGAAGAGGCCGTCGTCTCGACCATCCCGCTCAACCTCATGACGATCGGGATGGCGATCCTGCTACCGCTCATCTTCGGCTACTTCGCCGTCCTCTACTCGTCGTTTTCGGGGCCGGCCGAGGAGGGAGAGGGGTACTAGGCGGCAGACCTGTGAAGTGGAGAAGAGGCGGGAGAGGGGTACCGGCGGGATCGAACGCGGCGACTACTCGGACCGTCCCAGGAGGTCTCGGGGAGTAATTCACCCCAGACTCACGTCCAGATATAGCATGACGATCACGCCGGCCATGACGCCGAGGGTGGCGATCCGCTCGTGGCCACGGGTGTGGGTCTCGGGGATAATCTCGTCGGAGATGACGAAGAGCATCGCGCCTGCAGCGAAGCCCATCGCGTAGGGGAGCAACGGTTCGACTGTGGCCACGGCGAGTGCGCCCAGTACGGCGAGGGGAATCTCGACGACACCCGAGCGCACGCCAGCGAAGACGGCGTAGATACGTCGATCCAGCCCAGCGTTGATCGCGGCGACGGAGACGGCGAGCCCCTCCGGAATGTTCTGGATCCCGATCGCGAGCATGAGCGCGATCGCGTTCTCGACGTTGCCGGAGCCAAAGCCCACGCCCACGGCCAGCCCCTCGGGCATGTTGTGCAGCGTGATGGCGAGGATGAACAGCACGACGGGGGCGAGGCGTTCCGAGCGCTCTGTAGCGGTTTCGGCCGCCGTCGATCCGTCCGGGTCGAAGACATCACTCGTGGATGGGTCGCCGATGTCGGGTCGCCTGCTGCCCGTCAGGAGGTAGTGGGCGTGGGGGACGAGGATGTCCGCTCGATCGAGGAACGCGACGCCGAGGGCGACGCCGACGAGAGTCGGAATCGGGTCACCGCCGGAGTACTGCTCGATGCCTGGGATGATGAGGCTGGTGAAGGCCGCGGCGAGCATCACGCCGGCCGCGAAGCCCAGCGCGCCGTCCAGCGCGCGTTCGGATGGGTCCCGCCAGACGAAGACGAGTGACGCGCCGAGCAGGTTCAACGTGGCGATGACGACGCCGCCGACGAACGCCTGTCTGACGGGGTTCTCGCCGATCAGGCCGACGAATCCGTCGACGAGGGCGAGGACGGTCGGCGGGCTCGCTATCGTCGGTCCGATCACGGTAGTGGGCCGTGTCTACGACGTCCTCCGGGAAATATGATCGGTCGTCTCCCGCCACTGTCAGCCAGCGGCGTCCCTCCCGACCGAACGACACTCTTCGATCGGGTGGCAGCGGTTTATCACACGTTTCGGTGTCCGTTCGGTATGAGTGCTCGATTCACTCGACGAGCAGCGTTACGAGCCGGTGCGACGGTTGCAACGGTATCACTCGCAGGGTGCGGCGGTGGTGGTGGCGGCGGGCCGAGTGGTGGCGGCAACGGTGACGGCGGTGGCGCGATCGAAATCGAACCCGGAACGCAGATCGAACTCGACGGCATCACCGCCGGGTGGGAGGGGCTCGCGCCGAGCGCGATCGAGGGATCGACGAACCCGACGCTCTCGCTCGTCGAGGGAGAGACCTACGAGATCGGGTGGACTCAGGGTGACGGCGCGAATCACAACATCGCCATACACGACGACAACGAGGAGGTCGTCGACGACCTGGCGACGGAGATCGTCTCCGACCCCGGCGACGGGCAGTGGCTCGAGTTCGAGGTCGGCAGCGAGATGACGACCTACATCTGCGAGGTCCACCCGACGACGATGATCGGCGATATCGAACTCCGAAGCGGGTAGGCGACGGCGAACGGCTCCGGGTGGGTCGAATAGGGCCGGTGTTCGAAGGGCAACGTGCGGAGTGGGGACGGCGTTCGGAGCGTGGGTGCCTACACGTGCGCGCCCGGCGGCACGAGGAGCACGTTCCCGTTCGCACGAGAGACGATGTCTTCGGAGACGCTGCCGAGCAACAGCCTGCGGAGTCGGCTGTGGCCGCGCGATCCGACGAGGGTCGTCGACGGCCCGTAGTCGGTTTCGGCGGCCATGATCTCGTCGGCCGGGTCGCCCTCGCGAACCTCGGTCTCGACGTCGATGCCCCACGATTCGAGCTGAGTCGCCAGTTCGTCGAGGCGGACCTCGGGGTTCGCGTCCTCCGGCAGGCCGGGGTCCTTCGGGGTCTGTACGTGGACCAGCCTGGCCTCCTCGGTCGCGTTCTCGAGAACGGAGAACAATTCGAACGCGTGTTCGGCGTTCTCGGAGAAGTCAGTGGCGTAGAGCATGCGCTGGAACAGGTGCGACTCGAGCAGGTCGGGTTCGTCGGCCTCGCGCTCGACACGGTTGACCAGCAGCGGCGTCTCCGTCGTCCGCGCGAGGTTGCGCGCGGTCGAGCCGATGACGCGGTTCTCGAGCGGGCTCTTCCCGCGCGATCCGACGATCGTCAGGCTCGCACCGATCGTCTCGGCGATACCCGTGATGCGGCGGTGTGGTGTCCCGCGGACGACGTGGGTCTCGACGTCGAACCCGGCGTTCTCGATGACAGTGCTGTACCGGTCGAGGGCGCGCCGACGTCGACCCTCGAAGTCCATTCCGGGCATGCCCGCGTGGACGTTGGACGGAACGACGGTCACGAGGTGGATCTCCTCGATACCGATACGCCCGAGACAGCCGAGACAGGTCTCGTTCTCGATCATCGCCTCGCTGGCGGCCGAGAGGTCGGTCGCGATAACGGCCTTCATACCCGAGGCTACGGGCCGAGGGTATAATATTGTTTGGCTTATCCAATACCGGTGGCGAGCCAGCGCGCCCATGCGACGGGTGTGCGCGCGTACTCCGCGCGGGTTCTCCGTCCACCGCAGGTGGATCCACACCGACGACCGCTCCGCCGGCGCCACGAAGAGCGACTATCAGCTCGGTGACCGGATTCAGCGCGCGCCCCGGTGTGGGTGAAGACCGGAGGAAACGAGCCTATATTTGGAGAACCTACAGGAATATTCTCGTCGGTTTCGCGTTACATACTCTGCAGTAATATTGTGCGCCGATCCCAAAAGCGTTATACGTCCTCTCCGGGTACGATGCACCGAGCAGAAATCCATGATTCGCACACAACCGATGATCGACGAGGTCGATACCGATGATTGACTTCGCATCGCTCTCACCGACAGCACAGGCACTCGCACTCGTCGGCGTCATCCTCGTGGAGGCACTCGTCCTGTACGGCGGGTACGGTCTCCTCGAACGCGTCGTCGCACCACCACTCGTTCGCACGATCACGGAGTCATAGATGGAGCTATTTGGAATCGCACTCACGATGTTGCTCGTCTTCGTGGGCTTCGGCTTCATGGTCGGCGTCCTGTTCGGGTTCTTCGGGATGGGTGGATCCTTCCTCGTCACGCCCGCGCTGCTGGTGATGGGGTATCCGACCACCACCGCCGTCGGGAGCGGGATGGCCTTCGTCTTCGGGACGGCGGTCATCGCGACCCTGAAACACAGAGACCTCGGGCAGGTCGACTACAAACTCGGCGCGCTGATGGTGGTCGGGACGACCGCCGGCATCGAGCTGGGGAAGATGATCGTCGAACACCTGGAGGAACTGGGACTGGCAGGCGGCGTCATCGGTGTCACCTACGTCTTCATGCTCGGTGGCATCGGGCTGTTCGTCAGCTACACCGCGCTGAAGTCCGACGGCTCGGACGATAGCGGCGGTGGCGGTCACCACGAAGCGGCGAACGACGAGATCGATCCTGACGACATTCCGGACATAGCCAAGAAGATCCAGTCGTACAACGTGCCGCCGATGATGACGCTCGGTGGCGGCATCCGGGTGTCGCTCTGGATGATCCTCGGCGTCGCCTTCGCCACGGGCCTGCTGTCCGGCTTCCTGGGCGTCGGTGGCGGCTTCATCCGGATGCCCGCGCTGTTCTACCTGATCGGCGTCCCGGTCCCGATCGCGGTCGGGACCGACCTGTTCGAGATCGTCATCTCGGGTGGGTTCGGGGCGTTCACCTACGGATTGAGCGGCGGTGTCAACCTCGGCATCGTCGTGCCGCTGCTGGCCGGGAGCGCGCTCGGGGCCCGGATCGGCTCCGCGGCGACCAGCATCGTCAACGAGGACGACATCAAGATCTACTTCGGTCTGATGCTCCTCGGTGGCGCCGTGGCCGTCGCCTTCCAGCAGTCCGCCGGGGCGTTCGGGATGCCCATCCTGGACACGGTCGGGATCATCCTGATCATGCTCTCGGCGATGCTGGTCAGCGGAGCCGTGATCTACAGTACGATCACCGAACTGCGAGCGAACGCCCGATCTACCGCACCAGCGGCAGACTGAACGCGAACTGGCGGCGAATCGCCTGCGGACCGACCGCAGACATCCTGCCGACCGACCGCAGTCCCTCTACCGACCAGCCGTGGACCGCCCGCCGACCGACTGCAGACTGTGACGGTCGGTCCAATCGACACGCCGGCCACCGACGTTTTTTCGCAGCGCCGTCTCCCACTGCATCGCGACGGTGTTCGGCCAGCCGTTTCGTGTCCACACGTGTCCCGACGACGAGCCGGTACTTTCCACGATCGCGTCCGCCCCGACCGGCTCAGCGAGATTGTACAATATACACACAACCCTTTTATCGCTGTGGCCCCACCCTCCAGCTAGAAAATGGCACAGTCGATGGCGGAACAGCTTCAGCAGGACATGGAGTGTGAGGGCCTGCTGGAGTGCATCCACGGACTCAAGCAACTCGACAAGGACTGTTTCAGGGCGGTCGTCGAGAGCGACGACCCGCTGACGATCGACGAGATCGCCGACGACGTCGACCGCGAGCGCTCGACGGCGTACCGTTCGATCCAGCGGCTCCTCCAGAGTGGCTTCATCCAGAAAGAACAGATCAACTACGAGCAGGGCGGCTACTACCACGTCTACCGGCCCACCGATCCCGACCAGATCGCGAGCGACATGCAGCGCAAGTTGAACGACTGGTACGCGAAGATGGGCCAACTCATTCAGGAGTTCGAGAACAAGTACGACGCCCCCGAAGACATCGCCGTCGCCGACAGCTAGGCCACGATGTCCGATCCCGCTCCCGGGCCCGATCCGGCTCTCGGGTCCGATCCCGCTCCCGGGCCCGATCCGGCTCTCGGGTCCGATCCCGCTTCCGAAACCAGTGCGGCCAGTTCTACCGACGACGAGACAGTTCGGGTCTGGCTCGTCGAGCGAACCTATTCCGACGACGAGCAGAACCTGATCATCCTCGTCTACGCGACCCTCGACGGCGAGCGCTACTTCCGCAAGGAGCGCGCGTTGACGAGCAGTACCGATATCCGCGAGACGACGGCCGCCCTCGACGTGGCGGCCGACGACCTTGGTGCCGTTCGGAACGACGACGAACGCGAGCGCTACGCGCTCGAGGCGAGACGCATGGCCGACGAACACGACCCCGACGACGCGATCTGACGTCGCCGCTCGCTTTGCCGACTGCCTGCTAGTTTCATCCCCGTCGCCGTGGTTCGACACCCATGGCGTCAGGAACCGAAGCGGTCGACTTCCTCGTCGTCGGCTCTGGCTCCGGACTCGACGTGGCGAACGCCGTGGCGAACCGGGACCAGTCGGTCGCCGTCGTCGAGAAGGACCCGCTCGGAGGGACCTGTCTCAACCGGGGCTGTATCCCCTCGAAGCGGCTACTGTATCACGCGACCGTACGCCAGACGATCGACCGCGCCGAAGCGTTCGGGATCCACGCCGACGTCACCGGCGTCGACTTCGCCGAGATCGTCCGCGACGTGAACGACGACGTCTCGGGCAGCGCCGAGTCGATCCGTCGCGGACTGCGCTCGTCGAACCACCACACCCTGTTCGAGGGGATGGGCCAGTTCGTCGACGACCACACGATCGAGATCGTCGACGGGAAAGACGCCGGCGAGCGTATCCGTGCGGAGACCATCCTCCTCGCCGCCGGGTCGCGACCGTCGATCCCCGACATCGAGGGAATCGAGGACGTCCCATACCTGACGAGTCGGGAGGCCCTGCAACTCGAAGCACCGCCCGGACACCTCGTGATAATCGGCGGCGGGTACGTTGGGGCCGAACTCGCGCACTTCTTCGGCACCTTCGGCAGCGACGTGACCATCGTCGGTCGCCGGCCCCGGCTGTTGCCACACGCGGACGAGCCCGTCGGTATCTCGTTCACCGAGCGTTTTAGAGACCGATTCGACGTTCACGTGGGGTACGAAGCCGTTAGCGTGTCGAGTGGTGACGAGCGCTCCTCGAGTGGCGACGACTCGTCCGCGGACGCGGGCGCGATCACCGTCGACGCTCGCCCCTACTCGCCCGCGTGGAACGACGCCTCCGAACTCGACGACGTGACCGTCACCGGCGACACGCTCCTCGTCGCGGCGGGCCGCCGCCCCAATTCGGACACGCTTGCGCTCGACGTCCCGGGCGTCGAGACCGACGAGCAGGGGTTCGTCGAGACGGACGAGTACCTCCGGACCACGGCCGACGACGTCTGGGCGCTCGGGGACATCGTCGGCGAGTACCTCCTGAAACACAACGCCAACCACGAGGCCAGAACCGTCGTCAGGAACGTTCTCCGCGACGAGCTCGACCCGATCGACTACACGGCGATGCCCTACGCCGTGTTCGCCTCGCCGGAGGTCGCCGGCGTCGGTACGACCGAGCAGGCACTGATCGCGGCCGACCGCGAGTACGCCACGACAACATACGACTACGCAGACACGGCCCGTGGGACGGCCATGAACGCCGAGGGCTTCGTTCGAGTCCTGATCGACCCCGACGGCACCATCCTCGGGTGTCACATCGTCGGACCCGACGCCGCCTCGCTGATTCAGGAAGTCGTCGTCGCGATGAAAGCCGGATCGGGGACCGTCCACGACATCCGCGAGTCGGTTCACATCCACCCCGCGCTCCCCGAGGTCGTCGACCGCGCGTTCTCGAGCCAATTCGTCCTGGCGGGTCACGATCACGATCATAGCCACGACCACAATCATAGCCACGGTGACGGACACGAACAAGACCATAGCCACGGTGACGACCACGAACAAGACCATAGCCACGGTGACGGCCACGATCACCACCACGGCCACGGTACCGACCACGATCACGGCCACGATCACGACCACGGCCAGAGAGGCGACGAGCGCGGTCCCGAGGCCGACAGCGGGTAGTCGTCCAGATCGTCTCGTCGGCGCCTCGACCCGGCGGAATCAGGAACGGAGCGAGAGCAACACGAGCACCATGCCGCTCGAGACGATCGCCGCCTGGATGAGGCCGGCCGAGGCGAGCGAGGTGTCGAAGGCGAGGTGGATCAGCCCCTCGCAGATTGCCCCCGCACCGATGAAGACGAAGCCGGCGGCGACGTAGAGCATCGGTTGCTGCCCGCTCCGGCGGTAGCCGTGATAGGCCAGCGCGGCAACGACGAGGCTCAGGACGAGGGTGAGCGATTTCGCGACGAGGACGGGTGTTTCGATCATACGGGCTCCTTACGGCGTTTCGTCACGAATGTCGGTCCAGAGGTCGGTGAACGAATCGGCGAGGTCGTCGGCCGTCTCGACGGTAACTCGAAACTCGCCGTCGGCGAGGTCGACGGCCAGCCCTTCCAGGGCAGTCTCGTACTCCCGTCGGTGCGCGCCGTCCGGTCCGATGGTCGTTCGCTCGTCGATCAGACCGTGTTCGTCGAGCATCGAGAGTCGCCGGTAGATCGTCGACAGGGAAGCGTCGCAGGCGTCGCTGAGTGCCTTCGCCGTCTTCGGTGAGCCGTCCGCGGCGGCGAGCATCCGGCGGGCGTAGTCGTCCGCGAGGACGTCGAAGAGCGCCCCCGGATCGGGCTCTCTGGACATGGTCAGTTCGTGGGGCTCCGACCAAAAGTACCCGCCGATCTCCCCCAGCGGCCCCGCATTCAGCGGATGAAGACGGTCCACAACGCCTATGGGAATCGCTCGCCTGGATCGACATATGGACGACGATACCGCGTCTCGACGGTCGATCGTCGGCCTCGGCGCCCTGGCGAGTTTCTGCTGTCTGGGGCCCGGCGGGGCCGCGGTGGCCGGCGGTACGGCCGCGACGTCGGGGGGTGCGGCCGTCGGACTGGGTGCCGGCGTCGTCGAGGCGCTCTTCGTCGGGCTCGCGATCCTCCTCGTCGGCGCCGCCGTGCGCTGGCGAACCGGCTGTGGGTCCTGCGAGGCATCCGGCGCCTGATCGCTGCGCCGTTCGGTTCGGTCCATCAGTCGGTCGAACAGGCGAGACACGATCGGCGGTTCCGGACGTAGATCAACCCGCCAAGCATCGCTACCGAGACGAGCCCGAGGACGGGTCGTAGCGGGTCGAAGTAGGTCATCAGCGCCGAGGAACTGAACAGTGCGAGCAGGAAGACGTTACAGATCGGGCAGCCGACGGCGAGGAACCCGCCGACGAGCCCGCCGATCGCCCACCGGTCCTCGCCGGTCGCGTCGCCGGTCCCGGTGCGTTCGGTCGCCAGCCGCTGGGCGACGTAGACGCCCGCGAGGAGCGCCGTCACGGTGAGGAGCAGGTAATCGACCGGCGTCCGCGGAACCATCCGGACGTACAGCGGATTCTCGACCAGCCCGGTCACGACGCCGAACAGCGAGAAGACGCCGACGGCGACGAGGGCCCCCCAGCCGATCGCCCGCCGGTTCGTCCGGGCGAGGCGGACGCTCCAGCGGAGACGGGATTCGACCCCACTCATCCCTCAGTTACCCCCGGCGAGACGACACACCGTTCCGGGTGGCCGGCCCGCCCGAGGAAGAATACGAGGAGGACCAGACCACCGATCCGCAGGAGGGCGCCGTCGTAGGGAAGCGCGGCGAGCCCGCCCGCAAAGCCCAGGAAACCGAGGAGGCCAGCACCACAACTGGCACACCCTGACGCGAGGACGCCGGGGAGGACGCCGGTCAGGTCTGTCAGCCCGGCGAGGCCGACGAGCCGGAGCTGAGCGGCCGCGTTGACGGCCGCGACGCCGGTGAGGACGGCGTAGAGGGCCACGATCGCGAGGCCGGTCGAGCCGTCGGTCCGGTAGATGGTGTCCGTGAGGTCGACGAGGACGAGGTCGAACCAGCGGAGGCCGTCGGCGAGCATCTGCAGGGAGTACCCCGGCATCGAGGTAAGCACGAGCAGCGTGTACGTGGCGACCGTCACGGCTACCAGTCCAGCCGTTCCGCGCCACGACTCGAAGGGGTACGTCACCGCCTCGGCCAGATTCCGCCCGAACGCCGAGGTCCAACCGTGTACACGACCGGTCGCCATGTTCGGTCGAACGGACACACTCTCGGTACTAAACCGTCGGCCCCGATTCGCTGAGCCAGCAAATCGCCGAACCCGTTTACCGTGGCTCGTTCGAAGTCGAGAGCGACACAGATGGCGCTCGATCCGAAATCCCGTCGCGCGGTCGTCGCCGGCGGTGCGCTCGCACTCGGTGGTGGCGGACTCTTCTTCGCCCGCTCTCGCGGGGGTTCAGAGACGGCCGTCTCGCCGTCGTTCCACGCGAGTGAGGAGACGACGGCGATCGGCCTCGAACTCACCGGCAAGCCCCTTCTCGGTTCGCCGGATGCGCCGATCGACCTGTACTACTGGACCGACTTCCAGTGTCCGTTCTGCGAGACGTTCGAGCGGGAGACGCTCCCGGACCTTGTCAGAGAACACACCCAGTCGGGCGACGTCCGCGTCGTCTTCGTCCCGATCGCGGTCTTCGGCGAGGACTCGATGACCGCGGCGGTTGCCTCCCGCTGCGTCTGGGACCAGGTGGTCGCGGACGATCCGTCGGTCTACTGGGACTGGCACGGCGCGATCTTCGAGGAACAGGACGGGAAGAACACCGGCTGGGCGGACGCCGGCACCCTCGTCTCGTACACGCGTTCCGTCGACGGCGTCGACGCCGATGCGCTCGAGACGTGTCTGGCGGACGACCGCGATCGGTTCCAGTCGATGGTCGAAGCGGATATCCAGTTCGCTACGGAGCTCGGTGTCACAGGTACACCGACGTTCCTGGCGTTCAACCGCGAGAGCGAGGCCCATCAGACCCTCATCGGCGCCCAGCCGCTCGAGAAGTTCTCCGATGCGATCGCGCGCGTCAGGCGTAACTGACTCCGACCGTCGCGGGGCACCTGACAGTCCGACCGTCGCGGGGCACCTGACAGTCCGGTCGTCGTGTGACAGTCGACTTGCAGTCCCACGTTCGGGCTTGATGGACGCTCGTATCGACCATCGACTCGATGTCGTTCGACCGGACCGGGGAGTCGCGGCTGGGGTTTCGTGAGCGAGCGGTGCCGTCGATCCGCGCTGGTCTCGTCCTCGGCGTCGGTCTCGGTGGCTTCTTCGACGGGATCGTCCTCCATCAGGTGCTGCAGATCCACCACATGGTGTCGTCGCGGGTCGACCCGACCGACGTGGCCGGGTTAGAAGTGAACGTCCTCGCCGACGGGCTCTTCCACGTCGGGACGTACCTGTTCACGATCGCCGGAATCGTCCTGCTCTATCGGGCCCTGCGGCACCCTGGCGTGTCGGTGACGGGGCGAGCGCTCCTCGGTTCCGTGTTGATGGGGTTCGGCCTCTTCAACCTCGTCGAGGGGGTCGTCGATCATCACCTCCTCGGACTGCACCGCGTCTGGCCGGCTGGACCGGGCCCACCCATCCTCTGGGACGCGCTCTTTCTGCTGTCCGGCGCGGTCGTTCTCGTCGGCGGCTACGCGATCGCCCGCTCCGACGCGGCCGGCGTCCCCGAGCAGTAGCCTGAGAGAGCGATGCGGCTAGAGACGGCGACGCGACTGGAGACGGAGACGGTCCCGCGAGAATCGGAGCGATGGACGCCGTTCAGTTCGCCGCGCAGTTGTTCGGCCCGAGTTCGAGCGATTCGGCCTCCTCGGTCAGGGCTTCCTCGCCCCAGTTGATCGCCTTGATCCGGTTGTAGTTCGCCGGTTCGTCGGAGAGGCCCGCGACGATCGTCTCGACGAACGCCTCTCGGTCGTCCTCCCCGAAGAGGTCGTTCTCGGCCTCGAGGGCACCGAGCGTCGTCGCGAGCGGACGGATCGCCTCGTCGCTCATGTGTCCAGGCAGGACGACCGTCTCGTCGGGTAACGCGGCGAGGGTCTCCAGGCTGGCGAAGAGCTCGGTCGCCCCCTCGCGGACGTCGGCCTCCGTCGACCCTTCGAGGTCGGGCCGGCCGACGCTGCGGATGAACAGCGTGTCGCCCGAGAGCAGGCCATCGTCCCAGCGCAGCGAGATGCTACCGGGCGTGTGACCGGGTGTGTGGAGCACGTCGAGCGTGCGGTCGCCGACGGGGATCGAATCGCCGTCCGCGACCGACTCGAAGTCGTCGAGATCGCCGCCGTCGCCCTCGTGGAGGTAGTACGGGATTCCCCACTCCTGGGCCATGACGCGGCCGCCGCTGACGTGGTCTGCGTGGGCGTGCGTGTCGACCGCGGCGACGATCTCCACGCCTCGCTCGTCGGCGAGTTCTCGATACTCGTCGACGTAGAGGCTCGGGTCGACGACCGCGGCCTCGTCGCCATCTTCGACGAGGTAGGAGACACAGCCAGTCCCTGGTCGGACGACCTGCGTGACGCCGTCGACCGACGGCGCGTCGGTCGTGGCCGGCTCTCCGACGCGCGTGCCTGCGCCGTCGACGGGGTAGGCAACGTGGACCTGGCCCCAGCCGGTCATTCCGTCCGCCATCGAGCGGGCGTCGAAGCCGTGCTCGCGGAGGTGCGCGGCCGCGGTGGCCGAGGTGACGCCCGCAGCACAGACGACGGCGACCTCGCTATCCTGTGGGATGTCGTCGATGGAAGCCTCCAGCCCGGAGAGATCGTGCTCCAGGAGTTCGTCGTAGATCGGGAGATTGGTGCTCCCCTCGACGCGCCACTCCGCGAAGTCCGCCTCGCGGCGCACGTCGAGGACGAACAGATCCTCGTCGTCGCGTCGCGCCGCCACCTCGTTCGGATCGATCGTCGGGTCGGATTCAACTGTCTTGCTCATACGATACAATAGTACCCGGTCGGACCCTTAACTCTGCTGGTGCACCGACGAACACAGGAGTGGGGCCCTGGTGGCCCGATCACCCTCGCAACCCCGTCCGACTCGACCGACTCACCTCAGTTTCTACGATCACGTGAGAGATCGGCCAGGGAATCCAAATACGGACGCGTCGCCGCGTTCTGCACAGCGGGGCGACCGTCCGGCCGCCGCTCGCGCCACCCCTGTCTTGGACGTTTGTTCCACGGCCAGTATCCAGTCATGAAGTGTATTTCACCCGTGTTCGTCGCTGCGGGTGAGAGACGGCGATCGAGACAGGACCCGGCGCCACTGTATTGTACAATACACACAAAACCTTTAAACGGGTTCGGCCCCAACGAGGGAGTGATGACAACTGACTCACCCACTTCGACCGAGGGTTCCACCGACGAACCCGTCTACATCGACGGACAGGACCACCTCGATACTGTGGTCGCCGGAAACGACGTTGTCCTCACGGACTTCTACGCCGACTGGTGTGGCCCCTGCAAGATGATCGAACCGATCCTGGAGAATCTGGCCGCCGAGACCGACGCCACCATCGCGAAGGTCGACGTCGACGCCCACCAGCCACTGGCCGCCGAGTACGGCGTCCGCGGCGTCCCGACGCTCGTGCTCTTCGCCGACGGCGAGCAGGCCGAGCAGGTGACCGGTGCGCTGCCAGAAGATCGACTGCGCGACCTGATCGAGAGTCACACCGCGGCATGAACGGTGAGACGATGAGCGAGGTATCCACAGCGACTGATCAGTCCGTCCGCGACGTCGTCATCGTCGGCTCCGGCGTCGCCGGCCTCTCGGCCGCGGTCTACGCCGCCCGCGCCGACCTCGAGCCGCTGGTCCTCGAAGGCCCGGAGCCGGGCGGCCAGCTCACGCTGACGACCGACGTCGAGAACTACCTCGGCTTCCCCGAGGGCGTCGGCGGCATGGAGCTGATCCAGCGAGGCAAAGAGCAGGCGCAGACGTTCGGCGCCGAATTCGCCCACGAGACCGTCGAGGACGCGACGCTGGACGACCGGCCGTTCACGCTCGAACTGGCCTCCGGCGAGCGCCTCCGGACCCGCGCACTGATCGTCGCCACCGGCGCGAGCGCCCGCTGGGTCGGCGCCGAGGGGGAGGACGAACTCATGGGCTACGGCCTCTCGACGTGTGCGACCTGTGACGGCGCGTTTCACCGCGGCGACGACGTCCTCGTGATCGGCGGGGGCGACTCGGCGATGGAGGAGGCGCTCTTCCTCACGAAGTTCGCCGAGAGCGTGACGATCGTCCACCGGCGCGACGAACTGCGCGCCTCCGACATCATGGCCGACCGTGCCCGCGAGCACGACGACATCTCGTTCCGCTGGAACACGGAACTCCTCGAGATCTGCGGCTCGCAGGAAGACGGCGTCACCGGCGCGACGCTGGTCTCGCACCCCGAGGGCTACCCGAAGGACCGCTACGAGGAAAGCGCGCCGCAAGGCGACGCGGACGGACGAGCGGGGGACCCGCGAGACGGCGAGGACGTCACGAAAGAGACCGTCGACGTCGGCGGGATCTTCTACGGCGTCGGCCACGTCCCGAACACGGACTTCCTCCCGGAGACGCCCGTCCCACTCACGGAGTCCGGCCACCTCGACACGCTCACCGGCATGACGACCGAGACGGCCGTCGAGGGCGTCTTCGGCGCCGGCGACGTGATGGACCCCGACTACCGGCAGGCGATCACCTCCGCCGGGACCGGCAGCATGGCCGCCCTCGACGCCGAGGCGTGGCTCGATACGGTCGACGCCGAGGCGGACGGCGAGCGAACCGAGGCGCCCGACGCGAACGGAATTCCGATCACGCCGGAACAGACTACGTAGACGGCGGCTATCGGACCCGTTTCTGTACCGTAGCGCTCGAAATACCATCCTCGTGACGGCCCGTCCTGATCGCCGATGCACCGTCGACCCGTCGAAGAACGTCTCCGAGCAGGGACCCTGTTTATTTAACCCCGGTGAGAAGCGGATATCGTTCGCCGTACTCGTATGACAGACCTCATCGTCGTCGCACTCGCCATCACGCTCGCGGTCGGCCAGTGGCTCGTGGCGGCGGTCGTGTACATCGACGCGCGCCGTCTCGGTCTCGATCGGCCCGGTCACTACCCGCTCGCCATCGTCGTCCCGCTGGCCGGGTTCGTCGTCGTCGCGGTGTACGCCACGGAGCGGACCCGGCTGGCCGAGCGCACAGCGGCCGATTGACGTGGCGCGCGCCGTACTTCGGGAAGCGAACCGCGCGTTTTACGGACACTCCGACGAACCGTCCGGTATGGCGACCGATCGTACGGATACGGTTCTCTGGATACTGCTCGGTATCGGCGTCGTCGGGACGCTCTTCACGCACGGTCGGTACCTGCCGCGATACGGACTCGAGATCACGCTCGAGGCCGTTCCGATCGTCGTCACCGCATGGCTCTCCGTGGCACTGCTGTTCTACGCGCTCGGACGCCTGTTCGCCGATCCACCCGAGTTGCCGAGCATGCGCGGCGGCGACGTCGGCGTCGCGCTGATCGTCCTCTCGCTGCTCCTGGCCGGCGGTCTGAGTAACTACGGCTTCGTTCCGCGGGCGGTGCCCTGGCTCTACGTCGCGCTCGCGATCGCGTTGTACGCCGGTCTCGCGCTCGTCGGCTGGTCGCTCGGCCAGCGAACGAGGGCGGTCAATCGACTCGTCGAAGACCTGTGAGCGAACACGGTCGCCGGGCGCTCGG
Organism: Halovivax cerinus; assembly: GCF_024498195.1. Lineage (NCBI taxonomy): Archaea > Methanobacteriati > Methanobacteriota > Halobacteria > Halobacteriales > Natrialbaceae > Halovivax > Halovivax cerinus. The sequence goes on from NZ_CP101824.1 coordinate 697,317, forward strand.
ACGTCCGAGCGGTACACACCGTGTGTTTCGATCGGTAGCGAGTGGATTCGGTTCGATCGGCAGCGGTAGCACCCGTTCCGATCTGTCCTCAACGTGCGTCAGCGACCGTTCACGCGTCGGCGACGTCCTCGCCGGCGTCGACGACGAGGACGCGGAACTCGCCGAACCGGATGACGTGGTCGGCGACGCTCCCGACGGCCATCCGGTGGAGGCCGCCGCGACCGCGGCTCCCCATGACGATGACGTCCGCGTCGATCTCGCGGGCGTACTCGAGAATCTCCGACGAGGGTGGACCGTTCCGGACCGTTCCGGTGGCCTCGACGCCAGCCTCCTCGGCGAGCGCGACTGCGTCGTCGACGAACGTCTGTGCACGTTCGGCCAGCGCCTCGCTCGGGTTCGCCGCCTCGCCGGGCAGGCGCACGTCGCCGAGCGGCCCGCTGTCGGCGACCGATAGTGCGTGCAGGGTGGCCTCCTGATCGGCCGCGAGTTCGATCGCGTCCTCGACGGCGGTCGTCGCGTGCGGGCTGCCGTCGGTCGGCACCAGGATCGTCGTGAACATAGTGATACTTCGTCGAGCTGGCACGTCAACGTTGGGCTTTGGGACTGGTCGACCCGAGTCGACTCGCTCCACGTGGCAGTGTGGTATTCGGTGCCACTGACTGGCAGCTAGCCGTATCTGTGGAGGTCACTGTGTATCGGCATAACAGAGACAAACGCCACCCTCGCGGAGTTGATCGGTGACGAACCCGTGAACCGCTCCCGAGAGAGTCCGCATGGCGGTCGCCTGTCGCTCCGTCGGGCGCCGTCCACCGTAGTAACTGTCCGTCCGATTCGTGTCGTATAGCTGCCGTAGCCGTATCGTCGTCTCCGGAGAGAGGAGTCCGAGCGCTGATGCCCGATCATAGCAGGTCGTATGATCACGGGAATCACCGAGTTCGTCTCCACCCTCAGCGAGTGCGAATGCCTCGACGGAGCGCTCGGTCGCCCCAAAGCAGAGTTCTATGGTCGCCGTAAAATAGTCGTGTCCGTCGAGACGATCAACGGCGGCGAGCAGTCGACACGCTTTCGTGAGTTGTGTTTTCCAGTCCGCCTCCGGGTCGATTGCAGGCTCTCGCGTCGGGACGCCGAACCCCTCTTCGTTGAACGCGTCGGTGGCTGCATCGAGCGCGTCCCTGATTGTACGCGGATCGGACTCCCTAGGCATCGAACCCACCGTGGAACAGTAGCGTCTGTACGGTGTCGAAAGTCTCCGTGTCGTACAGGGTGATGGCGCTTGTAAGTATCTCTCTGATGGAGTCCTCGTAGTTCGGGACCGCCGACAGTCCTTCGACGTCGATTTCGTAGGCGTACCGATCGTCGTCGAAGGTCCGATCTTCGAGGTCCTGTCGAACGCGGTTGGCAACCCGTTGTGATGCCATCCGGTCTTCCTCGACGAGTACCCACAGATCGATGTCGCTCCGACGGTCGGCCTCACCACGCGCGACGCTCCCGTATACGACGATTCCCACGATATCGTCGATTCGATCGAGAAGTTCGTCCACGGCGACTCGGACCGGTTCCTGAAACGCCGCCTGCGGAATCTGCAGGAACGGGTCGTCCGGTCGGCTGAGGCGCTCTCGATTGATTTGCACCGTCCGTTTGTTCCCATCGCGCTGATCGGTGACGAGATAGTTGGCGGCCAGTACGTCGATGGCTTTCGACACGCTCGCCTGCGAGTACTCGACGGCGTCGGTCAGTTCAGTTATCGTGAACTCGTCCGTGTGGTGTCGAGATAAAAAAGATAAGATGTCGTTCACCGCTCGACTTGCAAAGATACGCGGCTCATTAGGCGGAATATCGAGGATGATCGTCGACCTACTTTCGGTATCCATATTCGAGAATCGACTCATTATCTAGTGATGGTTTCCCTTTCCACTTATAGTTTATATTGAATTGCGGATGCCTTTATAAGGGATTCGTGGAGAGAGGTGCAGAACGAATGGCGGTGCTGGCGATGTTTCAGCGTGTGGCGCGTTCTACCGGCACGAACTGCGACGGGAATGCTGTCACACGTCGCGCCGCCGGAACCACAGCTGCGAGACGACGACGAGGACGATCGTGGCCGCGACCAGGATCCCCGCGCCGACGAGGTCGTACTCGGCGTCCAGGAGGATCGCGTTCGGATCGTAGTACCGCGTGGGCGAGATAGCGCCGACGATCTCGTAGTCGGTTCCCTCCAGGAGCGATTCGAGCATGTAGAGTCCGAAGATGGCCCCAAGGGCGACGCGCTGGGCGATCGCCGCCCGACTGGCGACGACGGACGCGAGCAGGCCGATCGCCGCGCAGGCGAAGAGGTACGGGATGGAGAAGACGTGCACGGCGGCGAGATCCGCGACGCCGATCGGGTGGTCGACCAGCCGGGTGCTCACGAAGACGACGACCGGTGTGATCACGTTGACGACGACGATCGGGACGGCCAGCGCCGCGAAGGTCTGCGCGACGACGCTGGCGCGCGAGATCGGCAGCGTGAGGAGGACGTCGGTCCGTTCGCGGTCGACGTCGTCGGCGATCGTCCCCGCGGCCAGGTACGCGAGGTACAGGCCGAGGAGGATCACCCAGCCGAACGTGTACAGTTCGAACGAGAGGAATCCCTCGATCGAACTCATCGTCTCGATATCGAACACCTGGAGGACCTGCGGGGGATAGGCCTCTAACAACTCGTCCTCGCCGAACGTGTCGGCGAAGGAGGGGTAGACCCAGATCACCATCGCGGCGAGCAGCGACATGGCCGCGGCGAGGTAGACGCTCCCCCGAACGCGCTCGCGACCGTAATAGGCGGCGAGTTCCATCATCGCGACGCACCTCCGGCGTCGTCGGCAGGCGTCGACGCGGGCGGATCGGTCTCGTCCGTTTCGGCGCCGTAGAACCGGAGGAAGACGTCCTCGAGCGGCGCCTCTTCTATCGTGCAGTCGTGCAGCGAGTACTCCCCGAGGCGGGCAAGCAGCGTGTTCACCTCGCCCGTGTACGTGAACGTGTACTCGTGGAAGTGATCGTCCGTGTCGGACTCGTGGAAGTGGTCGCCCGTGTCGGACTCGTGGAAGTGGTCGCCCGCGTCGGACTCGTGGGAGTGGTCACCAGCGTCGGGATCGGTGGCGGTCCGCTCACCACCCGCATCCGCGCTGTCCGTCGCGTCCGTCTCGGCACCTGCGGCGGAGCCGGTCGCCGAACCGGCGACGCCGGCACCGAGATCGTGGACCCCGTCGAGGCCATCGAGCGCGGCGTGCGGGATCGGCTCGGCGGCGGCCAGGCGGACGACCTTGCCGCTGCGTTCGAGCAGCGATTCGACCGGTTCCACCGTCACCAGTCGGCCCTGCCGGATGATGGCCACACGGTCACAGAGGCGGCGAACCTCGCCGAGGATGTGCGAAGAAAAGAGGACGGTGAGGCCGGTCTCGCGCTCCCGGCGGAGGAACTCGCCGAAGCGCTGTTTCATGAGCGGGTCGAGGCCACCCGTCGGCTCGTCTAAGATCACCAGTTCGGGATCGTGCATGAACGTGAGCACGAGACCGAGCTTGCGGACGTTGCCGTGGGAGTACTCCCGTATCGGGCGGTCGAGCGGCGGGTCGAACAGCTCGACGAGTTCGTCGCTCCGCCGATCGCCCTTGATGCGCTCGTGGAGGGCGATGAGCTCCCGGCCGGTCGCGGTCTCGTCGTACTGCGGGTTGTCGGGCAAGTATCCGATCCGGCGGCGCGCGTCGATGAGCGCCGATTCGTCGCGCACGTCGGCGCCGAGCACCGTCGCCGAACCGTCCGTCGGCGAGATGAGGCCGAGCAGCATTCGGATCGTCGTCGTCTTGCCGGCGCCGTTCGGCCCGAGGTACCCGAAGATCTCGCCGCGCTCGACGGCGAACGAGACGTCGTCGTTCGCGAGTACCTCGCCGTAGTCCTTCGTGAGTCCGTCCAACGTGACCGCGTCCATAGGCTCCGTTCGAACCCACAGACCGTAACTGTCGGGGGCCGTTCTCGGCCGTCCGGCCGAGTGACCCGTCCAGACCGGTCGGAATCGGCGCCTGGTTTTATACTCGCTCGCTCGAATCTACCCGTATGTATCACGTTCTGCTCCCGATCGACGACGACGAGGACCGCGCGCTCGCACAGGCCCAGTACGTCGCCGACCTCCCGAACGCGAGCGAGTCGGTCCGGGCCATCGCCCTCTTCGTCTTCCACGGCGAGGGCGAGGACCTCCCCGACGAACTGGCCCAGTTCAACTCGGCGACGCGCGTCGGGTCCGTCCGCCGGGCGACCGAGTACCTGGACGACCGAGGGATCGAGACGACGGTCGTCGAGGACAGCGGCGACACGGTGGAGGATATCCTCGGCGTGGCCGAGGACCACGACGTCGACTCGATCGTCCTCGGCGGACGGAAGCGCTCGCCCGTCGGGAAGGCCCTCTTCGGGAGCGTCACCCAGTCGGTCATCCTGGAGACCGACCGACCGGTCGTCGTCACCGGGAACAACCACGGGTAACGGGCTCTGCGAGCGACGACGGTCGGCTACGCGACCGCGGCCAGGATCGTCCAGCCGACCAGTGCCATCCAGGCGATCGCCGCGACGCCGCGAGGGGTCCCGTCGGCCGAGACAGGCGGATTTCGGACGAGCGCATCGTAGACGAACGGTGTGGCGGCGAGCACGCTCACGACCCGGGCTAGCTGCATCGGAACCTGCGTGAACGTCCCGACGAGCCACCCGGACGCGAGCAGGACGGCGATCGCGACGAGGACGCGGTCGTAGTGCTCGACCATCTCTCTCGTTCGTGAGTAGTCGTTCGACCGGTTTGAGTACTGCGCTTGCTCTCGGGTAGAAAGCCGCTGACTGACCGACGACGTGCGGCCCGAATCGAAGAAGCTACCGCCACGGTTCGAGAAGACGCCGCCGCTCAGAGGGCGCTCACGCTGCCGACCGTGTTCCGATCGGCGGTGCGCAACTGGACGCCGTCCTCGGGGGAGACGGTGAGGACGAACTCGTCGAGTCGCGCCGCGTACTCCGCGGTGTGATTGCCGGACCGACGAATGCGCAGTCCCTCCTCGAGGAGCCCGGCATCCGAGAGCTGGTCGAGCTTTCGGTACGTCGTCGAGAGCGCCAGGTCGGCCGACTCCGCGATCTCCTTCGCCGAGCGCGCCTCGTCGCTGGTCGCCTCGAGAACCTGTCGGCACGCCGGATCGTCGAAGGCGCCGACGACGTCGTCGACGTCGTACGTGGGTTCGTTCGTCGAGTGTGGCGCGTGCGAGTTCCGGGCCGCCTGCATGGATTGGCTCATACTACAGAGTGGGAACCGGAGGGGGAGGAGTGCACACCACCTGTATCGGGGGTAGTTTATATACCCCCGCCGCCTCGGCCGGCTCCGAACGGTGTGTGATCCGGTCTGGCAGCCGGTTACGCAGTCGGTGAGGATGTAGACACCCCGTCACACAGTCGGTGACGGTGTCGGCCCCTGTCACACAGTCGGTGACAGGGTGCTGTGACTCGCCGCGGAGTGGGTGAGGGTGTGGACACCCGGTCGCGCGACGCGGGACCGCCGTCTCCGGCACCGCTCGATGGGGCATCCCGTTCGGGTCGGTATCCCCGTCGCGGCCCCGCGCATCGACCGACAAACGCGAGTCGACAGGCTGGCCTCGTTTGCAGACCCGCAGGCTGTCTCACGCGAACGAATCGGGAGGGACCGACGTCCCACACAGCGCACAACCGTGTTCGACGAGCCCGTCTCGCTGCACCGCAGTCACGTCGAAGGACGCGCCGCAGGCCGGACAGACGAACGTCGAGGAGTCGTGGGTTCCCATGACACGTGTAGATCGGACACCCACGGATAAGCAACCGGTGGGCGTTCTCGCGCCCCTGGAATGCGGACGGGACTCGCGTTCGGCTGCATTGCGTTCTGTGGTCGTTCCGAACGAATCCGAGTCGCTGCCGGCTCTACCGGTACGAATCGTCGGCACTACGGACCTCGGATCGTGGCGGTGATCGCACGAGAACGCTCGTCAGACTGGATCACGTCCCCCGTCCGCGGTCATCGGGGCGCTCACCGCCGACCCACCACTGCACTGAAGTCGGGCCGCGTCCAAGGCCGTGCGTACGAATGGCCGATGGGATACGCGCGACGGTGGCTATCATGGCGCCCGAGGGCTGTCCGATCGCCCGGGAATCGGCGCGGACGGAGTCGATCATCGATCAGACGGCGACCAGCGTCTCGCCGGCCGGATCGACCGGCAGCGTCACCGAGTACCTCGCCGCGGCCGACGACCCCGCGACCGATACAGCGAACGCGGCCGACGAGGGTCCGGCGACCAACGCGGGGTCCACGCCGGACGAACCCGCGGCCGACGCCGTGTTCACGTACGGATCCGACGTGGTCTACCGCACGTCACACGAGGAGCCGGAGGGCTGTCCATGCGCGTGTCTCGGCTCGTACGGGTGTCCGGTCCACCGGTACGTCGCGGACGACGGGGAGGTGACCATCGTGTTCCACGCCGAATCGTTCGGGCAACTCCAGGACGTCATGGCCGACCTTCGAGAGCGGTTTCCGTCGGTCGACGTGCGGCGACTGCTCCAGCCGCCGCTCGACGGTACGCCGGACGACGGCGTCTTCGTCAACCGCGGCAAGCTCACCGACCGCCAGCGAGAGGTGCTCGAGACGGCGTACGAGAACGACTACTTCGAACGTCCCAGAGGCGCGAACGCCTCCGAACTCGCCGCCGAACTCGACATTTCACCGTCGACGTTCACCGAACACCTCGTCACCGCCCAGCGAAAGCTCCTCGACGACGTGCTTGATCCCGGTTCCTGAACCGCCGGCCGAGCGCCAGGCTGGCGCGGTGGACCGATTACGGCGAGAGCGAACACGGAGGAGCGACGGACGAACGCGGGGGAGCGACGAACGACCTCGGTGGGAACGACTTAAGACGGCCCGCGCGCACGGGCAACTGTACGACGATGTCACTCGCACGGGAAACGGAAATGGCGCCGGACGAACTCGACGCGTTTGTCGGCCAACAGGAGACCGGCGTGCTCTCTCTCGCGCGCGACGACGAACCGTACGCGATCCCGATCTCCTACGGCTACGACGCGAACGAGCGCGTGTTCTACCTCCGACTCGTCTCGACGCCCGAGAGCGAGAAACGACGCTACCTCTCGTCGTCGCCGCGGGCACGCCTCGTGGTCTACGACGAGAACCGACCCGAGTCGACCTACCGGAGCGTCGTCGCCGTCGGGTCGCTGGCGGAGATCCCGCCGGGCGAGCTCACCGTCGATCGAATCGAACAGTACGGGGAGGCCAAGCGCCCGCTGTTCGAGATCTGGGCGAACTCGAAACAGGACCTCGACATCCAGCTCTACACCCTCGAGCCGGCCGAACTGAGCGGTCGACGAACGGAACTCGCCGCAGAGACCGACGCGTAGATCGGCTCCTGGCGGGCGCGAAAACCCGACTCGTCGGGGCTGTACGCGCCGTGACCGAGCGATCGACGGTCGGTCACCGCCGACCGTCGCACCGACTATCGTTCGGCGCGTGCGTGCAGATGGGTCCCCTCGGAGCGACCGGCGAATGCGAGCGAAGCACACCACCAGGTTCACGTCGTGAAAATCGGGTCCAGAGGGCGTTGCACCGACGGTCGTCGACCGCTGACTACGCGGGGGCGAAGCTCTCGTCGCCGACAGCCTCGGAACAGATCGGACAGCCGTTCGACAAGATAGCCGTCCGCATCGGGCCGTTGATCTCGATGTGCTGGCCACACTCGGGACAGGTGAACTCGTATTCCGTCATTTGTTGCTCCGTGCCGTCGTTGCGGTGGCTTCGCTCCGGGTGGTGATATGGGTTACCCCTCGTGACGCCGCCCCGGGTCGCACGCCTGCGGCCGGGTCACCGCGAGCGCCGCCGTCGTTCCTGGGGTGGTCTTTCGCGGCGGTAACCTGCTCTCGGAGTGCGTCGACGCCGACGTACTCGCTGTGGCGCCAGACGATCCGATTCTCCGCGTCGAGGACGACCGTGTAGGGGACGCCGGCCGCGTCGAGCGTCGCCGTCAGGTCGAGATCGGGGTCGTGTGCGACCGGCCAGCGGCCATCGTGGCGCTCCCACCAGTCCGCCACGTCCTCGCGAGTGATCGTGTCGCCGAGCGGCTCGTTCGTCACGGAGACGATCTGGACGTCCGTGTCGGTCTCGTCGACGAGTCGACCCATGGGCTGCATCTGGCGCGCACAGACGTCACACCAGGTGGCGAATATCTCGACGACGCTGACCCGTCCGCGTTCGGGTACCGTCGTGGTCTCGGCCGGGTCGGCAGTTCCCGGGATCGTCGGCAGCTCGATCGGGTCGATCCGCGCCTCCTCGGAGCCGGGACGCCAGCCAGTCGTCGCCATCGCGCCCGCACCGCCGAGGACCGCGAGGGCGCCGGCACCGGCTATCAGCTCGCGACGACGCATCGTTACCATCCCTCCACGACCGCCCGCGCGTCGTCGCGAACGGTCTGCGGTGCCGGCGGTCCACCGGTGTACGCTCGCTCGACCAGTCCCGCCCGGTTCACCAGGAGGACCAGCGAAGTGTGGACGAAGTGGCGCGCGTGCGCCCCGTGGCCACCGTCGGTTTCGTTCGTCGTCTCCGCGGTGTGGCTGGTTTCGTTCGTCGACTCGGCGGTGTGGTTCCCACCCGTCTCGTCACCGTCGCCCGGTTCGCCACCGTCGGGATCGTCTCCGCTCTGGTCCGTCGAGTCGGCTCCGTCCACGCGTTCGAAGGCGACGCCGAACGTGTCGTCGACGACCGCCCTGGCCCGTGCTGGCGACTCCGGTCGGAGGAAGTACCAGTTGCCCGCGTCGAAGTCGACGCCGAGATCCCGCCCGTACTCGCGCAGGACCGGTCCCGTATCGTACTCGGGGTCGAATGTGATCGCCTGGAACACGATCTCGTCGGCGTCGCCGCGCTCGGCCGCGTCCGCCTGGACGCGCCGGATCGTCGCTGTGAGGCCCGGACAGACGGTCGTGCAGCTGGTGAAGACGAACGTCAGCATGGTGTGGCGCGCGCCGACGAACCCGGTGGTCGTCACCGATCGATCCTGCAGCGGTGCCGGAACCGTCGCGCTCGGGAGCTCGTCCCCGTAAATCGGGTGCGGAACGTCCGTCGTCTTCGCGCGCTCGTGGCCCTCCGGTGGGGCAAGGATCAGGTCGGTCGACGCGCGCTCTCCGCGTCCGAGACACCCCGCGAGCGTGCCGCCGATAGCCGTCGCTCCGGCGCTCCGGAGCACCGTCCGCCTGTCGATCGTCGATTGGGTCGTGTGCATGGGGTGTCGCCTCGGTCGGTGAGTCGCTCGCGGTGTCGGTCAGTCTGCAATCCGTTCGAATCGGGTGATTGTCGTCGCCCGTAGTGCAGGGCTCGCTGTCGGCGCCTGACGGCGTGCAGTGGCTGTCGTCGCTCGTCTCAGGGTCCCGCCTCGAGCGTCGGCGCCGTACGCTCGTTGAACATCGTCAGTGCGTTGACGGCCCGTCTGGGCATCGTCTCCGGCGGATCGGCCATCGCGGGTTCGTCGACGGGGTCGGGCCAGCCGACGACCACGCGGCCGATGTTTCCCGCGACCTCGTGTGAGGTGCAGACCTGTTGCGTGTCGACGTAGTCGTACACGCCCTCGCGGTCGAACGTGTACGCGAAGGTCTGGCCGGGCTGGCTGAGTCGACCGCTGCCCCACGGCTCGACGTTGTCGGGCGTCCGGTGGGGCGGGTGGCCGTCGCGATGGTACGCCGTCACGTCGTGGCGACCGGTTTCGACCACCCACTCGACGGTCCCACCCTCGACGACGTGGACGACCTGCGGGTCGAACTCGGGGAACGGCCGCGACGTCGTCGTGACCGTGGTCCGTTCGGCCGGCGTGCCGAGTTCGCCGGCGTTCTCGGGCGGCGACGGGACGGTCGGCTCGTCACCTCCCAGGCAGCCGGCGAGTAGCGCGACAGCGGCACCGCCGCTGGCGCGGAGCGCGTCGCGGCGATCGATTCGAGTGGTCGTCATGGTGGATGTCTCCGTTCGAATGTGGGTCCTGGGGCGCCCGTCGATGGACGCCCCCGTATGGTTCGACTGACGGGATCTATCCGCCACCGGCGTCTACGCGTCCGGGTTGAAGATCTCCGGCTCCTCCTCGCCCTCGACCTGGATCACGCCGAGCATTCCCTTGCGGACGACCCGACTGAGCGCGTGGTCGACGATCTTGATCGGGCCGGGAACTGGCGTGTCGATCTCCGCCGCACCGACCGACCCGGGGACGACCGGAGTCGTCTCGACGTATCGGGCGGGGTCTGAGACCATGTCGCCATCGCGGTAGAGCGTCTCCCAGACGTTGCCGATGGCGTGCCAGGAGCTGATGAGGTTCGGTCCACCGTTGGCGTGGAAGATACGGACGCGCTCTCCCTTGTCGACGGTAACCGGCCCGTACCCGTTCTCGGTGAAGGCGTACGCTTCGCCGTTCAGGGTGACGTAGGTCGGCTCCTCGCTGGTCATCGCGTCGTAGTCGAACTCGTGGTGGCCCTTTTCGCCGGGCGCGCCGGACGTGTAGAGTTCGTTCTGTCCGAAGTACAGTTCGCGGTCGACCTCGGGGAGGCCGTCCTCCGGCTCGACGAGGATCGCGCCGTACATGCCCGCGCTGATGTGCATGTCCATGTCCGGGACCGCACAGTGGTAGACGTGGACGCCGGGGTACATCGCTTTGAACTCGATCGTCGCCGACTGGCCGGGATCGACCATCGTGTCGTCAGCGCCGCCGCCGGGTCCGTAGACGGCGTGAAGGTCGATGTTGTGGACCATCATCGCGTCCGTGTCGTTCGTCAGCGTGAGCCTGATCGTGTCCCCGCGTCGCACGCGGATCATCGGGCCCGGAACCTGGTCGTCGAACGTCATGTATTTGAACGTGACGCCGGGTTCGATCTCGGCGATACGTTCGGTCGTCGTCACTTCGATCTCGTGGGTCCGCGGGGACGACCAGTCGACCGGGTCCGGCAGGTCCGTCGGGTCTGCTGCGATCCGGTCTACGTCCGTGGCCTTCGCGTCCGCCAGGCCCTCCTCGGTCTCGCTCGCCGTCGGGGGTGGGGTCGCCGCCTGTCCGCCGGGGTCGGTACTACCGTCGTCGAGACAGCCTGCAACCGCTACCGCGCTGGTCGCGCCGAGAGCCGCCAGAAGTCGTCGTCGGTTGGTGGTGAGGGAAGTCATTGTCACATATGGGAGTAGGGGGCTACATATGTTCAATACGGAAGATGATTCCACGACATCGAGAACGCTCCGAAGCCGTTCGGCGTGAATACGTAAACCTATAAAAAGACACACAGTATGACGCGTCGCTCTCGGGTAGTTTCGGTCCGGAGCGCCGTCTCTATCGTGCGGACGGCAGGGTCGAAACAATCCATCGTTGAGTTCGGAGAGGTCGACGGAAACTGTGTAGAATCGGTCGGTCCAGCCGTGTTCAGGACCGATGGGTGCCTGGAACAGTTCGGTGTTTATGACACCGGAACTGTCGACGGGCGCCCGAGACGCGTGTCCGTTCGCACGCGCACGGTACGACGGGAGAGGATCGGCAGAGCGACTCCGGGTCGTCTCCGACGTGGCCGGAACACGTTCGGGGACAACGCCGTGACGGTGACTCCCGTTTCGTCGCGTATCGGCCAGTTAGACACCTCGCGACCGGTCGGCGGGTCGCGGCCCACTCCACCATGAACGACTCACACACGCTCGCTCGCAGATGGGCCGCGCTCGAACCGTTCGTCCCGCTGGTAACGGTCGGGGACGGCGTCGTCGTCACGGCCTTCATCGCGTTCGGACTCTGGACGCACGGCATCGAGCCGTGGACCGTCCCGGGCTACACCCTGCGGACGGCGGCGCCGTTCGTGATCGGCTGGCTCCTCGTCACACCGGTGGTCGGCACCTATCGTGACCGTACCTGGTCGTCGTTCCGGCGATCGGCCGCCGTCGTCGGTGTCACCTGGCTCGGCGCGACGCTCCTCGGGGGCGCGATCAGATCGACGGCGCTCGTTCCGGGTGCCGCGCCGCCGTCGTTCCTCCTCGTCAACGCCGCGCTCGGGCTCGTGTTCGTCGTCCCCTGGCGGGTGTTCGTGACGGCGGCCACGCGACGGCGGCGGCGAAGGGCGCGACAACCGGCGACGACGTCGGCCGACTGAACCCCGTCGCTACCATGTTCGGGACCACGGCTACCCGCCGCGAGGCCGTATCGACGCGGCGATGAGCGCCTGCTCACTCTGTGACCTGCCGACACCCGACTCGCCGGTGACGGAGCGGGGCGTCGAGGGGACCTTCTGCTGTCGCGGCTGCCTCGAGGTGAGCCGCGCGCTCGACGACGTGGACGGAGTGGATCGGGCGGCGGTTCGCGAGCGAGCGAGCGCGTCGGACCCTCGAACGGGCAGCGAGGAGGACGGGGCGACGGGACGGATGGCGGACGAACCAGCTCGAGCGGGTGGGAACGAGGCGACAGCCCAGACGGTAGCCCCGTCCGAGACGACCGGGCGAACCGTCCCCGAGGGCGCCGACGAGGCGTTTCTCGCCGTCGACGGGATGCACTGTGCGACCTGTGAGGGATTCGTCTCGTTGCTCGGCGAGCGCGAGGACGGGATCGTATCGGTCGAGGCCAGTTACGCGACCGACACCGCACGCGTGGTCTACGATCCCGACCGCGTCGACGCTGACGCCCTCCCCGAAACGATCTCGGGGTACGGCTACGAGGCGCGGGATCGGGCCGGAACCGGTCGGAACACTCGCACAGCCGAGAATCTGGTCACGCGCCTGCTCGTCGGCGGCTTCCTCTCGATGCTCGTCATGCCCTGGTACCTGTTCTACCTCTATCCGGGCTACGTCGGAATCGACACCGGAATCCTCTCGACCGGGGGGACGTCGGCGGCCGGAACGTACGTCCCGCTCGCGATGATCGGGCTGTTCTCGGGCGGCGTGCTCTTCTACACCGGGTATCCCATCTTGCGCGGGGCGTACGTCAGCGTCCGCGTCGGTCGGCCGAACATGGACCTGCTGATCGCCGTCGCAGCCGGGTCGGCCTACGCCTACAGCACGCTCACACTGGCTGCAGGGGGCATCCACCTCTACTACGACGTGACCGTGGCCGTCGTCATGGTCGTCTCACTCGGCACGTACTACGAGGGACGGATCAAGCGGCGTGCGACCGACCTGCTCGCGGACGTGACGACCGCGGGCGTTCGCGAGGCTACCCGACGAACGGACGGCGGTGAAACCGAGACGGTAGCCGTCGACGAACTCGCGCCCGGCGACGTGGTCGTCGTCCGGCCGGGCGAGCGCGTCCCCGTCGACGGGGCGGTGATCGACGGGACGGCCGCCGTCGACGAGTCAGTCGTCACTGGCGAGTCGATACCGGTGACCAAGCGCCCCGGAGACGCTGTCGTCGGCGGCGCCGTCGTCACCGACAGCGCACTCGTCTGTGAGGTGGGCGATGACGCCGAGAGCACGCTCGACCGTATCGCGACCCTCATGTGGGAGATCCAGAGCGCGACGCCGGGCGTCCAGCGCCTGGCCGACCGGCTCGCTGCGATCTTCGTCCCGCTCGTGCTGGCCCTCGCTGTCGGCGTCACGAGCTGGCGGGTTCTCGCCGGCGCACCGGTCGAAACCGCCGTTCTGACCGGGTTGACCGTCCTCGTCGTCTCCTGTCCGTGCGCGATGGGGCTCGCGACGCCACTGTCCGTCGCCGCCGGTCTTCGCGACGCGCTCGAACGCGGCATCGTCGTCGCGAACGCGGCGCTGTTCGAGTCCGCACCGGCCGTCGAGACGATCGTCTTCGACAAGACTGGAACGCTGACCGCCGGCGAGATGACCGTTCGCGAGGTCCACGGCGACCCCGACGCCGTCGAGCGCGCCGCGGCCGTGGAACGCTACTCGACCCATCCCGTCGCCGACGCGATCGTGGCCCACGCCGCGGACTCGACACCGGACGGCGCGACCGACGGGAACGGGTCCGGAGACGGGATGGAACGTACCACCGACATCGCGGCCGACGGCGGGGTCGCGACCGAGGAGCCCCACGGGACGCGCGAGGGGGACACCGGTTCCGGCGGCAGTCGCGCACGAGACTTCGAACGGCACCCTGGCGAAGGCGTGAGTGCCGTCGTCCCCAGCCCGTCGTGCGACGATACAGGGGCCGTTGGCGAGACAAGCGACGATACAGTCGGCGAGCGGGTCGTCGTCGGCACGCCAGCCCTCGTCGAGCGGCTCGTCGGTCCGGTTCCCGACGCCCTCGCGGAGGTCATCGACGGCGCGCGGGACCGGGGCCACCTGCCGGTCGTCGTCGGGTACGACGGTCGGGCGCGAGCCGTCGCCGTGGTCGGCGATCGGACCCGCTCGTCCTGGCGGTCGGTGCTAGAGGCCGTCGCGGACCGCGAGGTCATCGTCCTCACCGGCGACGACGAGTCGGCGACTGCGACGGTCCGGGATCACCCGGCGGTCGACCGTGTCTTCGCCGGCGTTCCACCGGACGGGAAGGTCGCGACCGTCCGGCGACTCTCCCAGGAGGGTGTGACAGCGATGGTCGGCGACGGAACCAACGACGCGCCGGCGCTCGCCGCCGCGGACGTCGGCATCGCTCTCGGCACCGGCACGGCGCGGGCGACGGACGCCGCCGACGCGGTCCTCGCGTCGGGCGATCTGACGGCCGTCCCCGACGTCTTCGCGCTCGCGACGGGAACCCGACGGCGAATCCACGAGAACGTCCGCTGGGCGCTCCTGTACAACGCGGTCGCCATCCCGCTCGCTGCCGCAGGCCTCATCAATCCCCTCTTCGCCGCGCTCGCGATGGCCGGCAGTAGCGCTATCGTCGTAGCGAACGCGTCGCGGCCGGTGTTCGACTCCTCCTGATGGCCCCGAGGGTGCCGCCATAGCCATTCCGAGGCGACTGTACGACCGACCGGGTTCGTTTGCACCGTTCATCTTCAGGTCGTTGTTTCCGCGCACTACAGACGCGAACTGAGAACTGACACTGCTCCTATCTACTGTGGATGAAGATGAACGCGAAGTGAAATAGACAGCGTGTAGTCACCCACGGAATCTATCGAAGTAGGTTTTGGCAGGAAGAGTGTCCGCTCGACCACAACAACGTCTGTTGGCCTCCGCCGATCGGACGGAGGGTTGTCCCCTACGTTCGGTCGTCACCGATGCGCCGATTCACCAAGTAGCCCGCACCGCCGAGTCCGCCGAGGGCACCGACCCACCCATAGTCCGATAGATGGCCATACCACCGATCGGTACCCGGTTTCTCGATAGGGATCGTCAGTTCGGCCTCGTCTTCGAAGACCCGGACAGCCAAGAAGAGTTTACCTGGCCATTTGTAGGCCGGAACCGATATATTATTTTCAACTGTTTCGGACACCTCGAAGGTCTGCGATTCGCCACCGTCGAGTTCTATCGGTGTCTCGAAGGAACCGGGTCCGTCGTAGTCTACCTCTCGCCGCCCGGCCTCGTCCCCGACATTCGTGACGGTCAGCTGTACATCGATCTCGTCGCCCTGTGTTACCGGGTTGGGAGCAGCATCGAGCTCGACCTCGAACTCGGCAGGGGCGAGGTCGGCCGACGCTTCCTCGGCCCACACGTGATGGTGGTTTTCCGTTCCGAGGAGGACCCGCGAGTCCTCGCTCGAACCGTGGACACCGGCATCCAGCGCGTAGACTGTGCTGGCCGTGTCCGCGAGGTAGACCGTCCCGTCGACGACGATCGGTGCTGCGTTGATCTTGGCATCTGCCTCGAAGCGCCATCGCTCACTCCCATCGGCGACGTCGAGTGCGTACAGGAACCCGTCGTCGCTCCCGACGAACAGCGTATCACCGACCACCGTCGGTGAGGAGTGTACCACACCGCGAGGTTCGAACCGCCACTGTTCCGTGTCCGCAGCAGTATCAAACGCGGCGACGACGCCGCCCTCCCTCTCGTAACTCTCACCACCCACGTACACCGTTCCATCGGCGACCGTCGGTGACGAGAGGATTCCCCATTTCGGCTCGTAGCGCATGCGCTCCTGCCCGCTCTCGGTGTCGATGGCGTACATGAATCCGGCGGTGCAAACGTAGAGAGTTCCGTCGGACACCGTCGGTGATGTGAGAATAGGTTGTTGACCTTCGACACGCCACCGCTCCTCACCGGTTTCGCCATTGTACGCGTACAGGTTTCGGTACACGCCCCCCGTGTAGACAGTCCCATCGACGACCAAAGGCGATACTCTCCCTCCACCCGTAGGGCCCCCTTCGACCCATCGGAGTTTCCCGACTGCGGCGTTAAACGCAGCCACGAGAGGCCCGTTCCCGAGATAGACGGTCCCCTGGGACACCGCCGGTGACGAACGTGTGGGATATCCGTGGTAGCCGCGCTTCTCGGGGAGCCACAGTCTCTCGCCAGTTTCCTGATCGAGAGCCTGGACACTGTACCCTGAGACGTAGACGATACCGTCGACTACTTCCAGGCCGCCCAATTTTGGATTGACCGACACTCGTTCGTTTGTCGCACTGATCCGTAGGTCTTCGAAGCGCCACTGTTCCTCACCGCTGTCACTGTCGAGTGCATAGGCAATTCCGTTTCCCTCCGATCCCGAACAACTTGCCACGTAGACGGTCCCGTCGACGACCGTCGGCGACGTCGGAAGTGAATACGTGGTCTCAAATCGCCACCGCTCCTCACCGGCAGTCGCTGTCCCACGAGTCCGGCCGACGCCAGCAATCGACGCGAGCCCGGCTCCCGCGGTCGTTAGAAGGACGCGACGACGGCTCAGCCCCTGTCCAGTCGTACCGTCTCCGGGCGCCAAGAGTGAGGTGTTGAGCGGTTCTCTGTGATGTGACGGCATCTATCTTAGAACATAATTTGTTAACAATAAGCCTTCACCATCTCGATCAATATCGGGTGTAGATTTGCGGGGCGACAAGGCTAGAGCGCCGGCGCGGTCACGTCGATCGGCCTCCCGGTTGGTACGGTCCTTCGACGGGCGGATCGGACACGGTCGACTGTCACAGCGGTGCGCTGTCACACGGCGACGGGGACGTCCTCGACGGCGGGGCGATGGCGCGGGTCGAGGCCGACGACGTTCGACTCGAGGTACCGCTGTCCGTCGAGACGGTTCGAGGCCAGGGGATCGACCGGCTCTCCGTCTTCGATGCGAACGGCAAGCTGGCGTTCGAAATCCCGGTTTCCGCGGCGGACGAGGACGTGATGGCGAACAAGGCCGGCGTCGGCGAGGGACAGCTGCTGTACGAACAGCACCTGGGTTGCCGGCCGTACCACGGGGTGTACACGGTCGTGGCGACCGACGAGGACGGCGAGCGCCTCGATTTCGTCACCGTCGAATTCAACTGTTCTCCCGACGTCGACGAGTAGGCTCGGCGCCGCGGTCGCGGAACGTCCTCTCCGGTCGACTCCGCCCCGACGTGACGCCGGTCTCCCGCCGGGCCGTCGCAGCCGCGTCTTCCGGGACACGGCGATCGACCCGCGCCGTTCGTGAAACGCGTCCAACTGCATCTCGCTTCGGGGAGCACTGAAGCGTCGCGGATTCCAGTCATCGCACACGAACTATGGACAACGGAACGACCGACAGGTATCTAGCGCGAATCGGCCTCGATCCCGCCTCTCCACCGGACCCCGACCTGGACGGCCTCTCGGTCGTACAGCGGGCACACGTCACGTCGGTGCCGTTCGAGACGCTCGCCGTCACCGGCGACCCGTTCGACCGGTTCGACGGCGCCGGCGTCTCCGTCGCGCTCGACGACCTGTACGAGAAGATCGTCACCCGGGGCCGGGGCGGGTTCTGCTACGAACTCAACGGCCTGTTCGCCTGGCTCCTGGCGGAACTGGGGTTCGACGTGACGCCCGTCGCGGCGCGGATGGTCGGCGGTTCCGGCACTCCGGCCGCTCACCGGAGCACCGTCGTCTCGCTCCCGTCCGGCCGGTACGTCGTCGACGTCGGGATGGGGTCGCCGACGATGCGCCGGCCGACGCCGCTCCCCGAACGCGACGCGGGTGGGAGGCCCGTTCCCACCGACGACGGCGGAACGTTCGATACCGCCGACGACGGCGGCACGTTCGGTACCACCGACGGCGGCACGTTCGATACCACCGACGACGGCACGCCCGACGCCTCCGCCGACGGGGCGTCGCCCCGGACCGTCGGCGAGGAACGGATCGACGACGCCGGCGTCCGATGGCGCGTCGCGCGCGTCGACCGTCCGGACGGAGACTACCTGACGCAGTACCGGGAGCCGGGCGACCGCGAGTGGCGGGACCGGTACCGTTTCGGGACGACTCCCCGGGAACCGGCGTACTTCGCGGCGACACGCGAGTACCTCGTGACGGCCCCCGACTCGCCGTTCACCGGCGATCCGGTCGCGACGCTCGCCACCGAACGCGGCCACGTGAAACTTCGGCCGGACGCGTTCGTCAGGACGGAGGGGCGAGAGCGATACGAGCGCGCGATCACGAGCGGGGAGTGGGACGCGCTGCTCGAACGCGAGTTCGACATCGACGTCGACGCGCTTGCCGCGGGAGCGGCGGTCGACGAGTAGACGAGACGATCACCGACGGAGTTGCGGAAGACGCACACCTCTAGTGACGGCGGCCCCGGCCGGTGGATGCGGACGTCGGCTGGCTACCGGGGGCCGTTCCGAACCGGTTGCGTGGGCGACGTGGCTAGATCGACGACGTGTACTTCCGATAGCGCCGTATCGTGTCGCCGTCCTCGTCTCTGAGTTCCACGACGAACTCCGTCTGGCCGACGACTTCCTGGAGGTCGTCCTCGTGGATCGTAAATTCGAACGGCGGCTCGTCGACCCGGTCGATCTCGTCGGTGCCGCTCGTCACGACGACGTGATCGATCCCGGTCGACTCGGAGAGGTGACAGTGGATCTCCGCGTCGGTGCTCGTACAGGTGAGCTCGGGATCGACGTCGGGTCCCGAGTCCGCGGACAGCGCGCTCTGGAAGTCGAGCACCATCGGCGAGACGGGCGCCGCCGTCAGGAGCAGGACGATCGTCAGGAAGATCGAGAGGTTGAGCTTCGAGCCGTGGCGGGCGATCACCCGTCGGACGCCGCCGTCGGCGGTTCGGCGCAGCCTGATCACCGACGGGACGATGACGGCGTGGGTCAGCGGCCCCCAGAGGATGAGGACGAACCCGTACGCGCGGAGGACGTAGAGAACGCTCCAGTCGATCCCGTACGAGAGGACGAGGTTGCTCGCCGACCAGCAGAAGAACCCGAAGAAGAGCAGACCCGCGCTCTTCAGCAGCCGCCAGATCGGCGTGTTCGCGTAGTAGATACTCAGCAGATCCCGCCAGGCGCGCGTGGCGACGCGCGACAGGGACGCGATTGGCGATGCCGTCGTGTCGGGGTCGGTGGAGCCGGTCATTGGGATAGCGAGAGGAACCGCTGTTCCGGGCGCTCAGGCGCCGATCGACCAGAGCTGGGTGAGGAGGTACCAGTTCAACAGGTACGTGATCACGAACGCGGCCAGGAAGACCAGACAGAGGACGAACGTGCCCCGCATCTCGTAGGCGTGGACGGGGTCGTCGGGATCCTCGGCCATCGCTAACCCCCCATCAGCGACGAGATCGGACACGCCGTCCCGTCCGTCGATCCGCTTTCCGAACAGGAGCGATCCGACCGCGAGCAGGACGAACAGGACGCCGGCAGCGATAGCCAGCAGCGCGAAGACGCCGAAGATGGCGAACAGCGGGCTCGCCGCGGAGAGGCTGAACTCGGTGCCCGGGATGGTCTCGACGACCTCGACGGTTCGGCGCGGGACGCCGTAGAGGATACCGACGTACATCATCATGAGGACGGCCACGCCCATCGCGCCCGCGTAGAGGAACGGCTGGGCACTCGCCAGTCGGGTCGAGAGCCACTGGCGCCCGAACATGGTCCTGATCAGGAAGAAGATGAGACCCATGAACGCGATCGTGGTGCCCAGGACGACCGTCGCGTGGAAGTGCCCCACCGTCGCGAACGTGTTGTGCCAGGTCATGTTGAGCTGGAGCTGTCCCATCATGACGCCGGTGGTCCCGCCGAGGAAGCCAAAGAGGATGATCGAGAAGATCGTCGACGAGAAGACGGGGTTCCCCCAGGGAGCGGAGGTGAGCCAGCCGAAGAGACCGCCGCCCGTGCCGCGCTTACGACGACCAGCCTCGATACCGGCCGGGATGGCGAACGCGTGGATCAGACTGGCGAACGTCGCCCCGTAGAACGCGTAGGAGGTGTTCCAGATGCGCCACCCGGTCGAGACTGCGGGGTCCGACAGCAGGTGGTGGGCCGCCCCGAGGTTGATGAAGAAGAGATAGAGGATGAAGGCCGTCCGCGAGACCTTCTCGCTGACCACTTCCGCGCCTGCGACGACGTGGGTGAGGAAGTACCAGACCGTGATCATCGCGACGAGGTTGATCTGCTGGGTACCGTGACCGACGATCCAGTACATCTGCCGGTACCAGGCCGCGTCGACCCACTCGATGATCTCGAAGCGCCAGAGCATCGCCGGGACGAACGCGACCAACCCGCCGACGAGCGCCTCGACGGCGATGATCGACGTGACGAACGCTCCGAAGGCCACCAGCGGGAGCGTCTTCCCCGGATTCTCCCGCTTCTCGTGCCACATCGTGACGAAGAACGGCAGCGCGGCGACGACCGTCCCGACGATGAAGAGGCTCGCGGCGGCGTAGAACCACGGCGAGACGGGCATCGGGACGTAGGCAGTCAGGAGCGGGGCCTCGTTAGGCGCCGACGTCGTCCAGATGGTGTAGTTGACTGCGACCGCACCGGCGACCATCGTGACCCAGCCTGCCGTCGCCACCTTCGTCCACGGCAGTCTGCGACCCAGCACCATCGGCCCGCCGACGTAGAGGATGGCCACCTCCGTGAACACCATCCAGAAGATGAGCAGGTTCCAGGCGTGCATGCTCAGGTGCGTGTAGAAGGCGTCAGGGCCGAGGAGGCCGATCGCCTCCCACCGGGTCGTCGCGACGGTGAACGCGAAGATCCCGCCGACGAGCAGGGCGACGACCGCCGTCAGCCCGAACAGCTTCACGTGGTTCTCGACGGTGTGGTGGATCCGGAGCCCGGTCACCGAACACGTCCGGAAGCCCTCGTCGTCGTACTCGTTGTCGAACAGCCCGAGGACGTCGTAGCTGTGGGCCATCTCAGCTCCCCTCCGTCACGACGATCGTGCCGTGCATCGTCCGGTGGCCCTGCCCGCAGAACTCGTTGCAGATGATGTGGTAGGTGCCCGGCTCGTCGAAGGTCATCGGGACGACCCACTCGTAGCCCGGCAGCACCTGCAGGTTGATCTGCTTGCTGAGCGCGTCTTCCGGTCGCAACGAGAAGCCGTGCTGGACGTCCATCGAGTTCAGGTGGATGTCGTACTCGGTGCCGGCCTCCAGGACGACCGGCGCGCCGTCCCAGTAGAACCGCATCGCCTGGATGTAGACGTCCGTCCCCGGTGGGACGAGCCCCTCGTCGGTCTCCGTCGCCGCATCCTTGTAGGCCGACAGCTTCTCGCGAAACGCCTCGGCCTCGATCCGATAGGTCTCGCCGATGGGGTTCTGGTCACCGGCGGTGGTCCAGACGCTCATCCAGCCGAAGAGGATCACCGACCAGATGGCCCCGAGCCCCAGCCAGATCGATTCGCGCCGGTCGACCGGCTGACTCCACCAGTCGCCCTCGGGTGGTTTGAGTGGTGACGTCATCTGATCACCCCGCAGGGACCGAGAAGACGTCCGCCCAACCCCACCCGACGTACGAGATCGCGAAGAACGCGAGGGCGGCTGCGGCAAGTAGCCATATTCTGTCGTAGAGCCGTTGCATCACGGGGACCTCGTCGGTTGGGGTCGAGTCGTCCGGAGTCATGACACGTCCGTCGGTCTGGACGGTATCTGCATACCCGTTGTCCCGCACATATTCCGCCGCCGCTGGCCGCTACCGCCACATTGGGGGCCTTTATGCGTCGCCCGAAGGCGGCTCGGGGGTTCGGTACCAACGGGGTCCTTCGACCTGCCGGCTCTGGGCGACCACGTTCGGTCCACGGCTCTGGACGACCTCGTTCGATCCGCGACCCTGGGCGACATCGTTCGGTCCACGGCTCTGGACGACCTCGTTCGATCCGCGACCCTGGGCGACATCGTTCGGTCCACGGCTCTGGGCGACCTCGTTCGATCCGCGACCCTGGGCGACATCGTTCGGTCCACGACTCTGGGCGACATCGTTCGGTCCACGACTCTGGGCGACATCGGTTGCTCCGCGACTCCGGACGGTGTCGATAGGCCGACCGGCACCGACGCGACTGGTCGACGGGCGAGAAGGGACGTCGCGAACCCGGCCCTCAGGCGAACACGAGCGTCTCGACGACGATGGCGACGAGTATCGCGCCGAGGTAGTAGTTCGAGACGTAGAACGATCGAAGTGTGCGCTCGTCGGTGGGGTGGCGGTACTGCCGGAGCACCGACCGGAGGAAGACTCCGCCGAGTGCGATCGACGTCACCGTGTAGAGCCAGCCGAGCCCGGCCACCCAGCCGAGTGCGCTCGCCGCCAACAGCGTCGCGCCGAGGTAGAGTGTGAGCTGGCGTCGAGCGGCGGCGACCCCTTCCACGACGGGGTACATCGGGAAGCCCCCACGCGCGTAGTCGTCACGGAATGCGATCGCGAGGTTGTAGAAGTGCGCGGGCGTCCACAGGAAGATCACCGCGGCGAGGCCGATGGCCGGCCAGCCGACGTCGCCGGTGACGGCGGCCCAGCCGATGACTGCCGGGAGTGCACCCGCGCCGCCGCCGAGGACGGTGTTCCACGCCGTATTCGGCTTCAGTACCACGGTGTAGAGCACGGCGTAGTAGCCGATGGCCGCGAGCGTCAGCGCCGCCGCGAGGACGTTCGTCCACGTCACGAGGACGGCCATCGAGGCGACGACGAGCGCGACGCCGAACACCAGCGCGTTCCCGACCGGAACCAGGTCGTGAACCAGCGGCCGGTCGTTCGTCCGATTCATCTTCCGGTCGCGATCGCGCTCGTAGACGTGGTTGAACGTCCCGCTTGCGCCGATCGCGAGGACGCCACCCGCGAGCGTGGCGAGGACGGTCGTCGCCGTGAGCGTCGCGCCGGTCAGCGTGGCCAGTCCCATCCCGGCGACGGCGACGAGACAGAGCAACCACATCAGCCGCGGCTTCGTCAGCGTCAGGTACGCACCCGCGAGGCGGCGAAGCCCGGAGCGCCCGTCGTTCGGTGTGTCGACCTCGGCGTCCGGATCGACGCTCGGATGCTCCGATGGGCCCTCCACTGGCTGGTCGGCACTCGAACCGACCGACGGATCCGCCACTGGCTGGTCGACGTACGTCTCGACTGCCGGCTTTTCCCCCGTCCTGTCGTCGCCTGCACTGAGAACCGACTCCGCCCCAGTTGGGTCCACGCTGGACGCCTGATCACGCCTCGCATCCGCCGCCGTGTCGAGCGTCCAGACGAGCGCGACGAGGAGCGTCGCGAAGATTCCCATCGCGAGCACGAGGTGGACAGTGTTCGCCAGCGACGGTCCACCGACGACGATGAGCGCGCCGAGGCCCACCTGTACCGGAAAGGCGACGACTGCCGCGTAGACGGCCACGCGGATACGCCGACCGAGCCTCGCCCGTCGAACAGCCAGTCCCGACGCGGCGACCAGCAGGCCGGTCACCAGCGCCGCCGCCCGGTGGGCCCAGAAGAGGAACTGATCGCCGGAGAGCGGTCCGAACGTCGGATCGGTCCCGCAACTCGGCCAGGTCGAACACGTGGTTCCGCCGCCTGACGAGACGGCCGTCCCGAGCGCGACGAGCGCGTACGCCGCGATCGTCGTGACCGCAAGCAGCGTGGCGACTCGAAAGCGGGCACCGCTGTCGGGATCGAAGCCGTCCGCTTCGAGTGTGCTACGCATCGCGCCAGATCAGCGTCACGACGTCGTCTTCACGCTCGACCGACTCGTACGCGTAGCCCCGCTCCTCGAGTTTCGGGAGGAGAAACTGCGGGACGCGGTCGTTTCGCTGGACGAGAACGACCTCGTCGTCAAGCTCGGGCAGCCGTTCGAGCGTCTTCGCGAGCGGATTCGGCGGCCCCATCGACCGCACGTCCAGGTGGTCACGCGGTCGATCCGCCGGTGCGTCGGTCCGGTCGAACACGCCCTCGATCGAGTACATGCTCGTCCGTCGGGTCGCCAGCCGTGTGTGCATCCCCCCGAACGAGTTCGGGTGTGCGGGCGCTCGTACTCGTATCACCCGCCCCAACGCCGCTCACGAGACTGTCGCTCGCTGCGCCAGACCTACTTCCGCGCCGCTCACGGCTCCCGCCGGTCGCCGTTCGCCGTTCGAGACCTTCGCTCGCTGCGCGGGGATTGTTCCGCGCCGCTCACGGCTCCCGTCGGTCGCCGTTCGCCGTCGGAGGCCTTCGCTCGCTGCGCTCGCTCAGGCCTCCCGCTTCGGAAACGTCGCTCGAAACTCCGCATCGTCGACCTGTTCGACCTCGTAGCCGTCGGCGTCGAACGTCTCGACTTCGGCCTGGAACTCGTAGAACAGCGGTTTGGGCTCGTGGTCGTTGACGATCGTGAGGCTCTCACCGTCGTTCAGGTCCTCGAACGCGTCGTGAATCTTCGGGTGGCGCTCCATCGGTGGCACGTCACGGACGTCCAGTTCTGTCATGCGAGTGGGGATCGGTCCCCGGCCCCTATCGGGGTTCGGCCGAACCCGTTCGGGGCCAGGCGCGAGCGGACGAAGCTACCCACGAGCGCCGCTTCGAATATGTTCGGGCCAACAGCTTTTGCCATCTCCTCCCGAACGTGTTCGTATGGCACACGCGACGCTTTCGGTGACGCTGCCCAGGCGTGTCTGGATCGCACAGATCTCTCGCGACCATCCGGAGGCGACGTTTCGCGTCCTCGCCGGGGTTCCCGGTCAGGAGAACGGGTTCGCGTTGGTGAACATTACTGGCCCCGACGTCGAATCGGTGGCCGAGTCGATGGCTGCCCACGACCAGATCACGGAGTTGTCGCCCGCGCAGGTGAGCGAGGGTGAGCTCACGGTTCACTTCGAGACGACCGCTCCCCTCCTGCTCTTCTCCTCGAAGGAATCGGGGATGCCGCTCGAGCCGCCGATCGTCATCCGCGACGGCGAGGCGGAGGTCGACGTGACGGGTTCGCGTGCCCGCCTCTCGGAGTTGGCCGACCAGCTCGAAGCGTTCGGCTTCACCTACCGCGTCGAGCACGTCCGCGAACGGCTCCACGACAGCCAGCTCCTCTCCGAGCGCCAGCGCGAGGTCCTCGTCGCCGCCGTCGAGGAGGGCTATTACGACACGCCCCGCTGTTGTACCCTCACGGAACTCGCGGAACGACTCGACATCGCGAAATCGACCTGCAGCGAGACGCTCCACCGGGCCGAGGAGACGGTCATCAAGCGCTTCGTCGCCGACCTGCCGACGGAGGACCAAGACGGCGAACTGGCGGCTGCGCTCGCCGAACCGTAGCCGGTAGATGCCCGACGTGGTCACCCGGCGCGTCGTCTCGCAGGGTGAATCGACAGGCTGGCGACTCGTCTTCGACTGGCGTCGACGCGTCGCGACCCGTTCGTCGCGATTCCCATCGAAGGAGAACTGCACGTGCCACGTAAGTGGCCGACTCATCAACTCTCGGTATGGACCTCGGACTCGTCCTGGAGACCAACGACCCCGAACGCGTCTGGAACGCGTTCCGTCTCGCGAACACCGCGCTCGAGGCGAATCACGCGGTCGAAATCTTCCTCCTCGGAGACGGCGTCGAGGCGCCGGATCTCGAACACGAGAAGTTCAACCCCCACGGCGTCATGGTACAGTACGCCAGAAACGGCGGCGAAATCGCCGCCTGTGGCACGTGTCTCGACTCCCGCGACCTCGACGCCGACGAGCTTCGGCCCCGGGGAACGATGTCGGACTACCTGCGAATCGTCGAGGACGCCGAGACGGTGCTCACGATCGGCTGACGTCGCCAGCGAGCCGGCGAGTGACGGCCAGCCACGGGCGACTGCGGGGGAACGACCGGTGGTCCACGAGCGAACTGCCGGACCGCTAGTCGGCGGCTCGTTCGGCCTTTCGGGAGCGGTCGACGCCCAGCGGGTTACCCGTCGACGTCGCCGTGACGAGGCGCAAGAACTTCCCCGCGTTCGTGAGCAGTTTGTTCTCGGCCTTTCGGAGGTGCTCTTCGTACGTCGAGCGAGCGACGGCCGTCCTGTCGGCCAGTTCCCGGAGGGAGGTCCCCCGCGGCTGTTCGTAGTAGCCGCTCTCCAGCGCGAACTGGAGCGCCGCGAGCTGGCGGTCCGTGAGGTCCTCGAACAGGTGACTCGCCGGGGCCAGCATGCTGTGGGGGATCTGTGTCTCCGAAATCGAGGTCTTCGAGAGGAGTTCGATCTCTCTGTCGCTGCGCAAATCGCCAAGCAGCGCCCGAACGTCTTCGCTATCGAAGGCGACCAGCGTGTAGTGTTCCCAGCCCTGGCGGTAGATCGTCGGCGACTGGTACAGGCAGTTGTGCGCCTCGAACCGGTCGACGATGGACTCCTCGAGCGAGCAGAGACACGACTGCGTGACGACGTGATAGCCGTCGTCGTCCGCGGATTCGTGTAGCACGGTTCCGAGCTGGTCGATCTCGTCGAGTAGCGCGTCTGTCGGCGTTCCCTCCGCGGTGAGTTCGAGCACCTGGCAGTCGGAGAGCGGCCACTCGCGGATCGTCAGGTCCGGATGCCGTTCGGAAATCGCCCGATACGGGCACTCGTGTTTGACCCGGATCGAGGCTTCGTACAGGCTCATACGAACCACTTCGGACTGGACAGCCGTAACGGTGCCGGTCATGTCCGGCAGTGCCCATATGCGAATCTCCCTGTTATTCCGGTATATCGATGCACGCGCTTTCGCCAGTCACACGTCGTAATCGAAATCGAACGCGATCGCAGCCGAACCGGAGCGGAGACAGACGGAACCGACGAACACCCTGGTTCGACAGGTACCCCGGAAGCGCCGTCGATGACCGCCACCGACGAGACTGCGCCACCGATCGATGAGTGACACAGCCGACCTTAGACAGGGAATTCGCGAACACCTCGGACAGTTCTCGCTACACGTCCTGCTGGTGTTCGCGACCGGATTGACCATCGGGTCCGAACGAACCGTCGTCCCCGTTCTGGGAGAGGAGGTTCTCGGCGTCGAGTCGTTCCTCGTCATCGGTTCGTTCGTCGTCTCGTTCGGGATCGTGAAGTCGATCCTCAACCTCTACGCTGGCAAATGGGGTGAGGAGTACGGCCGTAAGCCAGTTCTCGTCGCCGGGTGGGCGACGGCGCTCCCGTTGCCGCTCATTCTCGTCTTCGCTCCCAGCTGGGGCTGGATCACGGTCGGGAACATCCTGCTGGGTATCAACCAGGCGTTGACGTGGAGTATGGCGATCAACGCGAAGATCGATCTCGCCGGACCCGAGCAGCGTGGCCTTGCGGTGGGCATCGACGAGTCGTTCGGATACACTGGTGTCGCAGTCGGTGCGTGGCTCACTGGCGTCATCGCTGGGCAGTGGAGTCTCCGTCCCGAGCCGTTCTACTTCCTCGCGGTCGTCGTCGTGCTGGCATTCCTCATTTCGATCTTCCTGATCAAAGAGACCGTCCAGTACGCCCAGGCCGAAGGTGACGACGATCACCACGACGCGAACCTCCCGTTCGACGAGGTGGTGAAGCGAGCGACCTACGGCGACCGAACCCTGTTCGCGGCCGCGCAGGCTGGCCACATCGAGAACTTCGTGGACACGCTGTTCTGGATCGCCGTGCCGCTGTACCTGACGAGCGAGGGGCTCCCGATCGCCGCCGTCGGACTCGTCGTCGGCGTCCACAGCGCGATGTACTTCCTCCAGATCGTGACCGGCGGACTCGCGGACCGCATCGGCCGGCGCCCGCCGGTCATCTGGGGCATGTTCCTCGCGGGCGGGGGCGTCCTCGGGATGGTGCTCGTCGAGGGCTCCCTCCCGTGGGCCGTTCTGGCTGCCGCCTCCGGGCTGGGTATGGCGCTCCTGTATCCCAACCTGATGACCGTCCCCAGCGACGCGGCTCACCCGACGTGGCGGTCCGCGGGTATGGGCGTCTACCGGATGTGGCGCGATTCCGGCTACGCCGTCGGCGCGATCCTGATCGGGCTCTCGATGGAGTTCGTGAACGCCGAAGCCGCATTCTACCTGACTGCGATTCTGATGTTCATCTCTGGCGCAGTCGTGTACATCTGGATGGAAGAGACCCACCCGGACTTCGGCACGCACGAGCCGCCAGCACCCGCGACCGAGCAGGTGACCGGATCGGTCACGCAGGACTGAGGCGACGGATCGTTCACCCACCGGTCCGATCGGCGCAGGACGACGGATCGTTCGTCGCCGTCGACCCGGCCGCCTGCCCCCGTCCGATTATCGGCAACACGCCGTTCGGACGGTGCACTCAAGAGACGACCGTCCGTAGCGAGCGACAGTGAGCCAGGACCTCGTCACCGTCCTGTTCGGCGATCCGTTCGCCGTCATGAACACGATCGGGCTGGTCGCGTTCGCCTTCGTCGGTGCGTCGAAGGCGATCCGCGAGGAGTTCGACCTCTTCGGCATCACGATCGTCGGTCTGACGATGGCGTTCGCCGGCGGTGCGACGCGGGACCTCTTCGTGATGCGCGTGCCCCTCGCGCTCCAGTCGCCGGTCGAGATCGCCCTCGGCATCCTGGGGGTCGGACTGGCGATCGCGCTTCGCGTCGTCCTCGCCTCGCCGGACACCCACCCGATCACGCTCGTCGCCGACGCCATCGGCCTCGCCGCCTTCGCGACCACCGGCGCCATCGTCGCGACCGGGGCGGGCGTCTCGGCGTTCGGCGTCGTCGCGATCGCGACGATCAACGCGGCCGGTGGCGGCGCCGCCGCGGACATCCTCCTCGATCGCGCCCCCTTCATCCTCTTCGAGGACTTCTACGCGAGCTGTGCGGTCCTCGGCGGGACGGCGTACCTGCTCGCCGGGGCCCTCGGCGTTGCAGACGGAACCGCTGCCGGCGCCTGTGCGGCCGTCACCGTCGGAACTCGACTCGTCGCCGTCACGCGCGGCTGGCACCTGCCGTCGGTGCAGGAACTGGGGCTGTTCGAGCGGTGAATACTGGGCGATCGTAGCTGGGGACGACCCCGGGACGACGTTCAGAGCGAGGCCGGTTGCTCCGTCGACGCGCCCCTGTTTCGTTTGCACTCATTGGAATTGAGATCCCAGGCGTCGACAGGGATTGTTCTTGCTGCCTGTGGCTGTCTCGCCGATTTATCTTGGAGAGTTAGAATTTATATAAAAGATGTAGATCCATAAACTCTATATATAGTTACTGTAACTAGAGTTTCATGAAAATAGCCAATCGGCCGAGGCGTGTGGAAATATCTACCAGGACGGCTGTCAGCGTCGTCTTCGCGATCCTGCTCACGACTTCGCTGGTCGCGATGCCGGTGCTGGCCGCGGGGCCGGATCCGTTCGACAGTGACAGTCGCGAGGACGTCCGTTCGCTCTACCGAACGGCCGACCAGTCGGGTTACGAACCGTCCAGTGATTCGATCTACGGACCGACCGGACACCCGTTCGTCTCGCCCGACGCCACACCGGCCGACGGGGCAACACGCGCCACACCAGTCGATGCTGAGGGATCACCGTTCGTCGGCGGCCCGCCGCTCGGGTACGCTCCAAACAGCACGTTCGATCGGGAGGCGATCCTGGAGGAGGCTAACCTCTCTCCGGAGCTCGTCGACCTGATCGACGGCGACGGCATCGTGTTCCCCGACGGTCGCGACTCGACGGCGAGCGTGGCCTCCGTCGAAGCGTGGAACGCGAGACTCGCCGCGGCCACGGACGAGTTCGCCTACAACACGAGCGTCGAGGCGCTTTTGGCGGCGTCCGCGACCCTCGACGAACTCGATCTCGACGAGGAGTGGGCCGACGAACTCGGGAACGTCACGGCGTCGGTGAACGCAACGACCGC
This sequence comes from Halovivax cerinus, assembly GCF_024498195.1. Classification (NCBI taxonomy): domain Archaea; kingdom Methanobacteriati; phylum Methanobacteriota; class Halobacteria; order Halobacteriales; family Natrialbaceae; genus Halovivax; species Halovivax cerinus. The sequence goes on from NZ_CP101824.1 coordinate 727,344, forward strand.
TGCGTACCGGTCGGCCAACCGCGTCACATCGGTCGACGCGTACGAGAACGCGACCGACGCCCAGGAACGTCTGCGGACGCTCGCCACGGAGTTCGGCGCGGACGAAGACGATCCGCTGGAGAACGCGAGTGACGACCTCTCGGAGGCGACCCAGCGGACCGCCGAGCTGGCCGTCGACGACGGCTATCGCGTGGTCAAGACGTACAACGAGACGATCTACAGCACGGACGCGTACGACCAGGCCCAGTTCAAACTCATGAGTGCGTCGCTGGCGCTGGCGGGCGCCGAGCAAGTGCGCAACGAGTCCATCCCGGAGAACGCCTCGGCGGCGAACGAGTCGGTCTATCGGATGGGGCGGACCGTACTCGCGACGTACTTCGAGAAGACAGCCTGGACGGCTGCCCAGAAAGCGATCGATGTCGTCGCTGCCGATGTAGAGCCGACGCTTTCGGTCGACCATCGTCGGCCGATCGAAACCAACGGCTCCATCTTGGTTCCGATCGAAGCCCACCTCTCTGGCGTTCGGTCGTACGCGTACGACGCCGAAGTCGCGCTGGAAGGGGACTCCGAACCGGTCGCCGTCTCGTTCGACGGGAGTCAACCACCTGGATCGCTCGCAACGGGCGAAGCGCCCGTGGTCGTCGACCGGGACACCGAAGCGGTGACCGTCACGGTGACCGCGATGCGCGAGGACAGTGACCGGACGACCTCGACGTCCGCCACAATCGAGATAGATCGGGATGAGGTCGTTCCGGACCGTCCGGACCCGGACGAACCGCAGGAGGTCACGATCGACGACGAGGCGTCGGGCGCATCCGTCACGGCTCGCGGGCTCGGTCTCCACGCGAGCGACGTCAGGGTCACGAACGTGACGCCCGACGGGAACACGAGCGCGTACGCCAGCCCGATCGTCGACGTGCAGAACGCGAGTTCGTTCGAGAACGCGACGGTCTCGATTCCGTTCGACGCGTCGCGTCTCGACGCCGAGGCGAACCTCTCGATCGTCCACCTCGGGGTGGGCCAGGGTGACGACGGCTGGCGGGCGCTCGAAACCGAGGTCGACGCGGCGAACGCGACGGCCCGTGCGAACGTCACCTCGTTCTCCCGGTTCGCGGTGGTAGATCCCGACCGGATTCGGGATTCGACGTCTGAGTTCATCGAGGCCGGGTGGCCGGTCCTCGACGATTTCCAGTCCGTGAGCGACTGGGACACCGCGGGATCGGTCTCCCAGCAGGATGGACTGGCAGTCCTCGAGAGCGACCCGCCGGACGATGGTGGCGGTGGCGGTGGTGGTGACGACCCGGAGGGCCCGACCGCCAAGATCACCGGCCCGTCCGTGGTCAACTTTAAAGAGGAACGCACGTGGTCGGGCGCGACCTCGTCCGGCGACGATCTCAGCTATCACTGGACCGGAGCTGCCGAAGGGACGGGCTCGACCATCACGAAAACGTTCTTCCATGGGCCGATGACCGTCGAGTTCACCCTCACCGTCACGGACGACGAGGGGCGGACCGACTCGACGACGAAGGATGTCCAGGTCATCTGTCCCTCCGGTTCCTGTCCGGAACCCTACGAGGCGAACGAGTCGGCGGGCCCCTTCGAGACGCCGTCACCCGCTGATCCGCAACCGATGGACGCACGGACCTCGACGATGGATCGGACTGTCTCGATCGCCGAGGGCGTCGAGTCGGCCGAACTGAACTCGCGTGTGCGCACTGACGTCGAGCCGGAGGGCGTCGCGAGAATCACGGTCACCGGCGAAGACGGCGAGACGCGGGTCCTGTTCGAACGTGGTGAGGAAAGCGGGTCACCGGTCGATCCCAGCGGCCCGACCGCCAGGATCACCGGCCCGGATACGGCAAACTACGGCGACGAGTACACGTGGTCGGGCAAATCCTCGTCCGGTGAGGGGCTCAGCTACCTGTGGAGCGGAGCTATCGACGACGAGACGGGTCCGACCGTCACGAAGGCGTTCTTGGAGGGAAAGACGAGCAAACAGATCACCCTCACAGTCACCGACGACGAGGGTCGCAGCGACGCGACGACGAAGGACGTCCAGGTCATCTGCCCGTCCGGATTCTGTCCGGAACGTTTCGAGGCGAACGAGACGAACGTCACGACGGCCGATTCCGCGACGACGCGGGGCGGGGAGTGGCGGGACGTGTCTGCCGACATCAGCGAGTACGCCGGTGAGGAGGTAACGATCACGTTCGAGGCCGCCGACGGCGCGACGCTGTCGGCGGAGTACGCGAGCGTCCTCGTCGACAGCGCGGGGAGCGGGATTCCGGACGTCGCCGAGGAACTGGACCTGCACATGCCCGCGGCGGGGGAGGGCCAGCACCTGTTCTCGCCGCTTGCCCTCGATCCGACGGTCGCGGACACGGACGGCGACGGCCTTCGGGACGACGATGAGGTCGACATCGCCGTCAGTTACGTCCACTCGAGTTCCGGCGGGAAACTGCGCGGGTACGTCTCCCAGGCCTACTCGCACCCCGCCCGTGTCGATTCGACCGGTGACGGGCTGACTGACCCCGAGCAGACCGAGGGTTGGCTCGCCACGTACGCGACGAACGAAGAGCAGACGGAGACGTTCCTGGAGGAACTCGACGCGGCAGAGGACATCGGCGATCTGGACGAGGATATCCTCGAAGAGACACGTGTCTTTGCCGACCCGCTGGTCGAGGACACCGACGGTGACGGGCTCTCAGACGCCGACGAGTTGCGCTACGGGACGGATCCGGAGGCGACTGACACGACGGGCGACGGCGGCGTGTCGGACGGCGAAGCGCTGACGGGCGCGTACGATCCGAGGCTGTACGACCTTCGGCCGCCGTCGATCGAGGTCTGGGACGCGTCGTACGACGGCGAGCCGATCTTCGAGGGGACGTACCACACGGAGTACTACGTCGAGGATCCGGCGGGGCTGGCGGAGTCGGAGGTGCTGTACAACGAGGAGGTCAGGGAGACCCACTCACTGGACGGCGTGTCGAGCGAGCCGATCGACAGCGCGGTGACGATCGGCGCGGCAGAGATGGTTGGCGATATGTTCTCGGGGTCGACGATCGCGGTCACCGCGGCGGATCGAAACGGGAACGTAGAGCGGGTGGTGGCCTACGAGCGGACCAACCTCATGGGGCAGATCTCCGAGGAGTTGCGCGCCCAGGGCCTGAGCCACGCGACGGTCGAATATTACATGGGCGTGCTCTCGGGGCTGACGTCGGGTGCGGGCGAGATCTACGGCTTCCTGCTGGCGCTGTACAAGAAGCCGGTCGAGACGATCACGGCGATAACGGAGATCGTCGACGTGATCACGAACTTCACGGAGGTGATCGCGTCGCTGCCAGGGGCGATCGACGCCCAGCAGGAGCAGAACAACCCGCACGCGCCGGGCAGCGAGTTCTACCAGGAGTACCGAATCGGGTGGTACGAGGGCTACGTCGCCTGGTTCATTCTGGAGGCGCTGGTGCCGGGCGGCGCGATCGTGAAGGCGGTGAAGAACACGAAGCGCTTCCAGAAAATCGCGAGCAAGCTGGACGCGGGCGAGATCAACCGGGCGGCGAAGCTCGCTGGTCGGGTCAAGCACACGACGGAGACGCAGGCGAAATTCGCGCGGACGCAGTTGTCGCGTGGGCTCGCCAAGAGCGCGGGCGTGAGTCGCGAGGTCAGTTCGCGAGTGCTCCGGTCGGTCCAGACCAGCGGTCAGTTGCTCCGCCGAGCGAAACACGCGAGACACCTCGACGACGAGACGCTGGAGGTGCTGGCGGATGGCTCCGGCGAAGTCGCTGAAGGATACCGACGGGCGACGCTCAAGGCGGCCGACGGCGATGCGATCAGCTCGTACAACCAGATCGATCGCGCGGTCAAGAAGATCGACGAACTCGAAGGCCAACCGAAACTGCGCGCTCAGCGGCTCGTCCGATCGACGCGCGGGCACGGCATCCGTCTCGTCGACGACCTCGACGACGAGGCGTTCGAGGCGTTCGTCCGGATGGATCATCAGCCGGGTTTCAAAGGTAGTCCCGACTTCGATCAGTGGCGAAAGAATCTCGCACTGGGAGAAAGTGGACTCGATTCGTGGGGTGTGTCTGGGTATCTCACAAACGTCCACAAGGCTGCAAATCACCCAAGAATTACGAAACCAGATGGGCTCGTCACGGATATCACCGGTGACGGAGCAGATGCGGCCCAGATCAGGGGTCAGATCGGCGAGGCCAGGAGTGCCGTCCGATACGCGGACGACGGTGCAGAGGTGGCCGTTGAGCCGGGTAATGGTGGTTACGACCTGGGTATCACCCGAAATGGGCAGACCGAATACGTCGACGTGAAAACCGCGGGTGGCGAGACGCCACTCGGAGGTGGCTTTTGGCGCCGCCAAGTTGATAGCATGAACGACAAATTCGAAAACGCCGATGATGTCGCCCGCGAGGATGCTGTCCTCGAAGTCCAAACTAAGAAAGGAGCGTCGGAACTGGACGATGCAGTGTCTGAACTAAATACGGCCTTGTTTAGACGGCTGAAATCAGCCAGTAGCAGCGTCAAGCGCTAGTTCGACGTTTCTGACGGCACATTTCAGGACGAGTTCGCGGAACTGGCCGAACCAGGTTCGAGCTCGCACGATCTCACCGTATTTTCGCCGGAGCGCGAAAAACGTCGCTTCGATATTCGATCGTTGATGGTACGTCGTATCGTCGAGCAAGACATTGTTTGCGATGCCGTGCCAACCGAATTCTCGGTACTTTATCACCGGTGTAACGCCCTCAGATCGCAATTTATGACGAAGTAGTTCCCAGTCGTAACCTTTGTCCGCGGTCAGTATCGTCAGTTTCTCTAGGTTCCGCGTGAGCAGTTGCCACGCGATCTGAGAGTCGTGAGGTTGTTTCATCGAGCAATGAATGTCGAGAATCACCCCAGTTTCGCAGTCGATCAACGCCGTCGTTTTCACCGCTCTAAAGGTGTAATTCGTCCGTTTGGCGTAGTGCTGACTCGCCGCGATGCGATCCATTCCGGTTGCGTCGATCGCCTGAATGTCGCCGGTGTCGTGCAACTGCGCCGACAGGCGGAGAAAGTCGCGCCAGATCGGCATTTTCAGCGGCTGCATGCGCGCACAGACGGTGGTAAAATCGGGCAACTCAGCCGGTTCTAAATCGAGAATTCGACCGATTCGAGGCATTTCTGCAAGGACGTCGAGCAGCCGTCGATACGGCAAATCGAGGTAGGTTTTGAGACCGTGAATTGTCACGATTACCCAGTCGGCATAGCCGCCCTCACCCGGTTGAAACGCCGGTCTTGGCGCTCCAGCGACGGCTTTTTGTGAGAGCGACACAACCTGCTTCGTGAAGCGGGCAATCTTCGTAGGCACAACCGAAGCTACCCGCTTCATTTCCTAGTACATTCGACAAGTAGCAGCGTTTGCTAGGACCCTAGAACTTACTAGTGAAGCGCGCTCCGTGCTGGTGACGAGCATCTAAACAAGGCCCTAAATACATATCTTGGAACCCCCGATACCCCGGCGTACTTCCGGGAAGTTCGCCTTCATTCGACGAACGCGGAAACGAGAATCATCTCGGTTCCAGGAACACAGAAACGGGAACTATCAATGTTCGACGTACGCGGAAGCGATATTAATAACCGTTCTATGAACGCACAGACTAGGGTCCACACGGTGGTCTAACATGAGTCAAGCGAATCGGGATCACGTTGCACTCCGCCCGGACCGGGACGTTATGTTCTGGGAGTTTATCGTCCCTTCGAGGGTGAAAACCTGCGAGGCACAGGCTACCGAGATGGTGAGCCTGTTCGAGAGGCTCTTCGAGACGTTCGGGAGCTTCTTCGTCCCCACGGAAATCACCTATGCCATCGGCCGATTCCCGCCGGGCCAACGCCTTCCGGTCGACGTGAACGTGGACGAGTATCGCGGCCATATCCGGCGAGAATTACGAGACGAATCAGGAATCACCGTCGAAGCGTTCCGCGAGTCGGCTCGAATCGACGGATCAGAGGCGCGGTGGATTCCCCGCATCGAGTTTGACGAAACCGAGGTGACGGTGCGGCTAGAGCAGGGTGACGTCGCAGCCTCGAAACACAAGAATACGGTCTCATACCGTAAGGGCGAGCCAGTTGAGGACGCCCCAGCGCAAGATCCGCTAGATCTTTCGGCACTACATGGGCAGAATACCGGCCGTTACAACACAGACGCGGAGTACGTTACTAGTTTTGTTGTGGCGCCGATGAGTGATATCTGGTTCGAGAACACCGAGATCGGGGCGACAAATCGGCGCTACCTCACTGCGTTCCTCGAACGGATCGAAGCGGCGTTACCCGTCGTGGACGTCGAACGAACGTCCGAGTGGGTGCCCCTTTCGGATCTCGAAGCGGTGTATTAGGGGTAGAGTGAGTCTCCGAATCGGATCGGTAGAGAAACGAATTCTGCGGTTGGGTCGAATCCTCTCCCGTGGACCGAGCAGCGTACAGGCCGTAGTCCGGATGGTGACGTGCTCTCGCAGCGACGAGCGGACACGCGTCGTGCGTATCGGTAGCTCGTGTCGTGATAACAGTCGGTTCCGCTGGCGTGCGGTTTTTACCCCTCGTTCGGGTACTCGTCGCACACCATGGCAGAACGTGAAACGTGGGCCACCAGGCTGGGGTTCATCCTGGCGGCCGTGGGCAGCGCAGTCGGACTGGGGAACCTCTGGCAGTTCCCGTTCAAGACATCGGCAGAGGGCGGCGCGGCGTTCGTCTTCGTCTACCTCGTCGCCGCGTTCCTCATCGGCCTCCCCGCCATCCTCGGTGAGTTCGTGATCGGCCGCCGGGCGAACATCAACGCCGTCGAGGCGTTCGACCGGCTGAAACACCCGGCGTGGACCGTCGTCGGCGTGATCGGGCTGCTGACGGGGCTGTGGATCCTCTCGTACTACAGCGTCGTCGGCGGCTGGGTCATCCGCTTCATCGCAGACAGCGCGACAGGCGCCTACTTCGGGGATCCCGCCGGCCACTTCGGCGACGTCTCGATGGGGTGGGCGGCCATCGCGCTTCACGGTCTCTTCATGGCGGCGACCGCCGTCATCGTGGCGTTCGGCGTCGAGAAGGGTATCGAGAAGGCGACCAGATTGATGGTTCCCTCGATCGTCGTGATGCTCGTCGGGCTCGCCATCTACGCGTTCACGCTCGACGGCTCCGGACCGGCGTACGGCTACTACCTCTCGCCGGACTTCGACTACCTGGCGAACAATCTCGGGAGCATCGTCCCGTTCGCGGTCAGCCAGGCGTTCTTCTCACTGTCGCTGGGGATGGGGGCGATGATCACCTACGCCTCCTACATCGGTGACGACGACAGTCTCCCGGCCGACGGGAGCCTCATCGTCGTGCTGAACACCGCGGTCGGCCTGCTCGCTGGTCTCGTCGTCATCCCGCTCTTGTTCGTCCAGTTCGGGAGCGTCCCCGACGTGGCAGCAGGCGGCGGTCCGGACGCGCTGTTCGTCGGTGTCTCGCAGGTGTTCGCGGATCTCGGCCTCGCCGGTCGGGTGTTCGGCGTCGCGTTCTTCGGCGTCGTGCTCATCGCCGCGCTCTCCTCGGCGATCAGTCTGCTGGAGGTCGCCACCTCGTACGTCGTCGACAACTACGGCTACAGCCGACCGGTCACCGCGTTCGGCTTCGCCAGCGCCATCTTCGCACTCGGGACGCTGTCGGCGTGGAACACCGCCTGGCTCGGCTGGTTCGACTCGCTCGCCTACAGCGTCTTGCTCCCAGTCTCCGTCCTGCTGGTCGTTATCTTCGTCGGCTGGGTGTACGGCCCGGAGGCCGTCGACGAGATCGAGAAGGGCACCGGCGGCGGGGAGACATTCGCGACGGCCTGGCTGTGGTCGATCCGGACGTTCGTGCTCGCCGGCGTCTTCGTGACCCTCTACCTCGGCGTTACGGACATCTACGCGGCGCCGCCCATTCCGTTCCTCTAGTCGTAGCTCCCGTTCCGCTAGCCGTCGAGAACCGTTCTCCTGGGTGATCCGGTCGGGGGCGTCACACCGTCCGGAGGCCCAGACTGTACTCGAGCGCCCGATCGACCGCTTGCAGCCGATCGTCCGGAATCGATCCGATCCGCTCCGTGACGCGGTGGTCGATCGACACCGTTCGAATCTGGCTGCAGTTCGCCACGGAATCCGCTCGCAGGGCGCACTCCGAGGCGGGCAATAACACCTCGAAGGGAAACAATTCGTCGTCGAACGCCGTCGTCAGCGGAACGATAATCGTCGTCGGCGCGTTCTCGTTACCGACGTCGTTCTGCACGACCAGCCCGGGTCGCGTTCCCCGTTGTTCGGACCCTCGTGTCGGATCCAGCTCGACCACGACGAGGTCGCCCCGACGGACGGACATCGATCACTCGTCCTCCCAGGCTGGCACGTCGCCGAGCACGTCGTTCGCTTCGCGACTGGTCCCGGCGAACTCCTCGGCGAGCTCGCGGTGGTGCTCGGCCCGCCGTCGGTACCCTTCGGCGAGTTCCGCCCGTGACGGCGTCGGCTCGACGACGATCTTCCCGTCCGCTTCGCGGACGCGAACGTCGTCACCGCCCGCGATGCCGAATCGTTCTCTGAGTTCTTTCGGAATGGTGATCTGGCCCCGCGAGCCGACCGTGCGTCTCTCGGTGTCGTCCATGCAAATTCATACCATATTCATATCCAAAGCCGTTTCGCCCCGGACGAAGGTGCTATTCAGTGCAGCGATTGAAGGAGCGAGGCGGTGGCGGGTTCGGGTGTATGGCCAAAACCCCGAGCACTACCCGGATGTAGGTGTCTCCCACAGACAGACTTATTACCCACATGCATTAGTAAGGCGGTATGACCGATATTCGGACCGACACTGACGCCGCAGGCGCGCTCGGGCGACTCTCGCGAACGGTTGGCCGGTACGTCAACGCCGACTCCGTTCTCGTCCGGTTCGCCTCGCTGTGGGTCATCGTCGCGTTCGTCTTCACCGGCGCGTGGGTCACGAGCTACTACCTGCTTCCGCAGGGAGTGTTGCGCGGGGGCAATCCGGCTGCCACGGCGGACTACGCGGGAAGCGTTCCGGCGGAGTTTCTGACGCTCTTCGGATGGAACGTCGGCGTCTCGCTGATCGCCGTCGGAGCGAACACGCTCCGGTCTGTGAACACGCCACTGGGGTACGTCCTCCAGGTGATCCAGGCGCCCCGGTACGGAGCGGTGTGGGGGACCGGATCGCTCGTCGTGGGGAGCGGGGCGCGCATCGAACCCTCGCTCGCCGTCCTCGTCGAACGGAGCGGGCCGATGGAGCTCACGGCGATGGTCGCGATCGTGGTCGCGACGCGCGGCGTGATGATCTGGCACCAGTCGTCCGGACCCCGGTGGAGCGAATCCTTCGACCGGGTCCGGTCGCCACGCGAGTGGTCGATCTCGAAATCCGAGTGGGCGCTGTTACTCGGCGGGTACCTCCTCCTCGCGTTCGCGTGCTATCGCGAAGCCATGGCGATCGCGCAGGTCGCAGGCTAGCGACCGGGATCGGGACTTCCGAACGGATCCAGTCGAGGCGTTCGTCGGATAGCTTGTCGTCGCATGACGCCGATCGGAAGCCCCAGGCTGGATCCGGGCGCCCGGTCGACCGCTCGTGGTCGATCGTCCGGTACCATCGTAGGTCGGGGACTCCGCGTCGGACCGAATTCGACCACGACGAGGTCGCCGCGACGCACGCCGGTTCTCACTCCCGTCTCCGTCACGACTCTCGTTTCGCCAGCACGAGCAGCGCGGTACTGTCCTCCAGCGCCTCCGGCGAGACGTCCTGGTTTCCATCGAAGCGGACGACCTCGCCGGCGCGGACCTCGTGTTCGTCGTCACCCAGCGTCACCGAGAGCGCGCCCTCCACGAGGTGCAGGACGATCCGTCTGTCAGGGTGCTGGTGGGCCGGGACCGACTCGCCGGCATCGAGCGAGAGCCGGACCGTCATCGGCTCTTCTTCGAAGCAGTGGGCGTGAGGCTGGCCGTCGAGTTCGTCGAGCGTCACGCGTTCCGTCGGGGCAACGGGTTGCTCGGTCGCGTCGTGGTCTGTCGCCATACGTGCCCCGTCGCGGGCCGGCTACCTGAGGGTTGGGCCGAACGTGATTGCTCGATACGTGACGGTCTTCATCGTCGCTGTTCGAAGAGCGACAGGACGATCCACGCGTAGCCGAGCGATCCGACGACGACGAGTCCGGCGCCCGCGGTCCGAACGAACCCGGGATCGAGCACGTCTACCGGAGACCAGGGATCGATCGTGCCCAGCCCGACGCCGATCGCCTCGATGGCGAACCCGGCCGCGAGGGCCGCGATGACGACCGTCGCGCCGCGGTCCCCGACGCCGGGTGCCTCGCCGATCGCAGGCGGGTAGAACTGGAAGCTGACGCCGACGATCGTCAGGCCGAGAAACCCGCCGAGGGCGAGTCGATAGTGGGCGGCCGCGAGCGTCGGGTCGAGGCCGTGGACGCCCATCCCCCAGCCGAGCGCGACGACGGCGAGCCCGAAGACGGCACCCACAGCGATGGCTGGAAAGCCCACACGGCGGCGATCGCTGGTGACGACGAGTTCGAGGACGACGACGGCGTACGCGGCGATCGCTGCGGCGAGCAGTGTCGCGCCGGCGGTGAAGAGGGTGCCGCCGTAGAAGTCGACGGCGAGGAAGAACGGTGCGACGGCACCTGTCGCCAGTGCAACGACGACCAGCGACGTGCGCGGCGTTCCGACGAGAAATCGCGGGAGGAGTCGGAAGCCGACGCCGAAGAGCATGAGGGTGGCCGCGCCGGCGGCGAGGACGTGCGAGGCCGCAGGTCCAGTCGGCACGAGGGTCACCGCGACGGGGTCAGACGAGAGCGGGCCGAGGTCGAGCACGAGCGGAGCCGGACGGACGTCGAACGCGTCGAGGACCGGCAGGAGGCTCCCCCAGACGAGGTAGAGAGCCACGAGCGGGACGACGGCGTTCGCTGCACGGTCGACCCGGCGTCGGTGCTGGTTCGCCCCTGCCGTTCCCGTCTCCGCGCCGGTGAGGTTGTCCCGAAGGCTCCAGCCGAGGCTGGCGACGAAGACGCAGACGCCGGCGAGCCAGGCGGCGGCGCCGACCGCGAGTAGTTGGTCCGCCGGGACGACAGCCGTCGAGAGCAAGCCAGACAGCGGATCGCCGGGAGTCAGTCGGCCGCCGAAGAGTCCGACGACGCCCACGACCGCGAGCGGGAGGTGGACCAGCGGCGCCCGCGGAAAGCGCAATTGCCTGTCGAAGTACGAGGGGACGAGCGCGTAGGCCTTCCCGAAGATCACGGCGAAGACGAAGCCGTGGAGGCCGAGAACGGTCGCAGCCGAGCGGCTGGTACCGGCCAGGACGGCTGCGTTGAACGCGACGAACCAGCAGACACCGACGGCGACGAACGCCCGCGAGCCGCGGGTCGTCGCACTCGCGCTCACGGTCGCTCACCCCCGTATTCGTTGGCCACAGATGGTGCAACTCGCCGCCGAGGCGTCGGTCGCGTCGTCATTCCGTGTGGGTTCACAGGCCGCCCCGTTGAATCTACCCCCGAATCGGGTCGCTCCGGCTCGGCGGGAGCGCGACCCCCGTCGGTCCGTATCGCCTCGACGGCGACGCCCGTCGGCCCGGAGAGAGTCCGCCGATGGTCGGCGGCCGCCCCGCGGTCGGGGACGTCGACCACCCGCGCGAGAACGCAGGGCTTTTTATGTGGACCCTCCGTATCCCGACGCATATGTTCAAGGCCATCGTGAGTGCGGAAACGCTCTCGAGCGCGCTGGATTCGGTGAGCGTGCTGGTCGAGGAGTGCAAGATACACCTGGAGGAAGACGGCCTCCGGATCCGGGCGGTCGATCCCGCCAACGTGGGGATGGTCGATCTCTCGCTCGAGGCCGACGCGTTCGAGTCCTACGAGGCCGACGGCGGCCTCATCGGCGTCGACCTCTCTCGTCTCGAAGACATCGCCGGCATGGCCGAATCCGGCCAGCTCGTCCAGCTCGAACTCGACGAGGAGACCCGCAAGCTCCACGCCCAGATCGAGGGGCTCGAGTACACCCTCGCGCTGATCGATCCCGACTCCATCCGCCAGGAGCCGGACATCCCGGACCTCGACCTGCCCGCTCGCGTCGTCCTCGAAGGGAAAGACGTCAACCGCGCAGTCACCGCCGCGGACATGGTCTCCGACCACATCGCACTCGGCGTCGACGAGGCCGAGGAGTACTTCTACGTCGACGCCGAGGGCGACACCGACGACGTCCACTTAGAACTCACCGCCGACGAACTCATCGACCTCGAGGTCGGCTCCGCACACTCACTGTTCAGCCTCGACTACCTCAAAGACATGAACAAGGCCATCCCCCGTGACGCCGAAGTCGCCGCCGACCTCGGCGAGGAGTTCCCCATCAAGATGTACTTCGGCTTCGCGGAAGGGCAGGGCCAGGTCACCTACATGCTCGCGCCGCGCATCCAGAGCGACTGACGAGAGCGACCGATTCTGCGACCGTTTCCCGCACGTACCGCGTCTTTTCGAGATGGCCTGACGGCTCTCCGCGCCAGTTCGACCGCGTCGTACCCGAATTTATCAGACAACTAACGTACCGTTCGTCGAACCGTGCCGAGTTGGGTGTGTGGGTCATTCCCCTAACGACTAGAATCGCTCTTCGGTTTAACAAACCGGACTAAACGCACTATCAATTGGGAAGATATAAGATGGATACTCTTTCTTCTATGTGTGGTTGTCTCTATGACAAACAGACGCACGATATCAACCGTGTTCGTCGGTATCGTGGCACTCGCGATGCTTCTATCGCCGGTTGCCATGGCCGCGGGGGGACCGATGGACGCGACGAATCCGTCTGAATCGGGGGAGAACGCGGTCGAACTCGCCGACGAGGACGTCGCAGTACAGACACAGACCGGGACCGACGTCACGGTCGCGTCAGAACTCGAATCGAACGCGGGCGGCGGCGAGACGGTCGAGGTATTCGTCCGTTTCGACGCGGCGACGTCGGAGAACTTCGCGACCGCCACGGATGGCGCGGCGCCGACGGGCGACTCGAAAGTCGCCCTGAAGCGTGAGGCCGAACTCGCGCAAGCCGGGTTCGACAAACTCGCCGCCGATTCCGACGCCGTCTCGGTGATAAACGACTTCTGGATCACGAACGCCAAGCTCGTCGAGGTCGACACCTCACAGGTGTCACTCGACAGCCTCACGACGGTCGACGGCGTGACGGCGCTCCACCCAAACTACGCCGTCGAACAGGTCGACCCGGAGCCGGTTCAGACCGACGCCGTCGAACCGGCCGACCACGGCGTGTCCACCTACGGTCTCCAGCAGGTGAACGCGCCGGCGGCCTGGGAGGCGTTCGACGCGACCGGGCAGGGCGTCGACGTGGCCGTCATCGACACGGGGATCCACGCCGACCACCAGGAGTTCGACGACTACAACGAGTCGAACTGGGCGGCCTTCGACTTCGAAGGCAATCAGCGCGACGTGGGACCGCACGACGACAATGGCCACGGGACGCACGTCGCGGGGACGATTCTCGGCGGGAACGAGAGCGGCGTCCACATCGGCGTCGCACCCGACGCGAACCTGTACGCGATCAACGTCTTCCCCGACCCGAACGGCGGGACGACGCTCGCCGCTATCGTCGCAGGGATGCAACACGCCGTCGAGGAGGACACCGACCTCATCAGTATGAGCCTCGGTGGCGGCGGCTACGCCGGCGTCTACGTCGACGTGGTACAGAACGCACAGGCGGCAGGCACCCACGTCGTCGCCTCGTCCGGCAACGACGGACCGAACGCCGAAGGAACGCCCGGGAACGTCTACAACGTGACGGCCGTCGGGGCGACGGACGCGACCGGCGCCGTCGCCGGCTTCTCGACGGGGACCGAGATCAACACGTCCGAGGAGTGGGGCTTCATCGCGCCGGAGTCCTGGCCGGACGAGTACGTCACGCCCGACGTCGCCGCTCCAGGCGTGGACGTGTACAGCAGCGTTCCGGGTGGCACGGACACCTACTCCGGCGCGTACTCGGGAACCAGCATGGCCGCGCCGCACGTGAGCGGCGTGATGGCGCTCGTGCTGTCGGCCCAGGAGCAGGATCCGACGCCGAACGAGCTGAAGGACACCATCGAGGAGACGGCGACGAAGCCGGCTCCCGACGCACTGAGTCCGGCGGTGCTCGACCAGGCCGGGCAGATCTCACAGGCGCAGATCGTCAATCTACACGACGACACCGTGGCGGACGCCCGGTACGGGTACGGGATCGTCGACGCGTACTCGGCGATCACGGCGCTAAACGCCAGCAGCAACCAGCTGACGGTGGACGTCCAGGACCCGGACGGTAACCCCGTCGTCGATAGCGGTCAATTGGTCAACGACGGCACCGCGGCGAGCGTCACGCTCGACGACGCGAGCCGAACCGAGTACGCGGCCGACGGAACTGCGACGTTCGACGTGGCCAAGGACACCGTCGAGGTGACGGCCGCCGACGCGTTCGGGTACGTCTCGAACAACGCGACCGTTACCCTTTCGGGGGACACGACGGAGACGATCCAGCTCGACCGTCGCGTCGACCTGCAGGCGCTCCAACCGCTCCCGTCGGAGCTGAACGCGACGGATGGCGCGACGCTTTCGGCCGACGTGGCGCACCTGGAGAACTACACGGTCTCGCTCGGGCCGAACGCCGACGTCGCCGAGGAGAACGTCACGCTCACTCTGAGCGCGGGCACGTACGGCCCGACCGAGATTCAGCTCGGCCAGACGATCGACGTCACCGAGCAAACGCCGAACGGACAGACCGGCGAATTCGCGCTGAACGTGACCGTCGACGGCGCCGTCGGCGAGGTCGTCGAACTCGAACACACGTTCGAAGGGCACAACGAATCGGCGACGGTCTCGGTCGGATCGACCGAACTCGTCGAGGACGCCGGAGCCCTCGCCGACCTCCAGATCTCTGAACACGACCCGCTCACGGAGGCCCTGCCGGGCAGCCAGATGCGGACGAACGACATCACGGTTCACAACCCGGCCGACGAGGCCCAGAACGGGACCGTTGTCTGGAACTTGGAGCCGCTCGGCGCCTTCACGGAATCCGTGTCGCTCGGACCCGGTGAGAGCGAGACGTTCAACATCTCGCTGCACCTCGGAACCGTGCCGGCGCCGTGGAGCTACGAGTACGGGGTCGGTGACACGGCCCAGCAAGCGCTTATCCTCGAAGACGAGCGCGGAAACGTAGACGACACCGACGTCTGGGGGACCGAAATCGTCGGCGGGGATCTCTCCGGGCAGGTGACGGACACCGACGGCGAGGCCCTCGGCGGCATCACCGTCACCGCGACGGACGGATTCAACACCGTCGAGACGACGACGAACAGTTCCGGTCACTACCAGCTCGTCGCGCCCGCTCCCGGCGAGTGGACGGTGACGGCACAATCCGGGAGTTACGGACCCGCGACGTCGACGGTGACGATCGATCAGAACATGACGCCGGTCACCCACGACGTCGCGGTCGGCTCGACGCCGACGTTCGACCTCCAGATGGCGGCCGACGAGTCGTTCGCGCTCGGCATCCCGGCTGACGTGAAGGGCGGGACCGTCGGCGACGTCGTCGAGACCGACGCTGCGAAAATCTGGGCGTTCGACACCGAAACCGACGGCTGGTCGCTGGTCAACTCCAGCTACGAGATCGGCGCGCTCGACGCGATCGTCGTGAGCACGAACGCCAGAACTAACGTTTCCATCACCTTTGCCGGCACGCCCGGCGAAGACGGGATGGCGACGCCCGGTTCGAAGCCGATCGACGAGGGCTGGAACTTCGTCGCGCCCGCCGAGTTCGACACGCCGAGCGATGCGTTCACGTCCTCGGCGTCGATCGAGAGCGTAATGGGGATTCAGGAACCCGCGCAGTCGCCGATGCTACCGGACGGCGGTTTCCAGGGCGTCGAGACGATGAACACCGCGGACAACGTCAGTCCGTTCGGCGGCTACTTCGTCTTCGCCGCCGACGACGGCGAACTGGGTGCGAACACGTACGAGGGAATGACGCTCGACTCCGCGTACGCGAACCTCGGTGTGAGCACGTCGGCGATCGAAGGGCAGGTCACCAGCGCGGTGACCGACGATCCCATCGAAGGCGCGACGGTCTCCATCGCCGGGACCACGCTCTCGGCGACGACCGACGAGACGGGGCAGTACACCCTTCCGTCGGTGCCGAACACGCTCGACCAGGACCTCGTCGTCGACGCACCCGACTACGACCGGACGACGGTCGCCGACGCGTCGGGCCCGACCGACGTGACGCTCCAGGACGAGGTCTACTTCAACGTCACCGACTTCACGCTCACGTCCGGTACCGACTACGAGATCGGCAACAGCACCGTCGAACTCAGCTACACGATCCGTAACGACGGCTCGCAGACCGCACAGCAGGTCGTCTCGAGCGAGTTCGGCGTCGACGTCGAGAACGCCCGGATCAACGAAAGCACGTGGCAACTCAACGCGACGATGTTCACGCTCGACCCGGGCGAGTCGATCACCGTCTCCGTGACGGAGCCGGTCGGCGAGTTCGTGACGACCGACGCTTCGCACGTGGGCGTCTTCACCGCCGACGATCACGAGATTCGCGAGGTCACGGTCACGGAGTGACCGTCGCGACGCTCACTACCACGTTACAATCCATGACACGAAACGCAATCGAGGTGTTCGCCGCGTGAGCGGAAGACGGCGCCTGCTGGCGCTCGCCCTGACGGCAGCGATGGTGCTGTCGGTCGTCGGCGTCGCAGCGGCGCCGGCGCTCGCCCAGAGTGATCCTGAGCTACCGGGGGCAACGTACTACGGAACGGTCCAGATCGACGGCGAACCGGCACCGGTCGGAACGCACGTCGCGGCGTACGTCGACGGGGTGAAGCAGGACGCTCTCACGATCGAAGAGGCAGGCATCTACGGCGGGCCAGGGGGTGGTGACGGACAACTTGTGGTCGGCGCCGAAGCCGGAGACGAAGTCCAGTTCTTCGTCAACGGCGAACCGGTCGACACGGATCCGTCACCCGTCGTGTGGGAGTCCGCCGATTCCGAGCAGGTCAATCTAACCGGGACGGACGTCGGCCAGCCGAACGTTACCGTCGAGATCGATCCGGAGGCGTCGGTCACGACGGTCGAACCGAACGGGACGGCGGCCGTCCTCGCGACGGTGGAAAACACTGGCGACGGCGAGGCGCTCGACCGGACGATCTCGTTCGGCGTCGAAGGCGACCGGCAGGACGCGACGACCGTCTCGCTGTCGCCCGGCGAGAGCCGGGACGTCCAGTTCAACGCGACGTTCGCGGAGACGGGCGAGTACGAGGCCACCGTCGACACGATCGACGCGACCGCGTCGGTGACCATCTCCGTCGAGGAGGGCACCGGCGGCGGTCCCGGACTGCCACCACCACCGCCGGACGACGGCGACACCGGCGAGCCGGACGTGACCGTGACTAACGCGACGCTCAGTGAGACCGAGATCGCACCCGGCGACTCGGTGTCGATCGTCGTGACGCTCCAGAACGACGCCGACGACCGCGCGTTCGCCACCCTCCCGATCACCGTCGACGGGACAGAGGTCGCGACGGAGACCGTCACCGTCGAGGGCGGCGCCGAGACGGAGGTGACGTTCACGCGGTCGTTCGACGAGCCGGGCGAGTACGCGATCGCCGTCGACGGCGTCGACGCCGGGACGGTCACCGTCGCCCCGGACGACGATAGCGACACCGGTGGCGGTGACGATTCCGGCGACGACGGATCGGCAGACGACAGTGACGACGGATCGGGCGGCGGAGACGGCGTCCCCGGCTTCGGGCCGGTGGCGGCCGCGCTCGCACTGCTCGCCGCAGTCGGGGTCGCTCGACTCCGAGTCGCGTAATCGACTCGCGCACGACCCGCGGTTTTCACTATTTTCCCCGCCGACAGGCGAGACGACGCCGACCGCTTCGGGTCCCGGTCGCGTTGCCGACCCGTCGGACGCGAGTCACGACCTGACGTCTCGATTCCGATACTCTCTAGCAGTATCAAATCGTCTCGGTGGTAATACCAGCACTTAACATCGGACGAAACGAAGGGCCGCCAGATGAGCGACGTAGTCACCCCCACCGGCGACGGCGTCGACCCGTCGACGCTCTTCGACGCGATCCGGTCCGAGACGAATCGGGTGCTGGTGGGTTCGGACGACCAGCTCGAGTACCTGACGATCGCGCTCCTGATCCGCGGGCACGTCCTGATCGAGGGCGTGCCGGGCGTGGCCAAGACCACGATGGCGACGCTGTTCGCCCGCGCGAGCGGGATGGAGTCGACGCGGATCCAGCTCACGCCCGACCTCCTGCCGGCCGACCTCACGGGGACCCAGATCTACCGCGAGGCGACCGGCGAGTTCGAACTCCGGCGCGGGCCGATCTTCTCGAACCTCGTCGTCGCCGACGAGATCAATCGCGCGACGCCGAAGACCCAGTCCGCGCTGCTGGAGGCGATGGGGGAGCGCCACGTCACGATCGACGGCGAGACGCTGTCGCTGCCGTCCCCGTTCATGGTCGTCGCGACCCAGAACCCGATCGAGATGGAGGGCGTCTTCGCCCTTCCGGAGGCCCAGCGCGACCGGTTTACGTTCAAGCTGACCGTGGACCTTCCGGCGCGCGACGACGAACGAGCGATCCTCGACCGGTTCGAGTCCGACCCCACGCTCGGACCGGAGTCGGTCGATCCGGTCGTGTTCCCGGCGGCGATTCGGGTCGCCCGCAAGTCCGTCGCGTCGGTCCACGTCTCCGACCCGATCCGAGAGTACGTGCTCGACCTGGTTGCGGCGAGTCGCGACCACCCGGACGTCGCCCACGGTGCCTCGCCCCGGGCGACGCTCGCCTTCGTCGAGGGGGCCAAAGCGCGCGCGGCGCTCTACGGTCGCGGCTACGTCATCCCGGACGACGTGAAGGCCCTCGCCCAGCCCATCCTCGTCCACCGGCTCGTCCTCGCGACCGACGCGACGCTCTCGTCTACGAGTCGCGAGGACGTCGTCGAGGACATCGTGACCGACGTCCAGCCGCCAGGCGCCGACCCAGACGAACTCTCGGGACCGGCGCCACACTGATCGCCCGACCGAATCGGCCGTAGTTGCTGGAGTCGTCCCGACGACGGCTACCGGACGAATCCGCCGCACCCGCGATCCGATCTCGATTCGGTCGGCGCTCGATTCCGATACCTCCGTCCGGTTGCTGGTCGATTTCGGTCCGCTCGGTTCCGGCCGATCCCGTATCACCCGGGATACGGTCACGTTCGGTCTGCCCGGTACTCGATCCGGTCAGTGCTCGGCCCTCTCCGACGCTCCGGACGCGGCCGTCTCCGTCGCATCGGACGCGGCCGACTCGGACGGGGCCTCCCACCAGCAGGTGACCAGCCAGTCGGCCCGATCGTCGGCCGGGTAGACCGTGAGTCGGACGGGACGATCGAGATCCATCGCGAGACCGACGGCGAACAGCGAGGGGATGGGGTGATCGAACCGATCGATCGGGCCGAACGCCGGCTCCGACACGGCGGCCGTGATCCGGTTCTCGTCGGCGTCGACGGTCACCCGATCGGCGAGTTCGAACTGCTCGACGACGGCCTCTGCGAGTACGGCGGCGAGTGCTCCGGGGCCGGTGGGGTCGGCCGTGGACCCGTCTCGAAACGTCGCGTAGAGTCCAGCCCCCGTCGGTTCGAGCAGAAGGCCCCGTCGATCGTCGGCGGTGACGATCGGTCCGGTCTCGTCGACAGGGGTGTCGTTGCTGGTGCGCTGCGGGACGAACACGCGCGGGCCGATCCCGGCGACCCCCGGGAGGTAGCGCGGTTCGGCTCGCAGGCCGAGTTCGTCGATCAAGGCCGCGTGATTGGCGGCGAGGGCACCGTACACCCGTTCGCCGACCGACGCCGCGACGAAGCGTTCCGACGTCAGAACGGCGGTGAGGAGGCCGCCGAAGAGGCCGATCGCGCCGAGGATCAGGAGAACGTCGCGCGCGGCCGGTGCGACGACGCCCCCGGCGACCGCCACCAGGCCGACGGTACCCAGCCCGAAGGCGGTCTTTCGATACCGGGACCGTCGCGCGGCGGCGTACTTCTCGCGCAGGCGAGCGTTCTCGTCGGCGAGGACGTCGACCTGTGCGGCGAGCGCCTCGGAATCGAGACGAACACCGTCCGGATCGGCCGATCGTGTCGAGCCGGCGGTGTCGCCAGAGTCGTCGGCGCCGGCGCCGGACGACCGCTCGGTTCCGTGTCGGTTCTGGGATCGCTCGCGCCGGGAGGGATCGTGCTGGCTCATGGGTCGGAGTGAGTCGTCGAGTCGAGGTGGGTCGTCGATTCGGTGTCGGGTGATCGCGGGGGCTCCGGTGCTGTGTGGCGTCCGTATCGGACCACCTGCGTGCGGTGACAGACGTACCCGATCGTCGCCAGGACGAGACCGCCTGCGAGGGCGCCGTGCCAGCGCCCGCCGTGTGAGAGTACTAGCCACGCGGCACCGCCGCTCGCGACCAGCGCGCCCGCGGCCGCAGCGAGCGCTCGGCGGGGCGACGGTCCCCGGAGGAGGGACAGTCCCAGGAGGGCGACGAAACCGCTCTCGACGGTCAGGATCTCGAGGGAGTCGAGCGTCGCCGGGAGGAGCGGGACGAGGACGACGTGCCCTGCAGCGAGAGCGTACGGCGCGCCGCGAAGGAGCCACGCGGTGGCCGATGTCGCCACGGCCGCGAGACCGATCGGGCCGACGACGGTCACGAGCGCCACCGCCTGGATCACGAGGGCGAGAGCGATCGGCACCGAACTCGCCACGCGTCGGACCACGTCGCGACCGGCGCGGCGTAGCGTCGGGCGGGAGGGAGTCACGCGCGATCACCTCCGGCCGCCAGAATCGCATCCAGTCGGTCCGCGGGCCCGACCTCGAGGGCGGTGACGTCGGGCTGGCTCGCCAGCGCCCGACGGAACCGTTCGAAGTCGAGGTACCGGTCGTACGCGCGATCGAGTCGATCGAATCCGGTGGCGTCGTACAGGACGGCCGGCGCTATCGCAACGAGGACCCCGTCACCGCGGGTGCGTGCGTTGGTAACCGTCTCCTGGAGCTCCGCTCTGTGCGTGTCGTCGGTCAGGACGACGGTCCAGAGGTGGCCCGATTCGCGGACCAACGTCTCCTCGACGGCGGCGAACAGCGGCGCGTCGGTCACCCGTTCGACGTACGCCATCCGGTCGGTGTAGAACGGCTGCAGGGTCCGGTCGAAGGTGCTGTCTCCGTCCAGGGAGCCGCTCGCCGATCGTGCGGACGCCGACGCCATCGAGAGCGAGGCACCGACGCTGCCATCGTGATGACTCGCCGCGGCGGAGACGGGTCCCGTCGTGGTGGTCGCCGGGGATCGACCCGTCGTGGACGAACCGTCCGACGCGGCGATGTCGAGCAACGTTCCACGGACGCGGTCGTTCGCCGCGCCCGGCTGAATCCGTGATTCGACGCCACCGTCACCGACGACGACGAGTCCGAGCGGGTCGCCGTGGCGCCGCGCACTGGCGGCGATGGCGAGCGCCACGGACGAGAGGTCGGCCAGCGGTGTCTGCGCCGGCGGTCCGATCGACAGAGACGGACGCGTATCGACGACGAGTACAGTGCGGCGGTCGGTCTCGGCCTCGTACTCCCGGACGTACGGGGTTGCCAGCCTCGCGGTTGCCTTCCAGTCGATCCTGGCCGCCGCGTCGCCGGACACGTACTCGCGCAACTCGGCCGCTTCGAGTCCGTCACCCCGTCGTCCCTCCCGTCTCGTCCCGACCGCCGTGGCGAACCGATCACCGCCTTCGCCGACGTGAATCGACCGAGGACGTCGAGCGTCCACGGTGACCGTCGGTCGATCGCCGATCGCGAGGGTTCCCACGAACCAGCCGTCGTCGACGGTGACCGTCGCCGGCTCGAACGTGTGCCGTCCGGGGACCGGCCACTCGACCGTCGTCGACACCGTCCGCTCGGTGACCGACGGATCGAGGTGGGCGGTGAGGGGGTCGGCGGTGACGGCGGCCGTCGGCACGCCGGCCGCGACCGAGATGGTCACCGGGTGAGCCACTGGAGGGCCGACGTCGGTCGCAGTATCGTCGGCGTCGGGTTGCTGAGCGTCGTCTTCACGCATCGTCGCGGTCAGGAACAACCGATCAGTCTCGCCCGCATGGGCGCTCGTCCGGGTCGGAAACTGCGTGACGGTGAGATCCGAGGCCACGGCATCGAGTCCGTCGACGAAGGCGAACTGGCGTCCGACGAGCCAGCTCCCGACCAGACAGGCGCCGAGTATCGGGAGGGTGACGTCGAGGAGGGCCCCGTAGGCCGCCGTACAGACGGCGAGGGCGACGACCGCCACCGATCGACGCGCGAGTTCCATGTCCGTTCGCTACACGACCGATGTGTTGAAGCTGCTGGTTTGTATTTAGTTCGTCACCATACTACAATTCTAGTGTGACTGGTACGTAACCAAATGTATTTATGTGGACGAAACCGTACGGCGTACCGTGATCCGTCGCGTCCCCCTCCGGCGGGTAGCCGTCGCCACACGTCCGGCAGTGTTCGGCGTGACCGTCTCCCTCGTGCTGGCCGTCGCCCTGTTCTCCGGACCGGCAGGAGTCGTCGGTCTCGTGGATGCGTCGAACCCAGGTGAGCCGACCGGTCCGACCGACACGCCGGACCACGGGTCCGAAAACCGGACGGACCGGCACCAGAACCCGGCGTCCTACGGGGAAGCCGGGGACGCCGAAGCGCTGGCCGAGTGGTACGAACTGCGGCTCGTCGATCGACTCAACGAGAGCGCGGCGTTGCTCCGCGAGGGTGCGTACGCCCGCTCGAACCAGACTCTGGGCGAGCGATTCTGGGAGCAACACGCGGCGTACGAAGACGTCGCGGCGACGGCCGGCCGCGAGGAGACGGCGACGCTGTTCGAGGAAATTCGGAACGAACAGGCTGCGATGACGTCACTTCTCGCGTCGTACGAAGAGTCGATGGACGAGTACGACAGCGCCATCGAGGCTGGAGACGACGAACTCGCACGTGAGCGCGCTCGCGAACTCGAATCGCTCTCGACCGAGATCAACGCCTCGAAGGAGACCATCTCGGACCAGTACGACGAACTCGAAGGGAACACGGACGCGAACTTCTCCGACGTGCGCGAGTCCGTCGACGAGGCAACCGAGGAGTTGCGCGGCTCTCAGGCGGATATCCGCCGCGAGGCGTTCGAATTGACCGCGCTCACGGTGCGGGCGCGATCCACCCAGATCTCGTACAGTGATCCCCTCCGGGCGCGGGGGACCCTCGTGAGCGAATCGGGCGAACCCGTCGCCGACGACGAGATCACCCTCGAGGTCGGAAACCAGACACTGACGACGCGAACTGACGCTCGGGGCCGATTCACCGTCACGTACCGGCCGATCTCCGTCTACGCCTCGACAGAGTCGCTGTCGGTCACGTACCGTCCAAACCGGTCGTCTCCGTACCTCGGGAGCCGGACTTCGGTTCCAGTGTCGATCGATCGAGAGACGCCGACGATAGAGGTGCCGACGAGCGACGCCGCGTCGATCGCGTTCGGGGACGAGTTCGCCGTCTCGACCGACGTGACGCTCGGCGGGGAGCCGGTCGATGGACTCCCGCTCAACGTATCACTCGGTGGAACGGTGCTCGGAACCGCTGAGACGACCGATGGATCGGTCGAACTCTCCCAGACGCTTCCCGCAGATATCGCCGACGGCCACCGCACGCTGGCCGCCTCCGTTCCGTTCGAGGGACGGGCCATCGCGCCAGCGTCCGCGTCGACGACGGTTCGCGTCGAACCGACCACGCCATCGCTCTCGATCGACCACTCACAGCGGGGTGACGAGCTCGCCGTCTCCGGCTCGCTCAGTGGCGACGGACACCCGATCGTGGACCGATCGATCACGATCGCGATCGACGACCGGGCGACGACGGTGACGACCGCCGGGGACGGAACGTTCACGACGACGGTCCCGGCACCGACGACGGTCGGCGAGCACACCGTATCCGCCGCACTGGACGGCAGCGGAACGAATCTCGAGTCCGTCGAGACGGCCGAGACGCTCACCGTGACGGCCCCGTCTGCAGCATCGATCACGCCCCGACTCGTCGTCCTGCTTGCCGCTGTCGGCGCGGTACTCGTCCCGCTCACGACGCGCTGGTGGCGGCGTCGACGAGAGACGAGGCGAACGGCGATCGAATCCCGTCCACAGTCGTCAGTCGTCGTCGCGTCGACCCCGGAGCGATCACGGCCCGATCAACTCTTCGATCGGGCCGTCGGGGCGCTGGACGCGATGCGGGTCGACGAGGCGGTGCAGACCGCGTACGCCGCCGTCAGACGGCAGCTCGAATCGGGCGTCGACGACCGTGACGGCCTCACGCACTGGGAGTTCTACCGCGCCTACGAAGCGTCGTCCGACACCCACGCCGATCGATTGGCCACGCTGACCGCGACCTACGAGCGGGCGACGTTCGAACCGGTTTCCGTCGGCCCCGATGCGGCACGTCGGGCGTTATCGTGCGCTGAAGCCCTCTGTGATAGCCACGAGGATCCAGCGGGCCGATACGCGACGACAGAGCCACCCGACGATCGCGTTCGGAGACGCGATCACGGACGAGAACGGTGAGCGGTTCCGACCGGCGCCGATCCGCGCTGCCGGTTCGCCCGCGTCGGAGTCGACGACTGCGGACTCGGCTGGTCGACATCCCGACACCCCTCGTCGAACCCGAGACGCGCGGCGAACGGAGTCGGTCGGAGTTCCTCTCAGCGTATCGGCCTGTGGCAGTCGACTCCCCGATCCGCCTTACACACCCGACCCGTATTGAACTGTTCGTCAATATACCGAAATTATATCTATATAGAATTGATATAGTGAATCCGCTAAATATATTATCTAGTGGCGAGTAGTCACGGTAACTACCTCGAAAGGTGTAAACCCCACCATGTATCCACGGACCCCTCCAACAAACTTGCCAGAGGACGCGCCGACGCACACGGGCCCGACGACGATCCCCGCGACCGGACCGGTCGGACCGAACCGCCCTACTCGACCGACCCGGAAACGTCACTCGTGGCGAGGTGTGGTCGCGTGAGCGAACGCCTCGAGACGGTCGATTCGGTCGCGGTCGAACCCGCGTCCATCTGCGTGGTCGGTCTCGGATACGTCGGGCTCCCGTTGACGGTGGCGCTCGCGGAAGCGGGTCACGACCTGTCCGGCTACGACGTCGATCCGACGACCATCGAGCGGCTCGAATCGGGCGTCGATCCGACCGGCGACGTCGGCGACGACCGGATCGATCTGGACGCCATCGACGTCTCGACCGACCCGGACGCCATCGCGCGAGCGGAGTACGTGATCGTCGCCGTACCGACGCCTATCGACGACCTCGAGAAACCCGATCTCGGACTGGTCGAGTCGGCGGGCGAAACCGTCGGCGAGCACCTCCAGCCCGGTGCGACGGTAATCCTCGAGTCCACCGTCTACCCCGGAGCCACCCGGGAACGGTTCGTCCCGTCGATCGAACGGACGTCGGGGATGACCGGCGGCGTCGATTTCGGCGTCGGGTACTCACCGGAGCGGATGGTACCGGGCGACGACGAACACGGCCTGTCGAACGTGGTGAAGATCGTGAGCGCCCTCGACGCCGAGACGGTAGACGAGGTCGCCGCACTCTACGAGTCCGTCGTCGACGCGGGCGTCCACCGGGCGCCGACGATCGAAACGGCCGAAGCGGCGAAAGTCGTCGAGAACACCCAGCGCGATCTCAACATCGCGCTGGTCAACGAACTCGCGATCGCCTGTGACCACCTGGGTCTCGAGACGGAGGCCGTCCTCGAGGCCGCGGGAACCAAGTGGAACTTCCACGACTACCGTCCCGGGCTGGTCGGCGGACACTGCATTCCCGTCGACCCGTTCTACCTCATCTACGAGACCGAGCAGAACGGCTTCTCGCCGGAACTGATCAGAAAGGCTCGCGAGGTCAACGAGTACGTCCCGAAACACATCGCAGAACTGACCATCCGTGGCCTGAACGAGGCCGGGAAGGTACTCAGAGACAGTCACGTCCTCGTTTGCGGACTGGCGTACAAACCAAACGTGGGCGACATTCGCACGTCGGCGATCGGCGGCACGATCGAGCGATTGCGGGAGTACGGTGTCGACGTCGTCGGGTTCGACCCGCACGCCGAGGACGGGGCGATGGCGGACGCGTTCGACGTCGCCGTCCAGCCCGAACTCGACGTCGAGGGGTTCGACGCGCTGCTCGTCGGGACGCCACACGGTGAGTTCTACGGACTCCCGTTCGCCGATCTGGCTACGGAGATGACCGACCAGCCGGTCCTCGTCGACGTCGACGGCGCCTTCGCCGAACGAGTGCGTGGGAGCGACTTCGCGTACTACTCCCTGTGAGAACCGCTACATCGCCCGACAATCGCCCCACGACCGGTCCACACTGACACCCGCCACTAATGTATCGAGATCACTCCGTCGGCGTCGTACTGCCCGCGTACAACGAGGAAGGCTTCGTCGGTGACGTCATCCGCGAGATGCCGGCGTTCGTCGACCGGATCTACGCGGTCGACGACTGCTCGACCGACGGTACCTGGGAGGAGATGCGGACCGCCGCGGCGGCGGACGCCGTCGACCGCGACGACCCCGGGCCTGACGAGGACGAACTCGACTACGACGAGCGACTCGTCACCGACGGTGGCGGATCGGCCCTGACCAGGCGCGCGTCCGTCGGCGAGCCGATCGGCCGCGTCCTTCCGATACGCCACCACGAGAACCGTGGTGCGGGTGGTGCGATCAAGACCGGCTACCTGGCGGCGTTGCGCGACGGCCGGGACGCGACCGTCACCGTCGACGCCGACGGCCAGATGGACCTCTCCCGGATGTCCACGCTGCTGGATCCGATCGTCGACGGCGAGGCCGAGTACGCCAAGGGCAACCGCCTGCTCTACAGGGAGTATCGGCAGGACATGCCGCGGTTTCGTTTTCTCGGTAACTCGATCCTCACCTTCCTGACGAAGGTCGCCTCCGGTTACTGGAAGACGATGGATCCCCAGAACGGCTACACCGCGATCTCCGGATACGCACTCGAAAACGTCGGCGTCGAGGACATGTACGAGTACTACGGCTACTGCAACGACCTGCTAGTGAAGTTAAACGCAAAGGGGATGCGCGTCGCCGACGTCGCGATCCCCGCGATCTACGGCGAGGAGACGTCCTCGATCTCGTATCCGACGTACATCCGGCGCGTCTCCTGGATGCTCTTCAAGAACTTCTGTTGGCGGCTCGGGGCGAAGTACCTCGTCCTCGATTTTCACCCGCTCGCGTTCTTCTACGTCTTTGGGACCGCGACGACGGCGATCGCCGTCGTGTGCAGCCTGTGGACGGCGTACGTGACGGTCGCTCACGGCGCCGCATTGTTCGTTCGGGCGTCGCTCTCGCTCTTGCTGTTGCTCGTCGGGAGCCTGTTTCTCATGTTCGCGATGCTGTTCGACATGCAGGTCAACGAATCCAAGGAGGTGCAGATCCGTGAGTGACGGCGGGGGCCACGCCACCCGCGACAGCGCGCGGGCGACCGACCGCACCGAGTCCGACAGGAGCGCCAGCGCGATCGGACGGGACGACTCGTCCCGTACGGGTGACGCGACCGAACCCGGAGAGAGCGTCGAGTTTACCTACGACGAACGATCCCGGCACGCGGCCGACACATCGGCGTACGCCTGCCGCGGCGTCGATCCGGCCGAGCGGGTCGCCTGCCTCACCCTGGATCTCGAGAACGACTGGTACGTCGACGAACCGGGATACGACCACCTGACGTTCGCGTACCTCGACGACTACGTCGACCTGATACGCGACCTGGCGGTGCCGGTGACGTTCTTCGTCGTCGGGCGAACGGTCGAGCGCTACCCCGAGGTGATCGATCGACTGGATCGAGACCTCGACTGTGAGTTTCACCTCCACTCCTACCGACACGACACCACGAAGTCCACCGACTTCAGGGCAGACGTCCGCCGCGGCGTGGACGCGTTCGAATCCCACTTCGGCTACGAGCCGATGGGCTACCGCGCGCCCCAGGGCAACATCGAGCCTGGGGAGTTCACGATCTTAGAGGACGAAGGGTTCGCCTTCG
Organism: Halovivax cerinus; assembly: GCF_024498195.1. Classification (NCBI taxonomy): domain Archaea; kingdom Methanobacteriati; phylum Methanobacteriota; class Halobacteria; order Halobacteriales; family Natrialbaceae; genus Halovivax; species Halovivax cerinus. The sequence continues at coordinate 755,513 of NZ_CP101824.1, forward strand.
ACTCGAGCGTGTTTCCGTCGTACCGTCCCGGCGTGTACAACAACCTGACCGCGCCGCGCACGCCGTATCGCCCCGAAGGGACGTCGACCCTCGTCGAGATGCCGATCGGGACGACGGCAAGTCGGATTCCGATCGCGCACAGTTACCTCAAACTGCTGGGCCGGCCCTTCCAGCGGGCCCTCGCGTCGGCGTCGCTGCCGTCGCCCCTGCTCTACAACACCCACCTCCAGGACCTGTATCGCACTCGGTCCTACGAGACGCTCCCGCGGGGGAAGCGATTCCTGTTCGAGCGGAATATCGAGCGCTCGACAGACCTCCTCCGATCGACGGTCGAGACGCTCCGTCGCCGCGGGTACTCGTTCACTCGCGTGTCCCTGGCCTACGAGACGTACGCACGACACGCACAGCGATCGTCGCCGGAGACGGCCCCCGATCGACCGATTCCAGCACCACGTTCCCGACCATGAACACCGAGAACCAGCCCGTCACTCGTCCGGATCGTCGCTCGTCGAATCGCCACGCGATCGTCGTCTCCGGTCACACCCGCCGGAGGTGGACCGGTCGATGATCGCCGAGAAGTACCGCCGGTACGTCTGGTACCGACTGGCGCGGACGGCACCGACGGCGGGGAGCCGTCGGGCCGCACTGCGGCGACTCTCGTTCGTCGAAATCGACGACGGCGCCTACGTCGGGCCGTCAGTCACGCTCACACCGATCGGCGGCGACACGCCGGAGCGAACGCTACTGACGGTGGGCGAGCGCGCGACGATCAGCCCGAACGTCACACTGCTGTGTTCGATGCACCCGGAGGCGGCGCGGATACCGGGCGAGTACGGCGAACGGGCGCCGATCTCCGTCGGGGCGGACGCGTGGATCGGCGCCGACGTGACGATCCTCGGCGGGGTGACGATCGGCGACGGGGCGATCGTCGGCGCCGGAGCCGTCGTGACACGCGACGTCCCGCCCAGGACGGTCGTCGCGGGCGTCCCGGCCGAGCCGATCGAGACGCACGACGACGGGGACGAGTCAGTCGCCGGAGACGGGGCACACGACAGCGTCGACGAACCGGTCGACGCGGTTGAGCCATCATGACTCGAGCACTCGTCCTCGACGGCCGATCGCTGTCGGCGCTGTCGTTCGTTCGCTCGCTGGGACAGTCCGGCGTCGAGGTCCACGTAGGCGAGAGCTTCGGCCAGAATCTCGCCGCGTATTCGAAGTACGCAACGGCGAGTCACGTGTACCCGTCGGCGGATGACAACCCTGCTGGATTCCGCCGGGTCGTCCGCGACGTCGTGGAGACGACCGGGTTCGATACCGTGGTGCCGACGCGCGACGCCACGACGCGGGAACTCGCCGCAGTGTGCGATGACTTTCCCGACCGGACGTCGACGCTCCTCTCCTCACCGGAGACTATCGACCGCCTCGGCGACAAGGCTCGCTGTGCGAAACTGGCCGAGCGCGTCGGCGTCCCGATCCCGGCGACGTACGATCCGGCGGAGACCGCCGTCGACGAGATCGCGGCGACGGCCGACTTTCCCGTTCTGGTGAAACCGACGAACGGGGCTGGTGCCCGCGGGATCGCTCGCGTCGACGATCCCGCCGAGTTGGCAGCGACGTATCGCTCAGTGACCGACGACCACGGCGACGCGATCGTCCAGGAGTACGTCGATCACGCGGGCGGCCACTACAGCGTCGGGACGGTGTTCGACCGCGCGTCGGAACCGCGAGCCATCCACGTCTACGAGGAGCTGCGCCAGTATCCCGAGAGCGGGGGTCCGGCCGTGGAGGCACACAGCCGGCCGGTCGAGCCCTGGGTCGACGATCTCCTCGATATCCTGCGGGCGGTCGAGTGGGTCGGGCCGGCGCACATGGACGTGCTGTTCGATCCCGACGACGAGACGTACAAGCTCCTGGAGGTCAACCCGCGGATCTGGATGTCGATCGGTCTGACGATCCGCGCCGGCGTCGACGTCCCGTCGCTCACGCTGGCGCTCGCGACCGGCGGCGATCCCGAGCCGGTGACGGCGTACCGAACGGATCTGCGCTACCGGTGGGTGCTCCCGAGCGGGGTGCTCTGGGCCGTGGGCGGTGACCGCCTGACCGGTCGACTCCGCGACGTCCTCGTCCCACCTGCCGAGCCGGTGTGTTACGGGGTACTATCGGGCCGGGATCCAAACGCCGTGGCGGGCGTCGCCGCGCAGAGCCTCTCGTTCCTGCGGGACCCTGAGAAACGACGGCAAGTTCTCGGGAGGGGCTGGTGACGATGCGCGTCCTCGTCCAGCTCACGCACCCGGCGCACGTCCACTTCTTCCGGCCGTACGTCGAACTCGCGGCCGACCGAGGACACGCGGTTCGCGTCCTGGCGCTCGAAAAGGAGATGTCGCTGGAGCTGCTCGACGCGTACGGCATCGAGTACGAGGTCGCCTGCGAGCCGGCCGATCGAGACCTGTTTCGCATTCGAGACCAGGCGCGACTCACCCGGGCGACCTACCGGGCGGCGCGAGACTTCGACCCGGACGTCCTCGCGGCGATCGGCGGCACCTCGGTCGCGCACGTCTCGACACTCGTTCGCGGCCGGTCGCTCGTGTTCTACGACACCGAGCACGCCACCCTTCAGAACGCCATCACGTACCCGTTCGTCGATCGGCTCTGCACGCCGGCGTGTTACCGCGACGACGTCGGCGCGAACCAGGTGCGCTATCGGGGCTTCCAGGAACTGGCGTACCTGCACCCGAATCGGTTTTCGCCGGATCCGTCGATCCGGGAGGCGGCCGGGCTCGATCCGGGCGAGCGATTCGTCGTCCTCCGACTGGTCGGCTGGGATGCCGTTCACGACGTCGGTAGCGGGGGATTCGCCGACGTGAGCGACGTGGTCTCGGCGCTCGAAGCGACCGGCGTTCGTGTGCTGATCACGTCGGAGGCACCGCTCCCGCCCGACGTGCGCGACCGTCGCGTCTCGATACCGCCACACCGGATCCACCACCTCCTCTGGGCCGCCGACGCGTTCGTCGGCGAGAGCCCGACGATGGCCACCGAGAGCGCGGTGCTCGGGACGCCGGCGGTCTACGTCTCAAACCTCCGGCTCGGGTACACCGACGAACTCGAGCGTGAGTACGACCTGGTGGCGACGTTCTCCGGCCCGCATCGACAGGAACGCGCGCTCTCGCACGCGGTCTCGCTTCTCGATGGGTACGACGCGTCGGTGTGGGACGCACGCCGCGAGCGGTTACTCGACGAGACGGTCGATACGACCGCGTTCCTCGTCGATCACATCGAGACGGAGGGCGCCCGCGTATGAGGGTCCTCAACCTGGTCACGACGCCGCGGCCGTTCTTCGACGCGCAGGTCCGGATCCTGGAAGACTGCGGGGTCGAGTGTACGACGCTGCTCGTCCCCGGGCGTGAAAACGGGGACGCCCGCTCCGTCACAGACTACCTGCGGTACTACCCGTCGGTCCTCCGGCGGTCACTCGACGGCTACGACCTCGTCCACGCGAACTTCGGTCTGACCGCGCCGTTCGCGCTCGCCCAGCCCACTCGCCCGGTCGTCTGCTCGCTGTGGGGGACGGATCTCGCCGGGTCGTACGGCGGCGTGAGTGAGCGCTGCGTCCCCTTCTGTGACGAGGTGATCGTGATGTCCGAGCCGATGAACGACCGGCTGTCGGTCGACGCGACCGTGGTCCCACACGGCATCGACCTCACGCAGTTTTCGCCGCGTCCCCAGCGAGCGGCGCAAGCGGCCGTGGGCTGGGATCCGGAGCCGTACCACGTCCTCTTTCCATACGACCCCGAACGGTCGGTCAAGAACTACCCGCGTGCCGAACGCGTGGTCGAACGGGTTCGCGCGACCGTCGAGGAACCGATCGCGTTGCAGGTCGTCTACGGCGTCGACCACGCCGAGATTCCACGGTACATGAACGCCGCCGACGCGTTGCTGGTGACCTCGCGTCGCGAGGGCTCGCCGAACACGGTCAAGGAGGCGATGGCCTGCGATCTCCCGGTCGTCTCGACCGACGTCGGCGACGTCGACGCGCTCCTCGACCCGGTCTCGAACAGTTACGTCTGCGACTCGACAGACCAACTGGCCGCACGGCTCGCAACCGTCCTGACGTCGGACCGGCGCTCCGACGGGAGCCAGTTCGTCGACGAGTACAGCCTCGAGGCGATGGCGACGGACATTCTGTCGGTCTATCGTCGGGCACTCGATCGATCGTGATCGATCGGCGTCGCCTCGCCGTCCGACGCGTCCTCCCAGTTCGATTCCGGACCGATGCGGTCGTGCATGGTAATATGTATAGGTCACTGTGTAATACTAATAGATACAATGGGTGAGTTGAAGCGGCTGCTTCGCACGTACCTCGGTCGACTCGGTCGCACCCGTGACCGGGCTGGCGCTCGGGCCGCGGTGTCGGAGGCCGTCAGAATGCCGTGGCAGAAGACGCTCCAGCTGGCAAATTCGGTCACCGATTCCGGCGAGAACGTCTTCGATCGGGACTGGGATCTCCTCATCGTCGTCGACGCCTGTCGCTACGACCTGCTGTGCGAAGCGCTCGACGATCAATCGATGGACCGGGTGCGGTCCGTCGAGTCGGCGCGCTCGGTCAACTCCGCGACGCCGCGGTGGATGCGCCAGACGTTCGAGGGGGCCGACGCGTCGAGCCTCGCGGAGACCGTCTACGTCTGTGGGAACCCGTACTCGATGTACGAGGTGCCGACGGAGCGATTTCTGACAGTCGACGAGGTCTGGACGTACGCGTGGGACGATTCGCTCGGGACGCTTCCCCCGCGACCGGTGACCGATCGCGCGATAACGGCCGACAGGACGGCCGATCCGGACCGGTTACTCGTCCACTACATGCAACCACACTGTCCGTTCGTCGGGTTCGACGATCTCTCGCGCAAGAAGTCGGCCGACGAGTTCGGAACGACGATCGACGGCCTCGACGTCTGGGGGCGGCTCAAACTGGGCGAGGTGGAGCGAACCGACGTCTGGGACGCCTACCGCGACACTCTCGAGTACGTTCTCGACGACATCGAACTGCTGTGTGAAAACGTCGACCGGGAGCAGGTGGTACTCACGTCGGATCACGGTAACGCGCTCGGCGAACTGGGGATGTACGGGCATCCACCGAACATGCCGCTGTCGTGTCTCAGGACGGTTCCGTGGGTCGAACTCACGGCGACCGACACCGGCGCGTACGAGCCGACGATGGCGAGCGAGACGACGGCGACGCCGAACACCGAGGAACGGCTCGCGGCGCTCGGCTACCGCTGAGTCGGTGAGTGAATCCACATCCACCATCACGAGAGGGTTCGCCGGACGAGGGCGACGTCGAGCGTACCCGCGTAGAGCCCGGCGAGTCCCCAGACGGCGACGCCAGCGGCGACGACGGCGGCGAGCGTGACGATCCCGGTCACGAACGGGGCGATGGCCCACACCACGACGCTCATGAGCGCCGTGATCGCGAGGATCTCGCCGATCCGGCGCCCCAACCAGCGCAGGCGGAGGGCGAGTTCGCGGTGCATCAGGTAGCAGGTCACGCCGGCGTAGCACGAGGAGGTGGCCACGGTCGCGATCGCGGCGCCGACGACGCCCATCTCGGAGACGAGGACGACGGTCAGACAGACGTTGGCGACGGCCGTCGTGAGTTTGATCACGGCCCGGGTTCGAGCGCGACCGAGGTAATCGAGGCCGTCGCTCGAGAGTGTCTGGACCGTTCTGATGACGACGAACGCGGCCATCACCTGCAACACGGGAACGGCGCCGCGATAGTCCGCACCGAAGACGTACTCGACGCCCGGCTCCGCGAGGAGGACGACGCCCGCGGCAGCCGGGACGTACACGAGCAGGCCCTTCGTGAGGGCAGTCTCGTAGAGTCGAGCCGCGCGGTCGGGCCGTCCGGCGGCCTTTTGAGACCCGAACGCCGGCGAGAGGGTGAACCCGAGCGCCGTCATCGGCGCCCCGAGGAACCGCGCGAGCTGAAAGCCGATCGTGTAGTACGAGACGGCGGCCGGGCCGAGCATCGCGCCGACGACGATCGTGTCGATGTAGTTGTCCAGACTGTGTGCGGTCTGGTTTACGGCGATCGGTGCCGAGTAGCGCGCGAGTCGCCGCCGCAATCCGGACTCGATGGGCTCGTCTGGCGCCGTGCGGATCTTGCGGATATAGAGGTACGCCAGCCCGACTGCCGAGACGGCGAGGCTGCTCGCGACGTACCCGACGAGCGCCCCCAGTGCCTCGTACCCGAGGGCGACGAGCCCCAGTGCACCCACGAGTCGACCGACCTTGTTCGCCGCGACGAGCCGCGACGAGACGCCGATGTCCTCGAATCCCTGGATCGTTTGCTTGCAGAACGTGACGAGGGTCTGTCCGACGACGAACGCGATCCCGACGAGCAGCAACGGTTCGAGCGCTGGCTCACCGATCGCGCGTGCCAGGTCGTCGCGAACGACCAGGAGGACGATGGACACGGCGAGGATCGTCGCGGCGTTGAACGTGAACGCCGATCGCAGGATGTGCGGAAGTTGAGCGGGATCCGTCTCCCGGTACTCGGCGATGTACCGCCCGGCCGACTTCGAGACGCCGAACGCACTCAGTAGCTGGGCGACTCCGAGTACGGACAGCGCCAGAAACAGAACGCCGTAGCTATCCGGATCCATGAGCCGGGCGAGACCGACGGTGAGCACAACCGCAGCGCCGACGTTGATCGCCTCGGCGAGGAGGGCCGACCTGAACCGGCGAAGGTACTCGGCGCCGGCGGTCATCTCGGTCGAGCGAGTTGACAGGGAGGGCGGTCCCGACTCGTGTGCGCCGTCGACTCGACATCGCGAGGGGCAGCGGCGGCCTCGACGCTCATTCGTTTCCAAATTTCCCACCCCATATATTAAAAATTTCCAATCCGTATGCTTCGACGTGGCTGGTGAGTCGACGACGCTGGCCGTCGCCGTGCGGAACCGGCGCCCATCGCGACGGCTCGACCAGGTCCACGGCGACCGCTGACGCCGGCGTCCCCGCACCGACGATTCGCAGTTCCTCGTCGCGTCTTCGACCGCCGATGATCGCCACACTCAAACCGGTTCCCGTGGAGGGGCCCGACATGGACGCTCCGGACACGCCGCCCCATCGCGCCGCCAGCGAGCCCCCGTCCGCCGACCAGTCGACCGCCCACGACCTCGTCGAGTACCCGCCGGGGGACCTGAGAGGCGATCGCGTCCTCGTCACCGGCGGCGCGGGGTTCATCGGTTCGCACATCGCCCACGCACTCGCGCCCCACGCCGAGGTGACCGTCTACGACTCGCTCGTCTCGGGCAACCGATCGAACGTCCCGGCGGGTGCCGAGTTCGTCGAGGCCGACGTCAGGGACGGGGATGCCCTGGAACGGGCCGTCGATGCGGCCGACGTCGTCTTCCACGAGGCCGCGATGGTGAGCGTCGGCCAATCGGTCGAGGAACCGACGGAGAGCCACGACGTCACCGCCGAGGCGACGCTGTCCGTCCTGGAGGCGGCGCGTCGCTCCGAGGCGAGGGTCGTCCTGGCGTCGAGCGCGGCGATCTACGGCCAGCCCGAGGCGACGCCGATCCCCGAGTCGGCTGCGAAGACGCCGACGTCGCCGTACGGTCTCGACAAACTGGCCGCCGATCACTACGCCCGACTCTATCACGACCTCTACGGCCTGGAGACCGTCGCGCTGCGCTACTTCAACGTCTACGGTCCCGGCCAGACGCCCGGCGAGTACGCCGGCGTGATCAGCGTCTTCGTCGAGCAGGCGCTCGCAGGCGAACCGATCACCGTCGAGGGCGACGGTGAGCAGACCCGCGACTTCGTCTACGTCGGCGATGTCGTTCGCGCGAACCTGCGCGCCGCGACGACGGACGCCGTCGGCGAAGCGTACAACGTCGCGACGGGCGAGTCGATCTCGATCCGTCGCCTCGCCGAACGCATCCAGGAGCTATCGGACGCCGACTCCCCCATCGTCCACCGCGACGCGCGGCCGGGAGATATCCGACACTCCGTCGCGGAGACCGAGCGGGCACGGGACCGCCTCGGCTTCGAGCCGGCGGTCTCCGTCTCCGACGGTCTCGCGCGAACGGTCGAGTGGTTCCGGGATCGGTAGGGGCACGCTGGTCTCCCACCGGTATTGTCGATCGGCGTGCCCGATCACGCGTCCTGGTCACGCCGGCTCCGACGAGACCCACCGGTCGCGGCTCCCAGGTCCGAAGTGTCGGGGACTGTGGCACAAACACATCCATCATCGCCCACGGAACCGCAGCCGGACACCCGAGACGCGGTCCCGGTGGACGAAACTATTATTCCAGTGAAAATACATAAAGGTGGCATGGTAGTACTGGGTGACATTTCACGTCGGCGCGCGCTCCGACTGGTACCCGGAGCCGCCGCGACGTCGGTGCTCGCGGGCTGTTTCGGGAGTAGCGAGGACGACGAACCGGTGCGAGCCGAGATCGAACCGGGAACCGAGATCGTCTTCCGGGCGACGAGCAACTGGACGGGCAAAGCACCCGAGGCGATCGCCGGCGCGGACAATCCGACGCTGGTACTGACCGAAGGCGAGCAGTACACGATCGGCTGGGACGAGGGGGACGGTCGCGTCCACAACATGGAACTACGGGGAAGCGACGAGACGTACGTCGAGGACTACGCGACGCCGGTGACACCCGACCCCGGGGAGGAGCAGTTCATCGAGTTCGAGGCACTCCCGGAGATCGAAGTCTACCGGTGTAACGGGCACGGTCCGAGTCATCCGCAAGGATCCCAGGAAGGGACGATCGTCGTCGAGTAGCCGATCCGGGCGCCGCTCCGGCCGGACTCGCCCCTCCCCCGCCGGCCCGTTGCGGTCGGGTCGGTCGAGACCGAGGCGAATCCGCTATCCGTCCGAGTACTCGCCCACCACCATCGTCACGACGACTCGCATCCTGTCCTCGTCACAATCGTTCGTCCCCACCATCGTCACGACGACTCGTACCCGTAATCTGCCGGATCCTCGACGCCCTCCGTCCGGGAACCGACCCAGGCGCCGAGCGAGATGCCGTAGACGAGGTGCGCGGCGTGAAACAGCGCGAGTTCGTCGGCATCGAGCTCGATCCCGAGGCGGTCCTTCAGCATGATCTGTGTCCCGAACGCCGAGAGGGCGAGCCCGTAGACGCCGCCCCAGAGGAGTCCGCGCTGCTCCGCCTCGATCGCCGCTTCCGCGTCCTGTGCGGCGAACAGCCCGCCGAAGATCGCGCCCGAGACGGTCCCGTAGGCGAGGTGCAAGACGAGACCAGGGATGGTGTGATCCTCAGCCTCCCCGCCCGCGACGTACGTCGCCCAGAAGTGCGCCGAGGGCGGGAGCGAGCGCACGATCGGGAGCCGGAACGCGGTCATGATGAGTGTCGCGACGAAACCGGCCTGCAGGCCGCGGACGCTCGCCGCGAGGGCGTGTGCCCGCCGCGACGGCGCGTCACTGTCCGGATGCGTTCGAGACGGCGATCGGTCGAGCGCCGCGCTTACGTCCATGTCCGGCATCCAACGAGACCGACCGTAAGTGTACACCCTGGTGGTGCCACCGTCGGCAGTGCGTGACAGCGAGATCGAGAGAGAGAGAGAGAGAGAGAGAGAGAGAGTTGGTGAGTGGGTAAGTGAGAGTGGGTGCGTGGTGAAATTACCGACGTCGACCGGCGATCGTCAGGGTGCAGTACTGACCCTCTGGCCGCGTCGAGGGGTGCCGCACCGCATCGGTAGCTGTCGAGCCGCGTCGACGACCGCCGACCACGCCCGGTGCGGTCGACGTATCCCGGGTCGTCGAGTGTATCCCGAGGCCGTCTGTTCGTAGACACGTTCGGAGTGGTGGGTCGTCCGTCGTGTACGCCCGTGGCAGGGTGTCGGAGCCGATTGCGGAGTCGGTGCCGATCAGTCGACGCCGGTCCACTTGAGGATGAGCAAGGTTCCCTCGTAGAGGACGATCATCGTGATCGCGACGAGGCCGGCGGCCATCCCGCTCGGGTCGATCGTGAAGGTGAAGGCGAGGCCGGCGAACGCGACCCAGAAGTACAGGCGCTTGTCGGCGAGCCACTGGCGGGTCGTCACGCCCATCATCACCGCGAGCATGATGAACAGCGGGATCTGGAAGACGATGGCGAGGAAGGCGGTGAGCGTGATGATCAGGTCGAACGTCGTCCCCAGCGCGTACTTGATCGCGGCGCTCTCTCTGGAGTAGTACGAGAAGTACTCGAAGAGGACCGGCAGGACGAGCAGGTACGAAAACAGCATGCCGATCCCGGCGAGGATGACGCTCGTCGGGACCGCGGCGAGGTAGTACTTGCGCTCGTGCGGATAGAGTCCGGGTCGCATGAAGAGATACGTCTCGTAGACGAACACTGGGAGGGCGATCATGATCCCCAGCAGACTGGCCACCTTGATCCGGGTCAACCACAGTTCGAGCGGTCCGTAGAGGTGCGGCCGCCACGCCTCGGCCTGCGGGATCGCTCGCCCCCAGATGATGTCGATCGCGCCGGTCGCCCAGAGGAGCCCGATCGCCGTTCCCCCCGCCCCGACCAGCACGACGATCGCCAGCCGCGAGATCATCTCCTCGACGTGATCCGCGAGCGGCATCTCCTCGTCGTCCGGGGGCGTGGAGATCCCCCCGATCTCGTCGGAGTCGGTTCCCGTTCCGGGGTCGGTCCCCGTCCCGGTACCGGTCCCGACGGAGGCGCTCGGCACCGGCGCGGACGTCCCGCCGGCGGTCGCCGATCCTCCGTTCGTCCTGGCGTCCGACTCCGACGATTCGGTCGGTTCGTCCGCCGCAGGTTTCGCGGGGTTCTCCCGAGACGCTGGCTCGCGCTCCGGACTCCCCTCGAAGGTGAGGCCGCCCTCCCCGGGCATTCGTTCGTCGTCACTCACGCCCGGCGTCTCGTCCGCCGTCCCACCCTCGGTGCGGTCGCGCTCGTCGTTTGCCCCGTCACTCGCATCGACGTCGGAATCGCCCGCACCGTCGTTCTCGCCGGGTGGGGAATCGCTCTCCCTGTCGGCGGTCGTCCCACCGGAGTCCGAATCGTCCGACCGGGAGCTGTCGCCAGAATCCTCTCCGACGGCGGTGTCTCCGGCGACCCCGTCCGCCACGGCGTCCGGGTCGTCCCGTGGCTCCGCGGGGTCGTCGCTCGTGGTCGACTCCTCCCGGTCGTCCGGCATCTACGTGTGAATGTTCCGGGGTCGGTTATAGGCCTTTTTCTTACGTCGGACGCGACCGGGCGAGAATTCCGCACGATGGCGGCGCCGTCGCCGCGTCAGTTGACTCGAAAGGTTGATAACTGGAAGAAAGGTACTGTCGGTCACTTCATGAGCGGTGTCGTCGACGAAGACACGGCGCGAGCGATCAATACCGGCCGAGAGACCGCCGGCGAGATGCTCTCGTCCGTTCAACGCCACTTACAGAAGGTCTTCATCTTCTTCGTCATCGGCTTCATCGGCTCGTTCTTCGCTCTGCGAATCTGGATCTGGGACTTTCTCGAACGGACGGCCACGGCCAATATGGACGGAGAGGTCGAGATTGCCACGGAGCTCATCACCCGAACGCCGTTCGAGGTCGTCCTCCTGCAGGCCAAGATCGGCGTCGTAACCGGTCTCGTCCTCGCGATCCCCGCATTCCTGTACTTCTCGCGCGACGCGCTCCGCCGACGCGGCCTCTCTAGCGCCGTTCCGATCTCGCCCCGGTGGCTCGTGGCGTTCGCGCTCGTGTCGATCGGCCTCTTCGGGGTGGGCGTCGGCTACGCCTACGGCATCTTCTTCCCGTTTACGTTCATGTTCCTCGGCGAGATCGCCTACAACGCCGGCGTCAAACCGAGCTGGGGGATCACCGAGTTCACCGAGTTCGTCGTCCTGCTAACTATCTCGTTCGGTCTCGCGGCCCAGCTACCCCTCCTGATGGCGACGCTGTCGTACACCGAGATCCTCCCCTACGAGTTCTTCCGGGACAAGTGGCGCCACGCCATCGTCGGGACGGCCGTCTTCGGCGCCGTCTTCTCGCCGCCCGATCCGATCACGCAACTCATGTGGGCGCTCCCGCTGATCGTCCTCTACGGGTTCAGCCTCGGACTCGCGAAGCTCGTCGCGAACACCCGCCGTCGCGGGGCCGCCGAGACCGGAAGCGGCGTCGCACACGTCAAATACCGGCTCCTCCAGGGGATCGGCGTCGTCGTCGCGCTCTTCGCCGCGAGCGCGCTCGCGCTCGCCGCAGGCGTCAGATCCTGGCTCTGGGAGACCGTCGTCCCCACCCTCCCGTCGGCCGTGCGACCCACCGAGCCGACGATCGTCGGTGAACTCGTCATAGAACACGGGACGATCGGAATCGTCGCCGCCGCCGCCCTCGTCGCCCTCGGCGTCGCGGCCGTCGTCCTCGTCGTACTCACCGTCCAGGTGCTTCGCTCGCCCATCTACCCCCGCGAGAGCGCGCTCGCGTCGGCGCAGACGCCGGACGACGTCGACTTCGACGTCCTGGACGTGAGCGACGTCGAGCGGGTTCCCGCACAGGTCTTCGCCGCGATGTCCGAAGACGAGATGATGGACGTCGCCCGAACGGCGATGCACGACGACGACCGCGAGAAGGCACAGGCGATCATCGACCGTTTCGACGCGATCGCGGCGATCGAGGGCGACGAAGGTTCGGTCGAGGACGGCGAAGGTGACGAGGCGGCCGCAGTGGCGACCGGTACTGGTGCGGCCGCCGGGGCCGACCCAGCGGACGACGGTGACTCGGGTTTCTTCGCAAGCACTGCCGCCGGGGTGGTCGACCCCTTCACCGAGGACGAGACGACCGAAGACGATATCGGCGGTTTCGCCTACGACATCGCGTTCATCGTGGACAGTCTCACGTCGAAGATGATCTACCTCGTCGTGCTGTTCATGGCCGTCGTCGGGGCGACGTTCTTCGCGCTGTACGCCGGCGGCATCAGACGCATCCTCCGGCAGTTCGTCGGTCGGGTGCCGCGCGAGCTGATCCTGCAGGTGGCCGAACTGAACGGCACCGAGGTCGATCCGAACGCCGGCGTGACCGCACTCCTCCAGGACACCGGCCTCGTCGTCGCCCTTCACCCCGTCGAGGTGCTGATATTCATCGTCAAGGTGAGTATGCTCCTCGGCGTCGTCTCCCTCCTCCCGTTCGCCCTCTACTGGGCCTGGCCCGCCGCCAGGGAGCGCGGACTGGTGCGGGGCGACCGGCGAACGTTCGCCGTCTGGGGCGTCGGCCTGCTCCTCGGCTTCGCCCTCGGGACGTACGTCGGCTTCTTCTACATCGCGCCGGCGGTCATCTCGTATCTCATCACCGACGCGCTCTCGAACGAGATGGTCGTCTCCTACCGGATGAAGAGCTTCTTCTGGCTCGTCATCTACACCACCGTCGGCGTCGGCTTCCTCGTCAACGTCGTCGTGACGATGGCGCTCTTTCACGTCGGTAACATCGTCTCCTACCGGACCATGCTGAACCGCTGGCGACCGGTCGTCATCGGCATCTTCGTCGTCGCCATGTTCGCGAGTCCGAGCGGCATTTTGAAGATGTTCGCCGTCGCCATCCCGCTCGCGCTGACGTACTTGCTCGGGCTCGCCCTGCTGTACGTCCTGACCGCCGGCGGCCGCCTGTTCGGCGGCGGGGGGGCAGCGTCCGCCCCCGACGAAGCGGTCATCACCGGCGAGTGACGGGGTGGATGCGCCCGCATCGACAGCGCGCCGCCGGCGGGTACCTACACTTACAATCGACCGGTTCGAACGCCCGGTATGCCGAAGATAAGCGTCGAGATCCCGGGCGAACTGCTCGCGGACCTGGACGACCACGTGGGTGACGACGGCAAGTACGTCAATCGGAGCGACGCGATCCGGGCCTCGATCAGGAAGAACCTGGACATCTTAGACGAGATCGACGCGCGTCACGGCCGTCTCGAGGACGAGGAGTAGGTCGCTCGCCCGGCGGGCGCCGTCAGCACTCGATCGGTTCTGCGAACCCGAAGTGCGGTTTGACGTCGTCGACGCGAACGCGCACGGTCTCGCCCGGTTGGGCGCCGGGGACGAACAGTCTGAACCCCTCGACCGTCGCGATACCGTCGCCTTCGGATCCCGTGTCGACGATCTCGACGTCGAGTTCGTCGCCCGGCGCGACGGGTGCGGTCAGCCGACCGATCGCGAGCAGGTAGAGTTCCGAGGACTCGTCCCTGGTAGCGTCGGGGACGGTCGCGCGGACGTACTGGAACTCGTCCTCGAGATCGGTCCTGAAGTCGTCGACGTCCGGTCCCTCGAAGACCTTGGCCGCGAAGGTGCCGCCGGGACCGAGCAGTTCGAGCGCGACCTCCGAGGCAGTTCGCGCCAGGTGCAGCGAGCGGGCCTGGTCGAGCGAATACTCACCGGTGACGTTCGGCGCCATGTCCGAGAGGACGACGTCGACGGGGCCACGTCCCGCGCCCGCTTCGCCGTCGGAATCGCCTGCCGCCCGCCGGATCCGATCGAGTGTCTTCGCCTCGGTGACGTCGCCGCGGATCGTCTCGATCCGGTCGTCGATCTCGTCGTCGAACGGCCGGATGCGCTGGAAGTCGGCGCCGACGACGGTCCCGTTCGGGCCGACGCGCTCGGCGGCGACCTGGAGCCAGCCGCCCGGCGCGGCACCGAGGTCGACGACGGTGTCGCCCCGGTCGATCAGGCCCTCGAGGTCGTCTAACTGCTGGAGCTTGTAGGCCGAGCGAGCACGGTAGCCCTCCTGTTTCGCCTTGTTGTAGTAGTGGTCCTTACCTGTCATGTGAACATCACCAATCGCCGCGGGAAAACCGGTCGCGCGCGGACGACGTCGCGTTCATACGCGATCTGTGGCGGTCAGGCCGGAAAGGCACGTCGGATGCGACGCCGGTCGCTTCGGACACCAGTGACCAGAGAGTCGGTTCGTACTACCGTCCGTCACGTTCGAGAACGAGGCACCCGCGTCGACGACATCGAAGCACTCGTGGGATTGCACGATCCGTACGCTGGTACCCACCTACCCGGTGTCGGACGGGTCGAGATACGAGTTGAGTGTCGTGGTGACGCGGTCCGCGAACTCCTCGACGACCGTTCCCTGGGTTCCCACGACGTGAATATCGTTCTTCAGCGTCGCCACCGACCAGGGAAGAACGTAGCTTTGTGTGTGCGGTTCACCCCGTACCCACGCCTCTCCCGGTACCGCGAAACTTCCGGGATGGTGTGATTGCGTCGTGAACGCGACTGCGATCGACTCTTCGTCGGGATACGGAAGTTGGTCCGTCGATACGACCAGCCACGGACGTGGGTTTCCGCCACCCGATTTGAACGGGTCGGGGGCCCACACGACATCACCTCGCTGGACCATTCGCTTACACCCCGTTCCCGCCGTCGGGTTCGTCGATCGGGTCGACGGCGGTCTCCATCCACTCCTCGACCGCCTCGTCGGAGAATCCGCCGTCGATCTCGTCGGCCGTCACGGCGCCGACCAGTCCGGCAGCGGCGGTCGCGTGTTCGGCGTCGGCAATCTTCCAGTAGCGTCCACGGTGATCGACAAGTCCACGTCGTTCGAGGCGCTTGAGTGTCGGGCCGACGCTCCCTCGTGGGACGTCGACGTGGTCGACGATCTCGCGCTGACGGAACGCCTTATCGGCGTTCTCGAGGAGGAACCGATAGATCGTCCCCTGCGTCGTGTCGGACGCGAGGTCGATGAGCGGGGTGTCCTCGTCGATCGTTCGGAACTCGTCCTCGGAGATTGGCATCGTGTATCAGATTGTATCGCATCATATTAGAAGATATTGGATGACCTAGCAGCCGCCGTGTTGGACGAAACGAGTCGAGTGAATGCAGCGGGGACACGACCCAACGGACTGAGTGGCGCAGTGGTCCATCCGAATTACGAGTGTCTCACCAATCGGCGCGGGAAAACCGGTCGCGCGCGGACGACGTCGCGTTCATACGCGATCTGTGGCGGTCAGGCCGGAATGGCACGTCGGATGCGACGCCGGTCGCATCACGTCTGCTTCCGAGACGAACGCAGACGTCTGGTGCCTCGATCGTGGGCGCTCCCGGTTGCGAAAGCGTTACGGTCGCCTGCCCGGTGCACTCGAACGAATGTCGATCGATCCGTGGGAGGAGGGGGTCGGAATCGCCGGATCTCGCTGGCCGAGTCGAGAGCGCGACGGCGACGTGCGCCCGAGTGCGCTCGATTCGCCCGTCACCGGGTGACGGATGGCCGTCTCTCGAGCGCTGCCCGGACTGGTCCTGCTCGCCCTCTGTGCCCTCCTCGCCCGTGCCGTCGCCCCGATCGTCGGCGTCAATCACCTGCTCCTCGCGATCGCCGTCGGGTTCGCGCTGGCGAACGTGATCGACCTCCCCGACTGGCTCGAACCCGGACTCGCGACCCACGAGCACTGGTTGGCGGCCGGCATCGTCCTCATGGGCGCGTCGGTCTCCCTCGGTGCAGTGCGCGAGGCGGGCATCGTCGTTCTCCTCCTCGTCCTGTGTACGGTCGGAACGACGGTCCTCGTCGTCGAAACACTCTCGCGAGTCGTCTTCTCGCTGAACGATCGCTTCGGGTCGCTGCTCTCGGCCGGGAGTGCGATCTGCGGCGTCTCCGCCGTCGTCGCCGTCGCCGGAGCGATCCGTGCGCGAGAGAGTCACGTCGCGTACGCCGCGGCGACGGTGCTCGCCTTCGACGCGGTGACGATCGTTCTCTACCCGATCGTCGGCGACCTCCTCGGCCTCTCCGGTCAGGTTTTCGGCATCTGGGCAGGCGTGAGCATGTTCTCGACGGGTCCCGTCGTCGCCGTGGGATTCGCCCACTCCGACGTCGCTGGCCAGTGGGCGACGATGACGAAACTCGCTCGCAACGCCCTGATCGGTGTCGCCGTCCTCGCGTACGCCTGGGTCTACGCTCGCGACGCAAATCCAACTCGCGGCGCGAACTCCACTGACGGTGACGGGAACGGGTCGTCGACCGCCGGCGCGTCACCGACCGCCGGCCTGTCGTCGACGGTTCGAACGCTCTGGGCCGAGTTCCCGACGTTCGTCCTCGGCTTTCTCGCCCTCGCCGTCCTGTCGAGTCTCGGCGCGCTATCGCCGTCACACCGGGCCACGTTCGAGACCACCTCCGACTGGGTGTTCCTGCTCGCGTTCGTCGGGCTCGGAACGGAGATCCGGCTCGCGGAGCTGCGACGGACCGGCGTCACGCCCGCGTTCGTCGTGTTGCTTTCGTTCTCCGTCGTCAGCACGCTGTCGCTCGCGGCGCTTCTCCTGGTCGTCTAGCCGCCACCGTCCCGCGATCCGTCACACTCCGTCGACACCGGCGGGCGACCGTCTTTCCCCCGGCGATGTCGCCCAGGTTCGGGTACTACCCACAGTCGGTTACTACCGAACGGACTCACGGTCCGACGTCCTGGGATCGACCTGCTTCGAGGAGTTTCCGGGTTCGCCGGTGTCGATACCACACCAGCGCCGCGAGGGCGGGCGTCGCGAGCGGGAGGTCCCCAGCCGTCGGCAGTCGGTAGGTGATCCGGTCGACCAGGAGTGTCTCGTCGCCGAGGTCGACGAAGCGGTGGACGTGACGCCACGCGGCGAACGGTCCGCCGTCGCCGACCTGCTCGTCGACGAACGAGGCGCGCTCGTCCTCGACCTCGCGATCGACGATCTCGACCACCCACGACGAACCGGGGAGCCCGGAGATGCCGAGGGGAGCCAGTTCGAGGGAGATCGTCGTCCCTGGACGGAACGTGTCGGGGTCCGGTTCGCCGTCGGGGCCGATCACGGTCGGTTCGCGGAGTCCGAGCCAGTCCGGCGTGAGGCGTTCGAGGCCGGCCGCGTCGTCGTAGAAGCCCCAGACGGTCTCGAAGGGTGCGTCGATCACGGACGACGCCTGGTACGTGGGCACGGCGTCCACTACAGCGACGAGGGACTTGGTCCTGTGGCCCGCGACGTCGACTCTGTGTCCCGCGACGTTGACCCTGTGTCCAGCGACTCGACCCCGTATCCCGAGACGTCGACCCTGTGTCCAGTGACTCGGCCCCGTGTCCCGGGACACCGCCCCGTGCCTCCGTCGCGTGGTCGATCGCGGGGAGCGGTCTCCGGACGACCACAATCTATACTTCAACCGGGTCTGATACGTGGAGAACGTGACTAGACAGCGGATCGCCCGCGGACGTCGCGTGGCCCGCCCGGACACGGTCGGTGGCCACCGCGGACCCCTCGATCGACGGATCGACGAACGCGGGGTGGGTCCGTGACGCGACTCGTCCACACGGCGGACGTCCACCTCAGGACCGACGCTCCCGAGCGGCTGGACGCACTCGAAGCCGCCCTCGACGTCGCTGCGGAGGCGGACGCGGACGTCCTCACGATCGGCGGCGACCTGTTCGACCGGCCCGCAGACGTCGACGCGCTCCGGCCCGACATACGAAACCGGCTCTTCGGCGACCGGTCGTTCGAGATCGTGGTGATCCCCGGAAATCACGACGTCGCGGCGTTTCGCGGCGACCTCTTCTTCGGCGAGTCGTGCACCGTGATCGCCGACGCGGACCACTACGGTACCTGGGTCGCCCCGGACGGTGGACTTCGCCTCGTCGCCGTCCCCTACCGCGAGACGATGAGCGACGACCTGCACGCGGCGCTCGCGACGCGACCGGCGTTCGACGGCACCGACGTCCTCCTCGTGCACGGGAGCCTGGACGCGCCGATCGACGCGGAGGCGGGCGACGAATCTGCCTATCGGTACTTCCCCGTGACCGAGTCGCTCCTCGCCGACCTCGACTTCGAGTACACACTCGCTGGCCACTACCACGGGCCACACCACATTCGGTTCGAGGACGGCGGCGAGTTCGCCTACCCGGGAACGCCGGCCTCGACCCGATCGTCCGAGACCGGGCGCCGGCGCGTCGTCTGCCTCGATACGGAGTCGGGCCTCTCGTTCGAACCGCTGGAGTCCTTCCACCACCTGGAAACACGCGTCACCGTGACGCCCGGTACCGAGGACGACGTCCTCGACGAGCTCGCGAAGTGGGTCGAGACGACCGTCACGCCGCACGCTGCCCCGTCGGTCGTGGTCGACGGCGTGCTGGAGATGGCCGAGTCCGACTTCGCCGACCGACTCGCCGACGTCGTGGACCCGCAGTGGGTGACCGACGAGACGATCGGTGCCGCCCACGTCACGGCACACCCCGTCCTCCAGGACTTCGAAGCCAGACTGGCGGAGCGTGACTGGGACGAGGCGACGAAAGAAGCCGTCCGGACGCGAACGCTCCGCGTCGCGAGCAGGACACTCACGGATCGACGGAGGTCCTGACGATGCGACTCGTGAGCGCCGCAGTCGACCGGTACGGGCCCCTGTCCGGCTTCGAGCCGCCGTGTGCGGACGACCTGACGATCGTCGCCGGGCCGAACGAATCGGGCAAGACGCTCTTTCTGGAGGGGCTACTCCGACTACTCGATCCCGACGTGACGGCGCACATGGACCCCGGCCCGCGCGTCGACGGCTCGCCGGTCGGTCGGGTGGTCGTCACCGACGGCGACGACCGGCACGACCTGGGCGACGGGACGACGCTCGGCGACGTCTCCCGGATCGAGCCACACCACCTCTCCACGCTGTTCGTCGTCAGGGACGGCGACCTCGCCCTCCCGGAGACCTCGGCGTACTACACCTCCCTGGTCGAGTATCTCGGTGACGTCCACACGAGCGAAATCGACGACGTCCGCGAGGGGCTGCTGGAGACGGGACGGCTCACGGCGTCCCGACTCGACCTCGCGGATCGCGAGTACGACACGAAGACTGCGAAGGCCGACGCCGACGCGCTCGCGGCGGATATCGAAGCGTACGTCGAGCGGTCGACGACTGATGGAACCGACGACCTGGCTCGGCGTCGACGGGCGCTTCGAGCGGAGCGTCGATCGGTGGCGACCGCCCTCGAGACGCAGGAAACGGCGCGGGAACTCGCGACCCTCGACGAGGCCGCGTCGCACCTGGAGACCTACCGGACCGCCACGGAGACGATCCGTTCCACCGACGTGGACCGGGAGACGCTGGACGAGCTTCGAACGCTCTCGAACGACGCTGAACACGCGAGTGGGCGAATCACGGAGCTCGACGACGATCTCGACCGCAAGCGGACGGCACTCGACCGCCACCGCAACGCGGTAGACCGGACGCGCGACCGGCGAACGGAACTCGCCCAGCGCGAAGCGGCCGTCTCGAACGTCGAAGCGGCCCTCGACGACTACCGGGAGCGGCGCGATCCCTCGGGCGGAGACGAGGCGACCGAGGCGTTCGACTCCCGACTCGCGTTGCGACGCCTGGCCACCGCGGCCGGACTCGTCGGGGCCGGTATCGCCGGCGGAGTGAGTGCGCTCGTGGCAACGGCGGGCGGCGGGCCGGGACCCGTCGCCGCCGTCGTCGCCGGCCTGGCGCTCGCCGTCGCCGTCGTCGCCTGGGCGTCCCATCGCCGACTGGCGGCGCGGGCAGCGGAATCCTCGGCCGACGAGGCGACCCTCCTGCGAGCGGCGCGCGACGCGGGGTTCGACGTCGACGAGGTGACGGAGATCCCGGTCCGGATTCGGGCGTACCGGGACGAACTGGACGGCGTCCGGACGCGCGTTCGGGAACTCGACGAGCGCGTCTCGCAGACGGCCGACCGCGTCGCCGAACTCGAGGCGGACCGCCGTGCGGCGGTCGAGGAGCGCGATCGGCTCAGGGCCGAGCTGGAGGCGACGCTGCGGGACGCCGACGTCGATTCGATCGAGGCGTACGAGCGGCGCGTAGAGCGGGTCGAGACCGCCGACCGACGGCGTTCGAACGCCGCGGTCGCGCTTTCGACCGAACTCGGCGACCCCGACGAGACCGGTTCGACGGGGGCGGCCGATCGAGAGTCGGTGGCCGCGTCGCCGAACCACGGCGCGAAGATCGACCGCTGGGAGGCGGCGCTCGCCGACCGCCGGGCGGCGGTGGACGCCGACGGAATCGAACCCGACGCGTACGACGAGGCCGAGCACGAGCGCCTGGGATCGCGGCTGGACGACATCGACGCCGAGCTGGCCGACGTGGAGGCAGCCCTCGACGATCACCGCGACCGGCTCGACGCGTTCGAGCGCCGGGTCGGCGACCTCTCACTGCCGCCGTTCGTCGACTCGGCACCGTCGCTTCAGGCCCGGACGGTCGACGGACTCCGGGCCGTCGCCGACGAGTTACGCGACGTCTCGGCGGCGATCGAGGACAACGCCGAGCTCTCACGAAAGGCAATCGAGGTTCTGGACGAGATGCGCGACGCCGAAGAACGGAAGGCCGCGGCGCTGTTCGCGCCCGACGGTCCCGCCTCGGAGACGTTCGCACACCTCACCGACGGCCGGTACGCCGGCGTGGCCTACGATCCCGACGCGGAGACGATATCGGTCGAGCGGGCGGACGGCGCCGCGCTCCCGGCCGAGCAGTTGAGTAAGGGGACCCGCGACCAGCTGTACTTCGCCGCCCGCCTCTCGCTCGCCCGGCAGGTGCTCGGCGGTCGACCGGGCTTCCTGCTGCTCGACGATCCGTTCCTGGCCGCGGACCGGACCCGACTCCGAAACGGCTTCGAGACGCTCCGGACGCTCGCCGACGACGGGTGGCAAGTGCTGTACTTCACCGCGAAACCGGAAGTGTCCGAGCGGATGGCGGACGAGTTCGCGTGTACGGTACACGAGATGGAACCGCTTTCGGTCCCGGACTAGTGCCGCCCTGGCCGCGGCCGGCAGCGGTCGGTCCGGGAGCGGGCCGGGTGGGGTACCTGCGAGACGAAGAGACCGCCCACGGCTTCAGCCGTAGGAGACTGTCGAACCGGCGTGCGACAGGGAGAGGACGATCCGGAAACGGATCCCCCCATGCAACTGTTCTCCGCCGGGTGCACCTCGA
Organism: Halovivax cerinus; assembly: GCF_024498195.1. Lineage (NCBI taxonomy): Archaea > Methanobacteriati > Methanobacteriota > Halobacteria > Halobacteriales > Natrialbaceae > Halovivax > Halovivax cerinus. The sequence goes on from NZ_CP101824.1 coordinate 777,405, forward strand.
CACGCCGCTCGCGACGGCGCCCGTCAGCGTCCGTCGCTCCGTTTGACCGGGTATCATCACTTCTTTAGTCACGTTGGGCGTACGAATCGCCGATGGAACCGATCGAGATCGTGGCGCGGATCATAGCGGGCGTCGGCCTCATCCTGATCAACGCCTACTTCGTCGCCGTCGAGTTCGCGCTGACGCGGACCCGGCAGTTTCCGAAATCGGAGTTCGATGCCGATCCGAAACTGCGTCGCGCGTGGAAGATGACCGACGACCTGGAGCTGTACCTGACGACCTGCCAGATCTGGATCTCGGGGACCTCCATCGCGCTGGGGATCGTCGCCGAACCGGGACTCGCGGCCGTCTTCGAGCCGATCTTCGCGAACACGACCCTGGCATCGGCCGGCGCCGGCTCGCTACTCGCGTTCTTCCTGATCAACATGGTCCACCTCACCCACGGTGAGCAGACGCCGACGTACCTCGGCGTCGAGCGCTCGAAGCAGGTCGCCCGGTACGCCGGTCCGCTGTACTGGTTCGCGGTCGCGATCAAGCCGTTCATCGTCTTCGGCGACTGGACGGCCAAGGCCACGTTGCGGCTCTTCGGTGTCGAGATGACCGGTGCCTGGACCGAATCCGAAACCGGGACGGACATCATCGAGTCCAGAGCCGACCTCCGGAACCGGCTCGGCGACGTGTTAGACCGTGGCGAACTTCCCGAGGAACGGCGCGAGGAAGTCATGAACGCCCTCGACGTCGGCGAACGACCGATCCGCGAGACCATGGTCCCGCCCGACGAGATCGTCGCCCTCTCGACGACGGTCGACTTCGCCGAGAACGCCCGCCGGATGGAAGACCGACCGCAGACCCGCTATCCGCTCGTCGGCGAGGACTTGACCGACTTCCGCGGGATCGTCTACGTCCCGATCTTCACCCGTCACCGCGAGGCGCTCGCGAGCGGTGACGTCGACTTCGAGGAACTCGCCGCCCCGCCGATGACGCTCTCGCCCGATACCGACGTCAGCGACGCCATCGACCAGTTCCAGACCGAGGGCCAGGAACTCGCGCTCGTCATCGAGGACGGCGCGGTCGTCGGTCTCGTCACGGTCACGGACCTGCTGGAGGCCATCATGGGCGACATCGAGGATCCGATCGATCAGGACCTGATCGAGTAGCGGCCCGCCCGCGACTGGCGTCGCCAGTCACCGACAGCGGCCCGACCCCGGCCACCGCCGACCGCCGGGAACGGCGGCCGACGGGACGTCTCACGGGATCTCGGTGACGGCGTCCCGGAGGTCCGCGACCGTGGTCCACTCCCGGGCACGGGGCCCGGAGAGCAGCGATTCGACGTGCGAGGCGGCCATCCCGTTGTCGAAGCGGTCGCGCTCCGTCTCCGGGTCGGTGTACCGCCGTTTCAGCACCCACGTCTTGTCCCGGTAGCTCGGCGCGAACAGCAGGCCGAGTTCCCAGACGTAGCCGCCGTCGAAGTCCTCGAGGACGGCGACGACGTGGGTCGAGAGCCCACAGAGGATGTCGAAGACGCGGGTCCAGAGGCGGATGTCGTCCGCCGTGAGGTCGAAATCCTCCAGTCGGATCGCGGTCGCCGGCGGGTCGGTCCGCGCGTCGAGTTCGTCGTAGACGGTCGACCGGCGCGTCGCCGCTTCCGCCGGGCCGCCGGCGCCGACGACGAGGTACCGACGGTCGTGCGTCTCGATTCTGTTCAGCAACGGACCGTGGACGAGGTCCTTGACGCGCTGGTGTTCGGCCGGGGTGAGACTGATGGCCGAGAGGTCCTCCAGCAGCGTCGCTCGGTCCGAGATTCCGGAACCGGGCGACGGGTCGAACCCGCCGTCCGCGTCGTCGTCCATCGACAGACACTGGTAATTACTGAGTCAAGAAGTATTCGGTTCACGTGACGCCTCGATGGGATTTTCCAGTCCGTAGGTGTCGGACCGCCCAGTTGTTCCAGATGGAGATTAGTTGTGATAGTAGTCTGGGTAGTAGTTGTGGTAGTAGTTGCGATAGTAGTTGTGGAACCAATCTCATTTCCGGTCAACTGGTTTTATGCTGTCCCGGGACGAACGGGGAGGTATGAAACCCGAGACACCGCCGTCGGACGGCGCCGGAGGCACGTCCGGCGCCTCACCCGGCTCGTTCGATGCCTGGCTCGCACTCCAGAAGGCGACGGACGAGAAGCGAGCCGACATTCTGGCGGACGTCGTCGGGCACCCGTCGGGGATGCCCACCGTCGAAGAGCTCGACTACATGAACCCGCCGCTTTCCGAGGACGCGATTCGCCGGCACCTGCACGCGCTGCTGGACGTCGGCGTCGTCCGCGAACGGGAGATCGAACCCGGCCGCCGGCTCCGCGACTTCCCGTACAAGTTCTACGAACTCACCGAGGACGCCCGCGACCTCTTCGATCGGAACGGCCTCTTCCCCGAAGCCGCCTGGAAACGCCAGTATCGGTCGGTCGAGAAGACCGAACGGATTCGCGAGGTCGAATCCATGCCTCGACCCGACGCCTGACGAGGTGACGGCTGACGCGGCCGGCGGTGCGCCTCACGGCCGATTGCGTGCGAGGATCGAAATCCAGTGATCGATCGTGCGGTGGGAGACCACGTCGAATCCGGCGTCCGCGACAATCGTTCTGAACGACTCGGGATCGTAGTACGTGAAGTTCCGGCCGTCGGGTGCGCCGGATTCGCGACGTTTCACCGAGACGAACGCGACGCCGTCGGACCGGAGCACGCGGCCGAACTCCGCCAGCGTCGCCGCGGCATCGGCCCGCGGGACGTGGAGGAAGGACGCGCTACTCCAGATACCGTCCACAGCGTCGGCGTCGAGCGGAAGCGATCGCATGTCACCCCGGACGAGCGGCCCGTTGCCCCGGCCTTTCGCCGTCCGGAGAAAGGACGCCGTGATATCGAGCCCGACCACCTCGTCGGCCGCGTCGGCCAGCACGGCCAGGTCCGAGCCGGGACCGCAGCCGACGTCCAGCACGCGTCCGCCGTCTAGGTGATCGAGGAAAGCCTGGCCGTAGCGGGACGCGGCCGACTGTGAGAGGTACTTCTCCGCATACGCGTCCGCGGCCGATTCGTACGCGCCGACCGTTCGAGCGACGTCGTCCACAATCGATCGTTCGACCGGTTCGAAAAAGTATTTGGGTTCGAGGCGCCCCTCGGACGGCTCCCGGCACTACGAACCCTCCGCCGATACCGTTCCCCGTTCGCCATTCCGAGGCGGTCACGTCGTTCCCGCCTCGCTCTCGCTTCTCACGGGTCGCTCCGCTCCCCGCTCGCCGTTCCGAGGATTCGCTCCCGGCTGCGCCGGTCGCTCACTCCTCACTACTCAGATCGGCGTCGACGCGAATCTCCGAGTCGGTGATCGTCGCAATATTCTCGCTCGGGACTTCGATATCGTCATCGCCCGCGCCACCGCGGCCGAGACTCTGGATCCACGCGTTCGTGAGGCTGGGTTCGGGATCGACGTAGGCGACCTGTTCGATCGGATCGACCTCGGTGACGATGCCGATCTGTTCGCCGCGAACGTCCATCAGGAATTTCCCTTCGTCTTCGGTCGAGAGTACCGTCATTCCGTCTCAACCGTCCCGCGCAGAAATTATCAATCTGGTGATTATCTTTCCTGCCGGTCGCTAGTCGTCTCCCCAGCCAGAATCGGACGCTCGTCGGTTGGTCGGTTCGTCTTCGTCGTCGAGTTCCGTCGCCGGGTCGACGTGGTGGACGGCGTCGGGCGATAGCAGTCGACCGCTCGGGAGGGAAACCCAGCCGTTTGCGAGCACGCGGACCGGCCCCTCGTGGAGGACGGTCTCGCCGTCCATATCGCCGTAGACGAGGGCGTTTTCGTACGTTCTGACGAGCGCCCGTCCCTCGTCGAGCTCCGACAGCCCGAAGGGTGGTTCCGTGGAGATGACCATGCCGTTACAGTTCGTTCGTCGGATAATAAAACGTACCGACGGCGGGATCGGCCACCGAGACCGGGTCGCCCAGGCGCCTGCCACCGCTCTTCGACGTCGTCGGTCGCCCAGGCGCCTGCCACCGTTCCTCGACGTCGTCGGTCGCCCAGGCGCCTGCCACCGCTCTTCGACGTCGTCGGTCGCCCAGGCGCCTGCCACCGTTCCACGACGTCGTCGATCGCCCAGGGCGTGTTAGCTATTTACCGGCCGGCGGTGGCAGTTCGACGGAACCGATGGTGGCAGCTAACACAGTACTGGAGCTGTACGAGAACATGGTGACCGCGCGTCACTACGAAGAGCGCCTCCAGGAGGAGTACCTGGAGGGAAAGCAACCGGCGTTCGACATCTCGGCCGGTCCGATCCCGGGTGAACTCCACCTCGCGGCCGGCCACGAGGCCTCGGGCGCGGGCGTCTGTCAACACCTTCGAGACGACGATACGGTCACGGCGCCGCACCGTCCGCACCACATCGCCATCGCGAAGGGCGTCGATCTAAAGCGGATGACGGCCGAGATCTTCGGCCGTGAGACCGGACTCGGGACGGGCAAGGGCGGGCACATGCACCTCTTCGATCCCGACGTGAACTTCGCGTGCAGTGGGATCATCGCGGAGGGGTGTCCGCCGGCGGTCGGTGCCGGCCTCGCCGCGAAGAAGCGCAACACGGACAGCGTCGCCGTGGCGTTCCTCGGCGAGGGCGCGATCGATCAGGGTGGGTTCCTCGAATCCCTCAACATGGCGAGCGTCCACGAACTCCCCGTCGTATTCGTGATCGAGGACAACGACTGGGCGATCAGCATGCCGAAAGAGCGGATCACCGACCTCGAAAACGGTGCCCGGCGCGCCGACGGGTTCGGCCTCCGGGGCGAGCGCGTGGACGCCGACGACGCCGTCGCCGTCTACGAGGCCGCCGGGGAGGCGATCGGACGCGCTCGCGACCGGAACGGCCCGACGCTGCTCGAACTGCAGGTCCACCGACGAATGGGCCACTTCATGGGCGATCCGGAGACCTATCGTTCTGAGTCCGACGCGACGGCGGCCCAGGAGCGCGACTCGATCGAGCGGCTGGAAGCCGACCTCCGCGCCGAGGGCGTCGACGACGAGACTATCGAGGAGCTTCGATCACGCGCCCACGATCGCGTCGAGGAGGCGATCGAGTGGGCAAAGGACCAGCCCGAACCGGAACCGGCGGCCGCGCACGAGGACGTGTTCTCGAATCCGCCCTCGGGCGTGACCGATACCGAGCCCGAGATTACGGGACACGGAGGTGAGGACTGATGGCCCAGCAAGAGCCCGAACAGGACGCCCGGACGCTGACGATGAGCCGGGCGATGGTCGAGGCGATCGCCTTCGAGATGCGCGAGGACGACGAGGTCTTCTACATGGGCGAGGACGTCGCCGATTACGAGGGCATCTTCGACAGCACGACCGGCCTCCGCGAGGAGTTCGGCTACGACCGGATCATGGACGTTCCCATCAGCGAGACGGCCTACATCGGCGCGGCCGTCGGCGCCGCTCAGGCGGGGATGCGCCCGATTGCCGAGCTGATGTTCGTCGACTTCTTCGGCGTCGGCATGGACCAGATCTACAACCAGATGGCCAAGAACACGTACATGAGCGGGGCGACCGTCTCCGTCCCGATGGTCCTGACGACCGCCGTCGGCGGGACCTACAACGACGCCGCCCAGCACTCCCAGACCCTCTACGGGACGTTCGCCCACCTCCCGGGGATGAAGGTCGTGGTGCCGTCGACCGCCTACGACGCCAAGGGGCTCATGCACAACGCGATTCGCGACGACGACCCCGTGGTCTACATGTTCCACAAGCGCCTGATGGGGATCGGCTGGATGCCCGCGCCGGACGGCCCGAAGACGGGCGTGCCGGAGGGCGACTACACCATCCCCTTCGGGAGCGCCGACGTCAAACGCGAGGGCGCGGACGTGACCGTCGTCACCCTCGGCCTGCACGTCCACCGCGCGCTCGAGGCCGCCGACTCGCTCGCCGCCGACGGGATCGACGCCGAAGTGATCGACCTCCGGACGCTCGTTCCGCTCGATACCGAGACCGTCACCGATTCCGTCGCGAAGACCGGCCGACTGGTGGTCGTCGACGAGGACTACCGGTCGTTCGGCGTCACCGGCGAGATCGTCGCCCGCGTCGCCGAGGCCGACCTCGACGATCTGGAGGCCGTCGAACGGGTCGCCGTGCCGGACGTACCGATTCCGTACGCTCGCCCGCTCGAAGACGAGGTCATCCCGGACGCCGCGGACGTCGAGCAGGCGATCCGCGCGGTCCACGAGGGCGAATGAGCGCCGACACCGAGCGCGTCGCCGTCGACACGGCGGACTACTGGCCGGCGGACGCGGAGGAAGACGAGGGCGTCGTCGTCGACTGGTTCGTAAACGAGGGCGGGAGCGTCGCCGAGGGTGACACCCTCTGTGCGTTCCAGGTCGAGAAGGTGGACGTCGACGTTCCCGCCCCGACGGCCGGCACGATCGACGAGATTGCCCTCGACGAGGACGACGAACTCGAACGCGGCGACGTCCTCGCCTGGATCCGCCCGGAGTAACGGACGCCGCTTTGCGACCAACGGCGATTCGAGACACGGTCGCCGGCCCGTCTGCCCGCCCAGCACCACCACGATTCCGAGTCCACGATTTCCATGCCACCATCCGACACCGATCCCGGTGACGACGAGGGGGCCGACTCTGACGCACCCAACTCGAACGCACCAGACCCGGACACGCCCGATCCTGACGCGACCGACGAGTCCGGACGCACGATCCGCGAGGAGCGCTCGCTCACGCCGATGCGGCGGACCATCGCGAAGCGTCTCTCCGAGAGCTATCGCAACGCCGTCCACGTCACCGCGAGCCGAGAGATCGACGCCGAGGCACTGCTCGCTGCGGCCGAGTCGGCTGACGACCGGCTCGACGTCGACGTCTCCCTGATCGACCTCGTCCTCGGTGCAGTCTCGGGCGCGCTCGAGGCCCACCCCGCGTTCAACGCCACCTACGAGGACGAGACCCACCGGCTCTACGCGGAGCACAACGTCGGGATCGCCGTCGACGTCGACGCCGGCCTGGTCGCGCCGGTCGTCCGGGACCTGGGTTCGCTGACGCTCGCCGAACAGGTCGCAGAACGCCGGCGATTGACCGAGGCCGTTCGATCGGGCGACTATTCGATGGCCGACCTTCGGGGCGCCACGTTCACGGTCACGAACCTGGGCGTCCTCGGCGTCGACTCGTTCACGCCGGTCATCAACCCGCCCGAGGTCGCCATCCTCGGCGTCGGCCGGCTTCGTGAACACGCCACGCCGGGCGAGGATGGGGTAGAATTCAGGCGGCGGATCACGTTCGACCTGAGCTTCGATCACCGGGTCGTCGACGGGGCGGACGCAGCCAGGTTCCTCGGCACCCTCGCAGAGCACACGCAGAACGCCGCGCAGTTCGTTCCCGGGAAGTGATCAGACTTCGGTGAGGGGGTTGGAGCCACGTTCCCCTGCTGACCCGCTGGATCAGTACGCACACGATACTAGTATCGCGTTCACAACAGATATGCAGTTCAGCATCACCTCCAACGGTCGCTGCGTAGTCGTCCAGTCGGTCGATCTCCGACACCGCTGCGTCGAACACGATCCGCGTTCGGCCGGTGTGCTACCTCTACAGTCTACTGACGTCCGATCAGCGGTTTACCGACGTCCGGCCAGTAGTCCACCGACGACGACCAGCAGACCGTCGCCGGCCGGCCAGTGGCCTGCCGGCGTGGCCCTTACCCGTGGTGGCCCCCAATGTATTGTATGAACGTTCCACAACCACTCAGAGACGCGACGGAGCGCGGTATCGTCATCCGAACGGACGAACTCCCCGAGGGCGGTCGTATCGTCGTCGACTTCGGTCCCGACGCCGGCGACGCCACCGTCGACGTCGTCGACGACACCGTTATCGTGGTCACCGGCGACCAGCAGTTCGAGTTCGACCTGCCGCCCGAGGCGACGTCGGTCACCGAGCGAAACGGCGTCCTGACCATCACGGAGTAGTCGCCCGGCACAGACACGGTGCACGCCACGGTGAGGTCGAACCGCGCTACGGCCGGGTCGAGGCTCCCCACGGCCAGTTCGGATCTCGCCGTCGTCCTGCGACCGACCCCGTCGGAGGTATCGGACCGTCCCGTCGACCGACCCATCGAGTTATACCGGAGCGGACCCACGTCCGATTCGGACCAGCCATGCGGCCGTTCCCGCACACGCCGAGTCACGAGACCGTCGACGACGATCGCTTCGCGTCCGGCCACCTGTGGCTCCTCGAACTGATCGACGGCGTGCCCCTCCGCGTCCAGCTTCGGGAGTCGGGACTGCTCCGCTTCGGCGACGGAACGCGCGCGTTCGACGGTCCGGACGACGTCCCACTCTCACTCCGTCACGCCGTTCGCCACGTCCGCGACCGATTCGACCGCGAGTCGCTCCGCGACGCCGTCGACGACGTGGAGTCGGTGACCGTCTACGGCGTGGCGACGACACGTCGATCGATCGACTACGACTGGGACCGGCTCCCGCCGTTCCTCGGCGTCGACGTCCGGGACGGCGACGCAGTCCTCCCGCCGGACGCCGTCGACGCGATCGTCGACCGCCTCGGCCTTGAGCCCGTCACCGTCGTCGACCGCGAGGTCAGGGCGCGCGACTTCGATCCCGACGTCGATGCATTTCCGCGATCGGCGTGGTACGACGGTCCCGTCGCGGGTCTGCTCGTGAAGAATAAACGCGGCGGGAGAGCCGCGGTGGAACACCCCGACATCGGCGATCCCGATCCGTCGGGCGATCCGGACCTGGCGAGCGACGCCGACCCATCGAACGACCACGCGGCGACCGACGTGGCCGACGCGTTCGCGACCGACCACCGGCTCGAACGACTCGCCCGCTCGCTCGAGTCGCGAAATCGGCCCGTCGACTACGACACACTCCGCGACCGGACGCTTGAGGCGATCGCTCGCGAAGCGGTGCCGACCCACTCCGACGGCGCCAGAGACGGCGTCATCGACGCCGCCGTCGACGTCGACACGCTCCGCACCGCGGTGGGCGAACGGACGCAGGCGTTTCTCGCGAACCGCGAGCACTGGGACTGACGCCGGTAGACGCCGCCCCCCCAGCGATGCGGCGGGCCCGGTGTCGGTTCCGCCGCTTCGATCACTCCGCTTGCTCGCCCGTCGCGATCGGCGCGTTGACGAGGTTCCCCCACTCGGTCCAGGACCCGTCGTAGTTCATGGTGTCCTCGTAGCCGAGCAGTTCGTGGAGGGCGAACCAGGCGACTGAGGCGCGCTCGCCGATGCGGCAGTAGGTGATCGTAGACTCTTCGCCGGTGATGCCGGCCTCGGCGTACAGGCCTTCGAGTTCCTCGCGCGATTTGAACAGGCCCTCGTCGTCCGTGACGTCCGCCCAGGAGATATTCTTCGCGCCCGGAATGTGACCCCCGCGGCGGGCGGTCTCGGTCATGTCCGGCGGGGCGACGACCTCGCCCGTGTACTCTTCGGGCGAGCGGACGTCGACGAACGAACACCCGCGTTCCAGCCCGAGTTCGACGTCTTCACGGTAGGCACGGATCGTCTCGCGGGGACCACCGACGTCGTACTCGACGGCCGTGTACTCGGGGACCTCGTCGGTCGTGGGGTACTCGTGTTCGAGCCAGTACTCCCGCCCGCCGTCTAGCAGGCGGACGTCGTCGTGGCCCTGGTACTGGAGCTGCCAGTAGGCGTAGGCGGCGAACCAGTTGGCGTTGTCGCCGTAGAGGACGACGGTGGTGTCGTTCTCGATGCCGTGTGCACCGAGGAGGGCGGCGAGTTCGTCCGGGTCTCGCAGGTCGCGACGCGTCTGGTCGCGCAACTGGGTCTTCCAGTTGAAGCCGACGGCGCCGGGGAGGTGCGCCTCGTCGTAGGCGGCCGTGTCGACGTCGACCTCGACGAGCCGGTAGTCGGGGTCGTCGCTCTGGAACTCGTCGAGTCGGTCAGCGACCCAGTCGGGCGAGACGAGGACGTCGGTCGAGTGATCTGCCTGGGACATAGTATCCTCTCCGAACGCGTCGCATAAATACTATTTCCATCGTCTCGTTGGGTGAAAATACTCGATGCTCCGCTGTCTCGTTCACCCGCAGACACAGGGAGGCAGTGTCCGTTCCCCAGGATAGGTGGTTGGTGTCAGCGAGACTCGTGAAGAGTTCTCCCGAAGACGTTCTCCCATACATAAAAGTGCCCCTGGTATGATTATCGGCTATGGAAATAACTCGGCGGGCGATCGCGAAGGCACTGGTCGTGGTGTTCGTCGCGAACCTGATCGTGATGGGCGGCGGAGCCGTCTACTCGGCCCAGCAGGTGCCGCCGATCCCACAGGAGGTGACCGGCCCCGACGGCGAGGTGCTCGTCACGGAGTCGCAGGTCGAGGAGGGCAAGATCGTCTTCCAGCGCAACGGCCTGATGAACCACGGGTCGGTGCTCGGCAACGGCGCCTACTACGGGGTCGACTACACCGCCGATACGCTCGACCTGAAGGTCGAGTACATGCGCGAGTACTACGCGGACGAGCGCTACGGGACGGCCTACGCGGAGCTCGAAGCGGCCGACCGTGGGAGCGTCGACTCGCTCGTTCGCGAGGACTTAGACGGGACGATCGACGACGGAGCGGAGACGATCGAGTACTCGGCGGCCGAGACCGACGCACACGAGCAGGTGCGCGAGACCTACGTCGAACGCTACCACGAGGGTGCACTGGACAGGGGCGTCCCCGCGGACTTCGTGGACTCGGCCGACGACGCGCGGCTGTTCGCCGACTTCGCGCTCTGGACGGCGTGGATCTCACACACCGATCGGCCGGGCGGCGACACTAGCTTCACGAACGAGTGGCCGTACGAACCGGCGGCGGGCAACACGCCGACTGGCGCGACGATGATCTGGAGCGTGATCAGCATGGTCCTGCTCGTCGGCGCGGTCGGCGTCGGCGTCTGGCTCTACAAGTCGGTCGAGCTCCCGGAACCGAAGACGCGCGGACTCGAGATCCCGCCGCCGGACGACATCAACCTGACGCCGAGCCAGCGCGCGGCGACGCGGTTCATCCCGCTGGCCGGCGCGCTGTTCGCCCTCCAGGTCCTTCTGGGTGGCCTCCTCGCGCACTACTACGTCGAGCGCGACGGCTTCTTCGGCGTCACCGAGGCCTTCGGGATCGACATCGTCGAGGCGTTCCCCTTCGCGATGGCGAAGACGTTCCACCTCGATCTGGGGATCCTCTGGATCGCCACGCTCTGGCTCGGGGCCGGCCTCTTCCTCCCGCCGCTTCTGACCAACCACGAACCCGATCGACAGCGGACGTACATCCACGCCCTGCTGGGAGCGCTGATCGTCGCCACCGTCGGTGGCCTCACCGGGGTCTGGCTGGGGGCACAGGGCTACATCGACGGCGACCTCTGGTGGATCATCGGCAACGAGGGCCTTGAGTACCTGGAGGTCGGCCGACTCTGGCAGGTCGGCCTGCTCGTCGGGTTCGTCCTCTGGACGGCGCTCGTCTGGCGCGGATTCCGGCCGATGCTCCAGCGCGAGGAGCGCTACGGACTGGCGCACATGATAATCTACGCGGGCGGCTCGATCGGCCTGCTGTTCACGGCGGGCATGTTCTACACGCCCGAGACCAACATCGTGACGACGGAGTTCTGGCGCTGGTGGGTCGTCCACATGTGGGTCGAAGGCGCCTTCGAGTTCTTCATCGTCGCCGTCGTCGGCCTCACCCTGGTCAGTATGGGCCTCCTCCGCAAGGCCTCCGCGGAGAAGGCCGTCGCGTTCCAGGCACTGTTCGTCATGGGGTCGGGCGTCATCGGCGCCTCGCACCACTACTGGTGGGTCGGCCAGCCCGACGTCTGGCTCCCGCTCGGTTCGATCTTCTCGACGCTCGAGCTCATTCCCCTCATCCTCATCCTCTTCGAGGCGATGGGCCAGTACCGCGCGCTGGCGACGAGCGACGGGACGTTCCCCTACACGCTCCCCTTCATGTTCATCATCGCCAGCGGGGTCTGGAACTTCGTCGGTGCCGGCGTGCTCGGGTTCTTCATCAACCTCCCGATCGTCAACTACTACGAACACGGCACCTACCTCACGGTCGGTCACGCCCACGCCGCCATGTTCGGCGCCTTCGGCTTCCTCGCACTCGGGATGGCCACCTACATGCTCCGCATCTCGACGAAACCCGCGGCGTGGACCGAAACACGGCTACGCTGGTCGTTCTGGCTCTGGAACGTCGGCCTCGCGGTCATGGTGTTCGTCTCCGTCCTCCCAGTCGGCTTATTGCAACTGGAGGCTGCCTTCACGGAGAGCTACGCGGCGGCACGGAGCCTCGCCTTCTACGAGGGCGAACTCGTCCAACTCCTCTTCTGGGCGCGCCTCCCCGGCGACACCATGATCATCCTCGGCACGCTCGTCTTCTGTTACGACATGGTCGTCAAGCGCTTCACCCTCCGCGACGTCACGATGCCGGCCGAGGCACCGGCGGTCATCCCCGACCGCGTCGGTGCGGAGGACGACGATTGACGGCGTGGACGGTCTCCGTCCGATCGCTGTACGTCGAGCCGCTGACGACCACGGCCGATCGATCCACTGACGATCGTGACTCCGATCCGATGCCGACCACGGTCGATCTACCCACCGAACTCGTCCGGACACCTCACAGAGCAGTCGGTGGTATCGGTAGGGAAACTGGTATGTTTGTTCGCTATCGGTATAGCGTATGGAGTTCATCCCCACGACGGCCGACGAGTCGCTCCCGGGGATCGACGCCGAACTGGCGGTCTGGGAGCGCCTCAAGGATGCGTTCGACGCGAGCGACGAGGGCGTCGCGTACCACCAGTATCCGATCGTCGACAAGGGGGGTGAAACGTTCGACCACGAGCCCGATATCGTCCTCCTCCACCGCGATCTGGGACTGCTCGTGATCGAGGTCAAGGGGTATCGGATCGATCACGTCGATCGGATCGAGGGGCACACGTGGTACCTGCGAAACATCGCCCAGTCCCGATCGACACCCCACCAACAGGCGCGAAACCAGGCGCTGTTCTTGCGGCGGTTCTTTACGAGCGAGCCGGCCCTCTCCGATCTCGACGGCTGTCGGGTTCCGGTCAACACGTTCGTCGCGCTCCCGAACGTCACCAGAGACGAGTGGGACGGGCGGGGATTCGACGGTCCGGCCGCCCCGCGGACGCTCCTGAGCGACGACCTGACACCGGTCGCGCTTCGCGACGCGCTGGCGGCGGTTCGGACGTTCGACCCGCTCACCGACGACGAACTCGCGGCGGCACGGGACGTCCTCAGTTGCGGCCAACCGATCAGTGGCGATCGGACAAGTGCACCGCCGAACCCGACAACGCGTGGCGAACACTACGAACACGTGACGAAGGGACTCCGTGGACTCGACGAACAGCAACAGGAGATCGGGATGCTGGTTCCCCCGGGGCCACAGCAGATCCGCGGCATCGCCGGGTCGGGAAAGACCGTCCTCCTCGCGATGAAGGTGGCGCGGACGCACGCGAAGCACCCCGAGCTGAAAATCGCGTTCACGTTCAACTCGAAGAGTCTGTACGACCAGCTCACGGCGCTCGTCGAGCGGTTCTACCGCCGGTTCGCGAACGACGACCCGAACTGGGACACTCTCGACGTTATCCACGCGTGGGGCGGCTCGCAGGCCGGTGACGGGATCTACTACAACGCCTGTCGGGCGGTCGGGCGCGACCACCGGACGGTCCCCGGGGCACGTGCGGCGTTTCCCGACCAGGACGACCTCTTCGATGCGTCCTGTGGGGAACTCCTGGAAGCGGAGTCGATACCGACGCTCTACGACGCGATCTTCGTCGACGAGGCCCAGGACTTCGGACCGAACTTCTTCGCTCTCTGTCTCGAAGCCCTCGACGAGCACCAGCGACTCGTGTGGGCGTACGACGAGGCACAGAGTTTGACCAGCCTCTCCGCGCCGAGCCCGACGAACCTCTTCGGCACCGACGAGAACGGGGAGCCGCTCCTCGACCTGCGTGGGAGCTACCCGGGCGGCGCTCAGAAGAGTCACGTCATGCGCCAGGCCTATCGCGCTCCCCGGTCGGTCCTCATGGCGGGCCACGCGATCGGGATGGGCCTCGAAGCCGACGACGGACCCGTCCAGACCATCACGCGCACCGACGGCTGGGAGAGCCTCGGGTACGAGGTGGACGGCGACTTCAGGGAAGTCGGTGAGACGGCGACGATCAGCCGGCCGGACGCCCACTCACCGCACCCGCTTCACCGGTTGCCCTCGGCGAAACCGTTCGTCGAGACGAACGCGTTCCCGACCAAGGTATCTGAGCTCCGGTGGGTCGCAGACCGTATCGCCCGCGACGTCGAAGCGGGCCTTCGACCGGAGCAACTCCTCGTTATCGTCCTGGGAGACCGATACAGAGACACCGGCGGGACGCTCCTGGCGAACGAACTCGAATCGCGCGGACTCGCGGCCAACCGCGTCTGGCGGGGCGATCGGAAGACGTTCGCCGTGGACGGCGCCGTCACCATCTCGGGCGTGCGCCGGGCCAAGGGGAACGAAGCGGCCGCCGTCTACCTCGTCGGGCTCGAGTGGATCCAGGACGACGACTACCGGGAGAGCGCCGTCCACCGACGGAACGAGGCGTTCGTCGGAATCACGCGAACCCGGGCCTGGTGTGCGATCACCGGCGTCACCGGCCCGGACGTGACGATCCTCGACGAGGCCGACCGCGTGCAGGCCGCAGTGACGCGCCCAGATCCGTCGATTTCGTTCGAAATTCCAGATCCGAAGAAGCTCGACAACGAGTTCGAGGAGACCGACGCGATCGAGGAGACGGCGTTGACCGACTTCATCGAGTCGTAGCGGGTGTTGCCGTGCCGATGAGACGTCGGTAGCCAGTGGTGGCGTCGTGTCTACCGCCAGTCGTCTGCCTTCGTGGTCCGTACCAGGCCACGACCGGTAGAGGTGTGAAGGTCCCACAACCACTACAAAACGCCACCGAGCGCGGCATCGTCACCCGCACGCACGAGTACGAAGACGGGAGCGTGATCGTGGTCGACTTCGATGTCACGGCTGGCGACGTCACCGTCGAGGTCGAAGACGACACCGTGATCGTCGCCAACGACCAGCAGTTCGAGTTCGTCCGCCCGCCGGAGGCGACCGACGTGTCGGTGAAAAACGGCGTCCTGACGCTCAGCGACTAGTCGACGGACGAGTTGTCAATTGTCTTTTTGCGACTCAGCGCCAGCAGTGTAATTCGTTCACCCGTGTGACCGGAATCGGGGCGCTCCCGGTCGCCACGTCTCGTGAACCAACTGTCGTCTCGGGGATCAAAAATAGGAGTTTATGAATGTGGAACACCGAACGACTCAAGAATGGCCCTGGTGACGCGTTCCGAGGTCGGTCAGGAGTCTCGTCGCTCGACAGGCCGGGTGAGACGGTGATCCCGCCGCGGCTTCCGGATACGGTGGTGCCGCTCGCGGTCGGGGGCGAGTCGAACCTCCTGTTAGTCATCGCGTTGATCCTCGCCCTTGGCGTGAGTGCGCAAGTCCTCGCCGATCGATATCGCGTCCCGAGTGTCCTCTTTCTCATTTTCGCGGGTGTCGTCGTCGGTCCGGAGGGGCTCGGACTCGTGTCCCAGGAGTCGTTCGGTCCGGCACTGTCGACCATCGTCGGCGTGAGCGTGGCGATCATCGTCTTCGAGGGCGCGTTCCACCTCACGGCCGAGAAGATTCGCGAGGCACCCGCTGCCGCCCTCAGGCTGGTAACGGTTGGTGCGGCGATCGCGTTCGTCGGGACCACGGTGGCGGTCCATTACCTGCTGGGCGCCGAGTGGTCGATCGCCGCGTTGATCGGCTCGCTGCTAGTGGCGACGGGTCCGACGGTCGTCACGCCTATCCTCTCGGTCGTCCCGGTTCACAACCGGGTGGCTGCCGCCCTGGAAATCGAAGGGATCGTCAACGACGTCACCGCGGCTATCCTCGCGATCGTGATCTTCAAACTGCTTGCCTCGCAGGAGGCCAATCCCGCGGATTACGTCACCGAGTTCGCGACGCGGCTTGGCGTCGGCCTGCTCGTCGGCGTCGTGGTGGCGGGCGTCCTCTGGTACCTGCTGACCCAGGTCAACCTCGCGACCGGTGAGACGCCACAGAACGCGCGACTGATGACGCTCGCCGGCGCGATCGTCGCGTTCGGAGTTGCGGACACCATCAGGCCCGAGGCGGGCGTCGCCGCCGTCGCGACCGCGGGCATCCTCCTCGGGAACGCCAACCTCCCGTACAAGGAGACCATCGAGGACTTCAAAGGCGATATCACGCTCGTCGTCCTCTCGTTTATCTTCATCGCGCTCGCCGCGCTCATCGAGTTGGAGACGCTGCTGGCGCTCGGCCCCGCTGGGCTGGCCGTCGTCCTGCTAATCGCACTGGTCGTTCGCCCGGCGCTCGTCTTCGTCTCGACACGGGGGTCGCGATTCACCCGCAACGAGAAAGTGTTCATGAGTCTCGTCGGGCCGCGGGGGATTATTCCCGCAAGCGTGGCGACGCTGTTTGCCATCCAGCTCAAGACCGATGGGGTAGCCCCGACGAACCCGGAGGGTGGGACTCTCCTCGCCGGAACGGTGTTCCTCGTTATCTTGCTGACGGTCGTGTTCGAAGGCGGTTTCGCCAGACAGATCGCGGAACGACTCAACGTGATACCAATGCGAATACTCATCGTCGGCGGCGGCACGGTCGGCCGTGCGCTCGCCGAACGGCTCGAAGAGCGCGAAGAGAACGTCGTCATCCTCGAAGACGACGAAACTGCCATCGAACGAGCTCGGAGTGAGGGCTTCACCGTCAGAGAGGGGGATGGGACCGACATCGAGGTCCTGCGCAGGGCCGGTGCGGACAATGCGAAGATCGTGGTCGCCGCGACCGGCGACGACGATACTAACCTGCTTGTCGCCCAGCTTGCGAAGACGAAATTCGACGTCGAGCGGGTGTTTGCCCGCATCAACAACCCCACTAACGCGGACGCGTTCGAGGAACTCGGTGTCGAAACCCTGTCCTCTGCCATGGCGACCGCGTGGGGGATCGACAACATGATCGAGCGCCCGGCACTGTCGAACTGGATGACGGAATTGGGTCGGAGCGGCGACGTTCAGGAGATCGAGGTGACTGCGGAGTCACTCGTCGGCAAAACGATCGCCGAAATCGACGAAAACATCCCGAACGAAGTGCTGATGGCGCTCGTCGCCCGCGATGGCGAGAGCACGGTCCCGCGGGGTGATTTCGAACTCGAATACGGCGACCACATCACCATCCTCGGGCAGACCGACGCCGTCGACGAAGCCATCGAGCAGGTCCATCCACGCACCTGAGACGGGCGGCCCAGGTAGTGTCCTCGCCTCGTTCGCCGAGGCCTCCGTGGTCGTCGCTGCTGGTGCCTGGGTGCGAGATTCGTTCACGAACGCTATAACGGTTTCTCCGTACCCGCGTCGGACAGTATTCCCGCCTGAGAGGGGGTTTCCGTCGGTAGCCTGCTGAAGCGACTCCGAATCGGCACACTGTGGAGATGGCTCGGGGTGACCACCGAGGTCGTCCGAAACCGATGCGTCTCGAACCGCTCGACCGTGAACTCGAATACACGACATCCTCCCCGCCGTGAGCGACGGGATTCTCGCCTCGAAGAACGAGAGCCGCACGGCCTCGCCTCGTTCGGGTGCAGGGCCGGAATATCTCCAGACTACAGGCCGGCCCTAGACACCTAGGGCTCCGATTTATCCCCCGGCTGTCACATCCGAGCGGTATGGAGCGAACTCGTTGTCTGTGGACGAGCGGGTCCACAGTCGGGGGCGATGGTCGGATCGGGGGCACCGCAACACGAACGCGCTCGTCGTTTCGGAACGGTACACTGCCGGGCGAACGAGGAGCGTCGACGACCGTCCGCGCTGGTAGATCCGGGTGGATGAAACGATGACAGACCGACTCGTCACGTCGCGCGCGGGGCTACTCGCACTCGCGATCGTCCTGGTGACGGTGGCGGTCGGGGCGGCGACCGTCGGGGTCGGTGGCGCCCAGACCGCACAGTCGAGTCACACGATCGACGGCTGCGGGGTGATAAACCAGTCCGGGACGTACGAGCTCACGGGGGACGTCACCGGAATCGATAATACCGACATGATCGGGGGCCAGGACACGCGTGCGGTCTGCCTCGACGTTCGGGCGGACGACGTCGTCATCGACGGGAACGGCCACGTCTTCGACGCGGCCGACGACGACTGGCAGTCCGAGCAATCGGCGATCCACGTCAACGGATCCGTCGACGGTCGCCAGAACGTCACCGTCCGGAACGTCGCGCTCACCGACTGGCCGCGAGGGATACTGGTCGACAACGCGGACGACGTCCTCGTCGACGGGATCGACATCCACGTCCGCGAGACGCGCTCCGCCTCGTTCGAGGCGGGCGTCGACTGGGGGTACGGGACGAGCTCGAACGTCACCGTCCGGGACAGTCGGTTCGAGGACACCTACGACGCCGTTAGCCGTGGCGACGGGGCGAACATCGTCGTCGAGAACAACACCGTCTACGGGGCGATACAGGTCGTCGGCGAGAACGCGACGGTCGTCGATAACGACGTCAGGGCGCACCCGGACGGCTCCGACGGTCGCGTACGCGTCGACGGAACGGACGGCCTCATCGCGCGGAATGCGATCGAGGACGGCACCGTCGAGGTTAGCGGGAGCGGGACAACCGTCCGGTCGAACGTGGTTCGTAACCTCTCCACCCCGGTCTTCGCGATGGACGTCAGCGGGGACGATCACGCAGTTCGGAACAACACGATCGAGAACGCGCCGCGCGGCCTGGCCGTCGGCGGCAGCGGCCACGTCCTCAGAAACAACGCGATGGCCGAAAACGACGAGAACTTCCACCTCGGTCTCGATCAGACGACGACCGATCCGCTCGGCACATCCGACTTCGCCTCGCTGGATATCGACACCTCGAACACCGTCGACGGCGAGCCGATCCACCTCTTCGCGGGCGTCTCGGGTCACACGTTCGACGGGGACGGCTACGTCGCCTACGTCGACAGCGAGGACGTGACGATTCGCGACGTGAGCCTCTCGAACAGCACGGACGGCGCGTTCCTCTACAACGTCACCGGTGCGACGGTGGAGAACGCGACGTTCACCGAGCATGCGAACGGGATCGAGGTCGCGAATTCGAGTGACGTGACGGTCTCTGGGAGTACGTTCGCGGATAACACCGTCCGCGGGATCTTTGGCCAGCCGGACGGCGGTGGTCTCGAGACCATCCGCGTTGCCAACAACACGGTCACGGGGACCGGCCAGGGAGTGGACACCGGTCTGTACGGGATCACGGCGAGGGCGACGAACCTGACGATCCGGGACAACGACGTTTCCGGGGGGGAACACGGTATCTACGGCGCCGGTGGAGGCGTGACTGTTCGGACCAACGACGTGACGGGGACCGGCGGTCACGGGATCTTCGTCGAAGGGGCCAACACCTCGATCCGGTCGAACGCCGTCACGAACGCCGCCGGAACCGGTATCGTCCAGGACTACTGGAACGGCCGGAATCACGAGATCGTCGGGAACACGGTCGAAAACAGCGGGAACGCTGGCATTCGAACCCAGACGGGCGGCGTCGCCGTGACTGACAACGTCCTCCTCGACAACGCGGACGCCGGGGTCCACTTCAAGGGAGAAGGGAATCACGTCGCGCGGAACAACACGGCGAGGCGCAACGAGTTCGGAATCAGACTGTACGATTACCATTCGGGACTCGGTGAGGATCATCCGATCAGCGACTCGCTGGTCGCGAACAACACCGTCACCGACAACACCGACACCGGAATCGCCGTGGGGACGACCTCTGAGAATAACACAATTCGGAACAACGACGCGACCGGCAACGGGGACGGGATCCTCCTCGAAGACGTCGGTCACCACCGCGTCGTCGACAACAACGTCTCCGGAAATACGGACGACGGCATCTACTTCCACGACTACCACTCGCCCTACGAGTTCACGCCGACCGTGTTCCGTAACAACACGGCCACGGACAATGCCGGCGACGGGATCGAACTCTCGAACGCGAAGGCCGATTACACCGATCAACCGAGCGGGCCGTTCGTAGTTCGCGAGAACCTGGTTCGTGACAACACTGGACAGGGGATCGTCGTCGGAAACTCGCTGAATGTCACCGTGGCCGACAACGGCCGCGTGAGCGGGAACGGCGAGACCGGTATCGAGGTGACCAACTCCGCGAACGTCTCCGTGACGAACCACACCGTGACGGACAACGGCGTCGTCGCGTCGTACGGCGTCGCCGGCTTCTTCGCGGGCGGGAGCGACGTGACCGTCTCGAACCTGACCGCCGATTCCAACGCCGATATCGGGATCTGGTTACAGAGTGTGGACGGCGTTAGCCTCGATTCGAGTGTCTCCGCGAGCGACAACGGCGGTGACGGGCTCTTCCTCGAAAACGCGCGGAACGTCACCGTCGACGGCGTGCCGGCCGACCGCAACGGCGGACACGGCGTCGAGATCGTCGACACGCAGTCGACGACGGTCCGCGACCTCTCGGCGAGCGACAACGGTCTCGCGGGACTCTCTGTCAGCGTCGACAACGGTCCGGACGTCGAGAACGTGAGCGCGCGGAACCTGACGCTCGAGCGCAACGCGGTCGGCGTCGATACGCGGACGACCCACAACCTGACGGTCGCGAACAGTACGATCCGGCACTCCAACGCGTCGAAGGCCCGGTTCGTCGCCGAAACCGAACTGATCGACGGCGAGGAGTTCCCCGTCAACGGGACTGGCATCGTCGGCGAGGCGTTGCTGGACGGCGCGCTCAGAAACAACACCATCGCGGGCAACGACGGTCGCGGGATCGTCGTGGCCCGCGCCGCGGACGGCTCCGCCATCGTCGGGAACGCGATCACGGACAACGGCGGTCACGGCGTCGAGTACCGCGCCGTCGACCGATCCTCGACCGTCGTCGACAATCACGTCGCCGACAACGGCGGCACCGACCTCTATCCGCCCGCCGCGGAGAACGGCGATTCGGGGCTCTATTTCGAAGGGGCATCGAACGTCACGGTCCGGGCGAACACGATCGAGACCAACGTCGAACACGGAGTCTGGATCCGCGGCGGCAGTACCGACGCCACGGTCGTCGACAACACCGTCCGGTCGCACACGACCGCGAACGCGAGCGGCCACGGCGTGTTCGTCGATAGTCTGCTCCTCGCCACGCCGGACGGTATCACCATCGAGGACAACGCGGTCACGGACAACGACTACGGCATCACACTGTTCGACCAGAACGGCAGCGTCGTCCGCGGAAACGACGTCGGCGGGAACGACGTCGGGGTCCGGTTCGGTTCCTCGACGATTCCCGTCTCGATCCAGGAGACGACCGAGTGCACCAACGACGGTGTGCTCGAGACGCGAAACGTCTACGGCGGCGCGACAGCCGGCGTGATCGCCGACAACGACGTCGAGAGCGAGCGGACGGGCCTCAAGGTGATCACGCATCCCTCGCAGGTCAACGTCTGTGACGGCTCGGTCGTCCTGGAACGGTACGACGATCCGACGATCGAGGATACCACGATCGCGAACAACCACGTCAACGCGTCGAACCCGTTCAACGTCTCGCGAACCCGCCTCGACTATCCGTCGACGGCCTACCAGTCCGAGTTGAACGGCACCAACGCATGGAACGCGACGAAGACCCGGACCGGCAACGTCCTCGGCGGCCCTTACCGCGCTGGGAACGCCTGGACCACTCCCGACGGCACCGGCGTGAGTCAGACCTGCGACGACGCCGACGGCGACGGCATCTGCGACACGGAGACGATGACCGTCGGGACGAACAACGTCGATCACTTGCCGCTGGCGCAGACCCAGCCCGGCTACGTCACCGCGGCGATCGATTCGACGACGGCACCCGTCGTCTCCGGCGAACCGCTCGGCGTGACCGCGACCTTCACGAACACGGGAGACAACGCGTCGACGCAGTCGGCCTCGCTGTCCATCGACGGCTCGACGATCGACTCGACGTCGATCTCGCTCGCGGCCGGCGCGTCGACCACGGAGACGTTCACCTGGACGCCGACCGCGGCGGACGTGGGAACCCACACCGCGACGATCGACTCCGGCTCGGCCACGGCCGAGACCGAGGTCACCGTCCGACCGAACCTGTCGGTGACGATCGACGGAACGAACGCGCCGATCACCGACACGCAGACGCTCGCGGTCGAGACCACGATCGCGAACAACCGCGACACCGAGGTCACCGAAACCGTCGAACTCCGGGACTTCGACGGGACCGTCGTCGACAGCCGGGAGGTCACCCTCTCCGGTGGCGCGTCGACGTCGGCCCAGTTCGCCTGGGAGACCGCTGCCGGTGACGACGCGACGGGCGACGTGTCCGTCCTGAGCCAGCACGACACGGCGACGGAGACGGTCACGATCCGTTCGGGACTGCTCACGGGGTGCCAGACGATCGACCAACCCGGCCGCTATCGGCTCGGAAGCGACCTCTCGGTCGGGAGTGCGCCCTGTCTGACCGTGGGTGCGTCCGAGGTGACGATCGACGGTCAGGGCCACGCGGTCAACGGCACTGGAAGCGGAACCGGGGTTCTCGTCGACGTGGCGAGCGGGGCGACCGCGAACGTCTCGCTCGCGAACCTGACCGTTCGAGACGTCGATACGGCCGTCTCGGCCACCGTCCCGGACGACGGCTCGCTCTCCGGCATCGCGCTCGACTCGGTGAGTACCGAGACGACGAGCGGCACCGGCCTGGCCGTCGCCGTCGGTGAGAACGGGGTCGTCGAGGACGTGGCGGTCACCGACAGCACCCTTTCGACCGGAGACGGCGGGGTCCGAATCGAGGACGACTACGGGGCGAACGCGACGGTTCGCGACGTCGATATCGCAAACAGCACCGTCGACGTCGGCGGCTACGACCCCGGAATCAGTCTGAGCCTGACAGACGAGACCAGTCGGATCGACGACGTTCGTATCGCAGACAATGCGATCTCCGCGAGCGAAACCGCGGTACTGTTCGACTACAGCGGCGACGGGACGACGGTCGAATCGGTCCAGGTCGTGGACAACGACGTCGAGAGTGCGTCCAATCAGGGGCTGACGATCGATGGCGCCGCCACCGGAACGACCGCGCGAAACGTCCACGTCGCTGGCAACAACGTCTCGTCCGGATCTGAGGGGCTGTCAGTCGCGCTCGAGAGCGGCGACGTCTCCGTCGAGAACCTCACTATCGCCGACAACGTGATCGCGACCGACGGGAGCGACGGCCTCTCGCTCGAAGCCGCCGATTCGGGCGTCACCGTCCAGGACACCGAGCTCCGAAACAACACGATCCGGTCGGCGTCGATCGGGATGTATCTCGACGTCGGTGGGAGCTACCAGGGCGGCGCATCGTACGACCTCGCGGTCGTCGAGAACGACGTCGACGCGTTCACCAGCACGGGTATCGACGTCTACGAGGTCGCGGTCAACGAGTCGACGCGACTGTCGATCACCGACAACACGATCACGACCGCGAGCGGTTCGACGACCGGCGTCGCACTCGAGACGACCAACGGGTCGACACCGGTCGGCGCGACGATCGACGTCAGTCGAAACGACGTCGAGACGGGCGGTGACGCGGTGGCGATCGACAGCGGCTCGGACTGGCTGGGGCCGATCGACGTCACTGAGAACGATCTGGACGTACCCGGGGACGGCGTTCGAAACGACGCGACGGGCGTCGGCGGCCAGGCCTGGGTGAACGCGACCGGAAACTACTGGGGCAGCGCCGACGGGCCGTCGAGCCCGGGCCCCGACGCAGACCCGGTGACGGGCACACTCGCCGACGGGGCCGGGAGCAGCGTCACGAACGGCTCCACGACGGGCGTCGCGAACGTCCACTTCGATCCGTTCGAATCGTCACCGGTCGCGGGTTCGAACGTCTCGATCACGATCGATTCGACGAACTCGCCGGTCACCGCCGGCGAGACGCTCTCGGTCACGGCCACCGTCGAGAACACCGGCTCGACCCAGCTCCTGCGAACCGTCGGGCTCGCGACCGACGGGGGAACCGTGCGGGACTCGACGGACGTGACGCTCGCCGGGGGTGAATCGCGAACGGTCACGCTCGAGTGGGCCACCGCGTCCGCCGACGCGGGCACCTACACCGCGACCGTTCAGACCACGGGCGACGCCGACTCGACCGAGGTAACGCTCGAAGACGGCGGGCCAGGAGACGCCACGCCGATCGGCGGCTGTACGGTCATCGACTCGCCGGGTACCTACGAACTGTCCGGATCGATCGCGAGTACGTCGGCCGAAACCTGCATCGAGATCACCGCCTCGAACGTCACGTTCGACGGCCAGGGCCACGCGATCGAGCGCAGCGGCGGTTCGGGGCAATACGCCATCAGCGCGGGCATGGTCTCGAACGTCACGGTCGAGAACGTCGTTCTCGACGACTGGGGCGAAGCCGGCGTCTCGGTCTTCGACGCGACGGACGTTGCGGTGCGAGACTCGATACTGCGGAACAACCAGACCAGCATCGACGTCTCGCAGACGAGCAGCGACGTCCTGATCCAGAACAACACGGTCAGGAACGTCACGCCGCACGGAATCGGCCCGTCTGGCTCGAACGTCACCGTTCGCGACAACGTGGTGCTCGACGGCGAGGACGGGATCACCGTCCTCGACGCCGGCGCCGGCGGCGTGACGCTCGTCGATAATTCGGTGCAGACCAACTCGAACGCGGGCATCCGAGTGCAGGCAGATGGGGTGACGCTCCGGAACAACACCGCCACGGACAACGTCCGCGGCGTCTGGCTCTACGGCGCGTCGGACATCACTGCGAACGCGACGACGTTCGCGGACAACGTCCACGGGACCGTCGAGTCGACCCCGGGCTCCGGCGGCGCAGCGGCGACGAACAACACGTTCAAAGACGCCGACCTCGGCTACGACGGAGCCACGGTCACGTTCACCGTCGGCAACGCGACGGTCACGTCGGAGACACTTCAGAGCGCTCCCGCGCTCCCGAGTGGAACCACGGACATCGGCGTCTTCCTCAGCGCCGGCATGCTCGAGAACGGATACGTCGACGCGACGGTCGCGTACGACGACGCGGCCGTCTCGCACGTCGACGAGTCGACGCTCTCGGTCTGGCACAATCAGAGCACCTGGACCGACGTCGGCGGCTCGCTCGATACCGGCGCGAACACCATCGCGAAGAACCTGACGACCAGCGGCCACTACGCCGTGCTCGCGGACGACGGCTCGTCCGGGCAGGCGCCGACGGCCGCCTTCGACTACGCGCCGTCGAGTCCGGTGGCGGGTGATACCGTCACGTTCGACGCCTCGGGGTCGGCAGACCCCGACGGGTCGATCACGACCTACGAGTGGGACGTCGACGGCGACGGGAGCTACGAGAAGAGCGGCGCGAGTCCGACGGTCGATCACAGCTACCCATCCGACGGCACCTACGACGTCACGCTTCGCGTGACCGACGACGACGGAAACACGGATACCGTCTCGAAGACCGTCACGGTCGCGGCCCAGGAGCCGCCGACGGCGACGTTCACTATCGCGCCGACGACGCCGAACCCGACGGAGACGGTGACGTTCGACGCGTCGGCCGCGTCCGATCCCAACGGGACGATCACCACCTACGAGTGGGACGTCGACGGCGACGGCAACTACGAACGGGCCGGCGCGAGTCCGACGATCGATCACGCGTACGCGTCCGCGGGGACGTACGACGTCACCCTCCGCGTGACCGACGACGACGGCGCGACGAACGCGACGACGCGGCCGGTCACGGTCGTCGACACGACCGATCCCACCGTCGAGCTGACCGGTATCGGTCGGTCGTCCACGAGTCTCGCCGCACCGACCGGTCAGACGATCCACACGAACGGCTCGCTCGCGTTCGAACTCGACGCGAACGGGACGCCGGGGACGGCCGTCAGCTCGTCCGTGACCCTCCGGGCCTCGTTCGCCAACTTCGACTCCGTCGTCGCCGCGACGCACGACGGGGGCGATACGTGGACCGGCACTACCGACCTCTCGGGGCTGGTTGACGACGGGAACTACTCCGTGAACGCCTCGGCGGTCGACGCCGGGGGCAACCTGAACGAGACGGCGGCCGACGTGACGGTTCGCCTCGATCGCGAGTCGCCCACCCTGGGCGCGAGCGTCTCGCGGGTGAACGACACCGCGGGGCAGGTCATCCTCAGAGCGTCCGAACCGCTCGCCGACGCCCCGTCGATCACGGTCGAGACGCCCAACGGAACGACCGAGACGGCGACGATCGTCGATTCGTACCCGAGACTCTGGAACGCGACGTTCTCGCTGAACGGGACCGGCCAGTACAACGTCACCGCCACAGGAACCGACCGCGCGGGGAACGTCGGAACGGGCACCGCGACGTCGGTGATCGGCACGGTCTCGACGGGGAGTGGTGCCACCTCGGACGGCCACGTCTCGACGGACACCGACTCGGCGGCAACCGGCAACGCCACGACGGACGCCGACGGTACGACGAACAACACCGCCACGGTCGTCCTCCGACCGTCCGGCCTGTTCGTCGACGTCACCACCGACCAGCCGGCGACCGACTCGGTCGTGCTGACCGAGAGCGACACGCCGGTCGAACCACTCGCGTCCGGGACCGCCGGCGTCTCCTTCCTGAACGGCGAGTTCGGCGACGCCATCGCGGGGAACCTCTCGCACGCGGAGATCGGCATCCCCGTGACCTCGGGGGCACTCCCGCCGGGCGTCGACGCGTCGGCCGTCGAGATCCGACACTACGACGAGGCGGCGGCCACCTGGGCGTCGATCCCCACGACCGTCGAGAACCGCTCCGTCGACGGGACGACCCGGGAGTACTGGGTCGCGAACGTCACGCACTTCTCGACGTACGGGGCCGTCGTCGTCGACGATACCGCACCGACCATCGAGTCCGCGACGCCGAGTGGCGACCTCGATCCGGGGACCACGAACGCCACCGTCGAGTTCACCTACGGCGACGCGGTGAGCGCGGTCGACCCGTCGACCGTCTCGCTCTCGTTCGACGGATCGACCGTCACGGGTGCCGAAAACGCCTCGATCACCGGGGAGTGGGCGTCGTACAACGCGACCGGTCTCGCACCCGGCGACCACACCGCGTCCGTGACCGTGACCGACGCCGCAGGCAACAGCCGAACCGGCGAGACGACGTTCACGATCCCGGATGGAGACGGAGGCGGGCCGGGCCTGCCGCCCGCCCCACCGGGCGACGGCGACGACCCCGAGCCCGGCCAGCCGATCGAGGACGCGAACCCCGACGAACCGGGCGTCCAGGTGATCTTCCCCGACGGTCCGCTCGCGGCGATCTCCTTCGACGACCAGAGCGCAGCAGGCGCCGGGAACGTGGTCGTCACCGAACCAGCGACGGCGCCGGGCGCGCTAACCGACCGGTACGGGGCGGAACGAGTGCTGCTGGTCGCCGACGTCACCGTTCCGGAGTCGGTCGCCGACAGCGACGGGAGCGTGGTGTTCCGGCTCTCGCCGTCGGCCCTCGGCGACTACGCGACCGACTCACTCCGTGTCGTCCGCGTCGACGACGGATCCGTCGACGAACTCGAGACGCACGTCGACGACTCAGGCACCGGTACACGGTCGGTCACCGGCGAGACGTCCGGCTTCTCGACCGTCGCAGTCGTCGCCGTCGACGACGACCCGTCCGCCGGCGACGGCACGGACGGAACCGACTCCCCGGCCGGAAACGAGTCCGACGGCTCCGACGGAGACGGATCGGCGGACGGCGTGCCCACCGTCGGCCCCGCTGTCGCGCTCCTGGCCTTCCTCCTCGCCGCGGCCGTCGCCGCTCGCCGGGACGCCTGAACCGGCGGACGGCGGCGGTTCTGTCGTAGCACTCGCGTCCGCCCGCTGTGTTCTACTCACTCTGGTACTCGCGTTCGCATGGTCTCGGTACTCGACCTCGGTCGCCAGCCGCCGCGTCTCGCCCCGAACTCTCGCCGAGGACGTGTAAACGTTTAATTGGGTGTGGCGGCGAGTCCGCGACGATGAAGGCGATTTCCCGCGTCGAGCGGCTCGGGTGGGTGGCGGCGATGGCCGTCGTCGTCGCGCTCACCGTGCCGTGGTTTCTGTGGGGTAGCGACCGACTCGTCGCCGGCCTCCCGCTCTGGCTCTGGTGGTTCGTCGGCTGGATGTGCCTCGCCGCCGTCGTGTTCGGCCTGTTCGCCAGACGAGCCTGGGGGCTCGGGATCACCCACAGCGTCGGTTCCGACCGACCGGCGGGTGAGCGGTCGTGACCGCGGCCCTGCAACTCGGAATCGTCGTCGGCTACCTCTGCCTGGCGCTGGGTGTCGGGATGCTCGCCTATCGGGCCACCGACCGGACCGCGGAAGACTTCTACCTCGCGAGTCGGACCTTCGGCACGGTCGTCCTGCTGTTTACCGTCTTCGCGACGTTGCTGTCTGCCTTTACCTTCTTCGGCGGCCCGGACACCGCCTTCGCGCGCGGGCCGGAGTGGATCCTCGTCATGGGTCTGATGGACGGGGTCCTCTTCGCGCTGCTGTGGTACGTCGTCGGGTACAAGCAGTGGCTGCTCGGCCAGCGCCACGGCTACGTGACGATCGGCGAGTTACTCGGCGACCGGTTCGGCTCGACGAGAGTCCGGGGACTCGTCGCCGGCGTCTCGCTGTTCTGGCTGTTTCCCTACGTCATGCTCCAGCAGATCGGCGCCGGCGGCGCGCTGGCGGCGCTGACGGACGGCGCGATGACGTTCTGGATGGGTGCGACGCTTATCACGGCGTTCATGATCGGCTACGTCGTCCTCGCGGGAATGCGCGGCATCGCCTGGACAGACACGCTCCAGGGCGCGTTCATGCTCGTGATGGTCTGGGCCGCGCTGGCGTGGGTGCTCGCGAGCGTCGACGGCGGCCTCGCGACGATCAACGCCGGCCTGGATTCGAACGCACCCGCCTTCCTCGCGCTCGGCAGCGACTGGTACACGCCCCAGCGGATGCTCACCTTCGCGATCTCGATCGCCTTCGGCGTCGCCATGTTCCCGCAGGTCAACCAGCGCTTCTTCGCCGCGGCTTCCGAACGCGTCCTGAAACGCTCGTTCGCGCTCTGGCCGCTGCTCGTCCTCCTGCTCTTCGTCCCCGCGTTCCTGCTCGGCGCGTGGGCGAAGGGACTCGGCCTCGAAGCGGACGTCGCCGCCGGGGAGTCGATCCTGCCGGTCGTCCTCGACGCATACGCTCCGGGTTGGTTCGCCGCGCTCGTGATCGCCGGCGCCATCGCGGCGATGATGTCCTCCTCGGACTCGATGCTGCTCTCCGGCTCGTCGTACTTCACGCGCGACCTCTACCGACCCCTCGTCGACGAGACGCTCTCCCAGCGTCGCGAGGACGCGCTCGGTCGCCTCGGCGTCGTCGGCTTCGCCGTCGGCGCGCTGGCCGCGAGCGTCTGGGTCGAGGAGGTCGGCGCCTTCGGCGCCGGTAGCGTCGGCTCGCTGCTCGTCGAGATCGGCGACCTCGCCTTCGGCGGCTTCGCCCAGCTCGCCCCGGCCGTGATCCTGGCGCTGTACTGGCGCGGGACGACGCGGACCGGGATGATCGCGGGACTGGCCGTACCACAACTGGCCTATCTCGCGTTCAACTTCCTGCCCGCGACCGACGTCGGCGGCGTCACCGTCTTCGCCCCGACCTACTTCGGCTGGGGCATCTCGCTGTACTGCATGCTCCTCGGGGTGCTCGTCACGTGGGGCGCCTCCGTCGCGACCGCCCACGCCCCGGCGGAGAACGTCGGGCGCACCGTCGACGAACTGGCCGCCGAGTAAACTACCCCACCCTACTCGCTCACGGCTTCGCCGTTCGCTTCGTTGAGGGTGGCGCTTTCGCGTGGACTCCCGTTCTGGCCGCCGTCGGCGGCAGGCTCGTATTCGCCGTTCACGTTCAACGTCCCGCGATTCAAGCGCACGTTTACGGGTGCGCCTCCACCCGACGACTTTTGCGCCGAGCGGAGATGCTTCAGACCGATATTCTTCGCCGCGTTATAGTCCGCGTGCGGTGAGTACCCGCACTTCAGACACTCGAACACGTCCTGTCCGTCCGAGGTCGGGCGGTTGTTCTCGTGAGTGAATCCACACTTGGAACACCGCTGGCTCGTGTACGCAGGACTCACCTGTTTAGCCGAGATACCAACCATCTCGGCCTTATACTCGACGTACTCGAACAGGCGTCGGAACGCCCATGCGTGGAACTTCTTGGCACGAGGCATCCGCTCACGAATCCCCGTCAGGTTCTCAAACGCGATTACGTCACAGTCGTGTTCGACGGCTTCTGCGACGAGTTCCTTCGAGACAGTGTGTAAGAAGTGGTTGTAGCGACCTGTCTCGGTACGCCCGACCGACTGGATGGTTTCGTGAGCGGCCCGCGTTCCACGCTGTTGAAGCGAGCCACGTCGTTTCTCGAACTCGCGGTGCCAATGGTTCAACTCCGACCCGTTCCAGAACGTCCCTGTGGAGGTGACGGCGACGTTTTCGATGCCGAGGTCAACGCCGAGGACTGTTCTGTGCTCGTCGTTGCCTTCGTCGGCAGTCTCGGACTCCACGTCCGCCGTTGTTCGGACGTGAAGGTAGAAATCGCCGTCGCGGTAATGGAGTTCCCCGCCCGTCACTTCGTAGTCGTCGCTGAATAGGTACTCCGAGTGGGGAGTCTCGCGACTCTCGTCGGGAAGAACGTACTCGGCGATGATGCGTCCTTCGACGGTTGAGAGCGTTGCGTGGTCGTCGTTGAAGGTCGCACATCGCTTGTCGTAGAAGAGGGTCGGGGCGGTGAAGTGCGGTTTCCCCGCGTAGTCACCGTGCTTCCACCGAGCGACGACGCTCTGTACGGCGTCGGCGGCCTTGTTGCGGGCGTTCTGGACGAGGTTCGCTTGAAGCCTCGTTTCGTCCCGAACGTCGTCGTAAGTTTCGCGTTGAAGTTCGGCTTTGCTCGTAGTCTTGTACTCGCCTTGCCATGCGTGGTCTACGACGTAGTTGGCGGCCCACAGGAACTCGGAAATGGTTTCGTGGCGGCGGTCGGCGTCGCTGTCGGCCACGTCGAGTTTGACGGGGACGGTGCGACGTACCTCCATCCAGGTTTCAGAGGTATCACCATGCCTTTATATTAATAACGATTTGGTAGCGGAGTCGACCAGCCATCGAGCGTAGTTGGTGTAGTACCGTGTCGGTTTCCTCTCAGACCTACTCGCTCGCTCCCTGAGGTCGGAGGTTCCACCTCGAATTACGCTGAGGTCGGTGACGCTCCGGCGACGAGAGCACGGAAGTCGACCGCGATTCAGACGCCAATTCCGCCGACTCGGTCGACTCGCCGATCTGTCGGTCCCGATCCGTCACGCACCGCTTCGTTCGATCGTTTCGAGGACCTTGAGTGTGAGTTCGTTCGCCGTGAGTTCGTTCGACTCGTAGCGGTCGTACCACTCTCCCCTCGCGTACCAGGTGATGGTCTCGTCGCCCTCCAGCGACGCGTCGGCGTTCAGCCTCGTCGCGGCCCACCCTGCTCCGAGCTGTTTGAAGTAGAAGCCGCTGATGCGTCCGATCTGATCCGCGAGCCGCTGATAGTGGCGCTTCGGAGTCGTATACTCGAGGCGCACGGTCGGGCGGGTCGACGCGAGCGTGTCGACCGTCAGGTCCAGTTGAGAGAGATCCCGCTCGAACGCAGTCAGGTACGACCGCCCATCACTCGCGTTCTTCGGGCCGGTCGAGCGTGCTGACGACGGTGCATCAGCTGCGTCACCGCCGGTGCAACCGGCGAGGCCCGCCGCGACGGCGGGGACGACGCCGGCGACCAGCAACCGTCTTCTGTTCATGGGTTCACAGTCTGGGATCGGTCGACGTCGGTGGCGACCAGGTTCAGGTACGCCCGCCGTGGGCAACCAGCGCGGTCAACGCGATGGCCAGCAGCGCGACGGTCACGCCGAAGCCGGGGATCCCGTCGCCGGAGCTATCGGACCCGTCTGACCCGTCGGATCCATCCGATTCGTCACCGGAACCGCCCGCGCCGTCGGAGCTCCCGTCGCCGCTGGCGTCGTCGGAACCGCCGTCACTCGAGCCATCGCTCCCGCCTGCCTCGTCACCGCCGCTATCGTCACCGCCCCCGGGCGGCGCGGGCGGCAATCCGCCGCCACCGCCGCTCTGGACGGCGATCGAATCGCCGGTCCCGGAGACGGGAATGTCGTTGCCGTCCGCGTCGGTGAACGTCGAGATCTCGACGTCGATCGACGCCGACTCCGTCGCGTTCACTCCCGTCGTCTCGACGTCGAACAGCGGTCCGTCGCCGTCCGGGCCGGTCTCCTGTCCCGTGTAGCCCGTGACTCTGAGTTCGCCCTCACTCGGCGTCGAAGATTGCACGTCGAAGGCGCTGTCCGCATCACGGGTCGCCGCGAGCGTTATCTTCGACGGATCGTACGTGAGGGTGATCGTGAACGAACCGACGCCTTCGGCATCCGTCACGTCTTCGAAGTCGACGTCACCGACGACCGTCTCGTTCGTCCCCACGGAATCGGGCGTGTCGACGACGACCGACGCTCCGGTCTGGGACGCCACGGTCCCGATGCCACCGGCCGAGAGGGCCGCGGCGCCGACCGCGATCACGACGACCAGTACCAGCGCGCGCCTCGTCCGCTGTAGTGTTCCTGCCATGTCACTCACGTTCCGCTGTAGTCCGCGTTTCGGTTGTCGTTCGCGTACTGTGCGATGTACATCGCGTCGACCGCCGTCACCTCGCCGTCACCGTCCACGTCGTAGTACGTCGTGCCCGCACCCTGGCGGGCAACCTCGGACGCGACCGTGTCGGCGTCGTCCGAATCGACGGTGCCGTCCGCGGTCACGTCACCGAGGCGATAGCCGTCGAACGTGACGGTAACCATCGTGTCGTCAGCCGCGTCAATTCTGGCGTTGGTCACGGTACCGGTGTCAGTCAGCTCGATCGTTCCCGAGTCGACCAGGCCCGTCCGGTCGCTCACCGGGCCGACGGCGGACTCCGTCGGGACGGCGACGACCGCCGTTCCGCCGGCGGTCTGCAGGAGAAAGCTCACGTCTACCTGCCGAACCCGCTCGGCCGTCGGCGATTGGGCCTCCACCTGGCTGGTCGATCCCGCGAGCACCCCTGCGGTTCGATCGGTCGCGACCACGGTCGGATCCTGGAGTGCGTCGGGGACGGTGTAACTAACCGACGTGGTGTCTCCAACTCCGATCGTCCGCTCGAACGTCGGGAGCGTGACCGGGGATCCGTCGGGTGCCTCCGCAGACACTTCGTACGTCCCCTCGACGCGGTCGACGGCAGCCGCACCCGACCCGACGGATTCGCCGTCTACCAGCACGTCCGCGTCCGAGATCTCGTTCCCATCCGGATCCGCCACGGTCGCGGTCAGCGTTCCGTACCCGTTCGCTGTCACGTCCTGTTGGGTCCGCGCCGTGACACTCGGGTCGTTCTCGTTGTAGAGCAGCCGCGTCTCGGCCTCGACCGTCGCGGTGCCGGGTTGGTCGATCGAGACGTTCACGTAGTAGGTGTAGGCCTCGCCCTGCGGGACGTTCTCCCCGAAGAGGAACACCGCGTCTCCGTCGCCGATCGAGCTGGACTGGATCTCGGCGTCGTTGACCGGTTCGGTCGTTCCGTCGGGGTACTCGACGTACGCGCGCTCCAGCGCGTCCTGGGATACCGAATAGGCGTCCGGCAGTGCGAGCTCGACGATGGGGCTGAACAGGTCGCTCTCCCCGTTCGTGTTGTCCATCGTCACGCCGATCGTCTGTCCGTCGTCCGCGACCAGTCCGTCACCCGTCTCGATACTGATCTCGTATCCCTGTTCGGTCGATCCATCCTGCGCGACCGCCACGCTCGCCGTGAGAAGACAGAGCGCGAGCGTCGCGGCGACGACCAGCGCAGGGAGCTGCGTTCGCACGGTCGACATCAGGCGTCACCTCCGTTCCTGACGTACTCGGTCTCGTCGATCAGCTGTTCGTTCGAGACGCTGGCGACGACGAGCCCCGTTCCGTCGCTCTCGACCGTCAGTTCGAGCGTCTCGGAACTGTTCCGCAGTTCCTGGAGCGTCTGGTTGTCCGCACCCGAGAAGCTGATGGTCTCGAGCGTGACGTCGCCGCCGATCTCTCGGGACTCGTTTATCAGCTCGGTCTGTCCGTCGCTGATCGTGACGGTTACCGTTTGCGCGTTGGTCTCGCTCGTCGTCGTGGCCTGCAACGCCTCGATGGCGATCGCCGTCGCGCGCGTGTACCCCCACGAGCCGTCCTCCTCGTAGACCGTCCGAAGGTAGCTGTTCGCGGTCTGCACCGTCGCGTTCGTGGCGTCGACACCCGCGGCGTCGAGCGCCAGCACGGCGTGGGCGCTCGTCTCGCTCACCGTTCCCTGCCAGGCGAAGGAGTTCGAGTCGTGGTACGGTGACCACGAACCGTCGGCCTGCTGGGTGTCGGTGAGGTACCCGACCCCGTCCGCCGCTGCTGCGTCGACGGCGGACTGGTCGACGCCGGACAGGTCGTCGGGTGCGGTGGCGAGCCCGCGGATCGCCAGTGCGGTGGCCATCGCGGATTCACCGTCGTCACCGTCCCAGGAGCCGTTCGCGTTCTGCTCGTCGAGCAGGTAGGAGACCGCGTCCGCGCGAACGTCGTCGACCACGGTCGCGTTCGCGCCCGCCTGCTCGGCCTGTTCGAGGCCGATGAGCGCGAGTCCCGTCATCGACCGCCTGTCGTCGTAGTAGTGGTTCGCCTGGAAGCTCCCGTCGCCGTTCTGCGTGCCCTCGATCCACTCGGCGGCGGCCGTCCGGTCGATGTTCGCGAGATCGTCGCCGACGGCCGTCCTGTCACCCTGCACCGGGTCGTTCGCGACTTCGGACGTCCCGTAGAGCGCGTAGACGGTGTAGAACAGGTCACCGGACGGATCGTTGCCGTACATGCTCCAGGCGCCGTTGTCGTGTTGTGCGGCGGCACCGTCTTCCGGTGCGAGCCTGTCGACGCCCCCGGCGATCGAGTCGTTGATCTTCTGTCGATCGTAGTCGACCGTCGTGTTCCGGTAGTACTGGTCGGTGTTGAGCGCGGTCAGCATCGGCGACGTGGTCTGCTCGACGCAGCCGTACGGGTATCTGACCAGGTAGTCGAGGCCCTTGAGGGTCCGACCGCTCGTCCCCGCCTGCAGGTCGATCTGCAGGTCGTGTTCGAAGGTCGTCTCGGTGCGAACCTCGAACGCGATCGAGCTCGTGTTTCCGTCTTCGATCGTCGTGGCGTTGTCGTCGCCGACCCTGACCTTGGGCACGGTGACGTTCGTCGACGCATCATCGGTCGCGCGCTTCTCGAAGGCCTCCGCGATCACGGTCAGCTGCTTCTGGGTGCCCTGACCGCCTTCGGCGGTGACCTCCCACGACACGTCCCTCGTACCGTCGACGTACACCTGCCTGGACCGCTCGTCGACGACCGAGAGGCCCTCGGGCGTAGAGAGCGTCGCGTTCACCGTCTCGCCGACGTTCGCGCCGACGGTCGAACTCACGTAGAACGTCGATCCGTTCTCGACGCTCGCGGGAACGGTGGTGTCCGAGACCGAGACCTGGTACGGCCGCACGCTCAGTTCCGCCGACGACTCGTTACCGGCGGGGAACAGCGTATCGCCGTTCACGGCGAGGTCGACGGTCGCGTTCTCGGCCGTCACCTGGAACGAAGTCGTGTTCGCAGCGCCGGGGGTGAGCGACGGCACCGTCAGCGTCCGTTCGCCGCCGTCTATCATCGGCGTCTGTAGCGACGCCGTCAGTTCGTCACTCGACGCGTCCCCGGCGTTTTCGAACACGACGTACATCGTCGTGTCGGCGCCCTTGATCTCGCGATCGGGGACGGCCAGTCGCGTCCTGATGTCGCTGTAGGTCACGCGCGTGGTCGTCGAGGCGTTGTTGTTCTCCGCACTGACCTCCTCGACGTCGGTGTCAGCCGCGGCGGCGGCCCGAATCGAGAGGTCACCGGTCAGCCGGTTCGACTGGGCGAACGCCGTCAGGTCGATCGTCTCGGTGCGTTCGTCGCCGGCCGCGAGCGAGTCGACGGAGACGGTCCGCGACTCCGTGAGGGTCCCGTTCGTGGCGGTCACGTCGACCTCGAACGGAGTATCGTACGTCGCGGCACCGTCGTTGGCGACCGTGACGTTCGCGGTTACCCCGTCCTGGAGGCGCTGTTCGTCGGCGACGTCGAGCGTCGTGACGAGGTCTGGCCCCTCGACGACGGTCACGGTGATCGTTTCGCTCGCCGCGTTTCCGGCGTTGTCGGTCACGGTGACCGTGATGTTCTTCTCGCCGCTCTCGGCGAACGTGAAGGCTGCTTGCGGGCTGTCCTGCGTTGCTTCGCTCCCATCAGGTGCCGTGAACGTGTAGTTCGCGATCCCGCTGCCCGCGTCGGTGCTCGCGCTCGCGTCGACGGTGATCGTCTCGTCGACGACGGCCTGCGAAGGCGCGTCGACGCGGACGGTCGGCGGCGTGGTGTCCTGGCCCCCGTCGCCGTCCGATCGGAGTGCGATCGTCACCGACTCGTTCTCCGTAACGTCGAGGCGTCGCGTGTAGTCGTCGTGTTCGTCGACGTACTCGCTGTCGCCCTCGGGCGGCGCAGCGCGGATGGTGACGTTGTCGGCGAGTTCGATGCCCGTATCACCTGTCGCGGTAGTGACTCGGCCGTCCGCGTTCGTTTCCGTCACGGCGACGTATCCCGTCGCCCCGTGGGGCTGTGTGCCGTGGCTTTCGGCTTCGAGGTGGGCTCCCGATACGGGATTACCCGACTCGTCGACGACCTGAAGTTCGACGTGGTGGCCGTCCGGGATCGTGTGCGTTCCGACGTCGACGTCGGACCGGAGCGTGTCGACAGACGCGATCCGGTAGAGGTCGACGACTCCGTCGGTCTCCCCAGGCGCTTGCGAGAACGCGACCTGGTAGGGGTTGCCCCGGGGGACGCTGACGGAGAAGTTCCCGTCGGCGTTCGTCTGGCTACTGTTCCCGGTCGCCTCCTGACCCGATCGATGCAGGGCAGAGACGTACTCGCCGGCCGCTGGCGTCCCGTCGGCGAACTGCACGGTTCCGTTGATCGCAGCTTTGGAGACGACGCGCATCGAACTGAAGGCGGCCTCCGAGTCGGCGGTCGACTCGGTCGCGTAGCCGGCGCGCAACAGGACGTAACCGGTGTCGAACTCGTCCGCGAGGTCGGGCGAGATGGTGAACGAGGCGGTCCCGTTCTCGTCGGTCGTGGCGATCGACGCGTTTCCGGCAGCCGTATCCGTCCCGTCCGCTCCCGCCTCGATGTAATAGAGTGGGATCGTCGCGTCCGGAACCGGGTCGCCCGTGCGGTCGGTGAGGGTGACCGTCACGTTCGCCGTCGATCCGGCGGACACCTCGTCCGGCGACGATATGTGGGCGGTGAGCCCGCCGACAGAGAGCGCGTCGTACCCGCCCCAGCTGTCGGTTCCGAGACTGGTTCTGACCGAGTACTCTCGCTCTTCGCTCGCCGGCACGGACTCGTCGAACGCGCGCGAGACCCACGTGTCGTCGGTGCCGTTGCCAACGTACCCGACGAACACGTCGCGCTGCGTGTCGTAGTCGCCGTCGGGCGCGCCGAGTTGGACGAGCGTCGACGTCGCGTTCGTCCGCTCCCAGGTCGACTCGTTACGGTACGTGACGTTCAGTCCGAGCGATCCGGTGTCTTCGTCGTAGGAGAGTTCCGGCCGCGTGATCACGCCCGGCTGGTCGTCCGATCCGTCCTGTACCTCGTCGACGTAGGCGTGGGCGGACGTCCTGTCACGTACCGCGTTCCCGGTCGGGGTCCTGAGGCCCTCGGCGATCGCCAGGATCTCCTGGCTGTGGAACTCGTCCGAGACGTTCCGGTAGTCCAGATCCGGTGCCGGAATCGACGTCTCAACCGTGCCGGAATCGTCGGTCGTCACGGTCGTCGTCTCCCCGCCGGTCGTGTACAGCACGACCTCGGTGTTTGCCACCGGGTCACCGGTCTGACCGTCAGCCAGTTGGACCGTGAGGTCTATCGACTCGTTCGGAAGGGTCCATCCGTTCTTCTGGTACTCTCGCCAGTCCGCGTAGACGTCCAGCTCGTACGTATCGCTCTCCTCGGGATCGGACGGCGTCCGTGTAAACTCGTCGATCCGCTGGTCGACGAACACCATCGCGTTGTTCTCGTAGACCGACGCAGTTTCGGTATCTATCGCCGGGTCGTTCGGCTCCACGGTGACGAAGCCGACGCGTGCGTCCTCTGGCGGTGATACGTCGACGTCACCGATCCCGTTCGAGGTCGGCGAGACGTTCGTCTCGGTCGTGACGGGGACGACTCCCTGCGCCGAAACGTTCTCGATCGCGGCGTCGATCGCCTCGTACTGTTCTCTCGTCAGTGGATCCGCCGTTCCTCCATCCTCCCGCTCCTTGGCGAGTGCCTTCGCCACGGAGTCGGGGAGTTCGCCGTACAGCGCGGCGGTCTGGCGGTCGGTGAGCCACTGCACCCGCGCGGT
The DNA here is from genome assembly GCF_024498195.1 of Halovivax cerinus. Lineage (NCBI taxonomy): Archaea > Methanobacteriati > Methanobacteriota > Halobacteria > Halobacteriales > Natrialbaceae > Halovivax > Halovivax cerinus. Next base: position 815,975 of record NZ_CP101824.1, read on the forward strand.
CGAATTGACGTCGCTCGGGGTTACGTGCTGCTGATCGATCTCGCCGGACCCGGTCCGCCGTTCGACGGTCTGGAACGTCAGCGCGGTCGAGGTCCCCGGCGAGGTCACCTGACTCTCGGGGTACAGGGTACTTTCGTACGCCACGCGTCGGTGGACGCGGACGGACCCGGCCGATTGCGTCTCGTCCGTCGCGGTGAAGTTCGACGCAAAGGCGACGTCGAAACCAATGAAGTCACTCCCTCTGGACGCGTCGACGAGATCCGCGTACTCGTCTGGCGATACCGTCGTCGTGAACACTCCGTTTTCGACGGTGAGGTTGTCGAACGTCGTCTCGTTCTGGTTCCCGGCGAGACGCAGGGACGCCTGACCGTCGTACGGCGATATCGATCCGTCCTCGATCGTGTACACCGGGACGTTTACCTCGAACGAGTCGTTCATGCGTGCCTCGTAGTTACGCGCCACGACGGTTCGATCGGGCGGATCGGTACCGCCGTCGCCGATCGTCGGACCGTCGTCGACGTACGGCGGGTTGACGGTGTACGTCTGCGAGACGAGATTACCGTGACCGTCTTCGATCTCGATCTCGAACTCGCTGTAGGAACTCCGATCGGTGTTGAACGAGGTGTTGGCGATGCCCCGCGCGTCCGTCCGGACCGTCTCGTTCGCGACGAGTTGGCCGCTGTCCTGGTCCCACAGGCTAAACTGGAGCGGCTCATCGGTCGCCGGCCCGCCCGCCGTCGCGTTCCACGCCACGCCAACGCCGGGGACCGTCACGGGATAGGATGTGTCCACCTGGCCGTCGTTCGGCAGCCGATCCGACGCGGTCCGTTCGTCGTCGGCCGCGACGACGTGCCAGTCGAATTCCGACGTGTTGATCCCGTACGAATCGGTTCTGACGTCGAAATCGACGTATTCCGGGTGGTCGTCGAAGGCCCAGTCGTTGACGTGTGCGAAGGAACTCTCGGTTGGTTCGAACGTGACGCCCGATTCGTTGTAGACGTACGTCTCCGCGGATCCGTCGTATAGCTCCCCGTCGAACGTCCTGGTGACGTTCACGCGATACTCGGCACCGTCGTATCCGGGGTGACCGGTCGTGTCGTCCCCGTCGGCATCGAGGTACGCGGTGAACGTCGCGTTCGGGGCCGTTGCGTCCGCCATTCCGATCTCGAAGTTGGCGTAGGTCCCGTCCGCGATCACTGCCCCTGCTTCCAGGTCGGGCGCGACTCCGCCGGCGTCTCCGACGGTATCCGCCACGGGATCCTGGTCTACGTACGCATTGGATTGGTCCGTGTAGCCGATCCCCGCGTACAACTCCCGCACGCCGGATTCGGGCTGATCACCCGGCAACTCCTCGGCCGTGACGCTATCGACGGCTGCGTACGCGTCGAGCGCGCCGGCACCGATCGCGCTCTCAGGTAGCGGCGCCGGTTGGGCGGTCGACTCCAGCGTCGATTCGATCGTCGAACGGTCCAGCGACGAATCGGCCCCGAGCATCAGCGCGATCGTTCCGCTGACGTGCGGCGCGGCCATCGACGTCCCGCTCTTGCGCGTGTACGGTTCCGCACCGGTGTGGACCTGCGTCGAGCCCGCCGATTCGACGTCGACGCCGGGTGCGATCAGGTCGATGCCGGGCCGCGTGTCCGCGCCGAAGCCGACCGGACCGCGACTCGAGAACGGTGCGACGTCGAGCGAGTCGGGCATGCTGGCCCCGACGGTTATCGCGTTCTCCGCGACGCCCGGTGAGCCGATGGTCCGATTACCGAGTTGCCCCGCGTTTCCGGCCGCGATCACCGGGATTGGCCCCGTCGATTCGAGATTGTTTACGGCCGCGGCGACTTCGTCGGTCCCGTCCGGCACGTAGGCCGTCGTGGCGGTCACCGCCGCGGTGACGTTCCCGTCGTTGTCGTTGGCGAGTTCGACCGACCAGTTCCCCGGATCGAGCGTCCGGCTGGTCGACGGCGTGAACTTGTACAGGAGCTGTCCCTCCGGGACGGTCCCGGTTTCGAACGCGAAGCCGCCGTCGTACCGTTCGAGCGTCTCGTTGCCGTCCGGATTCCGCAGCGTGACTGAGAGGTTCTCCGTCACGGCGGCCGGCGTCTCCTCGGGGTTACTCCCCTCGTAGGAAACCCCAGAAACGTCGACGAACACGGACGCGGGCCGGTACGCGTCGGCGACGGTGGCGTTGACCGACGAGCTTTCGTTCGCCGTCGAGTGTACCGCGACGGTCGTATTGGTCGACTGGCCGGGTCCGACCGTCTCGTCCGTGTTCGTCTGGGTCGGTATCGGGTCGAATCCGAGACTGGCCGACGCGACGTCGGCGCTCTGGTTCGCACTCCACTCGAACGCGCTGATCACGTCCGAGACGTGACCGCCGCCGCTACTGTCGAGGACGCGCGCGTCCAACAGGTCCGCACCCGGGGCGACGCCGACCGCCTGCTTCGCGTCTCGCTGGCCAGCGATGGTCCCGGCGACGTGGGTCCCGTGTCCCTGTGGATCCCCGGTCGTGTTGTCGCCGACGAAGTCCATCCGATCGACGACCTGTCCCTGGAGGGCGGGATGGCTGTCGTCGATACCCGTGTCGATGACGCTCACGGTGACGCCCTCACCGGAGATGCCCGACTGGTGGACGCTATCCGCGCCGATCTCTTCGATACTGTCGACGCGTTCGCCTGACGTCTCTCGCTCGAAGTCGTCCGGCGTCGGCGTCAGGTTTCCGAACTGCTCGAGGCGCTCTCGGAACTCGTCGAGGCCGGAGTGGCCGGTCTCGTTCAGGGCCGACACCCGGCCGTCCAGAACGACCTCGTCGACGACCGCGCTGCGTGCCACCTCCCGGATGACGTCTTCGGTGGCTTCCACGGCGATCGCGTTCCGCAGGTACAGCGACGTCACGTCGTCGACACGGCCGCGCTGTTGCTGGCGTTCCAGGTACTGCATCGTCGGGCCCTGCGTGTCGGCGGCCAGCGCCTTCATCCCGCGCTTCGCCTCGGCACTCGAGAGGCGATTCAGTTCGAGTTGGTCCTCCGGTTGCGTCCGCAGGACGAGGATAACTGGTACCGTCTCGCCGGCACCCCCGTCGTCGAGCCTGGCCTGCACCGCCGACGATAGCTTCGCGTCCGCCGTCCCGGTCGCGGGCGAGTTCACGGACCCGGCCTGTCCCAGACCGGCCTCGACCGCCTGCGTCGATCGGTCGGCGGCGGGAGCCCCAACTCCGCCGCCAGCCATCGCCGCGGATGCGACCGGTGACAACGCCATCGTCACCGCGAAGAACACCGCCAGCAACCGCGTAGAATAGCCCAGGTACGTCATGTCCCGTACCACCTTCGGGCAGTCCACTGTGCCCACCTCGTTCGCGTCGTGTGATCGACGTATTGCCTGCTCATCGAACGGATGACAGAAACGGAGGCCCTTAATTCTTATCGCTCCGAAAGACAATCTTCTGAGCTAGAATGTTGGGGAAATTTTCTAGTGTTACGAATCATTTACGCCTACCCGATCGAACGATTCTATCTCAGAACCTCGTACAGCCGTTTAGGTTGTTTTGGTTGTCACAATTTCCTGTAGTTATAGATAATCAATGGTTGTGGAATGAATAGCGGACGGTCGAAACGTACCAGAAGGGAACACAGCAACAGGCATCCACTATCCGATCCGTTCCGTCGGCTCGCAGACAATCACCGCCGAAACGATCGCGTACCGAGATCACACTCAGCGATCGATCGTTACCCTCGCAACGCCCGAACGTCCGCGAGCGACAGCCAGCATCCGCACGGACTCGCCGCGTGGGAGTGTGGACCCGACGACGTGATGCGGACCACGGGCGTCTCACAGCGCGGGCACGGCGGGAACAGACACTCGTCCGGATCTGGGGCGTCGCTCATCGGTTCGCCCCGCCGAGCATGGCCGCGAAGGTGTCCGTGTCGAACGAACAGCCACACGGATCGGCCGTGTGCAGGTGCGGTCCGAGCGTCCGGATCGTGATCACCGGCTCCGTGCACTGTGGGCAGGGTGGATACTGCTCGCGCGGGACGATCCCGATGCGATTCGGATCGATCGGCCTGTCGATCTCGACACGGAACGAATCGTCGGCGGAGCCGGTCGTGGCCGCGTGGGTGTGCGAAAGCAGTGAAAGAGGGAGTGATAACGGGCGTGGATCACGGTGCCTCGGACTCGTCGGGAGGGCCGCACCGCTTTTCGTATCCAGGGGTATGCGGGCTGTGCACGGGGTTTATGGTCGTCTGGTTTGTAGCGTGTCGTGGCTTGCGTAAAACCCTAGGATCGGGTTTCGGAAGCCACGTCTCGGGTGTGCCAGCACCCGGACATTTCTGCCGACTCCGGAAGACCGGAGCCAGTGGCTTCCACGCGAGAAGACGGATACAGCATTGTACATCTACTGGAAATTAGCGATTTTTTGGAATGGGGTCGTGTGGTGGGAGTGGTTAGGGAACCCGACTCTCTATGGTGGATTGTTGGCACTGACTGTGAACCAAAGCCGATCGATTTTGGACCGGTAGATCTCCAGAGGGCCTGCTGGACGCTCTTCCGTCAGCCGGAGAACCATATGAACGAGGCGTTCACTGAAAGCTCTGAACGCAGCAACACGGGTGTAAAGACTCTTCAATTATTCCCCCAACAGTGACGTATGATCGAGCGGCAAGACCGGAACGGACTGCGAGACGGAGCGCTCTTTCTACTCGGCGTCGTGGGTATCGTTCTCGTCGAAGTCGTCGCATCGTCAGGACCGGGCGGAAGTGAGCAGACGGCAATGCACGGCTTCCTGTTCGGGTGCTCGGTCGGAATCATGTGTTCCGGTATTTTCCGTGCTACCGGCAAACAGGCCATCTCCTCGACGGTCGCACTGGGGATCGGCTTCGCTTTCGGTGCTGTTGTCGACGTATTCTGAGTCGTATCGATGGACCAAGCGGGACGTCGTGTCACTCATCAAGGCGGGATGTGAGGGCCGGCCGAGGGGACCACGTCGCCCGCCTACGGGCCGGCGAAGGCGAAGTCGACGGCGTAGTAGACGTAGAGCTGGCCCAGGCCCGCGAGGATCAGGAGGGCGCCCGCGACCTGTTCGAGGCGGCCGCGGTGGGCCAGCACCCACTCGCGCCCCGCGGAGAGGCCCGTGCCGGCGGCGACGGTCACCGAGACCATGAGCGCGGCGACGGTCAGGACGTAGCTTCCGAGGACGACCAGCGCGTACGTCGTGGATCCCGAGAGCGCGAGCGCGGCGACCGCGAGCACCGCCGGGGCGACGCACCCCGCCGAGGCGGCCGCGTACCCGGCTCCGAAGATCCCGAAGCCGAGGATCCCCGTCCGGCGCTTCGGTAACTGGATCGACAGCGAGGGAGCCCGGTCGAAGACGACCAGCACCCCGAGGACGACGAGGGCGACACCGACGGCGGGTTCGACGACCGACAGGACGTCGACGACTCGGTTCCCGACGACGTAGGTCGCCGCCAGGAACACCCCGAGGACGACGAGGACGCCCGCCCCGGCGACGAGGCCGCGCGAAAGCGACCCGGCGAGGGAGGACTCGCCCTCCGACCGCCCCACGTAGAAGCCGACGTACCCCGGCAGGAGGGCGTACGCGCAGGGCGAGAAGAACGTCAGCACGCCGGCGTAGACGGCGAACCCGACCGCGCCCGCCGTCGTGAGGCTAGCCACGGCGGATCACCGCCGGTCGGAGGCGGGCGACTGACGAGCGACGTGGTTCGTCTGGGTTCATGACTTCTCGTCCCGGACGGTTCCGCCGGCGGCGTCGATCTTCGCGAGTAACCGCTCGGTCGAGACGGCCCCCTGGTGCGTCCACTGGATGGTCCCCTCGGCGTCCGCGATCGCGGTCGACGGCGTTCCCGGCACGTTGAGCCGGATCGGGAGCCGCATCGTGGGATCGGAGGCGATGGTCCACTCGCCGCCGCCGTTCTCGTGCCACCAGGCCTCGATCTCGCCCGCCGAGACCTGCTCGCCGACGCGTTCCGACGTGATCGAGACGAACCGGACGTCGTCTCCGACCCGATCGTGGGCAGCCGTGACAGCGGGGAGGTTGTCCGCGCAGATCGGACACCAGGTCGCCCAGAACTCCATGACCGTGACGGTTCCCTCGATCGGGACGGTGAGCGAGCCGCCCTCGGTCCAGGGCAGGTCGACACGCTCGATCTCGACGGGCTCGCGGAGCTGCGGGTACGACGACGCACCGGCGTCGTCACCACCGGCCTCTCCGGACGACGTCGACCCGGTTTCGGTGGATCCGTCGCCCCCGGACCCGGCGGACGACGTGGATCCGTCGCCGTCCGATCCGCCGTCGGTCGACCCCGCGTTTCCGGCCGGTGCCGACGGCAACCCGCCGACGGCGATGGCGCCGCCGGATCCCAGGACGGCGAGACTCGCCGCGCCGGCGATGAGCTCCCGTCGATTCATACGTTATCCCTCGAGGACCGCGAGCATGTCTTCTTCGATCCTGGACGGTTCCGTCGTGGTCGCGTTCGGGTAGGCACGCTCGACGATTCCGTTCTCGTTCACCAGGAGGATGAACGCGAAGTGCGGGAACACGTAGTCGTCGCCGGTGGGTTCGCCGTCCTCCCAGCCGTCGGATTCGTTCCCGCCGTGCCCGCCGTCGCCGAGATTCGGCGTCAGGGGCAGGCCGAATCCGCCGTCTTCTGCGACCAGCGTCTCCTCGACGGCCGACCACGACTCGGGCCGGAGGAAGTACCAGTCCGCGGCCGCGGGATCGACGCCGAAGTCGTCGGCCTGCGCAGCGATCGCCCCTCTGTCGTCGCGACCAGGATCGAAGGTCACGGGGACGAACGCCGCGCCGTCTTCGAGTTCCTCGTCTCGGATCGTGAGATTGACCGTCACCAGCTGCTGTAAGAGGGCCGGACAGACGCCGTCCGGACAGTTGGTGTAGTAGAACGTGTAGAGCTGCGCTCGCTCGCCCTGGAAGTCCGTGTCCGACACTCGCACGTCGGCGAACGGGTCGGTGAAGGTGTACGACGGGACCCGATCACCGTACGTCGGGTGCGACGAGGCACTCAGATCGAGGTCGGGCGGACCGAGCACCGCCCCCTCCGCCTGCTCCAGGCCGGATCCGGGGTCGTCGGAGCCGGAACCGCCGCTCCCGGACCCGCTTCCCGCAGTACCGCCGTCGGTTAGCGATCCGGCGTCGTCGAGACACCCCGCCAGTCCCGAGAGGCCGCCCAGTCCGGCCGCACCCAGATACGAGCGCCGCTTCATACCCGACGCTGAGGAGACGAGCGATAAAGAAGGGACGGTTGTTCCACGAAACTGGGAAACGGGCCGGACGTGATCCGCACTGGCACGTTCGAATCTCGGCGACGAGCTCGCCTCGGAGACAGTGCCAAGGTCGCCTGGAGCGGTACGGACTCAGGTCTCGTCGGCCGTTGGGGACTCAGACATCGTGGACTGTTGGGGATTCAGACTTCGTGGAGCGTCACGTCGACTGCCCCGTCGTCGACGTCGACGGTGAACATGGTCGCCCGCTCCGCCGGATCGGCGCCGGTGACGGAGCCGGGGTTGAGCACCCGGACACCCTCGTAAACGTCGTCTTCGACCTGGTGGGTGTGGCCACCGACGCCGACGATCCCCTCGCCGTCCCAGGCGCGGGTTCGCGCACGGGCGGTATCCGCGATCGCCCGCTTCCAGTCGTCGGCGCTCATGACGAAGCCGTCGTCGCCGTACACCGCCGCCTCCACCGGGTTCAGTGTCCCGTGCGTGACGACGAAGGTGACGCCGTCGATCGTCACGTCGGCGACCGACGGCAGGACCGCGTCGGCCGGGTCGGCGTTGCCGTAGACGGCCGTGAGGTCCGCGGCGAGGTCGCGCACCTCGGCGAGGAACGCGGGCGTCTCGAAGTCACCGGCGTGGATCGTGTGCTCTGCGCTGGCGATGCGCTCGCGGAACGGGTCCGGGAGTTCGGTCTCACGTTCGGGGACGTGCGAATCCGAGATGATCGCGAGTGTCACGGTCGTGGATCGACCTGTCGGAGGAAATGCCTATCGGGACGATCGCGGCCGTCGTACAGCACGGAGGACGACAGGCGGACACCTTCGATCGCGGCCGTCGTCCAGCATCGAGGGGGACCGCCGGGCGGCATCGCTGGCGGTGGATCCTGGAACGGAGAGCACCTGGGTCGAGCGGCGACTCGTCGACGGGCGAAGGACAGTGCAGGCCGCCCTTATTTCCGATTCGTCGGTGGCTACAGTGTGGTATGGGCCGGATACGAACTATGGGCCGGATACGAACGCTGGCGCTCCTCTTCGTGACGGTGGCGATGGTCACCAGCGTCCCGATCGCAGGGGTAGCGGCGGGCGGCGAGGCGAGTACGAGTGGCACCGACAGCACGGCTGGGGAGGCGAGTACGAGTGACACCGACAGCACGGCTGGGGAGGCGGGAGCCTTCCAGACGGGAGCGACCGTCCCGCAGGCCCAGCCCCAGGCAAACCAGTCCCAGGGTGAACAGGCGCGAAACCGTACCGGCTGTAACTACGTCTCGCTCTACGAGGAGACGATCCCCTCCGTCGTCCAAGTACAGGTGGGAAGCGGACTCGGATCCGGCTTCGTCTACGAGGCGACCGGGAACGCGACGTTCGTGGTGACCAACCAGCACGTCGTCGGGGAGAACGAGTCGGTCGGCGTCAGGGCGAGCGACGGCGAGTTGTACGAGGGGGCGGTCGTCGGCGCGACCGCGTTCGCCGACCTCGCCGTGGTGCGCGTAAACGCCACGACGGATTCGATGGCGGCGCTCCCGCTCGCAGACGAGACGCCGCAGCCGGGTCAGCGCGTGGCGGCGCTCGGAAGTCCGTACGGCCTCGAGAGTACCATCACCTCGGGCATCGTCAGCGGGGTGAACCGGTCGATGCCGACCGAGGCGGGCCGCCTGCCCAACACGATCCAGACGGACGCGCCGATCAACCCGGGGAACAGCGGCGGGCCGCTGGTCGACTGCGCGAGCGGCGACGTCCTCGGCGTCAACCGCGCGGGCGGCGGCGAGAACATCGGCTTCGCCGTCTCGGCCAGGCTCGTCGAGCGGATCGTTCCCGAGCTCGTCGAGACCGGCGAGTACGCCTACCCGTTCCTCGGCGTCAGGACGCTCCCGCTCTCTCAGCTCATCGTCGACGCGAACGACCTGGACGTCACCGAAGGTGTCTACGTCGCTGGCGTCCTCGGTGAGACGGGCGCGAGCGAGGCGCTGCAGGGCGCTGACGAGTCGACGCAACTCGACGGCGCGACGGTTCCCGTGGGCGGCGACGTCATCGTCGCGGTCGACGGCCAGACCGTGACGACTCGGGAGGACCTCCTCTCGTACCTGCTGACCGAGACGCAACCGGAGGACACGATCGAGTTGACCGTCCTCCGCGACGGCGAGCGCGAGACTGTCGAGGTGACGCTGGGTGAACGCCCGCCGGTGAACGGGTCGTGAGACGGGTCGGTGAACGAACTGTCGGTCGCGTGCCCGGCTTCCCGACCGAACGGAGCGGTCACACGTCGATGCGACGACGGTGCCAGCCCGTCGAGCCTCGCGGTGTGGCCTCTCGCTCCTGTGCCGTCTGGACCTCCCCGTCGCGGGTGATCGCCCGGACGACGACGTCGACGGGCGACCGGTCCGGTGCATCGAATGCGTAGCGCCAGCGGCGCCACGCGTGTGGGCTGATCGGCTCTTCGAGGGTCGCTTCGTGCCACTGGCTACCGTTGGTGACGCTCACCTCGACGGTTTCGATCTCCTCGACGCCGCTCTGGAGGCCGCCGAAGGCGACGCCGCCCACCACCACGCTGTCGCCCCGGCGTTCCGCCCCGCGGATGTACGAGGCGGTGTTGACGACCGCTCGCTCGCTCCAGCCGCGCTCCTCCCAGTAGGCCTCGTGATCCGCCGCTCTGAGTTCGATGCGGGTGAGCCACTTGGTCATCTTCATCCCGTATCGGCCGGGGACGAGCAGGCGTGCGGGGAACCCGTGGTCCACGGAGAGCGCTCGGTCGCCCATCCCGAAGGCGATCAGGACGTCCTCGCGTTCGACCAGTTCGTACGGGATGGCCTCGCTGTAGCCGTCGACCGCGTGTGTGACCACGTCGACCGCTCCCTCCTGCGGTCCCGCGGTCTCGATCAGGTCCGAGAGTGGGACCCCCGTCCAGTGACTCGTGCCGACGAGGGGACCGCCGACGGGATTCGAGATACAGAGCAGGGTCGTCGTCTGTTCGACGCGGCGCTCGTGGGTGAGCAGATCGTCGTAAGAGAGCGAGTAGGGGTCGTCGACCGCCCCGTCGATGTCGAGCGTCCACGAGTCGGCGTCGATCGCGGGATCGGTGATGTTGATGTCGACGACGTAGTGCTCGTCGGGCGGCGTGACCGCGGCGGGCATCCCCTCGAAGTCGTAGGCGGACTCACCGGCGGGCGTTTCGACGGGGAACGGGAGCGGCTCACCCGCCCGCTCGGCCGCCGCGGGGGCGAACGATCGATCGAACACGGTTCGGAGGCCGACGGCCGAAACGAGTCCCGCTGCCGAGACGCCGCCGACGCGCCGGAGGAACGCACGCCGAGTCGACGACCGAGGGTCCACGGGCAGGAGTCTGCCCACGACCAGCGGCGCGGCGACGACCAGGACGAGCGCCGCGAGAGAGCGGATCGCGATGGGCGCCCCGGCGACGACGAAGAGCGCGACGGTCGCGAGCGTCCACGCGGCGACGGCGAGCGGCGAGCGGTGTGCGACGAGGACGTCGACGGGCCAGCGGTCGGTGTGCGACTCGAGTCGGGACCAGCCGATCGCCGCGACCGTCGTGAGCGCGAGGATCGCCGCGACGACACCCGCGACGAGTGCCGGCTGCGCGCCGAAACCGAGGGTCTCGATGGCTGTCGTCGCCAACCAGCCCGGTGCGCGGTGAACGAGTTCCTGGGCGAGAGCGACGACGGCGAACTCCCCGGTCAGCGGCGCGACGACCGCCAGACCGACGAGCCACGCTACGCCGGAGACGAGACCGATCGTCGCGGATCGGAGCCGTTCGGAGCGGTCAGTCGGACGAGCATCCGTGTCTGGGTGCGCCATGAACGAGGGGATTGGTAGATACTTACTAGCACGACACTGTACTAGTACGTTTGCATTACGTGGCGCGGACGGGTGGGCTCGTCGTTCGTCGGATCTGCGCGGTCAGACGCGGCGTTCATCGTACTACCGGGATCAGACCGGATGGGAACGCTCGAACCGGGACACTGCGGGGACAGGAAGCACGGCGGAGCCGTCGCTCCCGGGCGAACCGCTTCGCGACCACGATGGACGTAGCGGATCGAGCCACAGAGGTATTTTTATCCCCACACGTCGTAGGCCGAAGCATGTCGGCAGTCGTCACCACGATCCACGCCGCGTGTCGCAGATTCGGGCCCGGTCGGCTCCCGGGCGCCGACAAGCCGTCCCTCGGCGGCGGGTACGCGGCCGCGAGCGCGGCCGTCGTCGCCGCCTCGCTGTACGCCGCGGCGGCGTCGAGCACCGGCGTCGGACTGCTCGGTGCGAACGAGGCGGCGGTCGAGTTCGCCGCGTTCGCGCTCCCGTTCGTCGTCCCCGCGGCGTTTCTCGTGGGAGTCGCCGGCTGGCGACTCACCTCGCCGACGTCGCCGGCCGCCGGCCTCCTCGCCGGACTCGTCGGGACGGTCGCGACCTACATCGTGGCGGCCGCCATCTTCGGCGCGGTGGCCGTCGCCCTGTGGGCGCGCTCGTGGGACGGACTCCTGGAGGGCGCCACCTTCGCCTCGCTCCTCGCGTACGTCGGATTCCTCGAAACGTGGTGGGCGACGCTCCCCGTCGGCGGCCTCAGCGGCGTCGTGTACGCCAGCGTCGTCCGGCGGGGGCGGTGACGGTTCGGACGACGGTGTGGACGGACGTGACGTCGCGAGCGGATCCGGGTCGAGGCCCGCGACGATGCGCCCGCAGCGAACGACCGGTGACGCCCGTGTGACCTGCTCGTATCAGTGGTACCGAGCACACATATTTGGACGAGGCCGTCGTACGTTCATCGATGGGTCCGACACGCCACGCGGACGGACGATCGTGCATCGCACTCGATCCTCGACCGACGGCGGCCGTCGAGGTGACCGACCGATGAGAGGACTCGACGGGACGGTCGCACTGATCTCCGGCGCGTCCTCCGGCATCGGCCGCGCGACGGCGACGCGTTTCGCCGAGGAAGGGGCGAGCGTCGTCGTCGCGGATATCGACGCGGAGGGCGGCGAGGAGACGATCTCGAGGATCGCGAACGACGGTGGCGAGGCCACCTTCGTCGAGACGGACGTCACCGACCAGGACGACGTCGCGTCGGCGGTGGAGACCGCCGTGGACGCCTACGGCGGCCTCGACGTCGCGTTCAACAACGCCGGCATCGAGGGTGAGCAGGTCGGATTCGGCGACCAGAGCAACGACAACTGGGAGCGCGTGGTCGGCATCAACCTCTCGGGCGTCTTCTACGCCATGCGCGAGGAGATCCCGGCGATGCTCGAGAGTGGCGGTGGCGGGTCCATCGTCAACACGGCCTCGATCGCCGGCATCCTCGGCTTCCCGAATCTGAGCCCCTACGTCGCGAGCAAGCACGGCGTCGTCGGCCTGACGCGGTCTGCGGCCGTCGAGTTCGCCGCGGACGGGATCCGCGTCAACGCGGTCCTCCCGGGCGTCATCGACACGCCGATGGTCCAGCGCTCGGGCGAGGCCGACCCCGAGTCGACGGAGCAGACGGTCGCGGCGATCCCCGCCGACCGACTCGGCGAACCCGAGGAGATCGCTTCGACGGTCGCCTGGCTCGGCTCCGACGACGCCGCCTACGTCACCGGCCAGCCAATCACCGTCGACGGCGGCTACTCGGTGCAGTAGCGAGGAGGAGGTTCGCCGGGTCGTCCGTTCAGAGCGGGCAACGGCGGGACGTCCGTGCAGAGCGGGCAACGGCGGGCACCGGGCGGGCCACAGCGGTCACAGGGGTGTCCGTGCGGACCGCCGTCGGTGGACGGACCGGTGTGGACCGCCTCCCGTTCGATAGTACGCGTCGAGCGTCCCCGCTGCGCGGTACGCACCAATCGGCACCGACAGTTAGGTATCCCTCGGTGCACGGGATCGGACGGTGTCCGGTATCACGGTTTCTGGGAGTCGGGGAGGGGATTCCGGAGAGCTGGCCTACAGAACGTCGATCACGGTGCGGAAGCTGCCCTGTCGCCAGTCTCTGGATCGAACGGGAGGTTGATAACGAGTTCGTCGAACCAGACGACCGGGCGCTTACGCTGGCCCGCTTCCTCGAAGAAGATGATGCCTAGCTGTGCGAGCTGACTGAGTTCCTCGTGGACGTTCTTCACGTCCCGGTCGACGACCCGTGCGGTTTCGTTGATACTGGCTGGCTCTTCCTGGCGAATGGTTTCGATGAGATCGAGGACGCGTGCCGTCAGCGTCTTCATCAAGTCGTCGTAGCTGGTGAACGAGAGCGTCGGCGTGGACTCCACCGCCTCGGACCGTTCGAGGGCCGCAATCTCGTCAGTGACGTCGTTGTAGAACTCACTAGACGACTTCACGGTCACGACGAGCGTTGATTCGGCCCGAAGCTGTTCGCGCTCCATCGGGTGCAGCGGCGGTGTGGTATCGTTCATGGGTATCACCGTGGTGTGATGGTCTCACGCGACCTCGAACTCGGATTTCGGGACCTCGTTCCAGAACCGTTCCCACAGTTCGACCATCCCGGGGAACGTGATGCTGTCCGGGTGTGGGTCCGGTGCAACGTGCAGTTCGTGCCCTTTGGTGTCCTCGTGAGAGTTGTCGTACCGACGAATCGTCCCATCGTCGAGCGTGCGGGGCGGGTCCGGCTCCGTCGCGCCGTAGTGAAGCTTGTAGGCCCACCCAGACGGGTACGCATCACGGTCTGTCCGCATGCAAAACACGCGGACGACGATCCCGTCGGGGTACGTCCGTCCCTCGCTCACGCCATCCAGGTCGTCGTCGGTCAGTGAGGCCATCCCCGGCTATTGGTATACGGGCCAATAGAATAAGGCTATTGGTATACAGACCAATGGAGACCGCGAACAGGAATCCACGCAAGTGTCCCAAATGTGACCGAGTACGAGATCTACGGCGACGAGCGCGAGTTCGTCGAGGAGGCCTGCCGGTCGCACCTGCGGGAACGCACCGACGACACGGTGATTACCGCGCTTCGGCTGGACCAGCTACTGGCACCGGCAGAGCGAAACGGCGAGTCAGTGCCCGACATCGACGCCAAACTCGACGAACTCGGCGAGAACGTCGATCCGGCGAACCTCGAGCGAGCGGTCTACGCAGCGCGGGACGAGACAGCCGATCGGGTGTACGGATCCGACGCGCGAAGATCCTCGATACGAACCTGTGGGTCTTCGGGACGTTGCGAACCGACGAGCGGACCGCTCGGCTGCTCGCCACAATCGATCGAGGCGAGACGACGTTGGCGACATTCCGAACCGATCGAAGCACGCCGGCCAGGCGCCGACGTCGGACTCGCGGACGGCGACGGACGGCGGATAGTGCTCGGGGTCACGAGCGACCTGATAGCCGCCGCGGGTCCAGACGTAGACCGCGTCGATGGTGGTGAACGCGTACGCCAGCCCGGCGAACTCCGGGAGAACGTAGGCGTCCGGGATCGTCTCCCGATTCTCGTCGATCGTTCGCGCGACGGCCGAGATGGAATTACCCGGGTCGATCGCGAGCATCACCGTGCGTTCCCGCTCGCCACACACCTCGCACATCCTATAGATGCACAATACTGTGCAACCACCAAAATTGGTACTCTTCTTCGGCGGCGCGCTGGGTCTGGTGACGTATCTGAACGCCCGCCACGAGAGGGTATCGCTCAGATACGCGGCTCCGGTAAGAACTTATTCTTCAGACATAATATCGCGTGAAACAGCCGCCCAGTAGGTGGGCGAGTTGACTACCAACGTTTCTGTCATCATCGGTAGGAGTTCATCGTGGCGTGCTGAATACAGGGCGCGTATCGATCGTGGTCGATCGACTCTGACCACGAAGGGTAACGAGAACAACGCCTGGTCGAACGTAGTGCTGGCTTTGCCCTATCGGACAATTAGACCCCCGTCGAGGTACATGTACGGGTGGCCATATCCACAGTAGGTCATGCAACTGAGCGTATAGTCGCCGCGCTGGGACGCAGTCACCGTGTCGACCGTCGGTCTCGTCGTATCAGTAGGAAGCGCGAGTGGATGCATCCGAATCCCGCTCCCCATATGGTTCCCCCCGGAGGGGACGACGGTAACGCTGTGGTCAGGATAACGGTCGTTCGCCGCCTCCAGCGCCTCGTGTAGATCACCGTCGTTCGGGGCGGGGATCCGTTCTTCGTTGCGTTCCTCCAGTTCGTGGTGTTCCGGAACGGCACTCCGGACCGACGCGGGAAGCGACTCGAACGCCTGCTCAGCGCCGGTGTTGAAGGCGACGAGTTCGATCGACGTGCCGCGATCGACGGCTATCTGCTCTCGTTCTGCGCCACCCTCATCTACTAGAATGAAGCCCCAGTGGTAGGCCCCGATGTAAACCGTCCGATCAACGGATCCGTCACCGCCAGGAAGTCGATCGGACAGACAGCCGGCGATCCCTGCGATCCCCGCCGTCGAACCGAGGGTGCTCAGGAATCCACGACGAGTCGCGGGCGCCATAGAGCCTAGTCCTCCCTCTGGAGTCGATCGCGGCGCGATTCGTACTCCTCTTCGGAGAGGTCGCCTCTCGCGTAGGCCATCCGCAACTCTTCCATTTCGGGACGGTGCGATGACTGGGTTCCGGCCACCTGCCGGATGATGAGGTAGCCCCCACCGAGGAGAAGGAGGAGGAAGGCGAGCGGAACGAGCATTCCGACGAGCGGCCACCACCCGCCAGTCCCTCCGTAGGGCCCCATTCCACCATATCCCATCATGCCGCCGAATCCCATCCCCATCGTGAGCAACGGGAGGGCGATAAGTACCCCGAGGATCAGGAGCACGATGGTCGTGGTGTCGAGTTGGCTCGACGATGACATGAGATTCAGTCCCCCGACGTGGATTCCGCGGTTTCGTGTTCCTGCGACAGGGCTTCGAGCACGCGTTCGAACCGGTCTGCAACCTCGGTCCCGATCGATGCGAGTGCGTCGTTGTCGGTGAGTCCGACGAGGCGTCGCGGATCGACCGCGCTGACGACGACGTCACCGTCATCCGCTTCGTAGACGATGACGTTACACGGAAGCAGTGCACCCAGTTCGACGTCCTCTGTCAGCCCCTCGTGGGCCAGTGGTGGATTGCAGGCGCCGAGGATCCGGTACTGCTGGAACTCCTCCCCGAGTTTCTCGTCGAGCGTCGCCTGCATGTCGATGTCACAGAGGACGCCGAATCCGTCGTCGTCGAGCGCTGCGATGGTCGTCTCGACGACGTCGTCGAAATCGCCGGTCACGGATTTCTGTATGGTGTAGGTCATAGTTATCGTACCCCGGATAGCGAAGTTAATTGTTGGCCTGCCCTGGCGGGCAGGTGCGGTTTTCCCGCACTAGTCTGTCCGGTCATCCTGCACGTTCGAGTCGCTCTCGCCGTCGCTCGTACTCTTCCTCGGAGAGGTCGCCGCGGGCGTAGCGATCGCGGAGAACCGACAGCGACCGCTCGTCAGTCCTGCCGGATCCCAGGCTGAGGAGTGACGAGCCGACGTAGAGCACGGCGGCGACGAGGAGGCCCATCCAGAGGAGCCCCATCGTTCCGCCGAAGAGGCCCCACCCGCCACCCATCATGCCGCCGTCGTAGCTCCCGCCGCCGTGGGCGGCGACCGTCCCCGTCGCCGTTCCTGCCAGTGAAACGGCGAGGATCGATGCTCGACGAACCGTGCGTCCGACCGTGGTGGTGAGTTGCGTCATTGGTTTCGTGTGTTCAGTGAGTGGTGATTCGAACCTGACGAGTCGAACCGTCAGGGGCCGTTAGCAGCCGGGCCCCTGGCCGTTCATCCCGCCGGCGGTGTGGTTCCGGGCAGCCGTCTCGTGGGGCATGTCGTCGCCGGCCACGCCCATGTGCGATTGCATTTCTGCGATGGTACCGGAGCCCACGTGGCCATCCATCCAGGCGGCCCAGGTACCGCCGTCGTGGGTGTCCGTCTCGTCCGCCACCGGTTCGTCGCCGTGTGCGCCGACCACCGAGACGGCGATCGCGAGTCCGACGATTGCGAGCACCGCGAGCAGCCAGCGTCCGAGGGTGGTGTCGGTCATTGGTTGGCACCTCAGGTAGTCCTACAGGGGGATACCGGTTATCCCCGTGGGTGTGAACACACGCAGGAGATCGTTCGAGAACGTGTATAGGGCGATCTAACCGTTTCGTTCAGCGAAGACCGTTCATCCATGCCAAATTCGCGGGGTACGGCCCCGGAGGCCGGTCGCTACTGACCTGGCCGGCGCTGCTGCAAGTCGTCGCTCGGGTAGATTCGGTAGGTGCGCCCCTGGCGTTCCCGGTACAGCAGGCCGCGCTCCTCGAGCGCGCTCAGGGTCTGGCTCACCTTGCTCTTCGAGAAATCGGAGCGGTCGCGCAGCTCGATCTGTGTGACGCCGGGTGACTCCAGTACGGGTTCGAGGACGCGCCGCTCGTCGTCCGGCAACAGATCGAGGACGCGCTCCCGGGGGTTCGCCTCGGGGGTGGGTGACGCCGCCGGCTGATCGGTAGTGGCCGTCGGTTCGGCTGGACCCATCCGTTCGGACTCGAGAGTCGCACGCTCCCCGTTCGGCGCCGACAGTTCCTCCCGGATCAGGAGGTAGACGCCGCCGATCGCAGCCGCGACGAGGATCGTCAGGAACGCGACCCACAGCGGGTTCGGGCCGTGCATCGACCCCATCGACGTCTCCATCATCGAGCCCATCGACTGATCGAGGGCGCGGCGCTGGCGATACGCTTGCCAGGTGAGGGCGGCGCCCCCGAGGAGCACCACCCCGAGAATGACGGCGACGGCGGCGTCCGCTCGGTCCCGGTTCATTGTACTCATCCAAGCTGCGTGTGCTGGTCGCTCATACCTTTCGTTCGTGGTCGACCGCAGAATCGCTTGTGGTTCGGTTCGCCGATGCTCGGGGCCGATCCCCCGCAGCGTCGTCGTCAATGTTCGTGGTCGTGATCGTGGTGTTCGACGTCCGGCCCCTGCCCTGCAAATTCCGTGGGATCGGTCTCGAACGTGCGCTTGCAGGTGTTCGAACAGAAGTAGTACGTCTCGCCCTCGTACGTGTGACGCGGCCCGTCGTCGGTCCGCATTCCACACACCGGATCCCGGTACTGCCCGGGAGCCCCCAGACCGCGTCGGTACACGTAGAAGAGAAAGCCCGAGAGTGCGAACGCGATCACGTTGAGGTAGAAGGTGTAGTTCAGTTCGAAGTAGGTCTGCTCGCTCGCGGTCGTGCCGCCGGCGAGATCGGGGACGATTCCCAGGACGTCGAACAGTTGTTCCATAAGAAAGCCCGTGAACGCCATCGTCACGAAGAACACGCCGAGGATGTAGGCCATCACTTTCCAGCCGTAGTACTTGCGGTAGACGTTGAGCACGGGAACCGTGATGAGGTCGGCGTAGACGAACGCGATGACGCCGGCGAAGCTCACGCCGCCACCCCAGAGCGCGACGGCGAAGGGGACGTTCCCCATGCTCCCGACGAAACTGACGACGGCGATGGCCACGCCCATAACCGCGTTCTCGGCGCTGACCAGCACCCCCTCGCCCTGGAGGAAGAGCGTGTTCCAGACCCACTGCGGGACGAACACGATGACGAACCCCGAGATCAGAAAGCCCGCGATCACGTCCGTGTAGAGCATCGACCACTCCTTGCGATACTGGTTGCCGACTTTGTACCAGCCGCCCCACGACAGCAGTTCGTCTCGCCAGCCACCGCCGCTGGCCGCTTGCTGCTGATAGGTTTCCAAACACCCCTCCGAGCAAAACCGCAGCGTCTCGCCGCCGTCCGTCACGATCGAATACTCGTCCGTGCCTTCCATCCCGCAGGTCGGATCCGTTGAAACGTCGTGATCGTGATCGCGCTGATTCAGCTCGGCGCGAACCTCCTCGAAAAGGCTCTCCGGAAGCGTCAGGTGCACAATCCCCGCCATTACCGCGATGAGAATGAGACCGCCGAGTAACTCGGCGACGAGGAACTCCCAGCCGAGCAGGATGAGGATCATCAACCCGAGTTCGACGATGAGGTTCGTCGAGGCGAACATGAACGCGAGAAAGTTGACGACGTGGGCCCCTTTCGTGAAGAGGCCCTTCCCGATGGCGACGGCTCCGAAGCTACAGCCGCTGCTGGCGGCACCGAACAGCGTTGCCTTCGTGACGCCCGCGATGTCGCCCTCACCGAGCACGCCGGCCATCCGCTCCTTCGAGACGTAGACCTGGACGAGACTCGTGATCACCAGCCCCATGATGATCGCCCAGGCGGCGGTCCAGAGAAAGCCGACGCCGATCCGGAGCGACTCCAGGACACCGTCTACGGGGACTGTTTGCATATATAGACTATCGTAGCCATCGGCTTTGTTTGTTGTTCTTAGCAACGTAAAGTTGTAGTCCCTCATAACTATGGATACGAAGGTGGAGTTAGCTCTCGGCTGTAACCTACGGTTCGAGGATGGGCCTCTGGAGCTCGATCACTGACGGTCACTGGGCTTCTTCGAACAGCGACTCGAAGCCGAGGCCTCCACGTCGACGTCGTACTCGCAACTCGCGTGCCGACTTCCCGGGTGTGAACTCGATTCGTATCGATGGCCTGATGGAATTCTCAGCCGGTGATAGATTTCGAGGGTTGTGCTGAGAGTTGACCACGAGCATTCGCGCGAACGAGCGGTCCGACGGACCCGGTAGTGAGCGCGATTCACCGGTCGATCGGAGCGAGACCGGCTTTTTGGCACGAACGGGTTTTCGCCGAGCGGTGCGCGAAGCGCACCCGAGGCGAAAAGAGGTTCGTCTGTATCGACCGAAACCGATGCGAGATCCATCGATTGCTGCTGCTATCGACAGAGCCAGAGACGCGACGGTGGCTGGCACGGGAGACCTGGGGAGGAATACTAGGGACCGGTGCTCGTGTGGCGCGTCGCCGCAGATGCGTTCCGGACGAGACCGCGGTGATGGATCTCGGACGCCAGGTGGACGGACCGTCCGGCACATCCCGCCGGTGTCCGTGACGAAGACCACGTCGTGTCTCGGCCGGCAGTCCACGACGGGACCGGCGCGCGTTTGAGACGCAGGTCGGTGGCGTTCGAACACGCGGCCGACGTTCGAGACGGTCAGTGAGGGGCCGGTCGCATGCCAATGGGAGTGTGTGAGCGTATGTCGAGCGAGACGACGCGCGGTCAGGGGAGAGGGTCGTGCAGAAGGATCCGGTGGAAGCGACGAGCGGGAGACTCCGGCCGGGAGAATCTGGAAGGCCAGGAATGAGGCAGGGTACAGTACACCCCATGGGAGAATTGCATCCGGGGTATCTAACACGGAAGTGGGAACCCGTGGCGATTTTCGAATCCAAATGTGGTATCGACCACAGTTCTCCAAAAATGTCGAGGGGGAGTGTCCCCAATCACCCAAAATACCCCCAATATCCAGTAGATATATTACACATCACTCCGTAGACCAACCCGGAAGCTCGCGTCTCCATCACAGCCGCATGGGGCATGCGCGCCGGAGAAATGCCCCGGGTGCTAGAGACACCCGAGACGCGGCTTCCAAATCGGAGCCCCGATTTGGTCACCATGTTCCACAACACACCGTCGAGACAAAAAGGTCTCGCCCGCTCTCGGTTTCGGGAGTCGAATCGCTACCCGCCGTTCACTTTCGTTTTCGGGGATTGGGGGCCGAGCTCTACCGGGTGGTCAGTGCGATTCCGGGGTGAGCTCGGATGAAGTCCATCGAAGCGACGAGCGGCGCCCGCGAGACGACTCAGCTCCGGGAGTGTTACCGGTGTGATCGTGACGTGGGGCCGGCGGAGCTCTTCAGAATCGACGTGGCACCGCCAGCGATGCTGGAAGCGCGATACGCGGACTCGGTTCGGTACTGCTGTGAACACTGCGCGGCGGCGATGAACCTCTCGGAGTTCTCGGAGTGGGTGAAAACCGGTGCTCGTCAAGAACAGCCGCGATCACATCGGGAACGGCCGCGGTAACGCCGAGGTCAGGCCACATCAGGAATCGCGGTTCGCGACTCGCCGTTTCAATTTGCGGTTGAACGCGTCGCCGTCCCGGCCCTCGTGGACCCGGCGGTGGCAATTCGGACAGAGAGCGATGACGTTGTCCGGATCGTCCGGGCCGCCGTCGCTCCGTCGTGTGAGGTGGTGGACCTCCAGGTACGGATCGCCGCCCGCCGTCAAGAACGGCGCGTCCTCGTCGCAGCCCTGGCAGACGCCGTCGGCCCATCGGAGCGCGTACTCGCGGACGACGGCTGACCCTTGATAGGACCGGCTTTCACTCGTTGATCCGGACGAACTGCCGGTCGTGTGGGTCGGCGAACTCTCCGTTGCCTTCTCGTAGAGGTCGTCGAGCGAGAGCGATTGCGGCGTCCCATCCTCGAGTTCGACTTTGGTTCCGCCGGCCGGTGCCAGAGTGAATCGAATCGCGTCGCGATCGGTTCCGTGTTCGTCCGGAAGCGTGTCGATCACGTGCTTCTCGTACTCGTACTCGCCGAGATACGTGACGATCCACGGCATGTCCGTCGACTCGAAGAGGTGCAGAGAGTCGCCGTTCTCCCGGTGATGGCGGATCGCGGCGTTGCCGCCGTCCATCGTCATATCGCCCTCGACGCCCTCGCCGGTGTAGACGAATCGATCGTCGGGGAGGAACGTGTCCTCGTAGCCGTAGGCCGAGCCCGATTCGCCGGTGAAGAGCAAGACGAGATCCAGGTCGCTCGGCGTCGCGATGCCCTTGTACCGCTCGCCTTTCAACACGTCGTGGATGAACCAGCGGTTGTACGATTCGCCGACGTCGAACGTCCCGTCCTCGATCGGGAACGAATACGTTCCGTCGAATTTGGTCACGAGGCCGAGCGACCGCAACCAGCCGAGATGTCCCCCGACCACGCCCTCCGGGAGTTCGAAGTCGGGAAACGACTCCCGGAGCGCCGTCTGGATGGCCTCGACCGTTCGATTGCCGGCCTGAATCGCCCGGCAGAGGTCCCGAAATCCGTCGACGTTCGTCGCGAGACCTTCGTACAGCACGAGCGGTTCGTCCCGTTTCCAGACCGCCTCGCCCTTGGTGGTGGGTTCGTACCGACCGTCAGTCTCCTCGATCAGATCGATCGTTTCCAGGAACGCGATATTCCGCCGAATCAATTGCTGCGAGCCGGCGGGCGTATTCTGTAGAATCCACTCGGAGAGGTCCGCGTGAGATGGGTGATACTCTGAGACGTACTGCAGGGTCGACTGAAGGTACGAGATCCGGTGGTCGATCCCACCGAAGAATCGCTCGACCGTCATTCTCGGCATATGGTATTCACTGCCACCGAGTGAGTCTTAAATAATTTGGTAAAACCGAGGTCCTATAATGTTTTCCTAGATATATGGCCCACTTTATCTAATGTATGAAGGTGGCCGACCCAGTCTGGACAGGAGGGGACGAGAGCCGGGTAGCAGACTCCGTGATCGCCGTCGTGCGATCGTGTCGGCCAGTCCGACGTCACGAAATCCAGCGTCTCACCACTCATCCATCCAGTTCCAGCTCCACCACCCGCTCGCGCCGACGACACAATTCCTCGACCCCACCGATCCGTTCCCTGGGGTCCGGAAACGAGCACTCCGCAACCGAAAAGCGAACCCGCCCGTCGGCCCGCCGACACCGCAGGTACACCGGCACCAGCTCGATCTCCGGAGGAACCGACTCGGCGATCGCCAGCAGCGGGTACACCAGTTTGTGTTTCGCGAGCGACGACCGCCCGTCAGTCTTCGCCTCGATGACGAACAGCGCCAGGTCGCCGTCTCGGCGTTCGGCGAACAGCGTGTCGATCTCGACCTGCCCCCGTCGGTGCGTCACGGTCTCGGCCAGATCGCCCCGCGGCCGCACCTCGAACGAAAACGTCGACTGGCCGGTCGCCGGTGGGGCGAGCGCCCCGGTTCGATCGAGATCCAGGGCTTCCGAGAGGGCGCCGGACGCCAACCCTACATTCACGAGCGACGTCTCGGAGAAACTCGGCAACAGTTCGAAGCTCAACAGCCGATCGCGCTCGACCGACTCACCGTTCGGTCCCGCGGTCCCCGCCATCGACGTCGCCTCGACGTCACCGAAGAGCGCCTCGTCCTCCAGAAAGTACGCCTCGACCCCGTCGCGGGCCTCGACCAGCACGAAGCCCGTCCCGCGGCCGTCGGGCGCCGACCCCATCCGGAGGACCATCACGTCCGCGGCTCGCAACTCCGAATTCAGATCCTGAAGCGAATCCACGGAGATATGTCGCGGCGTCCGGCCCGCCTCGATCCCGTGGCGGTCGACGTACCCGCGAAACGACGTCGGACCGAAGACGGGCTCGTCGGACTCGCGAAGTTTCGTCAGTGCGGGCTCGAACACCATTCGATAGTCCGGTTTTCGAGAGTGGACGTGAAGCCACTGGCCGGATCAGAGACACTGACAGACGGATTCACCATAACTGTTTCCGCTACGAGTTATCTTAGCGTGCAGGGTACGCAGTTTTAGATAGCTAATCCGCAAATTCGTTATCTATAAACCCACAGAGGCGCGACTAAGATAACGATGCGACCGGAAGACTTTGCTGACGAGCCACCGGGCGACGTCGAGATGATCGACGGTATCTTCGCATTTAGCCCGGATCCACTGCCACCAGAACTCGAACCCACGCACGACCTCGGGACCGAGATTGGCGACGCGATGTACGCCCTGGGGCAACTCTCCGATCTGGATACGTGGCTCGATTCTCCAGAGGTCATCCTGAGCCCGCTGGTTCATCGCGAGGCCGTCGACTCCTCGAACATCGAAACGACGACGCGGTTGACGCTCTCCGACCTGTACCGTCGCGAAGCCGGCGAAGAGCCCGGCCGAACGGAGACGGAGCGCGCCGACATCACGGAGGCTCAAAACTACGTCGAAGCGATCACCGCCGGGATCCGAGCACTTCGTACTGGCGCCGACCTGGATCGAGAGCTGCTTTGCAGACTCCACGAAATCCTGCTGCAAGGCGCCCGCGGCGAAGCGAAGAATCCCGGGGAGTTGCGCGACGATCTCGTAGGCATCGACGAGCCGGGGACCCCACTCAGTGACGCGCGATTCGTTCCGGCGCCACCGGCGAGCGTTCCCTACGCGCTCCGTGGCCTCCTCCAGTACGTTCGATCCGGTCCGACGTACGCTCCGCTTGTCGATCTGGCGCTGATCCACTACCAGTTCGAGACGATCCACCCGTTTCAGGACGGAAACGGTCGACTCGGTCGCCTCCTGGTGATGCTGGTGCTCTACGAGTGGGACCTACTGCCCGGCCCGTACCTCTACCCATCGTCGTATTTCAACGTGAATCGAGATGCCTATCTCGACAGGCTCCTCGCAGTGAGTCGTGACGGTGCGTGGACGGAGTGGGTGGTCTTCTTCCTTCGGGCGATTTCCGAACAGGGACATGAAGCGTACACGGTCGCTCGGAAGCTGCTCGCACTCCGAGACCGATACTGGGATCAGTACCAGGGCCAAGGGACGGTCATCCGGGAAGTCCTCGATTTCGTCATCGAACACCCGTATCTCACCGAGCCCCAAGCGGTCGCGGCCCTCGATCGTTCACAGCCAGCGATCAACCAGGCAATCCATCGTCTGTGGGACGATGGAGTGCTGCGAGAGACGACTGGACAGCAGCGACACCGGCGATACGAAGCGCCTGCAGTCCTCGAAATCGTCGAACCGTACAATCCCTGATTCGGGCATCAGATGTTGGTCGGTCGGGAACCCCGAGTATCGCAACTCGGTCCATTTGTTCCACGAGTCCCGATTCGCTCCTACGCTGCTCGATAGCACCCAGGGCCGCCCCGGCGCTGAGACCATCCGAAGAACCATCACATTCGCCCGACACTACACCGAATCCGTACTCCAAATCGCGTCCACGGAGATGTACCACGGCGTCCGGCCCGCCTCGATCCCGTGCCGGTCGACGTACCCGCGAAACGACGTCGGACCGAAGACGGGCTCGTCGGACTCGCGTAAGTTGCTCAACGCGGGCTCGAACACCATTCGATAGTCCGATTTTCGAGAGTGGACGTGAAGCCACTGGGCGAGGTGGCCGTCTCGACGCAGCCGACGCGAACGTCACGTCGGTGGGTTGGTTCGCGTGCTACTGTCCGAGAAAGTACTACCGAGCGCCTCATACGTTGGGGCGATGACGGACGAGGCTGCCCGGATATACGAGCGTTCGCGGCGGAGCGAACGCAGTGCCGAGGAGGCGTGGGCCAGTCTCGAAGCACTCGCTTCGGACGTCGACTGGGACACGGCGTGGCTCGACGACCCCGGTGAATCGGCTGCCGAACGAACCGAACGGCGGCGCTACCCAGTATACACACCTGGCACGACACGGTGGACGGTTCAGCGGACCGAGAGCGGTAGCGGTGACTGACTGCCACGGTTTCGTCGGCAATTTTCGATCCAGAACGTATCAACAACAGCCATATTTACAGACGGATTTTGGATTAGCTATGGCCCTCCCCGATGGACCGCACTCCTATCGAGATTTCATCGATCCAGCTCGGCCAATGTACCGGTCAGATCACGACATCATCGACCAGCTTTCGGATGAAGGACACCATAGCCCCCGTAAACTTGCGAACCAGCGGTACCGTGAGAACGTCCTCCGCCTTCAGCTGCGCGACCTACGGTGCGCAGGAATCGTGAAAAATACGTCTCACGAAACGTATACCCTGACAGAACTGGGTGCCGACAGTCAGCGTGACAGAGTATCGCTTCCGTCTAGCGACGGTCTCTACGACATCGATGCAATCGCAACCGTCTCTCACCCGGCCCCGGACTGGCAGATAGACGACTGTACCAACCTGGATGGAGAAACGATCAAACAACTCAATTTAGACCTCGTGAAGAACTCAGCTGAGGAATACGGGTGGGTGAGGGAATCTCCGGAGGCAACCAAACGAAAGGTAGGCAACGTGGCTGAAACGGATTTGCACCGATTGATTCGCGAGTTTCCGACCAACGAGCCGCTGCCACAGCAATGCGCTCACTGGCTCAGAGCGATTGCTGGCCTTCACTTCTTCCCGGATGCCAACCACCGAACGGGAATGAGTTCACTAGCAGTGCTGTACGAGACGGCAACTGGAGACCGACTCCCCGTTGGACAACAGATAGAGCGCGTCGTTCTAGAGTCCAAGCTCGCCCGCCACCTTCTGAGTGACACCCGTTTCGACACGCTGTGGAAACGCGATCCCCTCTACGACATCTGGCACCGGTACTTCCAGTTCGTACTGTGTGACGACGGGTCCAGACGACACAGTCCCCCGGAACAGCACCTACGGGAGATCCTCAACTATGCCCGAGAGAGACGGTAGACGCTACTCTGACGTCGCGGGATGGTCCGAGTATTCCGCGCGTCCCATAGCACGATAGAATTCGGTATTCGACTCGCGGTGTTCGCGCGCGATGGCCAATCCTTCTTCCTTCATCACCGTCTCCTAGATTCCCTCGCTATAAATTTGTACTGGTGACTCCCGCCTAGATCCCGTTCTAGCCTCGAACGGTGAAGCCGCGCACTCGAAAGTGTGGCGTAACTCGAACAATGTGACCACAACTAGTGACCCCTCTCACGATACCCCCCTGGTCCGGGAGTGTCGATGATCGGAACAGTGCTCATGGTGACGCCCCCGTGTATGCGGGCCGTTTCCACAAGTTGTCACAATCGTAGAGGATTCGACTGCTACCGGCGATTAGTGTGTGTTCAATTCCGGCTCATCCCACAGGTATCGCTGTGAGATTTTTTGGACGTCGGTCGTCACTGGAGTTCTGTGGGTTTCAGTGAGGCCTCACGAAGGCCCTCGAAGGCGTCAGCGTTCGCACGCTCCACGCGTCGCATCTCGTCGGGATTTGCATACCAGTACGAGAGGGCCTCGTAGACCGCCGCGAGCGACAGGTCGAGCTGATCGGCGACGTACGCCGGCGAGTATCCGCCTTCGATCACGCGTCCGGCACGT
This sequence comes from Halovivax cerinus, assembly GCF_024498195.1. NCBI lineage: Archaea > Methanobacteriati > Methanobacteriota > Halobacteria > Halobacteriales > Natrialbaceae > Halovivax > Halovivax cerinus. Next base: position 843,107 of record NZ_CP101824.1, read on the forward strand.
GGCGGACGCCAACACGAGTGCCGTCGATTCGAGGGTCACAGCCCAGAACCGCGTCATCTCTCGTGATCGTCATACGAGGAGAGTGAACCTCCGCTCGTATAGACGTGCGGTCGCCGATGACCCGCACGGACGACTAGTCCGCTAGGAGAGGGTCTCGCGTTCGAACGAAGCGTTCGAACGCCCGGTACGTCTCAGTGGATGGCCCGCCCATCGCAACGACCACGTTCGCGTCGGGGAGCGCTACTGTGGCGCGGAATTCGTCTCTCCGGCGTGTCACGCTTCGGCCTCGAGTACGGATCGTACGAGGCGGCGTCCTCGAGGACGTCTCGGAATGCGCCGAACACGGTCAGCCCCTCAACCGAATGGACGCCGAGTTTGTTCGCGGCGGTACGCTCCGTCAGGTCGCTCGCCTCGATCCGCGTCGCGTAGTGGAGCGCGGCTGCAAATTTGGCGACGCCCTGCCTGTCGAGGAAGACGCGAATGTCCTCGTTCTCTCGTTGGCGACCGATCGCGTCGACGACCGCGGTGCCGTCCTCGACGGCGTATCGCTTCACCAGCGCGGAGGTGTCGAAGAACAGCATCGAGCGCCTAGACCCGTTCCGATCGGCCATCGTCGACGATCGACTCGAGGGAGTCGCCGCCGCTCGTTTCCTGTCTGACAGCCTTCAGATCGGCATCGCGGTCGTGATCGTCGATCACGGTTCGCATCCGCTCTCGAAGCGCCTCCGTGCGCGAGGTCCGGATCGCTCGCCGACCCAGATCTGCGACATCGTCTGCATCGCTCATACACCAGTGTTGGTCACCATACGTACGAACCTGTGGGTAACCGGTTGACACCTGAATCCGCTCTCGTCGGGTATCGAAGGGCCGTGTGTCGTGTGACGAACGCCTGTCTGCCGGACCGCCCAGGAGAACGAACGAGCACCGCTCCCGGGGAGGAAGGCGTTCGAACGACCGTAGAACGAGGTAGCGTTGAACAGACGCGAGTAGTGTTTCGAGGTCGATAGTTCCGTGCGCCTCGACGGCTCGCTGACTGTCCGACCGGGCGCCGAGAACGAAGCGGACAGCGACTCGGTCACGAGTGTCGGACGCGTCTGGGTTTCCCCGAACCCGTATCCCCGACAGGCAGAGTTCAGGCGCCCGTGAATTCGGCGAGCGAGTGATTCGCGCTGTCGCGGTTCCACTTACCGATCTGGACGAGTTCGAACCTGTCGGGACGAGCGTCGAGCGCAGCGGCGATCTGCGTCCGGACGCCGGTGGAGAGACTGTCGACGCGGATCGCAGTGAGCGTGTGCTGGGTGAGGAAGTAACTGGTTGCGAGGTTCGTCGGGGCGACGACGATGGCGTTCGATCCATCGACATCGTCGAGCGCGAGTTGGGCATCTCGGTCCTGGAGTACCGTCGCATCCAGTTCCTCGACGGGGAAGAGACAGCCAGCAGCACCGTACTCGATACTCGCCCCCGCCGACTCAAAATGCCCTTTGAACATAATCGAGTGAGAATATATGCTCCTTGGTCATTAACTTTGCGGTGGATAGGTGCCTCGATCCGCGCCTTTTCCCTGCACGGCCCGCAGTTTGACGAGTCTCGCCTCCCCACCAGCCGATATGCCCCGTACCCTCTACGACTGCACCGCGGCGGAACTCGCAACCCACTCTGTCAAACACCTTGATCACGACATGCACCCAAGCGACGTCGCCACGTGGCTCGAGGAGAACGGGTACGACGCCGCCCCCGTCTACGCTGACGATGGCCCAATCGGGTTCGTTCACAAAGACGACATCACGACCGACGACGAGAGTGATACTCTCGACGGCTCCCTCACCCCGTTGACCATCGACTACATGATCAGCGGCGACACCTCGTTCGCGGACGTCCTTTCCGCACTCATCGAGAAACCCATCTACTTCCTCGGCGGCCACAACCACGTCACCGGCATCCTCACCCGCGCCGATCTCAACACCGCCCCAGCGCGCATCTACCTGTTCGACCGCATCACCTACCTCGAAGAACACCTCCGCGAACGCATCCGCGAACGCATCCTCGATACGAAACCAGACTGGAAAACCACGCCCGTCACCGCAGACGAACTCGACGACATCGAAGACCGATACGAAGACGCACAAGCAGCCAACGTCGCCTTAGACGAACTCCACTACGCACAGTTCTCCACGCTCGAAACCATCGCCACCAACGTCGAAGCCTGCTGGCAAGCCTGCGGCTTCACCACGAAAGGCGGTGCAGCCTCCCGACTCCACGAGGTCACCGATCTCCGCAACGACGTGGCTCACGCCACCCTCCTCGTCGAGAACACGGACAGCAACGAGTTCCTCAGCAGTGGCCGCACGACGGAGGATCTCCACAACACCCTCGAAACCGTCCACGACGTCCTCTCGAACCTCCAGGATGCGGGGTACGATCCAGGAGCATCGAAAGCCGGGGACGCAGACGATCGAACAGACGCCGAGTCATCCGTACCGTGACTACCCACCGTGCATTTTGTTGCACACCGGACGTTCTCAACACGTGGCCCACAGGACCGTTCTCGTCTCGAGATCGCCGGTGACGTCCGTAGGGGGAGCTATCTGATTCCCCGAGGGGCGGGAGTGGCGATCCGAACACCATCCACCGATTCCGGCGAGGACTGCGAGGATACCGAGTAGACGGAACACCCACGCCACGGCGCCCTCGAGGCCGAGGTCCGCCAGTAGGTCGACGAGTTCGGGTGCGTCGTCCTCGTCCAGCGCGCGGGCGTAAAGAGCGGCCAAGCAGTGCCAGGGTCGTCCCGCCGATCGCGGAGAAGCGGAAAGGCGGGCCGAAGCAACGGCACTTACAAGCGAGCGTCGCCGAGTCACCGGTACGACTTCTCGTATGGACGTCCGAGGAACGCTGACGACGGAAGCGCGTGCGCTGTGGGCCGACGGGCGCGGCCCGTCGCTGGCGGTGATCGCGAGCACGTGGGGCCTGTTCGTCGGCGCCCGGATGATCCTCCCGGTGATCCTGTCGGACCTCCAGTCGGCCTACAATCTGAGCCTCTCGGTCGCCAGCCTCCTCGTCACGGTTCTCTGGCTGTTCGCCGCCATCGGCCAGCTGCCGGGCGGACTCCTCGCGGACCGGTTCAGCGAACGGGCCGTCATGGCGACGGGCGCGGCGCTCGTCGCCGTCGCGCTGGCGTTCGTCGTCACCGCCAGAACGCCGATCGTCCTCTTCGTCGCGGTCGCGGCCTGGGGACTCGGCCACTCGATGTACCCCATCGCCCGGATCACGCTCCTTTCGAAGCTCTACCCGGACCGACTGGGGAGCGCGCTGGGGGTGACGATGGCGACCGGCGACGTGGGGCAGACGCTCTTTCCACCCATCGCGGCCGCCCTCGCGGCCGCCGTCGCCTGGCAGGCCGGCCTGGGTTTCGTCGCACCCCTGTTACTCGTGGCGAGCGTCGCCCTCTTCGTCGCCGTCCCGGGCGCTGACGAAGCGGGCCACGATGGCGAGACGCGCGACGGCGATTCGACCGAAACGGACGGAACGAAGACCGGGGACGGGACGACTGCGGCGAGCGGCGACTGGACCGGTCCTGATAGCGCGGGAACGGGACCCGCCGGCGGCTCGGCTTCGGACGAGGGCACCGTCCGGGAGGTGCTGGCCGTGTTCGGGGCGCTTCGCGACCCCTCGCTCGGCTTTATGACCGTCATCCTCTTTCTGTACATCTTCATCTGGCAGTCGGTGACGGCACTGTACCCGACCTACCTGGAGACGGTGAAGGGGCTCTCTCCCGCGACGGCGAGCCTGCTGTTCGGCTTCTTCTTCGCGGTGGGCGTCGTCGTCAAACCCGTCGCTGGCGCGGCCTACGATCGGATCGGTATGCGCGGTTCGCTGGTGGCCGTCCTGACACCGCCGGCGATCGGGCTGGCGGTCCTGCCGTTCGTCGAGTCGCTCTGGTTGCTCGTCCCGACGACCGCGATGATCAGCACGATGCTCGGTTCCGGGGCCGTCACGCAGTCGTTCCTCGCGGACGCGTTCACGGAGTCACGCAAGGGGACCGGCCTCGGCGTGATCCGGACGACGACGGCGACCGTCGGCGCCGCCGGCCCGGTCGTCTTCGGCGTCCTCGGTGAGAACAACTTGTTCGACGAGGGGTACCTCCTCCTGGCTGCGACCATGGCCGCCGTCGTCGTCCTCACGCTGTGGATGCCGGAGACACCGGCGAGCAGCGGGGAAGGGGACTGAGACCGACAGCGACAGTCGCGTCACGCAGACAGCGATGTCCGCGTCACGATACGGTGACGGGTTGCATCACGCTACGGCGACCGCCGCATGCAGACAGCCGCCGCGGGACAGAGGTCGGCGAACTCCGGCGTCTCCCGGATCACCTCGGGAACCGAATCGCGGTCGACGGTTTCGTAGCCGCGATCCGCGAAGAACCCCTCGGCGGTCGTCGTGAGTAGATAGAGCGTCTCGACGCCGTCGGCCCGCGCGCGATCTTCCAGCGCGTCACAGATCGCCGCGCCGTACCCACTCCCGCGTCGAGATTCCTCGACGACGAGCGACCGGAGGAGTGCGTCGGCACCGTACGGTTCCAGCCCGCCGACGCCGACCCGTTCGTCGCCGTCGAACGCGAGGACGAAGCGCTCGGGAGTCGAACGCACGTCGGCCGTCGGGAGGTCGGTCTCGGAGAGGAGCGTCTCGACCCGCGAGATCGAAGACGCGTCCGCGCGCCGGAGCGTGACGTCGACGCCGCTCATTGGGAGCGACGTTGCGCCGAAGCGAGGAAAACGTTTCCCGCCGGCCACGCCAGCCGCGTCGCTCACTCGCTCGTCCGGGTCACCCGCAGCGGCTGCACCTCGCGGTAGGTCAGCGTCCGCCAGAGCCACTCCAGCGGCCCGAATCGGAAGTACCGGAGCCAGAGCACCGACAGCGGCACCTGAATCGCCCAGATACAGAGGACGACCCCCAGAAGTTCGACTCGCGACAGCCGGCCGAACAGGCCGAGGCCGTGACCGTAGAAGATCGACGTCGCGAGAACCGTCTGGAGGATGTAGTTGCTGAAGGCCGTCCGTCCGACGGCGGCGAGCGATCGCGTCACGGTGCCCGCCGGTCGCCAGCGGCTCCACAGCATCACGAGACCGATGTACGCCCCCGCGAGGGCGAAGCTGCCCCAGTAGTTGAACTGGCGCCAGAGGATGCCGGCGCGGTAGGTCCAGTCGGCCGATTCGATGAACGCGATACCGGCGAGGATCACGGCGAGACCGGCGATCCCGCCGCCGACGATCAGCCGGCGATACGTCCGGACGGAACGGTCGTTCGTCAGGAAGCCCCACTTGAACAGTGCCATGCCGAGCAGCATCGAACCGCTCACGCGGTAGACGGAGTAGCCCAGAAAGCCGATCGTCTGGCGGCGGATCGCCGTCGGGAGGCGATGGTCCATCTGTTCGAGCCAGCCACCCCGGTAGGCGTCTATCTCGGCCTGGAGTGCCGATTCGACCGGTCGCCACGCTGTGGACGTCGCGCCCGGGTCCATCGTCAGCCCGGCCAGCACCTCCGTGATCGAGGGGATCGCGAGCACGACGAGGCCGACCGTCGCCAGCGTCTTCGCCGGCAGATCCCGCAGCAGGACGACGAAGAAGCCACAGACGGCGTAGGCGACGAGGATGTCGCCGTACCACAGCAGGTAGGCGTGTGCCAGGCCGAAGACGAGGAGCCAACCCGTTCGCCAGTAGTGGAGTTCGAGCGTCGGCCGCCCGCCACGCTCGTCCGGGCGGGTGAACAACACGACGCTCGCGCCGAAGAGGAAAGTAAAGAGCGCGAGGAACTTCTGGCGGAAGAAGACGTCCGAGACGAACCAGGCCCACCAGTTCGCCCCCGAGAAGTCGCCGTAGGCGGTCGGATTCCCCAGCACCGCCTCCGGCATCGCGAACACCCAGATGTTGACCATCAGGATGCCGAGCAGGGCGAACCCGCGCAGCGCGTCGAGGCCGACGATCCGCTCCGAGGGCGGCGTGGGGCCGCTCGCGTCGCCTCCGGCGCTCGTCGCCCCCTCAGTGCTCTCGGCGGTCGACGTATCCGTACTCATCGTACCCCCGCTTTCGGGCTGTCGCCGCCCGGTGGGCGGCTACCGCCACCGATTCTGGCGGCGGCGGTGGGCACTCGTTCACGACGGTCCGTCCATCCGCGAGAGGCCATTATCTAGCGAGTGCGTCGCGGGGCCGGTACAAAAAGGAGGCGAAGCTATCCGTGGGCAGGAATAGTCGAGGCACGCATCCCTCCCGAACGTTTATTGGCCCGATCGCGGACACTGACGCTATGGATATCGGGTATTTCGCCGCCCACGAGCAGTACGATCCAACAACGCTGCTCAGTCACGTCGACCGTGCGGCGTCGGCGGGCTTCGATACGGTCTGGACGAGCGATCACGTCCACCCGTGGTGGCACACGGACGCGCACTGTGGCGCCGCCTGGCCGTGGATGGGGGCAGCGCTCGAACGCACGGACTCGATCCGGATCGGGACGGGCGTCACGCCGCCAATCGCTCGGCTTCACCCGGCGCTGATCGCACAGACCTTCGCGACGATGGGGGCGATGTACCCCGGACGCGTCCACCTGGCGATCGGGACGGGCGAGGCGATGAACGAGGTGCCCCTGGGCTACGACTGGCCGGCCTATCCCGAGCGCCGCGAGCGCCTGATCGACGCCTGCGAGATCGTCTCGCGGCTCTGGGACGGCGGCTTCACCACCTACGACGGTCACTACTGGGACGTCGATACGATGAACCTCTACACGCTCCCCGAGGAACGCGTCCCGCTGTACGTCGCCGGCAACGGCCCGAAGACGACCCGCGTGGCCGGCCGGTACGCCGACGGCTTCCTGACGCTTCGCGACGCCGACGTCTACCAGCGGGAACTCGAACCCGCGCTCGAAGCGGGCGCCGCGGAAGCCGACCGCGATCCGGACGAGATCACCCGCGTCCGCCAGCTGCTCGTCTCCTATCACCCCGACTACGACCGCGCGCTGAAGAGCACCGGCTTCTGGCGCGGCCCGCCCGCGATCGGCTTCGACGAAGACGTCTACGACCCGCGCGAGATCGAGGCGGCCGGCCGCGAAATCGCCCTCTCGGAGATGACCGACGAGTTCTTCGTCACCGACGAGCCCGCCGACATCCGGGAGAAACTCGCCACCCTCGCCGACGCGGGCTTCGACGAGGTCGAACTCCTCTCGTCGAGTCCCGACCAGGAGACCTTCGTCGAGGCGATGGAGGCCGAGGTTCTCGGGCAGGTTTGAGCGGGACGAGACGGTTCAGCCGCGCGTACTCGGTTTCGCCAGCACGCCTTCGGCGCTTCTACGGACCCGACGACTGATCCACCGGACGAAACTGGCCGGCCGCGTTCGGTGAGAACCCGGCCAATCCTTTTGTCGGCTCCCTCAGCAGTGGCGGTATGGCCCCGGAAATCTCCCGGATCGAGCTGATCGAGTTCGGGTACCCCCTCGCCAACGTCGGTACGGACGACAACGGTTTCAACCTGATCTACGAACCGGGTTCGACGCTCGAAAGTGAAACGCTCGCGATCCGGATCGAGACCGATGCGGACGTCACCGGCGAGTACGTCCTCGTCACCTCCACCGCGCCGGACCAGGTCGAGACGTGCGCCTCGTACCTCGTCGGGAAGAACCCGCTCGAACGCGAGCGCCACTGGAGCGAACTCAAACGCGGCCTGCGCAAGTACGATCGGATGGGGATCGGGCCGCTGGATATCGCCCTGTGGGATCTGGCGGGCAAGCGCTACGACGCGCCGATCCACGAGCTGCTCGGCACCTATCGCGAGCGCCTGCCCGCCTACGCGTCGACCTACCACGCCGACGATAATGGCGGCCTCGACTCACCCGCCGCGTACGCCGACTTCGCCGAAGCGTGCCTGGAGCTTGGCTACGGCGGCTTCAAGATCCACGGCTGGGGCGGCAGCGACGCACGACGGGATATCGACCGCGAGGTCGAGACCGTCCACGCCGTCGGCGAGCGCGTGGGCGACGAGATGGACCTCATGCACGATCCGGCCTGCGAGTACGAGACCTACGCCGACGCGCTCCAGGTCGGCCGGGCCTGCGACGAACAGCAGTACTACTGGTACGAAGATCCCTACCGCGACGGCGGCATCTCACAGCACGCCCACAACAAGTTACGCGAGGCGCTCGAAACGCCACTTCTCCTGACCGAACACGTCCGCGGGCTCGAACCGTTCGCCGACTTCCTCGCGAGCGGCGCGACGGACTTCGCCCGCGCGGATCCCGAGTACGACGGCGGGATCACCGGCGCGATGAAGCGCGCCCGGATCGCCGAGGGCTTCGGCCTCGACGTCGAGGTCCACGCGCCCGGGCCCGCCCACCGCCACAGCATCGCCGCCATGCGCAACGCGAACTACTACGAGATCGCGCTGGTCCACCCCGACTGTCCCAACACGCAGCCACCGGTTTACGAGGGGCCCTACTCCGACCAGCTCGACGCCGTCGACGCCGACGGCACCGTCCCGGTCCCCGACGGCCCGGGCCTCGGCGTCGCCTACGACTGGGACTACATCGACGAGCAGGCGATCGACCAGACGGTCTTCGAGTGAGAACGGGCCAGCTCACTCACACCGTACACACGGGGTTCTCGAGCGTCCCGATCCCCTCGATCGAAATCGAGACGACGTCTCCCTCCTGCAAGGTGAACTCGTCGTCGGGAACTAGCGAGGTGCCGGTCAGCAGGACGGTCGTCTCCGGCAGGGTGTTGTGAGTTTGGAGGTGCGAGACGAGTTCCTCGCAGGTCCGGACGAGTTCGCTCGTCGAGGTCGACTCGTCGTAGACGGTCTCGCCACCGCGGCGAATCGTCATCGAGAGGTCGAGGTCGTGTGGGTCCTCGATCCGCTCGGTGGAGGCGACGCACGGGCCAATCGCACAGGAGCGGTCGTACACTTTGGCCTGGGGCAAGTAGAGCGGGTTCTCGCCCTCGATGTCCCGACTACTGACATCGTTGCCGATGGTGTAGCCGACGATCTCGCCGCGGTGAAGCACGACCGCGAGCTCCGGCTCCGGCACGTTCCAGTCGGAATCTCCTCGGATACCGATCGGCTCGCCGGGGCCGACGGTCCGGCGGGCGGTCGACTTGAAGAAGAGTTCGGGCCGCTCGGCGTCGTAGACGTCGAGGTACAGCTGGGGCATGTCGCTCTCTTCTTCCCGGGCCTGTTCGCTGATCGCGTAGGTGACGCCGGCGGCCCACACCTCCGCCGCCTCGACGGGAACCAGCGCGTTCCCGTCCGCCGCGGCGGCTTCGGTCGGCTCCGCGGCTGGCGCCCCGTCATCGATCAGCTCCCGGTCGACGATCGGCGCCTCGTCGCGGAGTCGGCGAGCGATGTCGTCGACCGGCGTCCCCGTCAGGTCACTCGCGCGGGCGAGGTCGGTGAACCCGTCCAGTGAGGGCTTCGCCGCCGTCAGGTCGTACGCCGTGTCGCCGTCGACGGCGAGCAGCTGAGGCCCGCTCGCCCCCCACGCGCTCCGGTAGTATCGCATCTCGTAAAAGGCCGGTTTCAGCCGGGCGACCAAAGCCTTTCGGCGCCCTCACCGCTCGCGCAGACGACCGAAAGGCGTGTAATCGTCGGCGGTGACGTGCCATACGATGCCAACCACCGTCCAGAACTACGTCGACGGCGAGTGGGTCGACTCGGAAACCGGCGAGACGTTCGAGACCACGAATCCCGCGGCGCCGAACGAGGTCGTCGGGCGATTCCAGCGCTCGAGCGCGGCCGACGCGGATCGAGCGGTCGAGGCAGCGGCCGCCGCGACCGACGAGTGGGCGAACACGCCGGGGCCCAAGCGCGGCCGGATCCTCGAACGGACCGCGCGAGGGCTCCGCGAGCGGCGCGAGGAACTGACCGAGATGCTCGTTCGCGAGGAGGGCAAGGCCGAGCCGGAGGCCGGGGGGGAGGTCCAGCGGGCTATCGACATCTTCGGCTACTTCGCCGGGAAGGCCCGCGACGTAGGCGGCACCGTCAGCGGGTCGAGCGCGCCCGATCGCCGGCTCTACACGGTCGAGGAGCCGGTCGGCGTCGCGGCGCTGATCACGCCGTGGAACTACCCGATCGCGATCCCGGCCTGGAAGATCGCGCCGGCGCTGGCCGCGGGCGCGACCGCCGTCTTCAAGCCCGCGACGCTCGCGCCGGCCGTCTCCGCCGCCATCGTCGAGGAACTGGACGAGGCTGGCCTCCCCGACGGTGCGCTCAACTACGTCACGGGCCCCGGGAGCGTCGTGGGCGACGCGTTCGCCACGCACCCGGACGTCGACGCCGTCTCGTTCACCGGGAGCACGATGGTCGGCGAGAGCCTCCGCGAGGCGGCGGCGCCCGACGGCAAGCGGATCCAGCTCGAGATGGGCGGGAAGAACCCGGTCGTCGTGAGCGAGCACGCCGACCTCGAACGGGCCGTCGACGTCGTCGCGGGCGGCGCCTTCGGCGTCACCGGACAGGCCTGTACGGCCACGTCGCGGGCGATCGTCCACGAATCCCTCTACGACGAGTTCGTCGACCGGCTGGTCGAGCGGGCCGAATCGATCGAGGTCGGTCCCGGGCTGGAGGGCTACCGCATGGGCCCACAGGTCAGCGAGTCCGAACGCGACGGGACCCTCGACTACGTCGACGCCGGCCAGCGCGAGGGCGCGACCCTCGAAACCGGCGGCGGGGTGCCAGAGGGCGATCGATTCGCGGACGGCCACTTCGTCGAGCCGACCGTCTTCTCGGACGTCGATCCCGAGATGCGGATCGCCCAGGAGGAGATCTTCGGACCGGTAGTCGCCGCCATCCCGACGACGGGCTTCGACGACGCACTGGAGATCGCCAACGACGTCCGGTACGGTCTCTCTGCCGGGATCGTCACCGACGACCTCACGGAGGCCAATCGCTTCGTCGACGAGATCGAGGCCGGCGTCGTGAAGGTCAACGAGGGGACGACCGGCGTGGAACTCCACGTCCCCTTCGGCGGCATGAAAGCCTCTTCGAGCGAGACGTTCCGCGAACAGGGCGAGGCGGGACTGGACTTCTTCACCATCAGCAAGACCGCCTACGTGAACTACTAGCTCCGCCGTTCGGGACGGCCGAATAGCAACTTCGTCCGGAAATCGGGCGGATCCGCCCGCAGTTATTGGTCAATCCCGTACTTTCGACATTGCTCACTACTAAGAAAGTTGTTCCATATGTTGTATTTTCCTCAGTGCATACAACATGGATGGCGCGAGTTGAACACGAGCATTCGCGCGAACGAGCGGTCCGACGGACCCGGTAGTGAGCGCGATTCACCGGTCGAGCGGAGCGAGACCGGCCTTTTGGCATGAACGGGTTTTCGCCGAGTGGTGCGCGAAGCGCACCCGAGGCGAAAAGAGGTTCGTCTCAATCTTGCACAGGATTTTCGTCACGACGTGGCACTATCCGACCGTAGATGGGCCACTCTCGAGTCGGGATTCGAGACAGCACTCAGTACGATTCGACGGGAACGCCCAGCGTCTCGAAATCGTCGACGTTCTGTGTCACGACGGTCGCATCAAGTTCTGCCGCTGCGCCGGCGACGAGTGCGTCGATCGAAAGTGAGTTGATTCGATCGCGCTGGGTCGTTTCGTCGGCGTAGAGCGGTGCTTCGAGCGCCGCCGTCTCCCACGCGACCGACTCCGTGATCGGGACGGTCTGGATCCACTCGAACTGTCGTCGAATCTCCGCGGCGTCGAACTGATCGACGAGGTGTCGGCCGACGGCGATCTCTTTGAGATTCAAGGTCGTCGTCCAGAACGTCGTCTCTGCGGGCTGGGACTCGAGGTACGTCGCGACGTCGTCGTGACCACCCCAGTGATGGATCAGGAAGGTCGTATCCAGGAGCTTACGTGTCATCCGATCCCTCGGCCGAATCCGCCCCAACGTCTGCGAACGCCTCGATAGCGTCCCGTTGTCGCTCGGCGTATCCACCGCTCGAACGCTCTCGGACCGATTTCACTGCTGCTTCGAGGGCGGCTGCATCCTCGTCCTGAAGGCGGCCGAACGTTTCGCGCCAGTCGGTCCGTGATTCGTCCATCAATCGGTCGAGCAGGTCAGTGAAGCTCTCGTCTTCACGCTTTCGAGCCCGCAAGCGCTCGTAGACGTCCTCCTGCACCCCGATCGTCTTCGTCCCCATATGTTGTGTTTGTGTTTGTGTACACAAGAATTTGTTGCCGAACCAGCCCGGGTTCCGAGTCGGAAACCGTCGCGTCGGCTCCGAAATCCGATCCGAAGGCTACCAGACTAATCGCCCGATCACTCGTCCGCTGGCAGCCCGGGACTCGAACGCCCACTCCCTGGCGCGCGCTGGCCGGGCGGCGAGACGTAGAACGTCGGCGACTCCCAGGTGTCCCAGTGGGCGGGATTCTCGGGGTCGCCGAGGGTGCGGAGCGCCTCGAGGGTCAGGGTGTACCGGCCCTTCGGGACGGGGCGACGACCGTCGCTCTCGCCGGCTTGCGTCCGACCGTCCCAGGCGTACTCGTAGTAGGTCTCGGGGTCGGGACTCCGTGGTGCGTAGGTCTGTTCGAGGACGGTGAACGACTGGCCGGTGCGTTCGTGCTCGGCCGTGATCCGCAGTTCCTGCGGGTAGTGACCGAAGAAGGCCTCGACGACGGCGACGGTCGCGGCGTCGTCGACGGCCTCGCCTTCGTCGACCGACCGCTGCAGGCGCGGTTCCATCGCGACGAAGTCGTCGGCCGCGGCGTAGTAGCCGAAGAGCGGGAGGTCCTGGTAGTTGCCCTCGTAGCCGCTGTAGGGGACCCGGAGCGTGTCGTGGGCCTCGTCGGTCGGGGTGAACGTGACGTAGCCGCCGTACTGGTGGTTCGGGAGCCCGTACGCCGGCGCCGAGATCGTCAGGTCGACCGAGGCCGACTCGCCGGCGGGTACCGTCACGGTCTCCGGCCCCGATACGCTGCTGTCTGGCAGGTAGAACCCGGGCGAGAAGGAGTTGCCGGCGGTGCCGACGGTCCCCGCGTGGCCGAGTTCGTAGGTGACGTCGGTCTCGCCGTCGTTGGTGAGCGTCACCGTCGCGTCGGCACCGGTGCCATCGCCCAGCGAGAGCTGGCCCGGGGTGGCGCGCTGATCCGCCGTGATCGTCTCGTCGATCTGAATCATGCCCGCACCCTGCCGGAAGGAGTGATCGAGGTAGCCGGCGTCGGGGGCGAGCGACCACGGCTGGGGTTCGGCCACGTTCTGCAGGCGATCGCGGACGTCGATGGGGTCGAGGTCGGGTTCGGCCTCGAGCGCCAACGCGACGCTGCCCGCCACGTGTGGCGCAGCCATCGACGTCCCCGAGAGCATGCCGTAGCCGCCGAATTCGAGCGGGTAGGTCGACGTGATCAGCCCGCCCGGCGCGGTGACGCTCGGCCCGAAGGCGAGTTCGACGTCCTGGCCGTACGAGGAGAACGACGAGAGCAGGCCGCCGTTGGGGTTCGGGACGGTGACCGTCTCGTCGGTGAAATCGAGGGTGACCGTCTCGCCCGATTCGAGCAGGTCGACCAGCGCCGCTCCGCCGGTGTCGCTGATTCCGGCGCCCCAGACGCCCTCGACGCCGGCGTCCTGAATCGTCCCGCTGAACAGCCCGGCGACGTTGTTGAAGATGACGACGCCCGTCGCACCCGCAGCGACGGCGTTCTCGTACTTCTGGGCGAACGCGCAGTGCCCGCGCTGGATCAGGGCGACGTGGCCCTCGGGGAAGTCGGCGAAGTCGGCCGGATCACAGCCGAAGTAGCCAGCTTCACCGCCGATCTCGCTCTGGGCCGGCAGCGCCAGTGGCGCCGACTCGCCCTCGGTCGGCGGGAGCTCGGACCCGGAGAGTTCGAGGTACGGGACCGGTTCGTCGAGCCCGGGAACCCCGAAGGCGGTGGCCGTCAGGTGGGTGTTCTCGGCGCTCGCGACGCTGATCACGTCGTGGGCGTTCGCCGGCGCGCTCAGGCTCCAGGCACCCAGATCCGCCTCGTTCCCGGCGGAGTTGACGACCACGACGCCCTGCGAGACGAGTTCGTTGCTCGCCGCCGTCGTCGGGTACGCCTGGCCCCACTGCAGGCTCGCGCCGAGCGACATGTTGATGACGTCCATCCCGTCAGCGTAGGCGTCCTCCATCGCGGCGACGATGATCTCGGCGGTGCTAGAGCCCGTGTCGAAGATCTTGTACGCGCCGAGGGTCGCGTCCGGCGCGACGCCCGTCACGCCGTCCTCGTCGGCCGCGTCGGCGCCCACGATGCCGCTGACGTGCGTGCCGTGACCCTGCGGGTCCATCGGGTCGGGGTCCGGGTTCGGCTCGTCCGCCTCCGGATCGCCCGCGTCGTAGCCCGCGCCGACGTAGTCCCAGCCGTGACTGATCCGTGGGTGAACGTCGCCTGCGGGGCCGGTGAGCGTCCGGTCGGCCTCGCTCTCGGCGGTGTAGGCGGCCGACTGGTCACCGCTCCCGCCCAGGTCGGGGTGGTTGTAGTCGATACCGGTGTCGATCACCGCGACCGAGCGACCGTCGCCCGTGAGGCCGAGTTCTGACTGGGCGGCGTCGGCGCCGGTCATCGACAGGGCGGTCTCTAACATTGGCGAGGTGTCCACGGGTTCCGGGCGGTCGACGATCGCGACCGGGTACACCGCGGCGACGCTGTCGAGCGCGCTCATCGCCACCGCGTCGCCGAACTCGGCGCTGACCGAGAGGCCGTTCCACAGGCGGGTGAAGTCGCGGCGCTCGGTGACGCCGAGGCCCTCGGCTCGCACGTCGGCGCGGAACCGGGCCCGTTCGTCCGCCTGGGCGGCCGATTCCCCGCCCCGTACTCGCGGGTCGGTCTCGAACGCGACGAACCAGCGGTCGCGTGCCCACCGATCGGACGCCCCCTCGCGGCCGTCCCACGGCGGTTCCCGATCCGGGTCGATCGGGTCGGGGGTCCGTGCGTCCCGTCCAGTTCCCGAGACGGTTCCGAACACCGCCCCGAGGCCCGCGACGCTCGCGAGTTTCATGGCAGATCTGCGGTCGAGGCGATACGCGCTGTCGTCTTCGTCTGTGTTCCGTGTCATGGCTCTCAACCTGGGGGATCACGGCGACCGGCACCGTCGGCGGGACAGGGGTCAGTCGTGTCCGAGATCCGTAGTGCCAATCTGGCGTGATAGTCATTTATACCCATACACTATTATAAGAAGCTATGGTAATTTTTCCATGAAATGATAGCTTTCGGGGTGGCTGGAGTGGCCGGATGCGCCGCACGACGACTGACCCGTCGAGCAGATACCGGTCGACGGACTGATCGACGGCGTCCGAGCGTGTGGAGGACCCGGAAAACGGAACCGGGTCACTCGCCGAACAGGCCGTGTACGAGTCTCGATTCCGCCTTCCGGAGGTGCGCGGACGCGGTCGAGGTCGCACAGCCGAGCGCGTCCGCGACGTCGGCGCAGGTCGCCTCACGAGGGCTGTCGTAGTACCCGACTTCGATCGCACGCTGGACGGCCTCGCGTTGGCGGTCGGTGAGTCGCCGGACGACGTCCCCCGCCGCGTACCGATCGCCGCCGACCGCCTCGATTTCGACGCGAGCGCCGGCCGGCACCGCCTCGACGGCTGCCTGGATGTCGGCGTCCCGGCCCACGGCCGTGAACGTGTAGCTGCCGTCGGCGTTCCACTCGGCCGGTGGAATGGTCATCACGCTGCCCCGGGCGAACGGTTCCCACAGCGCTCGCGCGTCGGCCGTCCCGACGCCGGCGACGAAGCAGTACGCTTCGGCATCGCCGATCGGGACGAACGTGCAGTCCGCGACCGCGGCGTCGGCTTCGAGGGCGTCCGCCAGTCGATCGAGGTCCCCGCGAACGCGCAGGAGGAAGGCAGCGTCGGGCGGCCCGACGTTCCAGTTGACGACCTCGACGTCGACGAACGGCTCCCGGTCGCCGGTGACGTCCTCGAACGCGGCGGGCAGGTCGAGGTCACCCGGGTGCACGGTGAGGCGGACGCGTTTCATGCGAGGCGATGCGCAGCGATGCGACAAGATCGTTGGGACCGGCCGTCGAAGCCACGGCGACCACCGCTCTTAAACTCCCCAGAAATGTGCGGGAGTGGCGATTACTGGCTACGCCCCCGACAGCAACCGAGATGCACGGATGGACCCACGCGAGACCGACGGCGGTCGAGACCGCGGACCGTCGGGTACAACCGACGAATCGGAAGCGACGCCACACCGACGAACCCACGGGTGGTCCGCCGTGACGATCGACCTCGTGCTCGTCCTCGGTGGAATCGCAGTCGCGCTCGTCGCGATTCCGCTCGTCGTCGGATCCACGCTCGCCCTCGGAACCGTTCCGCCGACCGACAGCGTCGCATTCTACGGCCTCGTGGGCGCCGTGATGACGCCGGGACCGCTGATGGGTGCGGTGGGATGCTGGCTCGCCGCCCGGAGCGATCCCGCGTGAGCGGACGCTGGGGCCGCGGACCCGACCGGTCGACACCCAGGACCACCGGTCCCTTCATACGTCGCGCGGACCTATTCCCGGGTATGCCCGAAGAAGTGCTCTTCGAATCCGAGGCCGGCCGGTCCCGGGAAGATGTCGCGGCGACCCTCCGATCCGTCGCCGACAAACTGGACGCCGGCGAGGCGATCACGCTGACAGCGGGAAGCGAGTCCGTCACCATGGACCCGCCCGCACAGCCCACGTTCGAGGTGAAAGCCGAACGCGAGGGGCCAGCAGACGGCCCTGGCGAACTCAGCGTCGAGTTCGAACTCGAGTGGCCCGAAGACGCAGACGGTGACGGCGGTACCGGCGACGGCGACCTGCAAATCGAGTGAGCGGGTGCCCCCGGAGCCGTACGACAGGTGGCGCCAGAATGTCGTCGGATCTACATCGTTCAATTCGGCGTTCGTCTCCATCGCGCGAAGCTCCGCGATGCAGCGCTCGGCGACCAGCGGATAGACATCGGTCGGTCGAAACGCAACGTCGAGTTCCATCAGTTCCGGCCAGTGTTCGGCCCAGATGTCCTCGACGACGCGCGGGTAGAGGTCCTCGTTCAGGTGACACCCGAACGCACGTCCCTCCTCGACGAGGAGCGTTCGGACCTGTTTCCGAATGCGTGCCGGCGTACAGTACGTCGCGACCACGTATTCGGCGCCCGTCTCCGCGTCGGCGGGATCCTGTCCGAATCGCTTTCGGTTCAATTCCTCGAACTCGTCGCGGACAATCTTCGCGCGACAACACTGCTCGTCGCTGCGGACGACCACGCCCTCCATTCTCACGTCCGCCGCCAGCGACGACTGCGGAAC
The DNA here is from genome assembly GCF_024498195.1 of Halovivax cerinus. NCBI lineage: Archaea > Methanobacteriati > Methanobacteriota > Halobacteria > Halobacteriales > Natrialbaceae > Halovivax > Halovivax cerinus. The sequence goes on from NZ_CP101824.1 coordinate 860,391, forward strand.
GTCGTACTCGTCCGGGTCGAATCCGTCGGTGGGTCGGTCGACGATCGTCGCCGGAACGAACGAGACGGCTGTCGGTGCGTCCTCGATACGGATCGCATCGAAACGCTCCCACGCCGTCTCGAGGTCGAGAAATCCGTCGAACGTCTCCTCGTACGGATTGCCGGGCGGCGTCATCGTCTCGACGGCGGAATACGGGACCACGTCGAACCCGATCAGCGCCGGAAACTTCCGATCGGAGAACCCGTAATCGAGCGAGGAGTAGACGAGATTCTCCGCGTAGACGATCAACGGACTGTCGAACACCTCGTGGTACGATCGCAGCGCCGACTCGTCGATACCGTCCCGGAGGCACCTGACCGCCCGCCTGAGGGCGCCGTCGATCTCGTCCATCGCCGTTCGATGACACCCGCGAATCGATCGACGGGTGCCGAAGACGAGACCGCCGTCTCCGGTCGCGGCGTCACGAACCGCCTCCGGATAGCTGTCCGCGTAGCGGTCGTCGTACAGGGTGAATCGAAACGAACTCCCGTCGTACTTCTCGAGCAGCGTCAGGTCGTCGGTCCCGTAGAACGACGCCGGCACGACCGGGTGATCGTAGCGAGGTAGTTTCGGGTACACCCTCATCGAACCACGGCGAACTCCGTGTTTCTCCCGACCGAGAGTAACTGTTGGTGGTCAGACTTGTCTGCAGCAGGCATCGAAGCGCACCCGGTCACGAGTGGCGGTGCGCCCGTGTGTTGACTATCGATCCAGATACCGTCGCGAGGCGATCGAAACGACGGACGAAAGACGGCACGAACTGGGAAGCGTGAGCCTCGTGGAACAGAACGAAAGACTGGAAGACCGAAACCACGATCAATCGACCCGCTCGCGAAGTCGGCCCGGGAGTTCGTGCAATCGCGTCTCCACGACGGCCAGCGGGTGTGCGTCGAGAAACGAGGCCGGTTCCCGTTCCGTCGTTCCGTCCGGGCGATCGTACTGGAAGTGACACGCTCCGAGTTCCTCGTGGGTGGAATCCTGGTGCCAGCCACAGGAGCGATCCCTGACGGGCTCGACCCACTGAATCCAGTAGTGGTTTCGATCGTGACGGAGGGAAACTTCGATCTCGAGACGGGCGCCCGTCGTCGGATATCTAGGACCGACGTACGTGGTCACGGTGACGTCGGCCGTGACGCGTCGTGGGCGAGTTCGCGAGGGGACGTAGCGGACGTCGGTGAACGCGTCTTGCGTACCCAATCGATCGTGAATCCGTCGATACAGCCGTCGATGGGCGTCGGGACCTGTCCCGTACGTTGCGGGCGGCATCGTCAGTCGGCGTGTCCGTGGGCGTCGCCGACTGTCGCGGCGGCCTGCGTAGAGAGGTCGTCGTACAGGCGGAGTGCGTGTTGGATCCGCTCGCGGTACCCGTCGTTCTCCTCCCAGTCGCGGACGACCTGGCGTCGCTCACGCACCTCCTCGGGAGGGAGAGCCGACGCGATCGTTGCCTCCAGCTCGTCGCGTGAGTCGACGTCGTACGTCTCTTTCCACGCTGCGATCTCCTCGGCGATGGCTTCCAGTTCGTCGCGGAGTTCGGCTTTCGAGTGCTCGACGACGAGCGCCTGAACGTGATCGAGGTACGCGCGCATACCGTCGACGGCGTAGCGCGTCTCGCCGTCGACCGTGACGGTCGTGAGCTGGCCCGACTCGACCAGTCGGTCGAGTTCGGATTTCGTCGTCTCCCACGATCCGGCCTCGGCTTGCTCCTTTATCCAGTTCACCGAGCGTGGTTGGGAGATCGTCAGTGCGATACTGTCGATCCGATCGCGGGCGGTCATCGAGTCGGTCCAGTCGTCCATACGTGTCATTCGTCTCTTCCTCTCTTATAAATTGGGACTGTACCCCCATAATCGAGACGGTTCCGGTCTCGTACGAGGGACCGACGTCGTCGCTCCGACCCCTACTCCCCGGAGAAACGGAGAGCCACTGCGTTCACGGATCGTTCCTCCCCGTTCTCGTTCCGGGACTCTCACTCACATCGCTCAGACCCCGCTCTCGCTCACGGCTGCGCCGTTCGCTATTTCGCGGTTCTCGCTCACTGCGTTCGCTCCGAACCGCGCTCACTCCGAACCGCGCTCACTCCGAACCGCGCACGCTCCGAACCGCGCTGCTTGCGGTTTCACCGCTCGCGATTCCGAGATTCTCGCTCACTCCGTTCACGGGTCGTTGCACTCCCCGTTCACACTCGAGGCCTCGCAGATGCTCGGCCTCGCTCTCGCTCCGAATCTCGCTGCTCGCGTGTCGCTTCGCTCCCGCTCGTAACCGAGATTCTCGCTCACTGCGTTCGCTCCGAATCTCGCTACGCCTCCTCGGCGTGAAACGCCACCAGCCGGTGGGTCTGCCAGCCGGAGTCGGCGGCCGAGTTGCCGTTGTGAAGCCGGCGCTGGGTGCGTAACTCGAGCATGTACGTACACGGTTCGTCAACCGCACTCGAGACGTCGAGCGAGCCGTTGTGGTGCGCGCCGTCCATCGCCACGAGGTCGGCCCCGCTCTCCTCGCTGCGGGCGAACGAGAGTTCGGAGGTCCCGGCCGGGTCGTCGATCTCCGTCCAGGCGCTCGCGTCGGTCTCGTCCTCGTCGTTGGCGATCAGTCGGAGCTGGGCACTGCCCGGATGCGGGTGGTAGATGGTGTAGGCGGCCGTGACGCCGTCGGTCGTGATCGGGTCGCAGGAGTCGCCCGCGAGTTCCGCGATCTCGAGGGCGCCGAAGGTCCCACTGTTGTCGACGACGGCGCGGTTGAGCGTCTGACCGCTTGCGGGGACGGGCGTGATCGAGCCGTCGGACTCGACGACCCGCGCCTCGAACCGGAAGGCGAACTGTTCGACGGCGACTTTCTCGTCGGCCGGGAACGGGTCGCCAGGCTCGACCGACGCGTCGGCGGGGTTCGACTGGGTGGTGAGCGCAGTCGTATCGACGCGCATGAGCGAGTCGTCGTCGTAGAACTCGTAGGCGGCGGGGTCGACGTCGTCCGGCGCGGAGTTCGACAGCGCGCTGTCGACGCTCAGCCAGCCGTCCTCGTCGACGTCGGCCTGGCGCGCGTAGACGGGGAAGAAGTCGAAGGGGCCGTACCGGACGGCCACGCCGATCTTCGTCCGCCGGAAGACGTCGGCGTTGTCGAGATCACCGACCGCGTCGGCGAACGCGTCTTCGTCCATCGCGGGATCGTCGTTCCGCGCGGTCGACTCGGCGAAGCGGAAGCGGTACTGGACGTCGTCGTAGGCCGGGTCGGTCACCGACGGCGTGTTGCCGCGCATCGAGAGGGTCCCGAAGAGCGCCCACTTCTTCGCGCCGGCGTACCCCTCGACGTCGAAGTCGTTGAGCGAGTCCGCGTCGGGAACGTCGAACGCGCTCCCGACGCTGAACCAGGCCATCTGAGCCGCGTCCGGCGGGAGGTCGACGCAGAGATCGACGTGGGCGCACCGCCCGGCGTCCTCCCGTCCGGGCTCGCGACCTGCCGATGGACCCTCTTCGAGGAGCGGGTCGCCGCCGGCGGTCTCGACGGAGAAGTAGAGGTCGGGGCCGTGGCGCAGTTCGACCGGCAGGAACGGCGGCGGCACTTCTTCGAAGTCGGACTCGGTGTAGTAGATGGTGTAGCCGCCGTCGTCACCCGTGACGACCGATCCCAGTTCGTCGTGCTGGACGATGTCGGCGTCGTAGGCGCGAACCGTCGCGCCGTCGACCGGGACGTCCTGCTCGCCGGCGCAATCGAGGACGCGTCCACAGACCATCCAGCACTCCAGTTCCGCGAGAACGCCACACCACTGCTTCTCGGTGAGACAGTACTCCCACTGCGCGATGGGACCGTTCTCTCCTTTCTCCCACTCGGGATCCAGCGTCGTGATCGCGAGTTCGACGGGCGAGACGTCGTCGCGACCGGCCGGGTCGTCGACGAGGACGGCGACGATGAACGCCTCGCCGTCGTAGGATTCGTCGTCGATCCGTACCGCGAATTCGCCCGACTCGTCGATCTCGTCGTCGCCGATCACGGCGGCGCCTGCGGCGGCCGGGGAGACGAGGTCCGCCGTCACCTTGGGTCGGGCGGCGATTCGCTCGGGAGGTATCTCGTCCGTCGGTCGATACAAAACGATCGTCGATCCCGCCAGCGGGCGGGTGACGTCGGAACACGGGCGTGTACAGAGTTGTCCGGTGAACGTGTGCGTCATGGGTCTCCGCCAGCCATGCGATGTGGTGGCCGGCACCGTCCGATAGTCGTCGGCTATACTTACAACTATGTATTAATAGATGGAAAATTATGTGTTCGTATCCATTCATATATCTTTCGAGAGAGGAGTATCCGTTGGCCAGCGATCGATGGCACGGTCCGAACGGGATCAGAAACCGGTCTCGACGATGTGCGCTGCAGCATCGAAACGCGTCCGAACACCGAGGAGCGACTGAAACGAGACTCGCGAAACGGCGATCGTAGAACAAGTTGTGCGGCAGGGTAGACAGTCGACGCCCAGGCCTGCCGTAGTGACCGTCGTGAATTCGACGAAGGGGGGCGGATGAGAGACCGAGGGGACGGAACGAGATGCGCTAAGGGACAGGACGAGGGAGAGCAGTGCGTGCAGGCGAGAGAGTCGGCCGGGAACCGCCGCGAGAATCGTCTGTACGCCGACATATGTCGGGCAAAAGACAGATTGTCGTCGACGGAGTGGTGCCGGTAGATGGGACGGAGGGCAACCCGGAGACACGTGCTTCTGGCCGGCGCCAGCGCCGGTCTCTCGGGGATCGTGGCCGGCTGTCTATCGGAGACGGACCGGTTCGACGAACGGGAACGTATCGACGATCGGTCATACCAGACGCGACCCGACGGGGTCGCCCAGTTTCGACGCTCGCTCGAGAACTGGGGGTACGAACCGAACGAGACGGTGCCGGACAGCGTCGAGCAGGAGTGGCGCCTGCCCGAGCACAACACGCACACGCACAACGCGGCGAAGGCGAGCGCGGTCCCGCTCGGCGAGGACGGAGTGGCGTTCCCCGGCGACACGGGGGACGTCTCCGCGATCTCGTCGGACGGCGAGATTCTGTGGCGAGGTGAGACCGGAGCGGGTGGGCCCGGGATCCACGGGACGCCGGTCGTGGCCGACGGTCGGGTGTACATCGGCGCGTACGACGGCGTCTGCTACGCGTTCGACGCGGAGACCGGCGAGGAACGGTGGTCGACGGACCTCGGCGACGCGATCGGGTCGAGTCCGAAGTACGACGGCGACCGCCTCTTCGTCGCCGTCGAGTACGACGATCCCGAGGGCAACCTGTTCGCGCTCGACCCCGAGACGGGCGACGTGGTGTGGGAGGAACCGGCCCACCGGCCGACGGGGCACCCACATTGCACGCCGGCCATCGACCCCGACGCCGGGCGGCTCGTGCTCGGCTCGAACGACGGGACGCTCTACGGCTGGGAGTATCCCTCGCTCGAGTTCGCGTGGTCGTTCGACACCAACCCGGAGAACGACTCGAACGGCGAGATCAAGGGCCCGATCGCGGCCTACGATGGGGGCGCGTTCTTCGGCTCCTGGGACGACCACATCTACCGCGTCGACCTCGAGGACGGGACCCTCGACTGGGCGTTCAGGACCGGCCGGTACGCCATGGCGGGACCCGGGATCGATCCGGTCCGTCACGCCGTGTTCGTCGGGTGCCACGACGGCCGGATGTACGCCCTCGACCCCGATACCGGCGACCCGTTCTGGCGGTTCAGCACGGACGCTCCGCTGACCGGATCCGTCGCCGTCTGCGCCGACCGCATCGTCTTCGGGTCGAAAGATCGGACCCTCTACGCCCTCGACTCCTGGACCGGGGACGAGGTCTGGCACGTCGACCACGACGGTTTCGTGACGAGCGCGCCGCTCGTCCACAACGGCGCGATCTACTACGCCGAACGAGCACCGGATCCCGAAAACGGCGACGCAGACGGCGGCGCGTACAAACTCGTGTCGGCGTGAACGGCCGGTCCGCGAGAAGATCCCTCCAGACGGCACCTCGCCGCCGCCCTGCCCGCGGTCAGGCCCCGTCTCTGACCGTCACGGCGAGACCGCTCCCCACCGGAACGATGGCGGTGTGAAAGCCGTCGGCCTCGCGAACCGTTTCCAGGTAGGAGACGATCCCCCTGACGTTCTCGTCGTCCGGCAGGTCACCCGTCCCCTCGACGTAGTCCAGACTGTCGTGGTAGTCGTGGCCCCCGTAGAGTACGTTGTCCGCGATGACGACCCCGCCGGGCGCGATGTCGTCGCGGATCAGGTCGAACGCGTCGGCGTAGCGCGACTTCTGGTGATCGATCAGGACGACGTCGAACGGCCCCGCGTAATCGTGGGCGATCGCCATCGCGTCGCCGTGTTCGAACGTCGCCCGATCGGCGAGTCCGGCGTGGGAGAGGAACTCCTCACCCTTCGCGAGTTCGGCTTCGTCGATCTCCGTGAGGACGATCCGGCCGTCGTCGGCCATCCCCTGGAGGAACCAGTACGCCGAGTAGCCAAAGCCCGACCCGAACTCGAAGACCTGCTCGGCCTGCGTGGCAGCGGCGTAGGACCGAAGCAGGGCGCCAGCGTCCGGACCGATGATCGGAAAGTCGTGCTCGTCGGCGAAGGCGGCCATCTCCGCGTGGAGGTCGTCGTGTTCGGGACCGACCGCGCGGACGTATCGCTCGGCCGTCTCGTCGATGTAGCTGGGCATGCGCGAGGGGACGGCGGAGAGCGGTATAAGCGGTGGGGCTTCGGAACGCGGAGGGGCGCCGAAACGCCAAAATCTCGTCGAAAGACGATCACCGTCCCGTCGATGGCGACCTCGCACACGGCGGCCCCGCCAGCGCGGTGATCGCCGCCCCGTCCACGCAAAGGCGTTTCACGTCGGTCGTGGGAGTCGGGACCATGACGTCGACGCTCGAACTCGCCCGATTCGTCCAGGAGACCGACTACGACGACCTCTCGGGCGACGTCCGCGACGCGCTGAAGCGACGCGTGCTCGACTCGGTCGGGATCGCGATCGCCGCCGAGGTCGCGGAGCCGACGAAGATCGTCCACCGGACGGTGACGGAGCTCGAAGACGGCGGGCCGTGTACCCTCTGGGGTCGCGACGGCGGGGCCTCGCCCGTCCAGGCGGCGATGCACAACACCGCCCTCGTCCGGTACCTCGACTACATGGACTCGTTTCTCGCACCCGGCGAAACGCCGCACCCGAGCGACACCATCGCAGCCGTCGTCGCCGCCGCGGAGTTCGCCGAGTGCACGGGCGAGCAGCTGCTCGCCGGCATCGCCATCGCGTACGAGATCCAGGCGGAGCTCGCGTGGAACGCGCCAGTCCGGGACGAGGGGTTCGACCACGTCACCCACACGGTGATCGCCGCCGCGGCCGGCGTCGCGAAGGTGCTCGGGCTCGACGAACTGGAGACCCAGAACGCCATCGCCATCGCCGGGACGGCCCACAACGCGCTGCGGGTGACCCGCACCGGCGGGATCAACGAGTGGAAGGGGATCGCCTCGGCGAACGCGGCGCGCAACGCGGTGTATTCCGCGATGCTCGCCCGCAACGGGATGGACGGGCCGCGGAACCTCTTCGAGGGACAGAAGGGGTGGCAGGACGTCATCTCGGGTCCCTTCGATGTCGACCTGACGCCCGGCGAGCGCGTCCACGACGTGATGACCAAGCGCTACGTCGCGGAGACCTACGCCCAGTCCGCGGTCGAGGGCGTCGTCGAACTCGCCGAGCGCGAGGGCCTCGATCCGGCCAACGTCTCCGGTATCACGCTCGAGACGTTCCGCGGCGCGAAGCTCATCATCGGCGGCGGCGAGGGCAACCGGTACGAGGTCGAGAATCGAGCCCAGGCGGATCACTCCTTGCCGTACATGCTGGCGGCGGCGCTGCTCGATCGGGACCTCTCGCTCGCCCAGTACGAGCGCGAGCGCATCCTCGCGGCCGACGTCCAGGACCTCCTCCGGGTCGTGGACGTGACGGCGGACCCCGACCTCACTGAGCGCTTCGAGGCGGGCGAGATGCCCGCAGTCGTCGACGTCACGATGGACGACGGCACTACCTACCGCGTAGAGAAGGACGCCTTCAGAGGACACCCGACCGATCCGATCGGCTGGGACGGCCTGGAGGAGAAGGTCGACACAGTCGCCGGGGAGTCCCTGCCAGACGACGAGCGCGACGAGCTCGTCGAGACGATCCGCACGCTCGAGGAACACGACGTCACGGAGCTGACGGCGTTGCTGGCCTGAGTGTTCGGACACAACGGCAGTTTCGGGACTGTCGGAGCCGGTGCTCGGAGCGTATAGAGAGAGACGGGGTAGGTCAGTCAACTGTAACCGCACGTGGAAACCACGCGGGTCGAAAGGTAGTTGCCAGACCGTGCCGCCTACCGGGAACTCGGGGCCGTCGCTACAAAACCCCTCCGGTACGCGGGGCGGCGGACAATCGGGTCGCTATCGCCGCGCACGGGTTTGCACCCGCGTGACAGCTTCATGGGTCCGCTCGTGGTGCGACCGGGCGTATGTCCGACTCGACTGCGAACGCAGACGATATCGACGACCGCGCGTTCGACTTCCTGCACGTCAACGAGCGCGAGGACAAGCCCAGAGAGACGGGGATCACGGAGATCCGCGGTCCGTACTACGACCCGATGGGACCCAGGGAGCTGCGGGACATCTTAGAGACGATGGGTGCGTACGTCGACATTTACAAGTTCTCCGGCGGCTCGTTCGCGCTGATGCCGGAAGACGCCGTCCGCGAGCTGATCGACATCTGTCATGAGTACGACGTGAAGGTCTCGACAGGTGGCTACGTCGAGAACGTCCTCGTCCGAGACAACGACAAGGTCGAGCGGTACTTCGAGGAGGCGGAGCGCCTCGGGTTCGACATCGTCGAGCTGTCGAGCGGCTTCCTCGCTATCGGAACCGACGACATGGTTCGGATGACGGAGCTCGTCGCCGAAGAGTACGAGCTCGACCCGAAGCCGGAGATCAACGTCCAGTTCGGCGCCGGCGGCGCGACCGATCCCGAGATCCTCGAAGAGCAAGGCCAGCAGGATCCCGAGCAGGCCATCGAGGAGGGCCGTCGTCACCTGGATGCGGGCGCCGACCTCCTGATGGTCGAAGCCGAGGGGATCACCGAGGAGGTCGTCGAGTGGCGAACCGACGTCGCCTACCGGATCGCGAACGCACTCGGGATCGAGAACCTCGTCTTCGAGGCGCCCGGCCCCGAGATGTTCGAGTGGTACGTCAAGAACTTCGGCCCCGAGATCAACCTGTTCGTCGACAACTCACAGATCGTCGAACTGGAGTGCATGCGCTCGGGTCTCTGGGGGAAGGCGACCACCTGGGGCCGGACCGTCACCTGGAAGGGCGATCGCGATTGAGGCGCGTCTCGGCGGGAGTTCGGTCACCGGCAGACTGCTGACCAGCGAACGTACATCTACGGGATGGATCGATGATTCGACTACGCCCCTGGAAATAGACGAAAATCGGGTTTGACATCCTCTCACGGCTGCTGCCGTAGGCAGTCTCCTCGTATCGCTGTAACTTCGTGGCGGCGATTCCACAGGCTATTTACGTACTGGAGAGTATACCTATCCATGGAGAGTGAAAGTATCCACAGGGGCGCGTCAGTCGAGTTGCCGGTCCCCGTCCCCTCCACGGACCTCTTCAGTCACACCTGTACCGACGAGATTCTCGCCGTGCTCGTCGACAATCCCTACACGGCGTTCGGAATTCGGGAATTGAGTCGAGCGACGGACCACCCGCACCGAAGTATCTCGTCGGCCATCGACGACCTCGAGGCGGTGGGCTTCGTCGACACCGAGCACGCCGGCCGGAAACGGCTCGTTCGCATAAATCGCAGTCGGCTCAGCAAACCCGACGATCCGATCGTACAGATTCCACAGGACGAGTTTCACGCCCCGGTCCGGGAACTCGTCGCGAGGCTGACCGACGACGTCGACGGGATCGACGGAATCGTCCTCTTTGGCAGTGTTGCCCGTGGGAACGCCGATCGACGGAGCGATATCGACTGTTTCGTACTCGTCGACGACGCGCAAGCGACGGCCCAGCAAACCGTCGACGAACTGACGGCGGAGTTGAACGAGGAATCGTTCGATGGTGACCGCTACAAGTTCCACGTCCTCGTCGAATCCGTCGAAAGTGCACGCCGATACGGGGACCGCTTACGCGAGATCTTCGCCACCGGCCTGACACTCGACGAAACCGAGACGCTCACGCAACTCAAAGCGGAGGCGCTCACGAATGGACGATAGTTACGTCGACGAGGCCCTCACTGACGCCGAAGCGGCCTTTCAACGAACCCACGGGCAAACTGGCGAATCCGATCTGGACGTCTCTGACTCCGCACTCGTCCAACTGCGGAAGGCCTGTCGACTCCTCGAGGCAGCGCGGACACTCCGCGAGCAGAACGGGTATTACACCGTCGTCATCGAGGCTTCATTCGTGGCCATCGAGCGTAGCATTCAGTTCTATCTCCTGCACCGGGGACACGTATCCGGGGAAGACTTGCGCTACGAACACACGGCGGTGTATCGGCAAGGTGCAGAGGTGAACGTGTTCAGCGAGGCGTTCGCCGATCGGTTGACGCAACTCTGGAAGCGGAACAGGGCCGAGGTGTACTACCGTGAGACGGTCGCCAGCGCCGAGCAAGCGGACGCAATGCTGTCGCTCGCCGAAGCCGCCCACAGATACGTGCTGGATTTTGCGTCACTACGGTACGAGTGCGTCTGTTCGAGTTGATACCTCTACGCCCCGAATCGTGACGGAGACGGACGGTGAATACTGCGCCGTCGAAGCGCCCGGTCCCGAGACGTTCGAGTGGGACGTCACGACCGTCGTCGGCGATCCGGTATCGGTCGAAATCGAGTCGGGGGACTCTCTCGAACGACCCTACGAGATCCGCCATTCGGCGCTCGTGGACGGATTGCCAGAGGGTATCGACGAACAGTTCGACGTGGCGGGAGACGTACGAATCGACACTGATACGGACGGTGAGACTACGTGAAACGTGAGATCCAGACTGTACGATGGGAACGATACGAGGGGGAGAAACGGTCGGTCGAGTGACCGGTATTCGATCGTCCAGCAGGGTGTTTCGACGGGATGACCGTCCAGGGCGAGCGGTGACGAACCGTCTCTCACCTGGAGTCCGGCCGCTCAGAATCCGTTGGGTCTCGTCCATCGGGAGTACCCGCCAGTCGTATCTCGATCAATGCCAGGTCGTCCGAGGGCACGGCCGCCGCGAACGCCGCATCCACCGCGTCCCACGTTTCGGGGCGGTACGCGTCGATCCCGAAACTCTCGGCGAACGTCCCGAAGTCGGGGTTCGACAGACCCGTTCCGGTTGACTCACCGCGGTGGTCGACCTGCTTTTCGGAGATCAGGCCGTAATCGTCGTCGGTGAAGACGACGACCGTGAAGCCGCAGTCGAGTCGCGTCGCCGTCTCGAGCTCCGCGGCGTTCATGAGGAAGCCGCCGTCGCCGGTCGCGGCGACGACGTTCGAATCGAGGGCGCGATCGGCGGCGAGCGCGCCGGGAACGGCGATGCCCATGCTCGCCAGGCCGTTCGAGACGATGCAGGTGTTCGGCTCGTAGGTGGGGAACGACTGCGCGATCGCCATCTTGTGACTGCCGACGTCGGAGACGAGGACGTCCGCGTCGGCCATCGCCTCGCGCAGGAGCGGGAGGGCGTTCCTCACGGTGATCGGGTCGTCGGTGTCGGGTGGTGCCGTCGCCTCCGCCAGGATGCGGTCGTGGCGGTCTGCACACCACAGCGAGCAGGCGCCGACCGGCACCTGCTCGCCGACGGCTTCGAGGGCGGCGCCGACGTCGGCGACGATCTCGACGGCCGGCGTGTAGTGACGGTACACTTCGGCCGGTTCGTGATCGACGTGGACGATCGCGGTGTCGAGGTCGGGGTTCCACGCCTGCGGGTCGTGCTCGGCGATGTCGTACCCCACTGCGATCACGCAATCGGCACGTTCGATCGCCCGCTCGGCCTCGCCCTCGGGGCCCGAGTCGAGCGTCATCAGCGAGGCCGGATCGCGGTCCGAGATCGCACCCTTGCCCATGTACGTCGCGACGACGGGGATGTCGAGTCGATCGACGAACGCCCTGAGTCGATCGGACGCACGGGTCCGGACGGCACCGTTGCCCGCGAGGACGATGGGGCGCTCGGCGGCCTCGATCACCGACGCGGCCCGTTCGACCGAGGCGTCGTCGGGGTCCGGCCGGCGAACTTGCTCCGGTTCGAAGATCGGCGTCGCGTCGACCGAATCCGTCTCGACCGCCTCGGCGGCGACGTCCTCCGGCAGTTCGAGGTGGGTCGCACCCGGCTTCTCGTACTCGGCAAGCTTGAACGCCTTGCGGACGGACTCGGGGACGGTTTCCGGCGCCGCGATCTGCGTGTTCCAGGTGACGACTGGCTCGAAGACGTCGACCACGTCCAGCGCCTGGTGGCTCTCCTTGTGCAACCGCTCGCGCCCACCCTGACCGGTGATCGCGACGAGCGGACTCTTGTCGAGTTCCGCGTCGGCGACGCCCGTGATCAGGTTGGTCGCGCCGGGGCCCAGCGTCGCGAGGCAGACGCCGGCTTCGCCGGTCACCCGGCCGTGGACGTCCGCCATGAACGCCGCTCCCTGCTCGTGTCTGGTGGGGACGAACTCGATCGACGACGCCCGGAGCGAGAACAGCAGATCCTCCACTTCCTCGCCGGGAACCCCGTAGACGGTTTCGACGCCCTCCGCCTCGAGGCAAGCGACGAGGAGATCGGATGCGGTGCTCACGCGTACTCACGCCCGCTCGTCGGAACGGCGTCGGTTTCGGCGTCCGGGGTCCGGATACGGACCGTCTCTCGGTCGTCCAGACCAGTGATTTCCGCCATAGTAAGTTCACGTCCATCACCCGCGACCTTCAAGTCGACGGCGGTCTCGCGACGGACGACAGGGTCGAAGGACCTGGCTGTCGCCTCGATCGCGCGGACGACCACCCGCCATCCGCGTGGGACCGTCTCCGCGGACCGCTCGCGCGTTCGAACGATCACGACGGTCCGTAATCGCCCCTCGTCGGCGAGAGTCGCCGGTGGCGGTGGTAGTACAGCTCCAGGACGGGGCGACAGACCACCTCACGAGAGAACGAACCCCGATCGTGTACCCTGGAAGGAACACGACAGGACGAACGATGGACGAATTCAACCGGATTTCTGACGTAATCCGCTACGCCGAGGACGTCGAGCGCCTGGCGGCGTTTTACTCTGACGTCTTCGACCTCGAGATAGCCGGCGGCGATCCCAGCCACGGTTTCGTCCGCTTCGACACGGGGGAGTGCAGCCTCTGCCTGCACGCCGGCCGGGACGGCGACCTCGGCGAGTACCCCACGACGGTGGTTTTCGCGGTCGACGACATCGACGACGCCCGGGCGGACCTCCTCGATCACGACGTCGAAATGGGCGAAATTCGGTCGCCGGCGCCCGGGAAACGGGTCTGTGACGGCCGCGATCCCGAGGGAAACCCGTTCTCGATCGAGTCGGCAGACTAGTCTGGATCAGGCCGGACCGGACTCGGCGCCGGCGAATTCGAAGCGGGCGCCGCCCTCCCGGCTTTCGGTCACGGAGACGTTCCACCCGTGCGCCCGGGCGATCTCCGAGACGATCCCCAGTCCGAACCCCGTCCCGTCGGCAGCACCCGTAAATCCCATTTCGAGGACCTGATCGCGATCGTCCAGGTCGATGCCCTCGCCGTCGTCGGCGACGAAGAAGCCGGCGTCGACGGCGCCCTCGATCGACCCGACCGTGACCGAAAGCGGCGGCTCGTCGACGGCGTCCGACGACCGATCGTCGCCCTCGTCCGGCCGTTCGAGACTCACGTCCGGCGACCCGTGCTCGATCGCGTTCCGGTAGAGGTTTTCGAACACTTCCTCGAGTCGCGGGCGGTCGGCTTCGATCGTCGTCTCGGTTTCGACGACCAGTTCGGCCGCACCGGTCTCGACGTGGTCCCAGGCCGAGCGAGCGGCCTCGTCAAGCGAAATGGGCTCGGTCTCGCCGACCACCTCGCCTTTCTTCGCCAACGTCAGTAGTTCGTCGATCATCTGATCCATGCGTTCGAGTTCACCGACGACCGTCGAGAGGTGATCGGCCGACGGATCATCGACGGCCAGTTCCGCGTAGCCCATCGCGATGGAAAGCGGGTTGCGCAGGTCGTGGCTCACGACGCTGGTGAACGACTCGAGGCGTTCGTTCTGCCGTTCGAGTTCGCGTTCGCGATCCTTCAGCGTCGAGATATCGGTGTATATCAAGTACCCACGTCGCACGTCATCGGCCCCCGTCGGGACCGTCCGAAGCAGAAAGGTACGCGGCCCCTCACCGGTCTGTCGAACGACTTCGGTGTCGTGACGCTCGCCCGCGTTCATCGCCGCCTGATATTCGATCGGCGCCGAATCCAGTTCGGGAACGAGCAGGGTTTGGACGCTCCGGTCGATCGCCTCGGATGGTTCGTACTCGAAGTGACGGACGAAGGAGGCGTTTACCCGCTCGATGCGGACCGTCTCCTCCTGGACGCGGTACTCGATAACCGCGTCGGAGACGTTCTCGAAGAGCGCGGCGAACCGATCGCGTTCCCGCGTGATAGCCGACTCGTGAGAGATCCGTTCGAGCGACCGTTCGACGTGCGTAGCCAGCCGTTCGACCATCTCGCGATCGCGGTCGTCGAACGCGCCGACGGCATCCGACAGGATCTGAAGGACGCCGTGCTCGCCGATCGAAACCGAAAGCACCGAGCGGTACGCGTCGCTCGTCGGTCGGGCGGTCGTAACGTCTCGCACGTCGTCGATCACCTGCGACTCGCCCGTACGGTACGTCCGACCGGCGATACCCTCCTCGACGCCGAGCGGCGTCACGTTCGCCTGGAGAGTGCGGGCGCGGGCCGCCGCCGGGACGAATCGGTTCTCATCGGGAACCAGGACGCCACAGTCGGCGTACCCCAGTTTCTCGGCCACCCAGTCGACGGCGAGTTCGTAGACGTCGGCACTCGCTTCGGCCGTTTCGAGGTCGGCCACGAGATCGTAGAGTTGCGCACGAGCCTCGTCCGTACTCGCCATCGGGATGGTCGACCAATGGCCCGGTGGGTATTCACCTTTATGGCAATACACGTCCGCCGGGATCGAGAAGCGACAACGGAACCGACGCTCACGCGGCCGGATAGAACGGTTCGAGGTCGTCGGTGAAGTAACACTCCCCCTCGTAGACGACGACGGCTGGCGTCGCGGCCGACACCAGCGTTCGCAGGTCGCTCGCGTCGATGACCTGATCGCCCGGGTTTCCGACGAGATTCGCACCGGACTCGGGGAAGTCGGGTGACCACAACACGCCAAAGTCCGGGTACTGGATGTCGCCCGAAAACAAGAAGTTCCCGTCACCCAGCGACGTGAGGCGGTATACGAGGACGTACATTTCAGACGGGTTTCCGACCTGGCAGAGGCCGTCACCGACCGTGAGGAGTCCATCCGACGCGCCGAGGTACAGACGAGCGAGCTGAACCACGTGGTCGACGGCCATTCCCTCACCCAGCAATTCGAGCAGCGTTCGTCGGGTCTCGGGTTCGAGACGCTCCTGGCCACGCTGGGCCACCACCGCCACCGCCCCCTGGTCGACGAGCGCCGCGGCCGCCAGCAGCGAGGTAGGCGCGTCCAACAAGACCGCCCGGCCGGCACACGCCGTCTCCTCGATCGCCAGCCGCCCGTCCGTACAGACGAACGCCTCGCCGTCGACCTCGCCGACGTAGTGAACGAACTCGCCACCGGCTTCGAGGACCGATCGGAGTTCCGCGACGGTCGCGGCCTCGTAGAATTCGACGTCCGTGGGATAGGCCGGTCGGTGGCGATAGGCCTCGAGGGCGGCCTCGGCGGCGTCCGACCGTCGGTCGTCAGTGACGACGAGTGCAACCCGCTCCGGTATCTGTTCCTTGGCGTATCGGAATCGGTTCTTGTAGGCTGCAGGTCGCGACAGGAACGGACCGGCGGGGGATCCCGGGGCCAGCCAGCCGGTGAACGGACGGGTATAGCCGTCAGCGCCAGCGGTTGGGTCGCCAGGCGTCGGACCGACGCGGTCGGCACCGTCCGCTGCGTCGGACAGGTAGACCCGTGCGAGACGATTGGCGAAAAACGGCAGCGATGGCACGTTGTCGAACGTCGGTTCGACGTACATCGTGTAATGCCACGGCGGCAGGACCGGCTCGAGGCGGTCGTACGCCAGGTCGGGGTCGAGATAGACCGCGATGCGTTCGTCCATGTCCATCCCCTGCAATTCGGTGACGTCGGGGCCGAGTGTCTCGAACGCCTCGAGTTCGGCCAGGTTCGCATCCTGGGTGGCCCACCGGCCGAGATTGTCGAGGAAGACGATCCGTTCAAGCAGATCGGCGGCCTCGTGCTGCAGCGCTGGCAACGGCGACAGTTCTCGTTCGAGGTCGACCGATGGAGCCCGAAGCGTAGCGCCATCTCTGTCCGTTACAGTCACGGTCGCACCGAGGTAGAACGCGAGTGACGCGAGCGGGATCAGTGCGTCGAGGCGGTCCGGGACCCGCAGTTCGATCCCCGTCTGACCGATCGACTCGCGAACCGCCTCCGGAACGTCGGTCTCGTCGCCGAATCGGATCCGTGGCGGGTGGCCGCGACCGAGCGGTGAGGCGAGTTCTGGGTCAGTGGTCCGACGAGCGACGGCGAACGACTCGAGCGCTCGCGCAACGCCGGTAGCGGTCCGCGGGATCGTGACGGTGTGCGTCGGAGCGTCGGTGTACGACCGAAACCCGACCGTAACCGCCGTCGGATGGGGAAACGAGACGTCGACCGAGTGATCGGCTCCCCGCGTGAGCGTCGCGGTGCCGTCGAACTCGATCAGGATCTGAATCGCCGTCTCGAAAATCAGATGATAGAGGCCCGCCTCGAGCTGGATTTCGGTCCGATCGTTGGAGAGTTGCGTTTCGAACGACTTGTGGCCGTCCCGCAGGGTCCAGACCCACGCGTTTACCACCGGAAGCGAGAGTCCGTTCACCCGACCGGAAACCGTCAAGTCGACGGGTTCCGAGAGGCCGTCGCCGTCGGCCTGCCGGTCCCACCCGTTCGTCTCGACGGTGGCGACGTTGCCCACCGCGTCGGTCGCTCGAATGGTCGTATCAACGATGTCGAGGTCGACCATTAGTGGGGATTATAACAGGAAGGGGAAATGCGTGCCGGCCGGCGTTCTGATAGATCGGCGCGAGCCGACGCGATCGGTCGACCGGCCCGATCGAGGACGGAGCTGTCGCGGATCCGAGATCCCGTCAAATCGTTCCGGTGTGGGTCGGGTTCATTCCGGGCGATCACGTCTCTGTAGGCATGCCCGTCACCATCGAACCCGTCGATCCGAGCTACCTCCGGCCGGACGCGACGATTCGCGATTACGACGAACTCGACGAAGCCACCCAGACCGAGTTCGCACGCGCAGTCCGAGACCCGGAGGGCTGTCTCGACGGCGTCGAACCGGTCGAAGAGTACGTCAAATTCGTCGGATACTACCGTGTGACGACGTGTCGACGCGACAATTCGATCGCCGATCGGGAGTGACGGGCCGACGGGTCTGACGCTCAGGCGGCCGGGTAGAACGGCTCGAGGTCGTCGGTGAAGTAACACTCGCCCTCGTAGACGATGACGGCCGGCGACTCGTTCGACACGAGCGTTCGCAGATCGCTCGCGTCGACGACCAGATCGCCCGAGTTACCCGCGATGTTCGCCTTCGCACCCGGAAACCCGGGCGTCCACATCGCACCCACGTCGGGGTACTGGACGTCGCCCGATAGGGAGAACGTTCCGTCTCCGAGCGCTTCGAGGCGGTAGACGAGCGCGTACACATTCGGCGCGTTTCCGACCTGTGAAAGACCGTCGCCGACCGTGACGAGATCGTCCGACGTGCCGAGGTACCGGCGAGCGAACCGAACCGCGTGGTCGACGGCCATCCCGTCACCCAGTAGTTTGAGCACGGTGCGACGGACCTCGGCCCCCAGGCGATCCTCGCCACGTTGGGCAAGCACCGTCACCGACCCCCGGTCGACGAGCGCCGCAGCTGCTGGCAGCGAATTGGGTGCGTCGAGCAGGACCGTCCGGCCGGCACACGCCATCTCCTCGGTCGCCAGTGTCCCGTCGGTGCAGACGAACGCCTCGCCGTCGACCTCGCCGACGTAGTGGACGAATATCCCACCGTCTTCGAGGACCGAGCGAAGTTCCGCGACGGTCGCGGCCTCGTAGACGTCGACGTTCGCGGGGTAGGCCGGTCGACCGCGATAGGCCTCGCGAGCGATTTCGACTGCGTCCGCCCATCGGTCGTCGGTGGCGACGAGTGCGACGCGGTCTGGCGTCTGATCGTTCAGGTATCCGGTCCGATTCTCGTAGGCTGCGGGTCGCGACAGGAACGGGCCGATCGGCGTGCCCTGCGCCAGCCAGCCGGTGAAGGGGCCGCTATCGCCGTTAGCGCCATAGGCCGAGTTGCCGGGCGTCGGCCCGACGCGGCCGGCCTCGTCGACGGCGCTCGGCAGGTAGATCCGAGCGAGGCGGTTGGCAAGAGCCGGCAGCGATGGAACGCGATCGAACGTCGGCTCGACGTACATCGTATAATGCCACTGCGGCAGGACCGTTTCGAGGCGGTCGTACGCGAGATCGGGATCGAGGTACGCCTGCAGCCGCTCGTCCAGGTCAGCTTCGTACAGGTGACCGACATCGAGATCGAGCGTCGCGAATTCGTCGAGTTCGGCCAGATCCGTATCCTGGGTGGAGAATCTGAGGAGATTGTCGAGTGAGACGATCCGTTCCAGCATGGCAGCGACTTCGTGTTGCAGCCCTGGAAACGGCGACAGCGCTCGTTCAAAATCAACCGACTGCGCCCGGAGCGCCACCCCGTCTTCGTCCGTGACAGTCACGGTCGCGCCGAGGTAGAACGCGAGCGACGCGAGCGGTATCAGTGCATCGAGGCGATCCGGAACCCGAAGTTCGATCCCCGTCTCGCCGATCGACTCGCGAACCGCCGCCGGTATGTCGGTCTCGTCGCCGAATCGGATGCGTGGCGGATGGCCGCGCTCGAGCGGTGAAGCGAGGTCCGGCCCGTTCCAGTGGCGAGCAACGGCGAACGACTCGAGCGCTCGCGCGACGCCGGTAGCGGTTCGTGGAACCGTGACAGTGTGTTTGGGTGCGTCGACGAACGACCGAAACGCGATCCTGACGAGCGTCGGTTGGGGGAACGAGACGGTGACGGTCTGGTCGGGCTGGCGCGTGATCCGCGCTCGGCCGTCGAACTCGATCCGGACCTGTATCTCCGAGTCGAACGTGAAGCGATAGGTACCCGGCTCTAGCCGCCGGTCGATCCGATCGTCGGTGAGTTTGGTCTCGAACGTTCGGCGCCCGTCCTCCAGTTTCCAGACCCACGTGTGGACCCAGGGAAACGAGAGAGTATTCACACGGCCGGCCACCGCCGCGCCTCCCGAACCAGAGCCATCGCGGCCGACCGCCGAATCCGGAAGGTCGCCGACGTCGGCCAGCCGGTCCCAGCCACTCGTCTCGATGGCCGCGGTGTTGCCCGCCAGGTCGGTCCCGAGAATTGTCGTATCAACGACCTCGATGTCGACCATTAGTGGCAGTACTAATAGGATCGCAAAATGCGTGCTGGCCGGGGTCTCGATCGATCGACGCTGGCCGACGCGTTCGGTCGACCGAGCCGATCGAGGACGGAACTGTCGCGGAACCGAGATTCCGTCAAATCGTTCCGGTGTCGGCCGGGTTCATCCCGTCCGATCGCGTCGATGTACACATATGCCCGTCACCATCGAAGCCGTCGATCCGAGCCACCTCCGTGCGGACGCGACGATTCGCGATTTCGACGAACTCGACGAAGCCACCCAGATCGAATTCGAACACGCAGTCCGGGACCCGGAGGGCTGTCTCGACGGGGTCGAACCGATCGAGGAGTACGTCAAATTCGTCGAGTACTACCGTATGACGGCGTGTGGGCGAACCGATTCGAACGCCAAGCGGGAGTGACGGACTACCCCCTTCGAACTGGCAGTTTCGAGAGACGGGACGGCCCGGCTGGCCGACGACACCGACGCTCACGCGGCCGGGTAGAACGGCTCGAGATCGTCCGTCCAGTAGCACTCGCCGTCGTAGACGATGACGGCCGGCGACGAGTCCGCAACCAGCGTCCGGAGGTCGCTCGCGTCGACGACGACGTCGCCCGGGTTCCCCACGAGGGTCGCCGTCGCCTCCGGGAAATCCGGCGACCACAGCACGCCCGCGTCCGGGTACTGGGCGTCGCCCGCGAGCGAGAAGGTCCCGTCCCCGCGGGCGGTGAGCCGGTAGGCGAGCACGTACAGGTCAGTGGCGTGCCCGACCCGACACAGTCCGTCGCCGACGACGACGAGTTCGTCCGTCGCACCGAGATACCGGCGAACGAATCGAACCGCGTGATCGATCGCCATACCGCCGCCCAGCAGTTCGAGCAGGAGGCGACGCGCGTCGGCTTCCAGTTCGTCGTCTCCCCGGAGGGCGACCGCTGCCACCGCACCACGGTCGACGAGTTCCGTGGCCGCCGACAGCGAGTCGGGGACGTCGAGCAGGACCGCTCGGCCGCCCCACTTCGAATCCGTCGGCGACACCGTCCCGTCGGCGCAGACGAACGCCGACCCGTCGAGCTCGCCGACGTAGTGGACGAACTCGCGACGGGGTTCGACCGCCGCCCGGAGGTCGTCGACGGTGGCGTTCTCGCAGACGTCGACCTCGGCCGGATACGCCGACCGATCGCGGTAGACGTCGCGGGCGGTCTCGACGACGGCCGATCGCCGGTCGTCGGCCACGACGAGCACGGATCGGTCCGAACCCCGCTCGTCGACGTACGCCGTTCGGTTCTCGTACGCTGCGGGCCGCGACAGGAACGGCCCCGACGGCTCACCCTGGCCCAGCCAGCCGGTAAACTGGCCGCTGCCGCCGTCGGGATCGGGGCGCTCGCCCGGAATCGGTCCGACAGAATCGATCCCGTCAGCGGCGCTCGGCAGGTAGACCCGCGCCAGTCGATGGGCGAACGACGAAAGCGGGGGGACGTGCTCGTAGGTCGGCTCGACGTACATCGTGTAGTGCCACGGCGGCAGGGCCGGCTCCAGACGGTCGTACGCCAGATCCGGGTCGAGATACGTCTCGAGGCGCTCGGCGAGGTCCGACTCGTACAGGCGATCGACGTCGAGGGCGAGCCGCTCGAACGCCTCGAGTTCGGCCAGGTTGGCCTGCTGGGCGGCCAACCGGACGAGGGTATCGAGGGAGACGACGCGCCGGAGCACGTCGGCGGCCTCGTGCTGGAGGGCCGGCGCTGGCCGAAATCGCCGGTCGATATCGACCGACGGGATCCGAAGCGCCACGTCGTCGCGGTCCGCGACGGTCACGGACGCGCCGAGATAGAACGCCAGCGAGGTGAGGGGAACGAGCGCGTCGAGGCGGTCTGGAACCCAGAGCTCGACCCCCGTCTCGCCCATGGATTCTCGAACTGCATCCGGAATCTCGGTCTCGGCCCCGAACCGGATCCGGGGCGGGTGGCCGCGCCCGATCGGCGACGCGATGCCCGGTCCGTCGTCCCGCCGGGCGACCGCGAAAGACGAGAGCGCACGTCCGACGCCGGCGGGGGTTCGCGGGACCGTGACGGTGTGTTCGGGAATGTCGACCAGCGACCGGAAGCCGATCGTGACGACCGTCGGCTGCGGAAACGACACGGTGGCGCGTCGGTCGGCCCGGCGTTCGATCGTCGCGTCGCCGTCGAATTCGATCACCACCTGGATCGCGTCGTCGAACGTCAACTGATAGGCGCCCGGTTCGAGCCGACGCTCGGTTCGCTCGTCGGTGAGTTTGGTGCAGAACGTGCGCCGACCGTCGTCGAGATTCCACACCCAGGTGTGGACCCACGGAAACGACAGTTCGTTCGCTCGGCCCGAGATCCTGGTGTCGACGGGTTCTGAAAGGGCACTCTCGTCGTCGAGTCGATCCCACCCGCTGGTATCGACGGTCGCCTCGTTCCCCGCCGCATCCGTCGCTCGGATAGCGGTGTCGACGACGTCGATGTCGACCATCGCCAGACACTGGAACTGAACGGGTAAAGACGTGACGGCCGTTATCGGCCGGGTTCGAGAGTGTGAGCGTGTGACGAGGGGTTCAGTCGAGGCTGGCGACGGGGAAACGAACCGCTCGTGGACGACTCGGATCGCCGCATCGCGTATCGAATCCGTTCGCGCGTTCGAACGCCCCGCTACGCCTCGACGGTCTCCAGGACGCCCTCGCGGATGCGCAGCGCCTGCGGGAGGTAGAAGTCTTCGAGTGTCGAGAGCGGGACCGGCGTGTCGAAGCCCGTCACGCGGGTGACCGGCGCCTCGAGGTGGTACAGCGCCTCCTCGTTGATCGTGGCGACGATCTCGGCACCCACGCCGGCTGATTTGGGCGCCTCGTGGACGACGACGGCGCGGCCAGTCTTCTGGACCGACTCGGCGATGGTATCGACGTCGAGCGGCGAGAGGCTCCGCAGGTCGACGACCTCGACGTCGAGTCCGTTCTCTGCTGCGAGGTCTTCGGCGACGGCGAGGGCCGGCTGGGTGCTTGCCCCCCAGGTGAACAGCGAGAGGTCGTCACCCGCCCGGCGAATCGACGCCTCGCCGATCGGGACGGTGTAGGACTCCTCGGGGACGTCCTCGCGGAACGCGCGATAGAGGCGTTTCGGTTCGAGGACGATCACGGGGTCCGGATCGCGAATCGCGGCCGCGACGAGCCCCTTCGCGTCGGCCGGCGTGCTCGGCGTGACGACCTTGAGGCCGGGTTCGTGGACCAGTGCGGCCTCCCTGGACTCGGAGTGGTGTTCCGGGGCGGCGATGCCGCCGCCGTAGGGCATACGGACGACCATCGGGAGTGTGTACTGACCGTGGCTGCGACTGCGCATCCGGGCGGCGTGGCTCACGAGCTGGTCGTACGCGGGCGAGGCGAAGCCCATGAACTGCATCTCCGCGACCGGCCGCATGCCCGATATCGCGAGACCGATCGACGAGCCGACGATCGCCGACTCGGCGAGCGGCGTGTCGATCACGCGGTGCGGGCCGAACTCGTCCTGTAAGTGCTCCGTCGCCCGGAAGACGCCACCGTTGGTTCCGACGTCCTCACCGAGTACGAGTACGCTGTCGTCGCGAGCCAGCTCCAGCCCGAGGCCGTCGCGCACCGCTTCGACGAGCGAGAGCGACTCGGTCGGACCGTCGTAGGTATCGAGGTCGATCGCATCGGCCGCCACGTCGGGTTCCACCTCGACCGTATCGTCGTCGGCCGATTCGGACGGGTCGGCCGCGGTGCTCATTCGCCCACCTCCGCGAACGCGTCGTCGCCATGGCGCTCGCGCAAGCCGTCGAGGTCCGCCAGTTGTTCCCGCAGGCGGTCGGTCGGCTCCTCGTAGACGTGCTCGAACATCCGCGTCGGGTCGGTCTCGGTGGCCTCGGCGCGGTCGATCGCCGTCGCGAGGCAGTCCTCGACGCGGTCGGCGATCTCGTCGGCGAGGTCGTCGTCCAGGATCCCCTCGTGGTAGAGGTACCGTTCGAGACGCTCGATTGGGTCCTGATCCTCCCAGTCCTCGCCGTCGTCCTCGCTGCGGTAGGCCGATGGGTCGTCGGCGGTCGAGTGCGCGCCGAGGCGATACTGACACGATTCGATGAGCGTGGGCCGACGCTCGCCCTCCGCGGGGTGTTTCGCCTTCTCGACGGCCGCCCGGGTCACGGCGTAGACCGCGAGCGGGTCGGTCCCGTCGACGCGGACGCCCTCGACGCCGTACGCGTCGGCCTTCTCGACGATCGTCTCCGTCGCCGTCTGCGCTTCGAACGGCGTCGAGATGGCCCACTGGTTGTTGTTACAGACGAAGATCGTCGGGACGTCGTAGACGGACGCGAAGTTGAGCCCCTCGTGGAAATCGCCGGTCGAGGTCGCCCCGTCACCGAAGTGACAGAGGACGGCGCGGTCGTGCGGGTCCTGCATGGTGAACCCCCAGGCCAGCCCCATCGCCTGCGGAACCTGCGTACCGATCGGGATGTACTCCGGCAAGGCGTTCACGTCGTCGGGGACGGCGTACCCCTCGCGATAGCCGGAGAGATGCGTGAGTAACGCCTCGTAGGAGCGTCCGTGGGCGTGTTTCGCGGCGTGGTCGCGGTAGGTAGGGACGAGCCAGTCCTCGTCGTCGAGGGCGAAACTGGTCGCGACCTGCGACCCCTCCTGTCCGCGCATGGGTGCGTACGTGTCGATCCGACCCTGCCGCTGCAGCCCCGTCGCTCGCTCGTCGAACCGTCGGGCGAGGACGAGCTCCTCGTACATCTCTAGCAGCGCCTGGTCCGTGAGGGCCGGTCGCTGGGCGCCCGGTAGCAAGGTGCCGTCCGTGTCGAGTACCTGGACCGCATCGTCCGGCGGGCTGGTCGATTCGGATCGGTGCGTCGGTTCGGGTTCGTCGTATGTGCTCATCGTTTCCGTGGGTGTTCGGTGGCGTGGGTTCGTGTTCTACATCTTACACATCGTCGGCCACCCGCCAGGCTGACGGGCAGCGAGTCGGCCCGGTCCCGCTGACTACGGGAACCCGGGAACGGACGAGAACGCCTCGGACACGGTGTCAACGTGCCGAGACGGGTGTCCGCCGATCAAAATGTCGGTCGAATAAGCCAGGTAAATGTCAGTACACGCCGTGGAGACTGCTTGGCGGGCGAACGTGACTCGGACTGGCTGGCGGACGCCATACACAACAGATGGAGGGGGTTCTACATAATTCTTCGTGAGTGACGTTGTCATACGCCATCCTCGCCAAATCCACGGTGTAGATCGGTCGCTTTCTGGATGAACGTCGAAAAATATCGGCAAATGTCGACATGGTCCGTCGAGAGGCCGGCCAATATACGGGGGAGGGTGTGCATGCGTACAGCGAGATCGTCGCCAATCCAGCACCAACTGCCGTTCGAGATTTGTATCGAAGATGCGTATCGTCGGTTCCGGAAGTGATCGCCCGTGTACGGAGACCGTACCGATCCTATGAGTCCGAGTAACGATGGGGAGGGCCGTGGCAGCGGTATCCAGTGGTTCACCCGACCCTCGACCACACCGGCACCGCTCCGTCAGTCGCGTACGTCCTCGTACTCGCGTCACTGGTCGGACTCGCGGTCGGGCTGACCGCCTGGACCGTCGCCGGCGGTGCGGGACTATCGTTGGACGGGACTGCCGACGCCGATCCACACGGAACCGAGGACGGAATCGATGGGCTCGCGACCGACGCCCCGGTCGAAAACGAGACCGGGGACGACGGCGGAGACGCACCCGACGGATCGGGATCGGAAGACGACGGGCCTGAGGAACGGGACGACGAAGACGACGACTCTGACGAAAGGGGAGACGAGGACGAGCGGGACGACGAAGACGACGACTCTGACGAAAGGGGAGACGAGGACGAGCGGGACGACGAAGACGACGACTCTGACGATCTGCTAGATGCACTCTTGGAGGCGTTCGAGGACGAATCGGTCGAGGACGACGGCGAGTGACGGCCGGCCTCGATCCCGAAACCCGCGACGGGTGAGATCGGACCAGGTCGAACCGGCTCCGTACGGCGGTTCGACGGCCCGGTCGGCCAATCGGCACCCGAGCGGGCGGACGGGCGGCCCACCAGCCCGTGCTCCGGTCGCTCAGCGGTCTCGGTCCGACTGTCGTCGGACCGTACACTCCTAGGGTCCCCAGGAAAATGGATGGTCGCCCTGACCGTCGCAAGCCACGCCGGCCCCGGTGGAAAACGAAAATCGGTCGAGACCCGCGGGTTCGGCCGACCGCAAACGGCCGTCGACCGTCGTGACAACCACTACGATTATGGCAGTCCCGGCCCATTCGCCGGTCGAAATCGGTACCCAGCGGCCGGAGCGGGACCGTCGCACACCGGTTCGTCCCGCCAGAGGAAGGCGTCGCGCTGGCCGCGAGGTGGCAGATACAACGATGATCGATCTCACGATTCCACCGCGTCCGTGGCTCACCAGAACACGCCTCTACCACGTGGTAGGGTGGGGAATCCGCATCTACGTCGCCTGCCTCCTCGTCGTGGGCCTCTACAGCGTGCTCTGGCTCGCCGAGGTCGCCGGCTACCTCGATCAGCGTACCCTCGCCGTCATCTGGCTCGCCGTCGCCGGCATGGGCAGTACGTTCCTCGTCCTCCTCGTCCCCCTGTATTACTCGAGTCGTCTACGGAGTTGATCGACGGCGGATCCGTCCCCGTCTCGGTCCGACCGGCGTGAGCAGTACCGGATGGTCACGGACGACGCGTGCAGGCTCTCACCGCCGTGATCGGCCGACAGCGAGACGTCTGCCAGGTCGACGTCACGTCGCACCACCGAACTGGTTCTCCAGGGAGCGGTCGGCCCTGATGCGGTTCGGACCGGTTCGGGAATTATCGAAAGAGCTCTCAGGTGCTCTCTCGATAGCATCACTTAGGTGCCTCCGGTCGATACGACCGACCATGAGTGAGTCACCCGGCACACCGACGCTCCCACAGGTGGCACTGATCGCCGTCTTCGTCACGGCGCTGGTGACCGCCCAGTTGACCGCCGCGAAGATCCTCGCGTTCTCGATCCCGCTCTCGTTGCCGCTTACGGGCAGCGAACTCGTCATGCCGGGGGCAGCCCTCGCGTACGCACTCACGTACTTCGCGAGTGACTGCTACACTGAGCTGTACGGCAAACGCGCCGGCCAGATCGTCGTCAACGCCGCGTTCGCCATGAACTTCGTCGCGCTCGCGCTGGTCCTCTCGACAGCGGCCGCTCCGGTGTATCAGTTTTCCCCCGTCGGCGCCGGCGAGTTCGAATCGGTACTGTTGCCGGCCGGTTCCATCGTCGCCGGGAGTTCGATCGCCTACCTCGTCAGCCAGAACTGGGACGTCTGGCTATTCCACCGGATCCGCGAGGAGACCGGCCGCGAAAAGCTCTGGCTTCGCAATATCGCCTCGACAGGGACGAGTCAAGCGATCGATACCGTCATCTTCGTCTCCGTCGCGTTCTACATCGCACCATCCGTCATCGGCGGCGATCCCATGGAGTTCACGCCACTCGCCGCTCTCATGATCGGCCAGTACATCCTGAAACTGGCCATCGCGCTCGTCGATACGCCGATCGTCTACGCCGTCGTCCGACTCGTCCGCGAGCGATCCACGACGCCGACGAGCGGCGCCGTCGCCGCCGAGTAAGCACCCGACGATCGGTTTCCGGCGGGCAAACGTCCGCCCAACAGCCGGCGACCTGAACCGACGCGGGTTTGTGTTCTCACGGGAGACCCTGCGGTATGGATCCACGCGTCCGCGAGCACGCCGCGGTGCTCGTCGACTGGAGCGCTCGCGTCGAGGCCGGCGACGACGTCGTCCTGTCGGTCGGCCCCGACGCGCACGAACTGGCCGTCGCCGTCGCCGAAAAACTGGGTGAGCGCGGCGCGAATCTCCTGGCGACGTACGATTCCGGCGACCTCACTCGCGCCTACCAGCGCGCCCACGACGGCGACTTCGAGGAATCGACCCACGAACTGGCACTGTACGAGGCCGCCGACGTCTACCTGTCCATCGGCGGCGCCCGTAACACGAGCGCGACGGCCGACGTCCCCGGCGAGACGCGCCAGGCCTACCGCAGCGCCCACCAGGATGTCCGCGAGACGCGCTACGACACGCGCTGGGTGTCGACCGTCCACCCGACGCGCTCGCTCGCCCAGCAGGCGAACATGGCCTACGAGGCGTACCGCGACTTCGCCTACGACGCCATCCTCCGCGACTGGGAGTCGCTCGCCGACGAGATGGCCAAGCTGAAAGAACGCCTCGACGCCGGCAGCGAGGTCCGCCTCGTCGGCCCGGGCACCGACCTCACGATGGCGATCGAGGGCCGAACCGCGGTCAACAGCGCCGCCTCCGTCGCCTACGACTCGCACAACCTCCCGAGCGGCGAGGTCTTCACCGCCCCGTACGCGGCCGACGGCGAGGTGACCTTCGACGTCCCGATGACGATTCAGGACCAGCCCGTCCGCGACGTCACCCTCCGCTTCGAGGACGGCGAGGTCGTCGACTACGACGCCGAACAGGGCGAATCCGTGATCGCGGACGTGCTCGACACCGACGAGGGCGCACGCCGCCTCGGCGAACTCGGCATCGGGATGAATCGCGGTATCGATCGCTTCACGGATAGCATCCTCTTCGACGAGAAGATGGGCGACACCGTCCACCTGGCGCTGGGTCGCGCCTACGACGCCTGCCTGCCCGACGGCGAGTCGGGCACCGAATCGGCCGTCCACGTCGACATGATCACCGACGTCAGCGAGGGCTCGCGACTGGAGGTAGACGACGACGTGGTGCAGCGAAACGGCACCTTCCAGTGGGAAGACGGCTTCGGCGAGTAGTCGGTCCGGCCCGCCGCGTCAGGAACCGATCCGGAACGGACGGATCACCAGATTCAAATGCGCGAGGCGCCAGAGGGCGGGTATGGCCAGTTTCGACGCCGCCGAGTCGCGGACGCTAGAGAAGCTCATCTGCATGAAGTGTAACGCCCGGAACTCCCCGGGCGCAGACCGCTGTCGCAAGTGCGGCTACGGAAACCTCCGTCCGAAGGCGAAAGAACCGCGCGCCGCCTGACAGGGGCCGCCTTCTCGACTATATCCAGTGCGCCCCCGAGCGACGGCGTCGTGATGTGAATTCGTGGTTCGCCGACCGCCGAGGTGTTAGTACCTGCCACGGTGTACGACGCCCCGGGGTCACCCGAGGAGGATCACGGCGACCGGGAGACCGACGACGAAACACAGGAGCAGTCCGACGATGATGCCGACCTGACGCATCGACGGATCGGCGGAGTCGTGCGGCGTGGCCACCTCCCGGTAGGCGAGCGCGCCGAGGAGCAAGATCCAGCTCACCGGAACCAGGACGCCGGGTTCGACGCGCGCTCGCGGGGCGTACACCAGTGCGACGGCGACGGCCAGCAGGCCGTACCCGACGCCGGCTCGCTGGAACGGGTCGAACGGATAGCCGGCGACGCTGATGTCGACCGAGAGGAAGACGCTGAAGAGCGCGCCGCCGGCGACGAGCGCCAGGACCGGTGCGACGACGACCGGGGCCGAAACGCCCTCTAGGACGAGCGCAGAGAGTGCCAGACCGAAGAAGACGACCCAGAGGAGTGTCCCGCCGATGATCGTTCGCCGCCGAAGCGCGCGAACGGCATTCGACTCCATAGCCTTCGAGTTACCACGATATAATATAAAAGTACGGATGGTGATTCGAGTCGGTCAGACCCGTTCGGACGCGACGGCGCCGCGAGGTGGCCTGCGAGGCGATTCACGCCGTACAGAGCGACACGAAGTTTCGCAGGATCCGCAGGCCGGTCTCGCCGCTCTTCTCGGGATGGAACTGCGTCCCGAACACCGTGCCGGACTCGTCGGCGATCACGGCCGGGAATCGGGTGCCGTACTCGGTCGTGGCGACGACGGCCGACTCGTCGTCCGGGACGGCGTAGTACGAGTGGACGAAGTAGGCGTACTCGCCGTCGACTGAGCCATCGGTGCCGGAGACGAGCGGATGCTCGCGCTCGACGCGGAGGTCGTTCCAGCCCATGTGGGGCACCTTCTGGCCCCCGTCGAACCGGACGTTGGTCCCCGGGATCAGGTCCAGTCCGCGGACGGCCGATTCACCGGCCGCGCCCTCCTCGCTGTCGGTGAGCAGCATCTGCATGCCGAGACAGATCCCGAACAGCGGCGTGTCGGACTCGGCGACGGCGAGGAGGTCCTCACGAAGTGGGTCCGCGTTCTCGACGCCCTCGCGGAAGGCACCGACGCCGGGGAGGACGACGCCGTCGGCGGCGTGGAAGTCATCGGGATCGTCGGTGACGGCGACGGTCGCTCCGGCGCGTTCGAGACCGCGCGTGACGCTGTGGAGGTTGCCGAGGCCGTAATCGACCACGGCGACGGTTGCGTCGACCGTCTCGAGCGACGGTCGGCCTGCCTGCTGGCTCATGGTGGGAACTCGGAGCGGGTCGTGCATGGCCCTTTCGTTCGAGCGAATCTGTTCGGGACGACGTCGTCGTCCGATCGTGCGGTCACGGTTGACGGTCGTGCGGTCACGTCGGCATCCGGATCGCGTAGAGGACCGTGAGCAGACCGAGTACCTGACTCGTTTGCGACGCGATCACCGCCGCGCCGACCGGAACGCCCGGGACGATCGAGTACACAACGAGCACGCAGAACGGCACCGCGAAAGCGAGGACAAAGCCGGCCGCAAGAAACAGCATCGGGCGGCTCTCGTTTCGGCGGTAGCCGCGGTAGGCGTAGTACGCGATGACGAGTCCGACGCAGACGCTGACCAGCTGCGTGACCTGCTGGAAGCCGAGCACCCACTCCGGCGGCAGTTCGGATCCCCACACCGAAAGCGGCGTCGACCCCACGTCACATCCCCTCGATCAGGCGGGTGAATCGATCGGACGGGTCCTCTCGCCGGTCGACCTGGAGCGCTAACGTGCCGTCCCGGAGCGTGACCGTGAGTCGATCGAGATCGGTCGCGTACACGGTCCGGTGGTGCCCGTGCTCGGGGTCGGGTCGCGTCTGCTCTACGAGCAGGTCGCACTCGCGCAGTCGCTCGAGGCGTCGGTACACCGTCGGTTCGGAGACCGCACAGCGGTCGCTCAACGTGCTCGCAGTCATGGGTTCCTGGCTCGTTTCGACGAGGATGTGCCGGGCTGTCGGGTCGGCCAGCACGGCGCCGACGGCTTCGATCCGGTCCTCCTCGCTCACGGTCTCCGCGTTTACAGGGACCCCACATAAACCGAGCGGCACCGCTACAGATCGTGAAGCCGTGGTCCAGGGCCTTTCGTTCGGCCGCTCCTCGGTCGACTCGTATGTCCACCGAACGACCTCCGACCGGTCGTCGCTCCCGGCTCAATCCGGCGACAGTGACCGGTCCGCTCCTCGTTCTCACGAGCATCGTCACGAGTCTGATCGCCGCGCGCGTCCTCGGTCCATCCGTTCGAATTCGCTGGAGCGTCGGGACGCACTATGGACCCGAGTACGCGTCGACCGGTCCCGTAATGCTCGCGTTCACCGTGACCGTCGCGGGGGCGGTCGTGACCTGCTTGTGGATCGCGAAACGGGTAGCCGGTGACGGCCGGCCCGATGCTCGACTCGTCATCGAACTCGTCGGAGCCGCTGTCGGAGCGTTGCTCGTCGCGACGCAGGTACTCGTCGTTGGCCTGAACCTGTAGCCCGAGCGTCGAATCGGCCCGGGCATCGCTCGGCATCGGCGGGCCACCTGATCGCGGTGTCACCACCGCGGCGTGACCACCAGCCGATCAGTACTCCCCGAGGCGAGACTGGCCGCCCGAATCGGTCGGCGAGACGCCGGCGATCGCCGCGGCCTCCGCGATCGTCTCGGCGAAGGCGGACTCCTGGCTCCGGTCGTACAGCGTCGCGGCCGGGTGGAGACAGACGAGGACCGGCCGGGGCGTGCCAGCGATGCGAACCTCCTCGACGGAGCCCGTCTCACTGGTCACCGCCACCGACCGGCCGAGGAGGTGTTCGCCCGGCACCTTCCCCAGGGTGACGATCACGTCCGGATCGACGCGGTCGATCTCGGCCTCCAGGTAGCCGCGGCAGTTCTCGAGTTCGTCCGTCGTTGGATCCCGGTTCTCCGGCGGCCGGCAGCGCACGCAGTTGGTGATACGGACGGTCTCGCGTTCGAGGCCGACGGTCCGGAGCTGGTCGTCGAGGACGCTCCCGCTGCGGCCGACGAACGGTTCGCCCTCGGCGTCTTCCTGCCCGCCGGGCGCCTCGCCGACGAACAGGACGTCGGCGTCGGACGGTCCCGTTCCGTTTACGATCCGGCTCCGCGAGTCGACCAGCGCGGGACAGCGTCGACAGTCCGAGACGCAGAGTCCCTCCATGTTCTGTGGCCGGGTATCGTCCATGTGGTGACGGTCGACCGGCACCCACGTACGGCTTTCGGACGAGGGACCGGTGACGGTCGGCTCGGCGTTCGTCTCTGGCCCAAACTCCGGTTGCGGCCGGAAGTATTACTTGCATCTACTCCCCACTGGTGATAACGAGCGTGATTTCGTGAAACTGAGACAGCCCACCGACTTTCTGATCCTGGAAGCACTCAAGGAGACGGGTCGGAACGTCGCGCCGAACCTCGCCTCCCACACGGGAAAGAGCCGCAAGAACATCAACACTCGATTGCCCGTCCTGGAGGATTACGGCCTCGTCCGGAAGGTCGGCCCGGCCGACCGATCGGGTCTGTACGAGGTGACCCCGCTCGGCAAGACGGCGCTCATCCACCAGGACGAGTACGACGAGGTCGACGACTTCGAAGAACGCATCCAGGAGGCGTCTCCTGCGACTGACGGCGGCACACCGGTGACGGCGATGGCCCGCGGCGAGGAGACCGAAGAGTAGCGGACGGACCGACCACGAGTAGCGGCCCTCGCGACCGATCGATCCGAACGGGGCGCTCGCACCCGCCGATCCGTCTGAGTCGTCTGGTACCCGCCACGGTGAGCCGTCGGTACGGACCCGTCGACAGGTGTCGGTCGACCACTGGGGTGTCGATCGGCCACGGATATCCGCTAGCGGTCCGATCGGTCCGGGCGATCGGCGTCGCGCTCTCGGTCCAGGTACGCAGCGCCCGCACGGGCGAGCTGTCGCGCTACCCTGATAGGTTCAGGTCGGCCGCCTTCGGGCGTGAACGTTCGGACGATGTCGGCCGCCTCGGCTGGCGACGCGCCGAGTGCCCTGACGTACACCGTCTCGTCGTTGACGGTCACCGGTCGACGAGGTGGCAGCCGACGGTACCGTTCGAGGCGCTCGGAACGGTCGTCACCGGAGAACGAGTCCCGAATCGCCGGTTCGAGCCCGTCGCTGGGGTCGAACGTGACCGCGATCGTCGGACCGTCGACGCCCTCGTAGAGTCGGGAGAGGTCGATCACGTTGAACCGCGCCGGGGCGATCGTCCCGATCACGAGGGAGGCAACGTCCTCGCGATCGAGTGCTGTGACGATTCGAAGAACGGCGTCGGTCGCGTCGAGGCCGCCGACCGTCGCCGTCGCGAACCCCGCACCGTCTACGACGCGATCGCCGCGAACGACGGCGCCCGCGAGCGTACACCGGTCGCCGACCGAGGAATCCGCGATGCCGAGCGCACGCCTCCCCCGACGGTCGGACATACCGGTGGCTCACTCCTCGCTCTTGATCTCCGAGAGACGGTCGATCAGTTCGTCGCTCGAGGCCCCGTTGTCGAACTCCATCGTCCCCTGATGGGCGTTCTCTTCCGACTCGACGGCGTCGTCGTCGTCGAAATCGGCGTCGATGTCCTGTTGTTCGGACTCGTCGTAGCTTCCAAAACCCATACGTGAGTAGGTAATGGGATCGACGCCCAAAAATCCACTGCTGGACATATACGGCACAGTCGGTCGTAGAGCGTCGTACCGCGGTGATGGCGGATTCCCCACGGGTCGGACGATGACGGGTTCCGTACGAATCGGCTCCGCCCCGTTCGAGAGATTTAGGGCGGTTCGTCCCGTCGGGTTCGAGAAGATGGACGTCCACACCGTCACGGCAGCCGCCGAGTCGTTCACCTGTAACGCCTACCTCGTCCCGGGTGAGCGAACGACCATGGTCGACGTCGGGACCTACCACGACGTCATAAACGCGATCAGAGACCACGTCGAGACGATCGACGCCGTGGTCCTGACCCACCAGCACGGCGACCACGTCGACCGGTTGTCGGCCGTCTCCGGCACGTTCGGCCCGGAGATATACGCGTTCGCCGACCACCCACTCCGGACGCGGACGATCGTCGACGGGGACGAGGTCCTGATCGGTGACGAGACGTTCGAGGTCGTTCACACCCCCGGACACGCCGACGATCACGTCTCGTTCGTCTCGGACGAGACGCTCTTCTCCGGCGACGTTGTCGTCCACGACGACGGCGCGTTCGACGACGGGAGTTTCGGACGGACGGATCTGCCGGGCCAGTCCAGGGAGACGCTCGTCGAGAGCATCGAGACGCTGCTCGATCGGATGCCCGACTCGGTCGAGCACATGTACGCCGGCCACGGCGGCGAGTTCCACGGCGACGTCCGCGCGATCGTCGAACGGGCGCTCGAACGGGCAGCGCGTCACGAACCGAAGTATCCGGACAAATGACCGGTCTGTGGCGGGAACGGGCGCGACGGGACGGGGCCGGGCCCCGGTCGATCACCGACTGGCCGGCGATCCGGATGCCGTGGCGTCGCGCGGTATCTCCACCGTGACGGTCGTCCCATCGTCGCCCGTCTCGAAGGAGACGGTCACCGTCGCGTGTTCGGCGATCCAGTAGACGATCCAGAGCCCGATGCCGCTCCCGTGTTCGAGCGGCGTCTCTTCGCCGCGTTCGAGCACCTCGAGTTCGTGTTCCGGTATCCCGGGGCCGTTGTCGGAGACGGCGACGGTAACCGTGTCCGCCTCGATCGATCCCGATACCCGGACGAGCGGGGAAGTTCCGGGCGAGTCGTCCGATTGCTGCCGCGCGCCCGGTGTCTCCGTCCGCTCGTCTACCGGTTCCGACCCGCTCCCAGACGATGCATCCAGCGTCACTGATTACTGGACAGCCGACTGTGTTCGGCGGCGTTTTCGACCAGGTTCTCGAACGCGAAGGAGAGTGTGTCCGCCACCACGACGGCACAGTCGTCGGGGCAATCGAGGACGAACTCGACGGTCGGATACCGGCGCCGATACCGCTCGACGATCGACGTGAGGAGGGGCCTCAGTTCGGTTCGCCCTGCTGTCGTGTCGCTGGCGACGAGTCGTTCGATCGTCGCGGCTTTCTCGCTCGTTCGCGTCAGGTCATCGCTCCGATCGACGATGGCCCGAGCGAGCGTCTCGGTGTCAGAATCGGGGTCGTTCGCGATCGTCTCCGCGTAGCCGCGAATCACCGACAGTTCGTTCCGGATGTTGTGTCGGAGGACGCGCGAGAGTACCTGTCGGAGGAGATCGAGTTCCGCCTCTCGTTCGGTGAGGGCCCGCTCCCGACGCTTGAGTGGCGTGATGTCCCGAAGAACGAGGAGTTTCCCAGTGGGCCGCGCGTGTCGTGAGATCGTGTCGACGTCGAGATCGTAGTGTCGGTCACCGATAGTGAGTTCCGTCGATACTTCGGCGGTCGGCTCCGGGCCGTCGAACTGGGATCGAACGGCTGGCACGTCGGCGAAGAATTCACGGACGGACAGTCCAGTAACGTCGTCCACGCCGGCGATCCGGCGAGCGGCCGGATTCGAGTCGACGACTCGATCGTCGAGATCGAGCGTGACGATTCCGTCGTCGATCGCCTCCACGGTGTGATGGCGACCGACGAGGCCGAGCTGGAGGAGATCGATGCGAAACAGCGCCCACGCGTAGAAAAACACGCTGACGAGGACGGTTGCCGGAGCAATGGGAAAGGAAAGGCCGGGGAAGACGAACGCGCCGAGCGCGCCGAGCAACAACGGCGGCAAGCCCGCGCCGAGCAACACGATCCCCTGAAGGCGCCGAACGCCGTCGTCGATCAGTACCTCACGGACGATGAGAGCGAATCCGATGGCAGCGACGATCACGATGACGAGTACGTACCCGAAAAAGACCGGCCCTGGTGAGGCGACGTCGACGTTTCCTGGCATCTCACCGCCCCAGACGAGCCCGTGGTAGCGGTCCGTCAGCGCGAGCAATTGAACGGCGATCACCGGAAGGACGAACGGCCCGATAGTCCGTCGGGAGACGGTGAGAACACCGCTGTACTCCCCGGCGAGGACGAAGTAGCCGACGCCACCGAACGCCATGCCCAGGAAGAAAACGACCATCGACGCCAGTCGGCTCCAGTAAGCGCCAGACAGCGCAAGCGCCGCCACCGAGAACGACCACAGTGAGAGTCCGACGATCGTCATCAGCAACCCCCTCGACCCCGGTTTTTCCGGCCTTGAGGCGATATACGGGACGAACAACAGCGATAGGACACCACAGACGAGCGAGATTGCGACTGTCGTGATCGTCGGATAGTCCATCAGACTACGTTCGTAGCGCCGCTACGAGTGACATAAAGATACTGGCCATACTCCACGTACATTCGTCACCGGGTCGGCGCCGACAGCGTCGGTTCCCGACGGAACGGCGACTGCTCGCCTGGCGTCGTGAGTGGATCGTGTGGTCGGCCGGTGCACGATTCGGAGTTCGGCACGGACGAAGCCTGCGCTACTCGTCTGCGGTATCCGGGCGCGAACGCGTTCCGTCCGTGTCGTCGCCAGTGCCCTCCCGGTCCGTCGATCGCTCGTCGCCAGCAGCGTCGTCGCCAGTCACGCCCGCGTCGGGGTCAGAATCGGCGCCACCAGTCGCTTCGCGTCCGTCGTCGACGCCCTCGTCGCCTCCGTCAGTGTCGTCGTCGGCGTCGCGGTCGGATACGTCCTCGTCACCTGCGTCAATATCGCCGTCGGCATCGCGGTCGGGTACGTCCTCGTCACCTGCGTCAGTGTCGCCGTCGGCATCGCGGTCGGGTACGTCCTCGTCTCCATCGTCGGCACCGTCGTCGGCGTCCTGCTCCAGGTCCTCTCGCTCGCGCAGTTGTTTGCTCGCTTCGCGAACCTCCCGCATGACGCTCGAGATGCGCTCTTCGGCCTCGAGTTCGTCCTCGATGGAGAGGTCGACGCCCTCGACCTCCAGGAGGAACTTCGAGACCTCCGTCACCTCGTACATCACGTCGTCGAGTTCCTCGGCGGTGTAGAAGTCGCACATCGCGCCGTAGAGGAAGGTCGCGCCGGCTTTCCGGACCTTATCGTCGAACGACGAGCGTGCCTGGTTGACCGCCTGGGGCGTGTACGTGTCGGTCATGAAGGGGACGAGCTCCGGCAGGTTCTCGCCGATCTTGGTCATCTCGACGCCCGTCTCGGTGCGAAAGTCCGCACACAGGCGGGCGATCGCCCACTCCCGGGCAGTGATGTAGGTCCGATCGCGCAAGAACTCGTTCACCCGGTCGTACTGCGCGCCGTCCATCTTCGTGAAGCGGGCGTACTTCCGGACGTCCTCCGGGACGGATCGGTCGTCGGCGTCCGCAGTCGCCTCCGGATCCGGCACGCCGGGTGTCGGTCCGTCGGTATCGGTCGCCGCGTCGGGTCGGTCCCCGTCACTGTCGTCGCCGCTCGCTCCACCGTCGTCCGTCACCGTTCCGCTGTCCGTCGACCCCCGGTCTGGATCGTCACGGTCACCGCCGGCAGGGGTGGCGTTGCCGTCGTCGGTTTCGGGAGATGCGCCGTCTCGGCTGTCGATTCCGGACGAGGAATCGTCACGACTCTCGGTCCGGTTCCCTCCTCGCCCAGCGTCGCCGCCCTGATCGGGATCCGTCTCCGTCACCCGTGGCGAGGCGGTCGAGTCGTTCTCTTCGGCCGTCTGGCCTGTCGACGCGCCCTCGTCCTCCCGGTCGGTCGACGAT
The DNA here is from genome assembly GCF_024498195.1 of Halovivax cerinus. Classification (NCBI taxonomy): domain Archaea; kingdom Methanobacteriati; phylum Methanobacteriota; class Halobacteria; order Halobacteriales; family Natrialbaceae; genus Halovivax; species Halovivax cerinus. The sequence continues at coordinate 897,944 of NZ_CP101824.1, forward strand.
CCGGCGTCGGTCTCGGTGTCGACTGGGGTACCATCGGGTGCGTCCGAAGCGTCCGCAGGCGGTCGGTCGGAATCGTCGCCTGCCTCGGCTCGGTCATCCATGGCGAGTCATTGCCAAACCGCCGAGATAAGACTGTCCCTCCGAGACGGTCACGGGCGCGAATCACGCACCGCACGCACAGATTGCGATCGGCCAGAACGGGCGGCGGCAGCCGACTGCGGCGTATCGATCGGTCGACCGCGCGACTCCGAAAACCGACGGAGCGATCGCCTCACGTCGTCGGACGAGCGACCGCCGAATCGGTCGACGAACCAGCGAGCGAAACGGTCGATTCAGGGCGTGAGGTCGTATATTCGTCGGATCCGGTCGCCGTCGACGATGGGCTTCTGCCCGATTCGATAGCCGACGGGGACGGACCGTCGCCCGATTCGGCGTCCACCGTCGTGTTACCACCCGTCTCGTCACCCGGGTCCGTCGTGTTACCACCCGTCTCGTCACCCGGGTCCGTCGTGTTACCACCCGTCTCGTCACCCGGATCCGTCGTGTTTCCACCCGTCTCGTCACCCGGATCCGTCGTGTTTCCACCCGTCTCGTCACCCGGATCCGTCGTGTTTCCACCCGTCTCGTCACCCGGATCCGTCGTGTTTCCACCCGTCTCGTCACCCGGATCCGTCGTGTTTCCACCCGTCTCGTTGCCTGGATCGTCGGGCGTCGTCGCGTTGTCACCGGGTGGGCCGGTCGGGGCGTCCGACGACGGCGGTACATCGGCCGAGATCTCGACCGGAACCGTCTCCTCGTCGGACAGGAGCGCGACGGTCGCCGAGCCGGACGCCACCGCCACCAGGACCGCGACGAGAACGCAACAGACGACGAGGAACCGGCTACGCATCCCGATCACCCGTGTTCGGCTCCGGCCGGTCCCCGGCCTCGGACCACCCGCCGTCGTGGGTCGGCGGCCCATCACGGGTCGTCGTGTCGGGGTGGTGTTCCTGGTCGCTATCCGGTCGGTCGGTTCCGTCGGACGCAACGTGTTTTCGTACCTGCGCAAACGCCGCCTGTCCATCGTTGAGCGCGCGACCGTCGAGCGCCGCCTCGGCGGCACGCAGGTCGACCGTTCCGGAACCGGAGTGGACCCCGCGCGCGAACGACGTCCGACCGGTACTCGATCCGGTCCCGTCTACCGGTTCGGAGCCGACCGCTTCGGTCCGTCCCGTGGCGGTAGCTGCGTTCCTCGACCGGCCGCGCCCGGAATCGGCTCCCAGCCCCCGATGTGGATCGGAATCCGCCCGCCGGCGATCGGCGTCGTCGGTCACCGGCCAGCGATCGGCGTCGTCGGTCGTCGGACGGGGTTCTCCGGTATCGATGGTCGACACGGGCTCCGTCCCATCGGCGACCGGTTCGGTGATCAGGTCCTCGACGGACCGTTCCCCCGACGACGGTTGGAGTGTCGTGGACGCTACGGACGCGTCTGCAATTCCGCTCCGGAGGCCGACGCCCGATTCGGCACGTCCCGTGTCACGGTGCGTGAGTGACTCGACCGATCGACCGCCGGCAGGTCCGGTGGCCGACACCCGAGGAGCCCGGTCGTCGGGGCGTCGGTGGGACCCCTTCGACGACGAGTCGTCTTGCTGCCGATGGCGTACGTACATCGTCCCCAGCAAGAAGAGCGCAGTCGCCACGCCGGCCGTCACGCCCATCGCCCACGGTTCGATCGTCCCGGCGGTCGCGTACTGATCGTAGACCACCCAGACGCAGTAGACCAAAAACGCGGCGAGGGCGACGAGGGCGAGTCCGAGGTCTGCTGGCCGTATCGTCATCCAGGCCTCCGACGCGACCTGGTCCGACGCTCCGGGGGCAGTCGATTCCGATGGCGCAGCGTCGCCCGATGCGACTGGTGGTTCCGACGGCGATGCGGCACCAGCCGCAGAGACGGCGGCCACGGCGCCCGGCCCGGTGCGAGGTGACGACTCGGTGATATCTGTGCGGCGCGTCGAGTCACCCTCCTGAGCGTCCCCGTCGGAGACGAGGTCGTACGCCTCGGAGAGGACGAGAGCGACGATCGGGACGACGACGAGGGCGACGAAGCCGACACGCGTCCCGACGATCGAGACGACGGTGCCGACGAACGGCAGGGTAAACGGCTGCCCGCCGATGGAGACGACCCGACCACGGACCTGTGAGGCCACCACGAGTTCCTGGTCCGGATCCTCGTTCGCGTCCCCTTTCGTCTCGTAGGCCAGTTCACCGTCCTGCTGGGTGACGTCCAGGACGCGATGTGTCGTCGGCGGGGTCGTCTCGGTCCGGTCGAACGTGATGATGTCGCCGTCGTCGATCGCCGCTGGATCGACCGAGTCGACCACGATGGCGTCGCCAGTCTCGATCGCCGGCTCCATACTCCCCGAGAGGACGACGTAACTCTGATCGGCGCCGACGACCTGTGGAACGGCGTAGATGACGAACGGGAGGACGATCGCGATCAGTACCAGGACGCCGACGGCGTGTCCAACCTGTCGCCACGAGAGATCGGCCACACGGGAGCGGACGGCGTCGACAGCGACCGATCTCGGGTCCCCATCTCGGGTGGCCCCGGATCGGCCCGCGAGCACCGACCCGGTTCGATCGACGAGCCGCCGCCCGACGTCGACCGCACGCTCCGAGATGGGCTCCCCCGATCGTCGCTCCTCGACCGTCGACCGTTGCGGGGGCGCGTCGGCGGAACGTACTCCGTCCCCGTCGGCGGACTGCGATCGGTTCACGGCATCGGGCTGCGATCGGTTCCCGCCGAGGGGTCGCGATCGCACATCGTCCGTCTCTCGCGAAGCGTGTTCCGCCGCGGTATCGGCCGGGGAGTCACCGTCCGACGGCGTCATGGAGCACCACCGCCCGTCGTCGGTGCCAGCAGCGGTCCGTCGGTCGCGCTCCCGTCGAACGCGTCGGGGTCGTCGTACGTGACGATCCCGGGACCACCTTTGACGTCGACGCGACAGAGGTCGGGCGGGGCGTCGCCGCTCGCCGTCCCCAGTTCGAATTCGATGCCGACCGCCTCGCCGCCGGTCTTCTCGACGACGTCGACCACGTGGAGCTGGTAGTCGGTCGGCGTACAGTCGTCGCCGTCGTCGAAGAGCGGGTACGTCCCGCGTTCGATCGCGTTCTCGTCGATCCCGTCGACGCCGCAGTAGCCCGATTCGAGTTCGAGTTTCCCGAGTCGCACCGCCGTCCCGTCGGCCGGATCGCAGGCGTACGGGACCAGGTAACTGATTCCGTGTCGGGTCGGACCGTCCGACGGTGGGTCCGCACACGAGGCTCCGGGAAACGGATTCGTCGGATCGGCTGTCCACCGACACTGTTCGGCGACGACCTGGAGGTCGAACGCGATCGAGTCTCGACCGGTGTAGCCGTCGGCGAGCGCCCACGCCACGGTGAGACACCGCCTGGCACCAGCGTCGAGACAGGCCGACAGTAACACGCCATCGGCGAGCGTCTCCGTGACCGAGCGAAGTGAACCGGACGCGATCACGTCGGCCGATCCGGACGAACAGTCACCGACCGAGACCGTCATCGAGAGGGCTTCGACCAGCGGCGACGCTGGCGGACACGTTCCGCCCAGCCAGAGCGTCGCGGGATTGTTCGTCTCGCCCGGGAGCGAGACCGAGAGCGTCTCGGTTCCGGACCGACGATCGGCGGTCGGTTCGATCACGAGTGAGACGGTCCCGTCTCCGGTCGCGGATCCACCGTCGACCTGTACGTCGAGCGTGCCAGCACCGACGTCGTTCGCGCCTGACTCCCGGTCGGACAGCAGCGCACCGGTACCCGTCCCCACGGCGGCTCCGGTCCCGCCAGCGATGACGAGACTCCGCAGTACTCGCCGTCGATTCACCCCGTCCCCGGTCATCCGCGTTCTCCGTACATATCCATCTCGGACGCCTCGTTCGATCGGTCGTCTCCACTCGGTCCCGCTCTGCTATCCCGTCCGGCGCCCGTCCATCCGACCCTCGTACGGTACTCGACGCGAGCCGTCGGATTCGTTCGCGCGCCGGGCCCGTCCCCCCATTCGACGCAAGATTGTTCGAATTATCACCCGTATACGGGTTATGTATTGAAATATTTTTCGTGTTAATTTTCCATATTTCGGTCCGAATCGTCCCTCCGTTGCTCTCGCTTCGATCGGTGGGTTGTCCCACGAAGTGCGGTTGGCGGCCTCGGCCGCCGACGAACCGGTCGAACAGGCGGCGAACACGCCGTCGAAGCGGTTTCGGGCCGGTACCGTCGGTGGGACTTACACGCCGGCGCCGTCGTTGTGTCGGGCCTGTTCGGCGTAGAACCCGACGTCGAACCCGACGGTATCGGACTGGACCTCGTTTCCGACGTCGATCGGAAGTTCCCAGCTGAGTCCAATGCAGTGGGTCTGGCCGGGCTGGAACGGCTCGCGGCCGTCGTCCACGCCGTCGTCCGCCGATCCGTTTTCGATCTCCGCGTAGTTCGTCTCGCGGTCGCCGTCTAACGGGATGCCGCTGTCCGTCGAGAGGAGCGACATCAGTTCGGCGAGCGAGCCCTCGAAGATGAGGCGTTCTCCGGCGATAACCTGGCCGATCTCTCCGAAGACCTCGATGAGTTCGTCCTCGTCGGCGGCCTCGAAGAAGTGGGCGTCCCAGGGGTCGCTGGCCATGGACTGGAGCGTGTACTCGTTCGCGTCACCGAAGGCGACCGTGAAGACCTCGGTCCCGGCGTCCTTGGCGAGATCGGCGGCGACGATCGGGTCGCCGGCCTGGTTGTGTTCGCCGTCGGACATCACGACCATGATCTTTCGCGCCCCGCTTCGGGCGTTCGCGCCGTTTTCCAGTTCGTCCTGTGCGGTCTCGACGCCGTCGGTGATGTGGGTCTGGCCGTTCGCCGAGAGGCCGTCGACCGCCGATTTGACGTCGGCGTGCGTGCTCGTCAACCCCTGATCGAGCGTCGCCGACGTGGAGTAGCTCACGAGGCCGACGTTGGCGACCGACTCGTCGAGTTCGTCGACCAGTCCCTTCGCCGCGTCGCGCATGCCGCCCATCGATCCCGCCATGGAGCCGGATCGGTCGAGGACGAGACAGACGTCGACCGGTTCGCCGGTGCCCTCCTGGTCCAGTTCGCAGTCGCAGTTCTCGTCGTACCAGACGCGCGTCTGGATGGCGTCCGCCAGTTCGCCCTCGCCCTCGCCACCCGTGTCGTCGACCTCGGACTCGGGATCGGTGAGGCCGTTGTCGTCGTTGACCGTCAACTCGCCGTCGAGCCAGACGTAGCTCGGGTTGTCACAGAGGTGCAGGCTCGTCGTGAGACAGCCCGAATCGCCGGGTTTGACGTCGGAGAGGTGGATCGGCGCGACTTCGTCGCCGTTGATCAGTTGTTCGCGCGCGTCCGGGGCGCAGAAGCCGTTCTCCAGGACGTACTCGTCCCAGTCCTCGATCTCCCCGGTGTCCGGAACCTCCTCCAGGAGGTAGTGACCGTCACCGAGGTCCTCGACGTCGTCGTAGCCCATCGCCTCGATCGCGTCGAGGCGACCCGGGCCGCCGTGGTAGGTGACCTGGTAGTCGAGCAAGAGGTCGAGCTCGCCGGCCGAGACCGTGTTGTCGTCGAACGATTCGCCGTCGCTGAAGTACGCCGTCGTCCCGAGTCCGGCACCGGCGCCGGCGGCACCGACCGCGGCGATACTTCCCAGAATCTTCCGTCTCGTCAGGTTTATTCCGTCGTTTGTCATGGTATCCCCTCCTGGGGACGCCCACCGGCGGAGTCGAACCGCCGGCACGCGGCGATCGTCCCGAACGGACGACCGATTCCGCGAACGCGCCAGCGTGGGTGGTGTTCGTCGAACGATGTATCGGTGCGAGACGGTCGGGCGCCGGCGTGACCGCACCGCGATCGGTCGCCAGCTCGACCGCGTTACCAGTACGGATCCGGAATCGGCAGTTCCGCCGGATCGTCCCACGGAATCTCGTCGACGCGCGGGCGCGTCGCCATCCCCGCGAACGGGTAGTCGTTGTGCCGCGCCTGCTCGGCGAGGAACTCCAGGTCGAAGCCGAGCTGGGCACCCTGCAGTTCGTTGCCGGCTTCCTCGGCGACGGAAATCTCGGCACAGACCGCGACGGCCGGGTAATCGGCGCCGTCGACTGGATTGCCGTCGCCGTCGTCTCCGATCAGGACGTAATCGGCGCGACCCTGGTCCAGATTGCCGTCCGCGCGATGGCCGACGCCGTCGTGCGAGCCGATCGGCACGCCGTCCTGGCGGGAGTTCTCCTCGTCCCAGAGGCTGGAGACGAAGTTGCCGAGGCCGCCGTCCCAGTCGTAGTCGCCGCCCTGGTCGGGTTCGTACGAGACGGTCTCTTTGAGCTTGTCACCGACGAGCTCGTCCTCCTCGACCTCGCAGACGTAGAGGTCCTTCTCCACCGTTACGTGCTCCGAGCCCAGCAGGGTCTCGAACTCGTCGTTCGAGTCGATATCGTGGATGTCGTCTGCGTCGACCACGCCCGCCTCGGCGCCCGTCTGGTTCGTCACCGAGTCCGAGGGGACGAACGCCCGCACGACGCCCGGGTTGTCGTAGACCCGGATACACCAGCAGAATCGGTAGGTGTCGCCCGGTTTCAGGTCGCCGATCTGGATGGGCGCGCCCACGAGCCCGCTGTCGCCGTCGGCTTCCCCGTACCAGTCGTCCTCGTCGGGACCCATCCCGTCCTGGTCGACGGCCCCGTCTAGGTCTAGCAGCTCGACGTCCATCGAGAACGTCCCCGCCTGGACCGAGTTGTCTTCGAACGTTTCGCCGTCGCTGAAGTACGCCGTCGTTCCCGCCCCGGCGGCAGCACCCGCGACGCCGATCGTCCCGAGTCCCGCGAGCACTTTCCGCCTGGAGAGGTCGTATCCGTCTGTCATGGTTTCGGTGTCCGCACCGCCGATGGCGGCCCGAACGTACCCACACCCTGAACGGGACCCCAGTTAGATAATCACCAAATCAGACAGTACTAACGAGATGTGGTGAGAAATATTCCCTCAATTGGCGTGAAAAATGACGCGTTCGACCGAGCGGCGTGAGCGGTACCCGATAGCAAGTGGCGTTTGGCCCCACGGAGTCGAACCGGCCGGTAGAGACTGCCACGCGGACCTCAAGGGTAGCCTGTAACAACAGATTCACTCGTTAGACGGTAAAATATCTCATTCAATCCGGATGCAGGTGGCAGTTTTACCAAAGGTAATAAAATATCAAGCGGTTTTATATTGATCTAAAAACCAGTACTGGACGAGGCGGACGGTCGCCGTCACCTCGCGGGACGAACGAGGGAGGGGAATGTTAGGGACACACCAGCAGACGAGTCGCATCGATCCGCAGGAGATTCACGACATCCTGCGCAACAGCCGTCGGCGTAACGTGATCAAACACCTCGAGAGTCAGCTCACGCCGGTCTCGGTGCGAGAGCTCTCCGAACGGATCGCCGAGATCGAGACCAGCGAGTCGCCGGCCCCGCGGAACGTCCGCGAGAGCGTCTACAACTCGCTCCACCAGACACACCTGCCGAAGCTCGACGCGGTCGGCGTGATCCGGTACGACGAGGACCGAAAGACGGTCGAACTGCGCGAACCGGCGAGACAGGTCGACGTCTACATGGAGGTCGTCACACGCTACGGGTTCACCTGGGCAGGGTACTATCGAACGCTCGGCGTCCTCGCACTGGTCACCATCGTCGCGACGACCGTCGAGGTCTCCCCGCTCTCGCCGGTCCCCACAGTCCTCTGTGCGAGCGCGTTCCTGCTCGTCTTCGCCGCCTCGACCGCGTACCAGCTCTGGACGCACCGGTGGTTCTACCTCCGGTCGCTGGTGGCGAACGTCTCGCCCGCGAGCGACGACCTCGGGAACGAGTGAGGAGTCTTACAGATCGACCCTGTTCTCGACCGTCCAGCTCCCACGGTCGAGGACGACGAGTTCGTCCTCACCGACGACGTAGAGGTAGTCCTCGATGTACATCGAGCGCACGCCCTGCCCGCCGATGTCGATCTCGGCTTCGCGCGTCAGGTCGCCGTCGGCGTAGGAGTAGACGTAGCTCGACTCTCCGGCCGGGACGAAGAACGCCCCGTTGTCGGCGTCGTGGAGGAACGCCCGGTGGTTCTGGACGGCCTCGGAGAAGCGCTCGTCGTCGAGTATCTCCGCGTCGAGTTCGTCGGGGGTCTCGCGATCGCTCACGTCGAACGTGGAGAGTTTGACGTTGCCGTCTTGTTCACCCACGCCGAGGACGAGGTCGCCGTCGTCGGCGAGGGGGTGGAGGTACGTCGAGAACCCGGGGATCTTGAGCTCGCCCTCCATGGCCGGCTCGTGCGGGTCGGAGAGGTCGAGCGTGTAGAACGGATCGATCTGACGGAAGGTGACGACGTAGCCCTCGTCGCCCGTAAAGCGGACGGCGTAGATCCGCTCGGTCTCGCCGAGTCCCTCGACGGAGCCCGTGACCTCGAGGGCGTCGTCGAGAACGTAGACGTCGTTCACCGAGTCGGCGCCGTGGAGACCCGGGATAGTCGTCGCGATCCGGAGGTGGCCCTCGTGTTCGTCGAGCGACCACTGGTTGAGCGGCGTCCCGGGTACCTCGCCGCTGTCGGTCACCGCGAGATCGCCCGACAGCGAGATCCGCGCGATGCCGGTTTTCGTCAGTTCGCGCTGGTTCGACGTGGCGTACTCGGCCATCCCAGTCTCCATGGTCTCGTACGCATCGCGGCGCGCGTCCTCGTCGAGACTCGCGACCCAGGACTCGACGATCTCGCGGAGTTCGACCGCCTTCGCCCGGTCCGAGATGTTCATCGCGTCCAGACGTTCCAGCCGGTCGATCGTCCCGGCGTCGAATCCGAGGTCGGCCGCGCCAGGACCCAGCAGGTAGCCCGAACGTACCTCGTACTCGGAGACAGAACGCGTGTACGTGAGGTAGACCGCGTTCTCCGAGACGTACGTCGCGGAGTCGTACGACGAGCCGACGACGCTGGTCTCCGACTCGAGCGAGCCGGTCGCCGGGTCGACGCGAGCGGCCGTATAGACGGCGTCTGCGTTCGTCCGAACGCCGGGACGGTACACCTCGGTACACGCGATCGCGTCGTCGCCGTAGCCGGCGATCGAACACGGCTCCCCGACGTCGGGCCGGTCGGCGAGTATCAGTAGCAGGTCGCCATCGACGAGTCGGGCGGTCTCCAGGTCGGCCTCGAGCGGTTCGTTCCAGACCTGGTCCGGGTTCGCGGGGTCGCTCACGTCGTAGCCCCAGATGCGATCGCCACCGAAGACGACGAGCGTGTCGTGTTCGGCGACCAGCAACAGTTCGCCTGAGGCGGGGATCGTCGCCACGGGGTCGGGCTTCGCCGGGTCGGCGAGGTCGAAGATGGTCGTCTCGCCCCCGGTCCGCTGGAACCGGTGGCCGGCGTAGTACGCCGACTTGCCGTCGGTCTTCAGCACGTCGGGTTCGTCGATACCGGCCTCCTGGACGTTCGTCCCGGAGACGTCGCGGGCGTCAGCACTACCCGATCGGTCTGCATCGGTCCCAGTGTAGCCCGCATCCCCGTTCCCACCGGCACTGTCCCCGCCGCCGTCGTCCCCGGCGGGGGCGGCCGACTCCTCCATCTCGACGGCGGCGCCGTCGAGCGAGACGGTCTGGGGCATCCAGCCACCGCCCCTCCGGTCGGCCGCTGCGAAGTACGATTCGAACTCGTCCGCGGAGTCGAACTGTTCGAGGGACGGCGTTCCGTCACCGGTCCAGTCGGCCGTCGAACCGCGGGCGGTCGTCGGATCCGGCGACTCGGAGAGGGCCACCGAAACCGCCCCGCCGACGGCCGCCCCGACGACCAGGGCGACGACTGCGACGACGAACGTCGGACGTTGTTGCACCATGCACTGGGCCACGGTCCTCGGCTACATGATAGCGGCGTAAGGTGAAAGACGGTTTTCACCGTTAGGCCGTGCGAAATACACCCGTCGGTGCGGAGAAACGGACCGTTTCGATTCCCAACGTATTCGGCCTGTTCCAGGCCGTCACGACCGATTACGGACGGGTCAGTGATCGAACGGCGTCGGTTCGGGCCGGAGCGAGACCGGCCGTCCCCCGGCACCTACCAGGCCCACCCGTCGTCGGGATCGACGGGCGAATCGGCATCGGGTCCCCACGCCCAGCCGTCAGCCGGAACCGGCTCGCCGTCGGTCGACCGCCACGCCCAGCCGTCCATCGGCCGTTCATCACTGCCCCGTGTCTCCCACGCCCAGCCGTCCATCGGCCGTTCATCACTGCCCCGTGTCTCCCACGCCCAGCCGTCCATCGGCCGTTCATCACTGCCCCGTGTCTCCCACGCCCAGCCATCCATCGGCCGTTCGTCGCCGCCTCGTGTCTCCCACGCCCAGCCGTCTTCTGGGGCGGTACGATCCTCGTGAGTGGGGACGTCGGACTGCGATTCGGTGGCAGTAACCGACGAAAAACCGGTCACTACTGCAAGGGTCGCGGCGGTCGCCCGGAGCACACCTCGTCGAGTCGAACTGGCAGGTTCGTGTCGAACCATGTGCCATGTCCCCACCCCACAAATATAGGTAACCACCATCAACGTCTTCGGCCGGCGTCGGACGATCACCCCAACGTCGAAACGATCACTCCTTCGGCCGGTTCGCGGGGGCGATCACCGCGTCGAGGATACCGGCGAGCGTGAACTCCACCCGCATTCCTGCCCGTTCTCGGCCATTTATATGGCTCTCGCCCGTTCGTCCGGCTATGCCACCGACGCCAGTCATCGCGAAGGCGGTCCGAACGCCGCAAGGGAAAGACGGCGGCGTGTTCGCCGACGTCCGGAGCGAGGATCTCTCGATTCCGTTGATCGACCACATCCTCGAGGAGACCGGGCTCACGGGCGAGGACGTCGACGACCTCATGTGGGGGGTCGCCGGCCAGCGGGACGAACAGGACAACAACCTGGCCCGGGTGCTCTCGCTCCTCTCGGACCTCGGCGAGGGCGTTCCGGGGACGACGATCAACCGCTGGTGTGCCTCCTCGATGCAGGCGGTGATGTCCGCGTCGGACGCGATCCGGGCGGACCAGCGCGACTGTATCATCGCCGGCGGCGTCGAGAACATGTCACGCGTCCCGATGCAGGGCGCCGACCGGGCGCTCCACCCGCGCCTCACCGAGGAGTACGTCATCACCGACCTGATGATGGGGATGACTGCCGAGGAAGTCGCCGAGCGCTACGATGTCTCCCGGGAAGCACAGGACGAGTACGCCGCGACGAGCCAGCAGCGCGCGGTCGAGGCCACCGAGGAGGGGCGCTTCGACGAGCAGATCGTCCCGATCGAGACCGAGGAGGGGACGATCACCGAGGACGAAGGACTACGCCCGGGCACCACGGCCGAGAAGCTGGCCGAACTCCCGCCGGTCTTCACCGGCGACGGCTCCGTCACCGCCGGTAACTCCTCACAGATCTCCGACGGTGCCGCCGCGCTCCTCGTCACGAGCGAGGCGTTCGCCGACGAACACGATCTGGAGGTCTTGGCCGAAGTCGGCGACAACAACGTCGCCGGCGTCGACCCGACGGTGATGGGCATCGGTCCCGTTCCCGCCACCCGCGGCCTCCTCGAACGAACCGGCCGCGACATCGACGACTACGACCTCGTCGAACTAAACGAGGCCTTCGCCAGCCAGACCGTCTACGCGCGCGACGAACTCGGTATCGACCCCGAGATCTACAACGTCAACGGCGGCGCCATCGCCATCGGCCACCCGCTCGGGGCGTCCGGCGCCCGCTTGCCGGTCACGCTGATCCACGAACTCGCCCGGCGCGGGGGCGGCCGCGGCCTCGCGACGCTCTGTGTCGGCTTCGGACAAGGTGCGGCGATCGACTTCGTGGTTCGGTGAGGTAGCCGGCACGGTCATCTGTTGGTCCAGATTTTGCGAGCGGCGAGCCGGTTGGTCGTGACCGACCGACTCGAGTGACGAGCGGGGAGGAACGACCCGCGAGTATCGAAGAGCGGGAGGCCGGCACGTAGTGGCGGTTACGCCGCCGAGCGAGACGAACGATGGTCGCGACAGGGTACAGCGATCGACATCGTGGGGCAGCCGAGGGGCGAGGACACGAGCGACCGGGTACGAGTAGCGGCACCTGCTCACCCGTGGTACGTCCCCCGCGGCCGGTCACACCGACTCGACGAGCGGTAGCGTCAGCGCCACGCGCGAGCCTTTCGCCGTGTTCTCGATCGACAGATCGCCGTCGCTGACGCGCATCAGGAACGACATGAGCCAGAACCCGACGCCGCTACCGTGAGCGAGCGGCTCCTCGGTGTGTTCTCGCACCGGCGTGATCTCGGCCGGCGGGATCCCCGCCCCCGTGTCCTCGACGACGATCGACGCGGTCTCGTCGGCCTCGTCCACCGCGGCAGAGACCGTCACCGACACGGGATCGTCGGTGTGGACGACGGCGTTCTCGACCGCGTTCGAGATCGCGATCGAGAGCTTCGGATGGGCGGTGACGAACCGATCGTCGGGGACCGATTCGACCGCGATCCGGGCGCCGGGGTGATCCGATTCGACGCGCTCGACGGCCTCGGCGACGACCGACGCGAGGCGGTGTCGCGTCGTCTCCCGGCTCTCCATCACGTCGTCGATCACCCGCGTCTTCTCCGCGTGCGCGAGCATCGTCTCGGCCACCTCGATCAGGCCCTCCGTCGCCGACTGCAACTGGTCGTCGTCGTACCGGCGCGCCCGCTCGCGGGCCGCCGTCGCGTGCCCCTTGATCACGGTGAACGAGTTCCGGAGATTGTGCCGGAGCACGCGACTGTACACCGCCTTGAGCGTCTCGAGTTCCGACGAGCGCTCGGCGAGTTCCCGCTCTCGCTCGATGCGACGCAATGCCTCCTCGCTGTGGGCGGCGACGATGGAGACGAGTTCGACGTCCGTCTCGTCGAACGCGTACGTCGACTCGGATGGCGTCTGGATGACGCCGTAGTCGCTGATCGGGACGAAGATGATCGATTTCCAGGGGTAGTCGTCCCGCATGACGGGGTGTTCGTCGCCGTCGTCGAGCCGGATCGCTTCGTCCCGTTCGTAGGCCCGGATGGCCAGAACGTCCTGCTCGTCGATCGTCGGTTCGATGTACCCGTCCGACGGAAATCCCGCCGATGCAGCGCCACGCACCAGTCGTCCATCCTCGATCAGCCCAACCATACATCGCTCCATGTTCAGGACGTCTTCGATCGCCGTGACGATGCGTTCACAGACCTCTCGGGCGTCGGTGCTCGCGTTGATCCGAATCGCCGCGTTGTGCAGCCCCTCTATCTGACGGCTGCGCGTCGCCAGCTCACGTTCCGTCTCGTCGCGTCGGGTGACGTCTCGCAACATCACCAGCACGCAGTCGTCTCCGGGTAGCGGTGCGATCGAACCGGTGGCCGACTTCGTGACGCCGGTCCCGGTGACGAAGTCGTACGATCGTTCGGGAACCGACTCGCCGGTGTCGACGACACGGTCGAAGCGAGATTTCGCTCGCGGTCGTTCTCGCGGCGGAAGGTACTCGAGGACGGACGTCCCGATCACCGACTCGACCCCGCTCGCCTCGACGGCGTCGACCCACCGACGATTGCAGTGACGAACCTCGAACGTCGAATCCACGATCGCGTTGGCGAACGGAGCGCCGTCGACTATTCGTTCGACGGCCTCGAACGACACGTCCCGGGAACCCGTCACTACCTACTGCCGGTGGTAGTCGGGGTAAAGTAGTTTCTGGCCGACGAACCCTGTGCACGCCCGATATTCACAGTGTGCACCTCGACCAGTGTGGACCTCGACCATCGCCACGGGCAGCCTGAGTGGGCGGCCCAGGGTCGTAGCCGGTGAGAAGGGTTTACCGACCACGGGTCGAACGAGGCGCATGGTCGATCCGCTGGTCGTCTTCCTGATCGCAGTCCCCGTCTGGATCCAGCTCCTGCTGGCTGCGTTCGTCCACTACGACGCGGGCGACATCGGGATGAACGCACGCAAGTGGGCGGCGATCGTCGGGGTGATCCCGATCGCCGGCCTCGCGGTCTACCTGCTCGCACGCAGCGAGCACTTCTACGATCCCGCGTCGGACCCGTACCGCGAACGCACGCACGAGATCCACCCGTCTAGGCGGGACGAGCCCCCAGATCCGGCCACCAACGGACGTCGAGCGGAGCCGGCGCGAGGGCCGAACGACGAACGCGACGACGGACCCGATCGGTAACGCCGGCGACGGCCGGCCGGCGCGGTTCTCGGCCACGACGCCAACCGAAACGGCAGATAGCGTCCGCCACGGCCGGGAGTTTCATCCGGTCGCCGGTCCGATCCGGGTACGATGGCCGAGTCCCTCACCTGGTCGTTCGACGCGACGACCAACCGGACGCTCCGGGTGCTCGGCTGGAGCCAGCTCGTCCTGGTCGACGCGTGGGTGCTGCTCGGAACCGGACTGCTCCTCGGTTCCGCCGTCGTCCCCGTCGAGATCGGGCCAGTCGCCGGGTTCGTCACGGTGCTCCTCGCGATCGGTCGGACGGCGGCGTGGCTCGACTCCGACGGCGTCTGGCTCGACGGCGTCGAGCGCGACCTCGCGACGATCGACAGTCAGCTCGACGCTCGGGCCCGATTCGAAGATCGACGACCGGCCGCGGACAGCGCCGTCGACGCACTCGTCGGAACGGTCCACGAGAGACGACGGGTACTGGCACCGATGGCCGCCGTCCTCGCCGGCGTCGGCGCGTACGCGGTCGGCTACGCGCTCGTCGGCACTGCGGTCGTCGCCGTGGCCGCGATCGCCGCCATCGGTGGCGGCCTCCTCGGGGTGCTGCTGGATCACGGACGCGCTCGCGGCGCGGTCGATCCCGACGTCGGACGGGTGACCTACCGCGGCCGGAGCCGGTCGCTGTCGTCGATCACGGGCCAGGTGACGATCCCCCTGGGCGCGATCACGCTGCTTCGTTGCCGGGGACCGGCCGGGCTCGACGAACCGACGTGGCTCGCCGTCCCGACGAACCGGCTCGCGGACGGGAAAACGGCCCTCACAACCGATCCGGACGGAACGGGCGCATTCGATGACGACGGTACACGGAGGGGTCGCTGGCAACACAGGTTCGGGCCGAGGCTGGCGCTTCTCGCGAGCGGCGTCTCGATCGTAGTACTCGTCGTCGCGTTCGGCCGAGCGACCGTTCGACCCACGCTCACCACCGGACTCGCCGCCGTCGCGGTGGTCGTGACCGTCGCCACGATCGTGCTGGCACTCGTGCTGGTGCTCGGCGGTCTTCGCGAACGGGCGCGTCGGCAGTGACGATGCCCGTTCGTCGCGGCCCGCGATCGGCGGCGTCTCGGCTGCCGTCGACCCAACGGTCAATGTGTCGGAGTGCGAAGTCCGCGTATGACCGTCGAACAGGACCGACTTCGGGCGGACATCGAGGCGAACGCGACGTTCGGAGCGGTCGAGACCGAAGCGGGGCACGGCCGGACGGTGTACGCGGGAACGGAGGCCAATCGACGGGCGCGAGACCGACTCGTCGAACGAATGGAAGACGCAGATCTCGACGTCGTCGTCGATCCTGTCGGGACTATTCTCGGCGTCTGGACGCCACCGACGGCGGATCCGGACGCCGCCCCAGTCGTCGCGGGCAGCCACCTCGATTCGGTGCCGCAGGGCGGCATCTTCGACGGCCCGCTCGGCGTCTACGCGGCCCTCGAGGCGGTCAGATCGCTGCAGGCGCGCGAGGTCGCCGTCGAGCGGCCGATCGGCGTCGTCTCGTTCACCGAGGAGGAGGGCGCCCGCTTCGGCGGCGGCATGCTCGGGTCCGCGGTCGCGACCGGACAGCGACGCGTCGAGGACGCGCTCGCGCTCGAAGACGACGAGGGGGTGACGCTCGCCGACGCCCTCGACGGGATCGGCTACCGCGGCGAGACGGCGATCGACGCGAGTGAGTGGGACGCCTTCCTCGAACTGCACGTCGAACAGGACACGCGCCTCGAGGCCGCGGACGTTCCCGCCGGGATCGTGACGACGATCACGGGCATCGCCCAGGCCGACGCACGGTTCGATGGGGAGGCGAACCACGCCGGGGCGACGCCCATGGACGCGCGCCGCGACGCCCTCGCCGCCGCCAGCGAGTTCGTCCTGGCAGTCGAGGAAGCGGGGCGGACCGAGGCCGACGCGGGCGACAACACGGCCGTCGCGACCGTAGGATCGGCCGCAGTGGCGCCCAACGGGACGAACGTCGTCCCCGGCGCGGTCGACCTGGGCGTCGACGTCCGCGACGTGGAGCGGGGGTCGATGGAACGCATCTTCGCACGACTCGACGACGCGCTCGACAGTATCGCCGACGAACGGCTCGTCGACACGTCCTTCGAACGCGTCCTCGACGTGGACCCAGCGCCGATGAGCGACCGCTGTCGAGACGCGCTCGAATCCGGTGCGGAGGCGGCGGGGGTCGAGACGATGGCGATGCACTCGGGTGCCGCACACGACGCGATGCGCGTCTCACGGGTGACCGACGCCGGAATGCTCTTTGCCCCCTCGCGCGACGGGCTCTCGCACAACCCGCGCGAGTGGACCGACTGGGCCGACTGCGCGGCGGCGACGCGGGTGCTAGAACGGGCGATTGGCGTCCTCGGCTCCGCGGAATAACGCACTCGTCACCGACCGACACGGAACGGGAGGCACGACAACTGCCGGTGGGCGATTGGCGCCCAAATCGACGAGCACAGTGCAGTCGCTGCGATGCGACGCCAGCAAAACGTCTGGACGACGGTACGCGGCCGATACGCACCAGTACCTACGTTAACACGTCACGGTCGATATTTCCCACGTGTGACTCTCCTCGTCGTACGGCATCCCCCCGCCGCCGATCCATTCGGCTTCGGCCGACAGCTGGACGATCGTCTGCTTGGACGAGCAATCTGCCCGGTCGGAGACGACGTGACTGCCGGGATGTAACCAGTGGGTACCGCCTCCGAGGCCGCCGATAATACCGCCTTGCGTCCAGGTGATCGTCGGTCCGTCGTTGTCCAGCGACTGGGTGATGCCGTTGTCGACGGTGAAGGACCACGACAACGGATCGAGTACGTCTCCGAGCGAGACGTCGAACGATCCGCTGCCGCTGGAGGTCGGTTCGGCAGTGTGGACGTCTTCGTCCCCTAGCTCGCTTACGTCCCAGTCGTGGGCGACCTCGAACTTCGAGGTCGCCATACTCTGTTCGGGTGCCGTCGCCGACCGGGATCGGAAACTGTTGTGCTCGTCGCCATCTTCTCGAATCCGATACCACTCGTAGTTGTTTATCACCGTCCCAAACGTACTGTCGGCGCTCGCCTGATTGTCCTTGACGAAGTTCCAGTCGCCACCGTAGTCCGTCTCCGATGCCAGTGGAGACACGTCGGCGATGGTTCCCTCGTCCTCGAAGGCGGCCCGTTTCATCTCGCCACGCGTATGCGCCTTCGCCTCCCGGTCCTTCGTCGCACCGCCGTAGAATTCGCTCAGGTGACCGCGGCCGTCGATCCTGGCGACGTACTCCACGATGCGGACGTCGTCTCCAAAAACGGGCCTGGACCGCGTATCGAGTACCGAATCGTCCGCGCGAGCGTGCGAACGAACGGTCCGCCCCAGTTCGTCCTGCGCTTCTTCGAACGTGATCGGACTACCGTACGAGCCTTCGAGTCGAACGACCGTGTGAGTGTCCGGCGTCGCGGTCCCTGGAATCGCTGCGCCGACCGCGAGCAGGGCCGCCGATCCCGATCCCCGAAGAAGGCTCCTGCGCGAAACGCCATCCGTCTCCACCGCATCAGTCGATTCGGCACCGCTCTGGTCATTTCTATCGACCATATCCAAGTCACAATATCATAGTATAAAAATATTACCGAAAGAGAGTATATTGAAGTGGCGACGGTTCGAGTACGAGAGTAGCTGACAGTAGCCGGGCGCAGTGGAAGACACGGTTGGATGGGAGAAGGCGACGAGACGAAGTGAGATCGGAGTCGCTCCAACGGCGTACGGTTCTAGCCGTGACCGGCACGATGGGCCGAATGAGGCCGATAAATGACACCGTAGCCGGTCGCAAGGGGACGGTACCGAGACCGAGCCCCGATGCGCGCTCCGTACCGGCACCATAACAACACACTCACGGGACCGCTGAACGGACGATGTGGCCCTGGGAACACGTCCTCGTCGGGTATCTCGCCTACTCGCTGTTATCTCACCTGTGGTGGCGCGACCGGCCGGGCGGGACC
The DNA here is from genome assembly GCF_024498195.1 of Halovivax cerinus. NCBI lineage: Archaea > Methanobacteriati > Methanobacteriota > Halobacteria > Halobacteriales > Natrialbaceae > Halovivax > Halovivax cerinus. The sequence goes on from NZ_CP101824.1 coordinate 916,171, forward strand.
GAGACGGTGGCCGTCGCCGTCGGCGCGCTCCTGCCGGACCTCGTCGACAAGCCGCTGGCCTGGGAGTTCGGCGTCTTCGAGTCGGGGTACGCGCTCGGCCACTCGCTCCTCTTCGCCCTCCCGCTCTCGATCGTCGCCGGGGTGGTGGCGGGGCGCCTCGGACGAGTGCGAGCCGGAGTCGCCCTCGCAGTCGGCTACCTATTGCACCTCCCGGGAGACCTCCTCTACGGGTACGTCCAGGAAGGCGTGGTCCACACGAGCAGCCTGCTCTGGCCGATCGAGCGCGGTCCGAACCCGGCCACGCCGCCCGGCTTCCGGGAGCAGGTCGCGTACTTCCTCGGTGAGTACCGCGACGAACTCGCGAGCGGCGACCTCTCGACGTACGTCCTGATACAATTCGGACTGGCAGGACTCGTCGTGGTCCTCTGGCTCTACGACGGTGCACCAGTCCTTCGCGAGTTCTTCCGCGCCGCAAAGCGCCTGGGCCACCGGTTTCTGACGGTCATTGGGTGACGTCGGAACGGGAGGAGACGTAGCATCCGCAACCGCCAGTGCGGGCAGTGCCTGCGGAGGCGGCTGTTTCCTCGAAGTGTTTCGTCGAGGAAGTTCGGGCCAGCGGCCTGCAACTGAATGCCGTGGCGGCGTCGCCGCCACGCGGGTCGCGCGGAGCACGATCCCGTTCACGCAAACCGTTCGTCGTTAGTCGTCCGGGTACATCTCCTCGATACGATCTTCGAAGCGATCCGAGATCGTGCGACGTTTCTTCTTCATCGTCGGCGTCATGAGGTCGTTTGCTTCGGTGAACTCCGTCCCGACGAGGCGGAATTTCTTGATGGTCTCGTAGTCCTCGAAGTGCTCGTTGACGCGGTCGACCTCGTCCTGGACGTAGTCGCGAACGCGGTCGTGGGTGCACGCGGCCTCCGGATCGTCGGGCAGGTCGATGCCCTCCTCGACGGCCCACTCGCGGACGTGTTCCATGTTGGGAACGACCAGCGCGGAGACGAACTTGCGGCCGTCGCCGACGACCATGCACTGTTCGACGACGGAACTCGCGGCGAAGCGGTCCTCGATGGGCCCGGGTGCGACGTTCTTGCCCGTCGAGAGGACGAGGATCTCCTTCGCGCGCTCGCGGAACTCGATGTAGCCGTCGGGGCGCCGGTGGACGATGTCGCCGGTGCGGAACCACCGGCCCGCACGCTCCGGGTCGTCGAGTTCGCCCTGGATCTCGCCTGGCGCCTCGTCGACGAACGCGCGCTCGGTCGCGCCGGGTTTGTGCCAGTAGCCGTCGCTGACGTTCGGGCCGCGGACGACGAGTTCGCCGACCTCGCCGGGGTCGTCGGCGAACGCCTCGTCGTCGACGACGCTCTCGTCGACGGCCGTCTGGATGTCGACGACCGGCGGGCCGATCGTCCCCACCTTCGGGAAGCCCGGCGGGTTGACCGAGACGACGGGCGCCGTCTCCGTGAGACCGTAGCCTTCGTAAATCGGCAGGCCCATCGCGTGGTAGAGTGCACAGAGTTCGGCCGAGAGGCTGCCACCGCCGCTGATGAGCATCTCGATGTTTCCGCCCAGGGCCTCGCGAACGGTCGAGAAGACGAGTTTGTCCGCAAGTTTGCGTTTGACGTCGAGTATCGGGCCCGGCGAGTCGGTCTCCTGGTACTGGACGCCGACGTCGACCGCCCACTCGAAGATGCGCTCTTTGACCGCCGACTCGCTCGCTTGCTCGCGGATCGCGTCGTAGATCTTCTCGTAGACCCGCGGGACGCTCGTCGCGCTCGTCGGTCCGACGGCGGCGAAGTCCGCCTGGAGCGTGTCGGGTGACTCCGCGTAGGCGACGCTGGCGCCGCTCCCGAACATCAGGAAGTGACCGGAGGTTCGCTCGAAGACGTGCGCGAGCGGGAGGTACGAGACGACGCGCGTCTCCTCGTCGATCGACGGGACGTCGGCCGGGGTGTCCGGTTTGCGCGCCACGCGCTTGCGGATCTGGGTGACGTTCGACCGGAAGTTGCGGTGGGTGAGCTGGACGCCCTTCGGCTTGCCCGTCGTCCCGCTGGTGTAGATCAGGCTCGCCAGGTCGTCCACGTCGGGTTCGTCGAGCCACTCGCGGTAGGCGTCGGGGTCGAAGACCTCCTGGCCGCGGTCGTAGACCTCCGCCAGGGTGTAGATATCGTCACGCGTGTGGGTCGCGTCGACGACGTCCATCGTGACGACGACGGAGAGATCGAGTTCGTCCTCGACTTCGAGGACGCGTTCGAGCATGTCCTCGTTCTCGACGACGACGGCGTCCGCCTCGGCGTCGCCGAGGAGGTAGGATACCTTCGACGACGACGAACCGGCGTAGACGGTCGAGACAACCGCGCCAGTCGACAGCAGCGCGAAGTCGGTCTGGGCCCACTCCATGCGCGTGTTGGCGAAGATACCGACCCGATCGCCGACGTCGATGCCCAGGTCGCGAAAGCCGGCGGCGAGTTTACGAACGACGTCGCGCATTTCCCCGTAGGTGATCGTCTCCCACTCACCGGGATCGGGACGGGGGAGGATCTCCCCCGTCATCGTCCGGTCGTAGATCCCGCCCTTGTAGAGCTGGGCGGGTCGATCCGGGTAGCGCTCTGCGGCGTCCTCGAACAACCGCCCGAGGGTCGTCTCCCGGGTCACCTCGTCCTCGTACTCGCGTTCCGTCGCCAGGAGGTCCATACTCCCGTGAGAGTGTCTCACGCATGATAAAGCCTGAGGATCCGGTTCCCCATTTATCGACGTTTATTCGCCGCCTTCGGGCGATCGGGCTGAGGGAAAATCTGACGCGGTCCGAAACTACTGCCCGACCGCGCTCACCGGTCCAGGTACCCGAGGACGCCGCGGACGTTCATCGAGACCTCGCCGCGGGCTTTCTCCGTGCCCCAGACGCGGTCGAGATCGGTCGCGTCCGCGAAGTGCTCGATCACGGCCTCGTCGTCGCCCAGTTCCGCTCGTTTCTCTCGGACCGACTCGACCCAGTCTGAGAGCGTGTCCGCGTAGGCGTCTACGGCGTCGCCGGTTTCCCGCGGACCGAAGTGGGCGAAACAGAGTGTCGAGGGATCGAGCGCCCGAATCGTCTCCACGTCGTCGAGGCACTGGTCCAGATCGAACTGCGGCGGCGGCGAGGTCGGTCGGACCTCGCCGATGGCGGGTACCCAGATGCCGGCGCCGTCGGCAGTGAAGACGACGTCGTTCGCTGGGTCCTCGAAGACGAAGTGGTGCGGGGCGTGGCCCGGCGCGGCGTGGGCGCGCAACTCGTGCGTCCCGAGGTCGATCACGTCGCCGTCCTCGTAGGGCTCCAGTCGGTCTTCGGACACCGGCTTCGGTTCGACGTAGTAGCGCCACTGGTCGCCGACGGCGGCCTCCGTCCCCGCGACGAGTCGCGACGGATCGATCACGTGGCGCGCGCCATTGTGCGGCGCGTACACCGTCGCGTTCGGACACGCCTCGGCGAGGAAACCCGCCCCGCCGGCGTGATCGAGGTGGACGTGCGTCAGCACGATCGCCGCGAGGTCGTCGTGATCGATCCCCACCGCCGTCAGCGCGTCGAGGATGCGCTCGTAGTTCGTCCCGATCCCCGAGTCGACGATCGCCGGCCGCTCGTCGTCGACGAGGTAGACCGAACCGTACTCGGCCGTGTCGTACATTCCCGTGTCGACGTAGTGGAGGTCCGTGCAGTCCCCGACCGTCACCCGGGTCACGTCGCCGATTCCCATACGCCGACTGCGGCGCCGCGAGGCAAAAAGACTGGTTTCTCGGTCGGCGGCGCGAACGGCCCCGCTTCGGCGAAAGACTGATGTATGGTACCGTCGAACAGTGTGGTAATCGTGTACACGACCGACGTCCGCGAGGAGCCCGATCGAGGACGGACGGCCACGGGACCGCTCGACGGCGAAGGATGCGATCACGAGCGCACGGTGTACGTCGAGTCCGACGCCGGGGGGTCGTTGTCCTGCCAGGAGTGTGGGACCGTGATCCCCGCCGCCGACGAACGTGGCGACGCCGAACCGGGGATCTCGGCGTCCTGCCGCTGGGTGCTCACCCGCGTCGGCGGGCGATACTGACGAACCGCCGACTCGCTCTCGTTTCGGCTCGTTCACTCGCAAACGCACTCGAACTCTCGTTCTCGTCCACCTCGGGTTCGGTTACCACGTTCTCGTCCACATCGGTCACGAATCCACCTCAGTCACGCGTCCACAGCCGGGTCGTCCTCTCCCGGTCACGCGTCCGCCCCTGGGTCCCCCTCCCCCGGTCACGCGACCAGCCGAACGACGCTCTCGGGACCAGTAGTCTCATGTCGTCCATCTGCGAACGTACGGGCGACCGTGTCGTCAGCATCCGTCCTCGGCCGGCTCGAGACGGCCGCAATCGTCGCCGTCGGCGCCTTCGCAGGGGCGAACCTCCGGTTCGTCGCGGGAGACGCCGTCGGCTCGCTCGGCGGAACGCTCGCGGTGAACGTCCTCGCGAGCCTGCTGCTCGGGTTTCTCGTCTACGAGGCGCGGTATACGGGTCTAGTCGACCGGAAGTCGAGGCTGCTCTTTACCACCGGCTTCCTCTCGTCGCTGTCGACCTACAGCGCGTTCGTCCTGGAGACGGCGACGGCGGGTGGATCGGCGGGAAACGGACTGGCGCTCGCTGATCCGAGGGTCGCGATCGGCTACGTCGGAGTGACCTACGTGCTCGGCTTTGCAGCGGTGCTCGTCGGTAGATGGTTCGCGGGCGTCGTCAGGAACGGCCGCGAGGACGCGCCGGCGGGAGGTGCGTCGGCGTGAGCGGGTATCGGGGTGACGACGCGTGATCGAGGGTCTCCTCGGGTACGAGCCCGCGCCCGCCCACCTCGTGGGGACCGGTGCGGCGGTCGGCGCGCTCCTGCGTCACTGGATCTATACCGAGATCCCCGGCGACGAGTTCCCGTGGCCGACACTGGCCGTCAACGTCCTCGGGAGTTTCGCGCTGGGCCTCCTGGCGTTCGGCGGGGTCGACGCGGCCGCGACGCAACTCCTCGGCGTCGGGCTCTGTGGCGCGTTCACCACGTTCTCGACGTTCTCCGTCGAAACCGTCGGGCTGTGGGAGCGTGGCGAACGACGGGCGGCGACGGCGAACGCCGTCGGCAACCTGGTTTGCTCACTGGCCGGGATGGGGCTTGCAGCCGTGCTCGTTGGATGAAGGGAGTCACCGTCACCCGCCAGACGGCCACCCAGCGACCGAGTGCTGGCCGGTGACCGCCGCAGAGAGCGAGGGATATTTGGGCCGTCTGGCCCTCGATTCGGGTATGAACCTCACGCAACGCCCTCGCCGGCTCCGGAGCGACCCCGTCCGGGAGCTCGTCGGCGAGACGACGCTCTCGGCGTCGGACCTGATCGCCCCCATCTTCGTCGACGCGACGACGGACGAGCGCGTCCCTATCGAGTCGATGCCGGGTCACGATCGCGTCCCCGTCGACGAGAGTGTCACCCGCGTCGAGGAGGTGCTCGCGACCGGCGTCCAGGCCGTCATCGTGTTCGGCATCCCGCGCTCGAAGGACGGCGTCGGGACCCGCGCCTGGGCCGAGGACGGCGTCGTTCAGGACGCCGTCCGCCGCATCACCGCCGAGACCGACGCGACCGTCTTCACGGACGTCTGTCTCTGCGAGTACACCGATCACGGCCACTGTGGACCCCTCGAAGACGGGGTGGAAGGCGACGGATCCAGCACCACGGCCGCCGGTGGAAACACCGCGGCGGGCGACGAAGCGGCGACCGGGCACGAGGTGCCGGGCGCCCGCCACGGACAGACGCTCACCGTCGACAACGACGCGGCCATCGAGTCGCTCGCGCAGATCGCCGTCTCGCACGCCGAGGCCGGCGCGCACGTCGTCGCACCCAGCGCGTCGATGGACGGCATGGTCGGTGCGATTCGCGAGGGGCTCGACCGCGAGGGCTTCGAATCGGTGCCGATCATGTCCTACGCGGCGAAGTACCGGAGTGCCTTCTACGGTCCGTTCCGCGACGCCGCCGACGGCGCACCGTCCTTCGGCGACCGACGACACTATCAGATGGATCCCGGGAACGCCCGCGAAGCCCGTCGGGAGGTCGCCCTCGACGTCGAACAGGGCGCAGACGTGCTCATGGTCAAACCCGCGCTCCCGTACCTCGACGTGATCGCCGACGTCCGCCGCAAATTCGACCATCCCGTCGCGGCGTACAACGTCTCCGGCGAGTACGCCATGCTCCACGCGGCCGCGGAGAACGGCTGGCTCGATCTCGAAGAAACGGCGTACGAGTCGCTCCTGTCGATCAAACGCGCCGGGGCGGATCTGATTCTTACCTACTTCGCGGAGGACGTCGCCGAGCGCCTCTGAGCGGACGGCGACGGTACTCCTCTCACTCTCCGCACCACGCTTCCAGCCCCGCCGACCGACGCGAACGGCACGTCTCAGTCGTCCGGGGTACGTACGGGGTCGGCGGCGTCGTCCACCCCGTAGCGCGCAGCGAGCGAGCGAAGCGCCTGGCGTTTGACGAGGGCGAAACCGGCGAGAACGACGACGAAGCCGACGACCGTCGTCGGTTCGATCCCCTCGTTCAGAACGAGCCAGCCGGTCAACGCGGCGACGACGGGGCTGACGTAGTTCACGAGCGTGAGCTCGACCGAGCCGACCGCGTCGAGCAGGTAGAAGAAGAGCAGGTAGCCGACGACGCCGGCGACGAGGACGAGGAAGGCGAACGCGATCGCGACCCGAGGCGTCCACGCGACGGTCTGAGACTCGCCGAGGCCGAGGCTGGCGGCGTGCATCACCGCGGCGCCGGCGACCATCATCCACCCCTGGAGGGCGGTGACGGGCAGGTCGCTCCGCGTCGACTGGGTGAAGACGGTCCCCAGCGCCATGGCCAGCGCCGATGCGAGCAGGATAGCGACCCCGAGCGCGCGGGATCCGGACAGCGTCGCATCGGTGGGGCGGGCCACGATAGCCGCCCCCAGAAAGCCGAGCGCGAGGCCGACGCCGCCGAGGACGGAGAGGCGCTCGTCCGGGAGGACGAAGCGCGAGAGGCCGGCCGCCAGGATCGGGACGGTGGCGAGGACGACGGCGCCGACGGCACTCGTGACGTACTGCTGGCCGAGGAACCACAAGAGGTTGTGGACGCCGATCACCAGGACGCCGCCAGCGGCGATGCTCGCCAGGTCCGTCCGGCGGGGCCGGACACGGCCGCCGCCGAGGACGGCGACCGCGAGGACGACGAGGGCGATCCCGTCGAAGCGAAGCGCGGCGAACAGAACCGGTGGCGCCGTCTCCAGGCCGATCCTGGCGGCCGGGAACGAACTGCCCCAGACGAGCGCCAGCACGAGAAACGCCAGCGCGTTTCGCCGACTCATGGCCGCCCTTCGTCACGCGATGCCTTACCAATTACCATCGTGTTGATAGTTCTCACCACGGTCAGGACCGATCGTTCGTGTCGAACACCGACGCGGTGAGTTGACGACTCGACGCCTGAGAACGACCGAACTCTTGACGACTCGACGCTTGAGACCGACCGAGCGGCGGACGATCGACCGCCGACGGTCGAACCTCGATACACCTTTGCCGCCCGAGAAACTAGCCGCGCGTATGAAGCACGATCGCTCGCGCACGCTGTACGATCGGGCGCTCTCCGTCATGCCGGGCGGCGTCAACTCCGCCGTCCGCGCGGCGGTGGAACCGTACCCGTTCTTCGTCCGCAAGGGCGACGGCGGGCACGTCATCGACGCCGACGACAACCGCTACGTCGACTGGGTGATGGGCCTCGGACCGCTACTGCTGGGCCACGACATGCCCGAGGAGGTGCGCGCGGCGATCCAGCGGAAGGCGAGTGAGGGGCCGATGTACGGCGCGCCGACGGCGGTCGAGGTCGACCTCGCGGAGTTCGTCACGCGCCACGTCCCGAGCGTCGAGCAGATTCGCTTCGTCAACTCCGGAACGGAGGCGACCGTCTCGGCCGTCCGCCTCGCCCGCGGTCACACCGGCCGGAACAAGATCGTCGTCATGCAGGGCGGCTACCACGGCGCCCAGGAGTCGACGCTCGTCGAGGGCGACGCCGACCACCCACGGCCCTCCTCGGCGGGCATCCCGCAGTCGTTCGCCGAGCACACCCTGCCGGTTCCGTTCAACGACGAAGCGGCGATGCGGGACGTCTTCGAGACGCACGGCGAGGACATCGCCGCAGTCCTCACCGAGCCCATCCTCGGTAACTACGGCATCGTCCACCCGCGCGAGGGCTACCACGAGTTCCTCCGCGAGCTCACCGAGGAACACGGCGCCCTCCTCATCTTCGACGAGGTCATCACCGGCTTCCGCGTCGGCGGACTGGGCTGCGCGCAGGGGAGATTCGATATCACGCCCGACCTCACCACCTTCGGCAAGATCGTCGGCGGCGGCTTCCCCGTCGGCGCCGTCGGCGGGCGCGCAGAGATCATGGAGGACCTCGCACCCGCCGGCGACGTCTTCCAGGCCGGGACGTTCTCCGGGCACCCGGTCACGATGGCCGCCGGCCTGGAGACACTCAAGTACGCCGCCGAACACGACGTCTACGACCACGTCGACGACCTCGGCGAGCGACTGCGAAGCGGCCTCGCCGACATCGTCGCCGATCAGGCACCCGAGTACACCGTCGCCGGGACGGCGAGCATGTTCAAGGTCATCTTCACCCGAAACGGTGCGGAACCGACGTGCGCCGCCGACGTAAAACGCGCCGAAACCGACCGGTGGCGACGCATCTTCTGGGAGTCGATGCTCGAAGAGAACGTCTTCCTCTCACAGAACCAGTTCGAGTGCCAGTTCGTCAGCGCCGCCCACACCGAAGACGACGTCGAGCGAACGCTCGAAGCGTACAAAGAAGCGCTGTGAACCGGCCAGTGGGCCGGTCGTCGAGCGCGCGGTGTCTCTATCTCGGGCGGCCGCCGACACGGTGACAACGGTTCGGTAGGAGGAAGCGGTTTCGAGCGGCCGGACGGGGACCGACTGCGTCACTCCTCGTCCGAGGCGTTCCGCTGTGACCCCTCGTCGACTTCGGACGCACTGTCGGTCGCCATCCCCATCCCGACAGACGACCCGTCCGAGAGACGAACCGAGATGGATGCGTCGTTCGGCGGGTCGCCGGTCGTCGTCACCCGGACGACGCAGCCGACGGCCGTGATGGCCTGCGTGCACACGTCACCAGCGTCGTCGGGTTTCATCACGTGGGCCGAGACGGAGATGGTACCGTCGTCTAACGAGACGTCGTCGACGGCGAGCTCGTGACAGCCGTCCGGGGAGAACGCCTCGATCACGAGCGCGCGTTCGGTCTCGTAGTCGGTCTCGGTCAGGGTCGTCCCGGCCGGACTCTCCGGCTGGATCGGCGACGATTCGATCCAGGAGCGGGCGTCGTCCGCGTCGGTGAACAGGGACGCGTCCGCGTCGTCGGGCGGCTGCGGGTGGCTGTACTGGACGAACCCGGCAAATTCGATCCCCTCCGATGCGTCGATCGACGACAGCGAGTCCGCGCTCGCCCCACCGCCGTCCGAGCCGCCGGCGGCCGGTGAGTCGGCGTCGCCTCCGTCGCCGATGGCACCGCCATCGTTCAGACACCCGGCGCTCACCGCGACGAGTGCCGTCGTTCCCCCGAGGAGCTCGCGACGTGAGAGCGATCGCATACCTTCGCATACGTCCCCCTGCAATGAAGTACTATTCGTAGGTGAAACGATCGTTTCACCGATGGGGATCCGGTGGATCACGCCGGCCGAACCGTGTGCTCTGGTCGAGGACATCCGTTCTCCGGGCGACGGTTCTCGCCGGATCGAACGGTGACACCGCGCGCCCCCCTACTCGGTGACGGCACGCGGACTGGCTCTGCGACGGCCGTGACCGCGCCCGGCGAGCCGCGACCACGCTCGATTCCGTTTCCCGATCGGACCGGCGTTCGACGCTGCACGGTCTCGGCGGGCCTTTAAGTGCTTCTCGCGACAACGGTTCGTAGTAGAGGTTCTCCGTGCGTTCGACTCCCGAGCGTCTGGTATCGACGTGGACTCCGTTCCTGCACCAGTGAGAGGCATCGGGTGGGGTCACGGCGGCCACATCGTCCCGCTCGCCACGACGCACCGCCGCCGACGGGACCGCGAGCGTCTCCGAGTAGGTGGTGAACCGGTTCGCGCGTAGACGCTACTGATGATAATGATGATGAGAGACTGGTGAGAGAGTGGTGAAAGAATGAGAGAGACACTAGTGGTGAGGGGGGTTCCTTTAAGTCGTTCTCGCGACAACGGTTCGTAGTAGAGGGTTTTCGCGGGCATCTTCCACGGGTAGCCCGGCCGGTGGCGCTCGTGTTCGCCGATTCCGTCTGCTCTTTCCAGCGTGCTCGTGGCGATATCGGTGCAGTCGTCTCGCACGCAGCAGTCGTCTCGCACTCGCTCCACGTTTTGACGCACGTCGCGCGACTGTCGCTACCCTCCGCCTCGACGCTACCCGCCACCTCGACGACAACCCGACTTTCTTGAGGCCCGGTCGCCTACGCCGAAGGGATGACCGACGGGCCTCCACCAGGAGCGGATCCCCCGTTCGACGAGTCGGGCGATCCGGGAACGGAGCGAGACGAGCGTAGCGTATCACTCCGACGGGGGGACGGGTGGAGCGGAGGCGCACGGCCGGTGAGCGCGCGCCCGGGCGACGGATCGCTCTCGCGGCTCGAGGCCGTCAAGGACGAACGAACGCGGCGGTGGGACGTGACCACGCCGAGCGCGACGCTCATCGGCCGGCCGGACCGCCCCGCCGACGAGGTGGGCGAGACCGTCAGGCGGCTGCACGAGGAGCGCCACCCCGCGATGGCGGGCCACAGCGCGCGGATGCACCGGCTCGAGAAGGTTCGGATCGCCCACGCACTGTGTAACGCGTGTTCGCTCTCACACTGGGAGCGCGACCGTGTCCTCGGGATCGTAGCCGAGCTCGACCTGACGGCGTTCGGGAGCCGGCGTGCGATCCCCACGGTCTCGCTGGTCGTCGTCCAGTACGTGGTCGACCACGAGCGGCGTCGCCAGCTCGGCCTCCACGACCGCGAGTGGGTCGGTGAGCGGTCGCCGGACGAGCTGGAGGCGCTGTACGATCGCTTCGAGTCGATCACCGAGGACCCCCGATTTCGCGACCTGATGGACGTCCACGGGCTGGACACCACCGCCATCAACCGGCTCGACCGTATCCTCCAGGCACAGCTGGACGAACAGGACCTCCACGGTGCGGCCTTCGGGCGTGCGCCACACCGAGACCCAAATCTGCCCGCGATGGGCGATCGAAGAGCCGCCGAAGGGGAGGCCTGAGCCGACGCGCAACGACGACGGATCCTCCGATCACGACAGCGCGGCTCACCGGCAGGCGAGGGCCCGGTTTGTGCGCCGGTGACGACTGAGTCACAGCGAAGCGACGCGAGCCACCCGGCGTCCGGCGAGAGCGGGTGTGCCCCCACGCACACCGAGTCTCGGAAGGTTTATCCGCATTCCATCGCAGGTTGTGCGCAGACCTGTACGCGCAGGCGAGACGTCATCGACCGTGACCGGGATGACTGGCGGTTCGATGGCGTGAACACGCCGTATACGGGGCGAGAAACATGACAGGAGACAACACTACGGAGGGCGTCGCGAAGACGGACGGGGGCAGCGTCACGCGCGAGGAAGCGTCGTTCGTCGAGTACGGCATCGAGGACAAGCCGCCGCTCGGCGAGTCGATCTTCCTCGGGTTGCAACACTACCTGACGATGGTGGGTGCGTCAGTGGCCGTGCCGCTCATTCTGGCCAACCTGATGGGGATGCCGGACTGGGCGACGGCCCGACTCGTCGGCACCTTCTTCGTCGTCTCCGGGATCTCGACGCTCGCGCAGACGACCGTCGGAAATCGGTACCCGATCGTCCAGGGCGGGACGTTCGCGCTCCTGGCCCCGGCGACCGCGATCATCCTGACGTACAGCGGCCCCTGGGAGGCGACGATCCTGCAGTTGCAAGGGGCAGTCATCGCGGCCGCACTCGTGCAGGTGTTCCTCGGGTACTCGGGGTTGCTCGGACGGTTGACGAAGTACCTCTCGCCGGTCGTCCTCTCGCCGGTGATCGTCTTGATCGGGCTCTCGCTCGTGGGGGCACCCGACGTCACGCGACCCGACCAGAACTGGTGGCTGCTCGGGTTCACGCTCTTCCTCATCGTCCTCTTTTCGCAGTATCTGGACACGTACAGCCGGTACGCGAAGCTGTTCCCCGTCTTGCTCGGAGTCGCCGGTGCCTGGGTCGTCGCGGGCGTGCTGACGGTCCTCGGCGTCTTCACGGAGGCGACGCACGTTTCAGGCGCAGACGGGAGTAGTCTCGGTTACATCGACTTCTCGCAGATCGCCGACGCGACGCTCGTCCAGCCGATCGTCCCGTTCCAGTGGGGTCTGCCCGAGTTCACCGCCGCGTTCGCGATCGGGATGCTCGCCGGGATCTTCGCCTCGATCTTGGAGAGTATCGGGGACTACTACGCCGTCGCCCGGATCGCCGGCGTCGGCGCGCCGAGCCAGAAGCGGATCAACCACGGCATCGGGCTGGAGGGGCTCAGCAACATCTTCGCCGGCATCATGGGCACCGGCAACGGGTCGACCTCCTACGGCGAGAACATCGGCGCGATCGGCATCACCGGCGTCGCCTCGCGCTACGTCGTCCAGATCGGCGCGGTCGTGATGCTGGTCGTCGGGTTCTTTGGTCCGTTCGGCGCACTGATCACGACGATTCCGAGTCCGATCGTCGGTGCACTGTACATCGCCATGTTCGGCCAGATCGCTGCGGTCGGGCTATCGAACCTGCGGTTCGTGGACTTGGACGCCACGCGGAACGTCTTCATCGTCGGAATCGCGCTCTTCCTGGGCCTCGCGCTGCCGAACTACTTCGGCGGGTTCGAAAACGCCAGCGCCTTCCAGGAGAGCGCCGAGAGCGCCGCGATCGTCGGTCCGATCTTCGCCCAGCAGGTCGTCTCCGATACGATATACGTCGTCGGCTCGACGACGATGGCCGTCGGCGGCCTGATCGCCTTCATCCTCGACAACACCATCGAGGGAACCCGCGAGGAACGAGGGCTAACCGAGTGGACACGGCTGGCCGAGGACGAGTCCGAATTCCGGACGGTGTTCGACCGCCTCCGTTCGAGCGACGACACCGGCGTGGCCGAGACGGCCGACTGATCCGTCTCGCCGATCGCACTGCGATCTGCGTACCGATTCGAACCGTGCGCATTCTTTACCCGCCAGATCCGAGGGTGCGACGATGCCGAACAGGTCGGGCCTCGCACTCACGGCGGACGAGCGGTTGCGCTACCGCGGCGACCTCCGGCTCGGCGACGAAGTCGCCGTCACCGACGATCGACTGCTCGTCCTGCGCCCCGACGACCGGCTCAGCATCGGGTACGATCGGATCGAGGAAGTGTCCCACGAGGGCTTCGACTGGTTCCTCGGGCTCCTCAGCGCCGCACTCGTCGCGTTCGGCCTGTACGGACTGACGCGAAACCCGGCCCTGGGCGCGTTCTTCGTCCTCGCTGGCCTCTGGAGCGCCCACCGATCGTACCGGCACCGTGATCGCGTCCGGATCCACGTGCGGGACGAGGCGAAACCCGTCACCGTACACCCGACGGCGGTCGAAGACTGTTTTGCGGCGCTCGAGTCCGCGATAGACGCGGCTCGAGACGACGTCGACGCCGCGTGACGGCGAGGCGCACGGACCGCGAGTCGAGGAACTCCATAGCGTGCGGTTTTCGTACCCTCGGCCCGGAGAGGGGCCCATGAAGACACGGGGGACACTTCGGCTGGCGACGCGCGGCTCGCTCCTCGCGAGGCGCCAGGCCGCGATGGTCGGCGAGCGACTCGAAGAACGGCGCTACGACGTCGACCTCGTCACGGTCGAGACCACCGGCGACCAACTCGCCGACGAGTTGATCCACCGGCTGGGAAAGACCGGCGCGTTCGTCCGCGAACTCGACGAGCGCGTCCTGGACGGCGACTGCGACGCGGCCATCCACTCGCTGAAGGACGTCCCCACCGAGCAACCGGACGAGCTCGTCACCGCGGCCGTCCCCGAGCGCGGTCCCGCCGAAGACGTCCTCGTCACCCCGGACGGGCAGACGCTCGACGGGCTGCCGGACGGAGCCACCGTCGGCACCTCCAGCCTCCGGCGGCGCGCCCTCCTGCTCGACCGGCGGCCCGATCTCACGGTCGAACCCCTCCGCGGGAACGTCGACACGCGCATCGAGAAACTGCTCGCCCCGAGCCTCCAGGCCGAGCACGAGGCCCGAACCGAGGCGGACAAGGAGCGGAAGGGCCACGCCGGCGAGGAGGACTTCGAACCCGAGTACGACCGGACCGTCGAGGAGTGGTTCGACGACCGCACGGAACTCGAGAAGGCGGCGCTGGGCCGCGACGTCGAGACGGCGTACGACGCCATCGTCCTCGCCCGTGCCGGGCTCGAACGCAGCGGGCTCGCCCACGCCGTCGACTTCCACCCCTTGCCGACGACGACCTTCGTCCCCTCCCCCGGCCAGGGCGCCCTCTGCGTGACGGCGACCGACGGCGAGACCGCCCGCGAGATCCAGTCGGCCATCGACCACCCGCGTAGCCGGGTCGAAGTGACCGTCGAACGGACGATCCTCGCCACCCTCGGCGGGGGCTGCATCGCACCCCTGGGCATCCACGCCGTCGTGCAGGGCGAGTACGTCCACACCGCGGTTGCCGTCTACGATCGCGACGGCGAGACGTCCGTGACCGCGACGCGCGACCTCCCGATCGAGACGCACGCGACCGCTGCCCACGAGTTCGCCCAGGAGCTCGCAGACCGCGGCGCCGCCGACCTGATCGCGGACGCCAGGCGGGAACTCGAAGACGACGGCGAACCGGGGCCCGAAGACCAGCCGGAGGGGAAATAGATGACCGACGGCGCGGCATCGGTCCGTCGGACGGCGGGCGACCGCCCGCGCGTCGCCGTCTTCAGGCCCGACGACGAGCGACTCGACCGCGCGTCCGACATCCTCGGCGACCTCGGCGCCGAACCCGTCACCGACCCGATGCTCGCCGTCGAACCGACCGGTGACGCGCCCCGATCGGGCGCGGACTACGTCGTCCTGACGAGCAAGACCGGCGTCGAACTCGCCGCGGAGGCCGACTGGGTGCCCGGCGACGCCACCATCTGCGCCATCGGTCCGGCGACCGCCGACGCGCTCGAAGCGGCGGGCTACTCGGTCGACGTCGTCCCGGACGAGTACACGTCGAGCGGCCTCGTCGAGGCGCTCGTCGCCGAACCCGCTCTCGACGGGGCGTCGATCGAGGTCGCTCGGAGCGATCACGGGAGTCAGGTGCTCACCGACGGGCTCGCGGCTGCGGGCGCCGACGTTCACGAGACGATCCTGTATCGGCTCGTCCGACCCGACGGGAGCGGCGAGTCAGCCGACCTGGCTGCCGACGGGGACCTCGACGCGGCGTGTTTCACCTCCTCGCTCACGGTCGAGCACTTCCTCGCGGCGGCCGACGAACGCGGCGTGGGAGCGGCCGCTCGCGACGCGCTCGACGAGATCGTCGTGGGCGTCATCGGCGAACCGACCGCCGAGACCGCTCGCGACCGCGGGATCGACGTCGACGTCGTCGCGAGTGAGGCCACGTTCGAGGCGCTCGCGCGCGAGACGGTTGCGCGCCTCGGCGACCGGGCGTAACGAGACGCGAAAAACGAACGATTGCCGCGATTTTCGAATCAAGTGCGGAACGGATCCGGGCGACCGAGCGCCCGTGCTATCAGCGCTCGTCGGTGAGGTGACCAGTCAGGTACGATGCGGCGGGATCGACCATCTTCCACAGTGCCCGACCGATCAGCGCCACCGGGACGAGCGCCACGAGGAGGAAGACGCCATCGTAGAGCCACATCGGGCCGTCGACGAGGGCGGCAAGCGGGACGAACCCGCGGTGGACGGTCAGGACGGCCGCCAGCACGAACGCCCAGACGGCCGCGGTGACGCCCGGCTCCCGAACCTCGCGAGGGCCGTCGAACGCGCTGCGGACGTACCACGGGATAACCAGGGCGACGTACCCCAACACGGCCGCGAACGAGACGGCGAGGACGCCGCTCGCCACCGCCGCGAACGCCTCCCCGGTCGCGTTCAGACCGGGAAGCAAGCTCAACAGGAACAACACGACGACGATCGCCAGACCGCCCAGGACGGCGCTGGTTACCTTGCGGAGTGCTCGCTCGTCGTGCAGGGGTTTTCGCCACGATTCGGGTGTGAGCGGACCACGCCCAACCGGCTCGTCGGAGTCGGTCGGTGAGGCGTCGGACCCGGTCGGTGAAGCGTCGGACCCGGTCGGTGGATCGTCGTTGCCGGTTTCGGTCGGAGGACTATCGGTCGTGGACGTCGCGTCCGTCGACGCGTCGTCAGTGGATTCTGTACGGGGCATTGCATCTCTTCGGTGCAACTGTGTCGAATAAAAGGCACCGATCGTTCAGATGCGTTTTGCACACCGAACGGTCGTGAACGGTCCATCGTGTGCTAACTCAGGACACTGTCCGGCGACGGGTCGGCATCGACGCGTCCGACGAAGGCGGTGGTCCACGGGTTTATGACCGAAGCCGCCCGATACTCACCCGATGGCAGGACCGGTGGCAGCCCTCGAAGATCGCGCGGTCGCGTGCGCGAGACGACTGCAGACGGCCGACCGCGTCCTGCTCGCCTCGCACATCGACGCCGACGGCCTCACGAGCGCGGCGGTCGCGGCGAGCGCACTGGAACGCGCCGGACTCCCGTTCGAAGTCGTCTTCGAGAAGCAACTCGACGAGGACGCGATCGCACACGTTGCGCGGACCGACTACGAGACGGTCTGGTTCACCGACTTCGGTAGCGGCCAACTGGACGTCATCACCGACTACGCCGACGAGGCCGGCTTCACCCCCGTGATCGCGGATCACCACCAGCCCGCCGACGCCGACACCGAGTTTCACTGCAATCCGCTCCTCGAAGGGCTCGACGGTGCGAGCGAACTGTCGGGAGCCGGTGCCGCGTACCTCGTCGCGAGAGCGATGGCAGAAGAGACCGATCTCGCGACGGCCACCGAAGCGAGGGCCGACGGCGAGACCGTGGCCACGACCGTCCAGCCGGACAATCGCGACCTGGCCGCTCTCGCCGTCGTCGGCGCCGTCGGCGACATGCAAGCGTCGGGCGGCGAACTCCACGGCGCGAACGCCCAGATCGTGGCCGAGGGGGTCGACGCCGGCGTCCTGGAGGCCGGCACCGACCTCGCCCTCTACGGCACGCAGACGCGACCCTTGCCGAAGTTACTCGAGTACGCCACCGACGTCCGCATTCCCGGTATCTCGAACGACCAGGGTGGCGCCATGCGTTTTCTCGACGGCCTCGATCTCGACCTGCGCGACGGGGGCGAGTGGCGGTGCTGGGGCGACCTCTCCCCCGACGAGCAGCAAACGGTCGCCAGTGCACTCGTCAAGCACGCCATCTCCCGCGGCGTCCCCGCCGACAAGATCGACGGTCTCGTCGGGACGAGTTACCAGCTCACCGCCGAATCGCCCGGGACCGAACTCCGGGCCGCGAGCGAGTTCTCGACCCTGTTGAACGCCACGGCCCGGTACGAGCGCGCCGACGTCGGCCTCGCGGTCTGTCTGGGCGATCGCGGCGACGCGCTCGAACGCGCTCGCGAACTCCTCCGGTCGCACCGGCGCAACCTCTCCGACGGGATCGATCTCGTGACGACCGAAGGCGTCACCAGAGAGGACCACGTCCAGTGGTTTCACGCCGGCGACCGGATCCGAGAGACGATCGTCGGCATCGTCGCCGGGATGGCCCTCGGCAACGACGGCGTCGCTCGCGATCGACCCATCCTCGCCTTCGCCGAGAAGGCCGACGAACCCGACGCAGTGAAGGTTTCCGGTCGCGGCACCCACACGCTCGTCCGCCAGGGACTGGACCTCTCCGCCGTCCTCGGCGAGGCCGCACGCCACGTCGACGGCGACGGCGGTGGACACGACGTCGCCGCCGGCGCGACCGTTCCCGCGGGTCGCGAACCCGACTTTTTACAACGTGCCGACGTGCTCGTCGGCGAGCAACTCGGACGCCGCGGGTGAGTCGGTCCACGACGATCGGACGAAGTCGTCTCGTCGAAGCATCGTCCCGTCTGCTCGCCCCCGATGAATCTCATACCACGATACGAAATGTCGGATCATCCGACGCTACGCCGGTCACCGCGGCTCGCCGAACGCGTCTCGCGAGGGTCCGTCAGAGTCGGACGTTCGAACCGTCGTCTTCTCGATGATGACGAAAAACGTTCGTCGTCGGCTACGGATCCCTCCAGATACGGACGAGCGCCAGTAACGAACCGACCCTGACGAACCCGGGCTGGACGGGCAGTACGCCGTCGCCGGGTGTCGAACGGACGTCGAACCGTCGCGTCGGCAACGGGGCCGGTCGAACGCGGATGGCAAAGAGTCCGGGCGACCCCGACTCGAGCGCCCCACGCACGAGGGTGTACGGCAACCCCTCACCGTCGTCGAGAAGATAGAGCGAGGAAGAGAGTCGCCCGACGGGTACCGTCAGACCTGCATTTCGGTACAGAACAACCTGGACTCGCGCGTGTGTAACGACCCCACCCCACTGCAATCGATGTACTCGCACCGGTCGCCTGCGGACCCGAAATCGTCGCGACTGCCGACCGAGTACGCTTCTTCACGGCGAGGGTCTCGGTCGAAGCCCTGACCCTCGCTTACGACCGGCCCAGCCGGGGTGAGCGAGCGATCGATGCGGTGATGGCAAGTGGTGTCGTCGATGTCCGACTGGCGTACCCGCAGTTCGCGGACCGGTTCTGGGCGACACCAAAACGGAGTGAGCGTCCGCATCCCGGTCCGACGAGGTGCTTTCGTACAGACGTGTCATCGCCGACGCATCTCCTGTCGGTCGTAGACGACAACGGCACCCCAGGCAACGGCCGAAAGCGAAGCGGCAGGGTCGCCAGTGTGCGCAGGAGGCGTTCGAACGGGATCGTGACGGTTCCGATCGTCCCCACAGCACGGCGCGACCACCGTTCCGGTGCCGGCCGTCGATGTGACGATTCCGACCGGAGCGCGGGACGTTCGAAATTCAATATAGCAGTATACGATATAATATTTGAGTGAGTGGTCAGCACTACGGACCGGCTCGCGGAGACCCCGTCCACGGGTACAGCGACTATCGAGCGTAGCGCAACCGAGCCGACATCTGTAGATCGTCCAAGTCCGACCGAAAGCCGACCAACGTCGGCGTACCCCGGCGAATCCAAGGCCCTACGTCACCCGAGTGAGCGGAGCCCGATCAACCGGACGGCCACAACCCATCGTGTGTAGTCGACGATGTGCCGATCGTCCGACGTTCGACCGGGTCGCGAGGAGCAACACCGACCGAGCGGGAAGAGAACGCATCGAGCGCCCTGAGGCCGGAAATCGAGCTACCGGGCAGAGCATACCCAGCCATCGGACGAACAATCCGATAGTCGCCGATCGGCTACGCCTGCCAGCGAAGGAGCAGGCACTCCGGCACTTCAGACCGCCATTACGAGGGCGTGACAGGTCCCGGAGCCGCATCCGTTGGACCGACACCATCGTGGACGTACCCGACGAACAGTGGACGGTCGCGACCATCGGAATCTCTTCACTCGACACTTATAGTAAATCGTATATCGCGATATAGAATGTGAGTGGGTACGATCCAGCGGGGCGTCCAGGCGCTCACACCTCGTCGAATTCGGCGCGAAACAGGCGACAGACGCCGATCGGGTCGGCGACGTCGGGAAGTTGCCGGTGCAGGGATTCGAGGTGCGACCGAAGTTTCGCCTGTAACTCCGCGCGCGTCGCGGCACGTAGAAGCGGGTCGGTCACGGCACACTCGCCAACATCGTACCGGAGTCGCAGCTCCCAGCACCGATGGACGCCTAGTCGAGCGTCCGGATCATCGGTGGTGACACTGACCAGTTCCAACGAAAAATCGCCATCGTCACACCGGATCACCACACGCCCCGGCGATACGGGTCCGACGGACCACCCCGGCGGGAGGAGTTCACCGGGAAACCCGTCCCACTCCAGTGACATGGGTCGACCGATGCCAGCAGTCTGAATGTGGGTTGGGCTTGCGCACGCAACTCGATGGGTAAACAAGTCGTAGTACTCGTCCGACAGCGAGGGGGATGATTGGGCCCGTCCGATCGTCCGACTTTTAGCCGACTGGTACGTCGAGACGGACATGGCCGACTTCGATCCGGAGAAATTCGAGGACAAGTACGCGAACTACTTCCCCGAACTCCAGCAGGCGTACAAGAACGCGTTCAATCGGATGAACGACCGGTACGATTCGCAGCTGGTCCACGCGATCGACCAGCAGGTGTTGAACGAGAGCGAACCGTTCTACGAGGGTGACGGGGAGTTCCGCATCGAATTACCGGATGATCCGTACGATCGGCTTCAGGGCGTCGTCGTCCCCCAAGAGAAGTTCGAGGACGTCCTCGAGGTACACGTCGAAGAGATCGAGTCGGAACTCCGACGCGTGTTCGGATTCGCCTGATCGGACGACTGGCCTATCGGAACACACGTCCAACCTGCCCCTGCTGACTGCCAAGAGCTCGAACCGACACCCGACTGTCCGACACCACCCGAACGGGAGCGACGGAAGGCCTAAGGAGGTTCGCGCCCAAGCAAATTCTATGAGCACGGAGACCCAGGAGGGAGACGACCTGGAAGAGCGCGTCGCCAACTTCCTGCGACGTAACTTCCCGCAGATTCAGATGCACGGCGGCAGTGCCGCGATACAGGACATCGATCGCGAGACGGGCGAGGTCTCGATCGCGCTCGGCGGCGCCTGCAGCGGCTGTGGCATCTCGCCGATGACGATCCAGGCGATCAAGAGCCGGATGGTCAAGGAGATACCGGAGATCACGCAGGTCAACGCCCACACCGGCATGGACGACGGTGGCATGGGAGGCGGCGGGATGAGCCCGTCGTTCCCCGGCGAAACCGTCGACGACGAGGACGACGACGAAGGCCCGCAGGCACCGTTCTAGGGTTCGGATCGGTACGGCGGCGTTTTGCCACGATCGAAATCAGCCGAGAGCGGCGCACTCGTGCGTGCGAGGACGATATTCTCGAACGAGTTGCGTATCGACGAGGGCGTTCACCAGCCGGCGAGTCGAACGACAACCAGCCTTGTAGTCGAAAGAAACCCCCGCGCCGAATTCCGTATCGTCGCATAGAGTGTATTCACACCTTCGGGTGACGAAATTCTCGCGCACGCACTCTCGACGTCTTCGAGACCGGCAGGGACGACGCAGCAAAGCGTGCGGCGATACGAGCGCTGATCAGAGAAGCGAGGGGAGCCGGCACAGGAGACCCGGAGAGATAGGAGGGGCCCACGTTGTGCAGGGAGTTTCTGCGATGCACGCAGGAGCTCGCCTTCGCGGCGCTCACGTGGCGGCTTCGTCCCACGGCATTGGCGGTCGGTTTCACCGGCCGCCCTCTCGACGAACCCCGGCATCCGCAAGAACGGAAGGACCCTTTTCAAGATCACGAGAGGGCTGTGGAGCGTTGGTATGTAGAACGTTGGTAACACGAACGGTTCGCGCGCGCGTGTGAAACACTACTACCGACCCACGTTACCACCGATCCACGGATGCCCCCAACCGGTACTGCGACCGTCGATCTTCCAACCCTGGGACCCCAGGATCGAGTCGGGCCGGATCCCGCACACCCGGGCGAACTAGACGCCAGTCGACCGATCAGCCGAGCACTCCGATCACGACGGTGCCGGCACGAGTACGAGACAGTTCGTCCGATAACCGATATCGGTCGGTCCCGTTCGCGATCCGCCCGTGTTCGCTTACGAGACCCTCGTCCGCGTCGGAGTCTGGTGATGTCGTTTCGCCCAGTATCGGCCGTACCACCCACCGTACCTGGTCTGGATCGTTGACACTGCCGTTGAGGTCCTCGAACAATCCGCAGGGAGCGGACCGATACCGGCCAGACGCGCAATCCACTTATATATTGAAGCGTATTCCACTATACCAAAATATGTGGCGAAGCGAACGACGGGTGAGACTGGAGTCGAATTCTGCCCACAACCGAAATTCGGCTGGCAGTACAGACCACGGGGGCCGAATTGGTCACTGACGGGCGGGTTCGACCGGAGAGGTGAACGGAGAACGCGGCGTTCGTCGATGATGGTACCCGACGGATTCGCGAGCAAGTACACCCGTGGCGTCGTTACCGGAGTCCGCGACCGGATTCCCAGGCTCTGATCGCGCCTGCCAGCGTCCGGTTCGTCGGCGTTTTCACGTCCACCTCTTCCGCACGGTCTACCACGTAGCCCGAGATGGCGTCGACTTCGGTTCGAGAGTCGTTTTCGACGTCCTGAAGCATCGACGAGCGGTTGTCGGCCGTGGCCGACGCGACGGATTCGAGCGCCGCCACTGCATCGTGATCGGCCAGTTCGACGCCGTCCGCACGAGCGACGCGCGCCGTCTCGCGGGCCGCCGAAGCGGCGATGTCGGCCGCCGGCGAGTCGAGAATCGCCCCGTTCTCGACCCGTGCGAGTGCGGTGATCGGATTGATCGCGGCGTTGACGGCGAGTTTACGCCACAGGCGACGGGGCATGTCCGTCGCGACGGTCGTCTCGATCCCGGCAGCGTCGAACGCCGCGCCCGTGTGATCGGCGAGCGGGTCGGTGCCCCCGTCGCGTGGCCCCACCACGAGGTGGCCGATCCCCGTACACTCGACGCGACCGGGCGCTACGAGCATGGCACCGTACGTTATCGTGCCGGCGAGGACGGGACAGTCTATGTGGGACGCGAGCGTCGCCTCGTTTCCCATCCCGTTCTGCAACGAGAGTGCGGCGTCGAACGATCCGGTCGCGAGCGTTCGGGCGGCGGCGTCCGTGTCGAACGCCTTGACAGCCACGACGGCGAGGTCAGCGGTGAGATCAGTGCCGTCGGTCGTGGCGGTCGGGGTGACGCGGACGTCGAGCTGCCCGTCGATCGTGAGGCCGTCCCCCTCGATCCGCTCGACGTGTGGATTTCGCCCGACGAGCGTCACGTCGTGCTCGCGCGCGAGCAGTCCCCCGACGAGACTGCCGAGACTGCCCGCTCCGAACACGACGATGTCCATACCGGAGCCTACCGCCCCCGATCAATAGAAGATTCGGTCGCGTCGCCCCGATCCGGCCCTGCCGGAGGGATTCGGTCCGTGGACGACGTAGCCCTCGAATCGACTCAGTCCTCGGTCCAGTACATCAGGTCTTCCTTCTCGGTGCCACAGTTGGGACAGATTCCCGGAAGGCCGTCGCTGAGTTCGCCCATCTCGCCGCAATTCGTACAGCGCCACATGAGTTCGGCCTCACCGAACGCCTGCCCGGAGCGGACGTGCTCGACCGACAGCGAGTCGATTCCCTCCCGCGTCGTCACGTAGAAGCCGTCGTCGTCCACGCCGCGAACGGTGCCCAGAGAGACCCCGCGTTCGTCGTAGATCGACTGCCCGAGGGCGATCTTCGACGCGTCCTCGACCGGGTCGGGATCAGCCGTCGTGACGTCACCTGCGTCTTCCATGGCCGATGGAACGTCGAACGGCCGGGTAAACCTCCACCCGGAGTGGGCAAGGAGAAGGGATGTTGCAGCGATCGACGCATCGGTCGTCGATCGACGGGTCTCGATATCGACTCCCTCCGTCGTGTCTAGTACCTACTCCGTCACGTTTCACCCGCTCCGCCGGTGTCCTGTCGGACCTACACGTCCTCGCCCGAGACGTCCCCGTGGTGGAATTCCCGCGTTCCAATGCGGGTGATCTCGAAGATGCCGCCGACGTTCGGATCGGGGCCGGCGACCCTCGCGTCCGTCGACATCCAGTCGTTGTCGGCCGATTCGCGTTGCTTGGCCGGGAGCAAGGGTAACAGCGACGACAGGGCGTACATCGAGAAGGTCTGTCCCTCCGGGAAGACGAGTTCTTCGCCGTGTACCTCGAAGTAATCTCCCACCTCGTAGCTGGCGACCGGATCGCCGGTTATCTCGACGCACTCGACCCGCAGATCGTACAGCGTGAACGCGTCGTCGGATGTGTCTGTCATGGATCGTCCACCTCTCGATGGGTCGGTGTGGTACTTTAACGCACGGGCTAGAGTCGGAACGGTCCGGTGGTCGAACGGTCGGCGCGGCCGATGCCGTCGGGGCGTTTCGACTCCCACAACGAGGGCGACAGCGGTTGAAAGAGGTCGGTGACGTTCGATGCCCTGGTCGGTGGCGTTCGATGCCCTGGTCGGTGGCGTTCGATGCCCTGGTCGGTGGCGTTCGATGCCCTGGTCGGTGGCGTTCGATGCCCTGGTCGGTGGCGTTCGATGCCCTGGTCGATGGCGTTCGATGCCCTGGTCGACGGCGTTCGGTGCGTTACACCACCGTATCGACGCGGTCGCCGCCCTTGTACACGGCGGCGACAGCGTTCCTGGTGGCGCTGATGTCGTCGAGGGGGTTCTCCTCGAGGGCGACGAGGTCGGCCCGTCGGCCGGGTTCGACGGCGCCGATCGAGTCGTCCTCGATGGCGGCCGCCGCGACGCTCGTCCCCGCTTTGAGCGCGTCCATCCGGCTCATACCGGCCTGCTCGACGAGCAGTTCGAACTCGATCGCGTTGTCACCGTGTGGGTGCAGGTGTGAACCGTTACAGTCGGTTCCGAGGGCGACGGGGACGTCCGCCTCGTAGGCACGGATCACGGCGTCGGCGTGTTTGTCGACGTAGTCTTTCCCTTTCTGGACGTGGTAGTCCGGCAGATCGTGATCCTCACCCTCGTAGGCGAGACGGTAGATCGCGCTGAGCGTGGGGACGAGGACGGAGCCGTGTTCCCTCGCGAGGTCGACGCCCTCGCCGTGTTCGTCGAAGCCGATCGCGTGTTCGATCGTGTCGACCCCGTTCCGGATGGCGGCGTTGATGCCGGCCGCGCCCTGAGCGTGGGTGGCGACGGGGACGCCGAGTCGGTGGGCCTCCTCGGTGAAGACCTCGATTTCGGCGTCTGTGTAGTGGACGTGGTCGGGTGAGTCCTTCTGCGAGGCCATGCCGCCGGTCGTCATGATCTTGACGACGTCGATTCCGTCCCTGAGTTCCTGGCGGACCTTCTTTCGACACTCCGGAACCCCGTCTGCCAGCACGCCGAGCATGCGCTCGTGTTCGACCCACTCGTGGGGGAGCTGGTGGGTGTCGACGTGACCGGCCGTCTGGGAGAACGCCCGCCCCGCCGCGTAGATGCGGGGGCCGGGAATCTCGCCGGCGTCGACCGCATCTCGAAGCCCAACAGCAGAGCCGCTACCGAGGTCCCTGACGCTCGTAAAGCCCGCCTCGAGAAGTCGACGCAGATCGGCACTCGCCAGGGCCGTCTTGTAGGCCCTGTTCGTCCCGATCCGTTCCATCGGCTGGAACGAACGGGTTCCTTCGAGATGGATGTGCGCGTCGACGAATCCGGGCGTGACGACCCGGTCGGAGAGATCGACTCGATCCGCGCCGTCGGGGGTTTCGACCGCAGATCTGGGTCCGACCGCCCGAATCGTTCCGTCCTCGACGACGACGAGGGCGTCTTCGACGGGGTCGTCGGCCAATCCGTCGATCAACGTTCCACACTGAAAGACAGTTACAGCCATGCTGCTGTCCATCGAGGGCCCCCAAGTAAAGTTCCATCTGAACGTGATTCGTCGTCACGTGCCAGAGTAGCACATCAGCGGACATCGATCGTGTCGAACGACGGTATCTCGCTGTTGAACGCTGCCCCCGACCGTCGACGGGCACAAGTGACCTCGATTTTATGATAGTATGCGACATTGTATAAAGAGTGTGAAATAAAGTCCCTCGGAATAACAAATATTGCGGCGTAGAACGGTCAGCGGCGGAAGGATTTTAACCCTCCAAATATACCGGATGAGCAGACTGTGGGAGAGAAAACCATGGGAAATGACAGCGATATTCTCGACGGAGATCCCGAGATCACGACTGACGAACTGAGCGGTCCGGTGATCGACCGACGCACGACGATGAAACTTCTCGGTGTCGCCGGACTCACCGGGCTGGCGGGCTGTACCGGCGGAGATGACCCCGATGACGGAGGGTCGGGCGGAAGCCCGCAACAGGGCGGAACCCTCTCAGCCGGATGGAACGTCGGGCAATTCGACCAGATCGATCCGCACTACTCGACGTCGACGTACCGAACCCAGCTTCTGGGGAACATCTTCAGCGGACTGGTCGAGATCAAATCCGACTACACCGTCCAGGGCGACCTCGCAACGGACTGGGAAGTGACGGACGGCGGGCAGACGATCACGTTCACGCTCGTCGAAGACGCGACCTTCCACAACGGTGACGACTTCACCGCCGAGGACGTGAAGTACTCCTTCGAACGCGTCATCGACAACGAGACACCGCACACGAGCAAGTTCTCGTCGCTCCGTCCCGTAGATGACGGCGGCATCACGACCAACGGCGAGTACGAACTCGAACTCAACTTCAGCGAGGCGTTCGCTCCGATTCTCGTCTTCCTGACGCCCGACCTCGGAAACGCGGGGGCGATCGTCAGTCAATCGGCCATCGAGGAGCAGGGCGAGGATCAGTTCAAGATCACGCCGGTCGGAACGGGGCCGTTCCGCGTCGCCGAACACGAGCTCGGATCGACACTCGTACTCGAAGCGCACGACGGGTACCACAAGACGGACGACGACGGCGAGGCACTCCCGTACCTCGACACGATCGAGCTCGAACCGCTCGCCGAGGCGACGACGCGGACGAACGCGATCACGAGCGGCGACGTGAGCTTCGTCAACTGGGTCCCCTCCTCGCAGGCGCCCAGCCTCGAGAACAGTCCGGAAGTCACGGTCGAGGACGTCCTCGGCGTGAACTTCGGCGGTCTCGCGTTTAACACCAGAACCGAACCGTTCGACTCCCGGGACGTCCGCGTAGGAATCGCCAAGGTCATCGACCGCGACCGGTACGTCGAGAGTGCCTTCCGGGGGCTTGCGGTTCCGGATACGGGCATCTACAGTCCGGCCCACGAATGGGTGTACCGCGACGAGTACGGGGAGTCGGCCGATCAGAAGCCGCCCACGCAGCGCTACGACCTCGAGGGGGGACGCGAGCTGTTGTCGGACATCGAACCCCCGAGCGATCCGATTACGATCATGATCGGACCCCCGAACGCTCGAAAAGGGCGCGTCCTGCGAGGGATTCTGAACAACGCCATCGGCGACCTCGGCTGGGAGTTCGAAGTCGAGAGCTTCGACCAGGCGACGATCTTCGAGCGCCTCAGCCAGGGGCAGTTCGAGTGCATCCCCTTCGGGAACAGCGTCGCGCCGGATCCGGACGAGTTGACCCACGGCGTGTTCGGACCGCTCGAGACGACGAACAACTTCTGGGGATACGAAGGTGTCGCCGACCTCGCCGTCGAACAGCGGACCCAGCTAGACCGCGAAGAGCGAAAGCAGACACTCTGGGAACTCGAAGACAACGTCATCGAAGACGCACCGTACGCCCTGTGTGAACACGAGCAGGTGCTATCGGCCCACCGTGACGACGTCAACGGGTACACTCACTACGGGTTCGTCATGCGGTTCCGCGACGTCTGGCTGGACGGCTAACGACTCGATCGTTCCTCCATCACAATGAAGAAATACGTACTCAAACGTCTCATCCACGCCGTTTTCATCATGTGGCTCGTCGCGACGACGCTCTTTTTCGGATTGCGAGCGGTTCCCGGCGGCCCCGCCTACGCGATCCTCGGTCGCGATGCGAGCCAGGAGAACGTCGAAAACCTGCGAGAACAGCTCGGGTTGACCGATCCGATCCACGAACAGTACGTCGACTGGCTGGTGAACCTCGTACAGCTCGACCTGGGGTCGAGCCTCAGCACGGGGCAAGCGGTGGCCGACGTGCTGCTGACCGCGGCGCCCAAGACCGTCTCGATCGGAATTCTCGCCATCGGTATCGGGCTGGCCGTGGCGATACCCGCAGGCATCGTCAGCGCCACGCGACGCGGCGAACTGCCGGATACGATCGGAACGCTCGTCGCGTTCCTCGGACTCTCCGCGCCGGCGTTTTTCATCGGCATCGTCCTGATGGTCGTCTTCGGGGTGTGGTTCGACCTGCTCCCGGTCTTCGGATACACGCCGATCTCGGAGGGGCCGATCCGCTGGTTCCAGAGTATCATCCTGCCGGCCACGGCGGTCGGCCTCCCGTACGCGGCGATCATCATGCGAATGATGCGTTCGTCGCTGCTGGACGTGCTCAACGAGCCGTACATGAAGTCGGCACGGGCCAAGGGGATCGACAAACGGGTCCGTCTCTTCAAGCACGCGCTCCAGAATGCGCTCATCCCGGTCGTGACCGTCGCCGGCGTCCAGCTCGCGGTCATCGTCGGCGGGAGTGTCACCGTCGAGATCGTCTTCGGCATCCGCGGGATGGGGCGAGTGATGGTCGACTCGCTCACCACCCGCGACTATCCGGTGACGCAAGGCGCCATCCTGCTCATCGCGTTCGGTCTCATCATGATCAACTTGCTCGTCGATATCCTGTACACGATCATCGATCCGCGAATCGGCTACGACGGAGGGAACCGATGACCGACGACGGCGGTGACGCAGCCGAGTACGCCGCGTCGGGCGTCGAGATCCCACCCGAGTATCGAGAACGAGAGTACGTCGAGACACACCGACCGCTCTGGCGCCGGTTCGTCGCCGGCGTCCGGACGGACTGGCTTCGCACCCTGAGCGCAGGGTTCATCCTCGGCGTGATCGTCGTCGCGATCTTCGCCCCGGAGATCGCTCCACACGACCCGGACGCCACGTTCGGCCTCTTCCAGGAGCCGAACACCTACTCCGAGATGGACTACGACTACGACGGGACCGTAGAGCGTACGTGGCACCCGCTCGGAACTGATTCGTACGGCCACGACATCCTCTCGCGCATCATCTTCGGGACGCGAGTGTCCCTGTTGGTCGCACTCGCGACCGTCTCGTTCGCGTTCGTCGTGGGAACGACGATCGGCCTGCTCGCGGGCTTTTACGGCGGGTGGATCGACTCCCTGTTGATGCGATACATCGACTTCCAGTGGGCGTTCCCCGAGATCGTCCTGGCCATCGCGATCATCGCGTTCTCGGGCGGGATCGGCGTGTGGAACGTCATCATCGCCATCGGCATCGCGTACGTCGACGACTTCGCCAGGCTGGTCCGCGGCGAGGTGCTCTGGATTCGCGAAGAGGAGTACATCAAGGCCGCCCGCTCGATCGGGATGCCCGATCGACGGATCATGAGCCGCGAGATCCTCCCCATGTCGATCGGCCCGATCGTCGTCCAGGCGACGGTTCTGCTCCCGCTGGCCATCCTCTGGGAGGCGAGCCTCTCGTTCCTCGGACTCGGCGTGAAACCGACCACGCCGACGTGGGGACTGCTCATCGCCGACGGCCGGGACTTCATCGTCGAGGCCTGGTGGATCGCGATGATGCCCGGACTCGCCATCATGTTCACCGTCCTCGCGTTCAACATCATCGGTGACGGATTGCGCGACGCCTTCGACGTCCACGAAGGGGAGGGGATCGAACGATGACGCTGGTAGAGGTCGAGAACCTGCAGACGCACTTTCACACGGACCGTGGTATCGTACGCGCCGTCGACGGGGTGGACCTGGCGATCGGTGAAGGCGAGATCGTCGGCCTCGTCGGCGAGAGCGGCAGCGGAAAGAGCGTGCTCGCCGAGAGCATGATGGGGTTCATCGACGAACCGGGCGAGATCGTGAGCGGGGACATCCGACTGGCCGGGGATTCACTCCCCGTCGACTCGGAAACGCAAATGCAGTCGATCAGAGGCGATCGGATATCCATCATCTTTCAGGACCCGATGAACAGCCTCAATCCGACGCTATCGGTCGGCGAGCAGATCGCTGAAGCGGTCAGACTCCACCAGGACGTCGGCGAGTCCGTCAGTCTGTCCGCGGAGGTAAAACGGCGCATCTTCGGCGCCGTCACGGACAGCGAGTCCTGGCGTCGCGCCATCGAGATGCTGGAGACGGTGAAGATACCGGAACCCTCCAGTCGGGCGGCGGACCTGCCCCACCAGTTCTCCGGCGGAATGCGACAACGCGCGGCCATCGCGATGGCACTGTCGTGTGAACCCGACCTGCTCATCGCCGACGAGCCGACGACGGCGCTCGACGTGACGGTCCAGGCCCAGATCTTAGACGAGTTGCGTCTGCTCAAGGAGGAGTTCGACACATCGATCCTGTTGATCACGCACAACCTGGCGCTCGTCGCAGAGACGTGCGATCAGGTCAACGTGATGTACGCTGGCGAGATCGTCGAGCGGGCCGACGCGCAGGAACTGTTCGACAACCCACAGCATCCCTACACGCAGAGCCTGCTCGAGACCATTCCCAGGCTCGACGATCCCGAGCGATCTCTGACGGCGATTCCCGGCTCGATCCCGGACCTCATAGACATCCCGTACGCGTGTCACTTCGCGCCGCGGTGTCCGGAAGCGACGGAAGCGTGTTTCGAGACGCCGCCGGACTTTCGCTCCGTCGGCGAGGACCACGACGCCGCCTGTCTGTATCGCGGCGTCGAACAAGACCACCAGCACCCACAATGAGTCAGACAGCACATCCACCGAGCGACGACGGGCCGCTGCTCGAAGTGAGCGGCCTCCGAAAGCACTTCGTCCAGAACGACGACTTCCTCGACCGCCTGTTCGGCGACGCGGAGACCGTCAAGGCGGTCGACGGGGTCGATCTCACCGTCGACGCCGGCGAGACCGTCGGCATCGTCGGGGAGAGCGGGTGCGGAAAGAGCACGCTCGCGGAGACCGTGGCCCGGCTCCAGAACCCGACGGACGGCACCATCCGGTACAAGGGGACCGCCCTCGAGGAGCTCTCGGGTCGAAAGATGAAGCCGTACCGACGGGAGATCCAGATGATCTTCCAGGACCCCCTGTCGTCGCTGCACCCCCGGCAGACGGTCGGGGAGATACTGACGGCGCCGCTGGAAGTCCACGGAATCGGTGACAGCGACGAGGAGCGCCTCGATATCGCGAAATCGCACATCGAACGCGTCGGACTCGACCCGAGCCACCTGGATCGGTACCCGAACCAGTTCAGCGGGGGCCAGCAACAGCGGATCGGAATCGCCCGCGCGCTAACGCTCGAACCGGAATTGATTATCGCAGACGAACCGGTCAGCGGCCTGGACGTGAGCGTGCAGGCCCAGATCCTGTCGTTGCTGAACGACATCCAGTCGGAACTGGGGATCTCGATCGTCTTCATCGCCCACGACCTCTCCGTCATCCGATACGTGGCCGACCGTGTCGCGGTCATGTACCTCGGCGAGATCGTCGAGCGAGCCCCGACGGACGCCCTCTTCGAGGATCCAGCCCACCCCTACACGAGGGCACTGCTGTCGTCAGTCCCCCGGATCGAACCGGAGAAGCGGACCGACCGCATTCGCCTCCGCGGAACGGTTCCCTCGCCGCTCGATCCACCGAGCGGCTGTCACTTCCACCCCCGCTGTCCGGCCGTCATCCCGCCCGACGACTGGCCGGGCGACCAGGAGGCGTTCCGGGCGGGCCTCGAGTTCCGCAAGCAGTTACGCGTCGAAGAGATCGACCTGGACGCGCTCCGGGGCCGTCTCGACGCGTCGACCGAACGGATAACCGATGCCGACCTCCGCGACGAGTTGATCGCCGAGACGCTGTCCGTCCCGCTCGACCGACTCCCCGTGCCGGCCAGGGAGAGCGTCCAGGAGGCCGCGACTGCCGTCGTAGACGGAGAGGCGGAACGGGCGGCGTCGCTGCTCGCGGACCGGTTTTACACGCCCTGTGAGGAGCGGAAACCGGAGACGGTCGAGCCGACGCCCGGACACCGCGTCGCGTGTCACCGCGTCGATCCCGACGCGCCGGGCGACCCGAACCGGCCGGAGGGTGACCGGTGACGGGGTCCTCGACGGGCGACGAGCGCTTCGATCACCTTCGGGCGTTTCTGTACGCCATGTTCGACGAGGACGGCGTCCCGGACCTCGAGGCGTTCTGTACCGACTCGTTTCGACTGCACGACGGCGACGCCACGGCGACGAGGGACGAACTGGCGGCGAACCTTCGCGAGTCCGGTGACGTGTTCGATAAGCGCGTCGAGGACGTTCACGGGTTCGGCTGCGACGACTGGGCCGCCGCCCGGTTGGTGCGGACGTACGAACAGCACGGAACGCACCTCGGTGTCGAACAGTACGGCACGGCGGCGCGGTTCACGGCGACACTCATGGCCCGGTTCGACGGCGAGTCGATCGACGAACTGTGGGTCGACAACGACGCGCTCGGCTTGCTCCAGCGGCTCGACATCGTGGACCTGCCGGCGGAGGACGAACCCGAATGACCACCGAGTCACACGGCTGCCTCCGGGCACACGGCCGCCTTCGAGCACACGGCCGCCTCCGAACGGGAGTCGCTGTGATCGCGCCACCGGGAGGACCCACGGAGCGGTCCCCGCGGAAGCGTTTGGTATGACGGACCGCCGAGACCGGATCGTCGACGCCGCGTCCGCGCTCGACGCGGACGGGTACCTCGTCGACGCCAGCACCCGGTCGGCCACCCAGCACTATCTCGCCGGTTTCGACGCCGGCGAACCGTTCCTCTCGCTCGTGACTGCGGACGGGATCGCCCAGCTCTTCTGGGGCGTCGATCACGAAACCGCGAGAACGGACGGACTCGCGGACGACGTCTACCGAGGGAGCGACTTCGGGTACGACGGCTACGGCGACGCCGACGCGCGAAATCGCGTCGCCCGTCGGTTCGTCGACCACCACGACGTCGGTTCCGTGGCCGTACCCGATCGGTTCCCGCTCGGGACGGCACGCACGATCGAGCGCATCGCTCGGGTCGACGTGGTCGAGTCGGATCCGATCGCCGACCTGCGGGCGCGGAAGTCACCCGCCGAATGCGAGGCGATACGGGCGGCCGCCGGCGCGGTCGACGCCGCTCACGAACGCGTCGCGTCGGCGCTGGCCGCGGCAGCCGTATCGGACGGGCGACTGACGCTCGGCGGCGAGCCCCTCACCGGCCGATCCGTCGAACGACGAATTCGCGAGGCCGTCCTGGCCGAGCACTGCACGCTCGCCGACGCGGTGGTGGCCAGCGGGCCGGACGCCGCGAACCCACACGGCAGCACTGACGGGGCCCTCGGTGCCCGCGTTCCGATCGTCGTCGACGTCGTGGCCCGACACCGAGACAGTGGCTACCACGCCGACGGCTGTCGAACGTTCGTCGTCGGCGAACCGCCCTCGATCGTCCGCGACAGGCACGAAACGGTCAGGAACGCGCTCGACGAGGTCGCGTCGGTGCTCCGACCGGGGGTCGCCACCGCCGCCGTGAACGACACCCTCTGTGCGTTCTTCGAGGAGCGAGGGTTCGCCACGCCCCGAACCGATCCGGACGCCGAGGCCGGCGTCCTGCACTACATGGCACACGGCGTCGGACTCGACGTTCACGAGCGACCGCTGTGTACCCCGGACGGTGACGGCGTCGTAGAACGGGGACACGTCCTCGCGGTTGAACCAGCCGTGTACGGGCCCGACTGGGGCGGAGTCCGTATCGAGGACGTGTTCGCGATCACCGAAGACGGCTGTCGACGACTGAGTACATCCGATCGCGACCCGGAACCGCGCCCATCGTCCCGCAGCGACGGGTGACGACGCCTCCGCGGTCGACGACCGGACGCGTGGCCGGTCGCTCTGTGTCGATCCGCCCTGGCATGGCGCCAGCCACTCCTCGGTACGGTTGGCAGTCTCTCCTCTGTACGGTTGGCAGCCACCCCTCGTTCGGGTTGGCAGTCTCTCCTCGGTACGGTTGGCAGTCACTCCTCGTTCAGATTGTACTTCATGATCCGGGCGTGTTTTCCGGTCCCCCGTTCGAGGTCGTACACCCCGCCGGGCAGTTCGTCGAGGTTCGACCGGGCGTCCTCGATGCGGCGGTGATCCGCCTCGTCCAGGGAGAACTCGAGCGTTCGGAGGTTGTCGTCCAGGTGGGAGGTGTCTCGGGCTCCGACGATGGCCGCACAGACCTGGGGTCGTTCGAGGATGTACCGCGTGGCCACGTTCGCGATCGAGACGTCGTGTTTGTCGGCGATGGACTCGACGGTATCGAGCAGGTCCTGGTACGGGCCCCACCCGCCGGCGTCCTCGATGACGAGCTTGTACTTCGTCAGCGACCGGTTCTCGAGTGTCTCGGCCGCGCCCGGGTCCGGTTCACCGTGGTATTGCCCGGTGAGGAATCCGCCGGCGAGCGTCCCGAAGCACAGCATCTGAACGCCTTCCTCCCGGCAGCACTCGACCAGGTCCCGTTCCGGGCGGTCGTCGAGCAGCGAGTACTGGACCTGGTTGCTGACGACGGGGACGCCGGCGTCGAGCAGTTCTCGCAGGTGCGAGACGTCGAAGTTCGTCACGCCGACGTGGCGTATCTTCCCCTCGTCGTGCAGGTCGGCGAGGATCTCGGCCGTCTCGACGTAGTTGTCGACCGAGAAGTCCCACCAGTGAAACTGGACCAGGTCCAGCGCCTCGACGCCGAGGCGCTCGCGCGAACGATCGATGATCTGTTCGACGTAGGAGCGATCCACGGTCTCGAGTCGACCCCGGTCGGGGACGAACTTCGTGTGGACCTGGACGGGCGCGTCCTCGCCGCGCTGGCGGCGGTACTCCGCGCGGAACTCGCCGATCAGTTCCTCGACGCCGGTGTAGATGTCGGCGCAGTCGAACGTGGTGATGCCGGCGTCGACGAACGCGAACATGTCGTCGATCGGCGTCGCGCTCTTGTCGTCGCTGTGGCTCTCGGAGAGTTGCCACCCTCCTTTCAGAATCGGCGAGACCTCGTAGCCGTCCGTGAGTTCGCGTCTCATGTGCGCCAAATTCGCACACCACCACTTATCTCTGGCGCGTGGGCGCTCACCGGGTCCGAACACCGGCGTCCCGATTCGGATACCAGCGAACAGACCAGTACGGTGATCTGGGGGGAACGACCCGGGAGCAGCGCGGATTAGTGCGTGCACGGTTCGGAGGAAACGAGATACGGAGCGAGCGTAGCGACGTGAGAATATCGGACGCGCGAACGAGGAGGGACAGCGAGGCCGAGCGATAGCGAGGCCTCGAGTGGTGAACGGCGACCTGCGGGAGCCGTGAACAGCGACCCGTGAGCGCCGAAGGTGCGGGAACCGCGGAACAGCGAGTGAAGAGGACCGGCCTGTGAACGAAATGTGTGAGAACCGCGAGCGAAGCGAGCGGGCCGACGAGCGACCAACGGGAGCGAGGAGGCTTTTCATCGAAGTTTTCCCGAGGGCGCGACGTCGTCGCGCCCGCAGAGGAAAAGTTCGTTCTACATGAAGTCCTCGATGCCGGACTGCTTGTTCTTGTCGTTTTCGAAGATACTCTCCAAGGATTTCTCGAGGACTTCGAGGCGCTGTTTGGTGTAGTCGCGACAGCCGAACTCCTCGGCGACCCTGATGGCGGTGTCCATGTACTTGTTCACCGAGCCCTCGTGGACGGTCAGGTTGACGTTGCCGCCGCACTCCCGGCAGACCTCGGTCAGGGGCATCCGGCGGAACTTCTCGCCGCAGTCGAGACAGCGCGTCTCCTGGCGCGAGAAGGCCCGGAGGTTGCCGATCAGGTCCGGTAGGAAGTGATACTCGATGACGCGTTCGGCGACGTCGGTCTCGTCGACGGCCCGGAGTTTGCGCGAGATCTCGAGCTGGGCATCCATCTTGTCCATCATCGAGCCCAGCGTCTTGTACGCCGAGAGGTCGGGCCCCATCGCGATGTCGGTCGTGTCGTGGGTGTGCTCGAAACCGGTGTATTCGCCGTCGGTCCCGAGCGTATCCTCGCCGATTTGGATGTCGACCTCTCCCGGATCGGCCATCTCGAGGCTCGCCTCGTAGAACTCGCGGGGGTAGCGCGAGACGATGTCCATGTTGTGGGCCTCGTCGTCGATCTCCGAGGGATCGATTCGCGAGGACATAACCAGCGGGGCGTCCATCCGCCCACCGCGTTTGTCCGGGAGGAAGGCTTTGCTAAAGTTCAACAGTCCATCTAACAGGAGCATCACACAATCTTCGTCCCCGTCGCACTGGCCGACGAACAGGTCGTTTGCGACGAGTGTGTTCGTTTCGTCGACGGTGAGACAATACGTGTACTCAATATCACTCTCTACGATTTCGGTAGAGACGACTTCGTCAAGCCATATATCGCCTCCATCGGCGAACAACCGCTGGGTACGGACCTCTGTCGTCTCGAGAACGTTCTCCAGCGAACGTTGTTTCCGATCCAGGTGGAAGCCAATCTGCTCTGCAAAGCGTTCAGCATTCTGCGACGTGATTTTGAGAACGGTCGATTCAAATTCCGGTACTA
The DNA here is from genome assembly GCF_024498195.1 of Halovivax cerinus. NCBI lineage: Archaea > Methanobacteriati > Methanobacteriota > Halobacteria > Halobacteriales > Natrialbaceae > Halovivax > Halovivax cerinus. The sequence goes on from NZ_CP101824.1 coordinate 952,611, forward strand.
TTTCCTTGTCTTCGTAGTATTCCGCAACCACTCCGGTAGATGGACAGCGAGTCTCCTGATACGTCTTCATAGCGATTCCAAATCGCTTGAGGGCAGCTACGAGGTCCGACGCAAGTTCGTCGCTCACCGTGTGTGCTCGAATATCGATCCGGTCACCTGACGTGCTCCCATCGCCACTAAAGTAAGATGAGAGGAACGCCCGGAGGAGTGGACGTGGACTGTCGATGATACAATCTGGAATGCATTTCTCGTCGGCTGCCGAACCGACGCCGAGCACGTCCGAAAAGAGGGTAGAAACAAGGCGGCTCGATACCGTCACTTTCCATTCGTTTTCCTCGAAGGCATCAACCGATAGCGCATCGTCGAACGTGCCGATAATCACGTCGCGAGCGGCACGGTCTGGTATGCAGATGGTTGTTTGATAGAACGAACCTTCCTCTTTCCGTGTAAACCCTTCTGCGGCGTAATACCCAAGCAGAGTCGCAACTGCTTCATCGACTTCGAAGTGGCGTTGAATAGTTGCCGTATCCCGTTTAACACCGAGAGATGCGTCGTCAGGGACGAGTTCGAGAATCTCATCCCGAGAGAAGAGATCGAGGAGTGGACCGACAGGAATGCTGTCCCGATTGACCCAATTATAGACAGTTGATTGGGATACGTTCAGTTCCTGGGCAACGGGCTTGAGATACGCTTTTGCAGGAGTCGCGCGGTCGAGTAATTCCTTGATCCGGTCGGATCCGAGTCCGCGAACGACCAGTGACTCGCTTGGGAGCGAATCAATCTCGATGAATGCATCGAGCAAGTCGATCGTGGTATCGGCCCCGTCAAACTCAATCTTCTTTGGAGTGGGCAGTTCGTCTCCCGTCGAAAGAGAACGGGCATCTATTGCTTCCAGTCCGGACGGAGTCCACCGACGGAACGTGTGATCGGGTGTTACCGTCAACGACCGCCCGCTTCTCGTCTCGACTTCGATCAAATGATCAGGGGCTGGATGTTTCGAAATTGCTTCGACAGGGCGCGTGGATGTCGTACCGTCAACGGCGACCGACGGAACTGATACTCCGTCAACCTGTTGAACGAGGGCGCCAAAGTCGTCTTCTTGGGGATTCGTTAACCGGGACTCCACAATCGATTCGATCGAATTGTGTCGCCATCTCTCGTTTTCATCGCCAATCCACAGCTTTGTCTCAGGGTGGAAACAATTGCGTCTTTTTGCCGCGTGGAAGTACGGGTGTGCATACCCCACCGCCGCGCTCGTAAAGCCGATCACGCGGCCGACGGTCGCGGCGCTGGTATGTGGCGCCATCCCGAAGACGAGTTCGCCGACGAGTTCGTCGCGACCCTCGAGTTCGTAGTAGGGCTCTAGCCCGTAGTACTGTTCTAAGAGGTCGTCGATGAAGTCGGCGGTCTGCAGCATGTGCTCTGCGGCGCCGTCGGAGAGGACGAGGTCCTGGACCTTGAGCTCGACCAGCTGGTCCTCGTGAGTGAGCGACTGGCCGTGGATGTCTTCCTCGTAGCCGAGCGCCTCGAGTTGGCCGACGGTGACGTCGAGTTCGCTTGCACGGACGGATGTCACCGGGAGGTCGGTCATGTCGTAGCGGACGGTGCCGTCTTTGAACGAGGAGACGTCGTGTTTCGCCCGGAGGATGCCCTTCTCGATGGGTTCTGGGAGTTTGTCCGTCGAGGTGAGGCCCTTGACGCCTTTCAGGATGTCGTAGGCGTTCTCGCGCTCGCCGACGGACTCGAGGGCGTCCCGGTAGGCCGCGTTGAGGTCGATCGGTCGGGGCTCGACGCAGGTTGCGGTTTTCTCACAGCGGTCACACTCGACGCGACCCGCCTCGTCCGGCCGGATGCGTTCGTCGCACGACGGACAGCGGTAGTCGGGTTCGGTGCGGGCATCACACTCCGGACACCGATGGTCGTAGGATTCAGTGTCACACTCGGGACAGCGGGTGCGCCCGACCTGGATCTCGACGACGCCGGGCGTGTCCGACATGGTGTCCGCGTGCGACCCGGCCTTCGCCATATCGCGCTGGGCGCCGCCGGCCTCGCCGATGGGAAAGAGCGTGTGGACGGCGGGGCTCATGTCCCGGCTCTCTGACTTCTCCGGGCGACCCATCCGGTTGCCGACGCGCGTCGGCGCTCGCTCGCGGATCTCGAACGGCGCGACCTCGGTGACGGCCTCGACAGCGTTGTCGCCGGGTTCGGCCGTCCCCCACGTGCGTGCATGTTCCGAGAGATCGTCGTCGGCCCAGTCGCGCTCGATGCGGCCGGTCTTCGTGATTCGACAGCCCAGCGAGCGGACGAACGGGCGCGGGTCGTCGATTTCGATGTGGTCCTCGCGCTGCCGGTGCTCGATCACGATCGTCTCGAGCGCCGCGCGCGTGGCGTCTGTGTGGTCGAGTTCGAGCACGGGACCCGCGTCGGTGTCCTCGATCCGACCCGCGGCGACGGCGGCCGCCAGGTCGCAGAAGGCCTCGACCGAGAGGTCGTGCCAGAGGTAGGTGTAGGCGGGGTGCAGCGGCGCGTCGTAGGTCTCGGCCCACTCCAGCGCGCGCTCGACCGTCGGGTGTTCGAGGTCGATCGCCGGGTCGTCTCGCAGCGCCTGTACGTCGGCGCCCGCAGCCTTCAGATCCTGTATCCACCACTCGGGGACGTACGAAGCGGGCGCGAGTGGGTGGTTGTTCTCGACGAACTCGCCGTAGTTGACGAGGTACTCGCCCAGATCGAGGATCTTCTCGACGCCGTTTCTAAGTTCGAGGGCGACCTCGGGGTCGTCGATCTGCCGGACGTCGCCGTTGGCCAGCTTGACCGTCGGTCCCTCGATCGAGTCGACGGGGACGACGCCCGCCGCCTTCCCCGGGCGCTCGGTCTTGATCTGGGTCCCCGTCGCGAGGAAGTCGTCGAGCAAGTGCATCGCGGCCGGGTGGACGCCCGCGGTCGCGAACCCGTGATTGCGCGCACGGCCGTATCGCAGGCGAAACCCGCCTTCCGCACAGGGGTGCGAGAAAACCGGCCGGCCGGCGATCAGGTCCCGCAGGAACTTCGTCGACTCCTCGACGCGCTCGGGGCCGTCGAAGTCGACCGCTTCGGCCGGAGCGTCGTCCTCGGATTTCGTCGCCGCCTCGTCGTCACTCGGGTCGTCCTCGTCGCTGTCACCTCCCTCATCGCCGTCACCGTCTGCGTCGTCCGCCTCACCGTCCGCCTCGACCGCCCCATCGTCCGCGTCGTCGAAGTAGGTGCCGTCGATCAGGTCCTGCAGCCAGGGCCAGTCGACTTCGTCCAGCTGGGACGTGTATCGCTGTATCTTCGGCGCCTTGAGCGCGATCCCTTCCGCGAGGACGAGACACATCCCGCCGCGGGCGGAGTTGGTGTCGACGCGTTCCAGGTCGCGAAAGCCCGAGACCTCCTCGTCGCCGGTGGCCTCGCCGTCCAGCATGATCGGGAGGTTCTTCGCGATGAACTTCGTCTCCGCGTCCTTCGGCGTGTACTGGAGGCCCGTCTCGGAGTCGTACAGCGAGATCTCCTCGGCGTAGCGCTCGATCTCGTCGTCGCGGGCCTGGTAGGTTTCGAGGCCAACCAGTGCGCGCGTGTAGTCGGCGACGAGGACCGAGAGTGCCTGGGCGGTCCCGCCAGCAGATCGGATCGGCCCGGCGTAGTAGACGTTGACGAACTCCGTGCCGTCGCTATTTTCGAGGAACTCGACGCGGTCGATGCCCTCGATCGGTGCCGCGACGACACCCTCGGTAAGCAGGGCGACCGCGGTGCGGACCGCTCCTTCGACCTTGCCCGCCTTCGTCTCGTAGTCGCCAACGCGACCCTCCGCGAAGTCGACCGCGAGTTCGAGCGCGGCTTCTTCCCTGCTCATCTCGCCTTCCAGTTCGCGGACGCGCTCGGCCACGCCGTCGATGCCGAGGATGTTCTCGACGCGGTCGGCCATGTCGCGCGCGACCGGAATCTCGACTTCAGGTTCCGGATCGCCGCCGCGAGAGCGAGCGCGCTCGGCGACGTCGAGCGCCTCGTCGAGTTCGGCCTCCAGCGACTCGAAGTAGCGTTCGTCTTCCGCCCGCATGTCAGAGCGGCCAGAGATCGAGGTCGGTCGTCTCGTCGTGTTCGCGTTCGAGCGGCGTGTCGAACGCGCGCATATAGACCTCGCCGGCGAAGACCGTCGCGGCGTTGAGGTGGCCGGCGATCGACTCGCCGTCGGGACGCGAGAGGACGGCGTGCGTGTGGGCGAATCGCTCGCCGTCGAGAGAGGAGACGTTACCGACGCAGCTCGCCACCTCGAGTTCCTCGTCGAACGTGATCGGGTCGTAGGATTTCTCGTCCTGGTCGTAGAACCAGAGTTCGGCGTCCTGGACGGCGCCCAGCGCCGTGAACCACGCCGCGTCCGCGTCGACGTCGGCGGCGAGTGCTTCGATCTCCGCTCGCCAGTCCGCCCCCGTCTCGAGTCGGGCGACGTACTCGCCCGCGGTCTCGACCGATCGGTAGTGCATGGGAACAGTCACCCGCGCAGGGTGGAAAAAGTCTCCGCTTGGACTCCAGCCGACGGAACGGAGTCCGTCCGAGTGCGTCGATCGGGGTCCGTTCGTCCGGATGCGTTCGTTCAGATACCTTCACCCGGGGCGGACGAGACACCGAAGCGGTGGGTGGCGGGAGGGGCGTCGATACGCCGATCGGCTGCGCCGGGTCGTCGTGACGAGTTCGGCGGCGGTAGCCACCGATTACCGACGTGAGACGGCTCGATTGCGCCGGTGAGGGTGCGAAACTGTGCGTGATCGGGCAACCGTGCAGACCACCGGACGGCCGCCGCAGTACGCCCGGCGTACCCGGGAGAAGTCTCGCGTTTACCGTCCGTTTCTAAAATTACGGATTCGATACACCTTGAGTAATAATATCATATATAAGACCATCGATGTTGGGAGTGTGTGGCATGGTACGTCCGACAACGGTGTCGCGGCGGCGGCTGCTGGCCACCGGCGCGGCGGTCTCAGGTGCTGCGGTCGCTGGTTGCATCGGTGGAGACGGGAACGGCAGTGGTCCCGGTGATGGCGACGGGCTCGTCGACCCGGAAGACTTCCAGTACGATCGCGAGGAGCCCGACGACGAGGAGGCGGTCCGGGACAGCGAGATTCACTACACGCAAGAACAAGCACGTGCCGAGGACTTCGATCCGATCGTCTCGAACGACGCCTACAGTTTCCAGGTGTTCACCCAGGTGTTCGACGGGTTGTACGAGTACGACGACGGCCTCGGCCTCACACCCAAGCTGGCGACTGGCGAGCCAGCGGTCGAGAACGACGGGACCCGGTTCGTGTACGAGATCGTCGACGGGGCGGAGTTTAGCAACGGCAACCCGGTGACCGCGGCGGACGTCGAACACTCGTTCATCGCTCCCGTCCTGGAACAGACCGAGAACGCGCCGACCTACAGCGTCATCGAGTCGACGGAGGTCGTCGACGACCGCACTCTGCAAGTCGACCTGGCCGAGCCGTTCGGTCCGTGGCAGATCATGACCCAGGCCGTCACCGTCGTCAGCAAGGAAGACCGCCTGACCGACGTCGAGGCGTACGACGAGGCGACGCCCGATACCATCGAGGCGGCGCCCGACGCGGTGACCGAGTACGTCGACACGGCGTACAACGACGATCCGGTCGAGAACACGATCGGGAGCGGGCCGTTCGAGTTCGAGTCGTTCGAACTCAACGGACCGGCTACGCTCGTTCGCCGGGACGACTACTGGGGCGACCCGACGCCGTACCTGCAACGGGTCACGTTCGAAGCCGCTGCGGATCCGTCGAGCCGCGTCAGCCAGATCCAGGCGGACGATACGGACGTCATCTCGGGAATCCCCGACAACACGTGGCCGGAACTGGATCAGGACGGGATCCGTCGACACATGAGCGAGAGTCCCTCGTACATGTACCTGGCGTTTAACTGTACGGACGAGGCCGACACGAGTTCGCCCGAGGTGCGCCGGGCCGTCTGCCAGTCGTTCTCGATGCAGGACTTCGTCGAGACGAACGCCTCGAACACCGCTCAGCCCATCACGACGCCGGTCCCGCCGATCACCAACGAACAGTGGGGCTTCCCGATGGACGAGTGGAACGACGAGTACTACCCCGAGTACGATCCCGACAACGCCGAGTCGCTGCTCAACGAGCACGCACCCGACGACTTCAACCCGACGATCATCTGTCCGGAGGGGATTCGCGCGGATCTCGCCGAGCGCATCGCCACTCGCCTCGACGAACTCGGCTACGGTGCCCAGGTGCAGGTGCTCGACTTCGGCACGCTGGTGGATACGTACGTCACCGGTAACCCGGACGACTACGAGATGTACCTGCTGGGCTGGACCGGCGGCCCGGATCCGGATACCTACCTCTACAACCTCTTCCACGAGGATTCAGCCGGGTTGAATCAGGGCCACTTCTACGAGGGGAGTGATACGTTCCACGAGAACATCCTCGCCGCGCGCCAGACGGCAGACCAGGAGGAGCGCTACGACCTCTACGAGCCGGTCCTCATCGAGATCCTGGAGGAGTTGCCGGCACTCCCGGCGTTCACTCAGCACAACACGATGGCGGCCGGCACGCACGTCAAGGACCTCCACGCCCACCCCGACGTCAGCACAAACCCGCAGCTCGCCCGCGAGTACGGGAACGTCTGGGTCGACGACTCGTGAGGGGCAGATCGGGGCGACGGTCGTGATTCAGACGAGAGAGCGACGATCCGATCGACGACACACGACACGACTCACAGACACGCTACCAACCAATGGGACTCCTACGCTACACGCTGTTCCGGTTCGCACAGGCGATCCCGGTGCTGCTCGGCATCACCGTAATCCTGTTTCTGTTCATCAACATGACGCCGGGCGATCCGATCCGGATAATGACGGCCGGCCAGGAAGTCTCGGAGGCACACCTCGCGTACTTAGAGGAGCGCTACGGACTGGATCGGCCAATATACATCAGGTACTGGGACTACCTGTCCGGGTTCCTCACGGGCGACCTCGGACGGAGTATCCACTACGACCGGCCGGTCAGCGAGGTCATGTTGAGCCGCGTCGGTCCGACGCTGTTGCTGGTGCTCTCGGCCTTCCTCTTCGCCATCGTGACGGCAATTCCGCTCGGCATACTCGCGGCGAAGCGGCGGAACCAGCCGGCCGACCACGTCTCACGGGTCGTGGCGCTCTTCGGCGTGAGCACCCCGTCGTTCTGGATCGGCATCATGCTCATCATCATCTTCGCCGTCCAACTCGGCTGGTTCCCCTCCGCGGGACTGGTCATGCCGTGGGACGCCCCCAGCGACGCCGGCCTGTCCGGCTACTTTTGGCACATGGTCGACGTTCTCCATCACCTGTTCCTGCCGATGATCGCGCTGGGAACCCTCCAGATGGCGACGATCATGCGGGTCGAACGGACGCAGATGATCGGCTCGTTGCAGGGCGAGTACGTCAAACTCGCCCGGGCCTACGGCGTCTCGGAGCGGACGATCCTTCGCAAGCACGCCTTCCAGGTCGCCCAGCTCCCGGTCATTACGCTGGTCGGGCTGGGACTGTCGACGGCGCTTGGCGGCGCCGTGTTGACCGAGACCGTCTTCAACATCAACGGGATGGGACGCCTGCTCATCGACTCCATCCAGCAGAAAGACTACCAGGTCGTGATGAGCGTCGCGACGGTGCTCGCGGTCATCTTCGTCGTCGGCGTCATCATCACGGACATCGCGTACGCGTACGTCGACCCGCGCGTCACCTACGGGGAGGGTGAGTGACGATGGCGGCCTCCAGCGAATCTCAGGTCGAAGGCGGTGACGGCGCACGCGGCGAAGTCGCGGCGAAGACGTGGCGCGACACGCTCGGCCGGATCAAACGCGACACGACGGCGCGGTGGGGGTTGTACGTCATTGGTGTCGTACTGGTCGTCGGCCTCTACGCCTTCGTCGACACGTACCTGTCGACGCTCACCTTCGGCGCCCTGGACAGCTACACGATGGCGGAGGCGATCCCGTTCTTCGAGCACCCGGAACACCTCCCCGCACCGGGCGAATCGCAGCCGAACCAGCCGCCATTCTTCCACGTCGACGGCTCCGTCGAGTACCCGCTCGGGACGGACCCGGAAGGGCGCGACTACTTCACGAGACTGGTGTACGGGAGCCAGGTGTCGGTCAGCGTCGGGATCGCCGCGACGCTGCTCGGGACCGTCGGCGGGACGATCGTGGGCGCGGTATCGGGATACTACGGCGGCCGGGTCGACGACATCCTGATGCGCAGCGTCGAGACGCTCTACGCGATCCCGGGGCTGATCCTGATCATCGTCTTCACCGAGTTCGCGAGCGGCGGCGAACGGAACATCCAGTTCGCGATCATCGGCGTCTCGCTGACGACGATCCCGATCTTCGCCCGGATCATCCGCTCACGCGTTCTATCGGTCCGCGAGATGGACTACATCGAGGCCGCGCGGGCGGCCGGCGTGACGGACCGCTACATCATCGCAAAACACATCATCCCGAACAGTTTCGCACCGGTGCTGGTCTACGCGACGCTCGAGATCGGCGTCGTCATCCTCATCGTGGCCGGACTCTCGTTCCTCGGCTACGGCGCCCAGCCGCCGACGCCCGACTGGGGGCGAATGCTCGCCCAGTCGCACCGCTACATGCACTCGAACATCTGGCTCTCGATCTGGCCGGGACTCGCGATCGTATTCACGATTATGGGATTCAACCTCTTCGGCGACGGGCTCCAGGACGCCCTCGACCCGCGAATCGACGACTGACACCAACAGACAATGAGCTCCGAACCACTGCTACGCGTCGAGAATCTGAAGACGCAGTTCTTCACCGAGAGCGGTACCGTTCGCGCCGTCGACGGCATCTCCTTCGAGGTCTACGAGGGCGAGATCGTGGGCATCGTCGGCGAGAGCGGCGCTGGAAAGAGCGTCGCCTCGATGAGCCTCCTCAGGCTCATCGACAACCCCGGCGAGATCGTCGACGGCGAGATCACCTACAAGGGACAGACGATCTTCGCGGTCTCCGAGACCGCCGACGGCGAGCTCGAACCGCGTGCGGACATGCTCTCGAACGAGGCCGTCCGCCGGGAGATCCGCGGCAACGAGATCGCCGTCATCTTCCAGGACCCGATGGAGTCGCTCAACCCCGTCTTCACGATCGGGGGGCAGCTTCGCGAGTTCATCGAACTCAATCGCGACCTGGAGGGGAAGGCGGCCCGCGAAGAGGCGATCGACATGCTCCGGGAGGTCGGCATCCCCGACGCCGAGGAGCGCTACGACGAGTACCCCCACCAGTTCTCCGGCGGGATGCGCCAGCGCGTGCTCATCGCGATGGCGCTGGCCTGCCAGCCGAGCCTGATCATCGCCGACGAGCCGACGACCGCGCTCGACGTCACCGTCGAGGGCCAGATCCTAGATCTCGTCGACGAACTCCAGGCGAAGTACGGCACGAGTTTCATCTGGGTCACCCACGACATGGGTGTCGTCGCCGAGATCTGCGACCGCGTCAACGTCATGTACCTCGGCGAAATCGTCGAGCAGGCACCCGTCGACGAGCTGTTCCACGAGACCGGCCATCCCTACACGTCGGCCCTGCTCGACTCGATGCCGCGACCCGATCGGACGGTCGCGGACTTAGATCCAATCCGCGGCGTCATGCCCGAGGCGATCGATCCGCCGTCCGGCTGCCGGTTCCACCCGCGCTGTCCCGACGCGAGAGAGGTCTGTCGACGCGTCCACCCCGAACCGACGGAGATCGATCGGATCGACGGGTTCGCCCACCGATCAGCGTGTTTCAAGCGCGACGTCTTCGACGTCGGCTACGACGAGAGTCCGCCGATCGACAACCTGGCGCGGGGCGAGCGCGAACCGGACCGCGGCACGACGGAGATCGCCAGGGGGAGGGACGAATGAGTAGCGACTCGACGAGAGGCGGTGAATCGGTTCGCCAAGACCAGACGGACCAGGACGCCGGCACCGGGGAGGCCATGGTTCGCGTCGACGGCCTGAAGAAGTACTTCAGTTCGTCGTCCGGCATGTTCGGCGGCGTCACGGTCGACACGAGTACCTTCCCACCGATTCGCGTCGAGCGCGAGCCGGTCAAGGCCGTCGACGACGTCTCGTTCGACATTCGCGAAGGCGAGACGCTCGGCCTCGTCGGCGAGTCCGGCTGCGGGAAGAGTACGCTCGGGCGGACGATCCTCCGCCTGCTGACGCCGACCGATGGGAACATCTACTACAAGGGACGCAACCTGGCCGAACTGAGCGGCTCCGACCTGCGCGAGATGCGGTCGGACATCCAGATGATCTTCCAGGATCCACAGTCCTCGCTGGACCCGCGAATGCGCGTCGGCGATATCGTCGAGGAGCCGATGAACGCCCACGGCATGCTGGACGCCGAGGGGCGCGAGGACCGGGCGAAGATGCTCCTGGAGAAGGTCGGTCTCGATCCACACCACTACAACCGGTTTCCCCACGCCTTCTCGGGCGGCCAGCGCCAGCGGATCAACCTCGCGCGGGCGCTGTCGGTCGATCCGGACTTCATCGTCTGTGACGAACCCGTCTCGGCGCTCGACGTCTCGATCCAGGCGCAGGTGTTGAACACGATGGAGGAACTCCAGGACGAGTTCGGGCTCACCTACCTCTTCATCGCACACGACCTCTCCGTCATCCGCCACATCTCGGACCGCGTCGCGGTGATGTACCTCGGGAACATCGTCGAACTCGCGGAGAAAGAAGAACTCTTCGAGAATCCCGCACACCCCTACACGCAGGCGCTGCTGGAGTCGATCCCGGTTCCGGACCCGCGCGAAAGCGAGACGCGGGGCGTCCTCGAAGGGGAGGTACCGAGTCCGACCAATCCGCCGTCAGGCTGTCGGTTCCGAACCCGCTGCCCGAAGCTCATCGCACCCGAGACGTACGACCTGACCGACCGGGAGTGGGACGACGTCAGGCGCTTCACGCGGGCGGTCGAGCGCCACACGTTCGACACTGCACCGGCGGCCGACCTCCGGGCGACATTCTTCGAGCGCGGGGTCCCCGGCGGCGAGGCGGGCGCCATCGTCGAAGAGGCGATCGATCTCGTCGCGAGCGACACCGCGGACGGCGACGGAAAGCACACAGACGACCGTATGAAGTGGGACGAGGCGACCTCGTTGCTCGTCGGCTCGTTCGCCGAAGCGAGCATCTGTGCGCGCGAACGGCCCGCCTACGAGGTCGAGCCGGAGTACGGCGACGGGCGCCACGTTTCGGCCTGTCACCTCCACCAGTGACGGCGAACCGGCGCCCCGTCGGTCGAACTCGTCGCCAGGGCCGACACACGACGGTCATCAGTGCGTTACGACGCATACACAGCCGTCTCAGGCGTCGGCCTCGACGAGCGTGATCGTCGTCGCGTCGCTCGGTCGCGTCTCCGGGGAGCCTGTGGCCAGGAAGGCCGTGATCTCGCAGGGACCGGCCGGCGGCGCGATCGACTCGTCGCGATCACCGACGTGGCGGATCCGTCCGTTCCACTCGACGGTGAAGCGACGCCGCTCGCCGGGACGAAGCGCGAACGTGGCCGGGCGATCGCGGTGATAGCGTCGTTCCGTGGTCGCCTCCAGATGGCCGTCGACGGCCCACCCCCAGCGGCGCTGGGTCGGCGTCAACAGCGAGAGGGCGACGGGGAGCGGGTTGTGAATCGACACCGTGATATCGACCGGGCGACCGCGAACGTACCGCTCGCGCTCCGTCGAGACGGTCACGTCGACGACACGGCGTGCGATAGTGTCGGGAACGAAGCGACCCAGAAAGCGCGTCATACGGCCGGTACGGTGTTCGAGTTCTCGCTCTTCCCACGTGTACTCACGGCGACCGGTGGTCATCGGTTGCAGAAACATCGGCGACGGACAAATTCGTGCACACGCCTCGGCGATGGGCCCTATCGCCAGGCCGAGAGGGCGGGCGCCGCGTCCGCCGACATCGAGAGCCAGGCGTCGTCTGTGGAGATATCCGCGATTACGTACTCGTCTCCTGCGGTATCGGGGTCTATCGACGCGACGACCGTGTCGACGTCCGCGGACACGTCGGGAAGCGGATCCAGCGCCATGAGAGAAAGTCTCACGCAAGAGCGTATAAACCCGTCGAAATCGTGGTGTCGGTTCGCACGGGGTGCGGGCACGCGGAAACACTGGCTTTATACGGGTTTTGACCGTATCCCGTCGACATGAAGGTAGCCGACGCGATGACGCCTCGTGACGAGGTGGTGACGGCGGTGCTTCCGGGGACGCGCAGTGACGTCCTCGAGTACCTCCAGGAGCGGTCGTTCTCCTCGGTGCCGGTGATCTCGGAGACCGACGACGGTCCCGAGTACCGCGGTCTCATCTCCCGCCAGTCGCTGATCGACCGGCCCGACGAGGACCAGCTGGTGATGCTGATGGAGGACGTCCCGACGACGACGGCCGACACCGACGTCGAGGACGTCGCCGAGCTCATGGTGGAAGCGGGCGCTCGCCGAGTGCCCGTCGTCGACGGCGAGTTCGAGGGAATCGTCACCGTGACCGACGTCGTCGCCGCGATCGCCAGAGGGAACGTCGACGTCGACGCCGAGGTGGGCGACTACGCGTCCCCCGACGTCAACACGACCTACGCACAGACGCCGCTGCTCGTCGCCGAGGCCGAACTCTCGTACGCGAACGCTCCCTACGCGGTCGTCCTCGACGACGAGGGCACGATGTGCGGCGTCATCACCGAGGTCGACATCCTCGACGTCGCCCGCATCGTCGAGGGCGAGGAGTCGACCGGTGACAACTTCCCCGACCAGGACGCCGAGTGGTCCTGGGAGGGAATCAAGGCCGTCGGAAGCCGGTCGCTCCCGACCCGCGACATCGAACTGCCGACCGGACCGGTCAGCGAGTTCATGTCCGACGACGTCGTGACCGTGACGAAGCGCCGCGGTGTCGAGACGGCCGCCCAGGAGATGATCTCGAACGACATCGAACAGATCCCGCTGGTGACGGGCGAGCGGCTCGTCGGCGTGGTCCGGGACGTCGACCTGTTGAGGGCGCTCTATGACGACTGACGGCGACCCCGACCAGGCGGCGGGAGCGCCAGCCGACGACCGGACCGGCGAGAAACTCGTGGAACTCGCAAAGCGACGGGGGTACTTCTTCCAGGCGTCGGGCGCCTACGGTGGCGTCGGCGGCTTCTACACGTTCGGTCCGCAGGGTGCCGCGCTGAAGGGGAACGTCGAGGACGCCTGGCGCGAGCGATTCGCCGTCGCCGAAGGGAACATGGAGATCGACGCGCCGACGATCATGCCCGAACCCGTCTTCGAGGCGTCGGGCCACCTCGACACCTTCGACGACATGCTCGTCGAGTGTCCCGACTGCGGCGAGAGCCACCGCGCCGACCACGTCGTCGAGGACGACACTGAGTACGAAGACGCAGAGAGCCTCCCGATCCCAGAGGTCGAGGAGGTCATCGCCGAGTACGAACTCATCTGTCCGGACTGCGGGGCGGGCCTGGCAGGCCAGGCGGTCGAACCGTTCAACCTCATGTTCGCGACGACCATCGGTCCCGGCGACTCCCAGCCGGGCTACCTCCGCCCGGAGACCGCACAGGGCATCTTCGTCGAGTTCCCCCGCCTCAAAGAGTACGCACGCAACCAGCTTCCCTTCGGCGTCGCCCAGGTCGGCCGGGCCTACCGCAACGAGATCAGCCCTCGCCGGTCGATCATCCGTACCCGGGAGTTCACCCAGGCCGAACTGGAGTACTTCGTCGATCCCGAGGGCGAGGAACCGGATATCGACGACGTCGCGGACGTCGACGTTCGACTCTATCCGGCGGCCGAGCAAACGGCCGACGACGGCACCGTTCTCGAGACGACGATCGGCGAAGCGGTCGACGACGGAACGATCGCCGATCCGTGGATCGCCTACTACCTCGGAATCGCCCGCGAGTGGTACGAGTCGGTCGGCGTCGACATGGACCGATTCCGGTTCCGCCAGCACCTCGCGGGTGAGCGTTCACACTACGCCAGCGACTGCTGGGACGCCGAGGCCGAGCTCGACGGTAACTGGATCGAGCTGGCCGGTTTCGCCCACCGCGGCGACTACGACCTCTCGAAGCACGACGAGTACTCCGAGGATCGGTACACGATCTTCCAGCAGTACGACGAACCGAAGACCGTCGAGCGCGCCGTCGTCGACCCCGACATGAGCTACCTCGGGCCCGAGTTCGGCGCCGACGCGGGGGCGATCGTGGACGAACTCGAGACGCTCGCCGAGCGAGATCGGACCGCATTCGAGGGCGAGGCCGTCGAGGTCGACATCGAGGGCGAGAGCCACGAGATCCCGGTCGAGAAGACCGGGTTTGCGGTCGAAGAGCGGACCGAGGCCGGCGAACACGTGATCCCGCACGTGATCGAACCCTCCTTCGGCGTCGATCGCCTCGTTTACACCGTCTGCCACCACGCCTACCGCGAGGACGAGGTCGACGGCGAGGCGCGGACGTACCTCGCGCTCGATCCGAAAGTCGCCCCCACGTTCGTCGGCGTCTTCCCGCTACAGTCCGACGACGAACTGGAGGCGACGGCCCGTGAGATCGTCGACGAGTTGCGCGAGGCGGGGCTGGCCGTCACCTACGACGACTCGGGCAACATCGGTCGGCGCTACCGCCGCCAGGACGAGGTCGGCACGCCGTTCTGCGTGACGATCGACTACGAGAGCCTGGAGGACGACGCGGTGACCGTCAGAGAACGCGACTCGACCACCCAGAAGCGCCTCCCGATCGAGGAACTGGGGGACACCGTAGCCGCGCTTCGAGCGGGGGACGCCTCGTTCGAGGACCTGTAGCCAGCGCGTGAGACGGGGAGACGCTCCGCGTCCCGACCCGTCGAAGCGGACGCCGATCGCGACCGTTTGTGCCCCTCCCCGACCACGATCGATTGACTGAAGGGACCTCCGACGAAGCGTCGGGACGATGGCGGACGAACTGAAGCGCCGGCTGGTGCACGCGAGCGGGTCCGGACTCGTCGCACTCTACCTCCTCGCAGGAGTGCTCTCGCTCGGGCTCACCTGGCAGCGGTTCCAGTGGCTGGTCGGCCTGCTGGCCGCCGGCGCGGTCGGACTCGAGGTCCTCCGCTTGCTCTTCGGGATCGAGTGGTGGCTCTTCGACAAACTCACGCGCGAGTACGAGGCGGAGACGGTCGCCGGCTACGTCTGGTACATGGTCAGCATGGCCGTCGTCGTGCTGGTCTTTTCCGCCAACATCGCCCTGCCCGCGATGTTGATGCTCTCACTCGGCGACCCGATCAGTGGAATCATCTCCGCGGACTCGCTCCAGCGGGTCAAGGACCGGCGCACGCTCGTCGGTATGTTCGTCCTCTGCGCCGCGATCGCGACCCCCTTCCTCTACGAGTACCCCCTCGCCGTCCTCGCGGCCGCGTTCGGCGCGACGGTCGCCGACGGCGTGACGGTCAAACGCGGCGACTTCGTCCTGGACGACAACCTCACGATCCCGATCTACGCCGGGGTCGCGGCCTGGATCGCGATCCAGATCGGCCCGTTCTGGTAGCCGGTCTCGTCCGTAAACCGGTGCGAGCGTGGACCACGTCGGCGTACCGGATCGGTCCGCACGGCCCGGTTCGCCCCTCGACACCGATCACCTCGAATCGACTACGGCCGATTCGCTTATTCCCATCGGAAACGCACCGTCGGTCGAATGACCATCGTGGTTACCTTCTCCTCGGCGAACACCGACACGGCCCCCGATACCGTCACCCGTCGGCTCGTCACGCGTTTCGAGTCGATCGTCGTCGACGTCATCCACATCGAGCGAGACGGCTCGATGGCGATACCGTACGTCTGGATGGAAGGTGCTCCGTGCGACGCTGTCGAAGCGGAGCTAACCGCCGACTCCGATATCGCGATCGCCGAACGGATCGAGCGAACGGGCGACGGCGCCTTCTACAAACTGGCGTGGACGATAGACAGTCCGCTCGTCCAGTGCGTAAACGACGCTGACGGCATCATCCTCGAGGCACGGGGTACCCCGGAACGGTGGCGACTGCAGGTCTGGTTCGAGGACCGGGCGTCGGCGTCCGAATTTCAGGCGTGTTGTCGCGAGTGCGGCGTCCCGCTGACGATCGACCGCCTGACGTCGGTCGCAGAGCACTTCGAGAGGAAGACCGTTCGGCTCTCCGCACCCCAGCGCGAGACGCTCGCTCTCGCCCACGAACACGGCTACTTCGACGAGCCACGCGGGACCACCCAGGACGAACTCGCGTCGAAGCTCGGGATCTCGGCGTCGGCAGTCGGCAAGCGACTCCGACGCGGACTGGACTCGCTCGTCGACGAAGCCGTCGTCGAGTGACGAACACAGACGATTTTAGTAACCCCTGCTTGAATGGGTGTCTAACTTAACGTCCATTCTATTGGTGCGGGAGAAATATCGAAATCCATGAGTTCGAGTTCGGCGAACGACGGCGACCGCGGTGAGAGCCTGGCGATCGCGGTCGTCGACGCCGTCGCCGAGGCGGCGGGCTGCGACCCGATCCAGCTCGACCCGCTCTACGACGCCGTCGATCCCGACGCACTGAACGCCCTGTTCGACGGGCGTCGGGAGACGACGGGACAGTTCCGCTTCGAGTATCACGGCTACACCGTCGTCGTCGATGCGAACGGGTGCGTCACCCTCGAGGACGGTCACGACGTCTGAGACGCCGGACGCGACGACCGGAACGCGAGTTCCGACCCCACCGGCACCCACGGTGGGAATCGATCGACACACCCATCGGGAACCCGCCGGCACGACCGCCGAGTTCACGTTAATGCGCCCGGGATGGCCTCAGAACTGGCGTTCGAGGTCGATCGGGTCCGAGTCGGTGTAGTAGGGTCCGCCGAGTCGGCCCACGGTCTCGAG
The DNA here is from genome assembly GCF_024498195.1 of Halovivax cerinus. NCBI lineage: Archaea > Methanobacteriati > Methanobacteriota > Halobacteria > Halobacteriales > Natrialbaceae > Halovivax > Halovivax cerinus. Next base: position 969,521 of record NZ_CP101824.1, read on the forward strand.
TTTCGTCGCGTCGATCTGTCCGTCCGTCTGGACGGCCTCGTCGACGTGAACGTGGCGGACGTCGCCGAGCGTCAAGAGACGGTCGTGGACGGTCATCGTCCCGTAGAGCGTACACTCCATCGTGACGGCGGCGTCGGCCACGCGCGGCGCGTCGATCGTCTCGCAGGGCGCGCGCTCGACCCCCGCGAAGTCGAACTCGTTCTCGTCCGCCTCGAGCGTCGCCGAGGTGGCGTCCATCTCCTCGGCGAGGGCCGCCGTGGCGACGTTCACCGCGAACTCACCGGTCTCCAGGACGTTCCGCGGCGTGTCCTTCAGGTCGGCGCGGTCGCCCGCCGGGACGCTGAACGAGACGACCGGCTCGGCCGAGGAGACGTAGTTGTACGCCGAGAACGGCGCGAGGTTGTCCACCCCGTCCGGACTCCGCGTCGAGATCCAGGCGATCGGGCGCGGCGAGACGGCGGTCTTGATGATGCGAGCGCGTTCGCGGGGCGAGAGGTCGGCGACGTCGTGTTCGGTCACGCGCGTGGATAGCGCCCGTGGCTACAAAGCGGTTGTCGAGGCGGGGATCGGAGCGGTCGATCGTCGAGGTGGATCGAGGCGTACATTGTCGAGCGGCGGGTACCGAGACAGCCGGTCGTCGAGGCGGCCGTCGAGCGGCCAGACCCGGACGAAACGGTGGCATCTCCAGTTGAAACGAAGGGGTCGTCGGCGTCACGTGGCGTTATATTGGTGGCTTCAGAACATTGATTCCGCGCTCATACCAGTAACTATATTGTCCATCACGTCAATCACCCACACGGAAGCCGCGTCCACACGGGCACGAAGTGCCCCGGGTGTTTGGGCACCCGAGGCGTGGCTTCCAAACCCACACGAGGGTTCTGGCAGCCATGATTGCGTACACACCACCACGACAAAAAGGTCTCGCCCGCTCTCGATCTAGAGAGTCGAAACGCTGTCCGCCGTTCACGTTCGATTTCCAAAGTCGGTGGTCGAGAGTCACCGAGTGGTCGGACGACCCCTCGGGGTGACCGCGGATGACGGCCGCCGACGCATCGAGCGACGCACCCGAGTACAAACCCCGAGGACGCGAGTGGTACCGGTGTAATCGCGACGTGGCGCCTCACTTCCTCTTTCGGGTCACCGTCGAGTCGCCGGCCACACTGTCGGAGAAGTACGCCGACGGCGTCCGATACTGCTGTGAGCACTGTGCGGCCGCGATGAACCTCTCGGACTTCTCCCGGCGGATGAAGCGACACGCCGGACGCGGCGACGAGGGGTCTGGCGCCTGAGGTCGACCGCCAATCGCCGTGGAACGCGGTTGAAACCGCCCTCTGACACGATACTCGAACGGTTGAACGAGGCAGGATGGCGACCGACGTGCTCAGTCGACCCGTATCCCGTCGAAAGGCGTGGTCGCGAACGTCGTCCGAAACACGAGCGCCCGTCCGGGGGACACGGTTCGACGGACCGACCGAACGGTCCGACCGTACGCACGACTCGCGATTCACTTTCACCGGGATACGCGAACCCTTATCCACCGAGACGGCCAACGCCGTCCAATGGCAGTGACGGACGAGGACGTGCCCTCCATCGACCACCCCTTGCTGGCGCCGGACTTTCTGGAGCGGCGGCTCTACCAACTCCAGCTCGCGGGGACCGCAGCGGCCGACCACACGCTCGTCTGTCTTCCCACCGGCCTCGGGAAGACGACCGTCAGCCTGCTGGTGACCGCCCGGCGGCTCGACGAGGTCGGCGGTACGTCGCTCATGCTGGCCCCGACGAAGCCACTCGTCCAGCAGCACGCCGACTTCTACCGGGAAGCCCTGCAGATCCCCGACGAGGAGATCGTGGTGTTTACGGGCGAGGTGAGCCCGGACGACCGGTCGGCACTGTGGGCGGAGGCGACGGTCGTGATGGCCACGCCGCAGGTGATCGAGAACGACCTCGTAGGGGGGCGCATCTCCATGGCCGACGTCACGCACCTCACCTTCGACGAGTGTCACCGCGCGACCGGCGACTACGCGTACAACTACATCGCCGAGCGCTACCACGCCGACGCGGCGGATCCGCTCGTCACGGGCATGTCGGCCTCGCCGGGCGGCGACGAGGAGGCCATCCTCGAGGTCTGTGACAACCTCGGCCTCCGCGACGTCGCGGTGATGACCCGCGAGGACGCCGACGTCGAGGAGTTCACCCACGACACCGACGTCGAGTGGGAGCGGATCGACCTCCCCGACGAGGTGCTGGAGATCCGCGACGCGCTGAACGAGGTGATCACCGACCGACTGGAGACGTTGAAGGAACTCGGCGTCGCCTCCTCGACCCAGCCCGACCAGTCCCAGAAGGACCTCAACCGGATGCGCGCGGAGTTGCAGAAACTGATCAACAACGACCAGTCGGAGGGCTACGAGGGGATGTCCGCCCACGCGGAGGTGATGAAGCTCCGCCAGGCGGTGACGCTGGTCGAGACCCAGAGCGTCGAGGCGCTCCGGCGGTACTTCGAACGTCAGCGCAACCAGGCCCGGACGTCGGGGGCGTCGAAGGCGAGCCAGCGGATGGTCTCGGATCCCCGGGTCCGCGAAGCGATGCGCAAGGCGGAGTCCTTCGACGAGCTGCACCCCAAGTACGGAAAGACGCGGATGTTACTCGCCGAAACGCTCGGCCTCGAGGGCGGCGAGCGCGTCATCGTCTTCACCGAATCCCGGGACACTGCGGAGGCGCTCACGGAGTTCCTGTCGGAGAGTTTCGACGCGCGCCGGTTCGTCGGCCAGGGCGACCGCGAGGGTTCGGACGGCATGACCCAGACGGAACAGCAGGCCGTCCTCGATGATTTTCGCGCCGGCGAGTTCGAGGTGCTGGTCTCCACCTCCGTCGCCGAGGAGGGCCTGGACGTCCCCGAGGTGGACCTCGTCCTGTTCTACGAACCCGTCCCGACCGCCATCCGCTCGATCCAGCGCAAGGGACGAACGGGTCGCCAGTCCGAGGGCCGCGTCGTCGTCCTGATGGCCGAGGACACCCGCGACGAGGCGTACTTCTGGATCTCTCGACGACGTGAGAAGGAGATGGAGTCCGAGCTGCGCCAGCTCAAGGGCATGGCCGACGACCTGGCCGACGAGCTAGACGAATCCCAGCGGTCGCTCGCGGACTTCGAGGCCGCAACGCACGAGGGGGACGCGACCGACGCGTCGTCGACCGACGCCGGTGACGGCTCGGCAGGCGATGGCGAGACGGCTGCCGGGACGAAACCGGGCCGTGTCGATGGCGACGGCTCCAGTCGAAACGGAGGGGTCGGCGCGCAACCTGGCCTGCAGGATTTCGCGGCAGAAACTGACGGCGACTCGGACGCAAACCCCTCCGTTTCGGGTGGAGATTCGACGGACACCCCGACGCCATCGGGCGATTCCGGCGCAGTCGAAATCGTCGCCGACCAGCGCGAGATGGACGCGAACATCGCGCGCGACCTCTCGAAACGCGAGGACGCCTCGGTTCGACTGGAGACCTTAGACGTCGGCGACTACGTCTGCTCCGACCGCGTCGTCGTCGAGCGCAAGTCGACGGCGGACTTCGTGGACTCGCTGGTCGGCGGCGAGCGCTCTGTCTTCGAACAGGTCGGTGCGATGGCGCGCCACTACAGCCGCCCCGTCGTCGTGATCGAGGGCGAGGGACTCTACGAGCAACGCGACCTCCACCCGAACGCGATCCGCGGCGCGCTCTCCAGTCTCGCCGTCGACTTCGGCGCGAGCGTACTCCGGACCGAGAGCGAGGACGACACGACCGAACTCCTGGCCGTCATCGCCAGCCGAGAGCAGGAAGTCTCGGATCGCGAGATCTCGGTCCACGGCGAGAAACAGGACAAGACCCTCGGCGAGCAGCAAGAGTACGTGGTCGGTTCGATCGCGGAGATCGGACCCGTGACCGCGCGGGCACTCCTCGACGAGTTCGGCACCGTCGAGGCCGTCATGACCGCCCGGGAGGACGACCTCCTCGAGGTCGACGGTGTCGGGCCAGTGACCGCCGAGCGGATTCGGGAGGTCGTTGGGAGCGACTATACCGGGTAGTTCGGCCGATCGGTAGCGCGATCCGAGTGGCACCCCACCGGCCGAATCGGTCGTCACCACTCGCGTTCCGTCAGCGGGAGGTATCGCACGAGATCCGCACCGGGAATGGGTATCCGTCCGATCGTCGTCCAGTCACCATCACGCCGGCCCAGGAGCGTTCCCCGGTGCGTCGCGCCCAGCAGGTCGTCGTCCAGGCTCTCCCAGCCCACGACGACCTCGTCGGGAACCGGCGACGAGAGTCGGTCCAGCGGTTCGTCGTCCCGAGCGGCGAACAGTCCGTGATCCGCGTCGTCCTCGTTCCACGAGGACGCCGAGCTTGGCGCCAGACCGGCGTAGATGTCACCGTCGTGAACGAACGATTCGCGCGCGTAGCGCTGGGAGTGGTCGGTGTCCAGCCGTCGCCAGGTCCGACCGACGTCCGTCGAGCGGTAGAGGCCGCTCCCGGTGGAGGCAACGATCGTCTCGCTATCGCCCAGTGCGAGGTGGTGAACGTCGTCGGTGTGCGGCGCGTCGAATCCCTCGATAGGACGGGCCACCCAGGTCTCGCCCTCGTCGTCGCTGACGTGGACGCCGCCCACCTCGACGCCGGCGATCAGTCGGTTCGGCGCGCCGGGGTGAATTCGGAGGCTCCGAACCTGCGAGAGACCGTCGTGGCGAGGAATGCCCCAGTCCTCGCGGTCGGCGAGAGCGCGAAAACCTGCGACCGGTTCCCAGTCGGCTTCGTCGGCCGGAACGGACTCGCCGCACTCGGCGACGTAGAGGTCGCTCGGCCGCGTGCCGGCGTACACTCGCTCGCCCGACGGCGAGATGGCCACGGCGTAGACCTGCCGTTTCGGCACGGGAAGCCGCGTCCAGTTCCGACCGTCGACGGTGTGGTACAGTCCCGATTCTCCGGCGGCGAGTAGGCCCGATAGCGCGCCCGTCGTAACGGAGTAGAGTCGATAGACCGGTTCCGTCTCGACGACGCGTTCGGTCTCGAACGATGACCCGGCGTCGAGACTGGAAATCCTGTAGACGCCGTCCGTACTCCCAGCGTACATCGTGGCAGACGGTACAATCTCGTCCGGGGAAAGGGTTCCCGAAACCGAAGTTTTGTACGGCCGTTGAGAGGTTCGCGCCGGCAGACCCGGGCGCGATCGACGGCTACGTCGCACGGGTTTCGAGGCAGGCCGCCGATATCGGACACCCCGATCGCGCCGAAACGGTTTCGGCGCTGGTCGGAGAGAACCCGGGCATGGACGACGAGACACGCCTGACCTACGGCTCGCTTCCGCCAGAGGCGGCGCTGTCGCTGCTCGGAAACGACGTCCGGACGACGATCCTGTGGACGTTGAGCGAGGCCCGCGGCGGCGACGGCCCGCCACCGATTCTCCCGTTCTCGACCCTCAAGGAGCGAACCGGTCTCGATATCGACAGCAGCCGATTCAACTACCACCTCCAGGAACTCACGGGAACGTTCGTCGAACGCGTCGATCCCGATACCCGTGACGACGCCCAGCTCGTCTCCGGGATGGCGGGTCCGAAAACCGACGGGTTCCGGCTCCGGCCCGAAGGAACGACCCTCATCCGAACCGTTCGGGCGTGGTCGATCGACGGGGACGGGTCGCGAGCGCGGGTCGAACTCGACCAGGAGTGTCACCACTGCGACGGGACGCTGATCGGGCGGTACGAAAACGCCATCTTCGCCGTCCAGTGTGACGATTGCGACTACCTCTACGACTACAACCTGACGCCGCCGGGGATCGTCGCGGCGTCGGACGGGCGACTCGACCGCGTCGCCGCCTTCAATCGCCAGCAGCGACGGGCGTTCGCGAGCGGTATCTGTCCGCTGTGTGCCGGCCCGCTCGATAGCGAATTCCAGGAACCGGCCGAGACCGGATATCCCCGCTCCGACCTGCGATCGGTGCTGATCAGACGCGGCTGTGCCCACTGCGGGAACAAGGACAACCTGACCGTCGGCGAGTTCCTGTGCGCCGACGCCGGACTGATCGCGTTCTGCCACGAGCGGGGACTCGACGTCACCACCACGCCGCTCTGGGAACTCCCGTTCGCCGCGACCGACCGCGCGGTGACCGTCGAGACGACCGATCCGTGGACCGTGACGCTGCAGATCGACCTGGCCGGCGATCGTCTCGTCCTCGGCGTCGACGAGTCACTCGCCGTGGTGAAACGCCGTCGGGCGTGATCGGGCCGTCGGCTATCGTGGCGGGCGTCGGCTATCGTGGTTTCAGCGGTCCGTTCGGACCGACGCGTCGATCGTCCTGGCGAGGCGGTTCGCGGCGCCGTCTGGAAGGTTCAGGTACGGTTCGATCAGTTCGAGTTCCATGAGGAGGCGGTCGGCGTCCCGACGCAGGAAGTCGACCCGGGCGTAGGGAAGGACAGCGGGATCGACGTCGAGCAGTTCGGTCGCCGTCAGGAGGACCGTTCTGGCCCACGAAATCGTGGCGTCCGTCGGTTCGTAAGGGTCGCTCTCGTCGAAGGTCGGCGAGAGGCCGAACGACTCGGGCGTCCGTAAACCCCGCCACGCGTGGCTGTACTCGCCGCCGAAGAACACGATCGAGTGCTCGCCGTCGGCCACCTCGGGGACGAACTCCTGGACGAGGGCCCCGCGTCGAGAGAGGCGAGCGCCGTCGTTGCTCCCTGCTGCGGTACCGGAGCGACGGGCGGCGGCGAACGGCCGTTCGAACCGGTCCTGATCCTCCGGGGCCGTCTCGCGCGTCGTCTTCCACGCGCCCGCGCCGCTCGTCCCGACGACTGGTTTCACCACCGCCGCGTCCCAGCCCCGGTGCTCGAGAATCCCCGCGAGACGCCGATCACGGGGCGGCGCGACGAACTCCGTCGGGACGACCGAGACGCCCGCCCCGGCCAGCGCTTCGAGGTACGATTTGTGGAGGTTCCAGCGGACGGCCGCCGGTGGGTTTCGAACCGTCACATCCACCTCCTCGAGTCCGTCGAGCCACTCGCGAAAGCGCTCCGGGTCGACGTAGTACTTCCAGCACGACCGCAACACGGCGACGTCGTAGCGCTCCCACGAGACGGTCTCGTCGTCCCACTGCACGCCGTCGACGCGATGGCCTCGCTCCCGTAGCGACCGAAGCAGCCGTCTCCCGTCGTCGGTCAGCGTCGGTGCGTCGGCCCCCGTGACGATGGCGATCCGGAATTCGTCGCGCATGTGGACACAGAGTCACGCAATCGGAAAAAGCGCTCCCGGTAGTCAGTTTGTGTTACGGACTCAACCGTTTGGCGGCCGGCGCGTTTCGCCACTGTATCAGACTCGGGCGGCGGTGAGATCGTCTGTCTTCGACTCGGTCGACGTATCGATCCACGATGATCGAGGTCCAAATTTGTGAGAAGTGAGATCCAATGGCGCTGCAATTTTCACAGCAACGGGACACCGCCGGTTTCAGTCCGATCGTTTCATTTCAACCGAGACCAATAAATTTATTATGTATTAATATCTACAAGCAATTGTGTATGGGAGTTGGTAACGGGGATGTGTGTCCCGAGTGTGGCGGGCGGCTCCGACGTGAGGAGATCGAAATTTGCTGTGAGGAGTGTGGCCTCGTCGTCGGCGAGGACGCCATCGATCGCGGACCCGAGTGGCGGTCGTTCGAAGACGGTCCGGATCGGCGACGGACTGGCGCCCCGCTGACCAGATCCCGCCACGACCGCGGCCTCTCGACGGAGATCGGGTACGAGGCACGCGGTCGCATCACCGGGCGAAAACGCCGCCAGCTCGCGCGGATGCGCCGCGAGCACGACCGGGCGCGGATCGCGACGAAGGCCGAACGCAATCGCGTCTCCGGGTTTTCGAACATCGCCGGGCTCGTCGACCGACTCTCCCTGCCGCTGGACGCCCGGGATCAGGCCTGCTGTCTCTTCGAATCCGCGCAGAACGAGAAGCTCCTCCAGGGGCGATCGGTCGAGGGGTTCGTCGCCGCCTGCGTCTACGCCGTCGCCAGAACGCTCGGCGTTCCGCGGACGATGGACGAGGTCGTCGCCCAGGCGGACGCCACCGCCGACGAACTGCAAGCCGCCTACGGTGCACTGAATCGCGAGCTCGACGTCCCGACAGGGCCGATCGAACCCGCGTCGTACCTCCCACGCTTCGCCTCGGAACTCGACCTGACGATCGACGAGGAACGACTCGCGAAGGAGTTCGTCGATCGGCTCGCGGAGACCGGCGCCATCTGTGGGCGCAACCCCAGCGGCGTCGCCGCCGCCTGCCTGTACGAGGCGGCGAAGCGACGGGACCGTCCGATCACCCAGGCCGACGCCGGCGACGTTGCCGACGTCGCCCCCGTCACGATTCGCAAGACCACCCAGGCGCTCGCCGAGCTATAGACCGATCACACCCGATCGCTCAGCCGACCACAACGGCTTTTTCAGTGCCATACGAACGGTGTACCATGCGCCGGTCCGACGCCAGCCTGATCGAACCCCTCATTCCGGTGATCGCCGTCGCGACGCTGCCGATCGGAGCCCTCGCACTCATCTTTCTGGATTCGTCGATCGGGATCGCCGTCTTCATCGTCGGCTGGTTCCTGCTCGTTCCCCTCCTCAGCGTGCTCTCCGGACACACCGACGAGGAGTGGGACACCGAATCGGGAGCGCGAACGGTCGACGACTCCAGCGAGCGACAAGATCCGCTCGAGACGCTCCGTGAGCGCTACGCCCGCGGCGAGATCGACGAAGCCGAGTTCGAACGACGCGTCGACGACCTGCTCGAAACCGACGCGACGGAACCGGATAGTCGCGTCCCCGATCGCTCGCGGGATCGGAACGTGGACGTAGAATAGTGCGGCCGTAGGTGGACGGACGAGCGCTACGTCGTCCGCAGGTGGTCCGTCTTGGGCTCGTAGACCTCGCCTTTCTGCTTGAGTTTCTCGATCTCGTGTTCGGCCTTCGACTCGTCCATGCCGATCTCGCCGGCGCGTTCTACGACGACGTCGATGGGGGCGCCGTCGTCGTACTCCTCCTCGACGTCGGCGATGAGCGCCTTGATGTTCTTGATTCGGTCGCGCTGGGACTTCGAGGTGCCGGCCTCGACGATGTCGGCGTCGAACTCGCCCGTCTCGGGGTCGACACCGATGTCCTGCAGACACGCGCGCGTTATCTCGATGATACGCTCGGCGTCGTCACGGCTGACGGTGTCGGAGAGGCGGATTCGCGCGCTGGCCTCCGCCAGTCGGACGAGCGCCTCGAGCTGGCGGGCGGTGACCGGGACCGGGGCATCCTCGTCGACACCCTTCGAACGGAGGTCGACGTAAAATTGCTGGATGGCCTCGCGGGCCTCCTCGGTCATCCGCGGGTGGCAGTTCTGCTTCGCGTAGGCGACGTACTTCCGGAGGAGGTCGGCGTCGATCGCCGGATCCACCGACGCGGTCATCTCGTCGATCTCCTCCGTACTGACGTCGGGCGAGGTCATCTCGGCCTGCTGGGTGGTCAACTCGCCGGCGTAGTTCGTCCGTAAGATGTGTTCCGCGAGGTTGGCGTCCTTCTCCTCGTCGGGCTGGTCCGTGACCGTGAAGATGAGGTCGAATCGCGAGATGAGCGCCGGTTCGAGGTCGATCTGCTCGCCGATCGGTTCGTACTGGTCGAACCGGCCGTACTTCGGGTTCGCCGCGCCCAGCAGCGAACAGCGAGATTTTAAGGTTGCATTGATCCCTGCTTTGGAAATCGAAATTTTTTGCTGTTCTAGTGCCTCGTGCATGGCCGACCGGTCCTCGGAATTGTGAACGACGATACCGTTCGCGACGAAGTTGTGCGTCCCCTCGACCGTGAGATCGTAGACACGGGGACGGTCCCGACGGTCGAGTTCGGCGAGGAGTTCGTCGATATTCCGTCGTTTCTCATCGATCAGTCGGACGCACGTGCGCTTTACTTCCTCGAAGTTGTTCACGTCTACAGCGCCAGAGAACCAGCGGGAGACGGTCGACCCATCGACCCCTACCTCACGAGCTACCGCCTGAAACGAGATATTGTATCGTTCGAGTTCCGAACGGAGCGATGTCCAGTCTGTCGCCTCGATCGGCTCGTTCACGAGAGACCGCGCCCGGGAGACCGCCTCAGCCGTTTCACGAACGTCGACGAGATCGGCGAGTCGCGACTTACAGACGTCGATCATCGTATCGCGGTGGTCTCGCGAGTCGATCTGTTGCACAGAATCGATACGTCGCCACTTGACGTCGGCTTCGATCAGTTGTTGGAGTGGCGAAAGATCGACAGCACGGACCGGATCCAGCACGTCACGAAGCCTGTGGCGAACCCGATTCCGCAGTTCGGTGTCGGTGCCCCAGCGCCGGGACAGTTGCTGCTGTGAGAGGGGCAATTCGGTGGCAAGTTCTCGCTGAGAGACGTGATAGCGATTCCGTAGCTCCTCTAGCCGCTCCCACGTCGTTTCAGATTCGAGTTCGTCGTAGTGGGCAGTTGCCTCTACGTTCCGCTCCTCGAACGCCTGGAGAATCGAGTCGGACAGGCGGAGTGACGCGTTCGCGTCGTCGTTTTCGAAGTTACAATAGGTTGCATCGCTCGCTATCCCGCATTCGGACTGATGAAGTCGGAGTGCACCCCTTGCCTGTTCGAAAAGATGTCCACACTCCGGAAGGACGTCGATGATAGTTCGCGTGCCTGTCGTCCGGCCACAGGCAGCATCCAGTTTGGTACGTTTTCGATCCAACGTGAACCCGATGTGACGTTCGAACGCTGCGAGAGAGGCGTCCGACGTTATTGTGAGCGCGTACACGTCACGGCCGCCGTCACGTTGTCGGGTCTGAATTTGGCTGGAGATTCCGAACTCGAGAAGGAGCATCTTCGTACCGAGGAGGAGTTCGTAGCTCGACGAATAGATTCTCACGAATCGCTCGTCGACCGTCCCCTCGGAGTCGGCAAGGGCCCGGACGAACGCCGCTTTCGTCTCACGCGAAGCCCGCGTGACCGCCTCGGGAAGACGCTTTCCGTCGAAAATCTCGAGGTTCGCACCCAGTTCGAGTAACTCGTCGACGTAGCGTTTTCCGTGAAGACGAACCGTCTCGACGCCGTCGTCACGCCGTTCACTGGGGTGACGAACCGGTTCCGCGTCGAAGGCGTCGCGACAGGCGCGTTCGAAATCGGCGAGCAACTGCTCTTCTTTGTTGATAAAACGGACGCCACAGCTCCCCTCAGTCCGGTCGTAGTATATATTCCCGTCACCGGCAACGTAACCGAGAATCGCCCCGTGCGCGGGCGAAACACTGTCGTCGTGGTCGGACCGATCGTCGGTCGATGGCAGCGTGGAGACGGCCCCACCGTCGGCGAGCGGTGTCGGTAACTCCCTCGGAACGTACGTCCAGTCGCCTTCGGATAGTTCCTCGGCCGGAACTTCCGTTCGTTCACCCCGTTCGAGGACGAAGAACGGGTGATCCGCGGTCGTCGTGATCCGCTCGCCCGATTCGAGCTCGACCCTCCAGAGTTCGGCTGGGGCATCGTATTCGTGGACGGCGCGGACCGGACGTCGTACGAGCGATCCGTCCTCGGACATCGTCCAGACGTCGACGTCGACATCCCGGATCGTGCGGCCGTTTTCGAGTGTTTCGACTGAACCGTCTCCGATTGCTTCGTGGGCCAGTTCACGGATCGGTTCGATACCAGTGCCAGTGTGAACGAGCGTCTCTCCCGTCACGCATCGCATCTTATCGAGTTCGTCGACTGCCGCAATCCCCTTGTCCGCGAGGACGAGCGCGCCCGCCTCGAGCGACCACTGATCGCCGTCGCCGAAGTCGTCTCTCACCGCGGCTGCGGTATTGTGTGTCACGATTCCGTTCCCGATGAAGTTGTGCGTCTCGGGAACGGATAGATCGAAGACTTCCTTCGTGCCGGAATCGGTCGCGGCGACTACTTCGTCCCATCGGAGGTCCGCGTCGATCACGTCTCCGACGGTCCGCTGTACAGAACCGAGGTCGATATCTTCGAGCATCCGGCGAGCCCGGGCCCGACTTGGATTGTCGCCCCTGCGAACGTTATTGTAATATTCGCCGACGACGCCTCCATCGGCAGCGACGAGTGCAGGGCCGACCGGCATCGTTTCGCCACGTCGGTGTCCGTCTTCGACGATTCGTTCGAGTGCACGACGTTTCGCCGTGGATTCGAACCCTATCGCGGCGGCGTATCTATCGATATCCGCACCAAACATCTCGACGAAGTACTGGACGCTCTTCGATTCGATCGTGCGGCCATCGGTCAGTTCGTAGGTCCCTCGTCGGTCCCGCTCTCGGATCCGAGCGCGGATACCGTACGATTCTAGCATGTGCAGAATCTGGGTCGCAAGACGGTCGCTAATAGTCGATATGAGGACGCTCGACCCGCCAGCGTCTCGCTCGGATACCGATCCATCCGCGTCCATCAACCCGCGGAGGAACGCGTCGGCATGTTCCGCGGTCGTCAATTCGGGTGCGAGCGAGAGTTCACGCTTCGGCGTCACCATCCCGACGTTCGCAAACAGTCTGGCGATCGTCGCGCTGCAGACGCGAATACAGGGGACACGGTCGGCTTGCCGTTCGATCTCCGGTCGTTTATCGAACTTCTCGGCAAAGATGTCCGCAGCTCGCTCGAGAAGTGCTTCGTTCCCGTTCGAGATTCGGACCAGTCCGCGATTGGCGTTCCGCCGGTTGAGTGAAATGTCACCGTCGCCGAATACGAGCCCGAGGAGATACAACAGGTCCGAATCGAACCGCTCGGGGATCGTTATGGAATCCCCGTGTCGAATCATCAATCGGTCGAACTCGACGTCCTCGCGACTCGCATCGATCGCATCGAGCATCCGATCTAGCTTCTCGAGCGGGACGTGTCGGTTCTTCAGGTGAAGGTAGATGAAGTCCTCGGAGAGATCGAGCTCGGTGGCGGCATCGCGGAGCGACCCGAACTCGTCGGTGAGCGACGTTCTGAGGAACTCGATGGAGTCGTCCCCGAGTTTGATCTTCTCCGTGCTGAGTTCTAGGAAGTCACGTACCGACGGGTCCGACCGGTCGAGATCGTCGTATTTCGGAACTGCGACGTGATCTCCCGGTTGGACGTCGGAAATTTCGGTCCATTCCATACCCGCCTCACCACAGGTCAGCACGGGCGTGTTGACCGACGCTTCGAGTTCCTTTCCACAACGTGTCTTTATTCGGCGACACGGCTTTTCGGGCATTCGCCAGACGTGCGAAGAGGTCGTATCGGCCATCTCTCCCGTGTCTCGGTCGAACGTCTGCAGGCCGATGCCCCGCGCGACCGCAGTTTCTTCCGAAACCGGTTCGGGGAGAGACTCAGACACGATGTCCTCGATCCGACGGAATCCACTGTCGGTGTGGATCATCGTGTCACCGGTAACGCAGAGCCCTGCGCTCGAACTGCCTTTCCCGGAGGTGTAGACCGACCGGGGCGCGATATTCTGTATATATGACAACATCTGGCTTTTTCCCGTACCAGGGTCACCGATCAACAGCATGTGGAGGTCGCCGCGAATGCGCGAGCCGTCGGGGAGGTGCTTGGTCACACCCGAGAACAGCTGGAGGATCATCGAGAGCTTCTCCTGGTCGTAGCCGTAGATCGAGGGGGCGATGGAGTCGACCATCGTCTCGTAGATATCGTCGCGTTGGGAGAGGTCGACGATCTCCGCTTTGTCCGCCTCGGTGATGTCCATGTCCTCGAACTGTTCTTCGTCGATTTCGACGGACATCCCCTCCATGTAGAAGTCGAAGACGGGCGATTTGTCCTGGTCCGAGCCCTGCTGTTCGAGGCGCAGGACGCCCGCCGCAGAGACGTGGTCGCCGGGTGTCACCTTCCCGGTGATGTCGTCCTCGATGTGGACGTCGACGGACTGAGGCGTCTCGCCGCCGCGGAGGCCCTCTGGACTCTCCTGGATGCGCAGCTTCTGGGAGTCGACGAACTCGGACTGGTCGAAGTTGACCTGGAAGGGTCCCTGTCGCTCACAGCCCTGACACTCGTGGGGCTCCTGGAAGTCGCTCGTCGACTGTGGTATGCGCGTCAGGGTCCCACAGAGCTGGCACTCGAAGGCCGCTTCCTCGACTTTGGGGCGCACGTCCGTCGCCTTCCGAACGATGCCGTGGACCTCCACGAGGCGGTTCATGTGCTCGGCGCGAATCTCGCGGATCTCCGGCGTCTCCGCCTCCGGCAGGTTCCGGATGCGGACGTGTGCCCGACCCAGGCTCACGTCGATCGGTAGGTCGTACAGTCGCAGCGCCTCCTCGGCGTAGCGCTGGAGCTGTTCGGGCTGGGCCAGGTAGTCGTCCGCCAGATCCGGGTCGAACCGGTAGAGGGCGTCCCAGTCGACGAACAGCGAGCGCCGTTCGGTCGGGTAGCGCTGGGCGAGTTCCTTGATCTCGGTGTCGTAGTAACTGCGGAAGAAGTCCTCGAAGGCGTCGATGAGTTCCGCATTCCCCGCTTGCGCCATTGCACTGGCCTAGGGTCCCCATCCGGTATAAACCCGCGTGAATCGTGGCGGTACTAGAGCGCGAGACTGTCCCGTCGACGGACACAACGTCGAGAGAGCATATCGAGAGTGCGTGAGCGGGTTTGAGGTGTATGCGGATGTGAGATGTTCGTGGGTAAAACCTCGTCCACGCAGGGGACGGCTAGCACGGTGGGATCACGACTCCAGCGTAGCGGGACCTGGCAACAGGCTTAAATAGGCGCCCGTCGGGAGTTCCCACCCATGAACGAGAAGACGGAGGAACTGCGGGAGATCTTCACCGAGGTGACCGACGAAGAGACGGTTACCGAGTCCCAGGAGGCGGGGCGCGGGTCACTCGAACAGGACGAACGCGACATCGAGGACCGGCTCGAGGGCGTCATCGAACGAATGCGCGAGCGGTACGAGTTCGATACGTCACTGACGACAGCCGAGTTACAGACGGTCGCGCGTGCGTTTTACGAGGGGGCAGAGGACGACGAGATCGCCGACGACCTCGACGTCGAACCCGGCGAGGTCTTCGATGCGCGACTGGCACTCCACCTGACGCGGACCGACGAGGTCGACGAGGTCGACCTGGTCGCCCTCCGAGAACACGACGGCACACCGACGGAGATCGCCGCGGAGTTCGACTGCGACGTCGACGAAGTCACCCGCTACCGGGCCATCGCCGAGGCCAGAGCCGAATCGCGCGCGGCGAACGACCGCTACCGCGACGAGTTCGACAGTATCCTGGCCGACACGGAACTGTCGACGCGCATGGCCAGTGACGTGCGCGAGGACGGTCTCGAGGACGCGACCGAGGGCATGGAAACCGACGTCTCGTTCTAGTCTGGCGGTCCGGCAACCGGCCCCTCGCCGCGACGAACCATCCGTGTCCGGCACCGACGGTGACGGGGAGCGGGTCGAGGGTTTATACCGAAAGACGCGCCCAGCCGGGCCCATGTCCGACGTCACGTTCGGCGACCTCCGCTCGGCGGCGTACTGTCCACGCCAGTGTTACTACGACTGGGTCGAGGGCGACCGCGAACCGCCGCCACGTATCGAGCGGATCACGTCGCTCGCGTTCCGATACGAGGAGCTCCTCGCCGCGGACCGGCTCTCGCTCGCTGCGGAGCCGATCGAGGTCGACCCCGCGATCTACCAGCGTCGACTCGCCGATGCGAAGGCTCGTCACGAGCGGTGGGGCGACTGCTGCCAGCCGACCCGTCGACGCGCACTGGTCGACGGTCGCGAGTGTCGCGGTATCGTCGACAAAGTGTTCGAAGGGCCGCTTGAGCCCGCCGTCGTCGCCGCGGGATCGCCGCCCGAGCGGGGCGTCTGGGAGAGTCACTCGATCGTCGCCGTCGCCGCGGCGAAAGGGCTCGCCTGGGAGTGTGAAGCACCCGTCGAGACCGCTTACGTCGAGTACCCCGCCCACGGTGTGATCAGGCGGATCGACCTCACGACTCGGCGCAAGGCCGCCTATCGGCGCACGCTCCGGACCGTCCGCGAGATAGACGGCCCGCCGCCGCGGACCGACGATCGTTCGAAGTGCGACCACTGTGAGTACGCGCCGAAGTGCGGTGTCCGGACGCGAACCCTCCGGTCAC
The DNA here is from genome assembly GCF_024498195.1 of Halovivax cerinus. Lineage (NCBI taxonomy): Archaea > Methanobacteriati > Methanobacteriota > Halobacteria > Halobacteriales > Natrialbaceae > Halovivax > Halovivax cerinus. The sequence goes on from NZ_CP101824.1 coordinate 985,621, forward strand.
TGCTCCGGCGACGGTAGCCGACCGACACCCCGAGGTCAGGGGACACCGACGCCGCGACCGGCGCTCAGTGCGTCGAGAGCCAGTGGTCGACGTCGGTCGCACGCGCTCCGCGTCGGTGAATCGTGTCCGTCGAGACGTCGACGACGGTGCTCTCGGCGCCGTCGGTCTCACCGCCGTCGACGACGACCGCGACCGCGTCGCGGATCGATTCGTCGAGGTCGGCGACTCGGCGAGCGTTCGGCCGGCCGCTCACGTTCGCGCTCGTCGCCGTGAGTGGCGTCCCGGCGCGTTCACACAGTCGCAACGCCAGTGGGTGGTCGGGAACACGAATCCCGACGCGCTCTCGGTCGGCCGTGAGGACGTCCGGAACCGACGGTTTCCGGCGGCAGAGGACCGTGACCGGACCGGGCAAGAACGTCGCCATGAACCGACGTTCGCGATCGGTCGCCGTGACGTACTCGAGCGCCGACGGAACCGAGGGGACGGCCATCGAGAGCGGATTCTCCCGGTCCCGCTCCTTGGCCTCGAACACGCGTTCGACCGCACCAGGGTCGAGCGCGTCCGCACCGAGACCGTAGACCGTCTCGGTCGGATAGACGACGAGCTCGCCGTCTCCGATCGCGTCGGCGGCGTCCCGAATTGCTGGCATATCCCTCACTCCGGCGATTCGCGGCAAAAAGGTAGCGCTCCGGGGTGCGCGGCGATCGACCGTCCCGGGGCTCTCCGGCTACCGGTCATCCAGGACGGCTTCGAGTTCGTCGTAGTCGGGGAAGTCGGGCCACTCCGTGGCGACCCACGCGTACTCGATGGTTCGGTCCCCGTCGAGGACGAAGATCGCGGGTCTCGGTTCGGCGACGCCGGTCATCCCGTCGAGATCGTGGACGACACCGTAGGATTCGGCGACCGCGTTCGACGGGTCACTGAAGACGCCGTAGGGGAGGTCGTGTTCGCGCAGGAACGGCGCGAGTTCGTAGGGACTGGAGATGGAGACGGCGAGGACCGTCGCGTCGGCGAGCGCGGTCAGGGTACCGGAGTCGGCGGCGGATTCGGTTCGGGTGGCCCCGTCGTCGATGGCGGTGGATTCGCCGACGCCGATTCCTCGGTCCCAGAGTTCGGTCAGGGTGTACTCCGCCAGGAACGCGCCGGCCATCGTGGTGAAGACGAGGACGGTCGGCGAGCCGGCGGCGTCGGCGAACGATCGGTCTTCCCAGCCCTCGTCGGTGACCAGCGGGCGGGTGAAGTCGGATGCCGTCTCCCCGACGGAGACGTGGTCGGTCGGGCCGAGGTCGACGACGTCGAAGTCGACCATCAGGTCTCACCCTCGCCGTAGGTGCGTTCCAGGTACGAGACGATGTTCGCGCTTTCCGCCATCGTGACGCCCGTCTCGTCGTCGACGACGACCGGGACCGTCCGGACGCCGGCGACGCGTTTGACCGCGTTCCGTCGGGAGTGAAGCGGTTCGACGAACCGGGAGTGGTACTCGAGATCGAGTTCGTCGAGGACGCGTACGACGCGTTCGCAGTAGGGACAGCCCTGCAGGCGATAGAGCGTGATCGGTGCGGCGTCGTCCGTGGTCATGGGATCGACTAGGTGGGTCACGGCCGAAAACGGTTGGCTTCCGGCACGGCTCGCCGGCTCGGTGCGGCTGCGGTCCTGGAGTATGTCCCGTGCCGAGCGTGGTGGCGGACCCCACGTCAGCGATAGACACTCCGAATTGGGGAATCGGACGCGTACACGGTCGATTCGAGTGTAAACGGTTGGTTTCCCACATGACAAACGTTAATCGGGGCGAGTGCAAACTCCAGACAGCCAATGGTGCTTCGATCGCTTTCAGGGGTGGTCCTCGCGGCGTACGAGATTCCGTTCGTCGGAATCGGCCTGGATACGACGATGGTCACAGTCCTCGGGAGCGTCGCCGTCGTCGTCCTCCTGCTTGGCTCTGCCTTCTTCTCCTCGTCGGAGATTGCGATGTTCTCGCTCCCGAAACACCGGGTCGACGGGCTGGTCGAGGAGGGCGTCCCGGGCGCCGACCGCGTGAAGGCGTTGAAGCAGGATCCACACCGCCTGCTCGTGACGATCCTCGTCGGGAACAACATCGTGAACATCGCGATGTCCTCGATCGCGACGGCCGTCCTGTCGATCCACTTCGGCGGACTCCTCGGCGTGGTGCTCGCGACGTTCGGAATCACGGCCATCGTCCTCCTGTTCGGCGAGAGCGCGCCGAAGTCCTACGCGGTCGAAAACACCGAAACGTGGTCGGTCCGGGTCGCCGCACCCCTGAAAGCGACGGAGTACCTCCTGCTCCCGTTGGTCGTCCTCTTCGACTACCTCACCCGCCAGATAAACCGCCTGACCGGCTCGGGCGGCGAGATCGAGTCGCCGTACGTCACGCGCGACGAGATCCAGGAGATGATCGAGTCGGGAGAGCGAGAGGGCGTCCTGGAGGAAGACGAACACGAGATGCTCCAGCGCATCTTCCGGTTCAACAACACCATCGTCAAGGAGGTGATGACGCCGCGGCTCGACGTGACCGCCGTCGCCGTCGACGACAGCATCGACGAGGCCATCGAAACGTGCATCCAGAGCGGCCACGCGCGCATCCCCGTCTACGAGAACAGCCTCGACAACATCCTCGGCGTGGTCAACATCCGCGACCTGGTTCGCGATCGCAACTACGGCGAAACTGACGACGGCGATCTCGATATCGACGACGTCATCCAACCGACGTTGCACGTCCCCGAGTCGAAGAACGTCGACGAGCTCCTGACAGAGATGCGCGAGAACCGCCTGCACATGGCCATCGTCATCGACGAGTTCGGGACCACGGAGGGACTCGTGACGATGGAGGACATGATTGAAGAGATCGTCGGGGAGATCCTGGAGGGCGGGGAGGACGAACCCATCGAGACGGTCGACGACCGCACGATGCTCGTCCGCGGCGAGGTCAACATCGAGGACGTCAACGAGGCACTCGGCGTCGATCTCCCCGAAGGCGAGGAGTTCGAGACCATCGCCGGGTTCATCTTCAATCGCGCCGGCCGACTGGTCGAGGAGGGCGAATCCATCGACTTCGACGGCATCGAGATCCGCGTCGAGCGCGTCGAGAACACGCGCATTTTGAAGGCACGGCTTCGAAAACCCGAGGCGGCCGGACACGACGGAGACGCCGACGAGGTCGCCGCAGAGAACGGCGAGAGCGGGTGAGTCGCGACCGCGGGTGAACGGCGTTACTCGACGATCGATTCGAGTTCGCGAGCGACGCGTCGCGGCACGAGGAGTCGTCGTGGACCCGGGACGTACTCACCGTCCGGTGTCCGGTAGCGGAGTCGAACGAGCGACGTCCCGCCGATGGACCGAGAAGAGACGCCCGACAGTGTGTCGAGGGCGATCACGTCCTCGGGGTCGTAGAGGTAGAGGACGCCCTCCTCTCGGTCGAGGACGCCGGTCGAGCGCATGAAGACGGCAGCGAGCAAGAACGCGAGTGAAACCGGGATCGTCGCGGCCGCGAAAAACTGGCCAACGTTGCCGCCGACGACGGTGTCGAGCGCGAAGATGAGGCCGCCCACGAACACCGCCCCGACCGCGGCGTCGACGCCGCGCGAGAGGCGCGCGTCGACGTCGTCGCTCGGCGTGTAGTCGATGCCGGGAACGTACCGTGTCACCGCTGCCAGGCTGGCCGCGGGATCGTCCGTGAGCGCGAGGGCGAGGATCGTCACCGCGAGCCCCGCCAGGGCGGCCAACAGGAGCGATCGGCCGCCGACCTGCGAGGTGAGTCCGAGCAGTCGACCGAACACGACGAGCGTCAACGCGCCGAACAGCGTGCCGGCGCCGAGGCCCCAGCAGAGCCGGATCAGCGCCGACGTGTCCGCGTCACGGTGCCACTGGAGGCGTGCCGCCTGAGTCATACCACATCTCGTCGGCGAGGGAGGGTAGGCCCTTCGGTCCGCGGCCGATGGTCAGCCGACGAGCGCCCGGAATGCGGCGAAGCCACCGAAGCCGACGGCGAGGGCGCCGAGGAACGACAGAACCCACGCGAGGATCGTGAAGCCGACCTTCCTGGCGCTGACGCCGCCCCCGGCGCCGGCCGCCGCGAAGCCGCTGCCGATGATCGAGCTGACGACGATCTCGTTGAACGAGACGGGAATGCCGAACAGGACGGCGACCTGCGCGAGCGCGAACGAGGGGATGAGCGCCGCGATGGAGCGACGCGGTCCGAGCGAGGAGTAGTCCTGCGAGATCGCCTTGATCATGCGGGGTGCGCCGGTCCACGACCCGACGAGCAGGCCGACGCCCCCGCCGGCGAGTAAGGCGACGAGCGGGAGCCCGATGTCTTCGCCGAGCGGAACGAGCGGGCCGACCGCGAGGCCGACCTGGCTGCCACCGGCCGAGAACGCGACGAGTCCGCCCATGACGAGGAGGAACGTCCGTTCGGTCCGGACGGGATCGTTCCCCATCCCCACCGCGGTAGGAGCGGCCCAGACGAGGGCGACCAGAATCGTCACGAGGAGGGACCCGACGATCGCCGGCCCTGGAATCGGACCGCCACCGGCCACGGCGATCGAGGCGGCCTCGCCGCTGCTCGCGAGGACGGCGAACTCGATGTTGGCGACGATGATTCCGATCAGCGCGGCGAGGACGGTCACCATCGCGCGCTCGGAGATCGGCTCGTCCCGCAGAGCGCGCGCGATGAGGTAGGCGACGAAGCCGCCGACGAACGGCGTGAGGAGCCACATCGCCCCGATCTCGGTGTACTTCGCCCACGCCGGGTCGCCGCCGAGGGCGAGCCCGACGCCGATCACCGATCCGGTGACGGTAAAGGCGGTGGCGATCGGGTAGCCGGTGAAGACGCCGGTGGCGACGAGAACCGCCGCGATGGAGAGCGCGAGCGTCGCCGCGGCGGGGGTGAGCGAGACACCGGCGATGAGGTCGCGACCCATCGCCTCGGAGACGTTCTGTCCCTGCAAGATCGCCCCGGAGATGCCGAGCAGCCCGACGAGAAAGCCCGCTCGCATCACCGAGATGGCGTTTGCGCCGACGGCCGGGGCGAACGGCGTCGACCCACTGGACCCGGCACCGATCGACCACGCCATGAAGAGGCTGGCACCGGCGGCGAGGAGGAACGTCCCGAGCGTCGCTACGTCGACCATCTACCCGCCCGTACCGGTGGATCGTACAAGTGTGTGCCGACCGACGTGCGATAGTACGTGGAAAATCGCCGAGCCGAACGAGTCCGATGGTGCGTTCGCAGTGGTCCCGAACCCGCAGGCGCCCACGTGTCGAGTCGACGGCAGTCACCGCCGTCTCCGGTCGGGATGGCCGACACTACGTCGTGGTCGAGCGCGAACTGTCCTCCGGTTCCGGCGGCGGTTCGACCCCTTCGGCGGCCTCGACGGTCTCGGTGTCCTTCTCGGTCTCGACGTGCCAGCGGTCGACCTCGTCGTCGAGGTCGGCGAGCGTGTTCGAAACCCGTTCTTTGAGGTCGTCGTCGTTGACGTTGACCTCGAAGACGAACTCCTCGCCCCCGTTTCCCCGCCCGGATTGCTGGACGTTGGCGCTGATCAGTTCGTTGTCGAAGTAGTAGGGCGCGAGCTGTGTCATCACGCGCTGGTAGACGGTATCCTCGACGCGGCGGATCGCCTTCCGGCCGGCGGAGTCGGCCGCGCGGGCGACGTAGTCGATCGAGCGCCTCCAGTTGTCGACGGCTTCGTCCGCCTCGTCCTCTTCCAGGGCCTTGTAGGACTCCGAGAGTTTCTCACCGGCAGTCTTGATGTCGTCGTCGGGGCCCTTCCCGGCTTTCTCGCCCTTTCCCTCCTCGACGCGGGCCTGTTCGGCGGTCTTCTCGCTGACGTCGCTGTCGAGGCGCTCGTGGGTCTTCGGCCGCCACTCGTCCCACTCGGCGAAGGCGTCGGCGTACTGGCTGCCGACGTCAATCTCGGCGTCGTGGGCGCCCGCCTCCCGGAGGGCAGCAGTGATCCGTTCGCCGTGCTCGACGACGTCGCCCCAGTCGCCGCGGATCTTGAACCCGGAGATGCTCTCTTCCATCCGATTGGCGCGGGTCTATGAGTCGCGTCGATATAAACTTCGTCGCCGAAAGGGCCGGGCGTGGCATATGTGCGCACGGTCGTCGCCCCCGCGTCCGACCCGCGGTGCGTTGCGACGAGACTGCAAATCGCTCGTGAGCTCGCCGCCTCGGCGTGGAACCGGCCCGTAGCGGGAGACCGCAAGGTTGAGGCAGATACTGTTCGGAGTACCCTCCATGCCGATCGAAGATCGCGACGACGCCTACCTCGTCACGCACGCCCTGGCCAGGGACACGCTCTCTCGACTCCGATCGATCGAGACCGAACAGGTCGCGTTCCGGAAGGGTCTGGTGAAGCTCGGCCGGCTCTGTGGCTACGAGATCATCGACGGGCGGATGGAGACCGAGTACGTCGAGATCGAGACGCCGCTCGAACCGACGATGGGCGAGCGCGTCAAGGGCCTCGACGACGTCGTCATCATCAACGTCCTCCGCGCGGCGACGCCGTTCGTCGAAGGGCTACTGAAGGCGTTCCCGCGCGCCCGCCAGGGCGTCATCAGCGCCAGTCGCGACGAGGAAGGCGGGCGAACCGAGGATGGCTCGTTCCCGATCACCATCGACTACGTCAAGCTCCCCGAGATCACCGAAGACGACACCGTCATCGTCGCCGATCCGATGCTCGCGACCGGGTCGACCATGAACGCCGTCCTGGACCACGTCGTCGACAGCGCGCCCGACCCGGAGCACCTGATCGTTCTCTCGGCCGTCTCGGCTCCCGAGGGGCTGCTCCGCGTCGGCGACGCGTTCCCGCAGGCCGACCTGCTTACCGTCTCGATCGACGACTACCTCGACGACGACGGCTACATCGTCCCCGGCCTCGGCGACGCCGGAGATCGGGCGTTCCGGACGACCTAAGGGCGGTCGCCGTCGAGAGTGGATCCACCCTCTCGGACCCGCGGCCGCCCACGATCGGCCGTTACGTTCGAGCGCCAGAGTGTACCCAGCCGACGTTCTTCCCCGGGACGCGTGTCAGAGAGCAATGAGAAAAGTTATACCAATTGTGTAACCAGTGGGCGACATGGGTGCAAACACAACCTCGGTGACGAACGCGGGAGCGTTCAGGACGCGATCGCTCGGGAAGCAAGTACTGTTCTCGGTGCTCACGCTCGGGTTTTACTGGATATACTGGTACCACGTCACACACACGCAGCTAAACGACGGGACCGACGCCAATTTCGCCCCCCTGATGCGTACGGTCGGGCTGTTCATCCCGATTTACAACCTGATCGTCATGTGGCGGACGTCACACGACTGCGAGGCCGTCACCGACCAGGATGGTGTCCTCCTGTTCGTCCTGACCCTCGTCTTCCCCCCGGCGTTCTGGTTCCTCGTCCAGAGCGGCATCAACGACGTCGCGAAGTGAGGCGCCGGGACGACCGTCCAGGACGGTCACCGGTGTGAGACTGCGCCGACAGTCGCTCCGTCAACCGTCTACATCGGCGTCCTCGCCGTCGGCGGCGTCCTCGTCGGCGTCGCCAGCGGCCGACAGATCGGCGTTCGGGTCGCGTTCGAGTGCCGGTGGGACGTCTTTCCGGTCGGAGTAGCCGTCGAACCAGCGGACGATGCGCTCGATGCGGTCGACGACGTGGCCCGGCTCGCCCGAGCGCGACAGTTCGTGTCCTTCGCGAGGATAGCGGACGAGACGGGTTTCGACGCGGTGTTTCTTCAGCCCGGTGTAGTAAAGTTCGGCGCCGTTGGCGGGCGTCCGGTAGTCACGATCGGAGTGGATGAGCAGCGTGGGCGTGTCGATCTCGGGCACGAGCGAGACCGGCGAGTGGTCCCAGAGGAAGTCGGGTTCCTCCCACGGCGTGGTGCCGAAGTCGTACTCGACGAGCTTGTAGGCGCCGTCGGTCGACCCGTAGAAACCGGTGAGGTCGTAGACGCCGCGCTGTGAGACCGCGGCGGTGAAGCGGTCGGTGCGCCCGACGGCCCAGGCGGTCATGTAGCCGCCGAAACTGCCGCCGGTGACGTACTGCTCGTCGGCGTCGATCTCGGGGCGCTCGCTCACTGCGTCGGCGCCCGCGAGAACGTCCTCGAGCGTCTTGTCGCCCCAGTCGCGATACGTGGAGACGGCGTGGTCTTCGCCGTATCCCGTCGATCCCCGCGGGTTCGACCAGAAGACGGCGTAGCCGTTGGCGGCGAGTGTCTGGAACTCGTGCCACATCGTGCCCGACGTGGTCCACTGGACGTGCGGGCCGCCGTGGATCTCGACGACGAGGGGATACGGTTCCTCGCCGATGCGGTCGACGGCTGCGCCCGACGCGTCGACGTCCGTCGGTGGCGTCAGCAGCCACCCCTGGCACTCGGCCCCATCGCTCTCGAACCAGACCTCCTCGGGTTCGGCGACCGCGTGGTCGTCGAAGTACCCGGTGTTGACCGCGGTGAGGCGGGCCGCGTCGCCGCCAGATCGATCGGCGAGGAAGACGTCTCCGGGGTGGTCCCACTCGCTCTGGGTGACGGCCACGCGCTCGTCGCCGACGGAGAACCCGTCGACGTGGGCCCGATCGTCGTAGACGGACGTCGGGTCGGCGCTCGCGTCGCCGGGGACCGACCACACGCGAACCGCTCCCTCGTCGGGCGTCGCGAAGAAGAGCGACTCCTCGTCCGGTCCCCACTGGAAGCCGGCCCGCGAGAGCGTCCGGTCGAGTGGGTCCGTCGGAACGACCTCCTCGCCGGTCTCGGTGTCGTGGACGACGATGTCGACCTGTCGCATCGTCATCCGCTCTTCGGGCGTTCGCGGGAACGCGACCAGGCCGTCGGTCGTCGCCTCGATCATCCCGCCCCAGCCGATCGTCCGCGTGAGTACCTCGGGGTCGGCCTCGTCGGCGAGAGGATGTACGTAGATCTCGAGTTCGACCGAGTCGTCCGGAACGGCCTCGTCCGACGGCTTGCTCGCGTAGTAGATCGTCCCGTCGTCACCCCAGGCGGGACCGACGTAGTCCGCGTCGCCGTCGGTGAGTCGCGTGAGCGCGTCCTCGCGGGACGGGTCGTCGCCCGCCGCCTCGGCGGCCTCGATCGCCGTCTCGACGTCGAGAACGTAGACGTGGTTGCGCCGGCCGTCGGAGTACCGCTGCATCGACCGGAAGTTGAGCCGGTCGATGACCCGCGGATCCGGTGTCTCGGGTTCGAAGTCGGGGTCGACAGACAGGTCCCGGCCCTCCTCGCGGTCCTCAGGGGTCGACGCCTGCGTGAAGACGATGCGCGACCCGTCGGGACTCCACTCGATGCCGGAGACGCCGCCGGCGACCTCGGTCACCTGGCGGGCCTCGCCGCCCGTCGTCGGCAGGACCCACAACTGGGGGCGGTCGTCGTCGGCGCCGCGCGTGCTGACGAACGCGAGGTGCTCGCCGTCGGGGCTCCACCGGGGTTCGCTGTCGACGCCCTCGTCAACGGTGAACTGCCGCGCCTCGCCGCCCTCGGTCGGGACGACGTGGATCGTCGCCACCGACGTCTGCTCGTCGTCGGCCGTCGTCCGGACGAACGCGACCCGCTCCCCGTCCGGGGAGAGTCGCGGATCGCCCACCTGCACGAGGTCGTGAAAATCAGCCGCGTCAATCGGGTGCATACCCCGTGACACCGTCCGGCACCGATTATATGTTTCGCTTCGAAGGGTATCGGGAGCGCGAAGGGAGACGATTTTCTCGCGACGAGAACGACGCGACTGTACGACGATGGGCGACCGGGATCGAACCGTGGACGCGGATCGGCGCGTTCGCCTCGCCGTCGGCGCGTACGTCGGGTCCACACTCGCCGGTTCGGTCGCGGTCGCTACCGCGCTGACCGGCGAGACGTGGACGGCGATCGGTGCCACCGGCGGGATCGGGTTCGCCGGTCGGCCTCCTCGCAGGAGTCGGTCTCGCCGGCCGCAGTGGCCTCCTGTCGACGCATCTGGGAAAGAGCCTCCAACGTCGGGCGGCGCTCGCAGGTCCGGCGATCGTGCTGGGAGTGATCGCACTCGGCCCGATTGTGGCGGACGTGCCGGCACGGGTCACCGACGTGAGCCTGTGCGCGACCGTCGCTGTCGGACTCGCGGCCTGGGCCCTGGGGACGATGGCGCGAACGCGCCACGTAGACCGGATCACGCCGTCTACACCCGTCGCATCGGTCAGGTGGGAGGTTCCCAGCTCCGGCCTCGTCGACGTCGCACTCGTAGCGCTACTGGCGCTGATGGTCCTCGGGAACGGGTCCGAGGGGGACTGGACGACGATGGTCCTGTGGATCGGGTTGCTCGCACTATGGGCTGAGAGTGCCGTAGTCGAAGGGAGATGGCACCTCGGAAAGTGGGGTCGCGAACCCGAGATACGGATCTACGAGACGGGACTCGTAAAAGGGCGTCCCCACGCCCGGTCGTTCGTGCCGTGGTCGACGGTCAAACACGTTCGGGTACGGGATGGCGACATCGTCCTCGATCGGGGGCTGTTCGAGGTGCGATTCGAGGCGGGGGACCTAGGAGACCCGGGTGCAGTCCTGACAGCGATCGAACGAACGTCGGCGACACCGGTACTCCGGTAGCCGAAACGGCGACCGAGAGCCGGGTACGAGTGTGTATCCGAGCCGTGAACCGTCCGAGCCCGTCCACGGCTCGTCACTCGATATCTACTCGCCCGCTCGTCGCGCTCCGGAGTCGATCACGAAAGTCGTCCGCCTCCGGGACGGGAACGGCGACGTCGAACGTCACGGCCTCCGCGTACGCCGCGTCGAAGTCGTAGCCCTCGCTCTCGATGATTCCTCGAACCGTGCCGGAGTCGTCGTAGTCGACGCCGATCGCGACGCGCTCGTGCGGGCGCCGTTCGACGACGCCGGCCGCGTCGACGGCGTCCTTCACGGCCCGTGAGTACGCCCTGACGAGCCCGCCGACCCCGAGGTTCGTCCCGCCGTAGTAGCGAGTGACGACGACGGCGACGTTCTCGAGTGCTTGACCCTGCAGGACGGACAGTGCCGGCTTCCCCGCCGAGCCAGAGGGTTCGCCGTCGTCGCTCGAATACTCCCGGAGGAACTCGCCGTCGGGGTCCGTCCGGACCCGGTAGGCGGGGACGTTGTGCGTGGCGTCGGCGTACGTCTCGCGAACCTCGTCGACGAAGGTGTCGGCCGCCTCGACCGACTCGACGGGACGAACGTGGCCCAGGAATTCTGAGCCCTGGATCTCGAAGCTGGCGGTTGCGGGTTCGGCGACGGTGGTGTAGGAATCCATCACAGCGAGTACGGTGGTTCCGCGCGTCTCCCAGCGCTACTGTAGTTCGATCTTCCGGACGAAGGAGAGATCGCGCAATTCGGTGATGAGCGAACCGGGGATGTCCTGGTCGGTGACAAGGTAGAGGCGTGGTTCGTCCGTGAACTCCGGATCCTCGCTGATGGTCTGACGGATGGTGACGCCGCGGTCGGCGACGCAGCCGGAGACCGCCGCGACGATCCCCTCGGCGTCCGGGTCGTCGACTTCGATCGAGAGGACGGTCAGGTCGAGGACGGGCGCGAGGTCCATCAGACTCGGCACCTGTGAGATGTTCTGGAAGATGCGCCGGAGTTCCGGATCGTCGAGGATGGCGTCGGTGGTCGAGTCGACGACACGGCGATCGACGTCGATCTCGCGGGCGATACCCGTGTTGGGGATCTCGATCCCGCCGGAGACCACCCGCCCCTCGTCGCTGACGGAGAAGCCTCGCTCGAGCAGCAGCCGGATCACGTCCTGCTGGCTCGGAGACCCCTCGAACTTCTCCATGATCTCGTCGAACATGCCACTCCGTTTTGGTGCCACGCACATATCTGTCCCGGACGAGGAACGTCTCCGAGCGCGGATCCGACGTGGCTATCGCGAACAGCGACGTGGCGAGCGACGACGTGGAGGGACCCGACGCCGTGAGCGACGAATAGGTGAGGAACGAAGTTACGCGGAATCGACGAGCCACGGGGACTCGCCGATCTCGGCGGAGCCGACGAACGGGACGGTCGGTTTTTTGTGTTCGGTCGGCAATCACCACGCATGCACCAGCTCCGGACCTGCGACTTCTGCGGCGACGACGCCGCGGGTACGTTCGAGATCGTCCCGCCCGAACTGAACCCGACGGAAGCCGAACAGCGTCGAATCGTCCTCTGTACCGACTGCAAGCCGACGCTCGAAGAACTCGTTCAACCCCTGCTGGCTCGTGCCAGTGCGGAGTCGACGGCGGAGACGGACGCTGCACAGCCCGTCGAAAATCCTGCACAGCCAGCCGAGGACGCTGCACAGCCCGCCCACGCCACTCGCACCGCGACCGGCGCCGAACGGCAGGGCACCGACGCGGAAGGCGGACGCGCCTCCACCGAGTACACCGACGAGGCCGACGGTGGCGACGACGAAGCCACTGTGGACGAGACCGGTTCGGGCGGTCACGAGCCCGAGACGACCGAAAACAGCGGAACGCCGGGGATCGATCGGGATCGGGACGCGGCCGAGCCGGTGGTGACGCCGGACCGACCCGATCGGTCGACCGGGACGAGCGAAGGCGTCGCGATCCAGCCCGACGGGGCGAGCCGCGAACGGGACGATCGAGAGTCGGCGGCCACGGGGACCGATACCGACGACTCGTCGCCGACCGACGTCGCGTCCGCGACCGCGGCACGGACGGGCGAGGCGACGTCCGGCTCGGCACCGCGGGCGTACGGGAAGGTGCTTCGTCTCCTGCAGAACCGGGAGTTACCGATGGCCCGGGCGGACGTCGAGGCGCTGGCGGCCGGGGCCTACGACCTGGAGGACCACCAGGTCGAAGCCGTCGTCGACTACGCGATCGAACAGGGCGACCTGGTCGAGGACGGACGGAACGTCCGCCTGGGATAGCACACGTCCGTGGGCGACGGTGACGTGTGTTCGTCAGTGGGCGACGGTGACGTGTGTTCTGCGCCGACGAGATATCCGCCGACCTGGAACGATGTGTCGGACCGGGCCCGGAGCCGTCGGACCGAGCCAGGATGGGCGCGAACTCGCAGTCGGCGACGATGGCACAGCGTCCGCCCTCGCCCGTGAAGGTCGGCCACAACGTGGCGACTTCGGTCCGACAGCCGAATCCGCCACACCGATTCCTCTTTACCGTCGGAGCCTATTCCATCCGATATGAGTCGATTCGGCGAGGTCGCCGACCAGTACGAACCCCACGCCCTCGAGGAGTCGGTCTTCGAGTACTGGGACGAGGTCGACGCCTACGAGCAGACGAAAGCCCATCGGGCCGACGGCGAGCGGTTCTTCTTCGTCGACGGACCGCCGTACACCTCCGGCGCGGCGCACATGGGAACGACGTGGAACAAGACGCTGAAGGACGTCTACCTGCGATTCCTTCGGATGCAGGGCTACGACGTCACCGACCGCCCGGGCTACGACATGCACGGGCTGCCGATCGAGACGAAAGTCGAGGAACAGCTCGGCTTCGAGAACAAGAAGGATATCGAGGCCTACGGCGAAGACGCCTTCATCGAGGCCTGCAAGGAGTTCGCCGACGAGCAACTCGAGGGCCTCCAGTCCGACTTCCAGGACTTCGGCGTCTGGATGGACTGGGAGGACCCCTACAAGACGGTCTCTCCGGAGTACATGGAGGCCGCCTGGTGGGGCTTCTCGCGGGCCGCAGAGCGCGACCTCGTCGAGAAGGGCCACCGCTCCATCTCGCAGTGTCCCCGCTGTGAGACCGCGATCGCCAACAACGAGGTCGAGTACGAGGACGTCGAGGATCCCTCGATCTACGTGAAATTCGATTTGACGGATCGTGACGGCAGCCTCGTCGTCTGGACGACCACGCCGTGGACCATCCCCGCGAACACGTTCGTCGCCGTCGACGAGGCGGGCGACTACGTCGGAGTTCGAGCGGAGAAGAGCGCGGAGCCACGCTCCGCGGACCGGAGCGGCGAAGCCGCGGAGGATGGCGAAACCGAACTCCTCTACGTCGCGGAACCCAAAGTCGAGGACGTCCTCTCGGCCGGCCGCTACGACGACTACGAGGTCGTCGAGGAACTCACCGGCGCGGACATGCTCGGCTGGGCCTACGAGCACCCTGTGGCCGACGAGGTACCCGACCACCCCGACTTCGACGGCGCCTGCGAGGTCTACGCGGCGGACTACGTCGACACGCACGGCGACGGGACCGGCCTCGTCCACTCCGCACCCGGCCACGGGGAGGAAGACTTCGAGCGCGGCACCGAACTCGACTTCCCGATCTTCTGCCCCGTCGGCGGCGACGGCGTCTACACGGCTGAAGGCGGTGCGTACGAAGGGCAATTCGTCCGCGACGCGAACGAAGACATCATCGCGGATCTGGAGGCGAACGGGTCGCTGCTGGCCTCGGAGACGATCTCGCACAGTTACGGTCACTGCTGGCGGTGCGATACGGGCATCATCCAGATCGTCACCGAGCAGTGGTTCATCACGATCACCGACGTCAAAGAGGAACTGCTCGACAACATCGAGGACAGCGAGTGGCACCCAGAGTGGGCCCGCGACAACCGCTTCCGGGACTTCGTCGAGGAGGCCCCCGACTGGAACGTCTCCCGGCAGCGCTACTGGGGCATCCCGCTGCCCGTCTGGACGCCCGAGAGCGACGGTGGCGCCTCGAGCGACACAGGCGACGGCAACGGCGTCACCGTCGACGACATGATCGTCGTCGCGACGCGTGAGGAACTCGCCGAGCGCGTCGACCAGGAGATCGACCCCGAAACCGTCGACCTTCACAAGGACACCGTCGACGAGCTGACGATCACCGAGGACGGGACGACCTACACCCGCGTGCCGGACGTCTTCGACGTCTGGTTCGACTCCTCGGTGGCCACCCTGGGAACCATCGGCTACCCCGGCAACGAGGACGAGTTCGAAGCACTGTGGCCAGCGGACCTCATCATGGAGGCCCACGACCAGACCCGTGGGTGGTTCTGGTCCCAGCTCGGTATGGGGTCGACCGCGATGGGCGAAATACCCTACAAGGAAGTCCTCATGCACGGCTTCGCGCTGGACGAGGATGGCCGAAAGATGTCCAAGTCGGTCGGCAACGTCGTCCAGCCTCACGAGGCGATCGAGCGCCACGGTTCCGACGCCATGCGGCTGTTCCTGCTCTCGGCGAACCCGCAGGGCGACGACATGCGCTTCTCCTGGGACGGCATGGAGACGATGGAACGCCACCTCCGGACGCTGTGGAACGTGTTCCGCTTCCCGCTGCCGTACATGCGACTGGACGGGTTCGATCCCGTCGAGACCGACTTGGATGCGGTCGCTGACGACCTCGAACTCGTCGACGAGTGGGTGCTCGCTCGGCTGCAGTCGACGACGGCCGAGATGGCCGCCCACTTCGACGACTACCGACAGGATCGCGCCCTCGACGCGCTCATCGAGTTCGTCGTCGAGGACGTCTCCCGGTTCTACGTCCAGGCCGTTCGCGAGCGCATGTGGGACGAGGCCGACAGCGCCTCGAAGACGGCCGCCTACGCGACGATCTACCGGGTCCTCCGCGAGATCGTCGTCCTGCTCGCGCCGTACGCACCCTTCATCACGGAGGAGCTCTACGGCACCCTCACCGGCGACGGCGGCTTCGACACCGTCCACATGGAGGACTGGCCGACGGCGGACGAACGCTGGGCGGACGAGGAACTCGAGACCGACGTCTCACTGCTGCGCGCCATCGAAGAGGCCGGCGCCAACGCCCGCCAGCAGGCCGGTCGCAAGCTACGATGGCCGGTCCCGCGCGTCGTCGTGGCCGCGAACGACGGGCGTCTCGCCGAGGCCGTGGAGCGCCACGAAGGCCTGCTCGCCGACCGGCTCAACGCCCGCGAGATCGAGGTGCTCGGCGCCGACGAGCGCTGGGGTGAACTCGAATACAGCGCCGAGGCCGACATGAGCCTCCTCGGCCCCGCGTTCGGCGACCAGGCGGGGCAGGTCATGAACACGCTCAACGAGGCCAGCATCGAGGAACCGGACCTCGACGCACTCGAAGCGGCCGTCTCCGACGTGCTCGGAGAAGACGTCGACCTCGACGACGAGATGGTCTCGTTCGTCACCCAGACACCCGACGACGTGGCCGGGTCGACGATCACGATCGAGGGCGACGAACACGGCGTCGCCTACGTCGACGCCTCACTTTCCGCGGACATCGAGAGCGAGGGCTACGCCCGCGAGGTCATCCGTCGCGTCCAGGAGATGCGAAAGGACGCCGACCTCGACGTCGAACAACGCATCGCCCTCGAACTCGACGTCGACGACGACCGCGTCGCCGACCTCGTCGACGAGCGCATGGACCTCGTTCGCGACGAAGTACGCGCCGACGAAGTCCGTTCGATCTCCGACGGCCACCGCGAGACCTGGGACGTCGAGGGCGTCTCGATGGAGCTGGCGATCGAACCGCTGGCGACGGCGGAAGCGTCGGATTGACGCCCGACTTCCAGGCGCCGTTGTCGAGAGGAAGACGACGTCGTGTCCGACGATTCACAGACGGATCGGAGACGCCGTAGCGCCCACCGCACCCGCAAACATATTTGTTATTCGAAGTATACGAACGTATTTGACTCTCCGAGCCAAAATCAGCACGTACCAATGCCGGCGTACGTCGATCCAGCAGTCGAGGCCCTTCGTGAGAGCAGTGGTGAGGGGACTGTCCGACTGCTCCTCGGCGTTATCGGCGATCGAGACGAAATTACGTCGGCCGTTACCGACTCCGACGCGTCCGTGATCGATCGCATCGGTCACTCCGCGCTGCTCGTCGAGGCACCGAAATCGTCGGTCGAGGCGCTGTGTAGCCTCGATGGCATCTCATCCGTAGAGCTCGATCACGACGACGTGGCGGTTCTGAACCGGGGAAACGGGCGATCCCGCCCGCGTTTGACTCGATAGTCTCGCTCCGGGCGTTCGTCTATCGATCGTACTGTGAGACGCTCGCCGTCGGAACGGCCCGAAATGAAGGACGATTCATCACCGTCGGTATCGTCGATTCGATCCTGAGGCCGACGGGCGACCTCGCAGACGCCTACACGATCGACCGGCGGCGGAATTACATCGCCGACGACGAAGCCGATACGACCGGCCACGGGTCGGACGTACTCGAAATTCTCGGCTACTTCGCACCGCGAGCAACGTTCGAGGTGTACCGGGTCATCGCTCGAAACGGGAGAACGAGACGAAGTTCGCTGGCACAGGCGATCGCAGATGCCGCCGACGACGGTGTGGACGTGCTCAATCTCTCGGTCGGCCTCTATCATTCACACGAGCCGGCAAACACCTGTAACGGGAACTGCACGGTCGCGACAGAATCGAAATACGCTGCGAAGAACGGGACGACGATCGTCGCAGCGGCGGGAAACCGAGATGGGGAGTCGGTCAAGGGTGTGTATTGCCCGGCAGTGAACGACTCGGCAATCGGTGTCGGCGGTCTCGTCTCGCGTTGCCGGTCGAACGTCGTAGATACCCCCGAATCTGGGCAGTACTGGATCCGAAATCCGACAGTCGAAGGGCCGTTCTGTGGCCAGCGGGGATGCGACGTGAGTGCGTCCTGTCAGGAGAACCGACTCGAGCAACCGTGGCGAGGAAACGTCTCGTTTCACAACGGCGAACCCGACACGCTCGCTCCAGTGCACTATCCAGCAGGCGACGCCCGGGAGCCGCTCTTACAGAAGGGAACGAGCTTCGCGACGCCGATCGTTTCTGGAGTACTAGCCAGTATCTTCGGTGATTTACTCGAGGTGGGCCGGGATCCAGATCCGCAGACGGTACGACGAGCAGTCCGTCACAGCGCCAGGGAAATCGACGAGGGGCGGATTGGGAAGTTCGACGCGGAACGAACGTGGACGCACCTGGAGTCGGAATCCGCACCAGGTGACTGATCACGATCTCCGACGGCCACCGCGAGACCTGGGACGTCGAGGGCGTCTCGATGGAGCTGGCGATCGAACCGCTGGCGACGGCGGAAGCGTCGGATTGACGGAGGACAGTCGTTCCCTCACCGGGACGGGTTCCCGACGAACGCGGCCCGCAGCCGGACAACCCGGACACACAGTCTGCGTCGACGGTGACAGACGGTCGATACGAAGTCGTCTGCCACGACCTGAGAAGGGCCTTCGTCTGCGAGTCTCGCGAGAGACACATTGATGTGGCGTGACTGAGAGTACCAGCCATGTCAGAGGCGTTCGACTGGGAGCTGTTACGAGAATTGACCGAGGCCACCGGAATCAGCGGGTTCGAGGGCGACGTCCGAGAAATCGTCCGACGGGAACTCGAGGAGTCGACGGATTCAGTGTCGGCCGACGCCCTCGGAAACGTGGTCGGGACGGTCGACGGGACGTCGGCGTATTCCGTCGTCGTCGCCGCCCACATCGACGAATGGGGATGGATGGTCGAACGGGTCACCGAGGACGGCTTTCTCGAGCTCGAGACCATCGGCGGGACGAACCCCGCAACCCCGGTCTCCCAGCGAGTGACTGTTCGAACAGCGGACGGATCGATTCCCGGGATCATCGGAGCCGTTCCCCCGCACATGCTCACCGAGGACGTACTCGATTTACGACCGACCGAAGGCGAACACCCCGCTCTGAGCGACGACGTCTACGTCGAACTCGGGCTCCCCGCTGACGAAGTACGCGAGCGCGTTACTCCAGGTGACCAGGTCACGCTCCGGCGGACGACGGAACGGCTCGGTGAATGCGTGACGGGGAAAGCGTTCGACAACCGAGCGCTGGTTCACATTTTGCTCGAGGCGGCCAGGCGGATCGAAGACCCCGACGTGACGATTCACTTCGCGGGGACGAGCCAGGAGGAGATCGGGCTTCGGGGAGCGACGGGACTCGCGACCGATCTCGATCCCGACCTCGCCATCGCGCTCGACATTTCGGTCGCGAACGACCAGCCGTACTTCGACGAGGACGACCGGATCTCGTCGCTCGGCGAGGGGACGGCGATCAAGGTCAAAGACCGGGATAGCATCACGAATCCGCTCGTGACGCGACGGCTGCGAGACCTTGCTGAACAGAGAGGGATTCCGCATCAACTCGAGATAACGAACCAGGGGGGCACGGATACCGCCGCCTTTCAGCGAGCGCACGGGTCGAAACCGACCGGTGCGCTGCTGTTGCCGACGCGGAACATCCACTCCAACACTGCCTGTGCGTCCGTCGGCGACAT
Organism: Halovivax cerinus; assembly: GCF_024498195.1. Lineage (NCBI taxonomy): Archaea > Methanobacteriati > Methanobacteriota > Halobacteria > Halobacteriales > Natrialbaceae > Halovivax > Halovivax cerinus. The sequence continues at coordinate 1,004,811 of NZ_CP101824.1, forward strand.
CGAAGCGACGATCGATCTCCTCACCGCATTTCTGGAGACGGAGGCCGGAGACGAGTACATCGCTTGAACGGTTCCCAGTCCAGGACACACTCACCCGACGAGTACCGCACCAGTTCGCACCGTTCTGTACGACGAATCGGTCGTAGAAACGATACCCGTACCCGATCGCGTCGGGGAGCGTCGAGGTGGAGCGAGGGGAATTCCGTTCCCAGGGTCCGCGCTACCATCGAGAGAGAGAGAGAGAGAGAGAGAGAGAGAGAGAGACGCGTTCTCCAGGCTCCGCCTCGAGCCCCGCGGATCCGACGGGTTCGACTGCCACGTGCCGGTCGCCGCTCTCGCGGGATCGATCGAACCCACAAGGGATTTGCTCGCTCGCTTCCGACCACCCGTTCAGATGCGAGACCGTCTTGCGGTCGCGATCGTCTGCCTGCTCGTCCTGTCGCCGTCGCTGGCGGTCGGTACCGTCGCCGCCGACGGGGCGTCTATCGATGGTCACCGGGTCGCCGACGAGAGAGCGCTCGACGGGGAGCGACTCGCCGAGGGGGCGCCGTACGAGGACTGGCAGATCGACGGCGAGCAGGCGGAGGAGACGGAATCAGCGCTAGAGCGATCCGCGACGCCCGTCGCCGAACCGGCGGCGACGGCGTCGATGCACGCGATCGACCAGTCGACGACACTCCACCACCGGCCGGACGACGTCGGCACGTTTGGCGCGGTCGTGACCCTGTCGATCCCGGAGCCGGTACGCGCACTCTCCGTCCGGGTGCCGACGAGGGCGACGATCGAGTCGGCCGACGGCTTCGACGTCGTCGACGGGTCGACGCTTCGATGGAACGGCGAGACGGCCCAGCCGACGGTCACCCTCGGCGTCGAGACCAACCGTCGACAGCGACGGGGCGGCCACGCGAACACGGGCGATCCCGCCGGGGAACCCGCGCAGCAAGTCTTCGACGCGGGGACAGACCTCGACTTCGCCGAGACGCGCGAGTGGGGGATCGTCGCCGTTCCACAGCTCGCCCTCGACTGGGAGTACGAACGCGGCCACTCGATCTCGGTCGAGCGATCGGTGGACGTGGCCGGCGACGGTGCCGTCGGCGAGACCATCGTCGTCTTCGGCCCCGTCGAGGTGTACGAAGCCGAGGCGGGCGGCGAGCGCCACCGGCTGGTCGTCCCACAGGCGGCCGATCTCGCGGAATCACCGGACGCGATTCTCCAGGCACTGGACGAGGCGAGCAGGGCGTTGACCCTCGGCGCGCCGAACGACGAGTTCTTCGTCGTCGCGGCGCCCGTCGGCGAGGTCGACTGGCGCGCGGCCGGACTACAGTACGGCGACAGCGATGCCTGGGTCCGGGCCGACGCACCGCTCGACGACCCGGGGTCCGTCTGGCTCCACGAGTACACGCACTCGCGACAGCCGTTCGCCGGGGTCGGGAACGGCACGACCGAGGCCATCCGGTGGCTCGTCGAAGGGCAGGCCGACTACTACGCGGCGACGCTGGCACTCGAACTCGGGTACGCCGAGTACGACGAGTTCCGCCGATTCGTAGACCGCGGCTCCCTGTACCCGTACGACCAGGGCGTCCTGTCAGACCCCGACACCTGGACGGACCCGGAGACGCCCTACGCCCGCGGCCCGCCCGCGCTCCTCGCGATCGATCGCGAGATCAGGCGAGCGACCGACGGTGACCTGACACTGCAACACGCCTTCAGACGGGTGAACGTCGCGGAGACGCCGCTCGAATCGCGGGCGTTCTACGCGGCGGTCGAGGCCGTCGGCGGGGCCGACGCCCGGGCGACGGCCGAACGCGTCGTCGAGACCGAGACCGTTCCAGACACGCGCACCGAGTCGGCCTATCGGTCGCTGTTCGACGGCGAGCCGACCGCGTTCGACCACCGGTTTCGCGACGCCGCGATCACCGTCTCGGGGCCGTATCGCGGCGGCCAGCTCGGCGGGCTGGACGAACTCGTCCCGGGCGAGACGGCCGCGGTACCCATCGCGATCGAGAACGAGGACGCCGACACGGGCTACTTCGACGCCGCGCTCGTCGTCGACGGCGCCATCGTCGATGCGACCGCGGGCTCGCTCGACGCCGGAGATCGGGCGACCGGCACGGTGGCCTGGACGCCGACGGAACCGGGTACGTACGACCTGCGCGTCGGCGACGACCGTCGAACGGTGACCGTCGAGGCGGCCGCGACGGCGACCGTCTCGGATCTCGTCGTCTCCGACCGCAGCGTCGACCAGGGCGACGACGTTACGGCGACAGCCGTCGTGACCGGGCACCCGGACCGGCCGTCGCGAGCGGACGTGCACATCCGGACGCCGGGGGGCACCGTCGCCGAGGAAACCGTCCACCTCGCTCCCGGCGCGACGGCGCGCGTCGAGGCGACGTTCACCCTCGATCGCGACGGACTGAACCAGGTGACCGCAGGCGACCGGCAGGCGCTGGTCGGCGTGGGGACGCTCGCCGGCGGCGTCGCCGAGGTCGACGCGCTGGCCGAGTCGATCCCGACTCCCGCGATCGCGGGCGGAGCGGTGGTCGTCGCCGCGCTCGGCGGCGTGCTCGCCGCTCGTCGCCACGGTGGCGTGTGAACGACGGACAGCGCCTGGCAGCCTCCGTCCGACCCCTGCGTTCGACGTCGCCGCCGGGCGGGTCGACGCCGATCGTGTCCTCGAAACCGGTGACTGGTCACCTGTCGACGGCCAGGCCTAGCTCGGCGAACGACGGCTCACGGTCGACCGCCTCCCCGCACCGCGGGCAGTCGGTCATCCCCTCCGTGATGTACGTCCGCTCGCAATTCCCGCACGAGTACAGCGCGGTCGCGGACCGCTCGTCGGTCTCACGTTCGTCGTCGGGCGACGTCGCTCGCTTCGCTACGTACGCCCGGATCCCTTCGGTCACGGTAGATATCATCGGTCTGTGCTCCCTTCAGACTGGAGAGGTCCGGATAAACGCAGTGACTGTTCTCGGTGCGTGCACGAGACCGAGGTGGCGTGTGACACGAACTCGATAGGTTCGACAGCGATCCGACAACCGAGAGGGTGGGACGAGACTCACACGGTCTCTCGGTTCGTCACTCGAGCGCCTCGGCGAGCCACGGTGCCGCGGACACGGCACTGGCTGGACCCTCGATCGTATCGGTGCCGTAGATGGTCTCGACGCCAGCGCGAGCGAGGCGGGTGTAGGCGGCGCCGGCGAGTAGCGGGTGGACGCACCCGACGAAGAGACGCGCGGCGCCGCGGTCGTCGAGGACGCCGATCGCCTCGCTCATCGTCCCGCCGGTGGCGACGATGTCGTCGACGACGACCACGTCCCGGTCGGCGACGCGGACGTCGCTCGGCGCGATGTCGACCTCGGTTCCCGATCGACGAGTCTTCTCGAAGTAGTCGGTCGTCCCCGCCCCGTAGGCGTCGCGGACGGTCGTCGCGATCTCGACGGCGCCGGCGTCGGGCGAGAGGAAGACGGGATCGGCGAGGTCGTCGGGGAGCGGGTCGGCGAGAGCGGGGGCGGCGTCGACGGTCGTCGCAGGCGGGTCGAAGAAGTCACAGACGGCCGCCTCGTGAGGGTTTGCGGTCACAACCCGATCGGCACCGGTGGAGATGGCCCGGGCGACGGCCCGCGCCGAGATCGGCTGGCCGGGCTCGAACGCATCGTCCTGCCGAGCGTACCCCATGTAGGGGACGACGGTGACCACCTCGTCCGCGCCCGCTTTCCGGGCGGCGTCCTGCAACTGTAACAGTTCGACGTGCGCGTCGCTCGACACCGTGGAGGCGACGACCACGACTCGATCCGGTACCGCCCCGTCGGCCGCGAACTCGGGCACCGAGGCGAGGAGCTCGCCGTCGGGGAAGCGTTCGATCGAAACCTCGGCGAGCGGTTCGTCGAGTTCGGCGGCGATCTCGGCCGCGAGCGACTGCGACGAGGACCCACTGACGATCATGTCGGAGACGACTGGCGGCGGCTACGAACAGGTTTCGGTTGTCGACGGCACGGTTCGACGGACGGCGTGACGGGAGTCGGTACCATCCGATCGCGCGGTTCGCCAACGGGAAAATGAACGCCGGGCTACGCTGCGCAGAACCCGCCGGTCGTGTCACCCGCGATCCGAAGCGAACCGGCGCTGTCGATGACGACGATCAGCGAGATGCAGTCGGGTTCGTTCCAGTCGGCCGGCGTCACCTCGACGAACTCCGTCCCGTCGAGCCTGACCCGAACGCGGAACTCGCCGCCCGCGTCGGTCCACGATCGGTCCAGGGAGACGCTCCCGGTTCGTCCGTCGATGTCCTTCGAGACCCAGGCCGCCATCGAGCCGTCGAGTTCGACCTGGATGTCGACCGTGTGGCTCGCGTCGTGGAGGTTGTCGATCGAGATGTCACCGAGAATCGTTCCCTCGACGCTCGGCGACTCGTTCGACCCCCCCGGGTCCGAACCGTCCGTCGAGTCGCCCGAGCCGTCGTCGGTCGAACCGGATCCCGAGGACTCGTCCGCGTCGTCGGGGTCGTTCTCGTCCCCGCTCAGGCAACCGGCCGTCGCGCCGAGACCCAGCGCCCCAGCGACCGCGAGATACTGACGTCGTGTCCGCTGTGTCATAGGTGACTCTTCGGCCTGTCGCGGATAATCCTTTGTCAGACAATGGTAATATTTCAGATGTTTTCGCGACCGGGAAACGACGCCGACCGATCACGGCGAGAGAGTCACGTCGACGAACGCGATCCCAGCCGGGTCACGAACACCGATCGTGTGGCGACGAACGTCGTCCGGACCGGCCGCGACGACGGTACCGGTCGACGTGACGGCGTAGACGTACCCGTCACCGGAGACGAGGTCGACCAGCGACTCGTCGGTGGTGACGACCGTCCGCCGGGTCGGCACGTCGCTGCCATCGTCGAGATCGATGGCGAGGAGCGACGAGCCGGAGATCGCGTAGATGCGCTCGTCGGACTCTCCCGTCCCCGAGCCCGAGGCGACGGCGTCGACTGGGTCGTCGAGGAGTGTTCGCCAGCCGTCCTCGACCGCCTCGTAGAGTCCCGACGCGGTCCCGGCCAGCGGACGGCCGGTTGCGCCTACGTCCCGGACGTCGGTGAGACCGACGTCGACGAGACCGCCGTCCTGAATCCGCCAGACGCCCCGGTCGGTCGCGACGAAGGGGGTGTCGATCGCCCGAACGGGCGAATCGTCGGCGGTCGAGCGCGCAGTGGACGCCTCTCCGGAGCGTGACGCCGTCGCCCCCGAGTCGTCGAGAGGGCCGCCTGCCGGCGACACGGTCTCCCCGATCGTCGTCCACTGCGAGTCGGCCGATCGACTGTCATCGACGGCGAGCGTCCGAACCGCCCCGTCGGGAGATGCGGCGACGACCGAGCCAGCGGCGACGTCGACCGCGACCGCCGATCCGAATCCGGTCGGTCGGAGGGCGGCTGCGAGAGCTGTCGACTCCGCGTCGTCGGTCCCCGGCGAGGCGTCTCCGCCCCCGTCTAATCGACGCGGACGGACGCCGACGAGGACGTCGTCCGCGGTCGCGACGGCGACGACAACGCCGTCCGCACGTCCGGGGGCGAGATCGCGGTCGGGGGACGCGTCGGTTCCGGATGGCCCCACTGCCACGTCGCGTGCGGCTCGCCGGTCGAGCAGCGAGAACTCGCCGACCGCGGTCCCCGTCACACGAACGCCGACGAGACCGGTCTCACTCGCGACGAGGCAGGTGCTGGCGCCGCGTCGCTCGTCGTAGACGCGCTTCTCCTCGATGGTCTGCATGGGCGGAACTCGGGTCCGACCGGGAAAGGCGTGACGTCCGCTCCCCGAACGCGTCGCGTCCGGGGGCGTCTAGGCAACCCACCCGCTTCGGAGCGCCTTTGAGGTGGCCGCTTCGGAATCCCTTTGAGGTGGGCGGTCGGACTAGGGGTCGATGGAGGTATTCGGGTCGAGCGGGGCGCGGGGCGTCGCGAACGAGGAACTATCGCCCGCGTTCGTACTCCGCGTCGCGAAGGCGGCCGGGACGACGTGGGCGGCCCCGCGCGTCGCGATCGGCCGCGACACCCGTCACACCGGGCGGATGCTGGTCGATGCGGCGACCAGCGGCCTCGCGAGCGTCGGCGCGACCGTCGATCGGCTCGGGATCGTCCCGACGCCCGGCGTGCAGGCCTACGCGGAACGGGAGGGCGTCCCCGCCATCGTCGTGACGGCCTCGCACAACCCGCCGGAGTACAACGGCGTGAAACTCATCGGCGCCGACGGCGTCGAACTCACCGTCGACGACCTGGAGCGGATCGAAGAGACGCTCCTGGCCGAGGATTTCGCCAACGTCCCCTGGAACGAGATCGGCCGCGTCCGGTCGATCGACGGCGCTGGGCGTCGATACGTCGAGGGCGTGCTCGCTGCGGTCGATCGTGACCTGATCGCCGACGCAGACCTCACCGTGGCCATCGATCCGGGCCACGGCGCCGGCTCGTTGACGAGTCCCGAGCTCTTCCGGGCGCTCGGCTGCCGCGTCGTCACGGTCAACGCCCAGCCCGACGGTCACTTTCCCGGTCGAGATCCGGAACCAGTCGAGACCAATCTCACGGAACTCGGACAGCTCGTCCGTGCCGCCGACGCCGACGTCGGGATCGCCCACGACGGCGACGCCGACCGGGCCATCTTCTTCGACGAGACCGGTTCCTACCTGGAGGGGGACGCGACCTTCGCCGCGCTCGCCGCGGCGGAACTCGAAGCAGGCGACGCGCTCGTCTCCGCGGTGAACGTCTCCCAGCGTCTCGTCGACGTGGCACGTGAGGTCGGCGCCGACGTCGAACTCACGCCGATCGGCTCGACGAACATCATCACCCGCATCCGGGCGCTCGCCGACGACGGCCGTCACGTCCCGATCGCCGGGGAGGGCAACGGCGGGGTCTTCTTCCCCGACTACCGGCTGGCCCGCGACGGCGCCTACATCGCCGCGCGCTTTCTCGAGCTCGTCGCGGAGACGCCCGCGAGCGACCTGGTCGCACCCTACGACGGCTACGCCAACGTCCGGCGGAACGTCGAGTACACCTCGACGGGTGAGCGCGACGCCATGCTCGAGGCCGCCGCTGACTACGCAGAGCGCGCCGATACCGACCTGAACACCCGCGACGGCTACCGCCTCGACTACGGCGACGCCTGGGTCCTCGCACGCCCGTCCGGGACGGAACCGCTCGTGCGCATCTACGCCGAAGCCCGCGAGCGCGAGCGGGCCCAGGCACTCGTCGACGACGTCTACGAGACGCTGATCGCGGCGAGCGAGCGCGCGTAAACCGGGTGACGCACCGCACAACGGCCGTCACCAGGCGAGTGCGTCAGCGAACCGGACGCCGAGCCGTTCCGTCGCGAGGAGGACACGGTGGGCGACGACGAGGACGACGACCGCGAGTAGAATCGTCGCGCCCTCCCGAACCGTCGGGAGCAGACCGAGCGAGACGATGAGGGTGGTGGCACAGGCTGGCGGATGGCGGGTATCAGTCGCGAGCATCCCGCCGGCGGTGAGCGTCGTCGCGACGACGCCACTCGCACCGAGGCGCAGTCCCGCGATCGAACCCGGCGCCGTCGCGGTCGTCATGTCGGCACCGCCGGCGAGGAGCGTGTACGCGACGAGTCCAGCGACGACGCCGACGGCGTGACCGCCGATCACCCGTCTCGGGGACGTCGACTCGCCGCGTTCGAACAGTGCCAGGACGAACGCCGACGGACCGAGGCTCGGAAAGAGCATCGGGAGGCCCGAGAGCCACGCGAGTGCGGCCGTCGTCGAGAGGAGTGTGCCGGTGTGCAGCGTGGATCCGACGCGATCGTCCATCGGCCGTCAGTGCCCGCTACACGGCCAAAGACCCCGCGGTTTCACACGGCGTCGATCCGGGGCGGTACGCGCGACGCGATCGGTCGAGATGCGCTGTGGATACGATCAGTCGCCAACATCGCGATCGTCGGCGGGGACGATCGTCACCGGGACCGTCGACCGCCGTGCGACGGCCTCGGCGACGCTGCCGAGCAAGACCCGCGAGACGCCCGAACGGCCCTCGCTCCCCATGACGATGCCGTCGACGGGGTCGGTGCGAACGTACTCGACGATCGCATCCGCAGGAGCACCCTCTAGCACGACCGTATCCACGGCGGCGTCGCGCTCGTCGGCGATCGTCCGAACGTCCGCGAAGAAGTCCGGTTCACCGTCGGCGACGCCCGGGGCACCGCCGCCGTAGGCCACTTCGAGGTCGTCGACGACGTGGACGACGGTCACCGCGACCTCGCCGAACGCGGTGAGCGCGTACTCGAGCGCGGAGCGAGCGAGCGCCGAATCGTCCATCGGCACGAGGAGCTGCTGTGTCACGGACGAGGCTACGCAGTCGGACGGGTAAAAGTCGACGATCCGCGCCGGGCGGCCTCAGCCCACGGCGTCGGCCGTCTCCAGCGCATCCTGTAGCGCGCCACGTTCGGCTCGAAGGGCCTCGAGATCGGCGGTGACCTGCCCGGCTTCGATGCGCTCTCGTTCGCGCCCGGTCAGTTCGGTCCGCGCGGTCGCGGCCGTCTGGAGCCGGTCGTACTCCGGATCGCGGGCGAGGTCCGCGACGTCCCGGAGCGCGGCGACCGGGTTCACGTCGACGTCGATCGGGCCGCCGGCGAGACGGACGACGAGCGGGCGGCGTTCGCGCACGCGAAAGCGCAGTTCGTCGGCCGGCGCAGGCGGCCAGGAGATCGAGAGTGGCGCGGCGTCGAGGCGTTGCAGGTACGTCCGCTGCGTGGCCACCTGGCGTTTGAGGGCGTCGGGATCGTCGACGTGGTGGGCGAGCTTCGAGCGCGAGTACTCGGCGTACTCGAGGAGCCGTGGGATCGCCGACTCGCCGGCCGGATTCGTCTCGACGAACTCGCGGAGGTCCGCGGGCGGTCGATCGAAGTCGACCAGCGGATAGAGACGACTCCGTTCGAGGAGGGCGAAGACCTCGCGGGCCGACGCGGTCGACAGGTAGTCGGCGAACGCCGCCTCGACGGCCCGGTTGTACGTCTCGATCGGGTCGCGAATCCGATCGACCGGCGCGTCGAGGTCGACCGACGCGAGCTCCAGGAGGTGTTCGTGTCGGTCGACCTCGTCCGAGAGCTCGTCGAGTCGGTCGACCGCGGCCTTCCGGGCCTCGTGGAGGTCGCTCTCGGCGGCTTCGCGGTCGTCGAGGAGGGTGACGTAGCGCGCTGCGGGGTCGAGCGCCGCCTTCGCCGCCTCGAAGTCCTCGTCGTAGAGGCGACGCTTGTCGATGGCCTCGTAAGCCGCCTCGAACGCCGCCCGTTCCGTGAGGTCGTCTGCGAGTCCGTCGACGAGGGCGTCGAACTGCGCCTCGAACTGGACGTACGCCGCGAACGCCTCGCGGCCGGTGCCGACCGCCCGCTCGTCGTTGTTCTCGAGAAGTTTCCGGGCTCGGCGATACGCCTCGGCGCCGCGTTCGACCTCGTCCTCGCCGAGGTCGTCGATACGGGCCTGTACCGACTCGTACCGGTCGATCGCCGCTTCGAGAGCGGCCAGCGTGTCGCTGTCGATCTCCTCGCGGTTCCGCACGCCGCTCCCTGTCCCGTCGTTCGTCGCGCCGCCTTCGATCCCGTCGTCCGTCGTGCCGCCATGTGCAGAGCGTCCGTCCACCATGGTTACTCGTAGACGGCCTCGGGATCGAACACCCGCTCCCCCACGTGCTCGCCGTCGACGGTCCGGTAGAAACACGAGCGATGTCCCGTGTGACAGGCACCGCCCTCTTGCTCCACGCGGTAGAGGAGCGCGTCGGCGTCGCAATCGACCCGCACCTCGGCGACGCGCTGGACGTGCCCGCTCGAACCTCCTTTCTGCCACAACTCGTCGCGACTGCGCGAGTAGTAGTGCGCCAGCCCCGTCTCCCGGGTCCGCGCCAACGCCTCCGGCGAGACGTACGCGAGCATCAGCACCTCGCCCGATTCCGCGTCCTGGGCGACCGCGGGGACCAGCCCGGTCTCGCCGAAATCGACCTCGACGTCTGTCATACGCGACGTGTCGACCGGGACGGCGATAGGCCTTACGCCGAACTTTTTGCGCCTTGGGTTCCGCGCCTCGCGCGGAACCGCGCGGCGCAAAAACTTCGATGAAAAAGGGCCGGCGGTTCGGCCGCCGGCCTCACCGCCGGGGAACCGCTCGCTTCGCTCGCGGATGCACAACTCCGTTCTCGGAGTCAGGTATACTGATATACCGACCGAAAATGCCTGTACCGTAGTTTGGTCTGAATCGTCGAAACAGCCGCAACGGTTTCCAGCCAGCTGTCCGCTCGGAGTCAGTCGTTCTTCCCGTGCTCTTTCATCCGCCGGGAGAAGTCGGAGAGGTTCATCGCGGCGGCGCAGTGCTCACAGCAGTACCGAACGGTATCCGCGTATTTCGCCGACAGTGTGGCCGGCGACTCGACGGTGAGCCGAAAGAGAAGCTGTGGCGCGACATCGCGATCGCAGCGGTAACACTCCCGGCCCCGCGGTTTGTAGCCGTCATCGCCGCTCGACGCCTCGGCAGACGTCATCCCCGACCACCCCTGTCCGATCCGGTGGACCGTCCGTCGGCTCTCGGCCACCGACCCCGGAAATCGAACGTGAACGCCGGATATCGTTTCGACTCACTAGACCACAGGCGTGCGAGACCTTTTTATCTCGGTGGTGTGTTTCGTAACATGGCAACCAGGCCGCTCGTCTGGAAGCCACGTCTCGGGTGCCCTACCACCCGGGGCATTTCTACCCCTCGTGAGTCCGTGACTTCCAGTTCGCAGATCGACGCGTGTCGTAGTATAATTACTGGTGAGTGGTGTGTTCAATACGGTCTAACAGAATGAAAATGGAATCGGAGGAAGGGCAGCACTATCCCAACTGGAGTGGCGATTTCGCGATACGAAGGACGATCATATGGCCATCGCGCACTCGATATCGGATCGCGGACCGGCCGATGTGAGACGGCGACGGTGACGCGACCGGACGGCCACCGGTCGGTGCGTCGACGCGGTTTCGAACACATCGACTGTCGAGGCACGCCGAACGTAGACTATGTGAGGAGATCCTCGATGAGGCGAAAGCCGTTCACGTAGGTGACCGAGTCTCCGTACCCTTCAGTGGCGAAAACGTTCTCAACGCCTTCGCCCGCGAGAACGTCTGTAGTGTAGATGTACGCGTGGGTCGCCCGCCCCTCGACGAACGCCTGAGCTGTGACGCCAGCGAGGGGCGAGCGCAGCGAGGCCCTCGGAATTGGCGAACGGTGAAACCGCGAGCAGCGAGCGCCGAGTCGGCACGCTCGACGGCGTCGTGGTCTCGCCCGTCGGCGTTCGCGATGTATCGTTGGACGCCATCCATTACCCGCGAAACGAGAGGGTCCGTATATCGCAACGGTGGCGCGACACGGGCCCACTCCTCATCTATTGCCGCGTCGATCGGCGGCGCATCGAGATCTGGGACCGTCAATTCGTCGTAGACGCGCTCGGGGACGACGAAGGTGATCGCGTGCCGGCGCGCGAAGGTTCTAACGACTTGATATCGACGATTTACGGGCTGACCCATCGCGACGAACAGTCCGGAGTCCGCAACGTGGATCGAACTCACGGCTCGTCGTCACCGCGAACGTCACCGTTCTGGATCGTGTCGAGCGAGGCTCCTGCTGGCTCGATGTCGGTATATTCGTGGACGACCGGACGAAGCGCCTGGAGGACGAGTTCGGCAGCGAGCGGCGAGATGTCGAGGTCATCCGCCATCAGCCGGTGAGTAACCTCCCCGCGCTCCCGATCGACGGCGTACGTGAGCGCCGTCGCGAGACCCGCGATACCGTTCCTGTCGATATACGTATCGATGTCCTCGTCCGTCGTCCGACGTGCGACAGCGTCGACGAGAGCCGGGGTGATCGTGTACTCCCGTCCGCCGCCGTCGGCAACGGTGAGATCGATATCGCACGCGTCGAACCGACGGGGCTGGCCGTCAGTCGTCGTCTCGACGAGCCCAGCATCGAGCAACCGGTCGACGTCAGAATAGGCGGTCCCCTGGGCAAGACCTAGCGTCTCCGACGCGTCACGCACGGTAACCGACCCTTCGCGGGCGATATACGCGTAGAGTTGCGCGATCCGTGGCTCCTCAAGGAGGTCCGCGATCGAAAGGAAGTCCCGGATGACGTCGCCGTCGGCGCGGGATGGTGCGTGTGACATGATCGAACTGATTATAGATTACAGCGAATCCGTAAAGAGTGTTCGGGTCGGGTTCGTACATCGACGTCGATAGCCTCCCGGTGACCAAGTTGCGGATCCAGGGGGCGTCGACAGGCGTCGGTCGAAACGATTGTGGCTCTCGAAAGGCATCTCACGTCGGTTGCAGCCCCTTCGATCGGCAGACGCGGTAATCCGGTCGTATCGAGAAACAGACTCTCAATCTACACTAGGGCACTTGAATCCTTCAGTCTACCGGAAGCAGCGTACGGTAACGTCAGACCTTGTACCCCACAAATTGTAGCGAATCGTGCAATGAGCGAGTTGCCAGCGGACGAGCGGATCGAGGCGAGACTGGGACCCCGGTTCGAGCGGGTCGAGATCGAACGGCGCCTCCACGCGGTCCCACCCCACGAGGTGTACGAGGTGTCGGTCGACGGCCGTCGAGCAGTCTGGAAGGCGTCCGTCACCGATCGCGGGGCGGCCGGCGTGGAGGGCCGGGTCCTCCGGTTCGTCGGGCGCGAGACGTCGATTCCGGTGCCCGAGGTACGCGACGTCGGCGAGGACTGGTTTCTCGCGGCCTACCGCGAGGACGCCCCGGCGGAACCGGCCGACGACGAGCGCGTCCTCGATCGATCGTGGCTCCGGATCGCCGGCCGAACGCTCGCGACGCTCCACGACGAGGCCCGGTTCGATCGGCCGGGGTTGCTCACGATCGACGGCGACCCCGCCGACCCGGCGAGCGGGATCCGCGTCGAAGCGGCCACCGACGGAAACCGGAGTGGCGCGACCCCGGACGCGGCCTGGAGCGCCACCGCGGACACGACGTGGAGCGACGCGCTCGACGACCTGCTGAGGGCCTACGAGGCGTCGGTCGTCGGAACGGGGTACGAGAGCGCGATCGCCGACGCGCGTAACTTCCTGGTCGACCACGCGGACCGGTTCGACGTTTTAGACGGCGGGGCGGCGCTCTGTCACGGCTGGTTCACGCCCGACCACGTCGGCGTCGCCGGGGACGTCACGACCTGCGTCATCGACTTCGAACACGCCCTTGCCGGGAGTCCCGAGTGGGACTACTGGCGCACGGCCGTCCCGCTGTTCCAGGGAGGTGGCTGGGAGGGTCCGGACGACGCCGAAGGCACGTTTCGGGACGCCTACGAGTCCGTCCGACCGCTCCCCGACGGGTTCGACGAGCGGGCCGACGCCTATCGGGCGTTCGTCGCCGCCTCACACATAGACTCGCTGGCGACACAGCGGGGAATCGACGCGGAGACGCGCGAGGTGGCCGATTTTCTCGCGGCGTACATCGGGGACACGCTCGACACCGTGCGAAATTCGTGAGGAACGATGCCAGCCCCGCGAACTCACTGCCGAAGCGCCGCCAGCGCGTCGGCGGCCTCGTGGGCCGCTTCGAGACAGTCGCGAGCGTAGCGCGGGTCGTCGGCTGTCGCCGCTTCGCGGGCGAAGCGTTCGAGCGCGGTCCGAAGCGAGTCCGCCGCGCCGTCGAGTTCGCCGGCCGCGGGCCGCGACGGACGGCGCCGGTCGGGCGAGCCCGACGCGCCGTCGGATCCGGAATCGTGTCCGGCCAGTTCCGACGGATCGGGGGTGTCGACGCCGTCCGGATTCGTCGGTGAGGCTCCGGGCTCGAAACTGTGCGTCTCGACACCCCTCCGTGGATCCGGTGGTGTATCGGTCGGACCCGACGCCGTCTGTTTCGGCCCACTGGCTCCCGCGTTCGTGGCGTCGGCGGCTCCGACGTCGCCGTCGGAACGAGCGACCGCGGACGACGCGTCCGCACCGTTCTCGGCCGACGAGCCCCCGGCCGGGCCCTGCTCGGTCGACCCGTTCACGGGTGCGCCCTCGACGCCGCCGGGGCCGCCGTGACACGTGGGACAGAACGTCGTGCCGTTCTGCCGGAAGAGCGGATCCCCGCAGGTGTTGCAGTGGGAGTTGGTCATCGTCGCACCCTTCAACAGCAGGTCGCTCATCCGCTGTGTGGCCTCGCGCTCGGCGTTGTCCTCCCCGTACTTCTCTCGCAGTTCCTCCCGGAGGGCCTCCTTGTCGATTCCGCCGTCGTCGTCCTCCGTCTCACTCATATGCGGTGACAGGGGCCCCAGCGTCGAAAAGGCTACGACCCGCTGCAGGCCGACTCGTCGGCGGACAACTGACGTTACTTCGAGACGGCGTCTTCCAGCGTGTCGACCGCGTCGACCGGGCTCTCCGCGGTCTCCATCTCGAGGGTCGGTATCTCGACCGCGCCGAGACCGACGATCGGGCGGTCGTAGACCCGGGCGAACCCGATCTCGGAGAGCGTCCCGTCGCTGCCCGCGAGGGCGATCACCCCATCACCGTTCAACGGAACGAGGGCGTTGCGGGCGTGGCCCATCCCCGTCGCGATGGGCACGTCGACGTGCGGGTTGGCGTCGGTGACCGAGTTCGTCGGGAGGATACCGATGGTTCGCCCGCCGGCCTCGGACGCGCCGCGGCAGACGGCCCACATCGTGCCGCCGAGGCCGCCGCAGACGACGTCGTGGCCGCGAGTACCGAGTTCCCGTCCGACCGCCTCCGCGAGTTCGGACTCGGCGTCAGTGATCTCGCCGCCACCGATGACGCTGACTCGCATGACCGATGGAAGACGAGCGGGCCCCTTGACTGTTTGGTACTCCGATGCTGACGGATTCAATTTGGGACCGCTTCGGATATACAATCGCCGCCTCGCCACGAGGGCGGGCCGCACCCACCGGACGAAACGCAGGTAGCACACGAACGGCGAGTAGTCACCGCACCCGACGGTTTTACCATCTGGGGCGTGTACGAACGGGTGGTATGTCGAAAGTTAGCGTGGTAGGCGCCGCCGGGACGGTCGGCGCCGCCGCCGGATACAACATCGCACTCCGCGACATCGCGGACGAACTGGTCTTCGTGGACATTCCCGACCAGGAGGACGTCACGGTGGGCCAGGCCGCCGACACGAATCACGGCGCCGCCTACGACTCGAACACGGTCGTCCGCCAGGGAACCTACGAGGACACCGCCGGATCGGACGTCGTCGTCATCACGGCGGGCATCCCCCGCCAGCCGGGCCAGACCCGGATCGATCTCGCGGGCGACAACGCCCCCATCATGGAGGACATCCAGGCCTCGCTCGACGAGCACAACGACGACTACGTCTCCGTGACGACTTCGAACCCGGTCGACCTGTTAAATCGCCACCTCTACGAGGCCGGCGACCGATCGCGCGAGCAGGTGATCGGCTTCGGCGGCCGCCTCGACTCCGCCCGGTTCCGGTACGTCATCTCCCAGCGGTACGACGCGCCCGTCCGGAACGTCGAGGCCACTATCCTCGGCGAGCACGGCGACGCCCAGGTCCCCGTCTTCTCGAAGGTCCGCGTCGACGGCGAGGACCTCGCGTTCGACGACACCGAGCGGGAGGAACTGCTCGGCGAACTCCAGGAGAGTGCGATGAACGTCATCGAGAAGAAGGGCGCGACCCAGTGGGGACCAGCGACTGGCGTCGCCCACACCGTCGAAGCCATCCTGCGGGACACCGGCGAAGTCCTCCCGTGCAGCGTCAAACTCGAGGGCGAGTTCGGTCAGGAAGATACTGCCTTCGGCGTCCCGTGCAAGCTCGGGGCGGACGGCGTCGAAGAGATCGTCGAGTGGGACCTCACCGAGGACGAGCGCGACCAGCTCGGCGACGCGGCGGACAAACTCGCAGAGCAGTACGAGAAGATCGCGTAAGCGGTCGGTAACCTGAATCGGTCGTCACCGGGTTCGAGCCCGCCGCCAGGTCCATTTTCCGCCACCAGCACTTGCGGTTCTCGCTCGCTTCGTTCCCTGTTTCGCGCCGCTCACGGCTCGCTCACGCTCCCCGCTCTCCAGACCGAGGGTCTCGCTGTACTCGCCCCTCGCCGCTCGCGGGTCGTTCTCTGCTCACGGGCGCCTCGCGCCCGTTCGCACGGCTCGAGGGATCGGAGATCACTCGCTGCTCCCCGTTCGCGGTTCCGCGGTTCTCGGCCTTCGGCCTCCGAACTGCACAGCCTCCGAACCGCGCTCCTCGCGGTTCCCTCCGGTCACCGCTCGCCATTCCGCGGTTCTCGGCCTTCGGCCTCCGAACCGCGCTACCGTCGCTGATCGTGATCGAGCGCGGCCCGCAAAATCCGCAACCCGGGTGCGGTGATGCCGAAGTTCTCCATGCCGAAGGGATGCATGTTCGACTGGTTGGCTGGCGGCAGGAGACTGCCGACGACGGTGATCGAGCCAAGATCGCCGACGATCACGTCGCCACCGGTCGTTGCAGCCACGTCGCCGCCGGCAGACGTGAACGCGTTCTGGTTCACGGTGTAGACCGGCGACTCGTTGCTGGTCGTGTAGCCGATCGTCGGTCCCGTCCAGAGTTCGCTCTCGAGTGAACTGACGTGATTCACCAGCTCGTGGTTCGACGTGCTGTCGAGCTTGGCGAACTGCCGGGTTGTTCGGTTCACGTGGGAGGAGTTGATGTATCCCGCGCCCTCGACGTCGAGCGGACCGAGGAGCGAGAGGCCCGAATCGGTTAGAACGAGGTCGCCGCCCGCACTCACGTACTCCTCGATGGCGGAGACGTAGGCGGAGCTGTCGACGCCGTCGTCGTGGAGGAGCACCAGCTGGTCGTGGGCGGGCTCGCCGCCGCTTACTAGCGCACCGCTCTCGACGTCGCTCACCGAGAGCGTCGCCGCCGAGCCGTCGACGATGGCGTCGCCGTACTCCTCCAAGAAGGTGACCGGCGTCACATCGTACGCGCGCTGGTCGTAGTCCATGATGCCCGGATCGGGCTGGCCGACGGCCTCGACGGTCGAGAATCGAAGCGCGGCCGTGCCACCCTCGTCGTGAGTGCGTCCACCCTCACCTCTGGCACGGTCGCTCTCGCCGCGATCCTGCCCCTCCACCCCACGAGCACGCCCGCTCCCGCCGCGGACGCGAACCTCCCAGGTCCCCGGTTCGGGATCGGTCACCAGCCAGTCTGCCTCCCGGGTGCGCACCGGCGCGGACCTGACCTCCGTGCCGTCCGGTGCGATCAGCGAGGCCTCGGCGATAGGGCCCGTCGCTTCGGTGACGTCGATCGAGAGGGTGTGGACGTCACGACCGACGCGGATTCGGTGACGACCGCGCCCGCGCGTCGCGTCGATCGTCGCCTCGTCTCGCGAGAGTGTGGTCGCCGAATCGACCGCGACGTCGTTCGAACTGCGCGCGACCGTCGGACTGTCGACGATCGCGAGCGAGCGCCCGCCAGTCTCGATCCCGCCGTCGATCGGCTCGCCCGCGACGCGTGCGAGTTCGCGCATGCAAATCTGGTAGGCTTCGGATTGGACCGTGACGAGGCCGGCGTTGAAGGGGACGGAGCTCGCGGTCTGGGCGTTGTCGATCGCCATCTCGTAGCTGAGAACCGTCGCACCGAGGCCACCCATCTCGACCGTCTTGCCGAGCCAGCCACCCATGCTGCCGGTGACGTTGTAGTTGATCGTGTCCGCGGTGGTCCCCCACTCGTAGGGTACGGAGGGGACGTCGTAGATGCCCCGCTGGGAGGCCGCATCGGAGATATCGCCACTGTACTGGTCCATCAGCGGGGCGATCTCGGCCTCGTAGGCCTCGTTCGTCCGCTCGTTGAGCGCGTCGATCGCGGCCTGGGCGCGCGGCCCGTACTCGCCGTTGCCCTGCATCGAATTGACGAGGTGGTTCGAGCCGTACATCCCGTGGAAGTCGGAGGCGTAGGCGACGTCGTCGTACGCGCGTAGTTCGTGAACGAGCCAGAGCGCGTCCGGAACGTACTGTTCGTACTGGCTCTCGACGTCGTCGTCGGGCCCGCCGGGATCGTCGTTCACCAGATTCTGCCCGTTCGGTTCTGCGGGGTACTTGTTCGGGTCGACGAGCCCGGCGGTCGGGTACTGGCGATTCGGATCGAGGTTGGACCCGTTGACGCGCGTAAACGTATCTCGCGTGGAACTGGCAGCCGAGACCGTCTCGGGGTGACGGGCCATCCAGCCGTCGGGGTTCGAGAGGACGAAGACGAGGCCGATGTCGTCGAGCCACGACTCTACGTCCGGTTCCTCCCCCCGGAGGACGTTTTCGAGGAACCTGACCCCAGCCTCGACGCCGCTCCGTTCGTCGCCGTGAATACTGAGTGAGTTGACGACGACCGGCTTCTCCTGGATGGACGCGACGTCGTTCGAGAGTTCCGCGACGACGAGATCGTAGGCACTGTGTCCGCCGGTCCGTCGGTTGTCGAGTCCCGGCGTGTTCCCGAAGCGTTTCACGTTGACTCGGTCGGGGTATTCCGCCGCGAAGTGTTCGAGTCCGTCGATGGCTTCCTCGTAGGCGATGTAGTCGAGCGCGTTCTGCGGCTCGGGAAAGACCCGATCCGGATATCGGTAGTGCTTCCAGAACGGGTTCGCCCCGGGCGAGAATTGCAGACGCGTCACCAGGAAGTACTGTGAGATCTCGTCGATCTCGTTCGTCGTCAGCCTAGCGTACATCGCCGCGCCGGGACCGTCGGTCGTCCGGACGTCCGTCCCGTAGTCGGTCAGCTCCGGGAGCAGACGGTCGTCGTAGGCGCTGACGAGGGTCGGTATGCGCTCGCCCGAGCCGACGGTGTCGTACACGTACTCCAGTTCGTCCGTCAGTTTGTATCGCTCGACGGCCGTCGCCCCGGCGTCGGTCGTGGATTCAGTCGATTCGGCTGTCGTCCTACCAGCCGCCAACCCGGCCGTACCGGCGGCCCCGGCACTCGCGAGGAACGCACGTCGACTAACCGGGCTCGGGCGGCTGAACAGGTCTGAACCGTCTGCATCGTCGGTTGGAAACATACTACATCTATACGGTTCCCGCCGACAGAGTATATATTTATTCTAGACTCGTAGAAACAATATCAGTAAAAGCAGTCAGATACTATAGTAGTGGCTGTCGCCGGGGCTCGTTCTACGGGATCAACTGGTCGCCATCGTCGTCGTAGATCGTGATCGCGTCGACGGGACAGGCCCGAGCGGCGAACTTCGCGTCGAGTTCCGCATCGTCGGGAACCTCACGAACGAAGACGCTATCTTCGACCTCCTCCGACCCCTGGAGGACGGCCTTGCCACGATCCGTGTCTTTCTCGAACTCGCTCCACTCGGCGACGCACTGGTACATCCCGATACAGGTGTCCTCGTCGAACTCGACCTTCATGGAGTGACGTTGGGACGGTCGGCCTATAGCGCTGGCGGGAATGGGTGGAATCCGTCCGAACCGACGGACCGTGGAATCCGGTTGGGTTGGCAAATCGTGTTGTATGTTAGTCGGGACCACATATCATCGTGATTTTATGTTCCCGGCGAATCGAGTCGGTCGTATGGTCACGGACGCCGTAGCGACCACGAAACCGTGCGAGGACGCTCTGGGGCTCGCGATGTTGGACTATCAGCAGGGGCGGGATGGAACGCTTCTCTACCGCGACGGCCTGGCGACGAAGGATGGGAACGTCGAGGAATTCTACTTTACGCTCCCCGCCGAGTGGGCGGACGAACGAATCGCCCAGCTCCGGCGGCTGACCGATTCCGGCGGACCGGTGCTCGATGTCGGGTGTGGAACCGGCCAGCACGTTCGGTGGGTTCGGGACCAGGACGTCGATGCAGTCGGTATCGACGTGAGTTCGCGCGCCGTGGCGACCGCCCGCGAACGTGGGACACGACAGGTTCTCGTCGGCGATATGTTCGACCTGCCCTTCGACCGGGACCGGTTCCGAGCGATCAACTGCTCGGGAACGCAACTCGGACTCGGCGGCTCGCTCGCGGGCATCGCCGACGTCCTCGATCGGTTCGCCCGCGTAACGACCGACGATGCAATCGTGCTCGTCGACAACTACGATCCGAGGAAGCTCGACGACGACTTTTTCGGCTACCGACCGGATCCGCGCGAGGGGATCGCCCACCGGTGCTTCCACTTCGAATACGAGCGTGCGACGACGGGGGCTGGTCTCGACGCGATCAGTCGGTCACTCCACTTCCTGCTGTGCTCGCCGGATCGGCTCCGCGAGACCGTCGCCCGGACACCCTGGCGCGTCGACGAGGTGTTTCCCACCGACGACGAGACGTTTTATCGCGCACTGTTAGAGCGTGTCGACGGCCGCTTCGCAGAATGAACGATCGCCGCGTTGTGCCGGTAGGCGCGATCGAGACGGGTCGCGAAGCAACGTTTTTCCGCCCGGTCGGCCAACGACGACGGACGGAATGGTCGCACTGTCGTTCGTCGTCCTCGTCGGCGTCGCGATACTGACCTGTCTGTCGATGGCGTGGGTACTCGGCGCCAACAGCAATTCGCCGCCGTTCGCACCCGCGATCGGAGCGAACGCGATCTCGACGATGCAGGCGGCGTTCGTGATCGGGTTGCTCGCGGCCGCGGGGGCGCTCATGCAGGGCGGTAGCATCTCCGAGACGATCGGTGCGGACCTCATCGGCGGCGTGACGATCACGCCGCTCGCCGCAATCGCGGGCCTGCTCACCGCGGCGACGTTCATGGGGATCGGCATCTACACGCGCTACCCGATCCCCGCGGCGTTCGCGACGACGGGCGCGATGGTCGGCGTCGGGCTCTCGCTCGGCGGCGATCCGGCGATGGCGACCTACCGCCGGCTCGGTACATTCTGGCTGTTCGTTCCCATCATGTCGGGCGGCCTGGCCTACGCGACCGCGATCACGCTGCGGCGGGACGATATCCCCGAATCCGTCGGCGTCCCGGCGCTTGCGGGGCTGGTCGGGGCGATCATCGCCAACATCCGGCTGGGCGTCATCCCGGATCCCGCCGCCGACCAGGGAACCCTCGCCGGCCTCGTCTCTCGGCAGTTCGGCGGCGGGCCCTCGCTCGCAGGCGGCGTCGATCTCGGGATCGTCCTGGTGACCGTCGCGGCCGGGGCGATCGCCTTCGCCGTGGTCCGCCGGCGAGTCCTCGTCTCCGTCGAATCCGGCATTCGCTCGTTCCTGCTCGTCCTCGGCGGGATCGTCGCCTTCTCCTCGGGCGGCTCGCAGGTGGGCCTGGCGACTGGCCCGCTCGAGAACCTCTTCCGGGTCGAACTCGGATTGCCGGGGATCACCCTGCTCGCGCTCGGCGCCACGGGGATCCTCGCTGGCGCCTGGATGGCCGCCCCACGACTGTTGCAGGCGACCTCCCGAGAGTACGCCCAGCTCGGTGTTCGCCGGTCGATCGCCGCGCTCGTCCCCGGCTTCGTCATCGCCCAGCTGGCGATCTTCCTCGGCATCCCGATCTCGCTCAACAACATCATCCTCTCGGGCGTCATCGGCGGCGGCCTCGCGGCCGGCTCCGCGGGCGTCTCCCGACAGAAAATCGGCGTCACCGTCTCGTTCTGGCTGCTGACGCTCGGGAGTTCGATCGCCGCAGGATACGGGATCTATCGGGTCCTCGCGTTCGGATTGGGTAGGTAGTATCGAACCTCTGAGCCGGAGATTCCGTCCGGCACCGGCCTCACTCCAGAATCGTCACCGGGACGTCGGTCCCTTCGGCGATCAGTTGCGGAATCCCATCGCCGACGAGCCGACGGACGATGCCGCTGACGTCGTGCCCGGAGACGACGACGTGATCGACCCCGTTGCGGTCGACGTACGGGGGAACGAGTTCCGCCGGCGGTCCCTCGCGTATCTCGATCGCCACCCGCGACGGGGCCTCGACCGACGAGCGGAGTTCGTCGGCCCGGTCGCGAGCCGCCGAAAGACGTTCGTCGCCCCGTTCCAGAACTCGGCCCTCGCTCACACGGTGATCCAGCGGAGCAACCACCGAGAGGAGCGTCACCGTCACCTCCGGGTAGGCCTCGAGGGCGTGGGCCAGCGCGTCTTCATCGTCCGGGTCCCCGAGCGCGACGACGAGGACGTGATCGGGATCGGCCATAGCTCCAGTTGACCTCCAAGCCCCATCGGCCTGTCGGCGACGGTTGCCCCCGCCCGACACGACAGTTTAAACCGGAGCACGACCCAACCACGGGTAATGAATCTCGAGGAGCTGTCGGGGCTCCCGCCCGGCGCCGTCTCGCACTTCCAGGCCGAGGGGATCGAGTCGCTCTATCCGCCCCAGGCCGAGGCCGTCGAGGCCGGCGCCACCGACGGCGACAGCCTCGTCGCGGCCGTCCCGACCGCGAGCGGGAAGACCATGATCGCCGCCCTGGCGATGCTGTCGGCGATCGAACGCGGGGGCAAAGCACTCTACATCGTCCCCCTTCGCGCACTCGCGAGTGAGAAGAAGGCGGAGTTCGAGGCCTACGAGGAGTTCGGCGTCTCCGTGGGGGTAACGACGGGCAACTACGAGAGCACCGACGACTGGCTCGCGACGCGCGACATCGTCGTCGCGACCAGCGAGAAGGTCGACTCGCTCGTGCGAAACGGCGCCGACTGGCTCTCCGAACTCACCTGCGTCGTCTCGGACGAGGTACACCTCATCGACGACCGAAACCGCGGGCCGACGCTGGAGGTCACCCTCGCCAAACTGCGCGCGCTCAATCCCGCACTGCAGGTGGTCGCCCTCTCGGCGACGGTGGGCAACGCCGGCGAGATCGCCGACTGGCTCGACGCCGAACTCGTCGCCTCCGACTGGCGCCCGATCGACCTCCAGATGGGCGTCCACTACGGGAACGCGATCAGCTTCGACGACGGCGGAAAGCGCGAGGTTCCCGTCGACGGCTCGGAGAGCCAGGAGGACGCCCTCGTCAGAGACATCGTCGCCGAGGACGCCTCCGCACTCGTCTTCGTGAACTCGCGGCGCAACGCCGAGGCCGCAGCGCGCCGCCTCGCGAACGTGGTGGCTCCGGAACTCGACGCCGACGAGCAGGAGGCGCTCGAGGAACTCGCCGACGATATTCGGGACGTCAGCGACAGCGAGACGAGTACCGATCTGGCCGCTGCCGTCGAGAAGGGCGCGGCCTTTCACCACGCCGGACTCGCCAGCGAACACCGATCGCTCGTCGAGGACGCCTTCCGCGACCGCCTCCTGAAGGTCATCAGCGCCACCCCGACGCTCGCCGCGGGGGTCAACACGCCCGCTCGGCGCGTGATCGTCCGCGACTGGCGCCGGTTCGATCCGACCGCTGGCGGAATGGCGCCGCTGGACGTCCTGGAAGTCCACCAGATGATGGGGCGTGCGGGTCGACCCGGTCTCGACCCCTACGGCGAGGCCGTCCTGCTGGCCAAAAGCCACGACGAGCAGGACGAGCTGTTCGATCGGTACATCTGGGCCGACGCCGAAGACGTCCGATCGAAACTCGCGGCCGAACCCGCCCTCCGGACGCACGTCCTCGCGACCATCGCCTCCGGCTTCGCCCGCACCCGCGACGGCCTGCTCTCGTTCATGAACGAGACGCTCTACGCTAGCCAGACCACCGAACGGGGCCGACTCGAGTCGGTCACCGACACCGTCCTGGACTATCTGGAGCGAAACGACTTCATAGAACGAGAAGGCGGGAATTCCTCGACGTCCCAGTCCGCGGCCGACGACCCCTTCACCTCCGCCGCCGACCTCGCCGCCGAGGCCGACCGGGACGTCGAACTCCGGGCGACGAACCTGGGTCACACCGTCTCGCGACTCTATCTGGATCCGATGAGCGCCGCGGAGATCGTCCACGGCCTCGAGTCGGCGGACGCTCGCCCGACCGCGATGGGGCTCTACCAGTTGATCGCCCGCACGCCGGACATGTACGAACTCTACTTGCGCTCCGGCGAGGACGACAAATACGGCCAGCTCTACTACGAGCTCGAGGACGAACTACTGGGCGATCGTCCGAGCGAGTACGAGGACGACCGCTTCGAAGACTGGCTGGCAGCGCTGAAGACCGGTGCCCTCCTCAAGGACTGGGCCGACGAGATGGACGAGGATCGCCTCACCGAACGGTACTCCATCGGGCCCGGTGACCTCCGCGGGAAGGTCGAGACCGCCGAGTGGCTCCTCGGGGCTGCGGAGACGCTCGCCGCCGAGATCGAGTCGGACTGGAGCGTCGCCGTCCGCGAGGCCCGGGCCCGCGTCGAACACGGCGTCCGCGAGGAGTTGCTCGAACTCGTCGGCGTCCGCGGCGTCGGTCGCAAACGCGCCCGACAACTCTACCAGGTCGGGATCGAGACGCCCGCGGACCTGCGGACGGTCGACAAGGGCGTCGTCCTCGGGGCACTCCGCGGCACGAAGACGGCCGAGAACATCCTCGAAAACGCCGGCCGCGAGGATCCGTCGATGGACGGAGTCACGCCGGTCGACGTCGATCACGGCGCGACGCAGCGAGGGACCGACGGCGGAACCACCGGATCGGCATCCGAACACATCGGATCGGGCGGTGAGGCGGATGCAGACGAGGAGAACCAGTCGAGCCTGGGTGACTTCTGATGGAGGTCCTCTCCGGGCACCTCGCGATCGACGACCTGGACGCGTTCCTCGGGACAATCGATACGATCGGCGACCGGCACGGCGCGACGATCCAGGCGTTCGACGCCGACTACGTCGCGGGCCGTCGCCACCTCGTACGCGCCGTCGAAGCGGCCGAGCGGGCGGTCGCGAACGACGACGCCATCGCCCGGGACCCGGCCGTCGAGATCCTCCTGTACGCAGCCGGGCGCCGCCAGATCGATCGCGCGCTGGAGATGGGCGTCGACGAGGGCGAGGGCCCGGCCGTCATCGTCGTCTCGGGCGGCGACGAATCGGCGGCCGTCGCCGACCTGCATACCGAGCTGGCACTCGAAGATGGGGCTGTACTCGGCGCTCGGGACGATGCGACACTGCGTGCATTCTTCGACATCACCGAGCGGGAGGAGGCCGCGACCGACGCGAGTGTTCAGGAGCTGGTCTGCGAGCGCGTCGCGCTGCTCGCAGTCGTGAAGTAACGAGAGACCGCGCTGAACGGAGTCGTTCGGCCCGAGACGTCGGACGTTACAACTGGACCGTCCGGCCAGACAGGTCTCCGAGCGTGTCCTCGACCGTCCGGTCGGGGAGTGCGAGCTCGACCAGCGTTTCGTCGTCGACGTCGACGAATTCGAAGTGCATCGCCCAGGAGCCGTCGTCGTCGATCCGGGCGACGTACTGCTGGTGCGTCTCGGGTTCGCGGAGCCAGACCTGCTCGCCGGCGTGTGACGGGTCGGTCACGCCCTCGATCGCGTACGAGAGCGGCTGAGCTGCTCCGGAGCCGTCGGTCGGGTATCCACCGTTGACCCACGGCCCGAAGCCCTCGTCGATCGCGTAGACGGTCTGAAACCCCTGTGAGTACAGTTCCGCCGCGCGGGCGGTCGAGAGGTGGTGCGGGCAGGTGCAGTAGGTGACGATCCGGCGATCCGTCGCCACGTCCGTGGTCGGGTGGTCGAAGCCGGGCCGGCCGGCCGGGCTGAGTTTCGCACCAGAAATGTGTGATTGCTGATACTGTGGCTCTCCCCGCGCGTCGAGAACGAGCAACTCGTCGTCGTCCAGGTACGATCCGTAGACATCCTCGAGCGGCGCCAGCGGGACGTTGTAGCCGCCGGTCGGTGAGACATCGTACTCGGATGGGTCCGAGAGAGTGGTCCCCGGGTGCGGCGGACGGTCCTCCTCGTCGTCGGACAGGCACCCGCCGAGGACGACGCCAGCGGTCGCACTGCCAGCCGTCGCGAGATACGTACGTCGCTTCATACACGGGGTCACGAACCCAAGTTACGTAGCCGTTGCGGATGGACGTTATTCCAGTTACGTACCTGATACGGACGAGAGCAGACACGATCTCACCCCCATCATTTCGACTGGAGACACCGGTACTGTGAGTGGGTATTATTCCACTCGAACTCGATCCACCCACGACGGCAATCGATTCGTCGATGTGTCAGTCACACCACCGTTCGGCTGCTCCCCGGGCAGACCACGCACCCGGTCGATAACCGTCGGTCGGATTGTAAGCGTCGTCGATCGATTCTGACACACCTGTCGTCGCAGGTTGGGTGGCCCCGTACCCGGCATCGACGACCGACTGACAGTCGTCCCCGGAGGAACCGTACGGATTCGCACGGATGACCAATCGTCCATCCCGACGATGTGGCCCGAAGAATCCCAAGTCGCCGATCGACGGCGGAACGGATGACCCTCTCTCGAGTCCACCGGGTCCGCCACCGCTTTCGACGCACACCACACCGCAATCGCTCGACCGCTCCGAAACCGGCCGAAACGGCTGCCGGATGGACAACCCGTTTGGGCCTGCGGTCCCTTCCGTCGGCATGGATCTCTCTATCGTCGATCTCTCGCACGTCCCCGAGGGCGAGAGCGCGACGGAGGCCTACGAACAGACGGTCGAACTCGCCCAGCTCGCCGACGGAGCGGGCTACGAACGATTCTGGGTCGCAGAACACCACGGTATGGCCGGATATATCGCCGGCACGACCCCTGAGGTGTTGCTGGGACACCTGGCCGCCGAGACGGAATCGATCCGCCTCGGTTCCGGAACCGTGTTGCTCAACTACTATCAACCGTACAAGGTGGCCGAGGCGTTCAGCGTCCTCGATTCGTTAGCCCCCGGGCGGATCGACATGGGACTGGGCCGGGCCACGGGGCCCCCGGCCGCCGACCGAGCCATGGGCTACGATTCGAGCCCGAAGACGCCCGATGAGGCCGATTCCGAGCACCGTCGGAAGATCGAAGAGACGCTTCGCCACACCCTCGACGGATTCGATGACGATCACCCATACAGCGGCCTACAACTCGCACGGTCGGCCGACGACACCCCCGAACCCTGGCTGCTCGGATCCAGTCCGTCCAGCGCGAGCCTCGCCGGCGAACTGGGCCTCCGGTACTGCTTCGCGGGTTTCATCCGGCCACAATTCGCCGAACCGGCTTTCGAGGCCTACCGAGAGGCGTTCGAACCGTCCCCGATCGGCGCTGGCCCGGAGGATCCCGAGGGGATGCTCGCACTCAACGTCGTCTGCGACGAGACGGACGAGGATGCAGCTCGCCTCCGGGCTCCGACCGAGGCGGTCTACCAGCGCATGGCCCGCGGGACCATCGGCGACGGCATCCCCTCGATCGAGACGGCGATCGAGGAACTCGGAGGCGTTCCCGATCCCACGCCCGATCCGGTTCCAGCGGGGGAGTGGTCACGCTCCATCTCCGGCAGCCCGGAGACGATCGACTCCGTCCTCACCCAGCTCACCGACCGCGTCGGGGTCGACGACGTCATCGTCCAGCACACGATCCCGGACTTCGACGACGCGAAACGGTCCCACGAGTTACTCGCCGAGGGCGTGGGGATCTGAGCGGGCGCTGGGTGGGTCGGACCGGAGTGCAGGCGACGGCTCGCACACAGTACACCCGCCTCGTCCGAACGATCGGGTTTTTCGAATACAAGAGGTGCTCGGCACTGAGTTAGGAAAGTAAGGAAAAGTAGTCCATCCTGGATTCGAACCAGGGTCGAAGCCCCCAGAAGGCTTCAGGATTGGCCGCTACCCTAATGGACTGCGTTTGCGATCATAGATAGCCCAGTGCCCTATTTATTCTTGTCGGGTTCACTCGGATGCGATCGACCGTACTGTTCTATCCGGTGGCAGTTCGCACAGAGGGCGGTGCACCGTTCTATCTCTTCTCGAAAGTTCTGCCAGGAATAGTCGTCGTTGACCATATTCGAGACGTTTTTCGTCGTATCGTCCCGGTGGTGAAAGTCGAGGCAGGGCCTCCGCTCCTCCCCGCACTGGCGACACTCACACTGGGGTCTGTTTGTACTCGAACAACCGATCCCGCAGACGCTCCCGTCGTCGGTCCTTTCGCGCGATCCGGTCGGCTCGGTTCTTGTAGTACCAGCGTTGCCGTCCCGAGAGCGCTTCCCAGGTCGTATCCTCCGGTAGTTCGACCCAATCGGGTTGCGGTTGGACGGGAGTGCCGCCCGAAGCGGCGCGGTCGTACGTTTCGAGCCCCGCTATCGACTTCGCCTCGTCCCACCCACCCACACTCACAGTTTTCATAATCGTCGCCGAAGCGGGCGTCATCTCCAGTTCCTCGTACTGCGCTTTCGTCGGTGACTCACCCAGTTCGTCGGCCGCTCGTCGGAGGGCGTCGATACACTCGGAGACCGTCGGTGTCATCGTCCCACGTTCCGGTATACGAAAGAATAGCTCCTGCCCATTAGTTTCCGATTTTCCGATACAGGCCGTCCCCCGTCGTCGGAACGGTGCCGTTCCGCTCGTCGAATCGACACCAACTTACCCGGCTCCCGACCATGCACGCGTATGTACGTCGGACGCTTCGTCGTCGTCGGTCCGGAGACCGCCGCCTACCGGGTCTCCTCGCGCTCGTTTCCGAACCGCCAGATTACTGATCGCAGCGACGGAGACACGACCCTAACCGTCGGGCCGACGCCCGACGCGCCGGAGACGGACAATCCCTACGTCGCCTACAACTGCTTGCGCACGGTGGAGACGCCGGGCGGCGAGGCCGCCGCGATCGGCAACGGCTCGCACGTCGATCCGATCGCGGAGAAGCTGGAACTCGGCTACCCCGCTCGCGACGCACTGGCGACGGCGCTGCTCGCGCTCGACTTCGAGAAGGACGACTACGACACGCCGCGGATCGCGGGTGTGCTCGACGGCGACGGCGGGGCCACTATCGGGACCGTCCGTCGCGACGCCCTCCTCGTCGAACGCGTGGACGAACCGACGCTCGTCGCGACGTACGAACGCGACGCGCCCCAGGCGTTCGACTTCGCGGCGACCGATGCCGACGAGGCCGCGCGCGAGGCGTACGCGCTGAATTTCGAGCACGCCGTGTGCGCCGCGGGCGTCGCCCGCGACGGCGACGGCTTCGAGATCGGTATCGAAAACGGCGACGAGTGAGGCGACCGGCCGACGGTCGGCTACCGATCCGCCGTCGCATCGACGACGGCGCGTGCAAAAACACACATACGGCTGGCACCCGTCCGCCCCGACAATGCAGGTTGGGTTCATCTCCGACGTTCACGGCAACCTCGTCGCGCTGGAGACCGTTTTGGAGGATCTCCCGGCCGTCGACGCGCTCGTCTGCGCCGGCGACGTCGTCGGCTACAACCCCTGGCCCGGCGAGTGTATCGATGCGCTTCGCGACCGGGACGTCCCGACCGTGATGGGGAACCACGACCGCGCCGTCGTCACGGAGACTGGATTTCGATTCAACGATATGGCGAGTGCAGGCGTCGAACACGCTCTGACAGTCCTCGACGACGACCAGCGCGACTGGCTCGAATCGCTCCCGGACGAACGGACGCTGTTCGACGGCCGGGTGAAAGTCGTCCACGGGCACCCCGAGGACCCGGACCGCTACACCTACCCGGAGGAGTTCTCGCCGCGCATGCTGGCGGACGAGGTCGTCCTCGTCATGGGCCACACGCACGTCCAGCACGCCGAGACGTTCGCGGAGGGGATCGTCGTCAACCCGGGTAGCGTCGGCCAGCCACGCGACGGTGACCCGCGGGCGGCCTACGCCGTCTGTGACCTGGCCGCGATGACCGTCGAGACCCACCGGGTCGCGTACGACGTCGACCGCGTGCAGGACGCCATCGCCGACGTGGGACTCCCCGACAGGACCGCGACGCGGCTGGCCCGCGGCGAGTGACCCGACCGAGACCTGGTTGCGATGGTCTCGGTCCCGAACCGAGGATCCCGAAGCTCGTTCTCGCCGACGTGAACGTGACCGAACGGCTATCAGGGGTGACGTGGTAGGCCGGTTCGGGATGACGCCAAAACAACTCCTGACCGGAGATCCACGCCGAACCAGCCTCGTCTACATCGCCATCGGCGGTGTCTCGCTCGTCAAGGCCGTCGCCCTCAGGAACGATTCGACGCGCTTCCGGCGCGAGCTCAGAGACGCCGCGATCTTCATCGGCGTCGGCCTCGTCCTCCGGCGGTACGCGGCGATGCGAGACCAGCGTCGCGAGGAACTGGAATCGATGGTCCCCGACTGGATTCTCGGGGGCGACACAGCCGACGGTCCGACCGTTCCCTCGGTCGTCCAGGCGTTCTTCGGAGGACAGGACGAACCAGCCCGGGAGTCGGTGACGGATCGGGCCCGAACGGTGGTCCGCCGGTAGTCGGATCCGGTCGCGGTCTCCGGCCGACGATTCGCTCTCAGGATACCCCTCTCAGGATACCCACTCGAACACCGACGATGCGAGCTCGGTCTCGCGATCGGTGGCCGCGTCCGTATCGATCCGTGCCGGGTCAGGCCGCGTTTCGGGCCGTCCCCACGTCGACGGTCCGACGCCAGTGCCGTCGACCGTTGCCGGTTGGAACGCCCTCGGCCCGAACGACTCGTTCGACACCCGAGTCGCCGTGGGTTCTGGGCCCACGAGTACGAGATCGTCGTCCGTCGACGGTGCATCAGGAGAGTCGAGCCCGAGAAACGATTCGAGAGAGTCGCCGTCTCCTGGGAGAACGTCGACCGTGGCGCCGCCACCGACGGAATCGGCGGTGTATCGCGGACCGTCCGTCGCCCCATCGGCACGATCGGTCGTCACGGTGGCAGGTTCCACACGTTCGTCGTGGGATGCATCGCCGACGTCGACAGACTCGAGCGTCACGTCGGCGAGTTCGGCGAGACGATCGGCGGCCGCGTCGACGTCTCCGTCGAGGACGGGATCCGGGTGGGGATCGTGCTCACCGGGCCCCTCCACCAGGTCCTCGACGGAGTCGGCACCGTACGCAGCGATGATGGCGTCCGGATCGGCCTCGACGTCTTCGAAGATTTCGGTGACGGATACGTCCTCACTCATACTCACCGAGGCACCGATTACCCGCTTCGTTACGAGCCGGTTACCGTGATCGATTCGATACCACCGAGCGACCGGTCACGGGAAACGAGGCGTTTCCCCGTCGGAAACGGGTCTCAGAACAGGTCCTGGACGAGTTCGAGGCTGCGTTCGCGGTCCGGCCAGGCGACGACGATGGCCACGCTCGTCGCCGACGTGACGAGATCGTGGATCTGGATGCGCTCCTCCGCGAAGGGTTCGACGATCTCGTGGATGATCCCTGGCTGGGTCGGGAGTTCACCGCCGGTGAGCCGGATGATGGCGAGCGGTTCGTCCACGGTGACCGACGCGACTACAGGGTGTTCGATGACCTGTTGATGGAGGATGTTCTCCGCCTCGGCAGCCTCGTCCGTATCCACGTAGAGGGTGACGCTGTCGAGCCCGCTCGCGACCACGTCGATGTTGATGTCGGCGTCGCCGAGGGCGCCGGCGAGCGACTGGACGACGCCCGGTTCGTTGCGAATGGACCGACCAGCGACCGTGAGGCAGGCAAGCGGCCGCTCGCGGAGGTCGACGAGGTTCTCGAAGGTCCCCTCGATAGTCGTCCCGCCGGTGAGCAGGTCGCCGTGCTGGTAGTGGACGACGCGAACGTCGAGCGAGGCGTCCTTGTAGGAGAGTGCGGATGGAGCGACGACCTCGGCCCCGCGAAACGAGAGATTTCGCAGTTCGTCGACCGATATCTCGCCGACGTTGCGAGCGCCCTCCACCGCGTGCGGATCGCCCGTCATGACCCCTTCGACGTCCGTCACGATGACGACTTCGTCGGCGTCCATGTAGGTTCCGAGCATGACGGCCGTCGTGTCCGAACCGCCGCGTCCGAGCGTCGAGACGGTCCCGTCGGGGCCCTCCGCGAGGAATCCAGTGAGAACGGGAACGGTGTCGTCAAGCGTATCGAGCAGGGCCCGGGCCCGCTCGCGCGTCGTCTCCGCATCGACCTCACCGTACTCGTTCGTCACGACAGGCCAGTCGTCGGCACCCGGTTCGAGGAACGTCGCGTCGACCCCGCGAGCCGAGAGCGCCGCTTTCAGCATCCGAACCGAGGTGCGCTCGCCCATGCTGACGATCTCGGCCCGATCCGCCTCACTCGCGTCGAACGTGATCTCCTCGAGGAGGTCGTCCGTCGTCGACCCCATCGCGCTCGCGACGACGGCGAGTTCGTGTCCGTCGGCGACGGCTGCTTCGATCGAGTCCGCCGCTCTCGAGATCCGATCGCCGGTTCCAAGACTCGTCCCGCCGAATTTCGCTACGACGCGCACGAGATCACCCCCCACACCCTGGGACACCACGTTCGAGCCTCGTTCGACATAGCTACGGGTTATCGGAGACCGGTGATAACCCTGTCCCTCGGACGGAATCTTACCATTATTCCCGGCCAAGCTGCCGTCCGATGCTCGCCGACCGAACCGACGTGCACACGACGATCGCGGGGCTATCCCGCTACTCACACCACCGATCGCTGGGCACCCCCATACTCACACCACCGTACTCACACGGCCGGCGATACCTCACGTGACGAGAATCGACGACCGCGTTCGATCCTCGGCGGCAGGCGGTCCCGTCAACTGGCGACACGACGGGAAGCCTTTGACCCTGGCCCCCGTATCGGACGGCCGGATGAACGTCCGAACAGCCAGGGAGTCCGATGCCGCTGCGCTCGCGTCGCTGGCCGACGTTCCGGCGTCGGTGATCCGAACGCAGATTCACGATCGGACGGTCCGCGTCGCCGTCGAGCCGTCCGACGGCCCGACCGACGACCGCACCACCGGACGACGAGAGGGTGCTACCCCGTCACCCGTCGAGTTCGAGACGGAATCGAGCCGGGAGTCCGTCCACGGGTTCGTCAGTTTCGATGCCGGGCGAACGAGCGTCTTCGTGACGAGTCTGTGGGGGTCGACGCAGGCGATTCACCGGCTGCTCGACGAACCGATCAGTTTCGCGACCGTCGAATCGATGCCCGTCGAGACCGTGGTGTCACCGGATCGGACCTCGTGTATCGAGGCGCTCCTCGCGACGGGGTTCGAAGCGGTCGGCGACGGGCCGGCGTTCGACGGCGAACCGACGAAGCGATATCGGCTGGCGGAACCGGGCGACTCCACCCGAAACGATTCGTCGAGCACCTGATTCAGATTATACGAGTACGTCTCGAATCGAAGGATCGGGCTATCGTCACGGGGCCGTGACCGTCGACCAGAAGGATAGGTTTATTATGCAGGTCTTCATCTGGTTCGTCTGCATCAACTGGACCTGCGGACTCCCATCGAGATTCCGAATGTAGGTCCACAGCGTTCGTACCTCGGTACATCACCGGGTGCGGCCGATCGTTTCCAGATGAAACAAAGGGGATACGTACGACGGATGGCTGACGACGACTCACACACGACCGACGACGGTGGCATCGGCTCGACTCCCGGCTTTCGCACCGAACCGACGGAGCGCTCACTGACGGAAGACGGGTCGAACCAGGGGTTGTTCGACGACCTCTTGAGCGGCGAGCCCATCTTCGAGAACAAGGAAGTCCTTCGTCCCTCGTACACCCCGCACGAACTGCCCCACCGGTCGGATCAGATCAACAAGATGGCGACGATCCTCGTCTCTGCGCTCCGTGGCGAGACGCCGTCAAATATCCTGATCTACGGCAAGACGGGGACCGGAAAGACCGCGAGCGCCAAGTTCGTCAGCCAGGAACTCGAACAGACCTCCTCGAAGTACAGCGTCCCCTGCGAAGTCGAGTACATAAACTGCGAGGTGACCGACACGCAGTACCGCGTGCTGGCACAGCTCGCGAACAAGTTCATCGAGAAGAACCACGAGTGGATCGACGAGCGCGTCGACGAACTCGAGTCGCTCCGAGAACGGGTCGACGAGACCGATATCGATTCGCCAGCCGACGAATCCCCAGAATCGAGTCAGTCCGTCGACGTGGTCGGATCTCCACCCGAAACGGAGGGGGTCGACGACGAGAGCGATCCAGCGTCGCAGCGCGCGGAACGCGACGAGGAACCCACAGTTCAATTCCAGGAAGAAACCGACGTTGAGGCCGACGAAACACCCACACAATCGGATTCTGTAGTCGAAACTACGGGGGACGAACTCCGCCAGTCGACGCACCCACTCGCGGAGACGCCGTTCGACTCTGTCTCCGACGTATCCGAACGAATAGACGAACTCGAAGCCGATCGGGAGTCGTTCGAAGAGGTCCCGATGACGGGGTGGCCGACCGACCGGGTCTACAGCGTCTTCTTCGACGCGGTCGACTACTCCGAACGGGTGGTCGTGATCATGCTCGACGAGATCGACAAACTCGTCGAGAAGAGCGGCGACGACACGCTCTACAACCTCTCGCGGATGAACTCGGAACTCGACAACTCGCGGGTCTCGATCATGGGGATCAGCAACGACCTCAAGTTCACAGACTTTCTCGACCCGCGCGTGAAGTCCTCGCTCGGCGAGGAAGAGATCGTCTTCCCACCCTACGACGCGAACCAGCTTCGTGACATCCTGCAACACCGGGCCGAAGTGGCGTTCAAAGACGGTGCACTCTCGCCCGACGTGATCCCGCTCTGTGCGGCGTTCGCCGCGCAGGAACACGGTGACGCGCGACGCGCCCTCGACTTGCTCCGGACCGCGGGCGAACTCGCCGAGCGCTCTCAAACGGAGACCATCGTCGAGGATCACGTCCGGCAAGCCCAGGACAAGATCGAACTCGATCGCGTCGTCGAGGTCGTCAGGACACTGCCGACCCAGAGCAAACTCGTCCTCTTTTCGATCATCCTCTTAGAACAGAACGGCGTCCACAGCATCAACACCGGCGAGGTGTACAACATCTACAAGCGCCTCTGTACGGAACTCGATACGGACGTCCTCACACAACGCCGAGTCACCGATCTCATCAGCGAACTCGACATGCTCGGCATCGTCAACGCCGTCGTCGTCTCGAAGGGCCGCTACGGTCGGACGAAGGAGATCAGTCTCTCCGTTCCACTCGAAGAGACGGAAGTCGTCCTCCGTTCGGACTCCCGACTCTCCGACATCGACGACGTCCAGCCCTTCGTACAGGCCCGATTCGACAACTGACGCGACTGCGTTCGATCATCGAATATCCCCTTCCAGCGTCGAGAGTGTACCGGTTCGCAACCCCCAGTATTTCGGATGGAAATGACTCCAGTAGCACTCTTCGACAGTGCGGCCGGGACGTGAGCAAAACCGTGCTGTAGGAACGTGAGCATAAACCGATTTCGACAGGAGGGCCGTCGAGCGGTCGCTACCAGTGGACCAGGTAATCGATCGGTCCAGACCGTCAACTCGCTCGACGTGAGTGTACCATCCCGCTGACGCCGACCGCCGCGAGTGGCGTCAGTTCGACCGGCGCGTGGCCGTTTGCGAATAGCTCGTCGAACCACAGTCTGATGTTTCCGAGCAACGGAATCCGGTAGGCGGCTTTCCCCTCGACCCAGGACGGTTTGACGACGTCGTGGCGTTTGGCACCGTATCCCGGCACCTGATCGTAGCCGCGGTTGGCATCGCCTTTCGTCACGAACCCGGCGTAGGGGGCCGGGCAATTGGGAAGGTCCGAGCACGAGGCTCCATTCACGTACTGCGGATCGGCCTTCGTCTGCACCCAGTTTTCGCCCCGTTCGACCCAGAAGGACGCGCGGTGGATCACCGGCGTCGCGTAGTCACTCCCACCGGGCCGGAAGATGATGACGTCGCCTGGCCGGTTGAACTTCTCGTGGCCGGTTTCGCCCGCCACGCCTTGCGTGACGATGCCGGTGTCTTCGATGGCCCCGTCGCCGACGAGGCGTTCGTCTTCGACGACAAATATCATGTCGCCCGTCTGCATGTTCGGTTCCATGCTCCCGCTCTCGACGGCGACGAGTGGGGGCCAGACGCCGCTCACGCCGAAGAGAACGAGTGCGATTAGCATCACGAGTCCGACACTCGAGACGATATCGCGCGCGTACACGACGGCGCCCGAATCGGCCCGCAAGAACCAGCGGACGAGCCCGTCGTCCTCGATCGAGACCGATGCCGCGTTCAATCGGCCGGACGGTTCTGGAGCCGGTGGTGTCTGCGAGCGAGATCCGGACTCCGAACCCGGTAGTGGGGCGTCCGACGCCCCGTTCGTTCGAACGGTCGGTCCGTCGGTTCCCACCGGCGGATCGTCCGTACGCTCGCGATCGGGCTCGTCGGTCCGCTCGTCCGTTCGATCCGACTCGTTCGGCGTCGAGTCGGATCCCCTGTCGCTCATTGTCCACCCGTTGACGGGCCCCAAAAATCAACCTTCTGCTCCGGCACT
Source organism: Halovivax cerinus (assembly GCF_024498195.1). Taxonomy (NCBI): domain Archaea; kingdom Methanobacteriati; phylum Methanobacteriota; class Halobacteria; order Halobacteriales; family Natrialbaceae; genus Halovivax; species Halovivax cerinus. The sequence goes on from NZ_CP101824.1 coordinate 1,041,051, forward strand.
GAATCGTTCCTCACGAACGCGCGCGAACGGAACGACCCACCACGGACCGACTACGAACGGACGTCAGTGCCCTCACGAGCCTCCAGTCCGGAGAATCCGTACAGTATCGCGTTCTTGGCTGTGAGGGCGATCCGGGTCGTCGAGTGCTCGACAGGTACTCGGTGTGTGGCTCTCGTGAACGTCGCGAGTCAATACGTTTTTGACCGCTGTCGCGAATTCCGTCCTGTGCCACTCGAGGGGCCGGCGCGGATCGTCCAGACGTTGACCGCAAGAGGATTCAACGCCGATCGCGAAGCGGTGACGCTGTTGGCCGCACAGCCCGATCCCGCAGCGGCGCTCGAACAGGTCCTCGAGGACGTTCCAGACGAAACGCTGGTTATCAGTGCCGAATCGGTGCGACAGATCGTCGAGACGACGGACACCCAGACGGGTGATTCGACGTCACTGACGGCCACTGATGACCGAGTCAACCAGTCTGATCGGAAACCGAGATCGGCCCGGACCCAGGACTCGTCGAACCCCGTGTCCGACGACCGAGAATCCCACGACCCCTCGATTTCGACTCCAGACGTCGATCGAACGGGGACGGACGATCGCGATCACGGTGCAGACGAACCGGCGGGGTTCGAACGATCGGGAGACGTCGACGAGCGGGACGTACGGATTCGCGGTGACATGACCGGCGAGAGTACCGGAACGGGAGCGTATCGCGATTTCGTCTCCATCTTTCGGGATCGGCTCGATCGCCTGCAGTCGAAGTTGAGCGGCCGCGTGAATCATCGACCTGCCAGTTCGATCGAGGGGATGCCCGGTGGGAGCGACGTCGCGATGATCGGTCTCGTCAACGACGTTCGTTCGACGGCGAGTGGACACTGGCTGGTCGAGCTCGAGGATACGACCGGAACGTTCCCGTTTCTGGTGATGAAGGATCGCGAGTACGTCGATCTCGTCGACGAGTTGCTTCGAGACGAGGTGATCGCGATGGAAGGGACGCTCGCGGACGACTCCGGCATCGCGTTCGTCGACAGTATGTACTTCCCGGACGTGCCGCGAACGCGCGAGGCCTCGACCGCGGATCGCCACGTCGAGGCGGCGCTGATCAGCGACGTCCACGTCGGTAGCGAGGAGTTCATGGCCGACGCCTGGAACCGGTTCGCAGACTGGCTCCACGGCGAAGACGCCCAGCACGTCGAGTACCTCTGCATCGCCGGTGACATGGTCGAAGGCGTCGGGGTGTACCCCAATCAGGACGAGGAACTCGACATCGTCGACATCTACGAGCAGTACGAGGCGTTCAACGAGTTCTTAAAACGCGTACCCGGCGACCTCGACATCGTCATGATTCCGGGGAACCACGACGCCGTCAGGCTCGCGGAACCCCAGCCCGGATTCGACGAGCACCTCCGCTCGATCATGTCCGCACACGATCCGCAAATCGTGAGCAACCCGTCGACGGTGGAGCTGGAAGGCGTCTCGATACTCATGTACCACGGCGTCTCGCTCGACGAGGTCATCGCCGAGCTGCCGGCCGAGAAGGCGAGTTACGACGAGCCCCACAAGGCGATGTACCAGTTACTCAAGAAACGTCACGTCGCCCCGCAGTTCGGCGGACACACCAGACTCGCGCCGGAAGAGCGCGACTACCTCGTGATCGACGACGTCCCTGACATCTTCCACACCGGTCACGTCCACAAACTCGGATTCGGGAAGTACCACGACGTCCTCGCGATCAACTCCGGGTGCTGGCAGTCCCAGACAGACTTCCAGAAGAGCGTCAACATCGATCCGGACGCCGGCTACGCGCCGATCGTCGACCTCCAGACCCTGGACGTGACGGTTCAGAAGTTCTCGTGACACCGAAATCCGCGGTCTACGCTGACGTATCGATCTCGGTCAGGTGACGTATCGATCCCGGACTGGGACCGATTGCGTGTACGAACGTCGATTGCGAGTGTGATCGTCCGTCGCGTGATCGAAGATGGATTGTACGTGACCGAGAATGGGCTATCGAGAGAGTAGGTAGACAGTCGAGAGATAAGGTAGATAGTCGAGAGATCGAGGGTGGATCCGCTTGGGGTCGTCGGCACTCACGAACCGACGGTCACCGGGTCGATGTCGACCGTCCAAACTCGTGATCGTGTGAATACCAAAGGGACCTCCAGTCAGGACTGACGGCGTTCGTCGGTCGTGATCGGCTCCGTTGTCGTGATCGACGCAGCTACGGGCCCGTTCTGATCCACCAAGGACATCGTTCTATCGTACACGCAGTTCCAGGAGATGTAGTCACTCCCGCATCCGGAGGAATGCCGTCGGAAAAGAGGAGGCCACCTATGCGAAGGTAGGTGGTCGATGAGAGGGTAACTGTCCGACGGACCAGGGTGGACGAGAAAGAGCTCTCGAAGTTTCGCGCGACGTAATCGGTCGCTGCGATCGTCTGGAGCGGTCCTGGGAGCGGCCCGTATTCCGTACGACACGTGACATCGCTGAGTGACTCGGTTCGTCGCGTGACGTCTCGATTGTCTTGTGTCAAATGCCGTCGAGACGTGTCGATGTCATCGTACCAAGCCACGTGATCCACGACGACCTCTTCCAAGCGACGACGAAGGGGTTCGAACCGCAATTGCGGATCGATCGAGAGGAGATCGACCGAGCCGCTCGCTGGATCGACTGACGGTACGACGAGGGAATCGTCACGTCCGCTCGGACGATGTTGTGGACCGTTCGGTACGACTGGATCGACGGCACCCGTGAGGTCAGATCGCCGGGAACCCCCCTACCCCTTCGTTTCGACTGGAACCGGAAGAGACCCACCCCGCGAGAGTGCTTTCCAATACAGAAATCTTTATACCTTTCCTTCTGAAACAGTATCCGTAATACAGACAAATAGGGTAGTTTGGTGGGTGTAGGTGTTTTTCATCTAACGTGTTCGCCCGACCGTCGACTCGAACGTCGGACTGAGTAGTTCGACTCTCACCCAGTCGCCGGTCGGTTGCGGGTTCCACCTGAAACAGGGGGGTGGGGGAGCAGTGTCGTCTGACGACGAAGCGATCTGACAGGCCACGTGCCGAACGGGATCACCGGACGGTCCAGCGTGATCCGTTCGTCTCATCATGCTTAGATTCGTTTCATCACGATCCGATCCGTCTCACCAGTTAGAACGAATCGAACCGGTTCCACTTCGACGGTTTCCCGAGCTAATGCTCGATTCGGAGCGTCCGCTCGTTTCGAGGTACACTCGTTCGGATCGTCTCGGGTTCCTCGTGCTGAGGGCGCCAGAGAGTCCGAGGAGTCCGCTCCGGTCCATTCTCCAGTTGAAATGGAGGGGTGTCACGATCGGTTGCGAGCGGAGACAATCGTCTGACGTAGGCTTAAGTGATTGCGAGACTGTCGTTTGGGCAGACGCACACGCGGGTGCAGGAGGTTCCCACAGATGGGTCTGTTAAAAGGATTGAAAGATAGCATCTCTCGGGCCACCGATCGGCTCTTCTCCGAAACCGAGCCGAAGCGTATCGGGATCTACGGTCCGCCGAACGCCGGCAAGACGACGCTCGCGAACCGGATCGCACGCGACTGGACCGGTGACGCCGTCGGGACCGAGAGCCGCATTCCACACGAAACGAGACGTGCGAGACGAAAGGAGAACGTCGAGATCGAGCGAAACGGCAAGACGGTGACGATCGACATCGTCGACACGCCCGGCGTCACGACGAAGGTCGACTACGAGGAGTTCACCGACGACATGGACAAGGACGACGCCGTTCGGCGCTCTCGCGAGGCGACCGAGGGGGTCGCCGAGGCCATGCACTGGCTTCGAGAGGACGTCGACGGGGTCATCTACGTCCTGGACAGCGCGGAGGATCCGATCACGCAGGTCAACACGATGCTCATCGGTATCATCGAATCGCGCGACCTCCCCGTGTTGATCTTCGCGAACAAGATCGACCTCGACGAGTCGTCGGTCAAACGCATCGAGGACGCTTTCCCACAGCACCAGACCGTTCCGCTCTCCGCAAAGGAGGGCGACAACATGGACGAGGTCTACGACAACATCGCGGAGTACTTCGGATAAACCATGCCACAGGCCAAACAACCGGACGACGGCGACGGCGTCCAGATCGACCTCGTGAGCGGCGAGCGAATGGAGGGGCTGACCAGCATGGAGAAGATCCGTCTCATCCTGGACGGCGTCCACGACGGAAACATCGTCATCCTGGAGGAGGGGCTCTCGCCCGACGAGGAGAGCAAGCTCATCGAGGTGACGATGGCCGAGATCAGCCCAGACGAGTTCAACGGCATCGAGATCGAGACGTACCCGCGATCTGATACGCGCGATACGTCGTTCCTCGGTCGTCTCGTCGGCGGAGACAGATCGTCGGCCAAACTCACCGCGATCGGCCCGGCGAACCAGATCGAGACGCTCCACAAAGACGAAACGCTCATCAGCGCGCTCGTCTCTCGCAACTGATGCCACACCAGTGTACGAACTGCGACCGGCGCTTTCCCGACGGCTCGAAGGAGATGCTCTCCGGCTGTCCCGATTGCGGCGGGAACAAGTTCCAGTTCACGCCAGCCGCGAGTGCATCGGACGACGGCTCCAGTGGCGAGGCGACCCCATCGTCGGAATCTGAACAATCGGCTGATGCGACGTCGGCTGCGGACCAGGCCCCGACGCCGAACACCGACACGTCGGTACAAGCCCCCGATCGCGAGTGGCCGGAGACGGCGCGCCGACCGGCCGAGAAGGACGGCCGACTCGGCGGATCACTTGCAGACGAGTCCGCCGCACGAGCGGGCACTGACGCGATGGCCGACGATTTCGAGTGGGTCGAGGGCGACGAGGACGACGCGCAGGCGTCCGCCCGCAGTTCCGTCGTCTCCCCGGACGAGCTCCCGTCACACGGTGATTCGACCGCCGATCGAGCCGGGGACGAGCCGCCGAATTCGACCGGACCGAACGCCGATGGGCGTCCCGGCGAAGACGCCGAGTCGACGTCCGACGATCACCACACTGCGCCGCCGGAGAACGGACGCGTGGTCAGCGAACCCGAAGCAGACCAGCCTTCGATCGAGCAACTCCGGGCGGAACTCAATCAGCAGTTCGAGAGCATCAAGATCGTCAACCCCGGCCAGTACGAACTCAACCTGATGGAACTGTACGACCGGGAAGAACACATCGTCTCCCTCCAGGAGGACGGTCGCTACGTCATCAACGTTCCCGAGAGCTGGCACGATTCCTGACGGACTCGCGGACATCACCTCTTGACGGACTCGCGGACATCGCCTCCTGACGGACTCGCGGACCCACCTCCACACGATCGCGTCTCGATTCGCCGAATCACGGTGCCATCGACGCCTGTGTCACTGTACGCGCCGTCCGGCATCCTACTCGGTGCTCGTGTCCTCGGTGTTCGATCGATTCCGACCGATCCAGACTCCGGACCGATCGTCGTGTGGACGAACTCGGACGTGATCACCCACCCCTCTGTTTCATCTGGAACTCTGCCAGCGACCGGTAAAACCGACGTGGGGACAGAACCGTGGAGGCGTGGGGTTGTTTCTCCACCCGAAATTGAGGGGTGGGTATCGATCGGTGTTCGGTTGGTCCGGTATTGCGACGAATCGGACACCCTGCGAATGCGGTGGTCGTGTCCGGCGGGTAGAGCGACCAATTCCCGAGGCGAGGGTGACTGATGGTCTCGCCACCGGTCGATCGAATTCGTCCATCGATCGCGGCGGACCTTCTGGCCGATCCGTCGTGATCGCGCCGAACGGATGGATTTATGCGAGCGGGTCGACTGCGTTCGGCCATGAGTCGCGCAACGAAGATCGTCACCTCGACGGTCGCGGTCGCCGCCGTGGTCGCACTCGCACTCGTCGTCCAGCTCGCCCTGGTGTGATGTTCGAAGAGCGTTCGCTCTCTGATCGCGTCGGGGCGGTTCGCGAGGCGTACACGCCCGACCTGCAGGTGTACGAGACGGCGGGCGATTTCGAGACGCTGCCGCCGGCGCAGGCGGAGGATCTGGGACTGCTGGTCGACGCGTTCGACCCGGTCTCGTATCCCGACGACTGGGTACCACCGGCCGGTCCCGAGGCCCTTCGTCGGTACGCGAGTACGACGTTCACGATCGGGATGCCGGGCGACGGGAGCGTCGTCTGGACCCGACAGACCGTGCCCCCGGTCGTCCTGGTCACGCCGCGCCTCGAGGGATCACCCGCCGGCTTCGTCGATTTCCTGCTCGCGGAAGCGTTCGTCGAATGTTCACTCGATGTCCCCGAACACTTCCTCGGATTCTTCGAGGACGGCTATCGCGACCTCGACGCCGCGGTCGACCTCGGGCCGGCGGGAACCTACCAGATCGCAGCCGCCCTGTTCGACGGCTGGGTCGGACTCCACACGCGCGAGGAGTTCTCGACGTGGGACGAGTCCCACCCCGAGCTGTCTGCCGAGTGGTGCGACGCTGGCAGGCGACTCGACGGCCGTGTCTCCGGTCTTTCTGGGGCCGTCGCGCGCGGCGAAACGTCGTTCCCCGACGCGACCGAGCTGGCCTGTAGCGCGATCAAACACGGGCTCGATCTACCGAAACCGTTCGACGCGCTCGACACTGCCGCCTATCGGGACCACGGCGCAGCGTTCGCCGTCGAGTGGGCTGACCGGACGTTCGACGCCCTCTCGGGTGCGGAGCGATCCTAGGTGGCACACACGTCGGGCCGAATCGGTCGCGCCTGCCGAGAACGGTCGTCGGGCCGAATCGGTCACGCACGCCGGACCGATAGCACGCCGTTTCAGATCAACTCGCCGGATACGGTCGTTCTGGGTCGGAGCGGGAAATCTGCGCCGAGCGCCGTCAGAAGTCGACCGCGACGCTTCCGTCCTCGTCGAGATCGATCACGCCGTCGAACAGGGTCGCGAACTCGTCCAAGACGTCCTGGTCGTGCACCTCGACGGAGAGGTGAAAGAGGCCGATCGCGTCGTGTTCGTCGAGGAGCGTCAGGATCTGCTCGGCGGCTGAGAGCGCCTCGGCCTCGTCGGCGTAGTAGGCGAGTTCGGTGAGCGAGTCGAAGCTAATACGGCGTTTCCCGTCGGTCCGACCGAGGAAGTCGGCGACGCCGGTCACGATCCCGTCGACGTTGTCGGGCGCCGCGACGTAGGAGACGTGGTCTTTCGATCGGCGCGAGTAGCCCCGCTCGATCGAGAGGGTGTCGAGGATGTCGGCGCAGCGTTCGTCGACGTCGTAGTGTTCTAGCTTCTGGCTCACCTCGCGGGCTGTGGTTCGAGTCGAGACGACGAGAAAACGATCGGTGTCCGACTTCAGAAAATCCGTGTCGATGCGATCCGTCTCACCCGTACTCGGGTGCAACAGGAGGATCCCCGTTCCCCCCGGAACGGTGTCGGGTGCCCCGTCGATATCGAGCGCGTACTCCATCGTGCGCGAAAGAGGCACGGGCCGGACTATAAACGGTTTGGGTCTGGATCCAGGCCGTGCCCGTCGGATCCCATCCATCGACTCACCCGTTGGTAACCGGCTGCCGTCTCCGGCCACCGATCGATCCCTCGTCGAATTCGGTGCCAGTTCGATGTCGAACCCGTTTTTACCCTCGCGAGGGCAGTCCACGTATGAGCGTCAGAGAGGAGTTCGACGCCTGGGCGGCCGACGGTCGAGACAGGGGGATGGAAGACCGCCACTGGGCGACCGCGAAGCACGCGCTCGGGCGAATGCCCGTCGAGCCGGGCGACGTCGTTTTGGACCTGGGCTGTGGTAGCGGCTACGCCGGGCGCGCGATTCGCGACACCTACGACGCCGGCCGGGTCTACGGTCTCGACGGTTCGCCGGAGATGGCGCGCAACGCGTCGGGATACACGGACGATCCGGCCGTCGGCTATCTCATCGGCGACTTCGGGGCGCTCCCGTTCGCCGACGATGCGATCGATCACGGCTGGTCGATGGAGGCGTTCTACTACGCGGCGGACCCACACGAAACGCTCCGGGAGATCGCCCGCGTTCTGCGTCCGGGTGGGACGTTCTTCTGTGCGGTCAACTACTACGAGGAGAACGTCCACTCCCACGAGTGGCAGGATCGGATCTCCGTGGAGATGACCCGGTGGGATGCGAGCGAGTACCGTGACGCCTTCAGGGACGCCGGACTCGTCGTCGCCGAGCAGGATTTCGTCCCCGATCGGGACGTCGAGATTCCGGACGAATCGGCCTTCCCGACCGACGACTGGGACAGCCGCGCGGATATGGTCGAGCGCTATCGGGAATTCGGTACGTTGCTCACCGTCGGCGTCGCGAGGTGACCGACGCGGTCGGAACCTCGTGACCAGCACGGCCCGGTGTACAGCCTGCGTGACAGAGTCCATCGCACTGGAGACGGACGCGGTTCGGCCAACCCCCTTATTTCACCTGGAAACGAGACACAGATTGACTCAGAACCGGAAATGAACGGCTTACAACGCTCGTCGTCGCGTCGGTCGTGCGTCTGACGCTCCATTTGAACGAGACGTCGAAATAGACGTGGAATCCGACGTCTGTGAGCACTTCAGGAGAATTCTGACCCCTCCTCTTCAGGTGGAGATTTGAGAGGTGGTGGCCAGGCCCGTGCGAACACGGTACACTGCGCACGACGAGGCGTCTGACGGACGGCTGACGTCCACCCGAAATGGGGGTGCTGGCCGCCCATCGTGTGTAGACGACCGTGAGGCGGATTTCGGACGGGACGGGTTGCGACTGGTGAACCCTCACTCGCTCCGCCCGGAACTCGATCGGGATCGAATCGATCGGCTCAGGGTGTTCGTTCGCCGGCTGGAATCGCCACGTCCACCCAGTTGGTCTCGGGCGGGAGCGGGCACTCGAAGGCCTCCGAGTACGCGCACAATGGCGTGTACGCGAGGTTGAAGTCGACGACGATCTCGTCCCCCGACTCCAGCGATCGGTCGGCGGCCAGCTCGATGTACCGACCGCCGTCGTATGTCTGTTGTCCGGTCGTCTTGTCGCGGAATGGGACGAACAGCGTCTCGCCCTCGGCGCCTTCCTGCCGATAGCCGTCGAGTTCGACGACGACGTCGTCTCGATCGGGGTCCGCCGAGGGGAGGTCCGTCGACAGCGTCGCGACCGCGAGGTAGCGCATCTCCCCGCCAGTCTGCGTGTCCATGTAGACCACGTCGGGGTCGTCGTGGACGGTCACGTCGGCCCTGACGCGGTAGGCGGGGTCCGGCTCGAAGTACGCGAGCCCGTCGAACTCGTCGCGCTCGTCCGGTGGGATCGGCGACTGCGGATGTTCGGCGAAGAAATCGTCCTTCTCGGTGCGTTTGGCCTCGAGTTCTCTCCGCCAGGTGTCGACGTCGAACTCGTCGCTCATACGATCCGTTGGCGCGGCGGTGGGGAAGGCGTTTCGCACTGGTATGGGCCGAGCCAGCCAGAGCTGGGGACCGGTCGAACCGATCGGCCGGTATCGACCCGACGGTTTATGTCGAATGACGCGGCAAGCCCGGTCCGTCAACCCTATGGCTGCCCATCGATGAGTACGGGAGAGATGGACACGTGGCGGGAGCTATTCGGTCACGACGAGCCCTACGACGAGCAGGTCGACGGCATCGAGACCGCAATCGCGACGGCTCGTGACGGTGGCTACACCGTGATCGAGGGTGCCTGCGGGACGGGAAAGACGATGCTCTCGTTGTCGGCCGGCCTCTCGCTGGTGCGCGATCCCGACTCGACGTACGAGCGCGTCCTCGTCCTGACGAGCGTCAAGCAGCAGTTACGCCAGTTCGAGACCGATCTACGGACGATCAACGAGAACCTGCCCGACGAACACGAGCCGGTCTCGGGGCTCACGCTGGTCGGGAAAGCGGACGTCTGTCCGTACAACCGCGAGCACGCCGCCGGCTTCGACGACAGCGTCGTCTACGACCGCTGTGAGACCCTCCGCGACCGCACCCGCGATCTGACGGGCGAGGGCGGGTCGACCACGACCGGTGACCTCACCGCCCAGGCGCGCAGCCAGCAGGTCGGCCTCGCCGACAGTGGGCGACGAGATCGCGGCGTTCGCCTCCTCGAGACGGCCGGTGAAACGGCCCCCTTCGCTCCCGACATGCCCGAATACGACGACGGACGAAGCGACGTCGAGTACTGTCCGTTCTACGCGCAGTACCTGGACGATCTGCCCGCCGAAGGCGAGGGCTCGCCGGCCGAGGCGGTGCCGTTCGATCTAACGAGCGCCGGGATGGTGACCCCGGATGACCTCGTGGCGAAGTCGGTTCGCCACGGGACCTGCCCCCACTCGGTGATGGGTGCGGCCCTCGGCGAGGTCGAGGTCGTGATCGGCAACTACTACCACGCGTTCGACCCGACGACGCTCTCGGCGTTTACGGGCGCGCTCGCCAGCGAGGAGACCTTCGTCGTCTGCGACGAAGCGCACATGCTCGAACCGCGTGTTCGTGAACTGGTCAGCGACGGCGTGGCTGACGCGACGATCCGCGACGCCGTCACGGAACTCTCGCGGGTGATCCGGCCCGTCCGCTACGAGCGCGAGGGTCGAGAGACGGAAGGCGGGTCGAAGACGGCGGATGCGGAACTCGTCCGTGCGGAACTGGCCGGCTCCGACGTCTCGTTCGAGGAACTGGAAGCGACCCTCGAGTTTCTGCAGGATCTACGCACGGAACTCGATCGTCGGGTCGAGGCCCACCTCGATACCGAATCGTCGGGCTGGCGCTCTGATCTGACGACGCTCTCCGACGACGAGATTCCCCTTCGGGACCCGTCAGAACCGGCCGTCGACTCCCTGTCAGAGTGGGCCGACCGGGCGGGCTACACCGACGTCGACTGGGTGCGAGCGGAGTCCGTGGGGGCCATCGTCGCCCGGATCCTGAACGAGGCCGAAGCCGAAGAGCGAACACGGGCGGCCCCCGCCGTGGGACGCCTGCTCGGCGAGTGGAACCGACGGGGTCACACCGACTACTTCCGCGAGATCGAACTGGAGCGTACCTGGGACGAGAGCGAGCCCGCCGACTCCTGGCGGCGGGCGTACACGGCTCGACTCTCTCTACACAACTGCGTCCCGAGCGGGGCGATCGGTGAACGGCTGGCCGCGTTCGGCGGCGGCGTCCTGATGAGCGCGACGCTCGCCCCGATGGACGCCTTCGCCGAGGTGACGGGCTTGCGCTATCTCGCCGACGAGGCCGATCGCCCGATCGTCGAACGCCGCTACGGCCTGCACTTCCCCGCTGAGAACCGCGAGAGTTTCGCCGTGGCGGCACCGAAGTTCACCTACGAGAACCGCGGTTCGCCGGGTGGAGCTGGCGACGAACCCACCGACGCAGCTGGTGATACGACCCCCACTCGCCGCGTGTACGCCGACGCCCTGGCCGAAATCGCCACCCTCCAGGGGAACGTTCTCGTCGGCATGCCGAGTTACGCCGAGGCCGAGTGGGCGGCGGGCGTCCTCGAGGGGCGAGTGTCCGGAAAGCCCGTCCTGCTCGACGTCGCCAGCGACGATCAGGCGACCGAATCGTTGAAAGACGAGTTCTTCGCCGGCGGCGGAAAGGTACTGGTCACGAGTCTGCGCGGAACGCTCACCGAGGGCGTCGACTACGGCGGCGACCGGCTGAACGCGGCGGTCGTCTGCGGCGTCCCCATCGTCAACACGTCGAGTCCACGAACACAGGCCGTTCGCCGGGCCTACGACGACGAATTTGGCGCCGGCTTCGAGTACGCCCTGACCGTCCCCGCGGTCCGGAAGGCCCGCCAGGCACTCGGCCGCGTGATTCGAAGCCCGGACGACGTCGGGGTACGCGTCCTGCTGGACGAACGCTACGCCCGTGATAGCTGGGACTCGGTTCGAGGGTACCTCCCCGACGCCGAGGAGTTCCAGCCGGTCAGTCCGGACATGCTCCAGCTCGGCCTGGATCGCTTTCGCGATCGGCTCGAGGTCGGCTGACGGTACGATACGGTGGCGTATCGATCCGGGTACGTCCTGAACTGGGACGATACACGATTCGAGACGGTGGCTCGGCCCGACCACACCGGGGCCTCGATCCAAAATACTTTTGACACGTCGCTCGCCCCATCGTGTATGCATCGCCGAACGACCCTCCACCTCGCGGGTACGGCGGGGCTCGCGCTCCTCGCGGGCTGCTCGGACGACGGTTCGTCGCCGGGCACGCTTTCGACGGACGGTACCGACGACGACCCGATCGAGGCGGATGCGAACGCACTCCTTCTCTCGACGACCGCGGCGGCGGACGTCGTCGGCGGGGACTGGGAACGAACCGAACCGCACCAGCAAACACCGATCACGCGTTCTTCGGACGCGACCGCCGGATACGTCCCCGTCGTCGCGGAGGGCGACTCCGGCCCAGCCGGGTGGATCAACGCGGGCGTCTGGACGTTCGACACCGTCGACGCTGCAAGGGGGGCGTTCGACGGACACGGGTACCAGACGGGCTACGGGTTCGACGAGCGGGATATCGCCGTCGAGAGTATCGCCGGGACCGTCGGTCGGAACGACGGTGTCGTCCTCTTTCGTGATGCCAACGCGATGGGCGGGGTAGCTCGTACCGATCCGCACGATTCCGGCGATTCCCTGGTGGAAACCTCCCTCGAACTCGCCGTCTCCATGCACTCGGCCTGGCGAGACGGGTGACGGCTGGGCGAGGGAGTCGTCTCGCGAGAGGCGAAGTATTATCCTCTAGCCACGTGACTATCTCGCATGGAGGTCCGCGAGATCATGTCGTCACCGGTGGTGACGATCGGACCGGACGCGACGCTCGCGGCGGCCGTCGATAGCATGCTCGACAACCGGATCGGCAGTATTGTCGTCCTCGACGACGGGCTCTCGGGAATCGTCACCGAGTCCGACGTGCTGACCACCCTCGCTGCGGACGAGTCCTCGTTCTCGGAACTCTCTGTCGAGGACGTCATGAGTACGGACCTGGTGACGACGACGTCGACTGTGAGCGTGACGAACGCACTCCGCACGATGCAAGCCGAGGAGGTAAAGCGACTCCCGATCCGCGGCGGCAGGAAACCCCTCGGCATCGTCACGCTCACCGACATCGCCTGGCACCTCCCCGACCGCCTGCGAGAGCGGCCGGGTCTGTCGACGCGCCGGCAGGGACGACGTCGCGACGGTCGGTGACCCTCGGAGCGGTGAGCAACTCGGCGGTGGGCCGGTCACCACGCACTCCGGGCCACTCCACGCACTCCGGGCCACTCCACGCACTCCGGGCCGACCACTCTCTTCGGCCTGCCCGCTCCTCTCGCGCTACGCGTCCCCGAGGTATCGAGATTCGAACGATCGAGCCCGTGCGTTCGGAGCGAGTCGATCCGGGCAAGCGGGAGCGACTGCGTTGATGGACGGTGACCGGGTGGCCCGCGATTACCGCGCGATCGGCGAGAAACGATCCGTCAGCGCGACGACGCTGGCCGCCGCGACGACGACGTGCATGACCATCAGGACGAGCACGGCACCGACGGTCGCGCCGGGCTCGTTCTGGAGGACCCAGTAATCCGGGCCGAACGACAGGAGGAGGACGGCCGCGGCGACGCCCATGAACGTTCGATCCGGTCGGTCGGATCGGCGCGTGAGCAGACCGAAGACGAGGGTCGCGCCGAGCACGCCGAGGACGGTAAAGAGCGCGACTGGGCCGACGGATAGCTGTTGAATCGACGCGACGAGGTCGGCCGCGCGGACGACGCCGAGGAGGAGACCGTTGCCCACCAGCGCGAGGACGAGGGCGACGACACCCCTGACGGCGAGCGTCGCGGTCGGGATCGATTCACCGGCGGCGTCGAATTGCGATGCCATGTGTCTATCCGGCGCGTTGTACGCAGGACGGTTAGAGTGTACCCATTTCGCTTCGGCGGTGACCCGCGAGGGTCGGAACACGGCCGTTGAAATACCGGCCCCGCGAACGGGCGTCCATGCGCGTGAGCACTGCGGTCGTCGACCGGCTCGCCGAGAGCGGGATCGAGGCCGTCTTCGGGATCCCGGGGAAGCAGACGTTGCCGTTAAACGAGGCGATCGGCGGGCGCGACGACGTCCGGTTCGTGATGGCCCGCCACGAGACGGCCGTCTCACACCAGGCGTGGGGCTACGCCGAGACGAGCGGGAAGACCGCGGCGACTGTCGTAGTCCCGGGTCCCGGCGATATGAACGCGATGAACGGGCTGAAGAACGCGTACAACGACTGTACGCCGCTGGTCCACATCGCCGTCGAGACCGAACCCGAGATCCGCGGCGGCGAGGGCATCCACGAGACGCCGCCGGACACCTACGACAACGTCGTCAAAGAGAACGTCCTCGTCGAGCGCCCGGAGGGCGCGATCGCCGCGCTCGAGGAGGCCATCGCCATCGCCGAGACGGCGCCGACGGGTCCCGTCCGGGTTGGAATTCCGAAGAACTTCCTCGGGAAGGACGTGGCCGTGGCCGAGCCGCCCAAATTTTCGCGGGACGGGCCGTCCGGCGCCGCGGAGGGGGACGTCGCGGCCGCCGCGGACCTCCTCGCCGACGCCGACGAACCGGTCGTCATCGCCGGCGGTGGCGTCCGATCGGCGGACGCGAGCGTCGACCTGGAGGCCGTCGCGACACGACTCGACGCGCCCGTCGTGACTACCTACAAGGGCAAAGGGACGATCCCGGCCGATCACCCGCTCTCGGCGGGCACGCTGTCGGGAAGCGCCCCGCCCGCACTCCTCTCCTTGCTTGCCGACGCGGACGCCGCGCTCGCCGTCGGAACGAACTTCGACGCGGTCGCGACTCGCGCCTGGTCCGTCGAGGTGCCAGACGAGCTGGTCCACGTCACGCTCGACCCGGACGATCTGGGAACGGGCTACGAACCCGCCGTCAGCCTCCTCGCGGATGCCGCCGATGCGCTCCCGGCGTTGGGGGAGGCGCTGGCCGAGCGCGACGTCTCCGGCCCGACCGGCCCCGACGAGACGCCGGGGATCCGGCGCGCCCGAGCCGTTCGTGACGACTTCGCCGACCGCGTCGTCGAGCTGCAGGTGACCGACGCCCCGCTCACCTCCGTCACCGCGCTCGAAACGGTCCGCGATGTGCTCCCCCGTGACACTGTCGTCGCGGCCGACGCCGGCGGGTTCCGCGTCTGGGGGCTCAACGCCTTCCCCGCCTACGGCCCGCGATCCTACGTCAATCCCGGCTCCTGGGCGACCATGGGAACCGGTCTTCCGTCGGGCATCGGCGCGCAGGTCGCGAACCCGGACGACGACGTCGTCGTCCTCACCGGCGACGGCGGGTTCATGATGTGTATCCACGAGATCCACACCGCCGTCGCCGAGGCCCTCCCGCTCACGATCGTCGTCTTCCGTAACGAGGACTACGCGATCATCAGCGAGGAGGCCGAACGCTCCTACGCACTCGCCGAGAGCGCCTACGGCTGGCCCGACGCGCCGATCGACTTCGTCGCGATGGCCGAGAGCATGGGGATGACTGCGACGCGAGCCGAGGGTCGGGACGCGGTCGCCGAGGCGGTCTCGGAGGCCGTTTCGACCGACGAGCCGGTCCTCGTCGAGGTTCCGACGGATCCGCACGAACCGCAGGCCAGTGAGTGGCTCGCGACGTAGCGAGGACGGTCCGAGTCGGCTCGGCGATCGCGTCCGTCGGAAGACGACTGGTTTTTTGCCTGTTCCGCCCCCACCGCCAGATATGAAGGCGGGTG
This sequence comes from Halovivax cerinus, assembly GCF_024498195.1. Lineage (NCBI taxonomy): Archaea > Methanobacteriati > Methanobacteriota > Halobacteria > Halobacteriales > Natrialbaceae > Halovivax > Halovivax cerinus. The sequence goes on from NZ_CP101824.1 coordinate 1,056,724, forward strand.
ACGGCTCGGCCGAGGCGAAGCGCCGGGCGGGGCACGCGGCGGCCGAAGCCGTCGAGGACGGCACGATCGTCGGCCTCGGGACCGGGAGCACGGCGGCCTACGCCATCGAGGCGATCGGGCGGGCCGTCGAGAACGGCCTGGACGTCCACGGCGTCGCGACCTCCGCGGAATCGGCCCAGTTGGCCCGCGAGTGTGGAATTGCGCTGACCACACTCGCAGCCGTCGACGGTGTCGATCTCGCGATCGACGGCGCCGACCAGGTGGCCGATGGCGACCTGATCAAGGGGGGCGGGGCCGCCCACACGCGCGAGAAGCTGATCGACGCGGCGGCAGACCGCTTCCTCGTGGTCGTCGACGACTCGAAACTCACCGAGACGCTCTCCTGGCCGATCCCCGTCGCCGTCCTCCAGGGGGCCGAATCGGTCGTCGCCGACCGGCTCCGTGACCTCGGCGGCGAGCCCACGTTGCGCGAGGCCGAGCGAAAGGACGGACCGGTCGTCACCGACGACGGCCACCTCGTCATCGACTGCGACTTCGGCGAAGTCGACGATCCGGAGGAACTCGCGACGGCGCTGTCTGCGATCCCCGGCGTCGTCGAACACGGCCTGTTCGTCGATCTCGCTGACGAGATCTACGTCGGCAGCGCGGACGGCGTCGACGTACTTCGGTGAGCGCACTCACAGAGCGTGTCGCACGGCGAGGAACGGGTTCTCGTCGGACGGGCGGAATCGTGTGGGTATCGTCTGCCCGTGTAGGGTCGGGTTTGGCATCGAAACGAACGGTTTTTGCGGAGGTGTGCCGATCGGTGGGCTAGATGCCCGAGACAGCCGATCGGAAGGACGACCACATCCGGATCATCGAGGAAGAAGACGTCGAGACCAGCGGAACCGGCTTCGCCGACGTCGAACTCGTGCACGAGGCGCTTCCGGAGATCCACCGCGACGAGATCGATCAGTCCACTTCGCTGTTCGGGCACGAACTGTCGGCACCGATCGTCATCGAGAGTATGACGGGCGGTCACCCCAACACGACGAAACTGAACCGCAACCTCGCGGCGGCCGCCCAGGAGACGGGCATCGCCATGGGCGTTGGCAGTCAGCGCGCCGGGATCGAACTCGACGATCCCGACCTGCTCGAGTCATACACCGTCGTTCGCGACGTCGCTCCCGACGCCCTCCTCTACGGCAACGTCGGCGCGGCCCAGCTCTCCGAGTACGGGGTCGAGGCGGTCGAACGGGCCGTCGAGATGATCGACGCCGACGCGATGGCGATCCACCTGAACTTCCTCCAGGAGGCCGTCCAGCCCGAGGGCGACGTCGACGCGCGCGGGTGTCTCGACGCGATCGAGCGCGTGGCGGACGGGCTCTCGGTCCCGGTCGTCGTCAAGGAGACCGGCAACGGCATCTCGCGCGAGACGGCCGCGCGACTCGCCGACGCGGGCGTCGACGCCATCGACGTCGCCGGTAAGGGGGGAACGACCTGGTCGGGGATCGAGGCCTACCGCGCCAGAGCCGTGGGGGCCGATCGACAGGCGGGTGTCGGGGACCGGTTTCGGACCTGGGGACTTCCGACGGCGGTGAGCACGGTCGAAGCGGTCGACGCACACGACTGTGTGATCGCCAGCGGGGGCGTCCGCTCCGGCCTCGACGTCGCGAAGGCGATCGCGCTCGGAGCCCGTGCCGGTGGGCTCGCCAAACCGTTCCTGGCTCCGGCGGGTCGGGGCCGCGAGGCCGTCGTCGACCTGATCGAGACGCTGCAACTCGAACTCGAAACCGCGATGTTCGTCACGGGGTCGGACACGGTGCCCGCGCTCAGAGAGACGACCCCCGTCGTGCTCGGTCGAACGAGAACGTATCTGGATCAGCGACGGGCCTGAGTACCGTCGGCGATCGATCGGCTGAACGCCACAGTGGAATCCGGACCCGGGTCGGGGTCGGGCGCGTCGATCGGATCCGTAGACCGCAAACTACGATCGATTGAACGCTCTCAAGAGATGCCGTCGTCACCTCAACACGGGCTTGAAAGCCGGTGGCTGATACTTTTATTGATTTTTTGAGCAAAATTTATAACCGTACACCCGGTCGTGTTTGGCTGAGAATGGGGTCACGTATCGAGGACGACCGTTGCGAGGACCCGGTTCGACGATCCGAGTCGCTCGAGACCCTCATGGAGTCGACCGACCGAACCACGGAGGAGATCGTCGAGGCGCTGCGCGAGAGTGGTCCGCGACGGCACGTCTCCGAGACGAACGTCGACGACGTCCTCGACGATCTCTCAAGATCCCTGGAGACGGACGCCGACGGCGCGTTCTCGCTCTCCGGTGGCCCGACGCGCACCATCTCGACGACCGGCATCGACGAGGTGTTCGAAACCCTCGAAGCGGAGGCTCCACCACTGTCGCCCGACACGTCTCAACCCGAGGTGGATCCGTCGGAACAACGCGCCTCCGTGACGCACCGACGGGTCGACGCTGCTCGCGAACGGTCGCTGGACGACGAACCCACGGAGTCGTTCGGCTCACTCTCGGGCGGTGATCCCACGCGGACGGTGTCCGACCAGAGTGTCGACGACATTCTCTCCCTCATAGAAGAGGGTGAGGCGTCCGATGTCGACGCCGACGATCCGGGCGACGACACTGCGGCTGCCCTCAGACCACCCGATGCAGGCGAACAACTCGCCTCGCTACTCTCGGACGTCGACGAGCCACTCGGCGATCCGGACGTACCGCCAACTGCCGGATCAGACGACCCTCGGGCTGACTCAGCGGGACGCGAGCCGGAGGACGACCGCGCAACCGGTGCGACCGTCGACCGCTCGAGCGCGATCGACATCGAGACCGCGGCGGCCGAGATGGACAGTCTTCGCTCACCGGGGGTCGACCCGGACGACGAACGGACGGCAGGTTCGGACCCCGGCGAACCGGCCGCCGAACGAGACTCGTGCGACGGGAGCGTCGAGACGGAACCTGTGGACCTGCCCGCACAGCCGTCGTCGAAACCGCCGTCGGACGGCGGCTCGGGGACGGCGACCGAGGCGACCCCGCCGTCGATAGATCCAGCCGCACCGACCTGCGAGTCGAACGTCGCCGACGGACCACGGCCACTCGTCACGCGCGCCGAACTCGAAGAGATCGCCTCGCTGGTCTCCGACGCGAACCCCGACGAGACGATCGCGAACTCCCGTCAGCCGGCGTCGACGCCGGAACCGTCCGTCACGGCGGTGGGCGCTGGCTCGACGCCGACTGCGACCGTGGACCATCTGGCGGGGTCAAATTCGGCGGGCAGTGCGGTTACCGTCGCCGACGTCGAACCCCCGACGGACGGCCGGCCAGCCCACGCGACCGACTCGCGACCCGCGACGACCAGCGACGCACGACCCGATACGACCGCCGACGATCCTCGGGACGTCGCCGAAACCGAGGATTCGTCCAGCTCTCGGGAACCCGACGGTTCCTCCGGCGTGGACGCGACCGACCGGTCGTCCGCGTCGCGAACGCTCGTCGCGCGGATCCGGACGTTCGGTCGGCACCTTCTCCGACGTGTGCGACGGTAGTCGTCGGTGCGTGGCAGAGACACTGCTCGAGAGGCTGCGATCGCGAACGCGGTGGCTCTCCTGTCGGCGTCCGAAGAATGTGGTCGATGTGACCTTACAGGTCGCGCGGCTGGACGGTCTTCCGGTCGTTCGCTTCGGCTCGCCGAGCGGCGTCGTCGAGGAGGGCCTCGACTTCGTCGTCGAGCGCGTCGTAGAAGTCCGAGGCGACGTTTTTGTCATCGAGCGCTTCTTTCACAGCGGCCTTGACGATAAGGTCTGCCATACGATTACCCCGTTCTGCCCACCCCCTTATAAGCGTTCTGTTTAATACACGCTCTAGCGCCCCTGAGGATGGCACGAGCGCGCGTGTGGCGCGTGTTCTCACCGAAACCTATATGCCGGATGAGCATTCGCAGGGGCGATCGGTCCGCCGAATCACGTGTTCGACGCTCGCGCGCGCTCACGGCGGTGTTGGCGAGCACCGTGCGGTCGGTGTCTCGACATCGACGTGACGAGAGGATTTTTGCCGACCCGCGCGAGAATCGATCCATGTCCCGACACGCGGTCTACGTCCTCCAGTGTGCCGACGGGACGCTCTACACCGGCTACACGACCGACGTCGACCGTCGTGTGGCCGAACACAACGCCGGCGAGGGAGCGAAGTACACACGATCTCGGACGCCCGTGGAGGTGGTTCACGTCGAGCGATACGACTCGCGATCTGACGCGATGGCCCGTGAGTACGAGATCAAACAGCTCTCGCGGACGCAGAAAGAACGGCTCGTCGGGCTCTCGTGAGGGTGGCGGCTCCGTGCGACCGACCCGCCCGACGCTGTCCGATGCACGCCGTCAGTCGTCGTCGGCGGTGATCGGCTCCCGTGCCGCCGCGCCGTCGATGAACGCGTACTCGACGAGTCGTTCGCCCAGGGTCTCGACGCGGTCGTCGAGCGTGGGGTCCCGAAAGGCGCGGCCGTCGATGGCGTCCGGATCGGCGACGAAGGCGTCGCTCGCGTTCCTGATGCCGACCTGGTGGGGGAGCGCCCATCCGTGGACGTTGCGAACCGTCGAGCGCATGTGGTCGAGCGTCGGGCCGAAACTGCCGCCGCCGGCGGTGGCGAGCAGGCCGACGGTGGTGTCCTCGTACTCGGTCTTGCCGCAGTAGTCGTGAAAATTCTTCAGCGCACCCGAATACGACCCGTGGTAGACGGGCGTGCCGAGGGCGACGGCGTCGGCGTCGCGGACGAGCTGGCAGACCGTCTCGGCGTCCCCCTGTTCGTCGAGGTCCGGATCGTACACCGGGAGATCGTACTCCCGGAGGTCGAGGAGGTGTGTCTCGGCGCCGGCTCGTTCCGCGGCGTCCAGGACGTACCGGAGGGCGGTCCGCGTGTAACTCCCGTCGCGAAGGCTACCGACCACCGCGAGCACGGTCGGAGAGGGGGTCATGGACGTCCTTCGGCGGCGCTTCGTATAGGCACGTCGTCTTCGAGGTGGCACGCTGACGGGACCGGCCTGTCGTGAGCGCGATCGCGTTGCTGGCCGTCCAGGTCTGTCCGTCGTCGTCTTCGCGACAGGGTAGCGACGGTCGGTGCGATCGCTCGCGCCGGATCCGGTCGGCGAACCGTCGAGCCCCGTTTTCGATCGGATAACCGACACTATTAGTTCCGCGCCCTCCTATCGCCTCCCAATGCACGGAGAGGACGGTTCGTACCGCGGGGCGCGAGCCAGGTTCTACGACGAGCAGCTACGAGAGACGGACCGCCCGGACGTCGCGTACTACCGCGACCTGGCGACGTCGGTCGACGGCCCGGTGCTGGAGACGGCCTGTGGCACCGGCCGGATCTACCTCCAACTGCTCGCGGCGGGCGTGGACGCCGATGGCTTCGACCTGTCAGCCGACGCGCTCGCCGTCCTCCGCGAGAACGCGGCCGAACGCGGGCTCGACCCCGCCGTCTGGACGGCCGACCTCACCGACTTCGCGGTCGATCGCGAGTACGCCCTCGCGACCTGTCCCTTCAACGCGATCCAGCACCTGGAGACCGTCGACGACCAGCTGGCGGCGCTCGAGTCGGTCCACGACGCCCTCGCACCGGGCGGGCGCTTCGTCTTCGACACGTTCGTCCCGGGCTTCGACGTGATCTGTGAGACCTACGGCGAGTGGCAGGAGCGCACGGTCGCGTACCGGGGCGTCGATCACGAACTCCGGACGCGGACGCGGGTCGTCGACGAGGTCGAACAGCGCTTTGCGGTCGAGACGGAGCTGTCCGATCCGGACGGGGAGCCCGTGTTCGCCGAGACCGACCGGCTGTCGATGCTGCCCAAACAGCAGGTCGAGGTCCTGGCCCGGAAGTCACCGTTCACCGAGTGGTCGGTCACCGGGGACTTCACGGACGAGCCGATCGAAGACGGTCACTCGATCCAGGTGTGGGAGCTGCGGCGGGAGGCGTGACCCGGACGCGGGCGTGCGTCGGATGCGTTCTGAACCGGCGCGTGCGAAACCGGCGTTCCTGAATCGGCGCGTTCGAACCGCGCGTTCGGGCCGCACTCGCGACGCAGCGTCGACTTTTTGTCACGGGCGGTGGACCGTCGAGTATGGACGAAATTTCTTTCGGAACCGACGGCTGGCGGGCCACGCTCGACACCTTCACCGCCCCGCGAGTCCGGATGGTTGGGCAGGCCGTCGCGACGTACCTTCGCGACGAGGGTGAGACGGCGCCGGTGGCGGTCGGCTACGACGCCAGGGAGACCTCGCGCGGATTCGCCGAAGAGCTGGCGCGCGTCCTCTGTGCGAACGGCTTCGACGTGGTCCTCTCAGAGCGGGACTGTCCGACGCCGGTCGTCGCACACGCGATCGTCGATCGCGAACTGGCCGGGTCCCTCGTGGTGACGGCTTCGCACAACCCGCCCGAGTACAACGGTGTGAAGTTCCTCCCGTCGGACGGTGCGCCCGCGCTCCCGGCCGTGATGGACGCCATCGCGGACCGCCTCGCCGAACCGGCCCCACTCCCGGAATCGGCCCACGGTACCGTTCGGCGGGTCGACTTCCGCGAATCACACGCTGTGGCCGCCCTGAATCTGCTCGCATCGATCGCACCGGACGCGACCGATACCATCGGGACCCTGACGATCGCCTACGACGCCATGTGTGGCTCCGGTCGTGGATTCACGGACGCCCTGCTGGAGCGAGCCGGTGCGTCCGTCGAGCGCCGTCGGTGCGAGCGAGACCCGGACTTCGGCGGGACGCCACCGGAGCCCGCGCCGGGGAACCTGGAGGAGCTGGCCCGGACGGTGCGAGCCGGCGACGCCGACCTCGGGATCGCCAACGACGGCGATGCGGACCGGTTGGCCGTCGTGACGCCCGATCGCGGCCTCCTCGACGAGAACCTCTTCTTCGCGGCGCTGTACGAGTGGCTGTTGGCCCACGAGGGGGCGACCGAAGCGAGCACACCCGATGGAGCCGGCGACGACCGACAGGGGCACACGAACCGCGGATCGGGAGCGGCGGTTCGAACCGTCTCGACGACGTACCTCGTCGACCGCGTCGCCGCGGCACACGGCGAGTCGGTCCACGAGGTGCCGGTCGGGTTCAAGTGGGTCGCCGAGGCGATGGCCGAACACGACGCCCTCGTCGGCGGCGAGGAATCCGGCGGCTTCACCGTCCGCGGACACGTCCGCGAGAAGGACGGCGTCCTCGTGGCACTGCTGGCCGCGGCCATGCACGCCGAGGAGTCGTTCGACGACCGGATCGATCGCCTTCTCGATACACACGGGACGATCGTCCAGGACAAGCGTAGCGTCGCGTGTCCCGATCCGGCGAAAGGGCGCGTCCTCGCGGACCTCGAAGCCGAGATCCCTGACGCGGTCGCCGGCGTCGCCGTCGACGACGTCGTCACCGCCGACGGGTTCAAACTCCTGCTCGCCGACGGCTCGTGGCTGCTCGTCCGCCCGAGCGGGACCGAACCGGTGATGCGCGTGTACGCAGAGGCGGCCGATCGCGAGCGGGTCGACGCGCTCCTGGAGGCTGGGACGGCGCTCGTCGAGCGCCTCGTCTGACCGTCGTCGGCCGGTACGGCGTGAGTGCCCGGTCCGACGCCGATCGGTCGCACGGTTGCTGTGCCGGCCCGGCGTTTACGGCGCCCTGTGCCGTGACGGAGCGTATGTCACCCGAGGACGACGCCGCCCGGATGGAACTCGGCGCGGACGCCTGGCACCAGGACGAGGAGGGAAACTACTACGTCGATTGTCCTGAGTGTGGCTCGGCGGCGACGCTCTCGAACGTCGTCACCCGCGGGCGCTGTAATGGCTACCTCGATCGAGACGAATCCGACACGGCGGTCGACGAGGCCGCGATGAGCTGTACGGCGATACTCTCCTTCGAACTGGTGTACACGTCCGATCCGTCCGCGTCCGGCGCCGAGGAGGACGTCGGGGGGAGTGATGCGATCCCGCGGCCTCGCGCCGCTCGCTGATCCGGCGGTGACGGGCGACGAGACGGTCCTCGAGTCGAACGGTCACGACCGCCGTGGAATTTTGGATTCGGCAAACGGATTTACATAGGGGCACCCGGAAGGTACGCCCAATCTCGATGTCGATTTATTATCCTAAATCTGGTGTGGAGTGCGATCTGGCTGGACCGGCTGGCGCCCACGGCGATCGGGTCGGCGCTCGCGATCGGCCGTCGACGGGAAGGGTTGACGCGCGATGACCGACGCGTCCGACGTCCCGTACGATCCCGACCGCGTGACCGTCGAGGAGACGACCCATTCCGCGCCGGACGGGACCCGTCTCGCGATCACCGTCTTCCGTCCGGAGACCGCGACGGCCGACGACCCCGCGCCGCTGCTGCTCCAGCGGACGCCGTACGGCAAGCCCTCGGACCCGCCTGCAGGCGGATTCGCGGCGGCCGCGCTCGCCGACGGGTACGCGATCGCGTTCGAGGACGTGCGCGGCCGCGGCGAGAGCGACGGCGCGTTCATGCCGTGGGTCAACGAGACCGAGGACGGCGCGGCGACGATCGACTGGCTCGGCGCGAAACCCTGGGTCTCCGCCGTCGGGATGTTCGGCGGCTCTTCGCCCGGCCAGGTCCAACTGTTCGCCGCGGCGGCGCGACCCGACGCACTGGGGGCGATCGCGCCCACGTTCACCCCGAGCGACCTCCAGCGCAGCGACTTCTTCCAGGACGGGGCGATGAGCGCACTCACGCTCCTGACGTGGACGCTCGACGACGCCATCGCGGGCCACAGCGTGGACCGGCTGGAACGACGCGGGGAGATCGACGCGGAGGCGGCCGAGGCGCTTCGAACGGCGCTCGAATCGGGGCTCGAGCGGTTGCCGGCCCTGGCGGCCCACCGCCCGCTCGTCGACGTCCCGGCGAACGTCCTGGCCGACGCCCCGGACGACGTCGACCCGACCGACCTGATCCCGTTCTGGGAGGAGTGGACGTCCCGACCGTCCTACGACGACTTCTGGGGCTCGTTCGACCCCGAGATGGACTACGATCGGATCGCGGTCCCCGGGCTGCACACGACCGGGTGGTACGAACTCTGCCAGCACGGGACCGTGACGAACTTCCGGATGCTCTCCCGACGGTCCCCGGCGCCCCAACACTTGGTGATCGGGCCGTGGTCGCACCAGAACCAGGGCAGCGTCCTCGGCGAGGTCGACTTCGGGACCGACGCGAGCGCGGACGCCTACGGGCGCGACGAGCAATTGCTGGCCTTCTTCGACACCTACCTGCGCGACGACCCGACGCCGCCGTTCGCCTCGTCCGGGGAATCGCACGTGGAGACGTTCAGGGCGAGCATCCTCGACCGGTCGGAGGCCGCGCCGTCGCCATCCGAGGGGTCCGACGCTCCGGGGGCAACCGACGACGAAGCCGCCGTCGCCGGCGCCGGCCGCTGGATCGCCCACGACGGCTGGCCGCCCGCGGACGCCAGTCGGAAACGATGGTTCCTCTCGAGCGGCGGCGAGGCGGTGACGGATCTCGCGGACGGGCGCCTCGTGCGCGATCTGCCGGAGAAGTTCCAACCGTCTGACACCTGGACTCACGACCCCGCCGACCCGGTGCCGACGCGGGGCGGCCCGCTTTGTTGCGGCGAGCACTCCTCGGAGCCCGGCGCTTTCGACCGGCGCGACCTGCAGCGACGGGACGACGTCGTCACGTTCACCACCGACCCCTTCGAGACGCCGGTCGAGCTCGCGGGGCCGGTGTCGTTGCGACTCACGGCCGCGACGACCGCGCCCGACACGGACTTCACGGCGACGCTGTCCCACGTCCTCCCCGACGGGCGGGCGTACAACCTGTGCGAAGGGATCCGTCGCGCACAGTACCGCTACGGCCGCGACCGATCCGTCCCGGCGCCCGAGGCCGAGGCACCGATGACGGTCGAGATCGACATGTGGAACGTCCACTACGCGGTCCCCGCCGGCGGTCGCCTCCGCCTCGAGGTCGCCAGCAGCAATTTCCCGCGCTTCGACCCGCATCCCGGGACGCTCGATCCGTGGACGGCGACCGACGACGAGGTGCGGACCGCCGAGCAGACGCTCTTTCACGAACTTGACCGCGAGAGCGTCCTGACCGTGTCCGAGCGGTAGCCCGTCGAACCGACCGGGCGACGCACCGATTCAGTACGCCTTTAGGTCACCGTCTTGACTATTCGTCCATGCTGGATGCGTATGGCTACGTCGTCAACGTCGACGGAGCGGTCGTCCGCGACGGCGAGTACCTGTTCATCGAACGCGGCGTCGAAGAGGCACACGCGGCCGAAACCCTGGCCTTCCCCGGCGGAACGCTGGAGTCGCCGCCGGGTACCGACGACCCGATCGCCGACACCGTGCGCCGCGAACTCCGTGAGGAGGTCGGGATCGAGGTCGGACGCGTCTCGTACGTCTGTAGCTCGGTGTTCGAGATGGACGGCGGGACGCCGTGTCTGAACGTCGTCACCCTGTGCGAATACGCAGGCGGCGAGGCCCGGCCTCGCGATCCGGACGAGGTCGCCGCGGTCCACTGGCTGTCGATAGCGGACCTGCACGCGCGGGCCGACGCGCCGCCGTACCTGCTCGAGTACGTCGATCGGGTCGAGGCCGCGCGGGCGACGCCATAACCGAGCCGATCGCTGGGACGCTGTTCACGACTCCTACGGGTCACCGGTGCCCACACGAGGCCTCGGTATCGCTCGGCCTCGCCGTCCCTCCCAGTTCCCGTTTCCGCGGTTCTCGCGCCTTCGTGCTCGCGGTTTCACCGCTCGCAATATCGCGGTTCTCGCGCCTTCGTGCTCGCGGTTTCACCGCTCGCAATATCGCGGTTCTCGCGCCTTCGTGCTCGCGGTTTCACCGCTCGCAATATCGCGGTTCTCGCGCCTTCGGCGCTCCGAACCGCGCACGCTCCGAACCGCGCACGCTCCGAACCGCGCACGTTCCGAACCGTACTGCTCTCACTCTCGCCTCTCTCGAACCCCCGCGTACCGGTCGCTGTCGAGGGCGACGATGTCGAACCCGAGCCCCTCGTAGAACGGGCGCACTCCCACGTCGAAGTGTGCGGTCAGTCGGCCCTCTCGTTCCAGCGCCGCCTCGACGAGCGCCGTACCGATCCCACGGCTGCGGTGGCTGTTCCTGACCGCGATGGCGTCTATGTGGGCGCCCCTATCGTCGAGCCGCTCCGACCCGGTGCGTTCCGGGGAGGGTTCGATGCCCTCAGTTACCGCCGCCGACGCTGCCGGTTCCAGGACGATCACTCCGCGAACCGTCCCCGCGTCGGTCGTCGCGACGAGGACGTCGTCCGCGTCGATTCGCGGCTCGAGGGCGGCGAATTCGAGCACGGCCGCGTCGAGGATCCGTCTGACGTCGAGGGAGTCGTCGGTCGTGGCGGGGCGAACCCGCTCGGACGAACGGGCCACGGTGACTCACCCGCCTTTGATCAGGCGGAGGACGGTGATCTCGTCCGCCTCGACGGGCTGGTCTTCGGGGACGGGGCGGCCGTCGACGAGGACGCTCACCTCGTGCGGGCTGTAGTCGATCGCCGTAAGGAGGTCGGCGTAGGTCGCGGGGGGATCGGACGCATCGGCGGTCGCTCCCTCGGCGGCCGTCGTCGAATCGCCGGTAACCTCGCTGAGATCGACCTCGTGCGTTTCCTCGCCCGTCACGTCGACGGTCACGCGCATGGGTCCAGTTCGGGCTGCAGGGGCTTGAGGGCGTCGTCTGCGCGCTTCTCGCTGCGTTCGAACTGCGAGAACGCATACGGTGTGGCCGTGCGCGACGTGAGCGGCCGGCTCGGGGTCAGTCCTCGTAGGCCGCGTCGAAGAAGGCCGCCTCGAGGTCGACCGTTCGATCGAATATCTCGGCGACGCGGATCTGTCGTCCGGGAGAGAGTCGCGGCCCGTAGGTGTCGAGCTGGTCGATCAGCCAGCCGGTGTAGGCGTCGAACTCCTCGTTGTCGTGGATCTCGATCCACTCGTCTATGTACCAGCGGTCGAGATCGGTCTCGGCCGTGGCGACGTAGCCACACCAGTCGCGATAGACCCACTCGGCGGCCGCGGTGACCGCCAGGCTCTCCTCGTAGGCCCCGTCGGTCGCCGCCCGGAGCATGAAGTCGTTGAACGCGGCCGTCGTGGGGTGGATCTCCGGCGCCTCGCGTTCGGCTTCGGAGACGTCCAGTTCGTCGAACGCGCGCTGGAAGTAGTCGTTCTCGCCGCCGGTGAGGACGGTCAGCGACTCGGCCAGCCGGTTCATCTCGGCCATCGTGTGGGCCTGGCTCGCCGCGTGGGCGGTGAGGCGGGCGCCGGCCTCCAGGAACTGGTAGTCCTGGACGAGGTAGCGTTCGAAGACGTCGTCCGCGAGGTCGCCGTCGACGTACTCCTCGACGAAGCGGTGGCGCGTCGCCGCCTCCCAGTCGGAGCGCTCGCGGAGCCACGCCGAGAAGGGGCCGTCGCGGTCGGGGTCGTAGGGGTCATCCGCGGCCGTCCGCCCCGCGGTATCAACCCCGCTCGCGCCATGGTCGCTCATACGTCCCACCCCTCCTGGGTGTAACACATCTCCCAGAAATCGTGTTCGAGGCGGGCGCTCGTCAGGAACGCCTCACGCATGGCCTCGTGCTCACCGGGGTTGCGCTCGGCGCAGTCGTCGACGAGGGTGCGCATCCAGTCGACGGCCTCGTGGAACTCGTCGCTGGTGTACTTCGCGATGAAGGGCGTGTAGCGGTGCTCTTCGTCGGCGCGTTCGGCCATGTGTTCGGCGACGTCGAGGTAGCCCTGCCCGCAGGGATAGATCGCGGCGGCGATCTCGGGAAGGGTGCCCTCGTGGGCGGTGCGCACCAGGAAGTTGGTGTAGGCGACGCAAGTGGGCGCTTTCGTGGTCGATTCGAGGTCCTCGCGGGCGATGCCGTAGTCGGCGGCGAACTCCCGGTGGAGGTCCATCTCGTAATCGAGGACCGTGTGTGCGACGTTCAGCAGACCCGCCATCGTCCCTTCCCGCCGGGCTTTCGTCCCCGCGATGGCGAACGTCCGTGCGTAGTCGAGCAGGTAGCGGTAGTCCTGCTCGACCCAGTGACGGAACGCTGCGGGATCGAGCGTTCCGTCCGCGAGTTCCGTGACGAACGGGTGGTCGTACTGTGCCTCCCAGATCTCGCTCCCGTCCGCGAGGAGCTCGTCGCTGAAGGTCATGTACGCGGTGGTTGGTCGGCCAGCGTAATATACGCTAGTGGTATAACTGGGTTATCGCTGGTGGGACGACGGCCGGTCGTACGCAGGGAACGAGCCCGTCGAATCCGCGACGTGCTGAACGTTTTAGTCACCGCGCGAGAACGACCCGTCATGACCGCCGACGAGTTCACCGTCCCACCCGCGCTTTCACCCGGCGACCGGGTCGCGATCGTCGCCACATCCTCCGGCGCGGCGGCGCAGTTCCCACACGTCTACGAGCTGGGCCTGGAGCGAATCCGCGAGGAATTCGGCCTCGAACCGGTCGAGTACCCGACCGCGACGGCGGACCAGGAGACGCTGTACGCCGACCCCGAGATGCGCGCCCGCGACGTCGAGGACGCCTTCCGCGATCCCGAGATTTCCGGCGTGATCACCACGCTCGGCGGCGACGACCAGATCCGCTTCGTCGACTCTCTGGACCCGGACGTCCTCCGGGAGAACCCGACCCGCTTTTTCGGCTACAGCGACAACACCGTCCTCGCGTCGTCCCTCTGGCAGCTGGGGATCGTCTCGTACTACGGCCCGAGCGTGCTGACCGAGTTCGCGATGCAGGGCGAGATGTTCGACCACACCGTCGAGTACAGCCGCCGCGCACTGTTCGAGGGAACTATCGGCGAGATCGAACCGGCCGAGTACTTCTCGGATCACGACCTCGAGTGGGCCGATCCCGACACCCTGGATCGCCGGCGCGAGACGGAGCCCTCGGACGGCTGGCGCTGGGCTGGCGGGGCCACTGCAGAGACCGAGGGCGCCGCCGACGCGGGCGGATCCGACGGCGACGCTGTCACGGGCCGCACCTGGGGTGGCTGCCTGACCGTTCTCGATCAACTCCTCGCGGCGGACGTCGCCGTACCTGAACCGAACGATCTGGACGGCGGGATCTTCCTGCTGGAGACGTCGGAGGTCCTCCCGCGGCCCGGGTTCGCGAAGCAGTTCTTGATAGCCATGGGCGAGCGCGGCCTCCTGGAGCGCTTCGACGCCGTCGTCGTCGGCCGCGCGAAGGCCCGGAACCCGTTCGAGGAGCCGCCGGCCGAGGAGCGCCGTGAGTACCGCGCGGACCTCCGGGCGGCGATCGAAGACACGATCGAGCTGTACAACCCAGACGCGCCGATCGTCTTCGACGTCGAGTTCGGCCACTGCGCGCCGACGGTCCCGGTCCCAGTCGGGGCGATGGCGACCGTAGACCCCGCTGCGGAACGCATCTCGTTCGGAGGTGCGTGAGTCGGATGTCTCGCCCTGGCTCGGAATCGACCGACGCGCGGTCGCTCGCGACCGGTCTCCGTTCGCTCGGCGACCCGTCGATCACGTATCCGCTGTCGCCGCCGCTCACCGCCGGCTGTCCGGAGACGAGCACCGACGCGGTGCAGTACCCGCTCGAAGTCGCGTACGACTACGACGCCGTCGACCCGGGGCTGTTCGCGGTCGGCGGGCCGGCCGGAGACGGCGGCCGACTCCCGTCCGGTCTCGACCGCTGGGCGCCGCTGCTGCCGCCGCTCGCCCCGATCGGGCTGGGGGAGGGCGACACACCGCTCCTGTCCGCGGTCGACGTCGCCGACGCAATCGGCCTCGATACCGACTTGGTCTGCAAAGACGAGAGTCAGAACCCGACCTGGAGCCAGAAGGACCGGCTGGCCCGGTGTGTCGTGAGCGCGGCGGTCCGGGAGGGCGCCCGCGGCGTCGTCGCCTCGTCCACCGGCAACCACGGGGCTGCGGTGGCCGCATTCGCCGCCCGGGCGGGGATCGAGGCGGTCGTGGTCACGTCCCCCGAGACGCCGGCGGCCGTGAAGCGTTTCGTCGACGCGTACGGGGCGACGGTGCTCGCCGTGCCGGACGCGGCCCTGCGCCGCGAGACCGTCGACCGTCTCGCCGACGAGGGCTTTCACCCCGTCAGCACGCGAACGCCGGTCCACACCGGCCACCCGTACGGCCCGGAGGGCTACAAGACGATCGCGTACGAGCTCCACCGCGACCTCGGACGAGTCCCGGCCACGGTGGCGGTCCCCACGTGCTACGCCGAGTTGCTCTACGGCGTCTGGAAGGGCTTTCGAGAGCTCGATCGGCTGGGCGTCGCCGACGGGACGCCGCGGATGCTCGCGTGCGAGCCCGCGGCGCGCGGACCGTTACGCGAGGCGCTGGCGACGGACGAGCCCGTCGCGTCCGTCCCCGACGACCCGACCGAGGCGTACTCCATCGCCGCCACGACGAGCAGCGTTCGCGGACGCCGCGCAGTCTCCGAGTCCGGCGGGGCGGCGATCGGCTTTTCGGAGGCCGACCTCGCGAGCGCCGAGGAGCGCCTGGCACACCGCGGCACCTGGCAGGAGTCCGCCGGCGCGGGCGCCGTCGCAGGACTCGCGCGAGCGGTCGCAGACGGACGGGCGTCGGAACTGGGACTCGACGAGGGCCCCGTGGTCGCGATCTGTACCTCCAGCGGGTTCAAGAACGGCGAGGGACGAGCGAAGCGAGTCCCTCGGACTGGAGAGCGGGGAGCGAAACGAGCCGCGGACGGCGAGGGACGAGCGAAGCGAGTCCCTCGGACTGGAGAGCGGGGAGCGAAACGACCCGCGAGCGGCGAGGGACGAGCGCAGCGAGAGCCTCGGACTGGAGAGCGGGGAGCGAAGCGACCCGCGAGCGGCGAGGCTGACGCTTCTGCGAGCGGAGACGGCAGTGTGGTGCCCGTCGTCGACCCCGACTGGGAGTCGGTGGCGGCGGCGCTGGCCGCGGCTGGTCACCTGGATCGCGAATAACGCGGCGATCGCCTGCAGGCAGACCTTACCGCAGATCGTGTTCGCGAGCGTTCGGTCCCGCATTCGCAAGCGCGGGTGTGCGAATCCGTCCGCCTGCCGAGTCGTGTTTCCGGACGAGGAGTCTGGCGAGTTCTTCCTGGGTATGATTCCGACAGAGATGATCTTCGAGGGTCCGATCCGGGGCGAGCGTCGTCTCGCAGACTGGACAGTCGACGGCTGGTTCGAATGCCATTGCTGACTGCGTTCACTCGATCGACCGATATGGATATAGCTTGCATATGCACGAGAAGTGGTGGCGTACTCGGTCGGTACCGCGTGCCCGGTTGTCGGAGACGACGCGACCGACGGGCTGTCAGAGCCGACGAACGCCGGTTCTGATCTCGTCCGGACGTGTTCAGCCTCTCGAACTGGTCACGGTAGTGAAATATATGAGGGTGAATCGAGAACGGTCCGGTAGCAATGGTGCTACAGTGGACCACCCTGGACGCCGCGTCAGACGATCCCGACGCCGTCTACGCGGCCGTCTCCGAGGCGTACGCCGACGAGCGGGTGGACGTCGAACGGGCCGAACCCGCCGACCCAGCGCCAGATCGACTCCGGCTGGACCTGACGGGCGCGACGGACACCCCGCTCCGATCAGCGATCGAAGCCGAGGCGGTCGGGCCGCTCGACTGGGCGGTGGTCCTGTGGCAGTCGGACGAGATGTGGGGGAGTATGGCGTGGATATATCGTGGGCAGGAAGCGATCGACACCTATCGTGGATCGGTCTCCGGGTCAGCGGACACGATCGCGTATCTTGAGCGATTTCACGGCGTTCGCGTCTCTCCGTGTACGCCGGCGACACCCGATTCGGACTACGTGCCGGCGCTCGACCTCGCGACCACCGAGTACCCGGACGATCGCCTGTCGCTCGAGACTCCGTCGTCGTTCGCTATTACGGGCCCAAACCGGTGGCTCAGCGTTATCGCCGAGACGAACGATCCGGACGCGTTCGTCGACTGGCTCGAAGCTGAGTTCGCGGAGCGTTCGCTCACGCTCGCCTCGCCGGGCGACGTGATCGACGCGCCGTGGGTGACCGACGGTCCGACGACGCTCTCACAGGAACCGGCGGCAGTCGAGTCGGACACCCGCGTTCGTGTCCGGGTTCCGTATCAGGGATCGCTGTTCGAAGGTGAGCTGGGCGTCGACCTGCCCGTCGACCATCGACGCCTGGAGACAGCGTGCAGATGGGCGGTCGTGCTCCGTGGCGACGACGACCGCGAGCAGGTCAGCGCTTGGGTGTACGAACCGGAGCGGCTGACGTTCGATGCCGTCGACGCGATCGACCGCATCGACGGCGACGACGGTCGTCGGGGTGTCGACGTCGCCGCCGCGCTGGAGCGTGTCCACGGGATCAGGATCGGTCCGACGCCGCCCGGCCGAGACGTGACCGAAGCCACAGGAGACGTGACCGAAGCAGCCGACCGACGTCCGGAGGGGTACGAACCGAAACGACGATTGCCCGAGGTGTTGGGCGACCTATCGCTCCGGATTGGAGAGACACAGGGACGTGTAGACGGGTCGATTCGGCGGCGCACGCTCCAGTCGCTGTGCGACCACCTCGACAGAATCGGAGACAGTGACGCCGTTCGCTGTCTCGTCTCCGAAGACGGGATCGACGTTCGTTCGATACGCGACGGCGGTTCGCCCGCGCTTCGGGTAACCGTCGAGGCGGCGGCGATCGAGGTGGCAAGCGCTACCGACGGCCCGATCGTCCTGGAGCTCGATCGGCTGCTGGACGCACTTCGAGCGGTGCCCGACGCGGACCGGGTTCACGCGGACCTCGACCAGTCGAAACGAGTCGGAACGCTCGAGGCCGGCGGTTCGTCGACGCGATTCGAACTGCCGTGGCTCACGGCCTGTGAACCCGTGTCATCGGAGGTGTGGTCGCTCGATCACGGGTTCGCCGCGACAGTTCAGCTCCCTGGCGATGCGTTCCGACGGGCACTCGAGTCGGCTCGCTCGGACTCGGTGTGTCGCCTGCGGCTCCACATCGAAGGGTCTGGCACCGACCGGACGGTCGAGTTCGAGATCGTACAGGAGGAGTTCGAGTCAGACGACTCGAACGAGGCGGAGTCGACTACCGTTGGGGCGGCGCACGTCGTCGATTACGACCCGGAATCGAGCGAGATGGCCCTCATCGAGCCGCGGGTGTGGACGGAGACCCTGGAGCGAGTCGCGTCGCTCGTTCCCGACGGGGAGCCACTCACCATTCGGCTCGGACCCGCGTTTCCGGTAGAACTTTCCTATCCACTCGATACCGCTGCCGAGGGGCGCGTAACCGTGGTACTCTCACCGGTACTGAATCTGTGACCGGGACGTCGTTCGCGGGTTATCGACCGTGACTGCCGGATCGTGACCCCGGCGAGAGGGTGCAGGTACGGTCCAGGTCGGTGAGGCGCCTCGGGCGAGGGGGCGGACCGACCGTCCCTCGCTTTCGTCTACCGCCCGAATCGGCCTTCGGTCGTTTTATCTTCGGGCCGACCCAGGCACTTCCTATGACCGAGGCCGACGCCGAGACGGAGTCGTCGCCCGACCCCACCGGCATCTGGATCGAGAAGTACCGGCCGGAATCCCTGGACGACGTCAAGGGTCACGAGAACATCGTCCCGCGCCTGCGGAAGTACGTCGAGCAGGACGACCTCCCCCACCTCATGTTCGCGGGGCCGGCCGGCGTCGGGAAGACGGCCTCAGCGGGAGCCATCGCCCGGGAACTCTACGGCGACGACTGGCGCGAGCACTTCCTCGAACTCAACGCCTCCGACGAGCGCGGGATCGACGTCGTTCGCGACCGGATCAAGAACTTCGCACGCTCGTCGTTCGGCGGCGTCGAGTATCGCATCATCTTCTTGGACGAGGCGGACGCGCTCACGTCTGACGCCCAGTCGGCGCTGCGCCGGACGATGGAGCAGTTCTCGCACAACACGCGCTTCATCCTCTCGTGTAACTACTCCAGTCAGATCATCGATCCCATCCAGTCCCGGTGTGCCGTCTTCCGGTTCACACAGCTCTCTGACGAGGCGGTGGAGGCCCAGGTGCGCGAGATCGCCGAGACCGAGGGGATTTCCCTCACCGACGACGGTGTCGACGCGCTCGTCTACGCCGCCGCGGGCGACATGCGAAAGGCGATAAACGGGTTGCAGGCGGCCGCGGTGATGGGCGACGAGGTCGACGAGGAGGCCGTCTTCGCGATCACCTCGACCGCGCGACCCGAGGAAGTAGAGGCGATGGTCGAGCAGGCCATCGCCGGCGACTTCACCGCCGCGCGGGCAAGTCTCGACGACCTGCTGACCGACCGCGGACTGGCGGGCGGCGACGTCATCGATCAACTGCACCGCTCGGCCTGGGAGTTCGACCTCGGTGAACGCGAGACCGTCCGACTACTAGAGCGGCTGGGCGAGGTGGACTACCGGATCACGGAGGGCGCGAACGAGCGTCTGCAATTGGAGGCGATGCTCGCGGCGCTGGCACTCGCGAGTGACGAGTAGACCGAACGGATACGAGGATGGTCAAGGGGAGTTCGTAGCGCCATCCGTCCGGAAGACGAAGCGCGCACCGCCCGATTCGCTCGTATCGGCGTCGACGGTCCAGCCGTGACCGTCTGCGATTTCGGCCACGATGGAGAGGCCGAGCCCGGTACCGTCCTGGCTGGCGGTGTAGCCGAAGTCGAAGACGTTCTCGCGGTCGACCGCCTCGTCGAACCCGGCACCGTCGTCAGAGACTGCGAAGCCGTCCGGCGTGTCGGCGACGGTGACCGTCAGGACCTGGTCGTCTGCAGCAGTAGTCGCTTCTGAGCGGCTCGTCGAGCCGTGCTCGACGGCGTCTTCGGAAGCGCCAGATTCTACACGGCTCGTCGAGCCGTGCTCGACGGCGTTGCGAAAGAGGTTCTCGAAGAGCTGGCGCAGTCGGCCGCGGTCGGCCCGAACGGAGTCGGCCGCGGGGATGTCGAGGCGGGCGTCGTCGGTGTCGACGTTCGCCCAGGCGTCGCTCGCGACCGCGGACAGCTCGACGCGTTCGGTTTCCGTCACTTCGCCGCCGGTTCGGGCGAGCGTCAGGACGTCGTCGATGATGTCGAAGGTTCGCTGGTGACTGCGTTCGACCTCGTCGAGAAGCGAGAGGTCCCCCGTCTCCCTGGTTCGTTCGAGGTAGCCCGCGGCGACGGAGAGCGGGTTTCGTAGATCGTGGCTGACGACGCTCGCGAAGCGGTCGAGCCGTTCGTTCTGGTCGCGGAGTTCTCGCTCACGCCGCTTCTGATCGGTGATGTCGGTGTAGATGGAGAAGCCTTCGGGGCTGTGCTCGCCACGCTGGAGGGGCACGACGTCGATCTTGACGTCTCTGATGCCGTCGGTCGTCTGTCGTTTGGACGTGTGCTGGACCGGCTCCCCGGCCATGAGCGCCCGGTTCAGGTCCCGGCCCTCGTCCTCGTAGCCGGGCGGCAGGATGTAGTCGTCGACGGACTCGCCGAGTATCTCCTCGTGGTCGTAGCCGAAGACGTCCTCGAAGGCGTCGTTGACGTCGCGGACGATGGGTTGGCCGTCGACGAACTCGTACCGGACGGCAGGGTCCGGGACGTTGTCGAACAGTGCCGACAACCGGTCGCGCTCTTCGACGACCTCGGACTCGGCGCGGAGGCGGGCGAGCGTCTCGGCGACGTGTGCGGAGAGCAGCTCGACGAGTTCGAGATCGGTCTCGTCGTACGTGTCGGGTGTCGTCGAGATAGCCTGGAAGACGCCGAAGTCGCCGACGGGGACGCTGATGACCGCGCGGAAGTCACCGGTGGTACTGTGGGTGCGGTCGTCCGCGGTCGCGTCGGCGATCAGGAACGAGTCGCCCGTGTCGTGGGTCTCGCCCATGAGCCCGTAGTCGAGCGGGAGCGAGCCGATGTCCTCGCGGATGGGCCACGACGGACGTCCTTTCGGGACGAACTCACCGTCCTCGACGATGCCGAGGTAGCAGACGTCCATTTCCAGGATCCCCTCCGCGGCGTCGACGGCCCGCTCGAAGAGTTCGTCCTCGGTGTCGGCGCCGGTGAGCCCGAGCGTCCCTTCGTGGAGTCGTGTGACGGTCTCGCGGCGCTCGCGCAGTCGGTTCTCGACCCGGATTCGCTGGAGGGTCTCCGCGACGTGGGAGGCGAGGATCTCGGCGAGTTCGTGATCGGTCTCGTCGAACCCGCCAACCTCGGTCGAGATGGCCTGGAAGACGCCCACGTCGCCAATGGGGACGCTGATGGCCGACCGGAAGCGGTCGCTCGCCGGTCGAGCGACGTCGTGCTCGTCGGCGTCGTCCACGCGGAAGCTCTCGCCAGTCTGGAAGGTCTCGCCGGCGAGGCCACGTGTCGGCCGGAACTCCGTCTCGTAGTCGATCGGATAGGCGGAGGTGCCGGCCCGCTGGACGAGCCAGTCGCCGTCCTCGCGCTCCTCGTGAATCAGTATCGCGGAGGTGTCGAACGCGAGGACGCCCTTCGCCGTCTCTACGGCCAAATCGAACAGTCGCTCCTCGTCGCGGCAGGCGACGATCTCCGTCGCCATCTCGTGCAGTTGTGCGATCTTCGAGCGGTCGTCTGCGTGTGCCGTCCCGGTGGCCGCGGGTGCGACGCGTCTCTCCTCGCCGCCGTCCGTCCGGATCCTATCGGTGGCGATGCTGCCGTCACCGTCGGCAGTCGCCCCGTGTTCCGTGTGATCTGCAACAGCTGGTGGCGTTCGTCTATCGCCGCGTTCGGTTTCGTCTGTCATACTTCCTGTCCGGCGGTCCTGCGAGTGAGCGTGATAGGTGTCCAATCAGGAACCTGATCGTTATGAATCTGCCGGGAAACGTGGCGTTTCCCTCCGAGCCAGCCGTTCGTAGATACGTAATGAAGACAAAATTTACTCGCACCTCCGTGGAATACCACCCGGCGATCAGTAGTAGTTCGGCCACTGCGCTCAGTGTTCAGTCCCACAGGCTGATCGAAGTGTAAACTGACACACTCCCGACCGTCGTCGCTCGCTGTGCGAGGGCACAGCAGTGGCGGACTCGGTTGGGCTGATCCGTCACGGGTCGGGTGCCGACGGAGACTGCGGGGCGGCGTCCCGATCCGGGGGTTCGTCCAGCCGTTCGGGTGCGAGCAGTACCGTCTCCAGGTACGTCACGTTCTTCGCGGCCGTCGAGTACGACCCGTCGGCGACCGTCGCGAGGACGTCCGTCGAGAGGACTGACGCGTGGGGCTCGGGCCGTTCGACGGCTCGCCGAAGCGTCGCGCGGGTCGCCGAATCTCTCTCTCTCTCTCTCTCTCTCTCTCTCTCGATCGGATCGAACGAGGGAGTCGTTCGCCCGTTCGCGCAGGCGAGAGAATCTGGCGGCGACAGACGGTATCGGCCGCGGAGTCGCGGTCGTCGGCGAGGGTTGACTCGATTCCCGTCGCGGTTGTCGCCAGAGGCGATCTCTGACGCGGGCTCACTCGCGTCTGTGCCGACATCCTACCGTCACGTCCATTTATTATTTTCCGGAAGAAACAACCGTTCATGCAATCGGACGTCCCCCGGATTGTCTACTTCTTGATTGCCGGTGTGATGGTGGTCGGTACCGGGTGGCTCGTGGTTCGGTTAGTCAATTATAGCGCCACCCACGGTCCGAACGTATGGTTCTTCGCTGCCGGGACCGCAGCCGTCTTGTTCCTGGTAGGGGGGCCGATCGCCTGGGGGGTCCGCGTGCGGGTTCCCGTCGATCGACGGCGGGAACTCAAACCTCGGTTTCAGCGGGTCCTCCTCGTGATCGCTGTCCTCGTCGCGTACCTGCTGGCGATCAACCTCCCCGACACTGAGTGGACAGACACGGTCGTAGAGGCCGTAATGCTCGGGTACTTTCTCTCGTTCGGACTGGTAGTACTCGTCGAGCGATTGGTCGTTCCAGACTCCCTCCGGTTGCCCGGGAATCGAACCGGGTAGTCGTCGACCGACTGTTGGAGTCGGTGCGCTCTCGTGTCCAGCCGTTTGTTCGCACTGCCGCCTTGATTTTCGGCGTAACCTCGTCGTTCGAATCGGCCACCTGACGGTGAACTGAGATGGGCCGTTACGAGTTCGACGAGCCGCGGCCGGACGACCCGTGCTCGCGCTGCGGGCAGGATCTGGCAAAGACGTACTGGGCGTACGTTCAGGCGGTCCACGAGGGACCGCTCTCCGATCGAGACGAGGATGTCGAGGCGCGGCCGTACGTCATCGGGACCGACCACCGCCTCGTGACCCCGTCGTCTGCCACTGCCTGACGGATTTGGCGGGCACCAAATCTGACTGCACCTTTATTACCCCGACGGAACGTTGTGCAATCGCTGACACGATGTCCACGATTCCGCCCTGGATCGAGCGCCGGATCGACCGGTCGCTCGATAAGACGCTCACGCAGCGCCACGTCGTCGAGGTGATGCTCGACGCCGAGCGGCCGTACTTCTCGGCCGAGCAGATTCGCGCCCGGGCCCGTCCCGACGTGAGCAAGGAGACGGTCCGACTCCGGTTGAACGAACTCCGGGAGCTGGACGTGGTCGTGGCCGACACGTATCCGGAGTCGATCACGCTGTACTACGTCAATCACCCGGAGTCACACTGGCCGCTCTCGCCGGAGGGGAAAGCGGCGCTCGCCGGTGAGCGGCCGCTGGACACGCTCTCGGCGGGCGAATTCGTCCGGCTCCGGAACCCGGCCGGTATTCGGACCCTCGTACTCGCGGGCTTTCAACTGACGCTCGTCCTCTTCGCGATCGGTATCGCTGCCTCGCTGCTCGCTTCGGCCCTCCCGCCCGTGCCGGACACGACCGCCTTCGTCGACGCCGCGGCCACCCTCTTCGCCGTGTGTCTCGCCCTCATGACCGCCGAGCGGTTGGCGAGAGCGATTCGAACCAGACGGGCGACGCGCGGGGGCGTTCGGACCGAAATCCGCCAGGGCAACCTGACCGACTGATGCACCCGATCACTGTGGGGCACGTACCGGGAACCGGCCGATTCCGCCCGGCGAATCACGCCCCGGCCGCACTCGAACCGACGACGACCGACTCGAAATCGATCGAACACTCCACCACGAATCCATGTCGACGAACCATCGATCCACGACCGACTGCACCGCGACGACGACCGAGACGGACGCACAACCGGGACCACGAATCCTGGCCGACCGGACTCTGGGCGGCATCTTCGTCCACCTCCTCGGCCTCGTAAGCGGGTTCGTCCTCCCGACGGCCGTCTACCTCGTATCGGATCACGACTTCACGCGAACGAACGCCCGGAACGCGATCAACTGGCAGTTCCTGTACGCGGGGCTGTACGTCGTCCTGTTCGGATTGCTGGGCGTCGCCGTGGCGATCGACACAGTCGCGCCCGAGAGCACGATCGCGTCGACCGTCGCGTTCGCCTTCGCGCTCGCGTTCGCGATCGGGTTCGTCGGAACCACGATCTTGTTGCTCGCGAACCTCGCATTCGGCCTGATCGCCACGGGGACGGCGATCTTCGGAAGCGCCTGGTCGTACCCGTTCGCACCGGACTTCGTCGGCTGGTTCGAGGCCAGCGTCGGCGGCGCTCGGACCCGCCGGGTAGCCCTCGTCGGGTACGCCCTGACAGCCCCGATCGCGTTCGCGGCCGTCTTCCGGATGGTCATGTCGGAAACCGCCACCGGAGAACTCATCGCTGCAGGCTTCGCAGGCGCCACCTTCCTCGTCGTCGCGTCGTTCATCGCGCCGGCGATCGTCGTCCGCGACGTCAGAGCGGCGGGCGAGACGCGATCCGTGTCGCCGACGGCCTGGGTCGCGTCCGTCGGGGTCCCGCTCGCCGTCGCCGGCCTGACGTACCTCCTCGCGACGCTGCAGTTCGAGTCGACGTACCCCGCCGGTGACGCGATCTACGCGTTCGCCGGGGCGGTCTGGGTCGTGACCGTGGCGTTCCTGCTCTGGCGCGCGATCAGGTGAGTATCCGACCCTGTCACTCTTGTACTCGTTGAGGAATTCGGATTAGAACTACCCTATTCCTGGAAGCCTGACCCTCGTAGATGACGAATCTCGTGGTAACGACACCCGGGAGGCTCCTGCAGTAGACCGTCCACTGAAGGTGGAGATCGGGAGGCTTGGTACAACACGTGGAGCGACGTTCAGTCCGAGACCGTTTCGAACCCCTCCAACGTACACTGTTACTGAACGAAACACTATCTTTACTGTGCGTTGTAACGATTGCCGAGTCACATGGTTTCCCGCAGATCGGTCCTCTCAGTGCTGGCAAGCACGTCTACTGCCGGGTGTACATTGCTCGCCACGGAAACTGGTCAGCAGGGCCTGGCGTTCACCGCCCCCGAATGCGACGAATCCGCTCCATGGCCGACGTTTCAAGGCGGTCCTCGACGGTTGGGCCGGACCTCGACCAGCATCGGAACGAGTCCGAGAACACGATTCGTCGCCTCGGAGGCGTTCCCGGCTGGCCGTGAGGGAATGGTGGTCTGCACCGACGACGTAGCGGTGCTGACGTGGGAGGGAGGTCGGACCGTCTTCCGATATCACCCGTCGACCGGGACGATAGACTCGATCGAACTGGACCACCCCGCACAGGTCTATCCCGCGCTTTACTGTTCGAACTTCGTCGTTTCTACCAACAGCGTTCGGTACAACATTGCCGGGGACGACTTTGAAATCCTCCAGGAAGAATCGACCGCGACACCCCACGCCAGCCCGCTATTCGACGGTGATCGGCTCTACGCGACGGGATCGGGCGGACTACAGGCATTCGACATCGGTGTGGGGGTACGTTGGACGCACTCGAACGACCGCCTGGTGACGGGTATCGCCAGTACTGAGGACGCGGTGTACGCCATCGAAAGTAATGCTGGCGGCGGCCAGCTCGTTGCGCTCGACGCTACTACCGGGGACGTTCGCTGGCGGACGGACCGAATCGGCGAGACGTACGCCGACCCCGTCGTCGGCCGACACGTCTACGTGACGAACGCGGCTGGGCGGATTTTCGCTCTCGATCGGGCCGACGGTCGCGTGCTGTGGACCCATCAGACGGGAACGCGCGACTCGCGGTTCACCGTTCCTGCCGTGGGCGACGGCGTGCTCTTCGTCTCGGACGATGGATCGGGGAGCGTCCGCGCCGTCGAAGCGACGACCGGCGAGATACGCTGGGAAACGCCTCTCTATCGAGACGAAGACGGACAGACTCGAACGGGGACGTTGTTCGCCCCACTCCTGACTGAGGAACACGTCGTGGTGAGTGCCGGGTCCGCAGGACTCGTCGGCCTGGGCCGGACCGACGGACGGCGACGGTTTCGGGCCGCCTCGGAACCCGTCGTGTCTCCGCTCGCAGTCGCTCACGAAACGATTTACGGTGCGACTCCCTCGGGTCTCCTCCTGGTGGAACCGTCGGGTTGAGCCTCGATACCTGCCACTGAGCGGTCCGACGCAGCTTCGGTCTCAGTGTTAGCGCCACTTCGTACGGGGGTGACATACTCCCTGCCCGCCAGGAGCCGCCAACGTGGAGCACATCGCCGGGTTGGCCCTCCCGTTCGAGTAGCGCTGGATCGCGGTCGGTACCCGCGAAAACGGTACTATCGGCCCGTAGGCCCGTCTCGGTCCCGCGCTGGCGGTGTGTCTCACCGGTATGCGGTATCAGCGCCGGACATCGGATATTACAACCACCAGTAGCTATATATTATCTCCCGTCAATAGTCGGAACGGAAGCCACGCGCTCCAGAGCACGCGCGGGGACATGCGCTTAGGAAATGTCCCGGGTGGAACCAGCACCCGAGACGTGGCTTCCCCCTCTAACGAGGGCCGTGAAAGAAGCCATGCTTACAAACACACTACCGAGACAAAAAGGTCTCGCCTACCTGTGGTACCGAGAGCACAAGCTATGCCCCGAATTCGTCTGGGAATCTAAACTGCCTGAGCGTCTGGTTCTCAGAGTCGGTCACCTCAAGGTGAACTGAGATGGGTCGCTACGAGTTCGACGAGCCGGGGCCGGACGATCCGTGTCCGCGCTGCGGACAGGATCTGCAGAAAACCTACTGGGCGTACGTCCGGACGGCTCACGAGGGACCGCTCTCGTACCGGTACGAGGATACGGAGAAACGACTGTGCGTGGACTGTATCGCGGCGATCGGGATGCTGGAACTGGCGATGGACGGTGCCGCTGGAGGTGGACAGGAGCCGGTGTAGGTCGGGGTGACAGTTGGGTTGGGGACCTATCTGGTACCGTCCTCGAGGATCGACGGGTGTGAACGCGACCGTTCGATTTGGGTTTCTCGTGATTGTGACGGTGTGTTTGCTCTTTTCCTCCCTCTCTGATGGCTGGTATTGGGATAGTCTGTTGGAGGGCAGCGAATTACTGTCGATTGAACACAGAATACTTCGCGTCGTGTGTCGATTCGGGAAACGGATTGTCTCGACGAACGACCTCAGGGACTCGTGACCGATCGGTCCTCCAGGCGTCTCGGCGTGCCCGCCCAACCACCGTTTCGCCTGCTTCAACTGGAGATTTGCGGAGTGGGGCGGGAGCGAGGTAATTTTTTGGCTCTGTATCTTAGGGACACGCCGTGCGACGCTGTTACGGTTGCATTCCCGCTCTAGCGCACCTTTTCCCACGCCAAACCCCTCCGTTTCGACTGGAGTAGCCATAACCACTCCTCACGTCGTGGCCGGCGTCCCGTTTCTGACTCGAAACACGTTGCAGAAACAATTATAGCAATCTAAATTGAACTGACTACATATAATGCGTTTTCGGAACCCACTACGCTCCAAAACCCGCACTGTCCCCGCGGAGGGCCGGTAGATGGGCCGGCGGGATCCTATCGCCGACCGGGAGAGTGCGACCGCACACAGTCGTCCTCGATGCGTTCGCGACCGGCGGTGGTCACGCCCTCGATACCCGGCCGGTCACCGACGATACCGCCGTCGGCTTCGTCCAGGATGGTCGGCCCTGAGACCGGTGTTGTCTTCCGACCACAACGATTATCGTGGTGGCGACCGTTGTCCTCGGTGGACAACGCCGGTGGTCTGATGCCGGCGACGAAACGGTTCGAGGCCGGCGACGAGTTTCCGGCGGGCGACAGATGGGAAGCACTCGCCTGGGACGTCCCACGAAGTGACGCGTTCCCCGAGGGGCTGAAGTACAGCTTTCAGTACCTCGGTCCCGCCGACGACGCGATCCTCCGGTACGACAACGCGAACGACGCCCACGGCGTCGGCCGCCACCACCGCCACTATCGTGGCACGGTCGAAGGAATCGAATTCGAGGGCCTTCGGTCGCACGTCCGGACATTCCTCGACGAGGTCGAAACCATCCATGACCGAGAATTCGCCTGACCACACCGACGATCCCCCGGTAGACAGTGAGTCTCCCTCGACCCTTCGCATCACGTCGAAGCCGTTCGAGGAGCACAGAGAGTCTGTCCTGGACCGAGCGGAGCGCTGGGAGCAGGGCGAAGCGGTCCCGCACGTCGTCAACTTTCAGGACGCGAGCCGCCTCCAGCGCATCCTCACGCCGCGACGCCTGGAACTCGTGCGAAGTCTGATGGAAGCGCCCGCCGAGAGCATCCGCGACCTCGCCGCCCGCCTCGACCGGGACGTTCGACAGGTCCACGACGACCTCCACCTCCTGTCCGACTACCGCATCGTCCACTTCACCGAATCTGGCGGTGCCAAGCAGCCCTCGGTCCCCTACGACACGGTCCAGATCGACATCGAACTCTCGACCCCATCGGCGGACGCGACCGAATCGCAGGCATCGGCGTAGCCGGGTCTCCGGGGTCGAACCCGCTCGGTTCGAGGAACGGCGATCTTCCGGTTTGGGAACCGTCTATCGGCCCGACTGGTGTGACTGTTGTACCGTGAGCATCCTCGAACTAACCCAGCGGTTCTCATCTAGGAAACAATTATAGGACACTAAATTGAACCCATCTCTCACGATGGGTTCTCCAATTCCCTCCACATCGAAAAGCCGCACTACCCCCACGGAGGGCGGGTAGATGGGCCGGCGGAAGCGCCGGCGGCGCGCAGATCGGGAGCGCGCGGCCGAGCGCGACCAGGCCGACGGCGAAGACGAGCGCGCCGCAGCGTCGACCAGTGGGACCCCGCTGGGCGTGCCGGACGCGCCGATCCCCGATTCTCCGATTCCCGACGCGGGCGTTCCGGACGTGGGCGCTCCCGATATGGGGATGGGCGGGGCGGCGACACCAGGCGCAGCGATGGGCCAGGAACACGGGCGTGGGGCGACCCCGTCGCTGTCGATGCGCGGCTACGGCCCCGAGGCCCAACAGCACATTCACCGTGCGACGACGGACGCCGGGACCGATCCGGACGCGGTTCCGGATGCCGTCCTGGACGTGCTCGCAACTGGCTCTGGGCAGTCGCTCGACGCCTCGACTCAGCGAGCGCTGGAAGAGCGGATGGACGCCGACTTCTCGGACGTGGAGATTCACACCGGCCCGGAAGCGGCGAAGGCCGCCGACGCGATCGATGCCCGGGCGTTCACGTGCGGCACCGCGATCGTGTTCAACGACGGTGAGTACGATCCCGAGAGTGCGGAAGGACAGCACCTCTTGGCGCATGAACTCGCCCACGTCAAGCAGCAGACGGGCGGCGCGAACGGAGTGAGGGCCGCCGGATCAGCGAGCGGGAGCGAAGCGACACGCGAGCCGGGTGCGGCAATCTCGATGATGCCGCAGGTGGATGCGGATCTGGAGATTGACCCTGATCCGCAACTGGAGCGGGAGGCCGATCAGATGGCCCAGCGAGTACTAAATAGCGAAACGTTGGGGCTGGAAAATATCCAGAATACATCGATTCACATTCAACGTTCAGAGAAACAGACTCAAACTGACGATGGATCTGATGACGCGCCTGTCGACGTCACGTTCTCGGATACACAACTTCAATCGAAATTCAAGCACGCACCCGTGTTTGGTGTTGAAGAGAACTGGAATATGGATAGCAAAGAACGGTTCAAAAGCGCCTTGAAAGAGCACATTTCAGATGCGGAGACAAGAATTATTGAAGGAAAATATCAAGATCAACCGGCGATACACTACTATAACAGCCAGACCAAAAACGTGGTAATCACTAAGCCAGATCGGAGGTTTTGGACGTGTTGGAAGCTTTCGCCTGCACAGGAGAACTATCTTCTTAATACAGGTAAGATTGGAGGAAGGTAACCGATGAACGAAGAATACGTCCGAAAGTATATGGACTTGATCAGAGAGTTCGTGCGTGGAGAGGCCACTGCCACCGAGTTCTCTACGAAATACATGAACGAATTTTTGGATGACGACGAGATACCTGAGGATGAGGTATTCAAACCTCTCGACTATCTCTTTGCGGAGGCTGATGCGTATTGCGAGCCGGAACTCAGAGACGATGTTATCGGCGGCATCGGGGAAGCGGAACTCGAAGCGTCTGCAACGGAAGTATTAGAAGAGCTGAAAGAACTCCTGGACGAAAACGACAGTTAACCCTCGCCCCATATGGAGGCGAGATACCAATGACAGCGGCTGACCAGTCCATTGGCGAGCAGGCAGTCGCCCATCTCGTCGAACACGGTGCTGATCCCCACCACGAGAACGACGCCGGAAAACGCCACTCTC
Source organism: Halovivax cerinus (assembly GCF_024498195.1). NCBI lineage: Archaea > Methanobacteriati > Methanobacteriota > Halobacteria > Halobacteriales > Natrialbaceae > Halovivax > Halovivax cerinus. The sequence goes on from NZ_CP101824.1 coordinate 1,087,310, forward strand.
GATCGTCCGCGAAGCCGACGCGGAGGTACCCGAATTCCTCGAACGGCCGTCGGACGAGGCGTCGTCGACAGACGCGTGAACGACAATACCGGTTCACTGGCCGGCTCAGTCCCGGCCAATTCGAGATGGACGGTACGCTCGAAGCACTGCTGGAGGGCGACAAATGACGCAGGTCCAGTACGACGACAACGTGTTGACGATCGACGGCGAATCGATGGCCCTCGAATATGAGATTACGCAAGTGATGGAGGCGGATGGGATTATTCTCGTGGTCCTCTACCCACCCGAGGGTGAACAACACGATGGACGGAACGTCATTGCCTTCGATACGAACGGCACCCGGCTGTGGCGATCCGAGCGCCCAGAAGACGCGACGAGTCACTGCTTCGGCGAACTCTACAAAGAGGGCGAGGAGGTGATCGGCTGGAGCTGGAACTCCAACGAGTACAAGATCGACCTCGAAACGGGGGAACTCGAAAACCTCGGCTACGGCGGGAAGTAACTCACTCCAATGAGATCCATTTCGATGCGCATTGACGGTTCGAGGTGACGGTTCCGTGCCACCTGTCGCGTCCGATGCGAATCTACTCACGATCGGTGAAATGGACATCGAAGTCGAACATCCGATCGGTCAGGTACTCGAGTTGGAAGACCGAGTCCTCGTCTTGCTCTCTCCCAGTCAGGACGCCGGTCGAGACCGGCAAAACGTCCTCGCATTCTCCTACGATGGGGACCTGCTGTGGAAGTCGTCTATCCCTGAAAAATCAGACAGACACATGTTCGGCAGTTTGACGACGGAGGATGGCGATATCATCGGCTGGAGTTGGAACAAGCAGGAATATCGCATCGATCCCGAGACGGGCGAACTGGAAGATCGAGGCTTTCGAGGAAAGTAGTCACCGACTATCCTCGCCGCACTCCTGAGCACTCCCAAAATGACCACGATAGACGAAAGCGGTACCGAACTCCGCATCGACGGCGAGACGGTCACCCTCCCGGAACCCATCGAAGACGTCGAGGAGGTCGACGACACGGTCGTCGTCCTCTTCGGCGATGGATCGAGTGAACCGAGCGACACGAACGTCTGGGCGTTCGCGACTGATGGGGCCAAACTGTGGGAGATCGAGGCCGCGACCCTCCCGACCGGAGACGCCTACCGCTACACTGGCATCGCGGTCGAAGACGGTGCGCTTCGCGCGTCCAACTGGAAGGGTGGGACGTATCACGTCGACCCGACCGACGGGTCGATCGTCGAAAGTGAGCTTACGAAGTGAGCTACGAACGAGTTCGTCGGAGGCGTCGTCGACAGAAGCGTGAACGACAATTCCGGTTCACTGGCCGGCTCAGTCTCGGACAATCCGAGATGGACGAACCGCTCGAAAAACTGCTAAAGGAAACTGAATGACGCAAATTCACTACGAAGATAACGTGCTCACCATCGGTGATGAATCGATCAGTATGGAGTACACGATCAGCCAGGTGCTGGAAGAACCAGACATCGTGATCGCGGTCCTCTACCCTCCCGAGGGTGAGCAACACGACGGACGGAACGTGGTTGCGTTCGATACGGATGGAAACCAGCTGTGGCGGTCAGCACGCCCGGAAGATGCCACCAGCCATCTCTTCGGCGAGCTCTACAAAGAGGGTGGAGACGTAATCGGCTGGAGCTGGAACCACAACGAGTACAAGATCGACCTCGAGACGGGCGAACTCGAGAATCTCGGGTACGGCGGGAAGTAATCCCCACAGTGAATACTCGCACCTCCACGGGTCCGAGTCTACAGCAAATTCGCAGCGGGACGACGGATTTCGGGACCGATCCGGATGCGGTTCTTGACCCGGTCATCGATGTGTTCACAATTGGTGGCGGGCAGTGCTCCACGCCTCGATCCATCTTCTCAGCTTCGTCGGCGGGACTTACTCGTTGTAGTAGATGTGGAGGTCGGCGAAGTCCTGCCAGTTCTGAAGGAGGTAGTCTCGCATCCGTCGAAAGGAATAGTCGTCGTCGAGCCACACCTTTTTCTGCTCGTCGATGTCGGGTGGCAGATACTCTTTGTCGAGATGGGGTTGACCGTGGCGCGTATCCATCCCGACAATTTCGTCGTTTTCGTCCAGTGGTGTCTCGGCTTTCTGGACGAGGGACCACCCGTAGTTCTCGGCGTCTGCTGCTGGGTCGTATTCCTCGTCTCTATGAGGGTCCGGCTCGACGTACCCGACGAGGAAATAATTGTCTCCCCGATAGGTCCCGAGGTCGATACTGTCAAAGCGTTCCATCGAACACCACCTGTTTACCGGTCGTCGTAGCGTTTGTGTTCATAGTAGCGTGAATCACCTGAGAACTGGATGCTCGCGCGCGACCGTCGAACCAGCGTAGCCTTCGCTCCGAAACTCGTGATTTCCCGACGAAGAAGACCACTACTTAGCTAGTAGGTGGATAGAACGCCGGCCGGCGAAGCAGAACTGTCCTCACTCTAGTATTATATTCTCGGAAACTTAAAAGTTACGGTTTCTAACGCGTGTCGGGGCCCAATCTAACTCCACCGCATCCGTACTATCGAAACACTTTTGACCGTTGCAGTCTGAACAACGGTTGAGGAGAATTGCATATGCCCGAGTTGGAAGAACCATCGACGTCGGTCCCCGATCCGAACGATTTCGAGAGCGATGTGGCGGCTGTCGACGACCGTCTGGCACTCCGTGCTGCGTTTTCGGAAACGCTCACACAGCACGGCTTCCCCGATACGCTCGTCCTCGCCCGGGAGCGCGCCGAGGACGTCTTTCACGACCGCCGCCTCGATCTGCTCGATCACTTGAACGAGCACGAACCCGACTCGGTCCGTGCCCTCGCTGCGGAACTCGGCTACGACAAAGGTGTCGTCAGCCGCGACTTGCAAAAGCTCGCTCGGATCGACATCGTCGAATACGTCGAAGACGGCCGGGCGAAAGCGCCGCGGCTCAAGCACGACCACGTCGCCATCGAACCGGTCGTCTGATCGGTTTCCGGACGTCTATCCGCCAGCCCGCTCGTCTACGACTACGGTTCGTACCCTCTGCCATTCTGCGGTTTGCCGCTCGCGTTCGGCGACTGGCCCCACTATCGAACTCCCTGCGACGACCGTTTCGGGACTCGCCGTTCGATTCCGCTCCCGTGCCGCCACCAACATGAGCCCGTAGGCGTACCGTACCGCCCCGAACCGCCGGCCTAACAAGGAGTTTCGAGCGCGTCGGCCACGCTGACAGTCATGGCGGAACACTTCGGGGTCCTCGCACTGGCACCGCCACTGCTGGCGATCGTGCTGGCGATGACGACGCGACAGGTGCTGGTGTCGCTGTTCGCCGGCGTTTGGGTCGGGGCGTTGCTCGTCGCCGGGTGGAACCCGATCGCGGCCACGGCGCTGACGATGGACTGGCTCGTCGAGGTCGTCCGGGCGCCGTTCGACACGAAGTTCATCATCCTGATCCTGTTCATGGGCGCGGGAGCCGCGTTCATCTACCGGTCGGGCGGCGTGCTGGCGCTCGAACGCGCGATCGGCGATCGCGTGAACACCGCGCGCGACTCGCAGATACTCACCTGGGTGATCGGGGTGTTCATCTTCTTCGACTCGTACACGAGCACCGTCGTGACGGGCAACGCGACGCGCGAACTCGCCCAGGACAACCGCTCGTCGCGGGAGATGCACGCCTACGCGCTCGACTCGACGACCTCGCCGGTCACGACGTTCGGCCCGGTCTCGAACTGGGTCGGGTTCCAGGTGTCGATGATCATCGTGGGATTCGAGGCGACGGACGTCACCACCGAGAGCCTCGACGTCACCGCGTTCGGCCTGTTCCTGCGGTCGATCCCGTGGAACGTCTACTGCTTCATGGCGTTCTTCATGGTCGGCTTCATCGCGATCACCCAGCGATTCTACGGGCCGATGCTGTCCGCCGAGTGGCGCGCCCGTTCTACGGGCCGGACGATACGCGAGGACGCGACGCCGCTGTCGGACGTCTCAGCCGACGTCGGCGAACCGAGTGAGAAGAACCCCACGCTGGTGAACTTCTTCGCGCCGATCCTCGTCTTGCTCGTGGTCGGCCTCGTCTCGATGTGGTACCTGGGTGGCGGGCACCAGCCCGGCGTCGACGTCTCGACGGCCTTTCAGGAGACCGACGTGGCGCTCGGGTTGCTCTACGGCGCGTTCGCGTTCATGCTCGTCGGGTTCGTCGGCTCGCTCGCCTACCGGACGATGGACCTGGAGGAAGCCAGCGAGACGATCCTCGACGGCTTCAAGACGATGGTGATCGCGCTCGCGATCATCGTCCTCGCGTGGGCCATCGGCGTGGCCGCCGAGAACGTCGGTACGGCCGATTTCATCGTGGACGTGATGGTGGGCAGCGGCGTTCCCGGGGGCTTCCTCCCGCTGATCATCTTCGCCGCGGCGATGTTCGTCGCCTTCACTACCGGGACCTCGTGGGGCACGATGTCCATCCTGACGCCGCTCGCCATCCCACTCGGCCTCGAACTCGTCGGCTCGTCGGTGCTCCCGGTCGTGATCGCGATGCTGTTCGGCGGCGCCATCTGGGGCGACCACAGTTCGCCGATCAGCGACACCACGGTGATGTCTTCGATCTTCGCCGGTTCTGACCACATCGACCACGTCAACACGCAGATCCCCTTCGCCGCGACGGCTGCCGGCGTCACCGTGATCGTCCTCCTGCTGTACGGCTTCGGGCTGCGGAGCCCGCTCGTCGCCCTGCCGCTCGCGCTCGGACTGACGATCGTGGCGGTCCTCGCGCTCAACAAGATCGACGCGCGGCGCAAGGGGCTCCCGGAGGTGATGCCGACGGCCGAGGCCATCGAATCTGGTACCGTGGACGTCGATCGAATCGAGCGCGGCGACCGCACCGGGAGCGACGGCCGGTACGATCACCTCTCGGCGATTCCGATCGCGGCGGTCACCATCACCGTCGCGTACGTCGCGCTCGTGTTCGCGTTCGCGGCACTCGGGGGGTGATCCTGGGTTCGCTGAGACCGTACTCGATCACGATTCGCGTTCGACGTCGACGCCGCGGAACGCGATCGCCGTCCCCTCGCGGCTCTCCGCGACGCCGACACGCCAGCCGTGGGCCGCGGCGACGCGTTCGGCGTCACGTCGGGGATCCGTTCCGTCGCGGGCGCCCACCTGACCCGCGAACGGGTTCCCGTCGGCGGCGCTGCTCGCGACGTAGAATCCGTCGTCTGTCGCTCCGACGGAGACGACGATGGCGTCGTCCGGGTTCGGTTCGTGGTCGACGTCCACACTCTGTCCGCCCGACTCGTCGGTTCCGGTCCGAGCGGTCGCCGCCGCGAACAGGCGTTCGAACGCGTCGCGGAGCTGGTCGCTGTCGGCCTCGAGGCGGGCGCCGGGACCGAGGTCGAGGCTCGCGTCGGTGGTTTCGACGTCGGCCCAGGCCCGGCGAGCGAGGTCGTGGAGGTCCACCGCCTCGCGGGAGACGACGACGGCGTCGCGACCGACGAGCCTGCCCAGGTGGTCGACCGCCTCGCGCAGCTCCTCGTGGGCGGCGTCGATCTCGGCGAAGTGTTCGGGGTCGCCGGTCTCCTCGGCCACTTCGAGGTATCCGCGAGCGACGCTGAGCGGGTCGCGAACGTCGTCTAGCACGTCGCCGATCGTCTCCAGTCGGTGCGTCCGGGACGCCAATTCCCGCTCGGCCCGCCGTCGCTCGGTGACGTCCGCACAGACGACGAGCCCGACGGCCGGCCCGGAGTCGTCGGTGTCGCTCCCGGACGGGACGACCGTGACGTCGTACGTTCGAATTCCCTCGTCCGTCTCGTACCGTCCGGAAAGCATCACCTCCCGTCTTCTCCCTGGCGCGACGACGCCGTCGGGTACACTACCGTCGATGGAGGCACCTCCGCCCCGGTCGCCTGGCGGTTCGCGATCGACGCCCGGTCCGCCAGCGTTCCGTCCGGAGGCAACCACGTCGCGATCCGACCGCCTGGGATCGAGGGCGGACCGGAAGCGGTCGCCGTCGACGTCGATCCCAGCTGCGTCGAAGACGTCGGTGACCGGCCGATCGACGGCCGCTCCGGAGCCGATCCCGAAGGTCGCCCGGAAGGTGTCGTTCACGGCCGTGACGATCGCCGATCCTGTCGATTCGACGGCGTAGGCGCAGGCGGGTTCGGGCGTCGCGTCGAACGCCGCCCGGAAGCGGTCGCGCTGGTCGGCCGTCCGTTCGAGGCGATCATGGAGGTGGGTGCGAGCGTCGTCGAGCCGGTCGCGTTCTCCCGTTCGATCCGCGAGCGTCTTCGCGAGCGACGCGTAGTCGCTCGCGAGGTGCTCGGCAGCCCGACGGTGTCGGGGGGCGCTCGCAGTCGACCGATCCGCTTCGGGCGCGCTCGAACCCGAACACACCCAGGCGATCTCGTCCGCCAGGTGGGTCGTGGCGTCGCTCGCGTCCCGGCGGACGTAGCCCGCGATGCCGTCGGTGGCACGGGCTACCGCCGGTTCGAACGAGTCCTCGGTAAAGAGCACCACCGGGGTGTCGTCGGCGTCGTCGATCACGTCGAGGAGAGCGGCGCCGTCGGCCGTCGTCGGCGTCTCGGCGAAGACGATGCAGTCGGCCATCCCGGCGGCGTAATCCACGTCGTCGGGCGTCGCCGGTTCGACGTCGAGTCCGTCTCCCGCCGCTTCCAGGGCTACCGCACCGCTCGCTGCGGCGTCCGACGTTACGGCGACGTAGATGACCGTTCGGCTGTCCGCCATCGGAGGTCCGTCCTGTCACGTATGTTGGGTCCGGGTAATGTATGTATTGTCTGTGTGAGTGGAGGAGTCGACCGATAATTACCGCAACCGGTGATCGCGTGTCGTCGGTCCGACGTGGGACGCCGCGGATCGGTGGTGGGACGCCGTGGCTTCGTTGTGGGTGGACGCCATAACTTCGTTGTGAGTTGATGACGTGGCTGCGTTTCGCACGGGCAGCGATCGAGTGCCAGTGAGCGAACGATCCGGGCGCGTCGAGCGACAGGTTCGAGCGAGAATTCGCCCGACAGATCCGAGCGAGAATTCGATCGGCGGGACGGGAACGGACGCGTCCGCCGCGCCGGTGCGGAACTGTTTTACCCGCTGCGGCGCCACAATCGCACGATGAGCGACCTCGAGGAGGAGTACCGTCTCGAGTACTTCAGGGAGGAGGGATTCGAGCGCGTGGAGTGTGTCTCCTGTGGGAATCACTTCTGGACGCGCGATCCCGAGCGCGAGGTGTGTGGGGAACCGCCGTGTGCGACCTACGACTTTATCGACGACCCGGGATTCGACGAGGCGCACTCTCTAGAAGAGATGCGAGAGGCGTTCCTCTCGTTTTTCGAGGACCACGACCACGAGCGCATCGAACCGTACCCGGTCGCGGCGAACCGCTGGCGCGACGACGTCCTGCTCACACAGGCGTCGATCTACGACTTCCAGCCGCTGGTCACGTCGGGCCAGACGCCGCCGCCGGCGAACCCGCTGACCATCTCGCAACCGTGTATCCGGATGCAGGACATCGACAACGTGGGCAAGACGGGTCGGCACACGATGGCCTTCGAGATGATGGCCCACCACGCGTTCAACGCCCGCGAAGACATCGACGATCCCGGGCAGTACGCCTTCGAGGGCGAAGTCTACTGGAAGGACCGCACCGTCGAGCTCTGTGACGAGTTGCTCGACTCGATGGGCGCGGACATCACCGAGGTCACCTACATCGAGGACCCGTGGGTCGGCGGCGGGAACGCCGGGCCCGCGATCGAGGTCATCTACAAGGGCCTCGAACTCGCGACGCTGGTCTTCATGTGCATGGAGCAAGATCCCGACGGCGAGTACGAACTCAAAGACGGGAACACCTACTCCTACATGGACACCTACGTCGTCGACACCGGCTACGGCCTCGAACGCTGGACCTGGATGAGCCAGGGCACCCCGACGGTCTACGAGGCCATCTATCCGGAGACGATCTCGTTCCTGACCGACAACGCCGGACTCGACTACACCGACGACGAGTCCGACCTCGTCGCCCAGGCGGCCAGGCTCTCCGGCAACCTGGACATCGACGACGTCGACGACGTCGAGGCGGCCCGCGGCGACATCGCGGCGGAACTCGGCGTGGACGTCGAGGAACTGCGCGATCTCGTCGAGCCGTTAGAGCACATCTACGCCATCGCCGATCACGCCCGGACGCTCGCGTACATGTTCGGCGACGGCATCGTCCCGTCGAACGTCGCCACGGGCTACCTCGCCAGGATGGTCCTTCGGCGGATGAAGCGTCTCTGCGACACCGTCGGCGTCGACGCGCCGCTCGACGAACTCGTCGATATGCAGGCCGACCGACTCGGGTACGAGAACCGCGACACGATTCGAGACATCGTCCGCACCGAGGTCGAGAAGTACCGCGAGACGTTAGAACGCGGCCGTCGCCGCGTCGAGGACCTGGCGCGCGAGTACGCCGAACGCGACGAGCCGATCCCCGTCGACGAACTGATCGAACTCTACGACTCCCACGGCATCCAGCCGGACATGGTCGCCGAGATCGCCGACGACCACGGCGCGACGGTCGACGTCCCAGACGACTTCTACGGGCTGGTCGCCTCACGCCACGACGATGAGACCGCGGGCGGGGTCGAGGCGAGCGGCGCCGAGGAGCGCTTCGCCGACCTTCCAGAGACGGAGAAACGCTACTACAACGACCAGGAACGCACCCAGTTCGAGGCGGTCGTCCTCGACGTCTTCGAACGCGAGGAGGGATACGACGTCGTTCTCGACGGTACCCTCTTCTATCCCGAAGGCGGCGGACAGCCGGCCGACACCGGGACGCTCGCGACCGACGAGACGACGGTCGAGGTGACCGACGTACAGGCGGTCGACGACGTCGTCCTCCACCGAACCGACGGCCCGATCGGCAAGGGCGAGTTCGTCACCGGTCGGATCGACGCCGACCGCCGCCGCCAGCTGATGGCCCACCACACGGCGACGCACATCGTCGGGCACGCCGCCCGCGAGGTGCTGGGCGACCACGTCCGTCAGGCCGGCGCCCAGAAGGGCGTCGACTCCTCGCGGCTCGACGTCCGCCACTACGACCGCATCTCCCGCGACCAGGTCGAGGAGATCGAGCGGGTCGCCAACGACCTCGTCACGGCGAACGTCCAGGTCTCCCAGGAGTGGCCCCACCGCAACGAGGCCGAGGCCGAACACGGCTTCGACCTCTACCAGGGCGGCATCCCACCGGGCGAGCACATCCGCCTGATCCACGTCGGCGAAGACGTCCAGGCCTGCGGCGGCACGCACGTCGCCCGCACGGGCGATATCGGCGCGATCAAGATCCGCTCGACCGAGCGCGTCCAGGACGGCGTCGAGCGCCTCGTCTTCGCCGCGGGCGAGGCTGCCATCCGGGCCACCCAGGAGACCGAGAACGCCCTTTACGAGGCGGCCGACGTGCTCGACGTCGATCCGCAGGACGTCCCCGAGACGGCCGAGCGCTTCTTCGATGCCTGGAAGGATCGCGGCAAGCGCATCGAGGATCTCGAATCACAGCTGGCCGAAGCCAGAGCCGCCGGCGCCGACGACGCTGCGGAGGTCGAGGTGGGCGAGACGACGGCCGTCGTCCAGCGCATCGACGCCGACGTCGACGAACTCAGGGCGACCGCCTCTGCTTTCGCCGAGGAGGGCCAGATCGCCGTTCTCGGCAGCGGTCTCGACAGCGCGCAGTTCGTCGTCGCGGTCCCCGACGGCGTCGGCGTCAACGCCGGCGAGGTCGTCGGCGAACTCGCCGCGAAGGTCGGCGGCGGTGGTGGCGGGCCCCCGGACTTCGCCCAGGGTGGCGGCCCCGACGTCGACGCGCTGGAGGACGCACTCGCCGATGCACCCGACGTGCTCAAGGCGGTACGAAACGCCTGAACGGGCCCGCTGTCGGCGGTCGTCGCGGGGTCACCGCGGTCGATTTTCCGGGTAGTCGTGACCGAGGACGAGCGCGACCACGTTGAGCGCCAGCAGCGAGACGAGCAGGCCGAACCGCCCCCCGGAGTCGATTCCGGACACGAGGAGCGGCAGGTAGACGACGGGTAAGAGCGTACCGAGCCAGAACGAGACGGTCGTGATGGTGGGTGCGTTCGGCATGGGTGGCGACGTGTGCCTACGCGGCATCGGTAGGGGAGTGGTTACACTCGGCGGTCGGACCGCCGATACGGGCGGGGTTCGAGCGTTCACTGCGCTCGGTCGGTTCATCGACGGCTACCGCGAACGGGTGGTTGTCGGGTGCGCTGTGCATGTGGACTCGGGCCACCCCTGCTACGGTAGCGTCGGCCATTGTTATGGAAGAACTACTGGACCCGGGCCTGGGCCGTACGCGGTGCCATCCACCCAGAATGCCTCGCGTACTCGGAGGCGGGCACCGACGCGGATCGAGACGGAGTTGGAGCCGTCGTCACTCCGGAACTCAGGGATCGGTCGGTCGGGCGCCGAGTTCGAGGTCGACGGTCGTCGACTCGCCGTCGCGACGCACCTCGACGGGGACGGTCTGGCCGGGACTGGCCTGGAGGGCGAGGACGCGAGAGAGGGCTCCGCTGTCCGGGATCGGTTCGCCGGCGAGTCCGACGACGACGTCGCCGCCGACCGGGATACTGACTCCCTCGTAGGTAACCTGGTCGGTGCTCCCCTGGAGCACGCCGGCCGCCGGCCCGTCAGCCGGGACGTCGACGATCAGAACGCCGGTCGCCTCTGCCAGGTCGTTCGCCGTCGCGACGGCCGGCGTCACCTCGCGGAGTGTGACGCCCATGCGCGGGTGGTCGTACCGTCCGGCCTCGATCAGGCTGGGGAGAACGCGACTCGCGAGCGCGGCCGAGATGGCGAAGCCGACGCCCTCGACGATGCCGGCGTTGACGACTCCGACAACGCGCCCGTCGATGTCTAGCAGCGGCCCGCCGCTGTTGCCGGGGTTGACGCCCGCGTCGGTCTGGACCGCGTTCGGGATGTCGTAGCCCTGCGGGCCGGGAAGCGAACGGTTCACGCCGCTGACGATGCCCTGGGACATCGTCCCCTCGAGCCCGTAGGGGTTGCCGACGGCCAGGACCTCCTGGCCGACGGTCGGGAGGACGTCGGCGAACGGGAGCGACGCGGCGGAGTCGGGCCGGTGAACCACGTCGAGGGCGGCCAGATCGCTGTAGACGTCGGTGCCGACGACCTCGGCTTCCGTCCAGTCGCCGTTGGTGTACTGCAACTGGATCAACTCCGCACCCTCGACGACGTGGTTGTTCGTCACGAGGTGGTCGTCGAAGACGAACGCCGACCCCTGTCCGGCACCCTCCCCGCCGTCTTCGGTCTCGACGCCGCTGACCGTCACCATCGCAACCGAGTCGATCACGTCCGCGTAGATCTCAGTGTAGACCGTCCCGTCGGCCCGCTCCTCGAGGTCGACGGTACTGGGGAGGGAGGAGTCGCCGCGGCCCGACCGCGCGCGGGAGCCGGGTTCGGCGCAGCCGGCGACGGCGGCGAGGAATCCTCCGCCACCGGCCGCGAGAAATCCCCTGCGAGAGATAGCCGGATCGTCCATACGCCGGCAACGACCCGGACCGTCTTCAAGTCCGTGATCCGGAACTTCGAGTGATGGCGAGAGCAGGAGAGCGCCGTGTGAGAACGCGGGACCGGAACTGTCGTGACGACGCGGTCCCGAAAGCGTGAATGGAAAGCGTGTTACGCCCCACGACCTCACCTAGGTGCAATGACCATCACGGATGCGGCGGCCGACCTGCTCGCGGGCGGTCCCGTCTGTGACGCCTGCCTCGGGCGGCCGTTCGCCGACCGAAGCTTCGGCCTGCGAAACGAGGAGCGCGGCCGGGCGCTTCGGACCACGCTGGCCCTCGAAGCGGACGAGCCGTACGAGCCCGTCGACCCGGTCGAGTGCTGGGTCTGCGAGGGCTACTGCGGGACGTTCGACGCCCTGGCCGACGCCGTCGTCGAGACGCTGGACGGAGTCGACTTCGCCACGTATCAGGTCGGGACGGTCGTCCCGCCGCTGGTCGAGGAGAACGACCGCTTGCTCCGAGAGGACGCCGGCATGGAGCCCGACGCCGGCGAACCGCTCAAGCGCGAGGTCAACCGCGAGGTGGGTCGGCGCGTCGGCGCGCGGACCGGTGCCGAGGTCGACTTCGAGCGCCCGGACGTCCTCTGCGTCGTCGACCTCTCGGCGTTCGACCCGTACGCGGTCCTCGAGGACGGCGACGCCGTCACGGCCCACGCCGTCGACCGCCAGATCAACCCCGCGTTCGTCTACGGCCGCTACCGCAAGATCGAGCGCGACATCCCACAGACGGAGTGGCCCTGTCGAGAGTGTGGCGGCAGCGGCACTCAGCTCGCCGACGACGGTGAGGAGCCCTGTGACTACTGCGGCGGCTCGGGCTACCTCTACGATACGAGCATCGAGGAGACGGTTCGCCCGCACGTCGTCGACGCGATGGAGGGTCGCGAGGGTACCTTCCACGGGGCGGGCCGGGAGGACGTCGACGCCCGGATGCTCGGCACCGGCCGCCCGTTCGTCCTCGAAGTCAAACACCCCTACCACCGGACACCCGACGTCTCTGCACTCGAAGCCGAGATCAACGAGGCCGCAGCGGGCGCCGTCGAAGTCGAGGACCTCCGCCTCGCGACCCACGACATGGTCGAACGCGTCAAGGAACACGACGCCAGCAAACGCTATCGCGCCGCCGTCCAGTTCGACGAGCCGGTGAGCGTGACTGCCCTCGACGCACTCGCCGAACTCGAAGGAACCACCGTCGAGCAGTTCACGCCCCAGCGCGTCGACCACCGCCGGGCCGAGTTGACCCGCGAACGGACCGTCTACGCCATCGACGGCGAGCCGGGGATCGTCGACGAGATGGTCGACAGCGTCGACGAAGCCGTCCTGGGTGACGGGGAAGTGAACGCCGCCACCGCCACCATCGAGGTCCACGGCGCCGGCGGCCTCTACATCAAGGAACTCATCAGCGGCGACGACGGACGAACGGAGCCGAGCGTGGCCGGACTGCTCGATACCGGCGCCGAGGTGATCGCCCTGGACGTGCTCGCTGTCGAGGGCGAGGACGAACCGTTCGAACGCGCCGACTTCTTCGTAGACGAGTCCGACGCCGACGGCGAATCCGGTGGTGACGCGTGACCCCCTCCGACCGACAACTCCACATCCTCTACCTCGTCGGTATCGCGCTCAACGCGATCGGGCTGGCCTACGCCATCGATTCGGGCGAGTACCTCTTCGCTGGCACATTCGTGTTGATCCTCGCGTACATCGTGTTCCGGTTCCGGCTGACGCGGTGAGGTCTCCGAGTCCCGACCGACGCGCAGCCGCCGAGGATTCGTTTCGTTCGGTGCTACTCACTCGCGACGTGCCGACGGCGATACCACCCGACGGCCTCGTCGAAGAGTTGCCGTCCAAGAACGAGCAGTGCGAGCGGGATACCGGCCGAGAGTGTGAGCAGGCCGCCGAAGAAGACGCAGCCGCCGGTATCGGCGTACAGGGCAGGGAGACTCACAACCGACAGAAAGAGCGTCAGTGCGGCGAGAAGCCCGATCATGCCAGTCCAGCGGGCGCGAGCGCTCTTGATGGCGGCGACGCCGCCCGATCCGATCGAGACACCCTCTCGGACCACGTCGACGAGCACGACGACGGCCAGCGCGCCGGGCACGAGCAGTTCCGGATCGGCCGGAAATCCGGCCACCTCCGGCCACGAGGGGTACTCGATCGGGACGCCCGTGCTCATCACCCAGACGACGAGGAGTACGCCGACGGCGAGGGCGGCTTCGACCGTTCTCGCGATTCCGCACTTCAGTTTAGGTATCTGGACGTTCAGTATACCGGTCAATACGCGTTCGGTCGGGCCGAGCGGAGTCACAACGATTTTGCGCCAGTCCGACGATGGCTCACCAACATGGTCTTCGGCGTCGACGAGGCGGGGAAGGGGCCAGCGCTCGGTCCGATGATCGCCGCGGCCGTCCACGTGGACGATCGTACCCGACTCCCCGACGGCATGGCCGATTCGAAGGACCTCGCCCCCGACCGGCGCGAGGAACTGGCGGCACGCCTTCGGTCGGCCGACGACGTCGCCGTCGGCGTCCGTGCGATCACGCCGGCGACGATCGACGACCCGGAGACGGACATGAACGGGCTCGCCGTCGCCGCCCACGCGAAAGCGATCGAGGCGGCACTGGCCGACGCGGGCCTGGCCGATTCGAGCCTGGATGGCTCGGGAGTCGACGACGATCTTCCCACGGGCACCTGTGACGCCTGCGATACGGACGCGGACCGCTTTGCCCGGCGGGTGACCGACGCCTGCTCGCACCCGATCGACGTCGCGGCCGAACACGGCGCCGACGCCGACGACCCACTCGTAGGCGCGGCGAGCATCGTCGCGAAAGTCGAGCGAGACGCTCGCATGACCGACGTCGCCGACACCTACGCCGACGCCGGCTACGGCGATCCGGGGAGCGGCTACCCGAGCGATCCGAACACGCGCGCGTTCCTCGAGGCCTACGTGGACGAGACGGGCACCCTTCCCGACTGTGCCCGCCAGTCGTGGGCGACGTGTCGGGACGTGCTCGCCGACGCCCAGCAGTCGGGCCTCGGGGACTTCGCGAGCGAGTGAGCGGTTGTGTCGAGGCATCCGATACGCGGCACGTGAAGGCAGTTTTTTGCCGACCCCGCCCGCACGCACCGACATGGAACACACTGCCGAAGCGTACGGCGAGTACTGGGGTGGCGCCGTCCGGATCGCTGTCGGCGGGCTACTCACGTGGATCGGACGCACGGTGGCCGGTCCGTTCCTGGCACTGGACGGACTGGGCCCGACCGCCGTCGGGTTCGCCGTCTTCGCCGGAATGCTTGTCGTCGGGACGTACGTCGCCGTTCTCGGACTCGCGCGGGTGATTCGGACAGCGGTCGCCGCCGAACGCAGTCGATGACACGGCGAGTCGTCCCGGCCACGATCGATATGTGAGTCGCTCTGGCGACGCCACCCACTATACCCGTTACAAACCCCGTCACACGGCCGATCCAGCCGCCTGGCGTGAC
Source organism: Halovivax cerinus (assembly GCF_024498195.1). Classification (NCBI taxonomy): domain Archaea; kingdom Methanobacteriati; phylum Methanobacteriota; class Halobacteria; order Halobacteriales; family Natrialbaceae; genus Halovivax; species Halovivax cerinus. The sequence continues at coordinate 1,102,373 of NZ_CP101824.1, forward strand.
CGCACTTCGTCACGCTTTACCCATTGCGATTCGAAAACCGGTGCATGAGTGACGTTCCCTCGCGCGAGGAGGTCCCCGCGGAGCACACCTGGGATCTGAGCCGCATTTTCGACTCTCCTGAGGACTGGCGCGACGCCTACGACGACGTCTCCGACCGCCTCGACGAACTGACCGCCTACGAGGGTGAGACGGTATCCGACGCCGAGACCCTCCGCGTGGTTCTCGAGACGCGTGACGCCCTCATGCGAGAGGTCGAGCGCGTCGGCGCCTACGCGCGGATGCGACGCGACGAGGATACGACCGATCAAGACCGGCAAGCGATGGCGGCACGGGCCGAGTCGCTCGTCGCCGACGCCCAGTCGGCCGCCTCGTTCGTCGAACCGGAGATCCAGGACCTCACGACGGAGGCGTTCGAATCCTACGTCGACGAGGAACCCGACCTGGAGCGGTATCGTCAGTACGTCGACGACGCCCTCCGGATGAAACCCCACACCCGCTCGCCGGAGGTCGAAGAACTACTCGCCGACTTCGGCGAGGTCACCGGCACCGCGGGCACCGTCTACTCGATGCTCGCGAACGCGGACATGACGTTCCCGACCGTAGCGGACAGCGAGGCGCGACGCGCCTCGGACGAATCGAGCGATGACGAATCGCGAGACCCCGACGGTGGGGAGGTCGAGATCACGCAGAGTAACTTCGTCAACCTGCTCAAACGCCCCGACCGGGACTTCCGCGAACGCGTCTACGAGGCGTACTTCGAGGAGTGGGGCGACGTGCGAAACACGGTCTCGACGGCCTACGCCAAGAGCGTCACCGCCGACGTCCGGCTGGCCGAAGCCCGCAACTACGAGACGGCCCGCGAAGCCTCGCTGGACGACGCGAACGTCCCCGTCGAGGTCTACGACACCCTCGTCGACACCGTCACCGACAACCTCGACGCACTGCATCGCCACGCCGAACTCAAACGCGAGGCGCTCGGCGTCGACGAACTCCGACCGTGGGACCTCTACATGCCCCTCACCGGTGGCGAAGGTCCGGAGATCCCCTACGACGAGGCCTGCGAACACGTGATCGAGGCCGTCGCGCCGCTCGGCGAGGACTACCAGGACCGGCTCGCCGAGGGCCTCGAGTCGCGCTGGGTCGACATCTACGAGAACGAGGGCAAGCGCGCCGGCGCCTACTCCGCCGGCACGTACGACACCGAGCCGTTCGTCCTGATGAACTACCAGGACGACGTCGCCTCGATGTACACGCTGGCCCACGAACTCGGCCACTCGCTGCACTCTGACCGCACCCGCAGGAACCAACCGTACGTCTACGCGAGCTACGAACTCTTCGTCGCCGAGGTCGCGAGCACGGTCAACGAGGCACTCCTGACCGAGCACCTCTTAGAGACCGTCGAGGACCCCGAGTTCCGCGTCCACATCCTGAACGAGTTCTTAGAGCGCGTTCGCTCGACGCTCTTCCGGCAGACCCTGTTCGCCGAGTTCGAACACCGCGCACACGAACTCGAGGAGGCCGGCGAACCCCTGACCGCCGACCGGCTCGACGACCTCTTCGGCGACCTCAAGGCCCGCTACTACGAACCCGCGGCGCTCGACGATCACATCGCTCGCGAGTGGATGCGCATCCCGCACTTCTACCGCGCGTTCTACGTCTACCAGTACTCGACCGGTATCTCGGCCGCGCTCGCGCTCGTCGACGACATCGTTTCGGACGGCGACGACGCGGCCGCCGACTATCTCGAGTTCCTCCGCCTCGGCTCCCGGGAGTACCCACTCGACCTCCTCGAGACCGCCGGCGTCGACATGCGCTCGCCCGACCCCGTCGAACGAGCGATCGACCGCTACGCGGATCGCCTCGACGAACTGGCCGAGATCGTCGACTGACCCCGAACACCGCTGATCCTCTCGATCTGTGGCCGTACGCACCCTCGCCGGACGTGCTTGAATCGCGGTCGACGACGCGTCGCGGGTCCCCAAACGATCGCTCGACCCTGAACCGGCGACCGACAGCCGGGATTTCGCCACACCCACGGCTGTCTGTCTACCGACCATCGGTTCCCGGCCCGCGACCCAAAGGCACATTTACGTCGGCCGATTATCCACCGCTCGTCAGAATGGCCCGAAGTCCGTCGCTGCCCGACCGACCGACACGCGACATCGATCCGAACCTCCCCGACGAGGAACGGCTCGACGCGCTTCGGTCACATCACGCGGAACTCCACGAGGTACGGGAGAAACTCGCCGATCAGCTCGAAACCGCCGAACGCCGCCGCGAAACACTGCGCGATCGCGTCGACCGCGTCGAACGCGAGAACGAGTGCCTGAAGGACTCGCCGCTGTACGTCGCGTCCGTCGAGGAGTCCTTCGACGGCGAGGTCGTCGTCAAACAGCACGGCAACAACCAGGAGGTCCTGACAGAGGTCTCCCCGCGGATGGCCGACCGCATCGAACCCGGCGATCGGGTCGCCGTCGACGACTCCTTCGGCCTGCAGACGGTCCTCTCCGCCGAGACCGACGCCCGCGCCCAGGCGATGGAGATCACCGAGAAGCCGGACGTCTCCTACGCGGACATCGGCGGCATCGACGACCAGGTCCGCGAGGTGCGCGAGGCCGTCGAACAGCCCCTCGCCGAACCCGAGCTGTTCGAACAGGTCGGCATCGAACCGCCCTCGGGTGTCCTGCTCTACGGCCCGCCGGGTACCGGCAAGACGATGCTCGCCAAAGCCGTCGCCACCAAGACCGACGCCACGTTCATCAAGATGGCCGGTTCAGAACTCGTCCGCAAGTTCATCGGCGAGGGCTCCCGGCTCGTCCGCGACCTCTTCGACCTCGCTCGCGAGCGCGAACCCGCCATCATCTTCATCGACGAGATCGACGCCGTCGCCGCCCGCCGCACCGACTCGAAGACCTCCGGCGACGCCGAGGTCCAGCGGACGATGATGCAGCTGTTGAACGAGATGGACGGCTTCGAGAACCGCGGCGAGATCAGCATCATCGCCGCCACCAACCGCTTCGACATGTTAGACCGCGCCATCCTCCGGCCCGGCCGCTTCGACCGCCTCATAGAGGTCCCCGAACCCGACGCCGAGGGCCGTGAACGCATCTTCGAGATCCACAGCCAGGATCTCTCGCTCGCCGACGCCGTCGACTACGAGGCCCTCGCCGGGCGCACCGACGGCTACTCCGGCGCCGAGATCGAGAGCGTCACCACCGAGGCCGGCATGTTCGCCATCCGCGACGACCGCACCGACGTCACCATGGCCGACTTCGAAGCCGCCATCGACAAACTCGAATCCGACGAGGGAAGCGAGTACATCCCGTCGGAGAACTACTTCTTCCACTAACGAACTTTTTCTCTGCGCTCTGGCGAGACGGCGCCAGTGTGCTGGCGCACGTCTCGCCGACGCTCGGAAAAACTTCGATGAAAAGCACTCCTCCCTCCGTTGCAGCCGCGCACGGCGCGGCTTTCACATCGGTCGTCGGCCCGCTCGCTCACTTCGTTCGCTCACGGAACACGGAACTAGTGTAAACCAGCCTTTCCCCGTGCTCGCGTGCCCGGTGGGCACGCTCGCGGCCACGGCACCGTTGGTGTCCACTCTCGTCCATAGTGGCTGCTTTCATCCGTTGCTACGAGCCGATGGGCACTGACGGCTGTTCCGAACTACATGCTACCGATACATGGTGCCATTTATGTTATACTGGACACCCAGTTTGGGTGGTGAAAACCCGCAGGCGATGCCCTCCAAACGAACCCTCGTCCGATCACTCTCCGTGTTCGTCTACGGACTGGCGATCTTTCTGGTACTGTCCCTCTTTACCCCGCCTGGTGGGGCGCTCGTCGCGATTCCGATGGCGACGACGCTCGGCGTGATTGCCCATGCCACACGGACCGGCCGAATAGCCGAACTCGGCTACGCCACCATCGGACTGTGGGCGGGGTTGCTCGTCTTCATCGCGTCCCTCGGGATCTGGACGGAACTCGTAGCGCCCCGCGGAGTCCGGCCGTTCGACCCGGTGGGGGTCCCGGGGATGAGCGGGGCGGTCGGCTGCGTGGTCGGTGCCTATCTACTCGCGAGCCGGAGTGTCGGTCGCGATGAGGGCGCAGTCTGACGAACGGCCCCACGGCGGGGGATCTGCACGGTGTCGGATCGCAACGCCTTACGCCGTCGGGGCCCGAGGGCGGGTGATGAGTACGATTCGGGTCGTCTGGGGGTCGGCGACGGGGCCGACGGAGATGGCGGCCTACGACGCGGCGCTGTCGGACGCGGGTATCGAGAACTACAACCTCGTGGCCGTCTCGTCTGTGATTCCCGCGGACGTGCCCGTCGAGGCGGTCGGGACGGCACCCGATCTCGGGCCGGCGGGCGAGCGCCTGACGGTCGTCGAGGGGCGAGCGCGGGCGGCCGGGCCGACGAGCGTGAGCGCCGGCCTCGGCTGGGTGGAGTCGGTCGACGGCGGGCCGGGGTTGTTCTACGAGGCGGTGGGCGAAGTGGGTCCGGACGACGTCGAACGCCGCGTGCGGGAGGGGCTCGACGCCGGGGCCGACCTCAGGGACTGGGAGTTCGGCGAGCCGACGGTCCGCGTCGAGGAGGCCAGCGCCGAGTCGGGCGAGTACGCGGCGGCGGTCGTCGCGGCCGCCTACGGCGAGAGTGAGCCCATCGTGTAGGCCCTGTGGCGCCTACCGCCCAGTGTTGGGAGCCAAACGCTTTTGGCCAGGCGACTCGTTGGGTCGGTACCGACTTCTCATGAACGCGAACACACCGTACGCCGGCCGCCCGGGAACCACGCAGGCAGGGCACCGATCGGCGGACGATCTCACGGAGGTGACGCCCGTCCAGCGGCGGGCCCTCCGGCGAGACGTCTCTCGCGTCGCCGCCCGGACGCGCGACCTTCTCCCCGACGAATACGTCGTCGACAGCGATATCACCCGCGGCGTCAGCGGCCCGCAACTCACCGTCGCCGTCCAGCCTCCAATCGGCCACCCCGTCAGTGCCGGTTTCGCCCCCGACGTCTCACTCGTCGAAGATTCCGAATCCGTCATCGACGACGACGAGTGCGCCGAAGTCGCCCGCGGCCTCGCCGCGAGCGCAGCGCTGCAGGTCAAACAGGCCATGGGAAGCGAGTTCACGCCGACCGCCCGCTGACTCCGCTCACTCTCGCGTCGTTCACTCCTCGAAGAACGTCCAGCCGTACGCGCCGCCGAGCACCGTTGCCACCAGAATGACTACGAACAGCAGAAAGTACAGCAGGGAGTCGCGATCGCCCGCCTGTACCTCGTTCGACACGACCATGAACGCGGCGACGAGACTCACCACGACCACGAAGCCGGCGATGCCACGCCGGCTGTCGAATCGCTCCAACACGTCTCTCATACCGCCCACCACAGAGCCGTGTGTCAAAACAATTCTGGCAGATTCGACGTACCAGCCGCTTCTGGAACGTGAGTTTCGTTGGGAACGCGGGTCTCGATGGGAATCCGGTTACCCGTTCGGGACACAGCTCTCGGTGGGAATGCAGCTATCCGTTCGGAATGCGGGACACGGGGCAGCCGATCCACCGCGAAACCGTTTTTCCCGTCCAGCCCGGAGTCCGTGTTATGTGGCGTCCCTTCCGAAACGCGGGTGACTCGCCGTGTACTCCCCGCCTTCGGTGCGAGATGGAGCCGGACGGGGCACGGCTCCGTCCCCACCCGGGTGATCGTCGGTGACCGCCGACGCCGATCCCTCGTCCGACGCCACGTGTACGCTGTGCGATCTCCCACTCGAAGCCACGGCGGTTACGGACGACGCGGGCAATCGCTACTGCTGTGCCGGGTGCAAGCACGTCGCCGGGACACTCGACGACGCGACGGACCCGGCCAGCCTCGATGGCGCCGATATCGGGGCAGGGACGGCGTCTGAGCCGGAGGAACCGACCGCTGCGCCGCCGGGGACCGAGCGCGCGTTCTTCCAGATCGAGGGAATGCACTGCTCGACGTGTGAGCTGTTCATCGAGGGTGTGGGGACCGACACCGACGGCGTCGCGGACGTCGCCGCGAGCTACGTCTCCGAGACCGTCCGCGTCGATTACGACCCCGACGAGACCGATCCCGACGCGGTCGCCGACGAACTGACCGGTCTCGGCTACACGGCCTCTCCCCGGGGGGACGCCGTGGCGAAGCGGACCGCGGCGGACAGAAACGAGATTCGCCTCGTCGTGGGGGTCCTCTTCGGCATGGTCGTGATGATGCAGTACCTCCTGCTCGTGTACCCCCTGCACGTCAACCTCTTCTACCCCGAACGCACGCACGCGTTCCTGGTCGAGATGGTCACGAGTTCGGCCTCGGTACCGTTCTTCCTCGTCCTCTTCGCGCTGACGAGCGTCGTCCTCTTCGTCACCGGCGGACCGATCCTCAGGGGCGCCTACGTCAGCCTCAGGACGCGAAACCCGAACATGGATCTGCTGGTCGCGCTCGCGGCCACTGCGGCCTACGTCTACAGCACGCTCGCGGTCGTCTTCGGCCACCCCTCCGAGATATACTACGACGTCACCGTCGCGATCGTCCTCGTCGTCACCGTCGGGGGCTACTACGAGGGGACGATCAAGCGCCGGGCGACCGCGGCGCTCGCGGACCTCTCGGCCGCGCAGGTCGACACCGCCGAGCGCTACGACCGGGACGGCTCGACGACCACCGTCGACGTCTCCGACCTCGCCGACGGCGACCGATTCCTCGTCCGCGCCGGCGAACGGATCCCGGTCGACGGGATCGTCGAGGAGGGCGAGGGCGCGGTCGACGAAGCCGTGATCACCGGCGAATCGCTGCCCGTCTCGACGGCTTCCGGCGAATGCGTCGTCGGCGGCGCCATTCTGGCCGAGGGCTCGCTCGTCGTCGCCGTCGACGGCGAACCGACGAGCGGCGTCGACCGCATCGCCGACCTCGTCTGGGATCTCCAGAGTGCTCGCGGCGGCATTCAGGGGCTGGCCGACCGCCTGGCGACGATCTTCGTCCCGGTCGTGGTCTCCCTGGCCGTCCTCGTGACGGCGGGCTACCTCGTCCTCGGTTCCTCCGCACCCGACGCACTGCTCGTCGGTCTCACCGTACTCATCGTCTCCTGTCCGTGCGCCCTCGGCCTCGCGACGCCGCTCGCGGTCGCGTCGAGCATCCGCGAGGCCCTAGAACGCGGAATCGTCGTCTTCGACGAGACCGTCTTCGAGCGGGTCCGGGACGTCGACGTCGTGGTCTTCGACAAGACGGGGACGCTCACCACCGGCGAGATGACGGTGCGAGACGCCGAGGGATCGGCGGAACTCCTCGAACGCGCGGCCCTCCTCGAGGGGCGCTCGGTGCATCCAGTCGCCGGTGCGATAGCGGACGCGTTCGGACCCGACGCCGGTGACGGCGGAGCGTCCGCCGACGCGACGCCCGGAACCGAGCCGGCCACCGACGGCGGCCTCCCGGCCGGTGCGTCGACGCCGGCGGAGACCGCGGACGCCGACACATCGTCCGACTCGCCGACGAACGGCCGGTCCGATGCCGACTCGGCCACCGATCCCAGCGCGGACGAGTGGTCCGATTCCAGTTCGGCTGCCGAACGCGCCGCGGACGACCGTCTCACTACCTTCGAGTCCTACGCGACCGGCGTCGGTGGCACCGTCGACGGCGAGGACCTCCTGGTCGGCCACCCTGACCTGTTCGCCGACCGCGGCTGGACCGTCCCCGGGCCCCTCTCCGAGCGAGCCGCCGCCGAGCGGGCCGCGGGTCACCTCCCGATTCTCGTGGGCAGCGACGGCGCGGTCGGGGGGCTCGTGATCGTCGGCGACGAACCGCGCGAGGGCTGGGACGAGACGGTCACCGACCTGGCCGACCGCGGCGTCGAGGTCGTCGTCCTCACCGGAGACGAAGCACAAGCTGCGACCCGATTTCGGGAACACGACGGTGTCGCCGAGGTCTTCGCCGGTGTCCCACCCGAGGGGAAGGCCGAGACGGTCCGCCGGCTCCGCACCCGGGGGAAGACGGCCATGGTCGGCGACGGGACGAACGACGCACCCGCCCTCGCCAGCGCCGATCTCGGCATCGCGCTCGGCGGCGGGACGGCGCTGGCGGCCGACGCGGCCGACGTCGCCATCGTCGACGACGACCTGTCCTCGCTTTCGACGGTCTTTTCGATCGCGAACGCGGCGCGCAGTCGCGTTCGCCAGAACATCGGCTGGGCGTTCGCTTACAACGCGATCGCGATCCCGATCGCGGTGTCGGGCCTGCTCAACCCGCTGTTCGCCGCCGTCGCGATGGGCACGTCGAGCCTGCTCGTCGTGACGAACTCCTCGCGAACGTTGCTCGACGACGCGTAGTCCGGACGTCGTCGGCTGTACGGGGCGGTCGACGGTAGACTCCGTGGGTCGGGGATCTCTCTCTCTCTCTCTCTCTCTCTCTCGATACTGGATCCGATGCCCAGCGCCAGCTGTCCCGATGGGCATCGGAACGGATCCGTTCGATTCAGAGAGCGGATGCTTCGCACCGCGAGAACAGGCTACGTCGTAAACCACAATATCCCAACGGGGGTCGGGAATACTCGCCCTTCAGGGCGGGGAGGAGGTCAAGCAGCGAGAACTTCGTTCGCGTGCATGACCAGTTTCCGGTAGCCGACGGCGTAGATCCCGGCGTACAGCATGACGAAGCCGATCGCGGCGAGCCAGCCGGCGAGGAAGAGGTCGTTGCCCCCGAGGTGCTGGAGGCTCGCACTCTCTGCGAGAACACCGACCACGGTGAACACCACTGCGAGGACGGCGTACACCGCGAGCGAGACGATCTCCACGAGTAGTTCCGATCCAATGAGCGTCATAGCGAGAGTGATGAACTCGGGCGATATAGCCCTGACGCTCCGGTCGTATGCTGGGGCGTTCCGTTCACGCCGCCAGGTCGAACGCGACGGCGATCGACGCCTCGTCCGGCAGTCCCCAGTACCGGAACCGGTAGCGACCGGTCTGGAGGTCGGGACAGACGCGCAGTCTCCTGGTGGTGTCCCTCTCCTCGACCAGGCCATTCTCGGTCAGTTCGACCGTCCAGTCGAATCCCCCACCGGGTGGGTGGGTCGCCCTCTCGTCCGTGTACCCCACCGCCGCTTGCGAGTCCGTGCCGCGAACCTCCCGCCAGCCGTCTTCCGTCTTCACCTCGACGGCGTACGTGTGCTCGTTTCCGGTCGTCTGCTCCCTCGTAGAGACGTTCCACAGCGATATCCGAACCCCGTCGCCTCGATCGAACGTCAGGTCGTCGGTCGCGTCACTGCTGTCTCCGTACCCGGCGCCGTCACCGCTCTCGTTGGTGCTCCCTACACCGTCGCCACCGCTCTCGCCGTCGTCGCCGGTGCCGTCACCCTCGTCGAACGCGTCGGCCCGCATCGCGAACGCGGCGGCGCCGCGCTCGTCGACCGTTTCACCCCACGCGACCTCGCCGCCCGCCGTCGAGGGGAGGCGCTCGAAGTCCTCGTCGTCGCACACGAGCGCCGTGGGTACGGCGGGCGGTTCGCCGTCCGGGCGGACGCTGCCGGGGAGGGTCGCTGGGTCGATCAGCGGGTCGGTCGAGTTCACGTCGGTTTCCTCTCCCCAGCCGTCGGTGATCGCGAGCACGGCGACGGACGGGAGGTCCTCGCCGGTCACGCGGACGTACGCCGTCGGATACGTGATCACCTGAGCGCAGCCGACGTCGCCGCCGGCGTCGTCGACCGCGGCGGCCGCACCGGTGATCGCCCCGATCTCCTCGTCGGCCGTCGTCTCGGCCGCCCTGCGTTCCGATGGAATCTCGACCGTCGAGACGGCGAGGTCGGTGACTTCGATCGTCTCGTAGCACGCGTTCGGAGCGACCGTCTGGACGCCCAGGATCACCGACGCCTCGAAGTCGGTCTCCCGCACCCACGACGCGAGTTCCTCGTCCACGTCGTCTCGCTCTTCGGACCCGACGACTCGCGTGGCGAACGTCTCGACGTCCGTCTCTGACTGGAGGACGGCCACGAGTCCCGTCCGCGACTCGTCGTCGGCCCACCGCGGTCGCGACGACGTCTCGTCCGCCTGGAAGACCGTCGCCTCGATGTCCTCGTCCGCCGTTGTGTCGTGCTCACCGCCGTCGCTCGGATCGCCGTCGTCGCCCGTGTCGACGTCGAGCGAATCGAGACACCCGCCGAGCGAGACGCTCGCTCCCGCCCCGACCAGCCGAAGGATGGTACGCCGCCAAATCGGTCGCATACCGGCTCTACGTGACCTCGACTTACCAACCTTACAGTGGGGTACAGAGCGGGTCGGAGTGCCATCCCGGGACGCTGTGGTCTGAATTCCGTTCGATCACGCGTCTTCCTCCTCGAAGCGCGTCGTTCGCGCGTCTCCCCCGAAGCGCGTCGACCCCGTCGGGACCGACACGCCCTTCGTCGTCCGATCCCTGCATCCTCGCGTGTCCTCCGAATCGTCCGCCGGCCCCGACGATCCTGCCTTTCCGACGTCGCGTCACGTCCTCCAACCGGACTGTGATCGCTGTCCGCAACTCGCCGCCTGTCGCGAGCGAATCTCGTGGGGGACTGGGCCGATAGACGCCGCCGTCCTCGTCGTCGGCGAGGCGCCGGGCGCCGGCAACCCCGACGCCGCCCGCTGGCGCGGCGGGAACTGGACGGGGATGGCCTACACCGCGCGCCACTCCGGCCGGCGGATCCGCCGGATGATGGCCGAGGTAGGGTACGCCGAGGAGAGCTACTTCACGAACGCGGTGAAGTGCATGCCAGCGGACGAAACGCACGAGGCCGCTGCCGAGTCGGACACCGATTGCGCGAGTGAGTCCGCCGACTCGGTGAGTACGCGCGAACCGACCGTCGAGGAACTCGCGGCCTGTCGCCCACACCTCCTGACGGAACTCGATCGCGTCGAGCCCGCTGTCGTCGTCGCGACCGGCAAACACGCCACCACGTCGGTGCTAGCAGCTGACGACCGCTCGCTCGACGACCTCGAGGGATCAGGCTTTCTCGACACCGTTCTCGAACCTACCCGCTGCGACTCGCTGGAGACCTGGCTCCTGCCGATCCTCCATCCGTCCTATCAGGACGTCTGGATCAGTCGGATGGGGTACGAGGCCGACGAGTACGCGATCACACTCCGCGAAACGTTGGTCGAGTTGTGTGGCCACTGACCGCTCGCGACCGGATTTCCCCTCAGGCCAACGCGACGATTCCGTCCGCCACCTCGACGATCACTAAGCCGTCGGCGACCAGCGTATCCCCGGCGCCGGGCGGGAGGTCCCAGGACGACAGCCGTGCCCCGTCGTCGAGTGACAGGCGAAGTACCGTGCTCCGCTGGGAGCCGGCCGCGCTGACGTAGACGTGGTCCCCGACGACGGTGGGCGCGCCGAATCCGGCGGTCCCGCTCGGCGGCGCGATACGCCAGCGGCGTTCGCCCGTGTCGGCCTCGACCGCGTGAAGCCGCCCGGCACTCGAATCGGCGCGGCGCTCTCGAACGACGACGACCGCCGACGTCGCCGCCCCGATTTCGTACCAGCGCCGGGCGCGCCCCTCCGGCGTGTCCCCATGGACCTGTGAGAGCGGGTACTGCCACTGCTGTTCGCCGGTCGTGGGATCGAGCGACAGGAGGTCCATCCCATCGGTCCATTTGGTGATGAACACCCGGCCGTCGGGGACGACAGGTCCCGATTTCGTGTGACTCGAAACGCCCCTGTCCCAGCGGACCGATCCGTTTGCGGGATCGAGTGCGTACAGCGTTCCGTCTCCGGACGCGAATACCCCCACTTCGGGATGAAACGATCGGACGAAGAGCCGCTCGTCGTCGACGGGGGTTACCCACAGGTGGTCGCCGGTCCGGACGTCGTACGCGTGGAGATCCCCGTCGATCGTGTCGGTGTGGTAGAATCGTCCGTCGCCGATCACCCAGTTTCCGTTGGGCGGATCGCTATGGTTCCACACCCGTTCGCCGGTGGCCGCGGCGAACGCACCGACAGGCGTTTTCCAGTCCTCGATCCGATAGTAGAGGGCACTCCCCGGTGCGGCGAGAGACGGGCCCGTTCCGCCGTCCCCGAGGTATTTTCGGCTCCACTCGACGTCCCCGTTCGCGATATCGACGGCCCAGAGGGCGACACCGCGCGATTCGGCGCCTGCGACGAACACCTGGCCGTTCGCGACGATCGGGGGTGCCCACTCGTTGGCGTACAGTGAGTCGTCTCGAACGTCCCACACGCGCTCGAGATCTGCATCGGGGGCACTCTCAGGGGGCGGGTTGCGCGTCAGTGCTGGATCGTAGTCCGGGAATGGCCACTCGGTGTCGGCCCACGCCAACGGGGCGTGGCCGGGAACGTAGTCGGCGTCCGGTTCGCCGAGATGCGACTGCATCCCGAAGGCACCGGCGCAACCGGCGAACAGACTGCCAGCACCGATGATCATGTCACGTCTCGAAGGCAGGGTGATCACCCACTCCTCCTTTCGTGTTGCTATGTAAATATCTTAATACAATCTACTAGCGTATCGTTCTCTGTAGGGTACGGCCGACTGATCGGGTGCTGGACGCGCTCCGGTGGACCGAGTGACGCGGTCGCGGGTAACCTTCATACGACGTGGCGACACAGCCACAGACATGCCCACGATCTTCAGCCAGATCGTCGACGGGGAGATCCCAGCCCGCACCGTCTACGAGGACGAGACCACGTTCGCGTTCCTGGACGCGAACCCCCTAGCGCCGGGCCACACGCTCGTCATTCCGAAGGACGAGTACGAGCGGTTGAACGACGTCCCCGACGACGTCGCGGCGGACCTGTACGCGACGATCCACGACCTCGTCCCGGCGGTCGAGGATGCGGTCGACGCCGACGGGACCACCGTCGCGTTCAACAACGGCGAGGCTGCCGGCCAGGAAGTGCCCCACGTCCACTGCCACATCGTCCCGCGCTTCGAAGGCGACGGTGGCGGTCCGATCCACGCGATCGCTGGCGAGACGCCAGATCTCGCGGACGACGAACTCGACGACATCGCAGCGGATATCGAGTCGATCGTCTGAGCGACCCGGGTGACCGGGGCGTACGGACGGCGACGGCGGCGGTCCGGTCCACGTGATCGCCGGCGAGACGCCAGCGCTCGCGGACGATCACTGGGCGGTGCGTCGACGCGGATGCAAGCCATTTTGTGCCTCCCGTTCCCGTTCGATTCCATGACCAGGGGCGTCGGCGAGCACGCGCTGGTGAACGAACTGCTGCCGGACTGGCTGGCCGTCGTCTTCGGTGTCCTCACCCAGCTCGGCGACATCTGGCTGCTGTCGATCCTCCTCGCCACACTCTTCGTCCTCGGGATCCCATCCCGAACGGACGTCGCGTTCGTCGGCGGTGCGTGGCTCGCCGGACTCTCCGCGTATCGGGGGTTGAAGGAACTCCTGGCGTGGCCGCGGCCGACCGCGACGCCGCTCGACCCGGGGTCGCTTCCGGGCGTCGTCGAGACCGTCTACGAACTCACGGCGTTTAGCGCGGGGTACGGCTTTCCGAGCGGTCACGCGACGAGCACGACGGTGGTTTACGTCGGACTGGCGTCCGTCCTCACCGTGAGCTCGGCTCGCCGACGGTACGCGGTCGCCGGCGCCATCGTCGGCGTCGTCTGTCTCGCGCGGATCGTCCTCGGTCTGCACTACGTCGTCGACGTGGTTGCCGGTGTCGCGCTCGCCCTCTCGCTACTCCTCGGGATTCGGATGCTCGCCGGTCGCAGATCGCTGGACCGTGCGACCGCTGCCTTCGCCGTGGCCGTCCCCATCGGCGTCTGCTACCTCCTCACGAGCGCCGCGGAGCCCAAGGCCGTCCTGGTTCTCGCGGCCTCGGTCGCCGGACTCCTCGGCTGGCGTCTGTACGACGAGGCCGCGTCGGCGTAACCCGGTTCACCGTACTCGAAATGTCAGGGGGCGGTCTCACCGGATGGATCGGTCGAGATGAATGTTGTTATCGTTCGCGAGCACGTTCGGGCCGGTAGACGGTCCCGTCCGACTCGACGGAGGGGGCCGAACTCGAGTGATCCACCATGTCAGTCTCACTGCAGGAGGAGTACCAGCTCTTCATCGGCGGCGAGTTCGTACAGGCGGCGGAGGGGGAAACCCGCGACACCATCGACCCGGCGACGGGCGAGACGCTCGCGACGGCCGCGGAGGCGACCGCGGCGGACGTCGACCGTGCGGTCGAGGCCGCCAGCGAGGCCCAGGCCGAGTGGGAATCGATGCCGGCCGGCAAGCGCGGCCGGATCGTCTCCCGGCTGGGCGAACTGATCTCCGAGCACTCGGACGAACTGGCCGAACTCGAGAGTCGAGATCAGGGCAAGCCGCTCACCCAGGCCCACCACGACGTGTCGGGTGCCGCCCGCTTCTTCGAGTACTACGGCGGCGCAGTCGACAAACTTGAGGGGCGGACGGCGCCGACGGGTGACGGCAAGCTGGCGTTCACCGAGCGCACGCCCTACGGGGTCAGCGGGCAGATCGTCCCGTGGAACTTCCCGTTCAACCTGACCGCTCGCGGCGTCGCGCCGGCGCTGGCCGCCGGCAACAGCGTCGTCGTGAAAGCGGCGCCGACGACGCCGCTCACCGCGATCCGGCTGGCGGAACTGGGCAAGGAGGCCGGCCTGCCCGACGGCGTCCTCAACGTGCTTACCGGCGGCGGGGAGCCGGGTGCCGCCCTCTCCGAACACGAGGACGTCGACGTCCTCACCTTCACCGGCAGCGTCCCGACGGGCCAGGCGGTCATGGAGTCCGCCGCGAAGACGATCACGCCCGTCACGCTCGAACTCGGCGGCAAGAACGCCTCGATCGTCACGCCGGAGGCCGACCTCGGTTCGGCCGTCTTCTGGACCTCGCTCGGCATCTTCACCAACGCCGGCCAGATCTGCTCGGCGGCCGACCGCGCGGTCGTCCACGAGTCCATCTACGACGACTTCGTCGACGCGATCGTCGACCGTGCCGAGTCCTACGACCTCGGCCCCGGCGTCGAGGACCCCGGGATGGGCCCGCTCAACTACGAGGAACACTACGAGAGCGTCCTCGAGTACATCGACGTCGGCGTCAAGGAGGGCGCGACGCTCGCGACCGGCGGCGAACCCGCGGATCGCGACGGCTTCTTCGTCGAGCCGACGGTCTTCACCGACGTCGAACCCGACATGCGAATCGCCCAGGAGGAGATCTTCGGCCCGGTGCTCACAGTCATCCCCTACTCCGACCCCGAGGAGGCCGTCGAGATCGCCAACGGCGTCGAGTACGGCCTCACCGGTGGCGTCTTCTCGCAGGACATCGACGAGGCGCTCTCGCTCGCCCGCGACGTCGACGCCGGTACCGTCTTCGTCAACGAGTGGTTCGGCGACGGCGTCGAGACGCCCTTCGGCGGCACGAAGAAGAGCGGTATCGGCCGTGAGAAGGGTATGGAAGCGCTCGACTCGTACCTCCAGACACAGTCGATCACCGTCAACATCGACAACTAGGCGGTGCGGGCGCTTCGTCACGCCCAGTCGTGATCGTCCCAGCCCTCGTAATGTTTGAGCTTCGTCGTGATCTCCCAGGCCGGCCAGTCGCACTCTTGGTAGAGAAAGTCGGCGAGCCGTCCGAACGTCGAGCTGTCGAGCCTGATTCCCCGGGTGTCGAAGGACTGGATGAACGGTTGCGTCCGCAAATACGAAATTGCGTCTCTGACGGCACCTTCTTCGTGTTTCTCGAACGCTGTTTGCCGAATCAATTCATCTTCCGAGAGTGGCGCACCGTACCGGTGTTTACTCACCAACGGTCGCAGGAGGGCACAGAGGTGCCGTGTTCTTCTCACACCGTTCTATTCTGTATCCATACGTCTTCAATGTTACTGCGAATTAACGTGGAGGTGAACAAGACTTAACCGCTATCCCCGTGTACGAGCGATATGGCCCAGCGTGAACCGGAGACCCGCATGGATGCGGGTACGAAAGAAACGCGACTCGCGAACCCGAGCGGGTGGTTGTACCTCACTCGCCACGATGGGATCCCCGTTCTCGTCGATGCGTTACTGGACTGGCCGACGAACCGCGAATTCACGATTCAGGAGTTCGCAGACCACTCGGGGCTCGTTCGCCAGACCGTGAGCAAGCATCTCGATCTCCTCCTCGAACTGGATCTCGTCGACGAAATTCCGGAGACGCATCCACAGCGGTATCGGATTCGGGACAGTGAGGTGACGCGTACGTTGTTCGAACTGAACAGCGCGATCAACGCGGTCGGAGACCGCTAAGTGAAGCGGCTGGGTCCGTGTGATCTGGTGGAATTCACCGTGAATATTTTGCCGTTTCCTTCTAACCGATACCTATGAACATCGCATCGTTCGCGGCCGCCATCCGCGACCGGCCCGTCGCGGCCGCGCTCGAACTGGGGAGCCTCGCGGTCTCGGTCCTCTTGCTTTTCGGCGTCGTCGCGGCGCTCGCGACGGGGTCGCCGGGCAGGTCCGGCGGGCTCTGGCTGCTCGTCGTCGCCGTCGGCGCCGCGTTCGCCTGTTTCTGGACCGTCGTCTGGCCGCTGTACGAGCGCCTGTGCGATCGAATTACCGTCTGACGCGCCTCCTCTGCTACCCCATCAGCGAGACGAGCACGTCGCCGTAGCCGAGTGCGACGAGCAACCCGAGAAAGAGCGGGACGAGAAACGGCGTCCCCGGCGAGTACCAGACGCGGTCTTCGGTCGCGAGCACGTCGAGACCGTTGCGCAGATCCTCAGACGACGTCCCGTAGGCCGTGCCCTCGATCGAGTCGAGGAACGCGTCGGCGCCCCAGGGGTCGTCGAAATCGTCCGCGGCCGGTTTCGGGTCGCCGTCGATGGACACGCCGACGTCGGCCTCGTCACCGTCGGTCGCGGCGGCCGAGGCGGTGGTCTCGTCGGCGTCGACGGTGCCGCCGTCGGCGACGGGCGGGTCGACGTCGATCGCACCATCCGTCGGGGGGTTCGGTTCCGCGGGCAGTGTCTCGGGATCGCGGAGCCGCTCCGGCTCGGCCCTGAGGTCGGCGAACGTGAGCCCGCGCCAGCGAAGGTACATTCTGAGCGCGTCCAGATCCAGTCCGGAGAGCGTGTAGCCGTCGGTCGTCTGGAGGAGTTTGCCGTGGCGGTGCGGGACGTGATCGACGGCCGTCGGCCAGCCGAGCGGAGCGATCGGGGTGAGCCGTCCGGCGAGGGCGTTTCGAAGCCCGAGCGCGACCGGAATCGCGAGTCCGACGAGGACGCCGTTGCCCAGGATCGCCAGCGAGAAGGGCAAGAGCTGGTCGCCGCCGACGAGCGGGAACATCCAGTCGCCGACCGCGTACGACGGGGTGACGGGAAAGAGCAGTGCGAGGACGAGCAGTGCCTTCGCGTCGGCGCCGCCGAAGCCACCGAACCACCAGAAGAGGTACGCGAGCGGGACGACGAAGCCGACGCTGAACGCCGTCGGGATGAGGAACGACTGCCAGGCGTGGAGATCGGCGGTGTAGGCGACCCAGCCGTCCCAGGCGAGCAGGGCCGCGCCGAGTGCCCCGAGGGGAATCCAGACCGCGCTCGGAACCCGTCGGGTTCGAACGTCTAGTACCGCCACCCACGCGAAGACCGGAACCGCCAGCAGGCGGAGGAGATCGGGGACCGAGGCGGGGAGACTCGACAGCACGAGCGTTCGTCTGCGCGCCACTCGTGTTAGTGTTTCGGGGCTGCGGTGTCGTCCGCGACATCGACGCGAGTTTTCGCGTTCGAGTGTAGCGACTGGGCCGGTTCGATCGACGGACGCGGCCTTCTGGAAAGTCTTCTCCCACCCGATCGTCCACCCCGAACACTTATTAGATATTCAATACGATTTGGTCGTCTCTTTCATCCCCGGCATGCGGCCCGCGTCGGCGAGTCGGACTTCGCCCGTATCACGTGGCCAGAACGTTTATGGGGGAGGTTTGTCTCCGTTCTTATAAGAAAGAATGGATGGTTCACTTTCCACTACGATCTCAGCACTATCACGGGGTACGCTACAACTATCTAGGATAATGGGGAAGTGACAATTTTCCGATGATCGAACTGCTTTCTCAGGCGACAGTGGACACGATACTGATCGGGTTGAGTTACGCACTCGTCGCCGTCGGGCTGGCACTGATCTGGGGCGTCGCCGACATCGTGAACTTCGCCCACGGTCCGTTCATGGTCATCGCGATGGTGACGACGGCATTCGCCTCGAATAGCTACGGCGTCGACCCGATGATCATGATCCCCATCAACGCGATACTGCTCTTCGCGATCGGGTACGTCACGTATCGCGCGGTCATCAGGCCGGTGATGAACGAGTCGATGGAATCCCAAATTTACGTCACGTTCGGTCTGTTTGTATTCCTGTCGTACTCGTTGCTAGTGCTGGTTGGCCCGTCGCTCATCGAAGTGGACCACTTCGTCTTCGACGGTACCACGCAGATCGGGGGGACGTTCGTTTCCCATCCACGGCTCGTCACCTCGATAGTGTGTCTCGCATCGCTCGGGTTGCTGTTCGGATTCCTCGGTCGAACCCGGACCGGAAAGGCGATCCGCGCGACGGCACAGGACCGCGAGGTCGCTAAAGTGATGGGTATCGATACCGACCACATTCTCTCGATCACGTGGGGACTCGGAACCGCAGCCGTGGGCATCGCCGGGACGATGGTGATCACGTTCGCACCGGCACACGCCGAGACGACGCCGATCACCTGGACGTTACTCGCCTTCGCCGCGGTGGCACTGGGTGGATTCGGAAACATCCTGGCCGCCGGGCTCGGTGGTATCGCCGTCGCGTTCGTCGAACAATTCGGGATCCGGCTGCTCGACCCCTCCTACAACCAGATTTACGTCTTCTCGGCGTTCTTCATCGCGTTGATCGCCCGCCAGGTGTACGCTGATACGCAATCATGATCGACCACATTTCCGCTCGGCTCGAATCGGCTACCGATCGATACGTCGACCTCCCGCTGGTCGTCCAGGTCGCGATCCCGGTCCTGGCCCTCGCCATCGTTCCGCTGTTGAATCCGGGGTTCTTCGTCATGCACGTCCTCATTTACGTGTTCATCTTCGCGGCGTTCGGCCACTCCTGGAACGTCCTCGGCGGCTATACCGGGCAACTCTCGTTCGGCCACGCCGTCTTCTTCGCGGTCGGCGCGTACGCGCCGATGATTCTGTTCGTCTTTTACGACATCTCGCCGATTATCGGGATCTGGATCGGCGGGCTTCTCGGCGCGTTCATTGCGCTCTGCGTCGGCGCCGTCACGTTCCGCCTGCAGGGCCATTACTTCGCCATGGGGACGCTCGCCATCGCGCTCATCTTCAGACAGCTTTTCATCCGGTGGGAGTGGATTCAGGCGTCCCGCGGTATCTCGATGCCTCTCGAGGATATCGGGACGCTCGTGTCGCTGACATTTACGAGCCGAGAGCCGTACTTCTACCTGATCGGTGCGTTCGCGCTGGCCGTCACCGTCGCCGTGTACGTCATCGACGGGTCGAAACTCGGACTCTACCTGAAGGCGATCAACATGGACGAGGAACTGGCCGAGAACGCCGGGTTGAACACGTTCTATTACAAGATGTACGCCAGCGGGATCAGCGGGTTCATCGCCGGAGTGACGGGCGGCTTGTACGCGCTCTACAGTACCTTCGTCGATCCCAACTCCGTCCTCGATCTCTTTCGCAACATCGAACCGGTGATCGTCGCGCTGATCGGCGGCGCTGGCACCGTCCTCGGCCCGGTGATCGGCGCCTTTCTGTTCGTCCCGATCCACGAGTACTCGCGATCCTTGCTGTCCGGTCCCTACACCGGGCTCGGCTGGGTCGTCATGGGGATCGTGATCGTCGCACTCGCGATCTTCAGACCGGGCGGCGTGCTCGGCGGCCGACTGCCGCTCGTGGGCGACCAGGGTGAGAACGAATGACGACCGAGCGAACGGAGACCGATCCGGTGTTACGGGTCCGCGATCTCCGGAAGCACTTCGACGGTATCGTCGCCCTCGACGGCGTCGATCTCGAGGTCCGGGACGGAGAGATAGTCGGATTGATCGGCCCGAACGGTGCCGGGAAGTCGACGACGTTCAACTGTATCATGGGCGATCTCCCGGCGACCGACGGCAGCGTGTACCTCCGCGAGGAGAACGTGACGGACAAGCGGACGTCCGCCCTCGTGAACGAGGGTATCACGAGAGCGTACCAGATTCCGCGCGTGTTTCCGGATCTCACCGTACACGAGAACGTGGTCATCAATATGCGCCATCGAACCGAACCCGTTCTCCCGACCGC
Organism: Halovivax cerinus; assembly: GCF_024498195.1. Taxonomy (NCBI): domain Archaea; kingdom Methanobacteriati; phylum Methanobacteriota; class Halobacteria; order Halobacteriales; family Natrialbaceae; genus Halovivax; species Halovivax cerinus. Next base: position 1,122,622 of record NZ_CP101824.1, read on the forward strand.
GTTTACGTCTCCGAAATCGGACGTCTCCGAGCGGGCGCACGAACTAATCGAGTTCGTCGGAATCGATCACCTCCGTCACGAACCGGCGGGGGATCTCTCGACCGGTCAGAAGAAGCTACTCAACATCGCCGCGACGATCATCGGAGATCCGGAGATCGTGCTGCTGGACGAACCGACCGCAGGCGTCAATCCGGGCCTGATCGAGACGATTATCGACACGATCGACGAACTCAACTCGAACGGGACGACGTACCTGATCGTCGAACACAACATGGACGTCGTAAAGCAATTGTCCGATCACCTGTACGTCCTCGCGAACGGGACGAATCTTGTGCAGGGGCCGCCACAGGAGGCGCTCGACGATCCCCAGGTGTTGAACGCGTACTTCGGTGAGTGACACATGAACTCAATGTTACACGTCGACGGACTTCACGCCGGCTACGGTAAAGCGCTCGTACTGAATGGTGTCGATATCGAGGTCGAGGAGGGTGCCATCGTCTGTTTGATCGGGCCGAACGGGGCCGGTAAATCGACCGTGTTTCGGTGTATCTACAATCTCCTCTCCCCGTCGCGGGGATCGATCACGTTCAAAGGTGAAGAGATAACCGGACTGAGCCAGCGCGAGCTCCTCGACCGGGGACTCGGATACATGTTGCAACGCGACGCCGTCTTCCCGGAGATGACTGTCCGGGAGAACCTGGAACTCGGTGGATATACGGCTCCGGACGGGGTCGATACCGACGACCGTCTGGCCGAGGTATACGACCTGTTCCCGAAACTGTCGACCCGCGAATCGCAACAGGCCGGTACGTTGAGCGGCGGTGAACGGCAGATGGTCGAATTCGCCCGCGGATTGATGCAGGATCCGGATATGTTGTTGCTCGACGAACCGTCCGCGGGACTGTCCCCGAAGAACATCGACACCGTCTTCGAAAAGGTTCTCGAGATCAACGAACTCGGCGTCACGATTTTGATGATCGAACAGAACGTCAACACGGCCCTCGACTACGCCGACCGAGGGTACGTCCTCGAAAACGGCCAGACGCGATTCGACGGCCCGGCCGAGACGCTGCTCGACCAGCCGGAGATCCGGGATGCGTACCTCGGTGGCTGATCTGACTGCTACGGTCCCGTGCGTCGTGTGTCCTGTCGTTCCCGAACGCCTGTCGGAGGCGGCACCGTCGATCTGTAGAACAGTACGCGACCGGAGAGTGCAGGTTGACGGACGTGTCTCGGGTCTGCCGACGAATGGACGCGCCCGGGTGGCGGAACAGTCCCTAGCCGCTCCACTCCGGCAGCGGGTAGACGAGCGGGTTGTCGTCGACGAGGTCCTCCGGCCAGACGATGCGGGTACCGCCGTCTTGGGCCTGTAATATGAGTGCCGAGGCGAGGGTGTTCTGACCGCGTTCGTCGAATTCGACACCGTAGGCGGCTCCGGCTTCCTCGTTCGACATCTCGAGGTCGTTCATCGCGGCCTGGATCTCCTGCGGATCGGTGCTCCCGGCTCGATCGAGGCCCGTCAGGGCGGCCTGAAACATCGTCGTGACCCGTGACGGGATGCCACCGAACTCGATTTCCGCCTCGTCGTTGAGCGCCTGGGCGAACGCTTCGACGCCCGGAATACGATCCTGGAGTTCGTCCGAATACGTCGATCGCATGGTGATGTTGCTGGCGAGCTCCGCTCGCTCCGAGTAGAACTCCGGACCCGAGAGGTCGCCGGCGACGTTCAGCAGCCTCGGCATGTACTCGCGTTCCTGGAACGTCTCCAGGATCAAGATCCCGTCCGCGAAGTGTGAGGTGAGGAAGACGACGTCCGGGTCCGCACTCGCGAGGACGTCCGTTTGCGCTTCGAACGAGGTCAGTTCCTCGGCGGTATAGGAAATATCCTCCACGATTTCGATCCCGGCCTCCTGGGCCTGCCCCTGGTGTTCGCGGGCCGCCGAGGACCCGAATTCGGAATCTTCGTAGACGACCGCTCCGGTTTCGACCGCCGGATCCGATCGAGCGGCCGCGAACTCGACCTGTGACGCGGCGAATACTGCGTCGCTCGGGGTCGGGCGCCACAGCCACTCGTTATCCGTGTTAATGAGGTCGGGTGCGGTCGAACTCGTGACCATGGGCACCTGACTCGTCGCAGCGAGCGTACCGATCGACTGCGTGACGGGACTCTGGATCGCCCCGATAATCATGGCGACGTCGTCCCCTTCTATCAACTGTTCGGCCTCGGCGCGACCCTCGCCCGGATCCGCACGGTGGTCGACGAACAGGGCTTCGACTTCAGCGTTCCCGTGGTTTGGCAGCCCCGCTTCCTCCGCCAGGGTCAACGGCGCGAGATCGGGGCGCTCTCTGTTCACCACTTCGTCGACGATGAACTCGTAAATCCCCTGGACGAACTCGCCGGTCTGCCCGGCGGGCCCGCTCAGCGGCATCGGTACTCCTACCTTGATGCTATCTCCGTCGTCACCACCGACGCAGCCGGCGAGGCCGATCGCCGTCGAAGCGCCCGTCGCCTGGAGAAATCGTCGCCGGGAGACGTCCTGCGAACTCCCGAGTATCCGTGCCATGAGTAATCAGGTCGGGACCTGCCATTATAAAAAATTTGGTAGTTCCTCAACATCTACATTTGGAATATAGGTCAGCTGATAAATTTTCACAAAGCACGCACATTTTCCCGGATAATCCCGGTCTGGCCGTTGCCTACCGCTCCGAGAGGATTGTATTTCTTCTAATGTATTACACATGTAACCGTGAGTGTTGTGTCGTCTCGTACCGCCACTCGTCCGATGAGGGACCGGTTCTCCTACCGGCTGGCCGTCACTCCAGACCGTCGATGAGCGTCTGCAACTGCTGGACGTGGTCTTCGAAGAGCGTCAGACCGTCGTCGGTGAGCGCGGCGCTCGTCTGCGGGCGATCGTCGACGAACTGCTTCGTAATCTCGACGGCGCCGGCGTCCTCCATCCGCTGGAGGTGGCTGGAGAGGTTCCCCTCCGTCAGGTCGAGCGCCGACGTGAGGTCGGTGAAGCTCGACTCCCCGTGCCGGTAGAGGTACGCGAAGATCTGTAATCGCGTCGGCTGGTGGACGAGTTTGTCGAGTTCCATCTTAGGGACGCGAGAGTACCCAGTACGAGCCGAGGGCGTACGCCAGGTAGACGCCACCGAACACTGCGAACCCCCATACGTGGAGGGAGTCGACGGTCGTGATGGCGACGCCGAGTACAACGAGGAGCAGACCGCCGGCGTGGAAGGCGTACCGGTCGCGGTCGCGGATGTGATAGGCTTTCATCGTCTCGCCGGCGACTACGTACGCCGTTCCGAGCAAGACGAGGACGATTCCGAGCACGAACGCGCTCTCCTCAGTGTAGGAGAGCGCGGGGAGAAACGACGCAGCGACGATCTGGACGGCGAAGGCCGCCACGTAGAGGACGAGGATTTGAAACCCGACGTTCGGCCGGTTCGACCCCGGCTCGAATGCGTAGCCGTATCGCCGATTGAGGACGACGCCGACGGCCGCGAACAGCCCGATCCAGATCACGAGGAACCAGTACGTGGGGAGTCGTTCTACGACGACGTACTGTGAGAGCGCACAGGCGACGGCGACGACCACCCCAAATCCGAGCCACTGCTCGGGCGCGTTCTCGTACCGTTCGGCGATCCCCATCGCCTCCTTGATACGGTCTAAATCGCGCTGGAGGTCGGCGCGGTCGACGTCCTCACTCATCGCTTTCACCTGCGTGGACGTGGTAGTTGAACGCGTCGGTGTAGCTCGGTTCGACCGTCTCGACCGTCACGTCCGCTGCCGCCGCGCGTTCGAGGTCGGCGACAACGACGCCATCGTCGAGAAAGCCCCGGAGTTCGTCACCGTGGTGGAACAGTCGGCTGCCCGCGACGTGAGATTCGAGCGTTTCGGCGGACGGGCCGGCGCCGACGACCCGCACGACGGTGGGTACGTCGTCGAGCAGGTCACCTGGGGTCCCGATGGCCGTGACCTCGCCGCCGGTGACGAACGCGATTCGATCCGCCAGGTCCGCGTCGACGGGACGATGACTCGTCGTCACGACCGTCCCGCCCGCTGCGACCCGCTCGCGGATCGCCCGGTGGAACAGCTGGACCGTCGAGAGGTCGACGCCGGCGGTCGGCTCGTCGAGCAGGTACAGCGGCGCGTCGACCGAGAGCGCCAGCGCGAGCTCGAGCTTTCGCTTCATCCCCTCGGAGTAGTATTTGATCCGCTTTTCGAGATCATCGGGGAGGCCGAACTCCTCGACGAGGTCGCGCCAGCGGTCCGTAAACTCGGGGTGGAGACGGGCGTAGAACGCGGCCGTTTCCCGGCCGGAGAGCGTGTCGACGCTCGCCCCGTTTTGCAGGAGCAACGAGAGTGCGTGTCCGTCGTCGTCAGAGATGGGTGTCTCGAAGACGCGCACCTCGCCGGCGCTCGGTTCGAGGCCCCCGGCCAGGCACGAGAGCAACACCGTCTTGCCGGTGCCGTTCGGTCCCATCAGTAGGAGGACCTCGTTCTCGTGAACGTCGAGATCGACGCCGTCTAGCACCCCGTCCGCGCCGAATGTCTTGCGGAGGTTTCGTGCTTCGAGGGCGAGCGCCCCTCCGTCGACTCGCGACTCGGCGCTCATTTGACCTCACCCCGGTAGAGCGACCGGCGCGTCACTGCGACGGCCATCACGAGGCCGACGCCGACGTAGCCGACGAGCAGGCCGACGTACTTCGGTCCCGTGGGTGCGGTGGGCGCGGCGAGCCCGGTCGCCGACCAGTCGGGAATTGCGACGAGGTGGAAGACGGCGAGTCGGGTGGCGAGCGCGTTCGGCACGTAGTTGACGAACGCGGGGTTCGACGCGACCATACCCGGCTGGACGCCGTTGTAGCCCGTCAGGAAGAACGCGAGCATGACCAGGCTGATGGTGATGATGCTCGCGAACTTCGCGTCTGGGACGATCGAGACGAGCAGGACCGCGAGTCCGGCCGCAAACAGCCCGAGCGCGAGCAGAGCGAGGAGGGAGATCGGAACCGAGGCGATCGACCGGAGTTCGAATGTCGCGCCGGTCGCGACGCCGACGGCGAGGACGGCGCCGACGGCTCCGAGCGCGAGGACGAACGCGGCGGCGAATCGACCGACGAAGTCCGCGCTCGGTGAGACCGGCAGCGCTCGAAACTGCGCGTAGCGCCCGTCCTCGATATCCGCGACGAGCGATTGCGAAAACGTGTTCAAGAACACGACGAGCGCAGCGAACCCGCCGTATGAGACGGCGTTCGTCGCCTTCAGCACGCCAATCGCCTCGGTCGAGAGCCCGCTCGTGTCGACGAAGAGGTAGACGGTCATGAGGTAGAACAGCGCCGGGAACGCAACCGCCCAGAAGACGACGGCCGCGTTTCGTCGGAGCGTCCGCGCGCTCCTGAGGGCGAACGCGATGGTCTGATCGAGGAACTGACCCGGAGCGATGCCGGGCACCGTTTCAGTGTCCATGTCACCCGATTGCATCTTCTGGCACAAGTATGTTTGCAACACAAACTAACTTTATACCACAAACCACTACTTGGCCCAACGACAGGACCTGGATACGGGGCGTAGGGATCAGGAACTGATCTGCGGTCCTCGTGAAGCGGTCCACGGAACGCCTGGACAGTAACGCTTGCCGGTCGTCTCGTGGCGAAGCTATCGGCTGGAGAACGCCGGAATCGGCGACCACCGCGAGTCGACGGAAGGGCAGCGGTTCGTCGGCGGAAGACCGTAATTTCGTGTCGGCACCGTCGGATCGAGACTCGTAGCTAGTGACCGGCGGCGCTCCGAAGGTCCCCTGGATACGTTCGTACAGAGGTGCGCTTTGGACGATTTGGACGATGCGCGATCGTCATACGGCCTCGTCATCGGCCCGTCTCTCCTGGTAGCATCCGATCGTGAACCGTGGGTACTAGTGGGAACGTATTCTCTAGTTGTGGGTACTAGTGGGCGCTGCCATGAACGTAGATGCCCGCGAGTTCCAAACCAATCAAACCGACGACCGAGGGCGGCTCCCCCTCGGGACAGGGGAGGCGTGGAGTGGACTGTCAGAACGAGCGAACAGACGATCGTTCGGCGTGGCGACGTCGTCATCGTCAGGCTCGATCCCGTTGACGGACACGAGAAGAAAACGACTCGTCCGGCGGTCGTCGTTCAGAACGACGTCGGGAACGCGAACTCGGGCACGACCATCGGTGCGCCCGCGACCGGACGGTACCGCGCGTATCCGTTCGAGGTGCTGGTAAGAGCGGCCGCTTCTCCGTTCGAGAACGACTCGTCGGTTCGTCTCGATCAGAGTCGAGACGTCTCCATCGACCGTCGTATTCACTCAGTACTGGGGAGCCTAGACGCAGACACGATGACGCAGATCGACGATGCGCTGAAACTGAGCCTCGGTCTCGATTGAGCGTTGGCCGGAACCGGCCACAGATTTGCGGTTCGAGGCGTCTCCCAGGTACCTTCAAGTGTTGGCGTCAGTATTATTGCCGTCTCGTCGGGCCCTCTACACGAACGAGTGTCTATGGTATCTGGTGACAAACTAGAAATATTCAGACATCAATTGCAGGGTATCGTCGAGGAGATGGGGGTCACCCTCGAGCGGACCGCCTATTCGACGAATATCAAGATTCGACAGGACTACTCCTGTGCCCTCTTCGACGCCGAGTGCCGTCACATCGGACAGTTCACCGCGGCGCCCTCCCAGGTCGCGGCGCTTCGATACGCCACGCCTGCGATCGTCGAGGACCGAGGAAGTGATATTGCGCCAGGTGATGGGTTTCTCCTGAACGACCCGTCGCAGGGTGGCGCGGTCCACCTGCCAGACATCATGCTCATTTCGCCCGTGTTTAGCGGCGACGAGTTGATCGGGTTCGTTGGAAACGACGCCCACCACGTCGATATCGGCGGCGAAGTACCGGGGGGAATCCCCGCAGATAGCACGAGCCTGTACGGGGAAGGTGTGATCATTCCCGGAATCAGGGCCGTCAGTGACTGGGAGTACGACGACGAGATCCTCCGCTTTCTCACCCGTAACGTTCGCGGGTCCGAGATGCGCGTCGGCGACTACCAGGCACAACTAGGCGCGAACCGAATCGGTGCGAGACGGTACGAGGAACTCCGCGAAACGTACGACGACCGGTCCATCTCCGAACACGTCGACGCGCTGCTAGACTACACCGAACGCCGCGTTCGAACGGAGATCGAGCGGCTCCCGGACGGCCGCTACACTGCGGTGGATCGGCTCGACGGCGACGGTATCGCCGACGAACCCATCCCCGTCCGGTTGGCGACGGTCGTCGAGGGCGACGAGATCTCCTTCGACTTTACTGGAACGGGAGACCAGAACGAGGGGCCGCTTAACTCCAATCCGTCGACGATATTCGCGGCCGTGATGATGGCGATTCGGAGCCTCTTCGTCGAAGATCTTCCCCAGAACGAGGGGTTCTACCGGCCGTTCGACCTCGTCACGCCGGAGGGAACGATGGTAAACCCAGACGAGAACGCGCCGATCGCCGCCACCGGCGAGATCGCCGGACGGGTCCCCGATCTTGTGATCAAGAGCCTCGCCGAAGCGATCCCCGACCGCGTCATCGCGGCCACGAAGGGGACCGTGGTCAACGTGGCCTACGGCGGCACGGACCCACGCGACGACGACGAATACGTCTACTACGAGACGTTCGCCGGCGGCTACGGTGGGCGACCGACCAAGGACGGCATGGATGCCGTGCAGCCCCATCTCCAGAACACGGCCAACAGTCCCATCGAAGAGATCGAAGGGGAGATTCCGCTGTACGTACGCAAGTACGCGCTTCGGCAGGATTCGGAGGGTGCAGGTCGGTTTCGTGGTGGACTCGGCGTCAGACGCGATATGGAGTTCTACGACCACGACGCGTCGGTCACCGTGTTATCCGATCGCTCGAAATTCCCGCCGTGGGGGCTGTTCGGCGGCCGGTCCGGCGCGACGGCCAGGTACGTCGTCGATCCAGAGACGGACAACGAACGGGATGTCGGTTCGAAATCGACGACGCGGCTGAATCCGGGACAGGTCGTGAGCGTGCAGACACCGGGCGGGGGCGGTTACGGCGATCCCCTGGAACGCGATCCGGAACGTGTCCTCCGTGACGTGATCGACGGAAAGATTTCCGAAACGAAGGCCCAGGATGTTTACGGGGTCGCCGTCGACCCTGAGGACCGGACCGTGGATCGCGACGAAACCGATCGCCTTCGGCGAACTCGTCGAGCTGGCGAGCAGTCGAGAACAGACGATTCGGCAGTGAACAGTGTCGCAACGGTGGACGAATCGTCGGTGGATAGTACCTCGACGTCGGACGATTCGTCGACCGTCGGGACGGGCCCTGCTTCCGGACGAGGCCACTCCGCCGGGGGTGACGGTTCGTGAGCATCTGGCTCGGGGTAGACATCGGCGGGACGTTCACGGATATCGTCCTGTACGACGAGGCTGCAGAACGGATCTACACGACGAAAACGCCGTCGACGCCGGCGGCGTTCGAGGAGGGCGTCCTGGACGGCATCGAACGCGTCCTTTCGGAGCGGGGCGAACGGGCGGACGCGGTCACGTTTCTCAGCCACGGGACGACCGTCGGGACGAACGCAGTACTGGAGGACGACCTCCCGAAGATCGGCCTCGTGACGAACGCCGGACTCCGGGACGTCGTCGAGATCGGTGACCAGACCAGGCCAGATCTGTACGACCTGTTCACCGACAAACCGCCCGCGCTCGTCCCCCGCCACCTCAGAAAGGGCGTTCCCGGTCGTCTGAATCACGTCGGTAACGAGATCGAACCGCTCGACGAGAGTGCCGCTAGCGCGGCTATCGACGCCCTCGCGGACGAGGGCGTCGAGTCGATAGTCGTCTCGTTCCTGTACTCGTATCTCGACGAGAGTCACGAACGACGCGTCGGTTCTCTCATCGAGGAGCGCACGGATGGAACCGCTTATACGCTCTCTTCGGAGGTGTACCCGGAAATCCGCGAGTACGAACGGACGATAACCACGATCTTGAACGAAGCGGTCAAGGTGGAGATCCGCGAGTACATCGAGAACCTGGAGACGGATCTGGCGAGCGTGGGGATCGACGTTCCCCTGAATATCATGCACATCGGTGGGGGCGTGCTCCGCGCCGGGCAAGCGACGGAGAACGCGATCAGGACTGTCCTCTCTGGACCGGCAGCCGGCGCTGTTGCGACCCGGTACGCGAGCGAACGCGAGGCCTATTCCAACGCGATCGGAATGGACATGGGCGGGACCAGCACCGACGTGAGTATCGTCCGCGACGGTGAACTGATCCGGACCACGGAAGGAACGATAAACGACCTGCCGATCAAGACGCCGATGATCGACCTGAATACGGTCGGCGCTGGTGGTGGCAGCGTCACCTGGATCGACGACGGGGGCGCGCTTCGCGTTGGTCCAGAGAGTGCTGGTGCCCGCCCGGGGCCGATCTGTTACGGGCACGGTGGCACGCAGCCGACGCTGACGGACGCGAACCTCCTCCTCGGTCGGCTCGATCCGGACGCGGTCCTCGGGGGCGACGTCGAACTGGTGCGTGACCGCACGCGCGAACTGTTCAGGGACCGAATCGCCGAACCGCTGGGACAGTCGGTCGAGGAAGCAGCACAGAGCGTCGTCGACGTATCGAACGCCAGTTTGACGCGAGAAATTCGGCGCGTTACCGTCGAACGGGGTGAGGATCCTGCTTCCTACGCTTTGGTCGCGTTCGGAGGCGCGGGCCCATTACACGCCGTCCCCGTCGCCGACCGACTGGATATGGATGGCGTCTTGGTCCCGAACACGCCCGGCGTGTTCTCCGCGAGCGGCCTGCTCGTCGCCGACGTTCGCGTCGACGAGTCTCACTCCTACCGGGCGGCCGATGTCGACCACGAGGTGCTGACCGATCAGTTCGACGAACTCGTCACCGACGTTTCCGACCAGCTCTCCGAGCAAGGGTTCCAACTGGACGACGTGGTCCTCGATCGGGCGCTCGACATGCGATATCGCGGGCAGTCGTACGAACTCACGGTTTCGCTTCCGGAACCGGCGGACGCGCCGATCGACGGGGAGATGATGGCCTCCGCCAGGGAGCGGTTCCACGAGAAACATCGACGACTGTACGGCCACGCGCGGCCGGACGAACCGATCGAAGTCGTCATCCTCCGGGTCTCCGGAGTCGTCGAATCGCCGACGCCGGACTACCGGGTTGACCCGGCCGACGGCGACCCCCGCCGTGGAACCCGGAACGTCTACTTCGCCGACCGCGGCTTCGTCGAGACCGATATCTACGCCCGACCAGCCGTTCCGACCGGCGACACTATCGACGGACCGGCGATCGTCGAAGAGTCCAGTTCGACGACGTTGGTACCACCCGAGTCGGCGGCAACCGTCACCCAGTTCCGGAACCTGTTGATAGAGTGAGCGTTGTCTCGCCCATCGCGTTTGGGCGTCGCTTTCGACCTGATCGGCTTCCGCGGTCGTCACGGACGACACCAACCGGGCGGCTGTGGCGGTCGTCGCTACGTCGACCGCGGCGTCGCGACGTCGGCGATCGCGTCCACGACGGCGTCGATCTCTTCTTCGAGCGTAAAGAAGTGCGGCGCGATGCGGATCCCACCGCCGCGGCTGCTGACGTTGAACTTCCGGTCGTGGAGCGCGTTCGTCACTGCTTCCGGATCTTGCACCTGGACGTTGACGACGCCGCCACGATGGTCGACCGCGTGTGGAGTGGCGACGGAGAACCCGTCTCGGTTCGCTGCCTCGATCGTTCGGCCGGTGTGTTCGACGACCCGTTCTCGAATGGTTTCGACGCCGACGTCCCCGATCACTTCGAGGCCCGCCGTCGCCATGTACGCGTTCGGGACGGGCGGCGTTCCGAGTTCGAACCGGCGGGTTCCAGGCGCGTACGCTGGGTCGTGAATGTTGAATTCGAACGGATTCGCGACGCCGAACCAGCCGCGATTCGTCGGTTCTAGCTCGTTCGCCACGTCGTCGTCGACGTAGAGGAACGCGATTCCCGGTCCGCCGAGCAAGAACTTCAGTGTTCCTGTGGTCAGCATGTCGATATCCTGTCTTTCGACGTCGATAGGGACGTGGCCGGCCGTCTGGTACGCGTCGAGGAACAGGTAGCCCCCGCGATCGTGGACGGCGTCGGCGACGGCGTCGACGTCGATGAGACCGCCGGTGAACGATGAGGCGTGAGCCGTACAGACCATGAGCGTCTCGTCGCGTATCTGCTCGGCATACGACGCTGCCGGGACGTACCGCCGGTTCCCTGGCTCCGCGAATCGCACCGTCGCACCGCGAGTTCGCTGTGCGTGCCAAAATTGCGGGACGGTGGGAAAGTCGAGCGTCGAGGTGACGATCTCGTTTCTGGCCTCGTAGTCGAACGCGCTGGCTACCTGTGCGATGGCGCTCGTCGCACTCGAGAACGTGGCGATTTCGTGGGGGTCGGCGTTTATCAGGGCAGCGAACGCAGCCTTGGCTCTGTCGACCGCTTCCAGCCAGTCGTCCCACGGTCGTGCCCGCTCGATCCAGGCTCGCTGGTACGCTTCGTGTGCCGCCAACCCGCTTCGCGGGACCGGTCCCACGGAGCAGTTTCGCAGGTGTGTCCACCCTTCGTCGGCGATCGCTGGAAATCGGTCCCGCCAGGATGAGAGTGACATCTCACCCCACGGTCGAGACGTGAGACCCATAAATCGATCCGCTTCATATGTCGCACCCGGCCGACGTGCGTCGGCCGTTCCACGGGAGCGGACGGGATGCCCGGTTCCACCGGCCCTAGCTCCGCCGGAAGTGATGCGACGATGACTGTGGCCGATTCGATCGTTCTACCAGGGACCGACGACGGCGCTAAGCCGTGACAAACATTCGGGAAGGCGCCCACGATGGTCGCCGTGGAAGAACTCAGCCCCTTCCAGAGATGGACGAGGAACCGAGACGGCTGTTCGACGGATTTGCCGCCGTGTACCTACAAGTGATGGCATCATCAATAACTACAGTGACTGTTTCTGATCCGCCGTACTATGGTACGCGCAATCATACCACGAAAATGGGAAGGGAAACTGGCGGTCGCACTCTTGGTGGTTGCTCACGCCGCGCTGGCACCGCCGCTGATCAGCGTCGCAGATTCCGCGTCCCTCGTCGCAGGGTGGGCGCCACTGTATCTGTGGACGCTATTCTGGGGGTCGGTAATGGGCGTCGTACTCCTGTGGGCCGCCAAAGTCGATGCGTGGGGGATCTCGATGGATCAGGTCCCGCCGGAATTGCGCGACGAAACGGGCGTCGTTGGATTCAACGACACCGATCGATCCGACGTGACGCCTCCGACTGCCGACCGGACGGCCGGGGGTGACGAGTGATGGTGTCGGTACAGGCGCTCGTCGCACTGGTAACCATCGGGTTGTACCTTCTCGTCGTCCTGGCGATCGGGTACCAAGGATGGCGGGTAGGGAAGCTTGAGATCGAAGACTGGATGGCAGCCGATCGGAGCCTCGGGATCACGGCGCTAACCTTCACCGTCGCGGCGACCATCTTCTCCGCATTCGCGTTCCTGGGCGCGGGCGGGATCACGTATATGACGGGCCTCCCGGCGATGGTCGGGTTGACGTTACAGCTCTTCTTCGCCGGGATCGTGTTCTGGATCGTCGGCTCCAGAATGTGGATCGTCGGCGCCAAGTATGGCTACATCTCACCGTCTGACTTCCTCGAGGACTTCTACGACTCGAAACCGCTCGCACTGCTCGCGAGCCTGGTCCTCATCCTCTTTTCGTTCCCGTACGTCGCGATACAGCTACAGGGTGCGGGGATCATCTTCGAAGTCGCGACGGAGGGGCTCGTCAGCTCCGAAGTCGGTGCCGCCATTCTGCTCGCAGTCGGCGTCGTCTACGTCTGGCTCGGCGGGCTTCGTGCACTGGCGTGGACCGACATCGTACAGGGTGTCTTCATGATCGTCGCCATGTGGCTCTCTGCAATCGTTATCCTCGCGACCGCCTTTCAGGGGCCAACCGATCTCTTCGCCCAGCTGAGCGCGGAGTTCCAGGCTCACTTCGTCCTTCCCGGGCCCGGGGGCGTGTGGACGCCGACCTACACGTTCACGTGGTTTATCGTCGCCGTGCTCGGCCAGATGATGCTCCCGCAGATGTTTTTACGGTACTTCGGCGGCGGCTCGCCGGCCACCATCAAGTGGTCGGGCGTTAGCGCGTCGATCTACCTGTTCGTGTTCTACCTGGCGGTGCCGTTCATCGCCCTCGGCGGACTGATCTACTTCCCCGAGATATCGAACCCCGACAACATCGTTCCGGAGATGCTGTTCGAGTTCGCACCAGCCTGGTTCGCGTCGATCGCCGTCGCGGGTGCGATCGCCGCCGCGATGAGCACCAAGGACTCGCAACTACACGCCGTCTCCGTCCTCTTGACGCGAGACTGGTACGAAGAGTTCGTCGCCGACGGCGAGATCGACGAACGGAGGGAGACGCGGTTCGCGAAGCTCCTCGTCCCGATCATCGCGATCATCGCCTACGTCATCGCCATCCAGGAGTTCGCCATCCTGTTCTGGCTCCTGACCTTCGCGCTCGAGGGAACGGCCCAGCTCGCTCCCATCGTCGTCGGCGCCCTCATCTGGAAGCGCGCCTCCGCCGCCGGCGCGATCGCCGGCCTCGTCACCGGCGTGACGCTGGTGAGCTTGCTGTTGCTCGAACGGGTCGCGATCCCAGCACCACTCGACGTCGGGATCTTCTCCGGCTTCTACGCGTTGCTTGCCAACACCATCGTGTTCGTCGTCGTCAGCTACTTGACGTCACCGGTCCCGCAGGAGAACGTCGACCGCATCCAGGGGTACCTCTCCGACGCCCAGAACAGGCGCTGGGAGGACGAGGGCCCCTCGACCCCCGCGGACGATTAGGGCGTCAGATCCACGTTCCCGTTCGCGACGTCCCGATCGCCTCGCCGGGAGCGTTCGCCGCTATCTCTCGAAGCGTCGTTCGAACGTCTTCCGCTGGGCGGCCCGGAGATGCTGGAGAAACGTCGAGTGGCTGATCCCGAGTGATTCGCCGACTTCGGTGGCCGAACTCCGTCGCGGCTGCTCGAAGTAGCCGCGATGATAGGCGGCCTTCAGCGCCGTCGCCTGTTTCTCCGTCAGCGCCTCAGCCCACGTCGCAGCGTCCGCGGCCGCGGTCGTTCCGACCGAGCGGACGGACACGTTCTCGAACCGGTCTTCGATCGCCTCGACGATCGTTCGAACGGCTTTCTTCGCCGGCGCTTCGAGCGTTATCGTCGCGCCGTCCGGGTCGATAACCGTCGAGTGAACGGTCGCGCCGCGCGACGCCAGGACGGCCTCCGGAACGCTCTCCCCGACGACCACCTGGAATCGGCTCGGCTCGTCGGGGTCGACGACGCTGACGTCGCTCACGTGCGGGTGCTCGGCGAGCGCGTCCCGAACGGCCCCGTTCGATCCGCCCTCGACGGTGAGGTACTGGAGGACGGACGCGGTTCCTCGCTGGATCGTTCCGCGAACGCGGACGCGATCGCAGGCCTCGAAGCCGCCGTTCCGGGCCACCGAGACGAGATAGTACGCGTCGGAATTCACCGTGAGTGAGACCTCCTCGGTGTGGTCCGAGGCGAGCGCCCGCTCGGTCTCGAGACTGTGGACGGCGAACGCGACGTTGTCGGCCAGATCGCCGAGCAGTCGCCGCTCGTTCTCCGTGAACCAGCCGGCCCGGTCGTGGTAGACGCCGAGCATCCCGTAGGCGACGTCGTTGTACGTCAGGGGAATCCCTGCGCAACTTCGGAACCCGGCCTCCTCGGCTGCCGCGGACCACGCTCGGTCCGGGAGCGCCGATACGTCCTGGATGAACGTCGCCTCACCGCTCCGGCTCGCGTCCAGACACGGCTCGCGTTGGAGCCCGTCGGCGGACACCGAGCGGTCGAACCGATCGAGGAGTCCCTCGTCGCCGCTGGCGATACGCGGTTCGAGCCGATCTTCGACCCGCTCGGCGATCCAGGCTAATCCGTACCCCTGCTGTAGGAGCTGTTCGACGATCGCCCGTTCCAATTCTGAACGCCGGTGGGACGTGATCAGGGCCTTCTGGACACCGCGGTTGAGCGCACGTTCCCGTTCGAGTTCCCGTTCGTGTCGCTTTCGATCCGTGACGTCCGTCTGGATACCGAGCACTCGTGCCCGGTCGTCCCCGGTGCTGACGCCGCGGGCGCGGATCCACCGAAGCGGGCCGTCGATCGATTGCACGCGGAAGTCGACGTCGATCGTCTCCTCCCCGTCGCTTGCCGATGCCATCGCCGCTTCGACGGTCGGTCGATCCGTCGGGTGAACGCGATCCAGGAACGTTTCACAGGAATTCGAAAACTCGCCGGGTTCGAAGCCGTACAACCGCTCGGACGCGTCGTCCCAGACGACCTCGGCGGTGTCGGCATTCCACTCCCAGACGCCGGTATCGGTCGCCTCGAGGGCGAGCTGAAGGCGCGTGTTCACCTCCTCTAGTTTTCGCTGGGTCTCCTGGCGCTCCGTAATATCCACGTAGACGCCGATAGATTCGACCCTCTCTGCGTCCTGTTGATCGTGCAGCGGTAACGACCGAAACAGGAAGTCACGTTCCCCCTCGTCCGTGACTCGCTTGACTTCTTTTTCCACCGGGCGCCGTCGTTCACGGTCGTCGATCGGACCGAGATCGGGTTCGTAGCCGGGTACGATGGCTTCGTTCAGGTTCTCGTTTACGATCGCCGCTTCCTCGAACCCGAACGTCTCCGAGAATGCCTCGTTGACCGCGAGGACGATCGGCCGCTCGTCGACGAACTCGACGTGGACGACCGGTTCCGGAAACGCTTCGAAGAGGGTGGTGATCAGGTTCCACTCCCGGCGCAGCGTTCGCTCTTCCTGTTCGCTGATGTCGCGGACGCGGTACAATCCGCTCTCTGTTCCGTCGACAGTCACTGTTGTGAGTTGGAGATCAGCCGGGAGCGACGTTCCGTCTGCCCGTCGCAGTTTACACTTACACTGTATCGAGTCCGAGTCCCCGACCCTGCGACGGTCTCTCGCCCTGGCGAGCGTACCCGCTGAATCCCCTGCGACGATCCGATCGATCTTAGAGCCCAGTAGTGCGTCTCGAGCGTATCCGAGTAACTCCAGACACGCCGGGTTGACGTCGAGAACTTCGCCGCTCCGGACGTCCGTTACGAGCAGACCATCAGAGAGACTCTCGAAGAGACTCGTGTACGCGTCGGATCCGTTGGAATTCCCCGTCACCGTCGAGTACAGATACTTCCGAGCCGTCGACAGCGTGATCGACGCGTCGAACCGCCGGTCAACGTAGGCGGCGACCCACTCTGCGCTCCAGTGGTCGCCGTCGAACCCGTATTCCTCGCACTCCGCTCGAGTACGTCGTCGAGGTGTGCACACTCGTCGTCAGACAGGGGTATTTCGAACCCTTGGCGTTCGTCCATTGCTGTTCTCTGACACGGGTAACGTAGCGGACGATGTTAGGTGCTTTGCCCGTGACGGAACGCCGTACTACAGTCTCGGCTCTGAAAATCCAGGCTCTCACGAATCGTTCAGGTGAACGCCAGGTGGTGACCAGAATCGTATTCGTCGGTATCCGTCGCGCCGTTTTTCTATCTGAACTGGCACACTGGTCGCTTCGATCGTGTGAATCGCCACCGCTGATACGAGGGAGAATCCGCACGACTATCGAATAGAACGGAGCCGCTGAACAGACGAGAGTCGCTCAGATGACGCGGTTTTGCAGGTAGTCCAGGTGCTTCGCGTTGTAGACGATCCTGACCTCGTCGGTGAGGGCGTGCCCGATGCAGGTGAGACGGACGTTCTTCTCTTCGACCTCCTCGTCGGAGAGGATCTGTTGCATGTCCATCTCGAGTTCGCCCTCTTTGAGGATGGCCGCGCAGTTCGCGCAGGCGCCGGCGCGACAGGAGAAGGGCCAGTCGTAGCCCTGAGCTTCGGCGGCTTCGAGGATGTACTCGCCCTCGTTGACCTCCAGTGTGCCGTAGTCCTCGTCGTCGAGGCCGGCGTCGGCGGCCTGGTCGAAGAGGTCGTCGTCGTCCATCTCCCAGCCGTGATCGTCCAGCACTTCGTAGTTTAAGTATTCTACCGTGGGCATCAGCGGAGGATTCGGCACCCGCCCTGTAATACCTTGCTGTTGCGACTTGCATCGTAAATCACGTAGGATATCTCGAGAATCGACGGCGTGACGCCCGTTTCCCGCAGAATCGAGGGTAGCCCGTCACGCGCTGCCCGGCGATTGCGGGGACGGCCCCGATCGATTGCTGCCCACGCTGACGTCGGCTAGAACCCGAAGAGCGGCACGAACCGGAATGTGAGGTAGGCGCCGATGGTCGAGATGGCCGGGACGACGTTCTGCATGATGATCACGCGGGCGGTCGTCCCAGGGTCGAACAGGTCCGAGGCACGGGGGATGTCGGTGGGTTCCTCCTCGCCGATCTCCGGCGGCGCCTCGCCCGCCTTCTCCGCTGCCAGTGCGCCGACGGAGACGTGCGTCTCCTCTCCGCGCGCGGCCTCGGACAGTCGCGTCGTCCGGGTGGCGCGACCCCAGCCGAGGCCGATGATGCTCATCGTGGCGATGACGACGAAACTCGCGGGGACGCCGAGCGAGGAGAGGACGATGACGATGGAGGAACTCACGACGGCGACGACGATCGCTGCGGTCAGCGGCAGATTCGTGATGTCGTTGCCCAGCGTGTCGAGCGTGCGGCGGGCGATGGTGAAACAGCCGACGGCGACCGCGACGGAACCGAGCAGGATCAGCGGGATCATCTCGACCTCGCCGGTCCCGTAGATGGGGGCGATCGCGTTCGCGATGTTGCTCGTCCCCGAGGAGAAGGCCATCAGACAGCCGATAGCGACGACGACCAGCGCGCCCGTCTTCTCGCGCCGATCGGCCGTCGGTCCGAACTGGATTCGGGGGACGATCCCGTGCCACGCGATCTGCACCATGAGCTCGTCTTCGTCGTCACTACCCTCGATCGCGATCCAGGCGTTGATCCGCGGGTAGAAGTACCGCCCGATGACGCCGGAGACCCAGAAGCCGAGGATCGGGGCGACGATCCACCAGCTGACGATCTCGCCGAGGACGACCCAGTTCACCGCGTCCGTCGCGAACCCAAGCGCGGCGATGGCGCCGACGGCGGTCATCGACGTCGAGGCCGGGACGCCGGCGTAGTTGCCGACGAACAGGGCCCCGCCGATGAAGAAGAGGACGGCGACGTTCGCCCGCATCGTGAAGATCCCGGTGTTCGTGACCAGTTCCTCCCCGAGGGTCGTGACGACCTGGGGGCCGATCGTGATAGCGCCGAGGAAGAAGAACACGGCCATGAGGCCGGCGGCCATCACCTTCGAGATCACGTTCGCGCCGACGGCCGGGCCGAAGGCCGGGCCGGTCGTGGCGCCGCCGATGTTGTACCCGACGAAGACGGCGACGCCCAATCCGACGACGAGGAGCGGTTCCAACACGGTATCTATCTCCACCCACACCGTCCGCTCTCAAAAGAACGTCCATCTGCACTGACCGGGGGCGACGACCCTGGGGAATTGCTCGCCTTCGCCGACACGACGATCGCCCGCATCGTTCGCCGACGATCGCCAATCCAGAGGTTTTACCGGGGTACGACGCAAGGTCGTAGCCATGAACCCGGTCCGCATTGATGCGATCGTCGATCTGACCTACGGCGCCTTGATCGTCCTCTCGATCGGGCTGATCGCCACCGGTGATACGAACGTCGGCCTCGCGTTCGGGGTCGGCGTCTTCGCCTCGTACGTCGTCCACGTCGTCTGGAAGATGTCCCGATTCGATCCCGACTGGATGACGACCGCCGTCCGCGAGTCCGTCGAGAAGGAGGTCGGTGCGACGATGGACGAGACGGTGGGAAAAACCGTCGAGGAGACGGTCGAGAAGACTGTCGACGAGAAGGTCGGCGAAACGGTCGAAGAGACTGTCGGCGAAACGGTCGAACAGAAAGTCGGCGAAACTGTGGAGGAGACAGTGGAGAAGACGATGGACGAGAAGGTTGGCGAGACGGTCGAAGAAACGGTTGGTGAAACCGTCGAGCAGAAAGTCGGTGAGACGGTCGAGGAAACGGTCGGGGAGACCGTCGAAGAGACGGTCGGTGAGACGGTCGCCGAAACCGTCGAGGAGACGGTTCCGGACACCATCGAAGAGGCCGTCGGCGAGCAGATCGAGGAGGTACAGAAGCAGGTCGAGTCGGTCGAGGAGCGTGTCGACCGCCGACCACGTGAAGACGAAGTCGAGGAACTGATCGAAGAGACCGCCGAGAACGACGAGGCGCAGGAGTAACTCGTTCGGTCAGTCGATCGAATCGACGCTCGTCGTTCGCGCGTCGGAATCGCGTCCACACCCTCACCGGATCGGTTCGATCACCGGACCGACGTGACGGGGACGGGCGACCGGCGGAACACTTCTTTCGCGACGCTGCCGACCAGAAATCGCCGTGTGACGTCCGCGCTGTGTTCGCCGTGGCTGCCCATCACGATGACGTCGTAGTCGTCCGCGTCGCGAACGATGACTCGCGCCGGATGGCCCAGGCCGACGACGGTGTCGATCTCTCGGTCGTGTTCGGCCGCGATGGTGCGGGCGCGCTCGAGTACGGGGTCGGCGTGTTCCCGCGACGCTTCGTCAAGATCGGTTTCCAGTGCGAGACTGACTGCGTCGCCCATCAGCATCGATGGCACGCCGACGACCGTGAGGACGGTCACGTCGGCGTCGGGATGCGTGTCGAGCGCGTACTCGAGGGCTCGCTCGGCCATCTCGGAGTCGTCCATCGGGACGAGGACGCGACCACTCATGCGAGACACAACGTCGAGCCGATCAATAAGTGCGGGGGTCAGACCTGCCGCGTTCCGGATCGGACGGTGCCACTGTCGCGTGATCGGCTCACGCGACGCCGGGGGCGAGTACGAAGAAGCCGTAGGCCAGAGCGGTCGACATCGTCGGTCCGATTATCCACATCGAGATGTACTTGATGATGGCGCCCGGGTTGAACAGGTCGCGCGCGTCTAGCACCTCGCTCCGCTCGGCTTCGCCGATCGGGCGCGGTTCGGCGCCCGCCGTCTCCTCGGCGGTGAGCGCTCCCATCGCGATCTCCGCCTCTCCTGCCCCGCCTGCGACCGCCTCGCGGACGGTAACCGGTCGGGTCGCCCGGCCCCAGCCGAGCCCGACGATCGTCATGACCGACCCCATCACGAGGCTGATCGGGATGCCCATCGACGAGAGGACGGTCGTGATCGTCGAGGCCGTGACCATGACGATCAGCGCTGCGAGCAGGGGAATGTCGCTCAGCTCGCCCCCCACGGACTCCATCGTTCGGCGGGCGATCGTAAAGCCACCCAGCCCGATCGCCAGCGTCGCGATCAGGATCGCCTGGTTCTCCGGCAGGGCGTCGGACGCGACGAGCGGAGCGACGGCGTTTGGCACGTTGCTGGCGCCCGCGCTGAAGGCCATATAACAGCCGACGACGAAGACGACGACCGTGCTGACGAACTCGCGTTGCGTCGTGTTCGGTCCGAGCGCCGGCGTCGGTACCCCGCCGTCGCGTCGGTCGAACGTGAGCAGCGGTCCCGGCGAATTCTCGATGCCCACCCGTCGGTTCAACTCGGGGTAGACGTACCGGCCCATCACCGCGCCGACCCAGAAGCCGATGATCGGCGTGACGATCCACCACGAGAGGATCCAGGCGATCGTCTCGTAGTTTAGCGTTCCCGTCGCCAGTCCGAGCCCGGCGATCGCCCCTACCGTCGTCATCGACGTCGGCACCGGGACGCCGAAGACGTTCGCGACGAGGATGCCGAGACCGATGAAGAAGAGGACGGCGACGCCCGCCGTGAGCGAGAGTTCACCAGTGACGATGCCCCCGGAGAGCGTGTCCATCACCTCCCGACCGACGGTCCACCCCCCGAGGAAGACGAAGACCGTCATCAGTGCCGCCGCCGTCGTCTTCTTCAACAACCCGGCGCCGACCGCTGGCCCCCACGCGATTCCGGTCGAGGAGCCACCGATGTTGAACCCGACGAAGAGCGAGGCGATCACACCGACGATCACCACCGTCTCTACCATACTACCGGGAAATGCCGTCCGCCCTGATGTAGGTATTGCCTTTTCCACAGGCGTCCGCTCCTCGTCGTCAGCAGTCTGGCCGCTACCTGTCGTCCCCAGCCCGGCCGATAATCGCGGCGAGGCGCTCGGCCCGTCGCGGTTACACGTCCCAGATCACCACGATTCCGAGCGTCGTCACGACGGCGAGCACCACCTGCAGCGGGGCGCCAACCCGTGCGAAGTCGCCAAATCGATAGCCGCCGGGACCGTAGACCATCAGGTTCGTCTGGTAGCCGACGGGCGAGAGAAGTGGCGTCGAGCAGGCGAAGACGACCGCGAGGTCGAAGTCGTAGGGATCCGCACCCAGGCGAACGGCCACGTCGAACCCGATCGGGATCATGAGGACGGCACTCGCGTTGTTCGAGCGCAGTTCCGTCAGCAACGCCGTACAGAGATACAGCAGGCCGAGGACGAGGACGACGTGCAAATCGCCGACGGCGGCCACCGCGTACCCGGCCAGAAAGGCCGCGGCGCCGGTCACCTCCAGCGCGATACCGAGCGGGATGAGCCCCGCGAGCAGGACGATCACGCTCCAGTCGACGCCGTCCCAGAGTTCGCGGGGCTCGAGGATGCCGGCGGCGACCATCGCGCCGGCACCGGCGATCGCCGTCACGAGGATCGGCTGGACGTCGAGAGCTGCGAGTCCGACGACGCCGGCGACGATTCCGAGCGCGAGGGGGAGCTTCTCACGCCGGTAGGTCGACCGGGTGAACTCCTGGGCGACGATGACGTTTCGGTTCCGTCCGAGGCGATCGAGCGCGTCGTAACTCGCCTGGACGAGCAGGGTGTCGCCACCGCGAAGCGGGCGCAGGTCAATCCGCGTGTTGAACACGTCCGGCCCGAGTCGCAGAGCGAGCACCGTCGCACCGTACCGCTGTCGGAAACTCGTCGATTCGAGCGTCTCTCCGACGAGATCGCCGTCGGGGGCGACGATCACGCCGAGTGCGGTGACGTCGAGTGGCACCGGCTGGGTGACGAAAAGGACGACTGCGACCACGACGATCGCGACGACGACGAGCATCGCCGGCGACAGGGGCGACGGATCGACGGGCTGTGCGGCGAGCGGTCGGGCGTCTACCACCACCGTCCGGGGATCGGGTGCCGCCACCGTCTGCAAACCAGGGCCCATCACAGTCCGCGGACGATGGACGGCCGTGGTCCGTCAGGTGCGTGACTGCGGCGATCCGCCGATCGCGGACCAGCACCCTTACTTCGGCGCCGCTCGCCTCCGTACGTATGGACAGTTTCTCCACGTTCGAGGTGATCCCCGCGGTCGATATACAGGACGGCGAGGTCGTGCAACTCGTCCAGGGCGAGCGCGGCACAGGGAAGCGCTACGGCGACCCCGTCGAGGCGGCCGAACGCTGGATCGACGCGGGCGCCCGGTCGCTGCACCTCGTCGACCTGGACGGTGCCTTCGAGGGCGAACGGGCGAACGCCGAGACCATCGAGACGCTCGTCGACGCCGTCTCCGTCCCCGTCCAGCTCGGCGGCGGTATCCGCACCGCAGCGGAAGCCATCTCACTACTCGACCGCGGTGTCGACCGGGTCATCCTCGGAACGGCTGCCGTCGAGAACCCCGATATCGTCCGCGAGATCAGCGAGACGCACCCCGACTCGGTCGTGGTGAGCCTCGACGCGAAGGACGGCGAAGTCGTCGTCGAAGGCTGGACCGAGGGGACGGGCCTGACTCCGACCGCAGCGGCCGAGCGCTACGCTGAACTGGGTGCCGCCGCGATCCTCTTTACGAACGTCGACGTCGAGGGCCGACTCGACGGCATCGCCGCGGCGCCCGTCCGCGAACTCGTCGCGACGACGGACCTGCCGGTGATCGCCAGCGGTGGCGTCGCGACCCTCGACGACGTCGGGACGCTCCGGGAGGCCGGTGCGGCCGCTGCGGTCGTCGGCAGCGCACTCTACGAGGGGCGGTTCTCGCTCACCGAGGCGTACGAGTACGTAGACGTGTGACCCCGTAGACGAGTGGCGCTGGCTGGTGGCCGAGTGTCGCGTGACGCTCGGGTGGAGCCGAAAGTCGACTACCGAGGCTGGTGACGAAAATTAGGCGTCGACACGACTCGAGCACCGAAGTTGGTGACGGCGCTCTGGCGCCGAATCTGGAGATAGCGCCCGAGAACCGACGAACACCGACGAGTGAGGGGGAACGCCTCCCGAGTGAGGTGTGGGGCCCAGACGAGCGCGGCCTCGTGGTACGAAACCCGCACGTCCCCGGCGTCACCGCTGTTTGTGGCCGTGGCCGACGTACAGGGCGGCGACGTTGAGCGCGAGGAGCCCGACGAACGTGAGCGTCGCGGAGGCGGTCTCGAGCCCGTTGGCCAGCAGGCCGATCTGGGCGAAGGGGAGTCCGATCGCACCCCAGAACGAGAGAGCCTGCAGGGGTGATTTGACGGTGCGAACGATCGGCGACAGCACGGCATCGAGTTCGCGACCGATCCGGACCAGCGTGCCAGGGACGAGGTGGGAGGACTTCGACGGCATTGTGATCAGTGCTCGTGAGAACCACGTGTGCTGTACCGTCATATAGACCGACCAATATTGGGGTGGTTTCGCGAAGCTTCACCGTTTTATCCGTCCGTTACTATATTTTTTAACGCCTTTAGAACCGACGAGACCTTTCAAAACGGATTTTGTGCCACCCTCTGCCGGTCAACCCCGAGTATCGCGCGCTCCACACGCTCTCGCGATCGCGCCCGGCTCGCTCCAGCCGCGTCGTCTCCGGGCGGCCGGGCGAGCGGGCGGGAGGTGGCGCGAACGGAATCGCCTTGTACGAGCGGGCCCGTGTCTCGGGCATGAGCGATCGATCCGCGACGGTCTCGCGGGAGACGGCCGAGACGACGATCGAGTGTTCGTTCGCGATAGACGGCGCGGGCGAGGCCGAGGTCGAGACGGGCATCGGCTTCTTCGACCACATGCTCTCCGCAGTCGCGACCCACGGTCTGTTCGACCTCTCGGTCGTGTGCGATGGTGACCTCCACGTCGACGACCACCACACCGTCGAGGACGTCGGCCTCTGCCTCGGCGCCGCGATAGACGAGGCGCTCGGCGACCGTACGGGAATCGTCCGCTTCGCCGACCGCCGGATTCCACTCGACGAGGCCGTCGCGAGCGTCGTCGTCGACGTCAGCGGCCGCCCGCTCTTTCGCTTCGACGGCGAGTTCTCCCAGGCGTCGGTCGGCGACCTGACGAGCCACATGGCGCGACACTTCTGGCGCTCGGTGGCGACCGAGGCCGGCCTCACGATGCACGCCGAAATCGATGGCGAGAACGCCCACCACGAGATCGAGGCGCTGTTCAAGGCCGCCGCCCGCACGCTCGACGACGCGACACAGATCGACGACCGGCGCGCCGACGCGACGCCGAGTACGAAAGGCGAACTGTAGGGAGCACTCGCGACCGACGAACCGAACCGCACAAATCCTTGCCACGTTACCCGCGTTTCGCGCCGTCGGACCAGGGCGGACGGGTGGGTGTGATACTACTTGACGTATGGGTCCAAAACGGCTGCCGGTGGCCGTCGACGGACTGGTGGGGACGTGGACGACACACCCCGACCGAGTTCACGATAGCGCCCGATCGACGTTCACGATAGTGCTCGACCGGTGTTTACGACGGCGCTCGACGGGCTCTTCCGTCGATACGTGTCACGAGGGGCACCGGAACCGCTTCTGACGCCGGGTGCAAGTGGCGGCGAGGGGGCGACGCCTGCAGAAACCGGCGTCACTTCCCCCAGAAGGGGTCGCGCTTGCGGTGGTTGTCGAGGTACATGTTGAGCGCTTCGCGCTCGTCGCCGGGGATCTCCTCGGCGAGTTCCTGCTCGAGAATCTTGGCGTGTTTCTCGGGGAGTTCGACCCAGAGTTCTTCGTCTTCGTGGATCTGGCGACCGACGGTGGGGCCGTCGATGGCGACGGAGACGCGGGTGCCGGCGCGGGCCTCGTCGACGTCCTCGCCCTGCTCCTGGATGCCCTTGATCTGGCCGACGCGGGTGGTGTCGTTGCCCTCGAAGCGGACGACGTGTTCGTTGTTCTGGAGGGTTCCCGAATTGACCTCGACGCCGACGACGGCGGGGTCGTTCTGGCGGAAGACGTGGTCGGGGAGGATCCGGAAGCGGGCCGGGCGGGTGATGTTCTCGAGGACGGTGTCCTGCTGGGCGCGTTCGAGTTCCTCGACGAAGTCCTCGTAGCCCTCGACGAGCTGGTAGATGACGTCGTCGGTGAAGACGCGGACGTCGTCGATCTCGGCGCGTTCTTCGGCGTCGTCGAGGACGTCGACGTTGAACCCGAGGATGACCCGCTGTTTGTGCTCGTCGGCGGTGGAGGCGACGGAGACGTCGCGCGGGGCGACGTCGCCGACTTCGGCGCGGACGATGGGAATCTCGGCCTCGCCGAGTGCGTCGGCCATGGCTTCTAAGCTGCCGAGCGTGTCGGCCTTGACGACGACACCCTGTTCGTCGGTGTCGACGGCGATCTCGGCGAGTTCGGCTTCGACTTCCTCGATCACGTCGTCGAGGGCGCGATCGCGGACGACGCGGACAGGGGCGCCGGCCATGGCGTCGTCGAGGTCGGGTGCGGCGACCTTGATCCCGGCGGCGGCGTCGACCTGTTCGACCTGTTCGAAGCGGCTCTCGGTCCGGATCTCGGCCAGGGGCCGGGGCTGGAGGAGGGCGCGGACGTCGGTGACGATTGGTTCGGTCGTGCCCCCGACGACGATCGTGTCGTCGGTGCGGATCGTCCCGTCGTAGAGGACGATATCGACCGTCGTCCCGAACCCCTTCTCTTCTTTGACCTCGAGGACGGTGCCGACGCCGGGGCCGGCGACGTCGATCTCCATCTCCTCTTTCATGTAGCGCTGGGAGAGGCCCATCATCACCGTCAGGAGGTCGGGGACGCCCTCGCCGGTCATCGCGGAGACGGGGACGACGCCGATGTTGCGCTGGAAGTGCTGGACTCGCCAGTAGAGGTCGGCGGAGAAGCCCTCGTCGGAGAGCTCGCCGATGATCTCGTAGAGGCGTTCGTCGAGGTCGCCCCGGACGCGGTCTGACTGTTCGTCGTAGGTTGGCTTGATCGGAGCGTCGTCGGTCGGGTTCCAGCCGGGGACGGTGTCGATCTTGTTCGCGGCGACGATGAACGGAGTCTGGGAGCGCTGGAGGATGTCGAGCGCCTCGATCGTCTGGGGCTGGAAGCCGTCGTTGACGTCGACGACGAGGATCGCGATGTCGGCGAGGTTGCCCCCGCGCGAGCGCAGGGTGGTGAACGAGTGGTGGCCGGGCGTGTCGATGAAGAGGAGGCCGGGGAGGTCGAAGTCGTCCGGATCGACGAGGTCGCCCGCGATGGCGGAGATGACGTCTAGCGGGACGGCCGTCGCCCCGATGTGCTGGGTGATAGCGCCCGCCTCTCCCTCGATGACGGCCGAGCCACGGATCTGATCGAGCAGGCTCGTCTTGCCGTGATCGACGTGGCCGAGCACGGCGACGATCGGTGTCCGGAGCGAGGCGTTTTCGGGGGAGTCAGTGTCTGAATCCGACATGCAAACCACCAGAGAAGGCTCTTGGTCGAGAGTCCCCGGGCCGACAGTTAAACCCATCGTCACGGCCCGGCTTCGACCGTCGCGGGAGGGCCTCGACGCCGTCTCGCGGCGTGTGCTCCGGACCCGACGCACTCGCCGGGTCTGGTAGCACGCTCGGTCGAGGATCCGGGGTGGGAGCGGGTGCGCTCTCGCGTCGCCGTCGTCAGACGCTCGTCTTTCAGAACCCGAATGTTAATAGCCGACGGGCGCAACGTTGTCGCCATGAGCGACATACTCGCCGAAAACCTCTCGGGCAAGTCCGTCATGGGCGCGGACGGGACCGAACTCGGGTTGCTCTACAACATCACGATGGACATCTCCTCGGGCGAACTCCACGACCTGATCGTCGAACCGGACGAGGAACTGCCGGGTCGCGTCGTCGACTTCGACCGGAACGAGGACGGTCGCTTCCGGATCCCGGTCTCCCGGGTACAGGCCGTGAAAGATTACATCGTCGTCGAACGCTAATTTCTTTGCACTCGATCTAGCCCAATGTACGTTCTCGACTCGTCGGCGTTCATCCACGACTTTCACACCACCGAACAGACCGCGACGATCCCGCTCGTCCGCGAGGAACTCGAAGACGAGAGCGCCTACCGCTACGACGCCATGGAGGGCTCCGGGATGCACATCCACATTCCCGACGAAGACACCATCGAGACGGTCCGCCGGGCGGCGCGCGAGTCCGGCGACCTGGACGTGCTCTCCGACACCGACGTTCGCCTCGTCGCAGCCACGTTCGAACTCGACGGTACGCTCGTCACCGACGATTACGCGATGCAGAACGTCGCCGAGAAGCTCTCGATGACCGTCGAGTTCATCGCTCGCGACGGGATCGACGAGCAACGCGACTGGCACTTTCAGTGTCGCGGTTGCGGGCGCGAGTTCGACGAGCAGAAAGACCGCTGTCCGATCTGCGGCAGCGAACTGACGCGGAAGAATCCGTCCTGAACTCCCCCGATTCGTCCTCTCGTAGCCATCCTTCTAGCGGTGAAAACGAATCACGCCCGCGACGACGTGGGGTCACACAATCACCTGGATGGCGAGGAGCACGGCCGGAACGGCGAGCATGATGAGCGCACTGATGACCGATCGATCTCGTCGAGAGCCCGCCGCGGCGTAGAACCCGGCGAAGACAATCGCCAGTCCGAGAAACCGCAACAGTACCATCAGGCGAGCCTGCGCAGTACCGGACAGGAGTGACGCTGAAATCGAGACCGTTCCCATAGTCTCGAAGGTGAGATACCAGCCGTAATTCGCAATTCTCTGGGCGAAGATCCCCCAAACGGTAACGAGAACGAGTTCTGGGATTGAAGCTACCGGGTACGTGTAACTGTATGCGAGTACCCCGATCACAACGGGAACTACCGAAACGCGTCCCAGTTCGGTTGTGATGCCTGTCGACGGCATGAGGAAGAACGCTCGGGCAGCCAGCCAGAGCACGGCGATGGCGCTCAACAACCCAGCAACTGATATCCTGTCCCATGTAGCGAACGATGAACGCGTCACTGGCAGTGCGGGCATACTATACGATCACCTAATGGTGATAAGCATCTTTTGGATTATCAAATCTATATAAATAATATAGTATGCGTATATGTGGGAATTCTGTGCCTATAACTAACGATCTGCTCTCAACCGGCCATCGAGAGGTACTGCGAGTAGTACGTGTACGCGTTGTAGAGCCCGTGGACCAGCGCGGGAACCAGGAGGTTTCCGGTGCGAGCGTACAGCGTTCCGAGGGCGAGCGAGAGCACGAAGACGATCCCGAGGCTCACGAGCAACCCGCCGACTGGGCCGCCGCCGTAGGCGAACAGGTGTGCGCTTGCGAATATCACACTGGCGACCACGATCGCACCGGGGGTGGAGAAGTAGCCCGTGAGCCCCTTCTGGATCACGTTCCGGTAGAGCAACTCCTCGAACGGGCCGATGACGAGTATCGACGCGACGGCGAGCACGAGCAGGAGTTCCGGCGCGCTCCGGGCCCGCTCGAAGCTGCTGTGGCCGGCGCTCTCGGTCCCGGTCGTGCCGAGGATGACGCCGATCACGATCGCGATGCCGCCGAGCGCGACGACGCCGCCGACGACGTAGCCGAGATCCCGCAGCGACGGGACACGGACGTCGACGTACGAGCGGCCGCGATCGGTCAGGGCGAGGTACGCGCCCGCGACCGTTCCGGTTCCGAGGACGGTCGCTACCTGGGTCAGCACCGACCGACTCGTGGCCGGTTGGTCCGTGATCACCACGCCGGCGATGAGGACGAGTCCGATCGCGAGCAGGTTCGCCCACGCGATGATCGAGACGTAGCCGACGGCACCGACCAGCCAGAACCCGGCGGCGGCACCGCCTCGACGGCGGAGCTGCCGCCCCGAGAGCCCCGCGTACATCGCGCCCGCGGCGGCGATCGAGAGTGCCGCGCCGACGAGCGAGACGAGCAAGGCCGGGGTGCCAGCGACGGGTGGAACGCCAAACGGCGTCGTGTACCCGTGGGTGAGTCCGTACACCGAGAGGACGGCGACGGCGGCGCTCGCGACGCCGACGATCGACCCGAGCACCGATCGCGAGAGGTGGCCGTGGCGGCCGACGAAGACGGTGCCGAGCGCGAGGGCGGCGATTCCCCCGACGACGAGCGTGAACGGGTCGGTCGTCCCGGACCGAAGCACCCTGGCGGCGCCCAGCAGGGTGAGCGTCGTCGTGAAGAGCGCGAGGAGGACGGACGCGTCGCCGGTGGCCTCGGCCAGCGCCGCGGCCGCGCCGGGGTCGTCGGTGTCCTGGCTCGCGTCGTCGGCGGCTCGATCGGCAGCGTCCGCGGCTGCGTCGCGTCCGCCGGGGCCGGCGCTCCCGTCGGCGGCCGTCGAATCGGCGTCTTCCGCGACCCGGTCGGCGTCGGGTTCCGTGTCCTCGGCGTTCGGCGTCCACCCGTCGCCGCCGTCCGGTTCGACCGTGTCGGTTTCGTCGGTCGAGTCGCTCCCGCCGGTCATTGGTGGGGTTTGGGCGACGACGGTAATGGGCCTGTGGATTTCAGGCCGGAGCGGAATCAGTCGCGCCGCCTGGGCTATCGCTCGACACGAAGCGCCGACTTCTCGGCCACCGCCTGCGCCTCCTCGAAGTCGCCGCCTCCGAGGAGGCCACGGGTCGCCTTCTTGGCCCACTCGACGGCGGGCTGGTCGAAGGTGTTCACGCCGGCGAGTTCGCCGGCCATCACGCAGGCGGCCTCCAGGCCGTAGAGCAGGCCGCCGAGTTCGAACGCGTCGACGCGCTCGATCTCGATGCGAACCGTCGGGCGGCCGGCTGCGGCGAGGCTCGCCTCGGTCGCGCGGAACTCGGCGTCGAGCAGGTCCGCGAGCGAGCCGTCGCCGAGGTAGGCGAGGTCGTCGACGTCGGTCGGCGGGATCGACTGGCTCGCCCGCTCTCGCGGCGTGACGAACGTCACCTGCGTGTTCCGTGGCCCCGCCCGGTAGAGCTGGAGCTGTGAGTGCTGGTCGGTCGCGCCGAGCGCGCGAACGGGCGTCTGGCCCAGTCCATCCTTGCCGAGGCTCTCGGCCCAGAGCTGGGCGAACCACTCGGCAGTCGTCTCCAGGGACTCGGCGTAGGGCATGAACGCGTTGACCTGCGCGCCGCGTGCGGCGAGGGCGTGACAGGTCGCGCCGTAGGCGTAGGCGGGACACTCGTAGAGCGAACCCGTGAGCGTCTCGGCTTCGGCGGCGGCGCCGTCGAGGAGGGCCTCGAGGTCGAGGTCGGCCGCCGCGGCAGCGACGAGCCCGACCGCCGAGAGCGCCGAATAGCGACCGGGAACGCCGTCGGGGACGTCGAGTGCGGGCAGGTCGTGTGCGTCTGCGAGGTCGCGAAGCGGGCCGGACTCGCCCGTCGTGACGATGGTCCGCTCGGTCCAGTCGACGCCCGCCGACTCGAACGCGTCGCGGACGACGAGGAAGTTCGCCAGCGTCTCCGCGGTCGTTCCGGAGCGGGAGACGACGTTGATCGCCGTCCGTTCCAGGGGTAGCGCGTCGAGGGCCTCTCGAACCCAGGTCGGGTCGACGTTGTCGAGGAAGACCGTCTCCAGGTCTGCATCGAGCGCGTCGACGATCGTCGCCGCGCCCAGCGCGCTTCCCCCGATGCCGACGGTGATCAGCGCCTCGATATCCCCGCCGTCGGGGCCGGTGATCGGCTCGACGGCCGCCCGGATCTCGTCCGGGTTCGTTCGGTCTGGCAGGTTCAACGCCGCGTAGCCGTGTTCGTCGTCCCCCCGCCCGACCGCGATTCGTTCGTGCGCCGTGGCCACTCGCTCGTCGAGCCGGTCGAGTGCATCCCGGGAGACGCCCGGGGAGGCGACCGACGCGAGCGCGTTACCGATGTCGACGTCCATGCTCGAACCCCCGGGAGCCGACGTCAAAGGCGTTCCGTCACGTCACGAGTCGAAACTGCGAAAGGCGTCGAGCCCCTCGTGTCGCCGATGACCGACCCGACGGAATCGGAGCCAGTGGCGGGTACGTTCGTCGTCACCCACGCCGACGAAGACAGTGCCGTCCTTCGGGACGTCGAGACGGCGCGGGTGCACACGCTGTCGGCGAACCCCGACCTGGAGGCGCACGAGGTAATCGAGGCGACCGTCGCGCCGGAGCCGCCGCTCTCGGTCACCTGGACGATCGACGAACTCGACGCACGCAGGACGGTCGACGTACTCGACAGTGACCTCTCGCCGACGACGCACGAGCGGGAGATCGCCGCCGACCAGGCCGTCGGCGACCTGGAGCGGGTCGAACGGGCCGGGACGGGCGAACTCCACGTCCTCTCCGTCCCGCCGGACGAGACCGAGAACGCGGCCGCCGACGTGCTCGACGACCTCGAGACGGTCGCCCGGGCCGCACGACTCGACGCGGTCAGGGTCGAAGTCCGCCGTGATTCGGACGAGGGTGTTCTAAGCGTGCGGTACCTGCCCGACTGACCGACCCGCCGGCGGTCGAACTGGTTCAGTCCGACCGGTCTGTGGCCGTTCCGGAGTGCGCCGGCCCGCCGGCGCTCTGGACGGTCCAGCTCCCCTGGATATCGCAGGCCTCGCGGACCGTGTACTCGATCTCGGTGTCCGCGTCGATGCGGGAACCGCCGTCGACGTCTTCGACCCGAAGCGGGACGTCGAGACTGCTCCCGCAGCAGCCCACGCCGACGAACTCCTCCCAGGCGTCGCCCTCCCTGGCGACGTCACGCGTCTTCCGCAGGAACGCGCGGAACGACGGCTTCTCCACCTGAAACCGGCCCCACGACGAGAGGTCGGCGGGGTAGGAGACGACGACCCGGTCAGCGCGGGCGCGCGTATCACCCACACCATCGAGCGAGTCGTCGGTCACGCTGTCCCCATCGTCGAGCGAGTCGTCGCTCGGGATCGATCGACTGGTGTGCTGGCTCATACGGTCCGTAGGGGGTCGACGGGCAAAACCGTGCCGCCGAATCGGGCACTACCGTCCTCTCTGATCGATGCAAAACCGTACCCTTCCCGACCACCGCGACGGTGGCGTCGACGCCGTCCTCGACGGGCCGAACGCGGGTGCGCCGCGGACCCGACTCCGATTGAGAAGGTTTACGTTGCGGCCATTGGTAGCCGGAAGCATCTATGGTCTCACTCGAGGTGCCGGAGCTGGCGTACGAGGCGTACACGAACCGCCAGCTCGTCGCCGTTCCCCTCGCGATCCTCGCCGTCGCGGTGGCGGTCCTGGGGATCACGTTCGCGCTGACGGGAACGCCGCTCGCACTCGGCATCGAGTTCACGGGCGGTGCGGAACTGACGATCGCGACCACGGCCGATCAGGACGAGGTCGTCAACGCGTTCGACCAGGAACCGACGTCGGTCCAGCCGGTACAGGACGAAGGTCAGTACATCGTCCAGTTCGCCGGCGGCGAACTGGACGGGTTCGCTGACGGTGATAAGTCGGCGGTGCTTCAGTCGCTCGTCGACCAGGCGGAAGATTCCTCGCTCGAACCGTCGGACACCGCCGAGACGACCGCGGACGGTGAGACGACGATCGTGATCGGCGACTCGGTAACGTCGCCGTCGTTCGGGGCACAGATCCAGCAGACGGC
Organism: Halovivax cerinus; assembly: GCF_024498195.1. Lineage (NCBI taxonomy): Archaea > Methanobacteriati > Methanobacteriota > Halobacteria > Halobacteriales > Natrialbaceae > Halovivax > Halovivax cerinus. The sequence continues at coordinate 1,155,445 of NZ_CP101824.1, forward strand.
GCTCCTCGGCCTGTTCGCCGCTTTCCTGGGGATGAGCGCCATCACGTTCGGGCTATTCCGGACGTTCGTCCCGTCGCTGGCCGTGGTCGCATCGGCGTTCTCGGACCTCGTCATCCCGCTCGCGTTCATGAGTCTCTTCGGCATCGACCTCACCCTCGGGACCGTCGCCGCGCTCTTGATGATCATCGGCTACTCCGTCGACTCGGACATCCTGCTCAACAACCACGTCATCCGTCGGAGCGGCTCGTTCTACGAGAGCGTCCACCGCTCGATGCGGACGGGGATCACGATGACGCTGACCTCGACGGTCGCGATGCTCGTCATGGCCGCCGCCGCGTGGTTCTTCGGCATCACGATCATGCGAGACATCGGATTGATCCTCGCCGTCGGGCTCACGGCCGACATCATGAACACGTACTTGCTCAACGTGAGCTTGCTCCGCTGGTACAAGTTCGAGGGGGTAGGCCGATGAGCGCCCGCGAGTTCGTCGCCAACTGGTGGCGCCTGGCAGTCCTCGTCCTCCTGGTGACCGTCGCGGTCTACGCGCTGTTCGTCCCGGGGGGGATGTTCGGCTCGACCGACGCCGTTCCCGGTAGCGACAACGCGAGTGCAAACGCGACCGAGGACGAGTCGTTCCACAACCTCGTCTTCGGCCTCCAGCTTGACGGCGGCGCCCGCATCAGCGCACCGATCGTCGGAATGACCGTCGAAGACGTCACACTGGACCACGGCGGGACGCCGGATCAGGCGGGTACCGATCTCGAAACGTCCGTCCGAGAGTCACTCCGGACCGAGTACGAGACCGTCGAGGCGGCGGACGTCGAGGTGCGTTACGACCAGGAGGACGACGACTACTCCGTCGAGGTGTTCGACGCCAACGTCTCGCAGGCGTCGTTCGCCGAGGCACTCTCGGCGCAGGGCCACGACGTCTCCGAGGACGACGTCGAGGACGGGGTGACGCCGGCGACGCGCGAGCGGATGGTCGAGGTCATCCAGAACAAACTCAACGAAGCCGGCCTCTCTGGCGGACAGGCGTACACGACCCAGACCGGCGGTGGGTACTACATCGTCGCCGAGGCGCCCGGCTACGGCTCGGAGGAGCTCCGGGCACTGCTCGAAGAGCGCGGCACCGTCGAGGTCCGCGCGTACGTCCCCGACGGCAACGGGAGCCAGCGAAACATCACGGTGCTCCAGCAGGAGGACTTCGACACGATCTCCGGGGCGCAGTGGGACAACCAGAACGGCCACCACGTCGACGTCAGCGTCCACGCCGACGGGACCGCCGAGGAGTACGAATCCCGGATGAACGACATCGGCTTCACGACCGAGGGTGCCGGGCAGAAGTGTTCCGTTCCGCGTACCGCGGACGGCTCCTACGACTTCTCCGCAGCCCAGGGTGAGCAGTGGTGCCTGCTCACCGTCTCCGATCAGGAGGTCGTGAGCGCGCTGAGCCTCAACCCGAACCTCGCTCAGTCGATGGAGAACGAACAGTGGCACACCGATCCGCAGTACGTGATGGTGATCGGCGGCGAGGAGGACGACCAGGAGGCCTACCAGCAGACGCGCGAGATCTCGATCAACCTGCGGGCCGGCGCCCTGCCCGCGCCGCTTGACTTCGGAGAGGCACAGATCATGTCCGTCGCGCCGACGCTGGCGGATCAGTTCAAGAGCAACTCGCTGCTCGTCGGCATCCTGGCGGTGTTCGCCGTCAGCGGGATGGTCTACCTCCGCTATCGCAACCCGATCGTCGCCCTCCCGATGATCGTGACGGCGCTCTCGGAGGTCGTGATCCTCCTCGGCGTGGCCGCCGCGGCGGAGATGGCGCTCACGCTCGCACACGTCGCCGGATTCATCGCCGTCGTCGGGACGGGGGTGGACGACCTCGTCATCATCGCAGACGAGGTGATGGACCAGGGCCGCGTCAGCCAGGGCCGGGTCTTCGACTCGCGCTTCCGCAAGGCGTTCTGGACCATCGCCGCCGCCGCGGCGACGACGATCATCGCCATGAGCCCGCTGGCCGTGATGCCCCTGAGCGACATCAAGGGGTTCGCCATCATCACCATCCTCGGCGTGCTCGTCGGCGTCTTCGTCACGCGCCCGGCCTACGGGAACATATTGCGGAAGCTCCTGACGAGCGAGGAGTGACGAACCGCCGCTGGCCGGACGTCGGGTGACGTCGGCCCCCCTCCGGATTATCGCTTCGTCTCACAGCACCCGGAGACGGTCGCCCTCGTCCGCAGTCTCTCCGGCCGTCCGCCGTCGAGACGTGATTCGACGTGTCCAGATCCCGTCGACTGGCCCGTCATTTTTGTACACGGCTGGTCTCCGTTGGCGTAATGGGACGCAACTCGCTGAAGCCGCCGGACCGCGATCCACACACGGGGATCGACCACCCGATCCCGTCGGGAAACGCTCGTCGCTGGGCAGCAATCCTGTTGCTGGTCCTCTTCGCTCTCACGACTATCGGGGGCCTCCTCTTCGCGTTTCTGTAGGCCCTCCGATACCACATCGACCAGGGTGGCGCTCACCGAACGCCGTCTCGAAGTCGTTCGGCGACGCGTGCGCCGGTCGCGTGGTCGCGTCGCGTTCGCTCGAAGACGGCGCGGGCGCTCCTCGCCGCCTCCGCGTCGACGGCGAAGTCGACGTCGGGATAGGTCACGTCCGCGAGAACGAGTGGGTCCGGCGGCGCCGGCGGGATCCCCTCGTGTCCCGGAACCGGCTCCGGGTCCAGCACCCGATCGATCGTCTCGACCGATGCCTCGCCCGTCCCAACCCGGTGGACCAGGGTGACGAGCCGGCGGACGAGCTGGCGGGCGAAGCCGCCCGCCCGGACGGTGAGGACGACGAACTCGCCGTCGCGCTCGGCCGCGAGCGAGAGCGTGCGCTCTGTCCCCTCGTCGTCCGGCGTGAGGTTGTGGTAGTCGTGGGTGCCGGAGAGCGCGTCCGTCGCCTCGCGGAGGCGATCGTCGTCGACCCGCCGTTCGTCGACGTCGGTTGGGGCGACGGTTTCGGCGATGGTGGTCGGTCCGCTCCGACCCGTCGACGAGTCGGACTTCTCTTCGCCCTCGGCTTCGGCCGGCGCGTACAGGTGGTAGGTGTAGGTTCGCGCCGTCGCGTCGTGGGTCGCGTGGAACGAGTTGGCGACGTCGGCGCTGGCCCACGCCCGAACGTCGGCGGGGAGTTCGGCGTTGAGCGCGCGCGGGGTGAGCCACTCGGGGGCGCAGAACGCGACGGTCTGGGCGAGCGCGGAGACGCCGGCGTCGGTGCGCCCCGCGGCGGCGTAGCCCAGGGGGCGGTCCGGGACGGGTTCGTCGAGCGAGTCGCCACCGGCCGCGGCCGACGCTCCCGCGGGCCGGTAGGCGTCGAGCGACCGGAGGGCGTCGAAGAGGGCGTCCTCGACGGTATCGACGTCGGGCTGGCGCTGGAAGCCGCGGTAGTCGCGACCGTCGTAGGCGAGCCGATAGGCGCGCATCACGGGCCGGTTCCGTCGGGAACGGGTTAGCTCCGTCGGGTCTGGACGTCCCGTCGGCTCCGCGGTAGGGAGAGCCTATACCACCTGCGTACGCCGGGGCCGCGACCTTCCCCGATACCGCCGCAGGTAGAGGTACCATGACGACGCACGGCGATTCGGCGGACGACGGGAAGCGCCATGGCGACCAGCGGTCGGGCCTGCGAGAAACCGAGCGGCCGAACGTCTGTCTGGTCGTGCTCGACACCGCGCGCGCGGTCGACGTCGACGCGGAGACGATGCCGACGCTTTCCGACATCGGCGGGGAGGGGACGCGATTCGAGCGCGCCTATTCGACGGCTCCGTGGACGGTTCCCTCGCACGCCTCGCTGTTTACGGGGACGTACACGAGCGAACACGGGACCCACGGCGGACATCAGGTGCTCGACGACGGGCTGCGGACGCTCCCGGAGGCCTTCGCGGACGCGGGGTACGAGACGGTCGGCGTCTCGAACAACACCTGGATCACCGAGGAGTTCGGCTTCGATCGCGGATTCGACGAGCTCCGCCGCGGGTGGCAGTTCCACCAGTCGGACACCGACATGGGGGCCGTCGTCCGCGGGGAGTGCCTCTCCGAGAAGGTGACTGCCGCCCGCGAACGCCTCTTTTCCGGCAACCCGCTGGTGAACCTCGCGAACGTCGTCTACAGCGAGTTCGTCCAGCCAGCGGGCGACGACGGCGCGGCTCGAAGCATCGACTGGATCGACTCGTGGCTCCGCCGGCGGTCGACCGACGACCCGTTCTTCTGTTTCTGTAATATAATCGAGCCGCACGTCGTCTACGATCCGCCCCGGTCGAACGCCGAGGCGTTCCTCCCGCCGGACGTCTCGCACGAGGCCGCCCGCGATATCCGCCAGGATCCGCGGGCGTTCGACTGCGAGGACTACAGACTCGACGACGGGGACTTTGCGGCCCTCAGAGGGCTGTATCGCGGCTCGCTCGCCTACGCCGACGCCCAGCTGTCGCGCCTTCGTGCCTCGCTCGAAGCGGCCGGCGAGTGGGAGAACACCATCCTCGTGATCTGCGGCGATCACGGCGAGCACGTCGGCGAGCACGACTTCTTCGGCCACCAGTACAATCTGTACGACACCCTCCTGCACGTGCCGCTGGTGATCAACGGCGGCCCGTTCGCGAACGGTGAGACGCGGACCGACTTCGTTCAGCTCCTGGACCTCCCCGAGACGCTGCTGGACGCGACCGGGGTCTCTGACTCCCGCCTCCGGGCACAGGGGGCCGGCCGATCGCTCCACCCTGGCGCCGACGAGCCGCAGCGAGAGGCCGTCTTCGCCGAGTACGTCGCGCCCCAGCCGTCGATCGAGCGCCTCGAAGCGCGCTTCGGCGCGGTCCCCGATCGCGTCCGCGCGTTCGACCGCCGGCTCCGGGCGATTCGGACGGCCGAGTACAAGTACGTCGAGGGGTCGGACGGCTTCCGTCGGCTCCACCACCTGCCGACGGATCCCGGCGAGCGTGTGGACGTCGCCGATCGTCGTCCGTCGGTGGTCGCCGACCTCTCGGGCCGGCTGGACGAGCGATTACCGGGATTCGATCGACCGGTCCGCACGGACGCCGTCGAAATGAGTGACGGGACGAAACGCCGGCTGGCCGACCTGGGGTATCGCTGAACCGATCACCACCTGCGTCGGTGTCGACGACGCGTTCAGTTCGGTGTCGCCGCTGTCTAGTCGGTAGTAGGTTCGCAGAAGGCGCGCCGTGGAGACGAAACTCGTGGATTACCGCGCCACGCCGTAATCGACGTGGACGGTGGGGGTGCTCGACGATTCCGGTGCGGAGACGCCGTTCCAGTCGACGAGGTTGACGGTCGCCAGCTCGCCGGAGAAGCGCAGACGTGTGACACCGACCTCGATCGTTCCCTCGGCTGCGGATCCGCAGACGACGGTGCCGTCGGCGACGGGATCGTCCGCCACGGCCTCGATCTCGCCGTCGACGGTGACCTCGAAGGACGAGGGGACGCCGCGGCCGACGATCGTCACGAGATTTGGAAGCGGTTCGTCTGCGGTCGACTGTCGACCGGTCCGTACCGGTGTGTCGCGTGCCATATCGGGAAACGCGGGGGACCCACCATAAGTCTTCTAGTCGAGACCGACGAACGTACACAAAAACGAGAATATGTGTACATTATACAAATATTTTCGCGAAACTCTCTGCTTCTGTACAATTTATCGTCGGCCCCCTCGCTCGTGTCGGTCCCGGTGAGCCGTCCGAACCCCCTGTCTGTCGACTGGCTGTCCATCGGGAGCGACCTGTCGCCACGTATCGAGGCGGGACGTGGCTGATTCCGACGGGAGCGTCCGTCTTCGGTGCCCGCGCTCCCGACCCGACAGGTGTCACGCTCCGCCGCCGAAACCGTGGGGCCGGATCGCAGACGCTATCGGTGCGGTATGGTGAGCCTAGAATGCGTACGCCAAGAGTAACAACGGTCTGTCGGATGGAGTGTCTCTTCGGTTGTCGATGCACGAACTCACCGGGTTTCAACGCGACCTGCTGTACGTTATCGCCGCGGCCGACCAGCCGTCCGGTCAGGACGTCAAAGCCGAGATCGAGGGCTACTACAGCGCCGACATCAACCACGGTCGGCTCTATCCGAACCTCGATACCCTCGTCAATCGGGGGCTGGTCGAGAAAGGCCAGCTCGACCGACGGACGAACTACTACGACATCACGACGGAGGGCGAGCAACTGATCCAGGAACGGCGCGAGTGGGAATCACAGTACGTCGATACGTGACCGGCCGGCGGGGACTCGTGTGCCCGCTCGGTCACCTCGTCACTGCCGACGGCCCCTGACAGCGACGCGACTGGCCGTTCGTCACTGTCTGGTTCGTGGTGTCGACGGCCCCTCGCCGGGACCGTCGACCCACTCCCGACCGGCTGGTCGGCTTCGTCGTTACCCGGAACCCGTTCGTCCCCGTTCGGCTGGCCTCGCCGTCACGCGATCTCCTCACAGTCGTCGCCGGTCGGCCACCATCTTCTACGGGGGGCATCGTCAGCGGATCGGTGCGTGTGGTGTTCCCGGATCACGCGCTCAGTGGGAATGCCCCGACTCGTCGTCCTCGATCGTCGCATCGGCACGGGCCACGGCGCGTTCGACGAGATCGGCGCCGTACGTTCGCCGTGCGGCGTCGACCGAAACCAGCCCGTCGGCGAGGTCGCGTCGAATCGCTCCCGTGTCGCGATCGGCGGGATCTCCGTACCCGCCACCGCCCGGCGTCCGGATGCTGACGACGTCGCCGGCCGCCAGAGTCCGGGTGCACTTGCCGGGGAGTCGCTCGCCCGCGTCGTCGCCCGCTCCGTCGTCGTGGGCGTCGCACTCGCAATTCGCAGTTCGGTACAGCACGTCCTCACCGGGCGCACCGCTTTCACCGCCAGCGACGCCGTACGGGGCGTGCGTTCGTCGGTCGGCGAGCAGGCTGAACGCCGCCCCGGTCGGCCCTGTGGCCCGGACGCGGATGTCTCGCCGAAGGCCGAGGCCGCCCCGGTACTCGCCCGCGCCGCCGGTGTCGGGCCGGTAGGCGTAGCGCTCGACGGAGAGCGGATAGGCGGTCTCCAGCACCTCCGCCGGCGTGTTCATCGTGTTCGACATGTGGACGTGGACGCCGTCCATCCCGTCACCGCCCGCGTGCGCGCCGAAGCCGCCCCCGCCAGTCTCGTAGAAGGCGTAGGGATCGTCCGTCCGCGGGTCGACGCCGCCGAACGTGACGTTGTTCATCGTCCCCTGGCCTGCCGCAAGGGCCCGTTCCGGGTCCACGTCGGCGAGAGCACCCAGGACGACGTCCGTCACGCGCTGGGAGGTCTCCAGGTTACCGCCGACGACAGCGGCTGGGGGCTCGGCGTCGACGACGGACCCCTCGGGCGTCTCTATCTCGATCGGCCGGTACGCGCCCGCGTTCGCGGGGATCTCGGGATCGGTCACGCAGCGAACGGCGTAGTAGGTCGCCGACGCCGTGACCGCGAAGACGGCGTTGATCGGTCCCTCGGTCTGGGCGTCCGTCCCGTCGAAGTCGACGGTGAGGGCGTCGCCGTCGATCGTCACGGTCGCCTCGATCCGGACGTCCTTGCTGGCACGACCGTCGTCGTCCAGGCTGTCCGCGTAGCTGTAGGTGCCGTCGGGCAGGTCCGCGATGGCTGCACGCATGCGCGTTTCCGCGTAGTCCTGGACGTCGCCGGCCGCGTTTCGCAGGGTAGTGACGCCGCGCTCGGTCGCGAGATCGAGCAGCCGCGTTCGACCGGTCTCGTTGGCCGCGTACTGGGCGCGGAGGTCTCCGCGGCGCTCGTCCGGTGTGCGGACGTTAGAGAGAATCAGGTCCACCGTGTCGGCGACGATCTCTCCCGCGTCGTAGAGCTTCACCGGCGGGATCCGGAGCCCCTCCTGGTAGATCTCGGTCGAGTCGGCCGCGACGCTGCCCGCCCGCGAGCCCCCGACGTCGGCGTGGTGGGCGCGGTTGGCGGCGAAACCGAGGAGTTCCTGGTCGTCGTCTGGAGCGACACCGCCCGCCCCCTCCCGCTCGACGAAAATCGGCGTCACGAGCGTGAGGTCTGGCAGGTGGGCGCCGCCGCGGAAGGGATCGTTGAGGACGATCGCGTCGCCGGGCGAGAGCGTCTCCGGCGGGAAGCGCTCCAGCGCGGCCGCGACGGAGAAGGGCATCGCGCCCAGGTGGACGGGCATCGTCTCGGCCTGGCTCAGCATCTCGCCGTCGGCGTCGAACAGTGCGCACGAGCAGTCCTTGCGCTCCGTGATGTTCGGCGAGTAGCCCGTTCGAACCAGATTGGCGTTCATCTCCTCGGCCACGGCCGCGAACGCGTTGCGAAGCACTTCTAGCGTGATCGGGTCGATGGCGTCGCGATCGGCCCCGCTCCGTTCACCGTCACCGCCGTTTCGTCCACCGTCATCTCCGGTGCCACCGGCCGCCCTCGAATCGGGTTCGTCGCTCACGCTCCCACCTCCATGACGATCGTGCCGTACTCGTCGACGGTCGCACACCAGTCGGGACGGACGACCACCGTGCTCTCTGCCCCCTCGACGATCGCGGGTCCGTCGAGTTCGTCCCCCGCGACGAGTCCCTGGCGGTCGTACACCGGCGTCTCGCGGGTCGTCCCGCCGAAGACGACCGACCGCGTCTCACGAATCGGGTCTCCCTCGTTCGCACCGGGGCCATCGGCCGCCGAGAGCGCCGGCGGTTCGACGACGGCCCGGGCGCGCGCCCGGACGGTGACCAGTTCGACGGGTTCGTCGGGCGACGCGTGGCCGTACCGTCGCTCGTGGGCCGCGTGGAACGCCTCGACGGCGGTGGCGAGCGTCTCGCCCGTGACGGGTTCGTCGGGCAGGTCGACCGTGAGGTCGAACGTCTGGCCGACGTAGCGCAGGTCGAGCGATCGGTCGACGAGGATCCGATCGGTTGTGCCAAGCTGCGCTCGTCCCTCGGCCTCGAAGTCGGCGAGGGCGTCCTCGATCGCCCCCGGGTCGACGTCCGCGAGCGGGCGGACCATCGACGCGCTCCGCTCGACGAGCCGATCGCTGACGAGCAGCCCGAGCGCGGAGAGTACGCCCGCCGTCCGGGGAACGAGCACCCGCGGAACCGACAGCGACTCGGCGAGCGCCGCCGCGTGGGCCGGCCCAGCGCCGCCGTAGGCGACCAGTCCGAAGTCGCGTGGATCGTGCCCCGCTTCGACGGTCACGACGCGTAGCGCCCGCTCCATGGTGGCGTTCGCGACGTCGAGGATGCCCTCGGCTGCCTCGTCGATCGAGAGACCGAGCGGCTCGGCGACGTGTTCGGCCACCGCGGCTTCGACGGCGTCGCGGTCGACGCCACCGTGCCCCTCGCCGTCCTCCCGACCATCGTCCAGAAAGCGCGAGGGGTCGAGCCGCCCGCACAGGACTTGCGCGTCCGTCACGGTCGGTTTCGAACCGCCGCGACCGTAGCAGACCGGGCCCGGCGCTGCGCCGGCCGAGCGGGGGCCGACGCGGAGGGCACCGCCGTCGTCGACCCACGCGATCGACCCGCCGCCCGCCCCGATGGTGTGAACGTCGACCGACGGCACGGCGACGGGGTACGCGCCGATCTCCAGGCCGGTGTCGACGGCGGGCTCGCCGTCCCGTACCAGTGAGACGTCACAGGAGGTCCCGCCCATGTCCATCGTGATGACGTCGGCCTGGCCGCGGAGATCGGCGACGTGGGCCGCGCCCTGCACGCCTGCGGCCGGCCCCGAGAGCAGGGTATCGACCGGGCGGGTTCGGGCGCGGTCGGCACCGATCGTTCCGCCGTTCGACTGCATGATCCGCAGCGCCGGTTCGATGCCCCGGTCGCCGACGGCCCCTTCCAGTCGCCCGACGTAGGCGTCCATGACGGGTTTGAGTGCCGCGTTGAGCGCCGTGACGAGCGTTCGTTCGTACTCCCTGATCTCCGGGCGAACGTCGCTCGACAGCGAGAGGGAGACGCCCCCCAGTTCGTCGTCGAGAATCTCCCCGACCCGGCGCTCGTGTGCGTCGTTCTCGAACGAGAAGAGTAGCGAGACCGCGACGCTCTCGATCTCGTCCGGGAACTCGTCGGCGATCGCGCGAACGGACGCCTCGTCGAGCGGCGTCCGCACCCGACCGCGCTCGTCGAGGCGCTCGGTCACTTCGAAGCGGCGGCGTCGGGGGACGACCGGCTCGGGTTTCGTTTCGGTGTAGTCGTAGATGTCTGGGCGGTCCTGTCGCCCGATCGAGAGCGCGTCGCGAAAGCCCTCGGTCGTTACCAGCGCGACGTCCGCCCAGTCGCGTTCGAGGACGGCGTTCGTCGCTACGGTCGTCCCGTGGGCCAGATCGGCGACGTCCTCGAAGGCGTAGCCGCCCGCCACACGACTCAGTTCGAGCCCCTCGACGACGCCCTCGTCCGGCGCGTCGGGCGTCGACGGGGTTTTCGTGACGGTGAGTTCGCCGTCGCGGACCGCCACCACGTCGGTGAACGTCCCGCCGACGTCGACGCCAACCCGGACCCCCGTCGATGAATCCCTCATGGGCCTCCTTGCAGCGACCGATCCATAACGGTTGGCGAGGCGGCAGGCGTGGCTCGACGGCAGCTCGGACCGCCCCGGGAACGGGGTCGTCGCACGAATCGCTCCGAGAACGGGGCCGTCGCACGAATCGATCCGAGAACGGGGCCGTCGCACGAATCGATCCGAGAACGTGCCGCTCGGCGGAACCGCCCCGGCCGGCGGTCCGTCCGAACCGCTACGAGACCGTCTTCGGCACCCACTTGTGGTATGGGTCGTCGGTCGCGTTCATCCAGGCGACGAGCCGGTCGGCCAGATCGTGGCGGACGTCGGCGTAGTCCGGGTGGTCGATCAGGTTCTGGAGCTGGGCCGGATCGGCCTCGCGGTCGTACAGTTCGTTCACGTCGGGGCCGTTGTAGACGAACGTGTACCGGTCCGTGCGGACCAGCCGCTGGGTGTAGAGGCCGAACTCCTCGCCCGAGTACTGGCCGAAGGTGGAATCGGGCCAGGCGTGGGGTCGCCGGCCGGCGAGCAGTGGGACGAGACTCCGGGCGTGGAACGAGTCGGGGACCGGGACGTCGGCGAGTTCACAGAACGTCGCGGCGAGGTCGTGGAGGTGGACAGGCGCCTCGCAGGTCGTCCCCGGCTCGACCTCGCCGGGCCACCGAACCTGCAGTGGGATCCGGTAGGTGTCGTCGTACATAAGCGGGCCCTTGTTGAACTGACGGTGGCCGCCGACGAAGTCGCCGTGGTCCGACGCGTGGACGACGACCGTCTCGTCGGCGAGTCCGACCTCGTCTAGCGCGTCTACGACGCGTCCCAGCTCGTCGTCGATGAGCGAGACGAACCCCCAGTACGTCGCGAGTACCTCCGTCCAGGTCTCTCGGTCGAAGCCCGCGACGCCGCGGTAGCCGAGGAACTGCTGGTGCGCGCGGGGTTTCCCGTCGAACGTTTCCGCGTAGCTCGCCGGTAGATCGACGTCGTCGGGGTCGTACATCGAGGCGTAGGGCTCCGGGATCACGTAGGGGTGGTGCGGGCCGTAGAAATCCGCGCGGTGGAAGAACGGGCGGTCGGTGTCAGCGCCGCCGTCTCCGGACCGGTCGACGTCGCCCTCAGCGTGGGCTTCGATCGCCTCGATCGTCCGGTCGGCGATGAAGTGCGCCCGCGTCGCCTCGACGGGGACTGGCGTCGTCGCCGCGACGAGCGTGCCGTCCGTACCGGCGGTGTAGATCGCGTCCGAGAACTCGATCTCGCCGGGCGGGAGGCCGCGTTCCTCGCGGTAGCGCGCGAAGGCGTCGTCCAGCGCGTCGTCGTGGTGGTCGTCGCTGCCGCCGCGGTAGGAGAAGCCGAATTTCGCGGGCGTCGCCTCGTGCCCGACGTGCCACTTCCCGGTGTAGGTGAGTTCGTAGCCCGCCTCGGCGAGGCGCTGGGAGAACGTCGGGATCTCGGGGTCCAGGTTCGACCGGATCGCGTCGGCCTCGTGGTGGTTGTTCAGCATGCCGTGGCCGTGGGGAAACTGGCCGGTGAGCAGTGAGGCCCGCGCGCTCGTACAGATGCTCGTCGGTGTCGTCGCGTTCGTAAACCGCACTCCCTCGGCGGCGAGGCGGTCCATCGCGGGCGTCTCGACGGGCGGTCCTTCGGGCGCGGAGACGTCGTAGCGTTCCTGGTCGGTGAGCGCGAGCAGGACGTTCGGCGGCGTGTCGGCCATCGGGCGGCGTACACCGACGGTGGTGATAATGGTGGGGTAGCCTCGAATCGTGGATCTTCCCCGGTCCCGGTCACCACCCGGATACGCCGGCGGTCGTCGCGGCGGTTCCCCCGTTGCCGGCCCGGCGCCATCGGCCGGGCGATCTCTCGGAGGAATTAGGTGGTTTCCGTGCGAGAGAGCGACTAAAATGCGTGTCCCAGTACAGCCGTCGACTGACCGTCGATGGCGGACGAGGTGGAGGTAAGCCGTGACCACTGCCTACTGTGCGGTCTGTGGCTGGTCCCGTGAAACGGGGCCGGAGACGACCCGATCCGACCTGAACCGGGCGATGATCGACCACCACGTCGAGACGGGTCACACCCCGATCGAGACGGACGAGGAGCGTCCGGTGAGCGACGAGGCAGCTGGCGCCGACGAGCCGGACGTCGAGTGGACGCCGGTCGAGCGGGATTTCTGATCGAACCGCGCTTTCGGCCGTCGAACGGTGGGTACGCGGTTCGCCGACTGCGACCGCCGGTCACTCGAAGTCGCCGATCGTGGGTCGATCGCGGTCGCCAGGGAAGTCCTCGACGGGCGCCGTGACCTGGTCGCCGCTGGCCATGTCCTTAACTGTCACTTCGTCGTTCGCCAGGTCCTGCTCGCCGACGATGACGACCGTCTCGGCGTTGATCGAGTCGGCGTAGTTCATCTGTGCGCCGAACGAGCGTCCGGCGACGTCGGACTCCACGACGTGTCCCCGTTCGCGGAGGTCGCGGGCGATCCGGGCGGCCGTGGGATGGGTGTCGCCGACCTGCAGGACGTAGTAGTCGGTCGCGAGCGCCTCCTCGGGCCAGACACCGGCGCGCTGACAGAGCAGCGAGAGGGTGGCGTAGCCGGGGGCGACGCCGACCGCGGGCGTGGGTTGGCCGCCGTAGGACTCGATGAGGTCGTCGTAGCGCCCGCCGCCGAAGATCGACCGGGAGACCTCGCCCGTCGAGTCGAAGCACTCGAAGACGACGCCGGTGTAGTAGTCGAGCCCGCGCGCGGTGTCCAGCGAGACGGTGCAGTACTCGCGCACACCGAAGTCCTCGGCGGCCTCGAGGACCGCCTGGAGGTTGTCGACGGCCCCGGTGACGCCCTCGGTGTCGGCGTATTCGACGACGGCATCCAGGTCGTTGCTCGCGATCAGGTCCGCGAACTCCGCGGCCTGGCCGTCCGATAGCCCCGCGTCGACGAGACGATCGAGGTACTCGGCCCGGTCGACCTTGTCGGACTTGTCGACCGCGCGGATGGCGTCGCGAACGTCGACATCGGCGTCGTAGCTCTCGAGAAGTCCGCCGAGAATGTCGCGGTGGGAGACCCGAAAGTCGAAGTGCTCGCCGGTCAGTCCCAACCCGGTTAGCGCGTCGGCCGCCCAGGCCAGGATCTCGGCGTCGGCCTCGGGTTCGCTGGAGCCGAAGATGTCGACGTTGGTCTGGTAGAACTCGCGCTGGCGGCCCTGCTGAACCTGTTCGTAGCGCCAGAAGGGGCGCGTCGAGAACCACTTGATGGGCTTCGAGAGGGCCTGCTGCTTGGCGACGACCAGTCGCGCGACGGTCGGCGTGAGTTCTGGCACCATCGTGACGTGCCGGCCGCCCTGGTCCTCGAAGGCGTACAGTTCCTCGACGATGTCGTCGCCACTCTTGTCAGTCCAGATCTCCGCGCGTTCGAGCGAGGGCGTCCCGATCTCGCGAAAGCCGTAGCGCCGGGCGGTCGTCTCGAGCGTGTCGATGGCCTCCCGGCGGGCCCCCATCTCCTCCGGATAGAAGTCCCGGAAACCCTTGATGCGGTCGTACATAGCGGCCCGTTCGCGCGGGGCGTACTTTGATGTGTTCACTTTGGAGTGACCAACGGGTGGCACCGTCGTTCGTGGTGGTGCTCTCTCAATACGAAACGTACCGCCACGGCGGCTTCGAACAACCAATAGTCATACTTGATACGGTCGCCGGAACTAATTCCAGTCACCGTTCGTGGTTGGTTCGAACGAGGGGAGACTGAGCACAGCCCGGACCTTGATTTAGTCCCGGAACGTGTCGGGGCCTGTGACCGCGACGGTCGAGGAGGACGACTGGGTCGCGACGCTCGCCGAGCGGTTGCCCTTCTCGCCGTTGACTGCACTCGGTTTGCTTCTCGCGGCGACGATCACCGTCCGTGTCGTCGCCGAGAACGTCTCCTCGCGGGCGATCTTCGAGAGCATCGGCCCGCTGTTCGCGGCGACCGCGGTCGTCGTGGTCGATCGCTACCTCGTCACGAGGGGCGTCACACCGCGCGACCGACTCAGCGTCTTCGCGTTCGGCCTGGGCGGGTTCCTGGCGGCCGCGCTCGTGACGGCGCTGCACCTGCTCGTCCTCAGCCTGGAGGGACTCGGCCCGCGAAATCCGTTGTACCTCACCCTGTTGTCCGGAACCGTCGGCGTCGCCGCGGGCTGCGTCGCCGGCTGGTACGAGATTCAACAACGGGCGGCCGTCCGCGAGGCCCGCCGCCAGCGCGAACGCTTAGACCAGTTCGCCTCGTTCGTCAGCCACGATCTCCGAAACCCGCTGTCGGTCGCCGACGGCCGGCTGCAGGAGGCCTTTCGGACCGGCGACGCCGAGCACCTCCGGGCCGTCGACGAGAGCCTCGATCGGATGGACGAACTCATCGAAGAAACCCTCTCGGTCGCGCGCAGCGGCTCCGAGGTGATCGACCCCGAACCCGTCCCGCTGGTCGACCTCGCCGCGTCCGCCTGGGACGCCGTCGACACCGCCGACGCCAGCCTCGAGGTCCACGGCGATCGGACGCTCCACGTCGAGGAGGAACGTGTCCGGAGGCTCTTCGAGAACTGCTTTCGCAACGCCGTCGAACACGGCGACGCTGATACGGTCCGCGTCGGCCCGCTGCGAACCGGCTTCTACGTCGAAGACGACGGGACGGGGATCCCCGAGGACGTGCGCGACTCGGTGTTCGAACAGGGCGTCTCGTCGAGCCAGGACGGCTCGGGGCTGGGACTCGCCATCGTTCGGGCCGTCGCCGACGCGCACGGCTGGGAGCCACGCGTGTCAGAAAGTGAGGAGGGCGGGGCTCGCTTCGAGTTCTGACGTGCTGGCCCAATCAGATTCCGCCGTCTGCCGACTCCTCACAGCTACACCTAGAATGCGCATCTGCGAATCCCACGACGTACGAGTGTACCACTTCGGCTAACTCGTACATTCCAATCGCCAAATCTCGACCCGGTCGGTCGATATCGTAGTATATCCGGGCGCGGTGTTCCGACCGGAACGCGTCGATCCGGGCCGGAACGCTCGTGTTCGAGAATACGCCACGTCGTTCGATGTCCTCGAACACGTCCTCGTGTTTCCGGAAATCGGCCGACGATGCGGCCGTTTGGTCGACGAGATAGAACTGGAACGACCGTTCGATCGCATTGAACGACAGTTCCACGATACTGACGTGGTTGTTCGTGCCACGGCGTAATTGTCGGCACGTCCCCAGCATCGCACATGCTTTTCCCAGCTGGATGTCGGCATCCGTTTGCTGCCACGACAACGACTCCTGGACCGGACCGGTCTGACCGTCAGCTACCAGCGACTCGACGCGCTCGACGGCGTCGACGACGTCGTCAAGCCCCACGCGACACCACCTCCGCTTTCACCCCGTCGAGAGCCGGGGCGTCGTGGAGTGTGATCCCATCCACGAGCACGTCACGGATGCGATCGTGTCTCGCGGCTCCGTCGCGCGTCTCGACGACGATGTGTGGCTGGTACCGATCACCGCCGAATCGCTCTGTGGCAATCTCCTCCTCGATTCCGTGTGCCGCTCGCTGTGCGGCCATTCGGCCGTCCTCGACGACGACGAAGACGTCGATGTCGCTCGCTCGATCGGCGCTCCCACGTGCGACACTCCCGAACAGCACGATTGCGGCGTCATCACCGACGCGGTCGAGGAGCCGCTGGCGTATCGCTCGCACCGGATCGTGGTACTCGGATTGTGGGATCGTGGTCACTGGATCGTCGCTTCGAACCAGCTTTTCCGGATCGATCCGCACGGCGTTCGATCGCCCATCGCGGTCGACGTGTACGGCGCCGAGGCCTTCGAGAGAACGTACGGCGGCGTTGACGTTCGACATCCCTTTCCCGGTGAGCCTGTGGAGCTCGCGATTCGAGAAGGCGGAGTCGGGGTTACTCGCGAGCACGTGCAGGATCTCGGTCGTTGCACTGTGTCGAAACGCCTCTCGGTCTCCGAGCGGGAGCGGAAGACAGATGCGGGTCCCGTGGCCGTCACCTGAAGAATGAACCGTATTTCCGTCCATGAACGGTTTTACGGTTCAATATGTCTTAACTATTCCGCCACGAGCATCGTAGTCGGATCCCGGACGGTGGTCGAACCAAGGAACACGTTGCGGGTGAACCTCGCCATCGTTCGGGCCGTCGCCGACGCGCACGGCTGGGATCCGACCGTGACCGAGAGTGAGGCGGGCGGGGCGCGATTCGAGTTCTGAGTGGGAGGGACGAATATCGGTCCCGGCACAAAATAGGCGTGAGGGCCTCACACCCGTCGGTAGTCCCCCCGGACCGCGTCCGTACGACGTCCCCGGACCGACGTCCGACGGGGTTCGACGTCGACCGCCGAAGACTCTCTGAGTGACCCCCGAAAGCCCTGCTGGCCGTCGTCGAAACGGTACGGCTTCGGACGCTTCGGACTGTTCGTGCAGGTCGAAACCGTATCGACGTGTCGACCGCCAGTCCGAATTCGCGCGTTCGCGACATCGGTTTGTCGACCGGCGACGTCGTCCACACCGGCCCAGAATCTACGTTTAAATCTGACATATGATTCGTAGAACACCTCGAAGTGTCTCTTACCGGGCAAAAATACTTTATCACGTGATGTTCATAAACTGATTGGTATGCATTCGCACACTAATCGGCGCTCGTTCATCTCGGCCGCAGGAACGGCCGGCGCGCTCGCACTCGCGGGGTGTCTGGAAGGAGGGAACGAAACCGGTG
Source organism: Halovivax cerinus (assembly GCF_024498195.1). NCBI lineage: Archaea > Methanobacteriati > Methanobacteriota > Halobacteria > Halobacteriales > Natrialbaceae > Halovivax > Halovivax cerinus. Next base: position 1,172,650 of record NZ_CP101824.1, read on the forward strand.
GCGACCGAACGATCAAGATGGGGATGGTAGTTGCGGAGACCGGAAGCCTGTCGTCGGTCGGTGTCCCGCTCCGCGACGTCGGTCATCTCCCCCGAATTCAGATAAACGACGCCGATACGTCCACGAGCGCCGAGGTGAGCGTCCAGGATTCACAGACGGACCCCCAGCAGAGTATCAGCGCGGCACAGTCGCTGGCGAACTCGGGATTTCCAGCGGTGGTCGGGCCACTCCTCTCCGAGGCGACCATTCAGGTCACGAACGAAATATACAAACCCCGACAGATCGTCTGCTGTACGCCGGGTAGCACGTCTCCACGACTGACGTCGCTGGACGACGACGATTTCGTGTACCGTACGATCTCGAGCGATGCGTTCCAGGGGCGCGCCCTGGCACAGACTGCCAGCGATCGGGTCGGCGCCAGTAGCGCGTCGGTCGTGTACGTCAACGACGCCTACGGGCAGGCGTTGAACGAGACGTTCAGCGAGACCTTCGAGTCGAACGGCGGGACCATCGAAGCGCAGGTCGCCGTCGGACAGCAAGAACAGTCCTACGTCTCGCAACTCGAGAAGGCCATGAGCAACGACCCGGACGCACTGTTCGTCGTCGCGTTCCCCGCCGGTGGGTCCCAGTTGCTGCGGGACTTTTACTCGAATTACAGTCGGGACACGCCGATCGTCGTTCCGGACAGCATGCGGGATCCAGAGCTCCCCGGAAACGTCGGCGAACCCCTGACCAACATCACCGGCGTTTCGTCGGTCGCGGCCGGACCGGGCAAGGACTTCGTCGCGGACCTGTACAGCGAAGAGTACGATGCGGACACGCCACCGTTCTACTCGTACATGTACGACGCGAGCGCCATCCTGATGCTCGCGAACGCGGCTGCAGGGGCCAACGATGGGTCCGAGATCAAAGCGCAGATGCAACCCGTCGCCAATCCCGATGGTGAAGTCGTCTCGCCGGAGAACTTCGCCGAGGGCGTACAGATGGCTGCCGACGGGACGACGGTTCAGTACCGTGGCGCCTCGAGTAACGTCGACTTCGACGAGAACGGCGACATGAAACGCGTCAATTACGCCGTGTTCGTCTACAACGAGGACGGCTCGGTCGAGGACGTCGATACGATCGAGTACGCGGCCGACTGAGCGGAGTTATCCGCCGAGGAACTCCCGGCGGACGTCCTCGTCGTCGAGGAGGGCGTCTCCCTCGTCCACGTATCGATTTTGCCCCTGGGCGAGTACGTATCCGCGATCACAGCGTCTGAGCGCCGTTTTTGCGTTCTGTTCGACCATCAGTATCGACGTCCCCGTCGCGTTGATCTCGTCGATCTTGTCGAACATCTCGTCGACCAGGTCGGGCGCGAGACCGGCCGAGGGCTCGTCGAGCAACAACAGTTCCGGCTCTAGCATCAACGCCCGCCCCATCGCGAGCATCTGCTGTTGCCCGCCGCTCATCGTCCCTGCGCGCTGGTCTCGCCGCTCCCTGAGGATCGGGAAGCGATCGTACACCGCGTCGAGCGCGCTAGAGGGGACGCTATCGAGGATGTACGCACCCATTCGCAGGTTCTCTTCGACCGAGAGCGACGGGAAGACGTTCTCGTTCTGTGGGACGTAGCTCAGCCCCTTCCGAATGATGTCCTCCGGATTGTCGTCCGTGATGTCGACGCCGTCGAAGCGGACGGAACCGCCCATGTGGTCCGTCAGGCCGAAGACTGACTTCATCGCCGTACTCTTTCCGGCGCCGTTCGGCCCGACGATCGTGACGTACTCCCCCGCATCCACGGTGAGATCGACGTCGTCGAGTATCTGCAGGTCACCGTACCCGGCATCGAGCTCCTCGACGGTCAGGAGACTCATACGTCACCTCCGAGGTACGCTTCGATGACCTGCTCGTTCGTACGGACCGTCTCCGGTGGCCCTTCGACGAGGACGTCCCCCTGATTCATCACGATGACGCGGTCACAGTGTGTCATGATAACGTCCATATCGTGTTCGACCAGCAGGAACGTGTGTCCGTCCGCGCGGAGGTCCTCGATTCGCTCGAGGAGTCGTTTTTCGAGTGTCGGGTTGACCCCGGCGAGCGGTTCGTCGAGTAACAATACGTCGGGGTCGGCGAGCAACGCCCGTGCCAGTTCCAGCAGTTTCCGTTGCCCGCCCGACAGGGTACCGGCGTACTCGTCGGCCAGGTGCGAGAGTTCGAATCGATCCAGCGTCTCCCAGACCGTCTCCCGGAGCTCACGCTCGCTGGCTGCAACGCTCCGTCGGCCTCGCGATCCGGGCAGCACGGCCCGCCACATTCCCTCACCGAGCTGATGTTGTGGCGCGAGCATCAGGTTCTCGAGGACCGTCATCTCCTCGAGTTCGCGCGCGATCTGGAACGTTCGGACGAGCCCCGCCTGTGCGATCTCGTGTGGCGCGTGGCCGGTTATCGGTCGGCCGTCGAGCTCGACAGTTCCACCGTCGGGGGTGTGGAATCCCGTGATACAGTCGAACGTCGTCGATTTCCCCGCTCCGTTCGGCCCGATCATTCCGGTCAACGTTCCCGCTTCGACGCTGAAGCTCGCCCCGTCGACCGCCCGTATCCCCTCGAAGCTCTTCTGCAGTCCCTCGACACGGAGTGGTGGCGTCCCCTCGGCCGTCTGCGTGTTCGGCTGCCTGTCCGTGTCTGCGGTGGTGTCGCTCTCGCTACTGCTCATCGGTCCCACCTCTGGCGAGCGAGACGGTCGACGCCGTCTCTTTTCGATGTCCCAGCAGTCCCTGGGGCCGGTTCTGTATCAGGTAAATCAGGACGGCCCCGACCAGCATGAATCGAAGCGCCGCGATGTGGTCGAACAGGAAGGCCAGCAGCGGAAACGGATCGGCGCTCGCGAGTGGAATCACGGCGTCGATGACCGTCGTCGGCGCCCGTCCGAAGTCGGCGAACGCCTCGACGGTGTTTGCGAGCAGCGGTGGCCCTCGAAACAGGAGACCCGCGAACAACGCCCCGCCGAGGACGCTTCCCGTGTTAGATCCCGCGCCACCGATTATGAGGGCGATGAAGATGTAGAACGTCTGTTGTGGGAGATAGTTCGCAGGACTGGTGAACCCCTGGCTCCCCTGCCACAGGATCCCCGTCAGCCCCATCAGGGCGCACCCGACCACGAAGGCGGTGATCTTGAACCGGTTCGTGTCCTTGCCGAGCGCTTCGGCGACCATCTCGTCCTCGCGAATCGCCTTCAACACCCGTCCGAACGGCGAGTTGGCGAGCCTGGCCAGATAGACGTAAAAGAGGCCGACGAACCCGACGACGACGAGTGTGTAGGCCCAGCTCAGGGCCACCGCGTTCGGAATTCCGACGCTACTGGCGACACCGAAGAGGGCGTCTCCGAGGATGGTCGCCCCCTCGGCGGGGGAGTCTGGATTTACGTAGAACAGCGCGTCGACCGGGTTCTGCGGTAACGAGAGGCCGTTCGCGCCACCGGTTCCCGTCGTGACGCCGAACACGTCCACACGTGCGAACGTCTGGGAGTTGACGGTGAGTCTGACGATTTCTCCCAGTCCGACGGTGATGATGGCGAGGTAATCGTCGCGGACACGAAGTGCCGGGACCGCCGCCACGAACCCGAGCAGTGCGGCGATGGCGATCCCGCCGAGAACGCCCACGACCAGCGGAAGCCCGAATCCGCCGACTCCGGTGTCGGGATTGACCGGGCGCGTGAGAATCGCCATCGTGTACACGCCGACCGCCATGAATCCGGCGACGCCCACGTTGAACAGTCCCGCGTATCCCCACTGGAGATTGAGCGCGAGCGCGGCCAGCGCGTAGACCGCCGCGAAGAACGTGATGCCCTGGAGACCGCTAACGAGTCCCGTGAGTGTGACGCCGACCAGCAGGCTTAGCGCCGTAAAGCCCACGTAGAGCGCGCCCATTACGGCGGCGACCAGCGCAGCGTCGCCCCCGGGAACCTCCTCGGTGAACCACTCGATTCGTGATGGATGTGTACCGTCGGTCATGTCGACGACCTCCCTGAAAAGATCCCGCGCGGACGTACGATCAAGACGAGGATCATCACCAGGAACGCGGTGACGTTGACGAAGCCCGCCGGTAACCAGATCAGCGAGAGCCGACTGGCCACGCCGATGACGAGGCCGCCGACGATCGCCCCGTAGACGGAACCGATCCCCCCGAGGATGACCGCCGCGAACACCAGCAGGAGGATGTTCCAGCCGATATCGAACGAGATCGAACCCCGCCAGAGGACGAGCAAGTACCCCGAGACGCCAGTCAATCCGGCGCCGATCAGCCACGTATCGCGGACGACTCGTTCCGTCGGGATCCCAGTGACCCGAGCGAGCGACTCGCTATCGGCCATCGCGCGCATCGCGATTCCGAGTTTCGTTCGCTGGAGCAGGAGGTGGAGGCCCACGACCAGTGCGATGGCGGCCACGATGAGCGTCAGTTCGTGGGCGCTCGCCGACACGCCGACGGCGGGAAGTGAGACGTCGGGACCGCTCCCGGTCGTTAAACCCGCCTGTTCCGTTCCGAACACCAAAACGAGGGCGTATCGGAGAATAAACGCGACCCCGATGCTGGCGATCAGCAGTGCTATTCCGTCCTGTTCGCGCATCGGCCGATAGACGATTCGATCGAGCGCCAGAGCGAGGCACATTGTGACGACGGCAGCGAATCCGGCACCGACGACGATCGCGGCGGGTGCGGTCGCGACGTTCACCCCGGCGGATCCAGCGTTCACTTCGCTACTCCCGAACCCGAGAAGGAGCAGTCCAGAGAGTTCGAGCGTCCCGATGCCCGCGACGACGAACGTCGCGACCCAGCCACCGAACGCCCCGACGGTCAGGTATTCGCCGTGTGCGAAGTTCGCGAACCCCAGGATGCTGTACGTGAGCGTCAACCCGACGCCGGCGAGGCCGATGACCAGTCCGATGATGACTCCTTGCCAGAGATAGACACCGACGGTCCCCGCCGAAAGCTGTCCGCGCACGATATCGGCCGCAATGAGGCCGAGTATCAGGACGATCCCGAGGGCCACGGCCGTTTTCGTGGTCCGGCCTCGGACGCCGATCCAGCGCTGCATCGCAGCCTGTATCATAAATCCATCAATATTGTAATTCCTATCATTTTTCCGTCTTACGCCCCCATATTGCGATATAGTGCTTAAATATCTAACCCAGAATGTAGAATTTCCTGACATCGAAATCTCCCTACCTCGAGCCACTTCGTGGTGATTTTCGGTCTCAATACGGACCGCTCCCGGTTCGCGGAGCACAACCGGTACCCCCTCGAGGCATAGTAATGCGAGATTGATGGGTTTGTGAAGACGCGGTGGTACTTCTCAGGTTAGCCAGAGATGTACCGGGCCGCCGCCGACACCCACTGCTGGGAACCGACCGTGAGCGAGAGTGAGGTAGACGGGGCGTGAGTCGAGTTCTGAGCGGCTCGGTGCGCTCCTCGTCGATGCTACCCTTCGCACTCCATCTCCCGGAGAACCCTGCACTTGTCGGTCAGCGAGGTAGGCATCTCGGCTCTCGCCTGCAACAGCGTGTCCACGACGAACGCCGGTTCCGCGAAGTTCGGGCCCCGTTCGACGACAAACGCGTCCCGGTCCCAGTCGACGTATCCGCCATCGGAGAGGACGGGGAGATGGTGGTGCCGTAACTGGACGGCCAGCGTGTCGGGGTCGACCGTCTGGTTGGGGGAGACGGCCGCGTCAGGCAAGGGGAGGCCCTGTTCCGGGGGTGCTTCGAGTAACGAGATGATGACCTCCCGCCTCGGCTCGGCGGAGAGGGCATCGTACAGTCGGTCCCACCGTTCTGCCCACGCCCGCTCACCTGGCGTGTCGGGGGTCATACCCCTTCCATCGGCGACCACTCACTTATACTTGCTAGTGTGTGACTCACGTGGATTGTGTGGCGAGCCGAAATCGGACCGCACCGATCGGCCACGGCGTCCAACACGTCGGTGGGGGAGTCGACCCACGTCCGGCGACGTATTGGGCACCTCGTCGGTGGACTGCGAAGAATTCGATCGAGAAAACCGGGTCGCGAGAACCGGAGACGGGGTCGCGCGGCCGATCCGCGGTCGAACCAGCGGCTACCCCGCGAGATTTATCCTACCGCCGACCGGTAACGTGCGTCTGATCGTGATCGGGGAAGCACTCCGCGACGGCGTCCTGTCCGCCCTCGGCGGCGATCACGGCCCGCAACTCGGCCTCGTAGTCCGCGCGGTGAATCTCCTCGCTCGGCCCCACGGTCACGTCGAGCGTCGAGTCGACCAGTCGATCGACCGCGCCGCGACCGAAGCCCGACAGCGGGGCGACGTAGTCGACGTCGTGGCGATCTTCGAGACTCTGGGCCTGCGCACGCGAAACCGTCGGGACGCGGTCGTCGCGGCGTGTGCCGTCTGCGATGGCGTCGAAGTCGTCCGCGCCAGCCAGCGCCTCCAGCGCCTCCCGGTGGACGTGCTGGATACCGTTTCGGGGGAAGCCGTCCTCGCGGATTCGGGTGGCGGCGTCCTCGGCGACCGACTCGTCGAGTTCGATTCGACGGAACGGCAAGTCGAGTTCCGCGGCCGCGCGCTCGGCGTGTCGCCAGTCGTCCGTGATGCCGAAGTGGGCGGTAGCGAGCGTCACGTCGTAGAAGTTCTCCAGGAGCAACGCGGCGAGCGTCGAGTCCTTGCCGCCGCTGTACAGCAGTCCCAGTCGCATTAGCGTCGGCGGATGTCGAAGCTCTTGGATTCGGGCTTCAGTTCGTTCAGCAACTGCTTCATCTTCTCGTCGTCGATCTTGCCCTGGATGCGCCCGCTCCGGGCGAGCGCGATGACCTGCTGTTCGACCTGCTGGCCGAATCCCTCTTTGCTCATCTTCACCGTGTTGAGTCGCTTGCGCGCGTCGTCGGTGAGGTGCTGTCGCAGTACGGCCTTCTTCTGGGCTTCGGCCTGTTGCTGGGCGGCCTGCTGGGCCTCCGCGTTCGAACCCTGCGAGTCGGCCTGGTCTTTCAACTCCTGCATGCGTTCCTTTCGGAGTTCGTCGAGTTCGTCGTCCCCGTTGCTCATACGTGTGCGGTTGGGTCGCTGCGGGGAAAATGATTACGGAGGCGACCGAGCCGGTCGGGGCGCTGTGGCACCCGACCGCCGGAACCGGCCTCAGGCGTAGCGTTCGAGTTCCGGTCGGTCCAGGTCCGAGAGGACTTCACCTGCGGTGTCGTCGAGCAGGCTGCGACCCTCGGCGGTGATACGCCGACCCTGGCCTTCGGCGGTCTCGACGTATCCGGCGTCCTCCAGCTGCTGGAGGATCGTTCGGATGACGTTCTTCGAGCCGTCGGCGCGCTTGTCGGGGGCGACGCGGTAGCGGTTCGAACCGCGCTTCGAGCCGCCGTACTCCGTCGAGAGCCGCTCGACGCCGACGGGGCCGGTGTCGGCGACCTTGCGAAGGAGGCTGGCCGCGCGGGTCGCCCAGAAGTCCTCCTGTTCGGGGGGCAGTTCGTTCCCGACGCCGCCTTTCGCGAACGGCGCCCAGTCGGGTTCGTCGAGTTCGTCGTCGAGGTCCGCGGCGAGCGCCTCGATGAGGGCGTCGACCGGGACGTCGTACATCGTAGCCATTGCAGGTGCGTATCCAGCGCCCGCATAAAACAACATCGGTGTCGTCCGGGCGCGTGCGCCGCGTCCCCACGCCTCGGCCGCTCGTGCCCACGACCGCCCGGTTCGCCTCGCCAGGGAGCGCGGTGAACCACCGTCCGCTGCGCCGCCAGGGGGACCTGCGGATGTATGCGCTTTCGCCGCTCCGACGCCTTCTTCCCGCCACCCGTTCCCTTCGGCGTCGAACCCGCCGTCTCCGGTTCGCTTTTCTCGCGGGCCGCCCAAACCGCTCCCATGAACGAGCGGGCGGCACTCACGCTCCTCGGCGACGAACTCGCCCACGCGGGTGACGACGCGGCCGTCGTCGGCGGGCAGGTCCTGACGACGGACATGCTCCACGAGACGACGGACTTCCCCGAGGGGACCACGCGCTACACGGCTGGCTGGCGGGCGGTCGGTGCCTCGCTGTCGGACGTGGCGGCGATGGGTGCGGAAGCGACGGCAGCGGTAGCCGTCTACGCCGCGCCGGCATTCGATGACGACGACCTGCTCGCGTTCGTCGCGGGTGCCCAGGACGTCTGCGAGCGCGTCGGCGCGCGCTACGTCGGCGGCGATCTGGACCACCACGCGGAGTTCACCGTGGCCACCACCGCGCTCGGCCGGGTGCCGGACGGATCCGGCGCGACGGACTCCGGGACCGATGACGCTTCACCGCTGCCCGACGTCGGTCCCGTCCGCCGCAGCGGTGCACGGCCGGGCGACGTCGTCTGCGTCACGGGTTCGCTCGGCCGGAGCGCCGCCGCCCTCGAACGCTTCGACCGGGGCGAGGACGACCGGGCGAACGACCTGTTTCGCTTCGATCCCCGGGTCGCGACGGGTCTCGCCGTCGCTCCGCACGCGAGCGCGATGATGGATTCGAGCGACGGCCTGGCCCGATCGCTGCACCAGCTCGCCGACGCCTCGGACTGTGGCTTCGCGATCGAGTCCGACCGGGTGCCGATCCACGACGAACTCGCGGCGGTCGCTGCGACCGAACCGGCCGACGACGTTCTCGAGGCGGCGATCACGTTCGGTGAGGACTTCGAGCTGGTGTTCACCGTCTCGCGGGACGACCTCCCGGACGTGCGCACAGCCGCACCGGTCGACGTCACGGTCGTCGGGGACGTCGTCGACGCCGACGTGACGATGGACGACCGGTCGCTGGCCGACGAGGGGTACGATCACGGTGGTTAACGGTCGAAGCGAGGGATAGAGACCGGTTCAGCCGACGAGTTCGATCGGCACGAGGGTGAAACACGTTGCGCCGAGGACGAACGTGAGGACGCCGAGCGCCAGTCTTCGCGGTCCGAGTCGCTCTTCGACGACGGGCTCTGCTGGCCCGGCGATCGCCAGGAGCGTCGTCAGGACACCCCAGAGGATCCAGACCGAGGCGCCTTGCCCCGTGGTGTCTGTGAGGACGTAGAGGTAGCCTGCGAGGCCGAGCAGGGCAGCGGGGACGAGCGCAGCGACGGTCTCCTGGGCGGGGCCGATCATCGCGCGGAGGATGTGGCCGCCGTCTAGCTGGCCGACCGGGATGAGGTTGAGGACCGTGACGAACATGCCGACCCAGCCCCCGATGACGACCGGGTTCACCATCGTCGTCGGGTCGCCGCGGTAGAGGGACTGGCCGAAGATCGCGGCGAGTCCCTCCAGCAAGACCGGGAAGCCGAGTTTCAGCTGAATCGCGTCGGGGCTCTCGACGACGGCTTCGGGCGCGTGGATCGGGTCCATGTGGAGGCCGACGGTGGTGACCGCGACCGTGGCGACGAACCCGGCGAGCGGGCCGGCGACGCCGATGTCGAACAGCGCCTTCCGGCTCGGCATTCGGCCGTTCATCTTGATCACGGCACCGAGCGTGCCGATCAGGGTCGGCACGGGGATGAAGTACGGAAGTGAGGCCTCGACGCGGTGGTACCGACTGGCGACGTAGTGTCCCATCTCGTGGACGCCGAGGACGAACAGGATCGCCGCGGAGAACGGCCACGCCTCGAGGATCGTGGCGGGCTCGGCGAACGGGTCGATGTGGTACCAGAACGAGCCGGCGAACAGCGTCGAGAGTACCGTCGCGACGAACAGGGCGAGGTGTCTCCACGGCACGCCGTCGATGCCGAGAGATTGCGGTTCGGCGACCAGTGCCACCTGCCCCCGGGTGCCGCGCAACTCGAGATCGTAGCCCGCGTCGTGAAACGCCGGCCAGAGTTCACGAGCGACGGCGTCCGGCGGGACGCGGGGCTGTCCGACGTAGACGAGTTTCTCCGTCGATTTGTGGACCTCGTTCACAGCGAACACCGACTCGATCGTCTCCAGTGACGGTCCGTCGGCGGGCGACTCGACTGCCATCGTCCGTCGTTGGTCGTCGGGCCGCATAAATCGCCTGTTGGCTCGCAGCGTTCGATCACCGCCGACGTCGCGGCGGTCCGTCGGAATCGACTGTGTCGTCACTCCTCGACTGGCGTTCGGAAAATGGGGTCGCGAATGCAGGGTTCGGGCGGGGACCCGGCGGTTCTCGCTCGGCGATTCCCGATCAGGCCGCCTCGACGCGCCACGTGGTCGCGCTCGTGTAGGACCACTTCTCGACCTCGAGGTCGTCGGCGGACTCCGAGAGTGTAACCATGAGCGCGCCGATCTCCTTCGGTGAGAGACCGACGTCGTCGGCGATGAACTTGCCTTTGAAGTACATCTCGCCGTCTTCGGCGCGTTCGCGCAGGTACTGCTTCAGGCGGCGACGCTTGGAATCGGTGGAGGGTGATGCAGTTGTGCTCATCGTCGTCTGGTCCAACCGGCCGGGATATGTTATAAAGGCAGGTTACTTCGACACGTTTCACTTTCGTTCACGCTACCGGCCGGTAATGAATCGATATCTGGATTCGAACGAACTATTCAGAACTCGCTAAGGGACAATTAGACGTTTTAGAAACGACTCTGACATTTTATTTCTACCAAAATAAGATCTCACAAAACACCGCGTCTGTTTGTCAAATAAAATGGAAGATTCTGGGAGATTGAATACTTTGGGGCTCTTCTCTCGCACGTCGCCCGCCGAAACGCGTCGGTAGTGACGCACTCGACGGATCGGTTGTGGACGCGAGTGGTGATCAGTAGCGCTGGGACGGCGTCGTGACTGTCGGTGGACACTGACAGCAGTTGGCCCGTGTCGAAAAGAGAACGCCGCGGTTCCCGAACCGTCGCTCACTACCGTCCACGTTCGCTGTCTCGATTCTGCTGTCCGAACGGTGGACGCGTGACGGATCGACGACCGGCGACTCGTCTCGTCGGCGGGTTACGGGTAGACGGTGCCGTTGACCTCTATCTCGTTCCCGCTGCCGCCGGAGACGGACGCCGGGGCGGTGCCGTTCCCGTTGGCGCTGTTCCCGGTACCGCGCGTATCGTCCGAGTTGTTCACCTGGAATCCGTGGTTTCCGTTGGTGTCGGCGGTGTTCTTGGAGAGGACGTTCCCGTCGGAATCGACGACGTGGACGCCGTCATCGCCGTTATCGCTGGTCGTGTTTCCTTTGATCGTGTTCTCGTCCGACTCGTCTACGTTGATGCCGTCTCTCTCGTTGTCGTTGGCCGTGTTGTTCTTGATCGCGTTCTCGTGGGAGTTGTCGAGGGTAATGCCATCTCCATCGTCGCCGTTGTTGTCGTCGCCGTTCTCGTTCGCGACGTTCTTTGCGATCGTGTTCTTGTTGGAGTCGTTGAGGTCGATACCGTCGTCGTCGTTCTCGCTCGCGTCGGACTTCTTGACTGTGTTCTTGTGCGAGTAGTCGAGGTCGATCCCGTCTTCGCCGTTACCGGTCGCCTCGACCTTCGCGATCGTGTTTTTCTTCGACCCGTCGAGATCGATGCCGTCGTCGCCATTGTCGCTCGCGCGGATCTTTTTGAGGGTGTTTTTGTGCGACAGCGTGAGCTGGACACCGTCGTCGTCGTTCTCCGTGGCGAGTACGTACGAGAGTGCGTTCTTCTTCGAGCCGAGCAGGTGAACGCCGTCGAACCCGTTCATCCGCGCTTCGAGACGCGTGATCTCGTTGCCCTTCGACAGGGCGAGAGCTAACCCGACGAAGTCGTTGTCGTTCATCTCGTTCTTCTTGATAGTGTTGTCGTCGGATTTCCAGAGGACGGCCCCGAAGGCGTTTCGCCAGGACCGGTTTTTGACGAGTGCGTTCCCGTCTGCTTTCACGAACAGGAACCCTACGCCGTAGTTGTCGGCCGGGTTGTTCCACGTGAGCGTGTTCCGGCTCGACTTGTGGAGGACGAACCCGAGCGCGTTGAAACACGCGACGTTGGACTTCAGGGTAGACTTGTCGGACCGGTAGAGGTAGTACCCGGCCAGCGCATCGTCGACCCGGTTGTCGTAGATCGTCCCGCCTTTCGTGTGCAAGAAGGCGATCCCGACGGTACAATCCTCGACGGTGAGGTTCTTGACCGTCACGTTGGAGAGTCGCTCTCGGGAGTCGCCCTTTTTCCCGTCTTTCTTACCACTGCCGTGTCCCTTCTTGTGGTGCTTCCCGTGGGAATGCGGTCGAGCGAGGACGCCGATCGACCCCACGTCCCACGGTTGTGGTCGCTCACCGTTCACGCCCAGAGCGCCGTCAGTGAACGACTCGAGTCCGATCGAGTCGTCGAGCGAGCCGTCGCCGAGTGAATCCATATCGAACGACCCGTCGTCGAGCGAGTCGAGGTCGATCGCGGACGGGTTCATACTCCCGTTTACGTTTCCGTCGCAGTAGATCGTGTGGCCGTTTCCGTCGAGCGTGACGTCGCTCGCGTGGATCTCGATGCAGGCGTGCGTGTGGCCGTGGTGACCGTGATGGCCATCGCACCCGCACCGCTCGCCGTTCCCGTTGGGATCGTAGTTCAGGTCGTCCTTCAGGACGTAGTGGCCGGGCTCGTCGATGACGTAGCCGCAGTGGTCGATCACTGTAACGCCCTTCTTCTTGCGGTGGTCCTTCTCTTCGTCTTCACCTGCGCTCACGGCACCGCTTCCGAGCGCGAGTGCGCCCGTGGCGGCGGCGCCACGGAGGTACCATCGTCGCCCGATGCTGGAATCGCCGGTGTCATCGTCTGACATGACGATTGAGGCCACCGTGACTGTCTATTTAGCTACGATGTAGGTATAATCGATCCGACCATTCGGGCTCCCGGTAAATACGCGAGTGACGGAGCGTACCGTATTCATTATCGTTCGGATCGCTGAAACGCGTATTTCGTTCGTACGGTACCCAGAATGGGCGGCTTACGGCCGGTACTGCGCTGAAAGGCCCGCCTACGAGGTCGAGCGCCCGTCGTCGTTCGACTGTATTCGGCGTGTACGGGGCGTTTGGCCGCAACTACCCTCCGTCGCGTTGCCCGGCGCCGCGGAACACGCGCCTGTCCCGAACGCAGGCCAGCGTGCCTCCTTCGACCGGTGTGCGATTCGAGCCGACGGCGGCGCGGGTCAGGATCGATCGTGCGCCCAGAACTCGTCGTCGACGGTCACTTCTTTCTTGAACAGCGGTACTTCGTCTTTCAGCCGGTCGATACCGTCCTCGACCGCCCGAAACGCCTCCCGCCGGTGCCCCGCGAGGATCACGACGAAGACGATGTCCTCGCCGTCGCGAACGACGCCGGTCCGGTGGTGGAGTTCGACCCCGAAGACGCCGTCGCGCGCGGCGAGATCGGTTTCGATGACCGACAGTCGCTCGTCCGCCACGCCATCGTACGTTTCGAACTCCAGGTGTGTGGTCCGAACATCATCGGAGGACTCTTTCGCGCGCACGCGCCCTGTGAACGTCGCGATCGCCCCGGCTCGCTCGGCCTCCGGAGCAGAGGTGACGCGATCGACGAGGGAACCGAGCGTCTCGTACGGTTCGCGCCCGTGGAGCGCTTCGAGTGCCGTCTCGACGTCCAGATCCCGGGGGTCTTCGAGAACGGCGAGCGGTTCGACCGCCGTCTCGATGGGCGTACCGAGTACGATTTGCGGGTGACGAAGCCCGTCGACGCCGACGACGACGGCGTACTCACACGTGGTCGCGAGGTCGTCGATCGCGTCGGCGACGGTCAGCCCCGTTCCGGTCGCCGCCCAGTCCCCGTCGGCACCGAGCTCGTAGGTGACGTCGCCGCCCCGTGGGCCGCCCTCGGAGACGCTCGCCGTCCCGTCGGCGATCGTCGCGTCGTACCGGACGATACCGACCCGTCCCGCCCGTTCGAGCCGTGCGACGACCCGGTCGACCGTCTGCGAGAGCGCGTCGGCCGGCGCATCGCCGGTGATACCGAGTACGTACATGGGTACTCCGTACCCGTCTTGGCGCTTGTAGCTGTCGTTGCCTCCTGCGGCTCGACCACGTGGCTACCGCTCGTCGGTTTCGATCGGGTGAGAGGAGTAAGCCCCCTTCTGTTCATCCCGGCATTTGGCTGAGCGTCCGCGCCCCCGCGGCGATGCCGCGGCGCGCCGAACTACCTGTGGCGCGGACTTGCACCGGTGGGGATTCGCCGTTCCATCGATCCTCGGCCGTCTGTGTGCGACCGGTCGCCTCTCCGGCGGCGGGTGCCGCCGTCGCGGTGCGGACACCGCGTTCGCGACCCGCGGGTTCGAACCGCGTGTGTGGCGGCGTTGCCGCCTCACGTGCCGTGGTTCTCACGCGAGCGGACTCGCGGCGTTCGCCGCTCGCCGCATCGCGGTTCTCGTGCCAGCGGCACGTCGAACCGCGCACGCTCCGAACCACGTGTACGGTCGCACGCCCTCTGCGGGTTACCTCCCCTTCCTCGCGGTCGGGTTCGCACGCGTCATCGGTCGGGCCGAGACGTGTCGTTTCTGTTCCAGAGCCGGCGGTCTCCCGCCCCGGACTTGCGTCCGGTCACCCGTTCGGCAGGTGGGGGGACTTTCCTCGCAGGCGCGGCGCATCTCGGGTGGCCACGGTTCGCGCGTGGCAGCGCGTGAGATGGGACCGCGTTGGCTGCGTCGCGCGTCTCGACGAGACGGACGACGCTACTGACGCAGCCCACCTCGCGGTGGGTCGCGTCCGACGCGACTGACGTCGCGCTGTTGGCGTGACCACGCTGGCGTACCATGGGCGCGGTCACGGTGCAGGGACGAACCGTGGCTTCGGGCGGTCCGTTCCCGATCTCCGGTGTACGGAGTCAGCGAGCGTCCCGTCACCGGGACGCACGTCGCGGCAGCCGGGCTCTCTCACCCGTTTCAGGCTAGGGGACGCGTACATTTATGTCCCACGATCGTGACTCCTACAGGGGCGTTCGAATGGAAGCGTTTTTGGGTGGTAATCCCTATGTACTCCTGTATGTCCCAGGGACAGGGAGTCGAGCTTTCCTACGAGGACGGTGCCCGCGCGGTCGAACTCGCGCGCGAAGCCGTCGAGGCGTTCGTCCAACACGGGCAGCGAGAGCATCCCGGAAGTATGCGCGAGGCCTTCTACGAGCGGACGGGTGCCTTCGTCCGCCTCGAGTCGACACGTGGTCGCGGCAGCCTCCGGGGCTGCGCTGGCGGGTATCGAACCGACGACCAGCTCGGCCACGTCATCGTCGACTCGGCCATCCAGGCCGCGAGCGAGGACTCCTGCGGCTCGGAGGTCACGCCCACCGAACTCGACAACCTCACGGTCTCGGTCTGTGCGGTCAGGAACGTCGTCCTGACGGACGATCCGCTCGCCGATCTCGAACTCGGCGTCCACGGTGTCGCCGTCGACGGCCGCGGCCAGGGCGGCTGGCTCTACCCGACCGTCCCCGTCGAGAACGGCTGGAGCGAACGCGAGTACCTGGACCGAACCTGCCGGAAGGCCGGCCTCCCGCCGACCGCCTGGCAGGACGACGACGTCGGCGTCACCCTCTTCGAAGGACACGTCTTCCGCGAGCGCGCGTCCGACGGGACGATCGAGGAACTCTAGGCGGGTTTTCGCGGCGGTACGCGATTCGGGGTTTCACGGGGCCAGTAGTCCGATCGAGCACGCTCGCCCGATCGTCGCGTGGAGCCGCCGATCGGGTTCGCCCGTCGATACACTCCGAGGGTGCCCCGACGATAGTACCCGGTCTCGATCACGTCACCGCGGGCACACCGTCCAGGTGCGGGGACGGACGACGCAGGACGATGGCGTCGCCGGCCACGCTGGAGTCCGTGATCGGTTCCTCCCGGACGCGACGCCGGACGGTCCACAGAATCTGGTTCGTTCAAGTCCCGCCGACGTGGCGCGGTACGTGCGCCCGGGATCCAGATAGCTCGGCGCGGCTGCGATCGGGAATCCGACGGCCAACGCGCCGAGCGTCGGGGTTCCCGCCGTGAGTACCACGGCATCCCGGAGACGCCGACGACACGGACTTCATCGATTCGGACGTGTACGAGCGTCGCCACGGCCGGCTGGCCGTCCACTCGACGACCACGTCGTCACTGGCGCCCATCGTTCCGTTCCTGTCCGTCCGGACCGTCTCCGAACCCGACCGCCTCGGCGTCGGCGAGACACCGATCGGTCGCCACGTCGAGATCGAACGTCCTGACGATCTCGCCGTCGCGAACGAGTGGTTCGAGCAGCGACTCGCCGTCGTCCGGTTCGTCGCGGTCGGCGAGCGAGACGTAGTGACCGCCGTCCGGTGTCCGGTAGACGTCCTTGACGCCGGACAGTTTGCCGCGCTTGGAGACGGCTTCACCGTCAACCGAGACGATGTCGAGGGCGAAGTCGACCGGGTCGGCGCTCGTGATGGCGCTGCCGACGCCGAAGCCGTCTGCGACGTCGCGCAGTTCGCGGAGCTGGGCGGGGCCGAGGCCACCGGAGCAGAAGAGGTCGACGTCGTCCCGGCCGCGTGCGTCGAGTTCCCAGCGAACCTCGCGGACGATGTGGCGGAAGTCGCCGCGCCGCGAGCCGGTGGTGTCGAGACGGACGCCGTCTAAGTCCTCGCCGAGCGTCTCCGCGGCAAGCAGACTCTCCGAAACCTCGTCCCAGAACGTGTCGGTGAGGGCGATTCGGGGGACGTCTTCGGGGACGGCCTCGTCGAATGCGCGCCAGGCGTCGGCCTGGTTGCCTTCGCCGAAGCAGAACATGAGGGCGTGGGGCATCGTCCCGCTCGCCTCCCGCCCGAGCGCGTCGCCGGCGGCGACGTGCGAGAAGCCGTCCAGGCCGGCCACGAGGGCTGCGCGTTCGACGACGGACGCGAGCGACGGGTGGAGGTGTCGAGCCCCGAAGGAGAGGACGGTCGAGTCCGGGGCGGCTCGTCGACACTCGAGGGCCGCCGTGGCGAACGCGCTCGGCTGCGAGAGCAGTCCTAGCAGCGATGTCTCGAGTTCGGCGAACTCACGATACCGGCCCTCGATGCGCATGACTGGTCCACCGTCGAAGAGCTGGCCGTCGGCGAGTGCGTCGACGTCGACCGACCGCCCGTCGAAGAGGCGCGCCGCCTCGGCCACGCCAGTGAACACCTCGAAGTCGCCGGTCGGGAACTGGTCGGCGGTCACCTCCGCGACGACGCGTGGGTTCTTCTCCGCGTGTGCGAGCGCCTCGTCCATCCGGAGGAAGTACGCGTCCGTGGCGCGGCCGTCGGCGATCGCGTCGTCGGGAATCGTGCCGAACGGAGTCGTCATGGTGGGAGATTCGTCTCGCCGGCGAAAAAACCACGCGTTTGCCGGGCGATCGACTTCCTCGTGACGGAACCGCCACCGGGCGATCGGTCGCGCCGCGGTGCCGTCTCAATCGATCCGTTTCGCGACGCCCGCCGCGCCGAGCAGGGCGACCAGCGCGACGATCGGCCCGAAACCGGGGATCGGTGCGCCGGCGCCCGGCTCGTCGTCCGTGGCAGTTCCGCCGTCGGCGGCCGTTCCGAACACCGCGTGCTCGATCGTGTGGTCGCCGTCGGGTGCCGCGCCCTCGCGGATCTCGGGTATCGCGTCCGTCGACGGCGCTCGTACGATCGTCACGGTGGTGCCGTCCTGTGCCAGAACGTACGCGCCGGGGTAGTCGGAGTCGATCCGGAGCGTGTTCTGCCGACCGTCGACGGGTTCGGCGTCGTGCAGCGAGAGCAGGTCCAGGTAGGCGTCGCGGAACGCTCGGGCGTCGGTCTCGGACGTCCACTCGGTCTGCCAGACGAACCCACTCTCCTCGGCGCTCCGGGCGTCGGTTGCGTAGACGACCATCTCGCCGCCGGCCCAGCCGTCGCTCTCCGGTTGCGCGTAGTGGATGTCCTCGATCCGGCCCTCCTGATCGGCGGTGAAGAACTCTCGGGTCGGAACCACGGACGGCACCGATCGTTCGCTCGCACCATCCGCGAACATGGACACGATGGTTCCCTCGCCCATCGTCAGCCGCGACACCGATCCGTTGACGGCGAGCGGGTGCCACTCGCCGCTCGATCGATCGTCGACGTCGACACCGACCGGATCGCGGTCGACGCCGGCGTGGATCACCTCGGAGGCGCTCGTCGGTGGCTCGTCGTACAGGGCGTCGACGGCGTCCCAGCCGCCCTGCTCGTAGACGGAGGCGACGAACTCGGGGCCCTCGTCGTACGGCATGTACATCGAGAAGTACTGCCCCCAGGAGGAAATGTCGGACCCCGACGAACTCGTTCCCGGTTCGAGGCAGGTCCACTCGGCGCCACAGCGCTCGGCGTAGCGCTGGTCGACGAACGAGGCCTCGCCCTCGACGAGTCCGTTGGTCGCGGCGTCGGCGTTCGTGGTCGACCGGTCGAACCCGTCGAGGCCGACGCGCTGGTCTTGCATCGCGTGGACCAGCTCGTGACCGAGCGTGATCTCGTCGACTTCCACGTCCTCCAGGTCGTCCGAGACGAGGACGATCTGGTCCGTCCCCGGTTCGTAGTAGCCGGCGACCGACCCGCCGTAGAGCTCTTTGTACGACTCGACGGCGTCGGTTTCCCGCGGGACCATGAAGAGTGCCTCGTAGCGGACGTTCTCGAGCACCGTCTCGTTCTCGGTGACGTTCCCGAACAGGTCGTCGGTCTCTCCCCGGAACTCGTCGCGCGTTATCACGTCCACGTCGGGGGTCCGATCGAACGTTCGATTGCGGATCGTCTCGACGCGGGCCATCGAGCGGTAGACGACTGCCTCGAGTTCCTCGTCCGGGACGTGGGCGCCCTCGCGGTCGTCCACCGGGAGCGGATCGTCGTACCAGTAGCCGGCGACGTAGCCGAGGGTGTCCTCTGTCGAGGGATCGGCCGGCCGGTCGTCGACCTGGGCGGGGAGCGTCGGCTCGTCGAGCGCGACCGGCCCGTTACTGGCGGCCGAACCGGCGGGCTGGTGGTGGCCTGGAGCGAGCGTCGGCGTCGCATCTCCTGCGGCGACGACCGGTGGCGCAGACAGCGGCACGACGAGTGCGACCGCGAGGAGGACGACGAGTAGATGGGTGCGAGTCGAGGACATCGGAATCGATACCGGCGGTTTGCTCGGCGGCGGCATAAGAACACGGGTCGCCCGACACCGCGATGGTGACTCTGCAATCGGTCGGCGATCTGTTGGTCGACGCACGAGGAGCTTGTCGACGGCGGTCGAACCGCCGAGGAACTTAGCGCGGCCGATCGGGGTGATCGCCCTGCGACACAGGCGCCTGCGGTCCGTTCGACGTGACAGTTATTGACCGACCGCACCTACACGCGCGTATGGACCTGCACCCGGACGAGACGGCCGTGGTCGTGGTCGACATGCAAACCGACTTCTGTCACCCCGACGGGGCGCTCTACGCGCCGGGCAGCGAGGACGTGATCGAGCCGATCGCCTCGCTGGTAGAGCGGGCAGACGACGCGGGCGCGCAGATCGTGTTCACCCGGGACGTTCACCCGCCCGAACAGTTCGACGAGGCGCACTACTACGACGAGTTCGACCAGTGGGGCGAACACGTCGTCGAGGGCTCGTGGGGTGCCGAATTCGTCGACGGGCTCCCGACCGACCGAGCGGATCACGTCGTCGAGAAACACACCTACGACGCCTTCCAGTTGACCGAGTTCGAGGGCTGGCTGCGCGCACGGGGCGTTCGTGACCTGCTCTTTTGCGGCACGCTCGCGAACGTCTGCGTCCTCCACACGGCGGGGAGTGCCGGGCTGCGGGACTTCCGGCCGATCCTGCTCGAAGACTGCATCGGCGCGATCGAGGATGCACACCACGAGTACGCTCTCGACCACGCCGAGTGGCTATTCGGCGAGGTCCACGCGAGTGACGAGGTCTCGTTCGTATAGATCGTCCGCGTCACTGGTCCCGTTCGTAACCCTCGTCCGCGTCACCGCCGTTCGCGTGACCGGCCGCGTCCTCGTCGCGGCGCAGTCGGGCGCAGGCGGCGACGCGCCGAGTCGAAATTGTTATTCTCATACCAGATGAGCGACGAACGATGGCCACGCCCCCGCCGACCGTCGTCGACGAAGGTGACTCGCTCCCGTTCGACCCGGCCGCGTGCCCGGATCGACCGGCGCACGACCGGATCCTCCTCGTCCGGCCGACGCACTTCGACGTCGCCTACGCGATCAACCCGTACATGGGTGGCGACGTGGATCGCGAGCGAGCGTTCGACCAGTGGCGTACCCTTCGGGACGCCTCCGACCGCTACGTCGACGTCACGGTCCTCGATCCGGACGACGGCTGGCGGCGATACGGAGCCGATGTCGTGGGGGCGGACGGGCTGTCGGATCCTGCTCGGCCGGCCGACCACCCCGATCTCGTCTTCGCGGCGAACCTCGGTCTCCCGACTGCGGACGGGACCGGCGTCGTCCTCGCGTCCATGGCGACCGACGAGCGCCGCGGCGAACCCGCGTACCTGGCCGCGTGGGCCGAACAGGCCGGCTACGAGGTCTCTAGTCCGCCGACCGGCGCGTTCGAGGGAACCGGCGACGCGCTCTGGCACCCCGACCGGCGCCTCCTCTGGGGTGGATACGGCGTTCGGACCGAGCGAGCGGTCTACGACGACCTGGCCGACCGACTCGACGTGCCGGTCCTCGCGCTCGAACTCACCGACGATCGGTACTACCACCTCGACGTCTGCCTGACGCCGCTCGACGCTGAGGCAGCCCTGATTCAGCCTGAGGCGTTCACCGTCGACGGACTGGCACGGCTCGACGAGGTGTTCGACACGATCCTCGAAATTCCCGTCGACGAATCGCTCGAGGGAATGGCCGGCAACGCCCACTGCGTCGACGGCCAACACGTCCTCTTGCCCGCCGGCAACCCGGAGACCGAGTCCGTCCTCCGTGACGCCGGCTACGAGCCCGTTCCGATCGACACGGGGGAGTTCGAGAAGGCCGGCGGCTCCGTGTTCTGTCTCTCACTCGAACTCGGAACGCCGACCTGACGCCCGTGGGCCGCCAGCCTCGCCACGACCCGGCCGCCGTCGCTCACTCCCGAAAGATCCGGTACGATCCCTGTCCGGAGGCGACCTCGCGTGTCTCGCCGTCCGGCGTCGTACTCTCGACGCTGATCTCGCTCACGCCGACCGTCGAGCCGACCCGAATCACGTCGGCCCTCGCCGACAGGTCGCCCGTCGCCGGCCGCAGGTAGTTCACGTTCAGGCTGATCGTCGCGACGCCGGTCTGGACGGGCCGGTCGAACTTCGTCCGCAGGACGAGGCCGCCGACGGTGTCGACCATCGTCGCCGCGACGCCGCCGTGGATGTCCGGCCGGCGGTCGGCACGTCCGCCGTTGGGGCGCGTGTTCGTCAGCTTCTCGTCGTAGGGGATACAGAGCGTCATCGTTCCGTCGTCGACGTGCTCGACGGTCATTCCCAGCCAGGAGAGGAACTCGTGGCTCTCGTCGATGTGGGCCTGCAGCGCGTCCCGCATCGCGTCGTACTCGTCGTTCATTACTCATCCGTCCGTCGGGCGCACTCTTGGATTCTGCGCTTGTCCGATTCGACACGTTGAACGGGGTTTGTTCGTCCCCGGGTCGCGAATCGGCGGCCTCTCGTCACCTGTCCAGCGACGAATCACCTCGGTAAGCGTGACGCTTGACCCGCCGGGAGAAATCAGAGAGGTTCATCGCCGCGGCGCAGTGTTCACAGCAGTACCGGACGCCGTCGGCGTACGTCTCCGAGAGCGGTGCCGGCGACTCGACGGTGACGCGGAAGAGGAACTGGGGCGCCACGTCTCGATTGCAGCGATAACACTCGCGTCCGCGCGGTTTGTACTCGGGTGCGTCGCTCGACGCGTCGGCGGCGGTCATCGACGATCACCGCGGGACGGTCGGCCGAACCAGTCGGTGACTCTCAGACTCACCGACGACCGACCTCCGAAATCGAAAGTCAGCGGCGGACAGTGTTCCAACTCTCGAAACCGAGAGCGGGCGAGACCTTTTTGTCGTAGAGGTGTGTATGCAATCATGGCTGACACAATCCCGCTAAGGATTTGGAAGCCACGTCCCGGGTGTCCTATCACCCGGGGCACTTTCGTACCCGTGCGGACGCAGCTTCCGTGCGGATGGTTGACGTGACGGGTAATATAGTTACCGATGGATAGGTGGAATCAACTCCTGGTGAGGCGTAGACAATCGGTGATGGGTGGGTCGAATCAACCCCCGCCGATCGGTGGCGGGGACACCTGGCTCCCCTATCCTCGATACCAGCAGGAGAAGAATTATTATACTCTAAAATGGCCTTGTTTAGATGCTCGTCACCAGCACGGAGCGCGCTTCACTAGTAAGTTCTAGGGTCCTAGCAAACGCTGCTACTTGTCGAATGTACTAGGAAATGAAGCGGGTAGCTTCGGTTGTGCCTACGAAGATTGCCCGCTTCACGAAGCAGGTTGTGTCGCTCTCACAAAAAGCCGTCGCTGGAGCGCCAAGACCGGCGTTTCAACCGGGTGAGGGCGGCTATGCCGACTGGGTAATCGTGACAATTCACGGTCTCAAAACCTACCTCGATTTGCCGTATCGACGGCTGCTCGACGTCCTTGCAGAAATGCCTCGAATCGGTCGAATTCTCGATTTAGAACCGGCTGAGTTGCCCGATTTTACCACCGTCTGTGCGCGCATGCAGCCGCTGAAAATGCCGATCTGGCGCGACTTTCTCCGCCTGTCGGCGCAGTTGCACGACACCGGCGACATTCAGGCGATCGACGCAACCGGAATGGATCGCATCGCGGCGAGTCAGCACTACGCCAAACGGACGAATTACACCTTTAGAGCGGTGAAAACGACGGCGTTGATCGACTGCGAAACTGGGGTGATTCTCGACATTCATTGCTCGATGAAACAACCTCACGACTCTCAGATCGCGTGGCAACTGCTCACGCGGAACCTAGAGAAACTGACGATACTGACCGCGGACAAAGGTTACGACTGGGAACTACTTCGTCATAAATTGCGATCTGAGGGCGTTACACCGGTGATAAAGTACCGAGAATTCGGTTGGCACGGCATCGCAAACAATGTCTTGCTCGACGATACGACGTACCATCAACGATCGAATATCGAAGCGACGTTTTTCGCGCTCCGGCGAAAATACGGTGAGATCGTGCGAGCTCGAACCTGGTTCGGCCAGTTCCGCGAACTCGTCCTGAAATGTGCCGTCAGAAACGTCGAACTAGCGCTTGACGCTGCTACTGGCTGATTTCAGCCGTCTAAACAAGGCCCTCTAAAATAAAAATCAGAGCCGATGAGCAGCTGGCCCTGCTGCAGATCCCGACGCCGACGGTCCCCGGAGGCGAATCGTCGATGACCAGGCGCAAACGTCGCCGCTCACGCCGGTCGTCGACGTCGGACGAACGCGAGTCGAACGAAACGTCCCGATCGCGCCGGCGTGCCCGATCCGAGTCCGCCGACCCGATGGCACCCGGCCCGATTGGGGTGCCCGTGATAGGAGCCGGACAGCAGACGCTCGACGAACCAGTCTCGCTCGGCCCGGCGGCGAGCGAGCGCGCGTCCGAACTCATCGCCGAGTTCCAGAATCGACCCGACGAGATCCCCATCGACAACAACCGGCAGAACCTGGCGTCGCACAAGCGGAACTGGGACGCCCACGAGGCGACTAGCCCAGCGGGCGACGCCGGCGTGCCCGACTCCGTTCGTGACGTGATTTCCTCGTCGGGGCAGTCGCTCGACGCGTCCGTTCAGCGTGCAGTGGAGGACCAGATGGGCGACTCGTTCGGTGACGTCCGGATTCACGCGGGACCGAATGCGGCGAACGCCTGCGAGGACATCAACGCGCGGGCATTTACGGTCGCAAATCACATCGCGTTCAATTCTGGGGAGTACGATCCGGAAAGTCCGGAGGGCCAGCACCTGCTGGCGCACGAGTTAGCGCACGTGAGGCAGCAGCCGGGCGGCGCGAACGGAGTGAGGGCCGCCGGAGGAGCGAGCGGGAGGAACGGAGTGACGACACGCGAGCCGGGTGGGGCCCTCTCGATGATGCCGCAGGAGGGAGTGGAGCTGGAGATCGATCCCGATCCGCAACTGGAGCGCGAGGCGGAAGAGACCGCCGAGCGCGTCATGACTGGGGAGGAGGTAGGAATACAGCGGCTGAAAGACACCGAAATACATGTCCAGCGATTGAGTGAAGACGCAAACGAAACGCTTCGAGAACTCCAGGAAAAATACGAGTTCTCGACGCTTACCGAAGAAGACGTCCGTGAGATCATCGAAAATATCCCGTTCGACCTCGACGACCTCGACGAACCTGAACGGATCAGACAGCTCTTCCAAGAGGGTAGTCACCAGCAGGACTCTCACGCCGAACTGCTGATCGTAGTCAAGACGCTGTTCGAACACGTCCGGAAAGTCGAAGGCGAAACCGACCCACGGAGGAAGGGCTCTCTGTTACCGGTCGCGGGCGAAAACGAAGAGCAAGCGTTACTATCGCTTGCTGATGGGATAACCGTCGAAACGATTCACCACGAACTCGGGCACGCGTTGGCGGATTCCTATGGGTACGGGTTCAGAGCAAAGAGCCATACGTGACGGTTCGCGACCGCTACGATGTCAACAAGAACAACTTTCCGAATGTACCTGAATCAGAGTACGAGAGCCACCAATTGAAGCAACTTGAGGACCAGGAGGTTCCCGGAGCTGTCGAACAGCTCGTCGAAGCGGTCAACGAAAGTTGGGAACGAATGCAAGCGGCAGGCAAATCAGCCTCGGAGAACGTCCACATGTACACGTTCCATTCGTTCGATGATATCGACAACTACGCTGCAACCCACGCACACGAAGTTCTCGCTCACCTCCACGAGGGTATGCAATCCGACGATCTCGAACATCCTGCGAATTGGTTCTACCGGCACGGAGGCCTGTTACGAGCGTACGTGGAGGTTTTCGAACCATCGGAGACGAAGAAGGGATTGATCTCGTACCTCCACAAGCAGGATCCGGACGCGAGTCCGTTCCAGCACAACCCCTATCCGTCCGTAACACCAAACGAGAGAGAAATTCGCTTCTGGAAACGAGACGTGAAACACGATCTCGAACGGATGGACAAGTTTCAGCAAGGCCCTGAATACTACGAACACGAAAATTACTAGGTGTTGCTAACATGGGAAGATTCATTCGGCTCTTGGAAGATGGCGAGGAGGTCGGTGAGATCAACCTGGATACGAGCACCGGTACGTACTCCGGCTCGAACGAGTACATCGAGTATCTGGTAGAGAAGATCAATGACGGTATCACGAAGAGAGAGGTCGGCGAAGCTCCTGAAGACAGTCCGTTACGCTCCCAATGGACGACGACGAGGACGGGTGACGATCTGAAGGAGTACGTGCTGCGGAAGTTGGACGGAGAAGGAGTCTCGTACGACCTCGTCGAAGTGTAGTGCAGTATACCCTGTCCGTTCGGTGTGCCGCCACTGTTCGATACTGGCGACCCCAATCTACCATCTGATACGCAAAGTAGACGAGGTACCGCTCGATCAGGATGACTGGTGTAAGGGGCACAAGCCAGAGCGAGAGTATTGGTACTTGGTCGAGTACTATCTGAGGGGGATAATCACCCGTGAGGAGATCTTATCGGAGTATAGGAACCCAGATCACTACCAGCCTGAATGTCGACACGCGAGCAGTTCCGGACAGCACGAGGAGGAAGGTGAATACTGGGCCGACAAGTGGGGACCTCTTGAGTGAGAAACAATGAGTGAGAACGGACCGGACAATTTGTACATTAGTACCGATATCGAGAACGCGATAATCCAGGGAGAGAAGGCGACGTTCGATAAACTCATCGACGACGCCGATCTGACTCACCGAGCTGACAATGGTAGTACCCTCTTGCATCAGGCGGCTATTTCGGGTCGTCTAGAAATGGCACGGGAGCTACTTGATCGAGGGATCGATTTGGATGCACAGAACGATGGAGGTATTACCCCGTTGCTTCTCGCTTTGAAAGTTGAGGAATATGATACAGCTGAGATGTTGCTTGATGCAGGCGCTGATCCGAACATCCTCGATAACAGGGATCGGTCTCCGCTCATGATGGCGTTCATGAAGGGAACGGAGGGTCGGGAGTGCATGAAGCAACTCCTCGAGCACGGTGCTGATCCGACCTTGTCGGATGCATCCGGTCGTGATCCGGTGGACTGTGTGTTGGAGTGGGCGAGGGAACTTGGGAAGACGGACGCGGTGGAGCTCATGGAGTCGTACGTCTAGGCGGGTCGGCTCGGTCACGACGAGGAGGAGTTATCGCTGGTATGGACGGGGACATCATCACGGCCTACCCCGTCGAGGGACCACGAACGCCGGTCTGGAAACCGAATTCCGGGTGGGAAAATGTCTGAAAACGGCTTTCGGTACGAAGTAACGTACGACGAAGCGTTCGAGGAACAGGTACGGCAAGGAGATGTTAATCCGCTCTGTGAACTACGAATCGTCGTCAATGGCGGCGATCTGGCCGGAGCACCGCCGGGGGAGTCATACATCGACGACTACATCTTCTACCACTTCAGGAAAGTAGCCTCCGCCATCCCCGAAGTCCTCGACGGAAACGACCGAGAGCTACAACTCTATAGTGTCCCAGAGTATCTGGTACTACGCCCCCACAACGGAACCGTTTCCGTCTCGTTGCTTTCTCCGACCGAAATCGAGGGAGGGGACGACCACCGTGGTGTGACCGTCCCGAAAGAAGAACTGGTCCACGGAATCGTAGATGCAGTCGAAGCGTATTACACCGCCCTGACGGATGTAGATACATCATTGAAGGCTGATGAGAACGTTTCCGAATTACTCGCGACTGTCGACTCAATTCGTGAAACAGCGTATTATGGGTGAAGCTTCCGACGGTTTCGTAGTTGAATGATGGACTATCTTGTCACAGGATCGGATTCGGCCGCCAGTTGGCTCACGTCAATCAGCAACCTGTTTTGACGATTTCGGTGCTTCCAAAAGACAATTTCGCGTAAGAGATCGACCCGATCCGCAGCCCGAATGGGGACCGAGGCGGCCACTCCACGGGGATTCTGTATAACTGCTGGTCACCATACCGCTACTGGCGGAGTCGTAGCGTCTTCGGCACCAGTCCGGTTCGATCTCGCCGATTGAACTCAATATTTTGAACCACACCAAAAAATACTACACTACCGGCCGCCAAGCGACGAGTGTATGCCCTCCAGTTCGGACGGTCACGCGGCGAAACTCACGCGCCTCCGTGACGTCGCCATGACGGTCAGGGAACCGAGAAACGCGGGAGAGATCGCCGAGGCAGCTGACCTGTCACCGAATACCGCCCGAAAATACCTCGACCAGCTCGTCGAGTCAGGCGTCCTCGAAACCGTCGATGCCGGACGCGAAACGCGCTACGCGCCGGATAGAAAGCGCCAGTACCTCGACCACCTCCGGGAGTCGATCGAGACGTACTCGAAGGACGCCCTCGCGAACGAACTCGACGCGATCAGGGACGATATCGATGACTACCGCCGGACGTACGACGTCGAAACGCCGGACGAACTGCGCGCGAGCGTCGGCGACGACGGCGTCGACGCGACAGATCGCGAGCACCGTCTTCGCGACGCCGAAGACTGGACCTACTTCGAACGGCGCGCGACCATGCTGCAGGAAGCGATCACTCTCTACGACTCGCTCGACGCGGCCGGTCGTGACTGCCCGGGTATCTCGGCGTAGATGGTTCCCGGCGACACGCACCTCGACCGGTTCGAGATTCACAAGCGATTTCGGAACCGACTCGAACGTGCGCCGTTCGTCAAACATGTTCGGGCACGCCCGAGTCCGATGCGTCCAACTCATCTCGTCGTGACGATCGATACGACGGCCTGGTTCGATGTGGACTATCGGTCGGATACGGCGACGCTCGAAGTCGAGTGGCGACCTCGTGAGGGGCGTGACTGGTTCCGTATTCAGTACGCCGAAGCGGGAGCGGACTGGTCCTGCGGGTGGCATCAGGACGGCACGCACGACGATTTCGGCCCGAACCACTTCCAGGTGGATTGCGATAGGTGGGGCGAGTCACGTCGGGAACCCTGTGACTTCGACGATCCGAACCCGATGGCGGTACTAGAGTGGTGCCTCGCAACGCTCCAACGACGAGTGCCATCGCTGCCCGAACGAGATCACGCGGCGTAGACCTGCCAGGGAGGAGCCGACCGACCGTCACCCCCGGACGACCGAAACAGCGACGCGATCGCCCACCGCGAACGGCCGATCCGGGCAGATCAGCTTCGCGCCGAACCGGGCGTCGCGGGCACAAGAGAACGAAAGTCCAGTCACCGCCTCGCCGTCGAC
The DNA here is from genome assembly GCF_024498195.1 of Halovivax cerinus. Taxonomy (NCBI): domain Archaea; kingdom Methanobacteriati; phylum Methanobacteriota; class Halobacteria; order Halobacteriales; family Natrialbaceae; genus Halovivax; species Halovivax cerinus. Next base: position 1,200,874 of record NZ_CP101824.1, read on the forward strand.
ACGAACCGTCGCGTCGCGCCAGTCGATCGTCCGGCCGTCGGCGCGACCGATGTCGTCCCCGTTCAGCCGGACTACGTGTTCCGGTTCGTCGTCCGTGTCCCGTCCACCGCCAGCTGCGGGATCGGCGTCCTCTGCGGGGGTGTCCATCCGTTGCGGTCCCGCTCCTCGGCCGAGCACGCCGCCGGTGTCGTAGTGCGGGAGCCCGCCGTCCAGCACGCCACCGCCGTCGGCGGCGATACCGACCCACTCGTCGCCTGGGGCCGGGTGTGCGGGCGTGTCGAGGATCGCGTACGTCTCGCCGGTCGCGACGACCGTCCCCGTTCCGTCCCAGGGGAGCGGGCGAACGTCGACGCCGAGGTCGACCGGGAGGGATCCCGTTGCCCGGTGCAGGTTCCGATCCGGGGCCCGGAACCCGACGTGGAGGTGGGTGCCGACCCAGGGAGCGAAGAAGCCCGCGCGGACGAGTCGGCCGAGGTCGTCGCCGATCGCGACGCGGTCGCCCGCTTCGACCGCCGGGTCGACGTGGAGGATTCGGGCGACGAGTCCGCGTGCAGACGCCGGCTCCTCCACGTCGACGAGAATCAGGTGGTCGTGTTCGGGTGCGTAGGGTTTCGGCGGTGCGCTGACGGTCCGCGTCTCGCGAACGATGCCCGCGACGGGTGACGGGGCGTCGGTCGCGAGTCCGGCGGCGGGATCGCTGTCGCCGGGATAGAGGTCGATCGCACACCCCGCGTCGTGGGCGGGATACGGCGAGTTGTACAGCGAGAACCGCCGGTACCGGTCCAGGACCCGGTCGCCGAGGACGACGCGTCTCGCCTCGCCGACGTCTCGGTCACTCGCTGGCCCGCGGTCGCGGTCGACATCGACGCCGTCCAGCGACCGTCCGTGACGGGTCGCGTCCCCATCGTCCATCGCCCACACGTGCGAGTCGCGTAGGTTTACCTCGTTCGGGTTCGAACCGTGAGTCGTGACGGTCTATCTCTATCGCGGGCGCGGCGAGACCATCGACGCCGACCGCGAGGTGAGCCGGGGCCTGCTCGATCACGCGGCCGAGGGTGACCGGGCGGTGCGCGTCTGGGTTCCCCACCGGCGGGTCGCGTTCGGCCGTCGGGACGCCAATCGAGAGGGGTACGAGGCCGCCCGCCGCGCCGCGAGAGACCGCGGTTTTCGGCCCGTCGGCCGTCGCGTTGGGGGGCGGGCGGTGGCCTACGACGGGGAGACGACGCTGGCGTTCGCCCGCGCGGAACCCGTCTCCGACCTTCGATCCGGCATCCAGGACCGGTACGAGACGCTGACGGCAGACGTCGTGGCCGCACTCGACGAGGCGGGGGTCGCAGTCGTGGAGGGCGAACCGCCCGACTCGTTCTGTCCCGGTACCCACTCACTGCGGCTGCCCGACGGTGGGAAAGTCGTCGGACTCGCCCAGCGAGTCACCGCCGACGGCGCGCTCGGCGCCGGCATCGTCCTCGTCGACGGTTGTGGAGAACTCGCCTCCGTCCTGGGGGACGTCTACCGGGCACTCGACGTCGCGTTCGATCCGGAGTCGGTCGGCTGCGTCGGTCCCGCACTCACAGAGCCGGTCGACGTTCCGACCGCGGCCGTCCGGCAAGCCCTCGAACGGTCGCTCTGCAGCCCGGTGGCCGCGCGCCGAGAGTGCGATCCCGGGGTCGACGTGGCGGTTCGGTCCGTCGGTTCCGATCCGGCCTGACGGTCTCGCGAGGTCGGCCCGATCTGTCGGTCGGTTTGCCGGGCGTAGAATCACTCACTCGCACACACTTTATTTCGAACGAACACATACACACATACATACACACACCCCCACCCACACACACCCACCCACACACACACACTCTCTCTCTCTCTCTCTCGATCGTGTACCGTCACCGTTCGTCCCGACGTGATCGAGATTCGACTCACCATCGCGCCGGCCGTTCGTCCCGGGCGAGGCCTCGACGCTGCTCTCCGGTGTAGTTGCCGAGCGTACGATATAGACATTTTACGATATTGGAGCAGAACCTTATCGGTTCTCGGCCGTCACAGAATAACGTATACGATCTGATTTATTGAATCAACGTATTTATATTTCCCCGGTGATTTCAGGACACTATCCGAATCGTATGACGCGGAGTGTCGCAGGGAGGCGGAGTCTGGAACGCCACGCTACCACAGAGTGGCGGGACCCGGAGGGGAGCCGATGAACGCGCTTCTCGGTCCGGTGACGAAGGGTGTTCGCCGCGTCGCGACGAAGTGGCTGGCACCGATCTTGCCCGTCCTTCTGAGTGCCGTATTACTCGGGCTGATCGCGGTCGTGCTGGTCGAACCGACGGGTCTCGTCGAACGGGTCCCGTCGACGACGGTCCCGGTCGTCGGGTGGTCGGTCGCGCCGAAGGCCCTCGTGTTCGTCGGCGTGACGGCGACGGGTCTCGTGGTGGGCGGGATCTGTCTCCTCGGCTACCGATACCACGACGAACTCACCACCTACTGGAACACCTACTCCGCGTGGGCTCAGGCGGTGCTCGTGGGCTTTCTCGCCGCGACGCTGGTCGCAATCGGGTGCTACGGTGCGGCCCTCTTCGATCGAGTACCGACGTACGCCACGTTGCTCGGTTTTCTCGTCACCTGGCCGGTCGCCGCAGGTGTCGTCTTACTCTTCGACAGACGGAGCGACGGCGATGGCTCCTCCGCCTTCTCGTCTGTGAAGACTGGCTACGTCCACACACGCGGCCTCGAGAGCCGGACGCTGTCGTTGATCGTTGGTTTCCTCGGGGCGATGGCCGGCGGCCTGTCGCTGTGGTACGCCTGGCGGTGGTACACCGGGGATCCGTCGTTTCCCGCGATCGTCGCCGTGACCGTCTCGCTCTGGATCGTGATCACGCTCGTCGTCTACAACCGGTACGAGGCGTCGTCGATCGAACGCACGGATATCTCGATCGTCACGGTTCGGACGCCCGAATCCAGACCCACTCGTGAACTGACGATCAAGAACGGTGCGAGTACGTCCGTCGACCTGGCCGAGTCACGAATCCGTGACACCTCGTTCGAACTCTACCGACTCGGCGTGGCAATCACGTTGCGTCCGGGCGCCACGTGTACGTTCGAGATCCCCGAAACCTTCACACTCGAACCGAACGACGAGTCGATCGACCTGCCGCTTGGGTACAGCCTAAAGCGGGGTGGCGAGACGCCGACGCTCTTTACGCGATCGGGCGACATATACGCGCTCGACCTGGCTGACGGCGCGATGGGGGACCCGGAATCCGACGCCACGATGGAATCCGAACCGGATGCCGATCTCGTCGCCCAGGAGTGATCGAACCCGATACCGAAACAGACTCGATCGTCTCGATTCAATTCGTTACAGGGAAAATACTAAAACAACTCTTTACAAATACGAACCCATGCGCGACTCGTCGTTGCGTTCGTGATTTCACCGATGACCACCCAAGACGATACCTCCATCGCGACCCCAACTCGTCGAGCCATCGCCAGCGGTGTGGCCACCACCGACGTGACGGTGGTGGGGGGACACACAGACCGGTGGCGGACGACGGCGGAACCCACCATCGCCGGCGGTCTCGGTTCTGTGATCCGTCGACAGCGGTCGATTCGAACGGTCGATCCCGGGCGGCTGAGCGGACGATTCGTCCGTCGCATCGTGGCGCGGTGGTCGACGCTTGCGCTGTCCGTTCGCCGACGGCCCTCCGTGGTCCCCGGTGAGGAATCGACTGTGCCGGCGGAGGCTGCGTCGGCGTGGGACGATCCAGATCGGCCCGACGTGACTGACCAGGGACTGCAGTGGCTATCGCCGTCGGGGCCTGTCGTCGACTGGTCCGCCGGCGGGAGTTGGATCGACGACGCTGCCGAACGGGACCGGCCGTCGATGGCCGTTCGATCTACGGTCTCCGATCCGCATCGGCCTGTCGACGACGTGGAGGATCTGCTCGACCCGGGATCCGTGGTGCGAGCGACAGGCCTCGATACCGGAGCCCATACGGACCCGGTCGGGCGTCACTCCCGGTTCGGTTCGGTCGTCCCGACTCACACGCAGGGTACAGGACACGACGGGCCGTCGGAGCCGTCGAACGCGATCGGCTCCCCCGACGCCGGTCGGGTTTCTGTTCACCGAAGTCCGACGCGACCCGGCCGCGACACCGCGGTCATCGCCGAGACGAGTCGGGTTCGTCCGCACGCTAGGGCCGGCGTCGAGTCGCCTGCCGGTGACCGTGATACGGATCCGGTGCGGTTCGAGTCGGCCGACACCGCCAGCGGACCGGCTCCATCGCCCGGGTGGACGCCGTCGACGGTCGCCGCTCGTACCGGGTCACCGCGATCGGTCGATTACCCGTCCGCTGACGTTCACCACGGCTCCGAAACGGACGTTCGACGGTCGGCAGCGTCCCGCGCGGCTGTCGTCCGGCACCCGGACGTGTCCGAGTCGATGGACGACACGGGTACCCAGCCCGAACCCGGAATCGGCGGTTCGTCGTCGCACTCGGATCGCGGGCGGTTCGCCGCCCAGTCCGATGGTTCTGACCTGGACGGTCGCGCGCAGCCACGAACGACCGAAGCACGGCCGGCAGCGTATCCCCCTCCTGTGTCACTCACAGCTCCCGGAGCGTCTGCGTCACGCTGGAACCCACACTCGATCGGTTCGTCACACTCCTCACGCTGGCGAGGTGAGCGTCGCCGGCCGGGGCTCGACCACGAACCAGAATTCGCGTCTCGGCCACCGGACGACGGACTGTCGACCGACGTCCTCACGCGCGTGCGCTCGGAACAGACGCCGTCGGGACCGGCCACTCGCCTCGCGCGAGACACGTACCGGCGTGTCGACTCACTCGGCCGTCTCGGGTCACGCGTCGTGTCGCGTCACGACGATCTATCGTCGCCGCCCTGGAGTGCGTCCGCTTCAGAACGCCGTCGCCCGTCGACGGGACTGGATCACATCGACCACGGACACGACGCGCAGCCGATTTCGTTCGACGTGGGCGCACCCGAGGCGACTGATGCACCCGAGGCGACTGATGTAACCGAGGCGACTGATGTAACCGAGGCGACTGATGCACCCGAGGCGACTGCATCACACGAATACTCGTTGCGAACGCCGGCCGACAGGATGCGATCGGCCGACGCGTCGACTTCGATCACACCGATCGACCGGGAAATCGCACACGCCTCGGCGGCGTCTCCCGCCGGATCGATGCTGTCGTCCTCGACGTCCCCCGGCGTGCCGCTTTCGGTGCCGCCGCTCTCTGGTCCGGGCCGAGCGGTGGGTCCCCGTTCGTCGACCCGACCGCTCTCGGAACGGATGCGGCCACCTGCGGGGACCGTCCGTCGAACGTCGGTGCTCGATCCGACGAGTTCCCTCGTCGATGCCGGGAGCCAGGTCTCCCGACGGGAACTCACGAACCGTGGCGGTCGACGGTCCGAACCGTCGTCGAGGACGCTCGAACCGAGCCGGCCCCCGGGTTCCGTGACGGACGAATCGACTCCACGGCCGTCTACAGCGTCGGGTGACGCGACACTCGTCCCGGGACCGACGAACGAACCCGACGACACCGCGCAGGAATCGGGGCGTGTGACCAGGAGTGGGCGGTCACCCGGCGCGGTCGAGGTGGAGCCCGCATCCCCGCCTCCCTCGGTAGCCCGTCCACCACTCGCCGATCCGGCTGACGGCAGTACTGGCCGGGAGGGAACTGCCCCGGCGGGCGAGAGACTGGTGACCCGAGCCGAACCGTCGCGAGTGGGACGAATCGATCGATCGCGTCCGACTGTCGACCGAGGGGCATCCGAGGGTACCGGACGAGCATTGGCCGAAATTGCCGGGCGAGGAGTGGCCGAATCTCCCGGGAGAGAGATGGGTCATCGCCGAGGCGGTGCCGGTCGACGCTCGACGACCCCCGATTCTGGCGACGACGGAGTCCTGTCGGTCTCCGATGGTGCCGACGACGGATCGTCCACCTGGATCGAGGTGGACTCCGGACCGTCTGCTGGAGGCGTGCCCCGGGCGTCGTCGAATCCGGCCCGCCACGTGGAGTCTCCGACGCCGTCGGGGGCGCGACGGCTGCTGGCCGCCGATCGAGTCGACGTCGATTCGACGAACCAGTCGTCGGGTCTGCATCCCGATCTCGGGCTGGCGGACGCCCACCCGCGGACCGGCGGACGAACTGGGCGTGAGACCGACGCGAGCCAATCCAGCCGACCGGAGGGAAGGGTGGCGGTGCGGACACGTCTCGCGCGTCGGCTCACCCCACCCACGGTTCATCGCGGGCCGAACGCCGGAACGCGATCGCTGGCGGCGACGCCCGCGTCGGCGAGTCGGTCGGGCGAGACGACGTACCGATCGTCACCGACGACGAGCGTGAGCGATTCCGCCAGTGCCGTGGTCTCGGAGACGGACGCCGCACGCGCGAGTACGAACGACGTCGCGGCGGCTCACCATCGTCCGGCTGGTCGGCGACGGCACGACGGACGACGCACGGTCGACGTGTCGTCCGTCGACGATGTCGGCGGGATGCGATCGGCTGGGCAGTCCGTCACCGGGCCGGTCGGCGCTCGGTCGGTGGCTCCACCCGACGAGCGGTTGGGTCGGCGCGAGGAACGGGACAGATCCTCGACGGACGCCAGTTCCAGCTCGACGACGCCCAACTCGCGGTCACCGACCGTCGAGTCTGACGACCCGCGTACCAGTGACACAGGGGTCGCTAGCGTCACTGCGTCCGCCGTTCGCACAGGCGAATTCGATACGATACCCGGCCGGTCACGTCGCGGGACGCGTCCGGAACCGACGGTCCTCGGTCGGTTACGACGGGATATCACACGAATCGCCCACCATCAAGATCCTGGAGCGATCGGCGGCATCGACGGTGTGAGGTCCCCGTCCCCGGGTGCCACCGCGAATCGGACGAGGCTGCGTACCGACTCGGGTTCGGGCGGCGTCACCGGCGGTGGCGGTTCCGGGCTGTCCGAACCCAGTGGACCGGTTTCGCCGGTCGATTCGGCGGTCGACGATCCCGACGGTATTCGTCACGATGCCGTCCCCTCTTCTCGGGGTGCTGGCGCCGCCGACCGACAATCGACGGTGAGCACCCGGCCTGATCCAACGGGGCGCGTTCGTTCGGCGTCGACACTGTCGCCACCCGAAGGAGATTCTGGACCCGAGTCGCCGTTCGACACGGACGTCGGGGCATCGACGGAGCCGGAGCGAGAGCGCCCACCGTTCCTGTCGACACCGAAAACAGATAACTATAAAATAACAGACCGAGAACGAATATCTAACGGCGTGTCAGTGAGCAATATGGAATCGGCGTCCCGCGGTCCGACACTCGTCTATCGGCAGTCGTCGGCAGACGCTCCGACGTCGGCCGCGTCGCCGGATCGAAACGCTGCGACACAGACAGCCGGGAGGACCGTTGGTGACGATGTCGCTCCTGGCGTATCGGCACCAGCTGCATCCACGCACCCGGATCGGACAGACGTGAGCCACCACGACCGGCGATTGGCTCCATCACGGACCGGCGCAGCGACTGCCGATCAAGACGCGAGAGCGACGAACAGCGACGGCCGTCGGGCCACGGTTGGATCGGAACGGCGACCCGCTGGGCGGTCCGAAACGGCTCGGTCGCCGGCCGAGGATCTGCCGGACCGACCGTCGGCCCAGACCACGCCTCCGGGAGCGCCGAGGGTCGACGAGTCTGGTTCGCGCCTCCCGGAAACGGCGGGCGGGGAATCGGACTGGCGGCGACACACGCCATCGCGACGTGGTGGCGGTGTCGAACCGATCGACGAGTCCACCCCGTTCGATGCGGACGTCGATCGGGTGGTGGAGCGACTGTACAAAAAACTCGAGCGAAAGCGCCGGATCGAACGCGAACGGAGGGGACTGTAGATGGCACGAAGTGGTACGTTAGAGAAGGCGCAGTTGATGATCGTAAACGGGAAGCAACAGGGAGAGTCGATCGAGTGCTCGTTCAACCCGAACTCCTACACGGTCGAAAAGAGCGTCAACTACGGCGAGATGAAGGCGACAGGATCGGGCGCGTCGATCATGCAGTTCGTCGACGGGAACGCAGAGCGCCTGTCGATGGAGTTGTTCTTCGACACGACGGACGACCTGGACGAGGACGGTGCGACGGTGGACGTCCGCGAGCGCTACACGAAACACATCGACACGCTGCTGTCGGTCGACGGTGAGCTCCACGCACCGCCGGTCTGTCGGTTCGTCTGGGGTGACGGCATCTCGTTTACGGCGCTGCTAGAGCGGGCGAACAAGCAGTTCACGAAGTTCTTACCGAGCGGTGTCCCGATCCGAGCACGCGTGTCCGTCGTCTTCACGGAGTACAAGACGGCCGATTATCACAAGTCGGAGGTCTCGCCCGAGTCGACGGACAAGACGAAAGTCTGGACGGTGACCGAGGGCGATACGCTCTGGCTGATCGCCTCTGAGGAGTACGGCGATCCCTCCCACTGGCGGACGATCGCCGCGAAGAACGACATCGCGAACCCGCGGGCGATAGAGGCGGGTGAGCGACTCGAACTGCCGCCACTGTAACCCATCCGACCATGAGTACGATAGATAACCACCCGCGGTATTCGCCCCGCTTCACCGTCGAGGTCGGCGGTCAGCGGTTCCAGGAGCCGGGCGGACGGATCGCCGATCTCGTCGTCGAGACCTCGTTCGAAGGAGCCGATCGCTTCTCGTTTACCCTCAACTACCCGTTCGACGAGGAGCTAGACGAGTTCGCGGGCCTCTCGTGGGACGATTTCGAGATCGGGACGGACGTCGACATCTCGATGGGGTACGGAAACGACGGGCAACTCACGTCGCTCCTGTCGGGTAAGATCCAGTCGATCTCGGGGGAGTTCACGGTCGACCGCGGCCCCTCCGTGCAGGTGGCCGGGTACGGTCTCCTCTGGGAGACGATGCAGGGGACCCGGTCGGACTCGTGGTCGGAGACGACGATCGGTGATGCCGTCGAGGACGTTCTCTCGTCGTACGCGTTCTCCTCGGTCGAGGTCGAACGCGCCGACATCAAGCGCGAGAAACTCATCCAGGACGGGACGACCGACTACCGGTTCGTCCAGGACCTGGCGCGGACCTACGGCTTCGAGTTCTACGCGACGCGTGAGACGGTCCGGTTCGTTCCGAGATCCACGGCCGTCGACGAGAAACCGGCCGTCGAACTCTGGTACGGCGAGGCCCTGCACGACTTCTTCGGTGAGTGTACTCAGCAGAAACAGGAGTACCAGGTCGAAGTGCGTGCGTGGGACGTCGGGAAGCGCGAGGAGATCACGGCCACGGCGGGCAGTGCGAGCGCGGCGAACAAAGCGGTGTTCAGAGTTCCAGCCATGTCACGCGACGAAGCCAAACGTATCGCGGAGACGAAGCACGGACAGTACTCGGACGGAATCATCAGCGGCCACGGCGAGGCGGACGGGATTCCCGAAATACGGGCCGGAGAGACCATCGAGTTGGCAGAACTCGGATCGCGATTCTCGGGGCGGTATCACGTGACGAAGGCCACCCACCGCATGGGGGCGTCTGGCTATCGGACGACGTTCGAAGCCGCGGAGGTGCCGTCGTGAGCCACTCCGGTGTCTTCGACGGGGAGACCTCCGACGGCGGAATCCAGGGCGTCGTCGTCGGCATCGTCACCGACAACGAGGATCCGAAGGACCTCGGGCGGGTCAAACTCCGTTTCCCCTGGCGCGACGCCGACGACGAGAGTTACTGGGCGCGTGTCGCGACGACGATGACCGGGGACGGCTACGGGTCGTACTTCCTCCCCGACGTCGACGACGAGGTGCTCGTCGCGTTCGAGAACGGTGACATCCACACGCCGTTCGTGGTCGGCTCGCTCTGGAACGGAACGCAGAAACCCCCGCAGACGAACACCGAGGGGAAAAACGAGATCCGCGAGATTCGCTCACGGAGCGACCACGCCATCACCTTCGACGACGCCGACGAGGGCTCGATCACGATCGAGACGAGCGGTGGCCACGAAATCCGTATCGACGATTCGAGCGGGTCGGAGACGGTTTCGATCAGCGACGAGACGGGTGACAACGCCATCACGCTCGATTCGTCTGGCGGTAGTGTCTCCATCGAGGCGGCGAAGGAACTCGACCTGAAAGCGCCCACGATCACGGTCGACGGAACGAAGAAGCTCAAACTCTCCGGCGGCACCGCCGTCGACGTCTCGAGCAAGAACAAGGTCTCGCTCTCGAGTAACGCGCAGGTCGCGATCTCGTCGTCCGGCCTGATGAAGATCGATTCCACGGGTCCGATGACGCTCAAAGGGGCCCTGATCCAACTCAACTGAGGAGATATCAATGAAACCAGCAGCCAGACTCGGCGATCAGACCGCACACGGAACGCCACTGACCGGTACCGCCAGTCCGAACGTCCTGATCGGCAAAAAGCCCGCGTGGCGCGCGCTTGGCGACGTCCACACCTGTCCGCTGACGACGGGTGTCGTCCCCCACGTGGGTGGACCCGTCGTCGCGGGGAGTACGTCCGTCCTGATCAACAAACTCCCCGCCGCCAGGATGGGTGATACGATCGTCGAGAGCGGGCCGCCGAACACGATCGCAGCGGGCTGTCCGAGCGTACTCATCGGCTGACCATGGCTGAGGAATTCCTGGGTTCCGGCTGGCAGTATCCGGTTCGCCCCGACCACCGCGGTGACCTCGCCCTCTCGTCGGGCGACGACGACATACGAGAGGCGATTCGCATCATCCTGGGGACGGCGAAGGGTGAACGCCTCATGCGTCCGGAGTTCGGCTGTGACATTCACGACCACGTCTACTCGTCGGCGTCACCGGCGACGCTGAACCTGATCGAGAACGGGGTTCGCGAGTCGCTGGTCCGGTGGGAACCCCGGATCGACGTCGAATCCGTTACGGCACGGACCGACGACGAGGAACCGAATCGCGTCCTGATCGAGATCGAGTACCGGGTCCGGTCGACGAACAGCCTCGCGAATATGGTGTATCCGTTCCACATCACCGAGGGTGACGGGTGAGCTGGCGTGAGCGGGCCACCACAGTTGGGAGATCGTGATCAGGAGGCGGTGTTCGAAGAACTGATCGAGCGCGCCGACGCCTACACCGAGGGGTGGGATCCACAGACGCCGGACGCGGGCCGCGCCCTCGTACGAATCTTCTCGGGATTCGAGGCCGACCTACGGACGCGCCTGGCAGAGCTGCCGGCGAAACACCGACTCGCGTTCCTCGACGCGCTGGACTTCGATCGGCGGCCGCCGCAGGCGGCGACCGCCCCGCTCTCGTTTCAGGTGTCGACCGATCTCGATCGAAACGTGGCGATACCCGCTGGGACGCAGGCGGTCGCGGAGACGGAACCAGGGTCTCCACAGTTGTTCGAACTTCCGCAGGACGGCGGCTTCGAGGCGACCGGAGCCAGGATCACCGACGTCGTCACCGTCGATCCGTCTGCGGATCGCATCGTCTTCCACGACGACCTGCCCGCAGGTGACGGGCCGGTCAGGCTCTTCGCCGGCGACGACCGGCAGGATCACGCGCTCTACCTGGGTAGCGCCGACGCGCTCACCCTCGACGCCGGGTCGTCGTTCTCGATCGCACTCACCGTCTCGGGCGACGCCGATCGCGTGTTCGACGCCGTCGAGTGGGAGTACTACGGGATCGGTCCTGACGGGTCTGCGGGCTGGCACCTGCTCGACGAATCGACCGAGGGGGATCGCCCGGACGAAGACGTCGGCGTCGAACAGCTCCAGGAGCGGTTGCAGTCGCGGTCGACGACGAACGATCCGGCGACTGCCGACGGCCGACGGAGCGCGAGGGCGTTTACGCTTCCGGGGCCGACCGTCGAACACGCGGTCGACGGTACGACGAGCCGGTGGATTCGATGCCGGCGTCGTCCGTCGTGCCGGTCGGTGTCGGCGACGATCCGCTCGATCGAGATCCACGTCGGTAGCGCCGAGGGACACGAACCCGACCAGTTGCTGGCGAACGACGTGCCGCTCTCCCCGTCGGAGCCGATCCGGCCGTTCGGTCGGATGCCACATCCGCCGGCCACGTTCTACGTCTCTTGCGAGGAGGCGTTTACGAAACCGGGCGGTATCGTCGATCTCGAGTTCGTCACGCCGGATACGACGCAGGAGGACGCGACGGCGTCGAACGAGTCCACCGACGAGGAATCACGGACACAGCAGACGGCCGTCGTCGGCGGTCCGCCGCACCTCTCCTGGGAGTACTGGAACGGCGAGGGCTGGACGCGTCTCGCGTCCGTCGAGGACGAGACGGCGGCGCTGACGACCGGGGGACGTGTCAGTTTCACCGTCCCCGACGACCTCGAACCGACGACCGTCTCCGGGCACGAGAACGTCTGGGTTCGGTGTCGACTCGTCAGCGGTTCGTACGGGCGCCCGCAGTTCTCCGTGACCGACGACGGGGCACGCGGTCAGCCCGTCTCGGAACCGGACGAACCGGTTTTCGACGAACTGACGATTCACTACGATCGCGGCGAGCACCCGTTCGAGACGGTTCGCCGACACGACAACGCTGCCTACAGCGACGACCTCGCGGACCGACCCGGTTCGTATCCCGCATTCTGCGATCTGTCCGACGAGACGCAGACGGTCTACTTCGGGTTCGACGACACCGTCCGAGACGGCCCGCTGACGCTGTTCGTTCCCATCGAAGACGCGACGTACCCGCCGACGTTCGACACGGGCGTCCAGTGGGAGTATTGCACCGACCCTGCGGCCGACGAGTGGGAGTCGCTCGACGTCTCCGACCGGACGGCCGGACTGACCGAGCGCGGGATCGTCACGTTCACGCTGCCGACGCCGACGCGGTCGATGCCTCGGTTTGGCCGTGAACGCCACTGGATCCGGGCCCGCCTCACGAAAGACGAGTTCGATCGTCCGGACGCCTCGACGGCGGCCGAGGCCGGGTCGCTGGTGTTCGACGGTGACGATTCGTCGGGGTCCCGTGACGGTGCCACCGGATCGGCGTCGGGGGCGGACCCGGCGCCGTCGGCGATCGATTCGGCGCCACTGCCGTCCGATTCGGAGCCCTCGGAGGGTGTCCCGGCGGCGTCGATGGATCCCGGTGCAGCGACGTCGACGACGGCGCGAACGGCTCCACCGCCGGTGCTCGACGGACTGCACCTCAACACGCAGTGGGCGTACAACACGACGACGATCGAAAACGAGATTCTGGGATCGAGCGACGGCTCGCACGAACAGTCGTTCGGCTGTTCGCACGCACCCCTCATCGACGTCGAGGTGTGGGTGGACGAGCACTCGGCGCTCTCGGCGGGCGAGCGTCGTCGGTTGCGCCAGACGCGCCCGGAGGACGTCGATCCCGAGTACGACGCGCGCGGCGAGTGCACCGCGTTCTGGGTGCGCTGGGAGTCAGTTTCCGACTTTCTCGCCTCTGGTCCGATGGACCGTCACTACGTGTCGAACCGCACCCTCGGCGTCGTCCAGTTCGGTGACGGCGACGCGGGTGCGATCCCGCCGGCCGGGACGGACAACGTCAGGGCGACGTTTACGACCGGTGGCGGTCGAGACGGGATCGTCGACGCCGGGACCATTACGACGCTCAACAGCGCGATCGCCCTCGTCGAGTCCGTCACGAACCCGATGCCTGCCGACGGTGGCGCGGACACGGAGTCGACCGACTCGCTCGTCGATCGGGCGACTAACCGGCTCAAACACCGGGGGCGTGCCGTCACACCCCGCGATTACGAACAGGTGGCGACGGCGGCGTTTCCGGAACTCGCGGTGGTCGCGTGCGACCCGTCGCTGGACCGCCGGGCGGGTGAGCCTCGCGTGACGGTGCTGATCGTCCCCCAGACCGAGCGCGAGAAACCCGTCCCGTCGATGGCGTTGAAACACCGGGTGCGAGACGTCCTCTGCGAGCGAGCACCGGCCTCCCTCGTCGCCGACGAGGCGGCCGACATCGTCGTTCGGGGCCCGAACTACTGCGAACTCTCGGTCGAGGCCACAGTCCGGGCCACGGCCGTAAAGAGCGTCTCACAGCTGAAGCGAACGGTCGAGGCACGCCTCGACGACTATCTCCACCCGCTTTCGGGTGACGATGGAACCGGCTGGGCGTTCGGTGAACTCCCCGACGCCGCGTCGCTCGCGGAGATCGTAGCCGACGTCGAAGCGGTCGCGGACGTCCTCGCGTTCGACGTCGCGCTCTCCGGACCGGGCACCCGCCGACAGCTCTCGCATCACGACGACGGGCCGTCGTTGCCGCGGGATACGCTTCCGTGTAGCGGCGCCCACGACCTGACCGTCACCGTGGAGGGAGATCCATGACTGCCGTCCAGCTCGATCGGTGCCGAGGCGAGCGCGACGGTTGCGAGCCGCTCGCACCGTCGCCGGTCCCGTACGGACTCGTGTGGACCTGGATCGGGTCGATCGGTCGGGAGCCGCCGGACGGCTCGATGGGGGTGGTCGACTGATGGGGCTCGACGTTCCGACCCTCGACGATCGCACGTACGAGGAACTGCTCGATAGAGCGAAGACGTTGATCCCCGCCTACGAGGCGGACTGGACGGACTTCAATCCGCACGACCCGGGTATCACGATTCTCGAGGTGCTCGCCTGGCTCACGGAGACGCACAGTTACCAGCTCGATCAGGTGACCGACGCTCACCGCGAGAAGTACCTTCGACTGCTCGGCCACGACCGCCGGCTCCAGACGGCTGCCACCGCGCCGCTCTCTATCGATCCACCAGACGATGCCATCGGGACGCGGATTCCCGCAGAGACGCCGTTGTCGGTAACCGACGGCGCCGAGGAGACGTTCCGTTTCGAAACCGACCACGACGTCGTGCTCACGGGCGCGACCGTCGATCACGTCGTCACGGTCGACGCAACGGGCGAGACGGAACACACCGAGGCGAACCGAACGAGCGGGATGTTCTATCGCCCGCTCGGCGACGAGGCCGGCGACGGTGCCTGCCTGTCTCTCGGTTTCGACGGCGATCCCTTCGCGGACGCGCCCGTCCTCACGCTCGGCGTCGACTATCACGACGACGACCTCCCCGATCCCGAACCTGGTGCCTCCCTCGCGACGGGGTCGCAGTTTTCGCCCTCGGTCGCGCTCTCCTGGGCCTATCTGGCCCCCGAGGCGGAGTACTGGGAGTCACTCACGGTGACACGAGACGAGACCGGGGCGCTGTACGGTGGGGGCGTGATCGAACTCGCCCGACGTGAGACGCCCGAACCGGCGACGGTTCAGGGGTCGAGCGTCACCGGGACGGACCCACGGGCCTGGATTCGGTGTCGCGTCGAGACGCCCGGGTACGAGTTCCCGCCGCAGGTCGACGCGGTCCGAACAAACGTCGTCAGTGCCAGTCACCGGGCCCACGTCGTCGACGAAACGCTTCGGCCGGTGACGGTTCCCGGTTCCGGTGGGACCGAGGAGACGCTCGGCCTCGACGGACAGACCTACGCGTTCGGGGCGGAGAACCTGTTCTCTGCGACGGTCCGCGTCGACGGTGAGCGGTTCACCGAGGTGCCGGATTTCGACGCGTCGGGGCCCGACGACCCACACTACGTTCTCGACCGAGAGCGCGGTCGGGTGACGTTCGGCGACGGCCGTGCTGGGCGCGTGCCGCCGGCCGACGCGACAGTCGTCGCGTCGTACGTCCACGGGGGTGGCGAGGCGGGCACCGTCTCGCCGAGTGCGGTCTGGCGGTTCGTCGACCCGGACACGTCTCACTCGTCGGTATCGACTCTCGCGGGGGCCGACGACGTCGTCACCCCGCTCGACGGGGCGTCGGGCGGGGCCGATTCGGAGTCGATCGAGGCCGCGTTGCGTCGTGCGCGGCGCGATCTCAGACGCCCCTACCGTGCGGTGACGGCCGAGGATTTCAGCTCGATCGCCGGGCGGACCCCCGGCGTTCGCGTCGCTCGAACGACGGTACTCGTCGACGATCCGATCCCCGTCGTCGTGGTACCGTTCGCGCCAGCGGACGTGGGGCGGCCGGAACCGAGCGAGGGCTTCCTCCGGGCCGTCCAGTCGCACGTAGACGAGCGGACGCTCCTGACCGATCGCGTGACGGTTCGCGGGCCGCGCTACGTCGGACTCGAGGTGTCGGTGGCCGGCCGGACGCGACCGGGCTTTTCGCCGCGGACCCACGAGACGGCGGTCGCGGACGCGGTCGAATCGGCCGTTCACCCGCTCTCGGGCGGTGCGGGTGACGGCTGGCCGTTCGGCAAGACGCTGTCTGGCGCTCGGCTCGCCGATCGCCTCGCCGATCTGGAGGCGATCGACCGGATCACCGACCTCTCGATCACCGCTCACGGCGGGACGATGGTAGACGAGGAGACCGTCGCGATCGACGACGCGGCGCTGTTCGCCGTCGACTCGGTGCGAGTCGACCTGCGCGGATCGAACGGGGTGTCCTGAGATGGAGTTTTCGTACTCGACGGCGACGAGCGAGGCGGACTGGCGCGAGTGGGTGCGACGGAACGTCGCGATCGTCGACGGCGGACTGTCCCTAGAGCGGACGACGTCGATCCGTGAGTCGGACCTCGGCGTCTCCGTCGTCGACCACGCAGTCGACCCCACGGGCGTCCTCTACACCGTCTCCGAGTCGGGGGCATTGTACCGGTACGATCCGGCGACAGACCTGCACCAGCGGCTGCTCGACGAGTCGGAGAGCTCGCTCGAACGGCCGTGTGCGGCGTGTGCGAGCGACGACCGCGTCTACATCGCCGACGCGAGTGACGGATCGATCGTCACCATGTCGCCGCGGCTGGGGCGCGAACTCGGCCAGTTACCGTGCGAAGCGACCGATCCACGCACACTCGAGTTCGTCGACGGGGTCCTGTACGTCCTGGACGGTGACGACCGGCTGGTTACCGTCGGTGACGAGGAGCCCCCGACCGTCGACTGGTGGTTCCAGTCCCCGATCGACCTCGCGGTTCGGGCCGGCCGGATCTACGTGCTCGACGAGACGAGCGAGGGTGTGACGATTCGAGCGTTCAGAGGCGACGAGGAGCGTCGCGACGGTCCCTACCCGCTCTCGGCCGAGCACTTCACCACGCCGGTGGGGTCGTTCACACCGACGGCGGTCGCCGTCCCGTCGGAGACGCTCGTCGTGGCCGGAACGTTCGACGACGGATCGGGCCACGGACTCTTCGAGTGGGACGGGTCGTCGTTCTCGCTCCGTCACGGTCTCGACCACCAGTGCGTCGACCTCGTCGGCCGACCGACCGACGACCGTGCCCGTCGGGTCTTCTACGCGCTCTGTGGCGACGACCGGACGAGCTACGCCCTTCGGGAGGTGAGCGAGTACGCCCGCCACCCGAAGCGGGATCGCCACGTCGGCGTCGCGATTCACCGGTTCGACGCGGGCCGCGATGCCGTCGAGTGGCATCGACTCGTGCTCGACATCGCTCGGTCCACGGCGAGTACACAGGTCCGGCTTCGCTACGCCGCGATGGACGATCCCTCGATCGGCTCGTTCGAGACCGGCGAGATCGGGACAGGGGGACTGGAGCGGGGGGCGATCGACGCCCTCCGGGAGAGCGGGGTCGAGTCGCTGTGGGACCTGGCGACGGCCGATCCCGCGGCGCTGGCCGCGAGGACCGACCGGTACGACACGACGACGATTCGCACGTGGTGTGAGGCGGCGGGGGAGACGCTCGCCGATCACGCCGACGACCACTGGACGCTCGTCGAGGCGGTCGATCCCACGGATACGCTGTTACGTGACGCGACGGGACGGTACCTGTACGTCGCCGTCGAACTCGTTGGCACGCCGACGGCCGCGCCCCGAATCGACGGCGTGACGGCGTACTGCCCACGCCGGACCTACCTCCGGTACCTGCCCGAGGTCTACCAGGCCGACGACCGGTCGACGGCGTTTCTCGAGCGCTTCCTCTCGGTCTTCGAGACCTCGTTCGTCGACATCGAGACCGAGATCGAGGACGTCTCGCGGTACGTCGATCCCGCTGGCGTGCCGAGCGAGTCGCTCGAGTGGCTCGAAACCTGGCTTGCCGCCGACGAGTACCGGTCGTGGCCGGAGAGCGCCCGGCGCGAGTTCCTCGCACGTGCTCCCGAACTCTACCGGAAACGCGGGACGAAAGCCGGGCTCCGTGCGATCCTCGAACTGTACCTCTCGCACGCGACAGCCGGATCCGACGGCGAGTCGGATACCGCCGACGTCGACCGACGGCTGTTCTTTCTGGAACCTGGCGACCTCGACCCCATCGAGACCGAGGCGGCCCGCGCCGAGTTCGCGTCACTGCTCCCGGGTCGACGGTCGTTCGCGCTGTGTTGCGGTCCGTTCGCGTCGGACGGCGAGCGCGAGGCGGTCGAACACATCGTCGAGACGGAGACGCCGGCGCACGTCACACCCCAGGTCATGCCCATCGAAGACGAGTTCACGCTCGGCGTCGACACCTTCCTCGGCGTCAACAGCGTCCTCCGCCCGCGAGCGTTCGCCATGGGCGACGCCGTCCTCGGTGAGGACACCGTCCTCGGACCGGGGCCGACGGCGGAGTGAGCCGGACAAGGGGAGACGATGGAGAGCGGACCCGGAGCCAGCGAGGCGAACTCTCGCTTCGGACGGCGGATTCCGACCGCAGGTGCCTACTCGATCGCGTTCCAGCCGCTCGATCCCGAACCGAGACCGCGCACGCGACACTCCCGGGTCCCGTCCTCGGTTTCTCTGAGTTCGACGACGCCGTCGAACTGTCCGCGGATCGTGTTGACGGTCGTCTCGTCGTGCGTGTCGTCAGTGAGCGTATAGACCCCGAGGCCGTCCGTTTCGCTCACCCGATTCGTAAACACGTGGAGGAACCTGAAGACGGTCGACTTATCGACGTACTGCAACAGCGTCGAGATGGAGACCAGCCCGTATCGGATGTCGGAGATACCACGGCTGTGAAACCGTTTGAACAGTTTGGCCGTTCCGATGCTGATCCCGGTGAGATCGCCGGGGGAGGAGACCGATTCCGTCATGGCCTCGACCATCGACCCGCCGCCGGTGCCGGAACAGTCGATGACCCCGATGCGGTCACGGCTCACCGAGCCGACGTGTCGGTCGAGGTCCTCGAACACCCTGCGTGCGCTGTCCGTCGTGATGCAGAGGATGCCTTCGTCGACCTCGTACCCGGCCGCTACCAGCTGTAGTGCGACCTGTCGCTTCCCGGAGTGCGACGAGCCGATGACGGCGACGTTCGTCCCGGGACCGAGTTCGTCGATCGTGTCGTCGGGCAGAATGTCGCCGATATCGTATCCGTCAGTCATACA
Organism: Halovivax cerinus; assembly: GCF_024498195.1. NCBI lineage: Archaea > Methanobacteriati > Methanobacteriota > Halobacteria > Halobacteriales > Natrialbaceae > Halovivax > Halovivax cerinus. Next base: position 1,220,140 of record NZ_CP101824.1, read on the forward strand.
TTCTCCTGGTTCTCGTCCCACTCGGATCCGTCTCCGTCTTCCGGTTGGGCGGTCGCGTCGTCCGAGAGGTCTCGAACGGCGCTGACGAAGTCGATCTCGGAGCTCATATCTCCGAGTCCGTCGTCGACCGCCGTCTGTGTGACGTCGATCCGGTCGAGTAGATCCTGATACTCCTCGCTGTCCGCCAGCTCCGCCTCGGACTTTTCGGCCTCCAGGGCACCCCGCCGCGCCATCAGGGAGTGGTACTCCTGAAACTCGTCGTCGACGGACGCTCGATCGAGGAGCGTCTCCACCGTGTCGAGTAGATCGCTTCGCTCCGGTGGTTTGGTGATGTAGGCGTCGAAGCCCATCTCGACGACGTCGAAGTCGGGTTCGACGGCGGTGACCATCGCCACGCGACAGTCGATTCCACGGGCTCGAATCTCCTGTAAGACTTCCTCGCCGGAGCGTTCCGGCATCATGCGATCTAAGAGGACGACGTCGACCGACTCGTCGATCACGTCGAGCGCTTCGGCACCGTCGTGGGCACGGACGATCTCGTAATCGTCTCCGAGCCAGAGTTCGTAACTCTCCGCGACGGCCGGTTCGTCCTCGACGATGGCGACGACCGGGGGGTCTGTGTCGGTCATGGGAGTACCTCACGTTGTGTGGTGGGGTGTATCATCCTTGCGCCCCTTCGGACCGCCGACTGGTACTCTCGCTCGCCCGCGGCAGTTCCAGAACGAAGCAGGCGCCGCCGGTGTCGGCGTCTTCGACCCAGACCTCGCCACCGTACTTGTCGACCATCACGTCGACGAAGAAGAGCCCGAAGCCCGATCCCGTCTCCTTGGCGTGTGAGGTCTCGCCGCGGCGAAACACGGACTCCTTGCGCTCGTCGACGATCCCGACGCCGGTGTCGGCGATTCGGATACGAACGTCCTCGTCGACTGCGGCCGTCACGTCGATCGTGAGGTCCTCAGTATCGGTGTGCTCGATCGCGTTCAGCAGAATGTTCCCGAGCACCTCCGAGAGCAACTCGTCGGCCCGCGCCTCGATGCCCGGAGCGACGTCGTGTTCGAACTCGATCCCGGGATGGGCGGTCTCAAGCTCGGATAGCTTTCGATCGAGGATCGCGGAGACGTCGATCGTGTCGAACTGGAGACTGTCTTCGGGGGTGGTGAGCGTTTCGACGACGCGCTGGACGCGCTGGGTAACCTCGGTCGTCGTCGTACACCAGTCGACGATCGTCCGGGCGTACTGACCCAGGTCGCCGTCGAGTTCCTCGGCCAGAATTTCGCCGCGAGCTTTGATGACCGTCATCCCGTTCAAGACGTCGTGGCGCAGGATGGAGTTGAAGAACTCCATCTGCTCGCGCTGACGTTCGAGCTCCGTCACGTCCATCGCGACGCCGATGACGCTCGTCACCACGCCGTCTTCCTCGACCGGTCTGTATTCGGCCAGGAAGTGGTTGGTCCCGACCTCGACCGTTTGTGAGACGGCGTCGCCGTCGAGCGCTTGCTCGATCGCCGCGACGACGTTTGGCTGCTCCGCGTAGACGTCGAACGCCGACTCACCGACGAGTTCGTCCGTCTCGAGCCCCAGTTCCTCGAGGGCCTTGCCACGGGATTCGAGGAACGTTCCGTCCGCGTCGATCTGGTAAAAGACGAGCGGGAGGGCCTCGAGCACCAGCGAGAGCTTCTCCTTTTGTTCGGTGATGTCCGCGGAGATGACGGCGATGCCGTCGTCGTAGGGGTACGCCTGAACGTCGACCCAGAAGCCCTGTGACTCGACGTGGTACTCACACGATGCCGGCTCGCCCGTCTCGGCGACGGTTCGGAACGTCTTCTCGAGGTCGGTTCCCCTGATGTCGGGGAACGCCTCCCAGACGGATCGGCCACGGAGCTCCTCGATGGACGTGTCGAACCGGTCGGCGAGTACCTCGTTACAGTAGGTCATCGTCCAGTCACTATCGAAGGTGTAGTAGGCCTCAGGGAGCTGATCGACGAGCTCGCGGTACTGTTGTCGTTTGCGCTCCAGTTCCGCTTCCTGTTCTTTGTGCGTCGTGATGTCGGTGACGATGCCGACGATCCGGCCGTCGTCGTGGACCTCGCCGCGGGCGTACACCCACCGTTGCTCGCCGTCGTCGCGCTGAATTCGATACTCGATCTGGAAGATATCGTCGCGCTCGACGGCCCGTTCGATCGCCTCCTGGACCGATTCGCGGTCGTCGGGATGAACGCGTTTCGCGAAGGCGTCGAACGTCTCCTCGAAGGTCCCCGGTTCGAGCCCGAACAGCCGCTCCATCGAGTCGGTCCAGATCACCTCGTCCGTCTCCATATTCCACTCCCAGACGCCCGTGTCCGTGCCTTCGAGCGCGACCTCCAGGCGTCGCGTCGCCTCGTCGTCGGCTGTTTCCGCAGACGCCCGTGTTGGTCGGAGCTGTACTGCCGCCCGAATCGAGTCGACCGCGTTCGACTCGAACGGCGCCAGTTCGAACTCGGCCGGACGAGTGTCGTCACTTCCTGCCTGCAGGTCACACTCGATGGTCCGTGAGTCGCCACGCCGGGCCGCGTCGAGACCAGCAGCGACCGTCTCTCGATCGAGTGCGAGGTCGTCCACCACGTGTTCGACGAACGTCGCCCCTTCGAGCCGCGTCGACTCGCTTCGCACCAGGTCCGCGTAGCGCGAATTGACGTGCTCGTACCGACCCGTCTTCGGATCGAGTATCGCGATCGGTTCGTCCAGTTCCTCGAAGACCGCTCGATAGATCGCAGCGTCTGCCATGGGGGTCTAACTCCGTATGGAATGTGCGTCACAGCATTAGTAGCTAGTGGCCCGGACGACGCGTGTTCGATCGGACGACGGGTGCGCCGAGAGCGAGATCGTGGAGGTGGGTGGAGTGATGTGGTACTGCTGGGGAGATGACCTCGGATGGAGGGATCGGTGCTCGGTACTAGCTCTCCAGTTCGGGCACATCGCCGAGCGCCCCGAGTCCGTCGATGTGGGTGGATGTAAAGAACACAGCTCCGTCGACCATAACAGGTGGCGACGACAACTTGTTGTGAAAGCCCGGATCGAACCCGTAGTACCACTGCAGTTCTCCCGATTCGCGATCGAACGCACTGATCGTCTTCGTATCACGTGCGAATTCGGGATTGCCGATTGGAATCACGACCATTTCACTTCCAACACAGATCCCTCCTTGGGAGGGGTACGGAATGTCGCGGTGCCATCGTTCCGTGCCAGTTTCGTTATCGAGTGCGACGGCGCCGGACTCGCTGGTAACGAACACGGTACCGTTGTCGGCAGCGACCCCGTCAATGTCGTATTTGCCCCCGTTGTACGAGAACGTGTAGAGTTCGCGGAGCCGGTCGCCGGTTTCCCTGTCGTGGACGGCGAGCGTTTCGTCATCGGAGACGAAAACACCCGTCTGGGTCGCGACGGGTGCCGCGGATCTGGGCGTGGCTGTGAGTTCACGCTGCCAGCGGTCAGTTCCATCTTCTAGCGAGAAGGCAACGAGAGACGGTTTTCCATCTACCATCCCGGTGGCAAACACGCGTCCGTCGTACACAGCAGGTGCTAGAACGACCGAACGGACAGTGTTGGTTTCCCAGCGTTTCTCACCGTTCGTAGCTCCGAATGCCTCGATACCGGCGTCGGAAGCGACAAGTACGGTCCCGGTAGCTTCGTCGGTGACGATTTGTTCGAACTCATATATTGACTCCGTCCAGATTTGCTCGCCCGTTTGGGAATCGAGCGCAACGATTGCTGCGCCGTAGGCGACGATACATCGACCGTCGACGACGACGATTCCGTTCTCCCCGTCGGCATTGAGGGTAGTTCGCCACTGCTCGGTGCCGTCTTGCGCATCGAGTGCGATTGCGCTTCCGTCAGTACTCGGGTCGAAGTTCGTCGTGTACACTGTCCCGTCGGAAATCGCGGGCTGCCAGCGCGTGAAGGCCTCCGACGTCCACGCCAGGTTACCCCGTGGTGGCGCGGAGACGTCCGGGGCGAACGAATTTGCCCCGTTGGCTCCGTACTGGGGCCACGAGCCGGTTGGAACGTCGGGCAGTGGTCTGTCCGGAAAGTCAGAGCCAACCAGCGGGAGACGCGATAGACAACCAGAGAGAAGACCCGCGCCACCGACCACTGTCGAGAGGTACATTCTTCGTTTCATATCGTGCCCTCGGGTTATAATTTCACAACTCTTTCGCTATGGGATACCCTGGCACGTCGTCTTCTCTAAGCTCTTCCCTTCCGAAGGCACTGATCGGATTACATCCGCTGCCCTCCTTGGTCGTATTCCGGCGCCACCGATACCGATCCAGTTGCCGAACCTGTGTATCGGTGTTCCAGTACGGTCGGTGCGTAGTGCCAGCGGTGTACGCTGGTGGGGTACCATCTCGATTCTCACCGGAAAGGCTTACTGTATACGGAACGAGGATATAAGATAATATAAGTGATGGGAATTGTAACAGATATCGAACTGAACTGGAGGTATAGTCTACCCGGCGGAGTCCTGGCGGCAACGGTCGTTGCACTGAGCTATGCGGAGTCCAATTCGAAAATGTCTCTTGGAGCAGTGTTCTTCGTCGGGATTATCGTCGGCTTCCTCTCGAAGCGGGAGTACGGCTCCAGTAAGGGAACGGGGGCCTTGACAGGGCTCATCGGCGCGGTTCCGGTCGTCTGGATTCTGGCTCAGATCCTCACTGCCACGTCCGGACTCTCCGGCCCTGCGTGGTTCGTAGCCGCCGGCACCATCACGACGGTACTCTACACCCTCGGCGTCGGGATGCTTGGATTCGCACTCTCCGCCCTCGTCGGTGAAGTCGGTGCTCGTATCGGGGGAGCGTTCACCAGGTCAAACTCCCAACCTTCAGCGATGGCAGATTACTAGCACGGGACTCGTCAACCCACGTTTTGCCGTGTACAAACTGGACTGGTGTCGTAGGCTGCCTGGCCACTAAAACCCCAATTCCGTCGCCTACAGTGAACCCCCTCGATTACGACGACGTCACCCGCGGCGCCGTCGAGTGCGAACCCGAGCGTTTCTGAACGCCGACCGGGTGGCGGTCGCGGGAGAACTATGTTGCTCACCGCGAACGAGGCCGCAGGCCGAGAGAGCGGGCCGACGACTGACCCAAAGACGTCGCGAAGCGACGTCGGCGGGGAAGGAGGAGTGCTTTTGTACTACATTTTGCCGAGGGCGCGGCGCAGCCGCGCCCGCAGAGCAAAAGTTCGTTTCACCTCGCGGCTACGCCGCTCGGTTTCGGAGGTTCTCGGCCTTCGGCCTCCGAACCTCCCCGCTCGCGGGTCACTGCGTTCCCCGCTCGCTTTCGGCGGTTCTCACTCACGTCGCTCGTTCCGAATCGCTCCTACATCATGCCGCCCATACCGCCGCCCATGCCGCCCATGCCGCCGCCCATTCCGCCTGGGCCGCCGGCCGGCATGTCGTCGCCCTCGTCGTCGTCGGCGACGGCGAGGTCGCCCGCGGCGATGACGTCGTCGATGCGCAGCAGCATGACGGCGGCTTCGGTCGCGGAGTCGATGGCCTGGGTCTTGACGCGCTGGGGCTCGTAGACGCCCTCGGCTTCCATGTCGATGGTGTCGCCGGTGTAGGCGTCGAGGCCGGCACCGGTCTCGCCAGCGTCGTGCTCCGAGCGGAGTTCGACGAGCGAGTCGATGGGGTCGAGGCCGGCGTTCTCCGCGAGGGTGCGCGGGATGACCTCGAGGGCGTCGGCGAAGGCCTCGACGGCGAGTTGCTCGCGGCCGCCGACGGAGTCGGCGTAGTCGCGCAGGGCGAGCGAGAGCTGGATCTCGGGGGCGCCGCCGCCGGCGAGCACCTTGCCGTCCACGATGGTGGTGCGGACGACGCCGATGGCGTCCTCGATGGCGCGGTCGACCTCGTCGATGACGTGCTCGGTACCGCCGCGGAGGATGAGGGTGACGGATTTCGCGTCTTCGACGTCCTCGATGAAGATGTGTTCGTCACCGGCGATCTCCTTCTGGGCGACGGAGCCGGCGAAGCCGAGGTGGTCTTCGGTGATGTCGTCGACGGAGGTGACGGGCGTCGCGCCGGTCGAGCGCGCGATCTGCTGGGCGTCGGAGTCCTTCACGCGGCGGACGGCCAGGATGCCCGCGTCGGCCAGGTAGTGCTGGGCCATGTCGTCGATGCCCTTGTCGACGAAGACGGCGTCGGCGCCGACGTCGACGAGCTCGTCGACCATCTCCTCGAGCTGGGCCTCCTCCTGCTCGATGAACTGCTGGAGCTGGTCGGGGTCGGTGACGTTGACCTCGGCGTCGATCTCGGTCTCTTTGACCTCGAGGGCGCCGTCGATGACGGCGACGTTGGCGTCCTCGACGAAGTACGGCATGTTGTCGGAGACGCGGTCCTTGTTGACGAGGACGCCTTCGACGAGTTCGGAGTTCTCGATGGCGCCGCCGACGACCTTCTCGACGGAGATGTTCTCGGCGTCGATGCCGTCCTCGTCGGCGACGGTGCGGACGGCGTCGACGACGAGTCCCGAGAGGAGGTCGCGGGCGTTCTCGGCACCCTTGCCGGTCATCGCGGTGGCGGCGATCTGCTCCAGGATCTCGGTGTCGTCGACGTCGACGTCGATCGCGACGTCGTCCAAGGCCTCCGTAGCCTTCTGGGCGGCCTGGCGGTACCCCTGTGCGACCGTGGTGGCGTGGATGTCCTGGTCGAGGAGCTCCTCGGCGCGCTTTAAGAGTTCACCGGCGACGACGACGGCGGAGGTGGTGCCGTCGCCGACCTCGCTCTCCTGGGTCTCGGCGACGTCGACGATCATGTCGGCGGCCGGGTGGTCGATCTCCATCTCCGTCAGGAGCGTGACGCCGTCGTTCGTGACGATGACGGAGCCACTCGAGTCGACGAGCATCTTGTCCATCCCTTTCGGACCGAGTGTGGTCCGAACGGCCTCGGAGACGGCCTTGCCGGCCTGGATGTTCATCGACTGCGCGTCTTTTCCGGACGTCCGCTGGCTGTCGTCCGAAAGTACGATGAGGGGCTGGTTGCCCATCTGCTGTTGTGCCATAGTCACCTCAAGGATTGATTGTGATTCTATATAAGTCTAACGCTCCATGCCACGCGGCGACGGCCAGTGTGTGGGATTCGGAGACTGTGTTTGGACCTAGCACGCGTCTTTTAAGTAGTGAACTATCGGACTGCGCGAATACGTCCGGGACGAGCCGACTCGTCCTCGATCAGACCTCTTCTTCCGTCTCCGAGCCCGGATAGCGGTGGTACTGCAGCCCCTGATGTTTGAGTTCGTTGTGCTTGTCCTCCAGGTAGGAGTAGACGGTGCCGTGGGGTGCGCCGTCGAGCAGCATCTCGGCTGCCGTGCGCACCACGTCGACCGCCTCGGGCGTACCGATCGCGGCGAGTGTCGAGCCGTAGATGACGACCGACGCGCCGGAGAGTTCCTCCATGAGTTCGCGGGTACGCCCGTCTTCTCCGATGAGACGGCCCTTCTTGCGCTTCATGTCGTTCTTGTTGCGCGAGGCGGCGTCGATGTCGACCACGTCGAGCATCATCAGGTCGTCGTCGAGGAGGGCGAGGGCGTCTTCGGGTGCGAAGCCACGACCGATCGCCCGGACGATCTCTGGGCCCTTGAGACCGCGAACGGGGTCGCCGACGGTGTCGACGGCGACCGACCCGTTCTCGGAGTCGATGTCGAGTCTGACCTCCGCAGCCGACTCGATCTCCCGCATCGTCTCCCCGCCGCTGCCGATGAGGACGCCGATGCGGTCCTGCGGAATCTTCACGTGCTGCATAGCGGTTGGTATTCGGTGCGCGGTGTTAAGCCCTTGGACCGGCCTGTGCGGGGTGTGGGAGAGTGACGTGCGGACGTCCGGGATCGGCCTGTGGGTCCTCGGTGTCGGTGCCAGGTCGTGATGACGACGGACACCTGGCCGCGTCGCGACGGTCAGGGAACCGTCGGTACGCCGGCGGCGTCGAGCGCACGTCGGCGCTCGGTCGCCGTCAACTGATACTGGGGGAGTTCGTCTGCGAGCGAACCGAGCCCCTCACGACGGTGCTGGTGGCTCTCGAGGAAGTCTCCGATCCGTCCGATCGCGAGTTCTTTCAACTCGCCGCTGAGGAGGTCGCCGTCGCGATAGGCGTGCTCGATCCGGGTAAGTTCGTCGTCGTCCGGCTCGAACAGGTACCGGAGGTACTGGAACGGGACGTCGACGGCCGGATCGCCGCCCCGGTCGCGGTGTTCCTCGATCGTCACCCGTCCGCCCGTGTACGCGTGCTCGCGGACGGTCTCGGCGACGGTCTCGCGGTCGTCGGTGAGCGAGATCGTCGGCGCGTCGTCCGACGAACTCATCTTTCCCGGTCCGTCGAGTCCGGGGAGAAAGCGCCCCAGGAGTGCGCCCGGTTTGTCCACGGGGAGGGCCTCGCCGTCGGCTAGATCGCGAGCGACCCGAACGTGGGGATCTTGATCGGCGGCGATCGGGACGAGCGTCGGCTGGTGGCCGGAGACGAGTTGCGGAAGCAGGAGGTGCGTGGACTGGACGGCCGGATAGAACGCCGTTCCCACGTTGGCCTGCTCGCCGTAGGCCGCGTCGACGGTCGCCGGCGTCAGCCGTTCGGCGAGCGTGACGGCGACGGGGTATATCACGTCGGCGTCCGCCGTGTCGATCACGATCCGGGTCCGGTCGGGATCGAACCCGACGGCGAGGACGTCCCGCAGGTTCTCGCGAGTGTACTCGCCGATCTCCTCGAAGGACAGGTCTCGCGAGAGGAGCTTCTCGTCGTCCGAAAACGGGAGGTAGACCGTCGCGCCGGTTTCGTCCTGGAACCGCTTCGCCACGTACAGCGGGAGGACGTGGCCGAGGTGGAGCGGCCCGGACGGTCCCACGCCAGTGACGATCGCGTGTGGCTCGCCGGACTCGGCCGCGTCCAGGTAGCGGTCCACGTCGCGGCCGGCGTAGAACGTCCGCCGGCGGATCGCCGGGTGGTCGGGGAGGCGGTCGAGCTGGTCGTCTGTGACCGGTTCTGCACCGAATTGTTCGATCAGTTTCGCGTACTCGTCCTCACTGGCGGTATCTGGTGTGCGGGTCGCAGCGGATGCTATCGGCTGTTCGGCAGTCGGTGTCGTCTCTGGGTTCCGTGTCATCTTCGGTCGTGTCGTGGTCACTCGGCGATCGATTCGCGGGAGAACGAAGGGAGCGCTCGACGTCTGTGCGCCGGGTTAGGCCGCGACGGGGACGACGTCGACACTGTCCGCTCTCGATGGACGGCGCCAGCGCCAGATGAGAGCGGATATCATCACGCCACAGTAGTCGCTCGGCCGTACTAACCGTTTCGCCGGCCGTTGCCGACGCCGATCGGCCGACGAATCCGACCGGTCGAATTCAGCGATCACTGCCCAGATTACCTCGTCGTCGAAGAAAATGCCGTCGCTTAAGACCACTGGGTGAAATCATGTGGTAATGAGACGACGAACCTTCGTCGGTGCGGTTATGGGCGGTGCGCTCGCGGGCGGCGCCGGCTGTCTCACGCGAGACGGCGACGAGTCGCCCGGGGACGGGTACGAACTGACCGGAAACCCGGAATCGGGGACGCTCACGGTCGCCACCTACGATTCGATGCTCGACGGGAACGATCCGGCGGGTCCCTGGCTCACGACGGCCTTCGAGGACGCCTATCCCGACGCGTCGATCGAGTGGACGGCCCCGGAGAACGGCCTCAACCGCTTCATTCAGCTCGAGGAGCAGGACGCGTCGCTCGACGCGGACGTCTTCCTTGGGGTCAACGTCGACGATCTCGCTCGAATCGACGACACGCTCGCGGAGGGCGGCCTCTTCCTGGAACTCGACGTCGACCACCTCGACCGGGCCGACCGCATCCGCGACGGGCTGGATATGGGCGACCCGCACGACCGCGTGCTCCCCTTCGACACCGGCTACATCAGTCTGGTCTACGACGAGACCGTCGTCGACGAACCCGAGACGTTCGACGATCTGACCGAACCCGCCTACGAGGACGCCCTGATCGCCCAGAACGCCCAGACGTCCGACCCAGGACAGGCCTTCCTGCTGTGGACGATCGACGGCTACGGGGCGGACGGCTACCTCGACTACTGGGACGACCTGGACGCAAACGGCGTCCGCATCCTCGACGACTGGTCCGACTCATACTACGGGTCGTACATGGAAGAAGAGCGGCCGATGATCGTCTCGTACTCCACCGACCAGGTGTTCGCGGCGGCGGAGGACCAGGACATGAGCCGACATCAGATCGCCTTCCCAAACGACCAGGGCTACGCGAACCCGGAAGGGATCGGCGTCTTCGACCGGGCGTCGAACGCCGCGCTCGCGCACACGTTCGTCGACTTCCTCCTCTCCAGCGACGCCCAGGCCGAGATCGCACAGCGCAACGTCCAGTTCCCGGCGGTCGCCCCCGAGCACGTCGACCTGGCCGACGACTTCGACCGGTACGCCCACGAACCGCCCGAGGCGGTGACCGTCGGCTACGACCGACTCCGGGGTACCCTCGACGGCTGGATCGAGGAGTGGGCCCGGGAACGCACCGGCCTGTAAGGTCGTGTCGGTCCCGACCTCGCCGCAGCGTCGAACGCGGACCGCCCTGGCGGCGTGGCTAGAGCGCCACGCACTCACGGCCCTCGCACTCGTCACCGCGGGGATCCTCGCCGTGATGTTGTACCTGCCGGTGGCCATCGTCTTCGTCGAGGCCGTGGTCGATCGCGGGTCGGTCACCCTCGCGTCGTTCGCCGCGGTGCTCAGCGACCCCTTTTACGTCGGCGACCTGGCGGGCGTCCTCGCCGACCCGCTGGCGATTCCCGAGCACCTCGCCGGGTTCCGGGACTGGCTCGCTGCCGTCTCGGTCTCCGCGACCGTCCGGCGGGTTCCTGGAATCGGACTCCCGGTTCCGTGGCTCGCCGTCGACACCCCTGGCGTCCGGTTCGGTCTGTTTGGGTTCACGGCGTACCAGGCGGCCCTCTCGACGGTCGCGAGTCTCGCGCTCGGGTTGCCCGCCGCGTACGTCCTCGCGAGGTACGACTTTCGGGGTCGCCGAACGATCCGGTCGCTGACGATCCTCCCGTTCGTCCTCCCGGGGATTCTGGTCGCTATCGGCTTCTACGCCACCTTCGGTCGGACGGGGACGATAAACTCCCTCCTCGGACTCGTCGGCCTGGGGCCGTACCCGTTCATCGAGTGGAACCCGCTCGCGATCGTGATCGTCGCCCACGCCTTCTACAATGCGCCGCTGGTCGCACGCGTCACCGTCGCTGCCTGGGAGTCCGTCGACGTCCGACGCGTCGAGACCGCCCGCAGTCTGGGGGCGAGTCGGCGCCGTGCATTCGTCGACGTCGTCTTCCCGCAACTGCGTCCGGCGATCCTCGCCGGCGCGCTCCTGACGTTCGTCTTCACGTTCATGACGTTCCCGATCGTCCTCGCGCTCGGCGGGCTGGAACTCGCCACCGTCGAGGTCTGGATCTACGATCGTGTTCGCCAACTTGCGCTGTCCGAGGCCGCGACGCTGGCTATCCTCGAGACGATCGTCTCGCTCTCGCTGACCTACGCCTATCTCCGCTACGAGTCCGCGCAAACGGGGCTCTCGACAGGGAGCGCTGCGCCGCCGCGCGACCCCCTGTTTCCCGACGCGCGGAGCGTCCTGTCGCCGCGCCGGCTCGCGATCGTCGGCTACGGCCTCCTCGCGCTGGTCGTCTTCGTCGGCCCGCTCGCGAGCCTCGTCCTCGGGAGCTTCACCGACGGGAGCGGCTTCACGCTTCGCCACTACGAGTTCCTGCTCGAACGCCAGATCGAGGGCGAGTCGTTCCAGACGCTGCCGTTTCGCGCCATCGTGAACTCGCTCCTGTTCGGCCTCGCGACGCTCGCCGTGGCGGTGCCGATGGGCGTCGTCGTCTCGGTGGTGACGACGCGCGCGGGTCGCGGCGGGACGCTCGTCGACACGCTCGCCATGCTCCCGCTCGCGGTCAGCGGCGTCGTCTTCGGGATCGGTCTCCTGCAGGGGCTCGTCTTCGGCATCCCGCTGCCCGGCGGGTGGCGACTGCAGATCACCGGGAGCGTCGCGATCGTCGCCGCCCACGCCGTCGCAGCGTACCCGTTCGTGACGCGCACCGTCTCGCCACCGCTCGCGTCTCTCGACCCGGCCGTGGTCGAGTCGGCCCGGGCGCTCGGCGCCTCACGATACCGGGCACTGCGCGACGTCGAACTCCCGCTCGTCGCCTCGGGTATCGTCGCCGGCGCCGCCTTCGCCTTCGCCATCTCGATCGGGGAGTTTTCTTCGACGGTAATATTGGCGACCGGTGGCGACGCCTACACCATGCCCGTCGCCGTCGAACGCTACCTGGGCCGTCGATCCGGTCCCGCCCTCGCGATGGGGGTCGTCCTCCTCGCCGTCACCGCGGCCAGTTTCGTCGTCGTCGACCGCGTCGGCGGGAGGTTCGAACGATGACGGAACTCTGCCTCGAGGGCGTCTCGAAGCGCTACGGCACGGACGGTAATTCGATAACGCCCGTAGACGCACCAGTAGGGTCGTTCTCGGACGGGGACTCAGGAACCGTCGCACTTCGCGATGTCGACCTGACGGTCCGCGACGGCGAGTTCTTCACCCTCGTCGGCCCCTCCGGCTGCGGGAAGACGACGACGTTGCGAACCATCGCGGGGTTCGAGGCGCCGACGACCGGCCGCGTCACCTTCGACGGCGAAGACGTGACCGACCTGGCTCCCGAACGGCGCGACGTCGGCGTCGTCTTCCAGAGCTACGCGCTCTTTCCGCACATGACCGTCGCCGAGAACGTCGGCTACGGTCTTCGCTTTCGCGACCCGCCGGCCGGGACGTCCCGCGATGAACGCGTCTCGGACCTACTCGACCTCGTCGACCTTCCCGAAATGGGCGACCGCGAGCCGTCCCAGCTCTCGGGCGGCCAGCAACAGCGCGTCGCCCTCGCCCGGGCGCTCGCGCCGGAGCCCTCGCTGCTCCTGCTCGACGAGCCGATGAGCGCGCTCGATGCCCGCCTTCGCGAGTCGCTTCGCCGCCAGGTCAAACGCATCCAGAGCCGGCTCGGTATCACGACGGTCTACGTCACCCACGACCAGGCGGAGGCGCTTGCCATCTCGGACCGCCTCGCGGTCATGCGCGACGGCCGAGTCGAGCAAGTCGGCACGCCCCGGGACGTCTACCGCGAGCCCCAGACGCGGTTCGTCGCGGACTTCGTCGGCGACAACAACGTCTTCGAGGGGGTCGTGCAAGACGGCGGCGCGGACGCGTCATCAGCCGACGGACTCACGCCCGTCGCGGTCGGCGACAGCACGTTCGTCCTCCCGGACCTCCCCGCGTCGGCCGACCGGGTGACGTTCTGCGTCCGGCCGGAGGCCCTCTCGCGCGATGCCGACGACAATCGCTTCCGCGTCGACGTCGAAACCACGGAATTCCTCGGCGAGCGCGTCCGGATCCACGGCCAGTGGGACGGGCGACCGATCGTGTTGCGACTCGACGTCGCCCCCGACGGACGGCCGCCCGACGACGCCCTCCGCGTCGGGTTCGACCCGGCTGACGCGCACGTGATCGCGGTCGAGTAGGGAATCACCGCGCCGTCGGCGTGCGCCGGCCGGTCACTCCCGCGACGGGTCCGGCTCGGGGTCGGTCACGAACGCGAGCAAGTCGTCGTCGCTCACGTCGAGTCCCTGTCGGCGGAAGAACGAGGCCACGTTCGTACAGTCGCGTTCCAGGAAGTCGCGGCTGTTGGGATGGTGGACCGTGACGGCCTGCCCGAGGTCGATGACGACGAGCTGGCCGTCGTGGAAGACGACGTTGTACTCGCTCAGGTCGCCGTGGACGATGCCCGCCGCGTAGAGACGGCGCATGTACTCGCGCATCACCTCGAAGGCCGTCTGCGGGTTCTCGACGTGGACCTCGCCCAGGCGCTTCGCCCGACCGGTCTCGTCCCCGATGTACTCCATGACGAGGACGTTGCGCTCGGTCGCGATCGGCTCCGGGACGCGGACGCCGGCACGCTTCGCGCGTTTCAGGTTGGCGTACTCCTTTTTCACCCACGCGAGGACCACGTCCTTCTTCTTGCCGCCGAGTCCCTCGAACCGGGGGTCACCCTCCAGGTAGTCGCGCATCTGGCGGAAGTTCGAAGCGTTGATCCGGTAGACCTTGACCGCGACGTCGGTCTCGTCTGGGCCCAGCGCCTGGTAGACGTTCGCCTCCTTGCCTGTCGAGATGGGCCCGCCGAACGCGTCGACGTGGCCGTCCTGGACGAGCTTGTAGAGGGCGGCGAACGTCGCGTCGTCGAAGACCGACTGCTCGACCTTGAACTGGTCGGCGTCGGTCAGGCGCTCTCTGAACTGGCTGAACTCCCGGTCGCGCTTGCGGGCGATCCGATCGGCCTCCGTGTCCGAGACGTCGATCTCTTCCCACTCGTCGCCCGTAATCTCGGCGGAGTCCGTGTCGACCAGTCCGTACTCGTCGGCCATTCGGTTCTTCTAGCCGGCCGACGGGCTAAAAGCCTCGCTATCGTTCGTCGGCGACCGATTGTCGCTCGCAGTGTCAGCCACTCGATCAACTCACGCGGCTGATCCGTCCACCGCTGGACGTGGACCTCGGCCCCGGAGAGTCGCTGGATCCCCAGTTCGCCACCGGCCATCACACGCTCTGCGGTCTCCTCGGCCTCGTGCTCCAGCGACGGTTCTGGATCGATCTCCAGTTCTCCTCCCTCCTGGGGCAGCATCGACACCGCCCCCTCCGTCTGCTGACGCACGTGCGCGAGTTCGTGCGCGATTACGTGCTGGCCCTCCTCGCTCTCGGGATCGTACTCGCCAGCACCGAAGGCCACGTGATTCCCGACGGTGAACGCCCGTGCGTCGATCGCCTCGCACGCCGCGGCGGCTCGCGGCCCGGTGTGAATACGGACGTCGCCCAGCGAGTCGCCCATCCGCTCTTCCATCGTGCGCTGGATCGACGAATCCAGCGACTGACCGGGCGACGAAACGACGGCGCGGACCGATTCGGGAACCCCGATCTCGCCAGACGGTCTAGGTGCTGCCCATGAGAACCCGTTGAATCTCGAATTCTGCCCGAGCGTAGCTCTGTGGGGGGTAGAATCTCGTCGTTACGACGGCGTCGTCGATGGACAGGCCTATGAATTCGTCATTGGTTGCCCGAGACTATTCGTGATCTCGTTCCCCTTCGAGAGCCTCGAGGAGTTCCTGTATACCGTACTCTCTGGCGAGATCGAGCGGAGATTTACCGTTCTCGTTCACGTGTGTGGGATCGGCACCGTGCTCCACGAGCAACGCTGCCATCTCTGTATCTCCCTTAAAAACAGCCCTCCATAAGGGCTGGTTCCCGTATTCGTCCTCGATATCGAGATTCGCCCCATGTTCGATCAATAGTCTTGCAACATCGTAGTGCTCGGTCTCCAGTGCTCTGTGGAGCGGCGTCTTGTCCTCGTAATCCTGGGCGTCGATGTCTATACCGCGTTCGATGAGTTCGTCCGCCATGTCCGGTTTGCCAGATACGGCTGCGGTATGAAGGAGATTATACTGATTGGGGGCACGGACGTTTACATCAACGTTCCTCAGTCCGGAGTTGAGGGCTTCTATATCGTTCTGAATGACTGCCATTTCGACGTCATCGTATTCGTTAGTGCTCATTGTTTCCCTCCTTCCTGCAGTCGTCCAAACGTTTCTTTCCAGTAGCCACCTCTCCCTTCGTGTTTTCTACTCATGTTCTCTTTCGGAGCCTCAGGCTGGTAGTGTTCCGTATTTTGACACTCTTCCAGAAACCGTTCCTCAGATATGACTCCTTTGGGCCTTGTTTAGATGCTCGTCACCAGCACGGAGCGCGCTTCACTAGTAAGTTCTAGGGTCCTAGCAAACGCTGCTACTTGTCGAATGTACTAGGAAATGAAGCGGGTAGCTTCGGTTGTGCCTACGAAGATTGCCCGCTTCACGAAGCAGGTTGTGTCGCTCTCACAAAAAGCCGTCGCTGGAGCGCCAAGACCGGCGTTTCAACCGGGTGAGGGCGGCTATGCCGACTGGGTAATCGTGACAATTCACGGTCTCAAAACCTACCTCGATTTGCCGTATCGACGGCTGCTCGACGTCCTTGCAGAAATGCCTCGAATCAGTCGAATTCTCGATTTAGAACCGGCTGAGTTGCCCGATTTTACCACCGTCTGTGCGCGCATGCAGCCGCTGAAAATGCCGATCTGGCGCGACTTTCTCCGCCTGTCGGCGCAGTTGCACGACACCGGCGACATTCAGGCGATCGACGCAACCGGAATGGATCGCATCGCGGCGAGTCAGCACTACGCCAAACGGACGAATTACACCTTTAGAGCGGTGAAAACGACGGCGTTGATCGACTGCGAAACTGGGGTGATTCTCGACATTCATTGCTCGATGAAACAACCACACGACTCTCAGATCGCGTGGCAACTACTCACGCGGAACCTAGAGAAACTGACGATACTGACCGCGGACAAAGGTTACGACTGGGAACTACTTCGTCATAAATTGCGATCTGAGGGCGTTACACCAGTGATAAAGTACCGAGAATTCGGTTGGCACGGCATCGCAAACAATGTCTTGCTCGATGATACGACGTACCATCAACGATCGAATATCGAAGCGACGTTTTTCGCGCTCCGGCGAAAATACGGTGAGATCGTGCGAGCTCGAACCTGGTTCGGCCAGTTCCGCGAACTCGTCCTGAAATGTGCCGTCAGAAACGTCGAACTAGCGCTTGACGCTGCTACTGGCTGATTTCAGCCGTCTAAACAAGGCCCTCCTTTGAGGTATTATTCTAATAGGTATCTATATTCGTGGCCTTCTTTGTGACCCATGTGCCACTGATCTCCTCTTGTCTTCAAACGCTCCCAGGTCAAAATGTCACCTGAATTTGGATCCCGAACCTTACCATCGGGACTCTCTTCCTTCGCTCGCTGCCAGACCGCTTCGACCTGGCCAGGCGCGTAGGGGGGACGGTGCTCGATACTGTACTTCTTGTCAGGATACGCGTTCTCGTCCTTGAAGTCGAACCGTCCGATCTCGTCCCCTGACCGATCCGATCACTAGAGTGCACGGTTGGTGGGTATTCGATGCAGTCCTCTCACCATCGTTTAGTCCGTTTCTCGAGGAACGAGCCGGTACGAGCATCCACCTTACATTCGGCACCGATCGGATTGCCGACCCACACGTCGCCACCTCGTTCATACAGCGATACATACGCCTGATCTCTCGTGGGATCGTCGCTGATTGGTTCGATCTCCCACAATCGGTCCCCATCTTTCGACACGCCGATAACGTTTCGGTTGTCTATCTCGCCGACTGGTACGTCGAGGAGCACGATAACCACGTCTCCCTTATCTGCCGTCTCCTTGACTGGATGTCGGAAACGGAACTTCGTATCTCCGACAACTAACGTATCGCCTTCGATGTCTATCGTGGTCATGTTCCGTCCTCCTCAAAACTTCGGTCGGTTTCGTCGAACGAGTGGATTACCTCGTATGCCCCTTCGCCTAAGCGTTCTTCGAGTTCGACCTGTGGCCAAGTCGCTTCCGTCCCGAAATTCTCCTTGATGGTACTTATACGGAGCGCCTTCCCCGGTGGAATAGTTACTTTCGATATGTACTTCGGAATCTCCGGGAGAGCGAGAGCTTCCCGGACTCCTTCCGCCGAAAGGTCTTCTACATCGTCGGGGGATATTCCGCCTACCTCGCGAGGGGGAATAAGCCAATACCGGTCTTGGTTCTCATCGCCGTGTGCTCGAAGCAACTCCATCTCTTGGTCTTTGGATGTCACGAATTCTACGACGAGGGAATCCGGAGCGTGAGGATCTTCGTACCAATCGGGGTATCGGTCTTCTCGATTGGCTGCTGCCCCCGACACGATCCGAGTTACTTCCTCGTGATTTTCTCGGATCCACTTGATCCGGTCGGACGCTTTTCGGATTTCATTCGTCTCTTGAATATCGAAGATGGTTGCTACTGTTTGGACTTCATCGTCGGACAGCGCTTCGAGTTCGAGAAAATTCTCTACCGTTCGTTGTTCCGGGTTGGATAATCTCCTCTGGTCACTGACGATTGGGCTACCTCCCTGATACTCCTCAGATTCTCCATCCTTCTCGTTGTCGGTTGGAATGCGTTGAATATACACCTTCGTTCCAGACGGACACTGCACCCCCAACTCGCCACCGTCCATCACACGCTCTGCGGTCTGCTCGGCCTCGCGCTCTAGCGACGGATCGGGATCGATCTCCAGTTCTCCTCCCTCCTGGGGCAGCATCGACACCGCCCCCTCCGTCTGTTGCCGAACGTGCGCGAGTTCGTGCGCGATCACGTGCTGGCCCTCCTCGCTCTCCGGGTCGTACTCGCCAGCACCGAAGGCCACGTGATTTCCGACCGTGAACGCCCGCGCATCGATCGCCTCGCACGCCGCCGCGGCTCGCGGCCCGGTGTGAACCCGCACGTCGCCCAGCGAGTCGCCCATCCGCTCTTCCATCGTCCGCTGGATCGACGAATCCAGCGACTGGCCGGGCGACGAAACGACGTCGCGGACCGATTCGGGAACCCCGGTTTCGCCGGCCCGGGTCGCCGCACTCTCCGCTTGAGCGCGCTGGACGGGGAGGAGCCGGTCCGAATCGTAATCCGGCCGGTAGAACCCCGTCGTCACGTCGTCGGCGTCGCTGAACTGCGCCGCGAATGCGTCGGCGTCCATCTCCTCGGTGTCGCTGCTCGGCCCGACCCCGCCCGCCGACTCGGCGTACTCGAACTCGACGCGGTCGGCCGACTGGTCGACGATCCGCGACACCATTCGGACGTGATTGGAGCTATCCCCCGCATCTGTATCGTGGGAGACCCAGACGTCGCCGGGCTGGAGGTCCGCCGGGGTCTCCACCCGGTCGACGATCTCGTGGTGCGCCGTGGCACCCCTGTTCGCCACGCGCTCGACCGTCGCGCCGACCGTCCGACGGATCTCCGTCCGAAGGTGGGCCACGAATCCCGAGCAGTCGACGCCGACCTGCTTCTGGTCCACCCAGTCCTGCAGCACCGATCGCTTCTCGTCGCTCGAGAGATCCGCCCACTCGCGGTCGCCGTCGGGTGTGACGTACCCCTCGTCGACGGCGTGCTGGAGGAAGTCCTCGAGCGTGCCTGGCGAGGCCTTGCCATACTGGGCCGCCCGGCCAATCGTGAACGTGCCACCACCGGTCCCCTTGAACTGCGTGTCGGCGTACTCGCCGGCTTTGGCCACCAGACCCTCGAACTCGCGCCCGCGGCTGTCGACGTCGCGCGTGGCAATGTAGTACGCTGCCTCGACGGTGACCGTGTCGTCTCCGACACTCACTTCGAGGTTCTGATAGTTGTCGAGTTCCGCCTCGATCACCGACGTCAATTGACCCGTATCGATCGTATCGGTGGCGGGCTCCGCCGTGGCAAACAGCGACTGGATCCAGTCGCCGACCTCGTCTACGGTCTCACCGACCTCCTCGAAAGCGTTGTCTGGGATCCACAGGCCGGTGTTCCGGCTCGCACTCGCCTCGTGGGGGACCGTGATCGTCGCCCCCGCGTAGAAGTACGGGTTGTCCTCGGGCCCGTGGAGCTGGTCCGAGTTGGCCGCTTTCAGCGCCTCGACGCTGACGCCGAGTTTCTCCGCGATCTCCCGGAGCGTCTCACCCTTCTCGACCGTGTAGTGTTCCGGGCGCTGGGACGACCCGGAGCGTGTGGCCGTGCGCTGTGGCGCTCGCTGGACGTGGACTGCCGTATCCGCGAGCCGCTGGATCCCCAGCTCACCGCCCTCCATCACCCGCCGGGCGGTCTCTTCGGCCTCGCGTTCGAGCTGCGGATCCGGGTCGATCTCCAGCTCGACGCCCTCCTGCGGCATCATCGAGATCGCCGCACCGGTCTGTTGTCTCACGTGCGCTAGCTCGTGCGCCAGCAGGTGCTGGCCCTCCGGACGCTCCGGGTCGTACTCCCCAGAATTGAACGCGATGTGGTTGCCGACCGTGAACGCGCGGGCGTTGATGTCCTCGCACGCCTTCGCGGCTTGCGGTCCGGTGTGGATCTGCACGTCACCGAAGGAGTCGCCCATCCGCTCTTCGACCGCGCGCTGAATCGACGCGTCGAGCGACTGCCCCGACGAGGAGATCACCTCGCGGACGCTCTCGGGGACACCGGTGTCGCCCGCCGGGCCGGTCGCCTCGTGGGCGTCCATGTTCCGCTGCAGCGACGCCAGGTTCTGCCGGTTGTTGTCGATGGGGATCTCGTCGGGGCGATTCTGGAACTCGGCGATGATGTCGGACGCCCGCTCGCTCGCCGCCGGGCCGAGCGAAACCGGTTCCCTCACCGTCGCCTCCGTCGACCCCAGCACGGGCACCCCAAGAGGGCCGGGTGCCATCGGGTCGGCGGACTCGGATCGGGCACGCCGACGCGACCGGGACGAGTCGGTCGACTCGCGTTCGTCCTCGGAGGATCGCCGTGAGCGGCGCCGCTTGCGCCTGGTCATACGCGGGGACCCTCCCGTAAACGGCGGCGTCCCGAATCGGGCCGGGGAAACCAGAACATTGCGCCTAATTTTATCACAATCGATAATAATTCTTTCCCCGACCGGGACGACGGTCGACCCAGGCGGGTGACGCGCTGGCTGGACGGACCGTCCGTAGTGTGCCAGCGAGTGGGACCACCGGGGTCGACCGATCTCACACGGTCGTACGATCGCGTCCGACTCTCCCCTCTATCCAACTCCGTCTATACGGTACTATCCACACGATGTCTCTGTTGATTCCACGACCTATCCAGTAACTATATTACCTTTCACGTCAACCATCCGCACGGAAGCCACGGACTCCGTTCGAGGGTAGAAATGCCCCGGGTGTGATGGCACCCGAGACGTGGCTTCCAAATCCAGCGAGGATTTAGTTGCCATGTTACGGAATACAGTCATTCGACAAAAAGGTCTCGCCCGCTTTCGGTTCCGAGAGTCGAACCGCTACCCGCCGTTCGCGTACGATTTCCGACGTCGACGGTCGAGCGTCACCGACAGGTCGGCCGGCGCTTCTCGGGGTGATCGCGGATGACGGCCGCCGACGCGTCGAGTGATGCACCCGAGTACAAGCCGCGTGGGCGCGAGTGTTATCGCTGTACTCGCGACGTGGCACCGCAGTTCCTCTTTCGGGTCACCGTCGAGTCGCCGGCCCCGCTCTCCGAGACGTACGCCGACGGCGTCCGGTACTGTTGTGAGGACTGCGCCGCGGCGATGAACCTCTCTGACTTCTCCCGACGGATGAAGCGACACGCCGGACACGGCGACGAGGTGCCTGACGGCTGAAGCTGGGTACCGCTCTGGCCGGTCTCGGTGTCGTTTGGTTTCCAGTTCCTCCCGGGGAACTATCCGCGCTCACGGCGTCAGCCGCTCGATCGAGCGCCACGTGATCCCATCGGCCGGATCGTCCGGGTGTCCGGAGTCGTCGTCGACGAGGGCGACGACCATCGTCTTGCGGACGCCGTGGGCCAGGCGGACGTCGAGCGCGAGGTCGCGGGGCTCGAAGACGTGCCGGCCGGGGAGTACGCGAACCAGGAACTCCGAGTGGCCGAGGTCGTCGACCGACTCGACGCTCGCGTACGTCCGAAAGTCCGCGCCGAACTTGTAGCCGGTCTTCGGGACGACGCCGCGCTCGCGCAGGGCCGTGTAGACTCGCAATCGCCGGTCGAACCGCTCGCCCTCGACGGTCCGGCCGCGCGAGCGGACCGCCGCCGGATCGAGGTCGACGACGCCGGCGGACGCGAGGTGGGCCGCCTCCAGGAGCGAACACTGGATCGTCGGCTCGTCGCCGTCGTACTCGCGGCCCTCCAGGGGCTGGCCGTAGAACGTCCGCTCGTAGAGCGTCCGCGGGGGCTCCCAGACGACGACCCGATCCGCGAGGAGGTCGGCCTCGACCGGACCCTGGCCGTCGGACGACGTCCCCGGACCGCCGTCCACCCCGTGACCGTCGTCCGTTCTCGGATCGTCGTCCCCCGCCCCCGGACGGTCGCCGCCGATCCCGAGATCGTGATCGGTCACGCGGACGCTGTCGCCCTCGACCGTCGGCTCGCCGATCTCGAGGTACGTGATGTCGCTCTCCTCGTCGACGACGGCCAGCACGCCCGGGTCGAGCGCGCTCGCGGGGACGTCCGTCCGCTCGCCGATCACGCGGAGGGCGTATTCCAGGGTGCCATCGCCCGGCCCATCCCCGCGGGGGTAGACGGCGAAGTCGGTCGCCGCGGAGAGGGCGTCGAACGCGTCGGGATCGATCCAGGGATCGCGCGCCGGCGAGAGGTAGAGCCCGCGCGAGCGGAGGTCGGCGTAGACGAGGTACCGGACGCCGAAGTCGATTCCCGGTTCGCGAGCGGCGAAGCCGCGGAAGTCGAGGGACTCGCCGTCGACCCGGACGCCGGCGAGGTTCCCGGTGTACAGCAGGTGGGCGGCCTCGACGGGAGAGAGGGCGATCTCGTTGCCGCCGAGCGGGTAGCCGTAGCCGCGGGCGTCGTGGAATCGCTGGCGGGCGTCGCCGCCGACGCGGACGACGGCCCCGTCGAGTTCGCCCTCGAGAGTCATGGTCGAGCGTGGCCGCCGCCGCACAAAGGGGTGTTGGAACGGCCTCGGTCGGCAGGCCGGCCACCGATCGTCGACGTCGTGAGTATCCTGCTCGACGGGCCGGCGATCGCCGGGGTGGTCACCCGTCGTCTGCCGCCGGCGGTCGTACTCGTCGACCGTCACCGGCCGCTGGTGACCGGGGTCGTCTCCCGCGGTGGACCGCCGGCGGTTGGAGTCGCTCACCCCAGCCGATCGCCGGTGCTCGCGCTCGTCCATCTCAGTCGGCCGCCGGCGATTCGACGAGTCGGTCGCAGGCGGCGTCGAGACAGCGGCGATCGGTTCCGACGTCGAACGCGGGGAGTCCGCAGGCGCAGGTGCCGTCGACGACGCCGCTGGGGACGACGAAGCCGTTCTCACACTCCGGGTAGCGCTCACAGCCGGCGATGAGGCCGCCCCGGCGGAGGATACGCAGGTCGCCGTCGCAGTCGGGGCAGTCCCACTCGCGATCGAACGCCTCGCGGACGGCGTCGTCGAGGGACTCGCAGGAGCGGTCGAGGCAGACGTCGAACGCGAGGCCGCGTTCGGCACGGATGCGCGGGAGGCCGCAGTCGCAGTGCTCCTCCCGGACCGTCGCGTCCGCCGGGATGGCGTAGCGCTCGTGGCAGTCGACGCAGCGGACGCCGTCGGTCCGGACGAGCGTCCCGTCGCAGGTCGGACACGCGCCGACGGGCGTGCCGGCCGGCGAGGCGCGGTAGTTCGTAAATCCCTCCCGGTCGTGCGTGGCGATGCGCAGCGTCTGGACGTCCTTCTTCGCGACGAGGGTGAACCCGCCGTTGCGGTCGGTGGCGACGCTGTCGGCGCGGGTGAGCCAGGCGACGGGCTGGTAGCCGTCGACGTCGTGGACGAGAACGGTGTTGTCCGGTTTGACGATCGTCGTCACGCGGCCGCGGTACTCCTCGCGGTCGGTGCCGTCGAACATGACGGTGCAGTCACCCGCGAGGACCCGGATCGTGTCGTCGAGCATGGGCCGTCTGGCCGCGGGTTAGTATATAAACGTGCGGTCGGATACCGTCGCGCTATCGCGCATCGTCGAGCGTCGCGCTCCGCTCACACGCCGTGGTGCGGCGGTCGCGGTGTGATCCGCTGCGAGTCGGCTGGGTACGAATCGGTTGCACTCTCGCGCCGGATCGTCCGACCTGACCGCTGATCCCGGCGCTCGTCGGAGAGAACGCAGATCAGCAAACGTATATGAGCCGGTTCCGTGGACTCGTGCATGCAGCTCGACTGGACCGGGATCGACCACGTGACGAAGGTCGATCCGGAGAAAGCGATGCCGGCCGATCCGGCGTCGCTGCTCGCCGCGACGGACCTCGTGATGGTCGGCGGCTCCGACGGCGTCACGGAGGAGAACACGCTGGAGACGATCGAGGCGGTTCGCGAGGCCGCCCCGGACGTCCCGATCTTTCAGGAGCCCTACGACGCCGACCAGGTGACGAAGGCGACGGTCGACGCCGTGGACGTCCTCTCGATTCCAGCGGTCTACAACGGCGACATGGCCCACTTCGTCGGCAAGCACCTCTCGATGTACACCGAACTCGCGAGCAAGCCCGCCTCGATGCTGGGGACGAGCCTACCAGTCGTCGGCAGCGTCATCGAGTCGAAGGCCGAGGACGCGGTCGCCGATATCTCCGAGAAGATCGTCGGTGAGGGGTACGTCATCCAGCACACGGACTCGGCGGCCGCTCGAACAGCCGGCGCCACCGAGCCGTTCACGACCGAGGAAGTCGCTGGTGCGGCGCTCGCAACCGAGACGTTCTACGACTTTCCGATCTTCTACGTCGAGTACTCCGGGACGTACGGCGGCCCAGAGGACGTCGCGGCCGCGGCGAAACACGTAGACGAGACCGTCCTCCTCTACGGCGGCGGTATCGATTCGCGGGTGAAGGCCGAGGAGATTCTGGATGCCGGCGCCGACGCGATCGTCGTCGGTGACTGTTTCCACGACGATCGCGAGAAGTTCGCCGAGACGATCCCGCGACGGTGAACGGCGAGCCGTGGCTCGTCAGGACCCGCCGCCGGTGTAGCTGACCTCGAACTGTCGTGAGACGAACAGCATCAGTCCGACGCCGAGCAGCGGCGATCCGATCGTGAGTCCGCGTTCGAGACTCCGTTCGATCGCCGGTGGGTCCTCCGTCCCGCTTCGGTACACCCGGTAGTACGACCCGTCGGCCGTCCGAACGGGTGTCTTCGGGGGATCGGCGTCGATTCCGCTCTCCGCGGGTCCCGACGCGGCCGCCTCCCGAACGGGTGCTGAGACATCGTCGCTGTCGATCGCGATCGCCCGGAGCGCGCCCCTCGCCGGGACCCGATCGACAGAGAGGTTCATTCGGTACAGGTCGGCGTACCCGTCGACCGTTTCCGGCGCGTCGCTCACCTCGGACGCGGGCTCGTACACGCCATCCGTCCCGACGACGTACTCGTAATCCCGGGGACTGTCACTCATCGATTCCGTCGCGTTCGGATTCGTCGTGTACGTCAGTCCCGGTATCGACGGACCGCCGGCGAGGTAGGTCTCGAACGCACAGGTACGGTGGTCCCGGCCGGTGCAGGCGAGTTGCTCGCTCAGTGGCCAGGCCTGTGTGGCGACGTTCGAATCGGCGAACCGTATCTCTCCATCGTCGACGACGACTTCTGCGTGATCGTAGTGATACGTGGGTTCAGCGAGGCCGAGCGGCGCGACCCACAGCGGCGCCGCGAGGAGCACGACCGCACAGACCACGAGTGCGGCGTCCTGGTGGCGAGGGCTGACGGAGACCATGGTGGATACATTCCGATCAACACCGCAAACATTTTCCTGTGCGGTTACACGACCGACGTCCGGATCGTCACGGGGCACAACGCGTATTTTCCTGGCCGTGGAATCGCTCTTCATGGCGGAATTCGACGTCGATATCGTGCTCTTCGACGGGTTCGACGAACTGGACGCCGTCGGGCCGTACGAGGTGTTCGACACGGCGCGTACGTTCGGTGCGGACCTCGACGTCTCGCTCGTCACGCGAGCCGACACGGCACGGGTGACCGCGAGTCACGGTCTCCTCGTCGAGCCGCACGGGATGCTCGACGTCGAGACGGGTCCCGATTTAGTGCTCGTTCCCGGTGGCGGGTGGACGAGCGACGACGGCGGCGTTCGGCGTGTCGTCGACGAGGGATCGCTCCCGGAGGCGGTGGCGGCGCTGGCAGATGCCGGGACGACCGTCGCGTCGGTTTGCACCGGCGCGATGGTCCTCGCCGAGGCCGGGTTGCTAGACGACCGGCCGGCCACGACGCACGCGGCCGCCGTCGACGACCTGGCCGCGACGGCGAGCGACGTCCACGACGACTCCGGCGTGCGGGCCGTCGACGACGGCGACGTCCTCACGGCTGGTGGCATCACGGCCGGGATCGATCTCGCGATATGGATCGTCGAACGGGAGTTTGGAACCGAGGTTGCCGAGTCGGTCGCGACGGAACTCGAACACGAACGCCGCGGGACGGTCGTGCGGTAGTCGCTCGACGCGCCGACGTCGACGGGCCGGGCCTCCGGCTGTACAATCGAACCGTCCGTCCACGCAACCGAATCACTTTCAGACCCCATACCCTACTGCCGCCCGATGACGGCTGTTCTCTTCGACATGGATGGCGTGTTGGTAGACAGCGAGGACTACTGGGTCGACTTCGAGGAGGACGACCTCCTTCCCGACGCGGTTCCACACGTGTACGTCGACCTGAACGAGACGTCCGGTATGAACTTCAGAGAGATCTACGACTATCTCGACGCCGAGTACGGGACGGCCATCTCCCGCGACGAGTGGATCGATCGGTTCGACGAGATGGCCCGAGAGGTCTACACGGATCGCGTGGCGCTCTTGCCCGGTCTGCGGGATCTGCTCACCGACCTCCGTGAGGGGGGTGTCACGGTCGCCGTCGTCTCCTCGTCGCCACACGATTGGATCGATCTCGTCCTCGATCGATTCGCCCTCGTGGACGCGTTCGACGCCGTGATCAGCGCCGACGACGTCGACGGGGCCAGCAAACCCGCGCCGGACGTGTACGAGTACGCGGCCGAACGAGTGGGGGAGGAACAGTCGGCGTGCGTCGCCGTCGAAGATTCGGCGAACGGCATCGAGGCCGCCGATCGCGCGGGGATGACCGTCGTCGCGTACCGTATTCCAGCCCACGGCGAAATCGATTATTCGCGGGCGGATGCGGTCGTCGACGAACCGGCTGCACTTCGGGAAACGATCCGCGACCGTACCGAGAGCGACCGTCTGTGAAAACTCGCCACTGGATCGAATCGCGACTCGTCTCAGTGGTTCGTCACTCGGCGGTACTCGTCCGCGACGTCTCCCATTCCTGACGCTTGAATCACTTGCCGAATGTGGAAGTCTTTCTCCTGTGCGTCGTCGGCGTCGAGCGCATCCTCTAGGTGTCGCTTGCACTCGGTACTGAGTTGCGCCATCAGTGCCGGACGATACGACTCGGGATACAAAACTATCCTGAAATCAACTGGTCATCGGGTGTCCTCGTTTACGAAACTGGTACCGGATGGAAACGGCGCGTGGTGGTCCGTTCGCGGGTCCGTCGTATCGCAGACAGAGTAGTGTAATCGCAGACAGAGTAGTGTGGGAGGTCACGCGCGCACTCGAACACGCGGGTCACTCGCTGTCCGTCTGGACCGATATCGTCCGCGTCTCGCTCACCGGGACGAGCGGAAGTTCCGGAAACGCCACGCTCACGGTCAATTCGAGCGTGTCGTGGTCGGGTGCGCCGAAGACGGCGGCGGGAACGGTCTCGCTCCCGCGGAGATAGGTGTCGGTGCTCGTCATCTCGAGACCGTTGACCGACACGCGAATCTCGGCGCGGGCAGCCTCGCCGGCGTTCGTGACGGTGATTTCGCGCATATCGTTCTCGCCGACGGCGATGGTCTCCGGGAAGTCACTCCCCCACTCGATCGCCACGGCGGGGAGCGACCGCGCACTCTGCAGGATTCGCTCCGCGACACCCTCGTCCAGGCCGGCGTCGACGAGTCCCGACACGCCCGCTTCCCGGACGGCCGCCGGTGCGTGGATCCCGGACCGCGCGAGCTTGCTCGCCCGGCCGGGTCCGACGCCGTCGATCGCGGTCAGGCCGACGGCGGCCTCGTCGACGCCGTTCTCGACGCGCGCTTCGAGCCGGCTGGCGAGGTTCGCGTCGTGTCCGCTCGCGAATCGATCGAGGAACGCCCGCAGCGCGGCGAGCAGGCGGAGGGCGTTCCTGGTGATCGCCCAGGCGTCGCTCCGAAGGTCGCTCGGCGTCGCGCCGCGCGCTTCCGCCCGGAGGATGGCGAGCACCTTCCGCTGGCCGTTCGAGCCGACGTCGTCTCCGACGGGCTGGCCGGCGAGGACGTCGTCGACGGCGTCGCGCTCGGCCTGGCGCGTGGTGACGGAGTCGAACGCGCCCGCCTTCGCGATCGCCTCGAAGACGGTCGCCTCGTCGAGCCCGCTCGCGGCCGCGCGGTCACAGCAGTCGGCGAACTCGCGAGCGGTCTCCAGGTCGAGGTAGTACCGCGAGGTGAGCCGGCCGAGCGCGGTCGCTTCGAGCGTTCCGCTTCGGCCGTCTTCGGGAGCGCCTCGGTCCACGAACCCACCCGCTTCGAGCGTCTCGAGGGCGTCGCGAACCGTCGTCTCCAGGGTGTCGAAGCCGTACTTCGCGGGCCGGCGCTGGCCCCGCTCGTAGTAGAACGTCGTCTCCAGCCACTCGAAGACGTCGGCCTCGCTCGCGACGTTGCCCATCGCGATCTCGGCGTTCAGGTGCGTCTCCAGGCTGTCGGCGAGTTGGGACTCGATCTCGGTGCCGTCGCGCAGCAGGCGACGGTACCGGTCGGCGTCCGCGGTGTCACAGACGACCCAGCCGTAGCCGACGTCGTCGTAGCCCGGCCGGCCGGCCCGTCCGAGCATCTGGAGGACGTCGAGCGGGCTCATGTCGACCTCACCTTCGAGTGGGTCGTGGTACTTCGTATCGCGGATGATCACGCACCGGGCGGGTAAGTTGACGCCCCAGGCGAGCGTCGTCGTCGAGAAGAGCAACTCGATCAGTCCCTCCTTGAACCACTCCTCGACGCGGTCCTTGTCGTTCTTCGAGAGGCCGGCGTGGTGGAACGCGACCCCGTCTAACACCGACTTGCGGAGGGTGTCGTTCTCCAGCTCTTTCGCGCGAGTGTGGAAGTCGTACTCGCCGCGGGCCCCCATCGGGATATCGCGCTCTGCGATCTCGTCTCTGGATTTCTTCGCGGCCTGGACGGTGTCCTGCCGGGAGGAGACGAAGACGAGCGCTTGACCGTCCTCGCGGAGGTGTGGTTCGGCGAGGTCGAGCGCGCGGTAGAGCCGGCGGTACTTGTCGGCGAAGGCGTTCTCGCCGTGCGTGTAGGTCTTGACGTCCGCGTGGAGGTCGACCGGCCGGTAGTCGTCGCCGAAGTCGAACGTGCACTCGGACGGTGCGTCGAGCCACGCGGCTACGTCCTCGACGTTGGGCATCGTCGCCGAGAGCGCGACGACCCGGGGATCGCAGAGCCGGCGAAGTCGCGAGATCGTCACTTCGAGGACGGAGCCGCGGCCGTCTGCGTCGAGCAGGTGGACCTCGTCGATGACGCAGCAGTCGATCTCGGTGACGAAGTCGTACCGCCGAGAGTCGTGTTTGCGCGTCGCCGAGTCGAGCTTCTCGGGCGTCATCACGAGGATATCGGCTCGACGGGCTCGTCTCGGATTCAGGTCGCGCTCACCGGTGACGACGTAGACTGAGTAGTCGAGTTCCTCGAAGCGGTCCCAGTCGGCCTCCTTCTCGTTCGTCAGCGCGCGCAGCGGCGCGACGAAGAGAGCGGTTCCGCCCGCGTCGAGGGTCTTGCAGATCGCGAGCTCTGCGAGGGCCGTCTTGCCCGACGCGGTCGGCGCGCTCGCGACCACGTTCTCCTCGCGCTCCAACAGGGCCGGGAGCGCCTCGCGTTGCATTCGGTTGAACGACTCGAACGCGAACGCCTCGGCGAAATCGGCCTCCAGCGAGTCGGCGAGAACCTCGGCGACGTCCATCTACCGCACAAGGAGCGACGGCGGGTGAAAGGCGTTTCCTTCGCGCCCCACCGACCCTGGCCGCTGCCCGAATCAGGCGGTTCTGGCGACCCCCCGGACGAGTCCCCTCACGACCGCGGCGGCCGCGAGTATCAGAAAGACGCCGCTTGCACCGAGAAGGTACTCCATCGTCGGCGAGTACTCGTCGATCAGGTAGGCGGTGTCGGGATCGGCACCGTCGATAGTGGCCGTCACCGCCTCGCCGGCGTCGTACTCGGAGACGACCGCCCTCGCCTGACTTCGCGTGTCCATCGAAACGTCTGTACCCCGGTAGACGGATTCGCTGGTGTAGGTCTCTCCCTCGTAGCTGTAGGTGTAGTGTACGTCCGGATAGTACAGTTGTCGCGTCCCGCCGTTGTCCAGGTACATCACATCTTCGGCGACGCCAACGTGGTGAACCGTCGCCTCGACGGCTACCGGCTCGTCCATGGTCGCCTGCGTGTAGGTCGCGTGTGCCGACCCCACCGCCCAGATACCGGCGCCGAGGAATACCACGACGGCGATGACACCCAGTTTCGTTTCCGTCGTTGTCTCCATGCAGTTTCACTGGATCGGAGGAGCAAAATACCCTCGATTGGTTACGATCGCGGGCCGGTCTCGATCGCCAAGTGACACGTATCCGGTCGGCACCCGTCTCTCTGAGACGATCGGGTCGCGCTCCGTCGTGGCGTTCCGAACGATCCGTCCGGCGAAGAGTACGCTTCGGCACGTACACCGTCGCCAATGTCTATGCTCTTTCACGTCTGCGGACGTCGATCGCCGCCGAGCAGACGGAACGAGTTCTCCCGGTTTCCGGCTCGTACCGTCGAGCGGACGCGACGGTATCGACTCACCGACTGGAGACCGTTCGTCGCGTTACCGTCAACTCGACGAGCAAGTACAGGGCCGCGAGGGCGGCCTCGATCAGCAGGACGGCCAGCAGACTCCTGGAGACGAACAGCAGGATGTGTGCGAGCGCGACCGTCGCCGCGGCGAGACCGAGCGGCGAGCGGTAATTGGCCACGCGGGCCTCCCGGTAGACGACCCACGAGACGAGGAGCTGTGAGCAGAGCCACGCGGAGACGCCGAGTACCGAGATCGCGGGCATGGCCGCACTTGCGCCGGATAAATCATCAAACTATCGCATTCAGAAAAACGCGGCCGTTTCGCGATCGTCCGCGCGTCGACGGATTCGACCGGTTACCGAGAGGTGATCAGCGACGCCACCACCGACCCCACGGTCGCGAAGACGAGCGGGTAGAGGACCCCGGCGATGACGACGGCCGGCAGGAGGACGGGCCCGATCGATTCGCTCGTCTCGATGCCGAAGAACGACCCTTCGCTGCTCGATTCGGCGACGAGCGCGCCGAGGCTCATCACGACGCCGTAGCCGATCGTCACGGGTACGCCGGCGACGACGGCCTGGCCGAGATCTCCGGCGTCGAGTCGGACCGCCAGCAACGCACCCCCGAGCAGGAGAACGACCGGCGGGATCAGGTAGAGCAACTCGGCGTTCGCGCTACCCGATTCGGCGATCAGGTCGATCGTCTCCGTGCCGCTCCAACCGCCGACGGACCCACCCCGTTCGAGTTCGACGAAGTGGGCGCTGAAGTAGTACCAGGCGGTTCCTTTCCACTCCGGGACGGGGTCGACGGTCTCCCTGACCTCGTCCCTGATCAACAGGGTGGTGAGCAGGTAGCCGATCGCGGCGAGGATGATACCGACGCCCGCGCTCGCCGCCACTCGGCCGCCGATCGTCGCCGTACCGTTCGCTGGTCGGGACATGGGGTCGATCCTGAGCGACGGGGATGTAATATGCTTTCTGAAAGGTGAAACGCGGATATGGCGGGGGAGTATCGGTGGATCCGGGACAGTAGAGGGCCCGTACCGCGAACACGCCGAACCAGGCAGTTTTTATTACGGACACGTATACAGTGGACCATGCGCTCCGACCGACATCGCCTCGCCCTCGCGGCCGTCGTCGCGATCGGCTGGATCACCCTCCTGACGGTCGGCTTCCTCGCGGGCGTCTGGGGGATCAGTTACGGACTGCTCGCGCTCGCAGGTGTCGCAGACGCGTCTGTCCACGCTTCCCTCGTGACGGCGGTCGCGCTCTGTTGGCTCGGCATCCGGGAGTGGAGACAGGTCTCGGCCGTCGAACGGCTCGCCGACGCCCGGGTCGTCACCCCCGACGACCACCCGGCGCTGTATCGGCTGACGACGCGCGTCGCCGCGCAACTCGACGTCCCGACACCGACGATCGCCCTCGCGGACGGCCCCGCGCCCCACGCACTCGTCGTCGGCGTGCGACCGGGGAGCGTCCACCTCGTCCTCTCGACGCGTGTGATCGACGCGCTCGGTGGCGACGACGGCCCGGCTTCGGACGAACTCGAGGCCGTGATCGCCCACGAACTCGCCCACGTGGCCAACCGCGACGCGATGGTGATGTCCGTCGCGTCCGTTCCGGTCCTCCTGGCGTCGCGACCCAAATCGTGGGCGCTATCCGTCGCGTCGGAAGACGATTCGTTCACGGCGATCCTCCTCACGGCACCGGTCGGGCTGCTCTCCGGCGCCGTCTGGGTACTCGGACGGGCGACGACGGCTCGCCTCTCGCGGGCCAGAGAGCGCGTGGCCGATCGGGTGGCCGTCGAGGTCACTGGCTCGCCATCTGCCCTCGCGGACGCGCTCGCCGCGCTGGACGACGAGATCGAGGCCGTGCCCGACCGCGACCTTCGGACGGTGGCGGCGCTTTCCTCGCTTTCGATCCTCCCGCTCGAACCCACGGAACCGATCGCGCTCGGTCCCGACGGGGATCGAAAACCGCCGTACTGGCGCTTCGAACGCGCGCTGAATCGTCTGTTTCGCACCCGCCCCTCGACGGCCGACCGGATCGAGGCTCTCTCGACCCTCGCCGCTCGGTCCTGACCGGACTCACGCTCGCGTCCGGACGCGGTCGCCGGATCACGGTACAGTTCGCGTTCTCGTTACGTTCGAGTCCCGTTTCCAGACCGTCCGATCTGGGTCGCCAGGGCCTCTCTGGCTTCGCCCGGGTCGGGCGCTCGCTCGAACGTCACCTCCGGCTCGCCGGAGCCGGCCGTGTAGACGTCGATGTCGCCGTAGCCCAGGAGGCGCCCGGCGACCGACTGTCGCAGGGTCGTATTCTGCACTCGGTCCAGCGAGAGCTGGGTGACGTCGCGTGAGACGACGCCTCGCTTCGCGTAGAGCTGCTCGGTCGTAATTACGTACCGCGTGTTCGTAAAGAACGCGTAGGAGAGGACCGCTGCGGCGACGCCGACGACCGCGACGCCGATCCCGAGCCAGCCGACCAGGCCGTAATCGGCGGTCCAGGCCCAACTCGCCACGAGGAGCCCGGCGAGGGCCGTCAGGAACCCGCCGACGAACCTGGTTCCGAGGGCGATCGGGTGTGGCCGGCTCGCCCACGTGATGCGCTCGCCGTCGCTCAGGTGGACCCAGTCGGCCGTCTCTCCGGAGGCGCGCACGGGACCTACTTCGTCGACCGGGACATAGTTAGGGAGTGACTTCCGCCGCAGTCGGCCACGTCTCGACCGAGTGGGGACCGCCACCTGTCGTCGGACGGCCCGTCGATCAGTCGCTCGCGCTCGCGGCGGCGACGGCGCGCTGGTTCATCCCCTCACCCGTCTCGTAGTGGTAGTACGCACCGAGCGAGACGGCGATGGCGGCGTTCGAGAGCGTGACGGCCCAGAAGACGCCCTCGACGTCGAGCCCGATCGGATACGCGAGGACGAGCGCGAGCGGCAACCTGACGACCCAGTACTGTGCGAGGGAGGCGGCGAGGCTGGTTCGAGTGCGGCGGGCGCCGTTGAAGCCGGCCTGCAGGAGGTACGTCGCGCCGATGGCCCAGTAGCCGACGGCGAGGATGACGAGGTACTGCGCGGCCAGCTCGATGTCGCGGGCGCTGCCCTCCGGTATCGCGATCTCGGCGAGCGTCTCCGGAATCGCGAACTGGACGAGACCGACGGCGGTCAGCGCGCCGGCAGCGATGGCCACGCCGACCCAGGTGGTCCGCCGGGCGCGTTCGGGCCGGTCGGCGCCGAGGTTCTGTCCGATCATGCTCTGGGCGGCCTTCTGTAGGCCCATCGCGGGGACGAACGCGACGCTCGAAACCCGTGCGCCCACGGTGTAGGCGGCGATGGCGGGCGAGCCACCCACGGCCGAGACGACGCCGACCATCAGGACGCGCGCGGCCTGGCTCGCGGTGTACTGGCCGGCCGTCGGCCACCCGATGTCGACGATCTCGCGGCAGTCGTCCGCGTCGACGACGAGGACGTCTCGTGTGAGCGCGAATCCGTCGCGACCGGCCAGGAACAGTCCCAGCCCGAGCACGAATCCACAGCCGTACCCGATACCGGTCGCGAGTGCCGCGCCGGTGACGCCGTACTCGGGAACCGGCCCCCAACCGAAGATGAGGATCGGGTCCAGAACGACGTTGACGCCCACTGCGAGGAGGTTGATGTACAGCGCGGCACGGGAATCGCCCCAGCCGACGAACCCTCCCTCGATGACGTCGCTCGCGGCCAGTACGGGCAGAAAGAGCGCGTACGTCGCGAGGTACTCGGCGGCGTATCGCGTCGTGAGATCGTCCGCACCGAACAGTGCCATCCCCTCGCTGGCGAGGGCGAAGGCGCCGACACCGACGAGTCCGCCGGCGAGAATTCCGAGGCCGGCTCCGTTGACGGCCGCGCGCCGCGCGTCGTCCAGCTCACCCGCGCCGACGCGCTGGGAGACGAGCACCTGCGTGCCGACGATCACACCGATGGTGATGGCGCCCAGCAGGGTCACGACCGGGAAGTTGAGGCCGACGGCTGCGACGGCCTCGACGCTGTGGCGGCCGAGAAAGAGGGTGTCGACGAGCTGCTGGGCCACCTGGACCATGTTCTGGACCAGCAACGGCGCCGCGAGGACGAGCAGCGTCCGTGCGATCGGCCCGTCGGTGATGTCCTCACGATCGACGTCGAGCATACGGTGGTACGGAAATTGCCGCTACCAACGATAAATGTTTTCATATCTATTACGTTGACAGTATGTCGGTTCGGTTCGCCGGTACCGTCCGCATCGGTGATCGTGAGCCGGTGTGCCGTCGACGTACGTCTACCGTCGCGCACGTGGGTTCGCCTCGTCCCGAATCGCGCGGGTGTTCACCCGCTTCGAGTCGTGCGGGGCGCCCCCGGTTCGGCGGCGGGCGGGGATCACCACGCTTTTTCACTGTCGCCACCGACGCTTCGGGTATGAGCAGCGCCCGCAAGCCCGACTGGCTGAAAATGCAACCCCCGTCGGGCCGGGAGTTCGCGGGGATCCGCGAGACGCTCCGCGAACACGATCTCCACACCGTCTGTGAGGAGGCCAACTGCCCGAACCTGGGCGAGTGCTGGTCCGGCGGGGCGGGGACGGGGTCGGGGGAGGGTGGGACGGCCACGTTCATGCTGATGGGCGAGAAGTGCTCGCGCGCCTGCAACTTCTGTGACGTCCAGACGGGCGGGATGGACCCGCTCGATCCGGACGAACCCGAAAACGTCGCGGACGCGATCGCCGAGATCGGGCTGGACTACGTCGTCCTCACCTCCGTCGATCGAGACGACCTCCCGGATCAGGGTGCCGGCCACTTCGCCGAGACGATCCGTGAGATCAAACGGCGTCACCCCGGCATCCTCGTCGAGGTGCTGATTCCGGACTTCCGGGGTGAGGCACACCTCGTCCGGAAGATAATCGACGCGGACCCTGACGTCATCGCGCACAACGTCGAGACCGTCGAGCGCCTGCAGTTTCCCGTCCGCGACCGCCGCGCGGGCTACGAACAGAGTCTCGGCGTTTTGGAACAGATCGACCGCGAGTCCGACATCTACACGAAGACGTCGGTCATGCTGGGCCACGGCGAGTACGACCACGAGGTCTACCAGACCCTCGCCGACTGCCGCGAGCGCGGCGTCGACATCGTCACGCTGGGGCAGTACCTCCAGCCGTCGCGCAACCACCTGGACGTGAAACGGTACGACCACCCCGACAAGTACGAGACCTGGCGCCGCGTCGCCGAGGACGAACTCGACTTTCTCTACTGCGCCAGCGGTCCGATGGTCCGATCGTCGTACAAGGCTGGCGAACTCTTCGTCGATGCGATCCTGCGGGAGGGAAAGACCGTCGAGGAGGCCCGGGCCGACGCCCGAGCGACTGGACGTCCGTCTCCGGCCGGCGGTGACTGACACCGGCCGATGCTGCTAGCGAACCGGTGGTCGATCACCCGTCGAGCACGTGGCGGTGACACTCGCACCTCGATGCCGGCCCGTATCGACCTCACATCGCTTCGGTACGCCCTGTCCGTCCGTTTGCGTGTACTAAACACCTGCTGACGGTCGCACCGGTTGCCGACGTGTGCCACCACCACCACCACCACCACCACCAATCGTGTGTCACTCACCCATTCGACACACGTTCTCACACCGCATATATATTCCATCGACACGTGTCCAGTTTCCACTCGAAAACCCGGCAGAATTGGCCGATTATGGCCGTAACTTCCGATAAAAATACGAACGTCCACTCCCGACTCGTATCGCCGACGGCCTGTGTGACCCTGTCGCAATAATTCCGTCGTTAGTAAACTATTTACGAAAATTCTATACCGTGCGCGGTACAACGTCGGCGTACGTGCGAAGGTGGGTCTACCCGTGAGTACGCTACAACGTGAACCCGACGAACGCGTCCAGGTGCTCGACGAGAACGGTCGAGTCCGTGAGGGCGCGACGGTACCGGACCTGGACGAGGACGCCCTCGTCCGGATGTACGAACAGATGCGGCTGGTCAGGCACTTCGACCAGCGGGCGGTCAGCCTCCAGCGACAGGGGCGGATGGGCACCTATCCGCCGCTGTCCGGGCAAGAAGCCGCCCAGATCGGTAGCGCGACGGCACTCGGCGAGGAGGACTGGGTCTTCCCCAGTTACCGCGAGCACGGGGCCGGCCTCGTTCGTGGCCTCTCGCTGAAGCGCACGCTGCTGTACTGGATGGGCCACGAGCACGGCAACTACATCCCGGAGGACGTCAACCTCTTTACGGTCGCCGTGCCGATCGCGACCCAGATACCCCACGCGACGGGAGCCGCGTGGGCGTCCAAATTGAAGGGCGAAGAGACGGCGTTCCTCTGTTACTTCGGCGATGGTGCCACCTCGGAGGGCGACTTCCACGAGGGGCTCAACTTCGCCGGCGTCTTCGACACCCCGACCGTCTTCTTCTGCAACAACAACCAGTGGGCGATCTCGGTCCCGCGCGAGCGCCAGACCGCCAGCGAGACGATCGCTCAGAAGGCGACGGCCTACGGTTTCGAGGGCGTCCAGGTCGACGGCATGGACCCACTGGCCGTCTACCAGGTGACCCGCGACGCCGTCGCGAAGGCCAAGAACCCGGGCGAGGACGAACTGCGCCCGACGCTGATCGAGGCGGTCCAGTACCGCTTCGGCGCTCACACCACCGCCGACGACCCCTCCGTCTACCGGGACGAGGAGGAAGTCGAGCGCTGGAAGGCGAAGGACCCGATCCCGCGCCTGGAGACGTTCCTGCGCAACTACGGGATGCTCGACGACGAACGCGTCGACGCGATCGACTCTCGCGTCGAGGAGGAGGTCGCCGACGCGATCTCGGCCGCCGAAGAGTTCGCCGACGCCGAACCGGAGGCGATCTTCGCGCACGTCTACGAGGGGATGCCGAAGCGACTCCAAGAACAGCTCGAGTGGCTCGAAACGCTTCGCGACCGCCACGGCGACGAGGCGCTCCTGGAGGACTGACCGATGTCTGCACAACAGCAAACCGAGGGGGAAGACGACGCACAGACGGAGAGTCTCACGCTCGTCCAGGCGGTCCAGGACGGGCTGGCGACGGAGATGGCTCGTGACGACGACGTCATCGTCATGGGCGAGGACGTCGGCGAGAACGGTGGCGTGTTCCGCGCCACGGACGGTCTCTACGAGGAGTTCGGCGACGATCGCGTCATCGACACGCCGCTGGCGGAATCGGGTATCGTCGGGACGGCTGTCGGGATGGCCGCCTACGGATTGCGCCCGGTCGCCGAGATGCAGTTCCTCGGCTTCATCTACCCGGCGTTCGATCAGATCGTCTCGCACGCCGCACGCCTACGCACGCGCTCGCGCGGACGTTTCGAATGTCCACTCGTCGTTCGCGCCCCCTACGGCGGTGGCATCCGCGCGCCGGAGCACCACTCCGAGTCCTCGGAGGCTTTCTTCGCCCACCAGCCCGGCCTGAAGGTCGTGGTCCCCTCGACGCCGTACGACACGAAGGGGCTGCTCGCGAGCGCGATTCGCGACCCGGATCCGGTCGTCTTCCTCGAACCGAAACTGATCTACCGGGCGTTCCGTGAGGACGTCCCGACCGGCTCCTACGAGGTTCCCATCGGCGAGGCGGCCGTTCGCCGCGAGGGATCGGACATCTCCGTGTTCACCTGGGGTGCGATGACCAGGCCGACGATCGAGGCGGCCGAGGAACTCGCGGGCGAGGTGGACGTCGAGGTCGTCGACCTCCGGACGCTCTCGCCGCTCGACGAGGAGACGATCGTCGAGTCCTTCAAGAAGACGGGCCGCGCCGCGGTCGTCCACGAGGCGCCCAAGACGGGCGGCCTCGCCGGTGAGATCACCGCCACGCTCCAGGAGGAAGCGCTCCTCTACCAGGAGGCGCCGGTCGAACGTATTACCGGTTTCGACACACCCTTCCCCCTGTACGCGCTCGAAGACTACTACCTGCCCGAAGCGGAACGGATCGTAGACGGTATCCGTGCCGCCGTGGAGTTTTGACCATGACGAAGGAATTTACGCTGCCGGACGTCGGCGAAGGCGTCGCCGAGGGCGAACTCGTCTCCTGGCTGGTCGAGACCGGCGACACGGTCTCGGAGGACCAGCCGGTGGCCGAAGTCGAGACGGACAAGGCGCTCGTCGAGGTCCCCTCGCCGGTCGACGGAACTGTTCGCGAACTGCACTGGGAGGAAGGAGACGTCGTCCCCGTCGGCGACCTCTTCGTCACGTACAACGTCGAGGGCGAGGACGATCCCGCCGCGGCGTCGGCTGGCGCCGACACCACGGACGACGGGGAGGCGACGACCGCCGCCGAACCCGACACCGGAGAGGTGACGAACGACTCCGCAGTTGATTCCGAGTCCGGGGACGCCGAGACCCCATCTGGGCACGTCTTCGCACCGCCGTCGGTCCGACGCCTGGCTCGCGAACTCGGCGTCGCCATCGAGACCGTCGAGGGGACCGGCCCGAGCGGTCGCATCACCGACGGCGACGTCCGCGCGGCAGCACAGAGCGACGCGCAGCGAGAGCCGGACGTGGAGAGCGAGACCGACGAGCCGACGGACTCCGCGACGGCCGGGGCCGACGCGGAACCGGAGACCGACGACGACCCGGGCGGCGACGACGCCGCCACCGCTGCGACCCAGGCGGCCTATGCACGTGGCGCCGCCACGGCGCAGGTCGAGTCGGCCGATCGAGAGAAGACGCTGGCCGCACCCGCGACGCGCAAACTCGCAGACGAGGAAGGCGTCGATCTGAACGCGGTCCCGACCGACGAGGAGCGCGACGGCGAGGCGTTCGTCACGCAAGAGGCTGTACTGGAGTACGCCGAGGCCCAGCGCCAGGCGCAGGAGGCGGACGCGGCGGCGCTCGCAACCGGCGAGACCGGCCCGCGAGAGCGTCGCGAACCGTTCCGTGGCGTCCGCAAGACCATCTCGGACGCCATGGTGGAGTCGAAGTTCACCGCCCCGCACGTCACCCACCACGACGAAGTCGACGTCACGAAACTCGTCGAGACACGCGAGCGCTTGAAGCCCGTCGCCGAGGAGCAGGGCATCGGATTGACCTACATGCCCTTCATCATGAAGGCGGTCGTCGCCGCGCTCTCGGAACACCCGGAGATGAACGCAGTCCTCGACGAGGAGGCCGAGGAGATCGTCTACCGAAACTACCACAACATCGGCGTCGCGACGGCGACCGACGTCGGCCTGATGGTCCCGGTCGTCGACGACGTCGACCACAAGAGCATGCTCCAGCTCTCCTCGGAGATGAACGAACTGGTCACGAAGGCCCGCGACCGCACCATCGCGCCCGACGAATTGCGTGGCTCGACGTTCACGATCACCAATATCGGCGGCATCGGCGGCGAGTACGCCACGCCGATCATCAACTACCCCGAGGCCGGCATCCTGGCCGTCGGCGAGATCAAGCGCAAGCCGCGCGTCGTCACGGACGACGACGGCACGGAGTCGATCGAGCCGCGCTCGGTCATGACGCTCTCGCTGTCGGTCGATCACCGGATCATCGACGGTGCCGACGCCGCGCGCTTTACCAACACGGTCATGCAGTATCTCGAGAACCCGGAACTCCTCTTGCTCGAGTGAGCCGTCCGCCGATCGTTCGGCACCGGTAGTGTCGGCTGATTCTCCGTCGCGTCCGCAGGCGCACCGCCAGCATCCACCCCGGGAGGCCGACCACACCCCGAAACCGAAGAAGGGTTTATCCCTGGTTTCGAAGGCCGCGAGTATGGGAGACGTTGGGTTAGCTGACGTACGAGCGGCGCGCGAGCGGTTCGACGACGAGTCCGTCGTCAGGGAGACGCCACTCGAATTGAACCGTTCGCTGTCCAGGATGTCCGACGCGACGGTCCACCTGAAGATGGAGCACCTCCAGCGGACCGGCTCGTTCAAGACGCGGGGGGCGTACAACAAGCTGGTCCAGCTCGCAGCACGTGGCGACGTCTCGCGCGTCGTCGCGGCGAGTGCGGGCAACCACGCCCAGGGCGTTGCCATCGCAGCGACGAAGAACGACATCGACTCGACGATCGTGATGCCGCGACACGCCCCGCAGGCGAAGGTCGACGCGACGCGGAGCTACGGCGGCGAGGTGGAACTCGAGGGGACGGACTTCAGGGAGGCGATGGCGTACGCACAGACGCTGGCCGACGGTGACGACGTCGAGTTCGTCCACGCCTACGACGATCCGGCGATCGTCGCCGGGCAGGGCACGCTCGGTATCGAGATATACGAGGCGCTCCCCGACGTCGACACTGTCATCGTCCCGATCGGGGGCGGCGGGCTCATCGGCGGGATCAGCGCCGCACTCTCGGAGCTCGATCCCGAGATCCGGGTCGTGGGCGTCCAGGCCGAGGCGGCCGCGACGGTCCCCGACAGCCTCGACAAGGGCATCCCACAGTCGATCGACGACGCGAAGACCATCGCAGACGGTATCGCGACCGGCGGCATCTCGGAGTTGACGTTCGGTCTCATTCGCGAGCACGTCGACGACGTCGTCACCGTCTCCGACGACGAGATCGCCAGCGCGACGCTGCTCCTTCTCGAACGGGCGAAGCAACTCGTCGAAGGGGCGGGTGCCGCGTCAGTCGCGGCACTGCTCTCGGCGGACCTCGACGTGGTGGGTGAGACGGTCGTCCCCGTCCTCGGCGGCGGGAATATCGACATCTCGATGCTCCAGACGGTCCTCGATCACGCGCTGACCGACCGGGATCAGTTACTCCGCCTTCGGGTGCGCATCGACGATCAACCGGGCAAGATGGAGGCCGTCTCGGGCGTCATCTCGGATCGGGGTGCGAACATTCGGACCGTGCGCCACGACCGGGCGGTCGGCGACCTCCAGGTCGGCGAAGCGTACCTGGTGTTCCAGATCGTCACCAGCGGTTCCGGGCACGCCCGAACGGTTATCGAGGCGATCGAGTCGGCGGGGTACGAGGTTTCGCGCGTGAACTGATCGCGACTCGGCAGCATCGGTGACGGGCCGACTCCGTGCCGGCACGACGGCGTCTGTGGGACCGATTCGCGCACCGACGGTCCCTATCTGTCGAGTTTCGACGGCAAATACGGCCTGTTGGTGGACGAACGGGCGCTAAATCTGCAACTCGTTTCGTCCACTGCGGACGCGATACCTGCCCGTTTTTATAGCTCGACCGGCTGTATCCACGTAGCAATGGTCGTCGGAGACGTAACCACTGGAACGGACGTGCTGGTGATCGGCGGCGGACCGGCCGGCTACTCGGCGGCGATTCGCGCCGGGCAACTCGGCCTGGACGTCACGCTCGTCGAGAAGGACGCCTACGGGGGTACCTGTCTGAATCACGGATGTATCCCTTCGAAGGCGTTGATTACGGCCACCGACGTGGCCCACGAGGCTCGCCACGCCGAGGAGATGGGAATCCACGCCGACCCGGCGGTCGACCTGGCCGGCATGGTCGACTGGAAGGATGGCGTCGTCGACCAGCTGACGAGCGGGGTCGAGAAACTCTGCAAGGCCAACGGCGTGGCCCTGATGGAGGGGACCGCGACGTTCGCCGACGAGAACTCGGTGCGCGTCTCTCACGGCGGCGAGGGGCAGGGATCCGAATCCGTCGAG
This sequence comes from Halovivax cerinus, assembly GCF_024498195.1. Classification (NCBI taxonomy): domain Archaea; kingdom Methanobacteriati; phylum Methanobacteriota; class Halobacteria; order Halobacteriales; family Natrialbaceae; genus Halovivax; species Halovivax cerinus. The sequence goes on from NZ_CP101824.1 coordinate 1,262,264, forward strand.
TTCGAACGCGCCATCGTCGCGACGGGCTCTCGCCCGATTCAGATACCCGGCTTCGACTTCGCCGACGACCCGGTTCTCAGCTCGAAGGACGCGCTCTCACTCGAATCCGTCCCCGAGTCGCTGGTCATCGTCGGCGCCGGCTACATCGGTATGGAACTGGCCGGCGTCTACGCGAAGCTCGGAACGGACGTCACCGTCGTCGAGATGCTGGACGAGATGCTCCCGGCGTATCCCGACGACCTCACCCGGCCGGTGGAGAAACGGGCGCAGGAACTCGGGATCGACTTCCACTTCGGCTACAGCGCGTCGGAGTGGCAGGACCTGGGTGACGGAATCCGCGTCGTGGCGGAGCCGGCCGAGGCGGCCGCGACTGATGGCGGGACCGCGGAGGCCGTGGAGGCCGACACCATCGAACTCGACACCGAGAAGGTGCTCGTCGCGGTCGGCCGCCAGCCCGTGACCGACACGCTCGATCTGGACGCGGCCGGCGTCGAGACCGACGACCGCGGGTTCGTCCCCACGGACGACCGCGGCCGAACGAACGTCGACCACATCCACGCGATCGGCGACGTCGCCGGCGAGCCGATGCTCGCGCACACGGGGATGTACGAGGGCGAGACCGTCGCGGAGGTCGTCGCCGGTGAACCCGCGGCGATCGACTACCAGGCGATGCCAGCCGTCGTCTTCACCGACCCCGAGATCGCGACCGTCGGCATGACCGAAGACGAGGTCGAAGACGCCGGCTTCGAACCGCTCGTCGGCAAATTCCCGTTCCAGGCGAGCGGGCGAGCGCTGACGACCGGCCACGCGGACGGCTTCGTGAAGGTCGTCGCCGACGAGGAGAGCGGATTCCTACTCGGCGCGTCCGTCGTCGGCCCTGAGGCCTCCGAACTACTGGGAGAGCTCGGCCTCGCGGTCGAACTCGGCGCGACCCTGGAAGACGTCTCGAGCACCATCCACGCACACCCGACGCTGTCGGAGTCCGTGATGGAAGCCGCCGCGAACGCGCTCGATCAGGCGATCCACACGCTGAACCGATAGCGTCGGTCCCGACTCGATCCGATACCGTTCTCTGTAGTCTCCGGCTGGATCACCGCAACTCACTCGGAAACCTGACTTTCGAGGTAGCTCACGGCATCGTCCAGGGAGACGACGTCGCCAATGCGTGCGTGTATATCGACCAGACTCGCTTCGGCCTGGTCGGGTGATCGATCCCCGACGCAATCGATCGGGACGACGGTGTGGTAGCCGAACGCGCACGCATCGGTCGCCGTCGCGCGAACGCACCCGCTGGTCGAACAGCCCGCAAGCACCACGGTATCGACGTTCCACTGGTTCAACAGCGAGTGCAACGTAGTCCCGTGGAACGCACTCGCCTGCTGTTTGTCGATAATCGTGTGTCTGTCCGATCGGTCGAGTCGATCGTCGAGTGACCCCGATTCGGTTTCCGGGTCGTATAGCGCGGGATCGACGTCCACTTTCGCCCACTTTCCGATCCGTTCGTGATTCGGATATGGGGTGTTTCGCACGAACACGACCGGGAGTTCCGCTCGGTCGGCCGCCGCGACGAGTTCGTTCGTCGATTCGATGACGGGAGAGAGATCGGTCCCGTGAAAGCCCTCTTCCCGTGTCAGTACGTTCTGCAGGTCGACGATGACGAGCGCGGGCCGGCCACCGTACCCCATCTTTCGGGTTGACAGGCCGACTCGCGTCTCGATAGCGTCGACAGCCAGATGTTCCATTGCCTCTCGACGTGTTGCGGGTCACCCCATAAAACTAGTTTCGCCTCGGTGGAACCTCTCTCGGTCGATTTAACGAGTTTCGAGGCCGTCAGGTGGAGTGACACCCGGCGGACGGTTCGGACTCGCGTCGTTCGAACCGACCACGCCGATCGACTGGAGCCGTTCGCGCGCCACTCGCGTTCGAAACGGGTGGCACGACGCGACCGGAGTCGAACCCAGTCGTCACTGCACGTACAGCGAGTAGGCGATCACGGCGAAGCCAAAGAGGACGAGGACACTCTCGACGAGGACACCGACCGCGAGGTCGACGTTCAGAATCTCGTGTAACAGTCCGGCGAACGCGAGGCCGAGCGTCACCAGACCGAAGCCGGCCGCCAGGAGCCCGAGGGCGCGCTGTCTCGTCCGCCGATACGCCTTGAACGCGAAGAAGGTGACGACGCTGCCGACGATGAGGACGAGCGTCTTCACGACGGCGAGCGCGATCGTCACTTCTGTTGTAGCTGTGTCTAGACTCATGTTTCCCTCCTGACCTCCGACCACAGTTCGGCGAGCCGTTCGTCCGCCGTGCGTGCGGGCCGGTCCAGGGCGACTGCGAGCGTATGGTCCGAATCGAGACTGATTCGAACCTCCTCGAACGCGATGACGTACTTACTCGCGTGGTGGCCGTCGCGACGGATCTCCGTCGTCTCTTCGAGGAGCGTCGCGTCCGTCAGCTGTTCGAGTTTTCGGTAGAGCGTCGACTGTGGAATGTCACAGCGCGACTGTATCTCTGCGGCGGTCAACGGCTCGTCGAGCGCCCTGAGTATCTCTCGACAGTCCGGATCGTCGAGCGCGGCGCAGACGTCCGCGGTCGATGGGCCGTCCTCGGAACCGAACGGATTCCGGACCATTCTCCCGATAGTTTGCATCCCCTCCCCATAGTCGCGTCGGTTATCGGGTGTTCCGTGCCGAGTGCCGGTGGTCGGCCGCGGTAACCCTGGACCGTCTCCACGTGCGTGAACGGGCGGCGGAATCGATACCTGTCGATACGGCAGAAGGGGGTTCTGGCGTCGGAAACAAAGGGATCTTACGCACGCCCACCCCTGGTTGTACACGCGCGGGAATCATCCGGTCCGACCGCACCTGCGAGGGAGGGATGACCGATCGACCTCCGCCCGCGCAACACTTCTGGCGGAGATCCCTCGCAGTGGAAGAGAGGTCGTGCGGTAGTGCGGGAGTTCGTGATTCGGCGCAGCGATGACGGGGGTGGGTGATTGGCATTCACACACTCATTTATATATCGAACGAAAACTGGCCGAAACTGAAAAACCGTGCCATGGTACGGCGATGCGAAGCGCCTTCCGTTCGACGGCCTTATATAGGTACCCGGCACTCGAATAGAATGCGAACGACGTGGCGCACACCGCCACCCCCTCCGGCCGCAACCCGGCACGGAGGCAGGAACCATCCTCCCCTCGACCGACGAACGGATCGTCGATCGGGCGACGGGATCCGAGCTGGCCGCGGTGGCCACGAGACGACGCCCTTATATACAACGGGTGTCAACGATCGGATCCACGATGGCGCCGCCGGATGCGAGTTCCGGCACGCCTCCAATCCGTTGCCCTTAAGTGTACGAGGGTGCTCGGATGGAATGCAAACGTGTGATCGCCGGCGCGAATCTCGCGCCGGTGGTCGGACGATTCGACTCCGAAGGGGTTAAGTACTCCTCGGGGATTACGAATACGTCCGAAGGAAATGAGGATTCCACCCCTGCGGTCCGCCGTACAGATGGGATCTGATGTTAGCCTCGACAGTTCGGTGACGCTCGATCGGTCGGTTCGATCGAATCGCCGAACGTGGACCACGCAATGTGTGAGTGTGCGATCAACATTCACCGCCAACCCCTGGTCTCGACCAGGGAATAGCATTCCGGTTGATCCTGCCGGAGGTCATTGCTATTGGAGTCCGATTTAGCCATGCTAGTCGCACGAGTTTATACTCGTGGCAAATAGCTCAGTAACACGTGGCCAAACTACCCTGTCGATCGGAATAACCTCGGGAAACTGAGGCTAATACCGAATACGGCTCGATGCCTGGAACTGGCTCGAGCCCGAAACGCTCCGGCGCGACAGGATGTGGCTGCGGCCGATTAGGTAGACGGTGGGGTAACGGCCCACCGTGCCTATAATCGGTACGGGTTGTGAAAGCAAGAGCCCGGAGACGGAATCTGAGACAAGATTCCGGGCCCTACGGGGCGCAGCAGGCGCGAAACCTTTACACTGCACGAGAGTGCGATAGGGGGACTCCAAGTGCGAGGGCATACAGTCCTCGCTTTTTCCTACCGTAAGGTGGTAGGCGAATAAGTGCTGGGCAAGACCGGTGCCAGCCGCCGCGGTAATACCGGCAGCACGAGTGATGACCGCTATTATTGGGCCTAAAGCGTCCGTAGCCGGCCGGGCAAGTCCATCGGGAAATCCGCACGCCTAACGTGTGGGCGTCCGGTGGAAACTGCCTGGCTTGGGACCGGAAGATCCAGAGGGTACGTCTGGGGTAGGAGTGAAATCCCGTAATCCTGGACGGACCACCGGTGGCGAAAGCGCTCTGGAAGGACGGATCCGACGGTGAGGGACGAAAGCTAGGGTCACGAACCGGATTAGATACCCGGGTAGTCCTAGCCGTAAACGATGTCTGCTAGGTGTGGCACAGGCTACGAGCCTGTGCTGTGCCGTAGGGAAGCCGTGAAGCAGACCGCCTGGGAAGTACGTCTGCAAGGATGAAACTTAAAGGAATTGGCGGGGGAGCACTACAACCGGAGGAGCCTGCGGTTTAATTGGACTCAACGCCGGACATCTCACCAGCACCGACAGTAGCCGTGAAGATCAGTGTGATGAGCTTATTGGAGCTACTGAGAGGAGGTGCATGGCCGCCGTCAGCTCGTACCGTGAGGCGTCCTGTTAAGTCAGGCAACGAGCGAGACCCGCACTCCTAATTGCCAGCAACACCCTTGAGGTGGTTGGGTACATTAGGAGGACTGCCAGTGCCAAACTGGAGGAAGGAACGGGCAACGGTAGGTCAGTATGCCCCGAATGTGCTGGGCGACACGCGGGCTACAATGGCCGAGACAGTGGGATGCAACCCCGAAAGGGGGCGCTAATCTCCGAAACTCGGTCGTAGTTCGGATTGCGGGCTGAAACTCGCCCGCATGAAGCTGGATTCGGTAGTAATCGCGCCTCAGAAGGGCGCGGTGAATACGTCCCTGCTCCTTGCACACACCGCCCGTCAAAGCACCCGAGTGAGGTCCGGATGAGGCCGCCTTCATGGCGGTCGAATCTGGGCTTCGCAAGGGGGCTTAAGTCGTAACAAGGTAGCCGTAGGGGAATCTGCGGCTGGATCACCTCCACAGACCGGGACCGGGGCGATGCCCCGGCCCACTAGTCGCGGATCGCGCGTCACCGCTCGATCCGTATGCGGTCTCCGTTCGCGCGATCGCCGTTTCGGCCGATCGGGCACCTTTGAACTGTCGAGGCTAACGCTAAGCCCCTCATCCGAGGGGTGGGCCCATAGCTCAGTGGGAGAGTGCCTCCTTTGCAAGGAGGATGCCCTGGGTTCGAATCCCAGTGGGTCCATGAACTCGGGTGACGATCGCGAATCGCTCCCCTTAAGTGGGAGACGACGCAACGATCTGATCCCGACAACAACCGATGCACCACTCCGCGCAAGCGTGGGTGGGAAGGGTTAATGCACGCCTGCAGTCACAGGCGTTGCAGATGAGACCGTGTGTACGTGTAGTCCAGGCGTCCACTGGACCCGTTCTCCGGGTTACTGATCGTTGTCTTCGGACAACGTGACCGATCCGACGAACGTGGCTACTGTGCCAGCTGGTGGATCGCTCGGCTCGAGAGCCGATGACGGACGTGCCAAGCTGCGATAAGCCTCAGGGACCCGCACGGAGGGGTAGAACTGAGGATTTCCGAATGGGAATCCCCACCGCAATTGCTTCGCGCAATGGGGAACGTCGAGAATTGAAACATCTTAGTATCGACAGGAAGAGAAAGCAAATCGCGATGTCGTTAGTAACGGCGAGTGAACCCGACACAGTCCAAACCGAAGCCCTCACGGGCAATGTGGTGTTCGGACTGACTCTCATCATCGGAAAATCTGCGAGAAATCTCCTGGAACGGAGTGCGATACAGGGTGACAGCCCCGTACCGCAGGTTAGTACGATGTGCGTCAGCTCCAGAGTATCGGGGGTTGGATATCCCTCGTGAATATCGCGGGCATCGACCGCGAAGACTAAACACTCCTCGAGACCGATAGCGAACAAGTAGCGTGAGCGAACGCTGAAAAGCACCCCAAGAAGGGAGGTGCAATAGGGCGTGAAATCAGTTGGCGATAGAGCGACGGGGCATACAAGGTCCGACTGCGAATGAATCAGGTGCGAACCTGTAGTAAGACCGGTCGGAAGCCGATGTTCCGTCGTACGTTTTGAAAAACGAACCAGGGAGTGTGCCTGTTTGACGAGTCTAACCCGATCATCGGGGAAGGCGCAGGGAAACCGATATGGCCGCAGCGCTTTGCGTGAGGGCCACCGTGTTCAAGCGCGGGGAGTCAAACGGGCACGACCCGAAACCGGACGATCTAGGCGTGGGCAAGGTGAAGCGTACCGAAAGGTACGTGGAGGCCTGTTAGCGTTGGTGTCCTACAACACCCTCGCGTGACCCGTGTCTAGGGGTGAAAGGCCCATCGAGTCCGGAAACAGCTGGTTCCAACCGAAACATGTCGAAGCATGACCTCTGCCGAGGTAGTTCGTGGGGTAGAGCCACGGATTGGGTGACCGGCCTCCGAGAGGAGTTCGCCACCCTGTCCAACTCCGAACCTACGAACGCCGTCGACGCAGGGAGTCCGGTGCGCGGGGTAAGCCTGTGTACCGTGAGGGAGACAACCCAGAGCTGGGTTAAGGTCCCCAAGTGTGGACTAAGTGCGATCGAAGGTGGTCGCAAGCCCTAGACAGCCGGGAGGTGAGCTTAGAAGCAGCTACCCTCTAAGAAAAGCGTAACAGCTTACCGGCCGAGGTTTGCGGCGCCGAAAATGATCGGGGCTCAAGTCCACCACCGAGACCTGGCGGCACCACCCATAGTGGTGATCCTGTAGGTTGGCGTTCCGTTCGGGCGGAAGCACGGGAGAGATCTCGTGTGGACCGTGCGGTAACGAAAATCCTGGTCATAGTAGCAGCGTTAGTCGGGTGAGAACCCCGACGGCCGAACGAGTAAGGGTTCCTCAGCAATGCTAATCAGCTGAGGGTTAGCCGGTCCTAAGTCTCACCGCAATTCGAGTGGGACAAATGGGAAACAGATTAATATTTCTGTGCCGGTGTGCAATAAAAGTCGACGCTTTGGGGTCGCTCAAGCCGGGCTTTCGCCCGGTCGAACTGTCCAAGTTCGTGGAAGCCGTAATGGCACGAAGCGAACGAACGGCAGGATAGCGAAAGTTGAGTCAACCTAGAGCCCGTGAAAAGACGAGCACACCGTCCGTACCGAGATCCGACACAGGTACTCGTGGCGGCGAAAGCCAAGGCCTGTCGGGATCAACCGACGTTAGGGAATTCGGCAAGTTAGTCCCGTACGTTCGCAATAAGGGATGCCTGCCCCGCAATGGGGCAGGTCGCAGTGACTCGGGCGCTCCGACTGTCTAGTAACAACATAGGTGACCGCAAATCCGTAAGGACTCGTACGGTCACTGAATCCTGCCCAGTGCAGGTATCTGAACACCCCGTACAAGGGGACGAAGGACCTGTTAACGGCGGGGGTAACTATGACCCTCTTAAGGTAGCGTAGTACCTTGCCGCTTCAGTAGCGGCTTGCATGAATGGATCAACGAGAGCGCCACTGTCCCAACGTTGGGCCCGGTGAACTGTACGTTCCAGTGCGGAGTCTGGAGACCCCCAAGGGGAAGCGAAGACCCTATAGAGCTTTACTGCAGGCTGTCGCTGAGACGTGGTCGCTACTGTGCAGCATAGGTAGGAGCCATTACAGAGGTACCCGCGCTAGCGGGCCACCCAGGCATCATTGAAATACTACCCGGTAGTGACTGCGACTCTCACTCCTGGCGGAGGACACCGGTAGCCGGGCAGTTTGACTGGGGCGGTACGCGCCTGAAAAGATATCGGGCGCGCCCCAAGGTTTCCTCACTCGGGTCGGAGACCCGAGAAAGAGCGCAAGAGCATACGGAAGCCTGACAGTGTCCGGCACAACGACGGACGCTGACGCGAAAGCGTGGTCTAGCGAACCAATTAGCCTGCTTGATGCGGGCAATTGCTGACAGAAAAGCTACCTTAGGGATAACAGAGTCGTCACTCGCAAGAGCACATATCGACCGAGTGGCTTGCTACCTCGATGTCGGTTCCCTCCATCCTGCCCGTGCAGCAGCGGGCAAGGGTGAGGTTGTTCGCCTATTAAAGGAGGTCGTGAGCTGGGTTTAGACCGTCGTGAGACAGGTCGGTTGCTATCTATTGGGGGTGTTATGGTTCCTGACGGGAACGTTCGTATAGTACGAGAGGAACTACGAATGGGTGCCACTGGTGTACCGGTTGTTCGAAAGAGCACGTGCCGGGCAGCCACGCACCACGGGGTAAGAGCTGAACGCATCTAAGCTCGAAACCCACCTGGAAAAGAGGAACCGCTGAGACCACTCGTAGAAGACGAGTTCGATAGACTCGGGGTGTACGTGCCGAGGCAACGAGGCATTCAGCCCGCGAGCACTAACAGGTCGAGCCACCATTCATATTCGCATGGATCGGACCCGAAGAACGGGTCCAGGCGCAAACTGGACTACACGTATACACGGTACACCACCGATCTCGGAGCTCGTCGTGGTTCGATTCCACGAGTCGGCGTTAAGGCGGCCACAGCGGTGGGGCAACACCCGTACCCATTCCGAACACGGAAGTTAAGCCCACCTGCGTATCGGCCAGTACTGGAGTGGGAGACCCTCTGGGAAACCCGATTCGCCGCCTCCACTCATTGCGATTTACCCCACACAGCACCTGCTGTGTGGGGTTTTCGTATTTATGGACCGCCAATCGGCGGTCACTATCGATCCGGGAGCGGCTGCGCCGGTTCGCGTCCCCGGGGACTCTGCGCGCTCGACGGATACGAGTCCGAGACGGGCTGGTACTGGCTGGTCCGGTGCGGATCAGAACCCATAAATCGATGCCCGACAGAGGTACTGACGCGCCAAGGTGGCAGAGTTCGGCCCAACGCATCCGCCTGCAGAGCGGAACCCCCGCCGGTTCAAATCCGGCCCTTGGCTTGTTGTCGCGAACAATTCGTGAGTGACGACAATCAAACAACGGATTTGAACCCTATCAGTCGCGCGCAGCGAAGCGAGCACGTCTGATTTCGGTTCAAATCCGGCCCTTGGCTTGTTGTCGCGAACAATCCGTGGGCGGCTGCGCCCTCCCGTCGGATTTCTGAGCGGTCGGACGCGCTGGCGGTATCCGGGTCAGTTGGGTTCGACCTCGATGGTGGTTATCACGCCGAGCATCGCGGTCGAGACGTCGGTGACAGACAGTTCCGTCCGGGAGACCAGTGCCAGCGGGTCCTGGTTCCAGCGACACCGGTGTGTTTCGAAGTGGGCGTCCGCGCGCCAGTCTTGGAGTCGTCCGAGCACCTCGACGCTGCTGCGGCCGTGTTCGACGAGTAGAATCCGCCCGTCGGGGGCACAGACGCGGTTCATTTCACGGAGCGCGGCGATCGGGTCGGGGAACGTACACGTCGAGAGCGAGGAGATGACGGTGTCGAAGCTGTCGTCGGGAAACCCGAGCGTCTGGGCATCCATCTCTACCACCTCGTGGGCGGCACCGAATGTGGTCACGCGCTCGCGAGCGCGCCGGATCATCGCGGGGCTGACGTCGATCCCGACGTACTCGACTGTCTCCGGGAGGTACCGGACGTTCGTCCCGGTTCCGCAGGCGACGTCCAGCACGCGTCCGCGGGCCGTCTCGAAGTGGCGGCGGTATCGGCCCATCAGGAGTCGGTCCGCCCACTCCATCCGATCGAGCGTGGCGGCCTGCTCGGCGTAGGTCTCCTGGATCGCGGCGAGTGAACCAGTGCGATCCTGCCGGGCGTCAGTTGCGTCTTCGTGGTCGGTCGCCTCAGTCCTAGCACTGGACGTGGACTCGGAGCCGGCTTCCGTTCCGTTCATACGCGGCGGTACGCGCCGTCCCTCCTAAGTTCCAGTGCCGGCCTCGCTGAGATGCTCGGCGTATGGGCGACGCCTCTGCCGGTCGCCAGGTCGCCTGCCGGGCGGTCGAACCAGTAGCGTCGAACCGCCGTTCAATCGGCCGAGTCACGTTCTAACTCGGGACCCCGCGCGCCCACTCGTGTTCGGATCGCGTCGACCCCGGGACGGCCGTGTCGATGCCAGACGACGAGTGCGACCGCCGCGAGGACGAACTCCAGGAGGAAGTACGGGTCGCTGGTCGAACCGGCGAGCAGTTCCGCGATCGTGGGCGGCCCCTCCTCGTATGGGTAGACCGGTGTGATCGGCCACAGGAGCATGCCAGCCGACGACTCCCGCCAGAGCCCCGGGATCACGTCGACGATCGGGTGTGCGAACGCTCCGATGGCGAACGCGAACCCGGCCTCACGTCGGCCGTATCGCCGAGCGAGCAGCCAGACCCCGATGGCGAGTGGGGCCAGAAACAGGAACGAGTGACCGAGCGATCGCCCCGTCGGCAGCATCAGCAGGTACCACGACAGCGGCTTGTCGATCAGGTCCGGCACCTGACTCCCGACGAGTACGGCCACCACCGGGAGCGCGGCCGGTGAGTCGATCGACCGCGTCCGAATCGAGAGAGCGTAGCAGAGGTAGGCGACGGCAGCGTGTCCGAGTGGCCACATCCTGTCCGAACCGTCGCCGGGGCCGTACTTAACGGCCGCGCCTCGACGCACTCGCCGTCGACCGACGGACGCCTCGATACGCGCGCCGCTCGCGTGATTGCTCGCGACGCGAAGACGGGCCGGGCGCGATTTGAACCGAACCCAGACGGTCCTGCTCGCCTCACTTCGTTCGGCTGTGCGGGCTGCGACTGGTAGGGCTCAAATCGCTTGTGGCGTTTTCACTGCTCACGTCGTTCGCAGGAAAACGGGCCGGGCGCGATTTGAACACACGGTCGGACGTGCTCACTCCGTTGAGCGCGCCCTCCCTGCGATTCAAATCCCGCCGGATCCGATTCGCGCCGCTCGCGTGGTGGCTCGCGACGCGAAGACGGGCCGGGCGCGATTTGAACACGCGACCGTCTGGTTAAAAGCCAGACGCTCTGCCGGACTGAGCTACCGGCCCTCGAATTGGTATTCCGGCGAGTCGGGGTTAAACGTTTCTGTCTGATGGGCGGGTGCCGGGCTACGTTCCCGTTCATAGTGGTTCCATACGCTGGTCCGTTGCGATCCGAATTCCGGTCACACCAGGGATTGCTTTCGACAATCGTACCGCCTCATTAGCAAATACGATAGTTATATGATCAGTATTCCAATCCGATATGATTTTATATATCCGTTCGATAAACGGATTTGGATGCAATGACTCAATCTACCGACGGTGTGCAGAAATGGATGAAGATCGCTGCGATCGTTGCAGCGTTTTTCATCGTTCTCTGGATTATCTCGTATCTCTGGTTCCCGTTCCTCCCGTGGATGGAAGAACGTGACGCCGGCGAGCAGGTCATTCAGGACACGTACAATGCCGATTCTGCCGTTCAAGAGTACGAATGGTTTCGAACCCAGTACGAAGAAATAGACGCACAACGAGCGCAGGTCGAGAATACCTACGACGAGCTCGAGCGCTTCTACGACATCCACGGAGAAGATCCGGACGAGTGGAGCCGAACGGCTGCGGAAGATCACAGTCGAATCCAACAGCGGATCACGGGGAACCAGAACCAGCTCGAGACCCTGGTTGCCGACTACAATGCCCGCTCGAATATGGACAACAGGGAGTTGTTCAAGTGTCATCTCCCGATGCAAGTCGACGAGCGGTTCGCTATCAACGGCCCACCGGGGAGTGGCGAGGCCGAAGAGCCGGTCGATACCGGGCCGGATGGCACGGCAATCGACGGCAGCCCTCCCCCCGCAGAACAGTGTGACGGACTACCTGACACGATCGATTCAAACCAATGAACAAACGCAAGCTACTCGCAGTCACAGCGATCGCAGTCGTGCTACTGACCGCAGGTTGCTCGGCATGGGGAAATAACACGAGCGGTCCCTCCGGTGACAAACTCGCCGAGGGTGCTGGCACCGACCTGGACGGCGTCGCGCTGGGCGAGTCGTACATGTACGAAGTGAAGATCACAGAGAAGAATCAGGCGCACCTCGTCCAAGAGCGCCCGCCGTTCGAAATGAGTGACTCACTCGAACGCCAGAACCTGATTAAACGGTACGAGTACCTCAACGACCGAAGCAATGTCCACCACGTCTACATGCTCAGCCACGATGGCAAAGTCATCAACTACGAAGTGGCTCAGGGGAAGGTGAGTTCGGTCAACTCGAAGCTCACCAACGACAAGCAACTCGTCAAGGTCCCCGACGCCAAGTTCGACGGGGGCAACGGTGCTGCTGGCGCTAACGGTGCTAACTACAAGGTCGTCGAAAGCCCGCAGATGGACGGCTCCTACGGCACGAACGGGGACGCCATCTTCTTCTTCACCACCGACGGGCACTACATGGAATGGAACGGCCTCTACGTCGTGAGTGAAGAACCCAAGGAGATCACCACCGAGATCACACTCGTCGACGAGGTAGAGGGCAACTAACCTCTCACGATCCTGTATTTATGAACCGTCGCACACTATTCTCGACGATTGGCGCCGTTTGTCTCGCCGGGTGTACGGGAGCGGGACTGTTGGAGGACGACGAACCTACTGATACGCTGGGTACGTCCACCAGCGATGGATCGACCCAGGGCCCAGTCGAAGGCGTTCCGAATTCCGTTGTGGCTGCCCGGCCGCTCGCGGCGGACTACTACAGGGCTGTCACCAACCACTCCGACGACGCCCGAGTGTTCGTCACGCGGGACGGAGAGATCGTGATGGAATATTCGACGCACAGCGAAACCGCTGACGAACTCGAGACCGAACTCCACCTGTTCGCCGACCTGTTCGTCGACGTCGTGGCCGAGGGTGAGTACGATCCGGTCACGATCTCGATCATCACGGGGACCGTCGAGGCGATCGCGACGGAGCCGGCGATCGAGGCCTACGTCAGCGGCGATCTCGAGAAAGCCGCGTTCTTCGAAACCGTCGAAATCCTGGGGGTCGAGCGCAGTAATGAGTAACACCATGACGACCCAGGAGCAGAAACTTGCCGAGGAGTGCGACCGTCGACACTGCACCCGCGAGTCGATGATTCGTGTTCCGATACACGTCGCAGATACCTCTCAGACGTGGTGTCCGGATTGCGTTCGCGAAGAGTTCGACGTCGACTACTCCGAACACCGACGGCGCCAGCGATCGCTCCTGCGCTACGTCACGCCAGCGACGGTGACTGCGTTCCTGTTGGGCGTGACGACCATGCTGCTCGTCGCGAGCGTCATGGTCGTATAGCCCTCGTCGCCCTGTCGGGCGTAGTACGAAACGGTCGAACCGAAATCCTCGTTCCGTCGGCGGCTGGCAAGACGCAGTGCGTCTCACTCCAACTACGTACATGACGCGCTTTCGAGGACGTTTCGAGTGGGATGTCCACGTGTGGTCGGTGAAACCTCCCTCACGAACGTCCTAACGAAGTGTGCACGAGCCTGCAAGCTGCCTCCGTTGGTCGGTAGCTGAACCCCCAACGGAGGGATCGTCGCGCGTTAGCGCGGGGAGGATATCTACGCTCGAGATGGAGTGCCGGACGTAACTCGCACGCTAGTGATCTCCCCAACCGACAGTTTCGTTCGAGCCGGTGTGGCAGGAGCGATTTCTCGAGGCCCAGTCACCGGTCCGGATCACGGGGGCCTCGTTAGTTGGGATCTGGCAATTCGATGCGGCGAGCGCGTCGACGATCACCCAGCTCGTCGAACGAGATGTTTCGAACGACTCGGAATTGATCAAGAGACCTAGTGGCGAGCGTCACCGGCAGGACGAACACGAGTGTGGTTCCCTTCGATACCCCTCCAAACAGCCGCCAATCACTCTATTTCTCTGACGTTTGGTCGACGATCCACCGAGGAGTCCGCCTGGAGGGCGTCGGCGACGACGTCGGCCGGTTCGACGCCGTCGAGTGCGGCCCGACGGCGCAACTCGCGATAGACACTGGGTGGGAGGTCGAGTTCGATCCGTCCCGTGGCGACGTCGTGGGCTTCGAGTGCGGATTCGACGGCGGTACCGTCGACCACCTCGCTCGCGATCCGTCGAACGTCGCGGACGGACAGGTCGGCATCGATGGTAGCCCAGGCCAGGAGGAAGCGGTCCTCGCCTCGGACGCGGGCGATGTGTTTGGCCGCGGAGGGGGCGATCTCACCGCGGGCCACCTGGGTGCGGACCGCCCGGGGCAGGTCGTGGACGCGTGCCCACTTGCGGACGAACGAGACCGTCACGTCACCACTGGCGCGCTCGGCGGCCTCGGTGTAGGAACCGACACCGCGGACCAGCGCCGCGCAGGCGGCCGCGCCGCGGAGCATCCAGAGGTGATCGCCGTCGTCGGTCGCGGCGAACGCCCGGACGGTCTCTGCAGCCTCGTCGACGCTCGCCGGGTCGTCGGGATCGAACTGGACGGCCTCCCGGGCGTGCTGGCCCGTGACCGCCTCGTCACCGCGGATGACTGGGGCACCGACGGGCGACTCCCGATCCGTCGGCACCGGGGATCCGGTCCCCGGCGGTCCCTCGACGGACCGATCATCCGGGTCGTCGGTACCTCGCTCGCCGGGACCACGATCGTCCATACGCTCAGTCACGGGGACGGTCGTCAAAAGTCCACGCACGGTGGCAGGGCCTACCCGAATCGAGGACGCACGGGTCGATCACGAATCCAAACCCGTTTGGGTGGCCGGTCACAATCCGCCGTATGGACGATACACTCTCCCGTCGCCGACTCGTCCAGGTCGGCGCCTCGGGAACCGCCCTGACGCTCGCCGGCTGCCAGTTTCAGGGAGCCGACGACTCGGTGACCGCCGACGGCGAGACGACCGTCGCCGTCTCCCCACCGATCGACCAGCAGGAACTACTGGCCGCACGCCAACAGGCCCAACAGACCGTCCAGCCCGAGGTCGAATCGGGGAACATGACCGAAGAAGAGGCACAGAACGCGGTGGTGGCCGCCCAGGAGGAGGTCGTAACCGGCTATCTCGACGACCTCCAGACGAGTCTCGAAGCCGAGACCGACCTCTCGGTCACCGACACCTCGACGCAGACGGGACTCGCCCTCGTAGACGGCGACGCCGCCTCGCTCATCGGCGCGCTCGACCTCGAGACCGTCGCAGCCATCCTTCCCGAATCGAGCTTCTCGTCCGCATAGCCCGTTCCCTGTGTGACCGTCGACGCTGCACTCGCGAGTCGACGATCCGACGAGCGCCGACGGCTCCGGACTCGGCCTCGGCAGCGTTCGTCAGATCGCGGGTGCACACGGGGCCGTTCGCGTCACCGACGGTACCGACCGCGGTGCACGGTTCGAGATAACAGGCGTCGAGGAGGCCGACGGAACAGACGAGTGAGAGTCCGTTCGCCGGTGCGTTCGAGTCACTCGACCGTTCGGTCGGCCCGTTCGAGCGTGATGGTCACGACGGTCCCACGTGGCGAGTTGTCGGCTATCTCTATCGATCCGCCGACGGTGTCGAGGACGGTCGTGACGAAGTACAGTCCCGTTCCGGGGGCCGACGGTCCCGTCGCGTCGGCGGTCGGATCGACGATCGCCGTTTTCTGTGCGTCGGGGATGCCGACGCCGTCGTCGGCGATCTCGACGGAGACGGAGTCGTCCGACTCCGCGATCGTAACGTCGATGTGAATCGGGTCCCGCTCGGAGGTGGTCGCCGCGTTCGACAGGACGTGTTCGAACATGGCACCGAGCATCGGTGTTCCGGCGACCGTCGGGGCTGTCTCGGACGCGACGAGCCACTCCACGTCGAGCTCGACACCTTCTCTGTCCCGGAACCGGTCGATTTCGGGTTCGAGAACCGCTCTCAGGTCAGTCGGTTCGAGCTGGCTCGCGGGGTCACCAGAGATGACGTCCATCAGGTCCGCTACTGTGTCCGTGAGCCGGAGGACGTGTCTGCTGGCGTCGAGGAGCGTGTCTACCGTCTCGTCATGGGTCGGATCGACCCGCGACTCGAGCTGGTCGGCCAGGCCGACGACGAGGCTGACGTCGTTTCTTACGTCCGTCCGGAGCAGTTCGTTGGCCACCGCGAGCCTGAGGCTTCGATCGCGAAGTTCCCGCTGGACGCGCCCGCGTTCGATGGCGTACCGAAGCGACCGACGGAGGAGCGGTGCCGTGATGTGTCCCTTGCGGAGGTAATCCTGGGCGCCGCACCGTATCGCGTCGACGCCCAGGTCGGTCTGGCCAGTGAGGACGACCACTGGCACCCCCGGGGCACGGTCGATCAACCGGTCGACGGTCTCGACGCCGTCGCTGTCGGGTAATCCGAGGTCCAGGAGGACGACGTCCGGCTCGACCGCGGCGATCGTCTCGATACCGGTGGCGAGCGAGTCCGCTCGTTCGACGGTGTCGACGTCGACGAGGGATTCACCTCGGCCGGTGGTGTGCCGGTCGACGAGCAACCGCTCGACGAACCGGGCGTCGTCGATATCGTCTTCGACGAGCACCACCGTGACTCCTGTCGCCGATCCCATATCGTCGAGTTGTGCGGGACGCCTCTATACGTTTCGACCGATGAGATACTCCACCTGTCCGTGAGGTCGCCAGTGTGCTCTCGATGACTGTCGGCCGGGCAGGTGTGGCTCGGTGGGCCGCTGTGTGGCTCCGTGTGCCCCTGAGTTCATCCGTTCCTTCATTGCCGACGCTTACCGATCGGTAACCCGCTTCTACCCTCTGGGTTAGTGAACGTTTATACGACCGCTATTACGACACGGGTTCGTGCAACCGACCGACAGTTCCGAATGCGCAGCGTCGATCGAGGGTCGGATTCGGTCCGTCGCCATTCGGTCGCGAACCGGGCGCCGAGACCGAACCGCCGGCTGGGGTGTTCCGCCCGGGATAGGATGGTCGTGACGACCGTCGCGGTGGCGGCGTCTGGATCGGCTGTCGCCGTGAGCCTCGTCCCGCTGGGGTCGATCACCGGCGGGGAACCGGCCATCGTCGCCGTCCTCGTCGGCGTCTTCCTCGTCGGTCTCTTCGGGGCCTCCCTCGGCTACGGCCGGTACCAGCGGGGTCAGTTGATCGAGGCCACCGAGGACGTCGCGATCGGCGAGGCGACCCACGGACGTGTGGCGATCACGGGTACCGTCAGGCCGGCCGAGGAGGCGCTTTCCAACCCACTGACCGACGGGGAAAACGTTCACTACTCCTATCGCATTCGGGACCACGTCGAGAAACCGGACGACGAGATCACCGACTCCGAGGAGGACATCGCCGGCGGCGACACCGAGTGGGAGACGGTCTCTCAGAGCAGCGATTCGGTCCCGTTCTACGTCGATGACGGGACCGGGACAGCGCTGGTGGCGATCGACGAGGAGCCGACGTACTCCATCGGCGACGACAACACGACGCGCAGCGACGACGAGGACGGGGACGGCCTCGTCGGGCTCTCGAACGACGACGTTCCGCCGGACGTCATCACGCGCGTCCACCGGGAGACCGTGTTACCGGTGGGCGAGGACGTGTGCGTTCTCGGGCGCGTCGATGGCCCCGGGTCGGACGGGGAAGCAGACCTGGTCGTCGGCCGCGACGCGGAGGCCGGTCTCTTCGCAGTGACCGACGGGACGAAAGCCGACCTCTCGCGCTCGCTGTCGCTCTCCGGACCGCTGATCGTGCTCGGTGGCCTCGCCACGAGCGCCGTCGTGGCGGGCTTGCTCGTCTACGACTTCGTCCTCGCGTGACGAGTTCTGGGATTCCGACCTGCCGTCTTCGAGGTATCGGCGCGATCGGGCGGCAGCGGCAAACCCCTCCGAATAAAAGCATAACCGATATTGTACGTCGGTCGAACGTGACTGTGTGACCCGACTGGACGCGACCGTCCCGCGTGATCGGCGGCCGGGACTCGAAGCACTGTCGCTCCTCTCGAAGAAGTGGCACCCGATCGTGCTCGTCGTTCTCGCCGCCGATGGTCCGTGTGGATTCAGCGAACTCGGCGACCGCATTCCGGACGTCTCGGGAAAGGTTCTCACCGACGCCCTCGACTCACTCCGGGAGGCCGGCCTCGTCGAGCGTCGGGAGGTCAGCGAGTCACCGCTCCGGGTCGAGTACGACCTCACGGAGGCGGGACGGGACATGGGTCAGGTGTTCGACGCAGCGTCCGACTGGGCGGAGCGTCATCTAGAGGGCACGGACCCGCGGGTGCTCCTCGCCGACGCCGACCACCGACTGACTGACCTGTACGGGGGCTGGCTGGACGACCGGTACGCGGTCGTCCGGTGTCACGGCGCGGGCGCGTTCGCAGAGCGCGTCGACGAGGGCGTCGACGTCGTGATCCTCGACGCGGCCCTGCCCGGCATCGAGGTCGACGCTGCCGTCTCGGGGCTCCCCGAGTCGTGTCGATCCGTCCTCCTGGTCGGGGATCGGCCGCCGGTCGAGTTGCTCGACGTTCCCTGTGACGACATCCTCCGGAAGCCTGTCGTCCGGGACGCGTTACTCGGAGCCGTCGAGTCGCAGCTATCGAACCGGGACGCGTCGGACCGCCAGCGCACCGTCTCCGCCCTCAGGGCCAGGATCACGTCGTTCGAATCCGTGTACCCGCGCGATCGGCTCGACGCGACCGACGTCTATCGCCGGTGCCGCGAAACGCTGGACGACCTGGCGGACGAGCGCGAGGAGTGATGTGCCGGCTCGACCGTGGCGCCGTTCCGTCTCACTATTTGTCCGGACGGTAGCGGTCCATCGGTCCGCAGTCCGAGTGCCGGTAGCGGTTCGGCGGGGGACGTCGACTCTCACACTTTCTCGGCCACACTGACACACGTTCGCGCGGTGTCGAAGTCGGACCACTCCCCCATCGGGATATCGTAGCCACGCCTGACGGAATCTTCGTCGCTCGTTCGGACGGCTACGGGAGGTAAACCGGTTCGGGCAGGGCGGTTGGGCACGCTCGCTTCCCCCTTACCTGGCGGTAACTCGGCGACTTACATATAATTCAGATAACAGTTATACCCGGTCCACCACAATCGCGTTCAAATGTCAGGTGGAGTGAGATCCGGCCCGGTTTCGGTCCCGTCTCCCGGGATCGTTCGTGGTACGTTCCAATCGTGGACAGGGGAAACAGACATCGATACCGCTCGCCCCGTGGTCCGGCGGCGTGCGTGGACGGTTCTGTACGTGTGTCTGACCGTACTGCTCGTCGGAGGTGTCCTCGCTGGAACGGCCGCTGCAGTCGGTGGAGCGCACGCGGTCGGTGACGTAGAACGCGTGGTACCGGGTGGGTACGACGTGACGGGCGATTCGGAGACGGCTACCACCGGCCCGACGCCGATCGTCTCGTGTACCGAGATCACCGATTCAGGTTCCTACGTGCTGGAGGCGAATCTCTCGCCGACGACACAGGATCAGCTCGCGCTCGACCCGGAGGAGTACCAGCGAAACGGCTGTGTCGTCGTAAACGCGAGCAGCGTCTCCATCGATGGACAGGGGTATTCGATCAACGCCACCGGTGTCACCGAAAACGGCGAACGCCACAGTGGGATCCACGTCGAGAACCTCTCTCCCAGTGCCAGCGAGGACCCGGAATCCGAAATCTCGGCGTCCATCTCGAACGTGTCGGCGACGGGTGGCTGGTACTACGGCATCTCGGTGCACAACGCGTCGATCTCCGTGCGAAACAACACGATCACCGGCGAGCACGACGATGCCGAGCGGGGCATTCAACTCGACTACTCGCCCGGCGCCACCGTCGTCGGCAATACGATCGACGAGCAGGCCTACGGGGTGAGACTTGGCGAGTTCTCTACCGAGGCGGCCGTGCGAGATAATTCCATTTCGAACGCGAGCTGGGCGGGGATCGGGGTGGAGGGCGACGACGCGGATCTCGAGGATAACCTGATCAGGTTTTCCTCCCCTGGGGTACTGCTCGACGGTGCCAACGGGACCCGCATCGACGGAAATACCCTCGACGGCGGGACGGGAATCGAGACGTACGACAACTCGGACGACCCGGTGATCACGAACAACACCATCGTCGCCGACGGGACCGGTGCGGCAATATCCCTTGGAGAGGGGAGCGCGGGCGTAACCGAAGGCGGCTCTGCCAACGCGGTCGTTCGAAACAACTCCATCGACGGGACGACGTCGGGCATCGAACTCATGCGCCAGTCGGTGTCGGCAACCATCGTCGACAACGCGATCGAGAACGTCACCAACTACGGCATAAATGTCGTTGGCGACTCGACCGGCGCGTTCGTCGAGCGCAACTTGGTTCGCCGCTCCGGGGACGGGATCAGGCTGACGAGCGACGACGCGACGGTGCGACACAACGAGTTCGTCGACAGTATCGAGCACCAGCCAGGCGGAAACGGATACGCCGTTCGCATCGGAGGAAGTAGCGGTTCCAGCGGTTCGATAATCGCCCAGAACAATCTCTCGGGCGGCTCCGCCGGCGGGCTCAACGTGAATGCACCGGCCGCAAACACCGTCTTCGCGAACAACTCGATTCACAACACGACGGCGGGCGTCCACGTCGAGGACGCCCAGGAACCGATCGGGATCACGATCAGGGACAACGCGATCACGTACAACACCGTCGGGGTCGAACTCGACACTGGGTATGGTGCAGAACCCGATGTGAATCCGCGCTTCGTGGGGAACACGATCGCCCACAACGACGAACGGGGGATCTCGGACTACATCTCCGACGGTGCACGCTACGAGGACAACCTCGTCGCGAACAACGGTGAGGAAGGGCTGTACCTCCGGAGCGGGGTGAGCAACGCGACGGTCCGGGCCAACACGTTCCGGAACAACGGCGAGGAATCCTACGGCGGCGGGGCCGGCCTCGTCATCGGCGACGACGGCGGCATCGCCGTGACGAACGCCACCGTCGCCGACAACGTGGTCACGAACAACTCTGAAACGGGCATTCACGTCCTCTCGAGCGACGGCGTCGCCCTCGAGAAC
The DNA here is from genome assembly GCF_024498195.1 of Halovivax cerinus. Classification (NCBI taxonomy): domain Archaea; kingdom Methanobacteriati; phylum Methanobacteriota; class Halobacteria; order Halobacteriales; family Natrialbaceae; genus Halovivax; species Halovivax cerinus. The sequence continues at coordinate 1,283,232 of NZ_CP101824.1, forward strand.
AACTCGGTCACAGAACACACCGTCTCACTCCGTCTCGAGGGAGCCACCAACGCGAGTCTTCACGAGAACACGCTCGGGACGGGTCTCGACATCACGGGCGCGTCCGTCTCTCACTACGCGCTCGACGCGTCGGGCAACGCGCTCGCCGACGGATCGCCGATCGCCTACCTCGACGGAACCGGCGACCTGACCGTTCCCCAGGGGGCCGGGCAGGTCGTCGCCGCCGTCCCCAACGGATCGGTCGTGGAGGTCGGGACGCTGGCGTCCGGGAGCGTTCCGTTCGGGCTCCTGGTTCCGGCGGGGGAGGGCGTGACGGTCGAAGCGGGCACCATCACCGGTGACGCCACCGACGGCATTCGTCTGACTAGACCCGAAAACGCGACGGTCCGAAACGTCACCGTCGACGCGACGCGACGGGGCGTCGTCGTCACGAACGCCCCGGGGGCGGTACTCGACAACGTCACCGTGACCGACGTCGACGGCCCCGACTCGTTCAACGACGGCCTCGGCATCTCCGCCAGGGAGGCGGCCGGATTCACGGTGACGGACACTCGAATCAGCGGGGCCACCACGACGGCGATCGAACTCCAGGACGCGACTGGGGCGGTGATCGAGCACACGACCGTCGAGACGGCCGCCGACGGGATCGACGTCCAGCGGGCCGACCAGATCGCCATCGCGAACACCGACGTCTCCGATACGGCGGGGACCGGGATCGACCTGTCCGATTCCGAGGCGGCCACCGTCACCGACAACGTCGTCACCAACGCGGCGCCGTCGGACGAAACCGACGCTGGGATCGAGATAACCGGGTCGGAGAACGTCTCCGTCGACGGGAACGACGTCTCCGGGAGTCACACAGGCATCGACGTCTCCGACTCCACTGGGGCGTCGGTCACGTCGAACGCGCTCTCGACCAACGACGTCAGTCTCACCGCGTCCGCGGTCTCGCTCGTCGCCGACAATACGATCACCGACAGCGGCGAGACTGGCGTTCAGGTTACTTACAGCGACGGGACGACGATTCGTGAGAATACGATCCGCCGAAACGGCGTCGATACTGCCGACGGGGCCGGCGTGTTCCTCGACGATGTCGACGGCGTAACCGTCGTGGCCAACGACTTCGAGGAAAACGAGGTCGGAGTGTACGGCGACTTTGCGAGTGGCAGTTCGATACGGGACAACGCGTTCACCGATAACGCGGAGTACGGCGTCCACCTCGAATACGACTACGGCGTCGAGATCGAGAACAACACGTTCACCGGTCACACCGGAAGCTACGGGACGCCCGGGGGGATCCGAGCCGAAGTCAGCGCCGACGCTCGGATCGCCGAGAACGCCTTCAGCGGGAACGACGACGGAGTCGAGTTGGCGGGAGCGGGAACCAGCGGCGATCTGGTCGGCGTTTCCGTGACGGTCGAGCGCAACGAGTTCACCTCGAACGGCAACGGCGTGACGATCTACGACGAAGCCGACCAGTTGACGATCCTGGAGAACTCCTTCGAGTCCCAGAGCGACTACGGCGTCGAGTACGGCGTCTCCAGCCCCCAGCACTATCCGGACGCGCGGGAGAACTGGTGGGGCAACGAGACCGGGCCGTCGAGCTGGTCGGACGGCGTCTCCGACCCGGAAACGAACGTGACGGCCGACGGTGACGGTGACCGTGTCACCGCTGGTGTCCGGTTCGACCCGTGGCTCGAAACCTACCCGCCCGTCGAGGAACCCACCGAGATAACCACACTCGCGGGGTTACAGACGATGGCCGACGACCCGACGGGCGACTACGTCCTCGGGAGCGACATCGACGCGAGCGGGACTGACACCTGGAACAACGGAGCAGGCTTTGCCCCGGTCGGTGATTCGTCCACGCCGTTCACCGGGACCTTCGACGGACAGGGTCACACCATATCGGGGCTGTACGTCGACAGGGGTGACGCGGCGTCCGCGGGCCTCTTCGGGGTCGTCAGCGAGGCGACGATCGTGGACGTCGAGCTCGCGAACGCAGACGTCAACGCGACCGGCGACTTCGGCGGCGGCGTCGGCGCACTCGTCGGAGGAGACCAGTACGGCTCGACGATCTCCGGCGTCACTGCTTCGGGGACCGTCTCAGGCGTGACGAACGTCGGCGGGATCGCCGGCTCGACCGGTACCGCCTCGACGCTCGAGGACGCGCGCTCGTCGGTCTCGGTGACGGCGGACCCCGATTCGGGAACGTCGGCGGGCGGTCTCGTGGGCTCGTTCGACGGGGAACTCCTCGATTCGTCGGCCAGCGGCGAGGTCTCCGGCGCTGGGGACGTCGGTGGCCTCGTCGGCACGCTCGACGGTGAGATCGTCGGTTCGTCCGCGAGCGGCACGGTAACCGGCGATAGCCCGGTCGGCGGCCTCGTCGGGGTGGCCTACGACGACGGGACCATCTCCGAATCTCGAGCGTCCGGTGACGTCGAGGGGGAGAACACCCTCGGTGGATTACTGGGCGTAAACCGCGGGAGCGTGGTAGATTCGTACGCGACCGGCACCGTGACGATGACGTCGGCGTACGACCTGGCTGCCGGCGGTCTCGTCGGGGCCGTACAGAGCGACGGGACCGTCAATCGGTCCTACGCGACCGGCGACGTCTCCGGGGACGACGACATCGGGGGGCTCGTCGGGCGGATCGGTGATTCCGGGGCGATCGATCGGTCCTACGCGACCGGCGCCGTCTCCGGAAATGGGGGGCTCGGTGGACTCGTCGGGGCGATCACCTCGGCGGACGGTACCCTCACGAACGCCTACTGGGACACGGCCTCGACGAACATGACCGGTGCGGTCGGCGACGAGTCGGGCACCGTCGAGAACGTCACCGGCCTCACGACCGCGGAGATGCAGGGAACGGTCGCCGCCTCGAACATGCCGGCGCTCGACTTCGAGTCGACCTGGACCACCCGGTCGAACGACTACCCGACGCTGGTCGCGACGAAACCAGCGGGAACGGTTACCGGCGTCGTTACAGATGCCGACACCGGCGCGCCGATCGAATCCGCGTCGATCGCTCTCTCGACGGCGAGTCAGCCGGAGGTTGCGACGGCCGAGACCGGCACCGATGGTGCCTACGCCGTCGCCGTCCCGGCCGGCACGTACGTCCTCTCTGCGGAGTCCGCGGGCTACGAAACGCACGTCTCCGGGGAGTTCACCGTCGGCTCGAACGAAACGATCACCCGGAATGTCTCGCTCGTTCCCGACCCCGCACTTTCGATCGCGACCGTCGACGCGAACGGGTCGGTCTACGCGGGCGATTCCGTCGTCGTCGAGGCGACGATCGAGAACCCGGACCCCGTCGCCGGGACGGCTGCGGTGTCCCTCAACGCATCCGACGGGACGGTCCTCGACAGCACGAGCGTCGACGTCGCGTCGTCGAGTCAGGAGACGGTATTGCTCTCCTGGACGACGACCGAAAGCGACGTGGGGGACCACGACCTGACCGTGGCGCTCGGTGCAGAGACCCAGACGGTCACGGTGAGCGTCGAGGAGCGCATCGCCGACCTCTTCGGCGGGGTGTTCGACGCGAACACCACCGATCCGATCGCGGGCGCGACGGTCTCGGTCGCAGACCCCGAGACCGGCGTGGAGGCGGCGTCGACGACCACGAACGAGAGCGGTATGTTCTCCGTCGGTGTCGAACCCGGCACGTACGACGTGACGGCGGACGCCGACGGGTACGAGCCGTCGACCGACTCGGGAGTCGAGGTGTCCCTTCCCGACACCGAACTCGGGATCGGACTGACCGAGACGCCGCCGCAGCCGGCGACGTTCGCCGTCTCGATCGACGACGCGCCGACGTCCGTGATGGCCACCGAGACGGTTCCCGTGAACGCGACGGTCGAGAACGTCGGGGACGAGACCGGAAGCCAGGACGTCCGCCTGCGCGACGCCGGCGGAACCACCCTCGACGGCGAGTCCGTCCAGCTCGCACCTGGCGAATCGACGACCGTGGCGCTCAGTTGGGAGACCGACACCGACGACGTCGGCACCCACGACCTCGCTGTCGAGAGCGAAGACGAGACCGCGACGGTCTCTGTCGAGGTGACCGAACCCGAGGGGTTCGTCGTCGAAGCCGCCGAGACGGAGACCGAGGCCACCGCTGGCGACACCGTGGACGTCCCGGTCGACGTGACGAACGTCGGGATCGAACCGGACGGGATCTACCTCGCACTGTTCGACGGCGACGGCAGCGAAGCGTATTCGCAGGCGATCGTCACGGACATCCAACCGGGCGAGACCGAGCGCGTCACGATCCCCTGGGGAACCCTCCAGTCGGAGACGGGAACCCACGAACTCGAGATCGGCGACCTGAACGGCGATCGCTCGCTCGCGACGACGAACGTCACCCTCGTGGCGCCGGACCTCACCGTCGACCGCTATCCGAGCGAACCCGAAGTCGGTCAACCGATGATGCTCCAGGTCTGGAACGCCCAGGACCCGGTCTGGGACTTCGACGACGGGACGACGTCGACCGGCGTCAAGGTCACGCACACGTTCGACGACCCGGGCGAGTACGACGTCACCGTCACCGACGAGGCGACCGGCGACGCCACCGAGACGTTCACCGTCGACGTCTCGCCCTCGTCGCTGACGATCGAGTCGATCACGCGCGAAGACGGCGCGACGCCCCTCGTCGGCTACGGGTGGAACGAAACGTTCGAGGTCGACGCCGACGGGGACCGCCCGATCGAAACGACGACGATCTCGCTCGCCGGGGAGACGGTCACGCGAGAAGGCGCGTATCCGCACGGAACCTTCGACCTCGGCGAGCTCGAGGAGGATGCCGTGCTCCATGTCACCGTCACCGACGCCGTCGGGCGGACCGAGACGGCGACGGTCGCCGTCCCGGTGACCGAGATTCCCGACTGGATGCGTCCGCTCTTAGAAGACGGCGACGTCACCGTCGACCATCACAACGGACAGATCGTCGCCGTCGACGACGCCGGCTTCGACCTCGTCGACGGGTTCGACGTCGACGACCTGCCGCTCGGCGAGAACAGCGTCACGTTCGACACCGACTCCCGCTTCGGCGTCCGGTACGACGCCAGGAACGTCGGCGCAGACGTCTTCGGATCCGGGGCGATCGAGGCCGCCCTCTTCGAACTCGGGTTCGACGCCGACGTCGCCGTCACGGGCGTCGTCGACTCCGAGATGACCTACCAGAGCGCGACGGCGTCGGGCCACCTGGCCGTCACCGGCATCCCGGGTCCGCAGTACGCCGTGGACGCGCCGGCGGTCGGCGAGGTCGGCGTCGTCACGACGATCAACCCCGAACTCGCGTTCGAGGGTCACTTCGACGAGGAGTACGCCTTCGAGAACGGGACCTTCCAGCCCGCCGTCGGGGTGACCGCCAACGCGACGGTCGCAGTCAGCGAGTGTGGCGTCCTCGTCACAGCGACCGGTGAGATCGTCGCCGTCTTCGACGTCGGGACGGGCGACCCCAACCTCGGCGGCGAGGCCTCGATCGAAGGTGGTGGCGGCGTCTACTGTGGCTCCTGGGAGTGGATCTACACGGCCGGTCCGTTCACTCAGGAGATCGGTGACGGGCCCCGACTCCCGTCGCAGACGCTCTCGGCTGACGCGTCCGCGGTGACGTTCCAGCCGCGCGACGCGCACGGGCACAACCCGTCGGTCGCGATCCCGACGGTCGACGAGACGGGCGGTGAGCACGTCGCCTTCGACGGGACGGCCGCCGCCTCGACCGTCACGACCCCCGAGCACGTCGACCGACTGACGAACACGACCACAGAAGCCACCCAGCCGGCGATCACGCGGATCGGCGAGGAGTACCGCGTCGTCTGGAGCGACCGCGACGCGAACAAGACCGCCGGCGAGGGCCGCGACCTCCTCACGCGCACCTACGATCCGTCGTCGGGCGACTGGTCCGCGGTCGAGACGATAACCGACGACGCGACGCCGGACGAGTCGCCAGTGCTCGCCTCGAACGGTCAGGAGACGATCGCCGTCTGGGCGACGACGAACGAGACGATCGACGTCGAGTCAGTCTCCGGTCCAGGAGACGTCCTCCCGCGGTACGAGATCGCCTACGCGATCCACGACGGCACCGACTGGAGTGACCCGACGGTCCTGACGAACACGTCGGACCGCCAGTTCGGCCCCCGGGTCGCGCCCGTCGACGGCGGCTGGGCGATCGCCTGGGGCGCTGACGAGTCACTCGACGGGACGAACGCGTCGGTCGGCTACGCGGTCGTCGACGCCGGATCGACCGTCGTCGATCCGACCTGGGTCGACGACGCGACGCACGCGGCTCTCGGCCCCGACGGCGACGCGGCGTCGATCGCGTACGCCAGCGTGGCGGGCGATCGGATCGACGAGGTCGTCACTGGCAAACTCGACGCAGCTGGCCTCGCAGAGCGCGAGCGCTTCGACGCTGGGAACGTGACGGATCTCACGACCGCAGGTGACCGGACGGTCTGGGTCGAGGGGACCGCTGCCCGACCGACCCTCCTCGAGGCGACCCTCGACGGAAGCGGCGGATCGACCGCCGTCTCGGAACTGACGCTCCACGAGGACGTCGCGAGCGTCTCCGAACTCTCCCTCGAAACGAACGGGACCGACGCCCTGCTCGCCTACCGGACGAGGACGAGCGGTGCCGCGGGGCACGACCTCGCCTACCGGCTCGACCGCGGCGACGGCTGGATCCGCGACCACGTCTACGCGGACCTGCCAGGAGAGAACCTGACGCCCTGGTACGCGGACGTCACCCTGGGCGCCGACGGCGAGTCGTTCACCTCGACGTTCGCCGCCCGTGAGCTCCCGACCGAGAACGTCACGGACACCGTCGACGACGTCTTCGTCGCCGAACACGCCTTCCGACCGACGTACGCGCTCGACGCGTCGGCGGAATCGGGCGCCGTGGGCGACTCGACGACCGTCGCGTACGAGGTAGCGAACGTCGGTGACGTCGCCGGCGACGGCGCGACTGTGACGATCGAAGCGAACGGATCGGTCGTGGAGACGCACGACCTCGGTCCGATCGCCGCCGGCGAGAACGCGACGCGGACGCTGGACGCGACCGTCCCCGCCGACGGAACGTTCACCGTCTCCGTCGACTCGGGCGGATCGGCCTCGGCCGGATCGACGGCACTCGCGACGGGCGACGAGGTCGTCGGAGCGGCCCCGTCCACGACGGCGATCGCCGCGACGCCAGCCCTCTCGATCGAGAACGTGACGACCGCGCCGGCAGCCGGCGGGTCGGATCCGACGAACGTCTCGGTCAGCGCCACGATCCGAAACGACGGCGCTGCCGCCTCCGGGGTGCCGATCGGCTTCTCCGACGGCGTGTCGTCGCTCGCCGACACCACGGTCGACGTCGGGGCGAACGGGACGGCTCTCGCGACGGTGACCGTCGACGCGTCGGCGCGCAACGCGACCGTCGCCGACCGGGTCACGATCGACCCGGACGGAACGCTCGGGGTCGACGCAGTCGACCACCGCGAACGACTGACCTGGTTCGTTCAGCCGGATCTCGGGATCGGGGACGTGTCGTACGTCACCGCCGGTGACGGCGTCACCGCGGAGGTCGGCCTCTCGAACGCCGGACTCGCGCCGGCCAACGCGACGGTGACCGTTCGCGAAGCGGGCGGTCCCGTCCTGGGGTCCGCCACCGACGAGATCGGTGCGAACGCGACGCGGACCGTCTTCGAGACGGTCGGGGTCGATCTCGGCGACGTTTCCGACGGGACCGAACTCGTGATCGACGTCGACACCGTCGTTCCCGATGCGGACGCGACGACGACCGCCACCACAGACGTCGTCGGTCCGGTCCTGGCGACCGATCGACCACGCTTCGCCGTGACCATCCTCGGTGCACCGGAGAACGTCTCCGAGGGTGACGACGTCGACGTCCTGGTCGGAATCGAGAACCGAGGCACGGGGGCAGACACCCAGACCGTCGCGATCGAACTCGACGGTTCGTCGGCGACGACGCGGCAGGTCGCGCTCGACCCTGGCACGGTCGCGCGCGAGACGCTGACCGTGACCCCGAGCGGTGACGCGGTGCCCGAGATGACGATCCTGGCGCGGAGCGACACCGCCGTCGACTCGACCCGTATCGACGTCGAGGCGGCAGACGACCCGGCACCGGGCCTCCCGCCGGCGCCCGCTCCGACTCCTGACCCGGCGTCGCTCTCCGTCGCGGCGCTGGACGCGCCCGACCGCGTCTCCGCGGACGAGTCGTTCACCGCGACCGTCACCGTCACCAACGACGGCGGCGAGGCGGGCGAGACCGACGTGACGGTCGCGCTCGACGGCGAGCCGATCGACGAAATCCCCGTCTCGGCGGACGCCGGTGCGTCGACGACGGTCGACGTCACCGTCCCGGTGGCCGACCTGGAACCGGGAACGGTCGAGCTGTCCGCGACCGCCGATGGTCCAGGAACGTCGGCTGAAATAACGGTCGAAGGGTCGGAAGACGGCGAAACGGGTGACGGAACGGACGCCGCTGGCGGCGGTGAGTCCGGCACTGCCGGCGAGACGACCGGCGGTGACGGGGCCGACGGCGTACCCGGATTCGGCGCGGTCGCGGCGTTGGTCGGCGTCCTCCTCGCGACGGCTCTCGCCGTTCGACGCTGCTAGCCCTCGGGCGAAGCGATCGTCTCAGAACGGTCGGCGGTCGCCGGGTGTACGAACGGCCGCTCGACGCCGTCCCGTCCGCACCCCTTAGCCGCGGCGGGGCGATTCGAGTTCGATGTCGGCGGCGTCGAGCAACTCCTCGACTTCGTCGCGCTTTTCCTGGTGGTCGGCCAGGAACTCTCGCATCAGCTGGGCGGCCTGCTCCTTGCAGTCGCCACAGAGCCGTTCGCCGCCGACGCACTCCTCGTAGACGCGCGTCGCGAACTCGTCGTCGTCACCGGCGAGCAGGTAGGCGTAGAGTTCGTAGACGGGGCACTCGTCGGCCTCGCCGCCGAGTTCGCGCTGGAGTTCGGCCGTCTCGCGCCCGCCCGTCGTCGCGGCTTTCACCTTGTCGTAGCCGTCCTCGGGGTCGTCGAGCAGCGAGATGTGGCTCGCGGGGATCGACGAGGACATCTTCCCGCCGGTGAGGCCGGTCATGAAGCGGTGGTAGATCGACGACGGGGCCAGAAAGCCGTAGCCGCCCTGGTCGACCTCGACCTGTCGGGCGAGCTCCTCGGCGGTCTCCCGGTCCAGGTCGAACGCGTCGACGTGTCCCTCGAAGACGCGTTTCTCGCCATCGATGGCCTCGATGAGGGCCTCGAACGCCGCGTCGTCTCCGCGCCGGTTGACGATCCGGGTGCGCGGCCGAAGCGGTTCCATGCCGGCGTTTTCGAGTGTGGTCTCGACGCTGTCGACGAGCGAGTCCAGATCGTCGCGGTCGTGGAACGCCGCCGCTCCCATCGCCGATGCGGTCAGTTGTTCGGCGACGAGCCACTGGGCCGCCTCGGAGCACCGCGGCTGATCCGGATCGTCCGCGTACGCATCCCGGTTTTCGTACGCGTGCCGAAGCAGTGCTAATTCCTCCTCGTCCGTTTCGAAGCTCGCGTACGCCTTCGTGACGCCGAAGTAGCGCATCCGGGAGGCGAGGTCGCGGGCAAGCCGGACGTGCGGGTCCTGGTCGGGGCCGACGGGGATGACGGTCGGCTTGGGTTCGTCGAGCTGGGGGTAGAGGATGTCGGCCATCTGCGTGACCACGCTCTGCATGTGCGAGACGTCCGTCTCGCCGTCGAAGCCGTAGATGGCGCCGAGTTCGGAGAAGTTGGCCTCGACGCCGAGTTCGAACGCGAGGTCCTGGACGTCGCGGTTGGTCGACTGGCGGTAGAGGTCGCCCTCCTCGGGGTCGAAACCCAGCGCGAGCAGCGAGAGGAGGTAGTCACGCGCGTGCTCGTCGATCTCGTCCCAGGAGAGGCCGCGGGCGGCGTGGGCCTCGAGGTCGGCGATCAGGCCGTAGGCGTCGGCACCCTGCTCCTGGTGCCAGATGATCTCGTCGAAGACGAGCTTGTGGCCGATGTGGGGATCGCCGGTCGGCATGAACCCCGAGAGGACGGCCGCCTCTTCGCCCTCGCGGAGGGCGTCCATCACGGGGCGGTAGTCGCGCTGGCCGAAGATGACGCCTCGACGCATCAGGTAGTGCGGATTCGGCACGTCCGCGAGGACGTCGTCGAACTCCCCGATGCCGAACTCCTCGAAGAGTTTGCGGTAGTCGGAGACACTCGCCGCACCCCACGGGTCGAGGACGACCTCGTCGACGTCGTCGGTCTCGACGCCGCCGTCCGTGGCCGGCTCGGGGTCGCCGGCCGCGTCGCTGCCGTTCTCGGCGGATCCATCGCCGATGTCGCTCGGTCGCTCGTCCTCGCTCATTATCTCCTCCCGCGGTCCGACGCACGAAAAACCCTTCGTGTCGGGCGTTGCGCCGCTCGCGCTCGTTCGCACCTTTCTCGTGTGCCCCACCTCTCTCTCGTTCACTCACCCTGCTCGTCGGCGCCGGGCGGGCACGGACGGTCCGCCGCGACCGGAACGCCTTACTGGCGAGCGACCCTAGGACGAACGATGGAACCGGAGGCTCCGGACGGCGCACCGATCGTCCTCTTCGACGGCGTCTGCAACCTCTGTAACGGCTTCGTCCAGTTCATCGCGCCGCGGGACGACGACGAGGAGTTTTACTTCGCCTCGCTGCAGTCCGAGATCGGCCGGGAACTCCTGGCCGACCACGACCTCCCGACCGACGAACTGGAGTCGATCGTCCTGGTCGAGGGCGACGCGGCCTACGTCAAGTCCGGGGCCGTGCTCCGGATCGCCAGTCGACTCGGCGGCCTGTATCGCCTGCTCTCACCGTTTCGATACGTTCCCCGGATCCTCCGGGACGCCGTCTACGATCTCGTCGCGAACAACCGCTATCGGGTCTTCGGCAAGAAGGACCGCTGTGAGATCCCCGAGGGCGACGTCGGGGCGCGATTTCTGGAGTGAGGGGTCACGAGCGGCACCGCTGACCCGATCCATCGGCCGTTCGAGCGACCCTATCGGTTCCAGACGCCGGCGTCCGGGTCGACCAGCCGCTCCTCGTGATCGATGCCGTCGATCCGTTCTACGTCTTCGTCCGGTAGGTCGATCTGAGCCGCTTCGAGGTTCGCCGCGACGTGGTCGCCGCTGCCTTTCGGGATGGCGACGACGCCGTCGCGCTGGTGGTGCCAGGCCAGGGCGATCTGGTGGGGTGTGGCGTCGTGGGCGTCGGCGATCTCGACGAGCGTCTCGTCCTCGTCCGCCCGACCTCGCATGATGGGACAGTACGCGACGGTCGTGATGTCGTGCTCCCGGCCGTACGCGACGAGTTCGTCCTGCTGGAGCCACGGGTGACACTCGACCTGGTGGGCGACGACGGGCGAGTCGAGGATCTCGCGGGCCTCGTCCAGGTGGTCGACGTCGAAGTTGCTGAGCCCGACGTGGCGCGTCCAGCCGCGGTCGCGAACCTCGTCCATCGCTGGGAGGGTGTCCTCGGACTCGTAGGCGTCTATCGGCCAGTGGACGTACAGGAGGTCGACGGCGTCGACGCCGAGCCGATCCAGGCTCTCCTCGGTCGTTCGGATCACGTCTTCACCCGCGAGGTTCTCCGGTGTGACCTTCGTCGCGAGGAAGACGTCGTCCCGTTCCACGTCCGTCCGTTCGATCGCGTCGCCGACGGCTTCCTCGTTGTCGTACATCTGCGCCGTGTCGATGTGGCGGTAGCCCGCCTCGAGTGCGCGGACGACGTTCTCAGTGCACGTTTCGTCCTCGTGGCCCGACGTGCCAAAGCCCGGCTGTGGAATCTCCGTGGTCATAGGTGGACGGACGCGGCCCCGACACTCCCGTCTCCGGAAAGCGGCAATCGAGACGAAGGATCCTGGTCGAGTTTGCGGACGGGCCGTTCACTTCTAGTTCTGGGAGCGACCATTCACGCTTTCAGAGCCGCAACCACGTCTTCGAGATCGAACAGGCGAAGGTGGTCGTCTTCGCTCGCGGCTTCCCTGACCGACTGGGTGAAGCCGTTCCGGCTGAACAGCGCGAACTCGTACCGGATATCGCCGCCCCCGGCCGGCGTCCAGTCGATCATCCTGGCCTCCTCCCGGAGGCGTGAAAGGACGTCGTACCCGAGGGGCTGTGTCGTAAATTTCACCTCGCCAGCGAGGAGCGAATCACCGGTCGTGAGGCCGACGACGTCTATCTCGTGGTGCTTGTACCACCAGCGTCCTGGGAGCGACGAGAATGGTAGATCGTCGTACAGCTGCGGGACGGCCTCGATGCACAGCGTCTCGAAAACGTCCCCCACGAGAGCTGGGAGCTCCGGTTCGACCAGTTCCGAATAGGCGTTCGAGCCGTGGAGTTCGAATCGACCGGCTTGTCCGTACACGAATCGAAACCAGAATCGAAAGAGCTGATCTCTGATGCGATACCGCCGGTTTCGACTCCGGACTGGATCGGCTGTCACCGGTGTCGACGGTTCGATGAGTGCGAGGTCTTCGAGTCGGTCGAGGTAATAACTCGAACTGTTGGCGTCGATTCCGACGGCGGTCGCAATTTCGTTTCGCTCACGATTTCCGGCAGCGATCGCCTTCAGGATGGCGAAGTACCGATTCACTTCGTCTACTTCCATCCGAAGGAGTAATTCCGGTTCCTCGTGGAGGGTTCCCTGTGGTTCGAGGATCGTTCGTCGAACGTTCTCGCCGATAGCCACGTCGTCGTCGATCGCCTGGAGGTAGTGTGGGACACCGCCGTAGACGCTGTAGGTCACGACCTGCGTCTCGGAATCGTAGTTCGGGACGAATTCGACCACGTCACCGAACGAGAGCGGTTCGATCGGGAACTTGCCGCTCGGTCGCTGTGAGATTCGTCCGTACAGCGGTGCGGTCCCGTCCATCGTCAGATCGTACATCATACCGATCGACGACCCTGCCAGGACCAGCGTGGTACTCGAGTCGTCGACCTCGTGGTCCCACAGCCGCTGGATGACCGATGGGAGGCTGGGCTCTGCGTCGGCGAGGTAGGGAAACTCGTCGAGAACGACGATTGCGTCTCGATCGAGAAGAAACTGCAGCAGCGATTCCCACTTCGGCTCTACGTGTTCAGCTTCTGTAAACTCACGCGAAACCGCCGTTCGAAACCCCGTGCGTTGATCAGTCGCCGTCGTCTCGGTCGCCTGATAGTATACCGACTCGTCGACGTCTCGAAGCGATTCCGTGAGCAACCGGGTTTTTCCGACCCGCCTTCGCCCCCAGACGACACCGAGCTCCGCAGAATCACTCCGGTAAAGTGATTCCAGTCGATCGAGTTCGTCGACCCTATTCACGAACGCGGTCATAGAGGGAGTAGGATACCTCGACTAAAATAGTTTGGGCTATTATAGCCTAAACTATTGTAGCTTGGACTATTGTAGCCTAAACTATTGTAGCTTGGACGTTTCAACTCCGCCGCTGTGGACCGCCACCGGCGTTTTCGCACGCGGACGTCCGGCCTTCGCTCGATCGAGACCGAACGCCCATATCTGGGCGCCGAGTAGAAACGAGCAAGAATGACCGGCGACGCGACCGATACGGCCACTGACGACCCGACTCACGGTGATCCCGACCACGCCGGACAGCTCCACCACCTCGAACTCTACGCCTCGGATATCGACGCGTCGATCGACTTCTGGGGCTGGCTGCTCGGCGAACTCGGCTACGAGGCGAAGAACGACTGGTCGGGTGGCCGGTCGTGGATCAACGGGCCGACCTACGTGGTCCTCGTCGAGGCTGACGAGGAACCCGCCGCCGAGCATCCGTTCGACCGCCGTGGTCCGGGGCTCAACCACGTCGCATTTCACGCGGCGACGCGCGAGCAGGTCGACGTAATCACCGAGGAGGTCCGCGAGCGCGCCGACGCGACCGTGCTTTACGAGGACCGACACCCGTACGCGGGCGGGTACTACGCGCTCTACTGCGAGGGTCCCGAGGGGATCAAAGTCGAGGTCGTCGGGCCGGAGCAGTAACGCCTGCTCCGTCGTCTCCCGACCCATCTGTTGAATTGGATGAGTTCACGGTGGATCGAACTGGCTGTTCAGGATCTCGGGATCGTCCGCTTCCAGAGCCCGCCACCAGCAGGCGAGAACGGCGAGTGTCACGAGCGTCGGCTCTTCGTGTGAAATACAGGACTCGTGGTGTGACTCGAGATCGTCGGGTGGATGGAAGTGCTTCGCCGAATACGTCGACTCCGGTCGACGCTCCCAGCCGAATCGGAACTCGATCGATCGAGGCGGTTCGACGGGGTCGCCACGATCTGCCCCGACATCCTCATTTTCGTTCGCCGTTCGATCGAAGCACTCCTCTCGGTAGTGATACTTGTAGCCGTGGTATTCCCACCACTGGACGTCGAACCTGGCGGAATCGGCTTCGAACCCGGTTCCGACGGTCAGTCGAAGCTCGATCGGATCGATCGCGTTCGGTACGTACGAGACGTCGATCACCAGATCGCCGAGCCGGGATCGGAATACTCCCTCCGTTTCTCGAAGCGCCTCCCAGTCGATGGGGCCGCGCTCGTCAGGCATACTCTTCGGTCGCGACGGTCGCGTCGTCATCGTCGCCGATCGCGTCTAGCCGACGCGTCTCGGTGTACGCGAGGGCCGTCCGCGCGAACGCGAGGTTCCGCCGGGTCGATTTCCACTGCGAGACAGTCTCCCAGCCCTCCTCGTCGTCCGGGTCGAGGGTGCTGACGAGTTCTTCGGGACTCGTCGCCCCGTACTCGTCTTCGTACGACCGAATTCGGGTCTTCATCTCCCTGATCGCCGATTCGAGCTCGGGCCGGGTGTGCTCGTCGGCGAGTTGCCGGACGCGTTCCAGCCGTCGCTGGTCGGGATTTCGACGGTATTGCGTCGCCCCGCCGAGCGTGGTCGCGCTCGCCCGACCCGACTCGACGAGCGACTCGAGGTGTTTTCTCGCCGTCGGTTCGGAAACGAGTGCCCGATCGGCGAGCGTCCCCGCGGTCTCGAACTCGCGCGTTCGTCGCAGTACGGTCTCGATCCGCTCGAACGCCGTCGATTCGGATTGCCACTCGGCTGCCGCAACGTCGTCGATAGATCCGTCGACGTCGATATCGTCGAAGGGCGTCGGATCCACCATAGCACACCTAACGCGGAGTGGATAAAAATACCTTTTCCCAACCAATCGTATTTTCTCAGGGTACCCGGGCGCCGCGGAGTGATCGATTCGTCTAGACCCAGCACGTTTACCGACCCTCGGTCCGAAACGCCGCCAATGACCGACGACACACTCGCTACGGACGGCGAGAACCCCTATCTCCGGGAGCCGCCGAGCGACTTCCGGCCAGTGGCGGAGCTGGACGAGACGGAAGCCGACCGCCAGATCGAGCTGTTACGCGAGGCCATCCGCGAGCACGATCGCCGATACTACGTCGAGAGCGAGCCGCTGATCGCCGATCGAACCTACGACGCGCTCTTCTCCCGACTGGAGATACTGGAAGACCACTTCGACCGATCGGCACCCGACAGCCCGACGAATCGCGTCGGTGGCGAGCCCGTCGACGCCTTCGAGACGGTCGAACACGTCGCGCCGATGCTCTCGATCGACCAGAGCGGCGAGGTCGAAGACGTCTACGAGTTCGACAGTCGGGTCAGGCGCGATCTCGGTCTGGAGTCGGCCGCGGGCGGACCTGCCGACGGCGGGGCCGGCGACGTCGGTGGGACGGTCGACAACGTCGATGACGGCGACGGGACCGCGACCCTGTCTGACTTTGCCGACACCGGTGGCGACGACCGCGTCGCCTCCGCCGACCTCCAGTACGTCTGCGAGCCGAAGTTCGACGGCGTCTCGGTCGAGTTCGTCTACGAGGACGGCCGGCTGGTCCGAGCGGTGACCCGCGGCGACGGCCAGGCGGGCGACGACGTGACGAAGAACGCCCGCACGATCCGGGCCGTCCCGCAGCGCCTCCGCGGCGACTACCCCGACTTCCTCGCGGTCCGGGGCGAGGTCTACATGCCGAAGGACGCCTTCCAGGCGCACAACCGTGAGCGCATCGAACAGGGGAAAGAGCCCTTCGCCAACCCGCGCAACGCGACCGCGGGGACGATCCGTCAACTCGATCCGTCGATCGTCGCCGAGCGCCCGCTCTCGGTCTTCTTCTTCGAGGTGCTCGACTCGAGCGACGGTCTGGAACGGCACACGGAGGCCCTGGAGCGGTTTCCCGACTGGGGGTTTCGCGTCACCGAGGAACTCGAACGGGTCGAGTCCATCGACGCGGCCGTTCGCTATCGGGACGACCTCATGGAGCGCCGCGACGAGCTGTCGTTCGAGATCGACGGCGTCGTCATCAAGGTCGACGACTACGCGGCCCGCGAGGTCCTCGGCACGACGGCGCGCCACGATCGCTGGGCATTCGCGTACAAGTTCCCCGCCCGCGCGGAGGTGACGACGATCCAGGACGTCGCCGTACAGGTCGGTCGAACGGGCCGGGCAACGCCCGTCGCCCTGCTCGATCCCGTCGACGTCGGCGGCGTGACGGTCTCGCGGGCCAGTCTGCACAACCCCTCCGAGATCGCCGAGAAGAACGTCGACGTCGGTGACACCGTCCGCGTCCAGCGGGCCGGCGACGTCATCCCCTACGTCGCCGAAGTCGTCGAGAAGGGCAGCGACGGGCACTGGGAACTGCCCGACACCTGTCCCGTCTGTGAGAGTCACCTCGAGCGCGACGGGCCGATGGCCTTCTGTACGGGCGGGCTGGCCTGCGACGCCCAGCGCCGACGCTCGATCGAGTACTACGCCAGTGACGACGGACTCGACCTGGACGGTCTGGGCGAGAAGAGCGTCCGCCAGCTGGTCGCCGCCGGCCTCATCGAGACGGTCGCCGACCTCTACGAACTCGATCGCGACGACCTCGTCGGCCTCGAGGGCTGGGGCGAGACGAGCGCCGACAACCTCCTCGCCGAACTCGAGGACGCCCGCGAGCCGCCTCTGGCCGACTTCCTCTCCGCGCTCGGCATCCAGCTCGTCGGGCCGACGACCGCCCGCGAACTCGCTCGCGAGTTCGAGACCTTCGAGGCCGTCCGCGAGGCGGCCGTCGAGTCACCCGAAGCCCTCGAATCGGTCGATGAGGTGGGCGAGACGGTCGCACGCGCCATCCACGACTTCTTTTCGAGCGAGGCCAATGCGGCCGTCGTCGAGCAACTACTCGAACACGTCTCGCCACAGGACGCGGAGATCGAAACCGGCAGCGACGAACTCGACGGGCTCACGTTCGTCTTCACCGGGGCACTCGATGCCTGGACGCGCGGCGATGCGCAGGAGCTCGTCGAGGCCCACGGTGCGAACGCGACGAGCAGCGTCTCCGGCAACACGGACTACCTGGTTGCCGGCGAGAACGCCGGCGCGTCGAAGCAGACCGACGCCGAGGCGAACGACGTCCCGGTGATCGACGAGGCAGGATTTCGGGAGCTACTCGCAGAGAATGGCATCGAGGTCGCGTAGATCGAGATCGCAGGATCGAGCACACGACCGTCGAGACGGCCGCCGACGGGATCGACGGGCGTCGAAGAGGTGAGCACGAGTTCGAAGAGGTGAGCACGGCATCGAAAGTAGGGCGAGGGTCAGTATCGCTCGAGACGAACCGCTCACGGCGGATCGTCTACGGCGTTACACCCGTCGAAATCGCCGCGGTCGTACGCCAGTCGCCAGCAGGTGTGCACCGCTCTGGCGACGAGGACGACCTCGGAGACCGCTATGCAGGACGGTTCCACGTCCGCGGGTACGTTCGACGCGGTCGGCGGCGGGTGGAAGTGACGGACGTCCGTCGGCCGCGGAAAGTCGTGCGGATGGACGTCCCATCGAAGATTTCTCCCCTCGGCGTCCGTGTAGTGGACGTTGTAGTCACCGACCGAGGTCCACCTGACGTCCAACCAGGCGGACTCGGCCGTGCCGACGCCGTCGGACAGGCGAATCCGCAACACCGTCGGGTCGACCGGGTCGTCCAGTTCACCCGTCGCCAGCGGCTCCAGTCGCTCGAACGCGACTCGAAAATCGTAGAGCGACGGGCTATCGATCGGTCCGCGGGTCGAGTGCGATTCCGTTGTGCGCTCTGGCGTGTCGTCGCCTGCCGACATTCACGGCACCTGTGACGCGTGAAGGTCCTCCTCGGCGGCGGACACCGCGAGCGCGACCCTGGCGAAGCTCAGGTTTCGACGCGTCGTCTGCCACGCCTGGACGGTTTCAGTATCGATCCCGCTATTCGAGAGGACCGCATCTTCCGGCGACTCTGCGTCGAACTCCTCGCGGTACGTCTGGACCGTCTGCTGCATCTCGGCGACACGCGTCGTCAGGGTGGCCGTGTCCACCTCCGCACGGATGCGATTGGCCTGTTCGAGGACGAGCGACTCGCTGGAGCGTTCGTAGCACGCGCCCCGCTCGTCGGGAATGGCGGTTTCGACGACGAACCCCTCTCCAGCGAGCTGGTCGAGGTGCTTTCGTGCCGTGTTCTCGCTGGTGCGAGCACGCGACGCGATGTCGCTGACGGGCTGTGGGTCGTACGTCCGCTTCATGACCTCGCGAACGCGCTCGAATGGCGTCGTCTCCTCGACCCACTCGGCTTCGACCCGCTCGTTCACGTCCAGCGGCGCGTCTTCGGGCATCACCGACTAGATGAGGGCGAGATATATTGCCCTTTGGGTCGCTATGTTGAGATAACTCTCGCTGCCGCTCTCAGTCTTCGACGTCCGTCTCGAGTTCGAACAACCCGTCGTCGGCGAGGACGGCCCGGACCCGGCCGTGCCAGGCCCGGTGAACGGCTCGTCAGCCCGACATGTGTTCCTCGGCGAACCAGTGGATGACGTGATCCTCCGCGCGGTGGAGCACGTCGCTGGCCGTCGAGTTGGCGACCCCGAGTCGGTCGGCGACGTCGCCCAGCGTCGCTTCGCGCGGCGTCCGGTAGTAGCCCGCCTCGACCGCCTCCCGGAGCACCGCTCGCTGGCGGTCGGTGAGCAACCGGTCGGCCTGGCTCGCGTCGATCTCGCGGACGTGGTCGATGGTGAACCCGATGCCGAGATCCTCCAGTTGTGTCCGGAGCGCCGAGAGCCGGCTCTGTGAGGTCGTCACCTCCCACGTCGCCCGTCCATCCTGGATGTCGAACGGCATCTCGAGCGGCACGCCGGCACGCCAGACGGGCAAGAGGGGAAGCGGATTCGTCGTTTCGACCTGGAGGAGCGCCTCGTCGTCGTGCTTCCAGAGGAGTTCGAGCCGTTCGACCGTCTCGCGGGCCTGTATCTCGGTGATGATCGGAAGCGGGTCGCTCGCGACGAGGCGGACGAGGCCGATCCCGACATCGTCACCCGGCGTTCCGGTGACGACCTGGAAGACCGTCGCCGGGTGCTGTCTCGAAAGTTCACCGATCCAGGTGTGGGCGGGAATATCGATCGTCAGCTTCGCGTGGGGCATTTCGTGTGCGATCGTATGGCCCGGCGAAGAATAACGCCACCTTCGAATATATTCGTACCACCCTCGAACGTTCGCCCGTTCGGCTACCCGGACGCCACCCCTACGCGGCGGTAATGGGAACACTCGTTTCACAGCCGGACGGCACGGCACCGAGACCGGGGCTGAAAGATGGCTCCGATCGGTTGGGGCCGAAAGATCGCTCGGATCGGTTGGGACTGAAAGACGATACCGATCGATTGGGGCTGGAAGACGGTTCCGATCGGTTGGGGCCATCGCGGCTGTCGCGACGCGACGTGGTCACCACTCGCCGGGTGAGCGCCAGATGACGGCGGGAATCGCGCGTTTCGTCGCCGACAACGCACGCCTGGTCGTCGTGGTCATGCTGGTCGCCTCGGCCGTCGTTGGCGCCGGCGTGCCGATGGTCGAGCGCTCGACGTCGCTCGATCAGTTCCAGACGGACGCGGCGGCGGCCGATGCCGCGGACTACGTCGACGCGAACTTCTCCGCCGATGGGGCCGAAACCACGACCGCGCAGGTCGTCATACAGGACGAGAACGTCCTGGATCGTGAGACGCTCGTCGCCGTGCTCGAGTACGAACGCGCCCTGCGAGACGACGAAACGGTCGACGAGACGCTCGTCGAGACCCGGAGCGTGGCGAGCCTGGTCGCGACCGCGGCGATCCGTGAGGACCGTGAGCGGGCGAACGCGACGCAGAACGGAACGACGCCGTCTGATGCGAACGAGACGCGGGACGGAACGGCACCGTCCGACGGGAGTGCGACTCCGGCAGACGGTGAGCGAGCGCCCAACATCGACGCCCAGATCGACGCACTCCGGTCGCGCTCCGACGACGAGGTCGAACGGTTCGTGGGAGACGTCCTCGCCGGTGACGGAAATCGATCGTCGCAGGCGCTCACACTCCTGCCCGACTACTACGAGCCGGGATCGACCGAGACGAACGCGACACTGCTGGTGGTCACGCAGGAGTCGCCCGGCGCCTCGTTCGCCCCGGGTGACGCACCGGACGAGATCGAAGCGTCCCAGACGGCCATGCAGGACCTCGCGCCGGACGACGGCTCGATGTCCGTGCTCGTCTACGGCGACGGGATCGTCTCCACGGAGATCACCGACTCGATGGTCGACAGCGTGACGCTCGTGGGACCGCTCGCCATCGCCTTCGTCCTGGTCGTCCTCGTGGTCGTCTACCGGGATCTCCTCGACATCCTGCTCGGGCTCGCCGGGGTCGCGCTCGTCCTCGTCTGGACGTTCGGCGCGATGGGCTGGGCCGGCATCCCGTTCAGTCAGCCGTTCGTCGTCGTGCTCGTCTTGCTGATCGGGCTCTCGATCGACTACGGCCTCCACGTCGTCATGCGCTATCGCGAGGCCCGAGCCGCCGACGAGTCCGCACCCAGTCGCGCGATGGCCGTCGCGCTCGGCAGCGTCGGCGTCGCCCTCGTCTACGTGACGATCACCACCGTCATCGGCTTCCTCTCGAACCTGACGAGCCCGCTGGGCATCTTCCGGGATCTCGGCCTCGTCAGCGCGATCGGCATCGTGGCCACGCTGGCGGTCTTCGGCCTCCTCGTCCCCGCGCTGAAGGTCGAACTCGACGCGTTCCTGGAAGCTCGCGGCGTCGATCGCGCGCACCCGGCGGTCGGCACGGGTCGCGGACCGATCAACCGCCTCCTCGGCGTCGGGGCGACGCTCGCCGCGTGGGCACCCGCAGCCGTCATCGTCGTCGCACTCGTCGTCAGCGGCGTCGGCGCCTACGGCGCGACGACGGTCGACGCCAGCTTCGAGCAATCCGACTTTCTGGCCGAAGACCCCGACGACTGGCTGAAAGACCTGCCCGAACCCGTCGCACCCGGGACCTACACGGCCGAGCGGGCGATCGACACGCTCGAGGCGGACTTCGTCAGGCGAGACACGACGGCTTCGATCCTTCTCAGGGGCGACGTCACCGACCCCGCGACGCTGGATCGTCTCGACGCGGCGCGGGCCACCGCCGGCGATGCGAGCGCGACCGAGACCTACGCCGACGGCGAGCCGGCGGTCACCGACCCGATCACGGTGATGGACCGCGTCGCGGCCGAGAACCCGTCGTTCGCGGCGACGCTGTCGGCCGCCGACACGGACGGCGACGGCGTTCCGGACCGGAACGTGACCGGTGTCTACGACGAGCTCTTCCGGGTCGCGCCCGACGACGCCTCGAACGTCGTCCACCGCGAAGACGGGTCCTACGAGGCGCTCCGGATGGTCGTGACCGTCGACGGGAGCGTCGACGATGCGGTCGTCCACGAGGAATTGGACGCGGTCGCCGCCGAGGCAGCGCACGATGGGAGCGCCACGGATCCCGATGGGGTCGGGGCGGACTCCGACGGTTCCGACGCAGCCGGTGACGGCGCCGCCGCGGACCACGCAGGCGTCACCGCGATCGCGACGGGCGACGTCGTCGTCAACCGAATCACGGCCGACCAGCTCGCGGAGACGGCGATCACGAGCCTGCTCGTCGCGCTGGCGGCCGTCATGATCGTCCTCGCGGTCGCCTACCGCCTCACCGAGGGAAGCGCCTCCCTCGGCGTCGTCACCATCCTCCCCGTCGCGGCCACCCTGACGTGGGTGCTCGGGACGATGGCACTGCTCGACATCCCCTTCAACATCGTCACCGGCATGATCACCGGCCTCACGATCGGCCTCGGCGTGGACTACAGCCTCCACGTCAGCGAACGGTTCGTCCAGGAACTCGCGGAGGCGGACACGACCGCCGCGGCGCTTCGAGAGACCGTCACCGGCACCGGCGGCGCCTTGCTCTCGAGTGCGGCGACGACCGCGAGCGGGTTCGCCGTCTTGCTCGTCGCGATCTTGCCTTTCCTCCAGTCGTTCGGGCTCATCACCGCGCTGACGATCGTGTACGCCGTTCTCGCCAGCGTGTTCGTCCTGCCGAGTCTGCTGGTGGTCTGGGCACGGGTTGGGGGTCGATACGTCCCGTGATCGTCGTACGGCGAGACGATCGGGAGAGAGGTGGAACGTCAGTCGTGTGGGTTCAGGCCGTCTCAGAGGTCGGCGCGCTCGAAGCGCCAGTAACCGATCGCGAGCGGGACGACGATCCAGAGCGCGAGGATGACGAACGCGAACCAGTGCTGGAGGTAGAACGGTTCGCTCACCGTACCAATCCCCTCCGGATTCGAAAGCGCCCGCTGGCCCAGCACTGCGCTCGAGGCGTTCGGGACCTCGTCGTGGACGATCGAGAGCAGCGCGAGCAGCGTATCCTGAAAGACGGTGAACAGGTGGAACCGCTGGACGAACAGCAGGGCGTCTCCGGAGAGGAGATCCAACCGACCGTTGATCGAGGTGACGATCCCCGACCACGTGTACAGCAGGATGAAGACGATCACGCCGCCGACGGTCGCTCGCGTCTCAGTGGTGACGAGGGCTGACAGCCCGATCCCGACGGCAACGAACACGATACCGAACAGCACCGTCATGACCGTCAACCCGGCCAGTTCCTGGCCCGGGACGGTGCCGAACTGCGTGGACAGGATGGCCGCCCCGGGGACGAAGCCGACGAGGATCGCCACTGTCAGGAGGAGCGACCTGCCGAGGAACTTCCCGAAGAGCACTTCGAACCGGCTGTGTGGCAACGAGAGCAGGATCTTGATACTACCCAGCTCACGCTCGCGGACGATCGATTT
Organism: Halovivax cerinus; assembly: GCF_024498195.1. Classification (NCBI taxonomy): domain Archaea; kingdom Methanobacteriati; phylum Methanobacteriota; class Halobacteria; order Halobacteriales; family Natrialbaceae; genus Halovivax; species Halovivax cerinus. The sequence goes on from NZ_CP101824.1 coordinate 1,306,361, forward strand.
GACACTGACGACCAGTCCGGTGATGGGTATCAGGAAGAATATCGCCGGCAACGCCGAGATGGCGAAGAGGAGCGTGACCTCGAGGTCGGTCGGAGCTCCCGATGTTTCGCCCCCTGCAAACAGCCACGAGATTCCCCCGACGCTGAGGACGAACAGCACCATCAGCCCCCAGAGCAGCTTCGAGCGGATGCCGTCCATGACGTCCTTCTTCGCGACGGCGACGGTACTCATGCCGTCACCTCCGCCTTCTCGGTCGTGTACGCGCGGAAGACCTCTTCCAGGGATGCCTCCTCGGTCGAGAAGTCCTCGACGACGAGTCCGGCGTCTTCGAGCGCGGAGAGCACTGCGGTCTTCGACCCGCTCGTCGAGACGACTACCGTCGGGACCGCTGCGGAGCCGTCCGGTTCGGCGCTGTGTACGCCGTCGACGCGCCTGACGGCGTCGAGTGCGTCCTGATCGGGCCGGTCGACCTTGATTCGGAGCGTCTCGCCGCCGGAGACCGAGTCGCGCAGTCCCTCGATCGTGTCTTCGGCGACCAGGTGCCCCTCACGGACGATGCCGACACGGTCGCAGACCGCTTCGACCTGCCCGAGGATGTGACTCGAGAAGAACACGGTCGCGCCGCGATCTGCCTCCTCCCGGACGAGTTCGCGCATCTCGCGGGCCCCGTTGGGGTCGAGCCCGGTGGTCGGTTCGTCGAGGATCAGCAGGTCGGGATCGCCGACGAGCGCCATCGCGAGGAGGAGTCGCTGGGACATCCCCTTGGAGTAGCCGCCGGCCTTACGGTCGGCGTCCGCTGCGTCGAGACCGACGCGTTCGAGGAGGACGTCGGGGTCGTCGGCCGCGTTCTTCGACTCGATGGCGAACTCGAGGTGCTGACGGCCCGTCAGCCGGGCGTAGGTCTGATAGCCTTCCGGGAGCACGCCGATCCGCCGTCGAATCGCCTTGCTCTCGGTCCGGGCGTCCATTCCGAGGACCGAAATCTCGCCCGCGGTGGGGGTGACGAAGTCGAGGACCATGTTGATCGTCGTCGACTTTCCCGCGCCGTTCGGGCCCAGGAAGCCGAACACCTCGCCCCGTTCGACCGTCAGGGAGAGGTCGTCTACGGCGACGACGTTTCCGTAACGCTTGGAGACGCCGTCGATGGAGAGCGGTACCATACCTGGCCGTTCACAACGTCCGGGTAAATATTTTGTCAATCGTCTACGAAAGAAGAATCCCAATTTCCTCCCATACGGACCTGTCCGTGGCGATACGGGCCAAATCGTCCGGGGCCGACAAGTCAGATCGGTTCGTCGGGTTCGTGCGAATCGGCGACCCGGGCCGCTTCGCTCGCGTATCGCTCGCGTGTCGCCGCGTCGGTCACCGGTTCGAGTGCGTCGGTCGGGAGATCGACCGCTGCCGTCGCAGCGGCGTCTCCACCCAGACTGGCGGCACTCCGCTCTTTGCGCCGGTAGCGGTCACCGTCGGGCGTCGCGTAGACGAGCGTCACGAGGTTCCGGTCGTCGAAGGTTCGTTCGACGAGCCAGCAACGGACGGTCTCGCCGTCCCCGTCGTCACCTGTCTCGGCCGTCGCGTCGTCTTCGGTCACGTCCGCCGCTTCGACGGCCGGCGTGGTGAACGTGTCGGCTGGATCAGATCCGAGCCGCTTCCAGTAGGGCGCCCCTATCGGGCAGCACGGCCGGGACGTTATTCCTCCCCGAAGTCGAAGTGCACATCGATGCCCCGTCGCGACGGTGTCGGCGTCGCCGGTCGGTCTCCGGAGCGAGCGGATCCGAACGCGGTGGCCTGGCGCGATCGCGTCGAGGAACTCCTGCTGGCCGGCGAACGAATCAGAGAGCGCGTGACGGCCGGCGAGCACGGACTCGTCGTGACCAGCCACCGCGTCCTCGCGTTCCACCCACCATCGGCCGACGGGCCGCGATTTCGTGCCGTCGATCGGCCGAACGCCGTCGCCGTTCGGACCGAGACCCGGGAGTCGCTCCGCTCGCTCGGCTGGGCCGTCGCCCTCGCGACGGTCGGGACGCTCGTCGCGTTCGTCGGCGTCTCGGTGGACTTCGCGGGCCTGCTCCCGACGGTCGAGGCGACCGGACCGATGGCCGGTTCGGTGGGTGGGACGCTCGCGACGCTTTCGACGGTGCTCGTCGCGCTCGGTCGCCTCGTCGTGCTGGTCGGTCTCGTGACGATTCTCGCCGGTCTCGTCGCGTTCGGCCGGTATCTCAGGGGTCGCCGCGAACGACTGGTCGTCGCCGTCTCGGGCGCGGCCGATCTGTCGGTCCCGCCACCCGACGAACCGGAGCGGGCCGTCGACGCGCTCGCGCGAGCGATCGAGCGCCCGCCGGCCCCCGACGGCGACGATCGCGCCGTGACGGACGACGCGTTACGCTGAAACCGTTCGACGCCCTATCCGGGTTCGATGCAGCCGACGTCGGTTCGCGAGCGAGCCGGTGACCTCCCGATGGAGCCGGGCGTCTACCAGTTTGTAGACGGAGAGACGACGCTGTACGTCGGGAAGGCCGTCGACGTCCGCTCGCGGGTCCGCTCCTACGCCGACCCCCGAAGCGCGCGTATCGCGCGGATGGTCCGCGAGGCCGACGCGATCGACGTGGCCGTCACGGACACGGAGACCCAGGCGCTGTTGCTCGAGGCGAACCTCATCAAGCGCCACCAGCCCCGCTACAACGTCCGGCTCAAGGACGACAAGTCCTACCCGATGGTCCAACTCACGGACCACGACGTGCCACGAATCGAAATAACGAGAGATCCCGACGAGTCGGCCACGGTGTTCGGCCCCTACACCAAGAAGACGCGGGTCGAGACGGTCGTGAAGGCCCTGCGCGAGACGTACGGAATCCGCGGCTGTTCCGATCACAAGTACAGCGGCCGGGAGCGCCCCTGCCTCGACTTCGAGATGGGCCTCTGTACCGCCCCCTGCACCGGGGAAATTGCCGAAGCGGCGTACCGTGAGGCCGTCGGACCCGTCCGACGATTTCTGGAGGGTGAGACGGGACTCCTCGCCGATCCGCTCGAGTCGGGGATGGAAGCGGCGGCCGCCGAGAACAACTTCGAGCGCGCGGCGAACCTGCGAGACCGCCTCGCGGCAGTCCGGCGGTTCCACGGCGAGGGCGGCGAGGCCGTTCAGGCCCACGGCGGCGAGGACACGGTCGACGTCCTCGGGGTCGCCATCGAGGGCGAGGAGGCGACGGTCGCCCGACTGCGCTCGGAGGGTGGCAAGCTCGTCGACCGGGACCGCTTCACGCTCGCAGCTCCCTACGGCGCGGACGACGGTGTCCCGACCGTGATCGCCGCGTTCGTCGTCCAGCACTACGCCGAGCGTGACCTCCCGGATGCACTCTTGCTCCCCGAGCGCCACGGCGACGCGGAGGTCGCTGCCTGGCTCGATGCGGAGGGCGTCGCCGTCCGGGTGCCCGGTGCCGGCCGGGAAGCGAAACTGATCGACCTCGCGCTGAAGAACGCCCGGCGGAACGTCGGCGGTCGCGACGAGTGCGGCATGCTCGCCGACGCGCTCGAAATCGACAGCGCCCGTCGGATCGAGGGGTTCGACGTGAGCCACGCCCAGGGCACCGCCGCGGTGGGGAGCGACGTCACCTTCGTCGGCGGGAGCGCCGAGAAGGCGGACTACCGCCGCAAGAAACTCGACGACGAGAACGACGACTACGCGAACATGCGCCGACTGATCGCCTGGCGGGCGGCCCGCGCCGTCGAGGGTCGCGACGACCGACCCGATCCGGACCTCCTCCTGATCGACGGCGGGAAAGGGCAACTCGAGGCGGCGCGCGAGGCCTTGAAGGCGGAAGGCTGGGACGTCCCCGCGGTCGGCCTCGCGAAGTCCGAAGAGCGCGTGATCACACCGGATCGCGAGCACCCGTGGCCCAGCGACGCACCGCACTTGCACCTCCTCCAGCGCGTGCGTGACGAGGCCCACCGTTTCGCCGTCCAGTACCACCAGACGATCCGCGACGAGGTGACGACGGTGCTGGACGACGTCCCGGGAATCGGTCCCGAGACGCGCAAGCGCCTCCTCGGCCGCTTCGGCAGCGTCGAGAACGTCCGCGAGGCGAGCCTCGCGGACCTGACGAGCGTCGACGGCGTCGGCGAGAAGACCGCCGAGACGGTCAAGTCGCGTCTGTGAGGCCGGAATTCTGGATGCGAGCCGATTCGCAGCTGTGAAGGAGATCCCGACGTGGAACCCGCTACACGCGATCGGTTCGCGAACCGACGGGTGCATACCTCTTTGCCGATCCGCGACCTGTGTTACGCTGTGGCAAACGACGACTCGATCGACGACCTGCTCGACGAACTCGACGCGCACGGGGACTTAGATACCGCAGAACAGGTACTCTCCATCCGGACCGAGTCCAGACGCTACGGCAAGCCCGTCACCATCGTCGAGGGATTCGACTTGCCCGCAGACGAGGTCCAGTCCATCGCTTCGGATCTGAAGAGCGCGATGGGGACCGGGGGAACCGTCGACGACGGCGCGATCGAACTCCAGGGTGACCACCGGGACCGGGTGCCGGAACTGCTTCGCGACCGGGGGTTCCGGGTCGAGGCGTAGCAGGTCGATATGTCGTATCCGACGGCGAAATACGCCCCTTTCGTCTCCAGTCGAGTACCGACAGGGTCGACGCCGTCGGTGATGCCGAACACGGGGCCGCCGATAACTCGAACGAATACATACTCGTTCCGGAATAACCAAATTTTGCAGGTAGTTCATTACGGTCTGCACCGGAGTGTCTCGTATGCACGACTCCGAGCGGTCGACCGCGTTCGACACCCGCGCCGTGGCGGCGGGGGAGAAAGCGCTCGCCCACGAGGGCGGGTACGGCGACGCCGTCTCTCCGATCCACCTCGCGTCCACCTACGCTCTCGAGGAACTCGATCCGTCGATGGGTCTCGACGACGTCGATCCCGACGCGGGCCAGTACCTCTACGGGCGCCTCTCGAACCCGACGCGGCGGACCCTGGAGAACCGTCTCGCTGCACTCGAAGGCGGTGAGCACGCGATGGCGTTCGCCTCCGGCACGGCCGCGATCGCGGCTGTTGGGCTGTCGGTGCTTTCGCCCGGCGACCGTCTCGTCGCGTTCGAGGACCTCTACGCGGGCACGAAGCGGATGTTCACGGAACTCTTCGCCCGGCGCTTCGACGTCGAGGTGACGTTCGTCGACGCGACGGACACGGACGCGGTCGACGCGGCGATCGACGACCGGACGACACTCGTCTGGCTCGAGACGCCGACGAACCCGCTGATGCGCCTCTGCGACGTCTCCGCTATCGCCGACCTGGCCCACGAACACGGCGCGCTCGTCGGAGTCGACAACACCTTCCTCAGCCCCTACTTCCAGCAACCCCTCGACCTGGGCGCCGACGTCGTCGCCCACAGCACGACGAAGTACATCAACGGGCACAGCGACTCGATCGGCGGCGCCGTGATCACGGACGACGCGGCGCTGGCCGACGAGCTGGAACTGACCCAGCAGATCACCGCCGGCGGCGTGCTCTCGCCGTTCGACAGCTACCTCACCCTCCGCGGCGTGAAGACCCTCCCGCTGCGAATGCGCCAGCACGAGTCGAACGCGATGGAACTCGCGGAATTCCTCGAGGGGCACCCCGCCGTCTCGGCCGTCCACTATCCCGGCCTCGAATCGCATCCCCAGCACGACCTCGCGTCCCGCCAGCAGTCGGGCTACGGCGGCGTCCTCTCGTTCGAACTGGCGGGCACGCAAGACGACGCGATCGCCTTCCTCGACGCGCTCTCGGAGATCACCCTCGCGGTGAGCCTCGGCGGCGTCGAGTCGCTGATCGAACTCCCCGCGGCGATGACCCACGAACCGCTCGATCCCGCCCAGCGCGAGGCGATCGGAATCACGGACACGTTACTCAGACTCTCGGTCGGGATAGAGGACGTCGACGACCTCCGGGCCGATCTCGAACGCGGACTGGAGCGTGTTTCGGCGGTCGAATCAGTGGCGGGCGGTGACGACTGAATCGACGCTCGAATCGTACGTACACGTCCCCGAGCGCACGACGATCGATTCTCACCGGACGTGCGGGTTCGCTCTCCGACACCGACCAGTGTGGATCCAGTAATCGGTGGCGACGGCTTCGATCTTCGGCGGCGTCCCTGTCACGACGGTACGGCTACCACACCGCGAGAGCAGTCGCCGGCTCCGTTTCACGCACAGTGTCGTTTTCGGATCTCGTCTCGGCCTTCGGATCAACTGGTCGCTCGTCTCGGCCCGGCTGAACTCGACACGAGGGTCGGACGGGACCCTATCACGACCACGCCTGTCGAATGAACGGACCCACAGAATAATGTTATTCGACAACGTGTGGCGAACGAACCATGACGACCGAAGCAACTGTCACGTCCGCGTACGGCGCGTGGTCGCTCGTTCCACCACTGCTCGCGATCGCCCTGGCGATCGTCACCAGGCGTGCGCTGCTGTCGTTGTTCGTCGGCGTCTGGGCCGGTGGCGTGGTCCTCGCGGCCGAACGAGCCGAGACGCTCGTCGACTGGGCCGCCGTGCCGTTCGTCGCCGTCGTCGAGGCGTTCGACTGGATAATCGGCTCGTTCGGCAACGACATGTTCCACGCCAAGATCGTCACGTTCACGTTCCTGCTGGGTGCCGGGATCGCACTGATGTGGCGCCTGGGCGGACCGATCGCCCTCGCGAACGCGGCGACGAACCGCGTCGACTCGCACAGACGCGTCGGCGTGGCCGCCTGGCTGCTCGGCCTTGTGTGGTTCTTCGACGACTACGCCAACACGGCCATCGTCGGCTCGGCGGTCAAGGACCTCGCCGACGAGATGCGGATGTCCCGCGAGAAGCTCGCGTACATCCTCGACTCGACGGCGGCGCCCGTCGCGACCTTCGGCATATCGAGCTGGGTCGCCTACCAGGTCAGTCTCGTCAGAACGGAGTACGCAAACATCGAGGGGGAGACGCCGTCGGCGTTCGCCACCTTCCTCTGGTCGATCCCGTTCAACGTGTACTGTCTCCTCGCGCTCGTGATGGTACTTATCGTCGTGCTCACGCGCCGGGACTTCGGGGAAATGCTCACGGCGGAGACGCGCGCCCAGCAAACGGGTAACCTCACGCGCGAAGACGCGACGCCGCTGCAGAGTATGAAGGAGGACCTCGGCGAGCCGATCCCCGACGACCCGAAACTGCGAATGTTTCTCGCGCCGATCGGCGTACTCGTGACGGTCGTCATCGTCGGCGCGGTTATCACCGGATTCAATGCCATCGACCCAGCGCCGTTGGACCTGTTTTCGGACGGCGACGTGCTCTTCGGTCTCATCGACCTCGACGTGCTCATGGACTTCCTCAACAACGTCGACTTCACGGGCGCGCTCGTCTGGGGGTCGTTCGGGATGGTGGTCACCGCGCTCGTGCTGGGACTGGCTGACGGTACCTTCGACCTCGAAACGTCCATGGAGACCGTCCTCGATGGCTTCGGTATCATGCTCACCGCCGTCTCGATCCTCGTGCTCGCCTGGGGGATCGGGAGTGTCGCGGGGGCGCTCAATACCGGCGAGTACGTGACCGGGCTCACGGCCGACTTCATCACGCCGACGATGCTGCCGATCGTCGTCGTGCTCACGACCGCGGTCGTCGCGTTCTCCATCGGAACCTCCTGGGGGACGATGGCCATCATCACGCCGATCGCGATCCCGCTCGCCTACGAGATCGGCAACGGGTCGCCCGAGCTGCTGGCCGTCGCCGTCGGCGCCGTCTTCTCCGGCTCCATCTTCGGCGACCACTGCTCGCCCATCTCCGATACGACCATCCTCTCGTCGACGTTCGCCGGCTCCGACCACATCGACCACGTCCGCACGCAGATCTACTACGCGGTAACGGTCCTCGCCGCCGCCCTGGTCGTCTATTTGCTGTATGGGGTCACGGGCGTGACGCCGTTCCTGCTCGTCCCGCTCGGTGGGGCGATGCTCCTCGCGCTCGTCTACGGGCTCTCGGAACTGGACGCCCAGCGCAAGGGCGTGTCCGCTCAACCGTTCGTCGACATCGGGTCCACGGAATCGCCGAGTGACGATTGAGGCCGGCCGAACCGCTCCGCTCGATTATCGTCCCCGTGTGCGAGTAAACCGGCTCGGATCACGCCGGTCGCGGCGGTCAACCGCTTTCGTTCAGCCCGTTCGTTCAGTCGATCAGGGTGTCCCTGTCGGACGGCGCTACGCTTGCATCTCGCTCGGTGGTGTCGGATTTCGCTTTCACACGGTCGATTTCGCTTTCACACGGTCGGGTTCGAACGCGCGGTCGATTTCGTCGTACACGAATCGACGTGGACGCTTTGCCGGGTTCGCCGGATCTCGTACCGGAGCCGCTCGGTTTCGTGGTCTGCTCCGTTCACATTCAGACGAGTCGGTTGCCGGTCGCGCGTGCCGGGACCGAACTGTGGCTCCCTTGACGAAATTTATTTATGCCACGATGCTAATCTGAGAATTAGATGCGTCTAATCTACCCCGCTCGCCACCGAGGTGATACTCGTGGCTGACCTGCAGTCGATCCTCTTCGCGTCGCTCCGGGACGGCTACGTCCAGGTGAGCGTCTTCGTCGCGGTCACGGTGTTGCTGTTCGGCCTGGTCCAGTATCGGACGAACGGTGCCTTGCTCCGCGCGCTCGAGGAAAACGAGCGGTTGCAACCGCTCTTCGGCGGGCTGCTCGGACTGACGCCCGGTTGTGGGGGTGCGATCGTCGTCATGCCGCTGTACGTCCGCGGGTCGGTCAGCTTCGGCACCGTCGTTGCTACGCTCGGCGCGACGGCCGGCGACTCTGCGTTCGTCATCCTGGCGCTGGCACCCGAGGCCGCGTTGTACGCCTACGGTATCGCCCTCGCCGCCTCGGTGGCGACGGGGTACCTCGTCGACTCGTACGGTATCGGCGTCGCCCGGGTCGACGCGGCCGTCTCGCGCGTTTCGCCCACCGCGACGACCGACGGAGGCACCGTCGTCAACAGCCGCGTCGGGCCGAATCCGACTCACGAGTACCCGTCCGGGTCGCCGACGCACTCCCACGAGGCCGGTCCGGATCGCTCCTCGAAGATCCTCACGCCGCTTTCTCACGCCGCCCACGTGGCCTGGTGGGTGACGGCCGCCGGCGGGCTCGTCCTCGGTACGATGTACCTCCTTCGTGGCGGCCCCGAGGTCGCGCTGACCGTCGGCGTGGGCTTCGACGGAGCGTTCACCGTCTTCGGGCTCGCGGGCGCTGTGCTCTCGCTGTACCTCTACGGCGTCGGACGTCACTACGTCGGCGAGGGGCAGGTCGCTCGCGCCCGCGACTCGTTCTCGTCGCTCTACGACACAGCCACCCACGCGGCGATGGAGACCAGCTTCGTCACCGTCTGGGTATTCGCCGCGTTCCTCGCCTACGAGTACGGCGTCGTCCTCACGGGCCTCGACGTCTCCGCCATCGCTGCCGGTGCCGGCGTACTCGCGCCGATCGGCGGCGTCGCGGTCGGCCTGATCCCCGGCTGCGGCCCGCAGATCCTGCTCGCCAGCGTCTACGCCGAGGGCGGCCTGCCGTTCTCCGCGCTCGCGTCCAACGCCGTCGCCCAGGACGGCGACGCGCTGTTCCCGCTGCTCGCGATCGATCCGAAGGCCGCGATCGTCGCGACGATCTACAACGCCCTCCCGGCGCTCGTCGTCGGCGTGGCGCTGTTCTTCCTCTGGGAACCCGTCTTCGGCATGCCCGAGTTCGGCTTCGGCGTGGCGTGAGGACCGTCCGTATCTGATCGTCGACGTCAGTTCGGATCGTACGGGTTCGTCGCCGTTTCGAGCCGGTAGACATCCTCGGCGACATCGAAGTCGTCGTCGAACGCGTAGAGGTAGCCGAGTCCCTCCGTTTGCATGTACGCAACGATACAGGCGTCGAAGAAAGAGAGCGGTTCGTATTGGCGGAAGAATGCTTTCCCCGTCGCGAGAGCGTCGGAACTGAGCGAGTCGATGTGGAAGCGGGCGTTTTCTTCGATCCGATCGAGGAGATCGACGGCGGCGTCGTGGCCGGCGTGAGTCCCGAGGCCGTTGAGCGTCTCCGCGAGCACGTAGTCGATGACGACCGCCTCCGGCAGCGAGCCATCGTCGATGCCCGCGAGTATCGGGAGCCCGGGCTCGTGAGCGGCATCCTTTCGATAGGCCGCTGCGTAGAGGACCGACGTATCGACGAGTGCACGGGGCATTTACTCGCTGTCCACGCCCCAGGCGTCGTGGTCGTTCGTCACGTCAGTCGTCTCCTCGCCGGCGTAGCCGTCGAAGTCGGCGAACGTACCCGCTCGCTGCTGGACGACCTCGACCCGAACGCTCCCGTCGGCTTCGAGGTGCCACCGGAGGTGGTCGCCGTCGTCGATGTCGAGTTCACGGCGAATTCGGGCGGGAATGTTCGCCTGGTTCCCCGACACCTTGCTTTCGGCGTCGACTCCCTCGCTGCTCATACGTCCCGATTGGCTCCCTGTCGGTAAAAGGCTAGTGTGTCGATACACTACCATCAGTCCGCAAACTCGTCCTCGGTATGTCTGAGAGTCGTCGCCGCGAGTAATATCCCTCCCTGTCGTCAAATCTCACACAATCCTCGAGCCCTTCGCTGGACCCCGCGTAAAGACGACTCTCGCAATCTGTGTGTGGGTAAGCAGTAACACTAGTCTTCTAATCGACGTGATGTTCCCGGAGTTAGAATCGCGTTCCTCGACGATACCCTCCCCCGCTCGAAGGAAACCGTGATGGGCTGGCTGTCGCGGTCGAGTACAGTGTTGCATCCGCGAGCGCCGCCGGCGCTCGCGGCCTCCTCGCGAGCGAAGCGAGTGAGGGCTCGGAAGAGCTTGCTCTTCCGGTGTTTTTCATCGAAGTTTTTGCGCCGAGCGAGTTGCGGGCCGTTGTCCGCAACTGAATCCGTGGCGGCAGAGCCGCCACGCGGTGCGCGTTGCGCACCCGAGGCGTAAAAAGTTCGGCGGGAAAAAGTTCGGTTCTTAGAACTCCTCTGCTGGCGGCGCGATCCCTTCTTCGTCGTCGCCGTGGCCTGCCAGCCCGAACTCCTCGCGGACCTCGATGATCCGGTCGCGGATGTCCGCGGCCAGTTCGAACTCCAGATTGCTCGCGGCCTCGTCCATCCGGTCTTCGAGTTCTTCGACGTAGCGTGCGGCCTCTTCGTCGTCCGAGAGTTCGCGGCCGGAGACCGTCGTCGTCTCGGTCTTGCTCCCCGGCAGATTCGTCTCGCCGACTTCCTTCTCGATCGTGGTCGGCTCGAAACCGTGTTCTGCGTTGTACGCCTGCTGGATCTCACGACGGCGCTGGGTCTCCTCGATGGCCGATTCCATCGCGTTCGACGGGGAGTCGGCGTAGAGGACGACCTCACCGTTGACGTTCCGGGCGGCCCGCCCCATCGTCTGGACGAGCGTGGTCTCGCTGCGGAGGAAGCCCTCCTGATCGGCGTCCAGGATGGCGACGAGGGAGACCTCGGGGATGTCCAGGCCCTCCCGGAGGAGGTTGATGCCGACGAGGACGTCGATCTCGCCCAGGCGCAGGGAGCGGATGATCTCGTGGCGCTCCAGGGTGTCGGTCTCGTCGTGCATGTAGGCGACGTCGACGCCGGCCTCTTCGAGGTACTCCGTGAGGTCCTCCGCCATACGCTTGGTGAGCGTCGTGACGAGGGTGCGCTCCTCGCGATCGATGCGCTCGTCGATGCGATCCATCAGGTCGTCGACCTGGCCGGTCGCGTCGGCGACTTCGACCTTCGGGTCGACGAGGTGGGTGGGCCGGACGATTTGCTCGACGATGTTGTCGGACGTCTCGCGCTCGTAGTCACTCGGTGTGGCGGAGACGTAGAGCGTGCGGTCGGTCCGTTCCTCGAACTCCTCGAACGTGAACGGGCGGTTGTCGTAGGCCGTCGGGAGGCGAAAGCCGTTCTCGACGAGCGAGTCCTTGCGGGACTTGTCGCCGGCGTACTGGCCCTTGATCTGGGGGATCGTCTGGTGAGACTCGTCGATGACGGTCAGGAAGTCGTCGGGGAAGTAATCGAGTAGCGTGTAGGGTGCGTCGCCCACCTCGCGCTCGGAGAAGTAGACCGAGTAGTTCTCGATGCCCGAGCAGTAGCCCGTCTCCTCCATCATCTCCAGGTCGAAGGTGGTGCGCTCCTCGATGCGCTGGGCGGCGACCAGGTCGCCCTGGCGCTCGAAGTACGAGATGCGCGAGTCGAGATCGGAGCGGATCTCCTCGATGGCTTGCTCGAGCTGGGACTCGGGGATCGAGTAGTGCTCCGCCGGGTGGACGAGGACGGCCTCCTGCTCGCCCTTGGCCTCGCCTTCGAGCGGGTCGACCTTCACCATGCGGTCGATCTCGTCGCCCCAGAGCTCGACGCGGACGGCGTAGCGGCCGTACATCGGGAAGATTTCGAGGGTGTCGCCGCGAACGCGGAACGTGCCCTGCGTGAAGTCGACGTCGTTTCGCTCGTAGTTCAGGTCGACCAGCCCCTTCAGGAGGTCGTCCCGCCCCATCTCGTCGCCGACCTCCAGGCGCATCGCCATCCCCTCGTAGTTCCGCGGGTCACCGAGGCCGTAGATGGCCGAGACCGAGGCGACGACGATCACGTCGTCTCGCGTCAACAGCGAACGGGTGGCGGAGTGGCGAAGGCGGTCGATCTCGTCGTTGATCGAGGCGTCCTTGTCGATGTAGGTGTCGGTCTGCTCGACGTAGGCCTCGGGCTGGTAGTAGTCGTAGTAGGAGACGAAGTACTCGACCGCGTTGTTCGGAAAGAGGTTCCGAAACTCCTCGTAGAGCTGGGCGGCGAGCGTCTTGTTGTGGGCGATGACGAGGGTGGGCTGCTCCAACTGCTCGACCGTCCAGGAGACGGTGTTGGTCTTGCCCGACCCGGTCACGCCCAACAGCGTCTGCTTGTCGGCGCCGGACTCGTACCCCTCGACCAGTCCCTCGATGGCTTCCGGCTGGTCGCCCGCAGGGTCGAACGGGGCGTCGACCCGAAACGGCGCGTCGGCGTCCGGTCGGTCGGGCTGGAGGGGTCCCGAGTGCGTCTCACTCATCACGCTAGCCTGGGTCCGGACGCACTTGAGCGACACGCACGAGGTCGGAGGCGGATCGGGACCGTCGAACGGACGAGCGCGCGGGCGCCATGGGGACCGTCGAACGGACGAGCAGCGGCGCAATGGAGCACCGTCGTTTCGACGGGCGCGCGGTCGGACGTTGGATCGGGTGGTGAGACGACGCGCGCCAGCGGCCCTCCGCTCCTGATAGGAACGCTTTTGCCCGGCTGTACGCACCGTCAAACCATCACATGGATGGCGGTGGCCGCATACTGGATGGCGTGACGGTGATCGATCTGTCGACGTTCGTCACGGGCGGGTTCTGCTCGCTGATGCTCGCGAATCAGGGGGCGGAGGTCATCAAAGTCGAACGGCCCGGCGTCGGCGACGACATTCGCCACTCGGGTCCGCCGTTCGTCGACGGCGAGTCGCCGTACTACTGGACGGTCAACTACGGGAAGAAGAGCGTCGAACTCGACCTCAAGACGGACGCTGGACTCGAGGCGCTGTACGACCTCGCGGGCGAAGCCGACGTCTTCCTCCAGAACTTCCGGCCCGGGACGGCCGAGCGTCTGGGCGTCGACGAGGAGTCGATCCGCTCGCACACCGACGACGTGATCTACTGTGCGATTTCGGCGTTCGGCCAGACCGGCCCCTGGCGCGAGCGACCCGGCTACGACCTGCTCGTCCAGGGGATGGGCGGAATCATGAGCGTCACCGGCGAACCGGACGGCCGGCCCGTCAAAGTCGGCCTCCCGACGACCGACCTGATAACGGGTATGTGGGCGGCGTTCGGCGTCGTGACCGCCCTCTTCCGGCGCGAACGAACCGGCGAGGGCGAGTACCTCGAACTCGGCATGCTCGACGCGGTGCTCCCGTGGCTCACGAAGCAGGCCGGCAAGACGTTCGCCGGCGAGTCGCCGACCCGGATGGGAACGAAGGATCCCGTCCTCGCGCCGTACCAGACCTTCGAGACGGCCGACGGGCACCTGAACGTCGCGTGTCTCAACGACCGGCTCTGGGACCGCCTCTGCGTCGCGCTCGACCGCGACGACCTCGCCACCGACGACCGGTTCGCGACGAACGCCGACCGCGTCGAGCACATGGACGCCCTCGAAACCGAACTCGAGGCGACGTTCCGTGAGCGGACCACCGACGAGTGGATGACGGTCCTCGTCGACGAGGCCGGCGTTCCCGCCGGTCCCGTCTTCGAGGTCGAGGACGCGCTGGCGAACGAACAGACCGAGGCGCGGGGGACGGTGAGGACGATCGACGACCCCGACCGGGGCGAGATTCCGGTGATCGAACACCCGATCCGGTACGGCCGCGCGGAGAGCGGGTTCGAGTCGCCGCCGCCGGAACTCGGCGAGCACACCCGGAGCGTCTTCGGCTCACTCGGCTACGACGACCGCGACCTGGACGAACTCGCCCGGAGAGGTGCGTTCGGTGAGCGGGGTGACGACGCGTGACCGCCATCCCACACGTCGCCGGCGTCGGCATGACGCCGTTCGAATCCGAGAGCGGCGACGGTGGCGTCGCGCTGGCCGAGCGAGCGGCCAGGCGAGCCATCGACGACGCGGATGTCCAACCCGACTCGATCGACTCGGTGCACGTCGCCAACATGGCGGCCGAAGCGTTCGAAGCGCGCACGGGCATCCAGAACGCCCTCTGTGGCGCCCTCGGCATCGAGGGGGCGGTCGCCGACCGCGTCGAGAACACCAGCGCGAGCGGCGCCAGCGCCGTCCTTCGCGGCGTCGACGCGATCCGCACCGGCCGAGCGGACCGCGTGCTCGTCGTCGGCGTCGAGATCATGTCGCGATCGGATCGGGACGACACGACCGAGATCATCAGTCGGCTCGTCCACGACCGTGAGTACGCCCAGGGTGTCACGCTTCCGTCGTTCGCCGGCCTGGCGGCCGATCGCTACCTCGACGTCTACGACGCAGATCCGGACGCGCTCGCCGCCGTCGCCGTCAAGAACCACCGGAACGCACTCTACAACCCCTTCGCGCAGTTCCAGAAGCGGATCACCCGCGAGGAGGCACGAACGTCGCCGCCGGTCGCGGAACCGCTGCGACTGTACGACTGTTGCCCGACCAGCGACGGCGCCGCGGCACTCGTGCTCGACGCCAACGAGGGGCCGGTCCGCGTCGCCGGTATCGCCGGCGCGACGGGGACGCACGCGGTCGCCGAGCGGTCGGATCCCCTCGAGATCGCGAGCGTCGCTGACGCGGGCGCGCGGGCGATGACCGCCGCCGGCGTCGACCACGACGAGATCGACGTGGCCTGCATTCACGACGCGTTCACCATCCTCGAGTTGCTCGAACTGGAGGAACTCGGGTTCGTCGATCGCGGGACCGCCTGGCGGGCGACCCTCGACGGGCAAACCGACCTGGACGGTGACCTGCCCGTCAACCCCGGCGGCGGCCTCAAGGCTCGCGGCCACCCACTCGGGGCGACCGGAATCTCTCAGCTCGTCGAACTCGTCTGGCAGCTCCGCGGGGACGTACCGGGCGACCGGGACCCCGTCGCGAACGCAGAGGTCGGTCTGGCGCTCAACGTCGCCGGCTTCGGCAACAACGCGATCTGTACGATCGTGGAGGGAGCATGAGCGACGCCGTCCCCCCGGACCGTGCGTTTGTGTGCACCGCGTGCGACCATCGCTGGTACTACACCCGACAGCGCTGTCCGGCCTGTGGCGCCGCCGACGCGGACACCTACGAGCTGGGGACTGGCAGCGTCCTCGCGACGACGACCGTCCACGCCACGCCGCCGGGCGTTCGGCAGCCGAATCCGCTCGCAATCGTCGCGTTCGAGCACGTCTCTCTCGTCGCACAGCTCGCCGACGAGACGATCGAGACCGGCGACGCCGTCACGTTCGGTGACGAGGCCGTCCTCCGGGACGGCGACGAGCCGATCGAGGGGCCCCGGCTGGTCAGATCGGAGTGACCGTTCGCGGCGGTCGATCGACGGCCCGCTCGGACGTCAGTGGCACCCGAACTGCTTTTCCCGCAGGCGTCGACGATCGGAGCGAGATGGACGAGGACGAATTAGTGCGCGCACGCGACCGGCTTCGAGACGCCGAACGAGACGCGGATGGATCGGTTGCGACCGACCTTCGGGCTGTCGCCGACGACCTAGAGGCGATCGCGAACGGTGACCAGCCGGTCGACCACGCCGTGATCGACGGTTACCTGAATCGGCTCCGCCAGGCCGAGCGAGAGGCCGATGCCGGCGTCGAGGGCGATGTAGCCGCGGCGATCGAGGTGCTTTCGACGTACCGGACGGGGCTGGGAGAGCGCTGACGCGGTCGTCCGATTCGGTGTCCGTCCGTCACTCCGGTCCCGCCAGCGTGGTCTGTCTCGGTCCCGACTCGCGGCGTCCCCGCCGATGTCGGTAGAGTCCCATCGACAGCGCGCCGAGCCCGAGCAGGAGGACGAGGAACGTCACGAGGCCGCCGACGATGGGCAGTTGCGAGAGCAGGGCGCCGCCGACGAGTCCGACGACGAGCGCGAGCCACGCGCTCTCGACGCCGAGTGCGGAGAGGGCCCAGGCGGCGATGGCGAACCAGCCGTAGACGACCGCGATCCAGCAGACAAGCGCGAAGACGAACAGGCCGAGGATCGTGATCGGGATCCCGACGACCGTGATCGCGATCGCCACGAGCAAGATCGGGACGACGATCAGGACGGCCAGGCCGACGAGGCCGGACCGGAGCGGTGCGGTGGACACCCGGTCGGCGACGTGGCGCGAGAAGCGCGGGAAGAGTGCGAGCAGGATGGCACCCAGGAGCAGGTTCAGGACGAGCGCGTAGAGGGCGAAGAGCCAGGATGCGAGCGGTCCGAGGGTCGGCCCGACGTCGGGCCCGACCGACGCGTCCTCGCTGATCGATCCCGCGACGGCGTCCTGGTTCCCCTGGAGGTCGCCTGAGTAGGAGAGATCGCCGCCGATGCTGGCGTTCGCACCCAGCGTGATCGTGTCGGCACCGATATCGGCGTTGCCACCGATCTCTCCGTCGATCGTCGCCGTGCCCGCCCCGGCCTCCAGGTCCTCGCCGATCGACCCCGAGTCGGCGATCAGGAGGTTACCGCCGGCCGCCGAGACGTCGCCGCCGACCGTTCCCGCGATCTCGACGTTCCCTGCGAACGCTTGCAGGTCTCCCTCGACACTCCCGCCCTCGGCTATCCGCACGTTCCCCGCCATCGCGCTGACGTCGCCGGTCACCGTCCCCCGCACGACGACGTGCCCGGCGAACGCGTTCACGTTCTCGACCGTCTCTCCCTCCTCGACGACGACCGACCCGCCGGCCTCGTCCGTCTGCGCCGACACCGGAAGCGCCACGGTCCCGGCGATGAGGAGGCCGACGAGCAGGATCGTCCCCATCCTGAGTAGACGTCGTCGATTCGTCCGCTGCCTGGATCCGCGTCGTCCGATTCCATCCGATTTCGCGCCCATACACTCCCTACGACGTCCAACGTGGTATAGGTGTATGGGGGATGATAGGAACTGTGACGGTCATCGGGTCCGATCCGACGGCGCCAGGACCGATTCGAGGTCGTCGGGTTCGATCGGGTGCCGCCAGGACCGATTCGAGGTCGTCGGGTTCGATCCGACGTCACTCTCGCAATCGTTCGGTGGGCCGCAGCGCGGCGCTAGCAGTCGCCGGCCATCGGCCCGTCGACCGCGAACTCGACCGCGAAGTCACGTCCGTCGGTGTCGCTCGGCGGTTCGAGGTACCCGATCGCGAACGCGGAGTAGGCCGTTCCTCGCTCGACGCTCGCCGTGACGGTCGCGACGGTCGTCTCGGCGTCTCCGGCCGGTCGGACGGCGAGGTCGTAGTCGCCCGCCGGAACGGCGACGTAATCCGAGGCCTCGCCGAAGGCGACGTTCCGGAAGAGCGCGGCGTCGCCGGCGTAGACGTCGACGGCTGGCGCGTCGGGCGCGGTGTGGACGAGGCGAACCAGGGCCGACCCAGCGTCGGTCAGGATCAGCGGTTGGAAGGTGTCAGCCCCGAGTTCGCCGATCGCCGCGACGGTGTAGTACGCGGATCCGATCGTGACGTCGTCGTCGAAGACCACCGTTTCTGCGTCGCCAGCGGCCGTGATACGGACGTTGTAGGTGCCGGTGTCGACGCCCAGGTAGTGGGATATCGTTCCGTACGCGACGTCGGCGAGCACTTTGTCGCCCGCGAGGTAGACGTCGACTGCGGGGGCGTCGGGCGAGAGGTGCGCGACGCGAACGGCGGCTTCGGGAGCCGCCGACGGTTCGGATCCGTCGTCTTTCGTCTCTCGATCGTCGTCGTCGTGCTCTCCGGTGGCGTAGACGGCACCTGGAATGGCTGTGAGCCCGCCGACGACGGCGGTGCCTTTGATCGCGGTTCGTCTCGTTGGGGACATTGCACGCTCGGCGACGGCGGTCCCCGGAATATATCGGCATGAACGTACGGCGTAGAATCGCTCGACGATGAGTGTCGGGCGATCCCGTATGGGCCGCCTACCGATCGAAGGGATGACGTACGACCCGGTTCACGAGATCCGTCGGGACCGGGGCTCGGACCGCACTGCGTCACTCCTGTGTTCTTCGCCCCGTCGACGTCCCTCTCATCTTATTCGAGGGGTGTCGTCGACAGGTTGTAGGCGGCGACAGCGTCGCCTTTCATATCCTGCGGGACGTATATCTTGAAGATTTTAACCTCTCCAGCGTCGATCGCGCCAACACCGTCCGTCTCCGTGGTGAGTTTCGCTCCCGACTCGTTGCGAAACGTGACCCGAACGAGAACTTTGCCATCGGTGGCCGTGTCTTCGGTCGTTACCTGACCGGTGACGAAGGCCTCGCCATAGCCGCTATTGTTCACGAATCGATGTTCGGGAAACGCAAACTGACCGGAATCGGGTGTGGAACCGCTCACGGTGGCTGTCGGCGTGTCGTTGGTCTCCGACGGATACTCTCCATCCTCACTACAGCCGCTCAACAGGCCCGTGAGGGCTACCCCTCCGGCGACGAGCGTGTGTCTACGTCGCATGCTCCATCGTGGCACGCACTCTTTCAATAATCTGTCGTAACTGGCGATCACTCTAACCGATCCAGCACGGCGTCGGTCTCGTACGACAGCGAGAGCGAACGCGAGCGGCCGCGACCCTCGATCTCGGCGTAGTCGGCGTCGATGAGGTCTAACTGGTCGAGTTTGTTGACGATCTCCGAGTAGCGGGTGTAGCCCAGGTCGGTCTCCTCGTGGAAGGCCTCGTAGACGTCGCCCGCTTGATCGCCGTCGTGCTCGGCGATGACGCGCACGAGCGCCGCCTCGGAGTCGGAGAGGCCCTGCAGACTCCGCGAGAGGCTGATGTACTTCGAGGTCTCGAAGGCCGACTCGACGTCCTCGACGGAGATCGTCTTCGAGCCGCGCATCTCGGCGTTCAGGCCGGCGCGTTTGAAGAGGTCGATGCCGACCCGGAGGTCGCCGCTGTCTGCGGTGAGCTCGGCCACGCGGTCGAGGATCGGTGCGGTGACGACGCCGTCGTTGAACCCACGCTCGACACGCTCGCGGAGGATGTCGACGATCTCGCGCTCGTCGTAGACGGGGAAGTAGACGTCCTCCGGGCGGAAGACGCTCTGGACGCGCGGGTCGAGTTCGTCGACGACGTCGAGCGTCGGATCGGAGGAGACGAGGATGACGCCGATCTTCGCCCCGGCGTGTTCCTCGTGGGCGCGCAACAGCGAGTACAGCGTGTCGGAGGCCTCGTTCTCGTAGAAGAGGTAGTTGACGTCGTCCAGCGCGACGACGAGTACGCGGTCGTCCTCGACGAGCTGTTCTGCGATCTGGCCGAAGAGTTTCTTGAACGAGATGCCAGAGGACGGCGGCTCGTAGTCGAACGTGCCCTCGAACAGTCGTGAGAAGACGGCATAGCGCGTCGAGTTGACCTGGCAGTTGACCCGGATCGTCCGTACGTCCCGAGTCTCGGCGCCGATCTCGTCGTAGAGACGCTGGATCGCGGTCGTCTTTCCCGTCCCCGGCGGTCCCCTGACGAGGACGTTGAGTGGGCGCGATCCGCGGACGGCCGGACGTAGCGCGTACGTCAGACTCTGCATCTGCGAGTCGCGGTGCTTGAACGTCTCCGGGACGTAGTCGATCTCGAAGACGGACTCGGTTCGAAAGACCGTCTCGTCCCAGCCAAGCATCCCCTCGTCGGGGTCCCGTTCCATCACTTTCACCTCGCTCTCCGAGCTACGTCAGTGTTTCGGCGAGCGGCACGCTCCGGGAGAGACGCCGCGGATTTCACCCTCCCGTGTTGTCGGGTGCGACACGTCGGGCTGGTCGATGGTCGGGTGCGACGGACCAGACTTATTGATAGACGAGTCAGAGTGACGGACTGGTCGATGGTCGGGTGCGATCGTCGGACTGACCGGCGACTGGGACTGTCAGTACGTCCTGGCGACCGGGTTATCTCCTCCGGCGACCTATCTATGCACGGTGATACCAATGTCCACAGAACCGTCGTCCCGCTTCGGCTGGCTCGAATCGCTCACGCTGGTCCTCGTCACGATCGGCGCGCTCAACTGGGGCCTCGTCGGCCTCACCGAGTTCGTCGGCACCAACCTGAACGTCGTCGACCTCGTCTTCGGCTCGATGCCCGCCATCGAAGCCGCGATCTACCTCCTCGTCGGCCTCGCCGGCCTGGTGATGGTCGCCGTCGCGACCCGGCGCTACCGTCACCGCGCCGATATCGAGGCGGAACGCGCCCGCGCGGCGCGATAACGCGCTGTTTTTCGGCCGTATGGACGCCTCCTCGCCGACTCCGGACCCCTCGCGATGGGTGCGCCGCCACCGTGCGGTCACCCCGTCGACGGGGCACCGTCGGTCTCTCTGGCCGGCGCGTCGGCTGGTGGCTGGCTGCGCGGCAGCTCCACGGTGAACCGACTCCCGCCGGGCCCCGTCTCGGCGAGATACACGTCCCCGTCGTAGGCCGTGACGAGTTTCTCGACGAGGTAGAGGCCGAGACCGTGCGTGTCGGCGTGGCCGCGCCCCCGATCGAAGATCGTCTCGCGCTCGTCGGGTGCGATCCCGGGACCGTCGTCTTCGACGTCGACGCGGACCGTCCCCTCGTCCCGGGTGACGGTGACCCCGACCCACGGGTCCGGATCGTCGGTGTGCTCGACCGCGTTCGCGAGGATGTTTCCGAACACGCGGGACAGCAGCGCGTCCGCGCGGACGTACACCGACGACGGAATGTCGCTCTCGATCGTGACACGCTCCTGTGACCGTTCGAGCGCCGCCACCTCCGATCGAAGGAGGTCCGCGAGATCGACGGGGTACAGTTCGTGGTCGCCCGAGGCTGTCCGCAGTAACACCTGGACGTCGTCGATGACGTTCGTGAGATCGTCCGCCTCGGCGTGGATCACGCGCGCCCACTCTCGTTCCTCGTCGTCGAGCGTTGCGCCCTCGTCCATGAGCCGCGTCGCGTAGCCGTCGACGATCGCCGCCGTGTTCAGGACCTCGTGTCGCAGGATGCTGTTCAGGTAATCGAGCAGGTCGCGCTGTTCTTTCAGTTGTTCGGCGCGCACCGCCGTTCGCTCGGCGCGCCGCGCGCGCTCGACCGCCCTGGCTTCGATGACCCCGATCAACAGCCCGACGCTCGCGCCGATGACGATCGCCCAGCGGACCCAGCCGACGACGAGCGCCACCTTCCCCGGCGGTATCGCCGCGATCAACGCGGCGTTGATGAGCACGAACGACACGATGCCGCCGAGCACCCAGCGACCGATCCGCGGGTACCGGGCCGGGCGGACATCTGCCCGGTCGAGCCGCCGCGGAGCGTACAGCAACCAGGCGAGAAACGGGAGCATCGAGAGCATTCCGGCGAGGTAGAGCTCTCCGAACTGGACGTCGGACCCGAGGAGCGCCAGTACGAGCGTCTCCACGATCACACCGGCCGTGAGCACGACGCCCAGTGCGTGGATGGCGACGACCGCCACCGGCTGGGTGGGGGCCGAACTGCCGGTGGCGAATTTCACAGCCCTACGTTGGATCGACACCGTTTATCGTTTCTGGCCTCAGCCGTCCCTGGCGACGGGGATCGCGCGTTCCCCGCCCGACATCGCTCCCCCCGACATCGGTCGATGACGAGCGACACCCCTCCAGTCTCCCGATCCGTCCGCGGCCGACTCCGTGAGCGCCTCCGGAATGAATTGGGTCGAGGGCGAGCGCGTGGGCCCGTTCTGTCCACGCGATGGAGTTTCTCCTACCGCTCGAGAGACGGAGCCGATCGAACTCGTCTCGCCCGTCGCGGACGCACGGACTGTGACGCTCGAACCCGGGACGGAGACGGCGGTGACGTTCACGATTCCGGCGGCCGAGGTGTCGGGCGCGGTCGAGATCACCGTGCGGAGCGCCGACGACCGGGACAGCGTGACGGTCACCGCCGTCGACCCGTGTTTCATCGCGACGGCGGCGTACGACACGCCCCGCGCCCAGGAGATCGACGTTCTCCGGGCGTTCAGAGACGAGGTGCTCGCGGCGAACGCGCTCGGCCGCGTCGCGATCACCGCGTACTATCGAACGAGTCCGCCGATCGCAGACTGGATCCGACGCAACCCGCGACGCCGGTACGTCGTTCGCGAGTTCGTGGTGGCACCGACCGTCTCCGCCGTCGAGCGACTTCGAGGCTAGGACCGGTCGGTCCCAGTCGTCTGCCGGCCTGTTTTCTCAAGCGGCCTCTGGCGGCTCGTCCTGTCTGATGGCGTAGAGGCGCCACCGGCCGGCGTCGTCGGGCCGGCACTCGATCTCGGTGGTGAGTTCGTGGACGTTCGAGGCTTCGACGAACTCGAGGACGACGCGGTCGTCCTCGTCGACGAGGCGGTCGATCGAGCCGTCGAGTTCGACGTTCGAGCGGGTCATGGCGACGACGTCCTGGAGCGTGAGGACGTCGACCAGGGCGTCGGTGTGGTAGAGCGCGGCCAGCCCGTCGACGTCTTTGGCCCGGATACGATCGTAGAAGTGGTGGACGATGGCTTCGGGATCGAGGTCGGGGGCGGGTGTACGTGCGCCGGTACCCCGTTTCTCGTCTTCAGTTGGGTGGCCATCGGCGTCGGTTTCGTTTGTGTCGGTGGCCCTCGATGCGTCGGCTGCTGACTCGTCAGGGGGTTCCGCTTCCGGGTTGTATTCGACTTCCCGACCGGCGTCACCGTCCGTTTCTTGGTCTCCGTCGGTATCACTACCCGTCTCATCGCCGTCGAGTTCGTCTTCAGCCTCGCCGGCGACGTCCACGCCGGGCATCGCTTCGAGCCCTTCGCCGTCGAGGTAGCGCAGTCGGAATCGGGTGTCGAAGTCGCGGCTGACGCGTTTGGTCTCGTAGGTGCGCAGGCGGTCTTCGTACCAGTAGAACTCGTCGTCACGGAGGGCGACGCCGCCGGCCTCGCTGGCGTACTGCAGGCCGAGGAGGGCGTGGTCGAAGGTGATCGTGACGTCTTCCAGTGAGGTGGCCTCGCCGTCGAGCGGTTGGCCGTCGTGGGCCTCGGTCGCGGCGATGTAGGCGGCGTACTTGGCGACCTTGCGGATGATAGCGGGCGTGAGGGTCTTCATCCCGAGGAAGTCGAAGTCGAAGGAGTCGGTGTCGACGTTGGCTTCGTCGGGGAAGCTCTCGCGCCAGAGGCGCCGCCGCAGGTCCTCCTGGGGGACGTCGAAGCGGATGGAGTGGGCGATGCGACGCTTGAACGCCGCGTCGATACCGCCGCGCTTGTTCGTCGTGAGGAGGGCGATGCCGTCGAACGATTCCAGTCGTTGTAAGAGGAAGTTGGTGACGTTGTTGGCGTGGCGGTCGGTGGCGTCGCCGACGTCGGTTCGCTCGCCGAACAGGGAGTCGGCCTCGTCGAACAGGAGGATGGCGTTGGAGCGCTCGGCCTCGTCCAGGAGGGCGGCGAGCTGGCTCTCGGTCTCGCCGATGTACTTGTCGACGATCTGGGCGAGGTCCACGCGGTAGAGATCGAGGCCGGTCTCGTTGGCGATGACTTCGGCGGCCATGGTCTTCCCGGTGCCGGGCTGGCCGTAGAACAGCGCGACGACGCCGTCGCCGCGGCTGCCGGGCTCGCCGAAGCCCCACTCGCTGGTGACCGCGCCGCGGTACTGGAGGTGGCCACAGAGCTCCCGGAGGTGGGTCTTCGGTTTGTCGTTGAGGTAGAGGTCGTCCAGCTCGTATCCGGGCTCCATCCGGTCGGCGAGGGCTTCGAGATTGGACGCGGAGTAGCGCTTGCAGGCCTCGTAGAGGTGCTCGCGTTCGAGAGCGCCGTCGACGGGGGCGAAGGCGGCCCGGGCGCCACCACCGCCCAATTCGTCCGGGTCAGCGGAGCTGTCGTCGATGGCGTCCGGGTCGACGGAATCGCCTTCGATATCGACGGGACCGTCCCCGATATCGGCGGCGTCGCCGTCGGTGCGACAGAGGTACCGTGCCGTCTTCACCGCCCGCCGGATGTCGCGCTGGGGGAGCCGGAAGTTGGTCGCGACGGTCTCGATCAGGTAGGACTCGGCGACCTCGTCGGCGAACCCCTGCCAGATTTCGAGTCGAGTGTCGTACTCGGGGAACGGACAGTAGACGGTCTCGACGCGGTGGTCGGTGAGATCGACGTCGGGTTTCCACTCTTCCGTGTGGGAGAGGAAGACGTCGCCGGGCGCGTCGTCGAACCGCTCGACGATCGAGTCGACGGTGGGCGCGTCGGGATCGGGCATGGCGACACCGCCGTCTTCGCCGAGGCCGACCGCGGGAGTCTCCGTCCGGTCGGTGACGCGTTCGAGGCCGGTGAGGTGGATCGTCGCGTCCTGCAGGGCGGCCTCGCGGACGAGGCGGGTGCACAGGTCGTCGTCCTCGACGATGTCCGCGGCGTCGGCACAGAGAATCGGCGTGTCGGCGTCGGTGAGCGCTGCGGGGAGGCGGTCGTCGCCGGTGCCGTCCTCGCCGGAGAAGTGAAATATGGTGGGTACGTCGGCCGCGGCGGAGCGGTCACGAACGGCGCCGATGGTGTCGGCCGTCTCGTCGTCGAAGACGAGGTCCGAGAGGGAGCGGTCGGGGTGGTCGATGGAGACGATATCGACGAGTGCGTGGTCGAGACTGTCGCCGCCCTTGAGGTAGTCGACGATGCGCTCGTCGACGGTGACGGTGTCGAAACTGGAGGGCGTGGCGGGGGCTCCGACGTTCCTGACGAGTAGCCCGTAATCGAAGAGCGGACCGGTCGCCGCGAGCGCTTCTTTCGGGGCGACGTCGCCGGGCGCCGAGCCGTGGCCCATCCGGCCGAGTATCTGTTCGAGAACGGTTATCGGTGGCATCACTGATTGTTCCAGCCCACACAGAGAGCCGTACACGGCCGCGATGCTCCAGTCAATCTCGGGCGCTAACGCGAGGAGAATGGCGTCGAGGTGCGTTCGCGAGAGGTCGAACGATCGGGCGAGCGTATCGAGGCGCAGTTCCACAGTTGCGTTCCGAGCGGTCTTCAGTCGTCGATCGATAGTAGCAGCTCGTTCTTCGAGAACCGATTGAAGGTGGGTTCGAGACGCCTCCACGGTCGCTTCGGCCGGAGGATTCGAAGACGGAGAGAGCGATCTGACCCTTTCCCCGAACGTTGCGAGATCACTTGCCGCGCCTTCTGCGTCTCCCGTCGCAGTAGCGTCGGGAACGGTAACGTCGAGACGCTCGGGGACGTCCGTCAGTCCCGTGAGCCCGGTCAGGGCAACCAGTATTCGGTCGAGCTCGTCTTGAATATGGTCTCCCTGCCGTTCGTACATACCCGAATACTTCCGTATGGATGTAAATAATCCTTTGTTTCACTACGTCGGGTCGTTACTCTCGTTCGTGATTCAGACGAACGGCTCGTGGGTCCCGAACGCGCTCACCCCGTCGATGTCCCGCGACGGTCACAGACATCGCGGATAAAGTGATGGAAAGAATTATTATGTACTCGATAAAATTAGCAGCCATGAAGGTTGGTGTCGTCCTCGAACGTCGGATATTCTGCCGTTCGATAGCTGGTGTGGGCCATGAGTAATCGGGCCGTGCATCGGCGGTCGGATCGATCGTCGTCCGACGAGTCGAAGTCGTCGAAGTCGTCGAAGCGGCGATCGTCCCACCGGTCGCGTCGAGAGGGAGGGGTGACGGCGTCGACCGATGCACAGCCCCTCGGGATGCCGGTCATGCGGACGTCGCAACCGGCGACGGTCGAGCCGATTCCGCTGGGACCGACGGCGAGCGAGCGTGCGTGTGAGATCATCGCCGAGTTCCAGAATCGCCCCGAGGAAGTCCCGGACGACATCGAGCGCCAGAACCTGGCGTCGCTCCAACGCAACGAAGACGCGGATCGAGCGACCGGCACGGCAGGCGATGCCGGCGTTCCGGAGAGCGTGCGCGAGGTCATCTCCTCGTCGGGGCAGTCACTCGACGCGTCGATCCAGCGCGCAGTCGAAGAGCGGATGGGTGACTCGTTCGGCGACGTACAGATTCACACGGGACCACAAGCCGCGAAGGCCTGCGAGGACATTAACGCGCGGGCGTTCACGGTCGGGAATCACATCGCGTTCAATCACGGCGAGTACGACCCGGAGAGCCCGGAGGGTCAGCATCTGCTCGCACACGAGTTAGCGCACGTTCGGCAACAGACTGGTGCGGCAATCTCGATGATGCCGCAGGCGAACGTCGAGCTGGAGATTGATCCGGATCCGCAGTTAGAGCGCGAGGCGGAAGAGACGGCGCAACGCGTGATGGAGGGTGGCGAACTCGGGATCCAGCGGATGGGCAAGACGGAGGTGCACGTCCAGCGATCGGTGAAAGGGGCGTTATCGTCGATTGGATCCAAACTGGGTCTCGGGGGCAGTACGCAAGAGGAGACCTCGCGCTTCCGGGAGTTAGACGACGGAGACCTGGACGAGACGATCGCGGCGCTCGTGGAGAACCAGCGCGAGATCATCACGACGCTCGAAAATCAGGAGCGAGGAACGACAGATGTCGTCGGCGAAACGGCGGGCAAAGGCGTCGTCGGCGGCGGTATCGGATTCGCGGTCACGACGTTGACCGCGAACCCAGCTCTGGGTGCGATAGCCGCCGGGATGTTTTCCGACGTCGGAAAACTCCTCTACGGGAACCTCTGGGACAGCGGCAGAGACGCGATCGCCAACGCCGAAATTCCGGACGTTGGTCTAGAGCAACTCGGCGGTATCAAGCAGTCGATCGAGAAACTCGTCGACGAGAAGATCCGTCAGCGGTTCGGTGGGGATGAACACGTCAATAACTCCGAGGACCTAACCTGATATGAAAGCAAAAATAACTGGGGAAAATGACCGGAGTGTCGGTCTGCATGTAACTGATAAGAACGAGAATAAGCACAAAATAGAATTGAGGCAAGAAGGGGGAGAAATCTATCATCATCTCTGTGATGCGTATGCAGACAAAGCAGCCGATCGCACTCCAGAAGAAAACGAGGTGAACAATCAGGCGCGCCGTTTCGCCCAGTACTACGTCTACTGCGAGCGCGGCTACGACACGGTGCCGCCGCACATCCATCCGGAGCGTCTCAACGCCGTTCGCGTCGCCATCGCCACCCTCTCTGAATCGGCGTTCGAGCACCACTTCGGCGACCTGTACCAGCAACTTCGGAGTCACGAGGACGCCGGTATCGAGCGCGTCGTCCCGATTCCGTCGGCGGCGAAACGCCCCGACTCCGTGCTCTATCGCAAGAACGCCTACCTCGGGGTAAACCCACTCGAAACCGAGTTCGCCAGCGAGGCGGAATCGATCGCCGCGCGTCACGGTCTAGACCTCTCGGCGGAGACCCTCGAAACCCGTTCGCTCGGTGGTGTCACCGACGCGGCACTCGACGCCTGGCGGGAGGTCGGCGAGGAACTCGCCGGATTGGTCGACGCTGCCGATGGTAATCTCTCCGAGAGCCTGGAACTCGCTGGCACCTCGTCACTACACATGACGTACATAGACGACCGCGGCGAGGAGCACGTCACCGACTCCGACGAACCGTTCGACCGCGACCCGGACGCCCGATTCGAGTTGCCGGTGATGGATGCCGGGTCGCTCTCTGAGTTCCAGGACTACCTGAACCACAACCTCGCCTGCCAGGTACGCGATGCGTTCGTCCGGATGGGGCTACAGCCGCCGGAACCGTTCCAGATACTCGGCTATGGTGATTTCGAAGCCGCAGAGCAGTACAAACGTCTGGATATGTACCCCAACTACGTCGATCCGGAACTGGAGACTCAGGGGCTGTTCTCGAAACTGACGTCGCTCGTCTGAGCGGTGTTCCGCCCGTGTGGCGTCCACGAACTCTCCGACTGGCCGGTCTGGTCTCAGTCACCCGAACTTCGCCAGGAGCCGGTCGTAGAAGTCCGCGGGGTCCGAACCGCCGTCTGCGCTCTCGCGCGGGTTTCCGCTGCCAGCTGTGCCGTCGTCCGACACCCCTTCGCTTCCGGCCTCCGTGGCCAGTTTCTCGACGATCAACTCCGGCGTCGAGCGGGCGAGGTGGTCCGGGACCGGTGATCGATCGACCTGCAACTCGCCGTTGACCAGCCCCGTCGCCTCGATGCCGTCGACGGGGACGTCGTACCCCGCGGTCTCGCGGATCTCGTCGGCGAGGTGGGAGACGAAGACGGCCGTGGCGTCCCGTTCGGCGAGCGCTTCGAGGATGCCGGCGATGATCTTCGCGCTCGCGCCGGGTTCGGTGATGCTCTCAAGTTCGTCGACGAGCACCAGCCCGCCGTCGGCGCCGGTCGCGAGGTCCGCGAAGTCGCGAACGGTGGACTCGAACGCGCCGGCGTCGAGCGTCCCCTGCGTCTTGGCGTGGTAGTGCAGCCCGTCGAAGCGCCGGAGGCGGACCGAGTCGGCGGGGACGGGTAGGCCCATGTGCGCGAGGGCGACGACCGCGGCGACGAGATCGAGCGTCGAGGTCTTCCCACCGCTGTTGACCCCCGAGAGCAGGCGGACGCCGTCGATCTCGTAGTCGACGGGATCGATTCGGTCGGGCGGCTCGTCGAGTACCGGCGAGCGCCCGCCCACGATCTCGATGTCTGGCGCGGACCCGGCGTCGACTCCGTCCGGCGCTTCCCCCTCGGTACCGCCGACGGTCGCGGGGTCACCGGCGTCGTCATCTACGAACACGGGCAGGGCACAGTCGTAGTCGGCGGCGAAGCGAGCGATCGCGAGTTCGACGTCGATTTCCAGCGCCTGGCGGACGAGCGTTTCCGCGTCCGCTCGCATGCCCGCGAGCGTGTTCGCGAGGTCGCGCTTTCGCTCTCCCGCTCGTCGGTCCATCGCGGCCTGGAGATCCTCTCGGAGCCGTGCGACCACGTCAGCCTCGTGGGCGACGGGGAAGGTGGCCTCGTCGGGGAACGCCCGGGCGGCCACCTCGGCCTCGGCGTCGTCCAGGGCCAGGCCCTCGATCAGGTGCGTACGCGCCGCGTCGACGGCGGCGTCGTACTCGTCGGCCAGTTCGCGCGAGAGCAGCGAGTCGGCGCCGGCACCACGTTCGACCAGCGAGAGCAGGTCCGATCCCTCGATGGTGACGTCCTGCTCGACGATGGCGTCTTTGAGTTGTGCGTTCGCCAGGTCCTCGGCAGCCACGACGACGTCGTCGAGGTCGTCGAGTGCGTCTTCCAGCCGATCGAGTTCGTCGTCGCCGGCGACCGCGCCGTCCGCGTCGAGTCGGTCCAGTCCCGACGTCAGCGCGTCGAGATCGCAGGGCGCGTCGAGGTCGCTCTCGCGGTGGACCGCGACGGCCGCACGGAGGCAGTCGCGATTGCGCGAGAAGAACGCGAGCGGCCGTTCGGGGACGATCTCGACCGGTTCGTCGAGCGCGTCGGGGCGGACGCGGACGTCGCCTTCGACGTCGATCCCGCCGAATCGCTCGTCGAGGGCGATCACCGTCGCGTAGCCGCGCGCGAGCTCGGCCAGTCCGCGGGCGTCCTCGACGATCTCGACGGAGAGCTCCGGGAAGGCCTGTCGCGCCGCCGAGTAGCGTTCGGCGTCCGTCGTCGCGAGGCAGCGCTCGCGCACGCGGACGTCGCCCGGTTCGGCCACGGGTTCGACGTCGTGCAGGGCGTCGAGCACCGCGTCGGTGGGCTCGCGTTCCATCGCCGACGCGGTCACCGCACGGGCCTCTTCGATCCGCGACCGGCGCGCGCTCGGGTAGAACGTCTCCAGCCGCCTGGCCGCGTAGTCCGTAACGGCTCGTGCCTGCAGAAGCGAGAGGAGTTCACGGTGGATCTCGCGTGCCCGGTCGGTTCCCAGGAAGCCGCCGGGATCGTCGTGCTTCGCGCGGATCGCCGCGCGGGCGATGCGGGCCGCTCGTCCCGGCGTCACCCCCGGAGCACTCGCGAGCTCGGCCACGTCGCCGTCGCGGAGCGCACGCTCGGGGTCGTCGAGTTCGGCCAGCGATTCGGCCGTCTTCGCGCCGACGCCCGGGATCGCCTCCAGTTCCATTGACCGGGTATACGCGCGAGTCGAGAAAAACG
Organism: Halovivax cerinus; assembly: GCF_024498195.1. Taxonomy (NCBI): domain Archaea; kingdom Methanobacteriati; phylum Methanobacteriota; class Halobacteria; order Halobacteriales; family Natrialbaceae; genus Halovivax; species Halovivax cerinus. The sequence continues at coordinate 1,336,917 of NZ_CP101824.1, forward strand.
TACAGGGTCGTGACTGTCGGATCGGAGTTGCAGTCCGGAGTGACCTGTCTCGCTGCTCACGGTCGTATTCCACGCACACCCACGTTCATCCTTCCATTCCGTCCGTCGCCGTGCGTTTCGGCCCCGTCGGGACCTTGCAGGTCCCGGGCGGACCGGTATCCCATTGTCCGCACTGTGGCTGGTATGGTACTCACGAAACTCCTCGGCTCGAAGACGGCACGCTCGCTGACGGTCCTCTCGGTCCTCAACGAGGCCCGGCGGGCGCACTCGCGCGGCAACCGACTCCGAACGGTCGCCTTCCTGGGGCTGGCCGTCCTCGCCTACCAGTGGACGATCGCCGGCCTCGCCGCACAGGGCGCCCTGCGACTGTTCCGCGGCGGGACCGACGCGACACGGGCCTGATCGGAGGGGAGCCGTGTCGGGCGTCGTCGAGCGGGACTGTTGGTGTGACTGTCGAATCTGCGAGGCCGACGACGGCAGGTACAGCACCGGTCCATCTCGTCTCTCCGATCCGACGGCGACTGGGGCGGGCGTCCAACTGGAGCGGGCGCCCATCTTCGAACGGGCGACCCGGAACACCCTCCCGAGAATACCGAAAGTATTAGTACGACGTCCGTATGTAGTTATTGTATAGCCTTTTCTTTGTCGGAAACGACTTTCCACTCGTCCGGGGTGATGACGGAGCCGTCGAAGTCGCCGGCCTCCGGATACGCCGTCGTTACGAGTATCTCGCTCGTATCTTCGAGATACGACGCGACGCCCTGGAGGTGTTCTGCGGCGAGCTGGCTGATCCCGTCGATCAGAATGCAGGGGACGGTGGATCCGACGTCGAAGGCGTGATAGCCTGCGATGGCGACGACCAGTCCGATGAGTTCGACCTCGCCCTCGGACAGCGTGTCGACGGACGTCCGCTGGCCGGCATCGTCGATCTCTCTGCCGATCTCCAGATCGATCTCGGCGACGTCGCCCCGGTCGTCGGTCTTCAGCACGAGGCGGGCGCTCGAAAACCCGGGCCCGAACGCGTCGATGATGTCGGTGATGATCGCGTTGAACCTGTCTTTGAGGGTCTCCTGGGTTCGCTTCTTACGATTTCGGAGGTCGGTCAGCGTCGACCGGACGTCGTCTCGCTCTCGCTGTAGGTCGTCGAGGTCGTCGTATCGCGACTGGTGCGATTCGAGCGCCTCCCGTTTCTCCGACAGCTTCGACTCCGTGGTCCGGATCTGCGTCTTCACGTCGGTGAGTTCCTCGTTGTACTCCGCCTCGGCGCTCGCCAGTTCGGTTTCGAGGTCGTCTATTTCGTCCTCGAGGGACGACTGGCGCGCCCGTTTTTCCTGCAGGAGACCTCTCTTCTCGTCGATGGCCGTCCGCAGTGTTCGTTTTTCGGTTTCGAGGCGATCGCGGGTCTCTTCGACCCGTCGGTACTCCCGTCTCGCTGCCTCTAACTCCTCGATCTCCGACTCAAGGTCTCCCTTTCGGTCGCGGAGCTCGGTCAGTTTGGACTGCAGACGATCGATCGCCGCTTCGATCTCTGCGTTCGTCGTCTCCTCACCGCAGACCCAGCACGTCACGTCCGACGCGGCGATCGATCTGTTGACCTCCGTGAGTACGTCGAGCGCGTCCGCGTCGACGACGTTCTGGTTCGCCCGGTAGAGGTCTTCGACGAGCGCGATTCGTTCCTCGAGCGTCTCGAGTCGCTCGCGCTTGGGCGGGATATCCGTCGCCTCGACCGGCTCCGTCGGGTCTGTCAGGTCCGCGAGTTCGGTTTCAATCTCCGCGACGCGTTCGTCCTTTCGTTCGATGCTTCCCTCGAGACGTGAGATATCCTCGGTGACGTTCGCGAGCTGTTCCGACAGCGCGCTTATTTCGTCGCTCAACTGCTCGACGTGGGCTTTACTCGCCTCGGCTTCGGCGAGTTCGTCTCGTTGATCGCGCAACGAGTCGAGCTCCGACTCGAGGCGCGTCACCGTCTCCTGGAGCGTGGGGACGCGTTCGCCCGCCCGTTTCGCCTCCGCGATCTGCTCGTCTATCTCGCGTTTTTCGCGCGTGAGCGTCTCGATTTGACTGTCGAGATCCTCGAAGTCGAGGGGTGCCTGGAGTAACTCGGTGATGTCCACACCGTTTCGGACCGCCTGCCTGATGGGATTGTCGGCATCGAGGCAGGCGAACAGCCTGACGGCAAGCTGCGCTCCCTCGTCGGAGACGTATGGGTCGCCCTTTCGGACGACGGTCTCGTGGACCGGCCGCTCCAGTGCGACCGAGTAGTCGTTTTGCTCCGTCTCGAGCGTTACCTCGCCCCGATCCGTTCCCTCCGTGAGCGGGTGGTCGTCGTAGTGTCCGGTCGCCCCGAGGCCGGTCTTGAGTGCGGCGATGAGGCTGGATTTACCCCGGAAATTAGACGCCTGGACCACGTTGAGTCCGTCCTCGACCGACGCCGATCCGTGTCGGATGCCGCCGATATTTGTCACGGTAAGGTCCCACATGGAGGTACACTCACACCACCTTATGAAAAGCGTTGCGGAACGACTGGTTCTCCTCACTTCGCGTTCGGTTTGGAATTACGCCGAACCGATCGACGTGCCCCGGTGTCACCGGTCGCCCGACACTGAACCGAATTCGTCACTGATCTGGGTCAGTCGCTGATCTGAATCCATCACTGGACTGAATTCGTCACCGAACGGTGTTCGTCACTTCTCGGCCGGAGGCGCGGAATCGCGCGACAGGTGAGTGTCACAGACGTATCCGCGCCGGTAGACGGTCCGGATGTCCGTTTGCTTCGAACACGTCGGGCACTCGAGGTAGAATCGGACGGCGACGTCGGCCGTCGTCGCGTCCGGGACGGCTCCCTCGTTCTCCCAGGCGGAGAGGAGGTCGCCGATGTGCGTTTCGGCGGTGTTTTCTACGTACGAGAGCGTGTTCCGCAGGGTCTGTGTCGCGTCCCGCTCTACTGGCTCTTTCTCGACGTCGAGACACCCCGTCAGGTGCCGATACATCGTCGCTGGCGAGACGAAGTCGCCCCGTACCTCGTCGCCGTCGATTCCGTCGGCTGCCAGATCCGAGAGGACTGCGTGGTGGTCCTCGTGCGTCTCGTCCCGGAGCACCTCGTAGTCCGATTCGAGGTGGGGTTCGAGCGTCCGTCGCCCGTGTTCGGTATAGCACGTCCGAAGGAGGTGTGTGTTCATCCACGTTACCAGGTCCCTGACGGACGCCTCGGGGTACCCGTTCGCTCCGCGCCACCGGTTCGCCAGTTGCTCGTCGAACGACTCGTCGCTCACCCCCGGTGAGAGTCGATATGCCTCGGCGACCGCCCCGACTTTGCAGCAGTGTTCGGTCTCGGACATGCGTTTCGCGCGGACTGTTTCGGCTTCACCGGGATTAATCTATGGGACTCGTGGTTCCAACCGTGGACGGTGTCCGCGAATCCACGCGATCGGTCGGTGTCGCCAGCGGACCCTCTCTGAAACAACCATCGTTGGTTCGTCCACGATCGGTCTCCGAACTGGTGACCGCACCGTCGATCCCTGGGCTGAAACAGCATGTGTTGTTTCAATTCCCGCGAGTTCTCCGACCAGGTGGTTCGCATCACCGTGCCGACAATCTGAAACAGCACGGGTTGTTTCAAACCCCACGCGGACCGTCCCGGACGCGCGATCGATGGCGGTCGAAACGCCGACTGACCCATGCCCTCTTACAAACGTTCGGCGATGGCGAACAGACGTGGGCCGCCGTCGCTACTCGGACTCGTCTCGCCACCAGTTCCCGTCCGCGTCGGCGCTGGCGGTGAGTCCCGCTTCGATCGTTTCGGCGGCGCGTTCGAGCGTCTCGAGGATGTCGGTCGATTTGAGCGCCGTTTTGATGCGGTAGGTGGGGCCGCCGACGGTGAGGGCACCGAAGACGTCCCCGTTCGGGTACTCCACCGCGACACCGATCGAGTGGTAGCCGTCTAGCAGTTCCTGGTCGTTGATCGCGTACCCGCGAGCGCTGACGGTCTCCAGTTCCTCGGAGAGGGCGTCGCGGGTCGTGATCGTCTTGTCCGTGCGCGCGGGCAGGCCCCATCGCTCGACGATTCGGTCGACGTCCGCCTCGGGCATCTCGGCCAGGACCGCCTTCCCGGCGGCGGAGGAGTGCATGTGGAACCACCGACCGACCTGGAGTCCGGAGGAGTGTTGATCGCCGACCGAGTGGTAGACCGAGATCATGCGCCCGTTCTCCGGGACGGTGAAGTCCACCTCCTCGTTCGTCTCGGAGGCCAGCTGTTCGACAGCGCTGTGAGCGCGACTGTAGCCAGGCTTGCGGTGGCGAGCGTGCTCTCCGAGGTGGAGGAACTGTAAACTGAGCTGGTACGCGTTCCCCTCCTTCGTCAGGTACCCAAGTTCCCTGAGCGTCGTCAGGTGGTTGTGAACCGTACTCCGCGCCAGCCCGAGCGCGTCGACGAGTTCTGTGAGTCGCGCGCCGTCGTGTTCGTGGATCCACTCCAGTATCTCGATCGCCCGGCGGACGGATTTGATCTCGCCGGCGGGGGAGTCCTCGGCCATGTATCGCACACGCCGCCGAGTGGATATATATGTTCGGCAATGGGGAACACATCGGCACGCGGGGGATCTACTCGGCTGTGTACCCAGCGTCGAACCGGCCGGCACCGTCCCCGTCGATACGCTGGAAACTGCCAGAGGGGGCGTACTCGACGGTTTACCCGGTGGGAACGGTCTGAGTGATGGTTCGGCTCGCCCCTCGCGTCGTCTACTGGCCACCGACAGCTCGTCGGCCGTCGGTCGCCACCACCAGATCCGTCGAACGACCAGGAGGGATGGCTCCTCGCCGGAATCGGGGCGCAGTCGGGATCGCGTGTCAGCGACCACCCTGTTAAACGTTCACCATCACCGACGCGGGCCGATCGGGCCGGGTGACGTAATTTATATAAGTGAAGGCAGATGGTGGACGTGGAGTATGATTCCGCCGTTAGCAAACAACTTTGTCGCGGGAGAGGAACTCGACGAGGCGCTGTCACACGCTACCGAACAACACCGGCACGGACTGGGGACCATCATCAATCTGCTCGGAGAACACTACACCGACCCGGGTCCGGCCCACGCGGATACGCAGGTGTACGTAGACGCCGTCGAACGCCTCTCTCGTCTCGACGGTCGCGTCTGTCTCTCCGTCAAACCGTCCCAGCTGGGGCTCGACATCTCCGACGACTTCTTTCGGGCCCGACTCGAGGAGATCGTCGACGCGGCGGACGGCGAGCAGTTCGTCTGGATCGACATGGAGGACCACGAGACGACCGACACGACCATCGACGCCTACGAGGACCTCTCGGCCGCGTCAGGGGGGATGGTCGGGGTGTGTATTCAGGCGAATCTCAAACGAACCGAAGACGACCTCCAGCGACTCGCCGACACGGCCGGTAAGGTCCGTCTCGTAAAGGGGGCGTACAACGAACCGTCCGACATCGCGTACACGGAGAAGTCACAGGTGAACGAGGAGTACAGGCGTCACCTCGAGTACATGTTTCGCGAGTTCGACGACGGGATCGCCGTCGGAAGCCACGATCCCGAGATGATCGAGTACGCCCGCGACCTCCACGACACGCACGGCACCCCGTTCGAAATACAGATGCTGATGGGTGTCCGGGAAGACGCACAGCGGGAACTCGCTGCGGAGTACGACGTCTGGCAGTACGCCCCGTTCGGAGGGAAGTGGTTCTCGTACTTCTACCGGCGTGCGATGGAGCGCAAAGAGAACGCGCTCTTCGCAGCGCGGGCAATCCTGGGTGTGTAACGCGGCCGACGGGGTGTGCAACGCGGCCGACGGGGTGTGCAACGCGGCCGACGGGGTGTGCAACGCGGCCGACGGGGTGTGCAACGCGGCCGACGGGGTGTGCAACGCGGCCGACGGGGTGTGCAACGCTGACCGACGGGGTGTGAGTGTGCAAAGCGACCGACGGGGTGTGCGCGTACAAAGCGACCGACGGTTGGCCAGCCGACGAACGCGGTAGCGATCGGTGTGTAATCCACCGTTCGGACAGCCGGTGTGCGGCGTGGGTGCCCTGTCGAGAGCGACCGTGATCGCCGCGTGACTCGGCCGTCACCCGGTACTCCGGGGTACGGTATGTGTATTCATCACTCAATTTTCCCCAGACGTATCCGAACAGATACGTGTTAGCGTACTTTTATGAATGGGTGCTCTGTAGGCCTACCCGGATGCCAGATCAACTCGCAGTAGACATAGGTGGTACCTTCGTCGACGCCGTCAAGTTCGACCCCGACGAGGGCATCATCCTGGAGAAAACGCCGACGACACCGGACGAGCCGGAGGACGGAGTCCTGACGTCGATCGACAAGGTCGGGGCGGGTCTCGAGTCGGCCGAATCGTTCGTTCACGGGACGACGCTCGGGATCAACGCCTACCTCGAACGCGAGGGGGCGACGACCGGTATCATCACGAACGAGGGCCACGAGGACGTCTTCGAGATCGGTCGCATCAACGTCCCTCGCGAGCAGATGTACAATATCCAGTACCAGAAACCCGAGACCCTGGTTCCGCGGTTCCGTCGCGTCGGTGTGCCGGGGCGACTGAACGCGAAGGGAGAGGAACTCACGCCACTCGACGAAGAGGCCGTCGCGGACGCCTCGCGAACGCTCGTCGACGAGCACGACGTCGAGTCGATCGCCGTCGCGTTCTTACACTCCTACGAGAACCCGGCCCACGAGAAGCGCGCCGCGGAGATCATCCGCGAGACGGTTCCCGAGGTCTCGATATCCGTCTCGAGCGACATCTCGGGTGAACTCCGGGAGTACGAGCGGACGGCGACGACGGTGATGGACGCCTACATCAAGCCCATCTTCGACTCGTACGTCGACCGACTCAGCGACGGACTCGCCGCGGACGGATTCGACGGCGAGTTCTTCATCGCACGGTCCGGTGGCGGTGCGTTCTCGGCGGAGAACGCGAAGACCGCGCCGATCAACACGATCCTCTCCGGACCGGCCGGCGGACTCATCGGCGCCTCCTACGTCAGTAACGTGACCTCCTACGACGACCTCATCGCCGTCGACATGGGCGGGACGAGCCTCGACACGTGCGTCGTCCAGGACGGCGTCCCGTCGGTGTCCTACGAGTCGTCGATCAACGAGATGCCCGTGCAGATTCCGGTGTACGACATCGCCACCATCGGTTCCGGTGGCGGGTCGATCGCCTGGAACGACAACGGCCTCCTGCGAGTGGGTCCGAAGTCGGCGGGCGCGGACCCGGGCCCGATCTGTTACGGAGAAGGCGGGACCGAGCCGACCGTCACCGACGCCGCGGTGGCACTCGGGTATCTCTCTCCCGAACTGTTCCTCGGCGGCGAGATGGAACTCGCCGTCGACGAGGCGAAAGCGGGCATCGAGGAGACGCTCGGAGCGCCCCTCGGGATGTCCGTCGAGGAAGCCAGTACCGGCATCTTCGAGGTGATGTTCTCCAACACGATCGGGGCCATCCGATCTTCCACCGTCGAGAAGGGCCTCGATCCGCGTGACTTCTCGCTCTTCGCGTACGGGGGCGCCGGTCCGATGGTCATCCCGTCGGTCGCCCGCGAGATGAACGCGGAGCGAACGATCGTCCCGCAGGCCCCGTCGGTGTTCTCCGCCTGGGGAATGCTGATGACCGACGTCGTGTACAACTTCTCTCAAACGTACATGTCCGCCCTCGCGGACGCCTCCTACGACGACGTCCAGGGGGAGTTCGAAGCGCTGGAGGCGGAGGGAGCGGACCGACTGCACTCCGAGGGATTCGACGACGCACAGTCGTCGTTCGAACGGACGGCGGAGATGCGATACCTCGGGCAGGAACACTCGGTGGAGGTCGACGCGGACGACATTGCGGACCTCGACGCGCTCGCCGACCGGTTCCAGGCAGAGCACGAGTCCCGGTACGGCCACCGCATGGAGGACCCGCCGGAGCTCGTCCACCTGCGGGTTAGAGCGGCCGGCGAGACGGAGAAACCGGCGATCGAAGGGGAGTCGAGCGGCGACGAGTCCGCCCACGTCGGAACGCAGGAGGCGTACTGTTTCGCCCGCGAGGAGCGCTGCGAGTTCGACCTCGTCGACAGACACGCGCTCTCGACGGGGGACACCGTCCAGGGGCCGGCGATCATCAAGGAGCCGACCTCGACGGTCGTCTTCCACTCCGACCAGCGGGCCGAGATCGACGCGTTCGGACAGATCATCATCACGCAAGAGGACGAACAATGACCGACTCGAACACCACGGCGACGGATATCGATCCGGCGACGATCGAGGTCGTCAGGAATTACTTCAGTTCCGCCGGGGAGGAGATGCACAACACCCTGGTCCGCACCGCGTACAACACGATCATCTACGAGATCCTGGACTTCGGGATCACCCTGTACGACAAGGACCTGACGTTGATCGCGGACTCGCCGGGGCTGTCGATGTTCCTCGGTTCGAACGACTTCGGGATCGAGAAGGGCGTCGAGCGGATCGGCGAGGAGAACCTAGAACCCGGCGACATCGTCTTCCTCAACTACCCGTACTGGAGCTCGGGCCACGTCTTCGACGTGTTGCTCTTCGCGCCGTACTTCCGGGACGGAGAGATCATCGGGTACGGCGCGATCCGCGCCCACTGGCTCGACCTCGGCGCGAAGGACGACGCCTACATTCTGGACTCGACGGACGTCCATCAGGAAGGGCTGTTGATGCCGGGCGTGAAGATCTACAAGGGTGGCGAACCCGACGAGGAACTCCACGACATCCTGCGGTACAACTCGCGGCTCCCGAACAAGGTCATCGGCGACCTGAACGCGCAGGTCGCCGCGCTCCGCGTCGGCGAACGGCGGATGGTCGAAGTCCACGAGAAGTACGGGACCGACACCGTCGAGGCGTGTATCGACCGGATCTTAGATCACGGCGAAGCGACCGTTCGCGAGAAACTCCGGGAACTGCCGGACGGAACGTGGTACGCGGAGGATTACGTCGACGACGACGGCATCACCGACGAACTCGTGAAGATCGGCCTGGAGGTGACGATCGACGGGGACGAGTTCACCGTCGACTTCACCCCGTCTGCGGACGCGGCCGAGGGTCCGATCAACGTCCCGCTGGGCGTGACCCAGACCGTCGCGAAACTGGTGTTGAAGATCCTGACGACGCCGGAGGAGCCGCCGAACGGCGGCCACTACCGGCCGTCGAACGTCGTCGCACCGGAGGGCAACCTCTTCCACGCGACGTATCCCGCCCCGACGTTCACTCTGTGGCCGGCCATCCACAGCATCGACGTCGTCTTCAAAGCGCTGTCACAGGCCATCCCGGAACAGGTCGCGGCCAGTTCGGGCGCCGACCTCATCTCGCTCATGATCTACGGGGAGCACCCGGAGACCGGCCAGCGGTTCGTCGAGGCCACCGACGAGGGCGTCGGGTGGGGCGCGTTCACCGGACACGACGGCGAACACGCGCTCATGCACATCAGCGAATCGCGCGTGAAGAACATCCCGACCGAGGTCTTCGAACACAAGGTTCCGATGCTCGTAGAGAGCTACGGATTGCGCCAGGACTCGGGCGGTGTCGGCGAGTACCGCGGCGGTATCGGCGCCGAACGCGAGTACCGGTTTACGGCTCCGGTCGGCGCGCTGACGGTCTGTAAGAACGCCAAGACCGAACGCTGGGGCGTCGGCGAGGGCGAAGCCGGTGCGAAACACGACATGGTCTGGTTCCCTGACTCGGAGAAGGAACTCCACGCCGGGACGCACCGCGACGAATTCGAAGCGGACGAGAAGATCCACATCAAAGCCGGGGGCGGTGGCGGGTACGGTGATCCGTACGACCGCGACCCCGAGGCGGTCCGAATGGACGTAAAGAACGGGTACGTCTCGCGAGAGGCCGCCCGCGAGGAGTACGGCGTCGCGGTCACTGAAGACGGCGAACTCGACGTCGACGAAACCGAGTCGCTCCGGTCGTAACCGACTCGATAACCGGTCCGTCTCCGAACCGGTGACCGACTCCCGTTCGGATCCGTCTCGCGGATCGGCGTCGTTTCCACAGATTGGTTGCTGCCTCGTGCCCGTCGCACACCCATCGGAGCCGTCCCACGACGGCTGTGGTGTACTGCCCGTGATCGCGTTCGGGCGGCGATGGGAGCGGGGACGGCGAACGAGACCGGCCGTTCCGTGACGATCTCGGATCTCTCGCCGTTATAACAGTGCCGAAAATTGACAGTAAGTTTATATTTCTACGGGTGCGTGTCTTCGACCATGGAGACGAGCCACGCGTTCAGCACCGTCGAAACGCACACGGCCGGGGAACCGACCCGGATAATCACCGACGGGATCACCTTCTCGTCGGGAGACAAGACGACGGCCGACTACCGTCGGGAGTTCGAAGCGGAGTTCGACTGGATCCGCCGGTTGCTCGTCAAGGAACCGCGTGGCCACGACGATATGTTCGGCGCGGTGCCCGTCCCGACGGCGACCCCCGAGGCCGATATCGGTCTGTTCTTCCTCACGAACGACGGCTACCTGGATATGTGCGGCCACGGGACGATCGGCGCCGTCACTGCTTTCGTCGAACTGGGCCGGTTGCCGGTCCAGGAGACGATCACCGTCGAGACGCCGGCCGGGCTCATCGAGACGCGCCCGCAGGTGGACGACGGATCCGTCACGAGCGTCGCGTTCCAGAACGTCGACGCGTTCGTTCACGACTCGTTCGAGGTGACGCTCAGCACGGGGTCGACCGTCGACGTCGACGTCGTCTACGGCGGCAACTACCTGGCGCTCGTCGACGCGTCGGCGCTCGAGTGTTCCCTCTCCCGATCGAACACCCAGCGGTTGATCGAACTCGGCAGTGAGATCCGCGACCTGGTCAACGAGCGCACGAGAATCCGCCACCCGACGACGGACGAGCCGGCGACGGTCGACCTCACGGAGTTCTACGCCCACGAGGACGGAGTGGACCGAAACGTCACCGTGTTCGCGAACGGCTCCATCGACAGGTCCCCCTGTGGGACTGGGACGTCAGCGAAGATGGCGCTGCTGTACGAGCGCGGAGACCTGGCCGTCGGCGAACCGTACCGGCACCGAAGCATCATCGACACCGAATTCGAGGGATCTATCGCGACGGCGCGCACCGTCGACGACCGGGACGTCGTCGCGCCGGAGATTCGCGGGTCGGCGTACATCATCGCTCGGAACCAGTTCTACCTCAACCCCGACGACCCGATCGTAGGATTCAGTCTCGCCGACGCCTAATACAGCGACCGGTCGTGCATACCGTCACCGAAATCGTGTCCCTATATATGTATCTTTGCGAAGGTTTAAGTGAGTTCGACCGACTCCCTGTGATAGAGTATCCAGATGGGTGTGTCCAAATCACAGAGTGAATCCCGCAGAGAGTTCCTCACGTACGCCGGTGTTGGCGGTGGAACGCTCCTGCTCGCTGGGTGTACCGGTAACCAGACGAACGGCGACGACAACGGCGGTGGCGGCGACTCGCAGACGTTTACGTACACGACGACGATCACACCGAGCACGATCGACCCCCACAGGGTGTCGGACGAACTCGAGTCGATCTTCGCCCACAACGTCTACGATCCGCTGCTGTACTACACGCCGGATACCCCGCCGGAGACGAAGCCGTGGCTGGCCGAAGACTGGGAGGTCAGCGACGACAACCAGACGTACACGTTCTACCTCCGCGACGACGCGACGTTCCACAACGGTGACGACGTGACCGCTGAGGACGTCGCCTTCTCCGTCGAACGCCTCATGACGATGAACCAGGGCTTCTCGTTCATGTTCTCGGGCGTGCTGGAACCCGACGCCGTCACGGCGGTCGACGACAAGACCGCCGAGATCACCCTCACGTCGCAGTACGCGCCGTTCATCTCGGCGCTCCCGTTCCTGTTCATCGCGAACGCGAACCAGATCCGGGACAACGCATCGGCCGACGGCGAGTACGGCGACATGGGCGACTACGGCACGGAGTGGCTCGAGAGCAATACCGCCGGGTCGGGGCCCTACGAGATGACCGGGCGGACCCGTCAGTCGTCGATCGACCACCGCATGCACGACGACTGGTGGGGCGAGTTCGCCGACGGCGACGCGTACGAGGAGTTCGTCATCGACATGACGCCCGAGGTGTCGACCGCGGCAGGGAAGATCCGTGAGGGCGAGGCGCAGCTCTCGGATCAGTACCTCCCGCTCGATACCTTCCGGGAACTCGATCAGCGCGACGACGTCCGCGTGAGCGTCGAGACGACGTTCACGCCGATGTACCTCTTCATGCACAACCAGAAGGCGCCGTTCGACGACATCAACGTCCGGAAGGCGATGGCTCACGCCTTCGACTACGAACAGTTGATCGACGGCATCATGAACGGGGACTCGGAGCAGATGCAGGGGCCGCTCCCGAGCGCCATGTGGGGCCACAACGACGATCTCGACGTGTACAGCAAGGATCTCGACCGCGCGAAGGAACTGCTCGATCAGTCCCAGTACAGCGGGAGCGATCTCGACTTCACCTACACGTACGTCACCGGCCTCTCCATCAGGGAGAACATGGGGCTCATGCTTCAGAGCGACCTGAACGAGATCGGCGTCGACGTAGAGATCACGGCCGAACCGTGGTCGCGCATCACCTCGATGCACCAGAACATCGACGAGTCGCCCCAGATGACGTCGACGGTGCTGAGCTTCAGCTACGCGGACCCGGACAACTTCCTCTACCCCGCGTGGCACAGTAGCTCCCACGGGAGCTGGCAGAGCGGCTCCTGGTACAGCAACGATCGCGTCGACGAACTGTTAGACGAGGCGCGCCAGACGGTCATGCAGGAAGACCGCGTTCCACTCTACGAGGAGGCCCAGCAACTCATCAACGAGGACATGCCTGCGGTCTTTACGATGAACCAGGCGACGCGGTACGCCGTCCGGGAGAGCGTGCAGGGATTCAGCGACAACGGACTGGTCGGCTACCTGCAGACGCCCCACCGGTTCACTCACGAGTCCTGACTCCATGCCACCCAGGAGTCGTCCCCGCTTCCGGACCACGGTCGCCTGCACCGACGACCGATCGTACGATCGAGTGTCGAATACGGTGTATAGAGGATATATACGATGAGCTACAGAGGATACCTGATCAGACGGGCACTCTCCATCATCCCGGTGTTCTTCGGAGTGACGATGCTGATCTTCGCGCTCGCCCGCGTCATCCCCGGCGCCCCCGCGCGCCAGGCGCTCGGACCGCGAGCGAGCGACGAAGCCGTCCAGCAGCTTCGGGACCAGCTGGGGTTGAACGAACCGATATGGCAACAGTACATCAACTACATGAGCGGCCTGTTGCGGGGGGATCTCGGTCAGTCGCTGACGACGAGTCAGAACGTCACGAGCGACCTGATCGAGTTCTTCCCCGCGACGTTCGAACTGACGACCACCGCGATGCTCCTGGCGATCCTCTTCGGCGTCCCGCTTGGCGTCTACGCCGGCCAGAACAAAGACCAGCTCGGGGACAACGCCAGCCGCGGGTTCGCGTTCATGGCCGTCTCGCTACCCCGGTTCTGGGCGGGGATTCTCCTCCAGTTGTTCTTTGCGTTCCAGCTCGGATTGCTCCCGTCGACCGGTCGGATCGGGAGCGGCTTTGCACTCCCCGAGACAGTGACGGGACTCTTGCTGGTCGACAGCCTCCTCGCGTTGAACTTCACGGCCTTCTTCAGCGCCGCACAGCACCTCGCGCTCCCGGCGATCACACTCGCACTCGCGCCGATGGCCGACATCGCGAGGCTCACGCGCTCAAGCTTCATCGAGGAGTTCAACACGGATTACGTCGAGGGCCTGCAGACCCACGGCGTGCCGGGTAAGCTCATCGCCTACAAGTACGTCCTCAAGAAGTCCTTCGCCTCGACGCTGACGATCATCGGGCTTGACTACGGGGCGTTGCTGGGATCGGCGTTCCTCGTCGAGATCGTCTTCTCCTGGCCAGGGATGGCCCGATACGGCGTCAACGCCATCCTCAACACCGACATCAACGCCATCGTCGGCGTCACGCTGGTGATCAGCCTCGGGTTCCTCCTCGCGAACTTCGTCGTCGACGTCCTGTACGGCTACTTCGACCCGCGGGTTCGGCTCAGAGGTGAGAGCGGATGAGCGACACCTCTTCGACTCGCGAGGAGTCGCTGCGCGAGTCGCTCGACCGACGCCTCGACCGGCTGGACCGCATCGTCTACCGGTTCCGCCAGAACCCCGCGTCCGTTCTGGGACTCGGCATCATCCTGTTTCTGGTGCTGGTCGCGCTCTTCGCGCCGGTCATCGCGCCGTACCCACAGGACGCCGGGTACGGGGGCGATCCCGCGGTCCACTTCGACCAGCAGTTAGAACCGCCGTCCGCAGAGCACGTCTTTGGCACCGACAACTCGGGCCGAGACATCTTCTCGCGGGTCGTCTTCGGGACCCGCCTGTCGCTCCGCATCGGCGCCGCGGTCCTCGGCTTCGCGATCGGCGTCGGCGTTCCGGTCGGTCTCATCGCGGGCTACATGGGCGGGCCGGTGAGCGTCGGACTCATGCGGCTGGCCGACGTGTTCCTCGCCGTTCCGCCGCTGGTGATCGCGCTGACGGTCAGCGTGGCCTTAGAACCCAGCCTCCAGAACGTGATGATCGCGCTGGCGGTGGTGTGGTGGCCGTGGTACGCCAGACTCGTCTACGGGGAGGTGATATCGGTCAAAGAGGAGGCGTTCGTGGAGGCGAGCCGCGGCATCGGCGCCAGTACGCCGCGGATCGTCCTCCGCGAGATCCTCCCGAACGTTCTCGCGCCGATCACGGTGAAGTTCAGCCTCGACATGGGCTACGCGATCATCATCGGTGCCGGGCTCGGCTTCCTCGGACTCGGGGCCCAGCCGCCCACGCCGGAGTGGGGGACAATGATCAGCCAGGGTCGCGCCTTCCTCCCCGGGAGCTGGTGGTACTCGACGTTCCCGGGACTGGCCATCTTCCTGGCCGTCCTCGGGTTTAACTTCCTCGGAGACGGACTGCGCGACATGTTCGACACGGAGGTGAACTGAGATGGCGGACCCTATCGTCGAGGTGGACGATCTGAAGATCCACTTCGACACCTACGAGGGACGCCACCGCGTCTTGGACGGCGTGAACCTCACCATCGAGGAAGGTGAGACCGTCGCGCTGGTCGGCGAGACCGGCTGCGGGAAGAGCGTCACCGGCAAGTCCATCATGGGGACGCTGAAGCGCCCGCCGGCGGAGGTCGTCTCCGGCGAGATCAGGTACCGGGGGACGGAGGTACTCGGCGACCCCGAGGCCCACGACCGGGTCAAACGGGAGGAGATGAGCATGATCTTCCAGGATCCGATGACCTACCTCAGCCCGGTCTTCACGATCGGGGACATCATGTCCGACATCTACCGCTACAGCGGCGAGTCGGGCCTCTCCTGGCCGGGGCTCCTAAAGGAGCTGCTCGGATTCGCCGGCGGCGACGAGGCGGAGATCCGCGAGCGAAACGTCGAACTACTCCGTCAGATGGAGATCTCGAACCCGGAGGGGGTTCTCGATAAGTACCCCGCCGAACTCTCGGGCGGGATGCGCCAGCGCATCCTCATCGCCATGGCGTTGATGAACGAACCGAAGTTCCTCATCGCCGACGAGCCGACGACGGCGCTCGACGTGACCGTTCAGGACCAGATCCTCGGTCTGATAACCGAACGGGTCGAGCAAGAGAACCTCTCGATGCTGTACATCACGCACAACCTGGGCGTCGCCAGGGAGATCGCAGACCGCATCTACGTGATGTACGGCGGCAACATCGTCGAGAGCGGCCCCGCCGACAGGGTGTTCGACGATCCGCGCCACCCCTACACCGTCGGCCTGCTCGAATCGATCCCCAAGCTGACCGGTCTGGAGGGCTCTGGCATCGACGGGAGCATCCCCGACTACACCGACCCGCCGACGGGCTGTCGCTTCAACCCGCGCTGTCCCGCCTACATGGCGGGCGAGTGCGACGCCGCCGATCCGGAGCCTGTCGCGGTCGGCGACGACCACGAGGCTGCGTGCTTCCTCTACGACGAGTCGATGACGCCGGAGGAGACGATCGCGGTCGCAGAGCGGGACATCACCTACGTCGCGGACGACGCGGCGTCGACCGACGACGCACAGACGAACGCGATCGCCGGCGAGGTGCCGGCGGAGGACCAGCAATGAGCGAGAACGTATCCGCAGACGCCACCCGCGAATCGACGGAGTCATCGCCACTCGTCCAGGTTCGCGACCTGACGAAGCACTACCCGATACACGGCGGCATCTTGAAGCGCCAGACCGGAGCGGTCCGGGCCGTCAACGGGGTCTCCTTCGACATCGAGGCGGGCGAGACGTTCGCGATCGTCGGGGAGAGTGGCTGCGGGAAGACGACGCTCGGAAAGACCGTCGCCCGCCTGCTCGAACCGACGAGCGGCGAGATCCGGTTCGACGGCACGGACATCGCTCCCCTCTCGAAGCGACAGCTGAAGTCCCACCGCAAGGACATCCAGGTCGTCTACCAGGACCCGTCGTCGTCGCTGAACCCGCGTCGGCGCATCGGGAAGATCATCGCCGAACCGCTCGTGGTCCACGACATCGGGACCAAGGCGGAGCGTCGGGAGCGCGTCGTCGAGGTGATGGAGCGCGTCGACCTGCCCGAAGACTTCAGGCACCGCTACCCGAACGCCCTCTCGGGCGGACAACAACAGCGCGTGGCCATCGCGCGAGCGCTCGTCGTCAATCCCAAGTTCGTCGTTCTCGACGAACCGACGAGCGCGCTCGACGTCAGCGTGCAGGCCAAGTTCATCTCACTGTTGGAGGAACTCCAGGTGGAACTGGACATCACCTACCTCGTCATCAGTCACAACCTGAGCCTGGTGAAGAACATCGCCGATCGGATCGGCGTCATGTACCTGGGTGAGTTCATGGAGGTGACCGACAGCGATCGCCTGTTCCGCGACCCACTGAACCCGTACACGGAACAGCTCCTCTCGGCGATCCCGGTCGTGGACTCGGCGGAATCCGAATACATTCCGAAGAAGATCGACATCGAGGGCGAACCGCCGGACCCCGCGGACCCGCCCGCGGGCTGTCCGTTCCACCCCCGATGTCACAGGCGTGTCGACGCCTGCGACGAGGTCCACCCGGATCTGGTCGAGGAGGACCCCGATCACACCGTTCGCTGCCTCCTCTACGAGGGCGACCACGACGAGGAGGTCCTCGAGTACACGACCGAAGAAGAACGGACACAACGCCGCACCGACGCCACGTAGGCGCGGTCCGTCGTCAGCGCGCCGCTGAACACCCTCGACGCTGGCGAAGCGGTACACCCCATCATCTCTGCACGCACCCCACACCTCTCGTCTCTCTACGGACACCCCACTGCTCTCTCTGCGGGCACCCCACACCGGACTCTCTACGGACACCCACTACTCCCTCTGCGGGCACCCCACACCGGACTCTCTACGGACACCCACTACTCCCTCTGCGGGCACCCCTCACCGGACTCTCTACGGACACCCCACTACACCGAACACTCTCACTGTGGTTTCCGCGCCAGTTCTTTCGGGCTGATCGACCCGTCTCCTGATCAGTCACACCGAGTGCGTGACAGAGAGCAGCGTCACCGGCGGAGAATCGAGCCCGTACCGCCTCAGATGGACGCGACCGGCACGGGTCACCGTCGCTCCAGGGAGAGTCCGCCGTACTCGCCCACCGTGAACGAGTAGTTCGCCGTGACGATCGTCGTCGACTCGGCCTCCTCGACGACGGCGGGGCCGTCGACGGTCGCGTCGGTCGGCAGCGAGAATCGATCGTAGACGTCGTACTCCCGGTGTTCCTCGCCCGTGTAGACGGTCCGGGTTCCCTTGTGCGCGTCCTCGACGGACGCCGCGCCGGTCTCGGGTCGCGATCCCAGGTCGGGGGTCGGGGTGACGGCTGCGAGTCGCCAGGTCACGCCTTCGAGCGCGTCGTCGACGTTGGTGTAGCCGTAGATACTCTCGTAGGAGTCGACGAACGCCGATCGGATCGACGTGACCGCGTCCTCGTCGATCCGTCCGTCCGGAACCGGGACGTTCTGTTCGTAGCGCTGTCCCTCGTATCGGACGTCGACGGAGCGCTCCTGACTGTAGTCGGTGCCTGCCGTCTCGGCCGCGCGCTCGTTCAAGGTCTCGTAGAGCTCGTCGATCTCGTCGGCGTTCGCGGGGTCGAGCGACATCGGGCGCGAGACCGAGAAATCGAAGCGTTCGTCGGCGCTCAACAGTCCGAACGCCGAGAGCACGCCCGGGTTCGGCGGGACGAACACGCCGTCGATCTCCAGCTTCTCGGCGATCTGCGTGGCGAACATCGGCCCGGCGCCGCCGTAGGTCGTCAGCGTGAACCCGCGCGGATCGTAGCCCTTCTCGATCGTCGTCAGCCTGATCGCCTGGGCCATGTTCGTCGTCGCGATGTCGACGATGCCGGCTGCGACGTCCAGTGGGTCGGCCTCGAGGTGGCGCTGTACCCGTTCGATCGCGGCCTCGGCGGCCCCGACGTCTAAGTCCATCTTGCCCCCGAGGAAGTACCCGGGATCGAAGTACCCGAGCACCGCCGCGGCGTCGGTGACGGTCGGTTCGGTCCCGCCGTAGCCGTAACAGGCCGGTCCGGGGTCCGCCCCGGCGCTCTTGGGTCCGACCTTGAGCACGTCGACCTGGTTGAGCCAGGCGATCGATCCGCCGCCGGCGCCGACCGCCCTGACGTCGATCTGTGGGAACAACAGCGGGAGGTCGTCGATCTCGCCCTCGGTGGTGGTTTCGATCTCGCCGTCGCGGACGATCGACGCGTCGGCGCTCGTCCCGCCGATGTCGAGCGTGATGATGTCGTCGATGCCGAACGCGGCGGCCGACCGTTTGGCGCCGATGACGCCGGCTGCCGGCCCGGAGTTGATGAGCTGTAAGCTCCGCTCGTCGAGCGTCTCTGACCGGATCACGCCCCCGTTCGCCTGCATCACGTGAAGTGGCTCGTCGATACCGAACGCCCTGAGTTGCTCCGTCAGATCCCTCACGTAGTCGGTGATGAGCGGTTCGACGTACGCGTTGATGATCGTCGAGAGCGTCCGCTCGTACTCTTTGATCTCGGGCATCACGTCCGACGAGACGGTCACCGAGAGGTCGCTACGCGAGGCGACGATCTCCTCGATCCGTCGCTCGTGAACAGGATTTCGGTAGGCGTTCAGCAGGCAGACGGCGACCGACTCGACGCCCTCGGAGACGAGGTCGTCCACTGCCGCCTCGACGGACGCCTCGTCGAGCGGCGTCTCGACGTCGCCGGTCGCCGAGATGCGCTCTGTAATCCCGTTTCGGTGGCGGCGCTCGACGAACGTGGGCGTCTTCTCGGCCGAGTAATTGTACAGTTCCGAGCGGCGTTCGCGACCGATCGCGACGATGTCGCGAAATCCTTCGGTCGTGATGAGGCCGGTCGACACGCCCTCCTGTTCGAGCAGCGCGTTCGTGGCCACCGTCGTTCCGTGCGAGACGTGTGAGATCTCCTCGGGCGAGACGCCCTCGGCGTCGGCCAGGTCTCGTATCCCGTCGACGACACCACCCGCGAGGTTCGACGGAACCGTGCGGACCTTGTCCGACGTGACCGCCCCGGTCTCGGCGTCGATGAGAACGAGATCGGTGAAGGTTCCGCCGATGTCGAATCCGATTCTGTGCGTCACATAGACACGATAGCGCGTCGCACAAAGTAGATTTCGATTCGCCCATCGAGCGCGGGACGATCCGTGCGGACCGTTACACGAGCAGGACGGCCCACCCCAGGACGACGAACCCCGTGAGGCCGACGAGTAGCTTCGCCATCGACAGCAGCTGTCGATTGGACGCCGGTTCGACGTCGACGAACCGACCCGACCGGCGAGAGAGGATCGACCGCGCGCCGTTCCCACGCCGGCCGCTCCGGTCGTTGAGCGAGAGGAGGATCCACCCGAAGCAGGTCACGATCGAGAGCCAGAAGACGACGGTACCGAACTCGACGCTGACTATCCTCGTCGCCAGAACGAGGACGACGAGACCCGCTGCAGGGAGGACGACCCCACTGAGGAGCACGTCTCGCGGTCGCAGTTGTCCGACGATCGGGTGCACGGGGTCGTCTTGGCGAACGACCGGCTAAGTCCTTTCGACGCGGCTGGCAACTCCCGGAACCGGGAGTGCGACCCGAGGCGTCCGGTACACGCGACCGCGACGCGGCAGGAACGTTCTCCGGTGTGCACGACCGCGACGCGGCGGGAACGTTCAAAGGGGTTCACCGCGAACTCGATGGCAGATGCACGGACGGACCTGGCGAGTGAGCGAGCCGTCGAATCGGGGAGGTGACGATCCATCGTGACCGTCCCGGTCACGTTCGACGCCCACTCCGACCTGCCGTTCCGGGTCGTCCGCGAACGCGAGGCCGGACGCCGAGCCGTCGTCGCGTCGGATTTCGCGCCCGGCATGCGCGCCGGTGGTATCGGGATGCGAGTCGCCTCGATCTACCTCGACGACCCCTACGTTCCCGAGCGGGCACTGCACCGCGCGCTGGTGGTCGCCTCGGAACTCCGAGCCGACGTCGCGGAGTCGGACGGCGTCGAACTGGCGACGACCGCCGACGCGGTCGCAGCTGGGGCAGAGACCGACGCGCGGACCCTCGTTCTCGGGATGGAGGGCGCCGAACCGCTGGGCGGTGACCCGCGAGTACTCGACGCGTTCTACCGCCTGGGCCTGCGCGTCCTGACGCTCACTCACAGCCGGCGGAACGCGCTCGGGGAGGGCGTCCCGCTGTCGGGTGACCGTCGCGGAACGCCGGGTGGACTCTCCGAAGCGGGCGTCGCGGTGGTCGAACGGGCGGACGAACTCGGCATCGTCGTCGACCTCTCGCACCTCAACGCGCCCGGGGTCGACGACGCGCTGGCCACCTCGGATCGGCCCGTCATCGCCTCGCACTCGAACTGCCGGGCACTGTGGGATCACCCGCGAAACCTCACCGACGACCAGATCCGTGCGATCGCCGCGACTGAGGGCGTCGTCTGTCTCACCGCGGTGGGGTCGTTTCTCGGCGACTCACCGGACGTCGAGACCGTCTGCGACCACGTCGAACACGCCGTCGACGTCGCCGGCGTCTCCCACGTCGGCCTCGGCTTCGACTTCTACGACTACCTGACCGAGTACCTCTCCGACCCCGACCGGGCGCACCTCGAAGCGATCCCGCCCGTCGACGGGCTCGCGGGCGACGAAGCGGTCGCCACCCTCGCCCGGGCGCTCGAACGACGCGGGTTCTCCGACCGGGAGATCGCCGGCATCTGTCGAACGAACCTGCAGCGAGTGTTCGAACGGGTCCTGGAGTGAGCGGGGCCGGGTGTGAGCGGGCTGTGAGTGACCAGGAGATCCGAGAAGGGGTACCGAGTGAACAACTACCGAGGACGGGGAGGTCGGGTGAGTGGGAGAACCGGATGAGTGGGAGATTCGGGTGGGCCGGGGAATCGGATGAGTAGGAGAACCGGATGAGTGGGAGATTCGGGTGAGCCGGGGAATCGGATGAGTAGGAGAACCGGATGAGTGGGAGAATCGGATAACCGGGAGATTCGGGTGAGCCGGAGAATCGGATGAGTGGGAGAACCGAGTTCGTGTCCGTTGCGTTCGGGTCGGGGGCGGGAGATCGGCGACGGGCAGTCGTCCCGGTGGGCGGTCCGGATCCCGTCGTCGGCGGTCGTCAGTCTTCGACGTCGACGCCGTAGACCGTCGCCGCCGCTTCGGGCGAGACGAGGCCGTTGCGGACGTCTTCACGGACGGCCGCCTCGGCTCTGTCTTCGGGATCGCCGTAGCCGCCTCCGCCGGGCGTCTGCGTCCGCAGGCGGGTGCCGGACTCGACGGTGAACAGCTCCTTCGGGCCCAGTTCCGTCTCGCCGTCGTCGTCGATACGCACCTGGCGTCCCGCGGCGCCTCGTCGGCCGCCGTCGAGCCCGTACGCGCCGCGTTCGACCCGCTCGGAGTAACTCTGTATCTGGGCCGGCTGGGTGATCGTGTACTCGCGGACGGTGGCGCTTCCGCCGCGATGCCTGCCAGCACCGCCGGTGTCGGGGACGAACTGGTACTGGTGGAACGCCACGGGATAGTTGTCCTCGACGACCTCCACCGGCGTGTTCGCGGAGTTCGGACCGCCCGCGATGGCCGGTTCGCCGTCCCTGTCGTGCCACGCTCCGCCGCCGCCGTAGATCCCGTCGAAGTGCACCTGTTGGTCGCGCGTCTCCGGATCGGTGAACTTGGCCATCAGGCCGAAGTCCTGCGCGCCGGCCGCGGGCACCAGCTCCGGGTTCGCCTCGTACAGCGCCCCGTTCATCGTACTCGCGATGTGGTTCGAGAGGATGTGTCGCGCCCCGACCGGGGCCGGGTGCTCAGCGTTCAAGACCGACCCACTCGGGACGCTCACCGTGACGGGCGACAGCGAGCCGTCGGTTTGCGGGATGTCCGGGTTGATCGCGGATTTGATGCCGAACATCGTGTACGCGAACGTGTAGTTCCGCGTGGCGTTCACCGCGAACCCCTCGACCTGGTCGGTGGTACCGCTCCAGTCGACGGTGAGTTCGTCGTCTTCGACGGTAATCGTGACCCGAAGCGTCGGCACGTGGCCGTCGTAGCTGTCCATCTCCTGTTCGAACGCGTACGAACCGTCGGGAAGGTCGCTGATCGACTCTCTGAGACCGACCTCTGTGCGGTGGAATATCTCGTCGACGTACGTCTGGAACGTCTCGAACCCGTGTTCGGCGACCAGTTCGCGGTACTGTTCGACGCCGACCGCACTCGCACCCCGCTGGGCGCGCAGATCGCCGCGAACCTGGCCCGGCGCGCGCGAGTTTTCGAGGATGGTACCGAGCAACTTCTCGTCGAGGTCGCCGCCCTCGTAGAGTTTCACGGGCGGGATCTGGATCCCTTCCTCGTAGACGTCGTGTGCGTACACGGTGATCGACCCCGGCGCCCCGCCCCCGACGTCGATGTGGTTCGCCGTGATGACGCTGAACCCGATCAACTCGTCGTCCAGGAAGACCGGTTCGAACGTGAAGATGTCGGGGAGGTGTCCCGCACCGAGGTGCGGGTCGTTCGTGACGAGTATATCTCCCTCCTCCCACTCGTCCGGGGGAACGTGATCCTCCAGGACCTTCTTCGTCGCGGTGAGCATACATCCGAGGTGGCCGGGCGTGTACACCCCTTGCGAGAGCAACCGCCCGTTCGGATCCGTCAGCACCGTCGAGAAATCCACCGCGTACTTGATGATGTCGGAGAAGGCGGTTCGCTGAAAGTGCGTCCCCATCTCCTCCGGAATCTGCTGGAGCTTACTCCAGAGTACCTCCAGTGTGATCGGGTCGATGTCCCGCTGTGGCATACCATGCAACCGTCCGCCCGCGGCTTAAAGTCACTGATACGGCCATCGATTCGCTGGTCCGACCGCGGTGGACCCGGCTGCGATTGCCGATCGTCTGTCACGGGCGACACCGGTCACAGGCGACGCCAGTCACATGGGGGCGACGGTCACATGGCGACGCCAGTCACAGAGTGACCCCGGTCACAGGGCGACGCCTGTACCGAGCGACGCCGCTTACAGGGAGACGATGGTTCCCACGTCGGCTCCCTCGGCCTCGTCGACGGCGTGGGCTGCAGTCGCGGCGTCGAAGACGGCCGAGCCCACGCTCTCGACGACCAGGATCTCGTCGTCGCTCGATCGCCCGGTCTCCCCCTCCAGCACGTCGGCGAGCGATCGCACGTCGTCCGCCTCGTACGTCGACGCGAGGAGGTCACCGGTCTCTGCGGCCTCCTCGGGGACGTCCGCGTACACCCGACTCGCCCGCTCTATGGTGGTCTCGTCGAGTTCCTGCATCTCGGCGGAGAACGCGCCGACGGCGACGACGAGCGTCCCCGGTTCGAGCCGGTCGCCCGCGAAGACCGGGGACGTACTGGGCGTGGCCGTCACGACGGTGTTCGCCCCCTCGACGGCCGCATCCGGGGACCCGACGGGGGTCACGCTCGCGTCGAGTTCCGCGTCGAGTTCCCTCGCGCACTCGATCCGCGAGTCGCTGCGTGCGTAGACGCGGACGCGTTCGAGGTCGGTCGCCGCTGCAATCGCCCGCGTCTGCCAGCGCGCTTGCGTCCCCGCGCCGATGACCGCGAGGTCGACCGGCTCGTGGGCGAGTTCCCGCGCGGCCAGGCCGCCGATGCACCCGGTTCGCATCCCAGTGACGTGCGTCCCGTCCATCACCGCGACCGGACGCCCCGTCTCGGCGTCGTTCACGACGATCTGGGCGGTGATCGTCGGCAATCCCCGCGACGGGTTCTCCTCGAAGAACCCGACCAGTTTCGTCGCGTAGTACGGCGCCCCGTGGACGTACGCGGGCATCGTCAGCCCGGTCCCGAGTGGGTCGTCCGGCCGGTCGTCGTCGAGTCCCGTGCCGACGGGAAAGTGCGGCCGCTCGGGTCGAACCACGTCGCCGCGTCCTTGCTTGACGATCGCCGTCTCGACGACCGACAACAGCGCAGAAATGTCGAGCACCGACGCCACCTGCGAGGCCGTGAGGATCCGTACCATCGTGCGACGTAAGGTACTCTCTCGTAATAGGCGTACGCACTCGTCCGTTCGGTAGCGCCGGTCCAGGGAGGCGCTTGCCGGGACCTCGCCCACTCGCGCTCTGCGCACCGCCCTCGCCGCTCAGCGCTCGCGCAGGTCGGCGGTGGCGTCACGGTCGAGTTCGCCGTCTGCCGAGACGACGACGCCGTAGTCCTCACGGGCGGCCTCCCGCGAGACGTAGCCGTCGACGACGTCCTCGCGGACGGCCTCGGGATCGCGTTCGTAGGGATCGCCGTAGCCGCCTCCGCCGCCGGAGCGGTTCGAGACCACCTCGCCCGGCTCGAAGGCGCCGCGGAACATGCCGGCGTAGCTCACCGCGGTGTCCGCTCCCGATAGATCGTCCGCGGTCGAATCGTACAGGTCGTCGTTGTCGACGAGTATCTGCACGCGATCGGGGACGCGGTCGGCGGTCTCGTCGCCGTCGTCCGCGTCGTCGGTCGCCAGCGCGACGACGTTCCTCGCGCCCGGATCGCCACCGTCGAGGCCCCAGCCGTCAGTTTGTGTCTTCTGGACGATCGAGAGTGCGCCGGCCGGGTGCGTAAAGCGGTAGTCGCGACGGATCCCGAGCCCGCCGCGGTACCTGCCGGCGCCGCCCGAATCCGGTCGGAGTTCCAGTCGATCGAGCTCGACGGGTGCCTTCTGTTCGAGTACCTCGATGGGCAGGTTCTGGACCATCGTCTCGGTGACGTGCATCAGCGCGTTCGGGCCGTCGCGTTCGTTCGTCGCGCCCCAGCCGACGGCCTCGTTGTTGGCCTCGACGAACGGACGGCCGGTCTGGGGGTCCTCGCCGTAGAGCATGATACTGCAGAGGTCACCGCCCGAACTCGCGGGCATGCGCTCGGGCATCCCCTTCGCCAGCGCCCGGTAGACGACTTCCACGGCGAGGATGCCGGTCCAGCCGACGAACGTCGGCGCCGGATCCGTCGGCTCGAAGACGCTCCCCGGGCGCGTCTCGACCGACAGCGGGTCGTAGAGGCCGTCGTTCGAGTCCTCCTCCGGCGTCGTGACCGTCTTGAAGCACAGCTTCCCGAGCGCGTCGCCGCCGGTGGCGTTGTAGGGTGAGTCGAGCTGGTCGGCCGACTCGGTGAGGTCGATCGTGAAGTCCGTCCCGTCGATCGTGACCGTCGCGACGATCTCGACGCGGTCCACCCCGGAGTCGATCCCGTCCGCGTAGCCGGTGGCCGTCCAGGAGCCGTCGGGGAGGTCCGCGACAGCGTCCCGCGCCGTCCGCGCGCCGTGGTCGAAGAGCCGTTCGATCGACGCGTCGACGGTCGCCGAGCCGTAGCGCTCGTGTAACTCCTGGAGCCGTCGGGCGCCGGTGCGCAGGGCGGCGATCTGGGCGTTCAGGTCGCCCAGTACCTTGTCCGGCATACGTGAGTTGAAGCGGATGATGTCGAGAATCTCCTCGTCGGGTTCGCCGCCCTTGTAGACCTTCGTCCCCGGGAAGACGGTACCCTCCTGGTACACCTCGGTCGAGTCGAGCACGTAGCCTTCGTCTTTCGCCCCCAGGTCGAGCCAGTGAGCCCGACAGGCTGCGAAGCCGACCAATTCGTCGTCGACGAAGATGGGCGCGACGACGAGGACGTCGAGCGTGTGCGCCTGACTCCAGTAGGGGTAGTTACACAGGATCACGTCGCCCGGTTCCAGGTTCTCCCGGCCCACGTGCGCGACCGCGTTCTCGATCCCGGCATCGTTCGACCCGAGGAAGATGGCCAGCCCGGGCGAGTCCGCCACCAGCCGGAGGTCGGCGTCGTATAGCGAGATCCCGAAGTCCAGGATCTCGTAGACGATCGTGTTGTACGCCGTTCTGACGAGGGTTCGCTGCATCTCCGTCGCCGCCGACGTCAGGTAGTTCCGGATGACTTCGACCGTCGCCGGGTCGACGTCGCCGGCCGATTCGGTCGCACTCATAGGTCGCCGAGGATGGTGTAGACGAGTTTCACGGGCTCGTCTCCGCGGTTCACGGAGTAGTGCTCGACGCCGGCGGGGATCACGGTGAACGCCGTCGCCTCGACCGTCCTGGTCGACTCGGTCACGACCTCCAGTTCGCCCGAGAGGACGACCGAGAGTTCGTCGCCCGCGTGACTCGTCGTCCCCGCCTCGGGTACGCGCTCTCCCGGTTCGATGACGAACGACCCGGACTCCGTCGTCGGGTCGTCGGTCTCGTACAGCGTGAGGGGGTCGCCGGTGCTCTCCGCCCAGTTCGATTCGAGGTCGTGAATGTGAATATCTGTCATTGTGGTGGCTCGTTCGGTGTGGTCAGGGTCTCGCGCCGGCGCGAGACGGCGGGTGCGGACGATCGCGCGTCCGCAGGCGGTCTCGGTTCCGTCGCCGATCGGTGCGGATGGGCCCGATTCGATTGCGTGTGAGTTCGGTCCCGTCGCAGACGAGTCGGTCCGTCGCCGGCAAACGCGGGCGAGCGCTGTGTCCGGTCACGGACGAGTCCGGTCCCGTCGACCGATCGTCCCTCGTCGCCGGTCGCCGACCGATGACCAAGCGGTGTGGGGTAGGTCACACCGAGGCATAATCAGGGTTTCTGCAGGGGCAGTCGGGGCGTCGAATCCGTCTGGATACGCGGCGACGGAGTGTCGTCCGGTGACGTCGCGGGGTGTCGCCCAGGTCGACGTCAGTCGCGTCGGTCGTCGCGCAGGTCGGCGGTGGCGTCGCGGTCGAGTTCACCGTCGGCCGAGACGACGACGCCGTAGTCCGCGCGGGCGGCCTCGGGCGAGACGTAGCCGTCGACGACGTCCTCGCGAACGGCCTCGGGGTCGCGGTCGAGCGGGTCGCCGTAGCCGCCTCCGCCGCCGGAACGGTTCGAGAGTACCTCACCCGGCTCGAACGAGCCGCGCATCATGCCGACCCACTCCTTGTCGTCGTCCGGGTAGTCGTCGTTGTTGTCCGCGAAGAGCTGTACCCGGTCGCCGGCGTCGGGACCGTCTTCGCCGAGGTCGAGCGCGACCACGTTCTTCGCGCCGGCCTCGCCGCCCTCGAGACCCCAGCCCTCGGTCTTCGTCTTCTTGGTGATCGTTAGGGCATCCGTCGGGTGGGTGAAGCGGTAGTCCCGGCGGATGCCGAGGCCGCCGCGCTTTCGCCCGGGGCCGCCCGAATCCTGCCGGAGGGAGAGTTCGTCGAACTCGACGGGCGCCTTGTTCTCGAAGACCTCGATCGGGATGTTCCGGACCATCGTCTGGACGTAGTGCATCAGCGCGTTCGGGCCGTCTCGCTCGCCCGTCGCGCCCCAGCCGACGGCCTCGTTGTTCGCCTCGACGAACGATCGGCCCGTCTCGGGGTCCTCCCCGTAGAGCATCACGCTGGCGACGTCGCCGCCGGTGCTCGCCGGGATGCGATCGGGCATCCCCTTCGCGAGCGCCTTGAACGCGACGTCGACGGCGAGTATCGACGCCCAGAGCGTGTACGTCGGCGCGGGATACTGGGCGTTGAAGAGGTTCCCCTCGGGCGCGACGATCTCGACCGGCTCGTAGTGGCCGTGGTTCGCCGTCTCCTCGGGCGTCGTCAGCGTCTTCAGACAGAACTTGCAGATCGCCTCCGTGCGCCCGTAGGGGACGTTGATCGGGCCGGTCACCGCGTCGGACGACCCCGAGAAGTCGAAGGCGATGTCGTCGCCGTCGATC
The DNA here is from genome assembly GCF_024498195.1 of Halovivax cerinus. Classification (NCBI taxonomy): domain Archaea; kingdom Methanobacteriati; phylum Methanobacteriota; class Halobacteria; order Halobacteriales; family Natrialbaceae; genus Halovivax; species Halovivax cerinus. Next base: position 1,365,177 of record NZ_CP101824.1, read on the forward strand.
GTCACCTCGATCTCGATCCTGACGAGGTCGTCGGTGATGCCGTCGTTGTCGACGTAGTCGACCGCGGACCAGGTCCCGTCGGGGAGTGCCGCGACCCCCTCGCGGGCCCGCGTCTCCCCGTGGTCGACGATTCTGTCGACGGCCGTCTCGACCGTCTCCGTCCCGTACTTCTCGTGGAGGCCGCGCAGGCGCTCGGCACCGGTGCGCAGGGCGGCGATCTGGGCGTTGAGGTCGCCGATCACCTTGTCGGGGATGCGGGAGTTGAAGCGAATGATGTCGAGGATCTCCTCGTCGGGCTCGCCGCCCTTGTAGACCTTCGTCCCCGGGAAGATGACGCCCTCCTGGTGCATGTTCGTCGAGTCGAGGACGTAGCCCTCGTCCTTCGCCCCCAGGTCGAGCCAGTGGGCCCGGCTCGCGGTGTAGCCGACCAGCTCGTCGTCCAGGAAGACGGGCGCGAACAGGCACACGTCGAGCGTGTGCGAGGAGTTCCAGTACGGGTAGTTGAGCACGATGACGTCGCCCGGCTCCAGATTCTCCTCACCGACGTGCTCGACACCCTTGCGGACGCTGACGTCGTTCGCCCCCAGGAAGAGCGAGAGGCCGGGCGAGTCGGCCAGGAGGCGCAGGTCGGCGTCGTACATCGAGAGGCCGAAGTCGAAGATCTCGTAGATGATCGTGTTGTACGCCGTCCGCGTGAGCGTCCGTTGCATCTCCGTCGCGGCGGAGTTCAGGTAGTTGCGGACGACGGCCACCGTCGCCGGATCGACGTCGGCGCCCGTCATCGTGATCGCACCTCCACTGTGGAGACCGAACCGCGCGAGACGGAGGCCGGGCCGCGCGAGACTGAGACCGAACCGCGCGAGGCGGCGACCGGGCCACATGCGAGATCGTCGGTACGACCTTCGACGGGTCGCCGTCGAATCGGTTCGCCGCCGCTCGGGTGCGAATCGGTCGCGTGACCGTCGTCTATCGCCGGTACGTGACGACCACCTGTCGTCGGTGTCGTCTCTCTCATCGGTGTGGTATCAAGATCTCTCATCTGTGTGCTATCGAGGTCTCTCTCATCTGTGTGCTGTCAGGGCGTCTCCCACGTACGCGGGCTGTGATTCAATCGGTCGCAGCCGTCCTCGGTGACGACGACGATGTCCTCGATGCGGACCCCGTACTCCCCCTCGAGGTAGATCCCCGGCTCGACGCTGTGGACCATCCCCGGTTCGAGGACCTGGTCGTTGCCCGCGACGATGTACGGCGCCTCGTGGACGTCGAGGCCGAGGCCGTGCCCCGTCCGGTGGATGAATCGCTCGCCGTAGCCCGCTTCCTCGACGACCGACCGCGCCGCCGCGTCGACAGCGCCGGCCGTGACGCCGGGCTCGACGGCGTCGATCGCCGCCTCGAGCGCCTCGCGGACGATACCGTGGACCGCGGCGTATCCCTCCGGCGGATCGCCGCCGAAGACCATCGTCCGGGTCTGATCGCCCGGATAGCCGTCGACGGTCGTCCCGAAGTCGAGGACGACCGGCTCGCCCGCCTCGATCGTCCGATCCCCGTGCCGGTGGTGGGGCAGGGCGCCGTTCGGACCGGAGCCGACGACGGGTTCGAACGAGACGCCGTCGCCGCCCCGCGACGCGAGTTCGTCGCGGATCCGGTCGGCGAGTTCCGTCTCGGTCATCCCGACCGCGTCGGCACCCAGCGCGCGGACGGCCTCCGACGCCGCGTCGGAGACCCGTCCGGCCTCGCGAAGCGCCGCGAGTTCGGTCTCGTCCTTCGTAATTCGCAGGTCGTCTATCACCTCGCTCGCCAGACCGAACGACGCGTCGGGCAGGGCCTCTTGCAGGTCGAGGCTGAACTGCGCGAACATGCGGTCGTCGAGTAGCACCTCGCCGCCGTCGACGCCGAGGCGGTCGAGGACGTCGCAGACGACGGCCATCGGATCGTCGCCGTCGTCCCAGGTGTCGACGTCGTCTACGTACGTCGCGGCGACGATCTGGTCTGCGTACATCGTCGGCGCGACGAGGGCGAACCCGGTCGGCGTCACGAACGCGAACAGGTGGCGTTCGCCGGGCTCCTCGGAGAACCCGGTGAGGTAGTAGAGGTTCGAACTCGGGAACAGGACCAGTGCGTCTACCTCCCGGTCGGCGAGGGCGTCCTGACAGCGGTGCAAGCGGTCTTCGAACGTCGTGGGTTGCATGGTAAAGCGATCGTGCGTGGGTCCGTCGAGCGGTCGGTTCGGGTTCGTGCGAGCGGTCGTGTGTCGGTCTGTCACGCCCGGTTCGTCGAACGGTCGTGTGTGGGTTGATCGAACGGATCGAACCGGTCGCGGTCGGTCGTAGTGGGGTGTGGTCGGGCAGTTCCGGCGTCCGTCTACGGTCGGTCACCGTGGAGCCGTCGTCGGGTACTCCCGGGTACCTCTGGGTGGGTTTCCGAGGGGGTGTCCCCGGATCTCCTCAGTCGCGTCGCTCGTCGCGCAGGTCGGCGGTGGCGTCGCGGTCGAGTTCGCCGTCGGCCGAGACGACGACGCCGTAGTCCTCGCGGGCGGCCTCGGGTGAGACGTAGCCGTCGACGACGTCCTCGCGGACGGACTCGGGATCGCGGTCGAGCGGGTCGCCGTAGCCACCTCCGCCGCCGGAGCGGTTCGAGATGATCTCGCCCGGTTCGAAGGAGCCGCGGAACATGCCCGCGTACTTCAGGTCGTCGTCGGCCGCGTCGTAGAGTTCGTCGTTGTCGACGAGGATCTGGACACGCTCTTCCCAGCCGTCGTCGAGGTCGAGCGCGACCACGTTCTTCGCGCCGGCCTCGCCGCCCTCCATGCCCCAGCCCTCGGTCTTCGTCTTCTGGATGATCGAGAGGCCGCCCGTCGGGTGGGTGAAGCGGTAGTCGCGTTGGATGCCGAGTCCGCCGCGGTTTTCGCCCGGCCCGCCAGAATCCTGCCGGAGGGAGAGCTCGTCGAACTCGATGGGCGCTTTGTTCTCGAAGACCTCGATCGGGATGTTCCGGACCATGGACTCGGCGATGTGCATCAGCGCGTTCGGACCGTCGCGGACGTCGTTCGCACCCCAGCCGACGCCCTCGTTCAACGCCTCGACGAACTGCCGACCCGTCTCCGGGTCCTCGCCGTAGAGCATGATGTCACAGAGGTCGCCGCCCGAGCTCGCAGAGACGCGCTCGGGAACGGCCTGCGCGAGCGCCTCGTAGATGACGTCGACGGCGAGGAAGGCCGTCCAGAGGGTGAACGTCGGCGCCGGGTACTCCGGGTGGAAGAGGTTGCCCGGCGGCACCTCCAGGGACAGCGGCGCGTACTGGCCCTCGTTCGAGTCCTCCTCCGGCGTCGTGATGCTCTTGAACGCCAGCTTCGCGAGCGTCTGGCTCATCCCGAGCGGGACGTTGAGCGGGGCGTCGACCTGATCGGACGAGCCCGAGAGATCGACCGTGAACGCCTCGCCGTCGATGGTGACTTCGGCCTCGACCCGGATGAGATCGTCCGGATCGGACGTGATCCCGTCGGCGAAACCGACCGCGCTCCAGGTGCCGTCGGGCAACTCGGCGACGGCCTCGCGTGCCGACCGCTCGCCGTGATCGATGATCGAATCGATGGCGGTCTCGACCGTCTCCGTCCCGTACTTCTCGTGGACGCCGCGCAGGCGCTCGGCGCCGGTTCGCAGGGCGGCGATCTGGGCGTTGAGGTCGCCCAGCACCTTGTCGGGGATACGGGAGTTGAAGCGAATGATGTCGAGGATCTCCTCGTCGGGCTCGCCGCCCTTGTAGACCTTCGTCCCCGGGAAGACGAGCCCCTCCTGGTGGACGTCCGTCGAGTCGAGGACGTAGCCGTCGTCCTTCGCGCCGAGGTCGAGCCAGTGGGCCCGACTCGCGGTGTAGCCGACGAGTTCACCCTCGAGGAACACCGGCATGAACACCAGCACGTCGAGGGTGTGCGTCGAACTCCAGTAGGGGTAGTTACACAGGATCACGTCGCCGGGCTCGAACTCCGCTTCGTCCAGGTGCTCGATGGTCCGGCGGAGGCCGTAGTCGTTCGCACCGAGGAACATCGAGAGGCCCGGTGAGTCCGCGATCAGGCGCTTGTCGGCGTCGTACATCGAGATCCCGAAGTCCAAGATCTCGTAGACGATCGTGTTGTACGCCGTCCTGATGAGGGTGCGCTGCATCTCCGTCGCCGCAGACGTCAGGTAGTTCCGGATGACCTCGACGGTCGCCCCGTCGACGTCGTTCGGGGATCCGGCGGTGTTCGTGGCGCTCACGCGTCATCGACCTCGCTGAGCAGGATGTGGCCGTAGTCGTCGATCGTCGCGGTCTGGTCCGAGTGGTAGACGATGGTCGTCGTCGGCTCCTGGATGATGGCCGGACCCGGCAGTTCGTGTCCGGGCCGAAGTTGCTCGCGCTCGTAGACGTCGAACGGCACCTCCTCGCGCTCGGCGAAGCAGTACGCCTGGCGCGTCCCGACGGGGTCGACTGTGGGCTCGTCGGCGGGTTCCTGGGCCTCGATCGACGGCTTGTCGTTCTCGCCGATGGCGCGAACGCGCAGGTGGACGACCTCCGGCGGGTCGTCCATCGTGTGGCCGTAGCGCGACTCGTGGCGCGCCTCGAATCGGTCGCCGAGTTCGTCGAGGCTTTCGACGTCGTTCGCGTCGACCTCGACGGTGTGCTCCTGGCCGAGGTAGCGCATCTCGACGAACCGTTCGAGGGTTCGCTCGTCGTCTCCGAACCCTTCAGAACCGAGGGTCTCGGCGCCCTCGGTCTCGAGCTCGGCGAACTGGGCGTCGAACTCGTCGTAGTCCAGTTCGTCGAGGACGGTGATCGAGGTCTGGGCGAGGTCGTAGACCACGTCGGCCATGAGCATGCCCCAGGCGGAGAAGACCGACGGGGCGTGCGGGATGAGGACCTCCTTCGCGCCGATCTCTCGGGCCAGCAGCGGGACGAACAGCGATCCCGCGCCGCCGTAGGAGACCATGGTGAAGTCGCGCGGGTCGAGGCCCTTCTCGACGGTGATCTCGCGGATCGCACCGACGGTGTTGGCGAGCGTCACGTCGAAGACGCCGCGGGACGCCTCGTTCACCGACATGTCGAGCGGGTCGGCGAGGTGCTCTCGGATCCCGTCGACCGCGCTGGTCTGATCGAGGTCCATGTCGCCGCCGAGGAACGCGGCCGGGTCCATGTAGCCGAGCGCGACGGCGGCGTCGGTCACGGTGGGCTCCGTTCCCCCGCGCCCGTAGCAGATCGGACCCGGGTCGGCGCCGGCGCTCTTGGGCCCGACCTTGAGGAACTCACCGTCGTGCCAGGCGATCGAGCCGCCGCCGGCGCCGATCGTCCGGATGTCGTAGACCGGGATCATCATCGGCATGTGCCCGAGCGAGGAGTCGTACTCGACGGCCGGCGAGCCGTCTTCGATGACGCAGGCGTCGAGGCTGGTCCCGCCCATGTCGACGGCGATCAGGTTGTCTCGATCGGTGACGTCGCCGACGTGTGAGGCTCCGATGAGGCCGCCGGCCGGTCCGGACAGGATCGTGTGGACCGGTGCGGTCGTCGCGTTCTCGGCGGTCAGCGTGCCGCCGCCCGAGCGCGTGATGAAGAACGAGCCGTCGAAGCCGTCCTCCCGTAGCGCCCCGTCGAGTCGGTCGACGTAGGACTCGAAGATCGGCTTGATGTACGAGTCGAGGACGGCCGTACTCGTCCGCTCGTACTCGCGGTACTCGCCCGTGATGTCGGAAGACAGCGACAGGCTCACGTCGGGCACTTCGTCGCGGATGATCTCGGCCGCCTTCCGTTCGTGCACGCCGTTCCGGTAGGAGTGTAAGAAGCAGATCGCGATCGACTCGACGTCACGTTCACGGACGAGTTCGCGGGCGGCCTCGCGGACCGCGTCCTCGTCCAGTGGTTCCGTCACCTCGCCGTTGGCGTCGATCCGACCGGGAACGCCGATTCGGCGACGGCGGGGGACGATGAGGTCGGGCTTCTCGTAGCGGATGTCGTACATCGACTCGCGCTGGACGTTCGTTCGGCCGATCTCGAAGACGTCGCGGAAGCCCTCGTTCGTGATGATCCCCGTCCGGGCACCCTCCCGCTCTAGGAACGCGTTGATCCCGAGCGTCGTTCCGTGGACGAACGCCTCGGTCTCGTCGAGGTCGGCACCCACCTTGTCGATGGCGTCGAGGACGCCGTCTTTCGGCTGATCGGGTGTCGTCGAGGCCTTCTCGACGGTGATGTCCCCGGTCTCTCTGTCGAACGTGATCGAATCGACGAACGTCCCGCCGATGTCCACTGCTAAGCGGTCTTGCAGCTCCATGCATATAGGTTGCAAAGCGCAATCAAAAACGTTCGGATTCCAGCAGGGGACCGCTCCTGACGGCCATCGACGCCGTCACCGACTCCCGCTCGACTCGACGCCCGCGAGGCGCCTACTCGCCGCGATCACCGGTCGTCGCGGCTTCGCGGTCGTCCGCCCGGACGGATCCGACGGTTGTAGTGACCAGCCGGACCCCGTCCCCTGGGCCCGCGTGCCTCCGCCGCGGACACGTCTACCGTGTAGGCGCCGGTGAGACTGTCGCTGACGAAGACGAAGTCGCGCTCTGTGGCGTGGACGGCCTCCCAGGCGAACGGCGGCGACGTGATCCCGACCCGGTTCGGATCGGGGTCGAGCGAGTCGGCCCCAGCGACGGTGGCGAATCGCTCCGTCGGCGTCGGCTCGCGCGGCTCGGTGAGGTTGCACACCCAGGCGCCCTGGCGGTACCCGCCGTCTACGAGCAGCGTCTCGTCGCCGCTCGACACGACGTCGTGGAAGTGCGTCGTCCACCAGAACCGCTCTTCCTCACCCATCGGGCGGGCGTCGGGCGCGTGGGTGAAACCGATCGGTTCCGGCTTTTCGAGCGATCCCCGATCCCAGCCGACGTCGAAGACGTGTTTGCCGCCCGGGATTCCCGTCCGGCGCTCGTCGCCGACGACGAGGAGGTCGCGAGTCGGATCGTAGTCTACCTGGTGGCAGGTCTCGAAGCCGGGTTCGCCGAGTGCGGCGTAGTCCGGCTGCGGTCCGTACGCGAACCGGCCGCGCTCCGTGGGTACGTACGGATTGGCCGCGTCGTAGACGACGACCCCCTCGTCGGGTCCCACCGCGTACGCGGCGTAGAGCATCTCCCTATCTGGGTCGTAGGTGAGGTCGTGCGTCCCGCCGCTGGTCCCGGCTCGACCGACGAGTTCGGGTGACCCGGGTGCGCTCACGTCCACCACCAGGACGCCGGCGTCGGCCGCCGGGTGGTGATCGACGAGGTAGAGCACGGGTTCCGCTGGCTGGGCGACGAATCGGTGGACGCCCACGTTCGGCGTCTCGAACACTGTGACGACCCGCGGTTCGGTCGGCGTTCCCTCGCGCCACCCGCAGTCGACGACTTCGATTCCCTTGGTCGTCCCCTCCAGGGATCGGTAGTACAGCCCCGCGCGATGGGCGTCGAAGCCGACCGCGTTCGTCCGGGTGCCGTCAGCGGTGGCGTCGAGTTCGTGGACGACGGTCGGCGACCCCGGCTCCGCGAGGTCGACCAGCGTGCTCGCGACCGCGCTCGACTCGGTCGGGAAGCCACCCAGGAGGCCCCACTCGGCGTCGGGCGAGAGCGCCGCGGCGGTGTAGAACGACGGATTGGAACCGATCGCGTGGCCGAGCGGCTCGATCCGACCGGGGACGCCCGCCCCGGATCGTGCGTGCGAGGTGTCGCCGGAGGCGTCGCCCGATTCGCCGTCGGTCGACCCGCTGTCGCCGGAACTGGCGCGCTCTCCGCATCCGGCCAGCGAGAACGCGGTCAGTCCCGACCCGGCGGCGAGCACCTGGCGTCGATACATCGGTGTGCCGTTCCGTAGGCGGGCGGATAAACGTAGGTGCTCCACCGACCGGACGGAGAGGCCCGGGAATCGTGTTCTTTCCTCGCCTTTCGAGTCCGTTACCTGTCACAAATGTTCTTGATCCTCTTCGGTCCAGAAATACACGAGATGCTATCCGAGAACCGGCTCACCGAGCGACTCGAGGCGGACGACGTCGACGTCGTCGTCACGTCCTCTCCCGAGAACGTGTTCTACCTGTCGGGTCTGGAGAGTCTTTCGCAGGACCTCCTCGGCGAACGCGCGTTCGCGATCCGAACCGCCGACGGCGGCGATCCGATCGTCGTCCTCCCGGCGGTCGACGCGAGTATCGTCGCCGACACCGGACTCGAGTACGAGGCGGTCTACACCTACGGCTCGTTCTACCTGTACGAGAGCGACGGAATGCGGGACATCGACCGAACCGTCCAGGCGCTCAAGAACGAGCGAAATCTCGAGGGGCCCGTAGACGCCTTGCTGGCGGCGCTCGACTCACTCGTCGAGGGGGACGACGCCGTCGCGATCGAGCGAAGCGGGTTCGACGCCGACGAGTACGGGCGCGTGACCGACGCGCTCGACGTCGACGAGATCCGGCCGGCGGCGCCCATCTGCCGCGATCTGCGGCGGGTGAAGTCGACCGAGGAGCAGCGGCGACTCCGCCGGTCGGTCGAGATCAATCAGGCGTCGATCCGGGCGGCGATCGAGACCGTCGAAGCGGGGATGACCGAGCGAGAACTCGCCTCGCGTTACCAGCAAGAACTGGTCTCGCGGGGCGCCGAGCCGCTCTTTACCGTGATCGGGTTCGGTCCCCACGGGGCGTATCCCCACGCCGTTCCCGGCGACCGCGAACTCGAACCGGGCGACCTCGTCCGCTTCGACGTCGGCTGTACCTACGAGAACTACGCCTCTGACATCGCCCGCACGTTCGCCTTCGAGCGCGCCACCGACGTACAGCGCCGGAAGTACGACGTCCTGAACCGGAGCATGGATCGGTCGATCGACCTCCTCGAAGACGGCGCGACGACGACGGCGGTGTTCGACGGGACGATCGAATTCGTCCGCACCGAGGGCGCCGACGTGTTCGAGTCGTTCGACCGGAACCACTTCGGTCACGGCATCGGGATCGAGGTCTACGATCCGCCGACGATCGATCGAGCGACGAATCGGATCCACGCCGGGATGGTGCTGTGCGTGGAACCGCCGTACTACCAGCTCGGTATGGGCGGGATCCAGGTCGAAGACGAAGTCGTCGTCACCGAAGACGGCGTGACCAGACTGAGCGACTGCCCCGACACCCTCCGCGTGATCTGATCGGTCGTTGGCAGCGGTACGAAACGGCCGTCAATGGCGGTACGAGACGGTCGTCAATGGCAGTACGAGACGGCCGTCCGGGCGGGCGCTCGTTCACAGTACAACTCGACTTCTTCCCGCGACTGGAACGAGCAAGTTACTCGTGAGCGAGCGTGATACCGTACAGATCCGGAGTCCCGGCGCGCTACCAGAAAGCGGATGGCGTCGCGCTACTCGAGCTCGATCTCGTAGTGCTCGGCGAGCGCGCTGCGGAGCTGGTCGACCTCGGGGTCGATCGTCGGGACGGACGGGAGGCGTTCGGCCGTCATCTCGGTGTCTTTCAGGCCGGTCGAGGTACTCATCGCCACGACCGTCTCGTCCTCGTCGATCGTCCCGTCCTCGACGAGCGCCTTGAGGCCGGCCACGGCGGCCACCGACGACGCTTCGGCGTACATGCCGGTCGACGACCCGAGCAGGCGCTGGGCGTCTCGAAGCTGTTCGTCGTCGGTGACGACGGCCGTTCCACCCGACTCACGCAGGGCGGTGAGTCCCTGGTAGGTGCTCACCCCGGCGCCGATCGAGAACGCGATCGTCTCGTCGGTGTCGACGGGTTCGACGCGATCGAGACCACGATCCAGCGCGTTCTTGAGCGGCCCGTACGGCTCCACGGCGGCCAGCTTCGGGAGTCGGTCGATGAACCCCAGTTCGTGGAGGTCGACGAACCCCCGCCAGATGCCGCTGAGGCCGTCGGCGTAGGCCGTCGGCTGGACGATCCAGTCGGGAACGGACCAGTCGAGATCGGCGCAGAGCTCGTAGGCGATCGACTTGTAGCCCTCGATCCCGTAGAAGTTGCTCCCGACCGGTGGGAACACGTAGTTCCCGGTCGGGTACCAGTCGAACGCGTCGATGCACTTGCGCATGATCGTCCAGCGATCGTCGTGCGTCGGCGTGGCGATCACGCTCGCACCGTAGACCTGCATCAGGGTCTTCATCGTCTCGGGGACGTCTGGGATCGTGAAGATGACGCACTCGATCCCCGAGCGGGCGGCGTAAGCGGCGATCGACGCGCCGTGATTCCCAGTCGAGGCGATCGTGACCACCTCGGCGTCGGTCGCCTTCGCGTGGGACAGCGCGACCGCGCTCAGTCGATCTTTGTACGACCACGTGGGGTTCTGGCTCTCGTCTTTGAGGTACAGGTTCGAGACGCCGCAGGCGTCGGCGACGCCTGGTGTCTCGACGAGCGGCGTCGCCCCTTCGCCGATCGAGACGGCGGCCGCCTCGTCGACGGGGAGCAATTCGGGATACGCCCAGACGCCGCCGTCGCGATCGCCGAACGCCTCGCGCGAGAGGTCCGCGCGGAGCGCCTCGTAGTCGTACACGGGCGCGAGGTTCGACGTGAAGTCCTCGGTCCGGCACGCTGGGCAGCCGTCGAACGTCGGCTGGTCGGGGAACGTTTCGCCGCAGTTCAAACACCGGAGTCCGTCTATGTATGTCATACCAGTACCCCTCTCACTCGAAACTCGGCATGACGGTGTCTGCGAACACCGATAACTGTTCGTGAAGTTCCTCGACGTCGTTCGCGGCGAAGATGATCGCGGGGAAGTGATCGACGCCGAGGTCGTGGTACCGTTGCAGCGACTCGATGAGTTCGTCGGGCGACCCGATCAGGTTCTGCTCGACGAGGTCGTCGAGCGACTGGTCTTTGAGCGTCGACCCGGAGAGCGATTTCAGGTGTTCGAACACCTGTGACTCACGGAAGGACTCGCGGGCCCGGTCCCCGTCGCGGTCGACCGCGGCGATGAGCTGCGGGGCGACGTCGATCTCGTCCGGATCGCGGTCGTACTCTGCACAGAGCTCGTCTAGGTCCTCGAGACGCGCTTCGACCTCGTCCGGCGTCAGCCCGGCGGGGAGCCACCCCTGCCCGTGGCGGACGGCGCGTTTCATCGCGTTCGGGTGGTTGCCGCCCACGTACAGCGGGAACGGCTCCTGGACCGGTTTCGGGTGGAGGTCGACGTCCTCGTACGCGACGAACTCGCCGTCGTAACTGGCCGCTCCCGGCGTGAAGAGCTGGGCGAGGGCCTCGACGGATTCGTCCATGATTCGCCCGCGGCTCAGCGACACGTCCGGGTGGACCGCGTCGAACTCCTCGCGGTAGGCGCCGACGCCGGTCCCGAGCACGACGCGGCCGTCGGAGAACTGATCGAGCGTGATGGCCTGCTTGGCCACCCAGACGGGATCGCGAAGCGGCAGGACGGTCACCGCCGTGTTGAGTTCGATCTCCGAGGTCTTCGCCGCGACGTACGAGAAGGTGTTGAAGACGTCGTAGTATCGCGGGTCGGTGTCCCACTCCGCTTTCACGTAGTCCTGCGTGATGATGTGGTCGTTGCCGCCGATCGAGTCGAACCCGAGCGACTCAGCCTCGACGGCCAGCTCGACGAGATTGTCCGTATCGGAGAATGGGACCGGATACATCAGGCCTTCCATCCCGGTCGGAAACGCCACGCCGAATCGCGAATCGCTCATGCGCACACCTCCACGACGTCGTCGGAGAACTGTCGAAGGTTTTCGCCGGTGTCGTTCTCCTCGTTGGCGAACGAGAGGACGGCGATGTGGTCGACGCCGGCGTCGACGAGCCGTTCGACGTGGGCCCGACACTGGTCGGGCGTCCCGGCGATCGAGAACTGTTCGACGATGTCCCGAGAGACGGTATCGCGCAGGGTCGAGGGGGAGACGTCGTCGACGTCACCGAGCGATTTGATCGCCTCCGCGTCGTCCGGCTCGACGCCGATCGACTCGAGCGTTCCCGTTGGAACGGCCTGGACGATGCGGGCGACGAGCGGTGCGACGGCATCGAGCGCGGCGTCGCGATCGGTGGCGATCGAGAGGAACGCCCAGCACACGACGTCGAGGTCGTCGACCGAACGCGAGCCGTGCGCGGCGCCGATCTCGATGCGCTCCATCGCGTACTCCATCCCCGCGACGGAGGTGAGACCGGCGCCAGCGATCACGCCGTCGCCGACGTGGCCGCCGAGGCTCAAAATCTGTGGCCCGCGGCCGGCGACGTAGATCGGAACCGTCCGATCCGGGGCGACGTCGAGGCTGACGTCGTGAAGCTCGAACGCCTCGCACTCCGTCGTCACCGATTCGCCGTCCTGCAGTCGTCGGATCACGTCCACTGCGGTTCGGACCGTCTCGATCGCGTGTTCCTGGTCGATGCCGATCGGGTCGAGGGCCATCGGCGAACCGGCTCCCAGTCCGAGGAACGCCCGCCCGTCCGAGAGCTCGTCGATCGTGGCGATGGCGGCGGCGGTAAACGCCGGGTTTCGCGTGTACGGATTCGTCACACCGGTTGCCAGGCCCACCGAGTCGGTGTGCTCGCCGGCCAGCGCGAGCTGGGCGTACGTGTTCCGGTAGAACCGCTCGTCGGAGATGAACACGTTCTCGTAGTGCGTGTCCGCCTCGAGCGTCTGCACGGTCGAGACCAGCTCGTCCCGGTCCGCCTCGTTCAACAGTGCCGCGCTTACCGTTACCATGTCGGTATCACTGACACACTGTTTCGGCGGTTCCTATATAGATCATGGTGGTGATGGAAAACATATCTGGGTATTGGGCATTTTCTACAGAAGTCGACGTTTCGTCTCTGATAGTTCTGAAAAGGTTGCCCTGATCTGTTCAACATATCGTCAATATTCGCATACGGAAACTTTCACTATTCGTGAGATATATATGGGTGCGGTGTGCGAGGGGAACCATGAGTGACGGTGGCACAAAACACGGCGGTGAGGCAGCACTCGAACAGGATGGCGACGTGCTCGAAGTACGTGAGGACTATCCGACGGAACCGGTTCCGGAGGAGGAACGACGTCACTGGTTCGCGACGCTGACCGTCTGGGCGGGGTGGACGATCAGCATCACGGCGTTCCTCGTTGGCGGCCTCGTCGGCGGCGGGCTTCCGGTCCAGGAGGCCGTCCCCGCGATCTTCGTCGGCAACATCGTTCTCGCCGTCGTCGGCGCGCTCATCGGATACATCGGGATGAAGACCGGCCTGTCGACGTACATGCTCGCCCAGCTGGTGTTCGGAAAGTACGGCTCGATCGCCGTCTCCATCGTGATCGGTATCTTCGCGATGGGCTTCGTCGGCGTGTTCGCCGGCGCGACCGGCAACTTCATCACCGGACAGTTCAGCATGATTCCGGTGTGGCTCGGCGCGGGCGTGTTCGTCGTCGGCGTCGTCGGAACGGCGCTCTACGGCTTCCTCGGTCTCGAGTACCTGAGCCGGGTCGCCGTTCCGGGACTCTGGATCCTCGCGTTACTCTCGCTCTTTATGGTCCACGGCGAAATCGATGGCGGCCTCGGCGCGGTCGGCGGGCTCGAACCGGCCAACAGTCAGACGTTCGCGTTCGGGGTCACGATGGCCATCTCCGTCTGGATCACTGGCGCGTCGATCACGGCCGACATCGGCCGATACGCGAAGAACAAGTGGCACGTCCTCCTCGGTGCGTTCGGCGGCTGGATCCTGGGTGCGACGCTGCTCGAATCCGTGAGCGCGGTCGCCGCGCTCGGCGTCGGCGAGGGCGACCTGGTCCAGGTCATGATCGACCTCGGACTCTTCTGGCCCGCGCTGTTCATCTTCCTCGCCGCGATGTGGACGACGGCCGACAACAACCTCTACAGCTTCTCGCTCGCGCTGACCAGCCTGACCGACGTCCTCGGTCGCCGCGACTTCTTCAGCAAGGAGGTCTGGGTCGTCATCGGCGGCGTCCTCGTCTGGATCGGCGCGGTCGCCGGCCTGTACTCGCAGTTCCAGAGCTTCCTCACGACCGTCGCGATCGCGGCGCCGCCGATGGCGGGCATCCTCATCGCCCGATTCTACCTGCTCGGCTACGTCAAGAAGTCCGCCGACGAGATCTACGCCGACATCAAGCGCGGTGAGAAGGCTATCAGCGTCGGCGCGGTCGTCGCCTGGATCGCCGCGAGCCTCTTCGCGTACTTCGTCCAGTGGGGCTCGCCAGCGGTGAACAGCCTCGTCCTCTCGATGGTGCTCTACACGGGTCTCTTCCTGGTTCTTCCCGAGGAGTATCGCTGACGCGACCGTCGACGTCGTTTTTCTTTTTTCGTTCGTCGCTGCGATCGATCCGATGAACTGTCGTTGCATCGACTCGGCGAACATTCGACGCGATCGCCCCGGGCCGTTCGGCCGGTCCGGTCGTATCCGAGCGGTGTACGTATCTCGATTTGGCGACCAGCAACGGATGTGCGAAACGCGTACCTCATCGGCGCGGGCCACTCCGCGTACGGGTCGTTCCCCGGGGAGAGCTTTCGGTCACTGTGCAGAGTAGGTAGATGGCTGGGGCAAGCGACCAGGGCGAGGGCTACCAAGCTGAGCGCAACTGCTGCGTGAATACCCTGTACGAAATCTTTATACTATTAAACCATTACTCATAATATGTGGGCCGCACTAGAATATTAGTATTGGTCATCGTTTCTGTGGCCCTTCTACCTATGGCTGGCTGCGTAGAAACGAACGGGTTTGAAGACTACGAGTACTCGGTCTCGACGAGTGATCCCCACACTGGGGCTATCTTCGGCGACGTAACGAAAGCAACGATCCATCAATCTTCGGGGGCATACCTATGCACACGTCGAGGTGGCGAACGGTGTCGACGAGTCGCTGGTCGACTCGAGTGGGAACTGGTCAGTTCCGGACGGGAATGCGACAGTTATCAAGGTAGAAGAAGTTCGGACTACCAGTGAAACACCGGAAATCCTGTTCAGTTACGAAATTACTCCTGACGCTCCTGGCTGGAACGGCAATTTCGACGCTCCGTCCGACAGCGACGAGGAACGGTATCTGTTGCGTGCGACAGCGGACGACAGAACGATCGACGCCGTAGAGATAACGATACGGAAGACGTGACAACCTTTTCGGGGCGGAACCGTCTGTATCGGGAATGAGCGGCGCGCTCGTACGCTCCACGGCTGGTCAGGATTGTCGGCAGCTGAGCTATCGTATCGGACCGCCGGCGCCTCCAGGCGCCCACGTCGTGACGATTCGCGTCAACCGACACGCACTCACAGACAGAACCCTCCATCGGGAGAATCGTCGAGGCGTCGTCGCGGAATTTCGAGGACAACGCCTCGCGCGTCGGTGTGGGTAGGATGTCTGTGTGATATCGATCGCAGTGCGATACCGACCGTCGCCGTGACCGATCCGAAACGCCGTCTGATCGCCCGTCCCCCGAGCGGTGTACTTATCTCGATTTGGCGACCAGCAACGGGTGTGCGAGACGCGTATCTCATCGGCGCGGGCCAGTCCGCGTACGGGTCGTTCCCCGGAGAGAGCTACCGGTCGCTGTTCGAGACGGCCTTCGAGGCCGCGGTGGACAGCGTCCCCGAGGGAATCGAACCGGGCGACGTCGACGAGGCGGTCGTCGGCACGCTCAGCGTCGGCGGTCGCCAGCTCGGCCTCTCCGGGCCGGCGGTGACCGAACACGTCGGACTCGACGGCGTCCCGACCACGCGGGTGGAGAACGCCTGTGCCGCGAGCGGCTACGCGGTCAGGCAGGCCGTCCAGGCGGTCAAATCGGGGATGGCCGACGTCGTCCTCGCGGGCGGATTCGAGATCATGACCGACACGAGCTCGGACGCCACGAAGTACTGGCTCGGCGTCTCAGGCGAGACGGAGTGGGAGCGCCTGTCGGGGACCACGTTCTCCGGCGTCTACGCCCAGATGGCGTCGGCCCACATGGACGCTCACGGCACGACTCGCGAACAGCTCTCGCGGGTCGCCGTGAAGAATCACGCGAACGGGGCGAAGAACCCGCACGCCCAGCTCGGCTTCGAGTGCTCGCTGGAAGATGCCCAGGACGCGCCGGTCGTCGCCGACCCGCTGACCCTCTATCACTGCTGTCCGACCACCGACGGGGCGGCCTGCGCCCTGATCGCCAGCGAGGACGCGGTGAGCGAGTTCACGGACGACCCGATCCGGGTCGCCGGCGTCGGTGCCGGCAGCGACAGCGTCGGGCTCTTCCAGCGCGACACCTACACGGGGATCCCCGCGAGCCGGCGGGCGGCCGAGACGGCCTACGAGATGGCCGGCGTCGGCCCCGACGACCTCGACTTCGCGGAGGTTCACGACTGTTTCGCTATCGCCGAACTGCTGGCCTACGAGGACCTCGGCTTCTGCGACCCTGGCGAGGCCGGCGAGCTGATCGAGTCCGGACGGACCGAGATCGACGGCGATCTCCCGGTCAACACTTCCGGCGGCCTGAAGTCGAAGGGCCACCCGATCGGCGCGACGGGCGCGGGCCAGGTCGTCGAGGTCTTCAAGCAGCTCACCGGAAACGCGGGCGATCGCCAACTCGACGATCCCGTTCGCGGGCTCACCCACAACGTCGGCGGGAGCGGCGGGGCGGCCGTCGTCCACGTATTCGAGCGCGAGGAGCGCAGCTCCTCGGAGCGGTCGAACGGACGCAGTCCGCGAGAATCGGAAGCGGAGGTGAGGGCCTGATGGCGGCACCCGGAACGGCCGATACGTCGATCGCCATCGAAGCCGCCGGCGCCTACGCGCCCCGATTCCGGATCACGGCCGACGCGTTTCGCGAGGCCTGGGGCCAGTTCCAGGCCGCCGGCGTCTCCGAGACGGCGGTCCCCGCGGCCGACGAGGACGCCCTGACGATGGGGTACGAGGCCGCTACCCGCGCGCTCGGCGCCGGGGACCTCGACGGAACCGACGTCTCCTGGCTCGGCTTCGCGACGACGACCCCGCCGATCGAGGAGGGCGACCTGACGGCCCGACTGGGTACGATGGTCGGCCTCCCGGACGACGCGACTCGGCAGTTCTTCGGCGGGAGCACCCGGGCCGGCACTCGCGCCCTCTGGGCCGCGATGGATGCCGTCGCGGCGGGCGGCGGGCGTGCACTGGTCGTCGCGGCCGACGCGCCGCAGGGCGAGCCGGACGACGCGATCGACCACGCCGCCGGCGCGGGCGCCGCGGCGTTCGTCGTCGCCGCCGACGGGCCCGCCGCGATCGTCGACCGCGCCGAGTACGCCGCCCCCTATCCGGGGACGCGATTCCGCGAACGCGGCGCGGAGACGACCGACGGCCTCGGCGTCACGACGTACGACCGGCAGGCGTTTCGTGAGACGGTCGGCGGGGCGGTGGACGGGCTCGAGATAGCCTCGGGCGGTGACGACGCCGCGGCGGACGCGGATGGCGACGCCGCGTCGGGCGCCGAGACGGCCACGACGTACGCCGCCGCCGCGATCCAGGCACCCGACGGCAAACTCCCCTACCGCGTGGCCGACGCGGCGGGCGTGAGTACGGACACGATCCAGACGGCCGCGACGGTCCACGACCTCGGCGACCTCGGGGCCGCGAGCGTCCCGGTCTCACTGGCGAGCGCGCTCGCCGACGGCCACGAGTCGATCCTCGCGGTCTCGCACGGGAGCGGCGCCGGCGCGGACGCCCTCGCGATCGACGCCGACGGGGACGTTCCGACCGAACTCGCGCTCGCCGGCGACGACCCACTCTCGTACGCCGAGTACCTCCGCCAGCGCGGGGTCGTTACCTCGGGCCCGCCGTCGGGCGGCGGCGCGTACGTCAGCGTGCCCACCTGGCGACGATCGATCCCCCAGCGGTACCGCCTCGAAGCCGGCCGCTGCCGCGAGTGCGGGGCGGTGTCGTTCCCGCCGTCGGGCGCCTGCCGTGACTGCGGTGCCCGCGCCGGGTACGATCGGTTCGAACTCCCTGGAACGGGCACCGTCGAGGCCGTGACGACGATATCACAGGGCGGCGCCCCGCCCGAATTCGCCGAGGAACAGGCGCGCTCGGGCGACTACGCCGCCGCCATCGTCGCGCTGGACGTGGGTGACGGGGTCGACCCGGGCGACGGAGGCGACGCGAACGGAACGCCGGCGTCCGCGACCGATGGGTTCGAAACGGTCAGCGTGCCGGCGATGGGTACCGAGGCGGAGCCGGGCGCGTTCACCGTCGGCGACCGCGTCGAGACGACGATCCGCCGTATCTACACGCAGGAAGGCGTCACCCGGTACGGGTTCAAGGTGAGACCCGCGACGGAGTGAACTCGGACTTGCGACGGAGTGAGCCGGCCGGAGCGGCTACTCCCGTCGCAGAACGGCCCAGGTGAGGATCGAGAGCGGGACGACGACGGCAGCGGGTCCGACGACGGGGATCGAGTCGCTTCCGCCGTCGTCTCCGGTGCCATCCGGGTCGGATGGCTGCTGGGGCGTCCCGTCGGCGTCCGTTCCGTCATCGGACCCGTCCCCGTCGCCCGTGTCGCGTCCGGTCTCGCTCTCGTTTCCGTCGGTCCCGTCGCCGCCCGAGCCGTCGGTTTCGGTTCCTGATTCGTTCTCGTCGCCCGGATCCTCGCCACCCGGATCACCGCCGCCCGGATTCGAGCCACCGTCGGAGACCGACAGTGTCGTTCCGTCGCTCACGCCGACGACGTTCGGTTCGCCCATGACGGTGCCGGATCCCTGTGCGGCGGCGTAGAGCTGGTAGTCGCCGGGATCCAGACCGTCGATCGTCGCCTCGTACGTCCCGTCGCCGGTCTCCGTCGCGGTGACGCGCTCGGTGCTGTCGCCGTTCCAGATGGCCACTTCGACCGCCTGGGGGGTCGTACCATCGATCGAACTCGTCTCGACGGTGGCCGTGGCCGTCTCGTTCATCTCGACAGATCCGGGTGCCTGCAGCGTCACGGAGACGCCCTCCATCACGAGCGGTTTCACGTCGACGACGTCGCCGTCGGCGTGGAGGACGAGGGCGTACGTGCCGGCGTCGAATCCCGACATGTCGAGGCTCTCGGTCTGGGGACCGGAGCCGTACTCCGTGCGGACGACCTCGTTTTCGTTTCTGTACACGTCGAGGACGTACGACGAGTCGTCGGGGACCTGAATCGACGCCGCCACCGTGTCGCCGACCGGCGCCGTCGCGATCGAGTCGATCGTGAACGTGGAGCCTTCGATAGTGACGGTTCGCGACGGGGTGTCGGTCTCGGAGTCGGTCGAGACGGCGTACTCACTCGCGGCGACGCCAGAGAGAGCCACGGTGGCGAGGACGGTGACGACGAGTAAGCAGCCGACGATTGGGCGGAGGGTGCGTGGGCGTTCGATCATGGGAGGGCGGGGATTCGCTACTGGTCGTCCGTCACGTCGTCTACGCAGTAATTCTTTCGGTTAGGGTCGAACCGACGCGAAAGACCGACCTGACGGTCTCGTGAGAATCACGCGGACGGTGGTCGGCCTGGTCTCCGCACACCGCCGTGAGCTCGCTGAACACTCCGAGCAAAAGCATTCATGGTGCAGTCATATCACTATTATGTCTGGTTGGTGCTATCGTACATGACGACGAACGTCGCCACAGACGAACGTCTCGTCGCGACTTTCGGGGGAAACCTATAAGTTGAGTTGGTGAAATATCCTCTCTATGGTACGGATCGTACTCGCGATTGCGGCACTTCTTGTCATGGCCCCCATCGCCGGCGTGGCGGGTGCTGTCACGGCCCCCGCGGCGGCGGGCGACGTGGGTCCCCAGGGGGCACAATCTTCAGATATCATCGACACACCGACCGAGAACATCAGCGTGTGGGAACATACGCCATTCACGCTGCGCGCCGACGCGGAGGCCGGCGCGACGACGGTGGATAACCAACAATTACGGGTCCAACCCCACGGCAGCGAACAAGGGACCCAGCTCGACTACCCGAAACTCGCCGTCTACGACAACGAATCGGCGATCCCGATTGCGTTCAACGGATCGTCGACTCACGACATCTCACAGTTCGAGAATAAAAACGCGACCGTCGTCTTCGGCAAGTTCACCGGCGATTCGGACACGAACACGTCTGCCCTGCCGTCGACGATGTCAGCGTTCGAGACGTTCCTCAGTTCGAACGGTATCGACGAACTGAACGGTAACGTCACGTTCGCCGAAGGGGGATCACCCACGATTACTGACACCGGCTTCTCCGGCGAGTTCACGCCCGCAGAAGACGGTCCGTTCGGTGACGGCGTCGGTCAGTACGTCGTCTTCGCGGCCGTCAACGAGACCAGTGACACGGCGCCGGAAATGGTGACCGACGAGAACCTCACGCCGAGCGGCGATACCGTCATCGTCGGCGCCGAGGCGCTCACCGTCCAGGATACGAACTCGGAGACCACGCACGTCGACGGGAGCGAACCTGGCGACGACGTCACCTTCGACGCCGATGCGATGGTCGGCGCGGACGGCAGCGTCCACCACACGATCGCCCTCTATCACGAGGAGACGTTCGCCCAGTCCGGAACGTTGATCAACCTCACCGCGCCGCTCGACGCCGACTTCTCCACGGACGACGTCTCCGTCGAACCGGAACTCTCCGGTGTGAACGGGAACGTTACGCTCCAGAACGTCGACTGGCTCGAGGGCGCGTCGGCGTCCACGACCGGGTCGAGCACCGACGTGGTCAGTTACCTCGGCGCGCAATCCGACGCCGCCGCGACCGAGGAGGGGACCCTCCTCGACGGCGCCGCCGTAACGAAAGTCGCGGGTAACGTCTCGGAGGAGCTCACGGTCGAGACCCGCGGTAACTGGACCGAGGGTGACTACCGCTGGATCCACGTCGCCGGGACCGACGGTGGCGAACTCGCCACCGACACGGGAACGGTCACCATCGAGGAGTCGGGTGGCGGCGGTGGCATCCCGCCGGCGCCGCCGGGTGGCGGCGGTGACGCGGACATCTCGCTCACCGACACTGGCGTGTCGACGACGTCCGCCGATCTCGGCGAGTCCTACGAGATCACCGCGACGTACGAGAACACCGGCGACGCCTCCGGGTCGCACGTCGCCGAACTCACGCGCGACGGGTCCACCGTCGAGACGAAAGTCGTCTCCCTCGACGCCGGCGAGACGACGACCGTGACGTTCAGTGACTCGCGAGATAGTGCGGGGACGTACGACTACGCCGTCGACGGGACGAGCGCCGGGTCCGTCGTCGTCGGCGGCGAGGCCTCGTTCGCGGTCAGTGATGCAGCCGTCAGCGACACCGACGTGGACGTCGGCGACACCGTCACCGTGACGGCGACCGTCGAGAACACCGGCGCGACCGACGGCACCTACACCGCGGAACTGCGCGTCGACGGCTCGGTGGAGGACACCACCGAGATCACGCTCGGCGCCGGCGAGTCCGGCACGGTCACCTTCGAGTACGCCTTCGCCGACACGGGCACCTACGACGTGTCCGTCGGCGACGCGTCGGCCGGCACCGTCGAGGTCAGCGAGGCCGGCGGCGACGGCATCCCCGGCTTCGGACCGCTCGCCGCGCTCGTCGCGATGGCGGCGACGCTCGCGGTCGCACGCCGCCGGGCGAACTAACCGACCGGTTGCCGATACGCCGGTCTCCCTTCGAACGAGCCTGACGGACTATTCTTCCGACAGACGTAGCGTCCCGTTCTATCGGCCCGACGAACCACGCTATCGCGCCAGACGTCTCGTTCGACCCCGACCGACGAGCCACCGACTGCGACCCGTCGACGGGTCGCCGTCAACACCATTATATCCTCGCCGCACCCGTTTCGACGCATGCACGGTGAAGCGAGCGCGTCGTCGGGCGACCCGCTCGTCGACGCCACGGCCGTCAGCCGGACCTACACGCGCGACCGGCGCTCGCTCGCGTCGATCCTCCCGTGGCGCGAGGCGCCGCCACGGCCGACGGTTCGCGCGCTACAGTCCGTCTCCCTGTCGATCTCTCGAGGGGAGGTGGTCGGTGTCGCCGGCCCGAGCGGCAGCGGCAAGTCGACGCTGCTCGAGATCGTCGCCGGCCTCCGGCTCCCCGACGCGGGTTCGGTCGTCGTCGACGGGATCTCCCTGGCGGACCTGTCCCCCCGTGAGCGCGCCCGTCACCGGTTGCGACGGGTCGGCTTCGTCTTTCAGGACTTTCGACTGCTCGAGTCGTACTCGGCACAGACGAACGTGGCGATACCGCTCGTCGAACTCGGCGTGGCGCGACGCGACCGACGCGAACGGGCGCGGTCGCTCCTCTCCGACGTCGGACTCGGGGATCGGACCGACCACCGACCCGGCGCGCTCTCCGGGGGCGAACGCCAGCGGGTCGCGATCGCCCGCGCGCTCGTCACCGAACCCGCGATCGTCGTCGCCGACGAACCGACCGGCGAACTCGACGTGGAATCGGGTCGACGCGTCCGCGCGATCCTGCGCGAGGTCGCCGCGGATCGCGCCGTCGTAATCGCCTCGCACGACCGCGAGACGCTGGCCGACTGCGATCGCGTCGTCCGATTGCGCGATGGCCGCCGCGTCGACGACGCGGAGCAGCCGCCGGCCGGTCCGGAGGGAGAGCCGGCGCCGGCCCGCACGTCCGCGGAGACCGGTGATTCGGGGGGCGCCTGATGGATCGGCCGGACCGACGTGGTCGCCTCCGACGAACCGTCGGCTGGCTCGGACTCGTCGGCACGCGATTCAGGACGCGGGCGACCGCGACCGCCCCGGGACGCATCGGCGCCAGCGTCGCGGGAGTGGCCGTCGCAGTGGGCCTGTTGCTCGTCGTCACCGGGCTCGCGCTGGGCATGGTCGCCCCGGCGTCCGGATTCGGCGGTGACGAGTACTGGATCACCCCCGAGACCGACGCCGACTCGCCGCTCGTGAGCGCGGGCGACCCGCAGTTCGGCAGCGCCACCGAGGCCACAGAGCGCATCCGGGGGATGGACGGTGTCGAGTCAGTCTCCCCGGTCCTGATCGACCACCTCGTGGTCGAGACGGTCAGGGGCGAGCGCACCCGTGTCATCGTCGTCGGCGTCGATCCGGAGGCCGACATCGACGTCTACGGCCTCTCCCCGTCCGCGATCGACTCGCCGTCCGACGTCGTCGTCTCGGCGGGCACCGCGTCCACGCTCGACGTCGAGCCCGACGACTCGCTCGCGCTCGCCGATTACGACCGGACCGTCACCGTCGCCGGCGTCGACGAAGGATCCGGCCCGGCCGTCGCCGCGCCGACACTGCTCGTCGACCTCGCGACGCTCCAGTCGCTCACCGGCGCCGACGAACACGACGCCGCCGATCGGTTCGTCGTCGAGGGGTCGAGCGGCATCGAGTCCGACCTGGCGACGGTCTACGACCGCTCGACCGTCTCCACCGGCTCCGGGCTGGCCGCCGATCGCCTGTTCGCCGCCGACCTCCCGCTCGCGTTGTCGCTCGCCGCGCTCCTGGTCAGCGTCCTTGTCGGAACGCTCTTCGTGGCCGTCGTGACTGCGATGGAGGTGGCCGCCGACCGCGAGGTGCTCGCGACGCTGTCGGCGATCGGCATCCCTCGGCGGCGCCGAATCGGCCTCTACGCCGGCCAGTCGATGCTCGTGTCGCTCTCCGGGGGTGTCGTCGGTGCCGCTCTCGGTCTCGGCGGAATCGCACTGGCGAATCGGGCGTCGTCCGCACTCGTCGAGGTGACCGGCCCCATCGTCGCCCACCCGCTACTCGTCCCGTACGGACTCGGTGCGTCGTTCGTCGTCGGCGTCGTCTCGATCCCGGTCGTCTGGGTGACCGTCCACCGCGTCGAAGCGGAGGTGCGTCCCAGTGGCTGACGGATCGAACCCGGCCGACGGCGGGAGGCCGGGGTCGGACGACGGCGCGGGCGGCGACCGTTCCGGGCGCGACCGTAGCGACGAGCGTGATACGGTCGGGAACGGCGACCGTTCCGGGCGCGAACCCGCCAACCGTGGCGGCCCCGGCGGGGACGTACCCGCGAACGCGAGACTGGGGGCTCGATCCGTCGCGGTCGTCGGACTCGCCGTCGATGCCCTCCGGTACGAGCGACTGCGGAGCACTGCGGCGATCGTCGGCGTGGCGCTCGCCGTCGTGTCGATCGTCCTGCTGGGCGGTGCGGGGGCGGGCGTCCTCGAGACGGGCCAGTCGCAGTTCGACGCGGCGGATCGCGACCTCTGGATCACCGGCGAGTCGGTCGGCCTGACGACGGCCGGGGGCGGCGGGCTGGAGCCGACGATCCAGGACGCACACACCCTCTCCGCCGCCCTCGAGGGGCGAGACGACGTCCGGAACGCGGTCCCGATGGGCTTTCAGACCCTCTACGTGGGGACGGAGCCCGACGAACTGGACACCGTCGTCGCCTCCGGCGTGCCCGGCGGCGGCTCGTCCGTCTCGATCGAGGCGGGATCGGGATTCACCGGGTCCGACACGCACTACGCGAACGGGACTTACGAGGGTCCACGAACCGGCCAGGCGATCGTCGACGGCCGGATGGCGGAGCGATTGAACCTCTCCGTCGGCGACACGATCTACGTCGGCGGCTCGATCGCCTCCGCGCGCGAGACGACGTACGAGGTAGTGGGGGTCTCCGATACCTTCGCGTCGTTCCTCGGAACGTCCACGGTGACCATCCGCCTGAGCGAACTGCAGTCGCTCACCGGCGGCGCGGGCACGGACGACGCGACGCTACTCACGGTGACCGTCGCCGACGGCGCGGACCCGGAGGCGGTCGAACGGGCGATCGAGTCCGAGTACCCCGAGTACGAGGTTCGAACGAACGACGAACAGCTCCGTGCCATCGTGGGCGACCAGGCGGCCGTCCTCGTCGGCGCCGGCGTCCTCGTCGTCCTCGCGGTGGTGACGGGCGCGGCGCTCTCGATCACCCTGTTCGCGCTCTCGGTGTATCAGCACCGCCGGGCCTACCGAACCCTCGCGGCGATCGGCGTCTCCCGCCGGACGATCGTCGGCGTCGTCGCCATCCGAGGGCTGCTGCTGGGCGTACTCGGGTGGCTCGTCGGGGCTGCACTGTCGGTGCCGGCGATCCGCGGGTTGAACGCGGTCGTGTCGTGGGTCGTCGGGTACGACGGTCTGGTGGTCGCGACGCCGCTCGCGGTCGCCGTCGCCGCGGTCGTCGCGATCGGTATCGGGACGCTCGCCGCGACCGTCGCCGCGTGGCGACTCCCGCGCGTTGCGTAACGATCGGTGCCCCTCGCCGTATCTGGCGTCCACTGCCGAGTGTGGGTCCCTCGCCGGAATGGGCGTCTGCCGCCGAGTGCGTGTCCCACGTCACCGCCCTGCGTCTGTCACCGTGTCTCCTCAGCCCGCTCCGGTCACATCTCCTGCGCGACGTATTGGCCGAGGAGGGCGCCGACGATGCTCAACCCGACGGTGTAGACGGCGGTGATCGTCAGCGCGACCAAGAGGAAGCCGCCGAAGACCAGCACCGACTCCCCCGGCGCGAAGCCTAGCAGAATCACCGTGACGAACAGTCCGAAGAGGGCTATCGGCACGAGCATGACGAGCCCGGCGATGGCACCGACCGTCAGTGCGTCGCTGCTCTCACCGAGTTCCAGGTAGCCGGCGACCGCACCACCCAGCAGCGGCGACCCGGGGACGAACGAGAGGAAGATACCGACGACGCCGCCGAACAGCGCGTTTACGCCGGTACCGAAGTCGTACTCGTGGGCGGGAGCGCCCGCCGGCGCGTGCGAGTCGGAGACCATGCGGAGCCCTTCCGACTCATCGCGCAAAACAGTTGGGATTCCTATGGGTGGGTCGCGACCGAGGCGCCGGTCGGATCGATTCGTCCGACGCCGCAGATGTGCCCTCCTCGGTGCGCTCGCGCCCTCCGGCAGTTTCGTCCACCCTGGCAGTCTCGCACTCCCAGGTGATCGTTCACTCTGTCGGCCTCCTCCCCGGGTTCGAACTGGACGCCGTCACCGAACCGACGGGGCGCAGTCGGGCGATTCGGACCGGACCCGCCAGCGCCGGGCGACAGGTTTACGGTCGTTCTCGACCGACCACCGCCAATGGCAACGCAGCGCCGGATGCGGTTCGTCCACGGCAACCTGGCCTGGTTGCTCGCGACCGCGCTCGCGCTCGCCCTCCTCGACGCCCTCTCGTACGAACTCTTCTTCGTCTGTGCGCTCATCGGCCTGCTCGTCGTCACGGAACTGACGGCGCCGGTGTCGGTCTCGCCGGCCTGGCGCCGCCGCCTGCGCTGGCTCATCGCGGCCGGCCTGCTCGGGTTCGCCGCCGTGGTGGCCAAACGGATCGTCGAAATCCTGCCGCCGGAGGTGCTTCCCTGGTGAGTTCCCGGGATCGGGACCCGTCGGACGACCCGGTCGCGACGGGCGTCGTCGGTCGCCTCGTCCGCGGCGACGTGGCCTGGCCCCGCGTGCTACTCGGGGCGGTACTCGTCGCCCTGGTCGTCGCCCTGCTCGCCCTCGGGGCGACGTCGACGTCTGCGTTCGGCATCTACAATCCCGCCTGGGACGGTACGTCGGAGTTCCGCCAGTCGGTCGCGGCCGAGGAGGGGACGGACCTCACGGTCGTCCGGGACGCAGCGGCGTACGACTCGCTCGACCCCGACGAGACGGTGGCGTTCGTGTCGGCGCCCGACGAATCCTATACAGGCGACGACGCGGCGCGCGTCCGCGAGTTCGTCGAGACCGGCGGCACGCTGGTCGTCTCCGAGAACTTCGCGTCGCCCGGGAACGACCTGCTCTCTGCCGTCGGAGCGGAGAGCCGCGTCGACGGCCGGCTCCTCCGCGACGAGCGTGCGTACGCGAACGGCCCGGCGATGCCGATCGCCACGAACGTGACCGATTCGGCGGCGACCGGCGGGGCCTCGCAGCTCTCGCTCAACTACGCGACGGCCGTCGACCCGGGCTCGAACGCGACCGTCCTCGCGCGAACGAGTCCGTACGCGTACCTGGGCGACGCGGACGCGAACCTCTCGGCCGTCGAACTGGACTCCTACCCCGTCGCGGCCGTCGAGTCGGTCGGCGAGGGATCGGTGGTGACCGTCGGCGACCCCAGCATCGCGATCAACGCCATGATCGACGAACCCGACAACCGGGCGTTCCTCACGGGACTCTCCGACGATGCCGACACCGTGGTCGTCGACGTCTCGCACGCCGAACGCCTGCCGCCGCTTCGGGCGGCCGTCCTGACGATCCGGGCGTCGCCTGCCCTCGGTCTCGGCCTCGGCCTCGTCGGTATCGCGGCGATCGCCGGCGCGGCCACCCGCCGCCCCTGGCTGTGGCTTCGCTCGCGTCTCCCGTCCCGCCGGCGTCCGTCCGCAGACGCCGCAGACCGTGCGCTCTCTGCGGTCGGCGACGAGGAGGCGATCGCGGCCGCCCGCGCCGAGGCCCTCCGCGAGCGCCACCCCGACTGGGACGCCGAGCGCGTCCAGCGCGTCATAACAGCGCTTAACCGGACCCGGCGGAATGAGAGAGACGATGAGTGAACCCGCGACGGCGGCCGCCGACGCCGACCCCCGGGCCGTACAGAGGGCGATCCGCGAGGAGGCCGATCGCGTGTTGATCGGCGCGGACGACCCCCTCGAGTTGCTGACGATCGCGCTCCTGACGCGCGGACACGTCCTGATCGAGGGCGTCCCCGGCGTGGCCAAGACCACGATGGCGAACGTCTTCGCCCGCGCGTCCGGCCTCGAG
Organism: Halovivax cerinus; assembly: GCF_024498195.1. NCBI lineage: Archaea > Methanobacteriati > Methanobacteriota > Halobacteria > Halobacteriales > Natrialbaceae > Halovivax > Halovivax cerinus. Next base: position 1,392,768 of record NZ_CP101824.1, read on the forward strand.
TACACGCGCATCCAGATGACGCCGGACATCCTCCCGGCGGACGTCACGGGCACCAACGTCTACCGCGAACCGACGGGCGAGTTCGAACTCCAGCGTGGTCCCGTCTTCTCCAACCTGGTCGTCGCCGACGAGATCAACCGCGCGACGCCGAAGACGCAGTCGGCACTGCTGGAGGCGATGCAGGAGCGCCGCGTGACGATCGAGGGCGAGACGCTCTCGCTGCCGTCACCGTTCATGGTCGTCGCGACGCAGAACCCGATCGAGATGGAGGGCGTCTTCGCACTTCCCGAAGCGCAGCGCGACCGCTTTACCTTCAAACTCACCGTCGACGTCCCCGAGCGCGCGGACGAACGCGCGATCGTCGACCGGTTCGACGCCGATCCCGACCTCGGTCCCGGAGCGACCGAGCAGGTCGTCGACCCAGGGGCGATCGAAGCCGCACGGTCGGTCGCCGCCGAGACGCACCTCTCCGATCCGGTCAAGTCCTACCTCCTCGACCTGGTCGCAGCGAGTCGCGACCACCCAGACGTCGCCCACGGTGGCTCGCCCCGGGCGACGCTCGCGTTCGTCGACGGGGCGAAGGCGCGCGCTGCCCTCAAGGGGCGCGAGTACGTCATCCCGGACGACGTGAAGGCTCTCGCCCAGCCCATCCTCGTCCACCGGCTCGTCCTCGCGACCGACGCGGAACTCTCCGGCGTGGGTGCCGACGCGATCGTCGCCGAGATCGTCGACGACGTCACGCCACCGGACTTAGACCGCGAGGCGTTCGCCGCGGACGCGTAGACGGTTCTCGACACTCGGTCCGTCAATCTCGCCCGTTCCTGCCACGTATTCGTCTTGTTCGGCCGTTCTCAGGGATCAGTAGTCCGTTCCGTCCCAGTGTACCGTGACGAGCCAGTCGGCCCGGTCGTCGCCGGGGCTGACCGAGCACTCGACCGGTCGGGTCAGTGCCGTCGCCAGGCCGACGGCGAGAACCGAGGGGATCGGGTGGTCGAACCGGTCGAGGGGGCCGAAGGCCGCGTCGGAGACGGCGACGGTGACGCGCCCGCCCGTCCCATTGGCGGACGCGTCGATCGACGCGTCGGCGTGGCGGGCGAGTTCGAACTGGGTGACGACAGCGTCGGCGAGGTGCGTCGCCACCCCCGCGTCCGAACCGGGGTCGTCGACGGCGGCGTCGGCGAACGCGGCGTAGAGGTCGGCTCCCGTCGGCTCTACGAGGAGCCCGCGGGCGTCCGCGTCGGTGACGATCGGTCCCGACTGGCCCTCGGGGAGCTCGTGGGCGGCGAGTTGCGGGACGTACAGTCGCGGGCCGCGTCCCGACCGGTCGGGCAGGTAGTATCGTTCCTCCCGGAGCCCGAGTTCGTCGACGAGGGCCGCGTGATTCGACGCGAGGGCGGCGTAGACGCGCTCGCCGGTCGAGGCGGCGACGAACCGCTCCGGCGTCACGTAGTACGTGAGGAGGCCGCCGAAGAGGCCGATCGCCCCGATCACCACCAGGACCTCCCGGCCGGCGGGGACGACGAGACCCGCGAGGGCCGCGGCCGCCCCGAGGAGCCCGAGACCGGCCGCCGTCCGCCGGTACCGTGATCGTCGGGCGCGGGCGTACTCGCGGCGCAGGCGGCGGTTCTCCTCGGTCAGCAGCTCGACCTGGGCGGCCAGCGTCTCGGCGGGCGCGTCGGCCAGCTCGGTGGGGTCACCGCCTGCCGTCGCGCCATCGCCGTCGGTGCGTCGGGCACCGCCAGTATCGGTGGTGTCGCCCGGGTCTGTCCGTTCACCGTCCTCCCTGGGTCCACCCGGCGCGTCGTCTGCCGGCGCCTGTTGGGTGTCCGTCTCGTCCGGTCTCGTGTGCGCACCCGTCGATTCGTCGTGTCCGCTCGTTCGTCGGTCGCTCATGATCTCGTCCCTCCGTCCGAGTCGCCGCCGTCCGGTTCGTCGCGTCGCCCGACGGCTCCTGTGGGCGCCCCGCCGTGGTCCACTCCGCCGTCACCGACCAGTCCGAACCGGACGAGCTGGTAGCGGTGGACGGCGTATCCGATCGCAGCCAGGGTCAGCAGGACCGCCACGCCGGCACCCCAGAGGGGCAGGACCGCGAGCGCGCCAGCGGCGACGAGGCCGGTAACCGCCACCGTCACCGCCGCGGCGCCGACGGCGGCCCGGGTGTTCGGCCGCGCGGCCAGATCGGCCAGGAGGACGGCCAGGAAGCCACCCTCCGCGACGAGCACCGTGCGGGGAGCGAGGTCGGCGGGACCGAGCGCGAGCAGGCCCACGTGGCCCACCGCGATGGCGTACGGCGCCGGGGCGAGGAGCCAGGTGCCGGCGGCCGCCGCCGCGACGGCGAGCCCGACGACGGGGCCGCTCGCAGCGACGAGGGCGACCCCGAGGGCGACCGTCGCGACGATTCCGGGCAGACCCGGTCCCGTCCGATCGCGGGATCCGGAGACGAGGGCCGACAGGGTCCCCGTCACCGCCGATCACCATCCTCGGGAGTGTCGCCGCCACGCGCTCGCGGTTCGTCCTGGTTCGTCGTGCGCCCGGTTCGGTCACGCGATTCGCCTCGATCCGTCGTGCGCCCGGTGTCCTCCCGCGTTCCGCCCCGGTCCCGCGTTCCGCCCCGCTCCCGCGTCCGCCCAGCCTCGAGGACCGTCGCGAGCCGGTCGGCCGGTCCGACCTCGAGCGCCCTGACGCCCGGCTGTCGGGCGAGTCGTCGTCGGAACGCGTCGAAGTCGGCGTAGCGCTCGTACGCCCGGTCCGCGTCCGCGAGCCCGCCGGGCTCGTAGAGGACTCGCGGCGCGATGGCGACGAGCACCTCGCTGCCGCGGGACCGGGCGGCGGCGACGGTCTCGCGCAACTCGGCCCGGGCGGCGTCGTCGGTCAGGACGACCGTCCACGGCGTCCCGGACTCGCGGGCGAGCAGCTCGTCGACGGCTGCGAACAGCGGCTCCGACGCGACGCGCTCGACGTACGCGCCGCGGTCCGCGTAGAACGGCGCGAGCGTCCGCGAGAACGCGTCGTCTCCGCCGAGGGACGCGCCCGCCGCCCGGGCGTCCGCCGCGGTGGTCGAGCGACGTTCGGGCGCGTCCGGCGACGGCTCGCCCGCGGTGCCGGTCGCCCCTCGTGCGTGCGGCGTCGAACCCGCAGCCGCCGCAGCGGTGGGCGATACGCCGCCCGTTCCGCCGTCGGGTTCGGTGGCCCCTCGGCCGCCACGGATGGTCGAGGCACCCTCGCCCGCCGCGGGTGGCTCCGTCGCCTCCTCGGTCCGGGTGGGATCGGCGGACGGCGCCCGTGCTTCGATCGTCTCTACCTCCAGGAGGGCGCGTCGCACCTGCACGCCGGCCTCCGTCGCGGCGCTCACCGGGATCCGCGTCCGGACGCCTCCGTCACCGACCGTGACGAGACCGACCGGATCGCCGAGTCGACGCGCGCTCGCGGCGATCGCGAGGCCCACGTCCGCTATGTGTGCGAGCGGTGTCTCGCCTCGCGGTCCGACGGCGAGCGAGCGGCGCGCGTCGACGACGATCGCGGTTCGGCGGTCCGTCTCGGACTCGAACTCTCTGACGTGCGGGGCGTCGAGCCTGGCCGTGGCCTTCCAGTCGATCCGGCGGACGTCGTCACCGGCGGTGTACTCGCGGACCTCGGCGGGTTCGAGGCCGGACCCGGCGGCGCCGGTGCCGTGCTCGCCGGCGCCGAGCGCAAACCGCTCGCCACCCTCGCCGACGTGGACGGCGCGCGGTCCGTCGGGTTCGACGGTGACGGTCGGACGATCGTCGGCCGAGAGTGTCTCGCGGAACCAGCCGTCGGACACGTCGATCGTCACCGGGTCGAAGCGGTGGCGGCCCGCGACGGGCCACGTCACGGCGGTCGACGCCGAGGCGCGGTCCGTTTCCGCGTCGAGGTCGATCGCGAGGGGCTCCGCCGCACGCGTGGCCGTCGGGAGCCCAGCGCCGATCGACAGGTCACTGCCGTCGGGAACACCCGCGTCGTCGGCGACCGCTTCCAGGTGAACGTACTCGGTCTCGTTCGTTCTGACGCCCGTGCGTTCTGGGACCTGCCCGACGGTGAGGCGCTCGGTCGTCCGCGAGAGCGTCGCGACGAACGCGAACTGCCGTCCGACGAGCCACGCGCCGATCAGGGCCGCGCCAGCGAGCCCCACCGGCCGGCCGAGGGCGACCCCGAAGGCGACGGCGAACGCCGCGAGGGCGCCGACCGCGCGCGATTGCCGGACGAAGTGCATACCCGGTGAAACCGGTGGCACGGTGTTGAAACTACTGGTTCCCACGGCGCCACCGTCACCTATTTTCACTATCTTTCTAATAGAAACATATTGGTGGCCTGAGCGGACAGATTTATGCGAGTTGTGGCATAGGTGTCGGTGTGTACGGTACCGCCGCTTCGACCCGGGTGCTCCATCCGGTGATGGGTCTCGTCTTGGTGTGCGCGCTGCTCGCCGGTTCCGGAGCGGCCGCGACGGTGCCAGGCGATGCCGCCGGTTCCGCCAGCGTTGCGGCCACCCCCGCGTCGGCTGTCGAGGCGGATGCCTGGTACGAACGCGACTCGCCAGGCGAACTCCGTTCGACGGATCCGACGGCCGCCGTCGCGGCCCAGGTCGACAACGAGTCGACGTCCCGTCACCAGGACCCGTCGAGGTACGACGAAGGCGGCGACCAGGAGGCGCTGGCGAGCTGGTTCGAACGGCGATTCGCCGATCGTCTCGGCGACAGCGCGGTCGAACTGAGCGAGGGCCAGTACGATCTCGCGAGCGACGCCATCGGTGAGTCGTTCCAGGACCAGTTCGGTGAGTACGTCGATGTGGCCGGCGAGACCGGCCGCGAAGAACGGGCCGAGCGGATCGAATCTACACGCGACGCACAACAGAACCTGACCGAGGCCCGTCGAGAGTACGAGGAGACGCGACAGCGCTACGAACGGGCCCGGGATGCGGGCGAGGAGGAGCGGGCCAGGGAACTCGCCCGGGAACTCGAGACTCTCTCGCGAAACATAAACGAATCGAGCGCGACGGTGGTGGACAACTACCGGTGGGTACAGAACGAAACGGGAACGGACCTTCAGGAACCGCTAGCAGTGATAGAGGCCGTCAACCGGGAGGTTCAGTCGACGCAAGCGTCCATCCGCGACGCCGAGTTCGAGGAAACGCGACTGTCGGTCCGCCGGACCGACGGCGGCGGACCGATATCGTTCGTCGATCCGATGCGTGTGACCGGGACGCTTTCCACTGCTGCCGGCGAACCGATCGGCGACGAGCGGATCCGACTCGCCGTCGGTAACCGGGTTCTTCGGCAAACGTCGAACGCTGACGGATCGTTCTCGATCACCTATCGTCCGCTCACGATCCCCGCGTCGACGGAGGCGATCCGGTTCGCGTACGCGCCGCCGACTGCGTCCACCTACCTGGGCTCGTCGACATCGATTCCGGTGTCCGTCGAACCGGTCGAGGCGACGGTCGATCCGCCGACCGTCGACGCTTCGTCGGTCGCCTTCGGCGACGAAGTAGGGGTGGGAAGCGCGGTGACGGTCGACGGCGAGCCTGTCGGCAGCCTCCCGGTCGCGGTTCGAATCGGCGATCGAACGCTTGCGACCGGCGAAACCGCGCCGAACGGAAGCCTGTCCGGAGCCGTTTCGATTCCGGCGACCATTCCCGACGGCGAGCGCGAACTGACGGTGGCGTTTCCGGCGGACGGTCGCGCCATTCGTGCCGCGTCGGCGTCGACGCCTCTCTCCGTCGTTGAAACGTCGTCCTCGCTGTCGGTCTCGGCGCGCCGGACCGGGTCCGGCGACATCGCTTTGAACGGCTCGCTCACCGCGGCCGGGACGGGCGTCGCCGGACGGTCGATTTCGATCAGCGTCGGCGAGGAGACGGTCACGACTGCGACGACGGGTTCGAACGGGGATTTCGAGACGCGTCTACCGCTCGACGCCGCGAGCGAACGCTCGGTGACGGCAACGTTCGACGGTTCCGGAACGAATCTCGAACCCGCCCGGGCGAGTACCGTCGTCGCCGCGTCGGGTAGTGGGGCGGACGGTGGGATCATTTCGGAGTGGCTGCTACCTATTGTCGCCGTCGGAGTCGTCGGGATCGCCACGGCTCTCGGCGGCCGGTGGTGGCTGCGCCGGCACGATACCGCGGGCGACGGGGCCGCTGGCTCGATCGGCGTGGCCGATCCCGACGTTGCGACCCGAGCCACGGTCTCGACCCGTTCGGCACCGGAGACGCTGCTCTCGCGCGCGGCGGACGCGCTCGGCGACGGCCGGCCCGACGACGCGGTCCGGGCGGCCTACGTGGCCGTTCGTCGCCGGCTGGACGACGTCGACGACCGCACACACTGGGAGTTCTACCGGGCGTACGCGGCGGCCGACGGTTCCGGCGACGCGGTCGGGCAGCCTGACGACGCTGACGACCGTTCGCACGACGCGGACGGGAGGGCCGGCGACGGATCCGGGGCGGACGACGGTGGGACCAGCGGCGAACCGATCGGCGCCGACGAACTCCGGACGCTCACGGCCGCGTACGAACGCGCCGCGTTCGGCCCGGAGTCGACGGATCGGCAGACGGCTGAACGGATCCTCTCCCGGGCGCGGGCGGCCTGTGACGTGGCTGGCGATACGGAACCGGGGTCGGGCGGATCGGCCGATCGCCATCTCGACGCGGGTTCGGTCGCGTCCGGCGACGACTGATTGGGTCGGCAGGCCGGTGATCGTGTCGCTACGCGGAAATCGAATTGGCCGATCCCGCCGGCAGGCGGCCGGCGTTCCCGTCGCCGGACCGACTCACTTTTATCGCCGTCGGGGATAGCCAGGGACAGATGGTGGACGCCCGAACGCTCTGGCTGGTCCTTCCGCGACCGGTCCGGGAGCTACCGGCCGACCTGGCCGCGGTCGTGGTCCTCGTGGCGGCCGCGAACGTGGCCGCGCTCGCGCCGCTCGTCGACCAGACGCCGCTGCGGATCCCCCTCGGGCTCGTCCTCGTGCTCTTTCTCCCCGGGTACGCGTTCGTCGCGGCTCTGTTCCCCGAGGCTGGGGAGTCGCCGACCGCCGGGGTCGACGGAGCGAAAGGAGCGACGGAGGACACAAGTGTCTCCGACGACGCCGACGATCGTAGCGCCGGCGAATCGACGCCCGGAGAACCGGACGACGAAGACGCCACGTTCGTCCCCGGCGTCGATCGCGCCGGCATCGACGGCATCGAGCGCGTCGCCCTCTCGTTCGGGTTGAGCATCGCGATCAGCCCGCTGCTCGGCCTGGTGCTCAACTTCACGCCGTGGGGGATCCGCCTCGTGCCCATCGTCGTGACGCTGAGCGGTTTCACGCTGATCGCGGTCGTGGTCGGCGCCGTCAGGCGCTGGGACCTCCCGCCCGAGGAGCGATTCTACGTGCCCTACCGGGAGTGGTACACGGCCGCGCACGGCGAACTGTTCGAACCCGAGACGCGCACCGACGCGGCGCTGAACGTCGCGCTCGCCCTGTCGGTCGTCCTCGCGGTCGGCGCGGTCGGCTTCGCCGTCCTCGTCCCGCCCCCGGGCGAGCAGTTCTCGGCGATCTACGTTCTCACCGAGGAGGACGACGGCGAGCTGGTGGCCGACGGCTACCCGGAAGAGCTGGTCGCCGGCGAGTCGGCGGAACTCGTCGTCGGCGTGGACAACCACGAACACGAACGCACCGACTACGCGATCGTCCTGTTAGAACAGCAGGTACGCTTCGAGAACGCGACGACCGGCAACCCGGTGAACGTCACCGCGAGCCCGAACGAGACGAACGTGACCGCCGTCGTGACGGCCCAGAACGAACTCGACCGCTTCGAGACGACCCTCTCGCACAACGAGAGCTGGCTCCATCCCCACCAGGTGACGCCCACGTACACGGGCGAGAACGTCCGTCTGGTGTGGCTGCTGTTCCCCGGCGGTGAGGTCCCGTCGGACCCCTCGATGGCCGACACCGAGTACTCGAATCACCTCTGGGTCGACGTTCGCGAAGCGGAGGACGGGCCGTAGGGTATCGGCGTCGATCGGCTCGCCCACAGGGAGGGTTCGATAGCGACCGCTCCGTTCGTACGAGCCCCTATCGACCGTCTCGTCCGTAGGACCCCGATCACGACCGCCGTCTGCGGGCCGACGGTGACTGCCGTTTGTGGGCCCGACAGTGATCGCCGTTTGTGGACCGACGGTGATCGCCGTTTGTGGGCCCGACGGTGACTGCCGTTTGTGGGCCCGACAGTGATTGCCGTTTGTGGGCCGACGGTGACTGCCGTTTGTGGGCCGACGGTGACTGCCGTTTGTGGGCCCGACAGTGATTGCCGTTTGTGGGCCCGACAGTGATTGCCGTTTGTGGGCCCGACAGTGATCGCCGTTTGTGGGCCGACGGTGACTGCCGTTTGTGGGCCCGACAGTGATTGCCGTTTGTGGGCCCGACAGTGATTGCCGTTTGTGGGCGTTCTCGTCAGATCTCGGCCGCGGTCTGTCCGGCGGCGTACCGGATCGTGATCGCCAGCGAGACCGACTGTGGTACGGTATCGAGAGCGCTCGGTGACGCGGGAGGCGATCTGCGTTCCGTCCGGGCGGATCACAGCAGTGCGAGGAGATCGCCTGCGGCGTCAGCCGCGGGAGTCCGTCACGCTCGTCCGATGCGGGAGAGCGCGACTGCGAGTCCGACCAGCGCCGCCAGTACGCCGAAGCCGGGGACGGACGACCCGTCGCCGGCTCCCGTCTCGTCGCCGGCGGATTCGGTCCCGCCGGCCGCACCGTCGGAGCCGTCGGTGTCGTCCGCCGAACCGGTCGACTCGCTCACCTCGACGGTCCCGACGTCCTCCCCGGCGACCGCGACCTCGTGCGTCCCGGTCGTCTCGACGGCCGTCGAGAGCGTGACCGTCCGCGTCGCGCCTGCCTCGACGGTCACCTGCCGCGTCGTCGCGACCTCGCCGTCGATCGCGAGGGGCAGATCGATCGTCCCGGCGGCGTCCCCGGCGTTCTCGACGGTGATCGTCACCGAGAGTTCGTCGCCGAGCGCGATGGCGTTCGTCGCGAGTCGGTGATCGACGATGGAGACGTCGGGTCCACCGGTCGATGGCGGCGGTGCCGGGAGCCCACCGCCGCTTTGCTCCGTCACCGACACGGTGTGTTCGACCCTGTCGTCGCCGCTCTCGACGGCCAGCGTGTAGTTGCCGGCGGTTTCGGGCGTCCAGGCGACGGTCGCGGTCGCGTTCTCGCCGCTGTCGAGCGCAACGCCGGTGTCGTCGGTCTCGTTACCGTCGACCAGGAGGGCGAGGGACTCGTTCGTCGGCTCCATTCCGACGTTCTCGGCGTGGACCGACAGCGAAACGGGTTCGCCGACGACGGGATCTGCGGTGACGTCGGCGACCGCGAGCCCGACGGTGGCCGGCGCCGGCGTGACCGACTCGACCGTTCTGGTCGTCGCCGTCGTGGCGGGATCGTCGTTGGGGACGGCCGGTTCGGCGACGATCCGGACGGTCTCGCCGACTGCGAGCGCGTCGTCGTCGAGGTGGAACCTGACCGACTCGAACGTGGTGTTCGACGCACCCGACGCGACCGCCGTCCTGTCGCTCGCGAGCGTGGTCGTCGCGGTGCCGTTCGCGCCGACGCGGACCGCTGACACCGTCATCTCGGTTCCGATCGGCCCGGCGTTCGAGACGAGCCCGCGAACGACGAGCCCGTCCGTGCGGTTCAGGACCGTGACGTCTTCGTGGACCGTGACCGCGGGTCGGTACAGCCACGTCGTCCGGTTCCCGGCCTCCGCGACCGCGTCGGTCGCGAGCGACCGACCGGGTTGGATTTCGACCGTCTCGGGTGCCGTTCGATCGAGGTCGGCCGGGTCGACGGTCGCGTTCCACGTCGCCGTTCCGTCGACGGCCACGCGGTCGACGGTCGTCTCGGCGACGACTGCGTCGCCGTCGCGGATGGCGACCGGAACGTCGGTCGCGACGGCGCCGCCGTCGTTCGCGATATCGACCGCGATCGTTCCGTTCTCCGGATCCGCGACGGTGACCACGTCGACCGAGAGAGCCGGGCTGGCGACGCGGATGGTGGCGTCGGCGCCACGTTCGACCGCGGCGGCCTCCGTCGACCCGCCGCCGGTCGATGGGGACGACGCCGCTGTGTGCGCCCCGGTGGCGGTGCTCGGCGGTGGCGCGGCCTCGGTGCCGTCAATCGGCGTGGGCGCGGCCTCGGTGTCGGCGGTCGTCCCGGCCTCGACCGACAGATCGAATCGACCCGACGCCGGCACCGGCACGTCGAACGTTCCGGTCGCCGTCGCGTCGGTTCGGATGGGGTCGACCGTCGACGTTCCGAGCGTCGTTCCGTTGCCAGCTTCGATGGTCACGTTCACCGGGGCCGTCCCGTTCAGGTCGCCGACGTTCGAGACGGTGTAGTCGATCGGGACGCGGTCACCGACGGTCGCGTCCGATGGGCCGTCCACCGAGAGCGCGTACCGTGGGCGGAACCGGTGCTCGTAGGCGAACACGTCGTTCGTCGCCGTCGCCGAGACGTTCGTGGCGGCGAAGGTGGTGAGGAACGTGCCGTCGTCAGTCAGCGCGGTCGCCGGGTACCAGACGGCGAGGTCGTCCGCCGGCGGCTCGGCGAACTGGTGATCGTCGATCCAGCCGTCCCCGCGGTCCAGCCGGTAGACGAGATCGTTCGCGCCGGTCCCGTTCAGGCGGGCCCGGTAGGTCAGGACCGTCTCGTTTCCGTTCGCATCGAGCGAGAGACCCGTGATGCCGGCGGTATCGTCGTCAGGACGGAGTCGGGACGCGTTTCCGGCTCGACCCTCGACGAGTCGCGGTTCGGTGACGTTGCCTTCGACCCAGGCGACTCGCTCGCCAGCGGTCGCCAGGTCGGAGACGCTCGCCGCCGGGTAGCTGTTCCGTTCGACCACGGCGTCGTCGACGCTGGCACGCTCGACCGCCGTTGCCCCGTCGTCGGTGGCGACGTACGCGAGCGACGCGTTCGGACTTTCGGGGGCGGGACCCACTGCCGGTGTGCGGGCGTTCGCTATCGTGTCCAGACGAGTCGCGGCCCCGTCGGTGCCGATCGACGCGACGGCGACGTCGGTCCCGGTGACGGTCGTCTCGTTCGTCCCGACGTCGGCGAGCTCGTCTCGCGCCCAGGCCAGGGTCCACCCGTCGCCGGTCCAGGCGACCGTCGGCGAGCGATCTCGCGTGCTCGCGTTCTCCAGCACGGTCGGGTCACTCCAGGTCTGGCCGTCGGAGACGGCGTAAGCGATCTCGTAGTCGTCGAACGCCTCGGCGGGATCGTCGAACGACTCGAGCGGCGTGTCGATTCGTGTCCAGGCGGCGAGGAGGCGACCGTCGTCGGACGCCGCGAGCACCGGCCGGCGATCGTGGACGGTGTTGTCGGTGAGCCACGTCTGCGGCCCCCACTCACCGTCGTCGCGGGTTCGGATCGCGATGTCCTGGCCATCGGCGACTGATTTGTTCGCCGCCTGTCGGCTCCAGGCGAGGCTGACAGTGCCGTTCGTCGCGGCGATCGCCGGCTGTCCGTCCTCCAGACTCCGGTTCGTGAGACGGACGAAGCGGCCGGTTCGGCCGGCCGACGGCGACAGTTCGGCCGTCGCGGCGAGCGCGCTCCCGCGCTCGTCGACGCTCGGCACGCCGGGGGCGGGAACCGATCCGTGTCGCGTCGGCAGTCGCCAGTCGGCCTCGTCCGCCGTGGTGGCGACGGCGAGCGAGGACGTGCCCGAACCGAGCGAGTGGTTGTACGGACCGACGGTGAAGTCGACGAGCTCCTTGCCGCTCATCTTCGCCCAGCCGTTGCCCTCGACCCAGACCTCGCCGCTGAGATTTCGCTCCGGCGTGCCGACGTCGAAACTGCCCTCGAGCCCGCCGGTGGCGCTCACGCCGACGCTGCCACCCGGAGCGGGTGTCTGTGTCCCGACCGTGAGGGAGGCTCCCGGCGTGACGGTCCCGTTCTGGAAAGCGAACGTCTCGTTGAACTCGCCCTCCATCGCGAGCGACGGGGTGACCGTCGTCTCGACGCCGATGGGATCGAAGTACGGCGGGTCCACTTGCATCGGCGGGCCGACCTGCGCGGAGAGGCTCGCCTCCGCTCGCGCGGACGCCCGGACGAACTGGAGGCGCTCCTCGAACGTCGCGTCGGCCGAGACGTCCGCCTCGAAGCCGTATCCCATCAGATCGGTCGAGAAGCCGCCGCTCCCGTAGCCGGTCGCCCGACGGGTGTAGCTGTCGTACTCGACTCCGACTGTGGGACCGCCGGTGAACTGCGGCGCGGACGCGTCGAGCGGGACACCCCCGATCGAGAAGTCGTAGGACAGGTCGAACGGCCTGTAGGCCATGTCTATCGTCCCGTTGTCGACGCCCATCGACACGCCGCTACCCCCGTGAACGAGCCAGGTCATCCACTCGGGAACCGGCTGCACCGGGACGTACCGTCTGGCGGTGTAGTTGTTCCCGCTCTCGTTGACGGCCGTGACCGTCAGGTGGTTCGACGCGCTCAGATTGCCGAGGTCGAACTCGGCCGCGTACGTCTCTGCCGTCTGCGGGACCGTGACCGTCTCGTTTCCGAGGTCGAACCGAACGTGATCGAATTGGGTTCCGTCCTCGAACGTGGCCGTGAACGTCTCGGTGTAGTTGACCGAGGCGAGCGGGACGCCGCCCGTTTCACGGGTGATGGATTCGACCCCGCCGCTCGACGCCGAGACGACGACTTCGCGGGTGTAAGTTCGCCCGTCGACGTGGAGCGTCACCGGGTAGGTGCCGGCCTCCTCGTAGACGTGCGCGACGCGCTTTCCCACCGCCGCCTCCCCGTCGCCGAACTCCCAGTAGTGGCGATCGCCGTCCCGACCGGCGAAGGAGACCGCCGTCCACGAACTGGGCGACTTCGGTCCGTAGGTGAACCCGAGCGCCGTCCGGGGTTCGACGTCCGTCTCCACCTGAACCGTCCCGGCGGTCGGGTCGTCGAGGCGGGTCGAGCCGACGCGCTCGCCGTCGAACCGGACGACGACGTCCAGGTAGTCGTCACTGCGGAACGTAGACGGCTGCTGTACGTCGAAGGTCCGCGTCGTCCCGTTCGCGTCGGTGACGGTCCGGTGCCAGGTCGTCCCCTCGTCCGAGACCAGTTCGACTGTCGCACCGGGGAACGCCGTCTCGCCGTCGTCCAGCAGCACCGAGACGTCGATCGGGACGGTGTCCGGAACCGTGATCGTCTCCGAGTGCGTGGTGTCGGCCTCGACCGAGACGCTCTTCGAACCGACGAACGCGTCTTCGACGAAGGCCTCGACGGTGTAGGTCTCGCCGCTCGGCAGGTCTTCTATCGTGTGTGGGAGCGGGATACCGTTTGTGTTCCGACCCGAGTACTTCCCGAGGCGGTCGCCGCTCTCGTTGGAGACGACGATCTCGCTCAGGGTCTCCACGCTCGTCCCGTCGCGGGTGACGTCCAGTTCGATGTCCCCTGGCGGCTGAGAGAGCACGGTGACCGTCTTGGGCTCCGTCCGTCCGTTCGGTCCCGTCCCGACGAGTTCAGTCGACTCGCCCGTCTCGAGCCCGAGGTCGTCCGAGACGTGTGCGAAGAAGGAGACGATCTCCCTGTCCGAACCGATATCCGACTTGCACTTCTCAAATCCGCCGGATCCTGTCTCCCGGAAGCAGAACTCACCACCCGGTGAGGCCGAGACGTTTAGCACCACGGTGATGGTGTCGTCCACGGTCGGGTCCGAATCCGGGGGATAGTCCCAGAACACGGAGTCGGCCGCGGGTTCGGTCCCGCTGGTGGTGTTCGCAGTTCCGACAGTAGTCCGTCGGCGGTCCCGGATCGGCGTCGTCTCGCGGTCAGCCGTGTCGCCACCAGTCGACGCAGCGGCCGGTGACGTCGGCCACGCGGTCGCTGGCGATCCGTCGATCGACACGGTCGATCCCCGGATGGGCCCGGAGACCCCCGCCGTCGTTGGCGCTCCGATTCCGGACTGGTCCACGTCCGAACCCGGAACGGTGCTTCCCGATATCCCGTCGCCCCCGGCGCCGACCCCGCCGGCGAGACCGCCGATGGCGACCACGGCGACGATCACGAACAGTACCGCACGCTCGGCGCGAACGCCCTCCCGTAGCATCAGATAGTGACACTCTTACCTCCTACCGTTATATATCGATACTGGCCGGTTCGCCGCGAGATTTGCCTCAGGCGGCCGTTCAGGCGACCGTTGGGAATTCCGATGGGCTATTTTTCTCGTGTTTCGCGTCACACGTCGGTACGACACCGTGTCGAGTTTTCGAGCGGCAACTGATCGCGTCCGTCGTCCGAGCGGATTCGTATCGTGCCGCGAGATGCAGTCTGCCGGTCGAGCACGGACGCATCCGACGGAGACGGGTGTCGATCCGCTCGTGATCCCCGCTCCGTCGTCATCCGTCGTCGATGCGAGGCCGGTCATCCAGGTGGCAGGTACCGACCCACCGTCGTTCTCGTCGGTCGCCCGCAGATCGCTCGGGGTCCTGCTGTCGGTCGAGTGTCGTTGGCGAACCCGGTCGACTCAGTCGTCGGCCGAGTCGCCGGCCGTACGCCGCTCGGCGATGTGCTCCCAGATCTCCGTGCACCCGGCGCCATCGGGTAGTTCGTCCAGATGCTCCGTCGGACGGTCGTCGTCAGTATCGTTACTCATATTCCTAGTAACTCCCATTCACTCGTGGAGTATGAATATTCTGGTTACACGTCCACCACCGTCCGGATCGGACACCCGCGGGTCACCGTCCGAGTCGCCGGCTCGGTCCGCTCCTCGAATGCGCTGTCGCCCCGTCGCCGGCGTCGTTCGTTCGACCGCTGTCGTGGACCTCGCGGCCGGCGACTCGCACACTTTTATGTCCGGTCCGACGAAGGCCCGAGCATGGAACGGCCCGATACGGAGTCTCTCCTCTCTACGCTCGGATTGAAGGAGTACGAGGCGACTGCCCTGGAACACCTGATCGAGTTCGGGCGAACGACGGCGCCGACGATCGCCGACGCGACCGGCATCCCCAAGGCCAGGGTGTACGACGTGCTCGAATCGCTCGCCGAGACGGGCTTCATCGAGATCATCCCCGGTCGGCCGAAGGAGTACCAGCCGAAACCGCCCGAGACGATCCTCGAACGCGCGATCGAGAACCATCGTCAGCGGTTCGTATCGGAGCGAGAGACCATCGAATCCATCCGCGAGGACTTCCTGGCGCAGTTCGAGCCGCTGTTCGAATCGGCGAGCAGCTCGGTCTCCCCCACCGAGGAACTCTTCCACGTGGTCGACGTCGGGACGCCGAGCGAAACCGAGACGCGCCGGCTCTACCACGACGCCGCGGACGCGGTGTACGTCCTCACGAAGAGCTTCGAGTATCTCGATAGCGTCGAACCCGCTCTCAGGGACGCGCTCGATTCGGGCGTGTCCGTCTCCGTCCTCTTTCTCGATCCGTCGCACTTGTCCGCCGACAACCGGGCCGTCCAGCGCGACATCGTCGAGCGCATCGACGCGACGTACCCCGAGATCGCGTACCGTTACAGCACGCACAAGCTCCCCTGGCGCGGGACGTTCGCCGATCCGAGCATGGACTACGACTCGGGCGACGCCGTCTTGCTCGTCGAGGACCCGGACTTGCCGCTGCACCAGCGCCAGGCGGCGCTCACGGACAACGGCGCGTTCATCGCCGGCCTCAAGCGCCACTTCGACCTCATCTGGGGGTACGACAGCACCGTGGAGCCATCGGACGACGAGTGATCGACGGGGCTCGCTCCGTTCTCGAACGCGGGTCGCTCCGTTCTCGACGGGCCACTCCGCATCCGAATCGATTTCAATCCGTTCCCGAATCGGGTTCCGCGTCCGTGAATCGGTCCTCGTGTTCGTCCGAACCGATCTCGCTACGCGTCCGATTCGATCCGAGCGCGCTGCTCGCGGAGGAACTCGATCACTGCGTCGATCTCCCGTTCGGGAACAGTTCGCCGTTCGAACACCCCCTTGAACGCGTCCGCGAAATTCTCGCCGGTGAGTCGTTCGAGGACGATCTCGATGCGATCGGCGAGTTTCTCGGGGGCGCCGCGGTGGAGGTGGCTGGCGACCCGGTCGAAATCCGCACTCGTTGCGAGTGCGACTAGATCACGGGTGTCAGCTCGGCGACCGCTGTGGAGTTTCAGCGCGAATAGCAACTCCCGCTCCGGAATTTTCGCACGTATCGGGCGGACGGTTCGAAGTTCCTCGCTAACGGCGTGTTGTAGCAGGTACCGATAGGACCACTCGGCTTCGGTCTGTCGACAGCCGAGGACGTCGACCATCGCGTCGACGTGAACGGGGTTCCCGACGTCTTTCTCGTACCGAACGGTCCGACCGTCGTACAGCGCGTTTCGCTCGAAGTCGGCGATGTTCTCGTACCCGCAGTCGGCGAGCAGTGACGTGTAGTCGTCCACCACTCGGCCGGGAACGACGAGGTCGACGTCGGTCGTGAACCGCTGGTCGAACGCTGCGATCGCCCAACCGCCGACCAGTACGTACGGCAGATCGGCATCGATGATGGTCTCCAGCGTCTCAAGCAACGCCGCTTCGCGGTCGCCCACACTCATGGTCGGAGGCAGGGATCCTCGTGAGAGGCATCGACGTCGAGGTCGTACGCTTCGGCGAGTTGTTCCAGCGCGGGTTCGTAATTCACCCGGTAGTCCAGCATGTGATCGACCGTCTCTGCCAGTGGGACGACCGGATACCCGTCGACCCACTCGCGCGTCCAGTCGTCGGAGTGTGGGAACAACACGTACGAGATGCTCGCGTCGAACTCGGCCGGGTCCGGACGCGTCTCGATCGTACTCGGTATCCCGAACTCGTCGAAGAACGCCGTCCATCGACCGACGTCTCGCTCGTCGACGCGAACGAATATGGGATAGTCGTCGGGCCCGCGAGCGATTTGATAGCCGCCGTTCGTCCAGACGTACACGGCGTCGATCTTCGTGTACGCGAAGGGCAATCCAGAAAAGTGCGGCACGAGGTAGGCTTCGTCTCTCCCCGGCGCCGTCGAGCGGGAGATGGTGGCGACGAGGTCGTAGCACCGCTCCCTGACGGCGTAGTTTTCGACGTAGACACCGTCGTCCCGCCGGACGAATTCGGCGGATTCCAGGCGTTCGATCCAGTCGTACACCCAGGAGTAGGAGCCGTCGACTTTCTGCGCGATCCGTCGGATCGAGTCGCCCGGCCGAATCGACAGCAGTATCTTCGCGGCGGTCGCATCGACGTACTCCAGCATGCGTGACTATCGGTATTGTACCTATCTATATTAGCGTTACTCCGAGATATGGGGCGCAATTTCGGATATGTGGTGTAGAGTTATCGGTATAGAAATATTCTCTGTGGCTGACTGGACCGACCGATCGCGACGGCTGGTCGCTTCAGTGAACGGCTTCGCCTGTAGAACGCGTGTCCGAGCGCGTAACGCGGTCGGCGTCGATATCCGCGGGCACGTCTCGGGGTTGCTGGCGGTTGGGTCCGGATCACGACTGCACATCCGCCGCCGGAGACCATCACAGCGACACGAGGAGCACGCCCACGGCTTCAGCCGTGAGAGGGTGTCAACGCAACAGCCGTCGGATGCTTTCCTCGACGGTCTCTTCGGGTTCCCAGCCGAGGTCAGCGTGCGTGCGCGCGGTGTCGACGGTGAACGTCTCGACCATGGTCTCGCCGGAGCGGGGGTTCTCGACGAGTTCGATCGGCGGTTCGGTGCCGCGTTCCTCGCCGGCGATCCGCTGGACCGTCTCGGCGACGGCCATCACGCTGGGGTCCTCGTCGGAGGCGAGGGCGTATTTCGTGACGCCCGTCTCATCATCGTCGCGAGCTGCGAGGAGCGCCTCGGCGCTGTGGACGTACGCGCGGGCGATGTCTGTGACGTGGACGAAGTTGCGCGACTGCGTCCCGGGTTCGTAGACGGTGAGCGGTTCGCCGGCGAGCGCGCGATCGACGAAGAAGTTGATCACGGTCCCCTTCGAGACCGTCCGATCGCCGACCGTGTGTTCGCCGTAGAGGTTCGTCTTGAGGTAGACGTGCGCCGGGAAGGCGCCGTCGGCGAGCGTCTCGATCAGGCGCTCGCCTGCGACCTTCGAGCGGCCGTACCAGTTGAGCGGGTCGCGCGGCTGGTCGGTCGTGATGGGGAACGTCTCGGGATCGCCCATGACGGCCATGCTCGCCGGGAAGATGAGCGCGGCGCCGTTCCCGCGACACCACCAGGCGACGTCGCCGGTCGCGCCGACGTTGACGTCGTAGGTCAGGTCGCGGCTCTCGTCGCAGTCGTCGACGCCGGAGATCGCCGCGAGGTGCGCGACGACGTCGGCGCCGTCTAACGCGGCCGCGAGGCGGTCCCCGTCGCGTATATCGACGTGCTCGACGGTGACGTCGCCGATCTCGCGGACGCGCCCGCGGTAGAAGTTGTCGAACGCGCTGATCTCCCAGTCGGGGTGGTGGCGCTGTAGCTCGCCGACCACGCGACTGCCGATGTACCCGGCGGCGCCGGTCACCGCGATTGTCGGGGTACCGTCGGTCATCGTCTCTCTCCGTGGGGTGTGGATCGCTGTCGTGTCATGGTCTGTCGTGTCGTGGTCCGTCGTGTGAGAGGTCGACGTGTCGTGGCCGGCCGTGTGAGGGGTCGACGAGTCGTCGTTCGTCGGTGCGTCGTCGGTCGTCGACGTGTCATGGGTCCTCGTCGTGTGGTGGGGCGTCGTCTCGAAATCGGTCGGCGAGGTCGCGGATGCCCTCGCGGAGCGTCCACTCGGGCTCGAAGCCCGTCTCGGCCAGCCGTTCGAAGTTCACGTGGTAGGAGGGGCCGGGATCTTCGTCTTCCATGTAGGTGACGGCCAGGTCCGTATCGAGTTCCTTGCGGACGAGCGCGGCGATCGTCTCGATCCGGTAGTTGCCCTCGGCGCTCCCGACGTTGTAGACGCGGGCGTCCCACGCGTCGGGGTCGAGCGCGGCCTGCAGGTAGGCGCGCGCGGCGTCGCGGACGTGGACGAAGGGTCGCCAGTTCGAGCCGTCGCCGTAGACGGTCAGCGGCCGGTCGGTCAGCGCGCGGAAGACGAAGTGGTTGACGACCAGGTTGAAGCGGATGCCCGGCGCGTAGCCGTAGTTGGTACTCATCCGGAGTGCGGTCCCGGTGAACGCGTCGCGGTCTACGTACGTCTCCAGGAGGCGCTCGCCGGCGACCTTGGTCTCCGCGTAGGGATTGAGCGGGTTCTGTTCGGTCGTCTCGTCGATGTCGGTCGCCGCCGCGCGGCCGTAGTTGTTACACGAGGAGGCGAAGACGACGCGGTCGACGGCGAACTTCTCCGCGGCGGTGAAGACGTTCTCGGTGCCGTCGCGGTTGACGGCGTGGGTCTCGTCGCGGCGGTCGTGCGTGCTCGCGGCGCCGGTGATCGCCGCGAGGTGGATCACGCGGTCGACGTCCCGCATCGCCTGCTCGACGTCGCCGTAGTTGCGCACGTCACCGCGGACGAACCGGAGCCCGTCGTCGAGCCTCGCGTCGAGGAGGTTGCGCGGCGACCCCGAGGCGAGCGAGTCGAGGACGGTCACCCGGGAGACGCGCGCGTCGGCCTGTAATCGGGGGACGAGGACACTCCCGATGTAGCCGCAGCCGCCGGTGACGAGGACGTGCATCGGCTCTCGTCAGTCCTCCGCCGTCGCCGTCTCGCCGTCCCAGTCGTCGAGGACGCCCGGCAGGAAGCGGTCCTCGTGGGCCGCGATCACGTCCTCGTAGTCGGTGAGGGTCCCGAGGACGTCGCGCATTCCCTCAGCGAAGGTGACCGACTGCTCGCCGATGAGGTCGGCGTAGCGGTCGTTCTCGATCTCCATCTTGTGGGTCTCGTCCTCGTCGCGCGGGTTCTCGAAGTGCTCGACGTCGACGTCCAGGTCGAACTCGTCGCCGACGTCCGCGATCGTCTCCGCGATCTCGACGATGCTGATGGCGCGGGTGACCTGGTTGTAGACGGTGAGGTCGTCCGGTCGGTCGGCGGGATCGGCGAGGGCGAGCTGTGCGAGCCCCTCGACGGCGTCTTCGAGCGCGATGAACGGTTTGCGCTGCTCGCCTTTGCCGTAGACGGTCATCGGGTAGCCGGCGATCGCCTGGGCGGCGAAGCGGTGGGCGACGACGCCGAAGTAGTAGTCGAAGTCGAAGCGCGTCGCGAGGCGGGGATCTGCCGCGGTCTCGGGGGTCTCCGTCCCGTAGGTGATCGCGGTCCGAACGTCCGAGATCGGGATCCCGAACTGCGTGTGCGCCAGGCGCATGTTGGCCGCGTCGTGGCTCTTCGTGAGGTGGTACCACGAACCCGCCATCGCTGGGAAGGGCACCTCGTCGCGCTCACCGCCGTTCTCCATCGTCGCACCGCCCTCCGGGATGGGGAACTCGGGCGCGCCGTAGACGCCCGTCGTCGTGGTCTCGACGAAGTGGGTGTCCGTCATGTCGTGTTCCTCGAGGCCCCAGAGCAGGTTCCGCGTGGCCTGCATGTTGTTGTGCTGGGTGTAGTTGGCCCGCTCGCCGTTGATCTGCGAGTAGGGCGCGGAGGGCTGGGCCGCGGCGTGGACGATCGTCTCGGGTTCGTGGACCGCGAGCAGTTCGTCGACGAACGATTTCTCGGAGAGGTCGCCCTCGACGAACGAGAGGTTCGCGAGGCCGTGGACCTCGCGTGCGGCCTCGAGGCGCTCGTCCATCGTCGCGATGGGGGTCGCACTCGTCGAGCCGACCTCCTCGACCCAGCGCCGCCGGGCGAGGTTGTCGACGAGAACGACGCGGTCGTCGGTTCGGTCCGCGATTCGAAGGGTGGTCGGCCACCCGAGGTAGCCGTCCGCACCGGTGAGGAGGATCGTCATAGAGTTACTCAGTATGTGAATAACTAGGGGCGGGGAAAAAGGTTGCCGTCTCGTGAGCGTGACTGGTTCGAGCGGAGAAAGTGTGAGAATCGTGCGGAGGGGCCGTCAGACGGTCCTTCCCTCTGCTGGCGGTTGGTGGGCGGGCGACCGCTTCCCACCACACGAACTCGTGAGGAGGAGCCGTCGGATCGACGGTGTGGCGTCGTGTGGGACCGTCCGTCAGTCGAGCGTTCGGCGGACGCGCCGGGCGACCGTTCCGACGGCGGACTCGGCCGTTCGGAGGGCGCGCTCTTCGATCGGCGACGAGAGGATCCGTTCCGCACAGAGGCACCCGGACGTCGCGTTGACACCCGCGCCGGGCCAGGTCGCCGCGCCACACGTGTAGAGGCCGTCGACGGGGGTGGCGTACCGGGACCAGCCGGGGAACGGTCGCCAGAGGAAGTTCTGTCGGAAGTGGTGACTGCCGGCCACGCTGTCGCCGCCGACGAGGTTGGGATTCCCGGCCTCCAGGTCGGCGGGCGAGAGCACGTCCCGCTCGCGGATCTGGTCTTCGAGCCCGGGGGCGTACGTTTCGAGGGCGTCGATCACGCGATCGGCCACCGGGTCGGCGGCGTCCGCCCAGTCGGTCGCGTCGATCTCGCCTGCGGCGTCGCCCTCGATCTCGGACGGCAGCGCCCTGACCTGCACCCAGAGGACGTGTCCGTCGTCGGGGGTCCGGCTCTCGTCGACGGCCGTGGTCTGTCCGACGACGAGCATCGGCTCCGCGGGTATCACGCCGTTCTGGGCGTCGGTGTACGTCTCCGCGAGTGTGTCGACGGACGGACCGACGTGGACGTACGCGAACTCCCGCAGGTCCGACCCGGCCGCCCAGTCGGGGCGCTCGTCCAGAGCGAGGTGGATCATCATCGTCCCGGGACCGTACTCGTAGCGATCGACGCGATCGGCGAACGACGCCGGGACGGCGTCCGCCTCGACCAGGTCACCGAACAGGACCGTCGGGGTCAGGTTCGCGACGACGGTCTCCGCGGTCTGGATTCGGTCGCCGTCGACCAGTTCGACGCCGGTGACGGCGCCGTCTCTCGTCTCGACGGCCGTCACCTCGGCGTCGGTTCGCACCTCGCCGCCGCGGGCCTCGACCAGCACCGCGAGCGACTCCGGGACGGCCGACGCGCCGCCTTCGGCGACGCTGATGCCTCCCTCCAGCGCCGAGAAGGACTCGAGGAACGGGAAGAGGGCGCCGCCAGAGACGTCCGGACCGAAGTCCAAGTGCAGCCCCCAGCAGGCCATCAGGGCCCTGGCCTCCGGCGTCTCGAAGTACGCCTCCCCCAGTTCGCGCGTCGAACTCAGCGGGATCTGGGCGAGATCAACCAGCCCTGACGGACCCTCCGATCGGACGGCCTCGACGAGCGTCCGACCGGCGGCCAGCGACGGGAGCGCCTGGCCCATCAGGGGCGCGAGCGTCTCGGCGAAGCGCCCGAACTCGCCGCGGAGCGTCTCCCACCCCTCGGCGTCCCCCGCGGAGTGGGCGGCGAGTTCCTCGCGCGTCCGGTCTGTGTCCTGGTACACTCTGAGCGCCGTCCCGTCGGGGAAGACGGTGGCGAAGGGCTCGCTCGACGTGGCGAACGACAGGCCTTCCTCCTTTAGTTCCGCGCCGAAGTCCTCGTAGACGGCCGATCCGCGGAAGAGGTTCATGTTCGTCGCGTACGTGTCGTGGACGTAGCCCTCGACCGTGCGTTCCCCGCTGCGCGTCGCCCCGCCGAGGGTCTCGTTGCGCTCGAGCACGCAGACGTCCCGTCCCGCGTCCGCGAGGTACAGCGCGGCGACGAGGCCGTTGTGACCGCCGCCGACGATCACGTCGTCGTACGTTGGTACCATTTCACAGTGTGTTCGCAGGCCGCGCATAAATTCCTGCTGTCCCCGTGGCCGACGATGTCGACCCGTTCGCCAGGGATGCACTCGAACCGTACGTCCGGGGTGTGACGGCCCCGTGGACCGCGACTGTCTTCGACGCGTCAGCGGGTGCAGTGAGGCCGCGTACTGGCGACGGCCCGAAACTATAAATTCCATTTCTTATAAATTATTCGCCGTGACACTTTCGTGTACGACATCGAGATACGGACGTCCCGGCGGTGTGGCGGTCTGGTGACGAGTCCGGCGACGGTGATCGACGGGGAGGGCGGATCGCCCGGGGTCGATCGCAGACTGTGGGCGGGAGACGAACGAGGTGCGGCGTGACGACTCCGTTCGTCTTCCAGCTCGCCGGCGCACTGACGGACCTCCAGGGCTCGTTCGCCGACCTCCCGCTCGACGGGCCCCGCGGGTGGCTCGTCGTCGCGGTGCTCGTCGTGTCCGTCCCCGTGGGCCCGTGGCTCCTTCGCCGGAGCGTCCGTCAGATCGGGCACGGCTACGCGATGCTGGCGAACCGAGCGGTGGGCGCGGGCGAGGCCCATCAGGAGTCGGGCGTGGTCGAAGTCTCGGGGACGGCGGTCTCGCTCGGTGAGACCAGCACCGGGACGTACTCGAACGAGCCGACCCTCGTCCAGACCTGGCACCGGGTGCGCGAGGAAGAGCAAACCGACTCCGACGGCAACACGACCACCTCGCGACGACGGCTCGGTGGCGGCTCCGACGCCCTCCCGTTCCTCGTCGAGGACGAAACCGGGTCGGTCGCCGTCGACCCCTCCGGCGCGACGCTGTCGCTGTCCGAGTCCCACTACCACCGCTCGCCCAGAGACGTCGACCACTACGAGGGTCACATCGCACCCGGCGATTCGGTCTACGTCTACGGCCAGCTCCGCGAAGCGGACGACCCGGCGCACGCGCCCGGGGAGCAGCGCACCTACATCGGCGCCGGCGACGAGGTGGGGGAGTTCGTCGTCTCCGACGGCGGCCAGCTGGGAACCGTGTTCGACTACTTCCTCTGGGGGACGCTGCTGGCGATCCTCGGACTCGGCCTGACCGTGCTCGTCCCACTGCTGCTCCTGTTCGCGGCGGAGGCCGCCTTCGGCATCCCGACGGCGTCGTGGCTCGTCGATCTCGCCTGAGGCGTTCTCCGTCGTTCCTGATACAAGGTCGGCCGACACCGAACCGCGGATGCCACTATCGGCTCACGGGAGGGACGTCAGTCAGCCTGATCGACTCGACGGCCGGTGCGTACGGGACTCCCCGGTTGGACGAGTCCGATCGTCGACGGAGCGACGGGTCGCGTGAATTGCGGCGGGATTCGGGCTGTAGGGCGGGCGATCGCGGACGTGGCGGCGTGGCGCCACCCGACGATGGGCTCGGTTGTCCCCCGAGACGCAGCAACCGAGACCGCCCGGTTCCGCGCTACTCGGTATTCGTCGACGACGGTCCCCGTTTCCTCGTCGATCGTTACGTGGCCGGCCCCGACGGCGTTGACTGCGCTATTCAATTCACAGCTCTCCTGCGTCACTTTCCTATCGAGGGTGAATCGATACCGCTTGCCGTCGGCCACGGCCTCGACGATCCCGTGTTCGAGGAGGGTATCGAGGTGTAAATCGAACGTCCCTGCCCGATCGACCGACGTGGGCGTGGTAAATCCATCCCAACGGTCCCAGGTGCTGTCTCTTCCTCTCGTACAGTTACCGGCGAACCGCCCTCCCGGACCCGCTACACACCTGTTTCGCGAAATCGAACGACGTCGATCTCGATCGGACACGATTCGAAATCGTCGTCGGCACCTGCGACGAGCGTCGCATCGCTCTCGCGGGCGAGCGCGACGCCGTGTGCGTCCGCAAACGAGATGTGGCCGCCCGCCTTCACTTCGGCGGCGAGGCGCCAGTCGGCTCGCTCGATCGTTACTCCCCACCGTTCGAGCGCACGGAGATCCCGATCGGCCGTACGAAGCGAATCCGTCGTCGGCTCGTCGTCGACTCCTTCGAATCGAGCGACGAGATAGCGCACTTCACCGGCGTTGGTCTCGGCCAGCAATCCGTCGACGGCTCCGTCACGGACCTCTCGAAGGTACCGTTCGACGACGACCCGGCCCGGTTCGTCGTAGAGATACGCGATGATCGCTTCGGTGTCGAATACGTACGCGTCGCTCATTCGTCCGCTCCGTCGGTCGGTCGGAGCCGCTCGGAACGGGCTGCGTCACGCTGCTGTTCGTCGCGTTTCAGTTCGCGAACCCTGTCGAGTACCTCGCCGCGCTCGCGGTCCGCGTCGGCGTGGATCCCGCCCAATTCCTCGAGCGACGGTATCGGCTCGACGACGATACGGTCGTCTTCCTCGTAGATGAACACCTCGCCGGGAGCGTCGATCCCGAACTTCTCCCGCAGCGACTTCGGAATCGTCGCCTGTCCCTTCTGCGAGACGCGTACGACCTCTGGGTCCCGAGTACTACTCGACATTATGTATTGTACTACAAGACCATCGTATTACTATCTATCGCCGGACGCCCCGTCTCGACGTACGGGACGCAGATGCTCCTGCGCGATCGGTACGCACAGCTGTGGCACGACCGCCACGGCGTCGCGACCGTTCCGCTTCGATACTGCAACATCTACGGGATGGACGTGGCGGGCGAGACACTGTGCGGCCTGCCGGGGACGTTCGTCAGACAACTGACGGCGGACGGCTCGATCACCGTCTTCGGCGACGGCCGCCAGACCCGCGACTTCGTCCACGTCGACGACGTCGTCAGGGCGACCATCGGCGCCGCGACGACGCGACGGGTTGGTAAGGCGTACACCGTCGGGAGCGGGGAGTCGACTTCGGTGCGGACGGTGGCTCGACTCGTTCGCGACCACGTCGATCCCTCGGCCGAGATCGACTTCGACGAGGAGTACGACGGTGCGGTTCGAGACAGTCACGCCGATATCTCGAACGCTCGGGCGTGGCTCGACTTCGAACCGACGCGGTCGATCGAGGGGTGTCTTGGGGATCGGATAGCGGGGGTGTCTCGGTGAGTGATCGCTTCGGTTCCTGGGCCGGCAGCGCTCCGATGTACGACTGTGCGGACAGTGCTGGTGTACGTTCGCGGTAGCCGACGGACACCGACGGCGTCTCCGAGTAAACCCATTCGAACCGGGATTCGACTCTCACCGTTCGTTCATCTCGACCGCCCACCCAGCCGATGACAACGGTCCTTTCCGCAAGAAATTTTCAACGGAGTGGACTTCTCAGATTGGCCGGTAACTATTTGACGATTTGGTGGTACGTTTCGACGAGAAACGAATCAAACTGCGAGTCCGTAGTAACCCGGACTGTGCGGGGGAGATTGCCGGCATCGGAAACTGAAATAAAGTTTGAGCCGGGGATGTGCCGTAAACGTCGTATATCTGTTCACCCGAAAGGTCAGATCCGATACCGATATACGGCTGGTGTGGTACCCTCCACACAACCGGACGCGACGGACCGGAGCTACTGACGGATGACATCGGAGACCCCCTACGACGACACGTGTACGATCGACGACGGCGCGACGGTCGGATACAGCTACGATGAGGGAACGACACCCCCCGCGATCGGGGCGGAGACGACGATACGGGCGGGAACGATCGTCTACGACGACGTCGTCATGGGCGAGGGCTGCGCGACGGGACACTACGCCCTCGTTCGTGAACTGACCGAACTCGGCGACGACGTGCTCGTCGGAACGAACGCCGTGATCGATGGCCGGACGACGGTCGGCTCGCACGTGAGCATCCAGTCCGGCGTCTACGTCCCGTCGAACACGACGATCGGGAGCAACGTCTTCCTGGGACCGTACGCCGTGCTGACGAACGATCCGTACCCGATCCGGCAGGACGTCTCCCTCGAGGGCCCGACGCTCGAAGACGGCGTCTCCGTCGGCGCGAACGCGACGATCCTCCCCGGCGTGACCGTGGGTGAGGGGTCGTTCGTCGCCGCAGGCGCGATCGTCACCGAGGACGTGCCGCCGGAGACGCTGGCCGTCGGGACGCCGGCGACGCACCGCCCGCTCCCGGACTCGCTGCAACCCGGAAACGATATCTAATGATCTCTATCGCCGCACCAACGATCAGCGCCGACGCACAGGAACGCGTTCGCGACGTCCTCGAGAGCGGGATGATCGCGGACGGAGAGACGGTCAGAACGTTCGAAGCCGAGTTCGCCTCGCTCTGCGAGACGTCACACGGGGTCGCGACCTCCAACGGGACGACCGCGATCGAGGCCACGCTGCGGGGCTTCGGCATCGGCGAGGGCGATACGGTGTTGACGACCCCCTTCTCGTTCGTCGCCACGGCGAACGCGATCCGCCTGGCCGGCGCCGAGCCAGTCTTCGCCGACATCGACCCCGAGACGTACACGCTCGATCCGGACGCCGCCAGGGAGGTGGCCAACGAGACGGACGTCGACGCGATCTTGACCGTCCACCTCTACGGCCTGCCGAGCGAGATGGACGACCTGGTCGACCTCGCCGAGGACCTCGACGTCCCGTTGATCGAGGACGCGGCGCAGGCCCACGGTGCGGCCTCCGACGGCCGGCGCGTCGGCTCGATCGGCGACGCCGCCTGCTTCTCCTTCTACCCGACGAAGAATATGACCACCGGCGAGGGCGGCATGGTGACGACCGATCGTGAGGACGTTTCCGAGCGTATTCGGTCGTTCATCAACCACGGTCGCCAGGCGGGTGGCGGCGGATACGAACACGCCGCACTCGGGACCAACTATCGGATGACCAACGTCGCGGCGGCTATCGGCCTGTCGCAGCTAGAACGACTCCCCGACTTCACCGAACGGCGCCGGACGAACGCCGATCGGCTGACCGCGGGCCTTCGCGACGTACCGGGCGTGACGCCGCCCGTCGAACCCGACGGAATGCGTCACGTCTACCACCAGTACACGGTGCGGACGGCCGACCGGGACGCGCTGGCGTCACACCTGGAGGCGGAGGGCGTCGGATCGGGGATCTACTACCCGACGGCGATCCACGAGCAGCCGGCGTACGACCACGTGACCCACTCGGCGCCCGTCGCGGAGCGAGCGGCCGCGGAGGTCCTCTCCCTGCCCGTCCACCCCGGCGTGGACGACGCGGACGTGGACCACATCCTGGAGGTGATCGAAGACTATGCAGCATGACGCGAACGGACAGCTCGACGTCGGCGTTATCGGCGTCGGCTCGATGGGACAGCACCACGCGCGAGTATACGACGAGCTGCCGGGGACGACCCTCGTCGGCGTCACGGACGCCGACATGGACCGCGCCCGGGAGATAGCCGACGAATACGGCACGCAGGCGTTCTCGCAGGAGGAATTACTGTCGCGCGTCGACGCCGTCTCGATCGTCGTCCCGACCAGGTACCACTTCGACGTCCTGGAGGAGGCGATCGAGGCCGGCGCCGCGCCGTTCGTCGAAAAACCCGTCCTCGGGACGCTCGACCAGTCCGAGGCGCTGACTCGGCTGGTCGACCGGACCGACCTCCCGGTACAGGTCGGCCACATCGAGCGATTCAACCCCGCCGTGACGACGCTGGCGCAGGTCATCGACGACCTCGACGTCGTGAGCATCCGGGCCCAGCGGCTCGGCCCGCCCCCGGAGCGCCGGATCGACGACAGCGCCGTCATGGACCTGATGATCCACGACATCGACGTCGTCTGCTCGCTGCTCGGCGAGTCGCCGCGCGAGGTCCACGGCGCCGGCGTCGACGGTAACCGCCACGCCTCCGCGCTCCTCTCGTTCGACGGCGGGACGATGGCGACCCTGATCGCGAGCCGCAAGACCCAGCGGAAGGTCCGAACGCTCGAGATCACCGCCGAGGACTGCTTCGTCGTGCTCGACTACATCGACCAGTCGATCGAGATCCACCGCAACTCCGCGCCGGAGTACGTGAAGGACGAGGGCGGCGTGCGCTTCACCCACGAGAGCATCGTCGAGCGGCCGACGGTGACGAACGCCGAGCCGCTGCGCGAGGAGCTCGCGTCGTTCTGCCAGGTGGTCCGCGACGGCGGCGAGCCCGAGGTCACCGTCGAGGACGGCCTGCAGGCGCTCGCGGTGGCCCAGTGGATCGAGGAGTCCGCACGCGGGGGCAGCGAGTCCTCCGACTATCGGCCCCAGCCGGAGGTGCTCACCTCGGATGACTGAACGAGACGCCGGACGCGGTAGGGACGCCCGCGACGGCCGTTCGGATCGCGAAACGCGCGCCGACGGCAGCGACGCGCTCGCGGACAGGGGCGACGCGCTCGCGGACGGCGGCCGGGCCGTCTCGAAACCGGTGACGTCGCTGTACGGCTCGGACGCGGACGCGGCCGTCCAGCGGGCGTCGTTTCTTGACGGCGAAGTGCCCGTCGCGGTCTACGGCCTCGGGAAGATGGGCCTACCGCTGGCCGGCGTCTACGCCGAGACCTGCGGGAACGTCCTCGGGGCGGACGTCGATCCCGACGTCGTCGAGACGATTTCGGCGGGCGACTGTCACGTCAAGCGCGAGCCCGGCCTCGCGGGGCTGGTCTCGGAGCTGGTCGGCGACGGGGCGCTGTCGGCGACAACGGAGCCCCGGGAGGCGGCCGCGGCGGCGTCGATCCACGTCGTGATCGTGCCGACGCCCATCACTGAGTCGCACGAACCCGATCTCTCCATACTGGACGCCGTGGTGGACGACATCGGTCGCGGGCTGTCCGCGGGCGATCAGGTGATAATCGAGTGTACGGTCCCGCCGCGAACGACCGAAGATCGCGTGTTGCCCGCACTGGAGGACGCGTCCGGGCTGGACCGCGGCGAGTTCGGCCTCGCGTTCTGTCCCGAGCGGACGTCGTCCGGGCGGGCGCTGGAGGACATCCGCGGAGCGTACCCGAAGGTCGTTGGCGGCGTCGACGCGGAGAGCACCCGCGTGGCGCGGCTGGTGTACGAGGAGATCAACGCGAAGGGCGTACTGTCGACGTCGGACGCGACCACCGCCGAGTGCGTGAAGGTCTTCGAGGGGCTGTACCGCGACGTCAACATCGCCCTGGCGAACGAACTCGGCCGGTACGCCGACGAGCTGGGCGTCGACGTCCGCGAGGCGATCGACGTCGCGAACACCCAGCCGTTCTGCGACATCCACGACCCCGGCCCCGGCGTCGGCGGGCACTGCATCCCGTACTACCCGTACTTCCTGATCGAGCCGTTCGAGACGGACTCGACGCTGCTGGAGACGGCCCGCGAGGTCAACGACTCGATGCCCGACTTTACGGTCGGGAAACTTCGCGAGGAGCTGGCCGCCAGGGGCGTGGCCCTGTCCGAGGCTTCGGTTGCGGTACTGGGGCTGACCTACCGTCCCGGCGTCGAGGAGATCCGCGCCTCGCCGTCGATCCCGATTTCGGCGCACCTGTCCGAGGCGGGGGCTGACGTCTACGGCGTCGATCCCCTGCTGGAAGACCACGAGGCGTTCGATCTGGAGCCCGTCGACCTGGACGAGCTGTCGTCGATCGGCGTGGACGCCGCCGTCGTGGTGACGCCGCACGAGGAGTTCGACGCGATCGAGTGGGACTCGCTCGGCCGAAACGGTGACGGACCTCTGGTCGTGATAGACGGGCGAGACACCCTCGAACCGAGCGCGATGCCGGCCGGGACCGCGGTGTACACGATCGGCACGGGGTCGGCCGAATGAGGGAAGACTGAGACATGTACAGGGATCACACGATCGGCGTCGTCGTCCCCGCCTACAACGAGGAGGGGTTCGTCGGCGAGGTGATCGAGACGCTGCCGGCGTACGTCGACCGGGCGTACGTCGTCGACGACTGCTCGACCGACGGCACCTGGGACGAGATCCGGGAGACCGCCGAGCGAGTGAACGACGAGTCCGTGACGCTGCACTACCACGAGGCCGAGGCGATGGCCGACGGTGGGAGTCGGTCGGACGAGGGAAGTCGGACGGCCGACACGGACGCCCGGACCGACGGCGACGTCGAGACGGACGGCGGGATGACGATGACTCCCGGAGCGGCCGACGTGCAGCTTGCCCCTGACTCGCTGGAGGAGGTGTCGGTGTTCGACGACCGAATCGTCCCCATCCAGCACGAGGAAAATCGCGGGGTCGGCGGCGCGATCAAGACCGGCTACCTTCGCGCGCTCTCGGACGAGATCGACGTGACGGCCGTCATGGGCGGCGACGGCCAGATGGACCCCGACATTCTCTACAAGTTCCTCGACCCGATCGTCGAGGACCGCGCCGACTACGCGAAGGGCAACCGACTTTTGTACAAGGACTTCCGCGAGGGGATGTCGACGTGGCGCTTCTTCGGCAACTCCATCCTGACGTTCCTGACGAAGATCTCGTCGGGCTACTGGAAGACGATGGACCCGCAGAACGGCTACACGGCCATCTCTCGCTACGCCCTGGAGAACGTCGGTATCGAGGACATGTACGAGTACTACGGCTACTGCAACGACTTGCTGGTGAAGCTGAACGCCAAGGGGATGCGGGTCGCGGACGTGGCCATGCCGGCGGTGTACGGCGACGAGGAGTCGAGCATCGAGTACTCCACGTACATCCGGAAGGTCTCGGGAATGCTGCTCGGGAACTTCCTCTGGCGGCTGAAAGTGAAGTACATGGTGCTGGATTTCCACCCCCTGGCGCTGTTTTACTTGCTCGGCGGGCTGACGGCAACCCTCGGTGCGCTCGGCGGGATGTGGTCGGTGTACCAGAAGGTCGTGATGAACAACCCGCTATTCATTCGGGCGACGTCGAGTCTCATGCTGTTCACCATGGGCAGCATGTTCATCATGTTCGCCATGCTGTTCGACATGCAGGTCAACGAGCCGAAAGAGGTGCAGGTGCGTGACTAGAGACTTTACGTACGAGATCTACGAGGAGCTACTGCAGGCGGGACTGGACGCAGGCTACGAGCACATCACCGTGCGGGAGTACCTGGACTCGGACGCGCTACCCGAGCGGTTCATCATCCACCGCCACGACGTCGATCGAAAGCCGGAGAACTCGCTGGCGATGGCTCGGCTCGAAGCCGAGTACGATATCCCGAGTACGTACTACTTCAGAACGATCGACAAGACGTTTCAGCCGGAGCTGATTCGAGAGATCGAGGATCTCGGGCACGAAATCGGCTACCACTACGAGGATATGGATCGGGTTGACGGAAACGTTGCAGAGGCGCACGCGTCGTTCGCGACGCACCTTGAACGACTTCGAGAACACGCAACGATCGATACGGTGTGTATGCACGGGAACCCGTTGACGGCGCACGACAACCGTGACATGTGGACCGGCGATCGTGGGTTCGACGAGTACGGGCTACTCGGTGAAGCATACCTCTCGATGGACTTCGTCGACGTGACGTACTTTTCCGACACTGGTCGGACGTGGGAGGATGGAGATTTGAAGGTGAAAGATCATCCGGTCGGGGAGAGCAGTAAAACAGTAAGTGCCGATGGGACTGCGGAATTGATCGAACTGGTTGCTGAAGCACGCGTCCCCGGTCTTTGTTTGCTGTCTCACCCAAATCGCTGGGCGGAAACTACGCCCGAATACGTAACGGAGTACTCGAAGGACGCTGTAACGAACGTTGGTAAGCGGATGCTCAACCTCGTACGATGAATATACTATTTGACGTAAACCACCCTGCACACGTCCATTTTTTCAAACACCCTATCTGGGAACTTGAAGAGTTGGGCCACAATTGCTTGGTGACGTCGAGGGAGAAGGATGTGACGGTCGAATTGTTAGATGAATACGATCTCGACCACCAGCCGCTTACGAGCCAAGGATCTGGGCTAGTATCTCTAGCGACGGAGTGGGCAATTAGGGGCGCAAAAATGGTCAATGTTGCGAGGAAGTTTTCCCCGGACGTCATCGTGAGCCGTCCTAATCCCGTTGCGGTTCATACGGCATCTCTGTTTAGATGCCCAGTTATCCTATTTAGCGATAGCGACGTCTCTTCTGCTGGATCAGTCGTACAACAGGCAGTTCAGAAGACCTCGTACCCGTTCGCCGATCTCATTTGTACTCCCAAATCTCTGAATTGGGATTTTGGTGAATCGCATTGTCGTCTCAACGGGTACTTTGAGCTCTCGTATCTCCATCCCGATCGTTTTGAACCGAAGCCAGAACTGCTATCTGCTCATGGGATCGATCCCGAGTCACGTTTCTTTGTTCTCCGATTCATTTCATGGGAGGCGTATCACGATGAGGACCAATCTGGACTATCGCGTTCGACGAAACAGCGTATGGTGGAGTACCTGAGTGATCTGGGGGATGTATACATCACAAGTGAAAGTGAATTGCCGGGTGAATTCGAACAATATAGACTTCCGTTGCCGCCGAGCGTAATCCACCACGCCCTATACTATGCAGATCTGTATGTCGGGGATTCCCAAACAATGGCTACCGAGGCAGCTATTCTCGGGACACCTACCGTTCGATCGAACTCGTTTGCCGGGGACGATGACATGTCCAACTTTATTGAACTTGAAGAAACGTATAAGCTCATGTATTCTACCCCAAACGAGAACGACGCACTAGATAGAATCATGGAATTAGCCGCGGACGAAGATGCGCCACGAGAGTGGTCCGAACGGCGTGCCAACTTAATCGAGGAAACTTCCGATATAACCGAAGATATCGTGTCAGCGATTCTAGAACGGGTCCGTTAGTCAGAAAAGAACTCGTATAAGCGCTTGTTTGCGTCGATATCTGAATCGATCTTCGCTCGGATAGCTGTACGCAGAAATTTCACCATCCACCGAACACCGTTTTGCTTGAGTAAAAATAGGAGTATCCCCAGAACGTTCCACAGATTGTATACCAAGAGATTAGCTCCTAACGCGAACCGCCTCAGTAGTGGATGTCTCTCTATAACCCAACTAGAAACGGATAACCAGTCATGGACTAGGTGATTTTTTACACCTGTTACTTCCTGGACGTCCCCGCGACCGGTCGTTTGATATACTGGGGTATGATCGAATGCTTGCTGTTGAGCATCGTAGGAGACGAGCAAAGATGTTCGTGCAGCAGCCGACCAGCGTTTTCTCGTAATTTTAGTAACGGGATGATATCGTTTCGTCTTATAACATACCTCATCTTCGGCTGTTTGGTACGCTACGGAAACTGGTGGTTGCATATCGAAGTCGGGAAAGAGGAAATTCCCTAGGGAAAAATACGCCCGATTGGCCCCCTGAGCTGTATATCCCTGTATTCTATGTGGGTGACCACCGATTATTCCTGCCACTTGGGGGAGATCTAGGAGATTATGTGCTAACTGAATGCAATCGTTCGGGGGGATCCACGTATTTTCGATTCCCCAATGAACAAACAAGATAGCTTGAGTGTCTGAATCGAGTTTTCGGAGGTCGTCTTTTACCTTTTGCTCAGAGAGGGGATTCACTCCTGGCGTCTCATCGGTAGCTACCTGTATCTTGTTGAGGGAAGGTGAATCATAGGCGCAATATCCGAGTAAAACGAGGCCATCAGCTACGCGATACGGTTCGGAAGCTTCTCGAATCGAACATCCTGCACCAAAACAATCGATGCCAGCAGCTTGAAGACGGGTGATTGTTTCACCGATTGCGTCGGAACCGAGATCTTGGACGTGGTTATTTGCCAAGCACACCGCATCTACACGTAGCTCTTTGAGGTACTCTATCGCGTCAGGGGGTGCGTGGAGAGTTGATTTTTGCTCGATCGGCTCGCCGATACCGATCGGGTGTTCGAGGTTAGCAATTCTAAGATCTGCATCGTGATATGTTGATGAATTCACCAGATCCGAAGGTTCGTCGTATAGAAGGGTCCCGCCTGCGAATAAATCGCCAACGAAGCAAATATGTCTATTCATCTGCAACCAGGTTACTAGATGACTATTCGGATCGGTCCCATTAGTGTATTGATTGCCCTACTTTCTCCGATCGGGGCACAATGACTGCCATCGTCTGTAATTGCGCATACAACGGTCTCAGTATAATTCAGGAACTCGGCCGTCATGGGGTAGACGTTCACGCACTGGATAGCTTCAGGAATATTGGTACGACGAGCAAGTACGCGACCTTCCATAAGTGTCCTAACCCAACAACGGACGAGGAAGCATTCATCGAATACCTTGAGGAACTTTGCACAGAATTCGACGATAAGCCGGTACTCATCCCGGCGAACGACCATTGGGCGAGTGCAATTGCCGCTAATAAGAACACTCTATCTGAGCACTACCGCCCGTGTGTAGCCGATGGAGAAACGGTCGATCTCCTGCTCAACAAGCGGGACTTTGGCGATTGGGCTGCGGAACGGACGTATCCAGTTCCGCGAACGTGGGATGGGACATCCGTTCAAAACGTATCGGACGACGCGTTTCCCCTTGCAGCGAAGCCGGGTGATGCTCGCTATGCCCCGGATATGATGTTCCGATCAAAACTCGTCTCGTTCGTAAACTGGCTAACCGGTTCAAACACCGACGAAAGTTCCGTGGATGACGAGGAACTCCGGGAAAAGACGAAATTGTACGAGAAGTTTCGCCTCGAGGTATTCGAAAGCAAATCTGAACTGGATGACTTTCTCGATTCGTACCCGATATTGGCTGAGGAGTTTGCCTTCCAGGAGTATGTGCGGGGCATGTCGGACTCGATGTACACTGTCGGTGTCTATGCGAACGACGGAGTCGTCAAAGGCGTCTTCACGGGTCGAAAGGTGCGGGGCTATCCTCCAGATATCGGCGACTGTAAAGTTGGGCAAGCTGAGTCCGTTCCAGAGCAGCTCATTGACGAGGCGAAGTCGATCTGTGATGAGCTATCCTACACGGGCATCGCCGAATTCGAGTACAAACGAGACGTTGAGACGGGAGAGTACTACCTGATCGAAGTCAATCCCCGGAGCTGGTCGTGGATCGGTATTACGCCGGCCTGTGACGTCAGCCTCCCGTGGATGGCGTATCGGGACTTGAGTGGACGCGATCCTGTGAGTTATTCGGAGAGTTCAGTTCCTGACGGATCGGTAAAGTGGGTGAAAGCCACAGAAGACCTTCTGAACGTATTTCTGTATTATCGGTGGGCGTATCCCGAATGGGCTGGCGGCATCAGGAAGTGGAAGCGTTCAATTGACTCTGAACACGTTGTATTTGCGGAGGGGTCAATCCGTGATCCGTTGCCGGTATTGTATGCCATCATCCTAATTGTTCGACGCCTAGTCAATAGCTCACTCGATACGATTTAGATCGTATTACTGTAGATGCAGTCCAATAACAAGGGATTTCAATTTTGTCCGGAAGGAACCCTTACACGTCTATTCGTTCGGAGCAATCGAAGGACGTGGTTGACGATTCCGTATTTCAACACGGTGCTCCAAGGCAGTAAACTGTAATAGTTTCCCTCCCCTTTTTGTTCCTCTCCAGTATACCCCATCTCAAGCAATAATATCGCCTCTCGAGTTAATGCCGCTGCCAGTTCTCCTATCGTAGTAACCATATCGAGAGGGGTTTCGAACAGTCCAATCCGATACTTCTGTTGAGCGATGATATCCCCTTCATCGAACTCTGACGTCATCTCGTGTACTGTCACTCCTCCTTCCGCTTCGGCATTGGCCCATTGCGCTC
This sequence comes from Halovivax cerinus, assembly GCF_024498195.1. Classification (NCBI taxonomy): domain Archaea; kingdom Methanobacteriati; phylum Methanobacteriota; class Halobacteria; order Halobacteriales; family Natrialbaceae; genus Halovivax; species Halovivax cerinus. The sequence continues at coordinate 1,429,092 of NZ_CP101824.1, forward strand.
GATGAACGCTCAGTCCTCGGTAGCGAGGTAGATAGGAACTGTGGACATTGAGCGCCGCGGTCTCTGGGATGGCTAATGCTTCGTCCGGAACTCTATGCGACCATCCTATTGAAATGAGATAGTCGCACCCTGACACTTTATCTGTGACTTCATTGATCGTAGTCCCAACCTCACTCGGATCGTCGCAGACGGAGATAGGGAAGGTTAAATCTCGTGCTGCTGACACTGCCTTCCCAGAACGTGCATCGGTCACCACCTTCACACAGGTGTTCTCAAATGCCCACTCCGAAGAAAAGCATTCGAGCACTTCTTTGCTCTTATTAGATGAAGAATTGGCCAGGAATACGATATCAATGTCGGACAGCATACTCTTGGACGGTCAGCCGACACTGCCCTTAGATGTTCTGGTACTCTCTCCAACTCTATCTTATCATCTAACGAAATGGCGGGGAATTCTAGCCAGAATGATAACGCTTACTTGGCAACGGGGCTAGTTCCGTATCAAGTTGAAAGTACTTTCTATAGTCGGTGCTAGGCCGCAATTTATCAAAGCCTTCGCCGTTTCTCGTGAGCTACGGAAATCGCACGAGGAAATCCTCGTTCATACGGGCCAACACTACGACGAGGAACTCTCCGACGTTTTCTTCGAGGAACTGGGGATTCCAGAACCCGATTACAACCTCGGTGTCGGTTCGAGTTCGCACGGAACACAGACCGCAGCAATGCTCGAGGGGATAGAAGGGCTGATCGAAACCGAAGCGCCCGACGTTGTGTTGCTCTACGGCGATACGAACTCAACGCTCGCTGGAGCGATTGCGGCGGCGAAAGTAGATCCCATCGTTGCCCACGTCGAAGCTGGTCTGCGTAGCCATAACCGAGAGATGCCCGAGGAAATCAACCGGGTTCTTACTGATCACGCGTCGGATCTCTTGTTCGCTCCTAGTGACTCAGCGGCGGAAACGTTAGCCGAGGAGGGTATCACGGAGGGGGTTCACGTCACCGGAGACGTGATGTACGACGCGATTTTGTGGGCACGAGACGTTGCCAAGGAAGAGTCGGATGTGCTCACTCAACTCGGCGTCGAGGAGGGTGAGTTTTTCCTATCGACAGTCCATCGGGCGAGCAACACTGATGAACGAGATCGTCTTGAGGCTATTCTTGATGGCCTTTCGGCGGCACCACGTGATGTCGTGTTACCTGTTCACCCCCGGACCGAGGATCGATTGAAATCGTACGATCTTTGGCACCGTGCAACCTCCGAACTTGAAGTTATTGACCCCGTCGGATACTTAGATTTCGTTCGACTGCTGGACGGTGCAGAGCGAGTTGTGACCGATTCCGGGGGAGTTCAAAAGGAGGCTTTTTATTTGGATACACCTTGTGTTACGCTGAGGGATGAGACAGAATGGAAAGAAACAGTCACATCTGGATGGAACAAACTAGTTGGCGTATCCGCCCCCGAGATTGTCAAATTTTTAAATAAAAGTTGGTCTCCTGGAAGAAAAGGAGATCCATATGGGAGTGGCGACGCGTCGGTAAAAATCGCAAAAATATTGGCCGATTATAATGAATGAATTGAATATCCTTTCCCTGACTACAAATAAATATGCGCCATTTTATCAGTCACAGGTCGAAGCACTGAATAGATTTGGATGTGATACAAAAACTATATCACCATATAAAGAAACAAATAAGGTTGACAATATTGGGTATGACAGATCGGTATTAGACTATTTGAAAATATGGCCAAGATTATATGGTAACTTGGAGGATGAATATGATATAATTCACGCCAATAATGCAAAAGTGGCACCAATGGCACTTTCACAAATTCGATGCCCGGTGGTAGTCACCTTTTGGGGATCAGAATTAATGGAAAAACATACAACTCTAAGCAGAATTTGTGGCCGGATTGCAGATGAAGTGATAGTACCATCCTCTGCAATGTCGCCGTATCTATCAGTTTCCCATTCAGTCATTCCATTCGGTGTTGACAAAACTATTTTTAAGCCAATGGACACAAGCGAAGCTAGGGATCAATTAGGCTGGAGTCAATACGATGACATAGTTCTTTTCCCATATCCAAAGTCAAGGAAGGTGAAACGTTATTCCCTTGCTGAAGAGGCGGTATCTAGCTTAGATTCGGATGTTGTTCTTAAGACTGTATCTGGCGTTCCTCATGAAGATATGCCAGTATACATGAACGCAAGTGATGTCATTCTGATAACCTCTGAACGAGAGAGTGGTCCTATGGTGATTAAGGAAGCAGCACTTTGTAACCAGCCGATCGTCTCAACCGATGTCGGATTTGTGGCAGAAACATTGGATAATGTCCCCGGATCCTTCGTTTGTGACAATAAAACGGAGATAGTCAGGTGCTTGAAACAGGCATTAAAGTATGGAGGAAACGCAGACGCTCGCAGTAAGGTTGAAGACCAGTGTAGCACCGAAAAGATGGCTCAATCAATTTTAGATGTGTATAACCGTGCACTACGATAGACACAACCAATTCAGAAATTCATCCAACACACCGGTTGTGTTTTTGATAAATATTGTAACTTTCTCCATTCTTATAAACCATGTTTACATCACAACCAAATGAAACCTGAGGTACTTTTCCAAATACTGTGAACCGGGCATTTGTTGTTTTGAGTTGGTACAGAGCATTTCCAGAGTAGAGATATGGCCTTTCGATAACTAGCTGACTCCCACTTTGCAATTGTACCTTGTTCCTCGAGTGGTTAATAGTCAACATTGAGGAATTCGGATTATCGTAGTATCGGCGGATGATCGTTGATGCACGGCCATCGGCGATTATCGACGAATCATCTCCATAAGCGTCGACAAACTCGTACATCGCGTACTCGTTATCGTTGGCGGCGTAGCGTTGAGCCGAATGCGCATCATCTGCGATCGGTCCGTCGACCGCGCCTATAAATCCGACTGCCATGATGGCAAACCAGACGCCACAGAATAAGATCAAGGCTGGTAGTGCGACGCGGCCAATGATGTCTTCTGTGAAAACTTCGCGAAGCCCGATCGCAGCAAACGGTGCGAGGGCAAATGAAATGAACTGAAACCATCTCATTGGGAAAAAGAAGTCTATATTGAATAGTGGACCACCGAAGGCAAATAGATAAAGAATCCCGATGAGGGCCGTGAACTGGACTCCAAATTGGTCCCACCGATGTCCGAGGTGCCGAATAACACCGACAGCTGCTAATCCGAATAACACTGCTGAGCCAACAACGTGAATAGGGGTCAATCCACCCGCGACGGAGGTAGCGACGTTAAGACCTTCGGGAAGCGTTTCTCCCCCTCCTCCTCCTGAAGAGCGGAACCCGATTTGGGACAGCAGCGGTATCAGTTGCATTACCAGGCTTGACACGACATCCGGAGCGTCACCTTCCGGGCCGCTGTACCGGGTTATCCGCCAGAATTGAACGAGACTTACGCCAAGAATCATGAGGTACCCAATTATATGGAAGCGCCGTTCACGGTGATAGTCTGCTGCCAGGATTGCAACTAAAGCCATGAGTGTGATCCACCCCGTAGACTGGTGCGTTAATAGGACCATCAAATAACAAATCAATGCAACTCCGAGCATACGTTTTGAATCTGTTACTAAAAACCGGTGGGTTCCGTAAACCGCGAGAGTGAAGAACACCATTCCAATAGTTGTTGTGCTTTGGAACACGCTCCAACCCAGTGTAAAATCGGCTGTGATATAGAGTAATCCACCGAGACTCCCGAGCATCGGTGCTCCGTACGTCCGTTGAATTAGAGCGAATATGACCAGGGGGGGAACAACAGTATACAAAAAAGTGACAGATAGAAAGAAAATCTCCTGTACATCTAACCCTGTGACGTGTGCGACCGATGCTAGTATTTCGTGGTACGCTGGCGCATAATAGTACTTCGACGTAGCAAATACTTGATCGAGTGCTCCAGTGGTGATCAATTCTTGTGTATGCCGGAAGTGATAGTGGCCGTCACTCCCAAACGGATACGGGCTGGAGAAGTGGATCGTTGCTCGATGGAGAAGGCCGCTTATTAGAGCGAAACTGATACCGAGAAGAGGTTTTCTAGATAAGATTACGAATAGCGATATGCAGTATAGTACAATAGTAAGCCCTATCACCCAAACCGATCGAGTGAACCCTCCTAGGCGATATACAAGTGTCAGGGTTCCTACCCCGAATAGAAACCCTAGCATGGACAATCGCCAATCGAATGGGGTGGCAGGCAGTTTCTGTATCCAATTTCTATTTGCAGTAAATACTGAGAATATTCCTCCACTAAGAGCCGCCAAGGGATATATCTTAGCGAATGGATTAGATATGAAAACCGACAGCATTAAACCAAGGATGCCCGCAGAAATAGATACCATTGCGAGGGATTTGTGACGGTTTGTGTTGAACCTCGTCCAGAGTCTCATTGGGCGAATCTTCCTAATATGGTGTAATAATAGACGCGGTTAAGTATTGCCATATTCTCGTTAAAGGGTTGGTTTGTAAAACGACCCGTGATTCAGATCTGCTCTTGTTAGTTCTCTGGTCGTTTTCAATGTACCACCGTGAAATTACAGATGCAGTTTAACACGTGAATTGCTAGATTCATAACGTTCTATTTTAACTAAAAAAAGCACACACTTCGGCGGCTCGATCTTCCCAGGTGTTACGTTTGGCAGTTTCAATGGAATTTTTGGAAATCGTGTTAACTTTACCCAAATCATGCATCAGTGACATGACTCCCTCGGCCAACTCAACTGGATCGTCTCTACAAATGACTCCACAGCCGTTATTCTCGACAAATCTTGCGATCGTCTTACATTTAGTTGAGACGACCGGTAGCCCAAAAGACATATATTCGAACAATTTTACCGGCATGGCCATATTGTTGTAATATGTGTCTCTAAAAGGTATGATACCTATATCACTTTTATTATATATTGGTTCTAGCCCTTCGCCCGACTCATGATAAACGTAAATTGGGAGACTTTCGATGGCGTTACTTGTTTTGTCATTTAATCTTTCATATTCTCCTTCCCTACAGACCAGGTGCAGAACAATATCATTATTTTCTAACTCCCTCATCATACCAACTAGGTTATGTATCCCATATCTCTCCGAAATACCACCAACGTATATTATATCGCTCACTTCCTCTCGTTCTATTGGATTCTGTTTATTACAGCCAGGCCATAATACGTCTCGAGTCGCAGCTTTTAACGACAGCTCTAATGAATATTCACTCGGAAAATAGACTATATCGGCTAGTTTTGTGTATAGGTCGACTTCAGCAAAATGTGCCGCTCTAAATACGTATTTCTTAACTCCATCCTTAGAGAAATGGTCTGCGAATTTCCAATATGTGTCTCGATAAAAAACTGCTAGGGGTACGTCGTGTTTCCGAATCTTGTAGAGAAATGGATAATCATACAATGGATGAATCGGGGAGGAGGGAGGTTCTGAATAGCAAAAATCATATTTGTCCCATTCCATACTCTCTCCAAATACTTTTCTTAACCTATTCTTGCCCCTTCCTTGAATTATGTCAACATCGTGGCCTAGCCCCTTCAACGATCGAAACATCTCATAGGGTCTCTTTCCTGACCCCTTCTTGACGTTAAACGATTCACGGGGAGAATGATACAATATTTTCATCCCTCCTCAATTTGTGATCCCTCTCTATTAAGCGTCTCCATCTTTTCACCGGAATTCAGATTCTATTCACGAATCACTAAGAATTTTAGGAAATATATTCCATTTGACTATATATTACTTTATATGTATACATTTATCGAGGGGATAGATCCTATCACTATCAATTTCCCCGTTTCGAACACGAACTATTCCCTTATTCGATCGAAGTTGGGGCACATGTGTGGGGAATGCGATTCTAGATCGGTCAAATTATACGTCTGAATGGATTCCGAGTTATCTACCTTCTCTCCGGGGACTGAATTCGGCTCTGTTTAGACGTCCGAACCGCGACGGAGGAACCGCCACTAGTAAGTCGTAGGGTTCTAGCAAGAGATGCTACTTTTCGAATGTAGCAGGGAGTGAAGCGGGACGGTTCGGTTGTGCAATTGAAGATCGCCCGCTTCACCGAATTATTCGTTTCGCTCGCCAATAAGTTGTCGCTGGAGAGTGGGCTCCGGCGTTTCATCCCGGTGAAGGCGGCTACGCTGACTGGGTGATTGTTACGTTTCACGGCTTTCGCGAGTATCATAATCACCCGTAACGGCGCCTCATGGATGGTCTATCCGAGCTGCCAAAATTTCCGACATTCTCGGTCTAGTACTGTCTTATCTGCCCGATTTCACTAACCACCTGTGCGCGGTATCTACGACTCAAAATGCCGATCTGGTGCGTCCTCCTACGACTTTCGGCGGAGCTGCACGACACCGGTGAGAGCCAGGCGTTTGACGCGACTGGTATGGATCGCATCTCTGTCAGCCAGCACTACGCGAAACAGACGAATTACACGGGTTTCGGGCGGATAAGACGGCCGTCTTGATCACATGCAAAAATAATCTGCCCCTTGATTTTAACTGGTCCATTAAACGATCGCATGACTCTCATTCCGGTTGGAAAGTGCCGAAACGAAACCAAAACAAGGTGAATAGCCTCACGGGGATAAAGGCTACAACTGATGGTTATTACGCAAGATACTCCTTTCAGACGGTGTGGAGCCGCTGATCAAGCACTGCGAATTTGGTTGTATCGGCGTCGCGCGAAAACTTTGATTGATAATGCTATCTACAACCAACACTCGAACGTCGAATCGGCATTTTTTGAACCCCGGCGAAAATATGGCTAGATAGTCCGTACTCGAACTTGGTACGGCCAGTTCCGGGAACTCGTTCTGAAGTATGTAGTCAGAAGCGTCGAAGCGCACTCCGCTTTGGAGCAAGGTTCAGTAAATCCGTTCGTCGTGACTCACGCTGGTATCGTCTCGTCATCAATCGGATTGAACGCTGTCCAAAAACCGGAAGAGTGGCTATAGTGGAAGTATGCTAGTCAATTCTCCATTTTGAATTGAGCGTTGACCATTGGTAGTGGGACAGGAGACGCCCTACAGAGCAGGTAGACATAGGCATTGTTATACCTACGCTATCCAATACCCAACCGTCGTAGATGAATCTCGACCACGAGCAATTCTTTGATTTCGAACTCGACCAATCACTCTACGATCTCACGGTGGACGGTGTTCCCGTTTGGGAGCGAATACGCGTGAAGGTAGCAAACGAAATTAAACGAAAGCACGGCCTTGGACAGGCCCATTCGAATGCGGCCGAGGGATACGCTTCGTACACGAAAGCCGCCAGATTACTGGCGAAAAATATCGTCCACAAGAACCCACTACTCGCTGACCAATCGGATATCGTAATCGTCGGCTCTCCGAGACGAAAACAACTTGAAGACGGACGATGGTGGGACATATACACCGACCCAATTCACCAAAAACTCGACACGGACTCCCTCCATCTGGAGTTACCCTATTCGCTTGAACATCGTTCTCCAGTACCAACGGAGAATATGCGCTACCTTGATATGGTTAAATTTATCGGGGATGCTCAACGGCTCCTTGGGGTAGGAAAACCGACGTTGACGACAAAAATTGATACCCGGTTGAATAGTATCTCACGAGCGATTAAGCGTGAATTCGACGCCACTGTCAATGTTGGGTCGATCACTAGGGAAACCCTCCATAAACGAACCACCCTTCTCAGGTTGTACAAACGGGTGATAGAACGGACAAGGCCGTCGATCGTGGTCCTTGTCTGTAGCTACGGCAAGGAAACGCTGATCGAGGCCTGTAAAGACCAGAACATTCCTGTCGTCGAACTCCAGCACGGTGTCATCTACGAACACCACTACGGCTACTCGTTTCCGGCACCTCGAACCAAGGAAATGTTTCCGGACTACCTCCTCACGTTCGGGGAGTTCTGGGGTGAGCACATTGAGTTCCCCATCCCAGACGAACGGGTGATCCCCGTCGGCTATCCTCACTTGGAGAACTCGCTCGATCGCTACACCGACGACGAGACTAGCGACCAGTTCCTGTTCATCTCCCAAGGGACAATCGGCGAGCAACTGTCGAAGTTCGCGATGGAGGTCGATCGCCATCCGGATGTCGACTACGATATCGTGTACAAACTCCACCCGGGCGAGTACGATCGCTGGAAGGACGAGTACCCCTGGCTGCTCGACGCGAACTTCGAGATTGTCGACAGCTCGGATCGCCAGCTGTACAGGCTGTTCGCTGAGTCGAGCGCCCAAATTGGGGTCGGATCGACGGCCGTCTACGAGGGACTAGCGTTTGGTCTGGAAACGTTCGTTTACGACTGTCCGGGTTCCGATGTCTTGGAGCCGCTGATCGACGAGGGAGCAGCGTCTATGGTCACGTCTGTAGACGAACTCGCGTCCGCACTCGGAGGGGAGGGCGGGTCGTTCGACCGAGAGTACTACTTTGCACCCAACGCGACCCAGCAGGCGTGTAACGTGATCGAGCGGTTGGCTGAAAACGGAACGATGTACGATCGAGCGAACGAATTATGACTGTCCGATTCTGTAGTCGGTTGATGGCCGCACGGGAAACCGAGTTGAAATCTCGGCATCGGCCTACTCAGAGGTATCCAAGATCTTGCAGTCGGTCTTCGGTTTCCTGTGCGGGACGCGTCGCCGACACAGCCGAGTCGTACGAGCCTCCTGCTCCAGACGTTGCGAACTCCTCGGCGATCCGCTCGAGCTCGGCCGCGTTCGACGGGCCGTCGAGTTCCGTGAAGTCACCGTCACGAACGGCCTTGACGTCGTAAAACTCGGTGAGGACTGGACCGGCGTCGATCACGTCGGACGACGGTCGATCAGGATAGCCGGTGTCGTAGGTGAAGATCCCTTTGACCCCGTCCGATTCGACGGCGACGTTGTACCGTTGCGGCGTGATCCGCTCTGTGATTCGTGGAACCGAATTCCCGTCTTTCGTCTGTAGTGGTTCACCGGCACAGCTGTTGGGGACATCGGCACCGATCTCGTGAGCAATCGTCGGGAGGAAGTCGACGGTGTTGACGGTATCGGGAACCGACCACTCCGCAGTTGCCGGCGGCTTGATCGCCATGAACGGTCGGATATTGCGGTCGTAGAGCGAACTGTGGGTGAAGAAACCGCGTTCGCCGAACTCTTCGCCGTGGTCACCAGTGAGGATGATCAGCGCGTCGTCGAACAAATCGACGGATTTGAGATAATCGGTAAACCGGGCGACTTGCTCGGCCGTGTACTCGATCGACAGTGAATGATACCGTTCCATCTTAGCCGAGAGATCTTGCTCTACGTCGTGATCACGTTCGTACACCCGGAGGTACTCTCCCGTCTCTCCGCGAGCGGCATCGTATTGCTCCCGATATCGTGATGGTCCAGTTAGATCCAGTTCTTTGTCCGAAAGTCGGTCGAGAGGCGGGAGATAGGGATAATGTGGATCGAAAACGTGGACGAAGTAGAACAGACTGTGGTCTCGCCGCTGCAGGTCGGTATCGATCCATTCGATTACCTGTGATAGACTCTCTCGGGAATCGTGATTGCGGCTGACCCAGTCATTGTACCCCATTACGTCGCCACGGTACCGATGGCACCCCCGACCGAATCCGAATTCGGGCAGGATACGGGTATGACTGACGAGACTGGAGCATTTGTAACCGTGGTCGGTCAGTAGTTCGGGAATCGTCGTCAACGTCGGATTGATCGGTCGCTCGTCCCCTTGGCCCTTTCCGTGACCTACGTAGCCGTGATCCCCTGGGTGTGTACCCGTGAACATGGAGCCGTGGGACGGGGGCGTCCAGTGGGCTTGGGTTCTGGGTTCCGTCGGGATAGTCGCATCCGATCCAAGTGCCTCGACGATTGGTTGCATAGACTCTCGTGCCGAATAGGGGAGCGTATCGATAGAGAGCAGGAAGATTGGAGGCTGTTCGCGATCCGGTTGAAGGGCAGGTAACCCGACTCGAGTTCGGTGCGCGCTGGTGTTCTGTCTAAACACGTTCCGAGAACGCCGCGACGAGGCACCATCTGTCGAGATCCGAATCGTGGCGGTATCTGTCGACTCATCTACTGGGATTGTGGACCAGAGCTGTGCCGGGTAGTCGTAGGTACCGTCGCTGACGATCCGTCGTATCTCGGTCGACGAGGTGATCGTCACCGATTCGCTGCGTTCGCTACCGACAATCGGCACTTCGATCGCACTGGCATTCGAGGTATCGACCTCCAAATCGATGGTTTGATTGGGGGGGGAATCTTGAGCAATAATATATTCAGTATCGTGGATACAGTAGGTGTTGAAATCAGTGTTCGACATCCACTCGGGTGTGTTGATGTCTTGTACTTTGTAAATCTCCTCGGTGAATAGCGACGATAGCTTTTCGCCGCCCTTTCGAACTACAGCAGGAAACCCCTCTTCTCGCAGTAACGAGAAGGTTGATCTGACAGTTCCAGGTCCCATTCCTACGGTGCCATTTTTCAAGTGGGACTTTATCGTTTTTCGTTTTCGAACTCTGGTTAGTCACTTAGGAGGACTATATGCCTAGAGACCTCTCCAACCCAATTTGCCGAACCATGCGTGCAATGATCGAACATCATTCGGCCGGTCTGTCTAGTACAGTACCCCCGACTATGTTTTGTAACCGAGATTTACCAACCGTTTTTCGATTGCTTCATTGGTAATATCTTGTAAGGTTGTGGGCTTCTCTGAGGTGACTTCTGGCCTATCTCCAGAATCGACTGTTAGCCAAGGAACGCGTCGCAGTTCTTCCATATACGTGTTTTGTGGGTGGCCAAACACATCTTTCTCACCTAACGACTGGCCATGGTCTGCGGTCACCACTATCTTCCCATCAAAATATTCAATTAGGCTGGATACATATTCTAACACAATCTCCAGATTCTCCACATATACTTCTTTAAATTCTTCCATCGTCATATAACCCTCTCTGACGGCGCCACCTAACGTTGATACTACGTTCTCGCCATTTTGGTCGTAATTCTTGATTTTCTCAGGATCTCTGGAGAGAACGATCAACCCCTCGTTTTTCACTCGCTTCCGGAGTTCTTCGGCTCGTTCTCCGAGATAGGGGCTATGGGGTTGCATGAAATGAGAAATGATACGTTTGTTAGGATATTTCTCATAAGCATCTATCGTCGCGTTGTAAACTGTGCTGGGGGCCATGCCTTTCGCACTAGAGTGGAGGACTTCCACATCCTCAACAGCGTCATCCTCGTCAGTGAAAATGAGGTCGTGGAACGCACCGTCTGCAATCCGAGCCCCGTATCCGTTCGCAGTCACGTAAACGGTGTTGTAGAGTTCCCTGTTAGCAAAGTTCTTCGTAGCAAACTCTTTGCTATGAGAGCCCCTTGATATAACAGAATTCAAGTTGCCCTCCATCGAAGCAACCTCCTCGAAAATATCGTACCGACAAGCATCTAGTATTATTAAATAATCCCAATCTTTAGCCATCACGTCTATCCCATATCCATATTTTTGTACGAATTGATGCCGGTTATACCATTTCCTGGGCAGGTGGGCTATCCGTTTCATCTCACTAGCTATTAGTTTCGGCGAATTAACTCCTCTTTTTACATTCTCAATTGTGTATCTCTTAGAGCTCATACTCTATTCTGTCTCTCCATTTTGGGTGAGTGGTGATTAAACTACTGTAGCTTTCCTACCGGTGGGGGTGTAAAAAATACAAATAATGTATGGGATATCTAGCTAATGATGGCAAAGTACTTCGGAAATGGGTCACAACGTGCCCATAATGCCAACACGGGTGGCTTCGATCGTCACGACGCGATCTCAGTATGCACGGGTAAAAACTGTTTACCAGTCGTTAGAGGCGGATGAACGGATCGATTTCCGGTTGATTGTTTCTGGAGGCGGACTTGTTCACCGGTTCGGAGAACTAACCGACACTATCGAAACGGCCGGAATCGATATCGAGAAGAAGATACACACGTTGTTAGAGGGCGGAGAGCCCGTCACGCAGGCGAAGACCACCGGGATGGGGCTTATCGAGTATGCCTCGGCACTCGAAGATATTGATCCCGACCTCCTGTTGACGAGTGGTGATCGTTATGAGACTATGGCGACTACACTGGCTGCATCGTACCTCAACCTCCCTGTCGTCCACCTGGAAGGTGGGGAACTGACAGGATCGATCGACGACAAGGTGCGCCATGCGACGACGAAAATGGCCGACTACCACCTCGTTTCGACCGAACGTGCGCAGGATGTCGTCAAGGAACTCGGCGAATCCGACGACCTAATTTACCGGACCGGCTGTCCGTCGATAGACATTTGTCAGGAAATCGAAGTCGACGGACGAACGGCGTACGACCCCCAGGACGACTACGGCGGCGTGGGGAGTACTGTCGACGTCACCGATGACTATCTCGTTATTCAGTATCACCCCCTCCCGACGGAGTACGAATCAAACTATGAGAAGGTCCAGGAACTGATCGCCGCCTACCAACGCCTTGATGTCCAGGCGTTCTGGTTCTGGCCGAATATGGACGCCGGTACTGATCAGGTGTCGAAAGCGATCAGGGAGTTCCGAGAACAGGGGGATCCGGACGACGTACGATTCTTCATCAATCTTGACCCCCACGACTACCTTACGCTGGTCAGTAACGCGGCCTGCATGGTCGGAAATTCGAGCGTGGGGATCCGCGAATGCTCGTACTTCGGAGTCCCGACAGTAAACATAGGTGAACGGCAGAATGAACGCGAACGTGGTCCAAATGTAATAGACGTCGAGTGTGACCGAGACGAAATCGTGGCAGCGATCGGGACTCAACTCGAACATGGTCGGTATCCCCAGTCGAATCTCTACGGTTCCGGGTCAGCAGCGGAGACGATTACGGAGATCATCGCGGATCTCGACCCAGAACAGAAAGACCCCATGACACCCGCGCAAATCATGCAACATGAACAGGAGATCCAACTATCCCATGACTGAACGTGACGTCCTCGGACTCGTCCCTGCAAGAGGTGGATCGAAGGGGGTACCAGAGAAGAACATTAGGGATATCGCAGGAAAACCACTGATCGCTCACTCGATTGAGTCAGGACGCAAATCTACTGTGATCGATTCCGTAGTGGTGTCTACCGACGACGAAGAGATAGCAACTGTCGCAGAAGAGTATCATGCACGTGTTCCCTTCCTGAGACCAGACAATCTGGCTACGGATACTGCACCGACGAGTCCCGTCGTGGAGGACGCACTCGAGACGCTCGCGGAACAGGGGGAATCGTACGACGATATCGTCCTGTTGCAGCCAACGTCACCGCTACGAAGTTCGACGCACATCGACGAGGCGTACGAGCTGTACACGGTACAGGATGCTGATTCCCTCATATCGGCTTATCCGACAACCGAAACTCGGTGGCGGTCGACGTCGAACGGAGCAGTCCAATTGAATTACGAGGACGAGAGCAAACGCCGGCAAGATAGAGAACCGGAATACATAATCAATGGCGCTGTCTACGTTACGGCCGTCGAAGCGTTTCTATCGTCACAGGAACTCATCACGGGAGAGACGGTAATCTACGAGATGGACGAGATTGATTCGATCGATGTCGACACACCCTTCGATTTATGGCTCGCCGAACAAGTGATGACGGAGTGGAAACAGTGATCGAAATCGACGGCACGAAGTTGGGATCGGATAGCAGGCCATACGTAATCGCGGAAGTGGGAATTAACGCTCGAAACGACCTCGAACTCGCGAAACGATTTATCGAGGTTGCAGCGTCGGCTGGAGCGGACGCCGTGAAGTTCCAAACCCATCTTGCCGACGCGGAGATATCTGAACCCGCGATCCGTAGTATCGGCGCCGGTGACGTATACGAGACGGTTGCCGAGTGCGAGTGGACGGCCGAGGAACACGAGATGCTGCGGGCGCACGCAAAGGCCAGCGATGTTACGTTTCTCTCTACGCCCTTCTCGGTAGAAGCCGTAGATCTTCTCGAAGAAATCGACGTCCCTGCGATCAAGATTGGCTCCGGAGAGTTGACCAATCGGGAGCTACTCGCCCGTGTTGCTGAGACTGGCAAGCCGTTACTCGTTTCGACCGGAATGCACACGCGGGAAGAGATCGCTGAAGCCTGTTCGTTCCTCGAATCAGTAGCGGAGGAATTTGCGCTATTTTACTGTGTCTCCGAGTATCCCACATCTCCCGCAGACTTCGACTTCGGGACGATCCAGTCACTGGAGCAACTGGCTGATGTCCCTGTCGGGTTCTCGGATCACTCTACCGGGGCCGAAGCTGCGAAAGTCGCAATTGGAAATGGAGCCGCGATGATCGAGAAGCACTTTACGATCGACCGCCGATTACCCGGCCCCGATCAGGAGGTGTCCATCGAACCGGAAACGCTCGAGGACCTCTGTTCGTTTGCCGATCTATATCACGAAACATCTACGGAAAAGACTGAGTTGCAGGGAGAAGAGCCAGACGTGAAGGCGTGGGCACAGCATAGTCTCGTCGCGAAACGACCGATTGAGCAAGGCGAGGAATTCACCACGGAAAATCTCACGACGAAGAGACCTGGTTCTGGTATCTCAGCGAATAGATATTTCGATATTGTTGGGAGGACAGCTGCTACCGACATCGAAGAAAATATCGTGTTATCGTCGGACGACGTCCAATAACTGAGAGGGTCGGACAGTTATCACCGAGACTGGATCGCGTACAGATCGGCGTACTGTCCACCACTATCGATCAGCTCACCGTGTGTCCCGGTCTCGATAATCTCGCCGCTCTCAACGGTATAGATCCGATCCGCATTCTCCACCGTTGACAGTCGATGCGCAATTGCGATCATCGCGTAGTCTCGTTCCATCTCCTCGATTGCCTCCTGAACCTCCTGCTCGAGATTCGAGTCGAGGTCGCTCGTCGCCTCGTCGAGAACCAGCAGGTCGGCGTCCTGCAATAGCGCCCGCGCCAGCGCCACCCGCTGTTTCTGCCCGCCCGACAATCTCACGCCATCGTCACCGAGCATCGTTTCGTACCCGTCGGGCAACTCGTCGAAGAACTCGTCGACCTTCGAAATCGAACAGGCCCGGTCGAGTTCCGCTCGCGTCACGTCGCGGTTCCCAATCGTGAGGTTGTACTCGAGTGTGTCGTTGAAGATGAACGGATCCTGGCGGACGACGGCGATCCGTTCGCGCCACTCGTCGATATCCATCTCGTCGATCGGGACGCCGTTGGCACGAATCTCCCCCTGGTCGAGTTCGTACAGTCGGGCGAGCAGCGAGACGATGGTCGACTTTCCGGCACCCGACTGCCCGACGAACGCGACGAACTCTCCTTTCTCGACCTCGAAGTCGATTCCCTGGAGTACCTGCTCCTCCTCGTCGTACGAGAAGTGGACGTCGTCGAATGCCACAGTATTGACGACATCGGGAACCTCTCGTGTTGACTCGTTTGGCTCCTCTCGCGACTGGAGTTCCGTGATGAACTGTTGGGTTCGGACGAGGTGTGGGAGATCGTTCTCGACGCGATAGAACAGGTTATTCAGGCCACTCACCTGGGGACCGAGTTGGAACATCGCGAAGAGGAAGACACCGAGCGAACCGAAAGAGAGGTTTGCGAACGTCAATGCGAGATAGATGAGGACGAAAACGGAGACAGCGACACCGAGATTGTAGAAGTTGGTGATCGCCGCCTCGTTCCGACGGAGGGTTATACGTGCGCTCGTGAACTGGTCGATCGCGTCGAGGAAGTCCTGACGAAGTTCGTCGGCAAGTCCGAAGATCCTGACGTCACGAATCCCTTGCGTCCCGGCCTGGGCGGCTTCCTGTCTTCGTTCGTTGGCATCTGCTACCCGGTCACCAACCGCGTATCCCGGCTCAATGACCCGTCGGAGGAATACGGTCAGGAATCCGAGGACGGCAACTGCAAAGACAGTCAAAAATGGTGAGATGACTAGCGCAATAAGTAAATAGACCGAGGAGAGAAAGAGTTTTTGGAGAAGTTGGACGACTCGCTGGATGACTCTCCCTGCGTAGTTGGTCTGTGTGACGATCGCGTTCAGAATATCGTCGGATCCCTCCTCGTCGAAGTAGGTGACGCGGGCATCGAGTGCGCTGTCGTACGCGCGAATTTGCAAGTCGCGAATATAGTACGTCCGGAGCGCCTCCCGGAACCAGGCGACGACGAAACTCGTCGTGTACCGAACGGTCATCACGGCCGCAACGCCGACGACGACGTAGCCCAGTGTGAACGGGATTCCGAGTGTCGCGTAGGCCGTTACGAACATCCCCATGAGCCCATCCGCTTGGGCCGTCGGATCGTCCACCTGGACGATCTCGATGATCGGGAGAATAAAGCTGAGCCCGACGCCCTCGAGGACAGCCGCCGCGAGACCGAGGACGACGATGAGGATGGTGAATGTTGGGTTGAATCGTGCGACGTCGAGGAGTGCATCGATCTTTTCTCGTCGTGAGACCGATTCTGAGCCGTTAGAGGACATGTCGAAGACTGATCAGACGAAAGTCTTCGAGTGAGAACTATAACCTCGTCGGTACGTGGTTCAACGCTTCAAAGCTTAGAGATGGACGCTCAATGGGAGCCCTGGTTAGAACACTCCTGTCATCCAATATATTTTAGATGAAGTGGCCAAGCCGAATGGTGGTTGCCAAATAATGACCGTGTATATTTAAAGACCTCCCCGCAGACTCTTTATTGGAAGTGCTTGCAACGTATGGAAAGTCGAAGACTTTTCGAATGGTCGTTACACGATGGTCTTGGCAAGTCGAAGCGATCGAAACCGGTCTTACCGACCAGTGCCCGATTGACCGGGCAGCCTTAACACATATATCGTCTATGGGGGTTTGACCTGGTAGTAGTATCTCGTTTTGAACCCACTGAATCCGCTCGTTTACAAATAATAGAACCGACACTCCGGTGATCGAACGAACCTGTACCGACCTGCCGAACGATCTGGATTAGACAAACGATATCTGCCCGCTCACCTAATTCTTATCCTAAAACAAATCACCAGTAGATATAATACACTGCCCTTCGTTGACACGCGTGGAAGCCACGCTCACCGGTTCGCCGGCTGGGTAGAATTGCCCCGGGTGCTTGGGACACCCGGAGCGTGGCTTCCGATCCCCAGGACAGGGGATTCTACGAAAGCCATGAATCACTACACACCCAACACGGATAAACGCCACGCACAGCCCGCCTACCGCCTGCGTACGCCCACTGACCAGTCTAGCACCCCACTACACCTCCGGACCGATCTTCTCCCACGTGTCGCCTGCGCGGACGACGACGATGCGGAGTATCTCGTCCTCGATCCCGCGCCGCCATCAAAGTACTCGGCCAAACCGGGCCACCGTCCGGTCGACTATCCGCCGTGTCCCCACTGCGGCGAGCCGGTGATCACGGTCTGGATGTTCGGCCCGGACATGCACACCGCGGATCCCTGCCAGTGCGCGCTGACCCGCGAGGAAGTCGTGGCCCTCGGCGGTGATGAGCTGTGAGGGGAGACGAACCGGAGCCCGTCGAGACGCCCGACGCTCCAGACAACCCGACCCGGAGCACGGACCCGATCGCGTCGACACGCCCGACCCAGTCGATACGCCCGATTCCGTCGACGCCCCAGACACACCGGACCCGACGAACTCGCCCTTCCCGCTGTGTCCGCGCTGTGATCGCCCGGTCACCCGCTACACCTCCACGGGCCCACACACCCACGTCGCGAGTCCCTGTGGCTGCCGGCTCTCGCTCGCCGAGGTCCAGGGGATGCGGTAGCGACCCAACCGTCCACTGAACGAGACACTTCCCTCCACTCTCGATCCGATCCCCGTCGAACCGTCCACCCCCGATCACCGTCGTGCGAGCGGTGTGTCACATCGATTCCCCGCTCTCAGCATCCAGTCACGGCGGATTGGAGCGGCTGTTCAACCGGGACGGATCGCCGGCGTCGTAGGCCGCTCGCCACAGCGCGTGGACGGCCCGTGCGACCAGCGATACCTCTGTCACTTCGATACAGGAGGGTTCGGCGATCGAACCGTCCGGCGGATGGAAGTGAATTTCGGGCGAGTGTGCGTTCGGGTGGCGGTCGAATCGCCAGTTGACGTCCCGGTTATCGACGTAGTGAAACGAGTACATGTCGAGTTCGCTCCACTGCACGTCGAGGCGGGCCGCGTCGGCGCGTCCGATCCCGTCGGTGAGGTGAATCTCGAGTTCGGTCGGCGCGATCTGATCGTCGAAGGCCGTCGAGTCGACCAGCGGTTCGAGATCGATCCAGAGCGTTCGAACGCGCTGGAGGGCGGGCAGGTAGATCGGGCCGAACGCCCCGGTTCGGTCGTCGCTCATGCGGTGAGCTGGTGACTGGCTTCGTCGTACGCGAGGGCCGCCTGGGCGACCGCGAGGTTCGTCCGCGTCGTCTTCCACGCGCTTATGTCGTCCCATCCCTCAGTCTCGTCGGCGTCGAGTTTCCGTGCGAGCGCTTCGGGGGTCACGACGTCGTAGCGATCCTGGTAGCGACGAATGTCCCGCTTCATCCGTTCGATGCCGTCGAGAATGTCGTCCCGGGTGGTTTCCTCCCGGAGCTCGCGGATGCGGGCGTCGAGTACGCGGTCGCTGTTTCGTTTGTACAGCGTCGTCCGGCCGTCTGCGTCGGCCTCGGCGAAACCGGTGGTGACGAGAGTCTTGCAGTGTCGTCGGGCCGTCGGCTCGCTGACGAGCGCTCGCTCGGCGATGCGGGCCGCCGATTGCCCGTCGTGGGTCCCCTCGACGATCGCGTACACTCGTTCGAACGGGGACGTCTCCGCCTTCCACTCCGCTTTCACGTGCTCGTTGACGTCGTCCCACCTGCTGGTGGTCATAGCGTCGTCTACGCACTCGGTGAATAAATAGTTTCTCTGAAAAACTATACTTTTCCGGGGTGGTGTCGGTCCCGAATAGCACTCTCCAGGCGATGCGGTAGTGACCGAGCGACCCCTCAGATAGCACTCACCACCGCCCACGTTCGATCGAGTTCGCCTCGAACTGTCCACCCTCGATCGCCGTCGTGCGAGCCACCACGATCGTCCCGCCGACGCCGTCCCGTGATCGACGCTCGCGGCCGTCCGACGAATCGGCGGCGTCCCACCGGTGTGTCGCCACTGACGATCGCGTCGGCGAGTCGGCTGTCGCGTCGAGTATCCGAAACCGATAGTTTCGGGTGGCGCCACGACGCGGCCGTCGATCGCGTCAGTCCGCACCCGGGTGATCGAATCGAACGCGACTCACTCGGTCGCGAGTTCGTCGTAGATCTCCGCGTGTTCGTCCAGGTCGTGCCGGCCGAGGAACCGGATGCGGTAGCGCCGCGTCCTCGGGGGAGAGATCGTCGGGAATCTGTTGCTGGTCGCGCTCTGCTGCCATACTCACTCCTCGCTACGGGCGTCACGATCACAATCGTTCGGTTCGTCGTCCGTCGTCTCGTGTGGTCGAGGACCGGACTGTCGATCCGACCCGTCGATGCGTGACAGCCAGAGATCGATCGTCGCTTCGTACTCAGGTGCCAGCGGTGCGGTATGTGTTCGGAAGTACGCGGTCACCGAATCGGCCTCGACGCCCGTTTCGTCCGTCGCGAGCGCTTTCAGTATGTCCTTCACCGTCCGGTCGTAGTCGAAGGAGTACCCGTTCATGGCGTAGAAGATTCGAACGGACATACGGAGGCTGTTGTGATCGCGTTGCACGGTCGCCCGTGTCTGCGTACGGACTCGAGGAACTGTACTCGCGGGCGGGTGTTCGCTCACCGATTTGACGGTCGCTGCCCGATAGTGCGGGCCGCCGCGTTCCTGTGCGTGAACCGAGCGACTCCGCTGTCAGTTCGGGTCGGGAACGATAGCGGTCGAATACCGTCACCCGTTCCCGGTATCGTCGGGGACGACGGTGAACCCGAGGGTGTGGAAGTCGTCCGGGTCGAAGGTAAATACGTGTTCGATCTCGAAGTGGCGGGCGATCGCACCGCCGAGGTGATCGAAGAACGCGATCTCCTGGTCGTCGTACCGAACGAACCACTCGTGGGCCGCGTCGAACGTCGTCTCGTCGACTGGGAGGACGTTGATCGTCTCGGAGGACCGGATCTCTTCCAGCGTCGAGACGGCGTCTCGGTGGCTCGTCTGATAGAGGATCACCGTCGCGAGCTCGGCGAGTACGTATCGACTCGTGAATACCGGAGCGTACTGGTCGCCGGCCCGTATGGCATCGAGGACTGCCGCTGCACGCGCGTGATTCACGTCGTCTTCGACGTACGCGGCGTAGAAGCCGCTCGTGTCGACGAACAGCGGGTCGGCTGCCCCCGCGGTCATGTGGAACTTTCCGCGGAGTCACCGTAGAGGATCTCGTCGATGTGTTCGGACGCGTCCGCTGGCTCTCCGGCTTCGAAGGTGCGCCGGTCGAATATCGGATCCGACGCGTTCACACCGTGTGTTCCGGGAGCGTGCGGACGGTCGTCGACACGCCACCACACGACGGCGCGACCGCCCACCTTCGCCTTCTCGACCTCGCCGTCGTCGGCCAGTTGTTGCAACCGTCGGTAGGCCTGGGACCGGTCGAGATCGAAGCGGTCGGCGATCGACTGCGCCGTCTGGAACGGGCGGTCGGCATGCGTGAAATGCGCGAGGAGGGACTCGTCCGTCACGGACGGCGTGTACTTTCCGTGTTCGTTGCGGTTACTCATGCCAGACCCTTCGTAGTGCACCGGAAAAAGTGTTACACTACGA
Organism: Halovivax cerinus; assembly: GCF_024498195.1. Classification (NCBI taxonomy): domain Archaea; kingdom Methanobacteriati; phylum Methanobacteriota; class Halobacteria; order Halobacteriales; family Natrialbaceae; genus Halovivax; species Halovivax cerinus. The sequence continues at coordinate 1,449,865 of NZ_CP101824.1, forward strand.
AGTGAGCCGATGGGGCCGCAGCGCGAACCATCGTTGCGATCGCCGGACCAGCCTGCTAGGGGCTGAATTCGTGGTAGCGCCTCCGAACTGCCCGCCGTGTCGACCGACGCTCGAAACCGCGACGAGAATTCGGGATGTCCGTAGCGTTTCTGTCGGCGATGCACCGGTTCGTCGTGCGGAACGACCCTTCGGTACCGTCTACGGTCCCTCGCACAGCCACCCGCAACGTAGCGGTCGAACGCTGCATCACTCGTGGTTCCCGTTTCACTATCCGAGCGTCCCAGCTGAGACCGACGGACTGAGGGGGTTCCCCTCGGATCCCTGCGGCTGTGACCGTCCCGAGTACCGGGTCGAGCACCTCGTGAGGCAGGAGTGCTCGCGGCCGAAGACCCGACGAACTCTCTCCCCGCTGTGACCGCCCGGTGACGAGCAACACTCCGACGGGCCCGCACACGCACGTCGCGAGTCCCTGCGGCTGCCGACTCTCGCTCGCCGAGGTCCGGGGGATGCGGTAGCGACCGACAGATCCACGAACGAACTCGCCAACGCTCACGCTCGATCCCCGTCGAACCAGCCACTCCCGATCGCCGTCGTGCGAGCGCGTGTTCGCTACCGTCGATACACGGTGAGACGTCGCAGGGGACGCACGGTGAGATACACCTTTGTGGCGCCGCGCTAGAGTGACAGGTATGCACGAGTCCGGATTCGACGAGGAGACCATCGAGACGTTGTCGAGGGTCCTCGGCGAGCACGGCGTGTCGTTCGCGATGGTGTTCGGATCGGGCGCCCGGGGGACGATGGACGAGGGGAGCGATCTGGACGTCGCGATCGAGTTCGAAACGGTTCGACCGACCGACGAGGGGTACAGCGAGCGGTACCTGCGACTGCGGGGAGCGCTCGACGAGGCGCTCTCGACCCCGGTCGACGTGGTCGACGTCCACGCGATGGAACCGCGGTTCGCCCGCGTCGCGTTCGACGAGGGCTGCCTGGTTCGCGGCACCGAATCGCGGAAGACCGAGTTGGCGGAGCGCTACGCCGGCGAGGCGCTGTCGGTGACGGACGCCCGCGAGCGCGTCCGCGCGGCGGTGGAACGACTGCAGGACGTGACGGTCGGATGAGCGACGACGAGGGACTGTCGGCGGAGCGAGCGACGCGTATCGCCGATGCAATCGAAGCCATCGAGCAGAACGTGTCCGGCCTCGAGCGATACCGCGATCTCTCGCGATCGGAGTACCGGTCGGACGAGTCCACAGAGCGGCGCGAAGCCGTCGAACGGAAGTTCGAAAAGCTGATCGCTGCGACCGTCGACATCGCCGAGACGATCATCGCAGCCGACGGCGCGTCCGTACCCGGCCGTCGAAAGGACGCTATCACGGGGCTCGAACGGCGCGGCGTCATCGACGAAGCCCTCGCACGACGGTTGCGCGAGGCGGTCGGGTTCCGGGACGTCCTGGCGCACACGTACGGCCCGGTGATCAACGACGATATCGTCTACGACGCGTTACAGGAGAGCCTCGGTCGGTACGTTGCGTTCGCCGAGGCGATCGATGCGTATCTCGACGACGCGCTCGATGACTGAACCGGGGCTCCATCGCTCGATACCAGTAGTCCGGACCACTGATCCGCTCGCTCGAACAACAGCACTGCGTTCGCTCGATGACCCCTTCGGTGGCGACCCGACATCGAACGGGTTTCGACGGCGAGGACGAACTCGACCGACTCACATCTCTCCGGAACCGCCCGGCCGAAGTGACCCTTCGATGACGGTGCGGCGTGACTCCCTCGTCGGTTCCACAACGCTGAATCCCGCGTCGGTGTTGTTGCTTCGACCCCGTCTTTTAGTCGTCGGTCCTGCGGCTGCCGACTCACGCTCGCGGCGGTCCAGGGGATGCGGTAGCGACCGAGCGATCCCTCAGATAGAATCCGCACCACCCTCGATCGTCACACCCGATCGACCACCTCCCTGTCGAGCGCACAGCAGCCGCGAAATGGTTATGTATGTTCGAACCGCAGTATGAATACGAGAAAGTATGAGTAAATCTGAGTCTGAGAAAGTGGTCTCTGTATCATCCCGCGGGCAGGCCACGATCCCGAAAGAGTTCCGCGAAGAGTTGGAGATCGAGACGCCCGGGCGGGTGAAGTTCGTCAGGACGGACGAGGGCGAAATCGTCGTTCGTCCTATCCACTCGGTTACGGATCTGCGTGGGGTTCTGTCCGGAAAGACCGACGAGCGGGGTCGTTCGGCCGTGGAGCGCTTGCGGGAGGAACGCGCTTCTGACAGAGCGAGCGAGGAAGCGTTGCGCCAGCGGTACGCCGATGATGAGGAGTCCGACGCATGACGATCGGGTCAGAGATCCCCGAGACGATCGTGTTCGACACCGAACCGCTGATCGCCTATTTTTGCGACGAACCGGGAAGTGATACCGTCGAGCGGTACGTAGAGGCGGTCGAAGGTGCGGCGAACGGCTACATTTCGGCGATCAATCTCGCCGAGGTCCACTACGTCGTTCGTGCGATCGACGGTGAAGAGCGGGCGGACGCTGTCGTCGATGTGTTAGAAGAGAGCGGGATCCGCCGCGTCGACACCGACGCAACGTGGCCGGTAGCGGCTGATTTCACGTTTCGCTACGCGCCGGCGCTCGGCGACGCGTTCGCTCTCGGGACTGCGGCACACCTAGATGGGACGCTCCTGGTCGGTGCCGATGATGACTACGACGACGTCACCGACGTTCCGATCACGCGTTTTCGAACCGAACCGGCGTAGAGAGCACCTCGGCGAGGGCGAGGACGGCGTCCCGCCAGAAGCCCGCGAGCCGTGACTCCTCGGCGGCGGTTCGCTGGCTGTGAAGCAACCCCTCCGGGTGTGACGAGTACCCGGAGTGTGGCGTCCGATCCCGTAAGAGGATGCGACTGAAAGCCACGATCCGCGTATAGAGTCACCACGGATACACGCCACGCACAGCCGGCCTACCGCTCACAAACGGATGCTCACGAGTCTAGCACCCCACTACACCTCCGGACCGATCTTCTCCCGCGCGTCGCCTGCGCGGACGACGACGATGCGGAGTATCTCGTCCTCGATCCAGCGCCGCCATCGACGTACGCGGCCAAACCGGGCCACCGCCCGATCGACTATCCGCCGTGTCCCCACTGCGGCGAGCCGGTGATCACGGTCTGGATGTTCGGCCCGGACATGCACACCGCGGATCCCTGCCAGTGCGCGCTGACCCGTGAGGAAGTCGTGCGCCTCGGAGTTGATGAGCTGTGAGGAGAGACGAGCCCGATCCCGTCGACGCCCCCGACCCGGAGAACGCGCCCGACCCCGTCGACGCCCCGGACGCGCCCGACCCCGTCGACGCCCCGGACGCGCCCGACCCCGCGGACGCTCCCTTCCCGCTGTGTCCGCACTGCGACCGCCCGGTCACCCGCTACACCTCCACGGGCCCGCACACGCACGTCGCGAGTCCATGCGGCTGTCGACTCACGCTCGCCGAGGTCCAGGGGATGCGGTAGCGACCGACAGATCCACGAACGAACTCGCCATCGCTCACGCTCGATCCCCGTCGAACCAGCCACCCTCGATCGCCGTCGTGCGAGCGCGGTCACTGTCGGCCTCGCTCACGCTCGTCACTCCCAACCGGTCGCCGGCTCGGTGACCGACTCGGACGGGGGCGAGACCTGGCGGTCCTCGTCGGCGGAACGGGCATCCGTCACCGCTCCTTCGAGGATAGTCGTGGGGATGCGAACATATATGAGATACAATCTCGAATGGAGTCGATAGAGGTGTCAGGGATGTCCGAGTCCTCGCGGGACGGCGTCCGGTCGTGGAGTGAGACCGACAGTGCGCGCGAGCGGATCCGTTCGATCGCGGAAACGCTTCGGGAGCCCCGTTCGGTCAACTGGATCAGTGACCAGGCCGAGGCGGCGTGGGGGACGACGAAGGAGGAACTCGAGTCCCTGGTCGAGCAGGGGCGGATCCGTCGCGTTGCGGTCGGCGACGCGACGCGCTACGAGCCGGACTACACCACGTTACTCTTCGAGGAAATTCGCGCGCTCATCGGCGACAACTCGCGCGAAGCGCTTCGGGACGAGTTGGCTGCGATCACGGAGGAAGTAGAAACGTGGCGGGAGACCTACGGCGTCGAGACGTGGGAGGAACTCGAACGGTCGCTCGCGGACGACGACCTCTCGAGCGAGGACCTCCGCGAACGTCGCGACGTGATCGGGTTCTGGCGCGAGAACGAGGCGGATCGGCAACTCATCAAACACGCACTCTCCCTCTATTCGGACGTCGAATCCGCTCGTGAGACGATGGCGGACGCCGCCGACGGCGCCGCGAGCTAACCTGGCGCACACCGCATGATCTTCCTCGCACATCGAGACCGCTACACCCAACGGACGCTCCTCCGTGACGTCCACGATCGGCTGACGAACCAGCCCGGCTGTTCGGACGTTCGGTACCGACCGTCCCGTCGGCGCCCCGGCACGTGATCGCCTCGGTCGATCCGGAGCCGTTCCTCGGTCGATCCCACGGATGTGACCGCGCTCGGCTGGAAATTCGATTCTGGAATCTGACGGGTAACTCGCACGAATACTACCGTCTCAACTGGATCGAGCCCGCACGACGGCTCATGTTCGGATTCCATCGGGACGGCGATCACCCGGATCTCGGGCCGTGCCACGTACAACTCGATCACGAGGACGCGCCGATCGCTCGATACGAAGCCTCGGTTCTCGATGTGCATCCGCTCGCCGTTCTCGACGAGCGCCTCGGGCAGCTCCCGTCTGCCCTCTCGTCCATCCGGTGGGTCGACGGCACGCCGTCACTCCCGGGGTGGGACGGATCGGATTCCGCCCTCGGCTGAAGCCGTTGGCTTCCTCCGTGCACTTCTGTGCGTCTGTAACAGCGTCGGCCGGGACTGGCCGAATCCGTATCGGACCGGTCGCCGTATCGACGGGAACGATGGCGAGTTCCTCGAGTAACGGGCCCGTCCACGAGGCCGAAATCAGGCTGTGGCGCGAAGAGGGGGTGGATCGCCAGAGACGTCGAGACGGGCGTGACGACGCAGGGATCGTCCCGGGAGGCTGCGCTCGACACTCTCGACGATGCGGTCGCGCTCCGGCGGGGCGATCGCGGCCGGGAGCCGACGGACGCGGAACGTCGAGACCTCGGGATCGATCCGGGGGCGAACGAGACTGGCGAGCGGGAACCGCCCGACGTCCTCGAGTAGGATTGGACGCCGCACGGTTTCCGGCCGATAGGTCGTGACGGTCCTCGTCAATGTCGGCGGATTCGAGTGGCGACGGACGACGGGCGATCACGCGCAGTTGTACGACGAACACCCGACGAACGACGACGATCGACGGTGGGTGCCGGTGCCGTTGCACGACGAACGTCGGACGGGGACGCTCAGGGATAGTGCGGAACGTGCCGGTGCCAACGATTTCGATGCGTTCTGTGCGTGGATCGATCGGAACGCGTAGCGGTCGTCGCGATTCCGGTCGTGCGTTCCACTGTCGCTGATCCAGTTCTCCGATGCGAGGAGTCGATACGTGGCCCGTCGAGCCGTCCGGCGGTCGATCCACGGGCCCGCACACGCACGTCGCGAGTCCCTCCGGCTGTCGACTCACGCTCGCGGCGGTCCAGGGGATGCGGTAGCGACCGACAGATCCCACGAACGAACTCGCCACGCCGCCCACGCTCGATCGAGTTCGTTCTCGATCCGTCCGCCCTCGATCGCCGCCGTGCGAGCGGGGCACTCCCGCTGCGCGCTCGTCTCCTGTCAGCCCGCCGGTCGTTCGTTCGAAGTCGACTCGGATCGGGCGAATACCGAGCACAGTTTCCGTCTCCGACCGTTCCACATCGACGCGCTCGACTGGTCGACGCGGTCGGGTTCCCGGCTCTCGGTGTGCCAGCCGACGGTGGCGCCGACGAACGTGTATAGGCTATCGCGACCAACTGTCGACCGTACATGGCCAGTATCGTTCGCACGGAGGACGTTCTCGGTGGCGAGCCCCGCATCGACGGGACGCGTGTCGGGGTTCTCGACGTCTACGAACTCGTCATCGATGGCGGCTACGCCCCCGCCGACGTGGCCGATCAGCTCGGCCGGAGCCACGCTGAGATATACACGGCGCTCGCGTACTATCACGACCATCCCGAGGAGATGCGTCACCTCCGTCGGGATCGCGAGGAGACGACGTCGACGCTCGCCGACGAGGCGTTGCAGCCGCCGGAACCAGCACAGTGACGCGCTCGGTTTGCACCGACGAACACGTTCCGAGCACCGGATGCCGGGTTCGTACTGATCGAACGTGTACTCGGTCGAGAGCGGCTCGCCACCGGCTTTCCCGCCGATTGATGCCACTCGGCCGAGTCCCCGGGTCAGGCGAGTTCTCGCGGATCGATGTGATCGACTTCCACGATATCGGGGTAGAGGGTATCGGTCGAGACGATCGGTTCCTCGAGCACCATCGCCGCGCCGAGGTGGATCGCATCGAACTGGTTCAGTCGATCGTACGCGCGCTGTAACACCATTCCAGCATCGAGATGCTCGATTCGCAACGGAACGATCGTGATTTCGTTCGCATCGAGCCGGTCGTGGATCGTCGTCAGCCTGTCGAGTCCCCACTCGCCTTCCATAGCGTACTGGACTTCGATACAGGTTGCGACGGACGTCTTCGGGTCGGCGATCGCGTCTACGTCGACGGCAGAAGACAGCCAATCGTCGTCTTTTAGCACCGATAACACGACGTCGGTATCAACGTACACGTTTTCGCTCCAGTCGGTCCTCGACGTCCTGTTTCGCCCGGTGAGCCGTCTCCTCGTGGAGGCGTTTCAACCGGGATTCGCGAGCCACGAGGCGGGCTCCGTATCGGAGTGCGTCGGACCGCGAACCGAACTTTCCCTCCGCGACGAGTTTATCGAGTTCCTCGACCAGGCCGTCGGGGATCGAGACCGGGATCGATTTTCTGTCCGCGCTCATAGCTATACATATGTGTAGCTCTCTAATAACGGTTTGGCCCGGGGTGCGGGCGGACGCGCACGCGGGGAGGTGAACCCGTCTTCATCGGTGAGACCCGTATTCCGTAGACAGTTCGTCCTCGGGTGCTGACGCGTAGTCGGAAACACGTTCCGAGCGTTTTCGTCACGGCTCTCCGATCGAACGGGTACGTCGTCGTGACGGCCAATTCGGTGTTCGGAGAAGGGACCGACGATCGTCGGCTGCTCGAGTACTGTGGCGAGGCAGGTCACGTGTTCGTCACGCACGACAAGACGGACGTCGGCGGCGCGGTCGGCGATAGCGTCGACCACGCGGGGATCGTCATCTACACCGATCCGGTGTTTCCGCGCGCGGATCCGAACGGGGCGGTTCGGTCCATCGAACGGATCCTCGAACACTAGTCACCGACCGACCTCGCCGGCGAGCGTGTCTGGCTCGATCAGTGGCGCCGTACCGCGGACGAGAGCGTACGGGAACGGACGTCCGTTCTCGTCGACGGCCGACCCACTGTCCGATCCCGATACCCTCGACCCGCGCCGCCAACAGAATCGGTCCGAGAGAACCTGGTCGAGCAGTCGGCCTCCCCGTCGTGACCGAACTGTGTCGACACCATCGTCGCGTGTGGACCTGCAGTTCGGATCACCACGTCGCGAGTCCCTGCGGCTGTCGACGCACGCTCGCGGCGGTCCAGGCGATGCGGTAGCGACCCTACCGTCCACTGAACGAGACACTTCCCTCCACTCTCGATCCGATACCCGTCGAACCACCCTCGATCGCCGTCGTGCGAGCGCGGGTCCGCTACCGTCGGCTTCGATGCGAGTTGCGACGTTGCCCCACCCTCCACTCTCGATCGCCCGTCGAACGGAGACGATACGTGGCCGGTTGGGGACGCCGCATCGATCCGGACGCGTGCGTCTCGCTTGCAAACGGACTCGAACCAGAGACAACTCTCGCGAGCGATCGTGACTCGGTGCGCTAGTCCTGGGCGACGGCCGTCGGATCGAGGGCACCGCCATCCCGTAACTCGGCGTCGAAGGAAACGAGCTCGGCGTCGTGATTGTGCGCACAGGCCAGAACGAGGCAATCGATCGGGTAGCGGAGCGTATCCGTTTGCAGTCGATTCGCGGCCATCATGTCGGACGCGTCGGGAATGACGACACGAACGTCGGCCGTAATTTCGTGCTGGATTTCCTGCGCTCGCGACTGTTTGAGGCGCTGTTTCTTCGTCAGAACGGAGCGTAGTTCCATGAGATTCATCGTCGCCGCTGGGAACTCGTGATCCGCGTCGAGCAGCTGCGTGGCGACGGCGCCCGTTTCGGGCTCGTCGGTCACCGCCGCGATGAAGCAATTCGTATCGAGAAAGAGTCTCATCGCCGTTCTCGAAGGGACCGAACTTCTTCGACGGAGTCGACGTCCAGGTCGGCCGCCAGTCCGCGGAGGCGAGTTCCCAGCGGCTCGCGCTCGCTATTCGTCACATCGCTCGAACGCGCGAATTCGCTCGCTTCGTCGGCGAAGACTCCCATAGGGTACGAGAGGTGTGCCATCGATATACCAGTCGGTGCGATCCCATCGCCGCACCGATGTCCACACGGGTGAGTGACCGAGCGCCCGATGGCATCGAGAACGGCCGGGTGGCTACTCGACCGGCGGCTGTGCCCTCGACGTGCCTGAATCGTTGCGACGGGCCCGCACACCCACGTCGCGAGTCCCTCCGGCTGTCGACTCACCCTCGTTGAGGTCCAACGGATGCGGTAGCATCGCCAAGCGATCGCTCCGATAGCACTCGCCACCCCGCCACTTCGATCGAGTTCGCCTCGAACCGTCCACCCTCGATCGCCGTCGTGCGAGCACGTCGACAGCTCCTCCCGGGAACGGTGTCCGCGATCGACGCTCGCGGTCGTTTGACGAATCGGCGGCGTCCCACCGGATCGCACCGGTGTGTCGCCACTGACGAGCGCGTCGGCGAGTCGGCTGTCGCGTCGAGTATCCGAAACCGATAGCTTCGGGTGGCGCCACGACGCGGCCGCCGATCGCGTCAGTCCGCGCCCGGGTGATCGAATCGAACGCGACTCACTCGGTCGCGAGTTCGTCGTAGATCTCCGCGTGTTCGTCCAGGTCGTGCCGGCCGAGGAACCGGATGCGGTAGCGCCGCATCCTCGGGGGAGAGATCGTCGGGAATCTGTTGCTGGTCGCGCTCGGCTGCCATACTCACTCCTCGCTACGGGCGTCACGATCGTACTCGTTCGGTTCGTCGACCCTCGAGTCGTGCGTCACTTCTCGGAGAGTATCGCGGTCACTTCGTCGAGGATCTCCCAGGTGACGCGCGCCGGTTCGACGCTGTTGAACGCGAAGGGCTCGTACGCGTACGAGTCGCCATCGCTCGCTCGTTCCTGGTAGTGGCCGAGGCCGTCGACGTGCGTCTGCTCGTGGTGGTGCCAGCCGCAGTCGAACCCGGTGTCGTCTGCGTAGTGAAAGCGAAAGTGCGGCGGAGCGCCTGCCGGTCGAACGAACCACGCGACCGTGAGGGTTCCGGGTGGCGCGTCCGAGCCGACGAGCAGCGGGTCGATCGCCGCGCGGAGCTGGGTGTAGAGGGCGTCGTGGGGGTGGCCGTCGACGCTCGTGATCGCAGGGTGTCTACGGAGCTCTCGACGGATTCCCTGGAGGGCGGCGTGCGACGCGCGTCGCGGATCTCGCCCGTCGTCTGTCGGGGCCATCCTAGGCGTGAGCGCGGTCGGTCAGCTGGTCGAACTCCGCGTAGTGTTCGATCGCGTCGTCGACCACGGAGACGTGGTACTGCGTGAGTTCCCAGTCGCTGGCGGCTTCCTTGAGGGCGACCGTTTCGTCGGCCGAGTCGGTCGTCGCGGCGCGTTCGCGCAGCGCTGTCGGAGAAACGACGTCGTACTCGCGTTCGTACGCGCCGAGCTGGTCTTGCAATTCGGCTTTCCGATCGAGGAGCTCGTCGTGGTCGTGCGTTTCCAGCAACTCGCGAAGCGTCTGAAACCGGACGTAGAGCGGATCGGGTGCGTACGCCGTCGCACCGTCGGATTCGACGGTTCGCACGACGTTCATCTCGACGAGTCGGGTGAGGTGGTCGTTCGCGGTGGTGGGTGAGACGGCTGCATCGTCGGCGATGTACCCCGCGGTACGCGGCCGATCGAGTGCCTGAGCGATCGCGCGGACGCGATCGAACGCTGTCGCGTGTTTCGTCCACGTGTCGACGCCGGGATCGTCGTCGGTCATGGGCGGACCGACGGCGCCAAGTCCAATAAATCTGTCTGGAACACAAATTATTGGATCGATGGTGGCCACCTCCTGGTGACCACACGGCAGTCGGTCGTCGCCGTCTCGGGCACCTCTCGTGGGGCGGACTGAGTCGTGATGCCGGTCAGGTGACGACTCCCGCGGCCGGGTACGCCGTCCCGAGATCGATAGTCCGGTCGTCGTTCGAAGGGGAACACCGGCGCCGTGACGCCGTAGCGGAGCCGGCTCTCCTCGGGAAATGGGGACGGGTACGCCAACTGGACGATTCTACGGGCACGACTCCGTGGCCGTACCTGTCCACAATCGATCGACACACCTCGAACGAACCACCCTCGATCGCCGTCGTGCGAGTACGTACCCACCGCGCCCCGGGAACGGTGTCCGCGATCGACTCTCGGCGACCGTCCGGGCGATCAGCGAGCGCACGCTCGACGTGAGTCGTCGGGTCGGTTCCGTCGCGACATCCCAACCGAGACAGAGACTGCTGATTCTGCCGTCGATTGTGCCCCGTCGCGGGGACGAGCCACCCAAATCTACCTACGACAAATAGAAGAAAGATTTAGTGCTAGTAGTTATTTTATCTACGTATGGTATATGGAAAACTCGTCCGGACGGCGTACTACGCGTACGTGGGGGCCGCGATGTCCGTCTTTTCCAGGCGCCCGTTCGGGACGAACGTCTTCGACCGGGAGTGGGACGTCCTCGTGATCCTCGACACCTGCCGCGTCGACGCGCTGGCGTCCGTCGCGAGCGAGTACCCGTTTCTCGACGAGTCCGCCGTCGACTCGATCTGGTCCGTCGGCAGCGGGTCGAGCGAGTGGATCGCGAGTACGTTCCGCGAGGAGTATCGCGAGACGATACGCGACACCGCGTACATCTCGGCGAACGGGTTCGCCCAGCGCGTGCTCGTCGACGGCGAGCGTCCCGACGACGGCCGCGGCTGGTCGTGGTCGAACTGGCAGACGGTCGACGCCAACACGTTGCACTCGCTCGATCAACCGTGGCTGTACACCCCCGATCACCCGGAGTGGCACACCGAACCCCGACCGGTCACCGAGCGAGCCATCGACACCTGGCGAACCGACACACCGGATCGGATGATCCTCCACTACTCACAACCGCACCATCCGTACGCGGCGAACGCCCGGGCGGAGGGGAGAGACGAACTGTACCGTTTCGAGGCCGAACCCTTCAGGGCGCTCAGGGAGGGCCACGACCGCGAACCGATCTGGACCGCCTACCTGGACCAGCTTCGCGAGGTTCTGGACGACGTCGCACTCTTGCTCGAGAATCTGGACGCCGAGACCGTCGTCATCAGCGCGGACCACGGCGAGGCGTTCGGCGAGTGGGGCGTCCTGTACAAACACCCGCTCGGCGTCCTCCACCCGTCGATCAGACGAGTGCCGTGGGTGGAGACGGCCGGAACCGACACCGGGACGTACGAACCCACCCTGGAGCCGACGACCGACCGGGACGAAGCCGAGGAGAAGGCGATCGCCCAGCTCGAGAAACTCGGCTACGTGGATCCGTAGCGACCCGCCTGCGAATCTACGCTGCCACGACGGTGGGAAATCGTCCCTGCGCGTTACAGTCATGGGCGTCGGTCGCCTCAGTGATCGGCTCGACCGGTCACGGCAGCGCTCGATCGGTCGTCGTCTGGCGAACGGCGATCCGGACGAGGTGAGCTTCGTCGGTCGGTCCGGCACCCAGGTCGGCAGGGACGTCTCGAACTGTTCGCCCATTGCGCTCCGTCGACCCACGACTCACGCCGTTCCGTGGACGTACCACTCGACGTTCCCGTTGGTGTAGAACCGTGAGACGGTTGGACTCGAATCCATCCCGTCGAGGTCGGCTTCGGTGACGTGCAGTTCGTCGTACAGGCCCACCTCTCGTTCGTAGTCGCTCCGCGTGAGGACCGTGTAGTCACCGGTCGGATCGCCGACCGGGAGCGAGTTCCCGTCGTACAGGACCTGGCGTGTCGTAAACGGGATCGGCTCCTGCCACTCGACGTACGCGTCGTAGTACCGCTCGGGATCCGTTCTGAGGTAGTGTATGTACGATCCGTCCTGCACTCGATCGAGGGGGGAGGCGTACCCGGCCTGTTCCGCGTCGGAGACGTGGCTGGTCGGTTGATAGATGTACGGCGAGAGGTGAACGATCGGGATCGACAGGAGGAGAAAGACGATGAACGCGACCGAGAGGACGGTGGAGATGGCTCTGCGCCGTGTTGGGAACTGCTCGCACAGCTGGCCCATCCCTAACGGGGCGAGAATGGATATCACCATCATGATGAACCCGAGATGTCGGAAGTACTGTGACGAGAACGCGATGTAGAAGCCAAAGAGGAGGAACAGGGGGATCAGCGAGACGGTCAATCCTCTCTCGAGATCGCTCGAGCGAGCCGAAACACGCTCTAGTGCGTCAGGGAGCACACGGCCGGGGAGGAGTAATACGACCCCGTAGAGGCCGCCGATCGCGCAGAAGACCGCGGAGACGAGAAACAGTTTCACGAATAGCTCTTCGATGGACCCGCCAAGCTGGGCGAGCGAGCTCCCGGCGCCGGAGACGTCTCCCGTCGATCCGGAGAACTGGACGATCGACCGCACGAGCCCGGAGACCGAGCGTTTGAACGGGTCGAACCCGTACACCCACCGCCAGAAGATGAGGCCGGTGATCGCCGTGGCCGACACGACCCTCCCGGGCCGCATGGCGGGTCCCGTTCCCGACGCGGAGATGTGAAACACGAGTGGAATCGTGATTCCGATCAGTACGAAATTAAACGCCTGTTGGGGGTGGGCGAGAACGAGGACGACGAGTCCGACCACCGACCCGAGCACGAATCCGGCGCGATCGGATGTGACTGACCGGAATAGGAGGTACAGGACGATGGGCGTGAGGAAAATAGCGAGGAGGGTTGGATACGGTTGGTAGAACGTTCCAGCCCGCGAGACCTGGTTTACGGGGAGCAAGAGACAGGCCGTTACACACGCGATGACTGTCGCTGGGTTCGAGGCGCTTCGATCCCGCACTATCAGGGTTACGAATAGGATGTACGCAGCCGTACAGACCGGTAACAGAAGCAGCATGGCTGCTTCCAGGGGGAGTCCGGCGGGGAGTGCGACCACGGACGAGAGGAGTGACAGAAGCGGGTAGAGAATCTCTGTTACGGAGGTGGACCCCGTCACGATACTCCGTGCCATTCCGAGGTGCGAGAGCGCATCGCTCGTGCCGAGGTATCGGTATCCGCGGATGACCGGCAACGCACCCACAACCAACACGGTCCACCCGACGTTGGTCGCCGCGAGGCCGCTGTTCAGCGTGGATTTCGAACGGAACGCGATGGGGACCGAGAGGAGGACGGACCCGACGACGAACCCCCAGAACAGTGTCGGGGTGGCACGATACATCGAGAGTTCGTATCCGCGTGCGGGGTTCCTATAGGCGGAGACGATGGCGATGGCGGAGGCGGTAACACAAACGAGTAGCGCGACCCGTTCCGTCCGGGTGCCGTAACTCTCGCTCATCGCGAGACGTGTGCGCTCCGCCCTCGTCCAGTGATGGGGGAACCGCCTGTGGGTGTACCCTCGGCGAACGCTCGAGTTCGCCGACTAGCGAGTCCAGACCGCTGCCTATCCCCGACGGAATAGCTTTCGGCCGTGGCCGAAGCGGAGTCGATTGGACGAGTGTCTCCTCCAGGCGCTCGTCTCATACTCGCACATACTCCTGAAAATAAATGAGCCTATCGAATGTAATAGAACGAAAACAGCTCGTATCGATAGGGGCGGCTGGTAGTAGAGACGGACCGGGCAGTACGTTCCCGTCGAACGTGTGTACGTCCACTCACACCACACAGTACGACCTCGTCTCCGAAGGGCGCCGGTTCACCATCCACGGCGCCCTCCCGATCGAGGCGACACAGCCGCGCGATCGCAGTCGGGTGTACTCGACGGGTCGCGACGACCTGACACTCCTTCGGTGAGCGCCCGTCGGGACGCCACTCGACAGGCCGCCACCGGTGGGCGCCCGAGGGATCGGTTCCGGTGCGTCCCCGCGGGTAACATTGGATTCGGTGCGGCCCCGCGGGGACGTCCGGTGCGATCTTTGGGAGGAGCGGTCCGACCCCAGTCAGTGTGCGTCGAGGAACGAATCCAGCCGATCGGTCACGCGGTCTGCCCGCTCCAGTCCGACCAGGTGCGGCCCGCCCTCGATCAGTTCGATCTCGCTCTCCGGAATGGCCTCGGCGAGTGCGTGACCGTTCTCGACGGGGACGATGCGGTCGGCCGTGCCGTGGAGGACGAGCGTCGGAACCGAGACGTCGGCGAGGCGATCGCTCGGATCGAAGCGGTTCCAGGCGGCCCACTGGGCGTCGCGCGTGGCGGTGGCCGGCCCCTGCTCGTCCTGCCAGACGCGAAGCCGTTCGAGCAGTCGCGGGTTGCGTGCGACGAACGCGTCGGTGAGGAATGGGCGCAGGCGGGCGCGCTTGCGAGCCAGTTCGGATCCCCCGTCGGGATCGCGTTGCTGTCGGCGGACCGAGTCGGGCGTCTCCGGCACCTCAGTCCCGCCGTGGCGCGTCCCGACGAGCGTCAGCGATCGCACTCGGCCGTACGCTACGGCGTACTGCAGGGCGATGGCACCGCCGAGGCCCTGTCCGACGAGGTGGACGCGACCGCGCGACCGTCCCAGACCGAGGGCCGCGTCGTCGGCGAGGACGGCATCGAGGTCGGCGGCGAGATCGGAGACGGTGTACCCGCCCCAGCGACCGACGATCGGGCGTCGAAGCGGACCTGGAAGCGACGGGACGACCGGCCACAGACCCGCGTCCGAGCGGCCGCGGTCGTCGTGGACGGCGACGCCGCCGTCGGCGAGCACGCGCGGGCCGGTACCCCGGAGGAACGGCGCGACGACTCGCCGGCGGCCGCGAAACGCCTCGCGCTGCCAGCGCCAGGCCCACCGGCCGGTCTCGATCCCCGGCACGAAAACGACGGGGGCGTCGTCGCGGACCCGTGTCTCCGTGTCGGATCGCTCGTCAGCCTCGCCGGTGTCGCTCCCGGTCGCGTCCGGGTCGGAGTCGTCCTCTCCCATCGGATCGACCTCGTAGGCGAGTTCGACCCCGTCGCGCGTGACTCGCGGCATACCACCTCTATCGTGGGGCGTGCTCTTCAAGTCGGCGACACTCGGCCCGTGATCGGAGCGCCTCAGCGTTCTCGACGGCGACCGTCGCGACGGGCGCTCACTCGGCCTGTTCGATCGCGGCGGTGAGGCCGGGTATCAACCCTGTCCGTATCAACCATCGTGTTTATCCTCGTTCGCACACATTCACCGCTAGCGATGGACGCTCGCCACGCGCGGTACCCGTTCTTCGAGGCGGCGAGAGAGGCCGTTGCGGAGGCGGCGGTCGACCTGGCGAGCGTCGTGGAGTCGGAGCCGGCGGTCGTCGAGCGGGCGATGGAACGCGTCGAGTGGGCGCTAGAGGAGGGCGACGTGGGAGAGCCCGCGCCCGACGTGCGGACGGAACTGTTGTCGTACCCGGTCGCGCGGGTACTCGTCTCGCTGGTCGGCGAGCGGGTGCTGGTTCGGCGGTACGCGCGTGCGGAGGCGGCGGTGGCCCACGAACGGATCGTCGCGGACCTGGCCGACACGACGGAACTCAAGAGCGTCGACTCGGCCGGACTCGACCTGGACGACCTGCTCGCCGAGTTCGACCTCGTGGACGCGGTTCGCGAGGCGCCGCCCGAACTGGCGGCGGCCGTCGCCCCCGAAGAGGCGGCCGGTCCGACGGCGGGGTCGACCGGTCGTCCGAGGAACGAACCCACTTACCTGATCGAGGTGGGTGCGTACCTCCCGCTCGCGGCGGACTGCTGGGGCGACGAGTGGCGACTGGTCAACCGGGCGCTGGCCGACGGCGAGGTTACCGTGACGGAGACCGAACTCCTCACGCTCCTCCGGGAGGCCGTCGGGAGCCGCGTCGAGGAGGGGCTTCCCTTCCCCGACGTGCCGGATCCGATCGCCGAGGCGCTCGACGACGAAGCGGCCGCCCTCCGTGAACTCGTCGCCGAACTCGAACTCGTCCGCGAGATCGATACGGTCGTCCCGGAGCTCTTCCCGCCCTGTATGAAGGCGCTGCTGGACGACATCCAGAAGGGCGAGCACCTGCCCCACCACTCGCGATTCGCCATCACGGCCTTCCTCTCCTCGATCGGCATGACGACCGACGAGATCGTCGAACTCTACCGCGTCAACTCCGCGTTCGGCGAGGAGATGACCCGCTACCAGACCGACCACATCCGCGGGGAGACCTCGCCGACGGAGTACTCGCCACCTTCCTGTGCCACCATGCAATCGTACGGCGACTGCGTCAACATGGACGACCTCTGCGAGCGCATTCCGCACCCGATGGCCTACTACGAACAGCGCCTCGACGACGCCGAGGACGAGGACGAGGAGATCGAAGACTGGCGCGAGACGCTCGAGGAGGGCGAGGCAGCGGAGTGAGTACGCGAACCGGCGGAGTGAGTACGCGAGCCGTCGGTGCACTGGTAGAACGGCGTGCGATCGTCTCCGATCTGGCGGAGCGGGTGAGCGAGCGTCGCGACCGGGAGTCGGCCCCGTCGTTGGCAGGGTGTGCAAACTGAGTCGGCCCCGTCGTGCGCAGACGGTGCTGGCCCGTCGTGTTTCCTGGCCGACCGGGTGCGGATCGACCCCTATCGACAGGCCCGCCGGATCGAGCGACGCTTCAGTTGATCGAACGCCAGTTGTCCACCGATCCGCTCGTTTCCACAACGCAGTTCGACCCGGACGTGTACGAACCGAGGCTCCTCTCCGCCGCGCTCGAATCCGATCGCTATCCACCGAGTGTCACGGCCGCCCGGCTCGACAGTCGGTGGTTCGAGAGCGGAGACGTCTCGTCTCACTACGTCGAGACGCGCGCGGACGAACCGAACTGGCAGTGTCGCTGGGATCGGCACCCGAACGGATACGACGACCGTCTCCACTTCCATCGACCACCAGACGGGACCGACACTGTCGACCTCGACCGTCCGTCGCTGCATCCACTCGACGTGTACGCGACGGTACTCGCGGCGATCGAAACGCGAATCGAACCGACGTGGGACGCATAGCTGACCGTGGCCGTTCCGACGGTCCAGTTCGTCACCGAACCAGTTGCGAAAACACCCGTGCTTCGACCTTTCGGAGGTGTTCGCCGGCCGTCGAGGGCGAGATACCGACGACCTCGGCCACGTCTTCGAGCGTCGCCTCCCGGGTCGCGCGATAGTATCCCAGATCGACCGCCGTTTCGAGGACCTCCCGCTGGCGATCCGTCAATCGCCGTGCGAGCGATGCCTCGTCCGGATCGTACGACCCTGTCTCGCAGACCTCGAACGAGAGCGCCGACCCGCCTTCGACGGTTCGATACAGCGCCTGCACGTCCGCCTCGCTCCCCATGAACGTGATTCGTAGCGCGCCGTCGTCCTCGATGTGGATCGGCAACTCGAGACTGACGCTCGATTCGCGCCGGAGGTCGAGGAGCCGTCGAGTGGGCGGCGTGGGCTCGATCTGACTCACCGCGATCCAGGGGTCGGTGCCGGTGACGAGCGCGTCGATCACGTGCGGTGACCTCGCCGTGATCGCCTCGTACCGGTCACGATCGCCGCTGCCCTCGGCGAACAGGAGGGCCGTGCCGTCTGCGAGCAGCTCGACGGAGTGGATCGCCTCTCGCGTGATGGACGGTTCGGCGCTCAATCGCTCGCCGAGCGGGTGGAGCCCGCCGTTGTCGGCCGGATCGACCCGGACCGTGACGTATCGCATGGTCGTGCGATCGCACCCCTTACATAAAGGGCCGTCTCTATGGGGCAGTCAGTGCGTCCCATCGGGGACCCACCTACCGGGTATGAGCAGGAACGACACGCTCGACGTGGCGATCGTCGGCGGCGGCATCTGCGGGCTCACGACGGCGCTCGCCTTGGAACGACGGGGGATCGAGCCGCGGCTCTACGAGGCGGCCACCGAGTACCGGCCGGTCGGCGCCGGCATCCTCCTCCACACGAACGCGATGCTCGTCTTCGACCGTCTCGGGCTCGCCGATCGGATTCGGGACGCTGGCGTCGAACTTACCGGCGGGGAGATCCGTTCCCCGACCGGAACGCTACTGAAACGGCTCGATCTGGCGGGCGTCGAACGGGCCGCGTTCGGTCACGGCTACGTCGCGATTCACCGGGCGGCGCTTCAGCGGCTCCTCCTCGACGCGCTCGCGACCGAGGTGCGGACCGACACGACCTGTACGGCCGTCGAACGGACGGACCCACCGGTCGCCGTGTTCGCGGACGGGACGACGATCGAACCGGACGTGCTCGTCGGCGCGGACGGGATCGACTCGACGGTCCGCGAGGCGGTCGTGCCGGGGGTGGACCGGCGTCGACTGGAGAGCGTCGTGTACCGGGCGGTCGTCCCGGTCGAGCTGCCACCAGCCGACCGCAGTCGTGGGTTCCAGTGCTGGGGTGTCGGCACGTACACCGGCGGGGCGCGGATCGACGCCGATCGCGTCTACTGGTTCGGAACCGCCCCCGAGCCACTCACCCCCGAGTCCGCGAGTCCCGCGGCGAAACTGGCGGCGATTCGCGACCACTACCGCGGGTATCCCGAGCCGATTCCCGGTATCGTCGACGCCCTCGAACCCGGCGACGTCTTCCGGTCGGAGCTGGCCGACCTGCCCCGTCTCGAGCGGTGGCAGATGGATCGCGTCGTCCTCGCCGGCGACGCCGCCCACGCCCTCCTTCCGTTCGGCGGTCAGGGTGCCGCTCAGGGGATCGAGGACGCGATCGTCCTGGCGCACGCACTCGCGACGCACGACGACTCGACGGCGGCGCTCGCCGCCTACGAAGCCGAGCGAAAGGACCGCGCCGATCGCGTACACGACGAGGCGCGTCGCATGGGCTGGCTGGCGACGATTCGGTCGACCACCGGCGCCCGGCTCCGAAACCTTGGGGTCCGCCTCTTCCCCGAACGAGTGTTCGACCGCTTTCGACGACGGCGGGCGGCGGCGACGCCGCTCCCGGAGGATGGGAGTGGGGCGTGACCGTACAACGGTATCGTCCACACCGACCCGCGTCACCGATTCATCGACCACGTCCGGTCGAGTTCGGTCGTTCACCGCCGTCCGGTTCCGTCCGAGCGGTCCGGTAGTTTATACGGGATGGCGACTTACTCGTCGGTATGACAGCCATCGTCCGGACCGACGACGTCCTCGGCGGTGATCCACGCATCGAGGGAACGCGAATCGGGGTTCTCCACGTGTTCGACCTCGTGATCGCCGGCACCTCGACGCCGGAGGATGCTGCCGACCAACTTGGAATCGGTCTCGGCGACGTCTACGGCGCGTTGTCGTATTATTACGATCATGCGGACGAAATGGCGCGGATCCGCGCGCGCCACGAGTCACTCGAAGACGAACTCGCGGAGCGGACCGTTCAGCCGCCGACGGCCGTCGAGTGAGCGATGACGACGCCTCCGCTTCTTCTCGACGAGCACGTCCCGCGGGTGCTCGAACACACGTTCGACTCTAGCGGGTACGAAACGGTTCGCGCCGACGAGCGCTTCGAACCGGGGACGGACGACGAGCAGCTCTTCGCCTGGTGTCGAGCGAACGGTCACGTCCTGTGTTCGAACGACCGTGACTTCGTCTCGATGGCGGAGGGACACGACCACGCCGGTGTTTTGCTGTATACCGACCAGGCCTGGGTCCGAACGCACCCGCGAGACGTTCTCAATACGGTCGATTATGTCGTCGCGGAATTCGGGTCCGCAGGGCTCGATGGGCAGATCGTTTGGCTCGAAGCCTGGCGTGATGCGCGCTGAACGGGACGCGGACGGTGATCGACGACGGATCACCGTCTCCACTGCCGAGGGGATACCCAGTTACGCTCGCGATGTCCCGGACGCAGCGTAAAACGAATCGCTGTCCGACGATACAGTGGAGCTTCCCGGCGATACAGCGGAGCGGTCCGACGAGACGGTGCAGGCGTCACTCGTTCTCCGCGCCCGACCGCGTCGCGTCGACCTCCTCGATCTCGGCCTCGGTTCCACTCTCGCTGATGACCGGCGTCAGGATGTACCTCCCGCTCTGGCCGGCCTTTTTTGGCGCGATGTCGTAGACGAAGTCGAGTTCCTCGTCGGCGGCGACGGTGAACGGCGTCCTGATCTTGAGTCGCTCGCTGGGGATCTTCAGCGTGGTCTCGGTCCCGTCGGTGAGTACCGCGTGCGTGTCCGCGACGAACATGTCGACCGCGACGTACTCCCCTGTGGGGACGTCGAGTTCGTCGAGGACGGTGGCCTTCGGTCCCTTCAGCTGTGTGAGGTCGACCGTGGGATCGTCGAGGTCGTACTCGTCCCAGCCGCCGCGGCCGCTCTCGGGGGCGTCGGACTCGTTTCCATCGTCGGTCTCCGATTCGTTGCTGGCGTCGCTCCCGCCGTCCGTCTCGGACTCGTTGCCGCCCGATTCGTCGTCTTCGCCCGCGGGCTTGAACGCGACCGCGGAGACCGTCACGTCGAGCGTCTCGAAGTCGTCGATGCGATTCGGCTCGTCACTCACGTAGAATCGGACGGTGCCGCGCTCTCCGCCGCCGAATCCGTCGAGTGAGCTCGTACAGCCGGCTGTCAGGGCGATACCGCCCGCGGTCGCGGTTACGAAGGTTCGTCGGTTCATGCGGGCTGACCGTACCGACGAGGGACGTAAAACCCGGGAGACCGTTGGTGCCCGTTTCGAGCGTTTGGACCGTTTTGAACGGTTCTCCTGACGGTTCGACCGTTTCGAACGGCTCCCCCGGTGGTCCGACCGTTTCGAACGGTTAGATACACACCCCCGACGCGCGAGCGTACTGGGGGCCGCGAACCGAGAGCGGGTCGCGAACGTGACCTCGACGACGCTACGCGGTTTCCAGTCCCTCGAGGCGCTCGGCGAACACCGTTTCGAGCAGCGGGCTGGTGACGTACGTCTCGACGAACGCCGCGAGGACGAGCAGGAACCAGGCGAAGACGACGAGTGCGGCGGTCCGGCGGAGGTACGCCCGGGTGACGAACGCCTCGCGGCGACCGGTGATGCGTGCGACCAGCCGATGGACGATACGGAAGCCGACGCCGGCGGCGACGAACAGCGCCGTCAGTTCGAAGATACCGTGTGGAAGGAGCCCGACGAGGATGTAATCGACCCCGACGAGGCCGCCGGTGAACCAGACGACGTTGCCGACCAGCAGGCCGTTGAACCCGATGACGTACGCCGACAGGAGCCCCAGCGAGACGGCACCCGCGATGGAGACGAGAAACGGGATCGTGTTGTTCTGGACGAACCACCAGGCGGTGAGGTCACTCTCCTCGATTCCGGCGAAGGGGTCCTGTCCGGTGACTTCGGTGATGAGCTGCAGGAGGTTCACGCCCGTTGCGCCCAGAGCGAGCCCGCCGGCGACGCCGAGGAAGAAGAGCCCGGCTGCCCCGCCGGTGTACCGTCGGTGCTCGGCCCAGCCGTTGGCCAGCGCCTGGAGGGCACCGGGCGCTCGACGGGGGCCGAGGACGGCGACCCCGACGAACGCGCATCCGAGTACGGCCGCGCCGATCGCTTCACCGATCGGACCCTGAACGCCGGTGGCGAGCGCGACCAGCAGCGTGGCGACGCCGAGGAGACCACAAAGGATCGCCCAGCGTCGGACCGTCTCGGGATCGGCATCGTCCGTCGTGGTCGGCTCGGATTCGCCCGTCGTGGTTCGATCGGATTCGCCCGTCGTGGTTCGATCGGATTCGGCTGTCGCAGGGTTCGGTTCGTTCGCTGGTGGTTCCGACGTGGGATCGCGTGTCGCAGTACTCCCCGACGCCTCGTCCGATCCCGACCGATCGTTCATACGCGCCTCGAGGGTCCTGGCCGCGGTAAATCTTCCCATGTTGTCATCTGCGGTCGCGTCGGTGCCACGCGACGGCCCAGGCAGGACGCCCGGCCGCTCTCCCGCCCGACGGCGTCCGATGATCCGTTATCGCCGTCGGTCCAGGACCGACACGCTAAGGCGCCCGTGGGCGAAACGACGGGGTATGTCTACGCTCGCACTCACCGGCGGCCGGGTCCTCCGACCGGACCTGACCGTCGACCGCGCGGACGTCCTCGTCGACCAGGAGACGGGCGAGATCGGAGCGATCGGTCCCGACCTCGGCGACGACGCCGACACCGTACTCGACGCGACGGACGCGCTCGTCACGCCTGGCTTCGTCAACGGCCACTGCCACGTCGCGATGACGCTCCTTCGGGGCTACGCGGACGACAAACCCCTCGATGCCTGGTTGTCCGAGGACATCTGGCCGGCCGAGGCGGAACTCACGCCCGAGGCGATCGAGGCGGGTGCGGAACTCGGCCTGCTGGAGATGGTCCGCGCGGGGATCACCGGCTTCGCGGACATGTACTTCGAGATGGATCGCGTCGCTGACGCCGTCGACCGCGCCGGCGTTCGCGCCAGACTCGGCCACGGCGTCATCTCCGTCGGGAAGGACCACGAGGACGCGCGCGAAGACGCCGAGACGGGGCTCGAATTCGCCCGCGCGTTCGACGGCGCCGCCGACGGCCGCGTCCGGACGGCCTTCATGCCCCACTCGCTGACGACGGTGAGCGAGGCAATCTACGAGGAGTTCGTCCCGAAAGCGCGCGATGCGGGCGTTCCGATCCACCTCCACGCCAACGAGACCAACGACGAGGTGACACCCATCGTCGAGGAACACGGCGTCCGCCCGCTCGAATACGCCCGCGAGCTGGGCCTGCTCGAACCCGGGGACTTCCTCGCCCACGGCGTCCACGTCGACGAGACGGAGATCTCCCTCCTGGCGGAGACGGGCGCCGGCGTGATCCACTGCCCCGCCTCGAACATGAAGCTCGCGAGCGGGATGGCGCCCGTTCAGGCCCTGCTCGACGCCGGCGTGACGGTCGGACTGGGCACCGACGGCGCCGCGTCGAACAACGACCTCTCTCTGTTAGACGAGGCGCGCGACGCGGCGATGATCGGCAAGCTCGCGGCCGACGACGCAGCCGCCGTCGCCGCCGCGGACGTCGTCGAGATGGCGACCGCCGGCAGCGCCGAAGCGATCGGCCTCCCGGCCGGTCGGCTGGAGACCGGTGCACCCGCCGACCTCGCCGTGATCGACCTCTCCGGGCCCCACCTGACGCCACACCACGACCTCGTGAGCCACCTGGCGTACGCCGCCGCGGCGAGCGACGTCAGACACACCGTCTGCGACGGACGGGTCCTCATGCGCGATCGCGATGTGCGGACGCTCGACGCCGATCGCGTCCGCGAGCGCGCGGCAGCCGAGGCAGCCGCGCTCGTCGAGCGCGCCGAGTCCTGACCATCGTACGGCGGACGCCGAACTGGGGTTCTCGGGCGACGTGAACGCCGCTCGTCTCGCCCACTGGTGATCGATCGCCGCCCGTTTCACCTGCTGGCCGCACCGAGTGTCGCTCGTCTCGCCTACTGGCGAATCGATCGCCGTCCGGGTCGGCTGCTGATGGATCGTCCGCATTCAGAGCCGTCGTTCGACCCCGCGATAGCGTGTCAGTCTCCCTCTATTGAACGTTCAGATTCCGTTATAAACGCTTTCGTCGTCTCTCGGACCGTCCTGTACGAGTTCAAACGGAACGAACTGCTTGGGGGCTTTATCCGGGACTCGCGAGTGTTATCGAGTGCAATGAATCGAATCAACGCACCCGTCGCTGCTGCGCTGGCGGCCCTGCTCGTCGTCGCCGCGTTGGCGCCGCTCGGCGTGGCTGCGGCGGCCGATGAGACGAACGAGCTGTCGGTCGCCGTCTCGGATACCGACGGCGACCCGGTCGTCCACGTGACGGCGAACGGGAGCGCGGTCGAGAACGCTTCCGTGAACGTCACGCTCGCGGACGACTCGGACGATGACGACGCGGACGACAACGAATCCGACGAAGACAACGAATCGGACGACGAAGGGTACGCGGGCGTCGGTACCTACGAGACCGACGCGAACGGGACTGTCGCCCTGCCCGCGCCGGAGTCGGACGTGACGATCGCCGTCACGGCCACCGCTGACAACGCGTCCGCGTCGACGACGGTCGAACTCGACGCCGACGACGAGGCGACTGACGTCGGCTTCGGCCAGATCCTGTCGCAGTTCATCCAGGAGAACAAGGACGAAGCCGACGGCCCGTTCGGGCTCATCGTCTCCCAGTTCGTCCACGACAACAACCCCGGTAACGCGCCCGACCACGCCGGTCCGCCGGACCACGCAGGCGGCAATCAGAGCAGCCAGGGTCCGCCGGACCACGTCGATGACGACGATGGCGACGATGACGGCGACGACGAGGGCGGCCCACCGGGTCACGGAGGATCGCCGGGTGACGACGGCGACGCTGA
This sequence comes from Halovivax cerinus, assembly GCF_024498195.1. Lineage (NCBI taxonomy): Archaea > Methanobacteriati > Methanobacteriota > Halobacteria > Halobacteriales > Natrialbaceae > Halovivax > Halovivax cerinus. The sequence continues at coordinate 1,474,532 of NZ_CP101824.1, forward strand.
CGACGAAGACGAGTAACGAGCGACGACAGTACACCCTGCCGACTAGCATCACAGTCCACGCTCCGCGCGCATCCTGTTGCAGGCACCCCCACTACCGATCCCGGTCCCACCGGATCGAACGCGCGCGTTTTCCCCATTCGTCGACTCAATAGCAGCGGCCGGCGTACGGGCCGCTTTCCGGCACCGTTCGGAGGAGCGATGCTGCCTATCCGGTCGGCCGATCGTCCATCGCTGTCGACGTAGTCCCGGGAGTAGCGACGACGAATGAGAAGGTATAGTATTACTATATGGATAGTAGTATTATGGCACGTGGTCCACTACTACTGGGTCCGATGGGCAGTATCGATATTCTCATTCAGCTACTCGCGGTAGGGGTTTACTTCGGATTCATATTTGCAGGTGTCTGGATTTACGATACATATATCAAGCGGAGATAAACTCAAATCGGTGAATACTGGTATTGCTTCGTCGGTTGCCGTTGCAGGAGACCGACACAGTAGCGCGTGATGGTACGACGGCGCTGTTACGGGAAGGGTTCGAAGGTGCGGGCCAGTTGCAGTTTCTGAAGGCCGAAACCGTCCGCCTCGCCGGTTCGAACGTCACCGGTTAACTGGGGGTGCCGAACGGGAAGCACATCGTGAGGTTGTACGGTAGTCGAATCACCGGCTGTGGCGCCCGTCGCGAATCGTTACTGCCGGCGGAGTGCCACTCCGAGAACGACGAGCGCGACGAGCGCGGCGACCGGTGTGAAGCCGGGGATGCCGTCACCGCCGTCGGAACCGTCGCCGGCCGGCGTGGACTCGGATTCGTTCTCGTCGGTCTCCGCCGGCGATTCCGCCGACGCCTCCTCGACGGTGACCGTCCCGACGGCCTCGCCGTTGACGCTGACCTCGTAGGTGCCAGGTTCGTCGATGGCGTGTTCGAGCCTCGCCTCGACGCGTTCGCCGGCCGGGACGGAGACCGTCCTCGTCCCGACTACCGATCCGTCGAGTGCGAGTTCGAGCGTGCGGTCGCCGGCGGCGTCACCGGTGTTCGCGACGACTGCGGTGACCGCGATCGAGTTCCCGGCGTCGATCTCCGGCGTGTCGAGGCTCGTCTCTCGGACCGAAAGCGACGGTTCCGGGTCGGATTCCGGCGGTGGCGGCGGCAAGCCGGGACCGCCCGAGTCGTCGGCGGTGACGGTGAGGTTGAGCGTCGTTCCGTTTCGGTTCCCGGCGGTATCGGTGACGGCCACGGAGAGCGTGTGGTTGCCAGTGGTCTCGGGCGCTTCGACCGTCGCAGTCCAGTTCCCGTCCGCCTCTCGGAGGGCTGTCTCGTTCGTCTTGACGGCGTGGACGCCGCTTTGGTCATCGGCCACCTCGACGGTGAGCGTGAACGCCTCACCGGGCGTCAGATCCCCTCGCTTCGACGCCGTCGCGTTCACTATCGTCGGCGATCCTCGGTCGATTCCGACCGTCGCGTTCGCGGTCGGTTCCGTGTTGTCGAGCCGATCGACACTGTGGTACGCCAGCTCGTGAGTGCCGTTCGCCGTGAGCGACACCGGTCCGGTGTACGGGTCGAACGCGCCCCCATCTCTGCGAAGGACGGTCGTCTCGACGCCGGTCGTCGCGTCCGTCGCGTCGAGGGTGACTTCGACCGATCGGTTCGTCCAGCCGTCGGTCAGTGTCCGGTTCGTCGAGAGCGTCGTCTCGGGTGCCTCGCGGTCGATCCCAACGGTCGTGTTCGTGATGGACGCTGCGTTACCGACTTCGTCGGTGCTGAAGTACGAGATGATGTGCGTTCCGCTCTTCGCCAGGGTGATCGGTTCACTGTAGGTGCTGAAAGGCTGCCCATCGACGCTGACGAGGGTCTCGGTGACGTTCGATGTCGAATCAGTCGCATCAAGGCTGACCGCGACCGACCCGTTGGTCCAGCCGTCGGTCAGCGTGCGGTTCGTAGAGAGCGTTGTCTCAGGTGCCCCGCGGTCGATACCGATAGTCGTGTTCGTTACCGCCTCCGTGTTCTGGAGTTCGTCGGTGCTGTAGTACGAGATTTCGTGAGTCCCGTTCGCCGACAGGGTGATCGGACCGCTGTACGTGGTGTCTGGACCACCGTCGACACTGACGACCGTCGTCTCGACGCCGGTCGTCGCGTCCGTCGCCTGGAGGGTGACTTCGACCGATCGGTTCGTCCAGCCGTCGGTTAGTGTCCGGTTCGTCGAGAGCGTCGTCTCGGGCGGCGTCGTGTCGACGGTGATCGATCGATTGCTGTCGGTCGACGTATCGTCGTCCCCATCGCGCACGTACGTCGTGAGCGTGTGCGTGCCGTCGGTCAGCGTCCGGTTCGTCTCGAACTGACCGGCGCCGTCGGAGGTCGTCCCGTCGCACCCGAGCGCCTGGAACTGACCATCGTCGACCGAGAGGTACGCCCGGTAGGATGCATCGTACGGACTCGACCCCTCGATCGTGATCGGTACGGTGCTCTGGTTGAAGCGCTCGGTCGAGTTAGAAATTTCGGCTGTCAGACCCGCCGGGACGACGTCTGCGAAGGCTTCGCCCGTGATGTCGACGTAGGTATCGTTGTACGAGGCGTTTCGGGGCGTGAACGTGCCGGAGTCGTTGTGGTGGACCCGCTGGGCGGGCTCGATCTGGGTCCCCTCGTGGTACTCGTTCCACGTCTGGACCAGCAGGTGCGAGAGGTCGTAGTCAACGAGGTCGTTGATCGCCGTCTCGTACTCGGTCGCGTTGCGTTCGAGGAACGGTGCGTCTTCGGGATGTGGCTTCGTGAACCCGGGCGAGACGTAGCCCGAGTCGGGCTGGGTTCCCAACCGGTTCGCCGGTGCGTACTGGTGCCAGCCGTCGATCCCCGGTTCCGTCGCGGCCATATCCCCGTTGACCTTGAGGACGACGTGGACGTCGGTCTGGTTCTTCACTCGGCGCCAGCGCTCCGGGTACGTGGTGTTCTCTCCCTCCTGGAGGTCGCCGTCGTCCGTTATCTCCCCGTAGACGTACACCACTGGCGAGCCGTTGATCGTGTAGTAGTACGGGCTGTCGGCGTAGTTCGCTTTGATGTACTCGATGTCGTCGACGATCTCGTCGACCGGTGGATCGTCGAAGTCATCGGAGCTGTTGTATCCCGGCCCCTCCTTCTCGTAGTACATCGCCCACTTCAGATTTCGGTGCGGATTGGTCGCACTCGGCATGATCTCGTCGACGATGGTGTCGAAATTCTCGTCCGTTCGACTGCCAGGTCCCCACCACGACGAGATCGCGACCTCGATGTTCGCCTGGCGCATCTTCTCGAACTGCCAGCGCTTGACGCTCCGATTGGTGCTGTTGTACAGTTCGATCTCGGGTTGGTACCCTGGAACGAGATCTGGCGTGTAGTTCGCGTACCACGTGTCGGGTGGATCGTGGTCCTGGTCGCTCCAGTGGGCGTCGTCGCCGTACCACGGGTAGAAGAACGTCCCAGACGTCTGGTTCGGCTTGGTCAGCGAAGCGCTGGCGTTCTGGCAGGCCTGGGGAAGCGTCTGGGCGCCACTCCCGGCCGTATGCGGGGACGACTGCGCGAGTGGGGCCGGGGCCGACAGGGTACCGACGATAGAGACGAGTAGAATCGTGACGAGAATTCCGGCCCACACCCGCGACCGTCGCATCACCTGATCATTCGAACCATCGAACAAATAGGTGTGGGATATTTTCGCACGGGCTCGGTTCGACGAGTCCCGAAACCGCACCCGAGTGGTAGAGCAGCGTGAGGCGAACGCCGATCTGTATACTGAACCGCTCTCCTGCCCGACGGCGTCCGATGATCCGTTATTGCCGTCGAGTCAGGACGACCGTCACTGCCAGGGCGACGAGCGCGGCGACCGGCGTGAAACCGAGGATGCTGTCACCGCCGTCAGGGGTGTCGACATCGTCGGTCGACGCGGACTCGTTCCCGTCGGTCTCCCCCACTGGCTCCGCCGACGCTTCGGTGACGGTGACCGTTCCGACCCCTTCGCCGCCGATCGTACCGCCGTCGACGGCGAGGTCGTACTCGCCGGGGTCGTCGAAGGTAAACTGGAGCGTCGCGTCGACGCGTTCGCCTGCTGGCACGGTGACGCTGACCGTATCGAGGACCGATCCGTCGTGGGTGAGTTCGAACTCCCCCTCGCCCTCGGCGTCGCCCGTGTTGCTCACCGTCGCCGTGACCGATCCCGTCTCGCCGACTGCGAGTTCGTCGGTGTCGAGGGTCGTGTCGACGAGGTAGAGCGAGGCCTCGGATCCCGACGACGACGGCGGTGCTGGCGGGAGTCCGCCGCCGGACGACTCTTCGACGGTCACGTTCGTCGACGCCGACGCGTTCGCCGTGGCGACGGTGTAGTTCGCCTCGCCCGTCGTGGCCGGCGTGTGCGTGAACGTGATCGTCGCGTTCTCGTCCGTGCGCCAGTCGTCGGTGGCATTGAGCGAGACGTTCTGCGTCCCGGTCTCGGTCCCGTTGACGAGCAGTCGGACGGAGTCGTTCCAGTCGTCGGTGCCCCGGTTCGGGATCGTCGCGGAGACGTCCAGGCCGCTGTCGACGGTGGCCGAGTCGGGTGCCGTGAAGTCACGCACGCCGAAGTAGCGCGCTTTCTGCGTCAGCGTGGCGTTCACGTCCCCGACGTCGTCGGTCAGCTCGGAGACGTTCTGCGTCGCGTCCCGGAAGATCGGGTGGTCGAACGCGACGGTGTGGTTCGCGCCCGTGCCCGCCACGTTCTCGACGGTGTAGGTGCCGTTCGCGTCGGTCTCTGCGGGGTAGCTCGCCCCCGCCGTCGTCTCGGCGCTGATCGAGACGTTCTCGAGGAGTGCGCCCGCGGTCGAGTTCACGGTGCCGGAGATCGAGGCGTTGCCGACCATCTCGACGGCGATGGATTCGTTGTACCCCAGTTCGACGGTGAGGTTCGTCCTGTACTCCTCGTACCCGGCCGCACTGGCGTTCAGCGTGTACTCGGCGCCCGTCGCCGGGACGTCCGCGATCGCGAATCGCCCGCCGTCGCTCGTCTCGTTTGGCCCGAGCGTCGTTCCCCCGTCGGGGTAGTCGACCGTCAGGGTCGCGTTGGCGAGGTGGTGACCCGAGACGCTATCGACGACGGCACCGCGGATCGTCGCCGCGCCGGTCGGGGCGAAGTCGACTGTCGCGGTGGTGTTCGACGCCACGGCGACCGAGTCGTTCGTCGCCGCGTCGTAGCCCGTCGCGTTCACGCTGACGGAGTAGTTTGCGCCCGTGCCGGGGACGTTCGCGACGGTGAACTCGCCAGCCGTGGTCGCTTTCTCGTCCCCGCCAACGGTTTCAGTTCCGACGATGGCCGTCTCGCCGTCCGGGTAGGTGACGGTCACCGGCGCACCGACGAGCCCCTCGCCGGAGTGGGCGTCGGTGACGGTGCCGGTGATGGTGGCGTTGCCGGCGAGCGTCCGGTCGAAGCTGACGATCTCCGACTCGTTCGCTTGCACGCTCGTGTCCGTGAGCGGCTCGTAGCCATCGGCGGTCACACTAACGCCGTACGTCGACCCGTTGCCCGGCACGCCCTCGATCCGGAACGTGCCGTTATCGGGCGTTTCGGCGGATCCGACGGCCGTCGTCCCGTCGGGATACGTCACGGTCACGGTAGCGTTCGGGAGGGGTTCGGTCGCCGCTTCGTCCGTGATGGTCCCCTCGACGACGGCGTCGCCGCGGAGGGTGACCGTCCCCTGCGGGTTGTCGCCGGCCGAGAGATCCTCCAGCGTCGATACGTTCGCCTCGTAGCCGGTGGCGTCGACCGAGACGGTGTAGTTGTAGGCGCTGGAGACGTTCTCCACGGTGACCACACCCGTCGCGTTGGTCGATGCGTTGTAGGTACCGACGGTCTCGTTTTCGAGCGCGACCGTCGCGTTCTCGATCGGTGCGCCGGAGATCTGGTCACCAACGTCCAGCGTGACGTTTGCATCGCCGGAGAGCGAGGCGTTCAGGGAGTACTCGCCGTCGACCGTCAGGTCCGTTCGCTCCCAGCTATCGTATCCCGAAGCGTCGATGGAGACGTTGTACGTTCCGTTCTGCGGGAGGCCCACGCTGTACGCCCCGTCCGCCGCCGTCGCCGCGGTTGCCACCGTCTCGCCGGCGTCCTCGACGGCGACTTCGATTCCGGCGAGTCCGGTTTCGGTCTCGTAATCGGTGACGGTTCCGGTGAGCACGGTCGTGGCTTCCAGCTCGATGTTTTGGGTGTGATCTCCGTCGATCGTGAGCGACTCGTTCCACGGCGCGAAGCCCTCGGCGTCGACCGAGACGTTGTACGTCGCCCTGGTTCCAGGGAGCGATATGGCGTAGCTCCCGTCGGACGTGCTTCGGCTTTCGTAGGTTCGCGATCCGGTTTCGGCCGTAACCGTCTCTTCTGGGAGTGGTGTCCCGTCTCCGTCCGTCATCGTTCCGGAGAGTGTCGCGTTCCCGGTGAGCTGGATCGTGCCGAGGTCTTTCACACCGGGGTTAGGCATGTCTATCGATTCGGTGGTGTTGGTCTCGTACCCGGGAACGTCGACGGTGAGGTTGATCTGAGAACCGCCTTTCACGCCGTCGAGTTCGAACGCTCCGTCGCCGTCAGCCTCCGTCGAGACGGAGAACGAAGAGCCGTTCTCGTAGGTGACGGCGATCTCAGCGCTGGCGTTCGGGAGAGCCGCCTGCGACACCTCGGTCGCGTCGGTGAGCGTCCCGGAGACGGACGCATTGCCGTCGAGCGAGACGTCGGCGGTCACGGTTTCCATTCCGCGCGGGCTGACTTCTGCCGAATTCTCTTCGTACCCATCGGCGGAGGCGATGACGGTGTAATTGCGAATCGCCGGGACGTTCTCCACTACGTACGTTCCGTCGGGATTCGTCTCAGCGGTGGTACTCCAGTCGTCGTTAACCGCCTCGATTGCTACGGTCGCACCCTCGATATGTTCTCCTGTTTTGTTGTCTGAGATTGTGCCCTCGACCCTTCCGCTAGTCACCTCTTGGATCGCAGCGGTAGCGTTGACGATCCCGTGTCCGTATCTGGTGTCTTGCTCGGGTGGTTCACCTGCAGGTTTCCAGGCCGTTTCTGTTAGGGCATTTTGTATCTCTGTCGGCGTGAGATCCTCTTTCGTCGCCGACTCCATCAGCGCCGCCACCCCTGAAACATGTGGCGTTGCCATCGATGTCCCGGTAAAGTAGTCGTAGTTTCCACCTGGAATAGAACTGAATACTCCGACTCCCGGAGCGGTAACGTCGGGAACGATCCAGCTATTGGGGTCCCCAGACCCATATGAGTCAAAATAGTGTCGATAGACGACTTCTCCGCTCGAATTCGTGTACATGTCAGCATTCCAGTCGGTGCCGCCGACGGCGAGCGATTCGTTGGTGTTTGCGGGCGATCCCGAGGTGCCTTCGCCGTCATTACCTACGGCTGCGATGACGGCGACGCCGTTGGCGTTCGCGTTTCTCACGGCCTTGACGTAACTGTCGTCGTACCGATTCCCTCCGAGACTCATCGAGATGACATCGACGTCGGCTGGATGATCGGCCGCCCACTCCATCGCCTCCAGAATGCCCGACGTTGAACCACTGCCATCACTCGCCAAAACCTTCCCATGGAGCAATCTTACGTCCGGTGCAACGCCGTACTGTTCGTTGTACGCGGTCGTGTCGCCTCCAACCGTTCCCGACACGTGCGTTCCGTGGCCGTTGTCGTCGTACGGCGATGATTGGTGATTGATAAAATCTTTCCAGCCGTCGTCGATGAGGTCAAGGTCGTTGTGATTTTCGGTGTCTATCCCAGTGTCGAGAACGGCGACCGTTGCGCCGCCTCCTTTCGTCCCGAATTCATCCCATGCCTCGGGTACGGAAATCTGTTCGAGGCCGTAGGTTGGATTTCCGGACGCGGATAAATTTACTGATGTAGATGCGTTTACCGGTGATGTAGAGTTCGGTCGGTTGGCAGGTCCGGTCTTATTTGACCCAGAAAGTCCCGTCGATTGCGTCACCGCGGCTTGGACCTCGTAATTTGGTTGTATGCCAGCCACCCCGTCGATTCGTGCCAGTTCCTCCAGCGCCACCTGCTCCGTATCCACCGTCACGAGCGCCGCGTTCGTAATCCAGAAGTCGTTCTCCACGGTCACGCCGTCCGTCCCCGCCGCGTAACGCTTTAGTGGTGCCTGCGAGGCACTCGCTTTCGTCTTCAGCGTCTCGACCGCGTTCGAACTCGCCTTGACGCTCGCCAGATCGGCCGATTCGAACCGGACGATCGCCTCTACTTCACCATCGGATTCTTGTAACGCCTGATCGATCTCGACGTCCGCCGCCGGGTTCGACCCGACCTCGGTTGCCGACCCGTTATCACTATCGACCCGGTCGTCGCCGGCCGCGAATGCCCCGTCGGCCGCCACGATACCACCGCCCAGCAGAATTCCGGCGAGGACCACCGCCACCAGGATGGTCCGCCGAGAAACGTCGCCTGCCCTGAATACCATCGATAGTGAACATACTCTATCGAAGGAACAAAGGAATTCTGCATCGCACAGTTTATTCTAGCGTTCTATGAAGGGCAAATCTGACGATACTGAAGGATATCTCGCCTACTGATCTAGATTTCTGAAGAGCGCCCAGGACCAAGCCGAACGTCGCGTGGCATTCCGTCGGTGCGGGCCCTGTCCACAAACTAAGCCGTAGAACGGTAGCGGGTGTACTATCTAAGTACTTTCACCAACTCGTTCTAAATTCGTAAAATACTCTCTCCAATCCGATAATTAGCGATAGCTATAAGATAAAACCGATCGAAGGCCGTGTTGGAAGCACCCGTCTCTCTCCGTCGTCAGGGGCAGCGCCGAGAATGCCCCGGGTGAGGTAGCACCCGAGACGATGCTTCCAACCCATAGATGGGAGTGAAAGCATGACCGACTACAGTACACACCACCATAAGCATCCCGACAGCGAAACGCTCGACTCGGGCCATCTCGGCCCGTTTTTCGACAGAATTAGCGCCGAGTCCGAACCGGCGAACCCGGCGACCGACCCGGCAACGCGTCCGGGGCCACCGTCGTCACGGACGCCCCGTCCGGCGCCACGGACGCCTCGAACGGGGCCGACCATCCGTCCAGGACCGACCGACCACTCCGACGACCAGGATCCCGATCCGCCGGGAGCGGCCGCCCTGGCCGAGGTGGCGGTGTGACGCCCGCGGGCGGTGCGAACGGATCCGACGTGGGCGAACCTGACGCTGTTGAATCCGACGACGCCGACGCGAACGCGACCGAATCAGACGACGGCGACGACGTCCCGGCGTGGAAGGCGTACGGCTACCCCCGAAAACCCGAGTGGGCGCCCGACTGCCCGCGGTGTGGCGGCCCCATCCTCGGGGTGACGGTCGCCGGCCCGGGCGTCAGTCAGGTCACACCGTGTGGCTGTCGCGTCCCGCCCTCGGTGATCGAGATCCTGTAGGCGACGCGAGGGGATTCGATCGGGTCGTGAGTTGGCGGTCGGTGTGGTTGATGAGAGAGTGGACGAAAATGAACCCCTCACGGCCCCCGGTAGAAAGCCCTTGGTCCTTTCAGTCCCCCGGGGTTGTTTGATCGTATGCCCTCTGGTTGCAGCGTCTAGAAGCTAGTGGGTACTGTCTCGTGGTCAACCATAGGACACGTAAGCGCTGTATCCGTCGGGAATTGAATTCAATTATTATTTAACGATGAACGTGTATATGTACCATGTCAGAAATTACTCTCGATATAGCGTGCGGTCGGTGCGCTTCTCTGTGGCTCGCGGTGGAGATGTTACCCGTACGACGTTGGCACGGCGGATTGGTAGGGGCCGGTGTTGTCGCCACAACAGACGGGTACGTTCGTGATATCGTCCGCAAGATACGTGGCGGGCTGCAGTACGAAAGTCGCGTAGACAGTAGAGCGGTCGATGCAGTCCCCGTCCGGTGTGGGTGAGATGCGGATGAGCGAAGGCCCCAGAGACTACGACCGAGTGTTCACGACGCCACTGGAGTTCCGCGTTCGGCGTCGAATCGGCTATAGCCACGATCACGGGATAGTGACCCGATTCGTGGTGCAACTTGAGTACAGATTGGGCGGGAGCTGGGCGGAAGTCGTCCGATTCGACCACGATCCGGCAGGCGAACAGGGTCACGACGTGACCGTTGAGGGTGTCCACATGGACGTCTACCGAGATGGAGAGAAAGTACGGTCGCCGGAAATCTTCCCACCGATGCCAGCGAACGATGCGCTCACGAGCGCCGAAGAACACTTGACCCAGCACGGCGAACGGTACGTAAAGAGGTTCGAGGAATGGCACGACATCAGACGGAACCCATGACTGACGAAGAACTCGACGAATTCCGGGACGCGATGGAGGAACAGGGAGAGACACTCCGCAAAGCGCTCGCAGAAGACCTCGGTGGGGACGCTGACAACTACCGAACGCGCCCGATTGCCGACGGCGGCGAGTGATTCTGCATCTCTTTCCGGTTCGATACTGGTGCCGACAGATGCGATCCATTTGAACGGCTGCGGGACGACTTCGCTACTCCGGTCGCAGTCACGTTCTCGTCCCTTCAAAATCGAGTGCGGTGTCCCCGTTGGACTACTCGGTCTGGGTCTCGGGGTTCGAGACGTCGATCTCGTTCCGGCAGTCGATCTCGTCGGCGATGTCGGGAAACATCGCGTCGAAGTGCGGGTCGGACGTCTGGCCAGCCGCGAGGACCGGTTCGAGCGCGAGTACGATCCGGATCGCCTCACCGGTCGGAACGCCGAGCGGTTCGGCTGCCGTCCGTTGCGTGATTCGCCCCGCGTAGTGGCGTCCGGCCTCCCGGACGGCGGCGGCGAGTTTCCCGACGCCGTGACGCTCGACGAAGTACGCGATATCGTCGTCGATCTCCTGGCGGGCGACCGCGTGCAGAATCGTCGGCGTGATCGTGCTCCCGTCCGCGTCGATCCGAACCGGACTCGCGGTGACGTCGACCGGTCGATCACCGTCGAGGTCGACGACACCCAGTGATTCGAGCGTCTCGACGTGATCGTACACCGTGGTCTTCGGAATCGAGAGCGCATCCTCGATCTGCGGTCTGGTGACCGGCCCGAAGTAGCACACGTAGACGTAGACGCGGGCCAATTCCGGCTGTTCGAGTAGCCGACCGACGGTCGCGAGCTGGTTAATCTCGGTTTCGATATCCCCCGGTGGGATCGTCGCTGCGGGGGCGGGACCCATCACCGGCTAGTTCGAATTCCTCGAACTTCAATCTTGCTCCGTCGCCACGCCACGACGCTGAACCGAGTCGGTCGTCGAACGACTCGAACCGTGGGGTTCGGCCGCGAACCAGGGACCCACATCTCGCGTCACGATCACCGGACCGGGCGTCAGTCAGGTCACGCCGTGTGGCTGTCGCGTTCCGCCGTCGTCGATCGAGATCCTGTAAGCGGTCAGAGCGGCGGCTTCCATACGGTCGTTCTTCGACCTACGGCAGATCACCGTCAGTCTTCGTGCACCGAACGCGCTCTCGGGAACGAACGGCTGTTCACAGCGCACCCGTTTCGTCGAGATACGCCTTGATGTCGTACAGAAAGTCCCGATATCGTTCGAGATCGCACAGCGCGTCGTAGACGTCGTCGTGATCGATGGATCGGCCGTACGTGTGCGCGAGAACGTTGCGAAAGCGCGCCGCCTGGGCCATCTCTGCCGTCTCACACCGATCGAAGACCTCGATTGCGCCCAGATCGATCATGGCTGCCGGGTTACTCTCCGGTCTGCGTCCACTCTCGTTGACAACGATCGTTCTGGCGATGTCGAGCGTGGCCTCGGTCAGTTTGACGAACCGACGCTCGACGACGTCCTGTGTCTCCGTCTCGGTGAGATACCGCTCTCGCGGAATCGCCTGTTTCTCCGCCAAGATCGCGAGACTCTCCTCGATAGTTTCGACCGCGGTGACGATCCGTTCGACGTCGTCGTCGGCGAACGTCATGCCAGGTGTTCGTCGACAGCTGCGAGCGCCTCGTCGAAACGTTCCGCGGGAGATCGTGGATCGGTATCGTCGGTACGCAGTCCGTCTCGCAGTCGATCGGCATCCGATTTGCTTCCGACGAGCCGCACGCCGTTCGAGAAGACGGATCGGCGGACAGACGGCGCCGCGGACCGGATATCGACGACGTCGACGTCGTCGGTTCCGAACGCGACCGCTAGGTCGACACCGAGAGCGAGGAGTCGATCCGCGTGACCGGAATCACCCGGGTGGCAGTCCTCTAACGCGACGGCCACGTCGACGTCGCTCCGTGCGTCGGCCTCGCCCCGGGCGTGCGAGCCGAAGAGGTACCCGACGGTCACCGGATGCGCGGCGAGTACGGAACTGACCGTCTCGTCTATCGGACGTCTGTCGGCGTCGGTCATCGGCCGAGAAAACGCGGTGAGGGATGATAAATCCGCGGTCGAATCGTGCCGGAGAGCGACGACCAATGGTCCGTACGCGGACGGACGCCCGTTCGAGTACGCGTCGTTCCGGCGTCAGCCAGATCACGCCGTGTGGCTGTCGCGTCCCACCCTCGGCCATCGAGCTCCTGTAGCGATACGAGGCGTTCGATCCGGGTCCCAAATGGCCTCGTTCCGGACGGCGACGACCGATCGGAACCGATCGTCGTGTCGAATCAACAGACATATTCATACCAAAACTATTTCGTCCGTTCATCCCTGGGTGGTGGCATGTCGGTCCAGTTCTCGCCGGTACACGCGGGTACGCTCGTACTGGTGGGGCTGTTGAACCTCGGGCTCGGCGCGTTGCTGGTGCGGACGCGGTCCGACCGGAGCGTGCCCGCGCTGTTCGTGTTCTTGTTCGGCGTCTCGCTCTGGACGATCCCGCAGGGGATACTCCTCATCGCGACGGATCGCGCGATATCGTTCGGGCTGGTGGTCAGCATCAACGTCGGTGCCTCCATCATGTCCGTCGGGCTCTTTCACTTCGGGTTGTCGTACTCCGGACGGACGGCGTGGCTCCGGTGGCGTCGTATCGGCCTCTGTTACCTCTCGATCCTGTTCTGGGCGGTCCTCTTCGTCACGAACCCGAGCCACGAACTCGTCTACGTCTCGCGGTCGTACGCGGGCGAACTCCTGCCGATCATCAGCGATCAGCACGCCCTCTACTGGGTGTACGTCTTCTACAACTGGAGTTTCTCCGGACTCGGGGCGTACCTGTTGTTCCTCGAATACCTGGACGTCCGCGGCGACGGCGTCTACGAGAAACAGGCGGCGCTCGTCGTGCTGGCGCCGGTGATCCCCTTCGTCGCCAACGTGTTCGCGTTCTCCGGGGCGACGGCGGTCAACTACACGGTGTGGGGATTCGGCGCGACCGGCGTGCTGATCGCGACGGCGATCTACCAGTACCGGTGGCTCGACCTGATCCCGATCGGTCGCGACCAGGTCATCGAAGGGATGCGCGACGGCTACCTTGTCGTCGACGAGGACGGTCGAATCGCCGACGCGAACCGCTCGGCGGTGGCGTTGCTCGCGGACGACGATCCGGTCGGCAAGGGGATCGGGCAGGTCCTGCCGGAGTGTCGGGCGTTGCTCGACGGCGAAGCCACCGAACGTCAGTTCGCGCTCGACGGCGCGATCGTGGACGCGACCGTCTCGACCCTGACCACTCGTCGCGGTGCGGGCTCCGTCGTGATGCTCCGCGACGTCACCGACGAGCGGCGCGCGGAGCGGCGCTTCCGGGCGCTCATCGAGAACGTCTCGGACGTGATCACGGTCGTGGACGCCACTGGGACGATCACCTATCAGAGTCCGGCGGTCGAGGACGCGCTGGGCTACGATCCGGACGAACTGGTCGGCACGGCGGTCATCGACGTCGTCCACCCGGAGGACCGGGACGACGCGCGTCGAACCGTCGCCGAGTTGCTGGATCGGCCGGGGGAGATGGCCCGATTCGAGTACCGCCTCCGGACAGCGGATGGGTCCTCGCGCGTGTTCGATGGCGTCCTGACGAACCTCCTCGAGAACGACTTCGTCGACGGCATCGTCATCACGTTCCGAGACGTGACGAGTCGCAAGCGTCGCGAAGAACAACTCGTCACGCAGAACGAGTACTTGGACGAGTTCGCGGAGATCGTCTCCCACGACCTGCAGGGACCGTTGATGTCGATCAAAGGAAACGCCGACCTGGCCCTGTCGACGGGCTCCGTCGAGCACGTCACCCACGTCCTGGACGCCGTCGATCGAACGAATCAGCTCGTCGACGATCTCCTCCAGATTGCGCGCACGGGGCGTCGGATCGAGGAACTCGAACCGGTCGCGCTGGGTGACCTCTCCCGGTCGGCCTGGGGACGTGTCTGGAGTCCGGACGCCGAACTCGTCGTCGAGACGGAGCAGACGATCCTCGCAGACCCCGACAGGGTGCGCCAGCTCCTCGGGAACCTCTTCGGTAACGCGGTCGAACACGGTTCGACCGACGGTCGCGCCGATCACTCCCGAAACACGCTCGCACGGAGTGGCGGCGACCGCCAGTCCACCGCCACCGAGCCGGAGCGTGGCGTCACCGTGGCGATCGGCTCGCTCCCGCTTGGCTTCTACGTCGAGGACGACGGCCCCGGCATCCCGCCGGACGAACGGGACCGAATCTTCGATCGCGGCTTCACGACGAGTGACGACGGACTGGGCCTCGGGCTCGGGATCGTCAAACAGATCGTCGGTGCGCACGGCTGGTCGATCCGCGTTACCGAGGGGTCTGACGGCGGGGCTCGCTTCGAAATCTCGGGCGTCGAACTCGCCGACTAGGCGTTTCGGTTCGACCGGCAGGTACGAGCCAGGCGACGCTCGTCCGGGCCTGTGCGATAGTACCGCGCGTCAGACGACGGCGATTCCGTCGACGAGGACGAACCCGAACGCGAGCCCGATCAGTGCGCCCGCGCGGTGGAGTCCGACGTACCAGGGTTCCGGCGTCACCGTCTCGCTCCCGCCGAAGCCGATGAGTTCCAGTTCCTTCGAGACCGTACTGTACGTGTAGGCACCGAGCAGACCGACGATACCGCCGACGACGAGCAGGAGGCCGAAACCGATCGGCGCGCCGATCCAGCCACCGTTCGCGAGGGCGGCCGACGCGGCCGTCGAGACGAACGCCACCGCGGCGATCAGCGCCGCCTTCCCCCGTCCAACGTCGAAGGCGGAGGCCACTCCGCCGTAGACGATAGCGGCCGTCCACACCCCGGAGACGGTTACGACGGCCAGCCAGAGCGATCCATCGGGAAACAGCTGCGAGACGGCCGCCGTCCGCACGCCGTCGAGCGTTCCCGGGTGGGTCCAGTCTGCGACCACTCGTTCGACCGCGATCGGGCGGGCGGCGTACCGGAGGAGACCGGGCACGGCGGCGAGGGCGGCGATACCAAGTCCGTCGCGGAACGCGGCGATCGCGTCCCCGTCGCCCCTCCCTGCGCGGCCGGCGACGAGCACGGGAAGCCCCGCGATCAGGACCATCCAGGCGAACGGAGCCAGCGCGGCCCGCGGCGTCACGCCGCCGACGGCGTTGCTCGCGGCCGTCCCGAGCGATCGGTCGACCGTCTCCGGGGCGTCGCAGTTGTAGAACGACGCCCGTTCTCCATCACAGACCCCCTCCGGCGGCCCATACGGGTTGTCGACGGCGACGGTCCCTTCGACCTCGTCGGCGACCGCATCGCCGGCGAGCGTCATCGAGACGCCGCTGGCGAGACACACCACGACGACGATGCCGACGACGACGCGAGGTCCGGGCGTCCACCCGTCGAACGCCTCGTGTGGCAGAACGAGGGCACGGAGACTTCGTTTCAGCACCACACGATCGCTTGATGTGGCTGACGAATAAACTTTCTGAACTGTACGTCATATCTACTACTTCGGGGGACCGTCTGAACGTTCGTAGCGAGCGTCGACCGACGATCTCGGGAGTCCGGCTGGTGCCACTCGACTCGCTCGCGCTCACGATCTCCGTCGCCGCCAGCGGCTCGTGGTGGGCCTCTCGGCTGGCGGTCGAAAGTCGCTGCTGAACGCGATTCGGTCCTGTATCGACCTGGCGAGAACGTCCGAGCGACCGAAACGCGAGAGCGTATAGAGACGCTCTTCGTCCCGCCCTCAGACGAACGCGATCCCGTCGAGGAGGACGAACCCGAGGGCGAGCGCCACGAGCGCGCCTGCGCGGTGAAGTCCGACGTACCGGGGTTGCGGCGTTGCCGGCTCGCCCCCGCCGAAACCGACGAGCCCCTTCGACACCGTGATGTACGTCGACGCGCCGAGCAAACCGACGATGCCGGCGACGACGAATCCGAGGCCGAAACCGATCGGTGCGTCGATCCACCCGCCTTCCCCGAGGACGGCCGACGCGGTCGTCGTGACGAACGCCACCCCGGCGACGAGCGCCGCTCGACACCGGCCCGTCTCGAAGGAGGCGGTCGTCCCTCCGTAGACGATGGCGGCCGTCCACACTCCCGAGACGGCCACGACGGCCAGCCAGAGCGCTCCGTCGGGAAACAGCTGCGAGACGGCCGCCATCGGAGGCTCGTACAGGGATCTCGCGTACGATTCCATGTACGTCCATCCCCCGATCGACCGCTCGACCGCGACCGGGCGGACGGCGTATCGGAGGAGACCGGGCGCCGCGGCGAGGGCGGCGATGCCAACTCCGTCACGGAACGCGACTCTCACGTCTTCGTCGTCCGTTCCTGTACGACCCGCGACGAGGACGGCAAGCCCCGCGATCAGGAACACCCAGGCGAGCGGGGCCAGCGCGGCCCGCGGCGTCACCCCGTCGAGGGCGTTACTCGCATCCGTCTCGATCGACTGGCGCGGCTCCGACGGCATATCGACGGGGTGGCCCTCCGCGACCTGGTCGGCGACCGCATCGCCGGCGAGCGCGATCGAGGCGCCGTTGACTGCGCATAGCAGGACGACGAGGACGGCGATGACGCGAAGTCCCTGGGTCCACCCGTCGAACGCCTCGTGTGGCAGAACGAGGGCGCGGAGACTCCGTTTCAGTGACATACTCGCACTTTCTACTCTCGTAGATTATGCTTTAGGGAAGCGATTCAGCCGTACTAACCGACCGCTCCGGTCGTCACTCCGTCCATTGGAGCGAGCACGGACGCAGCTCTCACCGGGTCCGAACGCTGTCCTCATCGGTTCTCAACGCTGCGCTCACCGAGTTCGAATGCCGCCCTCCGGCCGTGTCGACGCAAACATTGTTACGGCGAAGAGTCATTGGATCGGATATAGAATCGACACGAACACCGATGATCGGCCCCGCCTGGATCCGCCAAAGCGCCCTGGTCGCCCGAGCCGAGTGGCGACGCGACGAGCGCGAGTTCGCCCGCACCCGGTCCGGACCGGCGTTCGGACTCGCCGTCGCGGCCGTCGCGGGCTGGTTCGCACACGCGTTCGGAAGCGCGTATCTGGCGGCCGAGTTGTCCCTGCCCATCCCACCCTGACTCCTGGTCGGGCTCGCGGTCGCGGACGTCATCTGGCGAAGCGGTCGGCTGACGCTACGCCGATTCGAACGGTTGAATCCGGCCCTATTGCTCCCGACGATCCACGTTCGTGTGGCGGTGGGAGGCTTGCTCACGTTCGTCTACGCGCGAACGTTGGCCAGAATCGGGCCGCCAGCGATCGGCGTGGCCGTCGGTCTCGGACTGGCTGCCGATTCGCCGGTACTCTCCCTCTCGATTCTCGTCGCCACGCCGGCGATGGTGGCGCTCGCAGTTGCGGTCGGCGCGGCGAGCGGTATCGCCGGCCGACACGCCGTCACGCACGTCGTCGGTGGACGCGGGATTCGCGGTTCCGTCCGGCTGGTGGCTGGTGTAGTCGTTTTCGCTGCGACTTTCGCCATCGCCTCCCTCGTCGGCGCCCCGTTTTCGGATTCGACGCGGTTCGGACCCGAAAGCGGACTCGATTCGCTATCGCCGGTGATCGAATTCTTCCGACCGAGTGGCGACGCGACGGGGATACTCGCCCTTCGGTGGCTGGCCGCGTTCAGTACTCTCTCCCTCATCGTGCTGGCCCTCGTCTCGGTGTCGGTCGCGTCCGCTCAACGACACTGGCTGGCCGATCCAGTCGGAACGTCGCGAGCCGTCGACTCTCGATCGCTACTCGCCCGCGGTCGGCTGGATCGGCTGCTCGGCGGACGCGTTTCTCGCTCGACGCGAACGGTGATCCGGGGGACGTGGCGCGTCGAGCGACGAAATCCGCGGGGACTGTTGTACCCGACGTTCGTTCTCGTGTTCGTGGGCGTACTCGGCTTCCCCGTCTTCGCACTCGCCGGGATCCCGTTCGCGTTGCTGCTCGTTCTCGCCCTCGGACTGGCGGCGGGCGTCGTGTTCGGGACCGACCCGGTCGGACGCGCCTACCGCCCGCTCCCGCTGCTCTTGACGACCGCCGACGCGCGAACGTTCGTCGTCGGACCGCTTGTCGCCACGGTCCTCACGGCCGTCGTCCTCGTCGCGGTCGGCTTCGTCCCGCTGGGTCTCCTGAGCGCCGCGTCCGTGCCGGAGACGCTCCTGCTCGCGGTCGTCGGCGTCGGGTTCGCGGCGACGACCACCGCGGTCGCCCTCGCGATGGGACTCGATGTTTCGACCGACGCCGTCGGACGCGTTCCCACGTACTTCAGCGACGTCCGGACGTACGGAGAAACCGGCTGGGGGCAGTTTCGCCGAGTCGGCACCGGCTTCTTGCTCACGTCAGCCGTCGGCCTTCCGGCGTTTCTCGGCAACGCGGCGTGGGTCTACGACCCGCTCGCTGCTGTTGGCGTCCCGATCGTCGCGGTCCGGCTCGGCTCGCTCGCGCTCACGATCTGCGTGGCCGCCGGCGTCTCGTGGTGGTCGTCTCGGGTAGCGATCGAGCGGTATCGCGGTTACGAACTGGTGTGAATTCCTCTATAATTGCCCGTAGCACGGCTTGTTCACAACGTGTTTTCTATCCCGGTATTGGCGTACGCCTACGAGAGTTGGTGCTTTGAACGGCTCCCACAGCACCCTCGTTGAATATTCTATCCGAATAGCTGCTCACTATCATCTATATAAATATTTACAAACCGTTATTTATTTAAGTACATAATTTCAATACTATATATGGCTAAAACACCAAATAGGAGATCTGTATTATCGGCATTGGGAACGGCTGGTAGCGCTTCTTTAGCAGGTGTTACGGTAGAAAAGGGGGGAGCGGAAAACGAGCGGCGAACCGTTCGAAGTTCAGGCCGTGAGGTGGTCGAGTGGACCGGTGAAAAGAAAAAGGAGGTTGCTTCCACCGCGTCAAATAATAAGATGGTAGCAGCAATTTCAAACCGATTGAAGCAAAACGGGTGGGTTATTTCCGACAGCAAGCACAGGTCGGGGACCGTTTTGGCTGCCGACGGAGAGGAGTACGATTTCGGCGTCCTATCGTTCGAATCGGTCATGGAGTCGGAGAGGCAGGCTGCAATTCTGTGGAAACGATATAAAACAGGCGAGTGGGAAGTTAAGGGATACGTGCACAGCAATTCTGACAATAACTCGGATAGTGATGTGGTGATTACTGTCGATTCTACGATGAACGTCCGGAAAATCGAATATGAGGGCGGGGCCACAATTGAGACATCTTGTCCGTGTCTTGATCCCGGTGGAGGAAGTGACTGCGTGTTCTTCCACGATCGCTATTGTGTCGACTTCAACCTGAGTTGTGTACTTTTCGTGATAGGGGCACTTGGTTTAAGCTGTGGGACTGCGGGGGCTGTCGGTTGTTTAGGGGCAGCGGGTCTCGGTATTGCTGAGTATCTCGCCGGTGATGGGTGTAATATTTGTGACGAATATACGGAGGATGAGGTCTTCCTCTGTTAATGGCTCAAATAATATCGCGTAACCTATTCAGAACCAATAATATATCATAGGATCGAACTCTCTACGCGTACAAAATATATCATACAGTAATGGAAGGTAGAACTACACTGTTTGGGCGGCTCGTTTCGAGCTTACTTGCTCGGGAAATAGCCCTATTTATATTTCTGCTTATCGGCGGTCACGTCGAGGGCGTCATCGAAGTGGGGGAGTACCTCTCGATCGGTGCTGCGATTCCCATACTAATGGGACTGTTCACCGGAATCGGGTTACGATTGTACCTCGGCACCGATTCCGACTGGTCGGCCTTCTTGATCGTATTCGTCGTCTCCGTCGCTGGTATTACGTTCAGTTGGGTCGTCTCGGCCGCGTTGTTCGGCGACGCGGGCGAATCCGGCCGGATTCCCGGATTCTTTCTCGCGGTACTTCTTGGTAGCGTCCTCGCCCGGGCCTGGAACGCCGGCCGTCGACCCGGGGTCGCCGAGTGATCGTCGCGCGGTTCGTCCGGTGTCGGTAGGGTTTTGGCGCCCCTCCCACTCACTTCGAGCATGAGCACGTATCCGCGGATTTCCGCGCAACTCGACGACCTGGAGTCGGCCGTCGAGGAGGGTCGACGGAAGATGGAGTGGGCGCGTCAGCACATGCCGATCATGGAGGCGGTCCGCGAGGACTTCGAGGCAAACCAGCCGCTGGCCGGCGAACGCATCGCGATGGCGATGCACGTCGAGGCCAAGACGGCGATTCTGGTCGAGGCGCTCGCGGCTGGTGGCGCAGAAGTAGCTGTCACGGGCTGCAACCCGCTGTCGACGCACGACGACGTCTCCGCGGCGCTGGACGACGTCGACGACATCACCAGCTACGCCAAGCGCGAGGTCGACGACGAAGAGTACTACGCCGCCATCGAGGCGACGATCGACCTCGAGCCGACGATTACCGTCGACGACGGGATGGACCTCGTCGCCGCGATCCACGAGGACTATCCGGAACTCATCGACGGCATCGTCGGCGGCTGCGAGGAGACGACCACCGGCGTCCACCGCCTGCGCGCGATGGCCGACGACGGCGCCCTGGAGTACCCGGTCTTCGCGGTGAACGACACGCCGATGAAGCGCCTGTTCGACAACGTCCACGGCACCGGCGAGTCCTCGCTGGCCTCGCTGGCCATGACGACCAACCTCTCCTGGGCGGGCAAGAACGTCGTCGTCGGCGGCTACGGCTACTGCGGCAAGGGCGTCGCGAAGAAGGCCGCGGGCCAGAACGCGAACGTGATCGTCACCGAGGTCGAGCCTCGCCGCGCCCTCGAAGCGCACATGGAGGGCTACGACGTCATGCCGATGGCCGAAGCCGCCGAGATCGGCGACGTCTTCATCACCACGACGGGCAACCGCGACGTGATCGTCGAAGAGCACTTCGAGAAGATGCAGGACGGTGTCCTGCTGGCCAACGCGGGCCACTTCGACGTCGAGATCGACCTCGACGCACTCGACGACCTCGCCGTGGACCGCTACGCGGCCAGAGACGGCGTCGAGGCCTACGAGATGGCAGACGGCCGGCGCCTCAACGTCGTCGCGGAGGGCCGCCTCGTCAATCTCGCCGCCCCCGTCTCACTGGGCCACCCCGTCGAGGTCATGGACCAGAGCTTCGGCGTCCAGGCCGTCGCCGTCCGCGAACTCTTAGCACGCGACCACGCGGACGAGTACGACCCCGGCGTCCACGATGTCCCCGACGAACTCGACAAAGAGATCGCCGAGATCAAGCTCGCCGCGGAGGACGTCGACTTCGACTCCCTGACCGACACCCAGCGCGAGTACATGGGCAGCTGGGATCACGGGACGTAGTCTGCGAGCACCGTTCCGGTCCCCTGGCTGAACGGGAGTGCTTTCTTACAGATTTCGATCAAGCCAGTCGAGAAACAGCTGAAAGTCCTTCATACCCGCCTGGGAGCCGACCTTTCTGAGCGTTCCTGTCGAGAGTTCGTCGTGTCGCGGAACGGGGACGGTTCGTGCGTCCGAATCGTGGTCGGCGGGCGGCTCCCACCGAAGGATGAAGTGATCGCCGTTCACGCGATCGACGTAGAACGGCCCGCTGTTGACCAGTACGCGCATGACGTCGTCCCCAGAATACGTCCGCCTCGACATTCGTCCGTATTACTCGAGTACGTCGGGGAGCGAGTCACCCGATTCGTTGGATTCGGGATCGATACCGATCGAATCGAGCTCTTCCCGCGTCGGTGGTCGCCCCTCGCCGTCGTATCCGGCTACCGCCTCGTCGAGATTCTCTAGTGCTGACTCTCTGGTTTTCCCCTGACTGGTGACACCCGAGTGCTCGTCGGTTGCGACCCACCACTCGTCTTCTTTCGTGAGCGTAATCCGCTCTTCGGGGTTGGTGGCGTCGTTCGAGCCGATATCGGTACTCATGGGCCGTTACGCAAACAGTGCAGCGATACGCGTATATATCTTCACATATATCGGAACGCGGAGCGATCGGTCGCCGACTTCGACGCGCTCACAGACACCCAGCGCGAGTACATGGGCAGCTGGGACCACGGGACGTAACTCGGCGCGACGCCTCCCTGGCGACCGGTAGGAACAATTACTCCACAGCGACGACTATCCGTCACTGTCTCTCGATGATACCTCGACTCGACCGACCGTCCATGGCGATCGGCGCCGTCGGCGGCCTCGCTCACGTCCTCCTCGTCGTCGCCCTCCTCTCGTCTTTCGACTACCACCCGTTCGTGACGTCGACTGAACTGGTGATACTCTCGGCCGGCGTCTTCGTTCTCGGGGCGATCCCGTCGGCCATCTCGGTGTTCACGAGACTCGTTGTACCCGGCGGTGGCCTGCTCGCGCTCGCCGCGAGTGTCACGGTCGTCGAGGTGACGACGCCCGCCCCGCAGAAAACCGGTGAGCTGGGCGGGCACGCGATCGTCGACGGCTCGTTTTACGCCCTGCAGTACGCCGATTCGTGGTATCTCTGGCTCTCGCTCCTGCTCGCCGCCGGCGTCGCCGAATTCGTGATTCGACGCGGATACGCCCTCGGGGACGACCGAATTCGACATCTCCCGTCACTTCCAGTCGTCCGATCCAGGCGGTGGACGGTGGTCGCTGCCTGTAGCATCGTGGCCGGGACTGGGACGATGGTGTTACTTATCGACGGCACTCTGTGGGATACTGTCCCCGGGTACGCCATCGGCTTCGCGGCCGCTGGCGCCGCGACGGCCGTTCCGTTCGCGGCGTTACTCGCACGGGGCCTCGTCTGCCCGTTCGTCCTGTACAGTCTGGTCATCACCAACCACGTTCGGGCCGAGGCCTTCTTGAGTCCCGATGGACTTGCCATCGTCTTTCTCGGGTTCATGGCACTCGTCTTCGCGATCGTTGCGGTAATCGAGTGGCTCGTCCGCTCGGGCCTGTTCGGGTGGGATGGCGGGCGATTCGTCGACAATCAGCCTCTCGGTCGGTGAGCACGCGGACGGGATTTGATCCATCGATGCTGTAATAATTTCGCGAGTCCATGCGGGCACCACTGGCTACGGAACCGGACGACGTGTCGTCTGGCTCAGACTCACAGCACGTCGAGGAACTCGCCGGTATCCTCGTCCTCACCGTCTCTTTTCGGTTTTTTCGGTATCCGTGTACGTAACCGAGAGCCCGGAACACATCTCGTGGTGGTTCTGGATCGGTATCGGCGTGACCGTGGTCTAACTTCTCGCTGCCTCTCCAACACCATCGAGCGACTCCTGCGGAACCGCTGATCGACCGGCGTTGCCCTCGAGTCTCTCTCTCTCTCTCTCTCTCTCTCTCTCTCTCGACCGACTGGTCTAATGTTTCCCGATAGTACTCCGTAACAGTTATTACACTGTTGTTGGATTTTCAATATCATGTCGACTCACCGAATGGGTTCGGGCGATGGTGGTGTCCACGACCCCCATTCGACCGTCAGCCGAAGCGAGACAGACGTCGTCTTCGAACGCATCGCTGCACAGGTCGTCGACTTCGGTTTCGTGTTCGTGCTGGCCTTCGTCTTCATCCTCGTCTTTTTCCGCCCGACGAGCGGACTCGTCTCCGGGACCGGCATCTTTCTTGGAGCCTTCGTCAACTTCGGATACAACTTCGGCCTCGAGGCCACGTGGAACGGGCGGACGGTCGGCAAGTGGCTGCTCGGGATCAGGGCGGTCGACGAGTCGGGTCGGTCGATGTCGGCGGCCCAGGCTCTCCTGCGGAGTATCCCCGCGCTGTTCTCCTTCGGCTGGCTCTCGTACCTGGTCGCGCTCGCGACGATGGCCAGCACCGACAGGCGTCAGCGCCTCTTCGACACCGTCGCGGGAACGACCGTGGTTAGCGACGCCTCGCGACGAAACCGCCCGCGCGCCGCCGGCTAATTCGTCGATCCGGATTCGAGTGCTCGGGGTCGAGGAGACGGCGTAGACCACAGTCGTGGGGGGTCACCCGTCCAGACTCGTCTCACCCGCGGGTGGAAGCCCCCGGATCTCCGCGTTGGCGAGGAGGTAGACCGCTTGTCCGAGACCAGCGACGCCGATTCCGGCCATCGCGGCCCGCGGACCCAGTGCCCCCGCGACGATGCCCCCGAGGAGCGCGCCGACGGGAACGACCGCCGTCGAGGCCGATCCGAGGAGGCTGCTCACCCGGCCGACCAGCGCCTCCGGGGGCGCCGTCTGGACGATGGTTGCGATCTGGACGTTGACGGTGCCGACGGGGACGAGTGCCAGGGTGAACAGGAGGGCGGTCAGCGGGAGCCAGTCGACGAGGAGGCCGGCCGTCCAGAGCGTGCCGGTCGCGAATCCGGAGGCGAGGAAGACGTACCCGAAGGGGCGATCGGAGACGGCGGAGGCGGCGAGCGCCCCGAGAAAGTTCCCGCCGGCGAAGGCCGCCATGAGGATCCCGTACGCGCCCGCGGCGCCGAGCGCGGAGAGCGCAGTCGGGACCGCCAGCGAGTCGGCGTACGCCGGAATGGACGCCATCACCATCCCGCCGGTGACGTTGAGGATCGACGCCGCCACGACCAGCGGGAGCAGGAAGGTCCCCCGGAGGACGTCCGCCCCCTCGCGAAGGCGGTCGACGTAGCCGTCCGACTCCGGCGGTGTAGTGTCGCTTGCGTGATCGTCCGTCGATCCGTCTTCGGGCGATCCCTCGTCGTCGGAGTCAGCGTCGTTCGCTCGGGTCGGTGTTCCGCCGTCGGCCGCGGGCTCGCCACCGCCGCTCTCGACCCCGTCACCGGTCCGTCCGTCGTCGGTCGCCGTGCTCTCGTCGCCCGCGTTCGCGGGCGGAATCGCGAGTGTGGCGAAGACGAGTGCAGCAATCCCGAACGTGGCGGCGTCGATCACGAACAGCGAGACTGCGCCGACGAAGCCGATGATCACCCCGCCGATGCCGTTGGCGACCATCTCGAAGCCCTGGTAGGCGACGGAGAAGGCCGAGTTGGCGGCGACGAGCTCCGCCTCGTCTACGATCCTCGGGAGAGCGGCCGTCTGCGCCGGGTAGACCAGTTGGTTCGCCGCCGAGAGGATCGGCATCACCGCGAGCACGTGCCAGACGGTCAGTGCGTCCAGGGCGTGGGCGATCGGGATCGTCGCGACGATCACCGCCTGGAAGAGTTGCGTGCCGACGAGCAACCGGCGGATCGGGTGTCGGTCGACGATCGGTCCCGCCAGGAACTGAAAGACCGCCGGCCCCTGGGTTAGAAAGCCGGCGACCCCGGTGTAGAACGGATCACCGGTCAGGCTGTACACGAGCCACATCGCGCCGATGAAGTAGAGGCTGTCGCCGAGGTTCGTGATCACGCGGCCCGCGAACAGGCGGCGAAACGTCCGATTGTCGAATAGTCCTCGCATGGAACCGACCAGCACCCGAACCGCCATAAGGGTAATCAGAACGACACTTCTGTAATCGGGGCGGCAGAATCGCCCTTCTGTAAAAATTCTGTCTGTTGTGCCGGCAGACCACCCGGTCGCTACGCTGACTCCCGCTCGACCGAGACGACCGAGAGGTCGTCGGCGACGGAGAGCGTCACCGCGTCACCGTCGATCTCGTAGGTGACGTCGGCGGCGTGGGGTCCCTCGGCCGGTATCGTCGATCGTGGGAGGCCGGAGCGCGCCCCGAGTTGCCAGAACCGTATCGTGCGAACGTCGACGTCGTGCTCGTCGTAGAACCGAACGACTGCGGGTTCGTCGAGCAGGAGGGTCGCGAGGTCGAGTTGTGTCGACATCCCACACCGGTCGCAGTCGTAGGTGGCCAGCACGAGGCCGTCCATCGTCGGCGGGAGTTCGTCGAGCTGTTTCTCCGTGAGTGACAGGGTGACGCGCCCCTCGCAGGCCGAGCAGAACTCGTTTCGCGCCTGACTCAGGAGCGTCCGGAGGTACCGGTCGGCGAGTTCGGGAAACGCCTCGGCCGGGTAGCCCGCGAACGCTCCCGGTGGGATCGGAAACGCCGTCTCGAATGGCCCGTCGGCGCACTCGATCCGCGCGCGATCGTCCTCGTAGGAGAAGGTGAGCGCGTCGCCACAGAGGGGACACGGATCGTCGAGATCGATCGGATCGATTTCGCCGTCCATCGTGTACGCCCCCGAAAGCAGTGCCCCGACGACGTGTCGACCGGCCGCCCGCAGTTCGTAGCCGTCGTCGGCCTTGCGGACGAACCGGTCGGTGAGCTTGCCGAGGTGGTAGTTGAACTTCCCCGAGTCGCGCATTCCCACGGCCTCCCGAAGTTCAGAGAACGTCGCCCGCTGGCCCTCCGCGTCCCAGAGCGCCCGGAGGATGGCGATGCGAGAGTCGTCGGCGAGCACCGAGAAGGCGGCTTCGGGCGCGACCGCCTCGACGATGTGATCGTCGTCCATGGGGGCCGGTGGGCCGATACCGGCTTAGAAGTGACGGGTGGAGACGAACATCCAAGAGTCCGCACGACGAACGGTCGGGTATGTCCACGTCGCAGTCGAGTCCGTCGGTTCAGGCACCCGGCGGCCCGCTCAGGGCCGTGTTCGTCGCGCTGTCGCTGTCGGTCGCAGGGTTACTCGTCGCCACGGCCACCGCGACACCGGCAGGGCTGCTCGATCCGTCGATCCTCACCGATCCGGCAGCGGCGTCCGACCTCGCGACGGTCGTCTACCTGATCCTCCAGTTCCTCGGCTACGCGCTGACCGGTGCGCTCTACCTCCGGTGGACGGGTCGCGGCTGGGACTGGCTCGATCTCGAGCGACCCACCGGACGGGGCTGGCGGTACGTCGTCTACGGCGTCGTCGGGAGCATCGCGTTCCTGATCGCCGTGCAGGTCGTCGCGACGGTACTCGACCTCTCGTCGTCCGACAACCAGGTGATGGGCCTGATCGGGAACGATCCGAACATGGTACTCGTCATGATCGTCATCGTCTTCGCGTTCAACGCGCCCGCCGAAGAGTTCCTCTTCCGAAACGTCGTCCAGAAACGCCTCTACTCGTCGTTCAGCCGCGTGGGTGCGGTACTCGTCGCCGCGCTCATCTTCGCGCTGTCGCACGTCCCCACGTACGCCCTGGCGGCCGACGGCTCGTTCGAACCGGCCGGCGCCATCGCCACCTCCCTCGCCGTCGTCTTCGGCGGCGCGGTCATCTTCGGCTACCTCTACGCGAGGTCCGACAACCTCCTCGTTCCCATCATCGCACACGCCACGTTCAACGCCATCCAGTTCGGCCTCCTCTACCTCGCGCTTCGGTACGCGCCGGAGGAACTCGAGTCGTCTACCGCGATCCTCGGGGCGCTGGTCGCCGCCGTTCCCGTCTGATGCGCGATCCAGTCTCGTAGCCGGTCGGCGCCACCGGCCCCCGACCCTCGACCCATCCGTCGCCTCGTTACCGTCTCGTTCCACCGTCGCCTCGCTCCCGTCTTGTTTATGTACGCCCGCCCGCGAGCTATCGCCATGTCCCAGGCGAAGGGTGACCGACGCGAACGCGAACTCGTCAACCGGCTCGACGAGGCCGGGTTCGCGGTCATGCGGGCACCCGCCAGCGGCTCGGCGACGGAACGCGAACTCCCGGACGTGCTGGCCGGCGACGGCGAGGTCTTCTACGCCGTCGAGGCCAAGTCGAGTTCAGGGGATCCCATCTACCTCACCGGCGAGGAGGTCGAAGCGCTCATCTACTTCTCGCGGAACTTCGGCGCGAAGCCCCGCATCGGCGTCCGCTTCGACCGCGAGGACTGGTACTTCTTCCACCCCGGCGACCTCCACACCACCGACGGCGGGAACTACCGCGTCAAGAAGGAGACCGCCATCGCCGAAGGGACCGACTTCGACGAGTTCGTCGGTACGAGCGAGAAGGTCACCCTGGACGAAGTGGGCGACGACGCGGCCGACCCCGGTCCGGATCCCGAAATCGTCCGCGTCCTCACCGCCGTCGAACAGGGGATCATGGACGTCGAGGAGGCAGCCGATATTCTGGAGTAGCTGGCTTCGACGGGGCCGGGATGCCGGCTGATCGACGGAGATCGGACCGACCGGCCGTTGGAACGCAGCATCGCGCCCTCCATCGGCCCGATCGCCGGTGTTCCACCGTCCCGACGAGGGGTTCTCGGTCTCCAATCGGCCAACATCTCGATAGTTTTATCGGACCTACTCGGGAATTCTTCGTCGTCAATGTGTGCGATGGACGTGACACTCGACGTCGGTGACGAGCGATACCCGGGCCGGTTGAACGTCCCGGACGCGGAGACCGACAGTGGGATCCTGATGGTTCCCGGCGCGGGACACGGTCCGTTCGGCGACGTGTTCCTCCGGTTCGCTCGGACGGCCGCGAATTCGGGTCACCAGGTGGCTCGCTTCGAGACGTGGCCGTTTCCGACCGATCTCGAGGCAAAGACCGACGCAGACTTCGCGGCCGAGCTCGAGGCGTCGGTCGATTTCCTTCGGGACCGGGGCTGTGAGACGATCACGGTGGTCGCGAAGAGTTTCGGCGGGCGGATCGCGCTGTGGCACCTCCCCGAGGCGGTCGATCGACTCGTCCTCTGGGCGCCGGCGATCCTGGCGGGCGACCACGACGACGAGCCATCGATCTCGGACGACGATCTCGCGTCGATCGAGATCCCCGTCCGCCTCCTCCAGGGGGACGAGGACACCCTCTCGATGGAGAACGCCGCCGCGCTCGTCGACGCGCTCCCGACGGGCGAACTGGTGGAACTGCCCGGTGAAGACCACTCCTTCCGCCGCGACCACGAGCGCGTGATCGCGGAGACGATGTCGTTCCTCCCGGAGTCACCGACCCACGACTGACGTCGTGGGCCTCCGCCTCGAATATATGTGATGGCGTCCCCGTCCGGGCCAGAGTGGGGGTATTCCCGACCGTGTGACAGGTGCCACCGATCCCCGCCCGCCTCGTTCCGGCGCGACGAACGCCCGACTCGTTCTTCGAGATCCGACGTCTCCTCGCCGATGGCGGCCCGCTCGTCGATCCGAACCGATTTGCCTCAGGCCCGCCACTGTCGAGCCATGACGGTACTCGTCGCATTCGACGGCTCCGAACCGGCGCAGAAAGCGCTCCAGCACGCGGCACAGACCTTCGACGGCCAGGAGATCGTCTTGTTGCGGGTGCTCGACACGCCAGACGGGCTGGTCGACGCGAGCGTCGGTTTCGCAAAAGAGGGGATCAAGCAACTGCGCGAGGAGTCCCGGACGGAGCTCTCGGCGGACGTAGACGCCACCCTGGACACGACCGACGTCGAACTCCGGACGGAGGTCGCCTTCGGCGAACCGACTCGCGAGATCGTCCGCTACGCGAACGAGAACGACGTCGACCACGTCGTGGTCGGCAATCACGGCCGCGACGGCATGGCGCGCGTCCTGCTCGGCAGCGTCGCCGAACAGGTCGTGCGACGGGCGCCGATGCCGGTCACCGTGGTCAGGTGAGCGCTGATCGACCGCCGATGCCTGTCACTGCCGTTCGGTGAGACCGAGCGCAGACACCTGGGAACGTCGCTCGAATGCGACCCAGTCGGTTCGTCGAGCTTATATGCGTTACAGCTCCTCGACCACCGCTACGGCTCCCCGAGTATCTCCGGCGCGACCGACGCGTACCGGACGATGGCGTCGAAGTGCTCGATGACGAAGCGATCCTCGCTCGTGATTCCGCGTGCGTCCCGGTCGCGAAGGTGTGTCTCGACGAAGCGTTGAGCGACGAGTGCAGTGCGGCCGTCCGGTCCGCCGGTCGCACCGGACGTCTCGGCTGCCGGGTTCTCACCGCCCGCCCCGTCTCGATCCAGATCAGCCTGAGCCTCCGCCAGCAAGAGCGCGGCCGTGTAGACGTCGAAGACGTAGTGGGCGAGTCGCTTCGCCGAGAGCTGGGCGTACTCGTCGTCCGATCCAGCGAGCGTGGCGAGCGCCCGAGAGAGATCGGCGGACGCCTCGCGCGTCGTCTCGACGGCGGCGGCGAGCGCCGGGTGGGTGACGAACGCCAGGCGGTCGTCGATCGTCTCCAGCAGGGGCTCGTGGGAGTCCTCGCGATCCAGCGCGCGGAGGAGGTCGAGCGAGAGCACGTTCTCCGTGCCCTCCCAGATGGGGAGTACCTGGGCGTCACGCAGGAGCCGGTGGGTGACGAAGTCGGAGACGTAGCCGTTGCCGCCCTGGATCTCCATGGCGTAGGAGGCCGTGTCGACGGCCATCCGGCCCGTCCGGAGTTTCGCGATCGGCGTCAGCGCCCGCAACAGGCGGTAGACCCGGTCGGGATCGGTCGGGCCCGACAGGGGCGCCTCGTCGGGTGGTGTGGCCCGGTCGCCGGTCGATGTCGCGTGGTCGCCGTCGTCGTTCGGCGTGACGCGGTCTCCGTCGCCGGTCGGCGTGTCCACGCCGCGCGCTCCGTCGTCGCCGGCCGTCTCGTCGCCGTCTTCATTCTCGCTCCATTCGCTCCGTTCGTATCGCGAGAGCAGCGCCGCGGCGTCGAACGTGAACGCCGTCGCGGCCTCGTAGTCGACGGTCGTGTCGACCAGGTCTTCGCGCATGAGCGGATACTCGTTGATCGTCGAGCCGAAGGCTTCGCGCGTGGCCGCCTGGATCCGGCTCTCGAGAAGCGCGCGCCCCATCACGCCGCAGGCGGCCGCCGCGTTCGACAGGCGCTCGACGTTCAACATCTCGGCCATCTGTTGGAAGCCCGACCCCTCCTCGCCGACGAGGATCGCGTTCGCACCGTCGAACTCGACCTCACCGGTCGGGACGGAGATCGTCCCCAGCTTGTCCTTCAGTCGGCGATACAGCTGGTCGTTCACCAGGTCGGGATCGAGAGCGGGCCCTTCGTTCACGGGCGCGCCGTCCGCGTCGGCGCCATCGGCCCCGCGGCTCGCGCCCGCTCCGTACCGGTCGCCCTTCGTCAGGGGTCCGTCGACCACCGTTGGGTCGGCGTGCGGGACGAGAAACATCGAGAGCCCCGCCGTGCCGTCGGGGGCGTCGGGCGTTCGGGCGAGCGCAAGCGTCCCTTCGGCGTCGATATTGGAACAGAACCACTTCTCGCCCGAGAGGTGCCAGTAGCCCGACTCCTCGTCGTACTCGGCGGTCGTCTCGATCGCTCCCACGTCGCTCCCTCCCTGTTCCTCGGTGAGGAACATCGCGCCCTCCACGAGATCCTCGTACTCGCGACTCACGAGCGCCTCGTAGTACGGGTCGGTCGCCTCGTCGCCGAATTTCCGGAGGACGACCGCAGCCCCGGCCGTCATCGCGACGGGACAGCCGAAGCCCGCGTCGGCGTACGAGAGGAGCGTGAGCATCCCCATGGTGTGGGAGAGGGCCACCGGCTCCTCGCGACCCGGGGGCGGGCGGAACGCGTCGGCGACGATCCCGCGCTCGTAGACCAGCCGGTCGTTCTCCAGTTGCTCGGGCGGGTATCGGACGAAATTCTGCACCTCGCCGTAGCGAGTCCAGGGTTCGAGTTCGGGGCCGGTCGCGTCGACCCGATCGGCGTTGTTTGCGACGGTGTGGCCCACCAGTTCACCGAAGGACGAGAGTCGGGATTCGGCCCACTCGAACTCGACGTCGTCCATCACCCGGCGAAGTTCGCGCCCCAACGTGGGATCGAGTTCCCAGTAATTGACGTTCCGGCCGCGCTCGAACCGACCGTAATCGATCCCCTCGGTCATGGGGTGACGTCGACCGCCGGGGAGGTAAGTACCCCGGCCAGGTGAGCGAGGACGAGCGCCGGATCCCAGTCCGCCCCTACCTCCTGGACCGACGAATCGCGACCGCACAGAGCGCGAGGACTGCGCCGAAGACGCCGAATCCGGGGACGCCGTCGGTCGACGATGGTTCGTCCGGCGTCTCCGATCCGCCGGATTCACCACTGTTTTCGGACGCGTCGGTCGACGATCCGGCCGGGCTCACTGTCACGTCGAACCCGTCGTCGCCGACGGTGAGCGTGTACGTTCCGGGCTCGTCGACGACGTGAGTCACGGTCACCGGTTCCCGGTCGCCCGCCCCGAGCGCGATCGTCTCGTTCGCGACGATGGTCCCGTCCAGTGAGAGGGTCACGACGTGCGTCCGCTCTTCGGTGCCGGAGTTCTCGACGGTCGCTTCGACGATCACCTCCTCGCCGGCGACGACTTCGTCGGTGACGAGCACCACGTCGACGACCGACGGCACCGAGGATTCTTCGGTCACCGTCACCGTCCCGGCCGAAACGCCGTCCACCGCGAGGTCGTACTCGCCGGGGGCGTCGAACGCTCGCTCGAACGTGATCGTCTGGGTCCCGTCGGCGGGAACGCGGACGGTCGCCGTCTCGACGCCGTCGCCGTCGACGGAGAGCGCCGAACTGACGTGCACCGACGTCTTCCGGGGATTCTCGATCGTCGCTTCGATCGTCACCGGTTCGCCCACCGAAACGACGTCCGTTTCGAGCGTCGCGGACCGCACCGATATCGGTGTTCGCGGCGGCAACGGCGACGACTCGACGGTCGCGATTGCACTCGCCTCGTCGTCGGTCGTTCCGACGGCGTACCGATACTCACCGGACGAGCTGGGAAGTGAGACATCTTCGTACGTGACCGGCGTCGACTTTCCGCCGTCGAGATCGACCGTTCGATTCCCGCGATCTGCGCCGTCCAGCGTGAGCGTCACCCGTTCGGTCCCCCCAACTTGACCAGTGTTCGTGACGGTGGCGGTCACGTCGACCGACTCGCTCGCGTCGGCCGTGACGTCGCCCGGCGAGAGGTCGGAGACCTCGAAAACGGCGGGTTCGAGCACGGTCAGCGTCCCGGTAGCGTCGCCCTCGATGCCGTAGACTCCGTAGGCGTAATCGCCCGGTCCGAGGTGGCTCGTCGAGACGTTGTCGAACGCCACGGTCGTCGACTCGCCGCCACCGAGCGTCACCGTTCGGGCGGAGACCGCCTCGCCGTCGAGTCGGAACTCGACGTCCTGCGTCCCTTCGAGGTCCCCGCCGTTGGATACCGCCGCCGTCACCGAGAGCGACTCGTTCGGCGCGATCTCGGCGGTGGCTGGATCGAGGACTGAGACCGAGATATTCGCGGGCGCGAGGACCGCGAATCCGTCGCTCGTCGCGGCCGAGCCGACGCCGGCCGCCTCGAACGTGAGCGCGTAGCGTCCCGTCGAGTCGACGACGAGGTCGGCAAACGTGGCGGTTCCGTCGGCTGCCGTCTGGACGGTCGTGGCCCCGGACTCGAACGTGTCGTTGACGGTGGCGGTCACGTCGACCCCTGCGACCGGGTTTCCAGACGCGTCGACGACGAGCGCCGTGGGTGGACCGGCGATCGAGTCGCCATCGATCGTCTCGCCTGGCTGGGTCACCACGGCGACAGATGCAGCCTGGCCGGCGTCGACGGTGAACGCCTCGGTGGTGACGGCGGCTCGTCCGGCGACCTCGAACGAGAGTTCGTAGGAGCCGGCCGCGTCGACGACGAGGGCCGAAAACGTGGCGGTCCCGTCGGCACCCGTCGCGTTCGTCGTCGCGCCGCCGGCGAACGACCCGTTGACGGTCACTTCGACATCGACGCCCGGGACGGGATTACCGTACTGATCGCTGACGATTGCGGTCGGCGGGCCGGCGATGGCCTCGCCTGCCGTCGTGTCCGCCGGGTGCGTCTCGACGGCGACCGAATCGACCGCTGCCGAGGTGACGTCGAACACGGTAGAGTCGACCCAATCACTCGATTCGACGGTCCCGTCGTCGTCGATCGAGAACCGCAGACGATAGGCGTCAGCCGTCTCGACGACGAGGTCGTCGAACGTGGCGACGCCGTTTGCGTCGGTTTCGAGTGTGGTTTCGCCGTCGGTGATCGCCCCGCCGCCGAGGCTCACTGCGACGTCGACCGGTACGTCCGGGACGGGATTGCCCTTCGTGTCCGTCACCAGCGCAGCAGGTGGTCCAGTGATGCTGTCGCCTGCGGTGCTGTCGCTCGGCTGGGTTTCGACGGTGACCGCCGTCGCCGGTCCCGGCTCGACGGTGACGGTCACGGTGGCTGTGTCAGTGGTACCGGCGTCGTCGGTCACGGTGAGCGTGACGGTGTACGCGCCCGGAGCGTCGTAGGTGTGCTCGACCGTCTCCCCGGCCGCGGTCGAGCCGTCGCCGAGGTCCCACGCGTAGGAGGCGATCGCGTGGTTGTCGATCGAGCCGGATCCGTCGAACGCGATCGCTTCGGTCGCGGTGCCGGTCGACTCGTTGGTGGTCGCGTCCGCCGTCGGCGCGGTCACGTCTTCGACGGTGACAGTCACCGTGTCGGTGTCGGTGTTGCCGGCGTCGTCGGTGACGGTGAGCGTGGCGGTGTACGTGCCTGGATCGGCGTAGGTGTGGGTCGCCGTCTCTCCGGTCGCGGTGGAGCCGTCGCCGAAGTCCCACGCGTAGGATGCGATGGCGTCGTTGTCGGTCGAGGCCGACGCGTCGAAGGAAACTGACGAATCCTCGTCCCCGGTCAGGTCGCTACCCGCGTCAGCCGTCGGTACGGTCACGTCCTCGACGGTAACGGTCACCGTGTCAGTATCGGTGTTGCCGACCTCGTCTGTCACGGTGAGCGTGACGGTGTAGGTGCCCGGATCGGTGTAGGTGTGGGTCGCCGTCTCTCCGGTCGCCGTCGAGCCGTCGCCGAGGTCCCACACGTAGGTGGCGATGGCGTCGTTGTCGGTCGAGGCCGACGCGTCGAAGGAAATCGCCGTATCCTCGTCCGCGGTCAGGCCGCTCCCTGCGTCAGCCGTCGGTGCGGTCACGTCCTCGACGGTGACAGTCACCGTGTCGGTGTCGGTGTTGCCGGCGTCGTCCGCCACGGTGAGCGTGGCAGTGTACTCGCCCGGATCGGTGTAGGTGTGGGTCGCCGTCTCTCCGGTCGCCGTCGAGCCGTCGCCGAGGTCCCACGCGTAGGATGCGATTCCGACGTTGTCGCTGGACGCGGAAGCGTCGAAGGAAACTGACGAATCTTCGTCGACCGTCTGATCGGCGCCTGCATCGGCAGCCGGAGGCGTGACGTCCTCGACGGTGACGGTCACGGTGTCGGTGTCAGTGTTGCCCGCGCCGTCGGTGACGGTGAGGGTGACGATGTACTCGTCGGGATCGGCGTAGGCGTGCTCGACCGTCTCTCCGGTCGCGGTCGTGTCGTCGCCGAAGTCCCATTCGTACGACACGACGTCGACGTTATCGGAGGAAGCGGAGGCGTCGAACGTGCGGATGGCGTCCTCGTCGATCGTTCGATCACCGCCCACATCGGCGGACGGATCCGTCACGTCCTCGACGGTGACGATCGCCGTATCGATATCGGTATTACCGGCTGCGTCGGTAACAGTGAGCGTGACAGTGTAGGTGCCGGGGTCGGCGTATGTGTGACCGGCCGTCTTTCCGGTCGCTGTCGAATCATCGTCGAACTTCCACTCGAACGAGTCGATATTCCCATTGTCTGTCGAGCCCGACCCGTCAAACGCGAGGGTGGTATCCTCGTCGGTAGTCTTGTCGACTCCGGCTTCAGCCGTCGGGGCGGTCTCATCGGAGACCGAGACGGTTTCGGTCGCGGTCGCGCTTCCGCCGGTCACGGTCACCGATCGGTCACCGATATCCGTCAGCGTCTGTGTAATCGCGACCGTCTCGGTCGACCCGCCGTCGATGGTGCCGTTGACCCACTCTTCGATGGTCCCGTCAACTGCAAGTGAGACGTTGTACCTCCCCGCGAGCTTGCCCGCGTTCTCGACAGTGATCGATGCGTCGACCGTATCGCCTGCGCTCACTGACTCCGTCGAGATGGACGGAGAGCCGAACGAAACGCTCGCTGGATCGACGAACGATCGCAAGAGTGGATACCCCGCTGGATTGGTTCGCGTTTTCCAGACAGTATCGAAATCGAGTCCATCCATGTGCGAGACGGCGTCCGCTCCCTGCATCTCGTCGGTCGTGAGACCGATCGGGGGTGCGGGGGAGTCGACCACTCCCTGATCTGTCAGGTCGGTGTTCCAGTACGTCGTGTCGAGCGGAATGTCTCCGTTATTCCTCCCGACTAGCCCGCCATAATATTGCGGACTCGTGGAAACGGTACTCGCAGCGTACGACTGCGTTATCGCATCTGCGTTCGAAGCAACTTGATCACCGACGAGTCCGCCGACGTAATTCCCGCCCGAAACCGATCCGAAGCTCGACGATCTGGTGACTATTCCCCCGTTCAACCCAACCAGACCGCCGACCTGAGCACTGTCTCCCGAAACGGTCCCCTCGACGGTTACGTCCGAGATAGTGCCCTGGTTTTCCCCCGTGAGAATACCGGTTTGGGAATATGTATCGAGGACCGCACCGCTGAGCCGAAGGTGCGCCACCGATCCCGTGGCGCCGATACCATCGAACAGACCGGTAAATCTCTCGTTCGGCCGAGATATAGTGAGTCCGGATATCTCGTTTCCGTTACCGTCGAACGTGCCCGTGAACCAGTCATCGCGGCTAAAATCGACGTCACCGATCGGATCGAAGCCGTCGCCGCCGTTCCAGGTCGCTGTTTCGCTCGCGTCGATGTTCTCGGTCAGGACGTAGTCGGCGTCGAGCCCCTGCGAGGAGATGCACTGGAGTTTCTCGACCGAGTCGATCTCGTAGGCGCCGTTCGACTGGGTGTAGGTGACGTCGGCACAGTTGGGGGCGTCGGCCGCTGCGGTGCCCGCTCCGGCGAGCAGGACGAACCCGAGTGCGAGGACACCGAAGAGGAGGCGACGGCGGTTCATCGGGCCGGCCTCCGTGCACACTGTCGACCGTGCCTGCTCACGCCGTCTTCGTCGGCAGACGCACCGTCCGCGTCCGCCGTAGCCGACGTCGGGTCCCACCAGTCGCCAGTAGATCGCACGGCCCCACAGCCCCTGGTCTCCCACGCGTTCCCGCGATTGTCGTTCGCCGTCCCAGTTCCCGATACCTCGGCCCCGTCCCCGTGCCCACCGGTCATTATCGACATTCTGGTAGATTATTCGGTTATAGTCACCGGGTGAACGAACGGTCACGACCGACCGATCGATTCGCACCAGACAGATCTATTCACCGACGAACAGCCGATTCGTACCTGAACGGTTATATGTCTGGTATCGAAAGGATCCTCCATGACGGGGGCCGGGTACGAGACGGCGATCGAACTCCTTCGGTACGCGCCGGTCCTCGAGGCCTGCCGATCGGCTCCCCGGTCTCGGCGGGAACTCGTCGAGGAGACTGGCACCTCGCGGACGACGATCTACCGCGCGACGGTCGCGCTCGAAGAGCGTGACCTCGTAAAATACGACGGCGACGGCTATCGGACCACCGCGCGTGGCGGCGCGCTGAGTCGGGCGAGCGCATCGTTCCGCGCCACGACCGAGACCATCGAGCGACTCGAACCGCTGTTCGACGTCGTCTCGCACCCGGAGCTACTCGACAACGCCTACCGACTGGACGACCCGACGGTCACCGTCGTCGACGCGTCGAATCCCTACCGGGTCGCCGATCGGGCTGTCGAACGGTTCGAGGAGCGACCGGCCGTCCGCGGCGTCACCGCGAGTGCCACCGACGCCGAAGCGTTCGCCCGGGCCGGTCCCCTTCTGTCAGAGAAATCCCGGGTCGAGTGGCTGTTCACGGAGACGGCGTTCGACGCCCACGAGACGATCAACGACGAGTTCCGACGCGTCCTCTCGGCGCCGACCATCTCGATCGGAATCGTCCCCGACGAGGCCGTCCCGTTCTCCTTCTCCGTCGACGAGGACGTCTCCATCGTCGGGCACGACGACCGCACCGGTCTGCCGACGGTTCTCGTCGAATCCGACTCGCAAGCGGCCCACGACTGGCTCCGCCGTCGGTTCGAGGAACTCGACGAGCGAGCGACGCCGCTCGAAACCTGGATCGACGAGCGAGGGTGATTCTCCCCAGATTTCAGCCGCGGGAGGAATTTGACGGCGTCCGTTCGAGGCGCGTTCGCGGGAAGAGGTACACCTGCAACTCGCGCGGGACGGGGCCGTTGCGACGGACCGTCGCGTGCGGGTAGACCGCAGCGACGACGGGGACGTCGCCGTCGTACTCGGCGTTCGTGCCGTACTTGGCGACCGATTCGCCCGTTGCGGGAACGGCGGTCGCGTCTGCGCGCCGGTCGGAGACGGACACGACCGTCACGAGGGCGTCGGTCTCGCGATCGCGGGCCGCGTCGCCCGGCGAGAGGGCGTGGCGATCGCAGTAGACGGGGCCGTCGTCGTCCTCGTCGACGAAGACCGTCTCGGTGCAGTCGTGACACTCGACGGCGAGCTGGCCCGGCGGCGGGGCGAGTCCTTCGGTGATCTCGATGGCGACGCGGCGGACGTGCTTGCATCGGGCGCCGCGGAAGATGTGATCCGGGCAACTGCAGCGTCCGGAGGCAACGTCGACGAGGTAGGTCGTGTCCTCGGTCTCGACCTCGTAGAGCCCGTCGCCGAGCGCCATGACGGCCATCGGTTCGGTCCGTGCCCGGCGCGAGCGCTCGTCGAGACGGTCGGCGCGCGGGACGGACAGCGGTGCTTTGGGTGAGGCGGTGGTGTTCATGGGAGACGCTGGTGTGTTTCGACGTGCGTCTGCGGCGGGTCACCGAGTCGGGACGACGGCCGGGGGGACCGACACCCGAGGCTGCGTCCCGAGGGTGAGCCGTGGTCGGTCGTCGATCACCGAATGCAGGCGTCGGGACAGCATAAGGATCTCCTTGCGCTAGCAGGTGTGACGGGGCCGAGTACGCGGGACGACTTCTCCGCTCGCCGACGACGCCGATCCGCCCTTCGACACGCTTTTGGCCACACCGACGAAGTCCCATCCATGATCGATCGCGAAAGCGTCATCGAGGCCGCGGCGGCCCTCGCGAGCGTCCTCGTCATGCTCGGCGTGATGCTCTACGTGGGCATGACCTACGGGAGCGCCACGGCGCTCGGCGATCAGGGCGCGGAGGTCATGGTCGGGGCGATCGTCGCCTTCATCCTCTTCGTAACCGTCCTCGGTGTCGGACTCGCGTACGCGACCTCCGACCCGACGCCACCGGACGACGACGCGACGGCCTGATCGCACGACACCGCCACGAATTCCCCCGCCGACACGTCGCGTCGGCTCGATCGGCGCCGTCACCGCGCGCGATGGAGATCCCCTCGTTTCCCGCCGGTTCGTCATCGCCTCGTTTCCCGCCGGTTCGTCATCGCCTCGTTTCGCTCCGGTTCGTCACGCGGTTCCGTCGGTTCGAGCGTTCGTCTGCCTCCTCGACCTCCCCGTCTCGACCCCGTTCCCGTCTCTCCTGTCTCCCACCGTCCGCCACCTGCCATCGATTCGCACGCGGCGCTGGGATAGAAAGACAGTTCCCGCCGCCGGTCGAACGGTCACGTGATGCGAATCGCCGTTCCCAACAAGGGCCGCCTGCACGAGCCGACGATCGACCTTCTGGAGCGGGCAGGTCTCCATCTGGAAAACGGCGCCGACCGCAAGCTCTACGCCGAGACGGTCGATCCCGAGGTGACCGTCCTCTTCGCTCGCGCGGCCGACATTCCCGAGTACATCGCCGACGGCGCGGCCGAGATGGGCATCACCGGCCTCGATCAGGTCCGCGAGTCCGGCCAGTCGGACCGCCTCGCTGAACTGCTCGACCTCGAGTTCGGTCGGTGCCGGCTCGTCCTCGCCGCGCCGGAGGACGGCGACATCGACTCGCTTTCTGACCTCGCGGGACGGACCGTCGCGACCGAGTTCCCGCGGATCACCCGAGAGTTCTTCGCCGACACCGGCGTCGACCCTGAGGTCGTCGAGGTTACCGGCGCGACGGAACTCACGCCCCACGTCGAGATGGCCGACGCCATCGTCGACATCACGAGCACGGGGACGACGCTGCAGGTGAATCGCTTAGCCATCATCGACGAGGTCCTCTCGAGTTCCGTCCGCCTGTTCGCCCACGAGGACGTCGTCGACGAACCGAAAGTCAGGGAACTGCGGACGGCGCTGTCCTCGGTCCTCACCGCAGACGGCAAGCGCTACCTCATGATGAACGTCCCCGAGGACCGGATCGACGCCGTTCGCGACGTCATCCCCGGGCTGGGCGGACCGACGATCATGGACGTCGCCAACGGCGGCGACAAGGTCGCCGTCCACGCCGTCGTCGACGAACGCGACGTCTTCGAGACGATCACCGAGGTCAAACGCGCCGGCGCGAGCGACATTCTCGTCACCGAAATCGAACGGCTGGTCGAGTAGGCTCGCCGACGCACCGTCTGGTCCGATATCGATCGATATTCCGTCCAGTCCCCGCTCCGTCTGGTGGCGCTTGGACCGCTGTCGCTGAACCGACGCTCGCTCTGCTAGCGTCACTCGAGAACCACGCGCTGCGCTCACTCACACACTCACTCTCCCACTCACTCCCACTCTCCCACACACTCACTCCCACTCTCCCACTCACTCCCACTCTC
This sequence comes from Halovivax cerinus, assembly GCF_024498195.1. Lineage (NCBI taxonomy): Archaea > Methanobacteriati > Methanobacteriota > Halobacteria > Halobacteriales > Natrialbaceae > Halovivax > Halovivax cerinus. Next base: position 1,515,171 of record NZ_CP101824.1, read on the forward strand.
CCACTCACTCCCACTCTCCCACTCACTCCCACTCTCCCACTCACTCACTTTCCCACTCACTCACTTTCCCACTCACTCCCACTCTCCCACTCACTCCCACTCTCCCACTCACTCCCACTCTCCCACTCACTCTCTCGATACCCAAGATTTTCACACATTTCTGATTGTAGTGTTTATACGAACGATTACTCGGTGTTAGGGTGGATGAAACGCAAGGGTTATGCCGGTAGTACCGTATTACTGTATATCCGCATGGACGGGTACGAACACCCCGACGCGTTCGACGATCCCCGTATCTCCGCACCGTTTTACCGGCACTGCCCCGGCGACGACGGTGACGTCCTCCTGCTGGGCGTGGTCCACGACCACCCGGCGAGCGTCGGCCGCGTCGAGACGGTCCTCGACACTCTGGAGCCGACGACGGTCGCGCTCGAATTACCGTCGGCGGCGATCCCGCTGTATCGTGCGTACGCGACGCGACTCGACGAGCACGACCACCCGCGAACGGGCGGCGAGATGAGTGCTGCCATCGCGGCCACCGATGCCGATGTGGCCGGAATCGACGCGCCGAGCTGGTCGTTCCTCCGCCGACTGGTGACGCGACTCGTCGCCGACCGTGTCCCGCTCTCGACCGTCCGACGCGTTCTCTCGAGCGTCGGCGGCGCGACCCGGACGGCGCTCGCGTGCCGGTTGGCGGCGACGATGTCCGACCCGTCGTCGCGCTGCGTCGGGGTGACAGACACCGTCGACTACGACGTCGCTGTCGACGACCCGCCGGCGACACAGGCCGCACACGAGCGCAGTCACGTTTCCGGCGTCACGGCGTTACTCCGCGCGACCGAGACCGACCCGAAACGGTACCGGGACGAGACCCGCGAGGCGTGTATGGCCGACCATCTCGACGCCCTTCGAGCGGACGGGGACGTCGTCGCCGTCGTCGGCGTCGATCACCTCGATCCACTCGCCGACGCGCTCGCACGTTGACTCCCCTGCCACGCTGACTCTCCTGGGGACGCGGACTCCCCTGCCACGTAGCGCCTCACGCGTCGACACCCTTCGAACGTAGCGTCTCGGGCACTGGCTCCCCTGCCACGCAGTGTCTCACGCACGCGCTCGCAGTCCGCTCCGCTCGCGACCGGTGTCGGGCCCGTGTCCCGGAGTACCGTCCTATCGACCCGGGAACGGTACGCGTCCTACGTCCCGAGCGTCGAGAGGCAGTTCCAGCAGTAGGTGTACGTGGTGTCGCCGTCGTTGGGGGCACCGCACGTCCTGCAGAGGTGGACGTCGCCGTCGACCTCGACTGCGTACTCGTCCGGATCGTCGTATCGCTCGTCCGACTGGGCGAGGTGGTGATCGTCGATGGGAGAGCCGTAACTGACGCCGGTGAGCGTTCGATCCGCCACCGACGGCGAGGCGGGTTGATCGTCGCCGTTCCGTCGGACGTAGTAGACGTAGAGCAACGCGTGGAGGAGGGCGAACAGGAGGACGTATCCGACGAGCCAGCCCCAGAGTTCCATCGGTGTGGTATACTATGGCATCCCCCTTGGGTATTACCCGCGTCTCTGCCGGGTGGGACCGCGTAACGTGCGATTACCGACGGGTATCGCCCGCCCGTCGCCGAACTCGAGGCGTCGTCCGGTGAGTGAAGACGGCGATGGACAAGCGGCGGTCGGGCGTTAGAAGTCCCGCTGGAACTCGTCGAAGACGTCTATGTCGTCGGGGAGGTCGTACTCGATGCGGCGATCTTCTTTTCGATCCGCGCCGCCGGCGTCGAGTGGCGCGGCGTCCGCCTCCCAGCCTGGTTTGACTTTGACGCTCTTCGCGGGTGCCCCGACCGCGACGTGGTGGGCTGGAACGTCCCCCTGTACGACGGCACGTGCGCCGACGATGGCGTTCTCGCCGATGCGACAGCCCGCGCGGACCATCGCGTCGTACGTGACGCGCGCGTCGTCCTCGATTATCGTCTGGTAGTTTCGCACCGTGGTCTGGTCGACGAGGTCGTGGTCGTGACTGTAGATGTGGGCGCCGTCGGAGATGGACGCACGATTTCCGATCGTCAACTCACCGCGGTCGTCCAGGTGAACGTCGTCGTGGATCACGGTGTTGTCGCCGACGGTGATGTTGTGGCCGTAGGTGAACGTGATCCCCTTGAAGAACCGGCAGCCGTCGCCGCAGGACTCGAAGAGGTGGTCGGCCAGCATCGCCCGAAACCGGAGGGCGAACGCGACGTTGTCGGCGATCGGCAGGCTGTCGAACTGCCGCCAGAGCCACTGGAGGTGTTTCGACTCCTCGAACGCCGCCTCGTCCTTCTCGGCGTAGTACTCGCTCTCGAGGGTCGTGTTGCAGGGGTCGTAACTCTGTAGGCGGACGCGCTCGGCGGCCGAAACGTCCTCACCCGATTCCCAGCGCTCGTAGGCGTCCCGATCCCCCGTCAGGTCGATGAGGACGTCCTCGACGACGTCGCACGTGTCCTCCTCGTCGCTCGCCAGTCGCTCGTCGACCTCGTCGATGAAGTCGGTCATCGCCGTCTCCGCCTCGTCCGGGAGGGAGACGTGCCGCTTGGTCATACGCCACCGTTGGACGCTCGCGTTGATTAGGGGTTCGGTTGCGGAAGGGGGGACATCGGCGACCTCGGTCCGGTCGGAAGCATTTTTCGCCCGCATTGCGACAGTAGACCCAGTGACCACCCACGTCAACCGGTCCGACGTCGAGGCCAGACTGGCACGCCTTTGCGAGCGCTACGAGTCGGTCCCAGTCGTCGAAACCGACACGGCTGTTCCGCCGGCGCGGTTCGATCGGCTGCTCGATCGCGCTCGCGAGGGCTACACCGGCGGCGCCTACGCCTGGATCGTCCGTGAACCGACCGACGCTCCGCCGCTTTCGACGTCGATGCCCGACGAGTCGGTCGAGACCGGGCCCGTCGTCTGCCTGATCCAGCACCGCGGCGACGAGGACCGCTGGCGACTTCCCGGCGGCGGGAGGGAAGACGGCGAGACGTCCGAGGAGGCGGTCGTCCGCGAAGTGGCCGAGGAGACGAACCTGACGATCGACGTGGACGCGCCGTTCCTGTGCTACCGGGAGACCCAGACGCCTGACGACGCGCGCGAAATATACCTCCACACGCTGTGGATCTGTTTCGACGCGACGTACGCGAGCGGGCACCTCGATATCCTGGTCGGCGAGCTCCGCGGCGCGGCGTGGCTGACCGACCCGCCGCGCGACCTCGGTCCATGGGCGCAGTTTCGTGGCGTCGACTGGTGGGAAACGTACACACCACCTGAACCGTGGTGGGAGGTCGCGAATCCGGATCCGTATGCCCTGGTGGCGTGATCTCGTCCGACGAACCTGCACACCCGATTCCGCCTGCGTTACTCGTATCGCAACGCGTCGATCGGGTCCGTCCGCGCGGCCTTCCACGCGGGGTAGAGCCCGGAGAGGACGCCGACGCCGATTCCGACGGCGATCGCGAGCGCGACGTACTCGAGCGGATAGATCAGCGGGAGGTCGATGTACCACGCACCGAGGTAGCCCGTCGCGAGGCCGAGGGCCGTCCCGAGGATCGCACCGATGACACCGAGGACGATCGCCTCCATGAGGAAGAGCCCCAGGACGTCGCGGTTCTGCGCGCCGACGGCCTTCATGATGCCGATCTCGCGGGTGCGCTCGGTGACGGAGACGAGCATGATGTTCGCGATGCCGATCGACCCGACCAGCAGCGAGATGGCCGCCACGCCGACGATGAAGTTCTGTAACAGGTCGAGGATGTCCTGGACCTGCTGGAGGAGCTGTGTGCTCGTCTGGAGGATGATCTCCAACTCGCCGCTCGCTAACAGCGCGCTCGCGTCCGAGGCGTCGCTCTCCAGATACGAGCGCGCCTGTTCGCGGGCGCGGTCGACCGCCGCGTCGTCGGCGGACGGTGCCTCGACGACGATCGCGGTGTACCGGGTTCCCGCCGAGAGCCCGCCCGTGCCGCCCTCGGTATCGCCACCGTCTCCACTCTCGTTGTCGGGGTCGTCTTCCTCGGGTGCCGATGCATTCCCGTCGGCCTCGGATCCACCAGCGGACTCGTTCTCGCCGGTCGGACCATCTGTAGCGGACGCGTTCCCATCCGCCGTCTCGTCGGAAGCGGATTCGTTTCCGTCGGATTCCTCGTCGGCCGCCGAATCCGCGCCGGCGTAGAACGGATCGGTCGGGACGTACAGCCGCGGTGACTGGCCGAAGCCCTCGAACGGACTCAGTCCTTCGGACGTGTCGGTGATCCCGACGACCGTCACCGTTCGCGTCTCGCCGCCCTGGAAGACGAGCGTGAGCTCGTCGCCGACGGAGACGTTCGACTCGAAGGCGCCCGCGACGGCCGGGTTGACGACGGCTTCGGATTCACCCGGTTCGAACTGCCGGCCCGTTTCGATGTCACTCTCCCTGACGTACGTCGGACCGGTGGCGAACGCCCCGTCGCCCAGTGGGACGACAGAATCGCCACTCGCGACCGCCTGGGTACCGAGCGGCGCGTAGCCGTAGGCGGCCTCGATCCCGTCGCGTTCTTCGAGCGCGGCCAGGTCGGCTTCGCTGACGACCGGTTGGGCCCCGGCGAGCGGGCCACCCTCCGTGCCTGGATCGGCCGCCCAGCCGTAGACGTTGCGCTGGTCGTCGGGGCTGATGTCGCCGACGATCCCCGCCTGCAGGCTCGCTCCCAGGGTGACGAACGCGATGACGGCCGCGACGCCGATGATGACGCCGAGCGTCGTCAACGCCGACCGCAGGCGGTGCCCGGCGATCGACCGCCAGGCGAGTCGGAGGAGGGCGAGCGGCTTCACCGGTCTGGCCCCCGATCTGTCCCCCCCTGATCCGTTCCACGGTCCGTCGCCCCACCGCCGTGCTCGTCGCGTCCAGCGGTCGACGATGGGGCGTCGTCAGGTCCGACGGACGGCGGCCCCGATCCGTCGTGGGCGTCGTCCAGTTCTTCGATTCGCTCGATCGTCCCGTCGAGCAGGTGCACGATCCGCTCGGCGCGTTCGGCGACGTGGCGTTCGTGAGAGACGACCAGCAGTGTCGTACCGGCGTCGTGAAACTCGGCGAAGAGGTCGAGGATCCCGGCTTCGGTCTCCGTGTCCAGGTTCCCCGAAGGTTCGTCGGCCAGCACGATCGCCGGGTCGTTCACGAGTGCGCGAGCCAGCGCGACGCGCTGGCGCTGCCCGCCCGAGAGTTCGTTCGGCCGGTGGTCCGCCCGGTCGGCCAGACCGACCCGGTCCAAGAGGTCGCGTGCCCGTTCGTTCCTGTCGGCACGGCCCACGTTCTGGAAGAGTTGCGGCATGGCGACGTTCTCCAGGGCGGTCAACCGGGGCATCAGGTTGAACGTCTGGAAGACGAACCCGATCTCGGTCCCGCGGAGTCGGGTCCGTTCCCGCCCGGTGAGCGTCGAGACGTCCGCCCCGTCGATGACGACGCGCCCCTCGGTGGGCGTGTCGAGACAGCCGATCACGTTCATCAGGGTCGACTTTCCCGACCCGCTCGGCCCCATGATCGCCGTGTACGAGCCGCGGGGAAGCGTGAGCGAGACCCCGTCGAGCGCGTGGACCGGCTCGGCTAGCTGGTAGGTCTTGCGGACGTCGTCGAGGGTGACGGCCGGCTCGCTCGGCGCCATGTCGGGTCGGACCACGTCCCCGGCGAAAAAGATTCGCGACGACGCGGGTGACACCCGGCGGAGCCCGTCCGATCGGTTACCCGTCGAGCGCCCGTGCGACCGCCTCGGCGACGCTCCGCGCCTTCTCGGCCAGCGTCTCGGAGACGAACCCGTCCTCGACCGCCGCCGCGAGTTCGTCCTCGTCGACGACCTCGACCGTCCCGTCGCCGTGGCGGACGACGTCGACGTGCAGGTCGACGTACCGGGCCGTGTCCGGGAAGCACTCGACGGGCGTACAAACGTTGACGTAGGTCCCGACCACGGTGCCGTCGGCGCGTTTGTACGTCGTCGGGTACCACCACCGGCCCTCGCGGAGCTTCGTCACGGCGACGTCGCCCGACTCCTTCGGCGTGCCGAGCCCGTCGTACCGCCCGCCGCCGCGGATCGACCGCTCCAGGGTGAGCGAGCCGTCCGCGTTCCACTCGGTCACCTCGCCGGGCCCGAGCGTGATGTATCGACCGTCGGGTTTACCGTGCCCCAGCGCGAGTCGGTCGCCTGCCTGCGGGCCGTACTGGCGGGTGACTGCGGCGAACGGGAAGTCGACGTCCGCTCCGTCGAACGCGTCTGCGAATCCGGTGTCCGCTCCGTCGACGCCGTCGTCCCCGCCGTCTGCCGATTCGCCGACGACCGATTCGACGAAGTCGACGGCCGCGCTGGCCGCTCGATCTGCGGCCTTCGCCCGGTGGTGACCCGGCATGGTGGTCTCGACAGTCCGGCGCGCCTCGTCGAGGGCGAAGCGCGACTCGCGTCCGAACCAGCACCACGCGGTCGCCCGCGGTGCGGCGACCGGCGCGGGCTCGTCACCGCGCTCGGCGGTGGTGAGCGCGTCGTCCAGCTCCGCGGCCCGTTCGGCGGCGACCGAGAGCGCGTCGTTCATCGCGTCCATGTCGGCCTCGGCGGCCGTCCGCTCCCAGCGGAGTCCCCACCCGTCCGGCGCCTCTACCGAAAGCAGGTCGGTCAGACCGACGAGTTCCTCGCCAGCCTCGCCGCGGGCGGCCGCGCGGACGCCGTTCCGGCCGCGTGTGAGGGTGCACAGCCCACCGCCGACGACGATTTCGGGTTCGACGCGGGGTACCTCGTCGATCCACGGCGGCGTCGGTTTCGTCACCTGCACCCGATAGCTGTCGCCCGAATCGACGGACCCGTCCACCGCGTCGTAGGGCAGGTAGCCGCGGTCGCCGTCTCCGAGATCGACGGTCGCGCCGCTGCTGCCGTCGGCGTCCCTGACGACGGCGTCGAAGACGGCGCCGCGGGGCGCGTCGTCGGTCCACCGGAGGGTATCGATCCCTACCGATTCGAGCTCGTCCGCGACGAGTCCGACCGCCTCCGGCCTGCCGGTACACTCGACCCCGAGGCGATCGCGCGTCGTCTCGATCCGGACGGACGCCGGTGCGATGTCGAACGTCGCGTCGAACCGCTCGTCGATCGGATCTGACGGCTGGACGACCGCGTGGCCCGCCTCACGCAGCTGGCGAGTGAGGGCGGTCGCGTAGATGCCGCGAACCCGGGCCGTCACCGCCTCGCGCTCGGCGGACGCGCCGCCTCCAGTCATGGGTCGCTCGCTCCGCGGCGGTGCTGGTCTCGATCTTCGTCCATATGTCGACGTGGGCCGGCCGCGTCTTGTCTGTGGCGGGTTGGGACGGTCCCCGAGGGGTTCGTAGCTGGCCGGTCGTTCGTTTGTGCGTCCGTCGTGTTTGGCATCGTCGAGTGCGGGCGCGTCCCTCGTGTGCCGAGGTGAACCCGAATACACGGTCGCCTGCCGACCGCTCTCTGCGACATCGAAATATGGTTTATAACCATCTGTATGGAAAATAAATTTTGAATCACTTGGACGGGTGAGTCACTAAGCACTTATCCGTCCGGTTTCTCGATAGGCGTGATGAATCGACGGAACTACCTGGGGACGGCAGGCGCGGCGTCGCTGGCCGCTCTCGCTGGGTGTACGAGTCTCCTGGGGATGGACGAACACGAGGCGTCGCCGATCGGTGTCGATCCGGACGCGCGATCGGAAACCGGCTACCCACAGCGTCGCGTGAACGATCTCGTCATCGACGAGTCGGTGGACCTCGTGCTGTGGTCCGAGTCCGTCTCGGTCACGAACTACGTCGTCGAGCACGAAAAGAGCGTCTCGATCGGTCCGCTGGTCGATCAGCGTGCCGCCGTGTTCGTCACGCTCTCGACGCCGAAAGTCGAGGTCCTCGGTCGGCAACTAAATCCAGTCGAGGACATGGAGACGGCTCGACTCGTCGGCATGATCGCAGAGAACTACGGCGGCCTCGGCTCACCCAGTCACGTCGAGGACACGGAGCTGTCCGTCCTCGACCAGCAGGTCGTCACCTCGATGTACCGTACCACCGCGACGTTCGGGGGCAACCAGGAGATCGAGGTGAACCTCCACGTCACCGAAGCGATCGATGCGGGAGACGATCTCGCCGTCGGTATCGGCGTCTACCCGCGCCAGCTCGCAGATCGCGAGCGGCCGAACGTCGAATCGCTCGTGGCAGCGATCGACCCGTCAGTCGACGTCGAGGGGGACGGTGACGACGCCAGCGCCTCGGCCGAGGGCGGCTCGTCCGGTGCTGGTGGCGAGGATCAGAACGGTCTCGGTATCGATCTCTGACCGGTCGCGCCCCGGTTCCCCGTTCAGGACTGGGAACGGTGTGTCCCCCGTGGGCGTCCCTCGTCGCGTTCGGGTACCTCCAGGATCGACTCGACGTACTTCGCCAGCACGTCGACTTCGAGGTGAACCGGATCGCCGACGTCTTTCTCCGAGAGCGTGGTGATCTCGTACGTCGTCGGGACGATGGCCACCGTCAGCCGGTCGCCGTCGAGGTCGGCGACGGTGAGGCTGATCCCGTCTAACGTGATCGATCCTTTTTCGACGACGTACCGGTCGTAGCCCGGAGGGAGCTCGAACTCGACGTACCAGTCCTCGCCGACAGACTCGACGGCCGAGACCGTCGCGACCGCGTCGACGTGGCCCTGAACGACGTGGCCGTCGAACCGGCCGTCCGCGGGCATCGCCCGTTCGAGGTTGACCGCGCCACCCTCGCGGAGATCGCCCAGATAGGTGCGCTCGACCGTCTCGCTCGCGAGGAAGACCTCGAACCAGTCGCCGGTCTCGAAGCGCTCGACGGTCAGACAGACGCCGCTGACGCTGATACTCGCCCCGTGTTCGACGTCGCTCGCGGCGACGTCGGCCTCGATCCGGAGCCGGACACCATCCTCTGTCGCCTCACGCGAACGGATCGTCCCCGTCTCCTCGACGATACCGGTGAACATACGCGGACCTCGGCCGGCCCGCGGGATAATTGTTCCGAAATCGTTACCCGTCTCAAAATTGATACAGGGTCCGGGGTGGACTGGACGATCGACGCCCCGTCTCACGGCCAACTCGCGCCGTGACCCGCGAGTTCGCCTCCAACCTGGCCGAGACCTGCACACACTGCGTCCACGGACGCCGTCGGACACCGGACCGACGAACCTTTGGTCCGGCCCGACGGAGGACGTATCGATGGGAGGTATCGTCGATACGATACAGTTGGCCGCCGTCCTGGTCTTTGCGATCCCGGCGGCGCTGGCCGGCCTCGATTTACTCCTGGTCGGCGGGGAACCGCTACTCGGCGGCGCACTCGTCTTTCTGGCAGTCGCCCTCGTCTGGCTCAAACGATACCTGACGACGCCGACCGACGTCCCGGTCGAACTCGCCTCGCGCGCCGAGGACGCGATCACTCCCGACGACGAGGAGTGACCGATCCCGATCAGGGTACGAGCGACGACGGCTCGAGCGTCCGCGGCGGACGTTCGAGCCACTCGACGCGGTCGTCGCGGACCGCGAGGAGGTCGCCGAGGACGACCGCCCCGCCGTCCGGCGACGCGACGCCGACGTCGAGCGCGACGACGCGTCCGACGCCGAGTTCGTGACCGCCCCGAACAGGGCGTTCGCCGACCGTGAGGCCCACGCCAGCGACCGTCCCCGTCGCCGCTCGCTCGAACCCGAAGGAACCGGCCTCGGCGACGAGTTCGCGCTCGACCGCCCGAACCGTCGCGGTCTCGGCCGCGAGCATGGTCTTCGCCGAGCGAAGGGCGCTCTCCGCGGCGACGTGGGCCCGCCGCTCCCACCCGCCGTCGGTCCCGGGCACCAGCGTCCGCGCGAGGTACCCGCGGTAGCCCTCCGGCGAGGACGGCGCCAGCCGGACCACGAGCGGTTCACCAGGTCGAATCGCGGCGTCGGCGTCGCCGGTCCCTATCACGCGCGTCGCCCCCGTCGGCTCGCCGCCGGCCTCGACGATACCGGCGTCGATCGCTCGCCGGAGCCGGTCGTGTGACAGCACGGCGCCGTCGTATCGCAGTCCGTCGTCGCCCCGGGTCGCCTCGGCGAGGACGACACCGCCCCGACGGAGGCCGGCGCCAGCGGCTCGCTGGGCTGCTTCGATCCGCCGGCGTTCGGGCGCGTCTTTCCGCCCGCGTGCGCGATCGATCACGTCCGTCGACGCCAGATCGAACCCGGCTCGTTCGACGTACAGCGCGGCGTCGTGCGGGATCGACGCCGGAGCGAGGACCCTCGTGTCGTCGGGTGTGGGCCCGTCGGCCGGGGATCGCGTCGCCAGCCGGTCGGCCAGTCGCGACGCCGGATGGTCGCCCTCGCCGTGGGCAGCCACGAGCACGTCGTCGGCGCAGACGGCGACGGCTACGTGGTCGTGCTCGCGACCGGTCAGCGGTCCGGTGTCGACCGCCGCCGGTTCGACGGCGGAGACGTCGTCAGAACCCGCGAGGAGGTACCGGACGTTCGGGTTCGTCCGTGGGCCGGCGTGGACGAGAGCGACTGCCTCGCGGTCTGCTAGCGCCGAACGGATGGCGTTCAGCCGAGTGGTCACGGCGCTTCGGCTTCGAGTTCCTGTGGACGCTGGGCCTCCTCGACGAGCTCCTCGAGACTCTGGTCCGTCAGCTCGTTGTTCAGCAGGACGTCGATCGACAGCGTGGGGGCGCCGTCGACCAGGTTCTCGAGCAAGACGAGGCGCTCGCGGGCGCGCGACATGCCGACGTAGAAGACGCGGCGCTCGTTGTCGGTGAGGACGGGCACGGGAGACGTGGTCTTGGTGAACTCGGAGCCGTCCGGAGCCGTGACGCCGTCCTCGCCGTCGCCGGATCGGTCCTCGATGGTGGCGACCATCTGTTCGACGACCTTCTCGGTGAGATCGGTGCCGACGAAGACGTGGTCGGCCTCGCGACCCTTCGCCGAGTGGATGGTGCCGACGCGGACGCGGTCGGTCTCCATCCCCCGGTACTCGCCGATGTTGAAGTAGGCCTTGACGGACTTCTTCTGGAAGCTGGTGACCTTCCGGAGCATGTCTGCCGCGGAGGCGCCGTCGGGCATGAAGGGGACGTGCTCGTCGATCACCGAGGCGGAGACGGTGAGTTCCTCCAGGTCGTCGACGCCTGCCTCTTCCTGTAGCTCGTCGATCTCGTCGAAGAGGGCATCGCGCTCGTTCGTGCCGAACGCCGAATCCTGGAGCATATCGGCGAGCCGGCGAGCCTGCAGGCCGTCGACGTCGTCATCGTCGGCGATGGCCTCGACGGCGCGAACGTACTGGGTCAGGCGGTCGGTCCACATTCGCTGGTCGGTCAGTGCGGTGAAGGGTACGCCTTCGGTGATGAACTCATCGATGAACTGGAACATCTGGTAGCGAGCGCGAAAGAGCAGCATGATGGTGCCGTCGCCCTCGACGAGCGTCTGGCGGACCATCCGAACCAGATCGAGCATAGACTTGTTCGTCTCCGCCTCGACGATGCCACCTTCCTTGCGCGGGTTCAAGTCCTTGTCCTGGCGCACGTCGATGTGGCGGATCTCGCGGTTGACGGCGTTCAACACGTTCGAGGGCAGGCGGTAGGAGTTCGGCAGGATGACGTCCTCGTCGACCGCCTCGTCCAGCAGGAGGGCCGGGTCGGCGCCCTGCCAGGAGTAGACGACCTGGTCGTCGTCGCCGGCGATCAGCACCTGCTCGACGTGCGGTTTCCACTCCTCGTAGACGTCGTACTGCAGGGTGGTGATGTCCTGGAACTCGTCGATGACGAGGTAGTCGACGTTCGGGACGAGCGAGCGTTGTTTGACTCGCTCTAACATGTCCGCGAAGCCGATCTTTCCTTCCTGGCCCTTGTAGGTGCGCCAGCCGCGGATAGCCTCGGGGACGTCGATCCGGTCGTCGTCGCTCGGCCACGTCGGCGTGTACTTGTTACCCTCCTGGGCGTTGGGGTCGATATCCGGCGGCAAGCGGACTTCCTCTACGTCCCACTGGAAGGGGACGTCGTACCAGTCTGCGACCTCCCGACTGGTACGCTGGAGCCACTGGCTCGTCGCGATGATCTTGTTGCCGATCGTCGTCGAGCGAGCGGTCCGTCGGCCGGCCCCCGAGTACTCGTCTTCGTACTCGATGCCGAAGTCCTCACAGAAGTCCTCCTTGTCGGACTCGCCGATGACGTCGCCTCGGGAGAGGTCGAGCAGCTCGTATGCCTTCGCGTGCATCGTACAGACGTTGCCCTGCAGCGAGCGCGGGTTCTCGTCGAGTCGGTCGGCCAGTCGTTCGCGCACCTCCTGGGCCGCGGCTCGGGTGTAGGAGACGACGAGGATGTCACGGAACGTGACGTCGTCGTCCTCGAGGATTTCCTCGACGTGGTCGAGCAGCGCCGTCGTCTTCCCGCTGCCCGGCCCGCCGAAGAGTCGCGTCACAGTCGTGTCGCTTGCGGTCATTGTCACCGTACAAGAGCGCGGCCCCCATAAGTACGGTGGGTTTCGTTCGACCGGCCGCTGAGTGAATCGTCGGTCCTCGTCCCCGCTCCTCGCAGTTCGGTGTGACGACGGGGCGGCTGGGTGTGACGACGGGACGTTGGAGCGGGACGACGGGTCGTCGGAGCGGGACGCCGACTCCTGGGGGTTCGATACCACCGTACGGCCGTGCCGTCCGTCACGTTCCCCGCGTCGAACGGGCCTGGCGGACGTCCGCCCCGTCTCGGATCTTGTCGGGACAGTCCGGGCAGACGCGCGGTTCGTCCTCGTCCGGGGGCGTGAACACTCTGGCGTACGCGTCAGTGACGAACGATCCGCAGTTCTGGCATTCCGGCATGCGTCTCTCCTCTCTCCGTCTCTCGGTATTGCTATTAGTGATGTCGGTATTTGTTTGATTTGTTTGTATATCCGAGTATTGTGTCGATGCGGCGGCAGTCTACCGGGTGCGTCGAACGGGCCGGCTCCCGAAGACCTCGCCGTTGTCACCGTCCAGGGCGCGTCCGTGAACGGGCGGTGCCATCAGGCGGTGCACGCGCCAGAGCGGGAGTTGTCACGGCTCGATCGTCGACCCGCAACCGCACTCGGGTCGCTCGGGATACCGACGCTATCGGCCCGCCGTCGGACCCGTACTCACCGCGTCAGCGCCGGGGTGTCCACCCACAGACGGTGCAAGACGTGGCGTTCTCGTCGTGGAGGCCGCCACAGTCCGGACATTGCTTCTTTCGCCGGTCCTGATCCCAGCCGACGGGTTCGGTCTCGTGACCGCGGTCCGTCAGAAACTGGTCGAACACGTCGTCGGCACCGGTGGGAGTGGCTCCCATAGCCATGTGTTCACATCACACGATAATAAAGGATTGGGTGGGTTCTCCCGGTTCGGTCGTACAGGGCCGTTTCGAGGGCTGAATCGTCGAAATTCTCCACTCTCTCTGTTTCACTCACTCATCTATTAGTCCCCTCCTGCACTCTCTCACACGCGAACACTCTCACACTCTCTTTTTGCCACGCCGGTCGGACGGTCCAGTCCGTCAGTCGACTGGTGGCGCCTCCCACCTCACCCTCACAGCCCGATCGCTCACGCGGTTCGCCTCCCCGACCGTCCAATCGACTTTTGCTCCCGTGGGTTCAACCTCGGCCCATGAGCGACCTCTCCCTGGACGCGACGCAGCTCGATCGCTACTCGCGTCACGTCATCATGGACGAAGTGGGGCCGGAGGGGCAAGCGGCGCTGCTCGACGCGTCGGTACTCGTCGTCGGCGCGGGCGGGCTCGGTTCGCCCGTGATCCAGTACCTCGCGGCGGCGGGCGTTGGTCGGCTGGGGATCGTCGACGACGACGTCGTCGAGCGGTCGAACCTCCAGCGTCAGGTCGTCCACGCCGATGCCGACGTCGGCCGTCCGAAAGTCGAGAGCGCCGCCGCGTCCGTCGAGCGACTGAACCCGGACGTCACCGTCGAGACCCACGAGACGCGACTCGACGCCGCCTCGATCGACGCCATTGCGGGCGACTACGACGTGATCTGCGACGCCAGCGACAACTTCGCGACGCGCTACCTCTGTAACGACTACTGCGTCCTCACGGACACACCGCTCTCTCACGGCGCCATCTACCGCTTCGAGGGCCAGGTCACGACGATCGACACGCGGGGCACGAGAACCGGTACCGACGGCCCGGTAGACGACGCGTCCGCCGAACCGAGCCCGTGTTACCGCTGTCTCTTCCCCGAGGCGCCGGAACCGGGCACCGTCCCGGACTGCGCGACGACTGGCGTGCTGGGTGTCCTCCCTGGCACGGTTGGCTGCATCCAGGCGACGGAGGCCGTCAAGCTGGTGACGGGCATCGGCGAGGCGCTGACCGGTCGAGTGCTCCTGTACGACGCCGCGGACATGTCGGTCGAAACGATAGACGTGCGACGGAACCCCGACTGTCCCGTCTGCGGCGACGCGACGACGATCGGATCGGTGGACGAGGTTTCCTACGAGGGGCGGTGTCGTGTTCCCGCGGAGTAGATTCGCACGGAGACGTCCGTCGCGGACGGGCTCCTCGCGCGCTCATCCAAGGCGGTCGTCTTCGAGCGGTTCGAACCGCGCTCTTCCGTCCTGTTCGACGGTGATTCGGTAGCCGTTGTAGGTGAACGTAATCCGTACGTCCGCCTCGTCGGCTGGCGGATTCGAGTACAGGTGTTCGAGGATGTGGTCGATACAGCTGTACAATGGGGTCAACTCCTCTACGGGCACGTCTTCGATCTCGGCGAGCGCAGAGACGACCGCAACGTTCGGATCCTCCTGGGTCGTGTCGAACTCTCTGGTGACGGTTCTCGCGTCGGCTCGGTCACGATCGTCGATCCCACTCATCGGTTTCGACCACGGTCGCGAGGCGCTTAAGTAGGCGACCGATACGATACGCGGTTGACAGTCCTGGGGAGGGACCGGGTCGCGCCGATACTGGTCGGTGATGGGACCGTTCACCGAGCCCGATCCCGACCGTCACGCGCCCGGATCGGCCTGGAGCGCCGAGAGCGGCCGGGCCACGCTCGCGTCCGGAGTGTCGTCTGCGTCGAACCGATCTGGATGGAGGAGACGGGCGAGCGTCTCAGCGGCGTCGACGAGTCGCGGGCCGGGCCGATTGAGGTAGTGGGTGCCGTCAACCGCCCAGACGCGACCAGCACGAACGGCAGCGAGTTCGTCCCAGCCTGGGCGGTCGGTGAGGTCTCCGAGGTTCTCGGCGGTCTGTGCGAGATCGTAACCACAGGGCGCGACGACGAGGGCGTCGGGGTCGCCAGAGCGCAGTTCGTCCCACTCCCGGGGGCGAGAATCCGACCCGGCCTCGGCCAGTTCGTAGCGCCCGCCGGCGATCTCGACCAACTCTGGCACCCAGTGGGCCGCCACCATCACGGGGTCCGTCCAGTCGAAGACGGCGACGCTCGGCTGGGCGTCGGGTTCGTCCGGTGTGCGTTCGCGGACGGCCTCGAGACGCGATTCGAGGTCCGCGCGAACCGCTCGGGCGCGCTTCGATCGGTTCAGCACGCGCCCGAGTCGCTCCAGGTCGTCGAACACCTCGGCGATGGTGTGGGCGTCGATGGTGACGATCTCCGGCTCCGCGTCGATCTCCTCGACAGCGTCCGCGACGAGCACGGTGTCGACCGCACAGACGTCGCAGACGCCCTGCGTGACGACCACGTCGGGATTCAGCCGCTCGATCGTCTCGGCGTCGACGTCGTAGACGCCGCCGTCGGTGTCGGCCGCTAACACCTGCCGGTCGATCTCGGCGGTCGACGCCTCGGTGTCGATCGCTGCGCTCGTGATACGGGGCCGATCCGCGACCCGTGGTGGGTAGTCACAGCTGTGTGAGACGCCGACCGGGTCGATCCCGAGGGCGGCGACCAGTTCCGTCGCGGAGGGGAGTGTCGTCACGACGCGCATACGCGGCGATTCGTCGGGTGGGTGGAAAGGCTCACGGGTCGTCGGTGGGCTTCGATCTGAGATGTGATCGCGCCCACGCTCAGACCGGGACCCACGCCAGGATCGCCACGGCGGCGCCGACGAGTGTGAGGAGTCCGCCGAACGCGAGGGAGACGAACCCACCCTGCGTCCGCTCCTCGATCAGTTCACGCTCGGGTTTGTTCGAGAGGACGAACTCGCCGGACCCCGTGGGCTCGTCGATCGCGTAGTCCGCCCGGTCCCAGCCGGCCGCCGTCTCTCGGGCCGCCCCGAGCACGTAGCCGTCGTCGCCCGGTTCGAGCACGCCCTCCGTGTAGCGTCTGCGCTCACCGACTGTCACTGGCCCCATACTTCGCCGGTCGGGCAATTCGAGGTCGGGTTCGCGTTCGACGTACCGTCGCACGGCAGCCGGCGGTTCGTCGTCGACGCCAACCTCGGTTTCGGTCCCCCTGAGGTCCAATTCGTCCGCGGACGGAAGATCGACCGGCACCTCGCCGGTTCCGTCGTCGACGAGCAGGGCTTCGGCCCACTCGTCCGTGAAGATCGTGTTCCAGGACCCGTCCTGACGTTCCTCGACCTCGATACGTGCTGCCAGCGCGTCCGTCTTCGAAATCGGCGACTCCACCGTGGCCGCGTCTTCGTCGGGACGAACGGTGCCTTTCACTTCGACCGGCCCCGGCGTGAGATCCCGGATTGGCGTCGTCTCGGTCTCGGCGATCACTCCGCCCTCGGCGCGTTCACCGTACCCTCGGTACATCGTGACGGCGCCGGCGACGACGAAGACCAGCCCGAAAACCGAGACGACCGCGTTCTCGAACATAATAAGAGGGTCTCGAAACCGGAGCCTCAAGTAACCCGGTAGTATAATCTCGATAGCAGGTTCCTGGCGGACTCGGTTCGGTTGGCGGCCAGAAGGACCGTCCGCCTGTCGAGATCGAGGGGCCGTCTCTCGCCACCAGCCGCTTCGAGGCCGAACCGGCCGATCCCGTTCGAAGAGCAGGCCGAGACGGCGTCCCTGTCAGCCTCCGTCGGCGACGAGGGAGACGATCGTGGGGATCGCGTCCGCATCCGCCGCCGCGCCGCGGTATCGCAGCGCTGCCCAATCGAGTTCGGCCTGCCACCGGGCGCTATCGCACGATCTAACGTTCTCACGAAGGTGGCCGAGTGACGAATCGGCCGGTTTCGACCACCTCCCACGTCACCATATTACTGAATCGGTCGTCCGACATGTAGTCGGCCACCCGGGAGTGTTGCGACGCGGCGGTTTCACAGCGCGCGTCGGCGTGACCGGCCCGAACGACCGTGCCGGTGAACGACTCGCCAGCGTATCGCGGAGCGGCGGCGTCGAGTTCGTCACCGAGTGTCTCGTGAACCGTTTCCAGTTCGTCACTCGGCGGCCCGTCCTCGGTTTCGAGGTGGTACCCGCGGGCCATCGCACTCGAGGCAACTGCGAGCATGTACTGTGTGAGGGCCTCGTGGCGAGCAGCACAGTCGCCGATCTCGTCGGGACCGTTCCCTGCGAGGTACTCGTTCGCGTTTTCGAGGCGCTTCGAGCCTGCTTCATCCGACTTCGTGAATTCGCGCTCGGTACTTTTGACGTGCTCGCGGGCCCACGAGTAGGCGGCGTCGAGGTGGGTGTCGGTGACGGTAACGGGATTGGAAACCGTCGGGACCGCGACGTCGAGTGTCGTCTCGATCGCATCGAGATCGTCCCGCCGCCAGAGCCACCGGCGCTGCCAGTAGGCGACGCCGGCCCCACCGAGACCGACGCCACCCGCTACTTTGAGGAGGGTCCGCCTGCCAAGACGCATACTCCTCAAAAATATTCTGGCTCCATCGAATATTTCTAATCGATATATTATCTTGGTCGGGCAGTACTGATGTCCGTTCTCACTCGTCTTCGTCGGGCATCGAGACAAGGTTCTCTCGGCCCAATTGTAGCTTTTCGACGACTCCCTCGTCCACCAGCTCTCCGACGACGCGCGACGTCTTCGAGGCGGACCAGTCACACTCCTCGGCGATTTCTGCCTGTCGGATTCGGCCGCCATTGGCTTCGAGGAGGTCGAGGACGCGCTCTGGAGCGACGACCGCGACCGGCTCGAAACGGTGGGCAACGACACCGGCACGGAGCCGATCCAGATCGGGTACGAACAGGACGTGCCGACCGCGGCGGTAACCGGTTGCTGGTGGCGAACGCCCAGGCGGCCAGTGAGGCGGAGTGACTACGACGTCGCGTGACAGCCCGTCTCCCGAGCACGGAGTCGCGTGCGACAGTCGGGGCGCGGTGGCGGGCTCGGGGCCCGGCCGATCTCTTCGGGGGACCGGACTGCGGTGGATCGGGAAGGTTTCGACCAGGTTTTCGAGCGCGGTACGTTTCGTGTCCCCCGGCTGGGAACCCGGTCGATCGCCGATCAGTAGCCACACCTCACGTACCCCCTACCCCTAATAGTGAACCGACGAACGTTCGAACGTGGTCCGATCGTACGACAAACTGGTTCGCGATGGAATTCCGGAGCTCATCGTGGCAAACGGCGAACGCCCGACGACGCACGTTGCCGACGGCGAGGAGTACTCAGAGCGCTTGATCGAGAAGCTGGAGGAAGAGGTGACAGAGTATCGTGAGAGCCGAGAGGTCGACGAGCTGGCGGATATTCTGGAGGTGGTCCACGCGATCCGAGCCGATCGAGGCGTGTCCGTCGAAGCGCTGGCGGACCGCCGGTCGCGGAAGGCAGAGCGGCGCGGTCGGTTCGACGAGGGGATCGTGCTCGAACGCGTCGAAGCGGACTCGTCCTGACCCACGTGGCCGGTCGATACCGGTGTCCCTTTCGGGAGCGAAATTCGAGCCAGTCGTCGCGCGGTTCGCGGCCGATGCTCCCCTTCGAACCGTCGGCGTTCGAATACGACGAGTGTGTCCACCGCCCGTGAATATCCGTCGTGAACGGAAGGCGTATATTAAACCGTACTAACAGGAAAGAGTAGGGGGTGTTCGAGGGATGCGATGATCGGTGGCGTCGATCCGGTGCTCGGCACCAGGTTCGGTGATGCGAGCGTTCTCTCTCTCTCTCTCTCTCTCTCTCTCTCTCTCTCTCTCTCTCTCACGCGGGGTGGCCCCTGGTACCGTCTCGGGGACGCGACACGAGTGCCTCGGCCGGGAACGCTCGACCGACCGCGACTGGGCGGGAGTAGAATCGGTTCGCCCGATGCGTCACGGGAGTACGATCAACAGGATCGGGACGAGCAGGAGCGAGAGGAGTACGCCGAGGAAGTAGCTCCTGTTGCCGATGATTCGGTTCTGGACCCCGTCGATGGCTCTGCTGTACGGGGCGTAGTAGGCCAGCGCGAGGGCGGAGGTGACGGTTCCGCTGGCCAGGACCGTGAGGACGGTGAGTACGCCGACGGACGTGTTCAGCGCGACCGCGACGACGAGCGTGTCGACCAACGTCCCGAGGTTCGCACCCAGCACGAACGGTACGATCTCGCCCCGTTTGACGTGCCCGCGATTGTACAGCGGAACGATCACCCCGAGGGAGAACGCGACGCTGGTCGTGAGTCCGGTGACGACGAGGCCGAGTCCGAACGAGAGCCACTTGTCCTGTAACGTCGAGATGTAGCGCCGCCGCAGGCGCTCTTTGTCGACTCGATCGAGCACGTGATCGAAGGACCTGAGACTGACGAGGATACAGCCGATCGCCACGAGAAACGCGACCCCGGCCCCGACGGTGGCGATGAGGCCGTCGGTGAGGACCGAGAACACGTCGGGAACAGGGGCCTCGAAATCGGGGAACAGGTGGCCGTGTCCGTCCGCTCGCCGGATCCTCGGCATCGCGAGAAAGCCGAGCACCATCGCGGGCAGGTAGATCGAGTGGGTGAGCAAGACGGTGAGGATACCGAGGCTCATCGACTCGCGGAGCGACTCGATCTCTTCGTTCACGTAGTCGAAGCCGCCGATGAACACGACGACTGCCGCACCGCCGAGCCGGGAGCCGACGATCATCAGGAACAACTGTGTCGGCTCCACGAGGGCTGACTCGAACAGGGTCAGCGAGACAGCGGCGACGATCGACCCGTTGGCCACCACGTACGAGGCGATCCAGCTGAGACCGAGCGCCGACCGCCCGTCGACGATCACTCGGTCGAGGACGCCCTCGAGTGACGGCGTCAGGGCGTTCGTCGCGCCACCCAGCAATCGTATTGCGAAGAGAAACAGGGCGACCGTCACGAGTATCTGCGCCCCGATCACCAGCGACCGGTCGTCACGCAGCCGGTCTGTACTCGTCTGGCTGCTGATTGCTCGTCACCGGCCCACGGTACGACGGAGATCGGCTAAAGTATTGTTCAGCCTGTGATGAATGGTGGGCCTGTAGCGCACGTCCAAATTCTCCCGGGTCACCGTCACGCGCTCCCACACTGGAGAACGGCCACTGGAATACGCCGCTTCTGGGGAACGGCCACTGGAATACGCCGCTTCTGGAGAACGGCCACTGGAATACCGCCCCTTCTGGAGACGGCCACTTTCGCTCCCGACGGATCCGATCCGCGCACCCCAATTGCGCCACCCGGCCGCGGCTTCGCGACCATGTGCGACATTCGACCCCTAGGCCGCCAGCGAGAACAGCGAGTAGCCGACCAGCGCCAGGAGGACGCCGATGCCCGAGAGTCGCAGCGCGACCGCCGGCCAGCGCCGATCCGTCGGGAGGAGCTCCGCGAGTCCCGCCAGCCCCGTCCCAAGAGCGAGCACGAGCGTCGAGGGGAGCCCGCCCCCGTACCGCAGTTCGAAGTACGCGTAGATGGTGACGAACGCGATCGCACTCCCGACGGACACCTTGGCCGCGTCCCAGCCGCCCGGCCCGGACACGAACTGTTCGGGGTGTACTTCCATTGGTATATGAACGACCGTAGTGTTGGATAATAGTTGTCATTAGTTCCGACGAACCGCTACGCCCGAGACTGAAACCCCGAGAGTTCGTCGGCCACTGCGAAACCGTTCAGGTGCCGAAACGGCGACTGAAAGCGTTCTCTCTCTCTCTCTCTCTCTCTTCGAGTACGTCGTCCCGGTTCCGTTCGTCTCCGAGCGGACTGCCCAGGTGTACCCGACACCTGTCGCGTTCGCGGGGCTGTACTCACACGGCCGGTCGATTCGGTGGTTTCGCCTTCAACCCGAACGTGGCGAACGGTCGGTCACGTCCGTCACCGTACCCACGGATCGGGTGAGCGAAACGGGTGGGAATTTTTATCGCTACCGAGCCAATCGCCACTATGGCGGATTTCGAGGAGAGGAAGGCTGAAGACGAGGCGCTCCGCCGATTGCAAGAGCTCGGACTGACGAAATACGAATCGCAAACGCTCCTCAACCTCGTCAGGCTCGGGACGGGAACCGCACAGGACATCACGCGAATCGACGGTGTTCCCCGAACTCGCGTCTACGAATCTGCGGAGCGCCTTCACGAGTTGGGATTCATCGACGTTCAGCACACGACACCGCGAAAATTCACCGTAGCCTCCGAGGAGACGCTCATCCGAATGCTCAACGTCAAGCGAGAGAACACGATCACCGAACTCGCGTCGTGTCTGGAGGCGATCGGCCCGGCCAACCCACAACGCGAACAGTTCGGCGTCTGGACGGTGACCGGTCGTGAAGCGGTCGCGTCTCGCGTGGGCGAGTTCATCGCCGACGCAGACGAGCAGATCGTCTACATGACCGTCGACGAGTTGCTCACCGACGACCATCTGGCGGAGCTTCGGGCTGCCGCAAATCGCGACGTCGAGATTTACCTGGCAGGGATCTCCGATGGCGTTCGAGACCGCATCCAGGAGTTGGTGCCGAACGCCGAACTGTTCGAGACCCTCTGGGAGTGGGATCAGACGCCCGCCGGACGACTGCTGATCACGGACGAAGAGACGGCGCTCGTGAGCGCACTCGTCGACGAGTCCGCCACGTCCGAAGCGATCGAGGAAACGGCGATCTGGGGTGCCGGTGATCGAAACAGTCTCGTCGTCGTCCTGCGAGCGATCTTCACCTGGCGGCTGGACTCGGACGTGCCGTACTGATGTCGGTCGACCGTTCACTCGAAGCCGTACACACTCGTTCGATCCGTCGATCGCTGTGAACGGAAGCCGCGTTCACAGTCGTCCGTCGTACGGTACGACGCACGCTTCGGTCGCTCGACGTCACGGCTCGATGACGCCGGTGTGTGTGTGTGTGTGTGTGTGTGTGTGTGTGTCGGTCCCTCTCACTCGCCGTTCGACGCTCACTCGCCGTCGTAGGTGAACAGGTCCTCGATCGAGCACTCGAAGTACTCGGCGAGCTCGAAGGCGAGTTCGAGCGACGGATCGTACCGCTGGGCTTCGATCGCGTTGATGGTCTGGCGCGTCACACCGACCGCCATGGCGAGGTCTTTCTGCGTCAGGTCGTGCTTCGCGCGGTAGATCCTCAGTTCGTTCTCCATAGGTCACTCGACGTACCGGTAGTAGACGAAGTACGCTCCGTACGCGAGCAGGCCGACCCAGACGTAGATCGTGCTGGCGTGCTCCGGCGGGAAGACGGAAAATCCCATGTCGAAGACGATGACGGACAGCAGTATCCAGAAGGCGTTGACGCCGACCCGTCCGTGCAGCTTTTCGGTTCGCTCGTCTCCCAGGGCTCGTCCCTCACGAGTCGCCGAAACCGTCCGGTACCCGAAGAACGCGAGGATCGTGAACGGAACGAGCGCACCGAGATAGCTGATCGGGTCCGCGTCGAAGTACGCGAACGCGGCGACCGTTCCGATCGGGATCACGACCGCGCCGATCAGCATCAGGTAGCCCCTTTGCTTCTGCCGACGGAGGTTCTGCGGCAACTCACTCATGCGCTCACCTCCATCCCGGCTTCGGCATCACGACCGTGTCTATCTCTTCTCCCGACCGTGTCTGGTACTACAGACATAGTGGAAAGGGTACTTTCCATACTGGAAAGCATACGTTCCACCAACGTAAGGCTTGTTGCTGGGCGGCGCCTTCCGGCGGGCGATACGTCCCGCGCATCCGCCACGTGTCACGGCGAGGTGACCCGCTTTCGCGCGCCTTATCCGACCGGGGTGGGTCTCTCGACGTAGACTCGAGTCGTGAGTGACGACGGACCCTCCCCTGGCGTCGAACCACCTGCAGTCGCCGGTTCTACGGCCAAAGACGAACCCCCAGCCAACGTCGTCGGAGCCGACGAGACGACGGCCACCGACGAGGTGCCCGCCGACGAGCGCGACGCCCTCCTCTCGATCGCTCACGGGGCGGTCGTCACCGGCGGTGGGGTGTCCGTCAAACGCGGTCTCTCCATCTGGATCGAGGCCATCCTCACGCGTGGGCTGGGGCCGGAACTCTACGGCGTCTACGCGTTCGGCTGGCGTCTGGTCTCGATGGTCCTTCGCTTCGCGAACCTCGGCGCGGACATGACGCTCCTGCGGGATCTGCCGGCGTTCGCGGACGAACCGGAGCGCCAGCGGCGATCCCTGGGACTCGCGTACCTGTCGACGCTCGTCACGTCGGTACTCCTCGCCGCGTGCTTCGTCCTCGCCGCGGAGCCGATCAACGCCGCGACGATCGACCAGCCGGCGTTTCCCGAGGCGCTCCGTCTCTTCGGCGTGTTGCTCGTCCTCCTGGCGTTCGTCCGGATGCACGCCACGGCGCTCAAGGCGGCGAAGTCGGCCAACGGCGAGGTACTCCTCAACCGGATCCTCCGCCCGGCCGTCCGGCTGGTCGCGGCGGCCGCGGCCGTGGGCCTCGGCTACTCCGTGGTCGGCGTCGTCGGGGCGCTCGTCGTCACCGTGGGGGCCCTCGCCGTCGCGGCCTATCCCATCACGATCGGCACCGTCGGCGTCAGACCGACGGTCCGCGGTCTCCGCTCGGAGGCCCGACATTTCTTCGATCACGCGGTTCCAAGCGCGCTCTCGGGCGTGGGGCGGCTGATCCGCACCCGCGTCGACGTGATCCTGATCGGCGTGTTGCTCACCGCGACGGCTGCGGGGATCTACAACGTCGTCCTCGTGCTCGTCGGCCTCGCGGCGATCCCGCTGATCGCGTTCAACCAGCTGATGCCGCCCGTCGCGTCGGACCTCTACGCCCGCGGTCGGGTGGCGACGCTGAACGACGTCTACACGACAGTGACACGACTCATCGTCACTGCGACGGTTCCCATGATCGTCGTCCTCGCCGTCTTCGGCGGAGACCTGCTCGCCATCTTCGGTCCGCAGTACACCCGCGGCTACGAGATCCTCCTCGTCTTCCTCGTCGGCCGGTTCGTCGGCAACGCCGTCGGCGCGACGGGGATCCTCCTCTCGATGACGAACAACCACTACCCGAAGCTGTGGCTGGAGTGGCTGCTGGCCGTCCTCAACCTCACGCTCACGACGCTGTTCGTCCTCCAGTTCGGCCTGATCGGTGCGGCCCTGGGGACCAGCGTCGCCATCGGCGTGCAGAACTCCCTCCAGGTACTCCTGCTCAGGCGGTTCGAGGGGCTGTGGCCGTTCGATACGACTTTCCTCACCCCACTCGCCGCCGGAATCGCGATGGCCGGCGTCATGGCCGGCGTTCGGTGGGCGCTCGACGGCTGGACCGCGGTCGGTGTTGGGACGCTGGCCGGACTGATCACCTTCGGTGGTGTCATCGTGCTGGTCGGCCCGAACCCGCGTGATCGGCTCGTGGTGTGTGAACTGACGAGCCACTACCGACAGGTCGCGATCGAGGCAGTCGACACCGTTCGCTGAGAGTGCCTCGTTCCTTCGACGTTACCGGCGGGTCGTCTGTCCTCGCTCGGACGCTGTCTCCGACAGCAATGCGATCTCCTCACGAGGTCGACGGTCGGTCGCCGGCGATGCGGTCGCCCGTTCTCGACGCTGGGCAACAGCTATCGACGGTTCAGACGGTAAACTCGACGTCGGACATCGCGAGGAACGCGGTTTCGTACCCCTCGTGGCGAGCGACCTGCGGCGGTGTATCGACGGACAGGGTCACGACGTCGCCCGACTCGAATCCCTCGATCGGAGCACCGTAGTGGAGCTTCAGTTCGGGATCGAGCGTGGCCCGAAGCGACTCGTCGAAACTTGTCTCGGAGCCGCGGGTGACCGTCGCCGCCAGCGACGTGAACGGGAGCGGCAAGTGGTTGTAGGGGGTCCGCGGCGAGACGGCGAGGTAGCTCCCGGCAGTCCCACCGCTGGCGAATCGAGCGCCGTCGTGGACGACCGTCGCGACGAACGTGGCGTCTCCGCTCGTCGCGTCGCCGAGCACGGTGCCGGGAAGCGTCGTTTCGTCCGGAACGGTCGCCACGGGCATGTCCATCGCCGTCGACGGCGCGACGCCTCGCTGTCCCTGCTCGTTCGGATACTCCCGCACG
The DNA here is from genome assembly GCF_024498195.1 of Halovivax cerinus. Lineage (NCBI taxonomy): Archaea > Methanobacteriati > Methanobacteriota > Halobacteria > Halobacteriales > Natrialbaceae > Halovivax > Halovivax cerinus. The sequence goes on from NZ_CP101824.1 coordinate 1,540,432, forward strand.
TCGACGCCGTCGCGCGCGTCGCGACTGTAGTCGAACTCGATATCGGCGGTGACGAACTCGTCGAAGCGGCCCGCGAAGTCGCCCGTCCGTCGGACTGCGAGAGGCGCGAGCTGGACGGTGGCCGTGTACGTGCCGTCGTCGGGGAACGGCACGTTGTCGCCGAAGTGTGCGCCCATCGTCTGGCTGAGCATCGGCCACAGCGATCGCTGGTCGACGGACGATCCATCGGCCCGCCTGAGCTCGATCGTCGGACTCCCGACCGGCACGACGACCTCGGTTTCCGTGTCCCAGACGGTCAGCATGAGGTGGGCCGAACCGGGATCCTGGACGTACACCCGTTCCGCCTCGTCGCCGCGGACGGTCCAGAACCGGTGGGGGAAGCTGTACGAGAGCGCGATCGTGTACGGCCCGGCCTGGGTCATCCCGGCCATCTCCATGCCCTCGGTGTGCGTCGGGACGTACACCGCGTCCGGTCGATCCTCGACGACTGGTGGCTCGCGGGGACGGTCATCAGACTGAAACAGCGACGTGGTCGACTCCATACACCCCGCTGCGAGCGCGCCCGCGAGAGTCGCGCCCGTTCCGACGAACTCGCGACGCTCCATCGCCGGTCCTTCGCGATCTGCCAGCATACGAATTGTGATTCGAACCGGCCACGGGTGGCGTCTCGACCGACGATCGCCGCTTCGAATCGGACCGGGGGGCACTGGGTCACCCCTGAACGCCTTCCGCCAATTTTACGTTCGCCAGCCGCCAACGATCGGTTAGATTCGTTCGACGGGACGCCGGGCCGAGCGGCTCTCCGCGCCGGATCGTCCCCGAGCGACCACGCCAGGAACCACGTCAGATGGTCTCTCCCTCACACGACTCCCTCTCGCGCCGCGACGTTACCAGAGCGGCCGTCGCTATCGGCGGGTCGGCGGCGCTCTCGGCCTGCCTCGAACGCGCGGACGAACCGGCCGACGTTCCGCACGGCCCGGAGGACCTCTCGACCCTTCCCGCGCGACAGCACGCCTGGAACGACGCCCTCGCGACGGACGAGTACGGCAATCACCTCGCGCCGCGCCACCGCGTCCTCATTCTGTTCGACTACGCGCGCGACGGAGCGCCGAGCGACGCCGACCGGGAGACGGTCGAGAACGCGTTTCGCACGCTCGAGCGAGCGTACGAACGGAGCCACGACGGACTCCTCTGTACGATGAGTTACTCGCCGTCGTACTTCGCTCGGTTCGACGAATCGCTTCCCGACTCGGTCGATCTGAGAGAACCCGAGGCCCTGGCTCCCTTCGAGGACCCCGAGCTCGACCGCCCCGACGCCGTCGTCCACCTGGCGAGTGACCACGGCTCCGTCGTGCTGGCGGCCGAGGAAGCGTTACGCGGCGAGCTGGACGAACTCAACGGCGTCTCCGTAGACGCGACGTTCGACGGCGTCTTCGAGCGAGTGGATCGACGCACGGGCTTCGTCGGCGAGGGCCTCCCCGCCGAGAACCAGGACGTGTCGGACGTCCCCGATTCGAAACCGGTGCCCGAAGATGCCCCGATGTACATGGGATTCAAGTCCGGCTTCGAGAAGAATCAGGCCAGCGAGGAGCGCGTGACGATCCAGGCGGGCCCATTCGCCGGCGGGACGACCCAGCAACTCTCGCTCCTCCGACTGACCCTCCACCAGTGGTACGAACAGGACACCCGCGACCAGCGCGTCGCCACGATGTTCTGTCCCGCTCACGCCGCCGACGACCGCGTCGAAGGCGCCGGCCACTCCCTCGGGAATTCGAGCGGGCTCGGGAACTGTCCGGCCCACGCCGGCGACGACGCTCGCACGGAGGGCGCGGTCGGTCACGCCCAGAAGGCGGCCCGGGCGCGCGAGGACGACTCGCCGCTGCTCCTCCGCCGGGACTTCGACTCGACCGACGACGATCGAGCCACCCTCCACTTCCTCTCGCTGCAGCGGTCGATCGGGGACTTCGTCGACACGCGCCAGGCGATGAACGGGACCGACCTCGCCGAGACGTCGGCGGTCGGTCAACGGCTGAACAACGGCATCTTGCAGTACGTGACGGTCGAACGGCGGGGCAACTTCTTACTCCCGCCGCGGGCGCTCCGCGCGCTGCCGACGCCGACTCCCGACGCGAACCGGACACGGTCGGACTGAGACAGCCGTCGGCACACCGTGCCATCGTCGGTCCGTCTCCGAACGAGCGCGCTCGAGGACGCGCCGTCGTCGGTCCTGAAACGGCGGTCGTCGACCTCGACTACGCGACGTCGTCCAGTTCCGTCACGTCCTCGTCGGTCAGTTCCAGGTGCGACGCCGCGACGTTCGCCTCCAGGTGATCTACGCTCGACGTGCCCGGAATCGGGAGTGTGACGTCCGAGTGTTCGAGGAGCCAGGCCAGCGCGACCTGGCGCGGCGTCGCGTCGTGTCTCCCCGCAACGGCCGCCAGCGTGTCGGCGACGCCGTCCTCGTCGACGGTGTACATCGGCCCCCAGGGGATGAAGCCGACGTCGTGGTCCTCGCAGGCCTGCAGGACGGCCTCGTCCTCGCGGTAGCCGACGTTGTAGCGGTTCTGCACGGTCGCGATATCGACGATGTCCATGGCGGTCTCGAGCTGGTCGACGGTGACGTTCGAGAGGCCGACGTGGCCGATCTCGCCGTCGTCCTTCAGCTCCGCGAAGGTGTGGACCGACTCGGCGAAGTCGGTATCGGGGTCCGGGCGGTGGTACTGATAGAGGTCGATCCGGTCGGTCCGGAGCCGGTCGAGGCTACACAGCACCTGATTCCGCAGGTAGTCCGGATCGCCGTGGGGGAGCCAATCGCCCTCGCGGTTGCGGAGCAAGCCGGCTTTGGAGGCGACGACCACGTCGCCGGCGTCGGTGGGTCGGTCGTCCGCGCCGTCGCCGAGCACCTCGCCCAGCAGGCGCTCACTCGCGCCGGGACCGTAGGAGTCCGCCGTGTCGACGAAGTCGACGCCGAGTTCGACGGCGCGCCGGACGACGGCTTTCGCCTCGTCTTCGTCCGCCGGCGGGCCGATGATGTCCTCGCCGGTGATGCGCATCGCGCCGAAGCCGAGTCGGCTGACCGTCAGTTCGCCGCCGATATCGAACGTGTCGCTCTCGTTGGTGGGCGCGGAGGCCATACGCGTCGTAGGTCCACCAGGCACTAAGTCGTGTGGACCTGGGCAACGGTGGCGGGTCCGGTGTCTCGGACCGACGGGGTCACGCGAGGAGCAGGCCGCCGACCGACAGCCCGACCAGCACGACGTGGAACGTCGCGTGAGCGACCATCGCGGCTTCGAGGCTCGATCGCCAGTAGAGCCAGCCGAAGCCGAGGCCCGCGACGCCGTTGAGCACGACGGTCCGGACGATCAGCACGGCCGTCGGCTCCGCGATGGTGGCGAGCGCCGGCAGGTGGCCGACGCCGAAGAGCACCGCAGAGGCGACGATGGCCGCCCACGCCGACGAACGTGCGAGTCTCCCGTGTTCGGTCCCCTCGCGGACACCGCCGAACCGGACGCGGCCGGCGTGGATGGCCCACGCGAAGACGGTCAACAGTCCCCACCGGAGCAGGAGTTCCTCCGTGATCCCGCCGTACAGGAGCCGGACCGGGAGGCTGGCGAGCAGTCCGGAGACCGTCGCTACCTCCGGCAGCACCGTGACCGATTCGAGGTCTGTGGCGACCAGGGGCGCGAACGCCACGTCGAGCGCCACGATGGCGACGTACGTCGCCACACCGACCGCCACTGCTACGCCCAGTTCGGACCGGAGAGCGCCCAGAACTGGCGGTCCACCGCGAACGCGCGCGTCGACGTGCGACCGGAGGCCGACTCGGGGCGCGAGCAGGACGCCGACGCCGACGGCGACCGTGAGCAGGATCGTCGGCTGGAGCATCACCAGCGCCGCGACCGCGGGCCCGGACAGCTGCGGGAGGCCGGGAACCCCTCCCTCGCCGGTCGCAACCGAGACGCCGACCGCGACCACGCCGAGCATGCCCAGCGCGAACAGTGCGCCGAATCGCGTCGGGAACGACCCAGTCGTCGGGGCCGTTCTCTCGAGTTCGTCCCGAGTCTGACTCATACGTACTGCGTACGCTCCGCTGCGGGATATACTCACTCGTCCGTACAGGTAGGGGTGGAGGCTCGACCGGCTGACTGACGACCGGCCGTCGCGACGACGGACGGGTTCCGAACACCAATCCGGCCGATGCGTGGGACGGAGCCGACGCCCTCTCAGGCGGTGTCGACCCCGAGAACCTGGTCGACGACGGCCTGCACGCGCGTCGCCTCGGCGACGGAGACGAGGTCGCCGTCGCCGCCGTCGAGTGCGGCCACGAATTCGTCGATCAGCGCGAGGGTCGTCTCGCCCGGATCCTCGGTGAGGACACGCTCGTCTTCCTCGCCGGGGTCGGCGACGAGCCGGCGCCACGCCCGCAGCGACAGGGACCCCTCGGTCCCCTCGACGGTGATGGCGTTCTCCTCGCTCCCGGCGCAGTCACAGAGGAGGTCGATCGTTCCGTGAACCGGTTCGTCGACGGTGATAGCGCCACCACCGTCGGCGCCGACGGCGGTGTCCTCGCCGTCGGGATCGGCGCTCGCGACGCCCCCGCCGGCACGGAACGTGCCCACGATGGACTCCTCGTACGTCTCCGGGCCCGTGTATCGCACGTCCGCCGTCACGTCGCCGATATCGCCGAACAGTTCCTGCGTCCCGAAGACGAAGTGACTCCCGACCTCCCGCATCGGGCCGCCCTGGTCCCGGTCGGCGAGCCAGTCGACGTCCTGCCACTCCCGGGGCCACCGCGGGAAGCGAAACCGGAGGGCGACTCGTTTCGGCGCGCCGATCTCGCCGGCCGCGATCCGTTCGCGCATGTCCACGAACCCTGGCGTGTAGCGAAACGGGAGGTTGATCGCGGTCGTCCGCCCACTCTCGCGTGCGAGTTCAGTAAGTTCGCGACCGACTGCGGCGGTCTCCGCGATCGGTTTCTCGCAGATGACGTGCTTGTTCGCACCCAGCGCGGTTCGAACGACGGCAGCGTGGTGCTTCGGCGGGACGCCGATGTAGACGATGTCGACCGCATCGATGGCGACGAGGTCGTCGACGTCGGTGACCGCCTCGCAGCCGTACTCCGCCGCCATCGACGCGGCCTTCGAGGCCACGCGGTCGCAGACGACCCGAATCTCTGTTCGCTCGTGTTCGTCGAACGCGGCCGCGAGACGCGACCCGATGACGCCGCAGCCGACGATGCCGACCTGGTACATGCAGGCGCAGTCGTGCGCCCGTCGCAAGAATGTGCGGATACCGGGCGAGCGGGCGTGCAGGCGACCAGAACCTACGAGAGTCGGTGTCTGTGCACCATCGCGCCCAGGAACAGGGTGAGTCCGACGACGCCGAAGGCGAGCGGCGTCGCGGTCCCGACGGTTTCCCCAGTCGCGCCCGCGAAATCCAGCATCGGGACGCCGTTGAGCGGGCCGACGTACCAGCACAGGAGGTAGCTCAGTTCGAACGCCCGCCGCGTCCCCGTCCAGCTCCCGAGACATTGCGCGAGCGACGGGACGAAGCAGACGAACCCGGCGAGGACGATGAGTCCGCCGAACCCCGAGTCCAGGACCGTCGGCCAGTACACGACGCCGAGAAACGACCCCGCGACGATCGCGCCGGCGATCCACTCGGCGAGAAGCTGGCGTTGCGGTCGTGGTGCCGAGACGACGAGGGGGACGATCCGGTGGTGGATGGGGCGATAGCCCATCGGCGACCAGACGAACAGCGGCCACATGGCAGCGATTGCCACGGTTACGCCGGTCGTACCGGCGCCGTTCAGGCCGACGACGGCGATAACCCCGGCGCCGGCGTACCACCACCACGGGTGACCGCGCAGCAACAGACGGAGTTCCTGGACGAGGAGTCGCCCGAACCCGCTTCGGTCGCGGTCCGTGACCGGGCGTAACGAAACCGCTGCGGGATCCGGTGTGTCGGGTTCCGGCACCGACCCGTCGCCGAAAATCACGGCGAGGAATTCGGTTAGTCGGTCGAACCGGCTCCGCTGCGACGGAGCCCCGGTCCGCGAAAATCGCTCGTAGGGGATCGTCGCGAACAGCACCAGCGCGAGACCCACGAGCCCGAACCCGAACCGGTTGAGGACGAACCACGGCGGCCACGCCCCGCCGTCCCAGCGGTACCGTACGGTCTCGCCGGTACTCGTTCCGGTGCCGTAGTTCGCGACCGGCGGGCCGTCGTATCCCGGCGCAACGTCCAACAACGCTGCGAACGTCATCTCCCCGGCCGCGAATACCCCGATTGAATCGGCCAACCGGAGCCAGATCGAAGGTCGGCCGGCCGACGGATCGGTCCCCACGGCGAGGACTGCCGTGAGCAGGGTCATCGCGCCGAAGAAATACGCGATGGTACCGAACGTCCCGCGCGAGAAGGAACTCGACTGGAACAGCACGGTCACGCCGGAGACGAAGCAGCCGATCGGGACGCCGATTGCGACGACGCCGCCCAGGATCCAGACTGGATTCGTCGGGCCGCTCCCGTGTACGACGTGATTGATCAGGGCCGCGAACCCGAGCGTCGCGAGTAGCACCGCACTCATTCCGACGTGGCTGAGCCACTTCCCGAGCAGGTACGAGCGATCACGTATCGGCGTGCTCGCGACGAGTTCGTCGACGCCGCTCGTCCGGTCGCGTTCGATCGACCCACCGAGGACCGAGTACCCGAAGAACAGGAGGACGGTCGCCGCCGTCACGCCGGTCGTGAGTCCGACGTACGCGGACGTCGGCTCGCCACGGTAATTGACAATCTCTCCGGCGACGGTGTCCTGGTACAGTAGTTCGAACGCGCCGACGTTGAGCTGGTACCCGACGAAGGCGAAGATCGCCAGGACGAACAGCAGTCGCCGCGATCGGATTCGCTGCAGGAAGTCGGCCCGAGCGACGGCGGTCGCGTGCGACACGCTAACGGGAATCATCGAATCTATCACCCTCCCGGTCGATTCGGTTGAGATACGCGTCTTCGAGCGTCGGGACTACCGGTTCGGCGTCGGGAGCGGGACGATCGTCCGCTATAACGCGCATCCTGACGCCGTCCGTCCGTTGAACGGTTCCCGAGACCTGGTACTGCGCGCGGACCGAATCGACCTCAGACTGCGGGACGAGGACCTCGAAGACGTTCCCCTCGGCCGCCTCGATCAGCGATTCGGGCGTCGTGTGATCGAGCAACTCGCCGTCGCTGAGGAGTGCGACGGTGTTCGCCGTCGCCTCGACGTCCGGGACGATGTGGGTCGACAGAAGTACGACCCGGTCTCGGGCGACTTCCGTGAGGAGATTCCTGACTTGCACGCGCTTTTCCGGGTCGAGACCGACTGTCGGCTCGTCGACGACGAGGAGTTCGGGATCGTTCACCAGCGCCTGGACGATTCCGACGCTCCGGCACATGCCGCCGGAGAACGTTCGGAGCTTTCGGTCCCGATCGTCTTGCAACCCCGCCACCGCGAGGAGGTCGTCGATGCGATCGGCGGCCGTCTCGCCGTCGACGCCGCGCAATGCGGCGATATACTGGAGGAACTCTACCGCGGTCAGATCGGGGTACACGCCGAAATCCTGGGGCAGGTACCCAAGCACGCGTCGGACCGTGACCGGATCGTCGGTCACGTCCGTTCCGTTCCAGACGAACGATCCCTCGGAGGGCTCCGACACGGTCGCGATGATCCGCAGAAGCGTCGACTTTCCGGCCCCGTTCGGGCCGAGGAGTCCGTGGATACCGGTGTCCAGCTCGAGGTCGACGTCCCGGACGCCCCAGACCCCATCCGCGTACCGTTTGCCGATCGCCTTCAGAGAAAGGGTCATGTTTCCGATAACTTCTCTCGGTTCTTTTAACGATTGCGAACGCTCGCGGAGCCGGGTACGGTCTTCGAACGGCGCGTCACCCGTCGGCGGTGTCGCCGAGTGACTGGCTCAGGGTCCCGACCGAAGGCCACCATAGCCCCTGGGTGGCGCCCGAGTCTCTTCACTTGCGGGCTCACAGCCGCGTGTTCCTCGGAGGAGTGGTGACTCCGGGTCGCCGTTCGGACGCGGCGGCAGTCGCCGCCGATATCGGGTCGTTACTCTTCGGGCGATTCGTCGGTCGCCGCCTCCCAATCGTCGACGAACCCGCGGAACGGACAGACGTACTCGTCGCGGATCAGCTGTTCGTCGACGACGGTGAGGCCGAGCGCGTCGAGTTCCTTGCCGATCCGATTCAAGTCGTCGTGGTCGGTCCCGATGGCGTTGACGTAGACGTTGCGTTCGCCGGTCATGATGTCGCGGACCGCCGTCACGCCTCGAATGTTCCGCGCTTCCTTCGCGAGTTCGTCGCGCTCCGGTACCGGTGCGGTACAGATGATCTTGGTGTACAGCGGGTAGCCGGCGAGATCGTAGTCGATGTCGATGTGGTAGCCCCGGATGATCCCGCTCTCTTCTAGCGCGTTGAGTCGGGTGCGAACGGTGCTCGACGACAGTCCGAGCGTCGCCGCGATGTCCGTCGAGGACGTCCCCCGGGCGTCCTGCTGGAGGTGGTAGAGGATGCGCTTGTCCACGGCGTCCAGTTCGCCATCCTTCATCGGTCGTCGATTCTGCCCCGTGGGTGTTTATACTCTCGGTCCGCGCCCATCCCGCCGGGACGCGCCGCGCCCGCCTAAACGATGACGGAAGTTGAAAATTATGTCCTCTGTATCGACACTCCGTCAATTAAATCGCCTAGTTTATTAGCATCCGTCACCAACTGCCGGTGATTCCTGCCGTGAGACCGGAGACGCCGACGACGGACGACGCGAGCCCCGCGCTTCCGAACGGAACGGCCGCGTTCGAAGCGGCGATCGCGGAGGTCGTATGAAGGAACTCGAACGCGACCTCGGCCTCCCGTCGGTGCTGGCGATCAGCATCGGCGCGATGATCGGCAGCGGCATCTTCATCCTGCCAGCGCTCGCCCTGGAGACCGCGGGGCCGGCGGTCATCCTCGCCTACGCGCTCTCGGGTCTGCTCGTCGTGCCGGCTGCCCTCTCGAAGTCCGAGATGGCGACCGCGATGCCCGAAGCCGGCGGCACCTACATCTACATCGAGCGTGGGATGGGGCCGCTGCTGGGCACGATCGCCGGCGTCGGAACGTGGTTCTCCCTGACGTTCAAGGGGGCACTCGCGCTCGTCGGCGGTGTTCCGTACCTGCTCCTGTATCTCGAACTGCCGATGAAGCTGGTCGCACTGGCGCTCGCGACGGTGTTGATACTGATCAACCTCCTCGGTGCGAAGCAGACGGGTCGACTGCAGGTGGTGATCGTCGTCGTCATGCTGGCCGCGCTGGGCTGGTTCGCCGCGTTCAGCGCGCCCAGCGTCCAGTCGGCCAACTACGCGAACTTCTTCGACGACGGGATCGGCGGGATCCTGGCGGCGACCGGGCTGGTGTTCGTCTCCTACGCGGGCGTCACGAAGGTCGCGAGCGTCGCCGAAGAGGTCGAGAATCCGGGTCGGAACATTCCGCTCGGCATCCTCGGCTCGCTCGCGTTTACCACGATCCTCTACGTCGTCATCGTGGCGGTCCTGGTCGGCGTCACCGATCCGGGGAGCGTCGCCGGCTCCCTGACGCCGGTGGCCGTCGCAGCGAGGGAGACGCTTGGGGGGGTCGGCGAAATCGTCGTCGTCATCGCGGCCATGCTCGCGCTCGTCTCGACGGCCAACGCGGGTATCCTCTCGTCGTCGCGATACCCGTTCGCCATGAGTCGCGACCAGTTGGCGCCACCGACGTTCTCGTCGGTGAGCGATCGGTTCGGGACCCCCGTCGCCTCGATCACGCTCACCGGCGCGGTGCTATTAGTGCTCATCGCGGTCGTCCCCCTCCAGAACATCGCGAAACTCGCGAGCGCGTTCCAGATCCTCGTCTTCGCGCTGATCAACGTGGCCGTGATCGCGTTCCGCGAGGGCGAGGGGGCGTACGACCCCGAGTTCCGGTCGCCGCTGTATCCGTGGGTGCAGGTCTTCGGCGCGGTCTCGGGACTCGTCCTATTGACACAGATGGGCCGGGACGCCTTCCTCGGGGCCGTCCTCATCATTGTCGGGAGCGTGGCCTGGTACGCCTACTACGCCCGATCGCGCGTCGACCGCGAGGGCGCGGCGACGGACGCGGTTCGCCGGCGTGTCGGCCAGGAAGCGCTCATGGAGACCGAATCAGCGGTGAACGAGACGCCGCGGGAGGTCCTCGTCTCGCTCACGAAAGGGCTCGACGCGGACCGGGAACGGTCGCTCGTCGCCATCGCGGCCGACCTCGTTCGTGCGGACGACGGCCGCGTCGTCGTCGCGCGGTTCGAGGAGGTGCCCGACCAGGTTCCGCTGACCGACGAGGTGACGGTGCAGTCCGCCGCGGACCGCTCGTTCGAGTCACGGATGGACGACCTCTCGGCGGACCTGGACGTCGCGATCGAGGCCGACGAGATCGTCAGCCACGACACGAAACACGCGGTCGTCAACCTCGCCGCGGACCGGGGCGTGGACGCGATCGTCGCCGAACACGAACCGCTGCGGCTTCGCTCTCGACTTCTCGGCGATCCGGTCGACTGGATCGTTCGCCACGCTCCCTGCAACGTCGTCCTCGTCGACAATCTCGGCTACGACGATCCGGATCGCGTCGGCCTCGCCGGCGATCGCGGGCCGTTCCCGCCACTCGCAGTGACCGTCGCCGAGTCCATCGCCGGCGAGAACCGCGGTGCCGTCTCGCTCTGGCAACCCACCGATCGCGACGGGACGGAACAGTACGAGCGGACGATCGAGGACTACCAGGCGGAGCTTTCGGAGTTGCTCTCCGTGCCGGTTCGTGCCGAGCCCATCGGTGCCGACACGCTCCAGTCGTCGGCCCCCGACGTGGTAATCCGTCGCGGCACCGACGACACGCTCGCCTCGCAGGTGTTAGACGACAGTCCGACCGTTCCCCACCCCGGTTGTACGACGATCTCGGTCTATCCGCACGCGTCGCGCCGGCCGCGGTTTACGCGCCGACTACTGGAGCGCCTCACCTTCTGACCGACGACGTTCCGATCGCCGTTTTCGACGACCGATGGTGCCGGCCGATGGCGTTCCGAGCGACTGGCGAGGTCCGAGCGACGACTCTCCTCGCACGACGCCGTCGACGAGCCGCGGTCACTCGGACGCTCCGGCTCGCAGATCGCCCAGCGAGTAGATGATCACGCCGACGATGACGACGTAGAGCGCGACGAGCAACAGCGCCGCGGCGCTCGCTTCCGTCGGCGGGAGGAAGTCGTAGAGCCAGTCTGTGGCGAGCCAGACCAGCCAGCCGCCGGCGACGATGACGCCGGCCAGGCCGAAGACCAGGATGATCGCGCCGATCGCCGCGATGCCGCGTCTGAGTACGTCGAGTACGTCTACCATGTTTTCTCACGCCGGGGCCGTCGCCGACCCCGCGGCGCCCGACCCAGCTAGGGGAGTCACCGAAATGGGCACGGTCCCGGCGGATGCAGGTCGTAGAATTGTGGTCCTCCACTCGACGCCGCGTTCGGCCGTCGGGCGATCGCGGAGACGAGCTGAAAGGCGAAGGCCGATCCCGAGCTAGCAGCGTCGGGAACCCGATCGAGAGCGGAGGGGTGACGGGTACCGAACACACCAGCTGTAAGAACACACCTGCTCTAAGAACACACCTTCAAACACACCTGCTCTAAGAACATACACCTGCTCTAAGAACCCACTCCCGCTGTACGGTTCGTACACACGCGGCCGGTTCCAACTGGCCGATCGAAACGAAGCTGGTCGATCGAAACGAAGACAGACCCGGTGAATATCACCGCTGCCCGGACCCCGATAGCCGCGCGTATGGTATCCAGGATGATGACTGACGATGCCTTCTCGTCGCTCGAGATACGGGACACGACGGTTCGAAATCGGTTCGCCATGTCTCCGATGTGTCAGTATTCCGTCGACGCTCGCGACGGTCTCGCGACCGACTGGCACCGCGTTCATCTCGGCTCTCGCGCCGTGGGCGGCGCCGGTATCGTGCTGACAGAGGCCACCGCCGTCGAGGAACGCGGCCGTATCACGCCCGAAGATCTCGGCGTTTGGAGCGACGACCATCGCGACGTACTCGCCCCTATCGCCGAATTCGTCGCATCTCAGGGCGCGACGCCAGGAATCCAGCTCGCCCACGCCGGTCGAAAGGCGTCGAAGACGCGACCGTGGGAGGGAAGCGAGCCCCTCCAGCCCGTCGATGGCGGCTGGGAAACGGTCGCGCCGAGCGCCGTTCCGTACCCGTACGACGACGAATCCCCCGTGACGACGCGGTTGGACGGAGACGGGATCGCCGACGTGGTCGACTCGTTTCGGGCGGGGGCGCGCCGCGCTCGGGAGGCCGGCTTCGAGATCGCCGAAGTCCACGCCGCGCACGGCTATCTCCTCCACGAGTTCCTCTCTCCGGTCACGAACCGCCGCGAGGACGAGTACGGCGGCAGCTTCGAGAATCGCACCCGAATCCTCCGGGAAGTCACCGAGGCCGTTCGCGACGAGATGGGCGACGAGCGCCCCGTTTTCGTTCGGATCTCTGCGACCGACTGGCTCGACGACCGTCGCTCCTGGGACGTCGAGCAATCCGTTCGGCTCGCGGACGACCTCTCCGACGCCGGTGCCGACCTCATCGACGTCTCTTCGGGTGGTATTCACCCGGATCAGGCCATTGAGTGGGTCGGCCCGAACTATCAGCTCCGGTTCGCCGAACGTATTCGGAACGAGTGCGAGACCGACGTGAAGATCGGCACCGTCGGTGGGATCAGGGCCGCCGAACAGGCCGACGCAATTATTCGCAACGACCGCGCGGACCTCGCCATCGTCGGCCGACGGTTCCTCTCTGATCCCTACTTCCCGCTGCACGCTGCCGTCGAACTCGGCCGCGAGGACGCCGTCGACGTCCCCGTCCAGTACCAACGCGGGTTCGAGTGAACGGTAGCGTTCGTATCGACTCCACCAAACATCTCGCGCGACCCTCGACGGGAGATCAGCGCACACGGAGCCGGACTCGTCCTCGCCCGGCGCTCACGAGCGTGTCCACCTCGTCTCGATCCGGTTCGTTCCGTCACCTCGCCCACTCGACGGACAGTCGTGGTCGACGACCCGCTCGTGACGCCGTTCAGTTCGATCGCGGTTTCGTCGGTCGGACCCTGTCGTGAGACGATGCGTCCGATTCCGGGTGCGTCCATCGAGGACGCCTGGAATCCGGAACGTGCCGGCCGAACGCTAGAGCGGTCGGGCCAGCGCGACCGGCCGTGGCCGCGGTGGACGGCCGATTCGGACCCCGTTGTGCCGGGCCTCTCTTCTCGCCGTGCTACTCGTCGACCGGCGTCGCCCCGTCGCTAATCTCGATGACGGTCCCTTCCGCCGTCGCGTCGTCGCGACCCAGCACTCCGTCGAGGCTGCGCTCGGCCTCGCGGTTGACCGCGTAGGCGAACTGGAACGCGCGCTCGACGCCGCCACCGACGTCGGGGCCGGGCAGTCGGTCTCGCGAATAGTCCGCCATGCTGTACGCGCCTTCGGGGTGAAGGTACTGCAGCGGGTGATCGGTCGGTACTTCGCGGAGGTCGACGTCGATCGACCACAGGAGCGCCAGCGCCTGCAGGGCGTAGCCGTTGGGCTTCGGCGCCCGCCGGCTGGCCGCGGTGAGGGCCGTGGTGACCACCGTCGTCTTCGCGTCGGTGTCGTAGTATACGCCGGGAACGCCCGGAACTGAAAGTCGCATACGGGAGCAAGCGGGGCTGGCCGAAAGGGTTCGGTCCTGGCAGGTGCCGGCGTGGTAATCGAGTCCGGTCGTTGGGGGGAATCCGGCCGGACGTGCCTGGCGGACGACCCCCGACGATCCGTTCGGTCACGCGATCGCGTCGACGGTTGCGGCCGTGACCGCGGTTGCCTCCTGGCGGTACCGGTGGTAGAGCCCCTCTGCCCACTCCAGGGCCGCCCGGTCGTCCGTCGCCGCCGTCACGACGGGGAGCGTCGTCTCCTCGTCGAATCCCGAGAGGATCACGGTCTCGTCGAAGAGACTCATCGTGAACGGCAGCTCGGGGTGCGAGTAGAGCGTGGCGGTGTCGCCGCCGGCGATCGACTCGAACGCCTCCTCGTTCGCGTTTCGGTCGGCCTGTAGTGCGAGCGGGGTACAGATCACTTCCATGTTGATGCCCGCCTCGACGTTCCGTGTTCCCTGACGGGTGACGGCCTGCGGGCACCCGGTGACGACGAACCCGCGGAAGCGGTCGGTCGACGCGAAGTACTCCAGCCAGTGCTCGATCGGTCGGTTCGGATTCGACGGCGAGGCGACCGAGACGTCGGCGTCTGCGAACAGGTCCACGTGTCGCGTGAGTTCGGGCGCCGAGACCGTCTGGAGAAGTGGTTCGAGCCGTTCGGCGGCCGCGACGGAGCGCTCGAACCGATCGACGGCGTCGGCGACGGCGCCCCCGGCTCCGGTCGTTCGGTACCCGTCGTGCGTGCGTTCGAGCAGGTTTCGCTCGGCGAGGGCGGTCGTCCAGCGGTAGGCAGTCGCCCGCGAGACGTCGAGTTCCGCCTGCAGCGTCGCCCGATCGGCCGTCGTCCCGCGGGCCGCCTCGAGTAACGCGGCCTGGTTCAGCAATCGGCCCCGGTCGTCGTCGTGCTGGTTCATGCCCTCCAGTCACGTATAAAAACACTAAGTGTTTCGGTGCGTCCTCGTCGCGGTTCGCCGGTTGATCGGATCGAGGCGGCCCCTCGGGGCGAATCTCACGCCGTGAAACATCGTTTCGTCCAGTGACTATACGCCGACGAGAACCGAACGGCGAGGCGATGGACGACGGACTGGGTATCTCGAGGGAGGGGTGGCTGCGACTCGCGGTCCGGGTAGTGGCGCTGGTCGCACTCGTGGCGATCTGCGGGCCCGGATTCGCCGGTGTGATGGCCGACGGGGCGACGAATCAGGCGACGATCGAGGGGATGACCGGGAACGGCACGAGCGACGACCCCTACGTGATCACGAACGCCACGCAGTTGCAGGCGATGGAGGAGGACCTCGGCGCTCACTACGAACTGGGCAACGACATCGACGCCTCGAACACCACAGAATGGAACGACGGGAAGGGCTTCGAGCCGGTCGGCAACGAGTCCGACCCCATCGACGGCAACGCCGGATTAGACGGTCGCGGGCACACGATAGACGGGCTGACGATCGACCGGCCCGACGAGGACAACGTCGGCCTCATCGGGTACACCAGTGGAACGACGTCCGAAATCGAGATCAGCAACGTCACGGTGACGAACGCGACCGTCGTCGGTAACGACCGCGTCGGGATCCTCGCCGGATACCCGTACTTTGGTCCGGACATCTCGAACGTCCACGTGCAGGGATCCGTCACCGGAACCGACTACGTCGGCGGCGTGGTCGGCCAGATGTACGTCGGGGACCTGACTGACGTGTCGGTGAACACCACCGTGACGGGCAGGAACGACGTCGGCGGTCTCGGCGGGTTCGTCAGGACGGACGGGCAGGACATCTCCGTCGAGAGCACCGTCGACGGGAAGAATCGCGTCGGCGGCGTTTTCGGGACGACCGAGAATCCAACGTCGAACGTTTCGGTGACGACCGACGTCACCGGGACCAGCGACGTCGGCGGGCTCGCGGGCTTCACGTCACGGTCGTACGACCAGACGCGGAACGCCTCGGCCAGTGGTACCGTCACCGGGACCACGAACGTCGGCGGGCTGGTCGGTCAGACCACGGTCACGGACGTCGTGGATTCCTCCGCCAGTGCCACCGTCCACGGCGGGCAGAACGTCGGCGGACTCGTCGGCAACGTCAGTGACGCCGATCGGGACGGGGCACTCCGGGCGACGGTCCGAAACTCGACGGCGACCGGCGACGTGCACGGTGAGCAGTACGTCGGCGGGCTCGTCGGCGTGATCAACGGTGGCGACTACTTCGGCGGCGAACTGAGCCACGGACTGGTCACCGACAGTTCCGCGACCGGCGACGTCTATGCAGCCAACGAGCACTACGATGGGGACGAATACGTCGGTGGACTCGTCGGGATCATGCGCGACAGCCCCGACGGCGACGCCTCGCCCCACGTTCAGGACTCCTGGGCGAGCGGTACGATCGCCGGCGACGGAACACAGCCGGTCATGGCCGGCGGGCTCGTCGGCTCGGTCGACACTGGCACCGTCGCCCGCTCTTCGGCGGTCGGCGACGTCGACGGCAATATCGAGGTGGGCGGACTGGTCGGCAACAACTCCGGGACGATCACCACGTCGAGGGCCAGCGGCCACGTCGACGGGAACGAAATCGTGGGCGGACTCGTTCCGGTAAACACGGGGACGGGAACCGTCGAGCACTCGTCGTCGACGGCACGGGTCGATGGTGGCCCCCAATGGGATACCGGCGGGGTCGTCGGGTTGAACTTCGGCGGCGAGGTGACCGACTCCTGGGCGGCTGGTTCAGTGTCCGGTGGCGGCGATCTTGGAGGCGTGGTAGGAGACGACCGAGGAACGGTCACCGACTCCTACTGGGACGTCAACGTGACCGGCCAGTCCGGCGGCGTCGACGGCGATCCCAACTACCCCGGCGTGACCGGACTCGCGACCGCCGAGATGACCGGTCCAGCCGCCGAAGGCAATATGACCGACCTCGAGTTCCCGGGGACGTGGGAGACGACCAACCGCTACCCACACCTCGCGTGGCAACCGGCCTTCGACGTCGTCGTCGAGGACGCCGACACGTCCATCACCGCCGGTGAGACCATCACCGTGACCGTCACGGTCACCAACACCGGCGAGATGGCCGACGGACAGGAAGTCTGGCTCACCGACACCGGCTTCGAGGATCGGGAACGGGACTCGACGACGGTCGCGCTCGAACCCGTCGAGTCGACGACGGTGACGCTCGAGTGGGCGACCGACGCCGGCGACGTGGGCGACGGCGCCGTCACGGTCTCGACGCCGGACGACGAGGCGACCGAGACCGTGACCGTCGACGATCCGGCGCCGGCACCGGGGCCGCTGCCACCGCCCGCCCCCGCCGATGCGCCGTCGCTGGTCCTCGGAGGCCACGCCGGGCCGATCACGGTCGTTCCTGGAGAGACCGCGACCGCGTCGACGACGGTCGGGAACGACGGTGGCCGGAGCGCCACGGGGGCCGTCCGCCTGGTCGTCGATTCCGAGGACGTGGACGCGAACCGTCGCGACGCGTTCGAAGACGCGTACTCGCTCGCCGACGAGGGGTTCGTCCTCGCGAACGAGACCGTCTCCCTCGACGCCGGCGAGGAAACGACCGTCGCTCTCTCGATCGACGCCGTCGACGGTTTGCCACCCGGAACGTACGAGTACGCGATCCGAACCGCCGACGACGCGTCGAGCGGTACGCTCCGCGTTCGCGAGGCGTCCGAACCCGACTGGGACCTCTCGGTCGAGACTCGCCCTGCAGACGGGGATTCCCGGGCGGCGATCGAGGCGACCGTCACGAACGTCGGCGACGCCGAGGGCTCGGTCGTCGTCGCCTTCGACGCCGGCGAGGCCTCCGACGAGGAATCGATCACCCTCGCCCCCGGCGATTCGACGACCGTCGCGTTCGACGGGCTGGACGCCTCGGCGGCCCCCGAGATCGAGTGGGTCGTGACCGTCGGCGACGCCAGCGAATCCGGAACGCTCACCGCGGAGGACCTCTCGACCGCCGCGCGAGGCGACGGGGACGGCGTCCCCGGGTTCGGACCGATCGCGACCCTCGTCGCCCTCGCGGCGGCCGTCTCGGTCACCCGTCGGCGTCTCCGGGGGTGACGCCCGGGCGAACGTCTCTCGTCTCCGCGACCGCTTCGGCCGGGATCCTCGCCGGTGTCGTATCGTCGCGCTGACTACGGACTCGGGAGCGACGGAGGTGGCCGGAGGGCGGTGAACGGATCGTGAGGACCGTCGCGCGGCGCGTCTGGAGGTGGAGAGAACCGCCGAGGCGGCGGTCTAGCACCTTATTCGTCCTGATTCCCACGCCGGCGCGCGCCGAAGTACTCGGTTCCGCGACGAGCGTCGATCAGAGGTCGTACAGTTCGGTGAACTTCTCGTCGACGTAGTCGAGGAAGTACTCGGCGGTCAGGGGCTCGCCGGTGGCCACTTCGATCAGCTCGTCCGTCGGGTAGCGCTGGCCGTGGCGGTGGACGTGCTCGCCCATCCACTCGCGGATCGGGTCGAACTCACCCTCGCGGACGAGCCCGTCGACGTCCAGATCCTCGCGCACGGCGGCGTTCAACTGGGCGGCGAGGACGCTGCCGATCGTATAGCCGTGGAACGACGCGAGCCCCATCGACCAGTGGATATCCTGGAGACAGCCCTCGGCGTCGGTCTCGGGGCGGACGCCCAGGTACTCCTCCATCTTGTCGTTCCAGACTTCGGGGACGTCCTCGACGTCGAGCTCACCGCGGACGAGGGCGCTGTCGATCTCACAGCGGAGGATGATGTGCATGTGGTAGGTGAGCTCGTCGGCCTCGACGCGGATGAGGTTCTCCGGGTGGATGCGGTTGACCGCGGCGTAGGCCTCGTCGGCGGTCAACTCGGAGAGCGACGGGAAGTGTTCTGTGACCGTGGGGAGGAACAGCTCCCAGAAGGGCTTCGTCCGCCCGACGTGGTTCTCCCAGAAGCGCGACTGGGACTCGTGAATCCCCGACCGCGACTCGCCGAGCGGCGTTCCGTAGGCATCCTGCGGTAACCCGAGCTGGTAGGAGGCGTGCCCGAACTCGTGGATGGCGGCCGTCAGGCCGGCGAGCGGGTTCGACTCGTCGTACCGCGTCGTGACGCGGGCGTCGAACTGCGTGCTGGCGTGAAACGGGTGCGGCGCGGTGTCGAGACGGCCGCGATCCCAGTCGAACCCCAGCGTGGTGAGCACCTCACGACAGAGGTCGTCCTGTGTCGCTTCGTCGTACGTCCCCGCCGGGATTTCCGGGAGCTCGCGGCCGTCGGTCCGAATACGCTCGATCAGCGGGACGAGGTGTTCGCGCAACTCGTCGAAGATGTCTTCGACGCGATCGAGCGCCAGGTAGTGCTGGCTGTCCTCGTACTGGACCTCGTACGGGTCGCGGTCGGGGTCGATTGCGGCCGAGCGCTCGCGTTCGAGTTCGACGAGGCCATCGAGTCGCGGGGCGAAGGCGTCGTAGTCGTCTGCGGCTTTCGCCGCTTCCCAGATGCCGCGACTCTCCGTTCGATACGCGGACAGGTCCGACGCGAGATCGTTCGGGACGGTCGCCGTGCGGTCGTACTCGCGGCGTATCTCCCGGACGACCGCACGCTGGTCCTCGTCGAGTGTCGCCTCGCCGTTCGCCTCTGCCTCCTCGATGCGTTCGATGAGGTCGCCCGTCTCTGCTGCCGCCAGGACGTCGTTTCCGGCCGCCGAGACGGCTCCGAACTGGTCCGCGCGCGCCGGTGCGCCTCCCGCCGGCATCGTCACCTGCTGGTCCCACTCCAGCAGCCGTTCGACGTGCCGGAGGTTGCTGTATCGTTCGTACCGCTCGAGTAACGCGTCGTACGCGGCGGTGCGCTCGCGATCGGCGGACTCAGCCATGTAGTCGCTCCGGTGTGCGCGTCGCCCTCAAGGTTGGGGTACCGGCGACTCGCTCCCATCCGAAACCGGTCTATTTCGAGGGAGACCGCTCGGTCACGTTCGCGGGCCCGACTACCGCGTCCCGGACCCAGATCGCCGTCGAAAGGCCAGCTTGAACGGGTCGCACCCGGCGCAGTCTGGTTCCTTTCCCGACTCCGACGGTCGATACCGAGTCGCCGAACGGGTACGTATCGCCGCCCCTGAAGCTCTTGAACCATGAAAACTATTTTGGCTCCGTTCGTCCACTGATCGCGTATGATTGGGGGGCCGGGGGCCCGACGGGCTGGGGGGTCCGTCGAGCGGGAGCGACTGGAACGTGCGCTGCGGGAGTGGGAGTACGGGACGTCGCCGACGGCGGCGGCGTCACTGGCGACGTACCTCGCGGATCGATTTCCCGACGCGACGGTCGACCGGCCGACCGGCGGCGCCGACGCGGACGTCGTGATCGACGACGTGGCGATCCTCTTCGCGAAGTCGTTCGGTCGCCGGTTCCGGACCGCGTTTCACGTCCTGCGAGAGCGCTACGGTGGGGTGTTCTGTTACTCGATCAGCGCCCACACCGACGACCCGACGGAGTGGCGGGCGTTCGTCCGCCGCTACGGAGCCGACGACGTCCGCTTCGTCCGCCGGACGCTCCCCGAGCCGTCCGAACCGGGACTCGCCGGCCCGGCCGCCGTCGCGGCCGTCCCGCTCGTGATGGCCGCGATCACGATCGTCCTCGCCGCGTCGACCGGTCTCCTCTCTGCGGGGGCGACGCCGATCGCGGGGAAAGCCGGGCTCGTCCTCGCGGTCGTCGGCCTCGGCGCGCTGGCGACGTCGCTCGGACTCTTCGAGATCCTTCGGCGTCGCCAGGGCCCGCTCCAGGCCGCCTGATTTCGTCGAAGTGGCGCCCCGCAGTCGTCCGAACCCGGCCGACATCGGCCACAACCTTCTTTCCCGAACTTCCACAATCGGGAGCCAGACCGTCCGGTCTAGACCCCCATGACGACCTGGCTCGACGCGACGCCCCGCTACGACGAGTACTGGGACTGGGCAGCGATCGTCCTGTTTCTGTTTCTCACCCTCGACCTCCTCCTCTCGGTTTTCGCCGCCGGGACGGTCGGCTTCGCCTACGAACGAAACCCGCTCATGGCGTGGCTCTTCGGCCAGTCGGTCTGGCTGGTCGTAGGCGGTCACGTCTCCGTGCTCGTCGTTCTCGCGGGCTTCTTCCACGCGCTGTTCGCGATCGTTCGCGAGCTGCCCCAGGCGTATCGGGGTCCGGTCGCTCTCGCCGTCGAGATCTTCCTCGGCGTGTTACTCGCGGCTGGTTTCTTCCTGTTCGCGAACAACGTGGCCGTGATCGTCCTCGGCGAGGGACTGTTGTAGCCGACGCTATCGCGGTGACACGGACTGCGTCGGGCCACCAGGCCACTTCGCGTCGGCTCGCGCCCAGGCAATCCCCGTCAGCGCGCCGACCGGACCGACACGGGTCGCGACGACGAAGACACTGGCAGCCGTCGAACCGGCCGTCCCGTGTCCACGACGGCGCTCGCCAGTGCGACACTCACCGCGTACCCGGTGGCGAGGTATGCGACGCCGACGAGAGCGGTTCGTGTTCGAGCCCGATAGCGGCGGAACCGACGCGGGGAGCCGGCCAATGACACTCGCCCCGACTCCGGTACCTGCCGGTGACTCCGGTTGGGCCCGTCGTGTACACGAACGCGGAGCGGCCGCGAGAACGGATCGACCGGGCCCGCCGTCAGAACGCCTCGAGGTCGTACAGGCGACCGTACTTCTCGGTCGCGTAGTCGATGAAGTAGTCGGCCGTGTAGCCCTCGCCGGTGGCTTCCTCGACGAGGTCGGGTGTCGTGTACGTCGCGCCGTGGCGGTGGATGTTCTCGCGGAGCCAGCCGTTCAGCTCGTCGAATTTGCCCTCGCGAACCTGGGCGTCGACGTCGCCGACGTCGTCCTCGGCGGCGGCGTACAGCTGTGCGGCGAGCACGGAGCCGAGCGAGTACGTCGGGAAGTAGCCGAACGAGCCGTGGCTCCAGTGGATGTCCTGGAGACAGCCCTCGGCGTCGGTCTCGGGGCGGACGCCCAGGTACTCCTCGTACTTGTCGTTCCAGACCTCGGGGACGTCTTCGACGGCGAGGTCGCCCGAGATGAGCTCGCGCTCGATCTCGAAGCGGACGATGATGTGCATGTGGTAGGTCAGTTCGTCCGCCTCGGTCCGGATGAGGTTGTCGTCGTAGACCTGGTTGGCGGCCTCGTAGGCGTCGCGCGGGGAGACGTCGGAGAGCGCCGGGAACCGGTCGGCCGCGGTCGGGAGGAAGTGCTCCCAGAACGCCGCCGAGCGGCCGACGTGGTTCTCCCAGAGTCGGGACTGGGACTCGTGGACGGTGAGGTCGCGCGACTCGCCGAGCGGCGTGCCGTACTCCTCGTCCGGCAGGCCGAGGGTGTAGTTGGCGTGCCCGAACTCGTGGACGGTCGAGGTGATCGAACCCAGCAGGTCTTCCTCGTCGAAGCGCGTCGTGACGCGGGCGTCGAACTGCGTCCCGGTCGAGAACGGATGCGGTGCGGTGTCGAGTCGGCCGCGATCCCAGTCGTATCCCAGCGCGTCGAGGACGTCACGGGAGAGTTCCTCCTGCGTATCGGCGTCGAACTCCCCGTCGAACGCGCCGCCCAGTTCGACGTCGCTCTCGGCGACGGCCTCGATCAGCGGAACGAGTTCGTCGCGCAGCCGTTCGAGGACGCGCTCGGCCGTCTCCAGGTCGAGGTAGGGTTCGTACTCCGCGAAGAGCACGGCGTACGGGTCGGCGTCGGGGTCGATGTGTTCGGCGTACTCGCGTTTTTGCTCGATGAGTGTCTCGAGCGTCGGCGCGAACGTCTCGAAGTCGTCTTCCTCCTTCGCCTCCATCCAGACGGGATGGGCGTTGGCCGTCGTCTCGGAGATTGCCTCGACGAGTTCGGTCGGGACGCTCGTCGCCCGGTCGTACTTCCGGCGGATCTCGCGGACGACCGCCGACTGTCCCTGGTCGAGGTCGGCGTCCTCGAGTTCGTCCAGTAGCTCCCCCATCTCCGGGTCGGTCAGTTCCTCGTGGGAGATCGACGAGAGCGTCGAGAGTTGCTTCGCCCGCGCCTGTGTCCCGCCTTCGGGCATCACGACCTCCTGGTCCCACCGGAGCACGCCCGCTCCGGCGGTGATGTTCGTGAGTCGTTCGACACGCGATTCGAGCTCCGCGTAGGCGTCCGCGACGGACGTCGCCGCCTGTTCCGGTGCCATTGGTTGCACTTCTGTGCGGACCGACATCAACATCGTGGTATCGGATGGTGGGGCCGCTAGATCCCTCCGGCTGAGGTGCTGCCCTTCTTCGGCCTGAAGGCCGCTACCTTCTCGGCTGGGGGCCGCTAGATTCACGCTGTGGCTGGGCCTTTCTGCGGTCGAAGACGGGCGTCCCACGATTGGTGCGGCTGACTCCTCGCTCTCACTCGTTCCAGAGTTCTGTGAGTCGTGTTTCGACGTCTCCGAGGACGAAGCGCAGGACGTCGCGGTAATCGACCGGCCACGAGGCATCGTCACCGGGGGTGCTCGCTCCCGGTGGCGGGTGGAAGTGATCCCGGGAATTGTGGGAATTCGGATGGCGGTCCCACCGGCAGTCCCAGGTACGATCCTCGTGGGACTCTCGATAGTGCACGGAGAAGTCGTCGTTCGTGTCCCACCGAACGGACAGGGTCGCCTCGGTGACGGAGGCAGGGTAGTACGACGCAGAGAGGGTTACGTGGAGTTCGAGGTGTCCACTCGCGTCCGAGACGACCGCCTCAGCGACCTGCGCCGTCGCTTGCAGGTGCGTCTGGAGCGATTCCAGAATCGGCCGATCGATGGGTGCGGGGCTTGCCCCATCACCTGTTGGCGGTGCCATCGACGCGGCTAGCCGGATACCCGTCCGGTCCCGGCACCGCTGCGTTGCTGGCGAGCGCGTTCGTGGCGCCGGCGCTCCTCGCGAGCGGTCTCCCAGTCGCCCAGATCGCTGTACACCTCGTCGATCGTCCGGTCATCGCTCGCCTCCGCAGCGGTGACGGCGTCGACGGCGGCCGGATCTGTGGCGTCGTACGCGTCCTCGTACGCGTCGATCCGTGCCGTCAATTCCTGGACGCGTTGCTGGAGGGCGTCGACGGAGTGATCGGTTGCGAGCCGATCGATCCGTCGCCACTCGAAGTAGGTGTCGTTGCGCTCGTACGTGGCCGGCCGTCCATCGTGTCGCGTGACGATTCCGAGTTCGGTGAACCACGTCAGGTACTTCCGGGCGGTTTTTGGGTCACAGCCGGCTCGTTCGGCAATTTCGCTCGCCGCCGTCGGGTCGCGAGTCTGGAGGATCGTTCCATACACGCGCTGTTCGACGTCGTCGCCGCCGAACGTGTCCTCGAAGGCGGGTGGACCACCCGATGGGTCGCCGTCGGCCATAGTAGTCCTTCCACGGCAACGGATATAGTTCTTTCTTCGAGGAATAATTTCCTGAAGGTGTGCTGGGTACTCGTGTCGGCGATACGACCTAACCGCTACGCAACCACGCCTGTGCCGTCGCCCGGTACACCGCCCGACATCGCTCCAGCACGTCGATCGAGACGCTCTCGTCTGCGGTATGGGCCTCGCCGGGTTCGGCCGGACCGACGATCACGCACTCGGTTCCGGCGCGGTCGGCGAGCCAGCCCGCGTCGGTCGCGTGCGGTTTCGTGACGTGGACTGGTTCCGGTTCGCCCCGCTGTTCGTGGACCTGGCGGGCGGCGTCGAGCACGGTGTCGGCGAACTCGTCGTCCTCACAGGCCATCGGCGGCAGGTCCTGATCGACGTCCCACTCGACGCCGTCGATCGCCTCGACGCGGTCGAGCGGCGCCCGTTCGCCAGGGACGGTGCGCTCGTCGACGGTGATCGTACACCGCTCCGGGACGACGTTCCAGGCCGACCCGCCGTCGATCTCCGTGACGACGACGCTGCCCGACAGCGACTCACCCGCAATCGTCACCTCGGGAGCCGACAGCTCACGGACGACGTCGACCGCCTCGCTCGCCCGGTAGATCGCGTTCGTCCCCGCCTCCGGTTCGCTCGCGTGGGCCGCCTCCCCGTGGGCGGTGATCGTACTCGCCCGCCGACCCTTGTGTGCGACGGCGACGTCCGTCACGCCCGGCCGTGAGTAGTTCGTCGACCCCTCGCCGACGACGGCGACGTCCGGGGCGAACCCCTCGTCGATGGCGTGGCGGACACCCTCGCCGCCGATCTCTTCGCCGACGAAACTCGCGAAGACGAGTTCGTCGCGGCCGTTCGACCGATCCCCGTCCGCCACCACGGTGGCGTCCCGAAACGCGAGCAGCATGGCGGCGACGGCACCCTTCATGTCTGCCGTTCCGCGGCCGTAGAGGCGTCCGTCGCGTTCTTCGACGACGTACTCGCCCGTGCGGTGGCCGTCCACGTGGCGGTCGTCCGCACCGCGGCCGTTCGCGTCCGCCGTCGCGACCTGCGACTCGTCCGGCGGGACGACGTCGTGGTGACCGACCAGCGCCAGCGTCCGTCCGTCGCCCGGTCCGCGCCTGGCGATCACGTTGCCGGCGTCGTCTCGCGTGATCGACGCGTCCGTCTCCGACCGGAGCCAGGACTCGATCCGATCGCCGGCGGCCGTCTCGTCGTCGTGGCTGGGGATCGACACCAGTTCGCGCGCGAGCGTGGCCACGTCCCGGTCCATGGCCGATCGTTCGCGCTCGGGGGCCGTGGTTCTGTGGGTGCCGGACGGTGAGTTCTGTGGGCTCCGGACGGTGGGGCGTTCCTGGCGACCGGAGCGGCGGTCCATCCGAACGGCCGCCCGGGCGCGTCGCCGTCGGCGCCGTCGCATTCCCCTCGAATCGGGGGACCCTCGTGACCGATCCGGCCAACACCTATTACGGTGGCCTTCGCCTGTCTCGACTCAATGGACGTTCCTGGCGTGGACGACCTCGTCCTGGTCGCGCTCGACCGGACGCCCGACGGGTCGGGCGGTGCGCTGACAGCGACCGAAATAGCGACACGGATCGATCTGGCGGAGACGGTGGCTGCTCGCGTCTCGTTGCTCTCCTCGCTGTCGTCGATGGAGGCTGAGGGACTCGTCGACCCGGTCGCCGACGACGGGACGACGGAGCGATACGCACTCACAGAGACCGGCAGTGACAGGGCCCGCGAGGTCTTCGACCGGTACGCGTCGGCCGACGTCACCGCCCGCAACGACGGAGAGATCGTCGAAGGAACGCTCGTCGACGTGGCCGCGGCGTTCGATCTCGATCCGGTGACGGCGATGGCCCGGCTCTCTCCGGGCGGGGAGGTGACCGTCGCCGAGACGCTCGACTCGGCGTTCGTCGACCGCTCGTCGGAACGAGATACGATCGAGAGCGCCCTCGAAACGGCCGAGTCGGGCGAATCGACGGTAATCGTCGTCGTAGGTGAGACGGGCATCGGTAAGACGTCGTTGTTCCGTGAGTGTCGCTCCCTGGCCGCCGATCGCGGCTTCGAAACCAGGATCGGTCGGGCCGATCCGGAGCGGACCGACCCGTACCACGCGCTCGCCGAGGCCCTCCCGCGGGCCCTCGATCACCTCGACCGGGCGACGGTCCCGGAGTCGCCGTCGGCGGCCACGAACCGGGCGCTCGACGATGCCGCGGCTATCCGGTACGCCGCCGTCCGGGACGCTCTCGTCGAGCGCGCCGATCGGACGCCACTCCTCGTCGGCATCGAGGACCTGCAGTGGGCCGACGCCGCATCGCTGTCGCTGCTCGCCGCACTGCTCGGAGGCCTCGAAGACGTTCCGATCGCCGTTCTGGTGACCCTGCGGACAGACGAGTCGGGCGGGGCCGACGACTCCGTTCTCTCGGACCTCGTGGAAGCGGCCGCGTGCGAATCGACGGTCTGTCGCCTCGGCCCGTTCGATCGCGAGGCCGTCGGAGAGTTGATCGAACGGCGGGTGGGACGCCGAGGTGTGCCAGAGGCCTGTCTGGACGCGATCTACGAACACACCGGTGGCGTCGGCCTGTTCGTCGAGGAGACGGTCGACGACCTGCTCGATCGGGGCGTGATCGACCCCCAGCGCGGGACGTATCCGGAGTCGTTGGCCGACGTTCCGCTGCCGTCAGTCATCGAATCGACGATTCGGGATCGGCTCGATCGCCTGGACGCGGGGACCCGCCGGCTTCTCGAGGTGGCGGCGGTCGCGGGGACGACCGTCGACGTGGAGACGCTCCGGGCAGTCCTGACGGGCGACTCGGCGCACCTGCACGACCAGGCGCACCTCCTCGTGGATGGTCGGGTCTGGGAGCGCCTGGACGAGGAGCGGTACCGATTCGCGAGTCACGTCCTGCGGTCGACGGTGCTGGAGACGCTCGACCCGGATCGCCGTGTGTCGCTCGAACGGCGGGTGGCCGACCACCTGTCCGAACGGGCGGACCCGCCCCACGCCGAACTCGCCCGGCGGTACGACCGCGCCGGCGAGCTCGAGTGTGCGCTCGACCACGCGATGAATGCGGGTGAGTCGGCGCTCGACGTCTACGCCCACGAGGACGCGATCGACGCGTTCCAGCACGCGCTGGGGATCGCCCGCGATCTCGATCGTGAGACGGAGACGATCGAGGCACTAGAATCGCTCGCACTGGTCTACCGGCTCACTGGCGAGTACGAATCGGCCCACACCCACCTCGAGTACGTGCGCAACCACACCGACGACGTCGACCGAATCAGGCGCACCTACGCCTCCCAGGCGATCATGGACACCGACGTCGGCGAGGTGGAGCGAGCGATCGAATTCGCCGACCGCGGTCTCGAACTCGACGGGCCGCGCTCGACGGCGTACGTCCAGTTGCTCGACGTCCTCGCGAGCGTGCAGTTCCAGCGCGGTGATTTCCGCGAAGCGGTCGCCACCGCGAGATACCAGTACGACCTCGCAGAGCGGCTCGACGATCCGCTGTCGATGGGACGAGCGTCGTTTCACATCGGTCGGAGTCACCGCCAACTGGGGCGGGCCGAACGGGCCGTCGACTCCCTCGAAGCGTCTCGCGACCTGCTCGAACCGCTCGACGAGCCCGTCCACCTGGGGGACTGCCTGAACGAACTGGGCATCTCGTACGTCACGACCGATCGATTCGACGCGGGCGTGGCTGCGATGGAGCGCTGCGAGGAACTCGCCGAGGAGACCGGTGAGGTGCGCCTGGCGATCCGCGCGCTCAACAACCTCGGCGTGCACGCGCTCAGCAACGGTGACTGGGAGGCGGCTCGCGAGCGCTTCGACCGGTTGCACGAGCTGGCCTCCCGCGTCGGCAACGACCGCATGCGCATCATCGCCCTCAGCAACGAGGGCGTCATCGACCTCGAGACCACCGACGTCCGGACGGCCCGGGAGACGTTCGAGACGGCGCTCTCCCTCTCTCGGTCTATCGGCCACGATCACCAGTCCACGTTCGCCAGGATCAACCTGGCGCAGGTCGAGGTGCTGGCGGATCGACTCGACGAGGCCGACCGGTACGCGACGGAGGCACTGGAACGCGCGCAGGCGGACGGCTACGTCAGGACGGAAGCGGACGCGATGCGCATGCAGGGCGCGATCGCGCGCGAACGCGGTGACTTCCAGCTGGCAGTCGATCGGCAGCGCGAGGCCCTCGATCTCGCCCGGGAGAGCGAGAACAGCATGGAGATCTCCAAGGCGGCGCGCGACCTCGCGGAGTCGCTGGTGGCGACCGGCGAGACCGAGACGGCCCTGGCGCTGTGTGACGAAGCGGCGGAGTACGTTCCGGACGGCTTCCGCATCGACCGCGTCACACTGGAGGCGACCCGTGCTCGCGTTCTCTCGGCGGCCGGCGATCCCAGGGGTGGCGATGCGCTGCGATCGGTTCTGGAGGAGGTGACGGCGATCGATCTCGCGCAGGTCGAACTGCAGGTCCGTCGCGACCTGGCCTGGCTCGCGCTCGAGTCGGGCGATCGGAGGGTCGCCATCGACCACCTCGACCGCGGCTACGCGCTCGCCGAACGGATACGGAGCGCCCGCCACCGCGAGTGGTTCGACGCCGCGCTCCAGGCTGTCGAGTCCGGCTGTGCGGCCGACGCGTTGCGGCCACTCAGCGGTCCGTTCGAGACCACGGTGGTGTGATGGGGCCTGATCCGGCCGCTTCGATCGGGCGCAATCGACAGGTTTCGGGACGGCGGTTGGGTCGGGTGGCGAGCGATGGCGGCTGGCTCGCCGACGGAGTGACGTGGTCGGCCTGCCCCGATCCGGTCGTCGCGGCCGGTCCGGTCGATCGAAGATCACACGAGCGCGCCGCGGTCGCGGGCCAACACCTATTATGCAGACCCTCGAACTGTCGCCCCCAATGGACGTTCCTGGCGTGGCTGACCTCGTCCTCGTGGCCCTCGAGCGAGCCGGTGCCGACGGCCCGTCGGCCGCGCTGACGGCGACGACGATCGCGGACACGATCGACCTGCCTGAGACGATGGCCGCTCGGGTCTCCCTGCTCTCGACACTGTCGACGATGGAGTCGGACGGACTCGTCGACCCGGTCTCGACCGATGGAGGCGATCCAGGTGCGTACGCGCTAACGGCGTCGGGTCGCGGCCGGGCACGAACGTCACTCGATCGCTACGAGTCGGCGTCGGTCACCGCACACGCTGGCGGCGAGCGCGTCGAGGGCTCGCTCACCGACGTCGCCGACCGCTTCGGACTCGATCTCGTGACGGCGATGGCGCGGCTCTCACCCGGCGGCGAGGTGACGGTCGAGGCGACGCTCGAGCCCGCGTTCGTCGACCGGGTGGCCGAACGTGAGGCGGTCGACCGACTGCTCGAGGCGGCCGCAGACGGCGAGCCGACGCTATTCGTCATCGAGGGCGAGGCGGGGATCGGTAAGACGACGCTCTTTCGCGAGTGTCGCTCGATGGCGGCCGACCGGGGGTTCGAGACGCTGGTCGGCCAGGCCGACCCCGATCGCTCCGATCCGTACCACGCACTGACCGACGCACTTCCGTGGGCGATCGAACACTTGGAGGAGGCGCCCGTCCCGACCTCGGATTCGGCGTCGGTGACGACCCAGTCGCTCGAAGACGCCGTCGCGATTCGGTACGGCGCGATCGGGGACGAGTTGCGCGACCGGGCGAGCGACCGGCCGATCTTCCTGGGCATCGAGGACTTGCAGTGGGCCGACGCCGCCACGCTATCGGTGCTCGCTTCGCTCCTCGAGGGAATCGAATCCGTCCCAATCGCCGTCGTCCTCACCGTGCGAAGCGACGCGTCCGCCGACGAATCCATCGTCGCGGCCCTCACTGACGCGGCCGCGTGCGAATCGACGGTCCGTCACCTCGACCCGTTCGGTCGCGAGGCCGTCGGGGAGTTGATCGAGCGGCGAGTGGGACGGCGCGGTGTCCCAGAGGCCTGTCTGGACGCGATCTACGAGCACACCGGTGGCGTCGGCCTGTTCGTCGAGGAGACGGTCGACGACCTGCTCGATCGGGGCGTGATCGACCCCCAGCGCGGGACGTATCCGGAGTCACTGGCCGACATCCCGCTGCCATCGGTCGTCGAATCGACGATCCGAGGCCGGCTCGACCGACTCGACGATCGCACGCGCGGCGTCCTCGAGGTGGCGGCGGTCGCGGGGACGACCGTCGACGTGGAGACGCTCCGGGTCGTCTCGGCGGACGCCTCGGCGCACCTGAACGATCAGGCGCACCTCCTCGTCGACGGTCGGGTCTGGGAGCGCCTTGACGAAGAGCGGTACCGGTTCGCGAGTCACGTCCTGCGGTCGACGGTGCTGGAGACGCTCGACACGGATCGCCGTGCGTCGCTCGAACAGCGGGTGGCCGACCACCTGGCCGAGGCGCCTGACCCGCCCCACGCCGAACTCGCCCGGCGGTACGATCGCGCCGGCGAGCCCGAATCCGCGCTCGAGCACGCGATGGATGCGGGCGAGGCGGCGCTCGACGTCTTCGCCCACGAGGACGCGATCGACGCGTTCCAGCACGCGCTGGGGCTCGCACGCGACCTGGACCGAGACGCGGCGACGATAGAGGCCCTCGAATCGCTCGCGCAGGTCTATCAGATAGGCGGCGAGTACACGTCGGCCCACACCCACCTCGAGTACGTTCGCAACCACACCGACGACGTCGACCGCGTCAGGCGAACGTACGCCTCCCAGGCGAGGATGGACACCGACGTCGGCGAGGTGGAGCGAGCGATCGAATTCGTCGATCGAGGCCTCGAACTCGACGGACCGGTCTCGACGGCGTACGTCGGTCTGCTGGATGCGCTCGCGAGCGTGCAGTTCCAGCGCGGTGATTTCCGCGAAGCGATCGCCACCGCGCGATACCAGTACGACCTGGCGGACCGTCTCGACGACGCCCGGATGAAGGGGCTCGCGTCGTTTCAGATCGGGCGGTGCCGGCGACAGGTGGGCCAGCCCGAACGGGCCGTCGAGTCCCTCGAAGCGGCGCGCGACCTGCTCGAACCGCTCGACGAGCCGGTCGCCCTGGCGGATTGTCTGACCGACCTCGGCATCTCCTACATCACGATCGGCCGGTTCGACGAGGGCGTCGCCGCGATGGATCGCTGTCGGGACGTCGCCGAGGACGCCGGAGCCGTCGGCATGGTAATCAATTCACTCAACAATCTCGGCGTGCACGCGATCGGCCGAGGCGAC
The DNA here is from genome assembly GCF_024498195.1 of Halovivax cerinus. Taxonomy (NCBI): domain Archaea; kingdom Methanobacteriati; phylum Methanobacteriota; class Halobacteria; order Halobacteriales; family Natrialbaceae; genus Halovivax; species Halovivax cerinus. Next base: position 1,571,704 of record NZ_CP101824.1, read on the forward strand.
TGGGAGCAGGCCCGCGAGCAGTTCGATCGGTTACACGACCTGGCCACTCGCGTCGGCAACGACCGAATGCGCATCATCGCCCTCAGCAACGAGGGTGTGATCGACCTCCTCAGCACCGACGTCCAGCAGGCCCGGGAGACGTTCGAGACGGCGCTCTCACTCTCCCGCTCGATCGGCCACGATCACCAGTCCACGTTCGGCAGGGTCAACCTGGCGCAGGCCGAGGTGCTGGCGGGCCGATTCGATCGGGCCGACCGGTACGCGACGGAGGCACTCGAACGCGCGCAGGCGGACGGCTACGTCAGGGCGGAGGCGGACGCGATGCGCATGCAGGGCGTCGTCGCTCGCGACCGCGGCGACGTCGAGCGAGCGGTCGAACGCATCCGCGATGGGCTCCAGCGAGCGCGAGAGAGTGAGAACACCGTGGAGATCTCCAAGGCGGCGACGGACCTCGCCAAGGCGCTGGTGGCGATCGGCGAGATCGAGGCGGCCCTGGAGCGCTGTGACGAGGCGGAAGCGAACGTCCCGGACGGCTATCGAATCGACCGCCTCGGTCTGAGAGCGACCCGTGCTCGCGCGCTCACGGCGGCTGGGGACCCCGAGGGACCCGATGCGTTGCGATCGGTCCTGGAGGAGGCGATCGAGATCGATCACGCGCAGGTCGAACTGCAGGTCCGTCGTGACCTGGCCTGGCTCGCGCTCGAGTCGGGCGATCGGTCGGTCGCCATCGACCACCTCGATCGCGGCTACGCACTCGCCCAACGGACGCGGACGTACAGCGATCGCGAGTGGTACGAGGCCGCCATTCAGGCGGTCGAGGCCGGTTGTTCGGCAGCTGATTTACAGCCGCTCTGTGGACCGTTCGAGGCCAGTCGTGGGTGAGCATCCGACGGACTGCCGATCGCCCCGATCCGACGTCGAAGCGGGCACCCGGCTCGGTCAGGCGAGCGTGCCGATCCGCAGGCCCGTCGGCTGCCGTCGGTAGCGCGTGCCTGAACGGTTTTACCGCTCGCCGTTCAACCCCGGAGTGATGACCGAGTACGGCGTCGACGACCTCGTCGTCCTCGCGCTCGATTCGACGGCCGATGGAGACGGGAGCGCGACGACGGTCGAACTCAGCGAGACGATCGCGTTCGGCGAGTCGTTGGCCGACCGCGTCCAGCTTCTCACCACGCTCGCCTCGCTGGCCCGTGCGGATCTCGTCGAGGAGTCCGTCGACGAGCGCGACCGGACGCGCTACCGGCTGACGGATGCGGGTCGCGATCGCGCCGCGGAACTCCGGGCGGAGCTGGCAGCCGAACGAGTCACCGTCTCGGACGGAACCGACGAGCGTGAGTGCGCGCTGACCGACGTCCGCGACGTCGCCGGCATCTCGATCGCCGAGGCCCTCGTCCGCCGCTCGCCGTCGGGCGAGCTCGTGCTCGCGGACGCGTTCGACGCCGTCGTGAATCGTGAGGACGAGTTCGACAGGCTGACGACGACGTTCGACGCGGTGACGGCGACCGCCGTCGATACCCGGTCGACCCACTCCGATACCCGGTCGACTGATTCCGACACCGCATCCGACGCCACCGAGCCCGCATCCGACGCCACCGACACCGCATCCGACGCCACCGAGCCCGCATCCGACGCCACCTGGTCCACAGCCGACGCCGACACCCCGCGCACGGTCGTCGTCACCGGCGACGCGGGCGTCGGGAAGACGACCCTGGTCGAGGCGTTCCTGGATCGCGTCCGCGACCGGTGTGGGGCCGTCTACGTCGGCCGCAGCCGGCCCGGTGGCGACGCGCCGTTCGAACCGATCGCGGCCGCGCTCGACGCGGACGACGCGTCGCCGCCCGCCTTCGACGTCGACGCCGCGCTCGAGACGCCCGACGCCGAGGCCTACCGGGCCCACCGGACGCGGCTCTACGACGACATCGCGTCCTGGCTCGAGACCCGTGCGGCCGACGGTCCGGTCGTACTGGTCGTCGAGGACCTGCAGTGGGCCGACAGCGCGACGCTCGACCTGCTCGCGCACCTCCACTCGTCGCTCGGGGAGGGGATTCTACTGCTGTGTACCTATCGGTCCGACGACGTGGACGAGACCGATCCGCTCGCCGAACGGGTACCGGCGGACGCCGTTCGACCGGTCGCCCTCCCGCTCGAATCGTTCGACCGCCAGACGACGGCGACGCTGGTCGAACACGAACTTCGCCAGCGGGGCGTCCCGACGGCTTTCACGGACGCCGTCTACGCGGTGACGGGCGGGAATCCCCTGTTCGTCGTCGAGACCGTCGCCGCCGCGCTCGAGGACGGCTCGCTCGACCCTCGCGTCGACCGGTACCCGACGAGTACGACGACCCTCTCCGCACCGGACGTGGTCGAGACGACGATTCGGCGTCGGTTCGACCGGCTCGACCCCGAGACGCGTGAACTCGTCGACACCGCGGCCCTCGCCGACGAACCGTTCGCGGTCGAGACCCTCGGCTCGCTCTGCTCGCTCCCGCCGGCGCAGTTGGGTGATCGCGTCGACCTGCTCGTCGACGCCGGTATCTGGCGGGAGACCGATGGGGGGTACCGGTTCCGGAGCCACGTGCTCCGGAGCGGTGCCCAATCGGCGCTCGAACCCGATGCCCGCCGGGAGCGCCACCGGGCGATCGCGGCGCACCTTGCCGACGTCGAGGACCCCAACCACGCCCGAATCGCGACGCATCTGGACCGGGCCGGCGACGCGGCGACGGCCCTCGAACACTACCGGCTCGCGGCCGAGGACGCGGAAGAGACGTACGCCCACGACGTGGCGAGTTCGCACTACGAACGCGCACTCTCGATCGCGCGCGAACTCGACCGCGACGACGACGTGCTGGCGCTGCTCGAATCGCTGGGCGACGGCTACTACACCCGCGGCGAGTTCGACGAGGCGGACCGGTACTTCCGGTACGTACGCGAGGCCGCGGACGATCCGGAGCGGATCCGGCGCAGTTACTACTACCAGGCCCGCATGCACTTCGAGCAGAGCGAGTACGAGCGGACGGCGACGCTCGCCAGGCGCGGGCTCGACGCCGGAGGCGACGAGGTCACCGAGATGGTCTGCTGGCTGGTCGACTACCTGGGCAGCGCGCACATGAAACGAAGCGACCACGACGCGGCGATCGAGCAGTTCGAACGCCAGCGCGAACTCGCCGAGTCGATCGACTTCCGACTCTCGCTGGGGCGTTCCTATCAGAACCTGGCCACCGTCTCCCGCCGTACCGGCGCGATCGAGGACGCCGTCGCGTACGGTGAGCGAGCCGTCGCGTTGCTCGAAACCGCGTCGGCGGATCGCGAACTCGCCCGCTGTCTCAACGACGTCGCCCTCGTCTACCGGAGCGCGGGACGTACCGAAGACTACGTAGAGGCCTTAGAACGCTGCCACGACCTGGCCGAGGAGACAGGCAACGTCCGGGCGCGCATCCTCGCGAAGAACAACCTCGGCGTCGCCGCTCAGAGCCGGGGCGACTGGGGGGACGCCCGATCGTACTACGAGGACGTCGTCGCTCTCGCCGAACTGACCGAGGACACCGATACGGTCGCCCTCTCGCTGTGGAATCAGTCGATCGTCGACGTGGCACTCGGCGACCTTCCGGGAGCGATCGACGGGTTCGAACGGGCACTCTCCCTCGTCGAAGGGTCCGCGGAGATTCAAAAAGTAACGCACTTTCACACCAACGTGAGTCGGGCGTACCTCCTGGCGGGCGACGTCGACGCGGCTCGCTGGCACGTCGCGACGGGCCAGCGACTGGCGGTCGAACACGACCTTCCCCACCTGCGGGCGACCAGCGCGATCAACGCTGCGACCATCGAACGGGAACGCGGGGCGATCGACGTCGCGCTCGAACACCTGCGATCGGCCCGCTCGGAGTTCGACTCGACCGAGGACGTCCGTACCGAAACGGCACTGCTCGACCAGTTCGCGCGGACCTACGTGGCGGCCGGGGAGCCGTCGACGGCGCTCGAGTACGCCCGCCGAGCTCACGACGCGGCTCCCGACGGTACCCGGCAGGCGACGCTTCGGGCCGCGGTCACCCTGGGCGCGGCCCTTCGCGCCGCCGGGCGGCGAACGGACGCCCGAGACCACCTCGAGTCGACCCTCGCGGACGCACAGACCATCTCTCGTCAGTCGACGATCCGCGCCCGTCGCGAACTGGCGCGCCTCGAACGTGACCTCGGGAACGCCGATCGCGCCCGCGAACACTACGCCACGGGCATCGACCTCGCCCGGTCCGCGGGGATGACACTGTACGTGACACAGCTTTCCCACGAATCGTCGCGACTCGACGAAAACGCCGCCGTCGCCGACGACCGGTGATCCGGGCGATCAATCGGCCCGCTGGAGCGTCACGCCGAATCGGGCGCCGCCGAGCGGCGAGTCGCCGACGGTGAGGTCGCCGCCGTACGTGTCCGCGATCTCCGCGGCGAGGTGGGTGCCGAGACCCGTCCCGCCGGAGTCGCCGATCGAGACGCCGCGGTCGAAGATGCGGTCGCGGTCCTCGCGGTCGATGCCCGTGCCGTCGTCGTCGACGTAGATGGTCACCGCCTCGTCGGTCGCGGTCGTGTGAATTCGGATCTGCGAACCGCCGGAGTGGACGAGCGCGTTCTCGAGTACGTTCGCGAAGAGCTCCTTGAGCAGCGTGCCGCCCTCGACGCGCAGGTCGTCGACGTCGGTCTCGACGTCGAAATCGTGCTGACTCGCGAGGTCGGCGTGTCGGTCCACGGTCTCGCGGATCACGCGCGGGAGTCCGACGGGTGAGAGTTCCTCGTCGGCCTCTAGCTGGTGGAGCGTCCGGACGTTCTCGATGAGGTCGATCGCCTCGGTGACGCCCTTCTCGGCGTAGCCGTGGTACTCACGTTGCTCCTCGGTGAGGTCGCCTTCGGCGAGCAGGTCGAGGTAGCCGTCGATGACGGTGAGCTTGTTGCCGAGGTCGTGTCTGAGCACGGAGTGGAGGAACTCGGCGCGCTCCTGGGCTTCGGTTCGCTCGGTGGTGTCCGTCGCGACGCAGACGATCCCTTCGACGCTCCCCGAGTCGTCCGTCATCACGGACGCGGAGAGGCTGGTCGGGATGGCCTCACCGTCGGCGGTCTCGAAGTAACTCTCGAGGTCGGTGACGCTCCCCTTTCGCAGGAGGTGTTCGATGAGCTCCCCGGAGTGAAGCATCGAGGAGAGCTCGGCGTTGCGGTCCGGATCGGCGAGGACGTAGTCGATCGGTTTTCCCTCGAGTTCGTCGGGCTCGTAGCCGAGCATGTCGCGAACGGCCTCGTTCGCCAGGCGGATCCGCCCGTCGGGGCCGAGTTTGACGAGCACGTCGACCATCGTGTCCATCAGGTTCTCGAGGTCGGCCGTGCGCTTTCTGACCCGTTCGGCCAACTCCGATCGGGAGAGGATCGTCAGTTCCTCGTCCCCGTCGATCCCGGTATCGTCCATCCGGTCGACATTGGGTCGGCCCGTAATTAATACCCCCGCTCGCCGATCGGCTATCCACCGGCAACGACGCCGACGCGGACGACCGCGCGACTGGCGGCGATCTGGCGTCGCGTTCGCGCCGCCGTTCGGCGGTCAGTCGTCTCACGGTCACGCAGTTTTATGTGAGTTCGCGGCCACATTCGGTCGATGACGGCGTATAGCGTCGAGGACCTGGTCCTCCTCGCCCTTCGCGAGCAGTGCGGTGCCGACGAATGCACGGCGGGGGCGACCGTCTCGGAACTCGGCGACGTGATCGGGCTCTCCGGGACCGTGGCCGACCGGCTGACGCTCCTCTCGGCCCTGTCGACGCTCACGGGGAACGGGCTGGTCGACGAGACGACCGGCACCGTCGCGGACCGGTCAGGCGAGCGGAGCCTGTATCGATTGACGGGTTCGGGTCGACGACGTGCGACGGAACGGACGGACGCGGTGGGCGAACTGCCCGTGACGGTTCACGAACGTGATGAAACCGCCGAGTGTCGCCTCGGCGATGTTCCCGAGCGGTTCGATCGCTCCATCGCCGAAGCGCTCGTCAGACGCGCCCCCTCCGGCGACCTGTATCTGCCGGCCGAGTCCGACGACATCGTCGACCGGTCCGACGAACGCTCCCGCCTCCGGAGCACCTTCGAGAAGACGCTCGACGGCGAGCCAGCGACCGTGATCGTCTCCGGAGAGGCCGGCGTCGGCAAGACGACACTGGTGGAGGCGTTCGCCGAACGGGCTCGCGAATCGGGCGCGGACGTGCTCGTCGGGCGGAGTACTCGAACCGGAGCCGACGCGTACGGACCCCTCCGGGACGCGATCGAGGGCGCGATCGGCGCCGCGGACGAGTCGCCGTTCGCCGACGGGTGGGCGAAAGCGGCGGACGCCGAGATGTACCGGACCCAGCGCGCCGCCCTCTACTCGACGGTGTCGGCGACACTCGCCGATCACGCCCGGAACACGCCGACGGTACTCGTGATCGAGGATCTGCAGTGGGCCGACGCCGCGACGGTCGACCTGCTCGCGCACGTCTGCGAGGAGCTCTCGGACGTTCCGGTGCTCCTCGTCGCCACCTACCGCCCGTCTGGGGTCGCGGACGAGACGCCACTGGACCGGCGACTCGCGGAGCGAGTGGCGATGGACCACGTCGTCGAACTCGCGCTCGACCCCTTCGACCGGGAGCGAACCGGCGAGCTCGTCGAGGCCGAAGTAACCCGCCGGGGCGTCCCCCAATCGTTCGTCGACGCCGTCTACGAGCGAACGGGCGGGAACGCGCTCTTCGTCGTCGAGACGGTCGCGGCGTTGCTCGAGTCCGGCGCGCTCGATCCCCGCGTGGATCGCTACCCGGACGCGGTCGACGACGCCGAGATTCCGGACGTGGTCGAGACGACGATCGACCGGCGCTTCTCCAGACTCGACGACGAGACGTACGGGGTGGTGGCCGTCGGCGCGGTGCTCGACGACCCGATCACCATCGACGGGCTGCTCGCGATCTCGTCGCGTCCGGAGCCGACGGTTCGCGAGCGGGTCGACCTCCTCGTCGACGGTGGCATCTGGGTCCGGGACGACGACACGCTTCGATTTCGAAGCGAGGTGCTCCGGTCGACGGCCCTCGCCTCGATCGCCGACGACCGGCGGCAGTCGCTCCACGAGGGGGCCGCTGCGTACTTGGCCGATGACGAGTCGACTCCGCCGGCTACCGTCGCGTCGCACTACGAGCGGGCCGGTGACGCCGATCGCGCCCTCGAGTGGTACCGACGCGCGGCCGGGGACGCGACCGAGGTGTACGCACACGACGTGGCGGTCGAACACTACGAGCGAGCCCTCTCCCTCGCCAGGGAACTCGACCGGGAGGCGGCCGTCCTGGATCTTCTCGAGGGGCTCGGCGACATCCACGCCACGCGGGGCGAGTACGGCGAGGCGGATCGACAGTTTCGGTACGTCCGTGAGCGGACCGACGACCCGGAACGGATCCGTCGCAGCTACCGGTACCAGGCGAAGATGGCCTTCGAGAGCAGCCGGTACGACGACGCCGAAGAGTACGCCCAGGCGGGGCTCGCAGTCGGCGAGGACGACGTCACGCCGGAAGTCTGTCGACTCACGGACTACCTCGGGAGCGCGTACTTCGGTCGCGGACAGTACGAGGAGGCGATCGCCCACCACGAGCGGTTGCGCGACCGCGCCGCCGAGATCGACTGCACCGTCTCGCTCGGCCGGGCGTATAAGAATCTCGGGACCTGTTACACGAAACTCGGCGAGTTGGACCGGTCTGTCGGACTCAACGAGCGTGGCGTCACGTTACTCGAGGACACTGGCCACGCGCGGGAACTGGCGAGCGCGCTCAGCGATCTCGCCATCGCGTACGGCCGAACCGGGGACTACGACCGGGCCGTCGACGCGCTGGAGCGCTGCGACGAACTGGCCGAACGGACGGGGAACGTCTCGGCGCTCGTCCTCTCGAAGATGAACCGCGCGGTCTTCGCCCAGTGGCGAGGTGAGTACGGGACGGCGCGCGAACGGTACGCCGACGTTCGCGAGATCGCCGAGCGCATCGACGATCGGGACGGGCTGGCGCTCGCCATCTGTAACGAGAGCCTCATCGATCGAGAAGTCGGCCGTCTGGAACCCTCGATAGCGGGGTTCGAACGAGCGCTCGACCTCGTCGATGGAACCGAGGTCACGAATCGAATCACGCTCGTCGAGTGGGGTCTCGGGGAGGCACACTTCCTCGCCGCCGATTTCGACCGCGCCGAGACGCACCTCGATCGGGCGCTCGACCTCGCCGTCGAACACGACTTCACGCGACACATCGGGGCCTGCAAGTCGGTCATGGGGGCCGTAGAACGGGAACGTGGCGAACTGGATCGGGCGATCGAACTGGGTCGGGCGGGGCTGGATCTCGTCCCGGACTCCGAGACCCAGCGGGTCCTGTACCTCCGGATGAACCGTCTCGCGCAGACGCTGTTGGCGGCGGGAGACGTCGACGAAGCGCTAGAACTCTGTCTCGAGGGCAGAGAGACGATCCCGGAGCACGTCACGGTCACCGAGGTCAAACTCGCCGCCACGCACGGTGCGGCGCAGGTGGCTGCTGGCGAACTGCAATCCGCCCGTGAGACCCTCGAATCGACGGTCGACCGTGCCCGCGGTCTCACGACCGAGGCGCTGCTCGTCGCGCTGTGCGAACTCGGTCGCCTCGAACACGAAGCGGGCGACGCGTCGACCGCTCGTGACCACCTCACGGAGGGTCGTCGGATCGCGACGGACGCCGGCTTTCGCGTCTTCGTGCCCCGCTTCGACGAGGTACTCGCCGAGATCGACGGTGGTGACCGGTCCGACGGGTGCGTCGACGGCGTCTGACGTCCGATCGAGTCGCTGGTCCGATCTCGAACTGCGGGTCGCCAGTCTCCGTAGCGCGGATTCTCCGGCCTCGACCCCGGGCGCGTCGGTTCGGCACCGTCCGGTTCGCTTCGGTGGTTCTTCCGCACGTTTTTACCCGTCCGAGGCGAACGGTCTGGTATATGCACGTCGTCCCGGACACCAGCGTGGTCATCGACGGCCGCGTCTCCGCGTCGGTCGAGGACGGGTCGTTCGCGGAGGCGACGGTATCGGTTCCCGAAGCCGTCGTGGCCGAGCTGGAGGCGCAGGCGAACGACGGCCTCGACAGCGGTTGGGAGGGGCTCTCGGAACTCGACCGGCTCGCCTCGCTGGCCGAGGACGGGCGGATCGACCTCGAGTACGTCGGTGAGCGCCCGACGGCCGGCGAGCGCGGCCGCGCCTCGGAGGGCGAGATCGACGCACTCATTCGCGATCTGGCCGAGGAACGCGACGCGACGTTCGTCACGAGCGACGTCGTCCAGGCCGAGGTCGCGAAGGCGAAGGGCCTCACTGTCGAGTACATCTCGCCGAAATCACGCGACGTCGGGGCACTCACGATCGAGGACTTCTTCGACGACGAGACGATGAGCGTCCACCTCAAGACGGACACGATTCCGAAGGCCAAGCGAGGCGCGCTCGGCGAGATGCGATACGAGGAGATCGCAGACGAGCCGACGGACGAGGCGACGATGGACGAGTGGGCACGCGATGTGGTCGACGGCGCCAAGGAGTCCCCCGACGGCTTCATCGAACTCTCGGAGCCGGGGATGAAGATCGTCCAGTTTCGCGACTACCGCATCGCGGTCGCTCGGCCGCCGTTTTCCGACGGCATCGAGATCACGGCCGTGCGCCCGATCGCCCAGACCGACCTCGAGGACTACGACCACGCCGACGAGCTGAAAGAGCGCTTGCTCGAACGTCAGCGAGGCGTCCTCATCTCCGGCTCGCCGGGCGCTGGGAAGTCGACGCTCGCACAGGCCGTCGCGCGCTACCTCGAGACACACGACAACGCGGTGAAGACGATGGAGAAACCGCGAGACCTCCAGGTCGGCCCGGAGATCACGCAGTACACGGCGCTTGGCGGCCGAATGGACAAGACGGCCGACGCCCTCCTGATGGTCCGGCCGGACTACACCATCTACGACGAGGTCAGGAAGACCGACGACTTCGAGGTCTTCGCGGACATGCGCCTGGCCGGCGTCGGGATGATCGGCGTCGTCCACGCGACGCGTCCGATCGACGCGCTCCAGCGCCTCGTCGGTCGGGTCGAACTCGGCATGATCCCGCAGATCGCCGATACGGTGGTCTACGTCGATGCGGGTGCTATCGACACCGTCTACGACGTCCGGACGACCGTCAAGGTTCCTGCGGGCCTGACCGAGGAGGACCTCGCACGGCCGGTCATCCAGGTGACGGACTTCCAGACGGGCGACCCCGCCTACGAGATCTACACGTTCAATCGACAGGTCGTCACGGTCCCACTCGACGACGAGGAAGATGGTCCCGGCGCTCGCGATTCGGGGGTCGACCGCATCGCCAAAGGCGAGATCGAACGCGAGATCCGCTCGATCGCCCGGGGCTACGTCGACGTCCGTCTCAAGAGCCAGAACAAGGCCGTCGTCTACGTGGAGGAGGACGACATCTCCTCGGTCATCGGCAAGGGTGGCGGCCGGATCACCGACGTCGAGAACCGACTCGGGATCGACATCGACGTCCGCACCCACGACGAGAACCCCCACTACGGAGACGGCGGCGGGGCCGGTGTCGATGAACCCACCTCCGGCGGTGGTGGCCCATCCGGTGGGCAACCCGACGGCCAGCTCGTCCAGCCCGAGATCACCTCCCGACACGTCGTCATCCCGGTCGAGGGTCACGACGGCGAAACCGTCGAAGTCCAGGCCAACGGCGAGTACCTCTTCACCGCGACGGTGAGTCGCGGCGGTGAGATACAGGTCTCGCGCGGGAGCGCGATCGCAGACGAACTCGAGGACGCGATCGATCACACGGAGCCGATTACTGTTGTGTCGTAGACAGCGCGGTTCGGAACGAGCGAAGCGAGTGAGAACCGCGTAGTAGCGAACGGGGAGCGAAGCGACCCGTGAGGAGAGGCGCGCGGTTCGGAACGAGCGAAGCGAGTGAGAATCGCGTAGTAGCGAACGGGGAGCGAAGCGACCCGTGAGGAGAGGCGCGCGGTTCGGAACGAGCGAAGCGAGTGAGAATCGCGTAGTAGCGAACGGGGAGCGAAGCGACCCGTGAGGAGAGGCGCGCGGTTCGGAACGAGCGAAGCGAGTGAGAATCGCGTAGTAGCGAACGGGGAGCGAAGCGACCCGTGAGGAGAGGCGCGCGGTTCGGAACGAGCGAAGCGAGTGAGAATCGCGTAGTAGCGAACGGGGAGCGAGGCGACCCGTGAGGAGAGGCGCGCGGTTCGGAACGAGCGACGCGAGTGAGAACCGCGGAGTGTCTCTCTGGACTGCCACTCACGGGTGACGGGGTGTCTACCGACCGCGACCGTCGTCACCGGTCTGAAAGTAGAGGTCCGAATTGCGCACGTAGAACAGGGCCCACCCGGCGAGCAGGCCAGCGAGCATAGCGAGTAGTTCGGTCGGGAGTCTTGGGAGGCCGGTCTCTGCGAGTGAGAGGAGGACGATCGACGCGCCGACGAGCGTTCCGAGGACGACGAAGACGACGTCGCTCGCGACGCGGAGTCGATCGTGGGACCAGTACGAGCGCTTGTCCTCGTCGTGCCACACGTCGACGTAGACGATCACCGGGGCCATCGACGCGATGACGGTGACGGCGCTGTAGGCGACGGGTAGCCCGAGTGGGTAGAAGACGAGTACGTTGAGCACGTTCGAGACGAGAGCCATCACGACCAGACCGGCGGTCATCCAGCCCCAGCGCGGCAGTCGGTCCGGATCGAGGTTCATGTTCTGTGGCCGGCGGGCCGCCCGGTTAACTGTACCGCCTTTCCCGTCTGTTGCTGGTGCTGTCGAGTGGCCGATCGTGGGACTCGAAGCCGTTCGCTTCGGTCGGCTCGTCGGAACAGCAGAAATCGGGGGGTCGGGAGCAGTCGAGACGAGCGCGCGTTACTCCGCGCAGCAGGCGTCTTCGGTCGTACTGCCGTCGAGGCCGCCGTCCGCTGCGACGGGTTCTTCGAGTCGGTAGAGGCTCTGTCGGGCGTCGGCGAAGTAGATGTCTTCGTCGACGAGGCCGATCTCCTCGAGTCGTTCGAGCGCGTAGCGGACGGTTCGGGCCGATAGCATCGATTCTTCGACGATCTGCTTTTGCGTGAGCGGCCCGTCGTACTCCAGTACCTTGAAAACGAGTTTGGCGCTGGGGGGACAGTCACCGAGTTCGGTCGATTCCTTCGCTTCCATCGTTACGATTCGAAACACTCCAGAGCCTTAAAAGTTGACCATCTCGACCCGTTTTCCTGTTAGATTTGAAAGCTATATCGGGTAATACTACCGAGTCGTACGCATCGGTGCAGCCGAGCCGGGTCAGGTCGGCCACGGCTCTGGCACACTATCGCTTCCTGGTCGGGTCACTCCTGTAACTGCCTGATGCAGTGATGCATGTATCACAACGTGGAGTCCAGTGGGGTCCCGGTGAGTCCCAGTGCCCCGGCACGGCGGTGGGGCTAGAGTTGTCGCCAGGCGTCTTCGTCGTCCGGATCGATGTCGGTGGCCATGTCGGCCGGTGGCCCGTCGCCCACTCCCGTGGCGGCCTCTGGCGCCGACGGAGGCGCGCCGCTCGGTGGCTCCGGTCCGCCTGCGTCGTCGTCCAGGTCGATGGAGGGCCAGGCGGTCTCTTCCCAGAGTCCGCGGTCCGTATAGTAGTAGACGACGTCGTCGGTGACGACCGCGAACAGGCCCCGCTGGCGGTCGTGGACGACGCGCTCGCTGGTGTCGATGGCGACGTCGACGACGTCTTCGAGCGTGTCAAGCGCGATGTGGTGTTCCCCGAGCCACATGGGAATGGACCCGCGTGAGATCCACTCCGCGTAGCGTCGCTCGTGGACGGCCCGCCGCGCCGCCGTCTCGTCGATCGGCTGGCGCCGACCGAGACCCCAGGCGCCGGCGAGCGAAATCGTTCCGACGAGGGCGAAGAGACCAGCGAGGGCCGTCCGTGGTTCCGTTTCCGTGACCTGGACGTGCTGGGGGTGTGTTCGCTCGTCGCTCGGCACTGGCTGGTCGAGCCAGAACGCTCGTTCGGTCACGCCGATCCTGGATTCGATCGTGAACGAGTCCGCGTTCGTCCCCGTGTCGTAGCGCGTCTCGACGGCCACGACGGCGTCGACGCTCCCCACCCCGGCGAGTTCGCGTTCGATTTCGTCGAGGCGCTCGCGGACGGATTCGACGTCGACGTCGACACTGCTTCGGGCGATTCCGTCGGTCACCGTGGGCGACTGCCTGGTGAGCGGTTCGGTTTCGTTCCAGAACGTGGTGTCGTCGCGCGTCGCTTCGTACCGGAGGGTGACGTCGTGGCCGACGGTCGACTCAGCCGTCGGCACGGTCGTCTCGGGCCTGAGCGTCACCGTGCTCGTCGCGTTCGTGAGGTAGACCGGTTCGTTCTCGAGGACGGTCCCTTCGGACCAGAGCCCGTCGCTCTCGACGACCGCTTGCGTGCCGACGGTCGTCGAGACCCGTTCGGTGTCGGCCACTTGTGTGGTCGTAGTCGTCTCGGGCGATGCGACGGCCCAGCCGCTCACCGCGAGCGCGAGCACGCCACAGACGGCGAGCGCGATGACGAGCGTTCGCCCGTGTCTGGCAACGAGCAGGTCGATGCGTGGATTGTCGATCATTGTCCATCCCCGTCGGGACTCGTACCGTCACGAGTCCGTACCCCGGTTCCCAGCCGGGACCCCCGACGTGGGAACGTATACGAACTTCGAACTGATAACCGTACTGGCCTCTTGGCTCCGAACCCAGCGAAATCGGGCGGTCAGTCCAGCCACTTTTCGAGTTTCCGACGGATTCGTCTCGAGAACGGGACGTGCGATCCGGGGTTTCGCACCCTGATGTCGCCGGTGCCGAACAGGGCGAGGATCGCGAGGACGCCGACACCGACGACGACCGCGTCGACGGCTGTGACGGCGAGATACGGGTGTACCCCGTGGAGCCACCCGAGAAGCACCGGTGGTAGGACGAGCAGGTAGCGGTACTCGCTGACCGTTCGAAGGGACGTTCCCTGACGCTCGGGAGCCGAGAGCGTGATGGTCGTCTCGCCGTCGGACCGGCCGCCGACCACCTGTCGATCGGGTTCGGCGGTCACCCCGTCGCTCGCGGGTTCCGTGACGACGACGATCGGCGCGTATCCTGCGTTGTCGACGGTACGGGTGAGGTCGGCGCTCGCCCCCGGTTCCATCACCTGCGGTTCGTCGCTCGGGTCGTCGGTACTCACCACCTCGTAGGCCGTCGTTCCCGACGGAACGACCATCGCCGCGGTCGCAGCCGTCGCGAGGACGAGGAGGACGATTCCGACCACGGACCAGATGGCGATCACGTTCCGGCGCGTCGTCTGGCGGAACCGGTCGCGCTTTGGCGGCTCCGCCCGGTCGAAGACGACACCGAACCCGAGCAGCCCGACGCCGAGCCCGACGAGGAGTGCACCCGCCCCGTCGGCGTCGACGCCACCTTGTCCGCTTTCCAGGCCGAGCGCGCCGGCGACCGCACCGAGGACGCCAAGCAGCACCGATCGAACGCCCATCACGACCGTTCCGAGGTGGGGGATCGTCACGACGGTTCCGTGAACCTGGAGTGCCGTGGCGACTACCTGTCCGTCGGTCACGTACGGTTCCCCACCGTCCTGGTCGGTGAACGGGTTCGCGTCCCCTTTCGTCACGTATCCCTCGTCGGTCTCTTCGATCACGCGGTGGGTCGTCAGTTCGCCGTCGTTGACCTCGCGGGCCTCGTAGACGATCACGTCGCCGTCGGAGACCTCGCCACCGAGGCCGGCCGGCACCGCGACGAAGCCATCGCCGGTGTCCATCGCGGGCTCCATGCTTCCGGAGGCGACGTACCCGAGCAGGATCGGCTGACCCAGAACCTGCCCGAGGATCAGCGCGGCTACGACGATCGCGAACACCGTGCCGAGGGCGCGTCGCCCCACGTCTGCGTCTATCACGAGTTCCCCCGTCCGTCGAGTTCGACTGTCGACCGGGACATCCTTACCGTCTTCGGCCCCTCACGGCTCGCCCCAGAACGAGGAGTGAGAGGCCGGCCGGCGGCGCGACGGCCGCCGTCAACGGCGAGGAGAGGTCGATCGATTCGAACGACGGTCCCGTCGCGTCGGAGACGGCGACGGTTCCGGCCGACGCGTTCCCGACGCTGACTCCGTAGACGCCGGCGTCCTGCGGCGTCCACGAAAACTCGACTGTCCGTTCCCCGCCGGGCGAAAGACGCACTCGCCGATCGTCGACGGCCATCCCATCGATAGCGATGTCGATCGTGTCGGTCGTGGGGATGGTGCCGGGGTTGGTGACGGTCGCGGTCACGGTCACCGGCTCGCCGACGGTCGCGTTCGTGGTCGAGACGGACGCGTTCGTGACCACGAGCGGGCCTGGCGTCGGTGCGGCCGCGTCGGTTTCGTCGGTGGTGACGACGACGGAGAACGTCTCCGTCCCCGTCGGCGCGTCGTGCGTGTCTATCGAGACGCCGACCGTGACCGACTCGCCTGGATCGACGACGAGCGGTCTCCTGGCGTCGATCTCGTTCGCCGGCTCGCCGTCCAGGTAGAACGTTACCCCCGGCAGCTGGTGGGCGATCCAGATCCGTTCCGCCGACGCGTCGTGAACCGTTATCTCGAAGGCGTCGTCGACGTTCGTCGTCGCGGCGGCGTTGAGACGGTCGAAGTCGAGCGCGAGCTCGCCGTCTTCGACGCTGGCGTACGAACTCGTCGGGTCGAGTTCGACGGCCGAAGTTGTATCGGTGGTATCGGTGTCGTCGAGCGTGACGGCGGCTGTCGGGGCCGCCAACAGGACCGAGAGGATGGCCAGTGCAGCCAGTGACCCGAGCAGCCGGTTCATGTGTTTCTCGTATTTTCGTGCGCGTTCGTCCCGCAATTCTCTCTCTCTCTGCTGTCGATCGACGGTATCCGGTACCGCAGTTTCGAGCGTCGATCACGAGACAGCCCGGTCTGTGAGTCCGTTCGGAGTGCAGGCTTCACACCTGACCGGTCCGCGATCTCGCCAGCCGGTCACCTGTCGCTCGTCCGTGTGCCTACGGACTCGGCTCATCACGCCGGAGTGTACCCGATTCGCGGGAGTTGTCGGACCTCCTCGCGCGGTTAGGCCGTGTTCGTCGCCGTGATCGTCAGCGTCACGTCGAACGTGGCGTCGGTCGCTGCGCCGCTCGTATCGACCTCGAGATCGAACGATTGCTGGTCCGAATCGTCACTCGCGGAGGCCTGGAGGCTCGCAGTCGATGGCGTCAGCGTCAGGCCGACGTCCGACCCGTCGTCGCTGAACGAGATGTCGACGGGATCGTCGCTGTTGTTCTCGACCGTGAACGCGTCAGTGATCGTGATCGTCGCGTCGCTGTTGACCCCGCTGGCGTCGTTCCAGTTGCTCCCACTCAGATCGATCTGCAGGAGACCGTCCCCGTCGGTCGTGACCATGCTAGACGAGCCTTCATTGAGCGCGATGAGCGCCGAGGCGTCGCCGGCCGTGTCGACCGTGACCGTTCGCTGTGCTTCGACGGTGCTAAACGCGCCCGTTCCCAGTAGTGCGCCGCCACTCGCTACGATGCCACCCAGTCCGACCAGTACGTTTCGTCGATTCATTCTCATTGGTATGTCCCCCACGTCCCTCGCGGGCCGGCCCCGCTCGACGCGGTTCTCGTTCGTCATCAGCCACCCTACCCACATTGTATTGAGCAACCGGAACGGTCGAACGGTTTCCCAGAACGTGCTTCAAGCGGGTCTTGAACGCCAATATCTGAAGCTGAGGTGCGTATCGGCCCAAACACATTAATATCTACGAGACCTATCTTTCTCTCGATACCTTCGGGGGAAGGGTGAGCGACGAATGACAGCGTCACAGGTGAGTCGCGGGGACGTCTTCGACCTGTTGAGCAACCGCCGTCGGCGGTACACGATCCACTACTGCAAACAGGTGGACGAACCCGTCGAACTCGGCGAACTCGCAGAACAAGTCGCCGCGTGGGAACTCGACAAGGACGTCGCCGAGCTCACGTCTGCGGAACGAAAGCGCGTCTACACCGCGTTGCAACAGACGCACCTGCCGACGCTGGAGCGAGCCGACGTCGTCGAGTTCGAGAACCACACGATCGAACTGACCGCGGAGGCCGACGCGCTCGAAATCTACCTCGACATCGTCCCGCCGGACTCGATCCCGTGGGGCGTTTACTACCTGGGCGTGTCGATCCTCGGTTTCGCCGTCCTGGCCGGCGTCTGGGCCGACCTCGTCCCAACCGAACCGATCACGCCGCTCGGGTGGGCCGCACTGGTGCTCGGTGTCGTGACGGTTTCGGCGGCCGCGCACGTCCTCACGAGCCGGCGGTACCGCCTCGGCGAGATGGAGCGACCGCCGTGAGCCGCGAACACGCATGACGGGTTGGCAGGATGAACGCGTATGACAGGGAGAACACTACGGACGCTGGGGCTGGTGCTGGTGGTCGCTGGAGCCGTGCTCGTAACCGGACCCGCGTTCGGCTTCTCCACGCTGTCGGCGGATCGTGGTGTGTCGGTCGGGACGGCACCCATCGATTCGGCACTACTGGCCATCGAGCCGACGGGCGAGACGCCGAGCAATCAGAACGATGCGGTAGTGATCGAGATCACGAACAATGGGAACGAACAGTTCGATCCGCTGTCGGCGCAGGCCGTCATCGTGGACGATACGAAGGGTGCACTCGCGATCAGTAGCAGCTTCGACTCCGTCCTCGATCCGGGTGCGACCACCGGCCTCGAACTCACCTGTTCTGGCGGCGGTGACGGCACGGCGACGGTCGCGGTGACCGCCGACGCCGCGGCCTCATCGTTTTCGATCGGGAATGTGTCGTACACCTATACGTTCTCCTACAGCTGTACGGGAGGCGGTGGTGGCGGAACCGGTCCGGCTCAATTCGAGGCGAGCGACGTCTCGGCGGCCGAGCAGCGACAGACGTTCACGCTCGACGGTACCGCACTCAAAAACAAAGACCAGTTTACGATCGACCTGACGGATCCGCAGGAATCGGGCCAGGTCGACTACTCGGGACTGACGGACGCCGACGTGACGGTGGTCCAGGGGTCTGCGAGGAGTGTCGGATACGACGCGGCAACGAACGCGATCACCTACGAGGCACAGGGGAACCAGCAGGGACCGATCGAGATCGAAATTTCGAATATCGACGTTCTCGGTATGGGGGGCGGCACGATCACGTATGAAGACACGACGGGTCGAACCGACAGTGATGACTTCGATAGCACCCCGTGATCGGTGAGGATGGACCCGTATTAACCCACTGACACCGGTACTGGCGAGGGTCGCGTCCAGTTGCTGGGTCGGCACGATTGCTGAACTCTTTCCGGGGACGTATCGGCATCGGGATACACGGACCGTACTCTCGTCGTCACGATGCACCGACGTCACTTCGAACGGCTTTTGCCCACGCATCACGGACACCACCGTATGTCGACAGCAACGCTCAGCGATCGAGGGACCCACCTCCGCTCGATCGGGGTTACCTCCTCCAGCGCACTCCTGGGGGTCGTCGCCGGCTACCTCTCGTACGTGCAAGTAGGGGCGACGGAGGCGGCCGCGTCGGACACGATGGCGTTTGCGTTCGTGCTCGGAGCCATCCTGGTGGAGATGGCGGTGGTCCAGCTCTCGGGGATCTACGACGAGGACGAACTCGGGTTCAAACACTACCTGTTCATCTCCTTCATGATCTTCTCGTTCTGGTTCGTGACGTGGGGAATCCTGCTGACGGAGATCGCCCTCTACTGACATGGCCGACGATAGCATCGCCGTCGTCGATCTGGATCGCTGCTCGCCAGACCGGTGTAACTACGAGTGCAAGAACTACTGCCCGCCCAATCGCACGGGCAAGGAGTGCATCACACTGCGCGGCGAGGACGCAGACGAGGGCCAGCCCGACCAGGTACGCATCTCCGAGGAGATCTGTCTGGGCGAGACGTGCGGTATCTGTGTCGAGAAGTGTCCCTTCGACGCGATCGAGATCATCAACCTGCCCCAGGAGTTACAGGACGATCCCGCCCACCGCTACGGCGAGAACGCCTTCTCGCTGTACGGCCTGCCAGTCCCCCAGGAGGGCCAGGTCACGGGGATACTCGGACCGAACGGCATCGGGAAGACGACCGCCGTGCGGATCCTCGCCGGCGAACTCGAACCCAACCTGGGGAACTACGGCGACCCGCCGGGCTGGGAGGCCGTCCTCGACGCCTACCGTGGGACGGAACTGCAGGACTACATCGCGGACGTCCGCGACGGCGACGTGACCGTCGCGCGCAAACCCCAGTACGTCGATCAGATTCCTAATCAGTTCGACGGCAACACGCGGCAATTACTCGAACGCACCGACGAGCGCGGCGAACTCGACTACCTCGTCGATCGCCTCTCGATTCGTCCCGTCATGGACCAGGCCATCGACGACCTCTCCGGTGGGGAACTACAACGGGTCGCCCTCGCGGCAGCACTCGCGCGCGAGGCGGACTTCTACTTCCTGGACGAGATCACGCCATATCTGGATATCGGCCAGCGTGTGACTGCGGCGCGGCTCGTGCGCGAACTCGCGGAGGAGGAAGGCAAGTCGATGCTGGTCGTCGAGCACGACCTCGCGATCCTCGACCTGCTCTGTGACACGCTCCACGTCGCCTACGGTGAACCCGGCGCCTACGGTGTGATCACCGACCCCAAATCGGTTCGTAACGGCATCAACGAGTACCTCAAGGGCTACCTCGAGAACGAGAACATGCGCATCCGGCCCGACCGGATCGAATTCGAAGAACACGCCCCGCGGACCGAGAGTCGCGGCGACACCCTCGTCTCCTATCCCGACCTCCGAAAGTCCTACGGCGAGGGCGAGTTCGCACTCGACGTCGAGGGTGGCGAGATCCGCGAGAACGAGGTGCTCGGCATCGTCGGCCCGAACGGCATCGGGAAGTCCACCTTCGCGAAGCTGTTGACCGGCGACCTCGAGCCCGACGCGGTCGGACCGGACGCGGGCGTCACGGCCGGCGACGCGACCGAGGGTGGCGCGATCGACGACCTGGACCTGGATCTCGACATCTCCTACAAACCGCAATACGTCACCATCGACCAGCCGATGCGCGTCGACGTCTTCCTCTCGTCGATCACCGACCAGTTCGGCTCGTCGTACTGGAACACGGAGATCGCGAAGCCGCTGCAGCTAGAGCGGATCATGGAGCAGAACCTAGACGATCTCTCCGGCGGGGAGCGCCAACGCGTCGCCATCGCGGCGTGTCTCTCCGACACCGCGGATCTCTACCTCCTCGACGAGCCCTCCGCCCACCTGGACGTCGAACAGCGCGTGCAGGCGACGCGCGCGATCCGCCGATACGCCGAACAGCAGGACGCCACCGTCCTCGTCATCGACCACGACATCTACACGATCGACCTGCTGGCCGACCGCCTGATGGTCTTCGACGGCGAACCCGCCGCACACGGCCGCGCCGGCCGGCCCCAGTCGATGCGCGGCGGCATGAACGATTTCCTCTCGAACTTAGAGATCACGTTCCGCCGGGACGAGCGCACACAGCGCCCGCGGATCAACAAACCCGACTCGCAACTCGACCGCGAACAGAAACGCGAGGGCGAGTACTACTACGCGCCGTAAGTTTCCTCATCCGTGTCGACCGCTGGGGATCGTTTTCCTCGCTCCGCTCCAGGCCTCTCGTGAAAAATCTGAACTATTTTGACTGAGCACAAAAACAGAACTACACTCGTTAGTAGAAACGGTTTGTTGGGTGGCACTTCCCGGAAGTTTTGATGAATAAATCTAATGGTGCAGTATATTTTAACATTCCAAAACATTATATGCTATCGTTATTCAAATTGTGCCATGGGGAAAAATAGCAGTGAAGTGAACAGACGCTCCGTCTTGCGATCTCTCTCAGGGGCTGGAATCGCGGTCGCCGGGACCGGAACCGGACTCGCCGCGACCGGCTCGGCCGAGGTGAACTCCGACGTCGGGATCTTACCGTATACCGATTGTACGCCAAACTTCGGCGAGGAATTCGGCGATGATGACAACGGTATTGGCCATTGCGACGACCTACTCCCCCAGGCTACCACTCCGGTATGGTCCGTAATGGACTACACCTTCGAAGAGGAGAGGAAATGCTCACAGCAGGTGCTGAGTTACTTCGGCGCTCGATACCTCCCTGGCGAGGATGAGTGGGCTCATCGGTTTACCCTCCAGGGGCACCAGGTTGCAGCGAGTCTTTCGAGTGACTATGGATACGCCCCCGACTACACCTGCCCGATGGATAATACGAGTAGTTTATATACAAAAAATCATGCTTCAATCGATATCGAGAGTGATACCGGGTCGTTATTAATCGAACACGATACTGATTCGATGGGGTTCTATGATTTTGCTACGTTTGTAAATCACTACGAGCAGGAACACGGCGAACTCGAAGACCCTCGGACGGTTGATGGATGTTCTCGGATCGATGTCGAAGAGGAGGGCAACGACTACTTCTACGACACGCCTTCCCCATTTTCTGACGAAGAATCGATGGCGTTTCGGTCACTCTTCGACCCTGACGCTCCCGACGAACCGATTACCGACAGGGCTATCGATCTCACCGACGAGATACAGGCCAATACGCCATTGCTAGAGGACCCAGTGAACGACGATTTCGCCGTCGATTTGATGCTCGCTATGATCGGAACAGCCGGTACTGGAATCGGCGTAGCGGCTCCACAATTCGGAGCGGCCGTTTCGATCGGAGTGACGATGGTCGATCTGTTCGCAGGGATCGATTGGAAGGATAATGACGACGAAAGAGGGGTCGAACGGCCTGGTGGGGAGAACGCATGGGACGCCGGATACGAACCATCTACGATCGGAACGCCTGCCGGTCACTTCGTACACTTTGAGGTCCACCTCGATCCAGATACTCATACGGAACCGATCGACGTCGCCGTCCAATCGACGTTACTGGACGAGGAACACTCGATGACGGTAACCCTCCAACCGCTCGGACAGCCCGACAGAGCCCCCGATCCAGCTCTGGGACGGTATAGTTTCGTGGGCAACGACGCTGCCGTCCCGCCATCGGATGGCGTGTACGACATCTTCGAACGGCCGGAGGGCGGCACCGACCCGATCATCGAAGAGGTTCACTGTCCGTCTCTCGTCGCGCCCGACGAATCGTTCGAGTGTTCGGCCGTCGTTAATTCCGCCAGCACTCGAGACATCGCCTACTATGCTTGGGCAAACGACCACTCGGTGGAGGACGACTCCCAACAAGATACCCTCCAGTGGTGTAACACGACCGACTCCGGCGTACCGAACTGGGAACACTGTGGCTTCCAAGATCCAGGCGAGGCCGAAATCACGCTCGTCGTCGGCGACGAGGCCGGGCTCTTCGACTACGAAACCGTCACGATGGTCGTGGGCGAGCCTGAGGAAGGTGAGATGTTACCGACAGGCGGCCCGGGAGATCAGGTTCTCGGTACGTCGGAAGCGAGTGGATTGACGGTTCCGAACGGGACTAATCAGTGGGTGGGGGCCTAATATGTCCACTCAAGGATCAATATGGATTGACGGTGATTCGTTACGCTTCGTGGATGGAAACGACACGGTGTGGGAATACGTGGGTACTGAGGTATCAGATTCGTCCAACGAGGAACCGGGGACGATCTGGATCGAGGGATCGTTCATCTACTATATCGACGAAGCCGGCACCAAGCGGCAGGCTCCCGCTGATGTTGGCGAGCCAGTCGAAGAAGCGGTTGAAGGCTCCGTCTGGATAAACGATTCCAAGATAATCTGGATCAATGATGACGGTAAAAAGACAAAAGGAACTGCCGACAACTTGAATTATACCGACGGCGGGTATGCCGACTCTGGGTATTCGGACACTGGATACACGGACGACGGATACACGGACTGGAACTATCAGGACTCGGGATACTCGGACGCTGGATACGATGACGGGCCCTTCTATATAGACGGCGGGTACTTTGACGAGGGCTACCTCGACGATGGGTACAGTGACGACCCATACGATGACCTGAGCTATTACGATGCTGGGTATTCCGACTCCGGGTACTCTGACTCCGGGTATTCGGATTCCGGATACGGTGAT
This sequence comes from Halovivax cerinus, assembly GCF_024498195.1. Taxonomy (NCBI): domain Archaea; kingdom Methanobacteriati; phylum Methanobacteriota; class Halobacteria; order Halobacteriales; family Natrialbaceae; genus Halovivax; species Halovivax cerinus. The sequence goes on from NZ_CP101824.1 coordinate 1,594,850, forward strand.
TACGATGATATGCCCCAGCAGGTGTGATAATCGATGACGCTACACGTTCAAGCAACGACGGGCTGCAACCTGGGATGCTCCTATTGCTACGAGAATCCCGACAGAGAACGAAAGCAGGAGTGGGTTGATCGCCAGTACGATCTCGACGAGATCTTCGACCGACTGAACGAGTTTGGTCACCGATACGACGAAGTTCCCGGACTTCACGGCGGTGAACCCCTCCTAATGCGAACGGAGGACATCGAAGCCATCTTCGAGTGGGTCTACGAGCGCTACGACCGGGGACCAGCGATACAGACGAACGGAACGCTCATCGACGACAAGCATATCGAACTCTTCAGAGACTATGATGTCCACGTCGGCGTGAGCTGTGACGGCCCCGCCGAACTCAACCGTGAACGACAGGCAGCAGGTGAGCGCGAAACCGATCGAACGAACGCGACGGACTCCATGACGGGCCGAACGGTCGATGCGATCGAGCGGATGATCGAGGAAGGGATTCCCTGTAGCGTGATTACTGTCGTTCACGAGACGAACGCCGGGACGGACGAGCGCCTCGAGAAACTGCTTGACTGGATCGACTGGCTCTGTCGAAACGGTGTCACCGGCCACTACAACCCGGCTATTCCGTACGACGACATTCAGAACGACGTCTCCGTCGGCCCGGAACGCCTCAAGGAGGTGTATCTTCGAACCTGGGAGTGGATGAAAGCCGAGCCGTATCGATCCTGGAACCCGATGGAGCAGATGGTCGACAACCTGATCGGGAACGGAACCGGCGGCTGTGTCAACCGCAGGTGTGACGTCTTCAACACGCGCGACGCGAAGTCGATCAAGGGCAACGGCGAGTCGAGCGGCTGTGGGAAGACATGGAGCGCCGTCGGTGACGGCGTACCGTTCCTCCAGGGCCCGACGACCGACAACGAGTACGAACACTCGAACGAGCGCTACGACGTACTCAAGAACACGCCCGGACCACATGGAGAAGAAACCCCTGACATGGGCGGCTGCAAGGGCTGTACATATTGGAACGTCTGTCAAGGGGGCTGTCCCTCTGCGGGGATCAACGACGACTGGCGCAACCGGTCGATCTGGTGCGAAGCGAAGTACGCCCTCTACGAGAGGATCGAACACGATATCCGTGCAATCTTCCCAAACGTTACGCTGGTGACCGATTTCCCGTGGGACGCCGAACTGTCCCGCTCGGATATGCGCAAGCACGACTGGAGCGGAGACTTCAAACCGTTTTCCGCGGTGCGGCCTGGAACGCGGGGTCCGAGCTCGGCTAGCAGGGCCGCTGCTGACCCGGCTGGGCCCGCTCTGGATCGGGTCCCCAATCGCGTGCTGCCGGACCGACTCCGTTCCCAGAAAAGCGGTCAATCGACGTCGACTGGGTGGCGGACGGTTACGGAGTTCGATACCGAATGATAGAGCCAAAGTACGCAGACACTGACGTCAACGGGGACGACCTTTCCGCTACGGAGCGTCAGTGGATCCGTGACGAGACTAATCGCTTCTTCCCGGAGGAGTATGTGAAACGAAACTGGAAGACAGGCCCGGGACGAGACCAGTGGTGTGACGTCCTCGAACGGGCGAAGCGTGGAACGTCACTGGCTGAGTGGCTGAGCGTCGCGGACGACCGCTCGGATCGGCAGGCGATCAGTGTCGAACTGAACGAGCAAACCGTCCCGAATTGGATGGAACGCATCAGTGAATACGATTTGCACTTCTATCAGATAGATGATCAATCACGAGGGATCGTTGCGGCCAATACCGACGTCGCGGACGCAGTCCTCGAAGCCGAAACCGAGTTGGAGGGGGAAGACCGCGACGAAGTCCTCGGGGATCTGTATGGATATCCTGACTGTTGTCGCGAGTTCTACGTCGACAGGGTTAGACAGGACGACCGGCGCGATCCACTGTACGAAATCGCGTGTAACTCGGACTCGGTGTCGCCAATCGACGGGGATCGTGAACGACTGCTGGCGGAGGGAGTGGAGCCATGGGCGAACGTACTGTACCGACAGTTCGGTTGGACCTTTATCTCCCATCTTCCCTGTAGCTTCGACTGCGAGCGTAGCTTCGACGTAGGCGAAACGAGGGGCGAGATTATGGCCGACCACGGGTTCCGCGACGCCGCAAACCATCTCTGGGAGTGGCTACAACTCCCGATGACGTGGACGGCTTTCAAAGCCCTCTCGCACGTTCGTAACAGGTACTTCATCGGATCAGCTTCCACAAGCTGCTACTGGAGTGAGAAGGAGATCGTCTGGAAGCGACCACACCAGGCGGGTGGGCAGATCGTCGACGAATGATTTACAACCAAGATGTGTGGCCGGACCATCGTGACTCACCGTGGCACCCAGAACGAATCGAAGGCCGTAACGGCGACGTACCGTCACTATTAGATGGGTGTCGATGGGACGTTCGCTACGAATTCCTATCGAAGCGGGACGAACGTGACGCTCGCCGCTCAGGGATACTGGGACGGGAGCGTTGTGTACGAATGAAATGAGTGTGACTACCCGTGGAACCCATAGACACCTTCGATCGGCCGATTCCGTTCGACGAATCGTTCGCCGCCACATTTGATCCCGAGGAAGCGACCGAACCGGTTTCAGTCATCTCCAATCAGGAGTACGATGTCGTCTACGTAGAATCCGATACGGCCGGAGCCTACGTGCGCCGTTACAACAACACTGACTGGACAGAACGACGGTACGCCCGATACCGTACGACGTATGAGCTTAGCGTGTTACTCGGCGGGAGTGCACCCGCCCACGCGTTCGGAGATAAATGGATAGCATCACGTGCGTGTTGCGCCCCGGACGGAGCTCACGAACACGACTTCAGGACTATTGAGATGAGCCCTGACGAATATATCCGCCAACTCGCAAAACATATCGTTCTCTCCGACATCGATCGTACGTTGACGAACACGATCACCGAAAACGGATGGATCTACTTTATTGACCAGGAGCCGATATCCAATTGGGATCGACACGAACGAGTCTCCTCATTGATCTCCCGTATCGAGAATACGTACGATAACATATCGAGACGGAGTGGCTGGAGCCAGAAACACTCGTTCAGGAATCGTCTCGGCGTAGAATTACATGACATAGCGACGAATATTTCTACATCCGACACTTTTCAGTCAGCACTCGATGAGTTAGCATCCCGTTCGGAAGTGTACGCCGAAACGGTCGCCTATCGACGGACCAATATCGATCGTATCTTGGCGGATCGTGTTCCGGGCATTGAAATTGGACGCACATTGTCTGAGAGCGGCACGTGGTCACTCTTATAGTACTATACTGTCCATTATTCAGAGCAGTTTACTCGAACACTTGCCACGTCTCGACCGATAGGGATCGGCAGCTTTTCGCCGAATGCGGGATTCGCTGTGACCGAATCGAGTTGACTCGTTCGTCTCAACGTCGTACAGAGACGCGCTCTCACCGTTCGAATCGTTGAGGCTGATCGTATCGGTGTCCAGGTATTCTCCCGAAAACGAACCGTTGCGTGGGGAGGTCGCCTCATATCTGGGCGGCGTGGTTGACTCACAACTCGATCGCGAACAGAAGTGCGAGGGCGAGTACTGCTACGCGCCGTAGGGTTCGTCGTCGCGACGACGTCGGTGGACCGGTATCCACGCCTAAAAATGACTACTGAGAATAATATAACCACTCACTGATGAGTGAAACCAATCACAGAATCGTTTCTAGGCACAGAATTGATGCTTAAGTCCCGTGGTACTTTGGAGAGTGCATAGGACATCTGGATATATTTTAATAACCAAAATATTATATACTACTGCCAGTATTGCTGTTTCATGGGTGGAAATAGCAACGAAGTGAATAGACGGTCCGTCCTCCAAGCGCTCTCGGGGGCCGGACTCGCGATCGCCGGAACCGGAGCCGGACTCGCCGCTACTGATCCGAGCGTGTCGAGTTCCGATATCGGGATTCTGCCGTACGAGGGGTGTGAAACCCAGGAGACGAGTGGTCCGAAGTGCGATACACTGATCCCCGATGCCACCTATCCAGTGTGGTCCGTGATGGACTACACCGTCACTGAATCGGACGCATATAAACAGAAACGCTCACAGCAGGTGCTGAGTTACTTCGGGACTGGATACGATACTGAATCCGATAAATGGGTTCACCGATTCGCACTCCAGGGTCACTATATAAAAAGCGATCACGTTGTTGATCACGATTGGCACGCGATCAACTACACCTGTCCCATCGATAACGTGGAAGAAACAGATACTAAAAATCGAGCTGCCATCGAGATCGAGGGCGAAGACGCAACCTTAAAAGTAGATGAAAATCAAGATACGCTGGGATTTTACGATTATGATACGTTCGTAAACCACTACGAACAGGAACACGGAGAACTCGAGGACCCCAGAATCGGGACGGGATGCTCTCCAATAAACTCTCTCGACGACTACGACAAGAACGATTTCTTCTACGATAAACCCTCCCCGTTTTCCGAGGAAGAATCGAGGGCGTTTCGGTCACTCCACGACCCCGATATTCCCAACGAACCGCTTACCGACAGCGCACTCGAGATTACCGACGCGGTCCAGGCCAATTCACCAGTACTGCAGAATCCGGATGGTGACGATGATATCAATCTCGACATGATGCTTGCAACGGTCGGTATGGTGGGTACCGGTGTTAGCCTCGCTGCTCCTCCACCCTACGGGGCAGCTGTGTCTGTCGGATTATCGATAATCGACATGATCGCAGGGGTCGATTGGGACGAAGAGAACCCTGAGGAAGTCACACGGCCTGGGGGAGACAACGATTGGGGACCCGTCGGATACGAACCAGACACCATCGGCACCCCTGCCGGCCACTTCGTCCATTTCGAGGTCGAACTCGAACCTACTACCGATGGGGAACCGACCGACGTCACCGTCCAATCGATGTTACTGGACGAGGAACACTCGATGACGATATCTCTCCAACCACTCGGACAGCCCGACAGAGCGCCGCATTCGAATCTTGACGGATATAGCTTCTCGCGAAACGATGCCGCTATTCCCCCATCGGACGGCGTGTACGACGTTTTCGAACGGCCGGACGGTGGCACTGACCCGATCATCGAAGAGATTCACTGTCCGTCTCGCGTCGTAACCGGAGAAGAGTTCGAGTGCTCAGCCGTCATTAACTCTGCCAGTACTCGCGATATCAACTATTATGGCTGGGGACGCGAACACTTTGGGGAGGGAGATATTGAAGAGAAAAATAAGAAATGGTGTGGAACGACTGACACCATCGTACCGAACTGGGAACGCTGTGGCATCAACGTCCCCGGAGAGGTCGAGATCACGCTCGTCGTCGGCGACGAGGCCGGACTCTTCGACTACAAAACGACCACGGTGCTCGTTGGTGAACCCGAGGGAGAGACGCTTCCCATTGGCGACCCAGGTGCCCTGACGCTCGGCACGTCGGAAGCGAGCGGTATGACCGTTCCAACTGGATCTATCCAGGGGGTGGAGGCCTGATCATGTCCGACGAAGGCTCCATCTGGATCGACGGGACTAATCTCCACTTCACCGACGGCGACGGTGAAGAGTGGTATTACCTTGGCGAACTGACGGGAACTGACGACCGGACATCCGGGAAGATCTGGATCGAGGGTGACGTCCTCTACTACGTTGACGAGTACGGACAGGAGCGAACGTTGCCGACGAACATAACTGACAACTCGGTGACGGGCGTGAAGGGGTCCGTCTGGATCGAGTCCTCGAAGATCACGTATGTCTCCGCGGAGAAGAAGGAGGTCGAAGCAGCTGGCACGGTCGGACAGAATACCGGTTCGAACGATCACACCGATCACAACGACCACGATAACACCGGTCACAGCGATTCCCACGACAACGAGTTCAGCGACCACGCGGACGACCCGCACGAGGACTCACACCAGGACGATCACACCAACAGCATCTACGATCCGATCGAGGGCGGCCACAGCGACCACGCTGACGACCCGCACACCGATTCCCATAGCGACGGGGACATTCATTCGAATACCCACGACAACTCCCACGAGAATCACACCGATCACGACGACTGGGGGCACGACGACCACGAAGACTGGGAGATGGACGTCCCGAAGAAAGCATGACGATTCACGTCTCTGCCAACTCGGGGTGTAACCTGGGGTGTTCGTACTGCTACGAGGAACCGGATCGCCAGCACTCCCAGGCCGACATCGACGCCGAGTACGACATCGAGGAGATCATGGCGCGACTCCGGCAGTTCGAGGCGAAGTACGACGAGGTGCCGGGGATGCACGGCGGGGAGCCGCTGCTCGTCCGCGACGAGCATCTCGAACGGATCTTCTCGTGGATCTACGAGACGTACGACCTCGAGGAGACGGGGCGCCACACGCACATCCAGACCAACGGGACCCTCCTGACCGAGGAGCACGTCGAGATGTTCGAACGGTACCGCGTCAGCGTCGGTATCTCCTGTGACGGTCCCGCCGACCTCAACGACAACCGCCTCGCACGATCGGAGATGGACGGGGAACTGCGAGACGTCACCGAACGGATGACCGAACGGACGCTCGACGCCATCGACACCCTCAAAGAGTCCGACGTCGGCGTCGGCGTCATCGTCGTCCTCACGAAGCAAAACGCCGGTACCGACGAGAGACTCGACCGGCTCCTGGAGTGGATGGACGATCTCACCCGCCACGACGTCGGCGGCCACTACAACCCGGCGATCCCGTACGAAGACGTCCAGGAGGACGAGTCGCTCTCGCCGGAGCGACTGAAAGAAGTGTATCTCCGGACCTGGGAGTGGATGAAAGCCGAACCGTACCGCCACTGGGGACCGATGGGGGATTACCAGGACAACCTGCTGGGCAACAAACTCTCGAACTGCGTCAACAACACCTGCGACGTGTTCAACGCGGGTGCGGCGAAGATCGCCACGGGCGACGGCGCCACGACCGGCTGCGGCAAGACCTGGGCCGCCGCCGGCGACGGCAACGCGTTCCTCCAGGGCGACTCGACCGGCAACGAGTACAACGACACCGAGGAACGCTACGAGATGCTCAAACAGGTTCCCGGTCCGCACACTGACGATGAAGACGACCACGGCGGCTGTAAGGGCTGTCGATACTGGAACGTCTGCCAGGGCGGCTGTCCTTCGGCGGGAATCGAGTACGACTACCGGAACCGAACCCGGTGGTGTGCGGCCAAGTACGCCCTGTACGAACGGATCGAAGACGACATGCGATCGATGTTTCCCGGACTCAGGCTGGTCACCGACGCGCCGTGGGACGCGCCGCTGGCCGAGGAAACGAGCCGCAGGAACGTCGACATCAAGCCGTTCGCGGGCCTGCACTTCGGCCAATCGTCGAACGGGAAACCGACGGTCAGAGGCGGTGCTCACGACGAATCCGACGTCTGGAGTCTCGCCCACGACTCCCTGTCGTTCGACGAGGTCGTCGAGCAGTATCGCGATCGGTACGACGAGGAACACCTCACCATCGACCGATCTCGCCAGTCCGTTCACGCGGACAGTGATTCCCAGTGACGTCGATCGATCCAACACGCCATACGCCAGATGCCTCCCTCGACCTCCCGGCGGTCGAAAAGCACAACTGGAAGTCACAAGAGCATCGTGACGCCTGGGACGGGCGTCTCGGTCGCTTCTCAAGCGCGTTTGACCGGGCGATGGAAGCGGCGCTGGTCGACGATGAGCACCCGCGAACGGGACTGCGACGGACGCTTCCCACCGACGATGCGATCGACCTCGTGGCGCGCGTGTCGGACGCCGTCGACATCGCACGGAAATCGGGCGACCGAACGACGACTGTCGGACTCACAACGCCGGCGTGTGACGTCGACGCGGACGCACTGTTAGACGGCGTTGAAAGCCAGGAGATAGAGCGGTCGATTCGGGGTATCCCAGAGTGCTGTGCGGACGCTCACCGAGACGCGCGCGAGGCCGGTTTCGACGATCCGATCGCCGAAATCGCTCGAAACACGCCGAGGTCGACGGAACGTGGCGGTGAACTCGTCGTCGAGGATCCCCATCCGGTACTCAACCGCGCGTGGGCGTACCTGGGATGGCGTTTCGTCGACTTCCACCCGTGTTCGTTCGAGTGCGACGCGGCTCGCGAGGTCGCCATCCAGAACGGCCGACTCCTCCGCGAAACCGGTCACGGAGAAACGGCCGACGCGATGTTCGAGTTCCTCGCCAGTCCGACCTACTGGTCCGGGTACCACGGACTCGCCCACGTCAAGAACGGGTGGTGTATCGGTGAATACACGACGGACGACTACTGGTCGGAGGAAGTCGTCCGGTTCAACGGCTACCACGACTCGCTGGCAGGGTCTTCGTCCGAGGGTTGTTGAGGGAACGACCGATCTCCCGTACTCCGGGTGCCGGTTCATTTCGTGACGACGAGATCGTCTCGGAGTCACCCCGGCACGATCGCGACAAAAAGGCGAAGACGAGTACTACACGCCGTAACAGGGACTGTGTACCGTCGATATCAGCGTCGCCCACCCGCTTCTTCGTCACTCCGTCGATCGGACGGTCTCGACGCCCTCTTGTCCCCGCGAGCGCCACTCCTCGATCCGGGTCTTCGCTCCGATGCGACTCTCGCCGACGAACGCGCCGATCAGCGCGCCGACGGCGGCGCCCGAACTCGCGGCTCTCCGGCTGAACAGTCCGCCGAGACCGCCGCCGATCGCCGCGCCCGTCGCTGCATATCGTGCCCGGCTGAGCGCCAGGGTGAGTGCGTCTCGTACCATCTTCCCGTGCTACGACGGGAGACGGGATAAGCGTACTGTTCGCTAACACGTCCGTCGGCCGCGGAGTGCCCACGTCACGCCGACCAGACGAGGAGCGCGATTCCGAGACCGACGAGGAGGACGCCGGGCAGGGCGGCGAGGATGCCTGCGGAGACGGCGGCGGGACCCGCTATCGAGAGCCACGTGCCGCCGGCTGCGACGAGGGCTGCGCCGACGGCCGCGAGCATCGTTCCGAGGAGGACGGTCGCCGCGCCGGCCGCCTGCGTGCGCGAGAGCCGCGGTCGAGTCCGGGCCGCCACGCGGTCGCGCGGATCGACGAGTCGCCACTCGGCTGCGGTCGTAACCTCGAGGTCGAACCGCTCGCCCATCCGGGTGAACAGCGCGACGCCGAGTTCGCTCGCGGTCGCCGACCACCACGACGCTGGTTCCTCGGCGTCGTCGACCCGCTCGACGGCGACGGATTCGCCGACGACGTGATCGATCGAGGCCGCCCGGTACCCCAGGTCCTCGACGATCCGCGCGAGGAGGAACTCGCGCGACCAGGGGATCGGTTTCGCCAGGTCGAACGAGGTCGTCCGATCGTGGGGAAGCCGGACGTCGAGCCGGACGGTTCGGTCGTCCACTTCGGTCAGGTCGGTGATCGTCCCCTCGACGTGGCCCTCCGGCGTGGTCCGGACGTCGATCCGACCGAGTTCGTCGGCGAGCGCACGCCCGGAATCGGAGCGATTCACACGTGCCGCGTTCCGCTCGTCGGGTGGTTCGCTGGTCGAAGATCGCTCTCGCTCCGTGCGCCCGTCATCGTCGATCTCGACCTCACCGTCGTCACTCACGACGTCCCCTCCGCCAGTCGTCGCGCTTGCCGTGAGCGGTCGATCACTCCGTTCGTCGACCGATCCCGTGCGTCGCGTCCGACCTGGCTGTCGCCCATGCTACACGAATCGGGACCGATCGATAAATCGTTGTTCGTCACAGACTCACCGTCGCGGCCGGTCGCCTCGTCCATCGGATGGTTTCGTGGGTTGGAGTCGGTCGTGCGGTGTCGAATCCCGGTCGCAGGCGGCCTGGCAGTGAGCTCGACGGGTCTGGGTCGTCAGTCGAGGCGGCGCTGGCAACTCCCACAGAGGTTCTCCGATTTGATATCGACTCGCTGCACGGTCCGCGAGAAGTTCATCACGCAGCGGTTGTTGGTACAGTGTTCGAGGCCGTAGGTGTGGCCGATCTCGTGGACGACCTCCTTGCGGACGCGATCGTCGACGATCTCGCTCGCGGGTTTGCTCGAGACGCCGCCGTCGGAACTGGTCTGGAGGCGGTAGGTCGAGACGACGCTCCCGCTGCCGTCCAGGTAGGCCAGCCCGAAGACGTAGTTGCGCCGCCGGTAGAAGATGTCTTCGGGGGTGATGGCGATGTTCTTGTCGCCGCGGCCGACGCGCTCGGCCAGCTGGATGAAACTTTCCGCGCTGTACTGGTCCCGGCCGGAGTCGTACGCGCCGGTGGGGATCGACTGGCCGTCGCCGACCGTGATGTCGCAGTCGTAGATCGAGCGCAACGCCGATGAGGCCTCTCGCTTGACCCGCGCTGAGACCTCGCCGACCGGGACGATGTCGACGTGCATGGCAACGGCTAAGACTGCCCCCGGCATAAACGTCCCGCCGTGGCCCGATCCGAACGGACGACCGCGCTCGTCGACCGCCTCGCGGAGTACGACCGACTCGTCGAAGTCGGAGTCGGTCGTCGGACCGACGTGGCCGGCACACTCGCCCAGCGAGGCCGATCGATCACCGCGACCGACGTCCACGACCGGCCCGTCCCCGACGGAGTGGCCTTCGTGCGAGACGACGTCGTCGACCCGGACCCGTCCGTCTACGCCGACGCCGACGCCGTCTACGCGCTGAACCTCCCGCCGGAGCTACACCGGCCCGCGGCGGACGTCGCACAGGCCGCGGACGCCGACTTCCTGTTCACCACGCTCGGTGCCGACCAGCCGCAGGTCCCGGTCGAGCGCGAACCCCTCCCGGTCGGGACTCTCTACCTCGCCACGACGGACCGCGCCGGTGGTCGCTAAGTCGGTACTTCGGCGCCGGTCTGACGGGGAGGTCGGCCGGCGAAACGGTGCTGGTCTGACGGGGGGTTGGCCGGCCAATCGGTGTCAGGGTAGCGGGGCGACCGAACCGGGACGGGGAATCGCGGACTTTTACCCGCTGCCGAACCGATGGGCGAGCATGCCCGACTCTCTCGCGGCCGACGCCGTCGTCCTCGACGTCGACGGCGTCCTCGTCGACGTGGCCGACTCCTACCGGCGGGCCATCGTCGAATCCGTCGAGCGCTGCTACGGCCGGACGATCGACCACGCGGCCGTTCAGGCGTTCAAAGATGCCGGCGGCTTCAACAACGACTGGGATCTGACTGACGCTGCCGCGCTGTACGTCCTCGCCTCTGGCGAGGGGTACGACGCGTCGGTCGATGCCTACACGAACGCGATCGCCGAACGCGGGGGTGGCCTCGAAGCGGCGCAGGCCGTCGTGAAAGACGCCCTCGGCGCCCGGGCGTTCGAGCGGGTCGCGTCCCGCTTGGACCGCGAGCGCCTGCGGGAGGTGTTCCAGGGACTGTACCTCGGTGCGGACCTCTATCGCTCGATCGAAGGCGGCGAGCCCGACGTCCCTGCCCGACCGAGTTCGACCGACGTCGATCTCGATCGCAATCTAGACGGGACCGTGCGGGCCAGAAACGACGTCGACCCGATCGACGACGGCGACCCGATCGACGGTGGAGCAGCGGCCGACGTCGACCCCGAGTCGGACCCGCTGTGCGGGTTCATCCACGACGAACCCGTACTCGTCACCGACGAGACGCGCCAGTGGCTCACGACGAACGTCGACGTCGGCATCCTCACCGGGCGACCGGACGCTGAGGCCCGGATCGCCCTCGGACGGGCCGCTCTGGACGGAATTCCCGCCGACCACCGATTCACGATGGACGACTGGGATGCGGGCAAACCCGACCCCACCGCACTGACGACGCTCGCCGAGCGCATGGACGCCGAGACGGTCCTCTTCGTCGGCGACACGCTCGACGATATCCGAACCGCGACGAACGCCGCCGAGGCCGATCCCCGTCGGGTCTATCACGGAGTCGGCGTCCTCACCGGCGGCCTCTCGGGCGAGACGGGCCGCACCAAATTCGCGAACGCCGGTGCGGTCGCTGTCTGCGAGTCGGTCAACGCGGTTCCTGACCTCCTCGAGTGATCAGGTCGAATCCCGCCTCGATCGGCGACCAGTCCTCCGATCTCTACTTTCACCGCGCTTGGCTGATCCCTTTATCGTCGTCCGTCGAACGACGGTCCATGAGTGTCAATCTGCACCAGGTCTTGGAGTCCGCGGACGGCGAGTTCGAGGGCTCGACCGGCCGGGTCGACGCCGCCGTCTCCGCCGCCGTCGAACCCGGTGAGTCGATCACCCTCACGCTGGAGGCGGACGGACCGGGGACGAACTCGCGGTCGATCTCGGTCGACCTCTCGCACTCCGAGGCACGGTTGCTGGGCGGTCGACTGGTCGAACCGACGTCCTGACCGGCCCCGGAACGAACCCCGTGACCCACAAGGGGTATCCGCCACTTCGTGGTAGCTGCCCGCATCGATGGTCGACGACGCTCCCGCTCCCGGGTCGCTCCCGGGACGCCACACGTCCCCCTGGCTCGCGAACACCGACGCGGAACCGCGATTCGAACCGCTCTCCGGCCCAACGACGACCGACGTGGTCATCGTCGGTGCCGGCATCGCCGGTCTCTCGACCGCGGCCGAACTCGCCGCCCGCGGCTACGACGCCGTCGTTCTCGAACGCGACCGCATCGCCGGCGGCACGACGGGCCGTTCGACCGCGAAGATCACCAGCCAGCACGGCCTCGTCTACGACGAGGTACGCGAGTCCTTCGGCGAGACGAGTGCTCGTCGGTACGCCGAGGCGAACCAGGCGGCGATCGAGGCGATCGTCGAGCGCGTCGAGGCCGTCGACGCCGACTGCGGCTTGCGCCGCTGCCCGGCGTACGTCTACGGCGACGACCGCGGCGCGATCCGTCGTGAGGCAGACGCCGAGGCGGCCGCCGGGCTTCCGGCCTCGTTCGTCACCTCCGTCCCGCCGTTCGAGGCAGCCGACTGCGGCGTTCGGGTGGACGATCAGGCCTGCTTCGACCCACGACGGTACCTCCTTGCGCTGGCCGAATCCCTCGTCGAGTCGCCGTCCGAGAGCGGTGACTCCCGGTCCGTCGCCGTCCACGAGGAGACGCGCGTGACCGACGTTACGCCCGGCCGGCGGCCGCGCGTCGAGACGGAACACGGGTCGGTCGCAGCCGACCGGGTCGTCCTGGCTACCGGCTTCCCGCTGCTAGACCGCCTCGGTCTGTTCGCCCGCCTCGTACCGAAGCGGTCGTACGTCGTGGCGATTCGGATCGACGGGGAGCCGCCGGACGGGATGTACTACCGACCGGCGGAGGGGAGTCGACCGTATCGATCGGTGCGGGCGCACGTCGGAGCTCAGTCGGACGATTTCGGGACCGAAGCCGGCGATGCGTCCGCCGGCTTCGACGGCCCGCTCGTCCTCGTCGGTGGCGAGAACCACAAGCCCGGCCAGGGCGGGTCGACGCGGGAGCGCTACCGCCGGCTCGTCGAGTGGGCCCAGGAGTGTTTCACGGTACAGGAGGTCGCCTACCGCTGGTCCGCGCAGGACTACGTCTCGGCGGATAGCGTCCCGCTCGTCGGTCCGGCCGGTCCGGGTGCGCGAAACGTCCTCCTCGCGACCGGCTTCGGCGGGTGGGGTATGACCGGCGGAACCGTCGCGGGCCGGCTCCTCGCCCGAACGATCGACGGCGAGGAGCCGCCGATCGCGTCACTGTACGACCCGCGTCGGTTCACACCGACCGCGTCGATCGGCCAGCTGGCCACGGAGAACGCGGACGTCGCCGGCCAGTTCGCCACGGACTGGCTGCGAACGGTCTTCGGATCGGGAGACGTCGCCGTCGAACCCGGCGAGGGGCGCGTCGTCAGACGCGACGGCCGGCCGATCGCCGTTTCGCGGGACGACGACGGTGAGTTGCACGCTGTCTCGGCCGTCTGTTCGCACGCCTACTGCGTCGTCGACTGGAACGACGGCGAGGGGACGTGGGACTGTCCCTGCCACGGCTCGCGGTTCGATCCCGACGGGCGGGTGATCGAGGGCCCGGCGACGGAGGGACTGTCGTCGCGAGACGACGCGTAACCGACCGACGCGTCGGGTGGCGATCGACGCCCGATCGCCGACCCCGGCATCGCTGGCCCGCTCCAATCGATTTATCCGGCGGCCGTGCAATTTCGAAGGTATGCGAATCGCACTACTCGGCGGGACGGGCGATATCGGCGAGGGACTCGCGCTCCGCTTCGCGCGGGATACGGACCACGAACTTCTCATCGGGTCGCGCGATCCCGAGAAGGCTCGCGACGCCGTCGAGGGCTACGAGGAGCGCCTGGCCGACGTGGGCGCCTCCGGTGACCTCAAGGGCTTCGCGAACGAGATGGCGGCCGATCGGGCAGACGTGGTACTCCTCTCGGTCCCGCCGTACTACGCGGGCGACACCGTCGAAGCCGTCGCCGACAAACTCGATTCGGACACGATCCTCGTCACGCCCGCCGTCGGCATGAAAGGCGACGAGGACGGCATGCACTACCACCCACCGGGGACCGGCAGCGTGACGGAGTTAGTCGCCCAGCGAGCCCCCGACGACGTGTCGGTCGTCGGCGCCTTCCACAACCTCGCCGCCGGCAAACTCGCCGACCTCTCGACCGCGTTCGACCTCGACACGCTCGTCGTCGCCGACGACGCCGATGCGAAGGCAAGGGTGCGCCAGCTCGCCGACGAGATCGAGGGTCTCCGGGCGTTAGACGCCGGCCCACTCGCGAACGCGGCGGAGGTCGAGAGCGTCACGCCGCTGGTCATCAACATCGCCAAGCACAACGACGACATGCACGACGTCGGTGTGAAGTGGATCTAGGTCGACGCGATCACACACACTCTAACGCCACACACTCACTCTAACGCACTCACACACACACTCTCTCTCTCGATTTCTACCTCGACCGTGCCTAGAGCGTCCGACCGTCGTAGGCTGCGAGGATCTCCTGCATTCGCGCTCGCACCGTCTCTGCCCGTTCGGGGTCCGGACACGGAACGTCGGTCGGCGGCCTGTAGAGCCGGTTCATCACCCAGGTGAGCGCTCGGCCGATGGCGTCGTCGCCGACCGTGCCCGCGTCCCAGGAGAGTTCGAGCGTGCCGTCCGCCCTGACCGACGCCGCCTGCAGGTTCGAGAGGCCGTAGCAGCTTCCGGGACGGCCGTCGATGCGCTCGGCGCAGAGGTATTTACCTGCCAGGCGCCACCTGCGGTCGCCGTCGACCCAGGTCACGGCCGGCCCGGTCGGGACGAGACAGGCGGCGACGCCGGCGAGGTCGACGATCTCGTCGTCCGCGACCGTCTCACATCGGGTGGCGTCGAGCGAGGCCTGCGAGTGGTGCGGGACGGCGGACGCGAGCACCTCGTCGTCGCGCCGGAGTTGGATCTCACGAACGAAGTACGCGCCGACGACGCCGTCGGTGTGCGAGAGGAGTTCGAGAAGCGCGTCCCGTCCCTCGGCCGTCGTCGTCGGGCACCGCCAGACCGTTTCGGATTCGTCACCGTCGGCCACGCGTTCGAACCGATCGCGGATCGATTCCCACGCCGGGGCGGTATCGTCGCCCTCGATGTCGAGCGACAGTTCGTCCTCGTCGAGGCGCACGATCGCCGCCGTCATCTCCTGACGGACCAGTTCGAAGACGGCGGCGAACGCCTCGCCGAAGCGATCGCACACGAGCGTGTGCGTCTGTGTCAGGTCGGGTTCTGCGGCCGACCCGTCCCGGGCGGAATCCGCCGGCGATCCGTCTCGTGCGGTGTCGCGGGTCGACGTCCGATCACGATCTTCGTCGCTCGTCATTGCTGCGTCCGGTTCTCCGTCGCTCGTCGTGGAGGCCCCCGAATCGTCGTCGGTGGTGGCGTCGTCCCTGCGGTCGTCGGTCGTCGTCATCTCGTTCGGTATCGGTATCTCACTCCGAAAGCGTTCGTCGCCGGTCTTGGTCGCTCATCGACTCGGTCCGCTCACGCGCCCACAGCGCGGGCGGGACCTATACGCTGTGCGAACTGTGTCGGATAGAATTCGAGTGCGCGGCCCGTGCTCCGCCTACGCGCCGGCGGATTCGAGGGCGTCCTCGATGTCCTCGCGCTGTGTGACGCCGACGAAGCGGTCGACGATGCCGTCGTCGTTCTCGACGACGAGCGTCGGCAGCGACCGCACCTGGTACTCGTTGGCGACCTCCTGTTCCTCGTCGACGTTGACCTTCTCGACCTCGAAGCGGCCGTTCCAGTCGTCTTCGATCTCCTCCAAGATCGGGTCCTGGGTCTTGCAGGGGCCACACCAGTCCGCGTAGAAGTCTTTGAGCGTGACGGTCATATCGTATCTCGGGGTTCCCGCGCGTCGCGCATAAGGGTTTCCCAGTCAGAACAGGTTGCCGACAGGTCGGACGCCCTCACGGACGGCTGTGCGGGGAATTCCACCCCTCCGCAGACAAAAACCACTATACTGGTGGCGGTGCTGGACCCGGCCGTGGACGAGCGCGCTCCGCACGAGTCGTTCGCGAAACTGGCCGACGAGACGCGCGTCGACATTCTGCGCGCCGTCGCCGTCGCCGAGCGTGATCGTGAGTCGGGAGGGGAGGAGCCGTACCTCTCGTTCTCCGAACTGCGCGATCGCGTGGAGGTCTCGAACAGTTCTCGCTTTGCGTACCACCTGGATCAACTCACTGGTACCTTCCTACACAAAGCAGACCGAGGCTACACCTTCACGTGGAGCGGCGAGCGTATCGTCCGGACGATTCTCGCGGGTGGCTACGGGACGCCGATCGAGTTCGACAGCGTCCCGGTCGAGGGGGCGTGCCCCGCGTGCGGTGCGGACGCGCTCAGGGCCGGAGCGGAGAGGGTGATGATCCGGGTGCGCTGTGCGGACTGCGACGGACCGATCGCCTCGTTTCCCCTAACGCCTGGGCTCGCGGCCGATCGCGAGCCCGAGGCCATCGTGCAGGCGGCCGAGCGACGGACGCGGTCGGATTTCGACGACATCTTCGCCGGCGACTGTCCGAAGTGCGCGGGTCGACTCGATCACGAGATCCGCGAGCGAGATGCGTTACCGGGTGATCCGTTCCTCACAATCAATCGCTGCCGGGAGTGTCTGGCCCCGTTCGGGCTTCCGCTGTCGATGTGGGCACTCTCGCATCCGGCGACGGTGGCGTTCTACTGGAACCGCGGGATCGACATCCGCTCGAAACCCATCTGGAACCTATTTGCGCACCTGAGCGACGGCGGGTGGACCGTCGAGGTCGAGTCGGAGCCGCGAACCTATCGGGTTACGCTCCGCGAAGATGAGGACGAACTCCGTCTCACGTTCGACGCCGACCTCTCGGTGACGGACGTCGCACGGCTGACGAGCGAGGCATGAGTTGATCGGGGCGACCGGGTTCTGCGCGCGACCAATGGAGCCCCCTCTCGTCGAGATAAGTTGGCTCTCCAACACAATAGCTCTTGACCGATCCGTCCCGTTCGACGACCGAATCCGCCGTACCCGCCGCGATCTGCCGCATTCACTCAATATCGCTTTTGTTCTAGCCGTGACAAATGTCAAAAACTCAATAACACTTATGGGCGTCCACCTCGCGAGGCCTCACTACAGCCGGGCATCGCCCGGGTGATACACCGATGCACGCAATCAGCACGCACGAGTTGACGAAACGCTTCGGAGACGTTACCGCAGTGGAAGGTATCGACCTCGCCGTCGAGCGCGGCGAGGTCTTCGGCTTCCTAGGGCCGAACGGCGCCGGGAAGTCGACGACGATCGACACCCTGCTGGACTTCGTCCGGCCGACGGACGGCCGGGCGGAGCTCTTCGACCTCGACGCCCAGGCCGACGCCGACCGGATCAGCCGCCGGATCGGCGTCCTGCCGGACGACTTTTCCCTGTACGATCGACTCAGCGGGCGACGCCACGTCGAGTTCGCGATCGAAACCAAGCGAGCCGACGACGACCCGACCGAGATCCTCGACCGCGTCGGCATCGACCCCGCCGACGCCGATCGGCCCGCCGGCGACTACTCCAAGGGGATGGCCCAGCGCCTGGCAATGGGCATGGCCCTCGTCGGCGATCCCGACCTCCTTATCATGGACGAGCCGTCCTCCGGACTTGATCCCCACGGGATCCGCGAGATGCAGGAACTGGTCCGCGCGGAGGCCGATAACGGGACGACCGTGTTCTTCTCGAGTCACATCTTAGAACACGTCGAGGCGGTCTGCGACCGCGTCGGCGTCCTTCACGAGGGGGACCTCGTCGCCGTGGACACTATCGACGGCCTCCAGGAGTCGCTGGGCGGCGGCGCGACGGTCCGTGTCGACCTCGATCGACCAGTCGCCGACGCGGTCGAACGGCTCTCGGGGATCGACGGTGTCTCGGAGGTGGTCGCCAGCGGCCGATCCGTCCAGGTGACCTGTCACACCGCGCGGGCGAAGGCGGTGGTCGTCCTCGAACTGGAGGGCACCGGCGCGACCGTGGAGGATCTGGCCGTCGAGACGGCCTCGCTCGAATCGCTCTTTACGACGCTGACCGAGACTGGCGGGTTGGACGCCGGCGGTAGGCGGTCGGGGTCGTCACCCCCCACCGGGACGACCGACGATACCCGTCGGAGGGTCACGGAGGTGCGTTCATGAGTACTGACGTCCGCTCCGACGGCGAGACCCTCGGCGATTCGACCGGAACAGACCGGCGCCGGTGGCGGTTCCGGACGGCCCTCGCGGTGGCTCGGAAGGACCTGGCCGACGTGGCCCGTTCGCGGATGCTGCTGACGATGGTCGCCCTGCTCGTCGGGTTCGTTGCGATCCTCTACGCGGCGTTCGGGTTCGTCGCGGACGACGGCACCGCTCTGGAGACACTGGCGTGGCTTGGGATGCCGATGCAGACCGTCCTCGGCGTCGCGGCTCTCGTCGTGGGCTACATGGCGATCGTCGGCGAGCGTCGGTCGGGCAGCATCAAGCTCCTGCTCGGCTTGCCGCCGAGTCGGCGGGACGTCCTCCTCGGGACGCTCGCGTCCCGGAGCGCGATCGTCCTGCTGGCCGTCGTCCCGGCCGCCCTGCTCGCCGCGGGGCTCAGCCTGGCCGTCTTCGGGACGCTCCCCGTCGCCGAGTGGCTCGTCCTGTCGCTCGCGACGGCGCTGTTCGGCCTGGCGTTCGTCGGCCTCGCGGTCGGCGTCTCCGCCTCGGTGTCGACTCGCGGTCGCGCAATGGCGCTGACGGTCGGGCTGTTCACCGTCTTCGTCGCTCTCTGGGAACTCGTCGTCGCCGGACCATACTACCTGATTCACGGCAAATCGCCGCCCATCGAAGCCGAGGCCTGGTACCTCTTTCTCGACGGACTCAATCCGATCGCCGCCTACGCGGGGCTGGCGAACGCGGCGATACCCGGTGACGTCTGGCCGCTCCAGTTCGGGTACGGCCTGCGCGAACCGGCGGCGCTGACGATGACCGCTGCTGAGCGTTATCCAGGAGACGCGCCCGTCTATCTTGAGGCCTGGTTCGGTGCCGTCGTTCTGCTCGCCTGGTTCTTGATCCCGCTCGCAATCGGTTACCGGCGGTTTCGACGGACGGACCTCTGAGACGGCCCCGTCACATCCACAGCGCCTGCGCGTGGACGGTCTCGTCGACCTCTAGGACGTTCGCCTCGTCGACGATACCGACCTCGACAGCGAGGTCGACCGCCCGGTGGCCGACGACGTTGGCGACGTCGGCGCGAGCGAGTGCGTCGGCCGCGACGTCCGCCTCGACGGGATCGGAGCCGTAGAACTCCTCGGTGACGGTGAGCGAGACGGCGCCGGCCTCGAACGTCTCACCGAGGACGTCTGCGTCGCAGACGGCGACGAGGAGTCCCTCTGGGGTCTGGCGCTCGGTGCAGACGATCGATCCGTCGACCTCGCTCTCGTCGCTCATTCGTCGAGCTGGGCGCGCTGTTGCTCGTCGATCAGCCGCTGCTCGGCCTCTTCGCGGCGCTGTTCGGCCTCGTCGGCGACGCGCTCGGCCTCGTCGTACTCGCCGAGATCTTCGAGGATGCGGGACTTCTCCGCCAGTACTTCCGAACTGCGCATCCCGAGGCGGATCGCGTTGTCGATGCACCGTAGCGCCTCCTCCGAGAGGCCACGCTCCTGGAGGAAGAACGCGCGATTGTACCAGCCCTCGGCGAAGCGCGGGTCGCGCTCGACGGCGCGCTCTGCGTGTTCTAACGCCTGCGTCGTCTCGCCGTACTCCCAGAGGGCGAAGGCGAGGTTGCTCTCGGCGGTGGCGGCGTGCTCGCTCGCCGACCGGGTGTTCGACGTCTCGTCTTCGCTCGTCTCGATTTCGGTCTTCTCGACGACGTTCAACGCCTCGCGGTAGGCGCCGATGGCCTCGTCCCACTCCTCCAGTTCGGCGTGGGCGACGCCCTTGTTCGTCCAGGCCTCCTGGGCGAGTCGATCGTCGTCGGTGAAGCGGGCGGCGCGCTCGAACGCCTCGGTCGCCTGCTCGAAGCGATTGATCTGCATGTAGTTGAGGCCGACGTCGAGAACCTCCTCGGCGTCGACCTCCTCGCTCCCGATCTGGCGCTCGTCGAGCATGTCGGCGATCGCTCGCGAGTCGACGGGGTCGACCGTCCCCGGGTCGACGTCGAGCGCAGGGGGGTCGAGGTCGAACTCGTCGTAGGGGTCGTCGAAGCCGGCGCCTTCGGAGAAGCGGTGCCGGTCGTCTCCCGCGTCGTCGGTCATGGCAAAACGTACTCGCCCGGGCGGGTTAAGACCTGCGCACCTCTCTGTCCGCTCCGGACGTTCACTCACGTCCGCGCACGATTGAAGAAGCCCCGCCGCGAAGTCCGACGCATGCGACTGTTCGTCAGCGTCGACCTCCCCGACGCGCTCGCCCCGGCGGTCGCCGACGTACAGGACGCGTTCGCCGACGCGTCGGGCCTGTCGGTCACCGATCCCGCCCAGGCGCACCTGACCCTGAAATTCCTCGGTGAGGTCGATCGGAATCGCGTCCCCGAGATCGAGGGCGCCCTCCGAGCGGCGGTCGAGGAGTCGGGCGTCACGCCGTTCCCGGTTACCTACGGCGGGCTCGGCGTCTTCCCGGACCTGTCGTACATCTCCGTCCTCTGGCTCGGCGTCGAATCGGGTGGCGCGGAACTGACCCGCCTCCACGAGGCCATCGAGGCGCGGACGACCGCTCTGGGATTCGACCCCGAAGCGCACGACTTCACCCCGCACGTCACACTCGCCCGGATGGACCACGCTGGCGGGAAGGAACTCGTGCAGGACCTGGTCACCGACTGGGAGCCCATCGACTCCGACGCCCTGGCCGCCCAGCATCCGGGCGAGCGCGGGCCCGTCGTCGGCGAGACGACGATCGAGGCGGTTCGGCTCACTGAGAGCACGCTCGGTCCCGGCGGGCCGACCTACGAGACCGTCTCGTCGCTTCCGCTGGGATAGGCGGGGCTTCGAGATCCCGAACCCTCGGCCCGGCCGCGTCGACATCGTCGATGCCGTCCAGAATAAAACACGTATCGACGATCATTCGAACTGCTTCGCCACCTTACGGACCTCGTCGCGGTCCGTCCGGTCGGCGGCATCGATAGCGTCGCGCATCTCGGTCACCTGTTCGTCGTCGAAAACATCGCGGAGGTCCCTAAGCGAGCGGCCGCCGATGAGTCGCTCGACGGCGTCACTGAACGACTCGTCGGCTCTCTTGTTCGCCTTGATCCGTTCGTAGACGTCGTCATCAAGCCGGACCTGGGGCGACATCCTTGTTGACAACGTTGACGCTCGATGCGATTCAAGGTTTGGGTGGACCGGAACGAAACGGGAGAAATCGGTATCGGCTGCTCCGAGAGATATTTCACCGATCGGTATCGCGTCTGGCGCACCTCGTCATCGTGTGAATGTATCCGTGATCACGCAGAACGGTGGGTTACTCCGTACGATCCGATATGCGGTAGACCCTCACGATCTGAATGCAGATCCAGCATTCGAGAGGAGTCGCAAATCTATACGCAACCGACTCTTACAATCCAAAATACGGGTTGTTGTAGTTGGATATATGTAACTACTCGGCGTAGTACAATCCGGAAGCTACCGTCTCCATCGGCCGTCGCCAGGGGACGTGCGCGAGAGGTCCCGAGTGGCCTAACACCCGAGACGGTGGCTTCCATCCGAATGGAGCGAAGCCATGATTCCGTACCGCCCCGCGAGACATAAACGTCTCGCACGAGCGCTCACTCGCTCGGTCTTGGTAGCGTTGAGTCTCGAGGCCGTTCTCGACAGCCGTGTCGACATCGACTGCGGTGTCTCCATCGCCATCGTCGTCGGCGGTTTCGATGGCGGTGGCGTTGTCGGCCAGTGGATTGGGGAATCTGCGTCACCTGTGGGTGACGACTGTCGCGGACGGCCATCCGGGATGCGGCGCGACGGGGCGGCCCTGGCTTCGCTCCCATCGGAGTACGTGCGCGAGCACTTCGTGTCGGTGGATGCGTCGCAGGCACGAGAACGCTTCCGGTCGCGAGACCCACCGATCGCGACCTCCTTCGCGATCGGGATTATAGTTCCCGTTGCTGAGTGATGGATTTCGACGGGTGGCCTACTGTTGTTTTCTCTATACGCCCGTAGGATCACAAGCTATGGCGCTCCATCCATCGTACTACGCCCACTTGCGTGCTCGGTTGTGACCCAAAGACAAATGAAGGGGGATTACCGATGGTGGCCTATGGGTGTGCGTGAAGGGGGCGTGGATGTCAAAAACGTCTTCCGGGTTTGGGCTCTTCGTGCATGGAAGGGACTCTACAGTCGATGGATGGGCCTATTCCTCGGTGTTTCTCTCGCCCTCCTACTGGGTGCCTTCGGATATCTACTCGGACCAATCGTTGGCCAATTCATCCGTGAAGGACTTAGCCTGAACATATTCAATTTCTCTCGCGACGAACTTATTGCGCTATGGGGTATTCATGGAACTATCATCGCCTTTGGTCTGGTTGCACTCTCATTTGCCTGGAATTCTATTCGGGATATCGAGACGGACCCCGACATTATCGCGAATATCGCCCATAGGTTGCGGTCAATCGAGCTGATCGCGTTCTTGCTCATGTCTAACCTCTTGATTGGTGCTTTAGTATTGCGAACACCGTCACAACCGGTTCCAACTCATATCGGGTTACCGGCTGGAATCCTCCTGATTGTCGGATTAGGGGCAATCCTCAATCGTTTCTGGCACGTGCTTGACTTGCTCCTCCACAACTCAATTGACGATAAGGTCGAGCAATACGGAAAAGATCACCTTTCAGGGGACTTTCACAGTCCAGCCGGGGATTTTGACACCTACTTGGGCCACTATTTCGACGCGAGCAGGCGAGAGATCGATTCGGAGCGTCCAGAGAAGCTGAGGGAAAAATTACGACGGGTAGAATCTCTTCTTGAAGTACTATTGGAGAACGACGACCAAATGGCCACTGATACTGAACTCTGGGACTTCGTTTTCAACAACTACAATTCGATTTACCGAAGAGCAGTTGCACAAGATAATGATGAACTCGAACAGCAGGTTATTAACTCACAATCGGGTGTCCTCTGGATCAGCATGAATCAATGGAGGAATCGCCAGTCATGACCAACGACCGATCTGACCCTGTCCATCGGGCGCTTGGCATGTACGCACAGTTGCTCGAAACGGGGCTTTCTCAAGACCCACGATCCGGCTCTACGATTCACCTGCTCAAGCGCTTCGAAAATGCGCAGATACAGACGTTAATGGAATTTGGAGAGGCTGAGACCCAAGAGCAGATATCTCGGACGGAAAGTCTGCTTGACACTTGGCTGCAGACACAAACCGACATGTGGAAGGCATCCGTTGAAAACGATTCCCTCGAGACGCTGCAGTCACTCAGACAGCTACTGAGTGACATCAATCAATTTCGGGAAGGCGAATACGCCTTTACCCAACATGATATTAATATAAAAATTTCCGAACAAGCGGATCTCCACTCTACTCATTATAAACAACGGCTCGCAGACGGGTTTCGACGGCGACTGGCCGAATTACAATTCGCGGCATATGCTTGGGCGTTTCACCTTTTCAAGGAAGACGAGTTATCCGAGGCTACCATTCGCTGGGTTCTTGAGACAGCAATCCCCGAAGACTTTGGGTCGGTGCGGGAACTCTCTGAGATGTTCTTCCGCATGCGTGAGGCCCGGGGACTCGCGAGTTCTTGGGAACAGTGGAACATGAATCGCGAACTGGACCGCAATTTTGGCGTTGCGACCACGGGCCCGGCGACGAGTACGTGGCTTCTCTCGTTCTATTGTAGTGCCCTCGTTTGGATCACTCTAAGTACCGACCAACGGATATCGGAAATCGAGGATCCACAGGACAGCCCAGCGCTCGACTATGCCGACCGCACCTTGCAACTAGACCAAGTTCTCGAGACCCTCGAATTATATAAGGAAACGTATCCACTGGAGTCGCTGCTGATCGATGATGCGGCCGTTGAGCGTACCTGTGAGAATCTGACCGAATACTTCGAAGGAGTGCAGGCTACCTTCAAGCAACAAGAACGTGAGTGGACTCGAGCTCAACCGATCGACAACTCTCTCGTGGAACATTTTGAAGAGAGAGCAAACTCCAGACTCAACGACAGTACCTTTCGAGCAGCACTTACTAACTTAAAGAAGATCACCGAAGTCGACGATTTGGACGACGAAAACACAGCGAGCTTCGACATGTCTTTGTGGTACCCTCGGAGACTTTTCGTCGAAACTGGGATTTCAACGACGTTCACGAACTCCCTTTCTCCAGTACTCACTCGCTATCGAGAGTTCGTGATCAACCAGTTAAATTTCAAGACTCAGCGGGTCTCTTCGCACAACAGACTCCCCCAAGAACTAGATGACATCATTGGGAACCATACTGTCGAGCTGATTATTACTGGTGGTAGTGAGCCAGCAAGTACACTCCGCAATCACGAAAAGAGCAACCGCACATCCAACAGGCGCCTGCGGAGCTATCTGGAATATGGTGACACACCCGTACTCAATGACTTCGGGGCAGATTACTTGACGCTAGTCCTCTACGAGGTCGAGTTCGCGTATGAAGAATCTTCCACCAATACTCCCTTGTCGATCGACTATACCCCTGGAGAATCTGTCGATGATTGGCAAGACATTAAAACTTCGTCAGATGCTGATCCATCCGACTGGGTGAGATTCAATATAAACTACGACGCCGTAATTCAGTCTGATATACAAACCGGTATTCTCCTGACGTTATAAGCCCAATCGCCGCCCATGTTGTTAAAATTCTTATACGTCTGGCAGAATCGATTCCGGCCCTGCCCAGTAAGCCGCATAAGCACATCGCCCTCCTCAAAATGCCCAACCAATCGATTCGCGGTGCTGTACTGCACGCCAAGCCAGTCAGCGGTCGTGTTCACGTAGAGATATGGATTCTCGAAGAGGCGCATCATCACCCTGAGGATTTTCTCCGAGCGCTCGTTCTGGTATCGGCTTCTTGTATCTTCATGTAGGTCGATAAGTACGTCGGCTCGCCGGTGAGCCTCGTCGACCTGTATCTGAACGCCCTGTAGGAAGAAGCGAAGCCACGAGACAACGAGCAACCGTACACTCGCATGTGTTGTAAGCGTGCCCGCGGACCGACATTCGATCGAACACTGCGAGTATACCGAACTCACTCCGCTTGGAGTCCATCGGGTTCGAGCGGACATTGCGGACCGTGCTGCGGTAGTCGGGTCCTCGGGCAGATCCGTAACGGGAACCTGGCTCCCGCGACAGATACTCCCGTCAGCTTCCGTTCGGTACTGCTGCGTACGATACGACACGGAACTGCGCACTGCTTTCAGCACCAGCACTTCGGATAATCGGCGTGTACAGGGCATTCACTGAAGCGCCCGCCGAGCGTGGGTCACTGGGCATGTCGAGCCGCGTCCGTCCGGGACACGTTCCGGGTGCGTTTGCGTGACGGCCGTGGACGATCCTCCCGACCCGCCGGATGCCAGCGGAGTCGGCGACCGGCCCGACTCGTGGTGCTCCCGCCGGACCGTCCTCTCGGCGGGGCTCGCCGCGGCGGGGCTGCGCGCGCCGGTCGTCGGATCGGTCGAGCAGGGCGAGCCACGCGCGACCGTCCACGTCACCTGTTACGCCGGACCGACGCCGCTGTACGCGCGCCTCCGTGACGGTCCGAGCGGGCTGGGTTCCCCATGGACGAGTGCCCACGAGGCGGGTATGGCGGCCGTCGCGGACGGCCTCGATCAGATCGAGTCACACGCACGGGAGACGGGTCGTGATTGGTTCTCTGTCGCCGTCGATCGCGGGCCGTCGCTCGGCTCCCCGCTCGCCGCGGCGTCGCCGATAGACGCTGCCGCACCCGTCGAGCGTGTCTACGACGGCTTTCGGGAGGCGATCGGTGCGGGACTGGACGAGCGGCGATGTCACCTGCTTTGCTGGTGGGGCCCGTTCGATCACCGGATCGGCTACGGTCGGACGGTACCCGGCGACGGACGCGTGGGTCGCGGCGACCGGCCGGCGGCCCTCGCAATCGCGAACGTCGGCGCGACGGAAGGCTGGGATGGCCGCGCGGTGACGCGAAACGTGGCGATCCACGAGGCGCTGCACGCGTTCCTCTCGCCGGCGGTCGTCGAGACGGTGATCGACGGCCTGTGCGACCACGGCCTGGGAACTGTCCGCGAACCGGACCCCGGCGTCCGCGAGGTGTCGCCGATGGCGACCACCTACGCCGGCGGCGGGGCGGGAGAGCGCGGACCGGCGGGCTTGCTCGCCGACGGCCTGATGGGTTCGAACGGGGGCGGTACGCGCTGGGCCGGTCGCGGGTGCGTGGCTCCGGACGCGGTCAGGGAGGAGGGGGAGAAAGCGGGGGCCGGACCGACGGAGAGCGACGTCACCTGGCGCCACTCGACGCGACTCACCGTGGAAACCAGGGAGGCCGTCTGTCGGTACGCGGAGCGGACACTGCGGTGACGTGGTCGCTGGGCTCCCTGATACGCGTCGAGGCTCCCGGGCCTGCGCTCGAAACCGAGCGCACGATCCACCGGAGAGCGCGTTCGGGGCGCCGAATACCGCCCGCACGCGGGATGGACAAGCCTTTAAGCGAGGCTGGGTAAGAGACGGCCACTATGGGTAAGAAGTCCAAGGGCAAGAAAAAGCGCCTGGCGAAACTCGAAAAGCAGAACAGCCGTGTCCCGGCGTGGGTCATGCTCAAGACCGACATGGACGTCCAGCGAAATCCCAAGCGCCGAAACTGGCGGCGTAACGACACCGACGAATAATGAGCGCCAGTGATTTCGAGGAGCGCGTCGTCACCGTCCCGCTCCGCGACGTGAAGGCTGCACCGAACCACGAGGCAGCTGACCGGGCGATGAAGATCGTCCGCGAACACATAGCGAAGCACTTCGCGGTCGAGACCGACGCCGTCCGCCTCGACCCCTCGATCAACGAGG
Source organism: Halovivax cerinus (assembly GCF_024498195.1). Taxonomy (NCBI): domain Archaea; kingdom Methanobacteriati; phylum Methanobacteriota; class Halobacteria; order Halobacteriales; family Natrialbaceae; genus Halovivax; species Halovivax cerinus. The sequence goes on from NZ_CP101824.1 coordinate 1,622,263, forward strand.
CCATCTGGGCCGACGGCCGGTCCAACCCGCCGCGGAAGCTTCGCGTCCGCGCCGCACGCTTCGACGAGGAGGGCGAACCGGTTGTCGAAGCCGAGTTCGCCGAGTAACTTGCTCCGCGCCTCCTTCGCCGGCTCCGCCTACGTCGGCGTCTTCGCGTGCGCGACCGACAGCCTCCTGCTCGTTCGCCCGGACGCCGACGACGACACCGTCGCGGCTATCGCCGACGAACTCGACGTGACGGCCGTCCCGACGACCGTCAGCGGCGCCGGCACCGTCGGGGTGCTCGCCGTCGGCAACGAGAACGGGCTGCTCGTTAGCGACCGCGTTTACGACTACGAGCGCGAGCGTCTGACCGAGGCGGCGGACGTCCCCATCGGCACGCTCCCCGGCGAGATCAACGCCGCCGGGACCGTCGTCCTCGCGAACGATCACGGGGCCTACGTCCACCCCGACCTCTCTCGGGACGCCGTCAGGGCTGTCGAGGACACTCTCGATGTCCCCGTCGAGCGGGGCGACCTGGCCGGCGTCCGGACCGTCGGCACCGCCGCCGTCGCGACGAACGACGGCGTGCTCTGTCACCCGAAGTCGACGGACGAAGAACTCGACCGGCTGGAGGACGTCCTCGACGTCCGTGCCGACGTCGGGACGATCAACTACGGGGCGCCCCTCGTCGGCTCCGGCCTGCTGGCCACCGACGCCGGCTACGTCGTCGGCGAGGACACGACCGGCCCCGAACTGGGACGTATCGAAGACGCCCTGGGCTATCTGCAGTGAGGTCGGTCGCGGCTCGGTTCGGTGATGCAGTCGATTCTCAGTAACACACTCGATCACTTTCCCACGACACGTCACAACTGGCTGTCTACCGCCCGGAACCGACCGGTTCGACGACCCCGTCCCCGCTCCGTCGGTTCCCAGCAGTCGATAGTCGGAAGGGAACATTCTTCCGCCTGCCTGCCGGAAGTCGGTGTATGAACGAATCAGTGCCGAGTGTACTCGCGACGAACTCCTCTCACCGACGCACAACGGGCGAGGTGATCGCCCGATGAGTCAGAGCCAACAGGAACTGCAGGCGCTCTCCCAGGAGCTCCAGCAGATCCGCGAGCAGATCGAGGGGCTGCAGGGCAGTGTCGAGGAGATTCGAACCGAGAAGACCGAGGTAGACGAGGCGATCGACGCTATCGGGTCCCTCGAGACGGGGTCGACGGTCCAGGTGCCGCTCGGGGGCGGGGCGTACGTCCGTGCCGATCTTCAGGACATCGACGAGGTGCTCGTCGAACTCGGCGGCGAGTACGCGGCCGAATTCGACCAGGACGACGCGGTCGACGTGCTGGAGAACAAGAAAGAGCGCCTCGACGACCGTATCGAGGACGTCACCGAGGAGATCTCCGAACTCGAAGCCGAGAGCACCCAGCTCGAAGGGCAGGCCCAGCAACTCCAGCAGCAGGCGATGCAACAGCAGATGGGGGCCCTGGGCGGGCAGGGAGACCCTGACGAGTAAGGGCCATGTTCGACAACCTGAAGGAGAAGCTCGGTAGCTTCCGGTCGGAGGCCGAAGACGTCGCCGACGAGAAGGCGGAAGCGGTAGACGACGAGGAGGTTGAAGCGGTAGACGACGAGGCGGCGAAGACCGAGGTAGACGAGGCGGCGATAGCCGATTCCTCGTCGGCTGGGGACACTCAGGGCTCTGTCGACGCGACGAGCGCTGCCGACGAGTCGTCCGGTGACGAGACTGCCGTCGACGGTCGCGACTCGACCGAAGACGACGGCGCGAGCGGGTACCGCGCCGGTGTCACGACGGCCGACGAGGAAGCGTCGTCGAACTCGGCCGGCTTCGGCCGCAAGGCGGCGTCGCTCGCCCGCGGGAAGTTCGTTATCGAGGAAGCGGACCTGAAAGGTCCGCTCGATCAGCTCGAGCTCGCGTTGCTCTCCTCTGACGTCGAGGTGGGTGTCGTCGACGAGATCGTCGGCACCATGCGCGAGGAGCTGGTCGGCGAGACGCGCACCTTCACCACGTCGACCGGCGAGGTCGTCGAAGACGCCCTCCGAACCGCGATCACGGACGTCATCAGCGTCGGACAGTTCGACGTCGAAGAACGCGTCGCCGAGGCAGAGAAACCCCTCGTCATCGTCTTTACCGGCGTCAACGGCGTCGGCAAGACGACCTCGATCGCCAAGCTCGATCAGTGGCTCGCCGAACGCGGCTACTCGACCGTGATGGCCAACGGCGACACCTACCGCGCCGGTGCGAACGAGCAGATCAGAGAGCACGCCGAGGCCCGCGGGACGAAGCTCATCTCACACGAGCAGGGTGGCGACCCGGCCGCCGTCCTCTACGACGCCGTCGAGTACGCCGAGGCGAACGGCGTCGACGTCGTTCTGGGCGACACGGCCGGCCGGCTGCACACCGACGAGGGGCTCATGGATCAGCTGGAGAAGATCGGCCGCGTCGTCGATCCGGACATGACGCTGTTCGTCGACGAGGCTGTCGCGGGCCAGGACGCCGTCAAGCGCGCCCGCGAGTTCGACGAGGCCGTCGAGATGGACGGGGCGATCCTGACGAAAGCCGACGCCGACTCCAACGGCGGTGCCGCCATCTCCATCGCGCAGGTGACCGGCAAACCGATTCTCTTCCTCGGCGTCGGCCAGGGCTACGACGATCTGGAGCGGTTCGACCCCGACGAACTCGCGGATCGATTGCTCGCCGAGGAGTAGACCGCCATCACCGTCTACCCATTTCTCTCCTCGTCGTTGCTCGTCCGGTGTCACCCTAGAAGTCGGTCACTTTCGACTGGATCCGACCGTCGTCGACGGTCGCGGGCTGGCCGATCGCGATCTGCCGGTGACCCTCGCCGTGGACGGGGGGACGCGTCACCTCCACGTCGGCATTGGCGAGCTTCGGTACGAGATGGGGCTGCTCGACCCCGAGACGATCCGCTCGCCACCGGATCCGACGGAGTTGCGCTTCGAGTACGTCGGTGGAGCCGTCCTGTCCGGGGCGACCGTCGACCGGTTCGTCGAGGCGACCGATCTGGTGGCGAATCACCTCTCGATCGCTCTGGCAACCGAGGCGCTTCGGGTCGAGGCCGACGGCGACGTCGATTCCGTCTCGCTGGAATTCGAAGCGACCGATCTCCAGGATCTCTCCCCTGGCCAGGCCCGCTCGCTGTACTCCCTCGAGTCCCTCCGCGACATGAGCCGGGCCATCCCCGGCGACGCGGCCGTCGATCTCAGGCTCGGGACGGAGACGCCTATCTCGCTCGGGTTCGAGTTCGCCGACGGCGACGGCTCCGTGGAGTACGTCCTGTCCCCGCGAATCACGCGGGAGTGATCGATTTCGATTCCCGATTGCTCCTCAGCTGTTCGATCGAATTCGCGCTGCGAGCGTTTCGGCCTGCTCCGCCTCCAGCGAGTCGCGCTCGAGCGAGAGGGAGATCCCGTCGTCGCCGCTTCGGGGCAGGACGTGGACGTGAGCGTGGTCGATCCGGCCGACGAGCGGGCCGGAGGTGTGGAATACGCTGAAGCCGTCGGGATCGAGTGCCTGTTCGAGGGCGTCCGAAACGTGTCCGACGGCGTCGAAGACGGCCTGGCGCGTCGGCTCCGGGGCGGTCGCGATCTCCGTGTGGTGGCTCGTCGGGATCACCAGCGTGTGGCCGTCGACGGCCGGGTTGGCGTCGAGGAACGCCACGGTCTCGTCGGTTCGATAAACTTCGGCAGCGTCGCCTCTCCCGGCGACGATCTCGCAGAACGGACAGTCGGCTTCCATGTCAAGAGGTTCGAGCGAATAGTCAAAACGTTGTGGCCTCAGAGCCAGTCGTCGCCGTCGTCCGCGTCACCTTCCTCGACGGTCTCGAGCGTCGCCGCGAGATTCCGAAGGGCGTCGAACTTGGTCGGGCCCTGACTGGAGATGCCGGTCTCGTCGTCCGCGGCGATCCAGAGGCCGTCTTCGACGGTGATCCTGACGGTCGTTACGGCTTCGGACCCGGTCGTCGGCTCCTCTTCGGTCCGCTTTCCGTCGTCGGCTGGCGTGTCGTCGCTCATACTTGGCAGTTGGCTGCTTCTGTGGAAAGCGTTGCTGGTCCACTCGGGTACTGGCTGTCTGTCTCAGCTGCCGGTTCGTCCGGTCGAGTCGACGCCGGCTAGCCCAGTCGCGGCCGCCGATCGGGCCAGCGCGATCGTCCGCGCGAGAAAAGCCTTTAACGCCGTCACCCCGTACTCCGTGCAAATGGTACTCGACGATCTCGGCAGTTCGCTGCGGGGGACCTTAGACGACCTCCGGGGCAAATCTCGGATCAGCGAGGACGACGTCGAGTCGGTCGTCACGGAGATCCAGCGCTCCCTGCTCGCGGCCGACGTCGACGTCTCGCTCGTGATGGAGCTCTCTGACAGCATCGAGACGCGGGCATTAGAGGAGGAACCGCCCGCGGGAACGCCGGCGCGCGACTTCGTCCTGCGCATCGTCTACGAGGAACTCGTCGACCTGATCGGCGAGTCGACGGAGCTCCCCTTAGAGGAGCAGACGATCCTGCTGGCCGGTCTGCAGGGGTCGGGGAAGACGACGTCCGCGGCCAAGATGGCGTGGTGGTTCTCGACGAAGGGGCTGAAGCCGGCGGTCATTCAGACCGACACCTTCCGCCCGGGCGCGTACGACCAGGCGAAGCAGATGACCGAGCGCGCGGAGGTCGAATTCTACGGGAACCCCGACGCGGAGGATCCGGTCGAGATCGCGCGCAACGGACTCGAGGAGACCGCCCACGCGGACGTACACATCGTCGACACTGCGGGTCGCCACGCGCTGGAGGACGACCTCATCGCCGAGATCGAGGAGATCGAGGGCGTCGTCGAACCCGACACCTCCCTGCTCGTCCTGGACGCCGCGATCGGACAGGGCGCAAAAGATCAGGCTCGCGAGTTCCACGACTCGATCGGTATCGACGGCGTCGTCATCACGAAGTTAGACGGAACGGCGAAAGGGGGCGGTGCGCTGGCCGCCGTCGACCAGACGGACTCCTCGATCGCCTTCCTCGGGACCGGCGAAGAGGTCGACGACATCGAGCGCTTCGAGCCCGAGGGGTTCATCTCCCGGCTGCTCGGGATGGGCGACCTGGGCCAGCTAGCCGAGCGCGTCGAGCGTGCGATGGAGCAGACCGATATCGAGGAGGACGACTGGGATCCCGAGGACATGCTGCAGGGCAACTTCACCCTGAACGATATGCAGAAACAACTCGAGGCGATGAACAACATGGGACCGCTCTCACAGGTGCTCGACATGATCCCCGGGATGGGCGGTGGGCTCAAAGATCAGTTGCCCGACGACGCGATGGACGTCACGGAAGAGCGCATGCGCACGTTCCAGGTCATCATGGACTCGATGACCGACGCGGAGAAGGAGTACCCCCGCGCCATCGGCGCCAGCCAGATCGAGCGCATCGCCCGCGGGTCGGGCACCAGCGAGGAGTCCGTCCGGGAACTGCTGCAACAGTACAAGATGATGGAAAAGACCATCAAGCAGTTCCAGGGCATGGGCTCGGAGAAGGAGATGCAGCGCATGATGCAGCAGATGCAAGGCGGCGGGGGCGGTGGGATGGGCGGTATGGGCGGCGGGCCGTTCGGCTGATCCCCAGGGTCGTTCTGCGGTCACTCGAGGCGCTCTTCGACGGCCTCGAGTATCGCACACAGCCGGCGAACGCGTGCCGTCGACTCGATCCGATCTCGCTCCGCATCGTACTCGACGACGCCAGCATCGGCCAGTTTCGGGACGTCGACGTGTCTGAGTGCAGACTGGATCCGTTCGTACTCGACCTCGCAGTCCTCGGCGATCACCCGCGAGATGTCGGCCGTTGTCGTCACGTCGTTCGTCTCGTTCAGGTGGCGGACGACGTGGTGGCGACGCGGTTCGCCGAGAATGCGCCACACTGTACGTTCGTCCCCATCGACGACCGTTTCGGACATTGGTATCGGTTACTCTATCGTCGTCTTTATAGCCTTCCCGTACGCCGGTACTGTTCGATCGTTGTCGTTTCAGCCCGGGTCGCCGTCGTCGACGTCGGTCGGCTCCGGCGGCTCGCGTTCGATCGTCCGGACCGTGAGGTCGCCACCCATCCGAACGCTGAGCGTGTCGTCGTCGATCCGAATCGAGATGTCGAACAGGTACGGTTCGCGCTCGATCACGTCGACGTCGACGTGTCGATCGATCTGTAGGCGTTCCCAGGGGAGTTTCCACACCGGAATCGACTCGTCGATACCGTGGTCGTAGTAGAACGAGATGACGCCGGGGTGTGTCAACGCCGCGAACCAGACGATCACGCGCCTGGTGTAGTAACAGCGTTCGCATCGCAGGACGGCCCACGTTTCGTTTCGCGTCTCACACGCGACACATAGCTCGCCGTCGATGGCGTCGTGGTCCTCGCAGTGCTCGATCGTCGACTCGATCTGTCCCGCACAGATCGGACAGATCCCGCGCAGCATCGGGATCACCTTCGCGTCGTAGAAGACGTGCGCCGCGTCGACGATCTCGGCCGCGTCGCGACCGGCGAGTCCGCCCGGCGGAAACTCGTAGTGGATAAACGTCCCGCGGGGCAGGTCGCCACCGACGAGGCCCTCGCAGTCGGTGCAGGAGACGGTGATCGTCTCGTCGTCGTACTGGAACTCGACCGGTGCACCGCAGAAGGTACACTCGTCGTCGACCGTCTGGGACGGAAGCGACGGGTTCGCGGTGATGGTGCCCGCGATGACGGCTCGAACGACCTGTTCGCCGGCGAGACGTAGTTCGTACCCGTCGTTCGATTTCTGGACGAAGTGGCCGGTGAGTTTCGACAGGTGGTACCCGAAGTTCCCCCGGTCGTCGGGCGCCACCTCGCGACGGAGGGAGGTGTATCTCATCGCCTCGTCGGCCTCCCAGAGTGCCCTGAGAACGTCGAGGCGGGTCTCGTTTCCGAGCGTCGTAAACGCCTCGGCCGGGTCCAACTCCCAGGTCACGGTCTCTCCGGTCGGTAACACGTACTTATAGATGTACAGGACGAATAAACAATTTGTGGTGGGGTTCCGATCGTTAAACGGTCGTTCGGGCAGATTGGATCGGCGAAGGGCCGTCGATGCGTCGTGTCCTCGCTATCGGACCCGATCGCCACGCCGTTGTCCACCACCGTACCAGCGTCAGGACTCGACCGGACGACCGTCTTCGGTCCGCGGGGCGACGTGGTCGACGAACGTCTCGACGGTCGGTTCGTCGACCGTCACGCGGACGTCTATCTCTCCGAGCTCGTCGGGTTCCCCGACCGAAAACGTCGCTCGCCCTCCGAGCGCCGGCTGTTTCTTGAGCGCGAACGAGAAGGCGTCCCCCTCTCGTCCCGCGAAGAACTCGTTCCTGGCCGTGTCGAGGATCTCCTGGCGGTGGAGTAACTCAGAGAGGTGATCGAGTGAGTGGGCACGACCGACGATCTCTCCGTGGCGCGCTTCGACGTCGGCCTCGGGGAAGATCGTCGTGACAGCTTCACGGACTCGATCGGTCACCTCCGTGTCGAAGACCGGCGCGGTGATCTCGACGTCGACGCGGTAGATGGCCGCCTCGCCGTCACCGCTCGTCGATTCGCCGTCGTGGTTCGCGCTCATCGGTTCACCCGAAGCTCGTCGTCGGTCGTGAGGAGCTCACGAACGCGCTCGTGGAACGCCTCCAGCGTATCCGTGTTCTCGACGACGACGTCCGCCTCGGCCATCGCCTCACCCATACCCCAGCCGAGCTCGCGCTGGTCTCGCTGTTCTACGGATTCGCCGCCGTCCGCCTCGTCGGCGTCGCGACCCCGGCTTTCGAGACGCTCCCGACGGAGCTCGGCCGGCGCCTCGATGCTCACCAGGGTAAACGTCTCGCCGAAGGCCTCCTCGAAGACCGCCACCTCGTCGTCCGACCGGATCCCGTCGACGAGGACCGTGTCGTGGGTCTCCAGGCGGTCTTCGATCATCGGAAGTGACCGCTCGGCGATCGCCGTCGGTCCGTCCTCGTCGCGCAGCGCCTGGGCGACGGTCCCGTGATCCTTCGTCGGATCCAGGCCGCGATCCGCCGTCTCCTGGCGCACCACGTCCCCCATCGTCACCACGGGAATACCCGCTTCGCGGGCGACCGTGGCCGCCTCTCCCTTCCCGCTTCCCGGCAACCCGACGGTTCCGATGACGTGCATCAGGGCTGGATACTGCGACCGCGAGTATAAGGACTGTGGGTTCGGTATCGGTCCGAATGGGTTCGGGAGTCGCGCGAAAACGAGTATTCAGCGCTGACGGACCGGTCCTCGCCCGTCGTTACATCCGGCCGAGGTGGATCTCGTCGTCGGTGACCGATTCGACGCGACTCTCGTCTAGCTGGTAGGTGTCCTCGTCGGCGTCGCCCCACCCGAGTGAGGCCTTGATCGAGTCTGTCATGCCCGGGTCCGGCTCGACGTGGAGTTCGCCGTTTCTGACTTCTTTGACCATTCCGATCCGGTCGCCGTCACTGGTTACCACGTGTTTTCCCTCCTCGTCGTCGGTGTAGTGAGCGCACATTGCACCGCAATCGACAGCCAGGACACGGGTGAAGGTGTCAGGCGCACTCGCCGGGCGTTCAGATGGGGGCGAGTAGCGTGCGTCTCCATCCCACTGGAAGATACCGACGTGGTCAGGCGGTAGGGGGCCGTACGCGGTCGTTTCGGTGCGGCTCAAACGCGCTCAGCTGGGAGGAGGTCGTCGTTCGGGCGGTCGGCCACCCAGTCGGCGAGGCGAACGAGCTGCTCCGTGGCGGCCTCGAAGAGTTGTTCGCCCTTCTCGGCGGAGGCGTCGCGCGGATCGCCGAACGAACCGTTCGCGGCGTTCTCGACGGAGTCGTGGAAGACGCGTGCCCCGTGTTTCGTGAACGTCTCGCGCTCGACTGGGACCATCCCGCCCTCGTAGGCAGCCTCGAGTTCGTCCTCGCGGACCAGGCCCTCGAGGTAGGCGACCATCGAGGTCTCCTTCGGGCCCGCGTGGGGGCCGTTGGTCTCGAAGAGCTCGTCGACCAGTTCCGGGATTGACTCGTCCCACATCCACTCGATGGCGTAGGCGGTGCCGTCCCTGTGGAGGCGCTTCGAGACCTCCCGGAGGTGGGCCACGTTCCCTCCGTGGGCGTTGACGTAGATTACCCGGTCGATCCCGTGGTAGGTGAGGTTTCGGGTGAGGCTCTCGACGTAGTCGCGAAAAACCGGCGGCTCGACCCACATCGTCCCGGGGAACTGCCGATGGTGGTCGCTCACCCCGACCGTGATCGTCGGCGTACAGAGGTACCCCGTCCGCTCTGCGGCCTCGTGCGCCAGCCCGCGGGCGATCATGTGGTCCGTCCCCTCGGGGAGGTGGGGTCCGTGCTGTTCCGTCGAACCCAGCGGTACCAGCGCGATCGACTCGTCGTAGTCGGCGACCTCGGGCCAGGTGTGGTCCGGCAGGTACATGGATGACTGCAGGAGCGCGGACACTAACGGTCTTCCGGCTTCGTCGGCGAGCGGCGAATCCACACCGCTTATGCTCTACCCGACGGAACCCGTACCCGAGGGCACGTAGCTCAGTCCGGATAGAGCGTCGGACTTCTAATCCGACGGTCGTGGGTTCGAATCCCATCGTGCCCGTGATTCTGCGACGAACGGACGTGAGGAGCGAATCACGAACTGAGATGGGTTCGAATCAGGGAGGAGCGTTGCTCCGACCGTGGTTCGAATCCCATCATGCCCGTAGATTCTGTTGCGAGCGACAGCGAGCAACGAAGTGAGGACCGGGTGGGATTCGAGCCCTGCCAGTCGCGCACAGCGAACGGAGTGAGCGAGCACGTCTGGCTTCGGTTCGAATTTCATCGTGCCTGTGCGAACGTTGTCGGTTCAGCGCTTCTACACAGAAGCTACAGCGAACGCCGGAGGACGGAGAATTCCGCCGATCTACGATCCCACTTCCGCGCTGAAAAATCGGATCCCGTTAGACAGCGTACCGCCCCGTCGCAGTCGGGCGATTTTCGGTGTCGTCTCGTGGGGACTCTCGAGGTGGTCGGCGTGACGATCACAGACGCGGAAGGCCAACCGACTACACCGCCTCGAAGTTCTCGATGATGCGGTCGGCGAGGTGGTCGCCGAGGGGGAGCGAGCAGGTCAGCCCGGGCGAGACCGCGTTGAGCACGTGCGTCGAGGCGTCCGTGTGTCGAACGACTGGGTCTTTGACGAGGTCGCCGTCCGCACTCACGAGCTGGGCGCGGATGCCGGCGTAGCTCTTCGTGACGTCGTCGGCCGAGAGGGAGGGAACGAGGCGTCGGGCCGCCTCGACGAACGCCGTCTTGCGGTAGGACTTGTTTACCTCGGTGGCGGCGACCCGGAGCATCTTTGGGTCCGAGACGAGGCGTCGGAAGCCACGGTACCCGAGGATCTCGACGAGGTCGCGTGGATTCACGTCCGTGTTGGTGTAGGCCTCCCGACCGAGGGCGAGCACCGCGTTCGGCCCGACGATGACCGTGCCGTCGGTCCGTCGGGTGTAGTGGACGCCGAGGAACGGCAATTCGGGATCCGGCGTCGGGTAGATCATCGACCGACAGAGTTCCCGCCGGTCGGGAACGACCTCGTAGTACTCCCCACGGAACGGGATCACCTGGAGGTCCGTCCCGACGTCGAAGGCGTCGGCGACGCGATCGGCGTGTAATCCCGCGCAATTGACGACGTACCGCGCGTTCAGCCGTCCCGAGGAGGTCCGGAGTCGAAAGCCGTCGCGGGTCGGCGAGACGCCCTCGACGCGCGTGTCGGTGTAGAAGTCGACGCCTGTGGCTCTCGCGTCCCTCGCCAGCGAGTAGACGTACTGCTGGGCGTCGATCGACGCCGCCGCTGGTGCGACGAGCGCGGCCTGGCCGGCGGCGTGGGGTTCGTACGACTCGATGGCGTCGGCTCCGCGGAGCAACTCGGCTTCGACGCCGTTCGCGTCGGCCTGCCGTTGGAGGTCGCGTAGTCGACGCTCCTCGGCGTCGGACTGGGCGACGACGAGGACGCCGTCGTTCGCTATCGGGACATCGTTCTCGGCTGCGTAGGTCTTCATCCGTCGCGTCCCCTCGGTCGCGAACCGAGCCTTCAGCGACCCCGGTTCGTAGTTGAATCCCGGGTGGAGGACGCCCGAATTCCGACCGCTCTGGTGGACGGCGAGGTGGTGTTCTTTCTCCACCACCGCCACGTCGAGTGCGGACGCCGTCGACAGCGAGCGGGCGACCGAACACCCGATGCAACCGCCCCCGATGATGACGATGTCGTGTGTCGACACGTTGGGGGCGATGCGGTCGCGGACGATAAGTGTACTCACCTGGGGACTCACTCGTGTGCGGAGTGCCGTCGGCCGACAGTAGGCTGGACGATCGAGCCGCTGTTCAGGAAACGCTTCGTCCCTGACCTGACTCCGAACTGGGTCACTCCGTCGATACATCAGAGCGGTCCTCCTCCACTTTCATCTCCTCCGTCTCCTCCTTCTCCACTCCCTTCTCCTCCGTCTCCACTTTCATCACCCCCACCACAATCCCACATCTTCACCTCCTCCTCTCCTCGGTGGAATCGTCGCTCTCACCACCGGTTGCCGCTCGTTCCCCTGTAATTCCCGGACAGGACCGATGCGTGTTCACAGTCCCGCCCGAGATTCGCCTTTTAGCCACACAGAGGCATATTGATGGATTTACACTAGTCGATAATTTTTATACGGTGCAGTATGCAACAGGTGTATGCCCATGAACGAGTTACTCGTCGTGGCGGAGCCAGCAATCGAACTGCTGACGACCATCGACTTCGTCTGGGGCTTCGAGGTCGCCGACGTCGAACTGTTCAAGCGCGTGTCGTCGTACGGCGGGCCCTGATCGGGTTCGACGACGAAAGTGAGCCGCGTCAGTCCTCGCTTGGCCGACGCGGAGTCGAGGCCGGCATCCACGGAGTGTCACGACACCGTCGGGATTTCAGTGGCCGGTATCGCCTCGCCCGGAGAATACGGTGGCAGTAGCCGTCGGATTCGATCAGGTTAGCAGCGCGACGAGTCGGTCCGTCGCGTCCGGAACCGACCGCGCCTGTGCGGTCGCGATGGCGTACAGGGCGATCATTTCGACCGCGGTCGGTTCGGGCAGGTACGAGGCGTCGTCTTCGGCCTGTTCGTCGGCGTTTCGAATACGCCAGTACGCGTATTCGAGTCCACTGTCGACGAGCGCCGGGTGCGCGGCGTCCGCCCGGCCCGATTCGAGGGCCGCCACCGCATCCGCTCGCGCCGTTCGAACCGCCGAGCCGTCGTCCGGGCGATCGAGTCCGCCGTCCGCGACGATCGCCCGGATCCGATCGAGCGCCCCCAGCAGGATCTCGACCCGGTACAGGTCGACGAGTACCTTCGCGAACCGGTCCGCCTCACGCGACTCGCTCGCGTGCTCGAACGTCGACCGGATTTCCCGGACGAGTACCTCCCCGACTCGCCGTCTCGGCGTTTCCTCGACCGGTGCGTCGAACAGGTCCTCGGCGACAGTACGCGACCGCTCCGGAAGGTCGGCGACGCGGTCTGCGAGGTCGTCGTGGAGCGTCGTCGTCGCCTCCCTGAACTCGTCGTCGAACGAACGCGGGTCGTCGAGTCCGTCGGCGTGTCGGTCCCCGAGGTGCTGGGCCTGGTCCAGTCTGGCGGCACCCGTCTCGAGACGCTCGTCGAGTTCACCGACGGCCCGAGCCTCGGCGTAGCCGTCCGCAATCGCGCCCGTCCGGAGTCGCTCGACCGCGAGCGCGGCCACCCGGAGTTCCTCTTCGACTCGTTCGTAGACGACCAGCGACGGGATCGGTTCTTCGCCGATCCGTTCGAACGCCGCCGCCTCCCGGACCCGCGTTTCGAGTGCGTCCACCTCGTCCAGTGCGTCGGCCCGCGTCCGGTTCCCGACGGCGGCGGCGACGGTACCGGCCGCGTGGGCGGCGCTCTCGCGCGCCCGGCGCAACGGCCGCAAGGCCGCCAGGTTCGTCGAGGCGTCTCTCACGTACGTCAGCCCCTCTCGCGCGCTCTCGCGCTCTCGATCGACGTACCGTCGCACGGCTTCGTTGGGAATCTTCGCGTCGAGGTCGTCGGGAATCGACGCCAGCAGGGAGTCGACGCGGTCGATTCCCGCGTCGACGTACTCGTCGGTCACGGTGAGAGGGAACGCATCAAGCGGGGCCGGACCGTCGACGCTCGCGATTTCCAGCAGCGTCGACCCTTCGACGTCGATCGGCGGCGGTTCGTCCGCGAAGCGATCGGTACACCCCGCGAGAGACGTGAGACCAAGCGCGCCACCGGTGAGTGCGCGGCGACGAGACAGTCGGTGGGTCATTCGGAATCACCGTCGGCGGCCGGCTGGCCTGGCGGGTGGTTACAGCCCGAGCTGGTGGTGATCGTCCCCGGGTACGGCCCGTTCTCGAACGTGACGGGAACTTCGATCGCCGTTACCTGCCGGTAGGTGTCGTCGACACTGCACTCGAACGAGGCATCGTGAAATCGCTGGCAGAACTCGATCGACAGCTCGTCGTCGGCTCGACGCTCGACGAGTTCGACGACCAGCTGGTGACAGGCGCGGGTCCGGTTGTCGGTCAGGAGGCCGGTCGCCTCGTCGAAGTCGATGGCCCGGAGGAACGCGAGCGGGTCGGCCGCGTCGTCGTCCGCCGCGAGCGGGTCAGCTTGCAATTCGAACTCGTCGACATCCGCGTCGGACGTGACGGAGTAAAGCGGCCCGCGTTCCCCATCGAGCACCGGGTCCGTCACGTCGAACCAGTACCTGCGGACCGCGAGGTCGGTGAACACGTCGTCCGGGTCGGGGTGTGGCTGTTGCGGCTGATCGAATGGGTCGGTGCCGTCAGTACAACCGGCCAGCAGCGCGAGCGTCCCGGTGGCGAGACCGAGATACTCGCGGCGGGTGGGGAGGGCCATGAACGAACGCTCTCCGGTTACTTTTCTACCAAAATACTATATTTGTTCCGGACGAATGCGGAGTTAAATCCACGAATTCCGGCGACGCCGCCGGCGCTAAGCGTAGGCACGCGGTGCGACCGGGCGACGCGGTCACTCCGATCTGGAGGCGTCGATCTCCTCGACGAACACCTGCCCGTCCGTGTCCAGGTCGTCGTACGCGACCGGTGGCTCCCACTCGGTGTAGTTGAATGGCTCCGTGAGGACGTGATAGCCGTTCGGCGTCGCTCGCGTCGACGCGACCGTCGTCTGCGTCTCCAGTGCGGCCGTGAACGTCTGGATCTCGGCTTCGGTGACGTCGTCGACGTCGAACTGGAAGTACTGGTCGTCCCGCACCGTCGGGCTGTGAAGCGCACTCTTCCAGCGCGAGTCGATCTCGCCGAGCTTCGGGGCGGCGTGGTCGTCGCCAGCGACGAGGTCGCGGATCCAGCCGTTCATCTCGTCGCGGAACTCGAAGTACGCGTCCAGCGTGTTCCGCGCGTTCACCGTGAGGTAGATCCGGAACACGAGGTCGTGTCGGGTGAGTAACGCCCGAAGGTCGTCGTACTGTCGCCTGACGTCATCGGCGTCGCGGAGGACGCGTCGGTGGACGACTTCGTCGGCACCCGTGAGATCGTCGTTGTGCGTCGCCCGCGCGATGGCCATGAGGATGTACGCCCGGTAGTCACCGAACTCGCACCAGTCCGTGATGGTCTCGACTGGGTCAGCTCTCGCGGCGTCTCCTCGTCGAAACGTATCGCCGCTCCCGTCCGTCATACCATCACCACGGCGACCGATCGTCGTATCGGTTTCTATCGACTCACCTGGCTCGGCACGGAGACCGAGCGCGACGGACGACCGTGCGGTCGAAGGCCCAACTCACCACGAACGCGAGCCGCTGGCGAAGTCGATCGCCGCGTTCGACGGTGCCGCGTTCGATCGATGGAGGGGTCCGGACCCGTCGGGCGGCCGCCGTCGACCGTTCAGTCGCCGTATCCACCGTCGTCGCCACTTTCGTTGCCGCCGGATTCGTCGCCGGTGGCGCTCTCGTTTCCGTCACCATCGCCGTCCTGGTCGTCGTCACCGACGCTCTCGTTTCCGTCACCATCGCTGTCTCCCGAAGCGTCGTCATCCTGGCCATCGCCCCCCGCGGCGTCGTCCATATCGGTGCCGCTCAGCATGTCGACTACGTCGGTTACGGACAGGAGCTGGCCCCTGATCTCACCGCCGGGGTTCGCCTCCGTGTGGACGTTCACGTAGGTGTCGCCGCTCGCGATCCGGTCTACGAGGGCGTCCAGTCGCTGGCCCTCAACCTCCTCGGTGAGGTGCTCCTCGGTGATCGTCCCGGTGGCCAGAATGCCGTCGTAGCGGCCTTCCTCCAGCCCGGGCTCGGTGGCGTCGGGGCCGGGATAGAGCCAGACTGCGACCGGGCCGTCCTCGCCCGCAGCGCCCAGGTGGATGTGCGCCTGCGTTGCGTCTTCGATCGCGGTGACGAGCACCGCGTACTGGAGTTCGCTTCGATCCCCGTTCGCGCTGACCACCGCGCCACCCGCCGCCACGGTGTCGATATCCGTGGTCTGCTGGTCGCCGGTCAGCGCCGCCACGTACAACTCGGCTTGCTCGTCGCCGTCGTCTTGCGCCGCGGCGGGGATGGTCGATACTCCCAGCCCCGCACCGACGGCCGTCGCCGCTCCGATCGCCAGCGCGCCCCGCCGGTGTACCTCCATCGATCCGTCTCGCTTCGATACGGCCGTCTCCGCTGATGTGTCGTCGTGCATGTGTTCACCGCCCCACTGATCGGATCACGGGCCCTTCAAAGAGGACTACGGACCGTTTCACGATACACGAGCCATTGCCGACGGGTCGCCGCTCGATCCGCCGTCGTACGATCGCTATCGACGATCGACTATGACTCGTTACCGGGTGACAATACCGCACTACCAGCGGCCGTTCGCTCCCTTTCCCGGTCGCGTTCCTGGTCGCACCGGTCTTTCCTCAGCTTGCAGCTGTTCTCACGTCCGTTCGGACCGGACCAGCTGTTCTCGTCTGCAGCCGTGTGGAACCGCCCGTCGCCCTGGGCTCTCGGGGGTTTCCGACTCGGCCTCGTACGAACAGCGATCCCCGCAGTCGCCGCTACAAACGCAACCGTTCCCGAACCCGAGTCCCGGTCGACCGCACCCGTCGCAGCAGCCGACTTGCGTGAAGACGCCCACGGCGCCGAGGAGACCGATCCTGCGGACCAGGAGTCCGGACGTGGGTTCGAAGACCGTGATCGCGATCGTCTCTCGACCCACGACTCCCAGGCTGATTCCGGCGAGCCCGCCGGCGAGGACGTTCACCAGGACGGTGATGCCCATGCTGTCGCGGATCAACGCGACGAGTCGCGATGGTCCCCCTCGGTCCCCTGCCGTCGCTGTCATACGTCCGATTCGCCGGTCCCGTGCTATCTCTTGGTGCCCATCTCGGGCGCTCGCGGTCGCGGTAGCCGTCTCGTCGGCTTCGAGACTCGTCTCGACTCGTCGGTTGCGACACCCGTTTCGGCGGGCGGACCGTCGCCGCTCGTCGTGGTGTTCGGTCGCCGACGCGGTTATCGTGGTGCCCGCCCTGGAAGGTGTGCGAGTGCGGCGACATCGTCCCGTCCTCGCCCTCCACAGATGCACGACACCGATCCCACAGGGACCACTGGACCCAGCACGGCACCCGACGCCACGAAGCCACCCGCCGACCCGACAGAGACCTTCGAGACCCGGCTCGCCGAAGTGATCTTCTCCGCGTACGGCCGGGGCGCGGCCGTCGAGACCACACTCGAGATCGACGGGCCGACGTCCGACGCGCCGGACTGGCTCGTGACGATCGAGAAACGTCCGCCCGCCGAGCGGACGTACAACCCGACGTTGCTCGACGACGATGTCTGACGCCCGTCCGCATTTTTCGTACGAACCCGTCGATCACCGTTCTACCGCGTTGTAGACGCCGAAAACCGTGACTGACCGGAAACGTTGATTGTTTGTTTTACTGTCTATTTATCGGATACAAACCCTTATGGTACTCCGTACCACACGTGGTGGTACCCCCTACGTTGCTGACGTCGGTACGCGAGACGGGTCGACGGCGCGTCGGGTCGGTACGGCACCACCATCAATTATGATCCCTCAAACGAGCGACCCCAACAGGCTGGACGACGAGAACCAAGAGATCCCCCCGGAGCGGCTATTTCGAGCGTTCGCGAACGACCGGCGGCAGCGAGTCGTGGCCTACCTGGCAGGGAAGACCGCGGCGATACCGATCGGCGACCTCGCGGAGTACGTGGCAATCACCGAGGGACAGCCCACGCAAGAGCGGTACGAGCGTGTGCTCACCGCACTGGCGCACAACCACCTCCCGCACCTGCAAGACGCGGGCCTCGTCCGGTACGACGCACTCGCGGAGACGGTCGAATGTACCGCCTCGCGAAGCGTGATCGATCCGTACCTCGACCTCGCCGGCCACGCGGTCGAGTAGCCACGAACGAACAGATCCTGGCGGTCTCGATCCATTCCGGGGCCGCGGTCCTCGCGCGTCGAAAGACGGGACAGGACCGCCCGAGCAGTCCGGAACCACCTGACCAGTCCCGAAGCGCCCGGGCAGTCCCGAATCGGGTGAACGGTCCCGAAGCGCCTGAACCCTTACGGGGTCCGGGGACGAATCGATCGCATGGACGTCGGAATCGTGGGCGGCGGGATCGTCGGCCTCTCCGCGGCGCACGCCCTCGCCGAACGCGGCGCGACAGTGGCCCTCTACGAACGTGGTGCGCTGGGGACCGGGAGCACCGCCCGGTCGGCGGGCGGGATCCGCTCGCAGTTCTCGACGCCGGTCAACGTCTCGCTCTCGCGGGCCAGCAAACGCGTCTGGAACGACTTCGAGGGGCGCTTCGGCGTGGACATCGAGTATCGAAAGTGCGGCTACCTGTTTCTCGCGCGGTCCGACGCGACCGCCGAGCGGCTCCACGAGACCGTCGGGATGCAGCGGGAACTGGGGGCGACCAGCGAGTACGTCGACCCGATCGAGGCGACCGAGTACTGCCCTGGGCTCGATCCGGAGCCGTTCGTCGGCGCGACGTACGGCCCTGACGACGGGTTCGCGGATCCGAACCTCGCGGTCCAGGGCTACGCGACGGCGGCCCGCGAGGCCGGCGTCGAGATCCGGACGGGGACGACCGTCACCGACCTTCGTCGCGACGGTGACCGCGTAGTCGGGCTCGAGGTCGACGGGACGGAGCGGTGCAACGCGGACTACGTCGTCAACGCCGCGGGCGCATGGGCCGGTCGCATCGCCCAACTGGCCGGGATCGACCTCCCGATCGCGCCGCGTCGGCGCCAGATCGCGATCGTGGAGCCGGAAACGCCAGTTCCGGAGACCGTCCCGCTGACGATCGATCTGGAGACGGGGTCGTACTTCCGACCCGAGCGCGCGGGGATCGCCCTCGTCGGCGGGCACTTCGGCGACGCCGATCCGGACGTCGATCCCGACCGGTTCGACGACGGGATGGACGTCGCGTGGGCGGCCACCGCCGTCGAACACGCGGCCGACTACACCGGGTACTTCGGGCCGGAGACGCGGATCCGCCGGGGTTGGTCGGGGCTGTACGCCGTCACGCCGGACCACCATCCCATCGTCGACGAGACGCTCCCGGGGCTCGTGACCGCTGCGGGCTTTTCGGGTCACGGCTTTCAACACGCACCGGCTACGGGCCGACTCGTGGCCGAACTCGTCCTCGACGGCGATGCGTCACTCGTCGACGTCTCGGCCCTCGACGGCGACCGGTTCGATCGCGGCGAGACCGCGACGGAGCGCCACGTCGCCTGACCGTACGGGTCGGACTCGGTTTCCGTCGCCCCGTACTTCTATATCCCAGGCCCGACAGTCTCCGGTATGGTGTCGCGTATTCTCGTGCCGTTCGACGCGAGCGCGCCGTCCGAGGCCGCGCTGCGGTTCGCGTTCGAGCAGTTCCCGGACGCGTCGGTCGCGGTCCTCCACGTCGTCGAACCGTTCGCGGATCACACGGACGCTGGCAGCGAACACGACCGCCACCGGTGGCGAGAGCGAGCGACCGGGATGGCCGAGGAGCACTTCGACGAGGCGCGGGCGATCGCCACCGAGTACGACGCCTCGATCGAGACGGACTGGCGGTACGGCCGGCCGGGCCACGAGGTCGTCGCTCACGCCGCGACCGGTGACTACGATCACGTCGTGATGGGCAGCCACGGCCGTAGCGGCATCGAGCGTCTCATGCTCGGCAGCGTCGCCGAGACGACGATCCGGCGCGCGGGCGTCCCGGTGACGGTCATCCCGGAGACGTGACCGGCCGACCCGGGTCGCGACCCGCCACGGTCGGACTGCGTCACCTATTCACAATCGTCCCGATACGGACCTGCGCTGGCGACCCGGGGCTATTAGTGCCGACGGCCTGCATCGGGACGGTATGAGTAACTCGGCAACCTTCGAAGTGTTTCGCGACCGTGCGGACGAGTGGCGCTGGCGACTCGTCGCGAGGAACGGCCGAATCATCGCCGATAGCGGCGAGGGATACACCTCGAAACAAGGAGCCGAGCGCGGCATCGAGAGCGTGAAACGGAGTGCGGCCGACGCGACCGTCGAGTACCTCCCCGAGGACTGATTGCCCCGCATCTCCCCCTGTATCGGCCGGAATTGACTCTGTGAGTGCCTCTACGGTGACTTCTCCCGATTGGCCGGCAACTGGGGCGTTCGTGCGTCCTGCCCGTTCTCGACGCTGTCTGTGGCGATCGAGCGAATATCTTGTGGATTATATATTGGGGGCGTCCAGTCACCACTGATCAATGTCACGCCGGTTGCGCCACCCGCTCGTCGCGGTCGCCGTTACGGTTCTGTTGACCGTTCCCTGGCTCGGTACGTTCTTCTCGTACGGCGGCTACGGCACCGTTCATCCCGGTGCTAACATCGGTGCGGGGATCGCCGTCCTCGTCGCTGGTGCGTCGATTCTGGGCGCGTCGTTCCTGCTGGCGTGGGCCGCGGAAACGGCCGAGAAGGACGTCCCACGGGCGTTTGCCATCGCCGTCCTGGCCGTGCTGGCGGTCGCCCCGGAGTACGCGGTCGACGCGCTCTACGCCTGGCAGGCCGGCGCCGGCGATCCTGAGGCGGCCAACCTCGCCGTCGCGAACATGACCGGCGCGAACCGGATCCTCATCGGTCTCGGCTGGTCCGGGATCGCCCTCTACAGCATTTATCGTGCTCGTGGTGGCTCGGACCCGGCGGTCGACCACCGGAACGGTTTTCTCACCGACGTCGTCACGCTGGACCGGGACCTCTCCCTCGAGATCGTCTTCTTGCTCGCGGCGACGGCGGTCGCCTTCTTCGTCCCCCTCGCCGGTGGCATCGGCATCGTGGACACGGTCGTCCTCGTCGGCCTCTACGTGACCTATCTCGTCGTGATCGTCCGCGGCGACGTCGAGGAACCGGAGGAGCACGGCGGCGTTCCCGCGTATTTCCAGCAGTACCCGAAACTCGGCCGCGCTGCGGTCGTCCTCGGGGGCTTTGCCTTCTCCGGGGCGATCATCTTCACCGCGGTCCACCCGTTTGCGGAAGGGTTGGAGCAGGTCGGGATTCAGAACGGCATCCCGGAATTCTTCATGATTCAGTGGTTGGCGCCGCTGGCATCCGAGAGCCCGGAACTCATCGTCGTCGCCTATCTGGTGAACAAGGCGCGGACGACCGCGGGCTTTAACGCGCTCATCTCGTCGAAGTTGAATCAGTGGACGCTCCTCATCGGGACGCTCGCCATCGTCTACTCCATCTCCGCGGGCGCGGTCGAGGCGCTCCCGTTCGACTCGAAACAGGCCGCCGAGATCTGGATCACGGCCGCCCAGAGCTTCTTCGCCATCGCGATCCTGACCAACTTCGAGATCAGTACTCGCGAGGCGGTCGGCCTGCTCGGCCTGTTCCTCTCGCAGGTGCTCGTCGAGTTCTTCATTATCCAGACGTACGCCGAATCGACAGCCAACGAGCTCAGTATGCTCGTCCTCTACGCCTACACGGCCGTCTACGTCGTCCTCGGGATCGCCCTCTTCGTCGCCCGCCGTGAGAGCGTCGGGGCGCTGTTCGCCCGCTCGGCACGGACGGTTCGCGACGCGATGTGAGGACTTCGGCGGCCCGACCGATCACACCGTACTCGGTACGACGGCCGATCGAAACGACTCGCCGACGCGTGCCGTCGAGGGAACACTGATAGGCCTGTCCGTGTAACCTCCGCGACATGGAGACGACGAACCCGGCGACGAACGAACGAATCGACACCTACGAGGCCGATTCGGCGGACGACGTCGATGCGGCGCTCGACCGCGCGACCGACGCGTACGCAGACTGGCGCGACGTTCCGATGCGCGACCGCCAGGAGCTGCTCGTCAACGCGGCGGAAATCCTTCGCGATCGCAAGCGAGAGTTTGCCGAACTGATGACCCGGGAGATGGGCAAACCGATCTCGCAGGCCGAGAGCGAGGTGGAGAAGTGCGCGTGGGGGTGTGAACACTACGCCGAGTACGCCGAAGCCTATCTCGCCGACGAGTACTACCCCAGCCCGCCGGGAACGACGGCCAAGACGCAGTACGACCCGATCGGCCCCGTCCTGGCGGTCATGCCGTGGAACTACCCCTTCTGGCAGGTGTTTCGCTTCGCCGCGCCGTCGCTCGCTGCGGGCAACGTCGGGCTGTTAAAACACGCCTCGAACGTTCCCGGCTGTGCGCTCGCGATCGAGGAGATCTTCCGCGAGGCGGGCTTCCCCGAGGGCGTCTTCCAGTCACTGCTCATCCCCTCCGATCTCGTGGACGACATCGTCGAGGACGAGCGCGTCCGCGCGGCGACGCTCACCGGGAGCGGCCCGGCGGGTCGCGCCGTGGCGCAGACTGCTGGCGACCAGTTGAAACCGACCGTCCTCGAACTCGGCGGGAGCGACCCGTTCGTCGTCTTCGACGACGCCGACCTCGACGCGGCCGCCGAGACCGGCGCACTGGCGCGAAACTTGAACGGCGGTCAGTCCTGTATCGCCGCCAAGCGCTTCATCGTCCACGAGTCCGTCGCCGAGGCGTTCACCGAGAAACTCGTCGACGAGATCGAGGCGCTCACCGTCGGCGATCCGATGGACGAAGACACCGACGTGGGCCCACAGTCGAGCGAGGGGGCGATGGAACACCTCCACGAACAGGTCGAGGCGAGCGTCGAGGCCGGCGCGACCGTTCTCGCGGGCGGCGAACCGATGGACCGGGAGGGCGCGTTCTACCCGCCGACGGTCCTGACCGACATCCCGGCCAACTGTCCGGCCGACAGCGAGGAACTCTTCGGGCCCGTCGCATCGGTCTTCACGGTCGAGGACGAGGCCGAAGCCATCGAGAAGGCCAACGACACGCGCTTCGGACTCGGCGCGTCCATCTGGACCGAAGACCGCGACCGTGGCGAGCGCGTCGCCGGCCGGATCGACGCCGGCTGTACCTTCATCAACCAGCTCACGAAGTCCGACCCGCGCGTCCCCTTCGGCGGCGTCAAGGACTCCGGCTACGGCCGTGAACTCTCGAAGGAGGGCATTCACGAGTTCGTCAACCGCAAGACCGTCTGGATCGAGTGAGCGCCGAGTCCCCGGTCGCTACCCGGCCACTACGCTGGAGGGATTGTTAAATCTGGGCCTATAATTTGTTAATGATGGCTAGATTGGACCGGGTATATGGTAGCTACATTAATAAAAATCCGGCACCTAGGCAGATTCAATGACTTCGACGGACGACAACCCGCCCGATCCTGACCCGGCCGTCGCCGAGTTCTCGGTCCCCGAGATGGATTGTCCCTCCTGTGCGGGGAAGGTCGAGAACGCGCTGGGTGGTGTCGATGGCATCTCCGAGGCCGACCTGCGGCCGACGACCGGCTCGGTCTCGGTCGCGTACGACGCCGAGAACACCACTGACGCGGAGATCGCCGGCGCTATCGAGGGTGCCGGATACGCGGTAGCCGACTCGGCCGGCGATAGTGCGCCGACCACCGGCGGCGAAGCCGGCGCAGGCGCACCCAGTGCGGGCGCCGCGGCCAGTGCGAACCCTTCGAACGCCGACGAGTCGCCGGCCATCTGGACGAGTTCGCGCGGGATCAAGACGGGGATCAGCGGCGTCTTCCTCGCACTCGGCCTCCTCTTCGAGTTCTTCCTCCACGGGGCCAACGTCCAGGTCGGGACGCTCGTCGGGACCGATCTCTTCCTCGCGGACGTGCTCTTCCTCGTCGCCGTCGCCGTGGGCGGCCAGGAGATCCTCCGCGGGGGCTACTACTCGGCGAAGCTCCGCAACCTCGACATCGACTTCCTCATGTCGGCCGCGATCGTCGGCGCCCTGCTCGCGAGTCTCGCGTTCGGCGAGGCGCTGTACTTCGAGGCCGCGACGCTTGCATTCCTCTTCAGCGTCGCCGAACTCCTGGAGACGGCCTCGATGGACCGGGCGCGCAACTCCCTGCGGGAGTTGATGGACCTCTCGCCGGACGAGGCGACCGTGCGGCGCGACGGCGAGAGAGTGACGGTTCCCGTCGAGGCGGTCGACGTGGGCGACGTCGTCCTCGTCAAACCCGGCGAGAAGATCCCGACCGATGGCACGGTCGTCAACGGCGAGAGCAGCGATGGATCGGAGATCCCTCGAGCGAACGGGGAACCCGTGAGCGCCGTCAACCAGGCGCCGATCACGGGCGAGAGCGTCCCCGTCGACAAGACCGACGGTGACGAAGTCTACGCCGGGACGATCAACGAGGGTGGCTACCTCGAAGTGTCGGTCACGGCGGCGGCCGGCGACGACACGCTCTCGCGGATCGTTGCCATGGTCGAGGACGCCCAGGCGAACAAGACCGAGCGCGAGCAGTTCGTCGAGCGTTTCGCGGACTACTACACGCCCGTCGTCGTCGCCTTCGCGATCGTCGTCACGCTCGCCAGTCCCGCCGTCCTCGGGACCACGTGGCCGACGGCGGTCGTCTACGGCCTGACGCTGCTGGTGCTCGCCTGTCCCTGTGCGTTCGTCATCTCGACGCCCGTTTCCGTCGTTTCCGGCATCACGAGTGCCGCGAAGAACGGCGTCCTCGTCAAGGGTGGGAATCACCTGGAAGCGATGGGCGCAGTCGACGTCGTCGCACTCGACAAGACGGGTACCCTGACGAAGGGCGAACTCACCGTCACCGACGTCGTCCCGCTGTCCGACAACACCGAGGACGACGTCCTCCGCTGTGCACGCGGGCTCGAACGCCGCAGCGAACACCCGATCGGCGAGGCCATCGTCGACGCGGCCGACGAGGCGGGCGTCGCCGAGCGCGAGGTCGCCGACTTCGAGAGCCTCACGGGAAAGGGCGTCCGCGCCGACCTTGACGGGACGACCCACTTCGCCGGTAAACCCGGCCTCTTCGACGACCTCGGCTTCGATCTCTCGCACGTCCACGCCGCGACCGACGGTGGCGTAGTCACGCAGACGGCGCGCGACCTGTGCGACCGGAACAACTGCCTCGACCTGCTGGAGGAGACCGTCCCCGAACTGCAGGCCGAGGGCAAGACGGTCGTCCTCGTCGGCACCGCGGACGAACTCGAGGGCGTGATCGCCGTCGCGGACGAGATCCGCCCCGACGCGAACCGGACCATCCAGCGCTTACGCGATCTCGGCGTCGAGCGCACCGTCATGCTCACCGGGGACAACGCGCGGACGGCCACTGCAATCGCCGAGCAGGTGGGCGTCGACGACTACCGGGCGGAACTCCTCCCCGAGGAGAAGGTGGCAGCCATCGAGGAGTTGATGGACGACCACGACGATGGCGACGAGCAACGGATGGCCGATAGGGGAACCACCACCGGCGGCGTGGCGATGGTCGGCGACGGCATCAACGACGCCCCCGCGCTCGCGACCGCCACCGTCGGCGTCGCGATGGGCGCCGCGGGGACCGATACGGCCCTGGAGACGGCCGATATCGCCCTCATGGGCGACGACATCGCGAAACTCCCCTACCTCTACGAACTCGCCCACGACGCCAACGGCGTCATCCGGCAGAACATCTGGGCCAGCCTCGGGATCAAGGCCGCCCTCGCGGTCGGCGTTCCCTTCGGGCTCGTCCCCATCTGGCTGGCCGTCCTCGCAGGCGACGCCGGGATGACCGTCGGCGTCACCGGCAACGCGATGCGCCTCTCGCGGATCGAACCGGAGTCGGTCGATCCGAACACGGTCGATCGGGAGTCGGAGCAAATTGACACCGCCCAGTGAGCACGGACAGTGTGTCCCGTCCCGAAATCGCGCACTTAGCTGGTGGCCACGTACAGGGAACGATGTAGGGGCCAGGCCGGCACTGTCCCGATAGGAATGGCCACCGTCGAGACCGTCCTGTCGTCGATCTTCAGCACGATTCCCGAACTGCACGCCGGTCAGCTCGGCCTGTTGGCGGGTATCCTCGTTGGGTTGTGTTACTGGCACGGGTTCCGACGAGCGTCGCTCGGTCTGCTGGCTGCGTTCTACCTGCTCGCACTCGGAATCGTCCCCGCGTCGACGACCGGACTCGCGGTGGTCCAGGCCAAGCCGTGGTACTTCGCGACGTTGCTGGTCGGAACCGCACTCGCGGCGATCTGTGCCAACGCGCTGTGGATCCGGGCGCTCTCGACGACTCGCACGCGCTCGTCGCTCGAACGCGGACACAGGGACCTCTAACCGCCGCCACCATTCTGTGATTCCGTCAGTATCACCTCCGCGTGTAGCGGTCCAGGGTGAACCCCGCGAGTGCCTACCCGGCCCTTTTTCCTGCCGGTCGGTGTGGAGCGACTATGAGTACCCAGATGGATACCCGGGCCAGGCGAGGGCTCGGCGGGACGCTGAACTGGCTCGTCGGCGGCGCGATCGGTGGCCTCGTCGGATCCGCCGTCTTCGGTGCGATCCTCTGGCTCGTGGAACCGACCATCGTGCGGGAAGATATTCCCGCGATCTACGGCGTGGATCCCGGGTCGATCGGCCTGCTGTTTCACCTGATTCACGGCCTCGTCCTCGGCATCGTCTTCGGGTTTCTCGTCACGCGTGATCCGGTCCTTGGAACTCTCAGCGCGGACGTCGAAACCGACGCCATCGCGGCGATGGGCATGCACACCCGGTTCGCCCTGGCGGGCTTCGTCTTCGGGCTCCTCGTCTGGACGCTCCTGCCCGTCATCTCGCAGTCGATCCTGATCGCGGTCAGCGGCGGCGGGGAGTCGGTCTTCCCGGCAGCGGCCTTCTCGAGCCTCGTCGGGCACGTACTCTACGGATTCCTGCTCGGCTGGCTGTTCTCGATCGTCGTCGCCGTCGGTCCCGCGGCTGCGGGTACGACGAACCCGTTCGACGAACCGGTCGATCGTCGATGACACACCGAGAGCGTCGCACCAGCACCGGTCGGCCTATCGAGTGACCGTTCCGTACCGTTAGAGGGGAGGCGACGCCGGATCGCGGACGCTCACGGCGGCTACGGATCCGTCCCGACGCGACACCCGCAGGGACCGAGCACTCGCGTGGTCGGTTCCGTCATCGTCACCTGGAAAACGGGCCAGTGACACTTCGGACAGCGCGTGTCCGTCGGTAACGCGTCGTCCGGAACCTCACTCATATCGAACGCTGTCAGGTCCGCCGGGTCGAGCGCGTCCCAGTCGACCGAGCCGCCGTCCATCGACTCGTCGTCGGGCGCGGAGTCGCTCATCCGGTTCGCCTCGCCACGGGACTGGCGACGCTGTGACCCGACGACTGGCCGGTCGACGCCGATTGGGCACCCGCCAATCGGCGCTCGCCCGGCGCGCCGGCCGGTTCGGTCGTACCGGGCGTATATTCTCCGCTCGTCCGTTTGCTTGCGTCTGACATCCGTCCTATTATTAGATCTATTCGTACATATATCCTCTGCATTTTCTATGAATAACGGGTGCCGGCTTCGGTAGCCGCATCCGTGGCGGTGGGATGGACACACCGAGACGCCATACCGGGTCTCACTGCGTCCACGCAACCGCCGTGCGTCCACGACGACGTCCTCCGATACGCCTATGTCCACGTGCGAAGTTGGGTGGACTGTCGGCAACCCTGTATGGCATCACACCTGGGGATCGGTCCGACGCGATGCGTCGGCCCACTGCCGACACGTCCGGATCGACCCGGAGCGGACACTCGCCGAAACCGGGGGCTACAAATACGACGAGCCGAATGCATCATCTAGAGATCCATATGCAGCGTTTCGCACTGTCGACCGACCTCGCACTCCTCGGTGGCGTCGATCCGACCTTCCTGATTACGATCGCCGCGTCGGCGTTCCTCGTCCTGTCGATGGTGTTCTTCACCGCGATCGCCATCGGCCCGTACGTGAAACCGTCGGCGCTCTCCGAGGACCAGAAGAGTGCCGCGATCGGACTGGGTGCTGCGCTCGCTGGTGCCTCGTGGATGGTCGCGATCCTGCTGGCGGCGTACTACCTGAGCTAACCCTGCCGTCTCCGGACGAGTCGACCGCGCCGTTCGAACCCCTCCAGGATCCGTCACTCGATAGCTCCGGCTCCCCGTTCACGTAGCTGAACGTCTCGCGCCGTCGGCGCTCACGGGTCGTTCCTCACCGTTCGCTATCTCGCGGTTTCACCGCTCGTATGTTCGCGGTTCTCACTCGCTTCGCTCGTTCCGAACCGCGCACGCTCTGACTCTCGCTCCTCGCGGCTCACTCCGTTCACCGCTCGTATGTTCGCGGTTCTCACTCGCTTCGCTCGTTCCGAACCGCGCTACTCGAACACGAACGTCCCGTCCTCCTGAATGCGCTCGCCGTCGACCTCGATGAACGAGTCCTCGCTCATGTCGACGATCATGTCGACGTGGGTCGACGAGTCGTTGACCTCGTTGCCGTCGCCGACGGTAACGGGGTAGGCGCGTCCGACTGCCATGTGGACGGTGTCGCCCATCTTCTCGTCGAAGAGCATGTTGTAGGTAAACTCGTCGATGTCGCGGTTCATGCCGATGCCGAGTTCGCCGATCCGACGGGCGCCGTCGTCTGTTTCGAGCACTTCTGTGAGGACCGCTTCGTTCTTGCCGGCCTCGTGGGCGACGACGTCCCCGTTCTCGAACTCGAGGTAGGCGTCGGTCACTTCGCGACCCTCGTGGTACAGCGGCATGTCGAAGTGGACGGTGCCCTCGACGGAGTCGGGGAGTGGTGCGGTGAAGACTTCGCCGCCGGGCAGGTTGTGCTTCCCGTGGTCGTTGAGGGCCTGGTTGCCCGCGATGGACATCGTCAGGTCCGTCTCGTCGCCACTCTTGATCCGGACCTCGTCCGCGGGATTTAAGATCTCGACGAGCTGTTCCTGGTGGTCTCGCTGGTCGGCCCAGTCCTTGTTGACGGCGTCCCAGACGAAGTTCTCGTACGCTTCGGTACTCATCTCTGCGAGCTGGGCGTTGGCCGGTGCGGGGTACTGGGTGAGACACCAGCGCTTGCTCAGGCGCTCTTCTTGCACTGGACGGTAGGCCTGTCGGTACGCGGTGTTCGTCGCGGGATCGACGTCGCTGGTCTCGGTGGCGTTCGTCCCCGCTCGGACGGC
Organism: Halovivax cerinus; assembly: GCF_024498195.1. Taxonomy (NCBI): domain Archaea; kingdom Methanobacteriati; phylum Methanobacteriota; class Halobacteria; order Halobacteriales; family Natrialbaceae; genus Halovivax; species Halovivax cerinus. The sequence goes on from NZ_CP101824.1 coordinate 1,650,776, forward strand.
GATGTAGACGTCCGTCTCTTCCATCATCGCGAGCTCGTGTTCTGGCGTCTCGAACGCCCCGTCGGCCGACCGGAGGAACGCGCGATCAGGTCGCTTCCCGGCGCGTTTTACCGTCCAGAGCGGCTTCGCGCCCGCGTCGCCGATCTCCTCGAAGAGCGCGACGACCAGGTCCTCGGCGACCGGGTGGGCGTCGACGACGACCGTGTCGCCTTCCTGTAAGTCGACGGAGTGATTCGCTACGACGGCTGCGTGCTCCCGAATACGCGGATCCATGTCGCTCGCTTGTGTCACCGGTCGCATACGGCTTTCGCTTCGCCGTCTCTACGGCCGGTCGACGATCGCGTCACGGTCGGATCCGGTCGAGTGGTGTGCTGACCAGTACACCTATGCCGACACCGGCGGAGAGTCTACGACGTGTCGGGAGAACATCGTCCGGTCCTCGAAGTCGAGCATCTCGATACGACGATTCGCGCGACTGACCGCGCTGACAACGTCTCGTCGATCGGCGTCGTCGGCTGGGACCCGATCGAGACCGATCGACAGATCCCATTCGCGCTCGACGAGACGGTGTCGGGTCACGTCAGCCGACTCACGTACTCGTCCGGTGGGACGTCGCTCGCCACGGTCGTGGACGGTTCTACCCGCGGCCACGACGGAGTCGCTGCTCGCGAGGAGCGGGTCGTCGACGACGGATCGTTTCTCGTGCAGTTGTTCTCTGCCATCGAGACGTTCATCGCCTTCTCGGGCCCGGCCACGCTCTCGCAGGACGCGACCATGAACGGAACGCTCTCGTTTCCCCAGCCGACGCGGGTCACGATCGGCTTTCGAAGTCCGCTCAACGTGCCCAGGGACACGGTCACTGTGCCGCCGACGCCGACGGGCCTGGCGGCGGCACTGTCGACCTTTTCGTACCAGTATGCTGAGGAGTCGCCGAAACGAACCATGTCTCTCGCCAGGAACCACCCTCCTCGCGTTCGATACGGGGACACCGTTCACGTTCCGTCGACGGTCGCCGAGGCGGTGACCGAGACAGGTATCGAACTCCGACTCCCCGACTCGCTCGACGCGATCGTCCCGGCGGCGTCGCTCGCGACGTATCTCGGCGCTCGGGTCACCGTCTCCGACCGGGAGCGACCGCGGTTACTCGCACCGTCGGTCGATCTGGACCGACCGTTCTCGCCCCTCCCGCGATTTCAACACGAGACAGCAGCACTCCTCCGGCGGATCGTCTTCCTCGATATGCTCGTTCAGAACGTCGTCGAGTACGATTGGGACCTGTTCGAGGCGGACGCACTCACGACGCTCGCCCTCGACCCTGAACGGTGCTACGACCAGCCGCTGGCCGCGCGTCTGGCGACGTACCTCCAGTTGGATTTCGAATCGGTCTCGGCCATCTTTCCCGACTGGTCGTCGGCCGTCTACGTGGACCCGACCGTCGAGAATGCACGAGCGTTACCCTCTCTCGTCAGTCGACTCACTCAGCCGTACCTCCCCGGCGGGAGTCCCGATCGACGGGAGCCGACGATGGCGGCCGCCGGTGGCGGTGATGGCGACGTCGCCGAACCGGTCGAGCCCCTCCCGACGCTCCCACCGCCAGCTCCCGATCCACGGGGTGAGCCGGCGGGTCCGTACGTCGGCTGGATGGGCCCCGACCCGCTTGCCGGTACGTTCCGGGTGACGCCGACCGCGTACACGAACCGGGAACGGTACGCGGAACCGGGGGACGAACTGACCGTCGACGTCGTCACGCCCGATACGGGCTGGGCGGACAGCTGTCGTGAGGTCGTGACCGGCTGTGAGAGCGATCCGATCACCTCGACGGACGTCACCGTCCACCGCTCACCCGACCGGGAAGCACTCGAGGCGATCGCCGCCCGAGGGACGGACCTGCTGTACGTCTTCGGACCGTGTCGCGACGGCATCCCCTGCGCCGAGGGTCACCTTCGGCCGGCCGAAGCGGACACGTTCGACGTCAAAACGGCCGTTCTGGACGACTTCGGTGCACACGAGACCGCTTCTGAGTGTGTCGAGGCGGGCAGCGTCGCGTGCCTGACGTGGCCGTCTGACGGTCCGGCCCTCGATTCGGCCGCCTCCGCGGACCCGGACGAGCGTCGAGCGACGCTCACGTCCGAACCGATCTCGACGGTACGAACCCCGCTCGTAACCGGGTTAGTAAGCGGGTTCACCGCCGAACTGTCGCGACGATACGCGTCACTCACCGTCGAGGACGGACCGGTCGCCCGCCTCGTCGGCGACGGAACGGTCGCGCTGACCAGCTTCGGAAAGGGGCCGGTGTTACCACTCGAAGTCGTGGCCGAACACGAGGGAGCCGTCACCGTCCGCCTTCACGTGCGCGACGCCGAGCCCGGATTCGCCTTCGGGGGACCGCCGCTCGACCACTGGCAGTTCGGCGGCAGTACGTTCGACGTCACGCTCGAGTGGACTGAACTCAAGCAACTCTTCGAAATGCGCCGGTACCTGGTCGTTCACGACGGGTCGATCTACCGATCGGAGGCTATCGAACCGTTCTACGCATGGCTCTGATCGGTCGCCGGCCGTTGGCCGTACGTGGCGAGGCCCGTGCCACAATTTACAAGGGCGTGACACGCGAGTTTCGTGTATGTCCGGGACTGGTCTGCGCGTCCTCGTCGTCGGTGAGGACGACGTGGACGCGGAGGCGCTCCGTGCGGCTGGCGAGTTCGACGTCGCGACAGTCCCTGGTCCCGACGCGGCGGTCGCGTGGTTCGACGAGGGGACGGGATTCGACGAGCGGACGGTTGCGTGTGTGGTCGTCGGGGCCGACCTCGACCCGGTCGCGGTTATAGACGCCGTGCGACGATCGGTCCCCGAGATTCCAGTCGTAGTGTGTACAGCCGACCGTCGCGAGTCGACGGCGGTGCTCGAAGCAGGTGCGACCGACGTGGTGGCGAGCGACGAACCGGTCGCCGTCTTCGCGAACCGGATCCGGACCGTCGCTGCGACGGCGAGGCGGCGTTCCGATTCACTTCGGACATCGGCTGGGGTCGAGGGCATCCTCCAATCGTTCGCGGACGATCGGCTGGTCGCGGTGTTCGACGAGACGGGCCGACACCTCGCGGCGGCGGGGGAATCACTCGCCGAAGGGCTCGACCCGTCGGCCCTCTCCGGTCGAGTCGTCACCGACGTCTTCGCCGATACGCCCTCGACGGCCGCGCACCTGTCGGCGAACTACGCCGCGGCCGTCGAGGGTGACCGTCGCGACCGCGAGTTTCCGGTCGGCGATGGGACGTTCTGGTTCGAAACGCGTCCCGTCTCCGGTGTCGACCTCGGACTCGTGTGCGTTCGGTCGGGGGTCCCTGGCCCGGCGACCCTGCCGGATCGCGACGACGCCAATCGAAAATTACACCGGTTGCACGACATCGTGACGCGGATGGACGCCGTCGAGAACGAGAGTGACATCTTCGAACTGGCGGTCGAGAGCGCCGAACGGATCCTCGCGTTCGACGCCTGTAACATCGCCGAAGTCGAGGACGGGAAGATCGTCGCCCGCGCGGCGACGGCGCCGGAACTCGACGTCGACGTCCCGCTCGCCGACGCGACGGACGGGATCGCCGGCAAGACCATCCGGACCGGCGAGAGTTATCTTATATCTGATGTCTCTGCCGAACCGGAGGCGATTCCGACGAACGCGTCGTACCGATCGGCGCTCTCGATCCCCCTCGGTGAGTCCGGCGTCTTCCAGGCGATTTCGACCGAGGAGGGCTACTACGACGAGTCGGACCTCACTCTCGCGGAGTTGCTGGTGGCACACGTGGCGGACGCGCTCGATCGAACCCGCTACCAGGACGCGCTGACGATCGAACGCGATCACTTCGCGGCGCTCTTCGAGAACGTTCCGGATCCGGCGATCGAGTACCGCCTCGTCGACGGTGAGCCCCGGATCGAAGCCGTCAACTCGGCGTTCGTCAGCCTGTTCGGCGTCGAACCGGACGACGCGATCGGTACGTCGACGCTCGCGTTGCTCGTTCCCGACGAACACCGCGACGAGGCGCGCGAGCGATACGCAGCGATCGCCGCGGAGACGCGGATCGACGCCGAAGTCGTCCGCGAGACCGCAGACGGCGTCCGGCCGTTCTTGCTCCGGAGCGTCCCCGTCCCCGCGGACGACGAACGGATCGGCTACCTGATCTACACGGACCTCGCCGAATTGAAAGCCAGGGAACGCGAACTCGAACGCGAGAACGAGCGCCTCGATCGGTTCGCGAGCGTCGTCAGTCACGACCTGCGGAACCCGCTCACCGTGGCGTCAGGCTACGTCGATCACGCGAAAGAGACCGACGATCTGTCGATGCTCGACCCCGTTCAGGAGGCTCACGATCGCGCGTTCGCGATAATCGAAGACGTACTGACGCTCGCGCGGGAGGGTGGGACCGTCTCGGAGACGGAACCGGTGGCCCTGGACGAAATCGCCACTCTCGCGTGGAACGACGTCTCGACCCCCTCTGCTTCGCTCGAGCTCGCGACGACCCGGACCGTCGACGCCGACCCGAGTCGTCTGCGACAGCTGTTCGAAAACTGCTTTCGAAACTCGGTCGAGCACAACTCCACGAGCCGCTCGAGTGTCGACACCGCCGGTGACACCGACGAGGGTGCGACGTCCGACGACGCCGACGGATCCGGGTCCGATTCGACCGGCGACCTGACGATCACCGTCAGATCGATCGACGACGGCTTCGCCATCGCCGACGACGGCGTCGGGTTCCCCGACGGGGCCACCGACCGTCTCTTCGAATACGGATACACGACGTCTTCCGACGGGACCGGGTTCGGCCTCTCGATCGTCGCCGAGGTCGCGAGCGGCCACGGCTGGGATGTCGAGGCGGGTGAGAGCCCCGACGGCGGGGCAGAGATCCGCGTGACCGGAATCGACCGCCCGCTCGCCGTCGACCTCGACGACTGACGTTTGCGTAGCGTTCGTCCGGACCATGTCGGCCGTTGGAAGCGATAATCGACGGCAGGTCGAGCTGAGCGCGTCCGTCGCCTTCGTGCTGTCTGTGTCCTCGAAAACGGCGTCGTCCGTTCGCGTGAATCGCTCCACCGGCCGCCGGGTACCGGTTTCGTCACACTGGCCGGGAACGGCCCTTTTTTCTCCGGTGGGTGGGTAGACCGGGGCATGATCGACTGTCGCTCCGACACCGTCACCACGCCCGACGACGAGATGCGCGAGACCGCCGCGTCGGCCGACGTGGGTGACGACGTCTACGGCGAGGACCCGACCGCGAACGAACTCGAACGCCGTGCGGCCGAGCGCGTGGGGAAAGCGGCGGCGCTGTTCGTCCCGACGGGGACGATGGGCAACCAGATCGCCGCACGCGTCCACACCGACCGCGGGCAGGAAGTGCTCGCCGACCGAAAGAGTCACGTCGTCAAGTACGAACTCGGCGGGCTGGCCCAGCACTCGGCGCTGCAGGTCCGTACGTTCGACGCCGAGCGAGGCGTCCCGACACCCGAACAGGTTGCCGCAGGCGTCGTCGAGGAGGACCTCCACCGACCGGGAACCGGTCTGCTCTGTCTCGAGAACACGCACAACGCCCGCGGCGGGCTCGCGATCGAACCCGACGCCATTGGCGCAGCGGCGACGGCCGCCCACGAACGCGACGTGCCCGTCCACTTAGACGGCGCGCGCGCGTCTTCAACGCCGCGACGGCGCTCGACGTGCCAGTCACGGAGATCACCGACCACGTCGACTCCGTCATGTTCTGTCTCTCGAAGGGACTCGGCGCGCCGGTCGGTTCCATCCTCGCCGGCGACGCTGACTTCGTCGAACGCGCCCGACGGATCAGGAAACTGCTGGGCGGTGGGATGCGCCAGGTCGGCGTCGTGGCCGGCCCCGGGCTCGACGCGCTCGAGAACGTCTCCGACCTCGCGGTTGATCACGACCGCGCCGGGCGCCTCGCTGCCGGTCTCGACGACGTTTCCGGCTTCGACGTCTCCGAACCTGAGACGAACATCGTCTTCGCGGACGTCTCCGGGACCGGACTGGACGTGGCGGCCGTCCTGGACCGAATGGAGGCCGAGGGCGTTCGGGCGTCCCCGTTCGGACCGACGACGATCCGATTCTGCACCCACCGAGATCTGACCGATGCAGCCGTCGATGCCGTCCCCGACCGCGTCGCAACCGCGCTCGAGTGAGCCGGCACCGCGGCGAGGCGGGGCTACTTCTCCATCCCTTCGCGGAACTCGAGGACGGTCCGCCGGAGGAGCAGATAGGTGAAGAAGATCAGGGCGAGTAAGATGACGACGATCGTGAGGATCACCGGGTCATCGGTCATCGTTTCCAGCATACTCGACCGCTACATGAGGGGCCGGCAAAGCCCTTTCGGAGCGACCGACGGTGGAGCAAACGGTACGTTCGTTCGGCCATCCGGGCTCGACAGGTGGCGCCAGCCGGGTACCGGCAGTGACGTGAGGGACCGTCACCGAGCACGACCCGACCGGTGAAACCCCGTAACGGGCCAGATCGGCGAAACCCAGTGACGGTCCTGACCGACGAGACCCAGTGACTGGCTCGACTGGTGAAACCCAGTGGCGGTCCTGACCGCCGAAACCCAGTAACGGGCCAGCTCGGCAAAACCCAGTGACGGGCGGAGGATCGCCGTGGGTAAAACTCGTGTTTTACCTTGGCGGAGTTATAACTCTCCGTGGGGCCAAGCGGTGGTATGCCCTGGTCGTCCCTCGCCGGTGAGTTCGATCGGGGCGTACCGTGTCCGGGGGTCTAACCTGACATCCCGGGCCGGACGCCGAGCCGGCCGTGTCCCGGCCGGGGGCCCGACACACCGCGGCGCCTCCGGTCCGTGCCGCTCGGTTCGTTCCGGCCCAGCGTTCACCGGCCGCCCGGCGCGGTCGCCATCGACCGCGCCGGGTCACCGTGTCGGCCCACCACGCCTGCCCACTGCCCTCCCGGTGGGCCGTCGCGAGTAGAAACCGTCCCCGCTGACGTACCCGGCCGTCCCTCGTACGCATTCTCCGATGCCCTGACCCGAACGGAGACCGCACCGGGCAGTTTCGGTCCGATCCGTCGATTCGACCAGCCCCGTCGAGCCCCGTCTATCGACCGATCCGGCGTGGATCTGTGGTCGTCTGTCCCCCTGATTCGGCCCGACTCGCGTCAGATCACCGGTCGTCGAGCGCGCGCGTCGCGTCTTCGATCACCGTCCCGTCAGGTTCGCGAATCGTGATGTGGAGTCGCCCGTTCTCTCGTGAGAGTGTCGCGAACCCCGGTCGGAATCCGCGCGGCTGGGCGTGGCTGCCGGGGTTACAGAGGACGACGTCGTCAGTTTCGACGAGCGTCGGCCGGTGGCTGTGGCCGAAGACGACCACGTCCGCGTCGCGTTCCCGGCCGAACAGCGCGAGGGCGGTCTCGCCGCCGTCGGGTCGGTGGCGCAGCGCGATTCGTACCCCGTCGACGCAGACCGTACGCTCGGTCGGGAGTCGCTCTTCGACGCCCGGTTCGTCCACGTTACCGGCTACGGCGAAGAGCGGCGCCGGGAACGCCTGGAACGCGTCGAGGACCGATTCCGTCTTGAAATCGCCGGCGTGGACGATGGCGTCGGCGTCCCGCGCGGCGGCCAGCGCCTCGGCGACGAGCCCGTGCCCCTCGGTGCGGTGCGTATCGGCGAAGATCGCGATCATGGTGGCAGGTTCGACGGTCGAGCGGAGGTTTCTTTCGGTTCTCTGGGTCGTGCTGGAACACCGCCGCGAGGTTCGCGTCCCGGCCGGACTCGGACGACGGCGAGAGGCCTACGTTTTTATCGCCCCGCTTCGAACGAACCGCCGATGGCCGAAAGCAGATCCGTCGTGATCGCTGCCCTGATCGCCAACGGCTCGATCGCCGTGATGAAGTTCGTGGGCTACCTCCTGACGATGAGTCCGGCGATGCTCTCGGAGACCTACCACTCCATCTCCGACACCGGCAATCAGGTGTTCTTGCTGATCGGCCTGCGCTACGGCGCCCAGGAGGCCGACCGGCAACACCCGTTCGGGTACGGCAAGGCGCAGTTCTTCTACAGCTTCCTCGTCAGCGTCATGCTCTTCGGCGTCGCGGGCCTGGAGAGCGCCAGGCACGGCTACGACGCGCTGATGCACGGCTCGCACGCCACGATGGGGCAGACCCCGCCGCTGCCCGTCGTCGGCGCCGTCGACGGCATCTACGTCAACTACACGGTCCTTCTCGGTGCGATCGTCTTCGAGTCGTGGGCGCTCAAGAAAGCCTACGAGGGGATCTCCGCCCAGATGGAGGAGTACGAGTGGGAGTCACTCCGCGAGGCATTCACGAAGACCAGCGACGTGACGACGCTGACGGCACTCACCGAGGATGCCGTCGCGCTCGCGGGCGCGGGGATCGCCCTCTTCGGCGTCTACCTCTCACGGACGACTGGTAACGAGGTCTACGACGCCGGTGCCGCGCTCATCATCGGCGTACTCCTGATGGCCTTCGCCGTCGCGCTCGCCTGGCAGAACAAGCGCCTGCTGCTCGGCGAGAGCCTCTCACCCGAGGCCGAGGGCGAACTCCGCGAGATCGTCGCGAACGCCGACGTCGTCCGCGAGGTCGTCGACTTCCGGACCGTCTACTTCGGCGCCGAGGAACTGCTCGTGACCGCGGACGTGGTCTTCGAGTCCGACGTCGACGCGCTGGACGAACGGATCGCCGAGATCGAGGATTCCCTGAAGGCCCACGACGGACAGGTGCAGCGGGTGTACCTGGAGCCGGATACGGGGGGTAACACCGCAGACTTCACCGGGTAGAACTATCGCCGGACGTCACGGGCGGTTCGGCGATGCACCACTACTCGGGGGACCGACCGTTGACGTAAATTGTGACGTCTTCGGCCGACCTGATAACGACTTTCACTTTGAGTGTTAGGTTCTTCGTTATCGCGGACGTATCCCACTGAGCTGCGTCCGGTCCGATCGCAGTGACCTCGAAGTACGTATCGTGGAGCTCGGGAAGATTCAGGGTTCGGTGACCTGCGTGGGTCGTTCCACCCGCTCGACGGGATCGTTCGATTTCTATTAGTTCGTGGAAAACGATCCCGTCAGATGACGAGATGCTGATTCCGAGCGTATGGGGTTCGAGGTCGGTGTTCTCGATATCCAGTTCTTCGATCTCGATCGTCGCTGGAGACGAGCTGGTACAGCCGACAAGCGGTACGAGCGTGGGTGCCGAGAGAAGCGCTCGTCGTTTCACATCGTGCGGTTATACCCCGTCGCATATGTATTTTTCACCGTGAGTACATAAGAAACTGAACGAGTTCCCCGTCCAGTCACTCCGTATGTGCGAATTCGATAGTTAAACCACCGGCTCGTTCGACTTCGACCTCGATCCGAATCGCTTGGGATTTTAAGCCCCAATCGCTCGTCTCGAACCGTGCTGACCCAGGGCCGATCGATATAATCTCTATATCCTTTCCTACCAGTTGAGGCAAAGCCAACAGTGTCGTTTCAGCGTGTACTATTCCATCGGTTGAAGTTGCTGGGTCAATGTCTCGCACCGTGTGATACCGTAATTCGTCGTCTACTATGGCTAGAACACCTATTGTTGCGCGTTCCTCTCTAAGATTCTGCAATTTTATCTCCGATATTTCTACGCTAGAGTTGCTGCCTCTTCGATTCGCACAACCGCTCACAAGCGGAGCACAGGCTGCACAGAGGACGGCTCTTCTCTTCATAGATTACTGCACTGTGCATTTTAAATTATATAAAAATAATCGGTCATGGTGTCGTACGGCACTGATCACGATACATGCGCACTGTGGCTTGACACCGACACGGTGGAACACTTCCTCTATGGTACGAACGCATCCGGTCGACCGGACGAACGCTTTTATCGGGTGCGGAACCTATCATCGGCCGTGTCCGAGTCGGCCGACTACCAGCGCTTCTTCCCGTACGACGAGCCCTACGCGAATCAGCGGGAGGCGATGGACCGGATCCACAACGCGCTCGTCCGGGACCAGGACGTGCTCTTCGAGGGCGCCTGTGGGACGGGCAAGACGCTCTCCGCCCTCGTCCCGGCGCTGTCGGTCGCGCGCGAGCAGGACAAGACGGTCGTCATCACGACGAACGTCCACCAGCAGATGCGCCAGTTCGTCGAAGAGGCGCGCTCGATCGTCGAGACGGAGGACGTACGCGCGGTCGTCTTCAAGGGGAAGGGCTCGATGTGTCACATCGACGTCGGCTACGAGGAGTGCCAGACGCTCCGCGACGCCACGCACGACCTCGTCGAGACCGAGCGCGAGTACGAGGAACTGAAACGCCGACAGGAGGAACTCTTAGAACGGAGCCAGGCCGGCGACGGCGACGCCGCTGAAGCGCGGGCGGCCGTGATGGACGAACTCGACGCGCTCGACGCCGAACTCGAGGACGTACAAGAACGCAACGTCTGTGACTACTACCACAACAACCTCACCGAGCCCGGCGCCGCTGAGGACTTTCACGCCTGGCTCTTCGAGGACGTTCGCTCGCCCGACGAAATTTACGAGTACGCCGAGAACCGGGGACTCTGCGGGTACGAACTCCTCAAAGACGCCGTCGAGGGGGTGGATCTCGTCGTCTGTAACTACCACCACCTGCTCGACCCCGGGATCCGCGAGGCGTTCTTCCGCTGGCTGGGTCGCGAACCCGAGGACGTCGTCGCGGTGTTCGACGAGGCGCACAACCTGGAGGACGCCGCGCGCGATCACGCCAGCCGGGAGTGTTCGGAGCGCACGTTTGCGTCGGCACTCGACGAACTCGACGACGCGGACGACCCGCGCGCCGGCCCAGCGCGAAACGTCATCGAGACGTTTCACGATGCCCTGTGCAGGACGTACGATGGATCGTTCCAGTTCGGCGACCGGGAGCGCGTCGGCGAGAACTGGCGTGACGTCCCGATTGCCAACGACGATCGCCGCGACGACCTCACGCTCACCTTTCTCCAGTCGTATTCGGGCCAGGGGATCGACGACGACCTCGAGGCCGCGGTCTCGCTGGGGCGCGACTTGGACGAGGAGTACGAGGAGGCCTACCGCAACGGCGAGCGCGACACCCGGACGGAGTGTCAGACCGTGCAGGCCGGCCAGTTCGTCCGCGCCTGGATGGACGATGGCGGGTCCGCGGGCGTCTACCCCGTGCTCGCGGTCCGACGCGACGAGGGGACCGACGAGCTCTACGGCCGTGCGGAACTGTACAGCTGTCTTCCAACGCGCGTCACCGGCGACCTCTTCGACGCCCTCTCGGCGACGATTCTCATGAGCGCGACGCTGCAGCCGTTCGACGTCACGGAGGCCGTCCTCGGGCTGGACGACCCGATCACGATGGCGTACGGGCTCGACTTCCCACCGGAGAACCGGCGCACCTACGCGGTCGAGACGCCAGCACTCTTCGCGAGCGAGCGCGACGATCCGGACGTCCAGGACACCGTCGCGACGACGATCCGAAACGCCGTGCGGATGACGCCGGGCAATACGCTCGCCTTCTTCCCCAACTACGGCGAGGCCGAACGCTACGCCGAGCGGGTCGACCCGCTCGTCGACGCGACGGTCTATCGTGACGAACCCGGTGTCGCCGTCGAGGACCTCCGGACGGCGTTCGTCGCCGACGAGAACGGCCTGCTCTGTACCTCGCTGTGGGGTACCCTCGCGGAGGGCGTCAGTTTCGACGGCGACGACGCGCTCTCCGTCCTCGTCGTCGGCGTCCCGTACCCCCACCTGGACGAACGTGCGGAGGCGGTCCAGGACGCCTACGATGCCGCTTTCGACGGCACGGACACCGGCTGGCGGTACGCCGTCGAGATCCCGACCGTCCGGAAGACCCGGCAGGCGCTCGGTCGCGTACTCCGCTCGCCGGACGACGTCGGCGTGCGAGCCCTCCTCGATCGGCGCTACTCCGGCCGCGCCAAGGGAGATCTCGGCACGTACAGCGTCAACGGCACGTTCCCGATGGAGACGCGCGATGAGCTGCTCGACGTCGAACCCCAGAAACTCACCTTCGCCATGCGGAACTTCTACGCGGACCACGACGCCTACGACGGCGAACCACCGGCACCGTGAGGTGAGCGGCCGGACGACTAGGCCACCGGGTAGCAGAACCCGACGCCAGATCGGTGGCGGTCACGACGTCGGTCGACCGCCAGGCCGATTACTCCGTCGACGATCCGTCGAACGCCCGTTCTAACCGCCGTTCGAACTGCGAACGGACCGACTCGGGGTCGACACCGTCGGTCGATCGACACCGGAGCCGGAGGCGTCCGGTATCGAGGTTCCCGGTGAGGACGAACGTCTGGGCCTCCATCCGGACGAGCGGCCGATCCGAACAGGGCTGGCAGACGTCGCCGAGATCGTCGAACGCCGACCGGAGTCGGTCCGCCGTCGGCATCGTTCCGTCCTCGATCGTCACTTCGTAGATGGGCTCGTCGGTACATCCCCGGAGCCGGGAGATGTCGTAGCCCATCAGTCGATCACCCGCGCTAGGACGGAGCCGAAGCCGACGGCGATTCGATCGTCCGATCGCATCTCTGGGGAGGGCATACACTCTCCTTTCACCGTTCGATGCATTCCTACATGATTGTTTCGGGTGGTAACGAACGTCGTGATGGTGGTGGTCCTTCGGTGGGCGACGACTGGCCTGGCGGGCCAACGTTCGAACACGGGGAGGGTCGAACCGTCGGGATGATCGAACACAGCGTCGGCCGACCCGAATCGGTTGTTCGAGCGCTGTCAGGCGGGTAGTGAAACCCGGCTCACGGGCAGGCGATGGCGACCGTCGAAGAATTCGAGCTCGGAGACGGTCCACCGGATCGGTTCGATATCGCGCTCTGAGAGTCGGCGGGCTGCCGACTCGTCGCCGCCGCGCGCCAGGGTGACGTGCGGAACGTAGTCCGCACCTTCGAGGTCCGGGACGGGTTCGAAGACGTCGGCGAGGTCGGCGTGGATCGATTCGAGGCCGGGGCTCTCGACGGCGAGGTAGACGACGGGGGCCGAGCCGACGGGTGGGTCGGGAAAGTACTCGACGCCGGTGACGGCCGCTTCCACGGCCGGCGTCCCCGCCAGCGTGCGATGTGCTCGTCGCTGGAGTTCGGACACGTCAGCGGCGTCGCCGAGCCGCTTGACGAGTAGTGAGTGCGTCTCGCGGACGCGGTCGAACCCGTGGAGGTCTGGGTAGAGACGACTCGCGAGCTGGCGCACCCGGCCCGGAACGGGGGCGTTGACGCTGTACACGTCGGCATTTGGGGGGCGCGTTCAATGAGCGTGGCGGTTCGCGGGCGATGCGTCGCGGTACCACCCTAGAGCCTGTCGAGTAGCCACAGGACGATTACCAGCGCGATGGCGAGGGTGACGATGCTGCTGAGGAACGCCGGGATGAGCGACACGATCTCACCCAGGATTTCGAGGACCAGTACGGCAGCGACCAGCAATAGGATAACTTTCAGGAGCGTATCGACCTCGAGTGACGCTCGATCTCGTGTCATGGCACCTTTCATTCGGAGGCGAGGTCAAAAAACCACCGTTCGTCCGTCCCGGCTTCGAGGTCCAGGCCGCAGACCGGAGTGGCGACGGGTGCCGGAGGGGATCGCCATCGGCGCACCGCCTGCCGGTACGGGGTGTCGGACGCCCGCTTCGACCTGCCCGGGTGTGCTACGCGATTACAAAACAGTCTAATGGACAGGGGTCAGAGGGACGTGTGATGGCCGCGTGGCCGGCCCGTGTCGTGTGCTGTGGTGTGCTGTTCGTTGCGCTCGTGGTGGGCGCGCTCAGCGTCGGCTCCGTCGCGGTCGTCGACGCGGAGAGTGACCGTCCGATCGGAGCCCTGGCGACCGACGGGGTGACCGGTGATCGGTTCGGGTCTCGTCTCGTCGTCGCGGACCGCGACCGCGCGTCACCACGTCCGATGGGTGAGACGGTGCGCCAGGCGCAGGCGAACGAGTCTCCGCCGGAAAACGAGACGGCTGTGCCCTACCTTGCGGGCTTCGACCGCGTCACCACGCGGATCGACGTGGCGGAAAACGGGTCGGCGACTGTCACCGTCACCTATCGGTACCTTCGGTCGGACAACGAATCCGACGACGAGTGGGTCGAGGTTCGGGACGACGTGGAGGCGAATCCGGAGCGCTACCTGGACGGCGAGCGCGACCGCTGGAACGACACCGTCGCGGCCGGCCGGAACGCGACCGGTCGTGAGATGGCCACCTCGGAGTTCGCGATACGCACGGGGGAGGGCATGACGCCGCAGCCCTACGGCGACGTGATCGTGACGTTCCGCTGGTCGTCGTTCGCGGAAGTCGAACCGAAGTGGATCGGTGACGCCGGCGACGCGCTCGTGCAGTTCGCCTTAGAGGACGACGCGACCCTCAGGATCAGCTGGCCGGAGGGGTACTCCCTCCAGGCGGTCGCACCGGAGCCGGACGAATCGGAACGGGAGACGGTCGTCGGCTGGCACGGCGACGAGACGGACTTCCTCGAAGACGAACCGCGGGTGACGGCGTATCCCGACGGACCGCCGCCCCGTGCCTCGGATCCCCCGGAGCCCACGCGATCGGTCCTCCCGCTTCTCGTCGCTGGTGTCGGGATCGTCGTGCTCGCCACTGGTGTCCTGTGGTGGGCTCGTCGCGACGACGAGGAACCGCGAGCGCCGATGACCGACGCGGACGACGCACCGACGGTGGCTCCGCCGCCCGACCTCATGAGCAACGAAGAGCGCGTTCTCACCCTTCTCGACGCGAACGGCGGCCGAATGAAACAGCAAACGGTGATCTCCGAACTCGACTGGACGGAGGCCAAGACGAGCCAGGTCGTCGGTGACCTGCGTGAGGACGGCGATATCGAGGTGTTTCGGCTCGGTCGGGAGAACGTCCTGGCGCTGCCGGATCGGACCGCCGCTACCTCGGACGGACGCGTGGTTGCAGGAGATACCGACGAGTCGGGTTCCGGTGACGAGGATGCGTCCGCCTCCTGATCCCCTGTCAGTGGCTGCCGTTTCAGTGGCTGCCGTTGCGCGAACCACACCATTTAAACCGCTCGGACCATTTGAGTCCTGTAATGACGACAGCGCCGCGTTTCGGGTTCGACACCCGCGCGAGCGACGCGGCCCGGCGACCGCGGCGGCCCCTCTAGGGCCACACTTACTCTCACTTCACGGTATCCGGTTGATGCTATTTTCCCTAGCATCGCTCGCACATTCTTCATTAGAATACGGTTAGCATGCCGTACGAACTTTATTTTCTAAATCTAAAGCGGTGTATTTATCCGTTCGCGGCTGATTCGTTCAGGTACGATATGACACGCGTTGCACTCGCGTTCTCGGGCGGACTGGACACGACGGTTTGCGTGCCGCTGCTCGAGGAGGAGTACGGATACGACGACGTTCTCGGCGTCACGGTCGACGTCGGGCAACCCGAATCGGAGTTCGAGGAGGCCGCGGAGACCGCCGACGCACTCGGTCTGGAGCACGTCGTGGTCGACGCGAAAGCGGCGTTCGCCGACCTTTGTCTCGAAGGCGTTCGTGCGAACGCGACCTACCAGGGCTACCCGCTCGGGACGGCGCTCGCACGTCCAGTGATCGCCGAGGCCATCCTCGAGGTCGCCGAGGAACACGACTGTACGGGGCTGGCCCACGGCTGCACTGGGAAAGGAAACGACCAGCTCCGATTCGAGGCCGTCTGGCGCGACTCGGACATGGAGGTCATCGCGCCCGTGCGCGAACTCGGACTCACGCGCGAGTGGGAACAGGAGTACGCGGCCGAGAAGGACCTGCCCGTCGAGGGTGGCAACGAGGGGGACTGGTCGATCGACACCAACCTCTGGAGTCGCTCCGTCGAGGGCAAGGAACTCGAGGACCCGAGCTACGTCCCCGGTGAGGAGATCTACGAGTGGACCGACGCACCGTCGGGCGAGACGGCCGAGATCGAGATCGAATTCGAGGATGGCTCCCCCGTCGCCGTCGATGGGGAGGCCTACGATCCCGTCTCCCTCGTCGAGCACCTCAACGAGGTCGCCGGCGCCTTCGGCGTCGGCCGTACGGACACGATGGAAGACCGCATGCTCGGCCTGAAGGTGCGCGAGAACTACGAGCACCCGGCCGCGACGACGCTGCTGGCCGCCCACGGGGCGCTCGAAGCGCTCGTCCTCACGCAGGAAGAGCGCCAGTTCAAGGACACGATCGACGCGAAGTGGGCCGAGAAAGCCTACGAGGGTCTGATCGACGCGCCGCTCGTCGGCGCGCTCGACGCCTTCGTCGCCGAGACCCAGTCGCGCGTGACCGGAACCGTAACGATCCGCTTCGAAGGCGGCCAGGCGCGCGCCGTCGGCCGCGACAGCGCCTACGCCGCTTACTCGGCCGAGCACGCCTCCTTCGACACTGAAGCGGTGGGCAAGATCGAGCAGTCCGACGCCACCGGCGTCGCGAAGTACCACGGCTTCCAGCGCCGCCTCGCGAACGAGTCGATCGCCGCCGTCGAGGCGGCTGAGGAGGCGAACGGGACCGAATCGCCCACGCTCGCAACGGATGGTGGGGCCACCGATGGGACGACGACTAATGGCGGCGCGACTGCGGACAGTTCCGCCGATAGCACACCTGAGGAGTGAGCATGACCGGGTCCGACGCGACGAACGGGAAAGTCGACGCCGACGAGAGCGTCGTTCGCCGCGATCGTTTCAGCGGCGGCCCCGCCCGCGAGTTCCTCTCGTCGCTCGAAGCCGACGCTCGTATCTTTGCGGCCGACATCGCGGTCGATCGCGCCCACGTCGTGATGCTCGCCGAGTGCGACATCGTCGACGACGAGACGGCCGGATCCATCCTCGCTGCCCTCGAGGCGATCGAAGGCGCGGGTCACGACGCACTGCCCGACGGCGAGGACGTACACGAGGCCATCGAGACGGCGGTCGTCGACCACGTCGGACCCGACGGCGGGCGGATGCATACCGCACGCTCGCGCAACGACGAGGTCGCGACCTGCATTCGCTACCGTTTCCGCGAGGACGTCCTCGACGCGGTCGAGGTGACGCTCGCCCTGCGCGAGGCGCTCGCCGGGATCGCCGAGGAACACGCGGAGACGATCATGCCGGGCTACACGCACCTCCAGCCAGCCCAGCCGACGACCGTCGCCCAGTGGGCCCTGTCCTACGAGTCGACGGTCGCGCGCGATACGGCTCGCCTCTTCGAGACCCTCGGGCGGCTGGACGCCTCGCCGCTCGGCGCGGCCGCGTTCGCCGGCACGCCGTTCGAGATCGACCGCGAACGCACCGCCGAGTTGCTCGGCTTCTCGTCCGTTCTTACCAACGCGACGGACGCGGTCGCGAGCCGCGACGTGCTCCTCGAGACGACACAGGCCCTTTCGACGCTCGCGACGACGCTGTCGGGACTCGCCGAGGACCTGATCGTCTTCGCGAACCGCGGCTTCGTCGACCTCGACGACGACTACGCCTCGACCTCCTCGATCATGCCTCAGAAGGTGAATCCGGACACCCTCGAACTCGTCCGCGCGGTCGCGGGCGACGCGGCGGCGGGCGTCCAGGGCCTCACGACGACGCTCAAGGGCCTCCCGCGCGCGTACAACCGCGATCTGCAGCGCGCGACGCCGCACGTCTGGGGGACCGTCGATGCCGTCACGGAGGCGACCGAGGTAGCCGCCGGCGCGGCCGCGACCGCGGAGTGGAACGAGGAATCGCTCTTCGGGGCGGCCGGAGAGGGCTTCTCGACGGCGACGGGCGTCGCTGACCTGCTCGCAATGGGCGGCGTTCCGTTCCGCACGGCCCACGAGATCGTCGCGGAGGCGGCGACTGCGGCCGAGGCGACCGACGATTCGATCCGCGAGGCGCTCGCGGCGACTGCCGAGGAACACCTCGACGTTCCGCTCGACACGTTCGTCGACCCCACCGCGCTAGCCGATGCGCTCGATCCCGCCGCGAGCGTCGCGAGTCGCGACTCGGCGGGCGGGCCGGCTCCGGAGGCGGTCCGCGACCAGCTCGCGGCCGTCACCACGTCGATCGATGCCGATCGTGAGACGTACGCTGACCACATCGGCGTCCTGCAGGCCGCGGACGAGCGCCGTCTGGAGGTGGTCTCGAGCTATGTTTGAGACGGCGACGGTGGCGCTCAGCGCATCGGGCTCGGTGCGCGCGGATCGCTCGATCGGGCCGCGACCGCGACGGCCGCGGTCCCCGCCAGGGGACACTATTCTATCGAACTGACATTCGACACGAAATCGCGGTATATGGGGCTCGAAAACACTGTTAGTGTACAGTACAAATATATAATTTATCAGATAGGTTCGACGAATTTATGTACCCGTAGCGCCGATGTGGGAGTACCATGACGACATGTCCCGAGTGCGGGGCCGACGTGACCCTGCACGACGACCTGGAAGCTGGAGAGATCGTCGACTGTACGACCTGCGGCGTCGAACTCGAAGTGATCGAGACGGCGCCACCAGTCCTCGATCGAGCCCCCGAGCTCGAAGAGGACTGGGGTGAGTGACCGTGAAGATCGGGGTACTCTACTCGCGCATCCGCGCGGACGAGAAGCTCCTGTTGTCGGAACTGCGCGAGCGCGGTCACGAGGTCGTGAAGATCGACGTCCGCGACCTCGCACTCGCAGTCGACGAGGCACCCGAGATCCTCGCGGACCTCGACATCGTCGTCGACCGCTGTCTGGCGACGAGCCGCAGCGTCTACGTCACGCAGTTCCTGTCGGCCTACGGCGTCCCGGTGGTGAACGGCCCGGAGACGGCGACCGTCTGTGCAGACAAGGTCCGAACCAGCCTCGCGCTCGACGGCGCGGGCGTCCCGACGCCGGCGACGAACGTCGCGTTCACTACCGACAGCGCCCTCGCGGCCATCGAATCGTTCGGCTATCCGTGCGTCCTCAAGCCGGTCGTCGGCTCCTGGGGGCGCCTGATGGCGAAGATCGACTCGCGCAGCGCCGCTGAGGCCATCCTGGAGCACAAGTCGACGCTCGGGCACTACGAGCACAAGGTGTTCTACGTCCAGGAGTTCGTCGAGAAACCTGGCCGTGATCTGCGCGTCGTCGCCGTCGACGGCGAGCCGATCGCCGGCATGGTCCGCTCGTCCGACCACTGGATCACGAATGCCGCGGCGGGCGCCGAGACGACCGCCCTCGAAATCGACGACGAGATCGCGGACCTGGTCGCCGCGGCGAGCGACGCCGTCGGCGGCGGCTTGCTCGGCGTCGACCTCATGGAAACCGACGACGGCTACACCGTCCACGAGGTCAACCACACCGTCGAGTTCAAGGCGCTGAACGGCTCCGTCGACGTCGACGTCCCCGCGGCGGTCGTGGACTGGCTCGAAGCTAAGGCCGCAGCGGAAGCGGCCGGCGAAGACGGCGAGACGACGGACGGCACCGAACTGGAGGTGACCCACTGATGACCGGCGGGGCTTCAGCCGCTGCTGCCACCGACGCAGACGACGCGGCTGCGGAGACGGTCACCGCGAGCGTCGTCGGCGCCAGCGGCTTCGCCGGCGGCGAACTCCTTCGCCTGCTGGCTGGTCACCCCCACTTCGACATCCAGCAGGCGACGAGTCGCCAGAATGCCGGCAAGAGCGTCGGCTCGACCCACCCGCCGCTTCGCGGGACCGAGCTGCGCTACACGGAGCCGACGGACCTCGAATCGGTTGACGTGCTCTTCGCTGCGACTCCCCACGGCGTCTCGATGGGTCGCATCGACGAGTTCTTCGAGGTCGCAGACACCGTGGTCGACCTCTCGGCGGATTTCCGCCTCGACACCGCAGCCCAGTACGACGCGTGGTACGACGGCCACGACGCGCCCGCGTACCTCGCGAAAGCGGAGTACGCCCTTCCCGAACTCAACCGTGCGAACCTGCCGGGTGCGGACCTGATCGCGAGCGGGGGCTGTAACGCCACCGCGACGATCCTCGGGCTCTATCCGCTGTTCGAGCACGGGATTTTCGGCGGGGAAACCGGCGCTACCGACGGAGGCGTCGCGGACGAGGTCGGGGGCGACGAGCGGATCGTCGTCGACGTCAAGGTCGGATCCTCCGAGGGCGGCGCCGGCGGCGGCGCGGCTTCGAGCCACGCCGAGCGCTCGGGCGTCGTCCGCCCCTACGCGCCGACGGGCCACCGCCACGAGGCCGAGATCGAGCAGTTCCTCGGCACCCCGGTCGCCTTTACCTGCCACGCGGTGGACATGGTGCGCGGCGCGAGCGCGACGAGTCACGTGTTTCCCGACGGCCCAGTCTCGAAGGGCGACCTGTGGTCGGCCTACCGCGAGTCCTACGAAGACGAACCGTTCGTCCGCCTCGCCGCGGGTGGCTCGGGCGTCTATCGCTATCCTGAGCCGAAGGCCGTCGCGGGGACGAACGTCGCGGAGGTCGGCTTCGAACTCGACCCGTCGAACGAACGCGTCGTCGTCTTTTCGGCGATCGACAACGTGATGAAAGGTTCGGCCGGGCAAGCCGTCCACGCGGCCAACATTGCCCTCGGATTCGCGGAGACGGCCGGGCTCGACTTCGCGGGACTCCACCCGGTGGGATCGCCATGACCGCCGACGAGACGCCGACGACCGCCGACGAGGCGACGCCGGTCGTGATCAAGATCGGCGGTGCCAGCGCGGTTGATCCCGCGGGCGCGCTCGCCGACGTCGCGCACCTGTCGGCCAACGGTCGCCCGGTCGCGGTCGTCCACGGCGGTTCGACCGCCGTCGACGAGACGCTCGAGGCGCTCGGCGAGGAGCCGACCTACGTCGAGACGCCCGGCGGCGTCGTCGGCCGGTTCACCGACGAGACGGCGATGGAGGCGTTCACGATGGCGATGGCCGGGACGGTCAACACGGACCTCGTCGAGTCGCTGCAGAACGAGGGCGTCGACGCGGTCGGCCTCTCCGGTCTGGACGGCAAACTCCTCGCCGGAAAGCGCAAATCCGCCGTCAGGGTACTCGAGGACGGCAAGAAGAAGATCAAACGCGGCGACCACTCCGGGACGATCGAGTCGGTCAACGCCGACCTGCTGAAGACGCTCCTGGCCGGGGGATACGTCCCCGTCGTCGGCGGCCCGATCCTCGGCGCCGAGTCCGACGGGGACTACACCGCCGTCAACGCCGACGCCGATCGCGCGGCCGCGGCCGTCGCCGGCGCGCTCGGAGCCGACCTCGTCGTGCTGACCGACGTCGCCGGCGTCTACGCGGACCCCGAGGACGCGTCGACGCTGATCGAATCGGCGACGACCGAAGCCGCGTTCGAGGCGATCGAGGACGCCGCGGCGGGGTTCATGACGAAGAAGGTGATGGCGGCCAAGGAGGCCCTGGAAAGCGGCGCGTCGTCGATCGTCGTGGCCGATGCGAACGCGAACGACCCCGTCCTCACCGCCCTCGACGGGGCGGGGACGACGATCACGCCCGGAGCGATCGGAAACACGACTGCCACCGACGGTCTCGAGGCCAGCGTCACGGACGACGCCGAGGGCCTCGAGACCGTCGTCACGGACGACGCGGACGACGAACGCGGGGTGAGCGAGTCGTGAGCGGATTCGTCTACTCCCAGAAGCCGATCACGATAGACTCGGGCGACGGTGTCACGCTGACGAGCGACGACGGCACCGAGTACCTCGATTTCGGCGCGAGCTACGCCTGCACGCCCGTCGGTCACTGCCACCCGAACGTGGTCGGCGCGATACAGGAACAGGCGAGTGAGTTGCTCTTCGTCCAGGGGTCGTACCCGGTCGAGACGCGCTCGACGCTCACGGCCCAACTCGCCGCGCTCGCCCCGGGCGATATCGAGAACGTCTGGCTCTGTAACTCGGGGACCGAGGCCAACGAGGCGGCGCTGAAGTTCGCCCGTAGCGCGACCGACGGGACGAAGATCGTCGCCGCGCGCGACGCGTTCCACGGCCGCACCGCCGCCAGTCTCTCGGCGACCTGGAAACCGAAGTACAAAGCGCCGTACGAGCCGCTACTCGAGGATCACGTCGAGTTCGTCCCCTACGGAGACGCGACGGCGCTCGAAGCCGCGGTCGACGACGAGACGGCCGCGGTCATCCTCGAACCCGTCCAGGGTGAGGGCGGCGTCAACCCAGCGCCGGCGGGCTACCTGCGCGCGGCCCGCGAGGTCACCGCCGAGACCGGGTCGGCGCTGATCTTCGACGAGATCCAGACCGGCCTCGGCCGCACCGGGTCGTTCTGGGCCTGCGAGAACGACACGCTCGTCGATTCACCGGTCGTCCCCGACATTCTGACGTCCGCGAAGGGCATCGCGAGCGGGCTCCCGATCGGCGCGACGCTCTGTGCGGATTGGGTCGCCGAAGGCGCCGCCTCGCACGGGTCGACCTTCTCCGGGAATCCACTGGTCGCCGCGGCGGCGACCGCGACGCTCGACGTCATCGTCGACGAGGACCTCGCGGCCAACGCGGCGGCCGTCGGCGAGACGCTCGTCGACGAACTCGAGACGGCCGACCTGCCGATCGACGAAGTCCGCGGCCTGGGCCTCATGTGTGGCCTCGAGGTGGGTCGCGGGGCGAACCGCGTCCTGCGCGACCTCGCGCTGGAGCACGAAATCCTCGCGCTGCCCGCCGGGCGCACGGTCGTCCGCCTGCTGCCGCCGCTGACGATCGACGAATCGCAGGCACACGCCGTCGTCGACGCGCTCGAAGACGAACTCGCGGGGACGGCTGACTGATGACGACGATGATCGGAGGGACCGACGAATGACCACGCCACCCAACACGCTCGATCCCGCCGCCGCGACTGACGTCTCGCTCGCGACGGCCCGCGAGTTGCTGGTCGACCTGGTCTCGACGCCCTCGGTTTCGGGCGCGGAGGACGCGGCCGCCGAGCACCTGGCCGACTTCTTCGAGGCCCACGACCGCGAGGTGTGGCGCGACGAGGTCGGCAACGTTCGCGCGCCGGCTGACGACGCCGTGCTCTTCACGTCGCACGTCGACACCGTCCCGGGCGACGTTCCCGTCCGCCTCACCGCGGACGACGTGGCTGAAGACGACGCGGTGGCCGGGAACGATGCGGTGGCCACGGCCGACGAGGAACTCGACCTCGACGATGCGGCGACCGTCGCGGACGCGGTCCTCTGGGGGCGCGGAAGCGTCGACGCGACTGGGCCCCTGTGTGCGATGGCCGTCGCGGCCGTCAGGACGGGCTGTTCGTTCGTGGGCGTCGTCGGCGAGGAGACCGACTCGCGCGGCGCCCACCACCTCGTCGCCGAGCGCGACGTCCCCGGCGCGCTGATAAACGGCGAACCCTCCGGCGCGAACGGCATCACGCTCGGCTACCGCGGGCTGGTCGCTGGCACGTACACCGTCTCGACGGCCTCGGGCCACAGTTCCCGTCCGGAGCCGAACGCGATCGAGGACGCGACGACCTGGTGGGCGGCCGTCGAATCGGCCTGTGACGACCTCGCCTCGACCGGCGACGAGACTGACGGCGGGCGCTCGGCAGGCGACGGATCGAACGGTGACGATGCCGGCTCCGTCTTCGAGTCGCTGACGACGAAGCCGACCGCCATCGAGGGCGGTCCCACCGAGGACGGGCTCGCCGTCGAGGCACGCGTCGACTTTCAGATCCGCGTGCCGCCGGCAACGACGATCGATGCGGTCAGGTCGACCGTCTCGTCGGTCACCGACGATTTCGACGGCTCGCTCGAGTGGACCGACGGCATCTCGCCTGTCATGGCGAGCCCGCGCACGCCGGTCGCCCGCGCGCTTCGCGTGGCGATCCGCGAGACGGGCGCCGACCCGCGGCTCCTCCGCAAGACCGGGACGAGCGACATGAACGTCTACGCCGCGGCGTGGGACTGCCCGATGGCGACGTACGGGCCCGGTGACTCCACACTCGATCACGCCCCCGACGAGCGCCTCTCGCTGTCGGCTTACGACCGCGCGATCGCCGTTCTCGACGCCGTTGGCGAGCGTCTTCGAGGACCAGCGTCCAACGCAGCCGCTGACGGTGACACCGATTCGTCGACCGAAGCGGACGACGCGAACACCGAGGCGACCACGCAGCACCCCACTACCGACGCGGCCTCCGCTGCGAATCCCTCCATCCCCGAGACAGACTCACAGACTCCGGATATCGACTCCACCACCTACGATACCGATTCCACTCCCCCAGATACCGATCCCCAATGAGCTACCAGCCGAACACTGACACGACCGACGCGACCGAGAATCCGACCGGCCCGACCACCAGCGACCCGATCCACGTCACTGACGTCGACGACCTCTCGCGAGACGACCTCGCGGCCGTCCTCGACCTGGCCGCGGAGTACAAGACCGCACAGCAACGGGGCTGGACGCACGCCGATCTCTCGGGCCAGACGCTCGGCATGCTGTTCGAGAAGCCGAGTACGCGAACCCGCGTCTCGTTCGAGACGGGGATGACCCAGCTCGGCGGACACGCCGTCTTCCTGGGCGAAGACGACATCCAGCTGGGAAACGGCGAGCCGATACGTGACACCGCACGTGCGCTCTCTCGATACGTCGACGTGATCATGGCGCGCCTGTTCGACCACGCGGATCTCGAGGAACTCGCCCGGTACTCGGACGTATCGGTGATCAACGGGCTCACAGACGATGCACACCCATGTCAGACGCTGGCCGATCTCCTCACCATTCGGGAGGCCGTCGGTCCGTTCGAGGACGTCTCCGTGACCTGGGTCGGGGACGGGAACAACGTCGCCCAGTCGTTCGCTCTCGGTTGTGCGCTCGCCGGGATCGACTGCACGATCGCGACACCCGCGGGCTACGGCGTCGACCACGCGGTCGTCGATCGGGCCGACGAGATCGGAACGCCACCGACGGTAACGACCGATCCCGAGGCGGCGGTCGAGGACGCGGACGTCGTCTACACCGACGTCTGGGTGAGCATGGGTCAGGAAGCCCAGCGCGAGGAGCGCCTGGGGGCGTTCGAGCCCTATCAGGTGAACGACGAGCTACTCGCGGCGGCCCCCGACGACGCGTCGGTGATGCACTGTTTGCCGGCCCACCGCGGCGAGGAGATCACGGACGAGGTCCTCGAGAGCGACCGGGCGCTCGTCTGGCACCAGGCGGAGAATCGCCTTCACGCCCAGAAGGGGCTGCTCGGCTGGCTTCAGCCGTGATGGGTTCGCCTCGTCGATCCGACAGGGATTGCGACCAGCCGGCTTCCGGTATCGCGGGCGGAGGTGTATTACCGTCAGTCATCCGTACCGGCGCTGAAAAATCCGCATAGGTTATATATCTGGCGGCCGTTTGGCCACAACGTATATGCAACTCCGATTGATCGTCGCGACACTCCTGCTGATCGGTGGCCCAGCACTGTTGCTGGCGTTGTTCGCAGTCTGAACACCAGCTCGGTTGCCACGCCGGTACACCGGCTGGTCTCGTGAGTCCGTTTCGCGCGTCGATCGACTCGCTCCGCTGAAACCCGTCGACACAGTTTCACACCGTTCCGAGGGGTCCGTGGCGGTGTGCGTCGGTGGCCGGGTCGAGCGCTGCCAGCATCGGCCGACTTTTGGTTCGGGGGTGCGTCGAATCGGTCGATGGATCTCTCGCTGACTGCCGACCCGCCGTCGCCGCCGACGGCCGCCCGCGAGGGCGTCTGGCTCACCTGTATCGAGTGCGGAGCGGCGTTCCCGCCGTTCGACGACGTCCGCTACACCTGCGACGACTGTGGCGGCCTCCTCGAGGTGGGTTACGCCAACCCACCGTCACTCGCGGACGCCGCCGGGACGGGCGTCTGGCGCTACGCTGGCGCCCTCCCACTCGACGGTGGTGTGACGATTCAGGAGGGAGGGACGCCGCTGTACCGCGTCCCTGACCTGGCGGAGGACGTCGGTGTGGAGACCCTGCGGATCAAACACGAGGGAATGAACCCGACCGGATCGTTCAAGGATCGCGGGATGACCGTCGGCGTCGCGGTCGCGCGCGAACTCGGCGTCGAGCGCCTGGCCTGTGCCTCGACGGGTAACACGAGCGCCGCCCTCGCCGCGTACGGCTCGCGGGCGGGCATGGAGACGCTCGTCCTGCTCCCGGCCGGCAAGGTCGCGGCGGGGAAGGTCGCCCAGGCGAGCCTCCACGGCGCGCGCATCCTCGAGGTCGACGGCAACTTCGACGCCTGTCTCGACCTCGTCCAGGCGCTGGCCGACCGCGGCGAGGCCTATCTACTCAACTCGCTCAACCCGTTCCGCTTAGAGGGCCAGAAGACGATCGGCCTGGAGATCGTCGAACGGTTCCGCGCCGACCACGGGACCGTTCCCGACCGAATCGTCCTGCCCGTCGGCAACGCCGGCAACACGGCCGCGCTGTACAAGGCCGTCCGCGAACTCGTCTGGGCGGGCGACCTCGCGGTCGACGACGTGCCGAAACTCACCGGCGTGCAGGCCGAGGGTGCCGCGCCGATGGTCGAGGCGATCGAGGCCGGAGCCGACGCGGTCCGCCGGTGGGACGAGGTCGAGACGCGCGCCACGGCGATTCGGATCGGCAACCCGGTCAACGCGCCGAAAGCGCTGCCCGGCATCCGCGAGACGGGCGGGACCGCCGTCGCCGTCTCGGATACTGAGATCACCGACGCCCAGCGCGACCTCGCCGAGTCAGGCATCGGCGTCGAACCCGCCTCGGCCGCTTCGCTCGCCGGCCTGCGGAAACTGCGCGCCGACGGCGTCGTCGGGAGCGACGAGGAGGTCGTCTGTCTCACCACCGGCCACCTCCTCAAGGATCCTGACGCCGCGGCCGCGGCGGGAACGGATCCGGAACCGGTCCCGGTCGACCTCGACGGCGTGCTCGATCACCTGCTGACGTAACTAGTGGTCGTCGCTCCTGGCGCACCGATTGTCCTTCGTCTGCTGGCATACCTATCGCTCTCCTGGCTGACCCTCGTTGTGAGCGCACCTGAAAAAAAAAAAAAACCGTAGCGATCGACGTATTACGGCTCGATCTTGCCTTCGTTGATCTTCTCGGCCGTCTTGTAGGCGTCGTAGATGCCGTAGATCCAGGTGAGCGGGAAGGTGATCAGGCCGATCAGGACGAACATCAAGAGGACGTTGACCATCTGCAGGACGATGAAGCCGATTCCCTTTCCGATCTGTCCGTTGTACACCTGTCCCAGACCTGTCCAGAGGAACGATGCCGCCGCGGCCAGTCCAGGATTCTTTTCGACGGTGGTCGCACGTTTCTGGCGAACCCCACAGTCTGGACAGATTTCAGCATCTTCCTTGATCACGTTGCCACAGCTCGAACAGAACACTTCGTCGGGGCCTTTCGTCGGTGACGACCCGGTGGAACCGTCGTCACTGCCGTCCGAACCCGTTTCGGGTGTATCCGAACTGACTTCTTCTTCTGAAGACATAACTGGATTATTTCAGGTGTGTTGCTTAACTCTTGTGGCACCCGACGGCGGCGCCGTTCGAATTCACGACAGTGGCGGGTACAAGACATCTCCGGCGGAGATATGTGGGTGTGGTGAGACGGGAACGCGTTACGTTCCACCGTTCAGAACCACTCACGATTCTGTTATTCCGCGGTAGCTTTCCGTCTGCGATACTCGCGAGCGTGTGCTATCGCGACGGTCTCCACGAACCTGACGTCCCCGTGTCGGAGCGGACACCCCTGGCGGTGTGACTCGTCGGCTCGGTTGCGAACGGATCGGGGCCGGTCGATATTTCGTCCCGATCCCCGTCGCTGCATGAGCCCCGCTGGCCCACTGGGGAATTCGCGGAGCCGTCCCTCCTACAGGCTGGGGGCTGTTACCCCACCTCTCAGGTTCATCCGTCCCGTTCGGATCACGGACTCGCCGGTAGAAACCCTGTCTGACGGAGGGCTGACTGAACCTTTTGACCGATCCCGTCGTAGGCTGGTGCCCCGATGGCGCCCCAGTACCACTCCAGCCCACGACCGTGCCAGGAGGCGACGGACGAGACGGAACGCGGCGGTCAGGTACCCACAACCGACGACACCCCCGCGAGCGGCGACACCCCTGCGACCGACGACACCCCTGCGAGCGGCGATGAGGTGGCCGTGACGGTGACGCCGGTCGAGTGCTCGTCCCACGACTCGGCCGACGTCTCCGCGGCGATCGAACGCGAACGATTGCGCGCTCGCACCCGGGCGCTTGAGCGTGAGCTCGTCGCCAGCGAACGCCACCGCCAGGCACTCATCGAACGGTACGAATGGGTGTTAGCGGAACGGGAATCGGACGATTCGAATCGATCCGGCACGACGACGCATCCGTCCGGGACGGTTCGGTCGCGACTGCGTCGTCTGTTCTTCGGTGAATAAGACGGTGTACTCGCGAACCTCGCGCGTTCGAACGACGTCGGTTCGGCGCTAATCCAGCGTGAGCTCGCGGACGTCGATGATGCGCTCGTCCGCCTCGAGTTCATCGCGGGCCTCGTCGGGGACCTCGCCGTCGACGTTGTAGACGGTGAGGGCCTCGCCGCCGATGGCCTCGCGAGCGTTGAACAGGCCGGCGATGTTGACGTCGTATTTCCCCATGACGCTGCCGATGAGGCCGATGACGCCCGGTTCGTCCGTGTTACGGGTGACGACCATCTTGCCGTGGGGGATCGCGTCGACGCGGTAGTCGTCGATGCGGACGATTCGCGGATCTTCGCCGGCGAAGAGCGTCCCCTCGACGGCGATGGCGGCCTCGTCGTTCGAGACGGTCACCGAGAGGAGATTCTGGAAGTCTTCGGTCTGGCGCGTCCTGGACTCGGTGACTTCGACGCCCCTGTCCTCGGCGATCTTCGGGGCGTTGACGGCGTTGACCTGCCACTCGAGCGGTGAGAAGACGCCCTCGAGCGCGCTCGCGGTGACGAACTCGACGTCCTCGTCGGCGAGGTCGCCCTCGTAGGTGACCTCGACGCCCTCGATGCGGCCGTCGAGTAGCTGGGTGGCGATCCGACCCGCGGTTCCTGCGAGCTCGACGTAGGGTTCCAGCCGGTCGAACGCCGTCTCGTCGATCGACGGGGCGTTCAACGCGTTCGCGACGGGGTCGCCGGAGAGGGCGGCGACCACCTGCTCGGCCGTCGAGGTCGCGACGTTCTGCTGGGCGGCTGCCGTCGAGGCGCCCAGGTGCGGCGTGAGGACGACGTCGTCGACGTCGAGCAGCGGCGAGTCGTCGGGGAGCGGCTCTTCGGCGAAGACGTCGAGGGCGGCGCCCGCGAGCGTGCCCGCCTCGACGGCTGCGGCGAGGGCGTCCTCGTCGACGATGCCACCGCGCCCGACGTTGATCAGGTACCCGCCCGCGAGCGACTCGAGTTCGTCGGCGCCGATCATGCCCTCCGTCTCGGGGGTCAGCGGCGTGTGGATCGTCAGGACGTCTGCGGCGTCGAGACACGCATCGAGATCGACGAGCGTCGCACCCAGGCGCTGGGCTCGCTCTTCCGAGATGTAGGGATCGAAGGCGACGATGTCCATCCCCAGCGCGTCCAGTTTCTTCGCGACCTCCTGTCCGACGCGACCCAGGCCGACGACCCCGAGCGTGGTCCCGTCGAGCTCCGTCCCGAGGAACTCGCTCTTGGCCCACTCGCCGGCTTTCAGTCGGCCGTGGGCCTGTGGGATCGACCGCGCGGCGGCGAACGTCATCGCGACGGTGTGCTCGGCGGCCGCGCGGACGTTCCCCTCGGGGGCGTTCGCGACGATGACACCCTCGTCCGTCGCCGCGTCGATGTCGATGTTGTCGACGCCGATCCCCGCTCGGCCGACGATAGCGAGGTCCTCGCTGGCTTCGAGCACCTCGCGCGTCACCTCTGTTCCAGAGCGGACGATGAGTGCGTTCGCGTCGGCGACCGCGTCCAGGAGCGCTTCGCCCTCGCGTTCGTAGCCCGTCTCGACGTCGAAGCCGGCGTCGCGGAGGACGTCGAGTCCCGCGTCTGCGATAGGATCGGTGACCAGAACCTGCATATCACCTCTCGCTTGCGGGTCGGGTAAACAGTTGCGGAGCGTGCAGCATTGGCGGATGGCCTCGTCGGGGGTTCCGATGGCGAATTTTCGCCCGACTGAGACGATCGTCACCTCTCGTCCTCGCGGTCGCGTGAACGCTCGGTCGAGAGGGAATCGCTCACGCTTCCACGAGCTCGGTCCGTCACTCGAACTCACAGCCCTCGCTCGTGTACGTTACCAGGGTGTATTCCTCGTTCTCGTACGTGACGTTGTACACCGACGTCTCATCGCCATACCGGAACTCCTGGGAGTTTCGACTACTGTTCGAGGTCGTGTAGCTTCCCTGCTCGCGGGTTTCGACGAATACGTGCCGTGCCTCGGAGCTCATCGTATCGTACTGGTACGTTTCGATGGGGTCGGCGTAATTGTCGGCCTCTTCCACGAGGTCGTGGTGCAGCGTACAGTCCGATGGATCATCGGACGGGGACGGCCCGATACCGTAGGGTACCGAGCATCCGGCCAGTACAAGGAGTACACAGACCGCTATACTGGCTGTACACACAGACCCACTATCCCATCCTGGACCGGTATCCACGTTCATATTTTCTCGTACTGTATCAAGAAATAAGTTGCTATTTGGTGATTGATTAGTGGTTGTCTTCGGCGCGTTCTTTCGACATTTCTATAACTTTCCTGGTGCATTCTGGCGATCGAATGCACGAGCTATCACGTGCGTTCATGGATTTCGTCCGGCCGGTGACCATTTCGTTCGAGACGGCGGCTTCCCGTATCGCCTCTGGTCGTCACCGAGCACGTCGTCGACGAGACTGCTTTCCGACTGAAACGCAGGCGTCGATGGCCCACGCCAGTACGTTCTTGCAAACACTCGAGGAACGCGACCTGTATCGATTCGAATCGGCGCCCGAACTGGTATTCCTCGACGCGCGAGAATCGGTTCTGGAGTGGACGGATCTGAACGCCTCGGTCACGGATTTCGTCGTCGCGACGCACGTGGTCGATCTCGGCATCGATCACATCGCCACGTACGATCGCCACTACGACTCCGTCGACGTCGCGACGCTCCCGTACGTCACCCCTCCCGAGCCGAACCGATAGACGGTTTCGCTCGAAGGCCAACTGGTATACCGTCCCCGTTCGAATCCGCGTCCATGCCCCTCGTGGCCTTCGACTTCGACGGGACGCTGTCCGATTCGGAGATGACGGTCCTGCTCGGCGATCGCTGCGGCGTCGCCGACGAGATGGACGCCATCACCGAGCGTGCGATGAACGACGAGATCGACTACGCGACGAGCCTGCGAGAGCGGGCTGGCCTGCTAGAGGGCCTCGACGTCTCAGAGGCCCAGGCTGCGTTCGACCGGGTCGAACTCCGACCGGGCGCGGCCGAGGTGATCGAGGACCTCAACGCGGCGGGCGTGACGACGGCGATCCTCACCGGCGGGTTCGAGCGCGGGGTCGAGACGGCACTCGCCGGCGCGTCCGTCGCCGTCGATCACGTGGTCGCCAACCGCCTTCCGCGCGCAGACGGCGCGTTGACTGGCGAGGTCGGCGGGCCGCTCGTCTCTGGCACGAAAGACGATGCGCTCGATTCGCTCGCAGAGACGGTCTCACTCCCACTCTCCGAAACCGTCGCGGTCGGCGACGGGGCCAACGACCTCCCGATGCTCGCGGTCGCCGGCCTGGCGATCGGTTTCGATCCGAAGCCCGCCGTCGAACCCGCGTGCGACCGCACGGTCGCGACGATGGACGACCTCCGTCGAGTCCTGAGCGACGACGGACTGCTCCCCGCCGAGAACTGACCCCGTCGCCGCCCGACGTCACGTCGCACGACCCCTCGTGCGCGGCCGCCAGACGGCCTATGTCCCGAATATAACTCGTACAGACTCCGGTACCCACATATCTACCATAGCTAGGTCCGGGTGTCGCCTTGAACGAACGGACTACGCCGTGAACGCCGGAGTAATCGCCCGCTGTGTCGCCGTGTCACGCTCTCGCAAGACGGTCGCCTGCTGGGTTCCGTTTCCCGCCCGCATTCGAGTCCAGTAACTGACCGTTACGCATCGTTTCACGTCGTAACGACCGTTTGACCGGCTCCCACCGAATGAGAAGCGGGGCATAGGCGCTCGACGGGCCGTACTATCGGCGACCGGCCTCCCGACCCGTGCGGGTACGAGACAGACTCGCAGAGTCAGGAATTACTACTGATTGCACACTCGGAAGATACCTCGTAACGACGTATTTTGATGGAGAAGCCCTTGTTTACTCCCCGCCACTCCGGTCTCTCGATGATGTGGCAAGATTTCGTCTTCATGATCGGAAGCAGCCTCTCGATCGGCTTTCTGGCACCGACCCTCCGCGATGCGAACGCACGCGTTCCTCTCGGGACCAGCGTTCCCTCGATGACGATCGGCATCGCGTACGGGATCACGTTCGCGACCCTCGGGATGACCTTCTCGGCCCTCGGCGCCTTCGTCACGGGGACGATGTGGTCGCTGGTCGCGATCGCCCGCTCGCCCGTCCCGGATACGGCGGAACCGACCCGTCGCGAGCGACTCCGTTCGGTCGGCGGTGACCTGGTGGCGCGCGTCGTGGCCGAACTGGAACCCGTCCCCGTCGTCGGTGACTACGCCGCGATCCTCGCCGTCACGGACGGTGCGTCCGTCGACGAGCGCTACGACGCGGAGTCCGCGCAACCGGCCGACTGAATCGCCTTTCACGACTGTTCCGTCACGCGAACGTGTGCAGGTCGCTCGCGTTATCGCGGCGCCCGATTCGCGAGCCACAGGCGTCGGCAGACAGCGAGCGTTCCCCCGAGCAGGGCGAGAACCGACGGAACGAGGAGGCCGGCGTACAGCGCGGCGTCGACGACCGCGATGGACAGCTCGCGGGTCGCGTCCGATGGGTCCCCGGTCCCCGGAGCCTCCCACCTCGCGAGCGTCGCGAGGCCGATCGAGAACACGACGTACGGGGGAACCACGAGGAGCGAGGCACCGATGCGCTCGACGACCGAGTCCGTCTCGACACAGTCGGCCACGGCGTACGCTGCGACGACGAGGATCCCGAACACGATCAGCGACGAGACCGCACTGACGCTGAACTCCAGAAACGACAGTCTCGAGACGCCCCCGATCGTCGACGCCGGTTCGCCGTCGACCCGGAGTACTGCACCGAGATTCATCAGGACGACCCAGGCGCCTTTTACCATCGCGTGTGCGGATTCCTGCGAGTCACGACCGTACCCGATGCCGTTCTCGCCGACGAACACGAGCAGAACGGCGAGCAGATACGTCACGCCGTAGGCACCCACGCCGGCGAGCAACCCGCCGACGATCGGAATTCGCCCGTGAACCGACGGGAGCGTCGCCAGCGTATCGGCCGACTCGCCGTCTGCATCGTCCGAGTCGTCGTCGGGAACGGGACCGCCGTGGCGAAATTTCGGTTGCGGGGACATTAGCCTTCGATCATACCTGTCGACAATAAACATTCTGGTGTCGGGTGACCGACGGTGAGGCTGCGACGACAGTACTATTCGCCGAAGAGGCTGCTGTGGACTGGCGCCGCGTGCTCGCCGTCGTCCGATCCGGCGGCGGTGTCTGTCACCGCGCGGCCGGAGACGCCGTCGGCGAGGAAGTCGCGCAGCGGCGGGTTGACGTGTTCCGGTTCGACCAGAAACGCGTCGTGGCCGTGCGACGAGTCGACGACGTGGTGGGCGACGGGCGTGTCCGTCTCGCGAAACCCTGCCGCGATGGCCGCGGATTGGTCGACGGTGAAGTGCCAGTCGGCCTCGAAACTCATGACGAGCGCCTCGCCGTCGAACGCGGCGAGTGCGTCTGCGACCGAGTCGTACCCCGACGCCAGGTCGAAGTCGTCCATCGCCCGCGTGAGGTAACAGTAGCTGTTCGCGTCGAACCGACCGACGAACGTCGTGGCGTTGTAGTCGAGGTACGACTCGACGTCGCGGTAGGGGAAGAAGTCCGCCGCGGGGTCGGGCGGGAACCGCTCCTCGCTCGCCTCACGCCCGGCCGATCGCCGGCCGAACTTCTCCGACATGGACGCCTTCGAGAGGTACATGATGTGGCCGAGCTGACGGGCGAGCGCGAGCCCGTCGTCCGGAGCCGGACGTTCGTCGCCGTAGTAGTCGCCGCCGTTCCAGTCGGGATCGGTCGTGATGGCGCGCCGCGCCACGGCGTCGAGGGCGAGACACTGCGCGTCGAGCCGCGGGGCGGCGGCGATGGGCGCGACCAGATCGACGTCGTCGGGGTACCGGCGGACCCACTCGAGGGCGTTCATCCCGCCGACGGATCCGCCGACGACCGCGTGCAACCGGCCGACGCCGAGTTCGTCGAGCAGCCGACGCTGGGCGCGCGTCCAGTCGCCGACGGTCACCGGCGGAAAGTCGCTCCCGTAGGGCTCACCCGTCTCCGGACTCTCGCTCGCGGGCCCGGTCGTTCCGTAGCACGAGCCGGGAACGTTCGCGCAGACGACGAAGTACTCCGTGGTATCGACGGCCTTCCCCGGTCCGACGGTGTCGCCCCACCAGGCGCGCGCCTGGCCGGCGGTCGATCGATCGGTCGCCGACCGGTCGTCCTCGCGCTCCGGCCGTCTGGCGACGTGCGCGCTGCCAGTGAGGGCGTGACAGACGAGCACCGCGTTGGAACCGGAAAACTCGCCGTACGTCTCGTAGGCCACCTCGAGCGACGGGATGGACTCGCCACACCCGAAGGTGAACGACCCCAGGTCGATCGTCCCCGCCGTCACGGCCGACACCCCGCTGTCGGGCCCCCCGGCTGGACCGATCGCCACAACGCAGCCTCGACGCCCACCGTCTCGCCCGTCAACCGGCCGATGGCCGTCCCGCCCGTGCCCGGGGGAACCCCGACCATCGCCCAGTGTCTCGGCGATCCAGCTGCCTGGGATTCCGAGGCGTTCCGGTGAATCATGTATGTGGTGCATATATCCGTATAGATTAATAACTGGCAGTTACGGCAAGACTCGCTCACATCGAAACGGCGGTTCGGCCGCTGGGCGGTATCGTCACGATCGGACGCCACCGCCTGCCTACTGGCGGGCCCGGGGTGTCGCCCGGCTTTCATCGCGGGAACACAGTCGCATCGAGCGCTGCCCGAACGGCGTCGGGAACGGCGTCCGGCGGGTCCGTCCGGATCGGCGCCAGCGTCCAGACCGGCCGCCCGGTCATCGACGCCAACACGCGGGGGTTCGTACGCTCGGCCGCGTCGGCGCCTTCGTACTCGTTCAGGACGATCCCGTGGACGTCGATGCCGCGGCGCTCCAGCGCCTCGACGGAGAGCGCGGTGTGGTTGAGCGTCCCCAGGCCAGATCGGGCGACAACGAGCGTCGGGAGGTCGAGGTCGGCTACCAGGTCGACCACCTCCTGGCCGTCCGCGAGCGGGACGCGGAGGCCACCGATTCCCTCGACGACGCCGATCGTGGCTGCGGAAAGCGCGTCGCGACAGCCAGCCAGCACCTGCCCGTACTCTAGGCGGTCGTCCGCTCGCCGGGCGGCTACGGCGGGCGCCAGCGCGGGCTCGAGTCGGTGGAGGCAGGTCGCAGCACGCGGGTCGTCGCAAGCGTCGGCGACGAACTCGGCGTCGTCGTCCGGCGGATATCCCGTCTGACAGGGCTTTATCGCCCGTGCGTCGACGCCACACTCGCGAAGCCAGCCGACGAGCCCTGCGGTCACGACCGTCTTCCCGACCCCGGTGTCGGTCCCGACCACGGCGAAATTCGTCGTCGAACCCGGATTCCGATCGCTCACAGTAGTCCCACCTCCTCGCCGGCCGTTTCGAACGCATCGAGGCACGTTCGTACGTCCGCATCTGTGTGAGTGGCCATCGGCGTGACGCGAATGCGGCTGCTCCCCGGCGGGACGGTCGGCGGGCGGATCGCCGTGGCGAGGACGCCACGCTCCCGGACGCGTTTGGAGAGGGCGAGCGCGTCCCGTCGATCACCGACCCACACCGGGAGGATCTGCGTCTCTCCTCGGACGTCGTAGCCCATCGATTCGAGGCCCTCGCGTATCCTCGCGACGTTCTCCCACAGCTGTACGGTTCGTTCGCCGTCACGCGCGATCCGCAACGCTTCGCGGGCGGCCGCGGCGGCCGGCGGTGCCAGTCCGGTCGAGAAGACGAACGACCGCGCCGCGTTGAGCAGGTACTCGACGAGGCTCTCGTCGCCGGCGACGTAGCCTCCCTGGCTCGCAAGCGCCTTCGACAGCGTTCCCATTTGGACGTCAACACGGTCGGCCAGGCCCTCGCGCGTGACGATCCCGCCGCCGTCACCGAAGACCCCCGTCGCGTGGGCTTCGTCGACCATCGTCCACGCGCCGAACGCCTCGGCGACGGCACAGCAGTCGGCCACCGGCGCGACGTCACCGGACATCGAGAACACCGTGTCGGTGACGACGAGCCAGTCCTCGCTCGCCTCGGCGACGCGCTCGCGAGCGGCCATTCGGTCGCGCAGATCGTCGGGATTGCAGTGATCGTACACGATCGTCTCGGCGTCGGCCAGTCGACAGCCGTCGACGATACTCGCGTGGTTCAACGCGTCCGAGAAGATAACGTCCGGGTCGAGCGCCGCGATGGTGCCGACGTTGGCGGCGTAGCCCGAGGAGAACACCAGCGCGCGGTCGGCTCCCTTGCACGCGGCGAGGTCGCGCTCCAGCTCCCGGTGGGCCCCCGTGTCGCCAGTGATCAGGCGGGAGGCGCCGGCGCCGGTTCCGACGCGCCGGGCGCCACACGCTGCGGCGCGCTGGACACGGTCGTCGGTCGCCAGGCCGAGGTAGTTGTTCGACGCGAAGACGAGTCGTTCGGCGTCGGCCGTTGGCCCAGTCGTCGAGTCGTCGACGAATCGCGTCCGTTTCGCGACCGCCGCCGCGGTGTCTAGGTGACGACGCAGGTTCACGTGCTCGCGCTCGCGGAGCCGCTGGTCGAGGTCGAACCCGTGTCCGGTTGCGGCGGGGTCGTCGGCCATTAGAACCCGGGCATCAGTTCCGCCGGCCCGAAGACGCCGTAGTCGCCGGTGCGGTTCCGCCGCACGGCGGCTTTCACGTAACCCAGCGCGGGCCCGTTGACGTTTGCCTCCATACTCGTCGCGTCGTCGAGCTGGAACGTGTTCGTCCCCCGCTCTCCGTCGAAGGTTCGACCGGTGACCCGGACCGTCGTCGTGACCGGCTTCTTGTCCGAACGGACGTCTAACACCCCGCCGACGGTGACGTCGTCGGCGTCACAGATCCCCGCCCGTTCTAAGAGCACGTCGTCGGCGTGTTCCATGTCGTGAAACTCCAGGACGCCGTCGCGGTCGGTTACGAGCGCTTCGATCTCGGCCTCGCTCAGCTCGCGGGCCCGCTCCATGTCGTAGCCGTCGAGGTGGGCGATGTCCTCGCGGACGGTCCCCCGGTTGTCCTCGTAGCCCGACTTGAGCCCGACGCCCCACCGGATCTCGACCGACTCGACCTCGACGAACGACTGGGCAGCGAGCGCGGCCGCGCCCGTGAGAACGCCCGGCGTCGCGCCGGCCCCGCAGACGAACGTGATGCCGGCGTCCACCAGCGTCTCCTCGCGATCGTCGAGCATACCGATGACTCGCGAGCGCTTGAGGACGTCGACGAGAACGCCCTCGTAGTCGGCCGCGGCGAAGCGCTCAGCGACGCGCGGGATGAAGTCGTGTTCCAGGTTCGGCAGCGCCAGCACGACGGCGTCGATACCGTCGCTCTCGGAGATGACGTCGTCGATGGGCGTCTCCGTCGGCTCGCCCTGCTCGGAGGCGACGATGCCGGCGCCGTCGCCGGTCTGTTTGACGCTGCCGGTGGCCCCGCCGGCAGCGTCGTCGGCCGACGCCCCGCCGGCGTCCCTCGACGCGCCACCGTCGGTTTCGACACCGTCGTCGGTCGGTCCGCTCGCGATATTCCCTTCGGTCGCCGCAAGGAGTTCCTCGACGTCGAGTCCGTCGTGGTCGACGGCGACGCCGTTGCGGTCGCACGCCGCGACCGGCGTCAGTCCGTCCTTGTACTGTGCGACCTCGAGCGTTCGTCTGCCGATTCCACCCGTCCCGAGTACGGCGAAGCGTATGTCGTCCATCGTATCTGTCTTTTGTTTGGTAGTTCCGTGGTCGTCGATCGTATCGCGGTTCTGTCGGTCGGCGTCCGGCGGGGTTCGACTCACTCGCCATCCGCGTCGCCGACGCTGGTCGCCGTCCCGGCGGCCGTTTCGACGCGTTCTGGGGTTCCGTCTTCGACGCGTTCGCGCTCTTCCATCTCGGCTCTCGCTTTGACCGACTCCGGGTCGAACTCGTTGACCGCCGTGTTCGGTGCGAGCCCCGCCCGCTCAATCACCTCGATATCCTCGCCGGGTGACTGCCCCGACGTGGTGAGGTAGTCGCCGACGAGGATGCCGTCGGCGCCCGCTTCGAAGGGCCGGTGTTGCTCGTCCGGGTCGAGGTTGACCTCGCGTCCGCCCGTCAGTCGGACCCGCGCCTCGGGATGCAACAGTCGGTAGACGGCGATGGTCGTGAGGATCTCCTCGGTCGTGATCTGCGGCGAGTCGCCGAAGCGATCGCCCAGCGGCGTCCCCGCGACGGGGTTCAGGACGTTCACCGGCAGCGAGGAGATACCGATCTCCTGGAGCGCGATCGCCGCGTCGACACGGTCGGTCGGTGCTTCCCCCATGCCGAGGATGACGCCCGCACAGAGGTCCATGCCGGCGTCCGTGGCGCGTTCGAGCGTCTTCACGCGATCCTCGAAGCGATGCGTGTCGACGATCTCGGGGAAGTACCGCGGGGAGGTCTCGATGTTGTGATTGTAGTGGTTGATCCCCTCTTCGGCCAGGATCTCCGCCTCCTCGCGGGTGAGGATGCCGAGGCTCGCGTCGACCTCGACGTCGGTCTCGTCGCGGACCAGTCGGATCGCCCTGAGGACCTCGGCCCACTCGTCGGGACGCTGGTCCTTCGAGACGCCCTTCTCCGCGACGACGATCCCGAACCGTTGGGCGCCGTCGCGCTCGGCCCGTTTCGCCGCGGCGAGGATCTCATCGGGGTCCAGAAAACCGTAGGTGTCGATCCCGGTGTCGAAGTGGACCGACTGCGCACAGAACCCACAGTCCTCGGCACAGTTGCCCGCTTTCGCGTTGACGATGGAGCAGGCGTCGACGGTGTCGTCGCCGAAGTGCGCCCGGACAGCGTCGGCCGCCGGCGCGAGGTCAGACAGCGGCTGTGCGACGAGCGCGAGCCCGTCGCGCCGGTCGAGTCGCTCGCCGGCCAGGACGCGTTCGACCGCGTCGTCAACCGTCCGGTTTCCAGTCTCGTAAACCACGATGGAGAAGTTGGTTTACGGGATACTAAATATTGTCGATGGCCGGCGGGACAAATAATCTAAATCGGTGCACGCGAGTGCGCGCAGTCGCGTGCCCCATACCGACGAGTGCAAGCGGGACGCCCGCAGGGTTGTCCGTCGAGAGCGGTTTGCAGGTGCGCGAGGGAGACTCGGCTCGGTTACGGGTTGGACGCCATCGACGTCGCACGCTCGATGGCGCGCTCGACGTCCGCGAGCAGGTCGGCCGGATCCTCCAGCCCGACGGAGACGCGGACTAGATCCTCGGAGACGCCGGCGTCGGCGCGCTCCTGAGGGGTGAGCTGTCCGTGCGTCGTACTCGCCGGGTGGATGACGAGCGTCTTCGCGTCGCCGACGTTCGCGAGGAAGGAGGCGAGTTCGACCGACTCGCAGAACCGTTTTCCGGCCTCGTACGCGGAGGGACCGGTCTCGTCGTCACTCCGGTCCCCACTACGTTCGCCGTCGGTCGCACCCGCCAGGCCGAAGGCGATCATCCCGCCGTAGTCGTCCAGGTACCGGGTCGCGTCGTCGTGTGTCTCGTGTCTCTCGTGACCCGGGTAGGCGACACAGCCGACGTCCGGGTGATCGGCGAGGTAGTCGGCGACGATGGCGGCGTTCTCGCAGTGGCGGCCCATTCGGAGTGGCAGGGTTTCGAGTCCCTGCAGGGTGTGCCAGGCGTCGAACGGCGACTGCCCGTTGCCCAGACTGCGAACCGCACGGAAGCGGGCTGCCGCGGCGAACGGGGCGTCGGGAAAGTCCCGACTGAAGTCCACGTCCGCGTACGCGGGATTCTCTCCGGCGAGTTCCGGAAATCTGTCGGCGTGTTCCGTCCAGGGGAAGGTTCCGCCGTCGATCACCACGCCGCCGATCGTCGTTCCGTGACCGTGGAGCCACTTCGTCGTCGAAGACCAGACGATGTCGGCGCCGTGGTCGAGCGGCCGACAGAGCGCCGGCGTGGCGAACGTGTTGTCGACGACGAGGGGGACGCCGTGCTCGTGGGCGATGGCCGCGATTCGCTCGAAGTCGGGCGTGACGAGCGAGGGGTTGCCGATCGTCTCGACGTGAACGAACGCCGTGTCGTCGTCGATGGCGGTCTCGTAGGCGTCCGGTTCGAGCGTCGGGACGAATCGCGGTTCGATCCCCCGGCGTGACGCCGTCGAGCGGAGGTACGCGGTCGTCCCGCCGTAGGTGTCAGTCGAGCAGACGACGTTGTCGCCTGCCGACGCCAGCGGCAGCGTGATCGCGTCGAGGGCAGCCATTCCGCTCCCGGTCGCGACGGCACCCGTACCGCCCGCGAGGTCGGCCATCCGTGCTTCGAGTGTCGCGACCGTCGGGTTGCTGATTCGCGAGTAGATGTGGTCTGTGCGGTCTAAGGCGTAGCGGGCCGCCGCGTCGTCGGCGTCGTCGAAGACGTACGACGTCGTCTGGGCGATCGGTGTCGCCGCCGCACCAGTCGCCGGATCCGGCCGATGTCCCGCGTGGAGACTCCGCGTCCCGATCCCGGACTCCGTCGCCGGCGTCCGACCGTTGGCTGCGTCGTCGTCCGTCGAGCCGTCCTCTCGCATGTTTTGTGGTTATACATACCGGAGTATGTATGCACGACAGTAACGGCAAACGTTACCTGTCCCGCCCCGAGGTGTGCGGTCGTCGGCCCCTCCTTCGGCCTCGTCGGTTTCGATTCCTCGAACGAAAGCGGCCGATTCTTTGTGAACAATGGTACCGAGTGGCGTTCTAGTTCGGTAACGGTCCGTTTTTACCCGTTCGTACCCAACGTGGCGTCGATGGCACCACCACACGACGTCTCGCGGCGGACAGCGCTCAAACTGGCGGGTGCGGCTACGTCGGCGACCGTCCTCGCGGGGTGCGGGAGTAGCGATCCGGAGGACGGCTCGGGCGGCTCGGGCGGATCAGGGGGGAGCGGAAGCGACGGAAGCGGTG
Source organism: Halovivax cerinus (assembly GCF_024498195.1). NCBI lineage: Archaea > Methanobacteriati > Methanobacteriota > Halobacteria > Halobacteriales > Natrialbaceae > Halovivax > Halovivax cerinus. Next base: position 1,691,928 of record NZ_CP101824.1, read on the forward strand.
GCGGCGGAGACGAGTACACGATCGACCCGGGGACGGAGATCATGTTCGCGGGTCTGACGACGCACTGGGAGGGTAACGCGCCGTCGTCGATCGAGGGCGTTCGGAACCCGACGCTGGTGCTGACGGAGGGTGAGACGTACACGATCGGGTGGAACGAGGGCAACGGCGCGGGCCACAACATGGAACTGCGCGACGACAGCGGCTCGGTCGTCGACGACCTGGCGACGGAGATCGCGATGGAGCCGGGCGACGACCAGGTCCTGGAGTTCGAGGCGACCAGCGAGATCACGACCTACCGCTGCCGGCCCCACTCGGGCATGGAAGGCTCGATCGTCGTCGAGTAACCGACCGCGCCGGACCGATCGTTCTTCGAATTTTCACCCCGTGAGTGTGAGGGCAGATCGACCGGAACGAACGGCGGGTCGACCGTCACTGCGGACGCCCGTTCCCGGTGCGGACCGAGACGCTGGTCGACGGATCCCGCCGCCGTCTGCCGTCGCTGGTTCACACCAACGATCGCGCCCATCACAAGGACCATACCCTGTCGCGTTCCAGTACCCGGTGTGTCGGTGATTCCGTGACCGAAAAACGCGAATACAGAGACGACTATCCCGAGAAGACGCTGTACATCCCCGGACCCACAGAAGTGCGCGAGGACGTCCTCGGGGCGATGTGCGAGCCCCAGTTCGGCCACCGCATGGACCGGATGACGGACCTCTACACGACGATCGTCGAGGACACGAAGGACTTCCTCGACACCGACCACCACGTCATCGTCCTCACCGCCTCGGGCACGGCGTTCATGGAGAGTGCGATCCAGAACCTCGTCGACGAGCACGTCCTCTGTACGACCTGCGGGAGTTTCTCGGAGCGTCAGGCCAACGTAGCCGAGCGCCTCGGCAAATCGGTCGACACCCTCGAGTACGAGTGGGGCGAGGCCGTCAAACCCGAGGACGTCCGCGAGCGCCTCGAAACGAGCGAGAGGGACTACGACGTCGTCACCTGCGTGATGAACGAGAGTTCGACAGGGGTGCGCAACCCGGTCGAGGCGATCGGCGACGTCGTCGCCGAGTACCCGGACACGTACTTCGTCGTCGACGCGGTCTCCGCGCTGGGCGGCGATTACGTCGACATCGACGACCACGGCATCGACGTCGTCTTCACCTCCGTCCAGAAGGCCTTCGCGATGCCGCCCGGCCTCGCGGTCTGTGTCGTCAGCGACGCCGCTTACGAGCGCGAGGTCGAATCGGACTCGGCCGCGTGGTACGGCGGCTTTCAGCGCACGATCGACTACTACGAGCGCAAGGGACAGACCCACTCGACGCCCGCCATCCCGATCATGCTCGCCTACCGGAAACAGATGAAGCACATGCTCGAAGAGGGTCACGCCGCCCGCGACGAGCGCCACCGCGAGATGGCCGAGTACACCCGGGAGTGGGCCCGCGAGCACTTCGATATGTTCCCCGAAGCGGGCTACGAGTCCCAGACGGTGAGCTGTATCGAGAATACGCAGGAGATCGACGTCGCCGCGACGATCGAGGCCGTCAGCGAGGAGTACGACATGGTCTTCTCGAACGGATACGGCTCAGCACTGGGCGAGAAGACGTTCCGCATCGGTCACATGGGTGAGCACGATGTCGAGAGCATTCGGGCACTGACGGACACGATCGAGGACGTCGCGGGGTTGTAGGGTCGGTAACCGACTCACTACCGCGAGCGAACCTGCGGCGCGACGCATGCCCGGTGGGGCGTGAGGAGCGTTTCTGTTTGTCGGTCCGCGCAGTCCGTCCGTCGCCCTCGTATCACTAGGGATTTGTTTCTGTAGGAGAGTGTTCGAGACCGATGCGGGGGCACACGTACACGTTCGAGACTGGTTCCAGACCGAATGCCGACGTCGCAAGCGAAATCGAAGCCGTCATCGAACGACTCGACGGCGACGGGTCCGTCGACGACTGCCTGGACAACGTCTACTGGAAACCCCATCGAAGCACGTACGCCGGGGCGTGGACCGACGTGGCCCCGCCGGGTGCGATCGAGACGCCGCAGGTGGCGAAGACGTCGACGGAGGATCACAGCTACAGCGGCGAGGCCCGCTTGTACCGTCGATTCGACGGCGAGTACGTGGCCGTCGACGTCTTCAGCACGCTCCCGGACAGTTTCTGGGCGGTCGCGGACTACCTGGCCGCGAATTACGACCTCGTACCGGCCCTCCAGGACGGCCACTATCGGCTGTTTTCGGCGGACCGGCGGCTGCCGGGGTGTCGCGAGTCGCCTCCGGCCGACCCGGAATCGGACCGGGAGGCGGCGCTGTTCGCCGTTCTCCGTGACGAACGCGACGCCCTCTCGCACGAGGAGGCGGTTGCGTTGTTGGACGTCGACGAGTACTACCACCTGCTCGCGACGAAATTCCCCGACGCAGTCGCGGACGCGGATGCCGCGGTCGATCGGCGGATCCTCGAGTGGCTACGGAGCGACGATTCGGCCCTGCAGTCGCGGGCCGTTCGGTGGATCGGCGCGGTCGCGTCTCGCCCGACCGATCGCTCTTCGGAGACGGCGCCCGCGGGCAAAGACCGGACGAGCCACACTCCTGATGCCGTTCCCTCGATCGACGGTATCGACACGTTCGAACGGTTCGTGCGTGCGCTCCCGTCGGTCGACGTGACGACACAGCGGCTGGTCGCGCGCACCCTCTGGGAGCCGTGGACGCTGAGCGCGGAGACGTTCCCCGAGCCTGACCACGTGAGCGCCCTCGCAGGACTTCTCGACGCCGAGTTGCCGGAGATCCGAGTGGCGGCGCTTCACGGTACCAGTCGCGTCCTCGGCGAACTCGTCGTCGCTGCCGAGACCGACGACGAGGGGCCAGCCTCTCTCGGGGAACTGGCACCCGCGATCGAGGCGTTCTACGATGCCTACGTCGCCGCCCTGTCGGACGAGCACCCCGTCGTTCGAGCGCGGGCGGCCGATCTGATGGTATCCGTCCTCGGCGGGGAACTCCGGGACGACGTGACGGTCGTCACCGAACGGCTGCTGACCGAACTACCCCTCGAGACCAGGGCGGACGTCGTCTTCGGTCTCGCCAGATCGAACGAAGAGCGCGAGGCGATCGCCACTCGAATCGCCGACCAGAACGTCGAGAACCTGTTCGAGCGCGCGTTCGACGAGAGTCCCGAGGCCGTCGAGGCGCTCGTCTTCTACGGGTACGAGGAGCGGGGGCCGGCGTGGCGGGGTGCGCGAGAAGCGCTGGCGACGCTGGCGGCGGAGAACCCGACGGTCGTCGCGGATCGGGTCGACGCACCGATCGCGGCGGTTAGAGACGGCACCGCGATCGCCGCCGACCTCGAACTGCTGACCGAGTTGGTGCCGATCGCGGCGGACGAGATCGCGTCCGTCGGCGACGAGCTGGCGGCGCTCCTCGACGGCCCGACCGCGGTGCGAGCCGAGGCGGCCTGGACGATCCACTCGCTGCGAGCCGACCGTCCGACCGCCGTCTCGGTCGATCGGGAGACGATCGTCGAGGTGATCGCCAACGTCCGGGACGAGAACGACTGGCTCGTGCCGGAACGCCTGCGGCGTCTCGCGGTCGCCGCCCCGGATCGTGCCGTCGACGTCCTCGCGACGCTCGCCGGCGACGTCTCCCGATCGACTGGCGAGGGGGTCGGGACGCGTCGATTCGCGGACGCGGTACAGGCGGTTTCGAAGGCGGACCCGTCGGTGGTGGCGCGGGCCGCCCCCGACGTCTGCGACGCGTTGTCGACCTTCAACTCGTACGATTACGGCGCCTTCGTCGGTGTCGCACGGGCGGCGGTCGCCCGACCGGCCGCGTTCACCGGGACCGTCGACGCCCTCGTGGACGCGCTCGCGACCGACGACGAGTTGACGCGCGAGGCGCTGGCGACGACGCTGATCGCCGTCGGTGAGCACGACCGTACAGCGCTGCCGTCGACCGTCGGGCCGCTGTGTGAGCGCGCCGAAGACGCCTACGACCCCGACGAACTCGAACGATACGCGGAGCGCGACGGCCTCTCGTTCAGTCGAGACGCCGCGGGACCGCTCGCCGCGATCGACGAGACGACGTTCGACGCGACCACGTGACTCGGCAGAAGAGCAACCATTTACTGGTCGCGGGTCGGCGCAGTAGGTACATGGACATCGGTCGGGAACGCGGGACCCGTTCGCAACGAGCGTTACTCGCCGTTCTCGTCACGAACCTCGTCCCGCTCGTGGGCGTCTTGGCGTTCGGCTGGCGGGCGGCGACGCTCGTGGTCATCTACTGGTTCGAACTCGCCGTCGTGGGCGTCTGGGCACTCGTCCGGGCGCTGTTCGCCGGCCGGCCGTCCGAATTCGACCGCGACGCCCTGCTCGTCGGGGTGTTCGCGGATCGATCCGCCGCCTTTCCGCTTCCGCGGACCGACGTCGGGATCCAGCTCTCGACGCTCCCGGTACTCGTCGTCCTCGGGCCGATGCTCGCCGCGATCTGGTTCGGTACGGGCGTCGTCGCCGTCGGTCCGCTCGGGGATCGGGCGCTCGACCCAGCTGTCATCGAGACAGTGTTGTACGCCATCCTGACCATCTTCTGTATCGAGGGTGGTCGAACGGCGCTCGAGTACTTTTTCCGCGGGGGCTATCACGAGTACAGCGCTCAGACGGCGATCCAACCCATCTTCGTGCGCTGTTGCGTACTCTTGTTCGTCGGGATGGGGGCGTCGTTCGCCGCGGCCGTCGCCGATCCGTCCGTGGCTCGCGACGACTCGCTCTCTGCGGTCGATCCGTCGATCGCCGGCACCGCGCTGGTCGTCAGCATCGTACTCGTCAAGTTCGGATTCGATCTCCTCGCCATCTACCGCGACCGACTGACGCGGCTGGGAAACTCACTCGGCCTGGATCACCTGACGTCGGGGGCTTCCTCGGCGGGCGACGAGAGCACCGTGGTCGAGGTCGTCCCGCGAGCGGACCGGCGAGTCCGGCCGCCGGTCGGAGGCCGACTGATCGCGACCACAGCCCATCTCCGCCGGTTCCCCGGTGCGTGGCTCGTCGGGGCGTTTCCCGGCGTTCTGGCGCTCCTGTTTGCCATCGGCGGGCTCTGGCCGATCGTGGCTGGACTCGCGGTTCTGTCGGTCTCCGTCCCGATCCTGCTGGTCCACCTCGACTACTGGCTGCGATACGGTGGCGTCGAGTACCGCATCGACGACGGGTCCATCGTCGCGTACGATCGCCTGTTCCAGTCACCGCTGTGGCGCATCGACGCGTGGGACGAAGCGGACGTTCGGGTCGAGCGTGACCGTCTCGACGCCGTCTTTGATACGACCACGGTGGTGATCGAACTCACTGATCGGGCGGTGTCACTCCCAGGTCTCCGAGACCCCGATCCGATACTGGCCGTCTTCGACCATCGATTTCCCCGCAGCGAGTTGGCCAGTACAGCCTGACCCATGGTGGCGGCCGCGGTCCAGCGGAGCGACGCCGTCCGTGCCAGTTGCGCTTTGGGCCCCACGACTCGTGGCCGAGCCAGGGGCTGTCGAATTCGTGACCCGCCGGTTCAATCAACCGAAACCGAGGCGACCGTCATCACGGGGACGGCGCCGTTCAGCCGGCGTAGGAACTCTCGCCGACGACAGCGACGAACTCGCCGCGCCCGGTCGCGGTCGACTCGTCGAATTCGGTGATTCGCACGCGGAGCTGCACGTCGACGTGCTCCGGCCCGGCGCCCTCGACGTAGAGGCGGGTGTCACCGATGTCCGCGACGCCGACGCCCGTGGATTCGGCTGCCGTCTCCGCGTCGGTCTCGGCTTCCGTCGCCGCGGCTGCAGCAGGGGTCGCCCCATCGCCATCGCCGGCGTGCTCGTCGTACCGGTGGACGAAGACGTTTACCTCGTCGCCCACGGTGAGCGAGGGCGTCGACGTCCGGAATCGCCAGCCGGCGAGGTACTTCCCGATGAGGCTCATACGCGCGACACCTCCGTAGACTCGCGGTCGATGGTGTACTCACGGCCGAAGCCGGTGATCGCCGCGAGGACGAACACCGCCACGAGCACCCAGCCGTGGAAGACGTACGGGACGACGTCGATCGGGTTGATGACCATCGCGTCGGTGAAGAACTCGAAGTCGGCGGGTAACTCCTGCATCGTCGTGTAGCCGACCAGCACGCCGCCGGACCACGGGAAGATGTATCCCAGTGCCGACGTCTGCGCGTCGAGGATGTTCGCCCGGCGGTAACCGTTGATGTTGAAGCGCTCGCCGACCTTCGAGATGTAGGGGCCGATCGCGACCTCGGCGGCGGTGTTGATCGTGATCGTCGCGTTGATGAGCGCCGCCGAGCCGACCATCACCAGTTCAGCCCTGCGGACGCTCGTTGCGAGCCACTTGAGCGACCAGTCGAGGACGGCTTGGAACGCCCCGCCGCGGATCATGATCTGGGCAGCGGCGATGATGAACAGGACCAGGATCGAGAGCGTGAAGAAGCCGGCCGCGCCCTCGACGAGGCTCCCGGTCACCGCGGCGCTCGTGTCTGGAGCGGGTTCGAAGGTCTCGACGATCGGGAGTCCACCGAGAAGGTCGGCTCCGGGTGCATTGTTCGGGGCCTCGAAGGTGAGCATCTCACCAGCGGGTGCGAGTCCCAGAACCAGGTTAGCACCGACGGCGACGACGATCCCCCAGGAGATTGCCTCGACGATGTGTCGGCCGGAGACCGCCGTGATGATCACGACGCCCATCGAGAGCAGGTGGATCAAACCAACCGGATTGCTCTCGTCACTCAGAATATCGCCGGCGTCGGCGACGATGTCCGCCCCGGGCATGACCGACCCCGCGGCGATGTATCCGAGAATGGCGACGACCGCGGCGACGATTGCGTACTTGAATCGCGAAGCGACGACGCCGCCGATGTCGGAATCCTGCGTGACGGCGCTGACGATCGTCGTGTCGCTGACCGGTGCCAGATTGTCGCCGAAGATGGCTCCCGAGAGGATCGCGCCGAAGAGCAAGACGGGATTCGCCCCAAGGACGAGCCCCGCCGGGAAGAACAGCGAGACGAACGCGATCGTCGTCCCGTAGCCGGTGCCGATGCCGGTCGCGAGCAGCGCCGCAAGGACGAACGTGATCGCGGGCACGAGCGTGCCCGTCACACCGGCCGCCTCGGCGAACCAGAGCAGGCCGCCCACGAACTGACCCGCCTGTAGCGTCTCCGCGAACATGCCCGCCCAGACCCAGGCGACGATTGCCGTCACCGCGACCGGCTGGGTCATCCCTTCGAAGATCGTGCTCGCGTAGCCGCGCCAGGAGCCTTTCACGAAGAACATCCCGGCGATCAGCCCGATGAGAATCCCGAGGACGAGCCCACGTTCGCTCGAGATCCGTAAGAATGCGGTCTGGAAGATCGCCCACACGATGAAGAAGAGGATCGGCACCGCGCTCATCCCACGACCGCCGTAGAAGTCGATCGTCGGTCCCTCGGACGAATCCTGCAGATTCCCGGTCAGTTCCTCCGTCTCTGCCGCTGGATCGTCTTCGTTCACGGTGTGACCACATTCTCGCGAGAGATTCACGCGCTACATATATCCTTCGCACCGTTTATACCGTCTAACCAACTGTCTGGGGCCAGGAATAGAGGTGACTGTCATGGGTGATGGACCGGTATTCCAGGGTACCGATTGCGAGGCGAAACTCGGTTCGTTCGCGCCGTCGCCACTCCTCGTCGGGTGTCGGTTCCTGGCTTCAAGCGGTCGCTGAACGCCGACGTGTCACCGGAGTGGCCGTCCAGAAGTGACCCTGCGGGTTCGTACCCGGCCGCTCCACTCGCTCACTGGATGTGGCCTTCGCGACGGAGCTGGTCTGCGTCCGATTTCTCGTAGCGCCACGTGATGTCCGCCTTCTCGTCCTGCCAGTCCCACGGGGAGACGAGGACGACGTCGTCCTCGCGGATCCAGATTCGCTTTTGCATCTTGCCCGGAATGCGGGCCGTTCGTTCCGTCCCGTCGGCACAGCGCACCGTGACTCGGTTGGCGCCGAGCATGTCCGTGACGGTCGCGAACACCTCGTCGTCGTCGGGCATCCGGAGGTTCTTGCGACCGCCCTCCTCGTCACTCATGAGCGCGAGTTCGGGCTGGAGGCGTTTAACTGTTAACGGTCCGGCGAGACGGTCCGCGACGGATACCGGGCGCCGCCCGTGCCGATCCGGCACGAATCAGCGTCTTTATTCCGTCGGCCCGGCCAGTCGGCGTATGCTCGACAAACTCGGCGCGAGTGGAGTGGCTGGAATCGTGCTGTTGCTGGCCGGACTCGGCGTCATCGGCCTGTTCTACTGGGAAGTCGCCGTCGGACTCGTGCTCGTCCTCGCGGGGATCGCGCTGATCGCGAAGGGGCTGATCACGTCCGTGATGCAGTCGTTCGGGATGTTCTAAACCGGTTTCGCGAACCGCGGCCGTTCGGTCGGCGCGCTCGCGTCGCTCACGCCTCGTGGTCCCCGGCCCGGTGCTCGCTGATGACCCGATCGACCATCGAGGCCTTGCGCGACCGTTCGCGTTCGCGCGCCCGTTCGCGCCAGTCTTCGATAGCGGCTTCGACGTCCGACTCGCGAGCGACCGCGAGTTCGTCGACCTCCTGCATCGCGACGTCGTCGGCGGGTGCGACCGGGATCCCGGCGTCGAATAAGATTCGGTCGGCGACATCGGAGAGCCCGCCGGCGTCCCGGAGGACGATGCGGGGTTCGAACTCGGCGAGCAGCGTCGCCGTGGAGCGACCGGCGCCGCTGGCGTCCCGGAGGTAGACCACGTCGTCCGGGGCGAGTCCGTACGCCTCGTCGGCCGCGTGGATGGCGTCGCGGCTGAACTTCTCGATCACCTTCACGGGCACGAGGCCGGCCTTCTTCTCCGCGACGTCGGCGAAGTTCGAGTGATCGAGCTTCCAGAGGGCCTTCATCCGCTCGACCGTGTCCTCCAGGGCCGCGACAGCTTCGCGCGCATCGTCGCGCTCGCGTTCGAGCTGGTCGGCGCGACGGCGCAGGCGGGTCACCTCGCGGTCGGTCCTGACCTCGCGACGCGCCTCGCTCCTGGCCGTCTCGAGGTCGGATTCGAGCGACTCGATGCGCTCGTCCCGGTCTGCGAGGTCCTCCTGGAGGTCCGAGACGTGCTCTTGTAACCGCTCGACCTGGTTCTCGAGGGCGTTGATGCGCTTTTCCTCCGCCGTGAGCTCGCGCGGTTCGTGCGTCTCCTCGGCCGTGTCGGGCTGGTCGTCGTCTTGCAGGTCGGCCAGGACCGCTTCGACGGACTCCTCGCCGGCGACGACGCGGTCGATGACGACGCCGCGGTCGATCCCCGGCGGCACCTTCGCGGTGATGCGTTCGAACTGGTCTTCGTGGGCGTCGACGGCGAAGAGGGCGGCCGCGAGCGCGTCGCGCTGGTGATCGTCGTCGTAGGGATGGTCGCGCGTCCGGTGTTGTTTCTCGTCGATCGGCAGGTCGCGTTCGGGGGTCCACCCGGCGGCGTCGAAACTTCGCCGGAAGGACTCGACCGTCTCGGGCATCGGCGTCACGTCCGCCGCGACGACGACCGGACGGCCGCGCTCGACGATCCACTCGATCACGTCCGCCGCGTCCGACAGCCGCGAACTCCAGACGTCGTGAACCTGGCCGTCGAGCGAGACGACGGCGACCGCGGTCGTCGTCCCGGGATCGATTCCCACCACGACGTACTCGAGGCGCTTCGCCAGCGGTCTGAACTCGATGCCGTCGCGGCGTTCGCGTTCGATCTCGACGCGGACGTCGCCGGCGCGGGACGCCGAGACCGGGATCTCCTCGGGGCGGGCCTCGACGGTGAAGACGGCGTTGGCGAACCCGCCGTAGGCCTCCCGTACCTCGCGCTCGTAGTCGAGGTTCGCCCGGTCGAGTTCGGATTCGACCTCGCGCGCTCGTTTCTTGACGGAGCCGTGGATCCGGCGGGTGTAGCGGTCCTCACTCCAGCCGCCGCTGCCCGTCGAGCGCCCGCGCGAGACCTTGACCGTGGTCGTGTCGGTGAACGCGGAGACCTCCTGGCCGACGTTGTGGGCGGCGAGCCTGGCGGCGGCTTCGGCCTCCTGCATCGGATCGGAGCCGTAGGGGATCCCGTGACGGTTCGCGACGCGAGAGAGCGGCTCGGGTCGCTCGTCGCCGGTCACCTGTACCAGTCTGGTCTCGGTTGGGAGCGACCCCAGGAAGTGAACGAGCGCGTCCTTGTCCGCGGCGAGTTCGTACATGTTGTCCGTGGCGACGATCGCCGGTTCCCGGTCGGCGATGAGTCGCCGGAGCTTCCGGTGGGAGACGACGTCTCGCTCGACGCCGTCGTCGGTGAGGACGGCGAGCGCGTAGGAGGCGTCGCCTCGAACGTCGCCCTGGTGGACGTCGACGCCGAAGACGACCGAGTCGAGCGCACTCGTTCGCGTGTGCACGCCCGCCGATAGGGCCGGATGGCGTATAAATGCGACGCGGCCCGCGGGTGGTGGGACGGTGATCCGCCAGAACGTCGGTCGGCCGGTCCGATCAGGAATCGGTGTACGGAATCTCGATTTCGTCGCCGTCTTCGGGCAGACACACGCGCGCTGGGTCGCCCGCGAAGGTCTCTCTGGCCTCGGTGAGGTGCGCAGACGGGTCGCCTGCGTACCGCGAGGAGAGGTGAACCAGGGCGAGGCGCTTCGCGCCGGCGCGGTTTCCGATCTCGGCGGCCTGTCGGGCCGTCGAGTGGGCGGTGTCGCCGGCGCGGTCGGCGCGGTCGTCAGCGAAGGTCGCGTCGTGGATCAGGAGATCCGGTTCGTCGGCGACGGCGACGGTCGCCGCCGTGGGTCGGGTATCACCGGAGTAGACGAGGCTGCGGCCCGGGCGGGGCTCGCCGACGACCTGCTCCGGGCGGACGACGGTACCGTCCTCGAGTTCGACCGGATTTCCCTCGTGCAGCTGCGAGAACTTCGGCCCGACGGGAACGCCGAGTTTCTCCGCGTGCTCGCGGTCGAATCGGCCCTTGCGCTCGTCCTCGACCAGGGCGTAGCCGACCGACCGGGTGTCGTGGTCCGTTCGGAACGCACGAACCTCGTACTCGTCGCCGCGGTAGGCCACGTCGCCGTCGCTCACTTCGGTGATCTCGACGGGGAACGACACCCGGGTGTCGAGCGCGAACGCCAGTTCGCGCACCTGTCGGCGCGTTCCACGCGGGACGTGGACCGTGAGCGGCCGTTCACGGTCGTTGAAGTCCATCGTCTGCAACAGCCCCGGAATCCCGAGGACGTGATCGCCGTGAACGTGCGTGACGAACAGCTCCGAGACGTCGAAACCGGTCCCGTAACGCATGAGCTGTCGCTGTGTCCCCTCGCCGGCGTCGAAGAGCAGCGAGTCGCCCTCCCGGGCGACGAAGATCGAACTCGGGTTGCGAGCGACCGTCGGCACGGCCCCGCTCGTCCCGAGGAACGTCACGCGTAACGTCATCGAGAGGGGCTCGGACGTGCGGGGGTAAACCCCCTTCGAAACGGGGGCCGACGGGGCACACTGTGTGAGCCGTCCGCTCACCGTTGGCTCCGGGCGCTAGCCCGTTCTGGAGGATCACTCCACCGGACCAACAGGTTCGCGTTCACGACGAACGGCGCGTTCGCGGGTCACGGCGGCGTGCAACTCGAACTGCCGTCGAGCGCCTGCGTCGGGGCCGACGAGCCCTGGGTCGCTGTCGCCGACGCGGCGGTCGCATTCTGTGAGGAGATACTCCTCTCTGAGTGGGATTTATTAACCCATTAACGTAGATCGAATAATATCCTTCAACTGAACGTGGGAAACAGTTATAGAATTTCGTGACGAAGGGCAAGTAAAGTACGTGCGGTACGTACCCATCCCTACGCACCGTTTCGCATGTCACGTACCGTCTCTCTCGGACGTCTCAAACTGGTATTCGCCCTCTTGATCGCCGTGAGCGTCGTCGTGGGGGCCGGGCTCGTGGTGGGACAGGCGCCCGAACTCTTCGGCGCCGACGTGGCGACGGAACCCGAGGGGTCGATCGCGTTCGAACAGCAGGAAGCCGACGGTCAGTCCGTCGAAATTTCGTCGGTCACACTCTCAGACGGCGGATTCGTCGTCGTGACGGACGAATCCGACGCGGTCGTCGGTGTCTCCGATCACCTCTCGGAGGGGAGTCACGACAACGTCACCGTCAACGCGACCGAGGAGGCTGCGGGGTCGCTCTACGGTAGTCTGACGGCGACGGCGTACCTCGATAGTACCGACGACGGCGAGTTCGACCCGCGAACGGACGACGGCGCCAGTGATCGCCCGTACGTCGTCGACGGGTATCCGCTCACCGAGACGGCGTCGGTGACAGCCGTCGAGCGGCCGGACGACGTCGAGCGTTCGTTCGTCGTCACGTCGCTTTCGGGGCCCGATGCGGGCCGGACGAGCCAGACGGTCGACTTCGTCGCCGAGATCCGCAATCCGACGCCCAACGAACTCCGTCAACACGCCGCGTTCCGCGTCGACGGCGACCTCTACGAACGCAAGGTGTTCTCGCTCGCCGCGGACGAGACGCGCGAGGTCACCTTCGAGGTCGATCTGGCCGACGTCGGGGAGGGGTCCCACACGTACGGCGTCTATACGGAACGCAACGGGTCTCTCGGGGAGATCGACGTCGAGTACGACGGTCCGGCGCACGTCACCGTTTCGAACGTCTCGAGAACGACGATGGTCGTCGAAGCTGGCGTCCCCGCCGGCGGATACGTCGCCGTCGAGAACGACAACGGCACGCGCCTGGCCTCCAGCGACCGCCTGGCGCCGGGGATCCACGGGGAAGTCGCACTCGACGTCGGAAACGTCACACCCGGTACGAACCTCACCGCGATCGTCTACCGCGACGATCCCGCCGCGGGCGCGGAGCCGACACCCTACGAACTCGACGGTACTCCGGTTCGGGCCACGGTACAGGCACCAGAGGCCGAGTCGGACTGAGTCGGTCGACCCGTCTCGGCACAGCGTCGGAACTCGATCGCGTGACGAACGCGACGCCAACCGACCGATTCTTACGGCGGCCACTCCTAGCTCGCGTCGATGGATGCGCCGCTGTGGACCGAGGCGTACGCCCCTTCGCTCGCGGAACTGCCGCAGGACGACGCGCGCGAGACGCTAGAACGGACCGTCGACGAGCCGCTCAACCTGCTGTTGCAGGGGCCGCCAGGGAGCGGCAAGACGGCGGCCGCGCGGGCGCTCGCCCGCGAAACACACGATAATCCGGATTCCGACCTGATCGAGATCAACGTCGCCGACTTCTTCGGCCGGACGAAGACGGAGATCAAAAACGATCCCCGCTTCGAGGGCTTCCTCGTCGGCCGCTCGGACATGTCCAAGCGGGACATGATCAACCACGTCCTGAAGGAGTCGGCGAGTTACGCGCCCGTCGCCGGCGACCACAAGACGCTCTTGCTCGACAACGCCGAGGCCGTCCGCGAGGACTTCCAGCAGGCGCTGCGCCGAATCATGGAGCAACACCACCGGACGACCCGATTCATCGTCACGACGCGCCAGCCGTCGAAGCTGATCCCCCCGATTCGCTCACGGTGTTTCCCCGTAACCGTCCGGGCGCCGACCAGTGAGGAGATCGTCTCCGTCCTCGAACCGATCGTCGAGGCTGAGGCGGTCGACTACGACGCCGACGGCCTGGAGTTCGTCGCCGGCTACGCCGGCGGGAACCTCCGCGAGGCGATCCTCGCCGCCCAGACGACGGCCGTCGACGCCGACGAGATCACGATGAGCGCCGCCTACGAGGTCCTCGGCGAGGTCGGCCTCGGCGAGGAGATCTCGGCGATGATGGACGATGCTGAGACCGGCGCGTTCACCGATGCCAGGAAGACGCTAGACGACCTCCTCGTCGACGAGGGGCTGGACGGCGGGGAGGTACTCGACGCGATCCTCGAACAGGGTCGCAAGCGCTACCAGGGCGAGCGCCTGGCCGAACTCCACAGCCTTGCAGCGGACATCGAGTTCGACATGCAGGAAGGGACCAGCGACCGGATCCACGTCTCGCACCTGCTCGCGGAACTCGGTCGGGAGACGTAAGTAGCTCATGCGGGCTGGCCAGAGAGACTGATGCTCGTGACTTTCGTCGCCGCAATCGACAGTGCCGTCACCGGACAGTCACGTCGCAACCGTCGTGTCGCGAATCGGGCTGGCGCTTCGATCAGTTGCTTTCACCGACGGTGTGAAAGTCCTCGAGTACGTCCGTCGGTACTGGATTACGGTACTCGACGGATTCGGTTTCGCAGAGAGCTTCGAAATCGCGATCGGTCGTTAGCAGGACGTCGGCGTCCGCTTGCCGGGCCAGCGCGACGTAAAAGCAATCGTAGACGTCGTGATTCTTCTCCGCGCTGATGTCGTAGGCGTCCAGAACGGTTCGATCGTCGACGCCGACGAACTCGATCGGATACTGGAGGAGCGACGAAACGGCGTTTCGCGCCTCGTGCGTTTCGAATCCCAGGTCTTCTAGTACCCACTGAATCCGAAGCGGAAGATAGCCAAATCCCAGCAGCGTATCGTGTCCGTCTAACGCTGGCGTGAGCATGTCCGAGACGAACGGATGTCCAGGGTGGTCGTCGACGAGCAGGATCGAGACCGCGTTGAGATCCGGGAGAATTCGGCGTGCGTTCATCTGTCACCGAACGTCGCTTCTCCAGCGTCGCGAAATGCTTCGTCTCCCCATTCTTCTCCCCGCGTGAGGGTCTCGAGAGCGGGGAGCTTTCGCTCGAGACGGATCGTCCCTCCATCCCGAACGACCTCGAATTCCGTCCCGTCCTCCAGATTCAGATCGTCTCGAAGCCCCTTGGGAATCGTGAGCCGACCGCGATGGTTCAACTGAGCGGTGCCGTACTGCTCGCCGGATTCGGAATCCGTTTCTCCCATGGTATCACCGTCGTTCGAACGAAGGAGATGGATCACCATAAAATCCTGGGAGGGAGTAGGTCTGATTTGATTGTGGTGACTTATGTAGTCGGGCTGTATTCTTCTGATAGCCAGACGGGGAATATGTGCGGCGCCAGTCTATTGACCAGACGGGACGTTGGTCTGGTATGCCGACGCTTCTGGACACACGCATCCGGAATCGCTTCCCCGTCGAACCGCACCACGCGAACAGCCTGGGGACGCTCCACGGTGGGAATTTGATGCGGTGGCTCGACGAGGTGGCGACGATGTCGGCGACGCGCTTTGCCGGCGAAGCGTGCGTCACGGCCGGGGTGACAGAACTCGCCTTCGAGCGACCGCTCCACGTCGGCGACACGGCGCTGGTCGAGGCGTACGTCTACGATGCAGGTGAGACGAGCGCTGACGTCGCGCTCCGGGCCTGGCGGGAGGATCCGCGAACGGGCGACACCGAGCGGACGACGGCCTCTGCGTTCACCTTCGTCGCGATCGACGAGTCGGGAGAGACCGTGCCCGTCCCCGATCTCACCGTCGAGACGGACGATGGCGAGCGACTGCGCGAGCGGGCCGTGTCGGCGGTCGAGTGACACCCGCCAGAGCGCGTGTCCCCGACTCGATCCGTCCCGTCCCCGGTCGTTCGACGACCGATCGGGACGCCCCGACGGCGCCCAGACCGTCGATACCGGGCGCCGACCGTCCGTCACCGGGTCCCGCCGGTCGGCTCGCTGGTCTCGTTCCGCTGAGTGTCCTCGCGCACCGTCCGGACCTCGGTCAGCGTCAGTCCGCAGCCACAGGGCCCGACGGTGTGCGCGTGTGGGCCCGAGGACGTGATCCGCACGACCGGACTTCCGCAGACCGGACACGGTGGGAACGGACACGATTCGGGATCGGGGACGTCGGTCAACGGGTCGCCCCGGCTAGCATCGTTGCGACGGTCTCACCGTCCAGCGGACAGTCACTGGGAACCGCGGTGTGCAGCCGCGGTTCGAGCGTCCGAATCGTGATCACGGGTTCGTCGCTGTGCGGACACGGCGGGTGATTGTGACTTATGTCTACTGGCAATGGGGCGTATTTTGGTATCTAAACCATCGACGGAACCGTTCTCGTTCTCTCGAACGTTCGTGAGGGACGCGCTTCGATAGGGGGTGTTCGGAGGGCGATCTGGTTCGTCTTCTTCCACTGTTCGCGTCCGGGTCGTGCGTCGCGACGACGGCGTCGGACGCCACCGCACCGGGTCCGGTTTCGTCCTGTCGCGGTGATCCGTGGCGATTCCGCGACCGCGTGGAAGGGCGTTTCTCTCACCAGTCAACACAGGTGGCCTCGATCTGGGGCGTACACGGTCGAGGTGGCTGGGTAAAAGGGTCGCTTACGGCTCGACGGCTCGCTCGCGGTCGGTCGGTTCTTCGTCGACAGCCGCGGCCGGGGCGATGCCCGACGTGCGTCGTCAGTCGAGGCCGTAGTCTTCGAGCGAGTGGTAGTGTTTCCACGCGCCGATGACCTCGTCGGTGTCGAACTCGAGCGTGCCGTCGACGAGTTCGAGGGTGACGGTGTCCTCCTCGATCTCCGTGTCGTGGAGGTGCAGTTCGATCTGGGCGTCGAAGTCAGAGACGTTGACCATCAGTTCACCGTTCTCCTGGAGCCGGTCGCGAAGCGTCTGTGGGTCCATCGCGTTCGTATAGTGGCGATCGGACACAATAAAGCCGCATCTGGTCCCCGACACGCGGGAACGACCGACTGCACTCACGAGGGAGCGGTTGCTGGACCGAGCACCAGCACGTACCGCGTCAGCGATCGATGGACGCGCCGCTCGAAGGATGCCTCGATCGACCAACCGACCTCGCGCGCCGCTTCGGCCCACGAGCGGTCGGCGACGAGGACCGCCCGATCGGCGACGCGACGGGCTTCTGTGAGCGCACCAGCCACGAGGTCGTCCAGCCGGTGGGTCTCGATCTTCGACTGGCGGCCGTAGGGCGCGTCGAAGACGACGGCGTCGACGGCGTCGTCGGCGAGGGCGAGGCGCGTTCCGTCCCCGCGAGCGACGTGCCAGTCGCCACAACCGACGCCGACCGGCGACGGCCCCTCGCGGTCGAGAAAGTGTTCGAGATTCTCGCGCGCGCCGCGAACCATCTTTTCCTGCGCGTCGGTGCCGATCACGTCCGCGCCGACGAGGCCCGCCTCGACGAGGACGCCGCCGGTCCCGCACATCGGATCGAGGACAGTCCTTCCGGAGCGCGCGCCGGCGAGATTGACGACCGCGCGGGCGAGCAGCGGATCCATGCTCCCCGGCTGGAAGAACGGTTTGTCGGTCGGCCGGCGATCACCGTAGTCGCGGACACTCTCCGCTTCGAGCCAGCCGAGCGCGCAGACGGAGCGCCGGTCGGTGGACGACTTCGTGGACGCATTTGCCCCACTGGCCCCGTCGGCGGTATCGTCGAGGAGTTCTCCCGCCGAAAACGCCGCGCGAAGCACGTGGTCCGGGTCGTCGAGGTCCACGTCGAACCGGCGATCGACGAGGACCTGTCCGAGGGTGCGCTCCGCCGCGGCGGTGTCCACACCGCTCGTCCCCTTCACGTCGGTCGCGCGGACGGCGAC
This sequence comes from Halovivax cerinus, assembly GCF_024498195.1. Classification (NCBI taxonomy): domain Archaea; kingdom Methanobacteriati; phylum Methanobacteriota; class Halobacteria; order Halobacteriales; family Natrialbaceae; genus Halovivax; species Halovivax cerinus. The sequence continues at coordinate 1,709,425 of NZ_CP101824.1, forward strand.
GGTCCCCTCACGGTCGAACGAGGCCGCCTCCAGGAGGGCACGAGCGCTCCCGACGTCGGCGTCCGTGTGTCCCACGAGGTCGCTCGCGCGGTGGGTGTACGCGAGCCCGCGAACCCGGTCGACGGAGATGGCCTTCGCGACGGCGAGCCCCGGCGCGAGCGGGTCGACGTCGACCGCGGCGCTCTCCGCCTCGTACGCCGCGAAGGCGTCGTCCTCGCCGCCGAGTTCGAGGAGATACACGACAGTGAGTGACGCCGCGCGATGTATGAGCGTACCGCTTTTCCCGATTCGGCGTCGGCATACCGTCGCCGGTGATCCGATGCCAGCGATTCAGTCGCCGTGTCGCGATGCGCCGAGACGGTAGGCCCTTCGGCGCGATACGGCTGCCACGTGCGACGAAGACGAGTACGGTGCTTTCGGCCGTCTTCAGCGCGTCAGCCACGTGGCATTCACGCCGGCCCCTGGAACCCACCAAGTGCACACGTCGCAACTGTTGCCGGTCCGGGACGGTACCCGCCCAGACTCGACGCCCGCCAGACCCTGTCGTGATCCGCTCACGCGCTGGTTGTGACCGTTTCACGTGTGTCCCGATCGGTCGACGCCAGTGACCGATCAGCGAACGGTACCAACCTTTATAAAGGTTAAATACGTCTTTTTAAGCGACCAATGACGGATCCGAAGGACACCATAAACATCGAAAACGTGGTGGCGTCGACCGGTATCGGGCAGGAACTCGACCTCCAGAGCGTCGCGATGGACCTCGAAGGGGCCGACTACGACCCCGAGCAGTTCCCCGGTCTCGTCTACCGCACCCAGAATCCCAAGTCCGCGGCACTCATCTTCCGCTCCGGGAAGATCGTCTGCACCGGCGCGAAAAGTACCGACGACGTCCACGAGAGCCTGCGCATCGTCTTCGACAAGCTGCGCGAACTCCAGATTCAGGTCAACGAGGACCCCGAGATCGTCGTCCAGAACATCGTCACCTCGGCCGATCTCGGACGCAACCTGAACCTGAACGCGATCGCCATCGGTCTCGGACTGGAGAACATCGAGTACGAACCGGAGCAGTTCCCTGGCCTCGTCTACCGTCTCGACGAACCGGAAGTCGTCGCGCTGCTGTTCGGCTCCGGCAAACTCGTCATCACCGGTGGCAAAAAGCCCGAGGACGCCGAACACGCGGTCGACAAGATCGTCTCGCGCCTCGAGGACCTCGGGCTGCTCGAGTAGGACGACACGCTGTCGGACCGTTCCCACCGGTACGCACCGATACTTCGCGGGCCTATAACTGTGGGAGACGGACTGGAACCTGGTCGTCCCGGTTGCGCACGATCCGCCGGTGACGCCCCGTCTCGCACACCAGCATGTCGGACCACGATCCGTCGCCCCGGGGACGCTCGTCTGTACGAGTTTCTCCCCGACCGGACTGGACCGGCAGCTACAAAGTCCCCGCTCTCGACAGTTCCGCCGAGGAGCGATGACCGACGACGCCACGGACCGCGACGACGAGAGCCGAGCTGGGACGGAGCCGTCGGGAGCCCGCCGAACCGGCGACCGGGTCGACGACCCGGCAGCCCTGCGCGAGGAGATCGAGCGACTCCGTGCGGAACTCGAGGATCTGGAGGCGGGAGTCGACGAGCGAACGGTCGAGCGGGAGACGCTGGAGGCAGACCTCAGACGCTACGTTCGTCGCCGCGTCAGACGCGGTCACGCCCACGGCTGGGGTCCGTACCTCGTGTTGCTCTACGGGACGGCTATGACGATCGCGGCGTACTACTTCCTCTCCGATGGGATGGCGGTCCTCGCGATGTTCGTCGTCTGGACGTCGACGCTCGGCGTCTACGTGTTGATGGTCGTGTTCGGACTGACACTCTCGATTCTCGGCCTTCCGGGCCGGGCCAGAAACGCGATCGGCGACTGGCGATCCTGATCGGTGTCCACGGCGGATCGTTCGCCCGAATACACGTCTCGTTCGAGTCGACTCAGAACGTCTCGAGGTACCGATCGAGCTCCCACTGAGAGACGTCGACGAGGTAATCCTGGAACTCCTGGCGCTTGGCCTCGACGAACTTTTCACTCACGTGCTTGCCGAGGGCGCCTTTGATAACCTCGTTGTCCTCGAGCGCGTCGATCGCCTCGCCGAGGTTCGACGGGAGCGTCTCGATGCCGTACTCCTCGCGTTTGGCCTCGTCGAACTCGTAGATGTTTTCACGGACCGGGTCGGGCGCGTCGAGGCCGCGTTCGATGCCGTCGAGTCCGGCGTGGATTAGCGCGGCGAGGGCGAGGTAGGGGTTACACGACGGGTCGGGGAAGCGGGCTTCGACGCGCGAGGCGGCGGGGACACGCGCGGCGGGTTTACGGATGAGCGCAGAGCGGTTGCGGTCCGACCAGGCGACGTACACCGGCGCCTCGTAGCCCGGAACAAGGCGCTTGTAGCTGTTGACGGTCGGGTTCGCGATCGCGGTGATCGCGGGGGCGTGTTCGAGGATACCCGCCAGGAACGAGTGGGCCGTCTCGGAGAGGTCGAACTCGTCGTCACCGTCGTGGAAGGCGTTCTCGCCGTCCTCGGTGAACAGCGACAGGTGGGTGTGCATACCCGAGCCGTTGATCCGCGGAATCGGTTTGGGCATGAAGGTCGCGTGGAGGTCGTGCTGAGCGGCGATGGCGCGGACGACCGTTCGGAACGTGGCGACGTTGTCCGCCGTCGAGAGGGCGTCGTCGTACTCGAAGTTGATCTCGTGTTGCCCTTCGGCGACCTCGTGGTGGCTGGCCTCGATCTCGAAGCCCATGTTCTCCAGGCCGTAGATGATGTCGCGGCGCACGTCGCTGGCGAGGTCCTTCGGCGCGACGTCGAAGTAACCGCCGGCGTCGTTGGTTCGCGTCGTCGCGCGTCCCTCGTCGTCCTCTTCGAAGAGGAAGAATTCGGGTTCCGGGGCGGCGTTGACGGTGTACCCCAGTTCACTCGCGCGGTCGAGCGCGCCCTTGAGAACCGTTCGCGGATCACCGGCGAACGGCTCGCCGGTCGAGGTGTCGACGACGTCGCAAATCATGCGCGCTGCGGCACCCTGTTCGTTCGTCCGCCACGGGAGGATGGCGAACGTCTCCGGGTCCGGAATGAGTCGCATGTCCGACTCCTGAATGCGAACGAAACCCTCGATGGACGACCCATCGAAGTAGATCCCTTCCCGGAACGCCTTCTCCGCCTGACGGGCCGGAACCGAGACATTTTTTACAACTCCGAGAATATCAGTAAACTGGAGCCTGAGAAAGTCGATATCTTCGTGTTCGATCGTTTCGAGCACCGATTCTTCCGTGCTTGTGAGATTGCCGGTTGTCATCCGATGTTCGTCTTTCACATCCATCCCCTCCACTAAAACCCTACTGATCCACGCAAATCCTCGATCTACGAGACGAAAACATACATTCGTAAAGTTATAGTGGGTGGAATGAGTAGCGCCAGTTGATGACGTACGAAAATCTGGACTCGAAGTTGGTGAATGCCCTACTGGGGGACGGGCGGGCGAGTCTCCGGAGCCTCGCGGAGGACCTGGACGTCTCGGTGACGACCATCTCGAACCACCTGTCGGACCTAGAAGACGGCGGCGTGATCGACGGCTACACGCCGCGCGTCGACTACGGTGCGCTCGGCTACGACGTCACCGCCATCATCCAGCTCAAGGTCGAGGGCGATGCGCTCCCCGAGATCACCGACCGGCTGCGCGAGCACCGACAGATGACCTCCGTGTACGAAGTGACTGGCGACTACGACGTAACCGCGGTCGGCAAGTTCATGGATACCGACGGCATGAACGAGCAGATCAAGATGCTACTGACCGACCCGGACATCAAGGAGTCGAACACGAGTGTCGTCCTGAACGCCGTCACCGAGAACGAGCAGTTCGACCTCGAACTCGACGACGAGGAGTGAACGGCGAACGGCCGTGATAGCAGGTCCCGATCGAATACCGCCGTCCGCGGCTGACCAACCCATTTTGTCCCCGACTCGGAGCCCCTTCTGGCGAAATTCCAGCGACGGCCGCTATAGCGGACGGTGCGACGGCTGCGCCATCCCCCTCGGTCGGCGGCCCGCACGGACTCGACGAACGATCACCCGATCCGGTTTCGCCGCCATTTATATTCTGCGCCGCCCCAGCACCACGCATGAAGCGTGTAATCAGCACGGACGACGCACCGGCCGCGGTCGGTGCCTACAGCCAGGCGACGACCAACGGCTCGATCCTCTTCACCGCGGGTCAGATTCCGTTGACGCCCGACGGCGAGTTGCTGGACGACGAACCCATCGCCGTCCAGACCGAGCAGGCACTCGATAACCTCGTCGCGATCCTACAGGAGAAGGGCGCGACGCCTGCCGACGTCCTCAAGACGACGGTCTTCCTCGCCGACATCGACGACTTCGACGAGATGAACGAGACCTACGCCACCTACTTCGACGACGAGCCGCCGGCCCGCAGCGCGGTCGAGGTGGCCAACCTGCCCAAGGGCGCCGGTGTCGAGATCGAGGCCATCGCCAACCTCGAGTAGGCGTGCATCCGCGCGCGAAGTCCGCCCTCCTGTGGGGGATCGTCGGCGGACTGACCTTCCTGGTGCTCGCTCTTGGAGTGGTGGGGTTCGAGACCGTCGAGCTATCGATCGCGCGTGTACTCGCCGTCGGGTTCGTCGTGACCGGCGCCACCGCAGCGGTGACCTACCGGTACGAGCGCCGACTCCGCAGGTGGGCGAGCGAGCACGGCCGCTAACCCGTCGCGATACACTCGCCGACCCCACGCCGTCGACCGACCTCGCAAGACTTATTCGACCCAGTCGGCAACCTACGGGCGGAGCCAGGATGGCCGAACGGTAAGGCGCACGCCTGGAAAGCGTGTTCCCTTTCGGGATTCAGGGTTCAAATCCCTGTCCTGGCGTCCAATAAAAGGTTTAGATCCAACACTGATAAAGGGTCTAATCCCGACGCCGTCCTGCGGTTTCTCGTCTGGAGGTGTTCGGCGTGACCGTCCCGCCGGCCCGTCAGTGCACCCTCCCGCACTGCGAGCGCGAGGCGGTCGATCCCACGCAACGCGTCTCCCTCTGCGATTCTCACCAAGACGCGGTCGCCAGCGATGAACCTATCACGTCGTCCGAGAAGTCGACCGATTCGGACGCCGCTCCGGAAACCTCTCCAGATACAGATACATCACTCGGCGAACCAGTCGATACCGTCCCGGCACCGCTCGACGAACTGGGCGAGGCGTTCATCCCGTTCGACCCCGGCGAGAAGGGCGCTCGTCGCCCCCGGACGCCGGAGAACCTGCTCAGCCCCGCCGACCCCGTCCTCGAGGCGTACCTCGACGTCGGACACAACTACGGCGTCGTCACGCGCGGCGACCTGGCCGTCGTCGACGCGGACGAACCCGATCGACTCGACGGTCTCCTCGACGCGCTCCCCGAGACGGCCTGGCAGGTCTCCGGATCGCGAACGAGCGAGCACTGGTTCATCTACGTCCCCGGGCTCGACGAGGACATCCCGCTGATCGACCCCGAGACGGAGGACGAACTCGGCCACGTCAAAGGGGCCGAACAGTCCTACGTCGTCGGACCGGGATCGCTCCACCCGTCGGGCAACCGGTACGGCCCGCTCCAGGGCGACACGATTGCACCCGTCGACGAGGACGAGCTCCGCGAACTGATCGAGCCCTACCGACCGGCGACCCCCGCGAAGCGAGACCGGGATACGGTCGACTGGGACGCCCTCGACGGTGACGGTGGCGACGGGACCGACCTCTCGGTCCACGACGTCGTCTCACGTCGACGCTACCCCGAGGGTGAGCGGTGCGAACACCCGCTTCACGGGTCCGATACCGGCGCGAACTTCATGGTCGACGAGGGTGGCGACACCTGGCGCTGCTGGCGTCACGACTGCACCGGGAACGCGCTCCACCTCGTCGGCGTCGAGCAGGGCGTCATCAGCTGCGGCGACTGGAATCACACCGGGCTCGAGACGGACACCTGGCGCGAGATTTTCGAGGCGGCCCGCGAAGCCGGGTACGACCTCCCCGACTACGAACGCCCCGACGGTGACGACGTCGAGCACACGGCCGTCATGCTCGGGTCGCCCCGCCGCCGCGCCGCGGTGAACGGGTGGGATTGGACTGCCGACGATCGCGACGGACTCACGCTCGACGAGGTACGCGACCGGACCGTCGACGCGATCGTCGACGCGATCGAGGGGCGGACCGATACGCTCCTCGAGGCACTCCCGGGCAGCGGGAAAACGACCGGCGCGCTCATCGCGACCGAACAGACCGGCGAGAAGGCGACGATCGCCGTCCCGCGAGGGAACAACGAGATGTACGGCGCCGTGAAGACGGAAGCCGAGCAGCGAGGCCTCAGCGCGAAGGTACTCCCTCGCGTGTTCGGTGACGACGACGGAAACGGCGGGTGTCCGACCGCAACAGGTGAGCACGGAGAGAGCTGGAAGAACTCCTTCGAGCGGTGGTACTTCGGCGGGAACGCAACCGGTCAGGAGATTCACTCCTACGCCGCCGAGAACGGTATCGAGCTCCCGTGTCAGGAGGACGGCGAGTGCCCACACACCGCTGCCTGGCGGTTCGATCCCGACGACTACGACGTCCTCGTCGGCCACTACAACCACCTCCACAACGACAGCGTCACGAAAGGCCGCGTCACGTTCGTCGACGAGTACCCTGACGACTACGAACAGGCGATAACCGATCCCGCACAGTCGGTCAGTCACTTCCTCGCGTCGACGGACGAGCTCCCGTTCGACGACTACACCGACCTGCTCGAGCGCCGCACCGAGCCCGAGCCGCGCGCTGATGCGCTTGCCTGGTTCACCGACAACCTTGGTCGCGACGGCCGCCAGGCGTTCGACGACGATGGGGACGCACTCGCCCCGCTGGCGACGTTCACCATCCTCGCCGGCGAGTCACTCGGGAACGAGTTCGAACGCGCTCGCTTCCCCGCGGCGTGCGACGACGCCCACCTCGGGCTGTTCGACCGCGAGGACGGCGTCGTTCACCTGCTCATGCCGCCAACGACCCCCTACGCGCGGAACGTGATCGCACTCGACGGGACGCCGACCCCGCGGCTGTGGGACATCACCCTCGGGCGTCGACTCGAGCACACGGAGGTCCTCAGCGACGAGGAGAAGACCCGATACGTCACCGAAGCCCTCGGGGTGAACGTCGTCAGAACGACGGACGCCGTCAAGTCCTACGCGACGAACGAGGAAAACATCGAGCAGCGCGTCACCGTCGACGAGGACCGGACCCTCTTCGAGGCGATCGCGAACGAGCACGGCGAGAGGCCGGAGCTGCTCACCACCAAGCGTGCGAAGGACGTCTACGACGAGGCGGGTGCGCTCGACGACGTCGCAGGTGTCCGATGGCACGGCGACGTCCACGGTTCGAACGAACTTGCTGACTGTCGCCTCGGCGTCGTCGCCGGCGCCCGCAACTTCGGCCCGAAGTGGGTCAAGCGGTGGGGCGCATACCTCGGGGAGACTGTCGAGCCTCGGTACCCCGGCGAAGACATCCCGCTCGAGGCCGGCGTCACTACCGACTACGGCGAGACTGGCAACGATCTCGCCGAGCACATGACCGTCGCACAGACGACCCAGGCGATCTTCCGGTTCGGGCGCGACGGCAACGGCGCCGTCGTCTACGTCCACACGAACACGCTCCCCGACTGGATGCCCGCGAGTGACGACGCTCGCGTCGTTCGAACCCGGGCGGACGGTGAGCGTGAAGTGATCGCCGCCGCCCAGGCCCTCGGGCGGGAGTTCACCACGGCCGACGTCGCCGCGGAAGTCTCGATCTCCGAGCGACAGGTTCGGACCCACCTTCACCGGCTCGCCGATCGGGACGCCCTCGACGTCGAGATTGAGGGCTGTGGATTCGTCTGGCGCGACGATGGGCTTCACCGGCTCAACGAGCACGGAGAGGTCGAGCTCGAGCCGGTCGACCTCGACGAGCTGACCGACGAGGAAAGTGCGGAAGTCGCCCGTATGGAATACTATTGGTGGAACTTCCGCACATCGGGACTGTCACTGTCGGTTCGCGGTCCTGGAGCAGCGGCGTCGGGCTCGACCGCCGATTACCTGACAGGGAACGGAGGTGACCCACCGCCACATGACGCCGACTGACACCGGCCGACGGCGAGATCCACGCGCCGCCGTGAGCGGACGGTCTCGAGCTACTCGAAGCCAGATACCATGACACACTCACACTCCAAAAACACGAAATACGACGACGAGGAGTTCTTCGCCGTTCTCCTCGCAGAGTTTCGCACCGGCGACGACTGGGTCGGAACGCATCAGGTGACTCGGTACGTCGGCTGTGGGATGCAGACCGCCAACCGCCGGTTGCTCGAGTTAGCCCGCACCCTCCCTATCGAGGTCTACGATCCGAAGGCCGGCGACGGGGAGGTTGTCGCTCCGGACCAGATCGACGAGACGGCACGCCGCCTCCTCGGGTTCCGAATCGAGCCCCTCGACCCCGACACGGCACCGGATTCCCTAGAAACCGAACACAAAACGCTATGAGTCAGTCAGACACCTCACCCGACTCGCCCGGATCGCTCGTCGAGGAGTTCTCGGAGACGGACACCCCATGGATCTGGTCGATGGCGGTACCCCATGGACCCAGTCATGTAGCGAATACCCCATGGACCCCGTCGGTGGTAGGCGGGGAGGCGTCTCCACCCGTCGACGAAGAGGAGCTTCTCGACGAGCCGATCGATGACGTCCCGAAGCTCTTGCCGGGGTGGTACTGCAACGCCCGGCGATCCGACGACGGCGTGTTCGTCGGCTACTGTTCGAACCGAGCGGGGAAGGGGACTGACCACGTCGGCGACGGCCGCTGCTCGTTCCACGGCGGCGCTGCCGACAACGCCGGGCGGGAGAACGGCAACTACGTCCACGGTGCGTACTCGCGGGAGTTCCACGCAGCGCTGCTCGGATTCGTTGAGTCTGAACACCCGGGCACGATCGAGGCGGCAGACTCCGACCCTGTCGCGCGCCGGCGTCTGGGTCGATACCTGGCGTCATTTGCCCTCGAGAAGTTCGCGCGATCGGAGGACCCGCGCCACCTCTGCGAGTTTGAAATGGCCCTCGAGAATTTCGGCCTGCTGACCGCCGCTGGCGGAGAGTAATATACCTGCCTTAGAAGACGTCGAGGATGTGGACGCAACTCCTAACTCCCTCAGCCACGAGATGTATTCATGGACGTCTCTTTTTCTGACCTCGATCTCCCTTGGTCTGCGAAGTGTTTGCTGAAGGTGATCGACTCGTGTGGTGGATCGGTAACCCGGTCGACTCTCCTCGAGCGTGCCGATATGCCGGTGTCGACACTCGATCGGGCGCTGGCTCAGCTCGAAGCCGACGGTGTCGTCCGGCGTAATCGAGACCCTACCGATCTGCGGTTCGTTCGCGTCGAGATCGTCGAACCTTCCGAGTGGCAAACCGGGGAGTGAAAGGGAACACGGTCAGGCGAACGCCCACCCGTTCACCCGGCAGTTTGGCACCATACGGATACTCACACACCTCCACACTCCGAATGCATGTCACAAGTAACACAGCAACGAGACCGAATCAACGTTGCACTCCGACGGTCGACGTACAACCGGTTGGAGGACTTAAAGGAGTATGAATCCACGTCGTTCAACGATCTGATCGCGGGGTTGATCGACGAACACGAATCCAGGCAGGGAGTGTGATGACGACTTTCGGATCGGGGGCCGAACGATTGGGGGATCCCGTGACCGATGCAGTCGACGAGCTGGGCGAGGGTGACGACGTCCCGGGCGACGCCTTAGAGGAACTCCCATGACGCGGCGCTCGAGGTGGGAGACCGAGCGCGCCCTGGAGGCGTTCGCCGATCCCGACGGCGGTGACGCATCCACACCTCCGGGACCAGCGGAGAGGGGTTCTGAACCATGACAAACGTCTACGAAATCGACGCGACCGACATCACGACCGACGGCATACTCGTCCCTCGAGACGTCGGCACCGACGCGAACGGTGACGCCGTCGACGCTGACGCCTACACCTGGGGCTCGCGCCATCGGGATCAAAAGCACGACTGGGCGGCCAAGCTCGTCAACGTCGACGCCGACGAGGCCGTCGACCTGGAGGCGGCGATCACCACCTCTGACGACATCGACACCTTCCAGGAGTATGCCCTCGCCGGCGACGCAGGTACTGCGGACCCAGGGAACGTGAACGCCGTCCCGGCCACCGTCGCGCTGATCGACGGGATAACGGTCGCCGCAGCGGTGAACGCACATCTCACGGCCGATCCGGTCCCGACGACGGGGACGGTGAAGGTAGTGTTCAACAGTCGGCGCTACGGAGGAGACCGATGAACAACGGCGACGATCTCGACTCCGACCCTGACAGGGGCTCCCGCCAGGACGTCCCGGACGAGGTCCTCGAGGAGCTCGTCGAGGAGATTCTCGATCGGCTAACGGCTCGGGTCGCCGAGGAGTTCGGCGACACGGCCAAGGAACTCACCGATACCCAGGGCCAGGTCCTCGACGTCGTCGATGAACACGCCGATCGGCTCGACGAACTCGAACAGCGCGTAACTGAACTCGAATCCTCACCCGAAACGGACCAATCGGACACCCGCCAGCGAGGTGTCTACTGACCATGACGAACGTACAAGCAGAACCCACGACGGAAGTACAGACTGACGACCACCACCCCCAGGACCTGCTCGAAGCGGCTGGGGGCTTCACGGTCGGCGGAACGGGCGAGCGCTTCGCACTTCTCATCGAGTGGGCGCGTCCGGTCGCCCATCCCCGAGATTCCATCCAGGAGCTCCACGTCAAACTGAGGAGCAAGCTCCGAAGCACCATCCCCGGCGGGACGAGCGGTCGGATCGACATCGAGGCGCTTGAGACCGACCAGGACCGGACGGTGATCGTCCTTTCGACCGACGGTGATGGATTCCCATCGCCCGAGGCGGTACTGGGGGTGAATCGCGCCATCAGACGGTACAACAAGGAGGATAACCGCACGCGGGATCCCCTCCGATCCTCGCTCGCGAAGCTGGCGCGAAGCGGGGAAGAGAAGCCACGGAGTCATCCCAAAGCGACCCGAGGGGTCGATGAAGACGAGTGGGAGCGGGCCCAAGAAGTCGCAGCCGAATGGGAGTCGATGCCCGACAGTGCTCCCCAGCTGCACCATGAGGACGTCAAGATTCTCACGCTGCCGGCCGCTCCCGTATCGATCACGACGTCCCGCGACGCTGGAGGTAACTTGCGATGAGCGATCCCGACGCCGTCTCATCGGTTTCCTCGGTGACCGAGACGTCCGACGAGGCTCTCCCGCCCGAGAAATTCCCGAAGCCGCCAAACGTCGAGGAGATGACCGATGATCAAATCGGCGAATGGTACAAGAATCTGCTCTCGCCTGTCGAGCAGGCGAAGCATCGACGAGCGGCCGAGAAACTACTCGAAGGGGGTCGCGATCCGACGGAAGCAGAGTACCGGACTCTCATGAACGAATTCTTCGCCGACCTTTCGACGCCAGCCAATCTACGACGGCTTGAGGCGAAGCTAAAGGAGGTACGATAACATGGCAACTGTGGGGGAAGTCGCGCTGAGGTTCAAGGCAAACGGCGCGAAAGACGCCGTTCGCGCCGACCGACGGGTTCGCGACTCGATCAAGACGACGGCGAAGACTGCCCAAAAGGAGACGGGGAAAATTAATCGGTGGCAAGAAAGGCACCAGTCGGCCATCCAGGCGATCGGCATCGCGACAGCGGCGACGATGGGGGCAATCCTTTCCGCCAGCCCAACCATGCGGGCCGAACTCTCCGGCATCCGGATGGCGTTCTCGCTGTTCGCCGATACCGTCGTTCGGGACGTCCTTCCGGCAGCAGGAAGTCTCACAGATATGGCGTTCAACCTGCAGGACGCGTATAGTGACCTTCCGGATCCGGTTCGGGAAGCGATCAGTACCGTCATCCTCCTGGCGGGAGCAATCGGGGGGATCGCAGCTGCCGCCGCGACAAGCAGCTGGGTGTTCAGCGCCTTGTCGGGGGCGATCTCCGTCATCAGTGGAGTCGCAGCGACGGTCGCAGGGATTCTTTCCGGACCACTGGTTCTGGGAATCCTCGCAGTTCTGGGAGCTGCCGCGGCCCTCTACGTCGCATGGACGAACAACTGGGGAGGGATTCGAGACACCACTGGCCGCGTCATCAGCACCATTCGCGACACGATTACTGGTGCGTTCGAGCGGATTAAAACTGTAGTCACTAACGTAATAGAATTCGTCTACCGAAATCTCATATCCCCGACGTTAGCCTCGATGGAAGAGTTATGGGCGATTCACGGAGAGTCGGTCATGTCGGCCGTCGATACCGCGTTCGGGACGATCAAGTCGGTCATCTCGAGAATTCTGAGCGTGGTCCAAACTGTGATGACCGTATTCATAAACGTCGCTACGGGTCTCTGGTCGAATATATTCGGACCGGTTCTCATAACAGCAGTGAAGAACGCCTTCAGCATCATCAAGACGGTCGTCACCACCGCCGTCGACCTCCTCCTCACGTCGATACGGGTCACAATGTCCCTTCTCCAGGGGGACTGGGAGGATGCCTGGAACGCAATAGCGGGGTTCCTCGACCGGACTGGGGAGCGAATAGTCGAAACGATAACCTCCGTCAAGGATCGAGTTGTCGATACGTTGGGTGCCATCGGATCCGCGGTGACGGACGCCTTCGCGAACGCGTTCAACGCCGTCATTCCGTCGAGTATTAGCATCCCCTCGATAACGATTCCGAACCCGATGCCCGGCGAGAGTGGGTGGACGGTCGGTGGGGGATCGATCGATCTGCCGCAGCTCCGCCAGGGCGGCTTCATCGAACGCGGCGGTCTCGCGCGGCTCCACGCCGGCGAGCGGGTCGTCCCCGCGGCGGAGGTGGGGCGCGGAGCCGGCGGCAATGGAGGCGTCCGGATCGGCGAGATAAACGTCGAGGTCGATGGCGCCGGCTCCCCCAAACGGACCGCCGAAAAGACCGTCGAGGAGATCTCCGGCGCGATCGGCTCGCGCCTCGGCTCCCGGGGTGTGGGCGGATGAGCTACGACAGCATCCGTCTCGAGATATTTGACAGTTACAGGTAGCGATCGTAGACGCGATCTCGGTGGTCGACGACCACCACGAATAGAACATCACCGTCCCTGTCCCAGTCGATTATCGCACGATAGTCACCGATCCTGAGTTTGTAGTAATCGGAATTGGTGAGTTGCTCAAGACGGTGATCTGTCCACTCAGTTGCTTCCTCAACCTTGTTCACGACTCGCTCCGCAACATTTGGTTCGAATGAGTCGAGTTTCTCGACGGCCAGGTCTGAGTACTCGACCTCAGTCATCTATGCCGAGGCGGCTGCGGACGTCCTCGGCCGAGTGGGTGGTACCGGCCTCGATCTGGTGCGCGCCAGTGTCGAGTTCCTCGCGAAAAGACTCCGAAAACTCAAGCTCGCCGGCATCGTGGCCAAGTGCTTCGGCCAGCTGGGCGATCGCCTCGGCCTTGCTCTCGCCGTTCCCTGTAACCCCAGAGTCCGGCTCCTCAGCGAACCACTCGCCGTTCTCCTGGGACAGGGTAATGGGATGGCTGCCGGTCACGGTTTCTAGTACGGCCTCGATTCTTTTGACCCTTTGTTCCAGCCCGCCTACGTCGGCGCTGTCAAACTCAAAGGTGGCTGTTTCCCGGCACTCGAGGGTATCATCGTCCGGTTGATCGTCTCTGGCCTGGCCTCCAGAAAGACGATCCAATAGCCCACGCATACCACGGAGTATGAATGTCTTACGTGATTAGTGTTCCGGCAGAGGAGAGTTATCAATTTATGAGGGGGCGAATACACAAGGAGAAAAAGCCAGGTCAATGGGACGGCGCGCGGTGACGCCTCGATGACGGCGCCGCAGCGTTCTCACCTATTCGTCCGCATCGTCATGACCTGGGAAGCACTTCGCACAGGCGTCGTAGTGCGTCGCGATCAAGTCGGGATCCTTCAGCAATGGGTTCCGACCGGTCTGTCCGCAGGCGGCCACGAGACGCTCCTCGTCGCCACGAAGCGCCGGCTGTTCGACCGGGCGGTGATACGACCGGCCACCGCTCCCGGCGAACGTGAGGACGTCCTCGCGGCTCTCGTCGGCCGCTGGCTCACTCGCCGCCATCGGCACCTCCATCGAAGCGATCGCGGACGTCCTTCCCCGCTGGGTCCTCGAGAACAGGAGCGACCTGGATGAAGCTGTCGACCGTATCATACCACGCGGTTTCGGGGTCCTTCCCTTTGCTTTCCTGCTCGAATTTCGCGCGGAGAACGAGCCGATTCGCGATGTCCTCACTGACGCCCACCAGCGCCTCAACTTCCTGCTCGTGTTCCTTGTGACGGGTGGTGAGGAAAAACCACGCAGCGGCCCGGACGAACTCCTCGACGGTTTCGTGAGCGAGTCGGTCGTCCTCGAGCTCCAGGCGGATTAGGTCGTAGAACGGCCGCTCGAATGTGACGTCGATCGAGACGTCGCCGGCTCCGTCGGTCGCGTAAGTGTCCGTGTCGGTGCTACTGTCAGGGGTGTCGTAGTTCGTACTCATTAGTCTACTCGCGGTTGCTCGTTCGTATACCGGTACTTCCGCCCCCGGTTCTCCCCAACGGCCTCGACGAGGCCGGCGCCGACCAGGTCGGCCAGCCAGTTGCGGACCGTTCGCTCAGTCACCGGCTGCTGGACAGCGGCGGTGTAGCGGTCGTAGATCGTCGGCATCGTCGCGACGCCCTCGTCGACTACGATCCCGTGGATAACTCCGCGATCGCCGGCGGTGACTTCCTCGGGAGTTTCGAGCCGATCGATGAACTTGCGGACGGCAGCCGCGTGCTGGTCACAGAGCACGTCGGCCGTGTAGCCGGGGTTCGACTCGGCGCCGGCTTCTCGATCGCCAGGGTACTCGAGTTCGAAGTAGCACCCGGTCGCGAGCTCGACGCCGCAGACGGCGCACTCGATCGTCTCGTCACCAGTACACGCGGGGCACTGACAGTCGACGGTGTCACTCAACATTGTCGCCCTCCGCGTTGCGTTCGGCCGCCTGTTGGTCGCGACGATACCGGAGACACATCCCCGTGAGAGTCTGTTTGCACTCCAGCAGCGTGAGGACGTCCTCGTCGAGCAGCGCGTTCAGGTCGACATCCTCCATCGCGAGCGTGACCTCACTGAGCGCGTCGGCCGCGCGCTTGGACTCGTCGACGTCGCTCATCGATCGATCGCCTCCAGGACGTCGACCAACACTCGAACGTCGTCGTGGTCCAGCTCGATCCGCGCAGTCGCGCCGTCACCGGCGACACTCAACGCGATCGCGGTCTCGTCGGGACCGAGCGGCGTCAAGTCGGGTGTTTGGATGTAGAGCGTTTCGTCGACGTCGGCGTTCATCGCGACGCGACCGTCGGTGATCGAGACCTCGAGGACCGTCTCCTCGATCGTCGCAGCGGAGGACATCATCGGTCGAACCCCTCACGCTCGACGTGTTGCTCGTACACTCGGTCGGGGTCCTCAGGTGCCTCCGGTTCGTCGGGGTCGACATCGTCGGCCGAGACGTCCGCCGGGTAGTGGTCCGGCGATGACCGCGGCCCGCCGAGCGGGCTACGCCACGCGGTCATGCGTCAACCTCCTCGCCGGCGGGCTGGAGCTCGCGGGCGCCGTCGACTACTTCCGCCTCCAGGTATCGCATGGCGCCCTTGTGCTTCGCGATCGCGTCGGTGAGGGTGTGGCCCTTCGCCTTCACCGTGTGGACGTCCTGGTCGCGGGTGCCGGTGCCGCGCGTCACCTTCGAGGTGATCGAGACGCCCGTATCGGTCCGCTCGACGAGCTGGTCCGCGTCGAGGTCAGTCATTGGTCGCCTCGCTCCGTGACGGCGGTGACGGTCGCACCGTGAGCCGACTCGATCTCCGCGACGGTAGCGGATGTCGTCTGAACTGCAAGGCGAGGCGACAGGCGGACAGTGTAGGTCGTTTGGACCGTCATAGCGATTGAACCCCCGTGGACTCGCCACTGCCGAAGTCGGCCGGTTCGTGTCGTGTCGGAGCCTCGCGTTCGGCGCTTTCGTCTACCTCGCCGGCGACAGGGCACCCATCAGCGTGGGTGAGTTGGTCGCGTCCGATCGAGACGAGGATCTCCCGCTGGCAGCCCGCACACCGCCAGTAGTCGGCGCCCCCCTGGTCGCGCGGCTCGGTATGGCGCGACCAGTCGGCCTCTCCGTGGACGTCCGCCAGGTCGACGACGTCCTCGCCGCCGTCCGTGGCGACGACTTTCGCGGGGGTGTCGTCGACGTGCATCCCGAGCTGGGGATCGTGGTCGACGCCAGTGGGGATCGGCCGGCGCCCCGTGGCGAAGGCCACGCGGCGCAGGTGTTTACAGCGAACGTCACGGTACTCGAAGTCCGGGCACGTACAGGCGCCCTCGCGGGCGTCGACGACGTAGTTGCTCCCGGACTCCGAGATGACGTCGTAGACGTCCGGCGCGCGGGGGAGAACGGTCAGGTACTGCTCGAGGGCGCGGACGTCCCGCTCCTCGAGGTCGGTACATTCTTCGGTCGCGTGGTCGTTTGCTTGCATGGGCTTTAGTCTCCCAAGACAGCCCGGCTCGGGTGTTCCATCACCCGGGCGTTCCACACGCCCCGAGGAACCGGTCTGCCTCTGTTACTTGCTATGTGGCAAGGGGCCTTAACTCTTGCTATGGGGCAAGTCTTTACAAGGGGGTGTCGCAAACGACTTACCATGCAGCAAGGATTATTGGGTGTGAACCGATCCGAAGACGAGTATCTCGACGCAGTCAGGGAATTCGAACCCGCGGCGACGAGTGAAGTAGCTGAAGAGACTGGTGTGACGCGACAGGGGGCCGATTACCGCCTTCGACAGTTGGAGGAGCAGGGGAAGGTGAAAAGCAAGATGGTCGGAAACTCCCTAGTTTGGATGCTCGCGGACGGAGGCGACTGATGACGCGGACTCCTCGCCAGAACTTCGAAAACAACGATTCCAGAAGCCTGGACCAGTTCATTGAGGATAA
Source organism: Halovivax cerinus (assembly GCF_024498195.1). Lineage (NCBI taxonomy): Archaea > Methanobacteriati > Methanobacteriota > Halobacteria > Halobacteriales > Natrialbaceae > Halovivax > Halovivax cerinus. The sequence continues at coordinate 1,726,498 of NZ_CP101824.1, forward strand.
TCGAGTTGGTCTCGAGAAGTTGGCTGCGAGCGACTTGCCGGCTAACTGGGTCGCTCAGGCCCTTCTGGACGGTGAAGAAGCCGACAAGGACACCCAATGAGCGCAACACCCCTCTCCGAAGAGCAGCGGGACGTCTTCGAGCGCCTCCAGGAGGCCTTCCCCGACGACGACGCGATGCAACTACTCTGTGAAATTATGCTCGATCGAGGGCGTGGCAGTGCATGATTTCCTTCACTCAGATCGGGGGAGATCGTGATGGGTGACGCGCTCTTAGAACCCGACGAGATCGAGGAAAAGATCGCAGAAAACCCGGATCCGTACATCGACCTGTTCCTGGAGTCGGGCGATCGGTATATCCGGGTGCTACTCCTCACTGTGATGAAAAATTGCTGCTCCGAGCCTCAGTGGGAGCGGACGGTCTCGAAAATCGAGCGTCGAATCGAGGAAAAACAAGCGGTGACGTCGACCGTGGAGGACGACGGGGATGCGTCGGCGGGGTACTGTCCCCAGTGTGGGACCAGCGTCGATCGAGACGATAGGTTCTGTCGCCAGTGCGGCGAAGCGCTCGAGGCGGGTGAGGCCGATGGCTGACGCGCTCACCTGTCCGGAGTGTGGCGAGGGACTTGAGGGGAACCTGGGCCGCGTCCCAGCGTTCGCGAACGGCGACGCCGTCCGCCTGGCCCTCGAGTGTCCCGGCTGCGCTGCGATGCTCGAGCTCGCCGGCGCCGGCCCGTCGATCGCGACGGCCGAGGCGAGGTGAACGGTGCGCCGGAGTTCGCGATCGGCGCCGGTGGTTACACCCGAATCGCCAGGGGGCACCGACTCGGATGTGACTTCACGCGCGCGCACTTGGCGTCGACATCGCCGAGGGAGTCTTCAGAAACCAGAGTTCGAGAACATGAACATCTCGACCCGGGTCACGGTGGGCACTTTCCGAAAGCGAATTTCCAAAAACGCCGATACAGGCAGTGATAGGTGGTTCTGTCGATCTTCAGTATGTTATTACGAGTCGAATTCGTCGAATTTTCCACCGACTATGACCGACCAAGAACGAACGACGATCACGGTCAACCGAGGGACGTTCGAGAAAGTCAAGTCTCTGAAACGGGGCGGCGAGTGCTGGGACGATCTCCTCGAGCAGATGGCGAATTCCTATCACCCCGATGAATTCCACAACAGAACCCATGATACGTAAGCGAGAGAACACTACCGCAGGCGTATCTTATGGTCGCGCCGCAGTACTGCGTTCTCAGAAATTGAGAGTGGAAAAGGACGTCAATCGACGAAGATCATCACGCCGATCGACGTACCCGTTCACCGACGATTTCGGCACCATACGGAGTATGCCGGACATCCATGGTTCGACCATGGCACAGGCCCAACCCGAGAGAACGACCGTCGATGTCAGCCGGTCGCTCCATCAGCGACTCGAGGATCTGAAACCGTACGAATCGGTTTCGTTTAACGACCTCATCGCCGAGATGGCCGACGTCTACGAATCTCAACAGGATACGTAAGGATGACTCTGGCACCTGAGGAACGGAACGACGCGGCCGGGTACGCACACCATGCAACCCCCGACCACGTCGAGAAACTCGACGAGGAGCTTCCCTTTGACGAGGGGAAGTTTTCCGACGACGATGGCGAGGAGCCTATCGTCACCCGGAACTTCGGTCCGGGTGCTGATAGGTTTTTCCCCTTGTCGTCGGCTCTAACCGCGAATACCGACGATGAGCACACCCCACACTACTGAGCCAATCGAATCGATTCCCGACCGACCGCCAGCGCAGGTGGTGGCGTCCCTCGAGGACCACCGCCCGCCAGCCGATCCGGAACGGTGGGACAGCGTCTATCAGGTCATCCCTGGAGAGCCATGCCCCGATTGTGGGACCGCGATCGGGCTGCTCCTCGCGCCGGCAGCACTGCTCGAGGACCACGTCGACGAGGTGATGCGCGACTACCCGGTTACAGTCCCGGATGGATGGACGGAGGGGTACGAACACCCGGTGTACTTCTACTGCGACAGTCCGGTGTGTTCCTGGCACGGCGCCGCCGAGTGGCGCCGCGTCGGGCCTGCACTCGAGCAGTGGATCGGCCGCGGTGCCCCAACCTGGAGAGACAGGGTTACGCAAGAAGGTGAAGCATGAGTCAACCCAAAGACCCCGACGAATACGTCCGCGAGAACCGAGAGACGCTGGTGAAGATCATCAAGCACGGCAACGACGACTTTGTCCGGGCGCTCGCCCTCGCGGCGATCGTCGAGTACGGCGGCGAGCCGGACCTCGAGAAGGTTCGGCGCGAAGTCGACCGGGCGGGAAACACGGGGGGCGTCGCATGAGCGCCACTTCAGCTGTCGGCGTCCGCGGCTTCGACGAACTGGCGGGCGGTGTCGATGACGTCCAGGTCTCCGCCGAGCGCTTCGACGAGCGGCTCGAGCTCTTCGAGACTGTCGAGGAGCTCGGGATTCTCCTTCGCGAGGCCGAGGAGCTGCCGGCGCTGGGTGTCCTGCTCGGTCTCGATCTCGTCGACTGCGCCGTGTTCGAGTGCCTGGTGGCACCACATACAGAACGGTTCATCTCGCGGGGTCTTCTCACCGCATCGGTCACACTCGACGGCGGCGATCGGGTCAGGTTCGTCGACCTCGACGTCGAGACCGTGGGCTCGGGCGACCTCGCGATCGCTCGCCTCTGCGAAGACGGAGATGTATCGCGAGGCGGCTCGGCTCCCGCGCGTCCATCCGTGATGATCCTCGAGGACGGCCTGGTTGACGCCCTGGCTCGCGAGGTGGGACGCCGACGACTTGCGGAAGTTGGTGAACGTGACGGGTTTCGTGACGCCGGCGCGGTCGGCGGCCTCGCGCGGGATCTTGCGCGCCATCTGGTACGAGATCTCTTCACCACTTCGGAGCTTGCACCACAGGGGCGCGCTGGAGTCGTCGCGACGTGGGTGTTCGGAGAGCCACCGGTTGAGGTACGGGACGGCCGTGATGAGCGTGATCGACCGCTGGCCCTTCTTGCCGTCGACGGTGATCTGCAGGCCGTGTTTGTGGTCGGTGACGTCACCGACGGTGAGATCGAGCAGCTCGCCGGAACGGGGGCCACCGTCCCACGCGACGGCGATCAGGGCAGCGTCGCGGGGGTTCATCGTTTCGTCGATCATCGGACGGACGTCGTCCTCCCAGTCGAGCATATCGCCCGGATCGGGGATCGGGTTGTAGTTCGACGACGTCCCGGTCGGGATCCACTCGAGGCTCTCGGGGACGTCGTCGCCGGGCGTAAGGAAGCGACCGAAGGCGCGGAGCGCGTTCCGGTTGTCCTTGTTGCTCTCGACGTTCTCGTACTCGCGGTGGATCACGCGGACGACGGCCTCGGCGGCCTCGCGATCCTCGAGGACGTCCTCCAGGCCGTCGCTTCGTTCGGCGAGGATCGTGCAGTGCCGGAGCAGCTTCTCGTGGCGATCGACACCGATCCGCGAGGGAACGAGTTCCAGGGCGTCGCTGAACTCCAGGAGCAACTCCCGATCGGCCTCGGAGACGTCGCGCTCGCCGACTTCGATCTGTTCGCGAAGCCGCTCGAGCGCGCGGCGCTTATCAGGCATGATGACTCTCTGTTTAAACGACTTGGAGTTAAACCTTGGGTTTGTTGCCCTGTCCTGGCGTTGCGCGATTCGGAGCGAACGGAGTGAGTGAGAATCGCGAGTTGCCGAGCGGCGACAGCCGTGAGATGTATTTTCTGTCGCGAGCAATACGCGAGCGACGAAAACGCAACAAACAGGCGGCGAAAACGCAACAAACAGAATTTGAACTCGCGAGTCACAGCACTGATCGCCCGTGTGAAACGAGGCCGCAGGCTCGGACCGTCTCCCCGCTGTCTGTCGCAGATTGCGTACTGTGCCGTGCGGACACCCGCGTCTCTCTGTCCGACCATTCGGATCGACACAGGCAACAACTGTCTTCGCTCCCGACGATTAATATTGGTTCGATACTACCGTGAAGGTATGGCTGCGTCGAAACCCGCGCCCACGGTCGAAGAAGCGCTCCACACCACGCTCGAGTTGCCGTTCGAGGACGCCGTCGCGCACGTCCAGCTCGAACACGAGTACCAGGGGTTCGAGACCGTCGCGCTCACGCGCCTGGACGAGTACGTCGAGGGCGTCCTCGGCGAGGAGATCAGGAAGACGGCCCTGATCGTCGTCTGTCACGCCGAGATCGCGAAGGACGCCCTGGAGATCGATCCGCAACTCGCCGGGTTGTTACCCTGCACGACCGTCGTGTGGGAGGACGACGGCGAGGTCCACGTCTATCACGCCTCGACGACGAAGGCGATTCGCGACCTGGGCTGTGCGCCCGGCGACTGCGGCCCCGAGATCGAGGCGCTCGTCGAGATGACGGGTGAGGTGATGGCGGACGTCTGGGCCAACGTCGAGGCGTACGCCGAGGGCGCGGCCTCCTCGTAGGTGCGATCTCCGCCGCGAGGGGTCGTCGGTCACCGCACGATTTCGACCGGCCGATCCGTCGAGAGCCACCGGTCCGGCCGGTCCGGATCCCGAAGCTCGAGCCGTCCGTCCGCACTGACCACGAATTCGCAGGTCTCGCCCCCACGGTCTCGCGTCGTGTCCATGGGCGGCACCTCCCGACGACCGTACAAGGGTACGGACGGCTTACCGTCCGTCCGTTCGTCGAAGGGACCGATTTACCGGTTCGACTCCGCTATACCGCGGCGCTACCGACTCGTTTCTCGGGTCCGCCCGCCACGCCAGGCCGCGGACGGCCGACACGATTTCGGTACTGGCCGACCGAGTACGGGGTATGTGTGGCCGGTACTCGCTGTTCGTCCCGCCGGAAGAGCTGGAATCCCGGTTCGACGCGCGGTTCGAGCGGTCGTTCACCCCGACGTACAACGCCGCGCCGGGTCAGTCCGTTCCGGTCGTCACGGACGAAGCGCCGGAGACGATTCGTCAGCTGGAGTGGGGATTCGTCCCGTCGTGGGCCGACGGAACGAGCGACCGGCTGATAAACGCCCGGGCGGAGACGCTCGCCGAGACGCGAGCGTTTCGCTCGGCGTACGTGACGCGGAGCGACGGTGGGCGATCGGGTGACGACGCGCTCGCGTCCGACCGCGAGACGCCCGCCCGTGGTCGGTGTCTCGTGCTGGCCGACGGTTTCTACGAGTGGGCGCCCACGGAGACCGGCAACCAGCCCTACCGAATCGCCTTCGAGGACGACCGTCCGTTCGCGATGGCGGGTCTGTGGGAGCGACGGGAACCGCCGTCGGACGACTCGCAGGCTGGGCTCGACGCATTCGGTGGGGGTATCGAGACCGACTCCGACGACGATCGCCTGGTGGAAACCGTGACGATCGTGACGATGCGTCCGAACGACCTGGTCGCCGAGTTGCACGATCGCATGCCGGCGATCGTAGCATCCGACGACGAACGGCGGTGGCTGCGCGATGCGGATCCGGTGGCGCGGCTGGACCCGCACCCGTCCGATTCGATGGTAGCCTACCCCGTCTCGACGGCGGTGAACGACCCGTCGGTCGACGATCCGTCGGTGGTGGAGCCGATCGACGGCGCGGGACGCTCCGACTAGAGCCCCTCGCGTCCGCCCTGGGAGAGGAGGACGACCATCGAGAGGCCGGAGACGACCAGCAGGATGATCGAGGGAATAACGGCGTACTGGTAGAACGCCTGCTCCTGGGCCTCCCAGATGAGCGTGACGAGGTTCTCGTATCCCAGCGGCTGGAGCAGCAAGGTCACCGGGAGCTCCTTCATCGCCGTCAGGAACACCAGTGCGGCGCCAGCGACGATGCCCGGACGGACGAGCGGGAGGGTGATCGAGCGAAAGGCGGCAAACGGCGAGGACCCCAGCGTCCGGGCGGCCTCGGTGAGTTTTGGATCGACCTGGAGCGTGTTCGTTCGAATGGTGCCGACCGCCTGGGGCATGAACCGGACGACGTAGGCGAACACGAGCAGTGGGAGCGTCTGATAGATCGTCGGAACGAGGTCGAATCGGGTCCCGAGGACCCCGTCGTAGGTGGTGGCCGCCGAGACCAGCGCGAGCGCGAGGACGATACCCGGTACGGCGAAGCCGACGTAGGTCCCCCGTTCGAAGAGAGACGAGAGCCGCGAGTCGTGACGGGCCGCGAAGTAGGCGACGGGCAGGGCCGCCAGCACGGCGACGATGGCGGCCGCGGCGGCGACCTTCACCGAGTTGAGCACGTGGAATCCCTGGAGCGCGAGCGAGGCGCTGGCGTTCGGGTCGGCATTCACCAGCCAGAGGCCGAGGATCCACAGCGGGACCAACAGCGCCAGTCCAGAGACCGCCGCGGGCAACAGCGTGGCCGGCCAGCGCCACGCGCCGAGCGAGACGGCCGGGTCGGCGGCGTCCCCGCGACCCGCGCCGTCGCCGCCCGTTTGTTCTCCCGACCGGACGCGTGATTCCAGGGCCAGAACCACGAGGACGATGGCGAGTAATTGCAGCGAGAGGACGGCGGCGTACTCCGACTGGAAGCTGTTGAACGTGACGTAGATCTGGCGGGTGAACACCCGCAGGCGCATGATCGCGGGTGTCCCGAAGTCCGAGACGGCGTACAGCGCCGCGAGCAACGAACCGGCGGCGATGGCCGGTCGGATCTGGGGGAACGTCACCCGGCGAAAGGCCTCCCATCGCCCGTGCTCTAGGGTACGTGCGGCGTCTAACAGCGTTCGGTCGAACGAAAGTAGGCCCGCTCGCGTCGTCAGGTAGACGTACGGGTAGGTGTACAACGTGATGACGGCGATCGACCCCGGCAGGCCGTAGATCTCCGGGATCTGCTCGACGCCCAGCGGTGCGAGGATCGACTGGAACTCCCCGCGCGGACCGAACGCCGAGACGAACGAGAACGCGCCGATGTAACTCGGGATCACGAGCGGCAGGGCGACGACGATCGTCCAGAATCGCCGGAACGGAAGGTCCGTCTGGACGGTCAGCCACGCGAGCGGAACCCCCAGCAGGATCGACAGCGTCGTCACGCCGACTGTCAGCAGGATACTGTTGGTGAGTACCTCGAACGTGAGCGGCCGGGTGAGGTCCGACCAGACCTGACCGGGATCGACCGTGAGTACCTCGAAAACTAACCAGCTAATCGGCATCAGCATGCTCGCGGCGACCGCTCCGGACAGCAACGTCAAACCGATCGGCAGGCCCTCTCCCTCGCCGCGATTCGTGCGCACGTGTGGAACGTTCATGGCTGTGTGCTCGGGGATTCCCCGCTCGGCGTGTGGTTCGACACCCGATAACTCGACGCGTCTCCGTCGACCGTTCGTGTCGGGTGCTCCGCCTGCGGCCACTTCCAGTCGTCGGTTCGTGCCCGATATCGCCCCGACCGCGTTCGTCGACCGGGTTCACTCGTTCGGAGGCGTTCCAACGAATATAAGGTTTAGGTTTGCCTAATCTCCCGCATGGAGCTGTCACGGCGGGACGCGGTCGCCGCGCTGGCTGCAGTCGGAACCGGTGCCGGCGCCGTTGCCGTGGGTACACACCTGCACGAAAGCGACCCCGGGGAAGACGGCGATCTACGCCGGGCGATGGTCGCCGCCGCCGAGGTGGTCTACCCCGACGCGGTGAGCGGCGTCGACGAGTTCGTCGAGACGTTCCTCGACGGTCGCCTCGACGACGAGGCTCACGCTGCCGGCGTCCGTGAAGCCGTGGACATCCTCGATGACTACGCCTCGGCGCGTCACGACGCGTCGTTCACCGACCTCTCGATCGCGGAGCGTGACGACCTGCTGCGGGCGGCGGGCGTGGCGACCGCGTCGGAGAACCCTGACGGTACCGAGGTCGAGCGGATTCGCTACTACGTGGTCAACGAGTTGCTGCTCGCGTTGTACGCCTCACCGGCCGGCGGCGAACTGGTCGGTATCGAGAACCCGCCGGGCCACCCCGGTGGTACCGGGAGCTACCAGCGGGGGCCGACGCCGTGAGCGATTGGCCGCCCGCCGAGACGGCCGAACCGACTGCCGGGGCGAGCGACCGCACCCCGGTTGCGGACGCCGACGTTTGCGTCGTCGGTGCTGGCCCCGCCGGCGCGCTGGTAGCGAATCGGCTGGCAGCGGCCGGGAAGGAGGTGGTCGTCCTGGAGGCCGGTCCACGGTTCGACCCGGCGGACCGTCGCGCGCGCCAGGAACGATTTCTCCGGCCGTCGGCCGGCCGTGAAGCCGTCTGGGATGGGGACCCCGAACGCGACGCCTACGGCGCCTCCGGCGACGCCCACTACCCGCTGAACCGCGCTCGCGTCAAGGGTGTCGGCGGCACGACGCTCCACTGGCAGGGGATGGTGATGCGGCTTCACGAGGACGACTTCGCCTCACGGAGCGCCCGCGGCGTCGGTGTCGACTGGCCAATCGACTACGCGAACCTGCGACCGTACTACGCCGCCGCCGAGTCCGAACTCGGCGTGGCCGGCGCCAGCGACAACCCCCACGCCCCGCCGCGCGAGGAACCCCACCCGATGCCCGCCTTTCCACCTTCCTACAGCGACTCGCTGTTCGCCGAGGCCTGCGAAGTGCTGGAAATCGACACGCACTCGGTGCCCAACGCTCGCAACTCCGAGGGATACGACGGCCGGAGCGCCTGCGTCGGCTACGGCACCTGTCAACCGGTCTGTCCCTCCGGGGCGAAGTACGACGCGACCGTCCACGTCGAGCGCGCCGAGGACCACGGCGCGAGCGTGATCGATCGGGCCCCCGTCCAGCGCCTCGACCACGACGCCGATCGAATCACCGCAGCGGTGTACGCGACCCCGGGCGGGGCGACCCACCGGCAGGAAGCCGACGCGTTCGTCCTCGCAGCGGGCGGCGTCGAGACGCCCCGACTCCTCTTGCTCTCGGAGTCGTCGCACTACCCCGACGGTCTCGCCAACTCCAGCGGAGTGGTCGGTCGGTACTTCATGGACCACCTGTTCGCCGGCACCTGGGGCGTCCTCGACGAACCGACGCGCCAGCACCACGTCGGCTTTCTCACCAGCGAGTCCCAGCAGTTCTACGACGACGCGGACGACGAGGTGGGGCCGTTCAAACTCGAGTTCTTCAACTACGCCGGTCCCACGCCGGTCGGGCTCGCGCTCACCGGCGACGACTGGGGCGACGACCTGCTGGAGCGCATCCGCGGGGAGTACGGCCGCCACGTCGCCGTCGGCGCGCTGGTCGAGCAACTCCCCCGCGAGGACAGCTACGTCGCGCTCGACCCCGAACGGACCGACGACCGCGGCAATCCGGCCCCGCACGTCCACTGGTCCGTCGGCGAGCGCGCCCGCAACACGCTCGCCCGTGCGAACCAGGTGCAGGAAGCCATCCTCGAGGAACTGGGCGCGGAGATCACCTACCAGGAGGGCCCCGACCGCACCATCCCCGCGAACCACCACATGGGTACCACCCGGATGGGGACCGACCCCGCCGAGAGCGTCGTCGGCCCCGATCTGCGAACCCACGATCTCGATAACTGTTGGATCGCCTCCAGCAGTGTCTTCCCCACCGCCGGCGCGCTGAACCCCACCCTGACAATCGCCGCGGTCGCGCTCAGGTGCGCCGACCACGTCGAGGCGGCGCTGTGACGCTCAGCGATTGTTTAGGCAAACCTAAAAATATAAGGCCGGCCGGCCGAGAGTACCGGCAATGAGTACCCTCGATGCGGACTCGACGGACGGCGGCACCGACGAAGAACCGACCGACGCTGGCGGATCGACGCCGGTAGACACCGATCCCGGCACAACCGAGGAAGCAACGAGCACCGAGACGACCGATGCCGGGGTTGGAGCTGCGACGGACGATACAGGGGCTGGAACCGAGTCAGCCGCTACAGGGGCTGGAGCCGAGACGGCCGCGACGGACGACGCGTTCACCTTCGCCGACGTGAGCGTCGTGATGGGAACCTACAACGAGGAGGCGGCCATCGGCACCGTCCTCGACGACATTGCAGAGGTGACCGACGGCGAGGCCGAGGTAGTCTGCGTCGACGGGTCCAGCGACCGGACGCCCGAGATCGCTCGCGAGCGCGGCGCCACGGTGATCGAACAGGAACCGCAGGGCTACGGCGTCGCCGTCCGGGAGGCGATCCTGGCACCCGACCGCCCAATCGTCGTCACGACCGACTGTGACGACACCTACCCGATGGAGCAGCTGCCCGAGTTCCTCGAACTGATCAACGAGGGCTACGACGTCGTCAGCGGTGACCGCCTCTACCACGGCGCCGAGGCGATGCCCGCGTTCAACCGCTTCGGCAACCACGCCTTCGCCGCCGTCGCGAGCGTCCTCATGGGCACTCGCGTCCACGACACCACGACGGGAATGCGCGCGTACCGCCGCACGGTCGTCGAGGACATCGAGTGGACCGAGAACACCGGCCTCTCGGCGGAACTGCTGATTCGGCCCCTGATGCGCGGCTACGATATCCGCGAACACCCGATCGCCTACGGCGAGCGCGCCGGCGAGACGAAACTCGACCCGCTCCAGGGGGGTGCCGCCATCGCGAAATCCATCGTGAAGGTCGCCCTCGAAGAGCGGTTCCGGTAACCGGTCGCGTCGACGTCGCTGTTTTTGTCCCCTCGACCCGACAGTGCGTCACCTGTCCCACAGCGACGATTGCAACGACTCGGGCGAGACTCCCGCCTCGTCAACGTCCGTTCACTCCCGAACGTCCAGCTCGGTCTCGAAGGAGACGCCGTCGAGGTACAGGTCGGGCTGTCCGGGGACGTAGGTTCCCTCGTCCGCACACCGCGAGACGAGCGTGCACACGGTTCGCTCCGCCGGCCAGAGCACCTCGACGGCCTCGTCGGTACTCCGCACGGGGACCTCCTGGCGGTAGGTGAGCGACGACCCGGCCGTCTCGTACATCGTCACCGTGAGGGCCAACTCGTCGACTTCCTCGAGCGCGACCGACCCGTTCTCGACCGTCTCGGTCGACCCCGCCCCGTTTTCGGCGGACTCAGCCGACTCCGCCCCGTCATCGGCGGACTCGGCCGACTCCGCTCCATCGCCCGCCGTCTCGTTGGAGCCGGTCCCGTCGTCGACGGTTACCAGTTCGGCGCGACCGTCCGTGACTCGCCACTCGACGGTAACCGCGTCGCCGGGCTCGTGTACCCGGTGGGTGGCCGTCTCGCCGTCGGACGTTTCGAGGCGTACGATCGCACTCTCGACGGTGGTGAGGGTGCCGACGCGGGTTTCGCCGTCGACGCTCGTGCCCTCCCGGAGCGTTACCTCCTGGAGCGTCGGCACGTACTCGTCGTCGGGGTCGGGCGACCACTCGCCGTGGGCGGCGTAGCGGTAGTAGGTGCGCTCGGGATAGGCGTCTAACACCGCGAAGTCTCGTTCGACGCCGCCGTCCAGGGCGTACACCACTTCGCCGTCGAGGCCTGGGTCGTTGCGCAGCGCCTGGAACGGGTGGCCGAGCCACTGCCCGTACTCCGGCGGGAGGAACACGAGTGCGTTCTCGAGGTCCGCCTCCTCGAACGGTTCGTAGGCCGTCTCGAACGTCTCGGTGTGTTCGGCGTGGCGCTCGACCGGTGTCGAGACGATCGCGGCGTTGGCGCCGCCGATCGCGAGCGCACTCACGAGCGCGACGGCGATGGCCACCCGCCGCGCACCGTTCGTTGAGGTGTGCGCGGCCAGCCACGCGTGGACGCGTCCGCGACGGAGGGTCCGCCAGGCTGCGACGAGTGCGACCCCCGCGAACACCGCGAGGACGGGGAGTGTGTCGAAGTAGTAGTACGGCCCGAACTGCGAGATGAGGCCGTCGGTCGGGTCGGTCATGGTCGCGAGCGCGTTTCGGTTCCCCCAGAACGCCAGATTCCCGAGAACGACCGCCGGCAGGACACCGGCGAGGAGGACGCCGGCGGTCCGACGGTGACCGGCGTCGTCGGCGCTACCCGTCGTGAGGATGCCGTCCGGTATCCACCGGCGAACGGCGAGTCCGAGCCCGCAGACGGCCAGGAGTGTGCCGAGCGGGCCCGCGGTCATCCAGCGGGCCGCGTAGTACTGAAGGACGTACCCGTTCGATTCGAGCGCGAGCGTCGGCGTGTAGTCGATGCTGTGGTCCAGCAACTCCCGACGGCCGAAGCCGGGGCCGTCCATGGGGGCGAACGCCTGGTAGGGGAACACGAGCGGCGAGCCGGTGACGCGGGCGTTGTACGCGAGCGTCAGCGCGACGAACGAGAGCCCGAGCACGCCCGTGAGCACGTTGCGCCGAATCGGATCGGGGAGCGGACGCCGGACGGCGCCGACGCCCTCGCGACGGACGGTCGCCACGACCTGCCACAGCGCGTGGGCGACGAACGGTGTGGCGAACAGCACCGCCGTGTACGGTCGGGCGAAAAAGGCCAGCCCGACGGCGACGCCCGCCGCCGCGGCGCTCGGGAGCGAGGCGGTGCGGACGCCGCGGAGGTAGGCGACGGCGAACAGCAGGTTCAGGAACGTCGTCGGCGCGTAGGGTAAAAATACCGAGGAGGTGAGCAGCGCGAGCGGCGAAGCGGCGAAGACGGCTGCGGCGACGACGCCGACCGAGCGGTCGAAGATCGCCGATCCAAGGACGTAGACCAGCGCCGCGTTACCCGCCGCCACGACCGCGAGCGTCACTCGCGGTTCGCCGAAGAGCGCCATCGAGATTGCGAACATCCCCGAGGGAACCGGACTGTACTTCGGATAGAGGCGGCCGCCGTCCTGGACGAAGAACCAGGGACGGACGGCGTCGGCGAGTGGGCCCGCATGGAGCTCCACCTGCCCCTCCAGGAGCATCGCGGCCTGCAGCAGGTAGACGGCCTCGTCGTCGTTGGTCGAGTGGTACGGAAAGAGGCGCGTGGCGAGGACGAACACCGCCAGCCCCGCGAGGAGTGAGACGGTGAGTGCGAGCAGGCGGTAGCGGTCCGTCGACGTCAGTTCGCCCGCAACGAGGCGACGGCCGAATCGGCGGCCGCGCCGGACGGACTGGCGACCGCAGTCGAGGAGTAGTCGGGATGGGGAACGGGGCTGGGACACGAATTGAGTGGGGAGTGACGCTCGCTCAGACCGGGACGCCTGCGTCGCGCATGAGTTCGATCGTCCCCTCGACGTCTGAAAGTTGTGTCGGGTCGACGTCGGGAGTGTTCAGTTCGTCGGCGCTCGGGAGTTCGCCGACGGGGTCGACTCCCTCGATGACGGGGTACTCGTACGTCCGGCCCGCGAAGTACGCCTGGGCCTCCCCCGAGAGGAGGTGGCGGACGAAATTCTCGGCGAGTTCGGGCTGATCGGACTGGTCGATAACCGTGGCGCCGGCGACGTCGAAGGTCGCGCCCGCGTCGCCGTCGGTGAACGCCGTCGACACTGGCGCGTCGGGGTTCCCGGCCAGATGGCGCTGGATGTAGTAGTGGTTGGCGAACCCGGCGTCGATCTCGCCGCTGGCGACCGCCCTGGTGACCTCGGACTCGTAGCTGTACTCCTGGACGCCCGAATCGAGGACGCCTTCGAGCCACGCCTTCGTCGCCTCGTCGCCATCGAGGATCCGCATGGACGTGACGAAGCCCTGGAACGAGCCGTAGGAGGGCGCCCAGCCCAGCTGACCGTCGAAGTCGCCCGCGAAGGCGTCGATCGAGTCCGGAATCTCGCTCTCGTCGTAGGCGTCGGTGTTGTAGGGGATCGTTCGGGCTCGTCCGGAGGTCCCGACCCAGTCGTCCGTGGCGAACGTCTCGTTGGCGACCATCCCGGTCACGTCACTCGAGAGCGATCGGGTGCGTCCCTCGTCCGCGAGCGTCCCGAGCGCCCCGGAGTTGACGGTGAAGAAGACGTCGGCGGGCGTCGCCGACCCCTCCTCTAAGATCAGGTTGACGAGGTCGGCCGAGCCGCCGGGATTCTCCTCGACCGTGAAGTCGTCGTACCGGGATTCGAGGTGGGAGAGCAATTCGCCGACGAGTGCCTGCCCGCGGGCGTTGTAGAGGACGAGTTCGCCCGCCAGATCTGGCAGGTCGTCCATCGGCGTACCGCCGGGTTCCGGAAAGCCCCGTCCGGAGCCGATCTGTCCGAAGAAGTCGTCGCCGTCGTCGTCGCCGTCGTCGGGATCGCCGATCAGTCCCCCACAACCGGCCAGCCCGACCGATCCGAGCGCCGCCGAGCTGGCGAGAAAGGTTCGACGTCCGCCATATCGTCGTTGCTGTGTCATGGTTTTAGGTTAACCTAAATAAACTTATAGCCGTCGATCGATCGTCGCGGGTCGGCGTGTTTCGAGCGCGTCGAGGCAGTCGAGCCAGTCTAACATGTACTCGCCGACGTGGGTCAGGAAGTCACCGTTCGTGAACTCGTCCCACTCGCCACTGGCGAGTTCGCGCCCCATCGCCTCGAAGACCTCGGTGTAGGAGTCGGCACCGTGACCGACATCGTCGATCAGCTCCCAGAGGTGCTCGTTGAGTTCGAGTCCCGGCACCTCGTTGTTCAGATCGTCGAACGTCGAACGTGGGGCCTTGTTGTGCTTACACAGCGGTGTTCCGTTGTAGATTCGCTTCCCGAGCACGTCGCAGGCCCGCTTGAGGAAGACGCCCGACCAGATGTCGTCGAAGCGGCCGACGTCCCAGGCGTTGTCGTCCATCGGCAACTGGTAGAACGCCGGGATCACCTCGCGGCGGAAGGCGAGGTTCATCGAGCAGACTGTGAGGTAGTTCCCGCGCGCGGCGACGAAGTCGTCCCCGAAGTCCGCACGCGTCGTCCGCGTCTCGGCCTGCCCTTTTAGGTCGCCGTCCATCAGGATCCTGACGGCGTCTAAGTCCGGAACGTTCGTCCACAGTCCTTGCGAGGCGACGACCTCGCCGGAGTCGATCGTCGTCGTGTCCGTCTCGACAGTCTCGTCCATCGCGGCGTAGGGATACCCACGCGGGTAGAGCCCGTGGTCCTCGGCGTTCTGGTAGAGGACGTTCACCCACCCCTCGTCGGAGGATACTTCCTCGATCTCGCCCTCGTAGCCCAGATTCTGCAGGTGCGTTCCGAAGAAGTCCACGTCGTCGTGCGGGAGGGTATCGTCGTCGATGAAGACGCCGAGTTCGAAGTCCTCGTTCGCCCACATGTAGAGCAGACCGAAACTCGTCTCGGCGTGACTCGCGGCCGGCACGACGTGACTGTACTGTTCGATCCCGTGGGATTCGTACCACTCATCGCGTCGACTGCCGTCGAAGACCTCGCCGGAGACGGAGAGCTCGTCGAGCATCGACTGCATCTCGTCGGTCTCGCAGAAGTCTTCGGTCACGAGCAGGAAGTGCAGCCGCGAGACGTCGAACCCGTGATCCCGGGCGTTCTCGACGTACGAGCGTACACACTCGTACTCCCGGATCGTCGGGACGATCACACAGATGTCGGGTGCCATTACTCACAGGATTTTAGGCCAACCTAAAAAGCGTGCCGATCCCTGTCGACCGGCTCGGAATCTCCACGGACCGCCGCCGCGGAGAGGCCGAGACCGATGGCAGCCAGTGCACCGCCGGCCAGCGTAAGCACGTTCTTTAGCGCGTGGTCGAGGACGGCTGCGGCGAGTGCGGTCCCCGCACCGACCGGCGCGAGCGCGACCACGATCGCGGTAAAGGCTGCCTCGTAGAGGCCGATTCCGCCCTGTGAGAGCGGGAGGACCTTCGCGAGGTTGCCGACGCTCACTGCGATCGAACCGACGACGATCACCGACGGGTCGGCGAGTCCGGGTTCGACGGCGAGTAGCACCAGAACGGCCGTGGCGACGTCGAGGAGCCAGATCGCGAGGCTCGATGTACCGACGACGAGCAGCGTTCGCGGACGTTCGATCACCTGACCGACGTCGACCGCGATCCGACTGAACCACTCGGCTACACTCGACACCCGTGTCGACCCGGCCGCGCGGACGCGAAGCCACGCTCCAACTCGTGTTCCGAGACGGGTCCGCGCCAGGATCACGAGGCCGACGCAGGCGCCGACGGCCCCAAGCGCCACGGACCCGGCGGCGACGACGATCGGTCCCGACCGATCGGTCGCCGAGACCAGCGTCGCCGGCTCGGCCCCGCCGCCCAGCAGGAGCCAGCAGACGGCGCCGCCCGCGATCACCGTGATCGCGACAAGGTCGAAGAGTCGTTCGACGACCAGGGCAGCGATTCCGGCGCTGTAGGGGACGTCGGCGGATTCGTGTGCGACGTATGCGCGCACGGGATCGCCCGCGCGGGCCGGGACGACGAGGTTCGCCGCCTGACTCGCGAAGACGGCCGCCGTCGATAGCGCGGTGCCAACGACGGCGGAGAGCGGCGAGAGCAGGTCGGCGTACCGCTGCCCGCGAAGCGGCCACGACGCGGCGTATACGACCGCCGCCAGTGCCACCAGTGCCGGGTCGGCACTCGCCAGCGCGTCGAGGACTGCGCCCTCGCCGAGTCGGCGCGCGGTGACGACGAGCGCACCGATCAGGAAGAACGAGCCGAGAACTGGTCCGTACCGACGACCGAGCCGGACCAGCCGGTCGCGTGGCGTCGACTGGTCGGAACGGGCACCCGCTTCCGCCGTCTGCACGCCCATGGTTGGGCTGTCCGTCCCAGATATTTAAGCACACCTAAAACGCGACCATGGCCTGGACCGAGCGCTCGTTCGAACGATCTGGCGGTTTTACCCATGCTCTCGACCGCACTCGCCGTAGCTCGCACTAGTCTTCGAGCAACTCCCGCGTGGCCGTTCTGACCGCCTGGTCGCTCGAGCGCTCGGGCTCCCAGCCGAGAGCCGCGAGTTTTTCGATCGAGAGGCGCATCTTTGGGACGTCACCGGTCCAGCCCCGATCCCCGCCGGTGTACTCGAACGCCGGGTCGAGCCCCATTTCGTCGGCGACGATGGCGGCGATCCGATCGACCGACGTGGTCGTCCGGGCCCCAAGGTTGAACGTGTTCATCGCCTCGTCGGCGGTCGCGACCACGTGGAAGATGGCGTCGAGACAGTCTTCGACGTGCAGGTAAGACTTCTCCTGGCGCCCGTCACCGAGGATCGTGAGCGATGCCGGGTCTGCCCGCAATTTCTCGATGAAGTCGGGAATCACGGCGCCGCGCAGTCGTGACCCGACCACGTTCGCGAAGCGGACGTTCCAGACGGTGAGATCGTGACTGTGGGCCCGGACGGAAAGCAGCCCCTCGTCCGCGAGTTTACTCGCCCCGTAGGCGCTGATCGGCTCGAGCGGCGCGTAGTCCTCGGGCGTCGGGCGGGGTGCCTCGCCGTAGACGGTCGACGACGAGGTGTAGAGCAGTTCGGTCACGTCGGCGTCGGCCATCGCCTGGAGCACCGTGCGTGTCATGCGGGTGTTGTCCTCGAACTGTGCGTACGGCCGATCGATGTCGACGTGCTTCGAGGCCGCGAGGTGTGCGACCCGGTCGATTCCGGCGAGCCACCCATCGAGCGCATCCGGTTCGCGGAGATCGGCCTGGACGACCGTGGTCGCGTCGGGAAGTCGGTCCGCGTCACCGTTCGAAAAATCGTCGACGACGGTGACGTCTGCACCGCCGTCGACCAACCGCTCTACCAGGTGCGACCCGATGAACCCCGCGCCGCCGGTCACGAGGACCCGTCCACTGGAGAGATCCATACCCGACCATCGAGGGTCTCGAAAATAGTCCTGCTGTTCTCTGCAGGACACCGTGATCCGGCGGGTGGACCGCCCCTCTCCTGAACTTAAATCCCTGAATCGACCGGCCGTCCACACGTTCTTCGGAATGCGAATCTTTCACAATATTCTCGGCTGTGGTCGTTCAGTCTGCGGGTTTTACGATAGCGAATCTACGCTCGGCCTCGGCTCTCCTGTCCCGAGTAGCGAAACCTTTATGTAGAAGGACAAACAACGAATCGTTTGAGTATGAGTCAGCGAATGCAACAGGGACAGCCGATGATCGTCATGAGCGAGGACTCCCAGCGCGTCAAGGACCAGGACGCCCAGGAGTACAACATCAGTGCCGCGCGAGCGGTCGCCGAGTCGGTCAAATCGACACTCGGCCCGAAGGGGATGGACAAGATGCTCGTCGACTCGATGGGGTCGGTCACCATCACGAACGACGGCGTCACCATCCTCCAGGAGATGGACATCGACAACCCGACGGCCGAGATGATCATCGAGGTCGCCGAGACGCAGGAGGACGAGGCCGGCGACGGCACCACGACCGCCGTCGCCATCGCGGGCGAACTCCTGAAGAACGCCGAGGACCTCATCGAGCAGGACATTCACCCGACGGCCATCATCAAGGGCTTCCACATGGCCGCCGAACAGGCTCGCGAGGAAGTCGACGACATCGCGACCGAGGTCGACACCGAGGACGAGGACCTGCTGCGCTCGGTCGCCGAAACCTCGATGACCGGCAAGGGTGCCGAACTCAACAAGGAGCACCTCTCCCAGCTGATCGTCGACGCGGTTCGTGCGGTCACCGTCGAGACCGACGAGGGCGAGAACGTCGTCGACCTCGAGTTCCTCAACATCGAGACCCAGACCGGCCGCTCGGCCGGCGAGTCCGACCTCCTCGAGGGCGGCATCGTCGACAAGGACCCCGTCCACGACGACATGCCGACCGAGGCCACCGACGCCGACGTCCTCCTGCTCAACGACCCGATCGAGATCGAGGAGGCCGACGTCGATACCGAAGTCTCCGTCACCGACCCCGACCAGCTCCAGCAGTTCTTAGACCGCGAGGAGAAGCAGCTGCGAGAGAAGGTCGACCACATCGTCGACGTCGGCGCCGACGTCGTCTTCTGCCAGAAGGGCATCGACGACCTCGCCCAGCACTACCTCGCGAAGGAGGGCATCCTGGCCGTCCGCCGCGCCAAGAAGTCCGACCTCGAGTTCCTGCAGGAGGTCGTCGACGCCGCCGTCGTCTCCGACTTAGAGAGCGCGACCGAAGACGACCTCGGCTTCGGTGACGTCACCCGCGACGACGAGGACGAACTCTTCTACGTCGAGGGTGAGGACGCCCACGGCGTCACCCTCCTCCTGCGCGGCTCGACCGACCACGTCGTCGACGAACTCGAACGCGGCGTCAACGACGCGCTGGACGTCGTCGCCCAGACGGTCTCCGACGGCCGTGTCCTCGCCGGCGGCGGTGCCGTCGAGGTCGAACTCGCCTCCCGGCTCCGCGACTTCGCCGACTCCGTCTCCGGCCGCGAGCAACTCGCCGTCGAGTCCTTCGCCGACTCACTCGAACTCGTCCCCCGCGTCCTCGCAGAGAACGCCGGCCTCGATTCCATCGACACGCTCGTCGACCTCCGTGCCGCCCACGACGAGGGCGATCTCCAGGCCGGCCTGAACGCCTGGACCGGCGACGTCGAGAACACCGCCGACGCCGGCATCGTCGAACCGGCCCACGCCAAGGAGCAGGCCGTGACCTCCGCCTCCGAGGCCGCGAACCTGGTACTCAAGATCGACGACATCATCTCCGCCGGCGACCTCTCCACCGACAAGGAAGACGACGACGAAGGCGGCGCACCCGGCGGCGGTATGGGCGGCATGGGCGGCGGTATGGGCGGCATGATGTAAACCGACCTTTTACGCTGCTCTCTTGTCGCGCCGGCGGCTTCGCCGCACGGCGCGCCGACGTTCGGTAAAAGGTCGATCAAAAGCACTCCTCCTTCCGTTCTACTCGCTTCGCTCGTTCCACATCAGTCGTCGGCCCGCTCGGCGACTCACGGGCTGCGCCCGTTCGTCTTCTCGCGGTTCTCATACTAGTGTAGACCAGCCGTTCCTCGTTGAGCGAAAGCGAAGCTTTCGCGATGCTCGGAAGCGCTTGCGCTTCCGTAGGCTCGCGTGCCCGTTCGGGCACGCTCGCGGCCACCGCGGACGGTGATCGGTCGGTGGCGCTGTTGGCCGTAAATCTGTGACCGACTCGATTCCCGGCACTGCCGGCCGATACCGTGGATCGTTTACGGTTCGAAACTGAACTGGAGGGTCAGTGAGCGCTTACGACGAGGAGGAGACGCCGTTCGACGCCTATCGAGAGCGCGTCGATCGGCCGCTGACGCGGCTGTTCATGGAGTACGGGACGGACCGCCTCGGCTGGTTCTCGGCGGGGATGGTTGCGAACTTCGTCGCGCGGATGGCGAGCCTCGTCGCGCCGTTGCTCCTCGGGACGGCGATCGACGCCGTGTTCCCGCCGCCGGAGCGGGCGGGAGAGTTCACGCTGCCGGTCGTCCCGAACGCGTGGCTGCCGGTCGAACAGATGCCTCAGTTCTGGTTCTCGGTGACGGCCATCGCGCTGGCGTTCGTGGTGACTGCGATCTTCACCTGGATCTACGGCGTAACGGCCAATCTCTTCGCCCACGGCGTGATGCACACCGTGCGGGTCGACAGCTTCGAGAAGATGCAGCGGCTGGACCAGACGTTCTTCGACGACAAGCAGACGGGCGAGGTCATGGCGGTGCTCAACAACGATACCCAGAATCTGGAGATGTTTCTGGACAACGCCCTGATGAACTCGCTCCGGTTGATCGTGATGGTCCTCGGCATCGCCGGCGTGCTCTTCTATCTCAACTGGCAGCTCGCGCTCATCACGCTGGTCGCCGTGCCGCTGATGGTCGGCTTTACACTCTGGTTCATGCGTGTGGCCGAACCGCGCTACGTCCGCCAGCGGTCGGCCGTCGCCCGACTCAATACCCGGCTGGAGAACTCGATCGCCGGGATGGAGCTGACGAAGACGACTGCGAACGAATCCTACGAGACCGAACGCGTCAGGAAGGCCTCGAAGAACCTCTTCGACCGGACGATCGACGTCCTCAAGCTCACCTACCTCTACCGGCCGGGGATGGAACTGCTCGCCGGCGTCTCCTTCGCCGTCACGTTCCTCGTCGGCGGACTCTGGCTCACGACCGGGACGGCGCCTGGGCCCCTCTCCGGGAGCCTCTCGGTCGGCGACTTCGTCGTCTTCCTGATGCTGACCCAGCGCATCGTCGCGCCGCTCGCGGAGGTCTCGAACATCGTCGACCAGTACGAGAACGCCAAGGCCTCCAGCGAGCGCATCTTCGGGCTGATGGACATCCCGGTCGCGATCCAGGACGACGAAGATCCCGTCTCGCTGCCCGATCCCGACGGACGCGTCGAGTACGACAGCGTCTCCTTCGCCTACGACGATATCATGGCCGACGAGGACCACGAGGCCGAGACCGTGATCGACGATGTCTCCTTTAGCGCCGAGCCGGGCGAGATGGTCGCGCTCGTCGGCCCGACGGGTGCCGGCAAGTCGACGATGCTCAAACTCCTCATGCGACTCTACGACGTCGACGACGGCGAGATCCGCGTCGACGGCCACGACCTGCGGGACGTCGCGATCGAGGATCTCCGCGAAGCAACCGGCTACGTCGGCCAGGAGACGTTCCTCTTCGACGGGACGATCGCCGACAACATCCGCTACGGCAGCCAGGAAGCATCGATAGACGCCGTCCGCGAGGCCGCGAAAGCCGCCGAAGCGCACGAGTTCATCCAGGACCTCGAGGAGGGATACGACACCCGCGTGGGTGAGCGGGGGGTCAAGCTCTCCGGCGGGCAGCGCCAGCGAATCGCCATCGCCCGCACCGTCCTGCAGGACCCGCCGATCCTCGTCCTCGACGAGGCGACCAGCGCCGTGGACACGGAGACCGAACTCGCCATCCAGCGCTCGATCGAGCGCCTGACCGCGGACCGGACGACGCTCGCCATCGCCCACCGGCTGTCGACGATCCGCGACGCGGACACGATTCTCGTCCTCGAAGCGGGAGAGGTCGTCGAGCGCGGCGACCACGAGCAGCTGCTCGCCGAAGATGGCCGCTACGCCGCCCTCTGGAACGTCCAGGCCGGCCAGATCGACGAACCGGCGGAGCTTTCGGGCGACTGACGGTCGTCGTTACGGGGCTTTTTGCTGCCTCGCGCGAAACGCCGTGACGTGTCCAACGACGCGCCGGTGCTCGTCAGGCGCTACTACGACGCGCTCGACGCCCACGAGTACGGCGAACTCGAAACCATCCTCGCACCGTCGTTCGTCCAGCACCGCCCGGATCGAACGTTCGAGGGTCGCGATGCGTTCGTCGTGTTCATGCGCGACGAGCGGCCGACGACCGACACGCGTCACGAACTGCTCGAGGTAGTGGGCACCGACGATCACGTTACGGCTCGCGGCCGGTTGCTCGACGGCGAGGCGGAACCGCTCTTCGAGTTCGCAGACTGTTTCGCGGTCGCAGACGGCCGGATCACTCGGCTCGATACGTACACCCGATGAGCGCGACGTCGGCCCCGTTTCGTAATTCGGGAGCGAGACACGAGGAGATCGGTCCGGGCCGTCTGGGACCGGCGACTGACGACCGGGCCCCGCCGCGTCGGAGGATATCGAGCGCACCGGTGTCGGAGCCCGGTTCGACCGTCGAAATCGCCGAGGTCGTGCGGTTCTCTCTCTCTCTCTCTCTCTCTCTCTCTCTTAGGAGCGTCTCCTCTCGCAGATACCGAATTCGTGACAGAGCGACGTCGGATCGTCCCCGCAGGTGATTCCGGTGACGATCCCGAGGATGATGGAGCAGATGGTCCGACACAGCGGATCGGGACAGATCGACGAACAGATCCGGTCGCCGTCCCCGACCATGTCGCAGATCATCGTCATGGCCTCCTCGCAGATTTCACACCAGTCGGGTGCCGCGGTCGCGGTGAGCGACCGGGTGGCGACCCGTCGGTCGTCGATCGTCGTCGCCTCGTCGTCGGCTTCCCAGAGGGAGACGACGACGTCGTCTCGCCCGCCGTGGATCGTGATCCGACGGTCGCGTTCGACGGTGATCCCGAGCAGACCGTCGACGTCGTACCCGGTTCCCGAGTCGGACAACAGGGCGAACGCCACGGCGAGTCCATCGTCGGACCGGGCGGCCGTCGACTCGAAGGGGAGCACCGTCACGACCGGGTTCCGTTCGTCGAGGCGTCGTTCGTCGGTCTCGACCCGATAGGCACGGGCCCGACCGATCGCCGCGTCGAACCCCCGCGATTCGAACCCGCTCGCGAGGGACGCCACTCGACGGGACCTGAGTGCCGTCGACGCGAGCGTGCGCGTTCGACTGGCCGGGAGCACCGCGGTCGAGTCGATCGAGGTGTCCTGGGCGTTCGCGCCCGTTGACGCGGCCAGACCGCCGACGATCGACGCGCCCGCTCCGACGCCGACGCTGTGGAGAACGGATCGACGGCTAACATCGGCGGTGTCGTCTCTGTCGTCTCGATTGGAGGGAGTGTCGTTGGTCATTGGATTGGACCATCAGGAGAAACAATGCGACTGGAATTAAATCTTACTTCAACCAAACTGTAATTTACTGGACGAGGGTTTACGGGAGCGCGAGGAGAAATCTACCCTGCAGTGTGGGGTACATTGCAAGGCTGTCCGAGGTGAACGCCCGCTACTTCGTCCCCCAGTCGAATCTAGTGGACCGGTCCGTCGTGAGACGGTCGTCGAACCTCCTGCGACGAACGAGTGATCGCAGATCGTCCGCCACTCACGCAGAGCAGTTGTTCGGCCCGAGTTCGAGTTCCGTTCGGTCTTCCGGGTCCATTTCTCGGACACCGCGGTTGATCTCGATTATCTCCTCGTAGTTAGCTGGCTTCGCACCGGGATCGGCCAGTCGCTCGACGAACGCCTCTTCGTCGAGCTGGAGGACGTCGATCCCCGTTCGGGCGTCGCGGATCGTCGTGGCGACCGGTTCTCCCGCCTCGCCCCCGCTCACGGCGTTGCCGTTCGCCTTTTCCGAGGCGGTTCCCGCCTCGCCCACGTCGAACTCACCCTCTTCGGTGACCGTGACGTGGCCCGGAAGCACGGTCAGGGAATCCGGTTCGGCCAACAGCGTCCGGTGGAGCGACTCGTAGAGCATCCGGGCGCCCTCGTCGCCGTCGTCGTCGCTGAATTCGAGCTCCGTTCGTCCCACGGAATCGACGTGCAGCGTGTCGGCCGTCAGGGCCGCGTCCTCACCGACGAGGACGGAGATCATCTCGCTCGTGTGTCCGGGCGTGTACAGCGCTTTGAGCGAGAGCTCGCCGACCGCTATCGTCTCGTTGCGTCCGAGCCCTTCGAACTCCAGGTCGAGGTTGCGTTCTGCGGCCCGCTCACCCAGATAGTACGGCACGTCGAGTTCGTCGGCGAGGCGTCGGCCGCCCGAGACGTGGTCGGCGTGGACGTGCGTGTCGATCACGGCCGCGATCGTCAGTTCGCCGTCCGTCGCTGCAGCTTTCACCTCGTCTATATCCTCAGTCGGATCGACGGCGACGGCCTCGCCGGTCTCCGCACAACCGACGACGTAGGAGAGACAGCCCTTCGCCCGCCGCTGGAGCTGGACCGCGCGGGCGGACTCTCCGACGTCGATCTCGACGTGGTCGTAGACGCCGCTCCAGGCTTTCATCCCGCCGTCGACGGCGTTGACCTCACGGTCGTCCAGTTCCTCGGCGAGTTGGGTCGCGAGAGTTCCAGAGGAGATACCGGTCGCACAGATCGTGACGACGCGATCGTCCTCGCCGACGAGTTCGTCGATCCTGTCGAGGTGGCCGTCGTCGACCGTCTCGTCCGCTCCGAAGGGATAGTTGACGGCCCCGCGAACGTGCCAGGCGTCGTAACTCTCCTCGGGGCGAGTGTCGAGGAGGGTGAACGCCTCGTCGTCGTCCAGTAGTTGCTTCAGTCGGTCGGGTGAGATGGTGGTGACCATGGTGGTCCTCTCACCACGCCGAGGGACGTAAGTCGTTGTCCGCGGATTGTGGATCGGTCGCCGGGTACGCGGATCGAGCACCGGTTCCGTTCGTCGGATGGCTCGCTCATCGATCCGATCCCGGGCGTTGCTTCGAAATTGCCTGGACTTCGAATTCGATCGCACTGGTGCCAGGGGGCAACGCTTCGGCAGAGCTAGACGATCATCACCTGGGCGAATCGACTCAGAAGGTACTTGGTCCGGGGAGGGCGTTTCTCGAGCGGAGACGATGGTCCTCGATCTCTCCGAGTTCCGGTCACGAATCGATCGCCACCGCGTTCCGGCGTTTCTCCTCGCTGTCTACGGCTGGTCCTGGGGGTGGGACGCGGTCTATTTCTCGTTCGGCTGGTGGGAGACGCTGCCGGTCTACATCAATTCCTTCCCGCGACAGTGGGGCCTCCCGATCGGCGCGCTGGTAGTCGTCTGGGCGAGCGACGTCCCGCTTCGGGAGTGGCTCGGTCGCGTGCTCCGGTGGCGACTCCACCCCGGTCTGTATCTCGGCGCGCTCGCCCTTCCCGTATTCGTCACCAACGTCCAACCGGCGCTCGCCGCGCTCGGCGGGGGGACGCTTCGCTACTCGCCACCTGCCCCGTTGTCTCTGCTACTGGGATTCTTCCTGCTCAACGTGGTCCTCTTCGGCGGCGTCGAGGAGTTCGGGTGGCGCGGATTCCTCCAGCGACAGTTTCAGGGCCACTTATCGGTCTTTTCGGCGGGACTCGCCGTCGGCGTCCTGTGGTGGGCGTGGCACCTCCCGCTCTTTCTCGGCCATCCGAACTTCGCCGCCGACCCGCTGTTCCTCTTCCAGTACACGACGTTCGTCCTCGGCGCGTCGACCGTCCTCGGTGCGCTCGTCAACGCCACAGACGGCGGCGTACTCCCGGCGGTGGGGATGCACGCCGCGATCAACGTCGGGGCCGTCCTGGCGGGATCGGGCGGCATCCTGGAGGGAGTGGTGCCGCTCGCACTCGTCGTCGGTTCGGGCGCGTGGTGGCTGCTCGCCGCCGTTCTGGTTGCGCGCTACGGACGCTCGATGATACCCGGATCCGCGCTCCAGCCGCTGTCGGAGCCGTCCGATCGTTCGGATCCGAGCCGTCGGTCGGCCTCTCGATCGGTACAGACTCGCCGCTGACCCGACCGATCGCATCGCTCACGACCGGTGGATACCGATCGGTTCGCTCGTGTGATCCTCGTCGTCTGCCCCTCGATTTCTGAAACAGATTCCCCTCGAACGGTTCCCGGTCGTGCGAATCGTGCAGTCCACTCGATCACCACGTCCGTGTCGGGAGGAGGTCGATCGCAGGCGCGACCCGATTCTCCCCATCGACGGGGACGATGACGCGCATCTCTTCGTTGTAATCGGCCAGCAGTTCCCGGCAGGAGCCACACGGCGGAATTACCCGTACCTCGTCCGTCTCGTGAGACGGCATCGGGTACGCGACGGCGACGCTGGTTTCGATCTCGTCGTGGCCGTACCCGTCGGCTATCGCGGCGCCGACGGCGATCGGTTCGGCGCACATCGACGCGCGACCGACACTCGCCGGGAGACTCACTCCTTCGTAGATCGAGCCGTCCGTCGTCCGCACGCCAGCGGCGACGATGTGGGCGCCGTCGAAGAAGTCTGGATCGACCGTCCGCTCGTTCGTCGCTGCGACTCGCTCGATGAGGGCTTCGTCTTTCGCCGAGAGCGGTGTCGTCTCCATATCGGGTCGAGTCATGTGAAGGGGGAAAAGACGGTCGGTCGATGCGGACGAAGGACTCTCCTCCCAACTATGGTACGAAAATCTCCGTACTACTCATTGTGTATTGTGCCGTAGAACGAGTATGCCGCGCGTCACCACGAAGGGCCAGGTCACCATCCCCAAGGACGTTCGGGACGCACTCGGAATCGAACCCGGCGACGAAATCACGTTCGAGTCCGTCGACTCCGGCTACAAGATCCAGAAGAAGGAACCAACGGCGGCGGACGGTACTGACCCCTTCGAGAAGTATCGGGGGAGCGCAGAGAGCGACGAATCCATGCCGGAGCGGATGCGGCGACTCCGGGGCGAATACCCCAGAGTTGTCGACGATGATGAAGGTGTCCCGACGGAGGATGCGTTGTGATCACCGCAGTCGACACGAACGCGCTTCCCGCGCTGCTGTACGACGACGAACACGCTGCTGTGAGTGAGTGCTCTCACGTCTGCGGGTACTGCCCTTGCCGTCCTCAGTCGTCGCCCCCTTCTCCCAATGCACTCTCGCCGACCGAGTCGTGTCCCTCGATGACCTCCTGGCCGCCCATGTAGGGTCGAAGCGCCTTGGGGACGGTTATCGTGCCGTCCTCGTTCTGGTAGTACTCCATGATGGCGACCATCACGCGCGGGACGGCGACGCCGGAGCCGTTCAGCGTGTGGACGTACTCGGCCGATTCGTGGCGTTCGGGGCGGTACTGAATGCCCGCGCGACGGGCCTGGAAGTCTTCGAAGTTCGAGACCGAGGAGACCTCGAGCCAGCGCCCGCCCTCCGCGGGTCCCTCCTCCATGTCGTCGCCCGGCGCCCAGACCTCGATGTCGTACTTCTTGGCCTGGGTGAAGCCGAGGTCACCCGTGCACATCTCGAGGATTCGGTATGGCAGTTCGAGACGGCGGAGGACCTCTTCGGCCTCGTCGAGCAGCCCCTCGAAGCGGTCGTCACTCTCCTCCGGGCGGACGAAGTTGACGAGTTCGACCTTGTTGAACTGGTGGACGCGGACGTAGCCGCGGGTCTCGGTGCCGTGTTCGCCCGCCTCGCGCCGGAAGTTCGGCGAGTAGGCGGCGTACTTCAGCGGGAGATCCTCGTCGACGAAGATCTCGTCGCGGTGTAAGTTGGTGACCGGCACCTCGGCCGTCGGGAGCAGCCAGAGGTCGTCGTCGCCGTAGGGTTCGTCGTTGTCAGCGCCGATCCGGTAGGCGTCCTCGGTGAACTTCGGGAACTGGCCGGTGCCCTGCATCGAGGCGGAGTTGACCGGAATCGGTGGGAAGACGTCGACGTAGCCGCTCTCGCGGTGGACGTCGAGGAAGAACTGGATCAACGCGTGCTCCAGGCGGGCCCCGTCGCCTTTGAGGAACTGAAAGCCGCCACCGGCGACCTTCGCGCCGCGCTCGAAGTCGATCAGTTCGAGGTCCTCGCCGATGTCGTAGTGTGGGACGATCTCGCCGGGCAGCTCGCGCAAGTCGTCGAACCCTTCGCGCCGGCGCTCGACGTTCTCGCTCTCGTCTGCGCCGACGGGCACCTCGTCGGCCGGGATCTGGGGGAGGCGGAGCAATCCCTCTTCGAGTTCCGCTTCGAGGACTCCGGCCCGCTGTTCTACCTCTTCGAGTTCGGTCTTCAGATCGTTCGAGCGCTCGATAGCATCCTCGGCTTCTTCGTCCCGTCCATCGCGCTTGAGTTCGCCGATCTGCTGGCTCACCTGATTGCGTTCGTGACGCAAATCGTCTCCGCGGGCCTTGAGCTCGCGCCACTCCTCGTCGACGGCGAGGAGTCGGTCGAGGTCGAGATCGACCCCTTTGTTAGCAAGCGCTGTCCGTACCTCTTCGGGGTGTTCGCGCACGTAGGTCCGGTCGAGCATTCGTTGTGTGGTGGTTCCGGACGCCTCGCCTAAATCGTATCGGAACGCGTGACGCGTTCGCGAGCCGTGATCGATGTCGCTCCGAGTGTCGACGCTCGGACGACTGCCGTGCCCACGGAGTCTCGTGGGACCGATCGTGCCGAGCCGAATCGTTATTGGGCTCGCCCGTTCATCCCTCCGCTATGGACGAACATCTCGCCGCGTTGCTCGACGGCAACGACGAGCACGTCGAACAGGTCCCCGATGGAACGTTCGAGGTGGTGCAGGACGGTCAGGCCCCCGACGTCGTCTCCGTCTGTTGTTCGGATTCGCGGGTCTCCCAGGAGGGAATGTGGAGCGTCGACACGCCGGGAGCGCACTTCACGGCGAGCAACATCGGCAACCAGGTCTGGGACGCAGACGTCGGGGAGCGGATCGTCAACGGGAGCGTCCTGTATCCGATACACCACTGCGGGACGGAGGCGGTGGCGGTCGTGGGCCACACCGGCTGCGGCGCGGTGACCGCGGCGTACGACGTCGTTCGCGGCGAACCGGCTCCACGCCCGCTCGGCGTCTCGAAATTCGTCGAGTTACTGGTCCCCGTGGTCGAGGACGGCCTGGAAGACGACCGGACGGACGCGGCAGCCGACGGCACGCCCGCAGACGACATCGACGAGGAAAATGTTCGCGATCAGCTCGTCGAGTACAACGTGTACGCGCAGGTCGACTTCCTCCGAGACGCGCCCGAGATCCCCGACGGCGTCGCCGTCTACGGGTTCGTCTACGACTTCCACGGCACGTACGGCGACGACCTGGGGCGGACGTACCTCGTCTCCCTGGACGGTGAGACCGAGCCGTCGGCGATCCAGGAGTCGCTTCCGGACGCCCATCGTGACGCCGTCGCGAGCCTGCTGTGAGCCCGCCGCGTCGCCACCGTTATAGCACCGCCGTGCGACTAGTCCACTAGTCGATGAGCGCCCTCTTCGAATCTGACCAGGCGTTTTACTACGCGATCGGAGCGTCGACGTTCGCCCTCTTTCTCGTCGGTCTCGGCGTCCTCGCCCTGCTCAATCCGGACGGCATCGGTACGCACGAACTCGGCGGGTTCGTCGTCGGCTTCGGCCTCTTCATGGTTTCGTACGTCGTCGCGATGGTCGTCTATCGGTTCGTCCCCGGCGACGCCGATTCTGTGTGATCGCAGACAGTATTTCCGTCCCCCTCAAACGCCGATACTGGTGGCTTCGACCCATCTATTGCCCCGTTCGAACGAGACGATCAGAGTCGGAAAGGTTATCAATGGGAAGCCCCTCCGTTCAGAAGCAATGGCGAAAGGAACCGTTGATTTCTTCAACGACACTGGCGGCTACGGATTCATCGAGACTGAGGACGCGGACGACGACGTGTTCTTCCACATGGAAGACATCGGCGGCCCGGACCTTGAGGAAGGACAGGAACTCGAGTTCGAGATCGAGCAGGCCCCCAAGGGCCCGCGCGCAACGAACGTCGAGCGCCTGTAAGGCGAATTCGCTGAGGTATCGACTCTTGACTGCAGCACTTACCCTTCTGAGCAGCGGCTGTCCCTCTATGGTGTAACACCACCCTCCAAGCGACGGCTGTTCCGTTGTAGCGACGCACCACCACCCGGCCACACGGCCGTCCCCCTGTGGTGCCACACCACCCACTGCCACGGCCCTGCGGTCCCATCGGACAGCCCGCGAAATCGATCGATCTTTTGACGGTGGCCACCGACGACCGGGTATGAGCGAGCCGCTTATTCGAGGTGCGGACGACATCGAGTACGAATCGGTCGACGCTGCCGACGGCCTGGCGAAGGGCGTCCTGATCGCCGAGGACCACGGTGCGCCGAATTTTGCGATCCGCCGATTCACCCTCGACGCGGGCGCCGAGGTGCCAACACACACGAACGCAGTCGAGCACGAACAGTACGTCCTCGCTGGCGAGTACGTCGTCGGCGTCGACGACGAGGAGTTCACGGTCGAGGCGGGCGACTCGCTGCTGATCCCGGCGGGCGTCCCGCACTGGTACCGAAACGAGGGCGACGAGGAGGGAGCCTTCCTCTGTGCGGTTCCCAACGGCGACGACGCGATCGAACTGGTCGAGTGAGCGCGTCGCGACCCCTACCGATCAGTCGTGCCCGGAGACAGTCACGGGTTCGTAGGGTTCCTCCAGGTACGCCTGGTCACTCGCCGAGAGGTCGATTTCGAGGGCTTCGACGGCCTGTTCCAGGTGCTCGACGCTCGTCGTTCCGACGATCGGCGCGTCGACGGCGTCCTGGTGGAGCAGCCACGCCAGCGCGATCTGGGCCATCGTCACGCCCTTCTCGGCGGCCAGCTCCGCGACGCGCTCGTTGATCTCCGTCCCGCCGCCCTCGCGATAGGGGTGTTCGTACATGTGCTCTTCCGTCTCGCCGCGCGTCGTCGCGTCGATCTCCTCGTGCGGTCGGGTGAGATAGCCCCGGGCGAGTGGGCTCCAGGGCACGACGCCGATGCCTTCTCGCTCACAGAGGGGCAGCATCTCCCGTTCCTCCTCGCGGTAGACGAGGTTGTAGTGGTTCTGCATCGTCTGGAAGCGCTCCAGGCCCAGTCGGTCGCTCGTGTGGAGGGCGTCGGCGAACTGGTAGGCCCACATCGAGGACGCACCGGCGTAGCGGATTTGCCCGCGCCGGACGGCATCGTCGAGCGCCCTGAGCGTCTCCTCGATGGGTGTGTCGTCGTCGTAGCGGTGGATCTGGTAGAGATCGATCGTGTCCATCCCCAGCCGCTCCAGCGAACGCTCTAACTCCTGCTCGATCGCCTTCCGGGAGAGCCCGCCGGAGTTCGGGTTCGACTCGTCCATCTGGAAGTAACACTTCGACGCGACGACCTGCTGGTCGCGGTCGTACTCCGCGAGAACGTCCCCGAGCACGCGCTCGGACTCCCCATTGGAGTACATGTTCGCGGTGTCGAAGAAGGTGATCCCCAGGTCGATCGCTCGTTCGATGATCTCGCGGGACTCTTCCTCGCCGAGGACCCACTCACGCCAGTCGCTCGTCCCGAAGCTCATACAACCCAGGCAGAGTCGGCTAACCTCCACGCCCGTCGAGCCGAGGGTGGTGTACTCCATGCACGAGCTATCGCGTCTACCCTCAAAATACTCCGGGATCCGGTAGCCGAGGGTGAGCGAGCGGATCCGGACCTGGAGCGAATCGGCGAACGATCCGACGGACCTGGAGCGAATCAGTCGGTCGACCCGACGGGCCTGGAGCAAATCAGTCGGTCGAACCGTCGGGTCTCGAACCGTTCGTCCCACCACGAGACGGACCATGTTTTCGACGTCGGCTGTCGTCATCGAGACGGTGGTGGACTGTCTCG
Source organism: Halovivax cerinus (assembly GCF_024498195.1). Lineage (NCBI taxonomy): Archaea > Methanobacteriati > Methanobacteriota > Halobacteria > Halobacteriales > Natrialbaceae > Halovivax > Halovivax cerinus. The sequence goes on from NZ_CP101824.1 coordinate 1,758,118, forward strand.
ACCGATTGGGCGAAGACGAGGCCGGTGTCGTCCGCTGTGCGGTCTCGAAGCGGACGACACGATCGAACTGGTCGAGTAGTTCCTTCTATCGTCGCCCGGAGAACCACCGCTTTCGACGTCTACTTGAGGCGTCCGTACGCAGGCGTTCGTATGAATCACCCGACAGGTTCGAATCCGCCGCCGACCGAGCGGGACCCGGTCACGGAGAAACTCCACGGCGAGGAGATCGTCGATCCGTACCGCTGGCTCGAAGGTGACGACGAGGCCGTTCGCGAGTGGGAGGCAGCGCAGAACGACTACACCGACGGGTTCGTCGAGACCGACCGTCGCGAAGACCTGCGTCCACAGTTCGAACGCGTCGCCGACCACACGACGTACCAGCTGCCGGTCGCCAGGGGCGGGCGGTACTTCCAGTTGATCGAGACCGCGGACGCCGATCAGCCGCACTTGACCGTTCGAGCGGAACGGGACGACGAGCCGCGGACGCTGGTCGACCCGGCCGAGTTCGGCGAGACGGTCTCGCTCGGCTGGTTCGTCCCGGATCCCGACGGGGAGCGCGTCGTCTACGGGCTGATGGACGGTGGAACCGAAGAGTTCGACCTGCGCGTCCTCGACGTCGAGACCGGCGAGGTGATCGACCGCGTCGACGGCGTCGGCCGTTGCGGCGAGGTTTCGGTGGCGTGGACGGGGGAGGGCTTCTACTACCAGTCGACGGGTGCCGCGGCGGACGACGAACTGCTGGACAAGGCGATTCGCTACCACGAGATGGGCGATGGCGGGGCGGATCGCACCGTCACCGACGACATCCCAGAGTCCCGCTGGCCGAACGTCCAGGTCGACCGAGAAACGGGCCTCGTGCTGGTCGCGCTGGGAGAACTCGCCTCGGACACCGAACTGTACGTCCTCGAAGACGGCGAACTGGTCCCGCTGCTCACCGACGTCGACGCGTCGCTGGTGCCGCTCGTCCACGACGGCGACGTCTATCTCCGGACGAATCACGACGCGCCGCGATTTCGGCTGCTCGGCGTCGCCGCCACCGATCTGGTGGACGGCGGCGCGGCGGCGATCCCGTCGGACGAACGCGGCCTGGATTCGTTCGAGACCGTGATCCCCGAGAGCGACGACGTACTGTTCGACGTCGCACCGGCCGGCGACGGCCTGGTCGTCCACCGGATCCGGGACGCCGAATCGATGGTCTCTCTCCACGACGCGGACGGAACGGCCCGCCACGAACTGACACTGCCCGAGCACGCCGGCATCGGCCGCGACGCGATCGGCGGCAGCAGAGACGCCGACGAGGCGTTCTTCACGCTTCAGGGGTTCGACCGACCGCCGAGCATCGTCCACGCGGACGCGGGACCGGCAGCCGGGTCGGACGACTGGGAGATCGTGCAGGAACCCGAACTGCCGACGAACCGCGACCCGCGCGTTGAACTGGACCTGACCGTCGACCAGCTGTGGGCCGACTCGCCGGACGGTACGTCGGTCCCGGTCTTCGTCGTTCACCGGACTGATATCGACCTGGACGGCGACGCGCCGACGGTACTCTACGGCTACGGCGGCTTCCGTATCCCGTTGCTACCGAGCTTCGACGAGTACCGCCTCCCCTTCCTCGCCGACGGCGGTGTCTTCGCGGTGGCCTGCCTGCGCGGCGGGCTGGAGTTCGGCGAGGCGTGGCACGAAGCGGGCCACAGGGCTCAAAAGACGAACGTCTTCGACGACTTCGAGGCCGTCGGCGAGGCCCTGATCGACGAGGGATACACGACGGCCGATCGGCTGGCGGCCTGGGGTGGTTCGAACGGCGGGCTCCTCGTCGGCGCGGCGATCACGCGTCGGCCCGACCTGTTCGGCGCCGCCGTCTGCGCCGTACCGCTGCTCGACATGCTCCGGTTCCACAAATTCCTGCTCGGGGCGACCTGGACGCCCGAGTACGGCTCGCCGGACGACCCCGAGGCGTTCGCGTGGCTGCGAGAGTACTCGCCGTACCACAACGTCGCGGAGACCGAGTATCCGGCGACGCTGTTCCAGACGGCCGCCGGAGACACGCGCGTTCACCCCTCGCACGCCCGGAAGATGACCGCCCGGGTGCAGGCCGCGACGACGGGCGACGCACCGATCTGCTTTCGCGGTGACGAGGGGACCGGTCACGGCGCGGGGACGGCCACCTCGATCGAGATCGAACAGCAACTCGACCGCTGGACGTGGGTCGCCGAGATGCTCGGCGTCGATTCGTCGTAAGCGTCACTCGATCGGCGGGCTCGACCGTCTGGTCTCGGTCCGAACCCCTCAAGTACCACAGCCCGCTACGAACGAGCGTGTCGAAGCAGCTCCAGGCGGTGGATACCCTCTTCGTCCACCAGGTGGGTGACGACTATCTCGTCATCCCCGTCCGTGACGACGAGCGGCTGTTCCGCGCGAAGCTGGGCCTGTCGGAGACCTCGGCCGGTCCCCGACCCGCGAAGTTCCGCCTGAAGCAAGGATCGAGCGAGGAACCGCGACAGCCCGCCGAGTTCGTCGAGATCGCCCGCCGGGCGGGGCGCATCCGGATCTCCGAACAGACGTCGGCCGAGAAGCGATCGGAATTGCTGGCGATGTTCGCCGGCTACCAGCTCGACGAGAAGGCCAAGGCGGTTCGGACCTGCCGGTACTGCGCGTCAGAGGGGCGCTACTCCCCCGTGACGACGGAGACGGCCGTAAAGGACGATCGCGACTGGATCTGTCGTGACTGCGCTCGTCAGGAACTCGAGCGCCAGCTATCGTACGCCGGCGGCGTCACCGGCGCGGCGAAAGAGCGCCTGGAAGAGCTCATGATGGATGTCCAGGACCTGCAGCGCATCGTCAACCTCCTGAAGGGGCAGCTCGATCCGGATCTGACGAAGTTCGATACGATCAGTGCGACGACCGACGAGGTGGATCTCGCACCGGTCGACTCGCTCGCCCTGCACGACGATCTGCAGGGGCTGCTCGAGGACCGGTTCGATACCTTGCTCCCGGTCCAGAGCCTGGCCGTCGAGAACGGGCTACTGGAGGGGCAGGATCAACTCGTCGTGAGTGCGACGGCGACCGGGAAGACCCTGGTCGGCGAACTCGCCGGGATAGATCGCGCGTTGAAGGGTAAAGGGAAGCTGCTCTTTCTCGTCCCGCTCGTCGCGCTGGCCAACCAGAAACACGAGGACTTCGAGGACGAGTACGGCCACCTCGTCGACGTCTCGATCCGCGTCGGGGCGAGTCGAATCGCGGACTCTGGCAACCGATTCGACCCGAACGCCGACGTGATCGTCGGCACCTACGAGGGAATCGATCACGCCCTTCGCACCGACAAAGACATGGGCGACATCGGGACCGTCGTCATCGACGAGGTCCACACGCTGAAGGAAGCCGATCGTGGCCACCGCCTGGACGGGCTCATCTCCCGTCTGAAGTACGTAACCGAGAACCGATCCAGGGAGCGAAGTGGATACGAGGGGGCGCAGTGGATCTACCTCTCGGCGACCGTCGGCAACCCGGAGCACCTCGGGGAGACGCTGGAGGCCACCGTGATCGAGTTCGAAGAGCGGCCGGTGCCGATCGAGCGCCACGTCACCTTCGCCGATGGGCAGGAGAAGGTCCGCGTCGAGAACAAACTCGTAACGCGCGAGTTCGACACCAAATCCTCGAAAGGCTATCGCGGGCAGACGATCATCTTCACCAACTCGCGGCGTCGGTGTCACGAGATCGCCCGGAAACTCGAGTACGACGCCGCGCCGTATCACGCCGGGCTCGACTACAGGCGACGCAAGACCGTCGAGCGGAAGTTCGGCGACCAGGAGCTTGCGGCGGTCGTCACGACGGCGGCGCTGGCCGCCGGGGTCGACTTCCCCGCCTCGCAGGTCGTCTTCGATTCGCTGGCGATGGGCATCGAGTGGCTCTCCGTCCAGGAGTTCCACCAGATGCTCGGGCGCGCAGGCCGGCCGGACTACCACGACGAGGGGAAAGTCTACGTCCTCGTCGAACCCGACACCACCTACCACAACTCGATGGAGGGGACGGAGGACGAGATCGCCTTCAAACTTCTCAAAGGCGAGATGGAACCGGTGACGACGCCGTACGACGAGGCCGCCGCCGTCGAGGAAACCCTGGCGAACGTCACCGTCGGCGGTCGCGACGCAAAGCGACTCAACGACCGCATGCTGGGCGACGTCCCGACGAAACACGCCATCGGCAAGCTCCTCGAGTACGACTTCATCGATGGGTTCGAACCGACACCGCTGGGTCGCGTAATCACGGAGCACTTCCTCGATCCGGGCGAGGCGTTCGCCTTACTCGACGGCATCCGCAAGGGGGCCCACCCGTACGACCTCGTCGCCGACATCGAACTGCGCGATCAGGAACTATAGCACGGGTGTCTCGACAGTGTCCGTCCGTCCACAGTTCCGGTCTGACTCATCGGTCCGCAGGTCGAAACGGACGGTCGGTCGAGTCACGCGCCGACAGGAGTCGATCTTCGATGTGTGGACCGAATCCGGGCGGATTCTGGCCGGAAAGGTAAAGGACGCTTCCGCCGAACGTCGTGACAACGCGGGGCAACTCACGCCGACCCATGGAGCACACACCGTCTTCAGCGATCGACCCACCGGCCAACGTGTTGCTGGTGCACGACTCACAGCGCCGACCAGCGGACTGCGAGTCGCTGTGTTGTGACGCGGGTCGGACGGCTATCGTCCGCGTCTCGTTCGCCGGTGAGGCGTGCGACGACAAGCCGGTACGCGCGACCGACGCTGCCGTCGGCCTCCTCTCTGTCGGTGACGTCATCAGGGCGAGCGCGTCGAGCGAGGCCCCGGATTTCACCGGCCCGATCGCCGTCGACACCGTCGCGGATCCGACGGATCTCTCGGCGATCGGCGTCTCGATCAGCCGATTCTGCGAACACTGGGCCGACGAAGACCTCGGCGTGTGTTTCAATTCACTCGACGCGTTGCTTCGCCAGCGCGATCCGGAGACCGTCTTCGAGTTCATCTACTACCTGAATCGACGTCTCGAAACCGTCGGCGCGCTCGCTCACTTCCACCTGGACGCCGCTCGTCACGACGATCGCATCGTCGCAGCCTTCGGTGAGGTGTTCGATGCGGTCGTCGTCGACGAGAGCGCGACCGATTCGATCCCGGAGGCGACGGACGACGACGTCGCTGCGCTGCTTTCGGACGTCGGAACCGAACCCGATCGCCCGGCGTATCCCTGGGAATCCGGTCAGTTCTCGGAGGCGACCGACGAGGACATCGAGCAAGTCCTCGGTGGGCGTGTCGACTGACCGCCCGTCGACAAACGAAACCCTTTACGCGCTGCCCAAGAAAGATCGGACACGGGACCGTGGGTTAGTCTGGTATACTTCGGGCCTTGGGTGCCCGTGACCGCGGTTCAAATCCGCGCGGTCCCACTGCGCATAAAAGTGAATCGGCGGATTTTGCCGATTCACGCGGCCGTTCTCACACCACCCAGCCGTCGCTCCGAGGTGGTCGGTGATGCACCGATTCGACCTCGATCATCGCCCGAACCGGTGGCGCAGATGCGGCTCTCACGTACGCCCGCATACGGCGAGCGGTGTGCGACAGACTCGCCACTGTGACCCCTTCGGTGGCCTCTCGGTACCACTGCAGTACCGGTCGAACGGGGTCTGTCGCCCCGTGTCCGTACGACCGACTACTCGACCGCCGTCTCGTGGCCGACTTCGGGCGCGGATGGCGCGTCGAGTGCGTTTTCGACGGTGATGGCCCCGTCCGCGGCGACGGTGACCTCGTACCCGACGTACGTGAACGAGACGGATCCCACACAGTCTCGGTCCGTGGTCGGTGTCGGTTCGAACAGCGCTTCCAGTGCGTCGACGTCGACGACGTCCTGTAGCGGTGGTGTGAGGCCAGTCGGATCGACCCCTTCGCGATCTGCGATCTCGGTGACGATGCGTACCCCAAGGTCCCCCGTCATGGCTTCACCGACTGGGAGGTGTGGTAAAACGGCTCCGATTCGACGAGGGTTCACACGAATTCAGTAACCGAAACGAATGACCGAAACACGTCCTTGAAGGACGCGGTCAGTCCCGTGGACCTGGTAATGACAGACTACCGCGGGTCCATCGGGATCAGTACGTCTCACGCTCGGCGATCGGGACAGTTACGCCGTCGCGTGAGACGAGGATCCGATCGACCTCGCCGGTGGTGTCGGTCCTGACGACGAACGAGTCGACGGAACGGGAGGCGTTCGCCTCTGGCACCGGGACGGAGGTGGTGTCACCGTCGTTCGAGATACGAACAGTGAATCCCTCGTCGGTCGGGGCGACCTGTACGCTCGCATTTGTGAACTGCACACCGGTTCCGACCGGACCGGAGCTGTACGATCGAGTCACGTCGCCGTCGACCGCCAGATCGACGACGTAGGCGGTACCGTTGCCCAGCACGTTCCACCCCGATCGTTCCGCGCGGACAGTTTCGTACCAGCCGGGGCCGCCGACGGCCACCGTGGCCTCGCCCGTGTGTTCGAGGACGGCGGCTCGCTCGCCGACGGTGAACAGCTCCAGTTCGTCGTTCGCGACGAGCAGACCGCCGTAGCTCGTGTTCGTCGTGTCGTCCGGAAATCCGAGGACGGTGCGGTCGATACTCGCGTTCTCCTCGTACGTGACGGTGTAGTCGTCGACCGTCACGGCGCCGGTGCCGGTGGGTTGGCCGTCCACGAGGGTGAAGCCGTAGGGGACGGCAACGAGCGCGACGACGGCGGTGATGACACAGAGCGTGAGCACCGCGGCTCCGCGGTAGCTCGTCGGGCCGCCAGTCACCCGATCCGGGAGGAGCGGTGGCAGGGCCGGGACGGCGAGCAGGGCGAATCCGGTGGCGACGATGCCGAGGGTGAGGCCGGACACGTCGCCTGTCGGTAGAACCGAGGCGACGACCGATCCGAGGACGATAGTGAGCGTACCGAGCCAGACGATCGCGAACTGTCTGCGGCTCGGGATCCAGTCGAACCGCCGGGCGGGACGTGGCAACGGGCGGTCGCTCCCGGCGGCTGCGACGGCGGTGAAAACGGCGAGGGCGAACAGGAACGTGACGCCGATCCCCCGGTAGAGCGTGTACGTGCCCGCCTCACCGGGCAGGACGAGCAACCAGAGCGACTGGACGAGCCCGACGAGGACGAGTCCGCCGAAGACGGCGTCTGCGGCGGGTGTGACCCGTCTCCGTCGGAGGACTGCGATCGCACAGAGCGCACCGACGAGAAAGCCGAGGAGGTGGGCCTGAAATCCGACCCCGGCCCAGCTCGGCGGCGACGGCGGTCCCGTTTCCAGCCCTTCAGTGACGACTGGATTCGTGACGGCGTCGTAGAGGACCGAGACTGCGGAGCTCGCGACCACGCCGCCGACAGCGAGCCGTGGTGTGGTGAGCAACGTGAATCCGACGATGGCGTAGACGGCGCCGGAGAAACCGAGCCCGGGCCCGAGGGAGAAGACGGCCGTCAGAACGGCGATGGCGACGAGGACGCCCGGGAAGACGACGAGTGCCCGGACCCACGGCGTCGACAGGGCCCGTTTCCACCGTGGCGTCTGCGCCCCCGTCGTCCGTGACGGTGGGTAGTGACCCCACGTGTACTCGGCGATCACGCCGAAGACGAGCGTTGCCGTCGCGTTCGAGACGACGTGCGCGGGCGAACCGTGTGCGACGCCGGCAGTGAGGAGGCCCGTCGGGTAGCCGTACGACCACGAGATGTACGGGTAGATGAGCGGCTGGTCCCAGTGGTCGAGGCCGTGCTGGGCGACGAGGTAGAACCCGAAGAGGACGACGACCGTGACCGCCGTGCCCCAGGGAACCCCGTAGACGAATCGATCGGTCACCCGTCGTCGCCACCGGGCCCGATCGATCACGGAGCCCAGGTACGCGAGGGCGAGACAGAGTGCCAGCCCGATCGCGACGTGCGTCTCGGAGACGATCACTACGGGTCACTTCCGAAGCCGGACTCCTAACTGTTCGGTTTCCTGACCCCCTGGTGGAACCGTTCGGCGACGCCGCGGGCGCCCCCGCATCACGAATCGAACGGGTCCGCCACGACGAGCCCAGGTCCAACCGTGGGATGGCGGACGGCTGGTCGGCCCTGACTGCTCGGTCCTGGTGGGTCCTGACAACTCGGTCCTGGTCAGTCCCTACTGGTCGGTCCTGGTGAGTTGGCGGGTCGGTCCTGATGGAGTAACTAGTCGGTCTCGGTGTGTTGAGTAGTCGGTCTCGTTCGGGATGGCTGGCCGCCTAGGACTGCTGTGTGGTGGACCCGGGTAGAGATCGGAGTGCGACGCGTAGAAACTCACAATGTGATGGAAATTGGTGCCGGACGTGAGTGGGGTGTGTGGATCGGGTGTAACAAGAGTTAAGGGGGATCCTTCCGGGGTCTAGGGCATGTTCAGGGCTCTCGACGGTACCGTTCCCCTCGCGACGAGCGAGGCGACCCGCGAGACGTACTGGGGGATCACGAGTACCGAATACGCGATCTTCTACCTCTTCGCGACGATCGCCATTCTCGTCTTCGCCTACGGCTTCGTGAGCCGGTTCGTTCGGTACGCACGCGCGTCTGAAGATCCGTTCCCGCGCGTCGACGAGATCCACGAGCGCGTCGTCGACGCCACGAAGATCGTCCTCACGAACGAGAAGCAGTTCAACCGCGACCTCTACGGCGGCCTGATGCACGCCTTCATCATGTGGGGTTTTCTGACGCTGTTCATCGCGACGGCGATCATCTTCGTCGACGATTATGCCGTCCAGAAGATCTTACACCAGCCGTCGGTCTGGATCGGCGAGTTCTACCTCTCGTATCAGTTCATCGTCGACGCCATGGGTCTGCTGTTCGTGGTCGGGCTCGGGATGGCGATCTACCGGCGGTACTGGGTCGGCAACCACCGGTTGCTCGACCGCCACACCTCCCTCGAGGACGACGTCTTCGTCTGGACGCTCTTCTTCCTCGGCGCGGGCGGCTTCCTGCTCGAGGGCCTTCGCATCTACTCGATGGGCATCCCCGAGTTCGAACGCGTCAGTTTCGTCGGCTACGCGCTCGCACTCGCGTTCGAGGGAATGGGGCTGTCGACGCTCGGGCCGGACGCGGCCGGCTTCAACATGAGCGGGTTCAACGTCGAGAACGTCCACTGGGCGATCTGGTGGCTCCACTCGCTGAACGCCTTCTTCTTCGTCGCGTGGATCCCCTACGCCAAGCCGTTCCACATGTTCTCCTCGTTCGCGAACGTCATTACGCGCGACGAGAAGGCGGGCAAGCGCCTGCCGAACGTCCCCTCGGATCTGGACGCGACGAACGCCGAGTCCATCGAGGATTTCACCTGGAAAGAGATGCTCGATCAGGACGCCTGTACGAAGTGCGGTCGCTGTTCGGCGGCCTGTCCGGCGAAGGCCTCGGATCGCCCGCTCGACCCCCGAAACGTCATCTTGGACCTGAAGAAATATCGCGAGGAACTCGACGCCGGCGAGACCGACGAACAGCCGATCGTCGCCGACGGCGGGACGTCGGTCATCGATAGCGAGACGATGGAGTCCTGCATGGCCTGCATGGCCTGTATGGACGCCTGCCCCGTCGAGATCGAGCACTTGAAGAGCTTCACCAAGCTCAACCGTCAGCTGACCGACCAGGGTGACGTCCGCTCGTCCATGCAGGACGTCTTCCAGAACGTGATGCAGGACGGCAACACGTTCGGGAACAGCCCACGCAATCGGGCCGACTGGGCCGACGACCTCGAGTTCGACCTCACGGACGCTCGCGAGGAGTCCGTCGACTATCTCTGGTACGTCGGCGACTACCCGAGTTACGACGAGCGGAACAAGCAAGTCGCGCGCTCGCTGGCGACGATCTTACAGGAAGCCGACGTCAGCTTCGGTATCCTCTTCGAGGACGAAAAGTACGACGGCAACGACATCCGCCGCGTCGGCGAGGAGTTCCTCTACGTCGAACTCGCGGGTCACCACGTCGAGACCTGGGCGGACTGCGACTTCGACAAGATCGTCTGTACCGATCCCCACTCCTACAACACGTTCGAGAACGAGTATCCGGAACTCGACTTCGAGGAGTTCGCCGACGATCCGATGATGCCGTTCGAGTACACCGACGAGTGGAACGAAGACGGGGAGATCGACGTCTATCACTGGACGCAGGCCATCGAGGAACTCGTCACCGAAGGCAAACTCGATCTCACCGGCACGGAACTCGACTACACGGTCACCTACCACGATCCGTGTCACCTCGGGCGGTACAACGACGAGTACGAGGCCCCGCGGGAACTCATCCGGGCGACCGGCGCCGACCTCCACGAGATGCCGCGCAACCGCGCGGACTCCTTCTGCTGCGGTGGCGGGGGCGGCGGCCTCTGGATGGACTTCGAGGAAGAGCCGAAGCCGAGCGAAGAACGCCTCCGCGAGGCCCTCGAAGACACCGAGGCCGGCTCGGCCGTCGAGAAGTTCGTCGTCGCCTGTCCGATGTGCATGACGATGTACGAGGACGGTCGCAAGACCGGCGGCTTCGAGGACGATATCGAGATCGTCGACGTCGCGGAACTGCTGGTCGAAGCGATCGGAAAAGCCGACGAGGCGAACGTCGAGATCGCGGCCGCGGACTAGAAGCCGATCGGCTGTTCGGCCCGACGGACCGTCGTGCCCGCGTCGACGGCCCGGCGTCGATCGTTGCGGGTTTCCACCTACCGGACTGTGACGGCCCAGTCCGTCGAGGGCGTCGCAGGCGTTCGGTTCCGGCAGGTAGAGCGGCTGTCCGGGTCGGGCGATCGAGCTATGGATCGTCACAGCAGCCGTCCGCCGCTAACACCGCGTAGTCTGCAACCCAGCCGTTACGGAGATCTGGATCGCACCACTCGACGTAGTAGCCCTTCCAGGGGTCGCCGTTGATTTCACAGCAGGTGCCCTCGCGGATGACGCCCTTCGTTCGTTTCGGGATCTGTGTCGCCGTCTCGGCGCACGGTTCATCGTAGAGTGAGACGCTGTAGCCATACGTGGTGACGCACCGCCCCGGTTCGAACTCCAGGTCACAGTCGCAACAGCGGCCGGACCCGACCACAACCGCCCCGTCGACCCACCCGTCGGGAAGGGTCGCGTCGCACCACTCAAGCGCGTAGCGCGGGCGTAACTCACCGTCGACCTCGCAACAGCGGCGGTCGACGATCACGGCTCGTGCTTCGACTGAGACCGGTTCGGTCGCGCATGCTGAGTCGAAGATCGGCGGTTCGTCGACACGAACCCGGACGCAGTCGTCGACGTCCCACTCGAACTCACACGTATCGCAACAATCGCTCGACTGGACGAGGTCCGCCTCGCGGATCCACGAGACGGGGAGATTTGGGTCACACCACTCGACGTAGTAGCCCGGCGTCGGCCCGGCCGCGGCCTCGCAGCAGTCCCCCTCGAGAATGGTGGCTTGCATCCCCTGGGGAAGGTGTTCGAACGGCTCACCGGCACACTCCTCCTCGAAGATCGGGACTCCGTCGGCCGCTGTCTCGACGCACGTTTCTGGGTCCCAGCGCGGTTCACACGCACCGCAGCAGCCGCTCGATTCGACGAGGTCCGCCTGTCGAATCCACGTGACCGGACGGTCAGGGTCACACCACTCGACGGAGTATCCCGGCGTCGGGCCGACCGGTCCCTCACAACAATCGCCTTCGAGAACGGTCGCTTGCAGTCCCTGTGGAAGTTGCTCCAGCGGCTCTTCGACGCACGCCTCCTCGAAGATCGGGACCCCGTCGACGGCGGTCTCGACGCACGTATCGGGCGTCCATTGGGCTCGCAGTCGCCGCAGCAACCGTTCGACGCGGTGAGATCCGACTGGTCGACCCATCCAGGGGGCAACTCGCCGGTACACCACTCGACGAGGTAGCGCGGAACCAGGCCTCCGTCCCCCTCACAACAGACGCGTTCGTGGACGATCCCCCTCGCGCCGCTCGTCGTGACGGCCTGGGGATCCGTGGCGCATTCTTCCTCGTAGATGGGCACCTTGAAGCCGGTGGTTGCGACACAGGTTTCGACCGGCCACCGGAACGAGCAGGAGCCACAGCAGGACGGTGTCCGCTCTAGTGCTGCTTGGGCGACCAACCCATCGGGATAGTCCGCTTCGCACCACTCGACGTAGTAGTACACGTCGTTCTCCCCACAGCAGGTGTAGTCCCGAAGTAGCGCTTCCGTGCCGGCCGGAATGGTCGTCCCGCCGTCGTCGCCGCAGCCCTCGAGCAGTAGTGTGTCCTCGACGGTGACGGCGCACGCTTCGGGCTGCCAGCGCGGCTCACAGGCCGCGTTAGCGGAGGCGGTCGCTCCCGTGAGCCCCGTCGCTCCGACGCCAGCGGCGCCGACACGTCCGAGGACGTGCCGGCGGGAGACCTCTCCCCGTTCACTATCGGCGGTGCCTGTTGGTAACATCACGAAATCTAGGCTCCACAATCAACACTATAAAACCTCGGATCATATGTCTCTCCTACGACGCGGGTGACACCAATTGCGACTCAGACGGTCGCCGAATCGGTTCGCTCGACGAATCATCGAAGGTGACGTCTAAATTGAGAGTAGCGTCGATATCGTGCTTCTAGATCACCGCGATGGGACAGGCGTCGGTACAATGGTGTGTGACCGTCCGACCGTCTCCGGCCGTTTTTCAGCCTGAAGCTCTTCGAGTCGGGATTCCGTCTCGTCCGGTACCCTGACCGAGGCGCTCACATCTCTAGTTGGACTCTCTACTGCGTAAACTACTCTCCTCAGGATGGGTCGGCCTGGGCGTCACCACGATTAATGGTGTGCCCGGCAAAGGTCGCTCATGGAACGTGAGTACAGTCCCACCGAGTTGATGGATCGCGACTCGCGGTCGAACCGGTACTACCGGAACGCGGTCGAGCGCCACTGGGACCCCGCCGAGATCGGTCTGGAGACCGATCTCGAGAACCTGTGCGCCTACGCCGACGACGGCGACGACTTCGACCGGGCTGACCTGGACGCGCTCGTCACCGGCATCGCCAAGTTCGGGGCGGGCGAGGACGCCGTGACTGAGGATCTGGCGCCGCTCGGCGTCGTCCTCGACGATATCGACGACCAGCTGTTCCTCACCACGCAGCTCTACGAAGAGGCGAAGCACGCCGACTTCTTCGATCGGTACTGGCGGACGGTCGTCTGGGGCGTCGAGGACCACCTCGGCTGGGAGCGGACGAGTCCGCGGGCCGAGCGGTGGTTCGACGACGCCTACCTCGAACTGTTCGAGCGGAATCGACGGGCCATGGACCGGCTCCTCGAGGACGATACGCCCGAGAACCGCGCGTTCGCGTACTGTCACTATCACCTCACGGTCGAGGGCATCCTGGCCCAGACCGGCTACTACGGCATGAGTCGCTCCTTCGGCGGCGAGTTCGACGACCTGCCACAGCTTCCCGGCCTCGTAGAGGGGTTCGACCGTATTCGAAGCGACGAGGGGCGTCACGTCGGCTTCGGGATGAATCAGCTCAAGTCGCTCGTCGACGCTGGCCAGATCGCGCCGTCTCTGATCGAGGAGGTCGTCGCCGACCTCCTTCCGCTGGTCCAGAGAATCACCGAAGACGATCGCTTCGCCCCAGAGGGGGACCCCGTCGGGCTCCAGCCGGGCGAACTCGCCACGTACGCGATGGAGAAACACGGACACCGTCTCACGCAGATCGCCGACGCGTCAGCGGACGTTCCCGAGGTCGACGACCTCGTCTCGATCGACAGACCCGATTGATCGGGCGCGTCGCCGGTCGCCGAACGGACGAATCCCTGCGCCTGATTCCGTCCGGTCTCCCGTCGAGTTCGTGCCCAATCGTCACTCGCGTGCCCACCAGTGTCTCAAATCGTACATAAATCGAAATAATTTTGGTAAATTACTCCTATAGCTGGTGAAAATGAATAGACGAACCGTTTTGCAGGTAGTCGGTGCGGCGACGCTCGCGCTCCTCGGGAGTTGCCTCGACCGGGCGGATCGGGGTCGGCAGTATCAGTCGCTGCTCGATCTCGCGACGGGGAACTCGCGCACCGACGGCCCTCGAACGCCGAACGGCGGGTCGCTCGCACCGACCGATTCGGCGGGGGCCGCTGACTCGCCCGACGGCGGGAGTGGCTCGCCCGACGACTCTTCGGACGGTTCCGGCGGTTCGAACGATCGACCGTCGGCTGGCGACCTCGGATTCGACGCGGAGGCGTTCAAGCGGTCGGTACGCAGTGACGACATCGAACGCGGCGACGCGACGGCCGACGGCGGAACGCTCGTCGTCTCGTTCCGCTCGACGGCCGACCACGGCGGGGAACCGACCGATGAGTTGACGCTCGTCCTCGAAGCGCTGAGCGCAGCCGTCGACGATCCCGATGGGTTCGCCCGCTCCGTCGACCGGATCGAACTCGTCGTTTCGTCTCCCGACGGTGCGAGGCGGCGAACGATCGATCTGGATCCCACGTGGGTCCTCGCCCACCGCAGGGGCGATCTCACGATGGCGGCGTACCTCGACCGTCTTCGGGGGAAAGGCGGCCGCTAGGTGGCAATTGTTGCCAGTAGCGAGAAACGGGCGTGTCCCGTCCGTTTCCGGGCGCGTGTCAGTAGTATTTTCACCTAGAACCCGAACGGTTCGATATGGTATTCGACTCGCTCGTCGACGGGGGACACGAGCAGGTATCGTACTTCTCGGACCCGGAGACGGGATTGCAGGCGATCGTCGCGGTCCACAACACGACGCTCGGACCGGGTCTGGGTGGCACGCGGATCCTCGATTACGAGACCGAAGCCGACGCCCTGACCGATGTGTTGCGACTCTCGGGGGCGATGACGAAGAAGGCCGCCGCCGCCGATCTCGACCTCGGCGGGGCGAAGGCGGTCGTCGTCGGCGACCCGGAGGAGATCAAGACCAGGGAGTTGCTGAAAGCCTACGGCCGCGCCGTCGACTGCATGGGCGGGCGCTACATCACGTCGGTCGACGTCAACTCCTCCGTCGCGGACATGGAGGTCGTCGCGACGGAGACCGACCACGTCGTCGGCCGCGAGGACGGCCTCGGCGATCCGTCGCCGATCACGGCGACCGGTGTCCTGTCCGGCCTGAAGGCTGCAGTCACGTACGAGTACGGGACCGATTCGCTCGATGGGGTCGATGTCGTCGTCCAGGGGCTCGGAAAGGTCGGCTCGGCACTCGCGAGCGATCTCGTCGACCGCGGTGCGTCCGTCACCGTCTCCGACGTGGATCAGGACAACGTCGAGCGGTTCGTCGCCGACCACGACGTCGAGGTGGTCGCCCCGGACGACGTCTACGACGAACCCTGCGACGTCTTCGCGCCGTGTGCGATCGGCGGCGTCATCAACGACGAGACGATTCCGCGCCTCGACTGCGATATCGTCGCCGGCGCGGCGAACAACCCGCTCGCTGACCGTCGACACACCGCCGAACTGGCGGACCGCGGCATCTGGTACGCGCCCGACTACGTCATCAACGCCGGCGGACTCATCACCGTCGCCGAGGAGTACCGCGGCGGGACGCGCGACGCCGCGTTCGAGAAGGCTACCGCCATCGGTGACCGCCTCGCCCGGATGATGGAACGGGCAGATGACGAGGGAACGACGGTGCTGGACGCCGCAGACGCGTTCGCCCGCGAGCGAATCGAGAACGCCGACCGGACGACGCCCGCCCGGTTCGACTGATCGACGGTCGGCGGTGCCGAGTGCGTTCCCGGACCGCAAATTGGCGGACTCATTGCTCCCTGGGCGTGCTGTTCGGTAGTGCTGCGGTGACGGCACGCCGAAGTCGACTGCTGGTATTTCGTGCGCCGAGCCGTCGATACTCCCTCTGAGTGACGTACGAGCGGACGTAGTTCCGGCCGAGCGTCGGTCGGTCTTCCTCGTGAAGAGAGAGAGCCCGACGTCAGGATGAAAAACGGGACGGCGAACCGGTCGACTGCGTTCGTCGCGACGTAACCGGCGTTGCCGGCCACGCCCTCGCCGCGAAACACTTCGGCGTGGAGGACGATGAAGCCGATCGCGACGGCCCGGACGACGCCGATACGCGCGATCCGCTCGCTCATTGCCGTGTCACGGTCACAGAAATCCGATACGACGTTCCAGTTCGACCGTCCGTTCCACCGATCGAACCAGCCAGATCGGTCGGGGACCGTTCGTTCTACGAGTGTCCCCGGGACCCGTCACTCACGTCTGTTCTCACGACTACCGGCACCGATCAGTCGTTCGATGAACGTCCGTTCGGAGGGGCGCTCGGCGAGGAGCATCGACCCCTCGACGTCGTCCAGGATCGAGAGGTGCAACGAATCGGTGACGAGGCGGGAGAGCAACCCGCGCTCGCTGGCCCCGATGATGACCATCGCTCGATCGTGAGCCGCATCGCAGATCGCTCGTTCGATGTCACCGGACGCGTCGACGACGAGATTCGGCTCTTCGAGGTCGTAGTCGTCGGCCAGTTTGTGGAGGAATCGCTCGCCTGCCTCGCGTTCTGCCGGCCCGTCGACGACGTGTAGCAGGGTAACCTCGATGTCTGCGGTGGTCTGCAGTATTCCGGCGATCTCGGCGCCGAGATCCGCGTTCGGTCCGCCTGCCGTCGGGAGGAGGATCTCGTCGGGTTCGAGCCCACGATCTCTGACGATCAGGAAGTCGGTCGGCAACTGGTTGGTGAGTTCGTCGAGCGGCCGTTCGGCTCGTGCCGACGACCAGACCGTATCACGGCCCCAGCCCATGAGAACGAGGTCGGGACTCAGCCGGTTTGCCGTGTCGAACACGTCTTCGAAGGACCGGGGCGTGACGACGGTCGACGTCTGGAACTCGACGTCGTGGTGTTCACCCATCGGTTCGAAGGTCTCTAGTTGGCGCTCGGACGCGTCGACGATTCGGTCGTGCTGCTCGGGGTCGCCGTGGAAGGAACCTCGTTCGGGTGCCTGCACGAAGTGGACCACGTGGACGGCACCGGTCTTTCGTGACCCGGCGAGGGTACACGCCAGTTTGACCAGGTCCCGTTCGGTTCGGGGGTTCGAAATCGGGACGAGTACGCGGTAGGAATCCGTGTCCCTGACGATCTCTTCGATCGTGTCCACGACCGGGACGTACGTCCGACCGGCGAGGCCACCGGCGAGCCACTCTCGCACCGAGAGCTTTCTCGCGTCCTCGAACCGACCGGATTCGAGGCGGTGCTCGCTCGTTTGATAATAATTGACGACCGTGAGAAGTACGACGCCGCCGATGGTGTTCCCGAGCAACACCGGGAGTACGAAGTCGGTCATTCCCGGGATGAACGCGATCTGGTCGGTGACTAACATCGCGAAAATGACCTCCGTGAAGGAGACGACGACGTGGAAGAGATTCCCGAGGGGGATCGTCAGGAAGGCGATGTAGATGAGGACGACGCGAGAGATCGTATCGCGGGCCGCGAAGTCGACCCAGACGAGGCCGGCGACGACGAGGCCGGCGAACGCACCCTTGAAGAACAGGTCCCACCGGGCGGTTGCGACCCCGTCTTGGGCGAACGTGACCGCTGCGTCGACCGCTGCCCCCTCGAAGACGCCGCCGTAGGCGAGTACGATGGCGCCGATCGCCCCGCCCGCGAAGTTACCGAGGAGGACGATCAGCCAGTGGCGAAGGAGCGAGGGGACGGATGCCAGCCGCTCCAGCGTCAGCAGGACCGGTGGAAGGGTGTTCTCCGTGTAGAGCTGGTAGCCGCCGATGATGATGTAGATGAATCCGAGCGGGTACAGCAGGACGCGTGCGATCCCGCCGTCGGCCTGTGGGTAGAGCGACGCGTAGACGAGAAACGTAATCGAGATCGCGAGTCCGCCGGCTACGGCGCTGAAGAAGAGTTCGCGCGTTCCAGAGGTGATCTCGTGGTCCGCGTCGGCGATGATCCGCTGGAACAGTTCGTCGGAGGAGAACCGCTCGGGGACGACTTCCCCACTCGTCGGGACGTCTGTCTCCGAGCGCTCGCTGGATTCGCGCGTGTCCGCCGAGCCGTCGGACGCAGGCATTGGCGACCCTTTCGTACCGTGTCCTAAAACCGTTTAGTCTTCGAACCGGTGTGCCACGTACCGCCGGCGACGACGGCCCGTCCTATCGGGTCGCCGACCGATACTGGACGCGAGCGCCGGATCGCGGACGACGGGTGGTCCGGCCTAGCGACGCGACGAATCGGGACTCGATTCGGCGTCACCGTCGTATCGATCGTCGCTCCGCCGGGGCTCGACGTCGATCGTGTCCGCGTACGCCTCTAGATCAGCGTTCGTTCGACGCTGTGATTCGTCGTACGACGCGCCCAGCGCCACGATGAACCCGACGATCGACGTAACGACAGCGATCGAGCCGATAGCCACGACACCGCCCGCGAAGACCGCTCCGGAGAGGACTTGCGCCGAAGTCAGCAGCGAGATGGCGGTGACGGCGGCGACGAGGGCGAGGATGCGACCGAATCGGTACATCCGCCGGTTCGCCCGCTCTGCCCCGTCGACGTCGATCAGTTCGTTCAGGACGCCGTCGTAGTCGGTGGTCGACGCCGACCCCAGCGAGTGTATCGATTGTGAGACCCAGAGGCCGGCGGTGAAGCCGAGCAGTGCGACGAACGCGGCGGCGCCGAACTGGCCGTCGACGAGCAATCCGAGCAACACTGCGTTGGCGAAGGCGATGACCATGAGTCCGTGGACCAGCAGTGATCGGTTGCCGAAATCCTCGAGAACGGACACGTGAGCGAGCTTCATGGGACGCGTTCACGTTTTCGGGCAATACAACTGTCCCAGGCCTGTGCCACTCCGTGATGCGGCCCCGTCGATCGATCGGGTCTGGTGGGGTTCTACTGTAGCTCCGCGTGCCAATTCTCACACCACTCGCACGCGTCCCACGTGGGTTCCGACGGTGGTTCGAGCGAACGTGGTGGTCGGCCATGGGAACCGTCGGGCGAGTCACCACTCAGATGCGATATCGTCGTGCGTCGTCTGCGATACGATATCGCCGGACGTTCGTCACCCTGATCCGCTGCCGTCTGGCGTGTCCATCACTTGACTGTGCCGCGGGACTGCCGACCGAATCCGTGCGTCGGAACTCGGATTCACTCCGTCGACCGTCCGGCGTCTGTCGGGATCGGTCCGTTCTCGGCGGAGCACCGGTGGACGCTCGCACAGCGCCGCGCCACGGGATCGGACGATGCGTCGAGTACAGCGACCATCGGCACCGTGGACCGTCACGGTACGGACACGGTCTCGCGGTCGTGACGTCGTCGAACACCCGAACAGATGTATTTCCGTCTCGCCTGCGTACGTCCATGCCATGGTTTCATCGACCCGCCGACGGTTCCTGGAGGGTGCGACCGTCGGCACGTCGGCCGGTCTCGTCGGTTGCCTGGGATGGTCGGCTCCGGGCCCGGCGGCAGGTGACGCGACGACTTCTCACCTCCCGGCGTCGGTCGGCCTTCGGACGGTCGTCTCCGGTCTGGACGCGCCGATCGCCGTCTCGTTTCTCCCTGATTCGGACCGACGGTACGTCGCAGAGCGCGACGGTCGAGTGCTCCTCCACGGACCGGAGGGGGTCAGGGACGATCCCGTCCTCGACCTCCGCGAGACGACCGATACCGATGGAGAGAAAGGGGTACTCGGCCTCGCGTTGGCTCCCTCGTTCGCGGAGTCGCGACGGTTGTTCGTCCGCTACAGCGGTCCGCTACGGGACGGGATGCCCGACGACTACAGCCACACGTTCGTCCTGTCGGAGTTCCCGGTGACCGACGACGGGACGCGGGCGCGTCGCGACGAGGAGCGGCGTCTTCTGGAGATTCCTGAACCGCGCGACCTCCACAACGGGGGTGACATCGCGTTCGGTCCGGACGGCTATCTCTACGTCACCGTCGGGGATAGCGGTGCGTCCACCGATGCGAGCTGGCACGACCGACGCGGAGGCGCCCCTGGACAGGCGGTTACGGACGACCTGCTCGGGAGCGTCCTTCGCATCGACGTAGACGGGGCGACGGCCGGCGATGTCTCGTCTGACGCCGGAGGTGGATCGGGCGCAGACGGAGCCAGCGACTTCGACGGAAGGGGTGACCGTCACGGTGGAGGCGACCACGCTGATCGGTCGCATGGCCACCGCAGCGGGGACTACGCCATTCCGGAGGACAACCCGCTCGTCGGTCGGGAGGGGTTCGACGAACACTACGCCTGGGGCTTTCGGAATCCGTGGCGCCTCTCGTTCGACGGCGAGGACCTGTACGTCGCCGACGTCGGCCAGGCGAGCTACGAGGAGGTCAACCTCGTCGAGAAGGGTGGCAACTACGGCTGGAACGTGACGGAAGGAACGCACTGTTTCAAGGCGGACGACTACCCGGACGCGACGCCCGAGCGCGTTCGCGGCGGTGAACCCCTCCTCGACCCGATCATCGAGTACCCACACGAAGGCGGGCCGGTGAGCGGCGTCGCGGTCGTGGGCGGCTACGTCTATCGCGGATCCACGATTCCGGAACTGGACGGACACTTCGTCTTCGGCGATTTCATCCCGAAGGGTCGGGTATTCGTCGCCACTCGCCCGGAGGACGGCGAGGGCCTCTGGGAGACCACTGCGATCGACCTCGCGACGCCGGAGAAACTGACGCGAGCCCTCTCGTTCGGCCGTGACGGGGAGGGCGCGGTGTACGTCCTCGGTACCGGTTCCGAGGGCGGCGGCCTCTTTCGTCTGGAGCCAGACGAGTAATCTCGGTCCCGACGGCCGCTCCTGGTAGTTCCGGACGACGTAGATGAGTGCCCCCGGAATCGAGAGCAGGGCGACCACCCAGAACAGCGTCACGCGGTGGCCGAAAACGGTGTATAACTCGTTCAGTGATCCCGTTTCCAGCCCGTACGTGGTGAGCACGACGCCTCCCGCGCCGACGCCGGGCACGCCGCCGAGGGCGCGCTTTAGGTGCTGGAGTCGCGTCTCACCGAGACCCAGCACGCTACCGATCGTCGACGAAAAACGGGTAGCGAGGCCGCCAGCGTGATAGCGACGGCACGCCACTCCCCACGGTGGCGACGACCGGCGCGGCGACCGGGATCGCCGGGAGCGCGATACTCAGCCCGACGATACCGACGCCCATCAGGAGGCTATGCCGGAGCGTGCGGGCGACGACGAGCAGCAATCGCGTCAGCGCGAACCCGAGGACGACGATTCCGGCTTCCAGTACCGATACCTCGATTGGTCCAGCACCGATTCTGATGCCGAGGGTCTCCGTGAACATGCCGGCGACGAGAACGCTCAACCCCGTCGTGACGAGGTACGTACCGCACTTTCCCTTGGGACGGCGCCGTCGTCCGATCACGGCGCCCAGCCCGATACCGAGGCGTGACGGCACTGGGAAAACGGTATCGAGCGGGCGACGTCCCTGAACGGGCACCGACAGCGGGTCACCGGATCGGCGAACACCGGTCGGCCCGTTCGGGCCTCGACGATCGAAGCCGATCGAACGCGATCGGAACCCGGGCCGTATTCCGTGGTGAATCCCTGTCCAGTGCTTTTCGTTTCACGCCCCGTATTCGAGCGGCGTTGAATCGATCGACGCGGACTATTCCACCCTCGAAATCACTTCTGAACGCCTCGAAATCGGTTCTGAACGTCGGCGTCGCTCGTGATCGGCCTCTCTGGGTGCTCGAGACGTCTGCCCATGCACCTGCGCCAGCGCTAATTATTGAAATTCAGGATACAAAAAGATTAATTGAGGATAGAATACACCGTACTAATTGTGATACACGTGAGCGACTCAGCGCGACGACGGGGATACTGCACTGCGGTCGAGAGTGGAATCGACGCCGCCCGGGGGTGGGCGTGATGGGACGATTTTCCAGGCGCCAGTTGCTGCAGCTCGGTGCCGGCGCGTCCATCGCCGGTGCCGTCCCGTCCGCTGCGCTCGGTCGGGGCCCTGACGATGGATCCGTTCAGGATCACGAGGGGCCGGAACTGGACAAGTGGGTCCAGCCGATGCCGCGGCTGGATATTCGTGAACCCGACGGCTGGCTGAACGGTGCTCCCTATCACGAGGTCACACAGCAGCAGTTCACGACGTCCCTTCACCCCGATCTGCCGGAGACGACGCTGTGGGGATACGACGGCCAGTTCCCCGGTCCCATCATCGCCGGCCGCCGCGGCCGCCCGCTCGCGTTCGAGATGGACAACAGCGAGTTGCCCGACGAGCACCTCTTCACGATCGACGAGCGGATCAAGGGGACGACGACCGAGAACTACCCGACGCACGACGGTCCCGTCCCGTCGGTCAGAAACTCGGTCCACTTCCACGGACTAAACGTCCCGTCGTCGGACGACGGGCAGGCCGACATGTGGATCTCGCCCGACGGCGTGACCGGGCCCCGTCGTACCACGGACGTCCAGGTCATGCCGAACGAACAACCGCGTCTGACGACGACGTATCACGATCACACTCGCGGCATCTCGCGGCTCAACAACTACGCGGGGCTCGTCGGGCCGTACTACATCCGCGAGCGAAACGACGCCGAACGCCAGCTCCCACAGGGCGAGTACGACGTCACCCTCGTTCTCGTCGATCGCTCGTTCAACGAGGACGGCTCACTCTACTACCCCAACGAGTTCGTCGCGATGCACGGCGGCGAGAAGGCGCTCGTCAACGGGGCCGTCTGGCCGTACATGGAGGTCGAACCGCGCCGGTACCGGTTCCGACTCCTCAACCCGTCGAACGGCCGCACCTGGGGGTTGCGCCTGCGAAACGACACCGAGGGCGAGAGCGAACTCCCCGAGATGAAACAGTACTCGGCCGGCCACGGCTACCTCGAGGACGTCGTGGGAATCGGACCGTACGGCGACGTCGGTACCCTGCTCGTCTCCCCGTTCGAACGCGCCGAGTTCGTCGTCGACTTCTCGGACTTCGCCGGCCAGACGTTCACGGTCACCAACCACGCCCTCTTCCCGTACCCACACGGCGAACACCACAACCCGAGTTCCGAGGGTAGCCGGACGCCGAATCGCGACCCCGGTACCGAGAGCCCGGCGCCGGATCTCGACGAAGTCATGCAGTTCCGCGTCACCGAGGAGTCCGTCTCCGACCCGTCCACCCCGACGGAGGAGATCGACTTCCCGACCACGCCGCGGCCGGACCCGGAGGAGACGGTTACCGAACGCGAGGTGACGATGCAGATGGAGATGATAGACGACGGGACCATGGTCCACCGACTCAACGGTCGCGCCACCTTCGATCCGATCGAGTTCGAACCCGAACTCGACACCACCGAGACGTGGATCATCAAGAACGACTCGCTGATGTCGCACCCGCTGCACCTGCACCTGGTCCGATTCTGGGTCGAAGGCAAGAAGGACCTCGGCAGACCCGAGTACAACGACCCGCGACCGGCCGAACGTAGCGAGAAGGACACCGTGATGATACTGCCGGGCAAGGAGTACAAACTCACCGTCGACTTCGGCGACTATCCGGGTATCTTCCCGTTCCACTGCCACAACTTGGAACACGAGGACCACGAGATGATGCGCCCGATGGAGGTCGTCGAGACCGAGGCGTCACTGCACGAGGACGAGTCGGCCGAGGAGTGAGCGACACGTCGCGTGACCGCAGCAACGCACTCGACCGATCCGTAGACGTCACGGCCACCGAGATCGAGACCTTCACCGTCAGGGAACCGTCCGTCGAGGATGTCTTCGTCAAACACACCGAAGCCCAGAAGCGGTGCGCTCGATTCATCCACTCCGTGGGGTCTTTCGACGAATCGAATCGCATCCACAGTGATCGTTCGCTCACCGTCGATGCAATTCTCTGGAGTGGTCTGGTCGACAGCTCAACTGGTTCGACACCACTCGTCGTCGAGGATCGTTCGTTTCGACGGTGCTTTGAACGATACTAACCGAGCCAGCCCTAATTCATACGTATACTGATCATCGTCGTACAGACGATGCTGCTAGAACGTGACGACAGTGTGGACGGTGAAAGCGTAGGGCGAGATACGGTGTTCTGTACGTAGTATGTCTTCAGGAAAGTCAAAGGGCGTAGACGAGATTTTCTGTCGGTCCTGTGGAGAACCTATCAAGAAGCGAGCGGAACTGTGCCCCCACTGTGGCGTTCGAAACGAGCACGGAGGTGGCTCGTCTCCGCGTGGGGCAGTATCGAGTCCACCGTCGACACCTCACGACCCATCGCAGTACGAGACGACCGTCTCTGAAACGTGGTGGTACGGAGTGGCTGGTGGAACTGCGTTGTGGGTATTCGTTTTTATTTTGGCCGCCGCGGTGGGTGATAGTCTGGGCGCGTTCGGTGGATTCTTGATCTTCGTCGCCTGGATAGGGTTACCAGCCGCCGCATACTTCGATATGCAATATATACGTGCGAACGGGAAGTGGAATCCAAATACCGTTCTCTGGATCATCCTGCTCGCACTGTGGTTGGTTAACATCGTTGCCGGCGCAGTGTACCTCTACCGCCGACACGAGGTGCTTGGCCAACCGTAGACGAGTCTCTATAGCGTCGGGGGGTACCTCCTTCGGTGGCACGACTGTTCCGTACGCCACAACGGAGACACATCGGTCAGCACTCGTGGGTCCGGCAACGAGCGGTACGCCGTATTGGGTTTATATTCCACACACACACACACACTTCATCTATCGCTCGTTGTAGAACACGGACCTGACGGGGTGTCCGCCGACCAGTTGTCTTCGCACGCAGTGAATTCTAATCGCGGGGGCCGTACCCGCTCGCGGTACTCTCCCGACCGGTAGAGATGGGGCTTCCCGGATGTGAACCACGCCGAGACGTTCCTGCTCGGCCTTCGGCCTGCGCGGGCTGCGACTCGTCTACTTCAAATCCGATCGAGAGCATGTTTGTGACGAACGGCTCGCTCCGCTCGCCGTTTTGTTCGTCACAAACATGCCGCCTCCCGGATATATACCAAGAGTTCAAATGCCTACCGATTCTAAATTAGAGTATGCCAAGGTTGCCACCCAAGATCGAAACACTCCACACCCGGATTGAGAGTTCGGAGACACTGTCACCAGAGGATAAAGACGCCCTCCTCAAATTCTCCTCAGAGCTCGGGGTTCACAACTACTCCGAAGGTCGGTGGACAAAGCTCCTCCAGCACTGCACGATGATGGCTGGTGATTCGTCCAAATACTCCTCAGATGAACTACCTGAGCCAGATTTAGTAGACATCATCGGAGATTCGGAGACGGAGAAAGACGCCGCGAAGAAATACGTCAGTTGGATCAACGCGACCTACGATAGTGAAGAATCGAAGCGTGACCATCGAGTCGCGCTTCGAGTGTTTGGTGGGCACCTATCAGCAGGGGATTACGAGGAAGAGAAACCATCGAGCGTCGAGTGGATCTCAGCCGACCTCCCTAGAGACTACGATCCAAAACCAGACCCGACGAAGATGTGGTGGTGGGACGACCACATAGTTCCCGTTCTGAACAACGCTAAGTACGCACGCAATAAGGCGGCGGTCGCTGTAGACTGGGATGCTGGCCCACGATCGGGGGAGTTCCGTGGGCTCACTGTCGGTGACGTTAGTGATCACAAGTACGGGATGGAGATCACCGTGGATGGGAAGCAGGGCCGCCGCTCGGTTGTACTTATCTCATCAGTTCCATACCTCAAACGCTGGTTAGAGGTTCATCCGCGGGGTAACGAGCCTGACGCGCCGCTTTGGTCGGACTTGGATACTGGGCGGGAGGTGAGTTACAACATGAAGTTGAAGATGCTCCGGGCACCCGTCAAACGAGCCGTCGATAATGGCGATCTCAGGAAACCGTCGAAGATGGAATTCACTCGGATGCGGAAGTCTTCCGCCAGTTATCTCGCGCGAAAGAACGTGTCACAGAACCATATTGAGAACCATCACGGGTGGGTCAAAAATAGCGATGAAGCTCGACGATACATCGATGTGTTCCGAGAGGACACTGCTCGTGAAGTTGCCCGAGCGCACGGTGTAGATGTTTCGGAGGATGAAATCGAGTCGATCGGACCAGTACAGTGTCCTCGATGTCAACGCGAAACACCCAGGGGCGAAGTCCAGTGTATGTGGTGTGGTCAGGCGTTGAGTCAAAAAGGTGTCGAGAGGCTCGAAGAACGGAGAGAACGCCTGTTCGACTCTGCCCTTGAAGCAGAAGGCGACATGAAAGAACGTGTCAAGAGCATCCAAAGCGAGATCGAAGAGCTCCGTTCACTAGGACTTGAAATATAATAATATATTAATTCAATGTAATCATTTACTTCAGGAACCAATTCTGTTCGCGCTTGTATCACAACCCTGGTATGAATCTCCGTCTGTTCGTTTTCGATGTGCAGTCTCTCACAAACGAACTAATTCAGTAAATCTAGAATCGGCATACGGCGGTGGGGTAATATTTCATGAGATTTCGATAGTTAACTGACTCACCTAAATTCGATAGATGGCATTTCCGGCTATGATTTCGGAGGGTCCACAAGCCACCAAACTTCCATGGTAAGGGAACTGGTAGTATGGCGTGGCCAGACTACTGAAGCTAAGATAGGTTACCCTGGTTTCGGACCAACGAGAATCATAGTGTTTCATAGCGCGAGGACGGTATCGGGATCGTTGACGTTATTCAATAAGTCAGGTCTCATGGGTCGAGATACCAAGCACCTCAGATCAACCGGCGTCGAAATCAAACCCTCTCAGATGACATGAAGCGTGCCGAACGCGATATCGTTTCTGATCAGATCACTCGATGAAACACGTCTACTACTGAGGCTCTCTCAAGAGATTTTCAGATATCAGCAACCAATGCGAGTGAGTATGCTTACGTCTCCATCAGAGAAACTACGCGTGGGTGTCGTAATCCTGAATCTTGGACTGTCCGTCGAGTTGTGACTCTTGATCCAATTCGGCTCGGAGCTCAGCAGGTATTTCATCGAGATCGAGAACGTCACCGAAATATTGTCGCCCGAGTTCCCGAACGTGATTCCGGTTCTCGACGTTATCGAGATAGTTCTTTTCGTCAACGCCGGGAGTTTTCGTCCCACCCTCTTCTGACACGAATTTGATCTGATCTCGGTTTTCGTGTAGTGCTCTCTTATATAGTGTCTTCCAGAATTGCCGAAAATTCTGGATGGTCGGGAATGATCCATCGTCTAATCGAATATCGGCGATCTTACATAACTCCTCCAGCCAATTGTTCAAGGTGGAAGCTCGTCGGGACCCAGAGGAAGATTGGGGACTGGGGATTAGTTTTCCATTCCCACCAGTCGACTCGATGTAGTCAACGTAGAGTTCAAGCAACCTAGCACCAGTCATTATCGGGACTTTGTCGGGTCCTTCGTTCCGTCTCAGATTCTTTCGCTCGTCGAACTGGACGTAGGGATCATCACCGAAGTGAAGCTGCGTTCTAACATCGAGTTTTTCGACCTCACTTGACCGAGGGCCGACGGCGATTAAAAAGACGAGGAGCACCTTCATCCAGAGCCGCCATTGATCCAAATCGTAGTCCCTCACAGGACAATCCCTAATGGCATTTAACGTATTCCACAGAGCCTTCAGTTGTGCTTCAGTTACAGGCTGCGGCTCATTTTCACTCCGATACCACTCAAACTCATCTAATGCTTCTGTGACCGGATTGAGATTGATGGGGTATCTATTTTTCACTATATTATAGTATTCTTCGAAGTAGAAAGGATAATTCCCCATCGTGCTGTCTGCCAGATTACGATCCATGTACTCGATGATGGTGATCGTATGCTGAATATTCTCCACGCGTTCCTTCTCAGAATTGTAGACACCAAGGTCTAGTAACTCTATACCGAGACCTTCCTCTCTGATCGCCTCGTACACTTTGTTCATCACCGACCTAACGGAATCAATGGTTTTCTCGCTCCACCCTCGTCGATCCTGAGCACTATTGACGTAGTATTCAAGAGACTGAATGGTTTCTTCATCATTGGTGGGCCATTTCCCCGTATTGCGAACACCAAACCCCTGTTCTCGAAGAAATTCGAGAAGAGTCTGGCCGTACAATTCTTTGGACTTGTTGTTCAGACCTTCCGCAGAATACCGGGTGTGCGCGGTAATGT
Source organism: Halovivax cerinus (assembly GCF_024498195.1). NCBI lineage: Archaea > Methanobacteriati > Methanobacteriota > Halobacteria > Halobacteriales > Natrialbaceae > Halovivax > Halovivax cerinus. The sequence goes on from NZ_CP101824.1 coordinate 1,786,163, forward strand.
ACTCCCAGGAGGGCTCGTGGTCGCGCGGTAGTCCATCTAACTGAAATTGCTCGTGAAGGACCGCCGGCAACTGTTCTTCGAGTGTTTTCTGGTCGATACGTGATCTCATTCTGAGCAGTCACCTCGTGCTCGATCCAATTCTTCTAAAATGCGTTCGGCGTCGTAGGCGAACGGGAGATCACTCGCTGCGAGTGCCTCCAAATCATCTCGTAAGTCCTCTGCCGTGTCGATGGCCGACTGGTATGGGTCGGTCGCCTCAGAACTCATGCCGATCCCGGACACCTCTGTTTGGCCAGTTGTAGCTCAATATCATATCGGTTCTAATTTTGAGTGTATAGCAGTTTGAATCACTGTAAGTTAAAACCTTGGAGCCACAAGAGAAGGATAACAATATGCCGAACAACTCTGACGATGAAAGGGAGACTATTGGTAATTTAGAGGAAAGTAGCAACTCGGGCTCTGTATACCCTGATGATGGCGATATGAGCGTAGACGATACGTCATATGCAGAGCCAGATGAAATCCCTGAGAGAGAACTCGATACCGCGAAAATCAGCGACTTCTTCGAAAAGAAAGGGGCTGTCGAAATCCTCGCTCACCTCGCTGACGGCCCCAAGCGATTCAATGAGATCGATGGTGCCCTCGTAGTAAGTCATGGGACAGTTTCCAGTCGTCTCACTGAGGGTGCCAGAATTGGCCTCTGGAAGGAGTATTTCTACTACCCCGACGACGGTGGGAAAATCAAACTGTATCAACTCAACACTGAAGCGGAAGAATTTGCCGAGCTAGCGCAAAAAGAAGACATTGTCGAAACAATGAAACGCAAACGCCAAGCCACCCAACAACATGACCAGGCAGTCTCGAACTTTCAGGAGGAGATCGCATCAGGCGACTCCGAGGAGTAGTTCACCAGTCTGCTGGGTCTACAGTGCAAAGGATCACTTCCTACATCACTCCGTTCTACCTTACCTAGCAATTGGCAGACGAGATCGTCCCGCCCTCAATTGGTCGGATCTCACCATTGGTCCCTCCTTGTGGGAAACTAAGTGTACTCCTTGATTCTTGTCTCTATGGACTCACACGTCGGTGTTGATTGGGCAAGCGGATCATGGGTCGTTGTCTTGCTTTCACTTTTCACAGCGAGGTGGTGTCAAGTCAGGGCTCGCATTCGTAGACGGGGCCGAAAGAGGGGCCTGTTGTCTGAGGAAGTTGCCATGCAAGATGCGCGGCCCTTGATTACGATTACTGGTCGTTTGCAGCGGGTGTCCCTGTTGCATTGAGTGCGGAATTGAGCTCGAAAAGCTCCTGCACGACTGGACTATCGGCAACTCGGTATCGGGTTGGTGATGTCTCTGGAACTTCCTCGATTAATTCGACGTCGATGAGCACAGGTAGATGTGAAGTGATCGTCTCTTGGGCGAGGCCGGCGTGCTCTGCGAACTCGTCAACGTCGAATTCGCGCGACGGAGGATAGTCGAGTAACGCGTCAATGAGGAGCGGGACGTTGTCGTGCTGGAAGAGGTAGAGGATCCCGCTGGGGTGCTGGTACCGAATGTTTGCCTTATCTCCGGGGTCTTCGACCATTGTTCTGAAGATATGTTGCCTGCGTGATTAAAGTTACTAGTGTAGTAACACTAATTCGCGTGTTGCTGGACCAGTGTCAGGCCATCTGTAGCTGGCCTCTGGGGACATACAATCGGAACCAAACCCTCACTCTTCTAAAGCAGGTCCACTCCTCTATCACGTTTCCTCTACTTCCGATCAAGATTATATTCTGCGCAAGATCCGCTTTTTCTGCTCTTCGAACTCTGATCTCGTGAGTATGTTATCGTCTTTCAACCCTTCGAGCTCTCGTAGCAACTCCAAGGTTGAGTGGGCGTTGGACCGATCGAACGTCTGACTGCCTTGTTCCTCCCTGCTTCCGGTATCGTCGAGGGCAACGATATTCTCCTTCTCAGGCTCTTGGCCGATTGGGAGTATGTGTTTACGGGAGTGTGAGGAGTAGTCTTCTTTCGAGCACATTGGTAGCCACCGTTCACAGCTCAGGCAGAGTCGTCTGTAGGCGTTCCCAGGTCGGCAACTTTGCTCGATTCGCTTATCGAGTACCGGGACCACGTTCGTCAGATTACAGTATCGGCACTGGTCTTGCATACTAATCGAACCGAATGAAGCTCGGACCGCGGCCAGATCAATGTATTGTCGTGGGGGATGACTTTCGGAGAGGTTGGATCACTACGGCCGTCGAAGCCGAAAATCGATACAGAGATCCCCTGCCGAGTTGCGCACAGATTTTTATCACGATGTTCCGATTGGTGCGCACATGGACGACGGAACGAAACCCACCGAAGAATACGACGATACGGTCTCCGTCCGTTTACTCCCCGAGAGTGGCGGTACGGAAGACATTCCGTGTTCTTCGTACACAGAGGCGATCCGGGTCGTGAGAGCAGAGCAAGAGGCGGTCCCAGCCGCTAAAATCGTCGATCGGGACGGTGAAGTGGTGTTCACATCTGCCGATATGGATATCGACGATTGGGAAGTCGAGTGGAAACAGGCAAAACGCCGGCTGTCGGTTGATGTCGAAGTGTACGATTGCCCCTACGACAGTGTCGCCTGTTTCGCCGACGATCTTTGTGTCCAGTGTAAGATGGACAAAGTCCAGAATCAGTACTGACAGTGTGAGTGGGGCTAAGCCAGAATGGCGGTGATAGTCCGTCAATTATCGTCGTCCAACAGACCTATTGGCGTAATTCTGAGATCAAGCATCTCGGGGGACATATCACAACCAGAGTTCGAGGAAGCTAGCTTCCTGCCTCACTAGCGTCTCATGATATTGTTTATATTAGCCTCGAACCACCAATAGCCCAAGCAGTTGTCAAAGCTGAAAGTCAAAACCGATATTTGATTGTCCGGGAGAAAGTATTAGTTCCCCTCCCTCGCAGTCAAAGTTAGTGAACGAAGCCGAATTCACCGACGAGGTTAGACAGAAACTTGCTGACCTCTATGGTTCCGAGCGTATTGGTGTGGGTCATTCACTCGCAAATACGAGACTCAGACCTGATTTAATCATTTACGAAACTCCAGAGAGGGGTAGTATTTTTATAGTTGTTGAGGTGAAAATAGGGAACGAGAGCAACGAACGTTTCCGGAGCGGGCGCCAGCAACTGATTGAGTATCTTCAGAACACCGAGGCACAGTATGGAGCTGTGCTGACGCCCACTATTGATCATATTTTCAGTTATGGGTCTTCTGACGAAGAACCAACAATTCTCTCTTCATTTCCTGGCACGCAGGCCAACAACGGAAGCCGGCCGCTGGACTCCGCAGTCGAAGCTAGATTCTTACTACGTCAGCTATTGGATGACCTCGAAGTTCACGACCCATACAACTATGGATCCGAACTGAAATCCGACATATTTTTAGCGCTTCTTTATCAGTTGATCGCCGAAAGAGAGGGGATCCAAATTGACGTTTCCAGCGAACTTGAAGACCAATTAGAGGAACTTCAGAATCCCCTCAAATCATATTTCACGACGCTAGAAGACATCGACATTGCACCGAGTGATATAGAGACAATCAGAGCAACAATCAATTACTTCGGGAGTTTCGAACTTTCCCAGACTTCCGCAGATGTGGCGTCTGGCTTTTTTGACGAGCTCGTAGGACGGACAGAGCTTGGGCCTGAACAACTTTCGCGGAAAGTCGCTCGCCCAATGGTTGATTTCGCAGAGGTTGAATCAAATGATCGAGTACTTGACCCCGCTAGCGGTTTCGGAGTTCTCTGCCGTGAAGCCGCTAGTCGAGGAGCGAGTGTTACCGGTGTAGAAATTAGCGAGAGTGCGACGATAGTCGCTGTTTTCCTCAACGAACTTGGAAAGCAGAGTAGTTCTGTGGAGACTGTCTGTGCTGACTTCTTTGATTGGAGCTCAAACGACCAAACAGCATCCGATTCTAGCCAAACGCGATTGGGGTCCCATGGTTCAGGTTCTAACTCAGATAATACTGGTAGTTCTGGTGGGAGTGAATTGTTTGAGCATATCGTACTGAATCCGCCAATTGGTGACCGGATTTCTGCTGACCGTATTCCTGAACTCCACAGTTCAAGAAGTCGAATTCGGATTGAAGAGGGATTTATTGCGCGCGCATTATCGCTGCTTAAAGAGGGCGGCACACTAGTCGCTCTGGTTCCCGAATACATTCTTGCAGGGGATCAATCAAGAAATCTCCGAAATTATCTTCTTCACCAAGCCACAGTAGAAGCCATCATCACGTTTGGTGGAGGTGTTTTCTCTGATGTCAGCTTTAGGGGGGCTGTTATTCGAATCCGTAAATCACGGTCTCCGTCACATCAAGCGATTGCTACGGTGGATGTCTCTTCCGATTCAGACCAAAATGGACCAAATGACATCTCTACTGCAATCAAGATGGTTGATGATGATCGTGCCGACGTCATCCAAATTAACCCCCAAGAGATTCGGACACTTCTCCCGTCTCAAATACAGGGTGAACGAGATGTTCTGGATGAGCTATACAGTCAGTACGACGCAGTCACCAAGTTGGAGGAGGTCGCGGCTATTGAGTCCGGGACAACGAGAGAGCCAGAGCAAAATGACACCGGCCTTCCATATCTTGACACAACCCGTGAGGTCGACATCGGGGATTTATCTCTCCGATCACCCGATGACGTATCCACGGTTGCTACCCCAACAGACGTTCTAATATCGGTCAAAGGCGGAGATACTAATGTCCGTCGAGTTGAACGCGACGTCATTCCCTCCTCAAGGTGGGCTGTAGTCAAGTTTGATTCTGACCAGCGGGCTGGCCAGTATCAGTCATTTTTCGAATCTGAACTGGGGAATAAAATCCTAGAGGCAAATCGAACCGGGAGCGCGATTAGGTATATTACAATAAGTGCATTGCGCGATCTTCCCGTACCGGATTTCTCTACGGGGGTGTGAACAGATGGTGTTCGACACTTACACACCGAGTCAATTACTCGATGAACAAATCGAAGACACCCAGGAAGTCGCAGAGACGATTATCATCGATGAATTGGAGGAGGGGCCAATCCGGGAAGACTTTGAGAATGCTTTCGCGTCTGCAGTAGAACTAACCCATGCTTCAACTAGTAATAATTCTGTGGGCCAAGCACTATATTCGAATATAAAACAAATAATAGGTGCGAGTATTCGGCATCAAGGATTCTATGATATGTTGGAATACGAACTTGACCAACATAATGACAACGTTGTCAATCTTGTCAGGTGGTTCCGATTGTACGCGAGTGTCTATCTAGAGGAACGGATCAAATTTGAGCAAGAGTTCGTCCTACATCCATTTAAGAAGTACCGTGATGATCAAGAACATCCTGGGGAAGAAGGCCCAACAGCCACACCAGGCCAACCCGATCCTCTGCTCACTAGCATGCTGAATTTAATTTGGAAAGTGATAGAACAGATTTTGGATTTGTGGCTGCGGATCCTAGAAATGGGTGAGTTCCAGAAATTAGCTAAAGAGGGAGAATTGCTTGGTGAGGAAGACTATGATGTCGGGTTTGTTGATGTGATCCATGATGACCAAAAAGAGGGTAGGATTAAGACCTACTCACAGGCGGAGCTCGGATACCGGACGAAGTTCAAGGCACCTCTGGATTTCTTCCCCTCGGAAGGGGACATCGTTAAAGTATACCCCTCTGAGAATCCGCGCAATGAGCCGGCTGACGGTGTCCAGCTGTACGATCCATGAGTGTACATATTGTTCCTCATGGACGGGCAACAGAGCATATCCACCGGGGTCTCCGAGCATTTGGAAGTGTTGAAACGATATACCTTCTCACAAGTGACGCCTTCCTAAGTACAGGAGAGGAACTGTCGTCGGATCTTGATCAGTTCGGTTATGAGGTCCATCGGCGAACAATTGATGCCTTTGACCTTCGTGATGTAGTAGATACAATTGTGAACATCGCAAAGGAGAATCCGGGCAAAGAGATGTACATCAATATAACGGGAGGTACCAATCTCGTTGCTGGAGGCTCGACGTCGTCTGCCTTCTTTATCGGTGCCACACCATACTATGTACTGGAACCCCAGAATGGCGAAGAATCTATTGATGATCTCGTGATGCGGCTTCCAACGCCAAAACAACCCCTCACCTTTGAGATTGACGGACTCCAACGAGAGGTGTTGACAATTGTTGGTCGGTGGGATCAACAAGGCCGTACGGGAGTAATTTACCGGGATATCGGGGAGGAACTTGGGGAAACCCCTCAAAAAATCAGCTACCACGTTAATCGACTGGTTGACCATGGACTCCTTGAAACAGAAAATGAAGGTCGCAGCAAACAGGTATACTTGACAGATATGGGGAGATTATATCTTTCTTGGACAGCTTGACCTGTCTATTCCATACTAATCACCAATACGTCCGGGATTGTGCCTGCTGGCAATAGGACTCCAGTAACTTTACACCGAGTGCTATACCACCGCCGACACTTGTTTCGATTGGCCCTGCAATCTCGACAGAGAACGTTTTAACGAGCGTGATCGACTCCAAGGGTCCAACAGAAAGCAGAGTGTCGAACACCATAGTCCACAGTTCTTCACAGAAGTAAATGAGGGCGCTTCCTAATAGAAAATTTTCACCTTTTCCCTCCATCTACCAATTCTTCTTCGAAGGATTGGTTGGCTATAGGTTTGAACTTTGGAGTCTATTTGTGGACTCCAAAGTTAAGGTGGTCGAGGTCTATATCTGTATATAAAGAGGCTACCTCGAAATGGGTAATTCTGCAAACTCCAAAGTTCGTGCGAAAGTATGGGTGACACCCGACCAAGTTGAGGCACTCCGATCAATATGCTACGTGACTGGCGCGGAATACCTCCAACAGCGCAACGAGGCGATCATCGCGTTCATGTACGATACTGGGCTCCGCGTTGGAGAATTGGTTCAGGTTGACAAGACATTGCTTCGGAACGGAAACTCGGAACTCTATCTCCCGACAGACATCCAGAAGGATTACCCGAACGAAAACTCGCCTCCACCAGTGACCCTCTCTCTATCGAAGGACTCGGCGCGATTGCTTTCGGCATATCTCAACTCCCGATGGAAAGACCCGCACGCACTCTATCCGTCTCGATCCTCAGATCGAATTTCTGAACAGGGCGTTCGAAATATGCTTCACAAAATCGCAGAGGAAGCAGAGGTTCGTCCATACAAGATTGATGGCACCCGAGGTAACGCCACTGACGTGACGCCGCACGCACTCCGACATGGCGTTGCCTACAGAATGATGAACGAAGAAGACGAAAACACGCTCTACGACGTCCGAAATAGATTACGTCACCGAAGTATTCAGACCACTGAACGGATCTACGACCATATGCTGAAGGTCTGACTTAGACCAGGGAAGGTAGGAGTATGTTTGCAATCTCTCAGGGTTTTCGATTGGAACGATTCACTCGAATATGAAGCCACGCAAAGTGGAGATCCAGCGGAACAAACCTATTTACTCGATGATCCGTGAAGTTCAGGCAAATGGTCCCTGATCAAATTCTCATCTCCCTAGTATACGACATCGGGACTGGTGTCGTTGACCGACTTCGTGATAGTCGTGCCTGCCAGCAAGCTGTAGAGCGCGCAGCTGAATCGACAGCCGCCGAAGTTGACGGCATCACCAAAGCAGATCTGCTTGATATATTCGGGGCTGAACTTGACGGGGACGCGCTTGCAACCATCGACGTTTCAGCCACTCGTTCGGATCTCACACACGCTCTAGAGGTACGAGCCAACACTCCCAGAGACATCTCTTATGAGGCTGTTCTCGATTCGTTCCTCCAAGCCGTCGAGTCGAACTTGATTGAAACCGGTCAGCCCGACGTCGTCTCACGTATCCTCTATGAGTACACGATGGAGACGAACGCGTTGACAGAAACGATCGCAACCGAAATACAACACCATCACGAACGCTACCACCACGATCTTGAGGCGCTTAGTCGGTGGAGTGACCGACTGGCCCCCGACCCGTCGAGCTACCGACTTCCCGGGACTGACACACGGGTTGATCTCCCAGGGACCGATGCTATCAACTCCGCTGTTGAATCTGGGGCGAACATCTTAGTCACGGGACCAGCGGGTGTCGGGAAATCTGGCGTATTGGCCGAACGCTATCATGAAAAGACAGCGGAGAATCCAGTCTACTTTCTCGACGCCCGGGAGTTTGGTCAATTCGACTCGATTACCGCTGTAGAGCGCGAGTTGGGCATACAAACCAGTCTCCGTGAAGTATTCGGTGAACTCGCCACCCAGTACGACCGGTGTACGCTCCTAGTTGATCAGCTCGACAATGTTCGACCTGAGCCAGTTGCGACCGTCTTCCGAAATCTTTTGCTGGACCTAGCCGAGGTTGACGGACTCACAGTCATTTGTGCCTGCCGACGATGGGATCTCGAACAGCCAGCCTATGAACGCTTAGGAGAGGCGGACACGTTCCAGACAGTGACACTAGAGCATCTCGCCGAATCACGAGTCCAGTCCCTCCTTACGGACATCGGTATTGATAGCGCTGAACAGACAAAGGAAGTCGTAGAATTATGTCAGAGCTTACTGAATCTCTCGCTCCTGGCGGACGTACACGCCTCAGAGGATGATTTCGATACGAATGTGCTTTCCTCGCAGGTAGCACTCTGGGACGCTTATCGCGCCTCACTTGACCGGGAAGGAAGTCGAACTAGTGGAGCTGTCCCCCAGAGCTGGGGGGAAAGTCCTGTCGAACGCGCGGTCGTCCACGCCAGATCGTCGCTACGGGACGGCACAACTACCTTCACGGTAGACGACCGGAACCTAGGCGACCAGCGCCTAGTCAGCCGTGGAGCAATTAGCGAAGACTGGAAGCGACGCTATCAGTTCCGACATGACCAACTCCAGTCGTACTTCTACGCGTGGGACGCCAACGAACGCGGCTGGAGCGTCGAGCAAATCCTCGCGGACGGCGTTGACGAACGCATCGCTGCCGATGTCTTCGACTGGTTGTTACAGTTCTATAGCGAAGACCCAGCTCGGTGTACATCGTTCGTCCGTGATGGTCTCGGATCGGACTCGCCGCTCGGATTCTACGCTCGCTACGTCCTTGCTGCATCAGCCCGCGATCTCGGCCCGAACCGCTTGCCCAAAGAAACAGTCGCAGCCATTGTCGATACTCTCCAAACAGATGAGGCACTCGCCCGTGAATTCTACCGTGAACTTGCCTCACCGGACTGGGCGCGCTACCTTGTCGACGAGCGTCGACTGGTTGACTCCGGACAGTTTGCCGCCAACTATATCACAGGGCTTGCTGACGAACATCCTGACCTCTTCATTGAAGCACTCGCTGTTGACAAATCACCATCTCAAAGCCACCTTAGAACGTACCTTTCAGTTATCGAAACGCTAGACGAGCAACACCTCGTGGCGTTCACGAACTACTTCGTTGAACAACTCCCGTCCATAGAACCCGACACGGTTCAGCGGTTAGAACGGGACCTACGCAGTTTGGTCGAAGAGCTGCTGACGGTCGATCGTGCCGATGCTGCGCAAGAATTGATGGCGATCTTGACTGAACCGACCGGGCGGGAAGCAGAAGAGCGGGAGCTCGCAGGCCACACTACTGTCGACGTGACTATCGGGAGCCGGGTGAGGCCACAGGCACTGCAGTCACTATTCGACGAGCTAGGTGAGGCACTGATCGAAACCTGCGGCGCATCTCTCGTGTCCATCTTGAATAACCACTTACAGAGGTGCTTGGACCACTTGGCGACGGACTACGCTGGCGATATAGCTCCTGAGCGAGCATTACGCAGACAGCCATCGCTGGTGTCGACGAATCCGACTCGTATTGAGGTCGTCCTACTTGGAGCACTAGAGTCATCGCTTGAACACCTCCTTACGACCGATCCAACCGCCGCGCGCGAATACCTTCGGGAGTACCGATCGAAGGGCGGTGTGTTCAGGCGAACCGCACTGGCCGTACTCGCGTCCGCCCCTTACAAGGCCAAAGACCAAGTCCGAGAAGTCTTGACAGAACCATCGAACCTCGATGATGATGTCATTGCGACCGAGTTCATCACACTCCTCGGCGAAGGGTTCGCCGTATTGTCTGCTGACGAACAGGCGACTCTATTGGACCGAATCTTGGCCGGACCCAACGAGGACGCGATTCGAGAGATAGTTAGTGAGCATTCCGATATCGAATCCGATGATGAACTGGACCGTGTGGTCCACGTCCGCGCTGAGCGCTGGCAGCTCCGCCGACTCTACCAAGTCCGTGACGAGATCGCAGACCCCTATCGATCCAAGGTCAAACAACTAATCGAGCGCCACGGCGACATCGAGTATAGTCCGGGATCGGGCTATCATGTACCGATGTCGATTGGAGACGAACAAGACGAAACGACACTGGACGTTGCCGGCCTCGACGCCCAGGCGTTTGTCACAGCATGTATCGAACACGCCAGACAGTACCAGCCCGAAACCGAACAAGATACCTTCACGACCGGGCCGCGGAATCGACTCGAAGAGGCGCTTTACGACCGCATTCGTGACACACCAGATACGCACCTTGCTTTCTTCCCACAACTGGTCGAAACGGGAGATGAGGTGTTCGTCGAGAGGGCCGTCGCAGCACTCCGGTCACTTATTACGAACGTGGACTACGAGGACACGACGATCAATGACTGGCAACCGGTGGTTGAAGGACTGGTCGCGTTTTGCGCCTCCGATTCGCTCGACACAGCCTGGCCGCGAGACTGTCGACAAAGTGTGGCAGAACTCCTCCACACAATCATCGGTCACGAACGCAGCACACTCCCCGTTGTTGAGCATCAAACCGACTTGGCAACCGTGCTTGCAGCGCTCCTTGACGACCCAGACCCCGACGGGCCAACCGACACTTGGAACAACCCCATCGGAAACGAACGCACTGTGTACGTTACCGGGGTTCGCTCAACGGGTGTCGTCGCTACCTCGCACTTCCTTCGCGTACTCGACAAAGAGCCAGATAGCCAGGATCATCAAGCCCTGTGGGACCGACTCGCGGAACTCCGATCGGATCCCGCGCGTCCGGTTCGTTTTGCCTTCGGAAAACGACTCACAGGCCTGTACGCTCTGGACGAGTCGTTCGTTACGTCTCACCTCGATACGCTACTCCCAGAAGGCGAGGATCGGGAGGCACTCTCACGGTTCACGGCGGTCTGGGAAGGGTATCTCGCAACCCAGCGACTCCATCCCGACCTGTTCGCAGCTTTTCGACCGAAGTATAACCACGCCATCGACATCCACAAACGGTCCGTTGAGGACGAAATCGAGGGTCAAGAAACCAGTGATGATGGAGAATCTGACGCTGAATCAGAGTCGCCCTTAAATGACCTCTACGGCGATTTGGGACCGAGGCCGACTCAAGCAACCTACGATGCACGTGCCTTCGAACCACTTTGTGCGCATCTCGCATGCGCATACGCTGGTTCCAGCCTTGACTTAACTGACGGTCTCATCCAAGCTGTTTTGACCATCGATCCCTCTGACCTATCGGCAGAGGATCCACCCTCCGCAGATCGTGTGTTCGCTAATACGTTCTCCGATCTTCTAGCGAACGCCGGAACCCCTGAATCTGAAAAACAGTACTGGGAGCAGACAACGGCGTTCTGGACCGATCGCTTGGAAGAGACGAACAACACTGTCCCGACCGCTCTTGGCCAGTATGCGGATGTCTTGACGAACGCACCACCAACTGCGTCGCTTGACGACGTAGTCGAACTACTCGTTAATACCGCACCAACAATGACAGATTCACTCCGTTTCCGGCGTGTTTTAGAATTCTTAGCTACTGAAGTCGAAGATGGAGGCGAAACGGCAGCCTGTGATGCGATGACTGTCTTAGACGCACTAGTTGATCACGCCGAACAGTCCTACCGTTTCACCGCCCCTGACAAGCGCTGGACCGTCGTCACTGAAGCAGCAGCAGCCGGTGATGAACGAGCGCTCCGAAATGCAGAACAGTTCTTCCAGCAAGGAGAATCAGAGTATGAGCGAGTCATCGAACGCCACAAGACCGACTCTGGGTCTGTCTAGCTGGGCCCGAAATCGCTACGTCCCCCAGTTACAAATTCCCTTCCTCACCAGACCGTTTCACACTCGTGAGAGTGACGCGTTCTACCGATATACCGCTCACCCATCGGAGCCACGACGAACCGGCCCAAGTCGCGTGATCTTCCCGTCCTCAACAAGCCGTTCAAGTCCGTCTCGCCTCGGGAATCCGAAGGTCCCCGTTTCGACAGTTCGCCCAGGGGCAACGCAGCGAAAGTACTTCCCGTACGGGTCTTCCGCAAGAATCCGGCGTTGACACCCAGCCAAGTCGAACATACCAAGATCATACGCGCCGTCTCGCTGAGAAATATATGCCGCACCGCTCCGATACCCGAGGTGATCCCGGGCTACGAACTCCCCCATTGACTCCACCGGGAACGCGTAATTCTTGAACGTTAATGGGTCACCCACTGCCAACGTGTCATTCAACGGATCGTACTCACCGAACCGGAACGGGCGCTCTAATTCCGGAAAGAGTGCCTCTCGGGCATCGCGCATCTGATCTCGGTGGTCGGTATGGAACACCCAGTGAATCACGAATCCCAGACGCAACGCCTCCCGCGTTTTCTCGCGGTACGGTTGATCAGAGCCAGCAACGAATTCGATCCACCAATTCAACCTGTCGCCAAGCACAAAACAATCCGGGACGCGATCAGCAACCGTTCTTTCGAACCGATACTCCCCTGGAAACCACGGCTCCCGTTCAGCCTTCCGTCGACGATCCAACTCTACTTTCGGCCACAAATGCTTCTCCGATTCCTTCCCCGCCGTTCGAAACCGATCGACATCACCCCAAATCTCGAATGAAGTCATGCCTCACTCACCTGCTGACCCTGATACTGTCATCTCTTGTGGGCCGACTCAGCAATGCGGCCGTTCGATCCGTACCCAGCGGCACTGTATCGTTGACCCGCACCCCAGCAACCCGATCACGAGCCGCCGCTTGCGACCGGCCACGCAGTATATTCACGTCCGGCCTATACACCGCGACTACCGGTGCTACATGAATCATAGCCTCGCTGTCACCCGACTCATGCCCAGCGGCCGCACTCTCTGCCGACGAACAGCATCGCCACCCCGAACCCCATCCGACTCCACCATATCACCGTCATCACCTGTGCCATCAGCATCACCTGCACCGGGCTGGCTCTGTGCTGACTGCGGCGACGAAATTGGGTGGACCTCATCCAAATCCTCACCCGCTTCCAGATCTTCATCGTTACCATTACCGTCAGCTTCGTCCGACCTCGTCATGCGAACTCACCTTCCCACACATCGCAAGGCATCGGCTGGTCATCATCGCAAGCAGCCGTCCACGCCTGTAACACACGAACGAACACCCCACGAATAGCACACGGTTGTGATGCTAACAGTACTGGCCACGATGATTCGGTTGCCTGCTCACTGTGCGTGCCGATGCGGCCATCCATCACGAGTTCCCGCACGCCGGCCGTGAAGTACTCTGTCGACTCGTACCGACACTCAGTGCATTTCACGTGCTCTATCTGGAAGGCTGGCTGATCGATCGACCGGAAAGCGGACGCAACGAAAGAAGCGCCTTCCCGCAGGTTTTCACCGCAGCCTTCACATATCACGGCTCCTTCTCCGATCACAACATATTGCATTTGTAATACATTTCAATTAATCGATTGTCGATGGGTTTCTGCGTCGTTTGTATTGAGTTGGTTATGGACTCTTTCACAACCCTGTGGATCACCCGATCCGGGTGCTCCAACCACTCGGGCGCATTCTGTGACCGCTGTACCCTATAGGACCGGGGTTCCACACCACATGGATACTATTTGTAGTCACTTATAGGTTACTGCATATAGTAACCATTACTGTATACAGTATTAACATAACCATGCACAGTAACAGCTAATATATGATGACAAAGCTAATCGGCAGGTATGGGTGATGACCAGTATCGTGGTCTCCTCACCGAACGTGAGCGAGAAATACTCAAAGGGGACGCCGATGTCTCCGATAACTACCGTTATAGAGTCGTTAGTCGAGTCCGTACGAAGATTGAAAATGTAGATGAAGATATTTCGATTTTGGCTGAAAACCAGGAAGATCTTCTTGAGGAGTTGCGCGAAGCAGTCTGTGAAAATACAAATTGATGCCGTTCTACTTCATTCTGGCACCTAATTACTACCACCAGGATACCGTGGTTCTCAAGTTATTTCATACAGCTCTGTAAGGTTCCGAGCGAAATTGTATCCATGGCCAGACTACTAACAAGACCAGTTATATGGTTTGTCTACAGGGCCTTCATCATCCTGTACATTTCGCGCCCTCCGTCTGTTTGCCACTCATACTCGATGTCGTACTCGATAGACGTCCAAAAGTTCACAGCGGGGGAGTCACAAGCGACATCAGCGCTGACTCTTTCTTGCCCGTGATACGTGGCGAACTCTTCTGCATTTTCACACAGCCTGGCCGCAATCCCCTCCTCACGACGGTCTGGTGAAACAGCAACCAGACGAATCTGGGCTTCATCATCATCCAGCACGCGAGATTCACACCAAACCATCAACGCGCCGACCAACGATTCATTGTCTTCAACATAGAATAACCGACGGTCGTCTCGGCTGAATGCCCTCGAAAGTGTCGTCCGGTACGTGAACCGGTGTAGCTCCTGTTTTATAACCTTTGAATTGAAAAACTCGTTGATGCGCGTGACATCTTCCTCTTCAGTTGCATGCTTGATCGTTATTGGTTCAGATGTTGGCTTCTTCATGCCTCACCGCCTCCATGCATACTTTTGCGCGGTCGAATCTTTACCATCTGTACTGTCTCCTCCTCATCGTCGACATACACCGCCTCGCCGGTGTTGTTGATGTTCCGAACGTAGGTTTTCAGACTACCGCTCATGTAATCCTGGCTGAGTTTATTCAGTGACTTGATATCCTCCTGTGTTGTAATTTTGTGACAAAGGATTACGTCACACTGGGAAAGGACGTCGCTATCAATCGCAGATGGTTGTTGGCTGGCCACTACAATCGACAGTCCCGGTTGGCGGCCCTCTTTCACCCATCGAATGATGGTGTCTTTTGCCAATGATGACTGCCCACTCGGCACAAAATTGTGTGCCTCGTCGATGAACAGCCACACCTTGGGAATGTCGATGCCAAGATTAAGCTCTTCGCGCCGGCGCGCAGCTTGACGACGCCGGAACAACTCCTTGCCGAGTACCTCCACGACGAGGTTTCGAAGCCCGTATTTCCCGGGTTCAATCACACTCATATCTAACACATTGATGCGATTTTCGTCGACAGTGTGGAAGATATCCTGATATGAATTAGCAAAGATTCCCCAGTCACCCGCCATCTCTAAACGATTCAGCAGTGCTTCACGTGTACGCTCACCCGCGTCACCGTCCATTTCTACTTTCTTGATGATGTCGCCCAGATAGAACGCCCCATCTTCGTTGTCGTCATTGAGCTCACGGACAGCGCGATATAGCGCGATTCCCATCGGCTTGTTGATATTCAGATCGAACAGGTCACACCACCCATCAGGAGACATGTCTGATGGATTTAATAATAATGGATTGATGTCGATACCTCGGCTTTCCAGTTCGCGGCGAACATCCGGGTCAAACCGTTCTTCTGGGTCACCAGGCACCAGCAAGTTTACCGGGAACGCTTCTTCGGACATCCCCCAGTCCCAGACGAGATCGCGCTGTTCGTCGTTTTCTTCGGCCATCGTCCAGTAAATCCCCATTGGATCGATCACGAGCGGAACGACGTCATCACCCTCGGTGTGGATTTCTTCGACGATGTCGCCCATAGTGTAGCTTTTCCCGGTACCGCGTTTCCCGCAGGCCAAGATTGATCGGGCGCTGGAAGCGTCGATGTACGTGTCTGTACCATCTTCTATCTCTTCACCGATGAATAATTTCATTTTGAATCACTATTGTTGCTAATTTCGATAAGGGGCACCACGGATTCGTGATAAGAGAATCCGCCATGTACCCCCCATTCTGTGTTTTTCAATTCCCGGGTCAGGTACGGATAGGCCAACCCGGTCGCCGTGTCTCGGTCTGCGTCCTGTTCGGTCATGCCGTGTGCTAAGTCTTTATCGCCTTCGACAAAGCGAGCGTGGTCTTTCCAGTCCTCACATACAACAGGCGGGTCATCTGGGAGATGGTCGCGCCATAGAATGCCGTGGTCGGCCGTAACGAAAATTCGGAAGTCATCTGTGATTCCCGCTGCGACATCGGCCAATTCATTGAGATCGGTAGCCAAGCTATCCCGAACGGCATCGTGATTAGGTTTCTCCTTTCGGTTGTGTGAGTCCTGATCGAATCCCATCCGGGTAATCTGCACGTACGTCTTCTCATGGAGTGGTTGGTCTTCCTGAAGTTGAGTGAGACCCTGATCGAAATCATTGATTCGGTATACACTTTTTCCCATCGCAGAATGCAGCTCTGTTGAGAGGTCTTCCTGACCGCGTTTCCAGTATGTAAACCCATAGGTGTTGTAGAATTCCTTGTCTGTCAGGGCCGCATAAACGGACATTTTATCGCCTCCATAGATGATGCGTCTAAACCCGGGCTCTGTTGTCGTTATGCCATCTACAATTACTGGCTGGACATCAAAATCAAGTGAGCGAACGGAATCGTATGAGAGACCGTCTACAATGACCAGTACAACGAGGCTTTCAGTACTGACGGTGTTGAGGATGTACTCTTTTAGATTTGACTGACGGAGCAAACCCTGCCGAATCCGGTCGTGGTGTTCACGATTATCCCACTCAACTACCTCGTCGAGTACTGGGGTGATAGGATCGGCCGTACAGTCGATGCGGGGATAATCTGGATGGCGGTCATCGGCGTCAAGAATGACATCCTGTTCAAATAAGAAGTCAGGATCATACAGGTCGCGGTGGAATTCCTGCTGTGAACGGTAGATGGCGAATTCATTTAGATAGAAGCTGGCGAGCGGGGGTAATACTGAAATGATTGGTGTGTCGCGTGCACGTTCTGCAATAGTATCGAATGTTGCCATCCTTATCGACGACCTCGTCGTTGCGTGATCTTGATATCTATTTGATTAAGTTTGAATAACTGCTCCATCCGGTCCAACAGCTCGTCAACCTCAATATTATCCCCGTCATCATGATACTCCATCAACAACTCTTTGAAATCCGCACCGCGGTTGTTCTCCACGCGACGGAGGAGATCCTGCACCACATCATCATCCGGTTGGGATTGTGAACGGAATTTACGTGCTTGATCAGCCAACTCATTCGCCTTCGTGATTAGGTCGTTACCTTCCTCGGCCAGGTCTGTATCGTCACCAATATCCTCGAAATCGAACCGTGAGAGCGACGTCCGGAGGCTTCGATGTGTCGCCTGTACCTGCTCAATCTCCTCTGCGACCCGGTCTGGATCAGCGTCGGTGTCAGCTTCGACACCAACAATCTGCGCGTACTCAATCTCATTACGCGCGTTCTCGAGCTTACCCTCAGCGTTGTCCAGGACCTGACTCCTGTATTCACTCTTGAAGTCCTCAAGCAAATGGCGACGCGACTCGTCAGGCTGCTTCACGTCGAAGGTCGCCGATCGTAGACCAACAGTCCCTCCCTCGGTGGCCTCATCGAGAATGGTTTTAAGTTTTTCACGCTTCGCATCGAACACGTCTCGCCGCTGTTCCCGTCGTTGCTGGTATGATTCCTCAATATGGCTGAGTCGCTCTTGGAACGCTTCCCGGTTCATCAAGGCATCCAGCGGATTCTCTACGAGCCGCTCGGCGATCTGTGCGATGAAGGCCTCAATATCATCCTCCTCATCCAACGCCTCATCAAACGTCCGCGAATAGTCTTTGATGTCCTGCTTGACGTTCGCAGACTTGTCGGTGAAAGTGCGCCACCGTTTCAATTCATCCCCGTAACTTTCCAGTTCATCAATCTCACTATCGATGCTGTCGAGGCGGTCTCGTGCGTCCGCGACTTCTTGATGTAGATTGCTTGCTGCTTTGACTGTCGGAGAATTGTGCTTACGCCGTGCGTCTTCCAGTGTCTCAATCAGTTCAGACAGATCACTCTTGACACCGCGGAACTCTGCGAGCAACTCTGAACGAGCGTCATTTAGACCACCGACGAACTGAACACCACCGGCCACTTCCTTCTCCAAATGGTCCGGGATTAAACTACGCCGCTTTCGCTCGGCCTTAGTCTTGACATCATCGCACTCGGACTGATGATGCGAATGTAGGAGTTCACCAACTTCTTTGAGCCGCTCGATTCCATATTTCGCCTCAACATGCATCGCCTCTAGTTTTTCACTAGCGTCTGGATTCGTTTGCTCCAGTTCTGCTTCAAGCCCGTCAAGCTTCTCAGGCACGCCACTCGGCACTCGGTCTGGGTCTAACTCCTCGATTGTGTTCACGAGTCTGCGAGCGTCCGCGAGAGCGCTTTCAACGTCACCAATGGAGACATCAGCCTCCTGGATTATCAGCGCATCCGCAGTTTCGTTCAGACCGACAATGCCGCGAGCTTGCATGAACTGGTTGATCACATCGATCTCTTCATCGCGGTATCCTTTCTCAAGTGCCATGTCCTCAACCTGTGTCAGAGGCAATTTATCCTCACTACCGGTTTCCAACCGGTCAAAGATCTCTTTCTCGAATGGATGCAACTCAGCGCGGACTTCGTAATCATCCGCACCATCATTCACCACGGTGAGGAGGTCATTGTAGTGTTTACGAATACGGCCGTCGAATGGTGAGGTCTTTCGCAGACCGAACCGTTCTGCAACATTCTCTTTAGGTTCTCGAAGCGTATCAGAACCTCGACGTTTTGAGATTGTGTCGAGAGATGCGAGGAAGTCTGCATAATCCTGCATCATGTCCTTGTACTGCGTGCTAGTGATCACGGTGTGATAGTCTGGGTACAGGTTTTCCATTGCACTCGTGAACAGTCCCTTGACCGCACGCTTTCCGGAACGACGCAGTGTGACGGGTGCATTGTTGATGAGTGTCTCATCGAACATCGCCTTCAGTGCCTGGTCAAGGAGACTCTGCTGGAAAGACTCAACCCGATTTTCCTGCTGCGCATCTAATTCGGTGCTTGGGTCTTCGAGATACTGAACGAGCGCTAACATGAGGAAGGGCGTAACTGCATTGGGATCCATTGCATCCCGGAGGAAATCAAGCCCCTGCGGTAGCTCATCGAACGATTCCCGCCCATCAAGGACGAAGGTAAACTCCCGGTCTGACTCCTTTCTGATATGGGTTTTGTTGTTTTGGCTGTCACTGCTCTCCCATGTGAGCACGAAGTTGAACGCGAGCTCGGGGTCGCCAAAGTAGTCCCCAAGTGACCCGTGTTCTCCGATGATCTCGTTTTGTTTTGTGTTATCACTTACGGCCACATTCAACCGTCGTTTCGGAAACCGCGTATCGAATGTGCCCTCGAATTGGTCCTTGTAGACGGTCTGCTGGATCTCGTTAAGGGGGGAACCGCCGTTGGTCCAGCCGTCAAGAGTGCCCCGTTTCGCCTCGAAAATGCCCTCATTCAATAACTTGTTTGCTAGCGCATCAACGGCGTATTCAGCGCTTCCATGGCCGACGCTATATTCACGCCAGAAATCACGGATAAGCTGTTGCACAACGTCTTCTGGTCCGTCTCGTTTAGTGACGTCGATTAGCGTGTATCCGTCGGCGATTACCTTGATGACCTCACCGTGAATCTTCTTGGAGAGTGCATTCTGGGCATCGTTGAGTCCGTATTCGTCGACAACCTTATCTGGGATCCCCTCAACCGGGAAGACAGCACACAGTTTCAGGAAGGTTTCTTTGGCAGCCGTGTCTGCGGCCGAATGATCTAACGCATCTCCGATTGCTGACTGGATTTTGGTGCTGGACCCCTGATACCGAACATTGCCCTCGAAGAAGGCTTCTGCAAAGTTCAAGGCGGTAAAGGTTTCCTGTGTGTTCAGGTACTGCTTGAGTGCTAGGCGGAAAATGTCAATAACGGTACGAGGGCCATTACTGAGATCGTTTCGAGAGCAGACTTCACCAGTGGCTGTGAGAGCGTGATTGCTGATGACATCGTATTGTCGGTTGGAGAAGCCGAAACGGTCAGCGTAGCGACTCCAGAGCTCCGCGGGGAATTCACGACCATAGACCGTCTGAAGATTCAGAACGAGGTTATCTCGTTGGAGACGGTTCAGAATGTCTTCGGCCCGAGAGTCGAACGTGCTCTTCGTCTTCTCGGGCATGGAGATGAACAGGCCGAATTCATCTCTGATTTGAGCGCCTGAGTGGAGTCCGAACACCAGCTGCCGGAAGCGCGACTCAGCGTCTTTCTGGTTGTCAGCACTATTGAGATACTCTTGGAATTCGTCACCGACGACGACCAGGGCGTCAAACCCAGCGTCACGCGCAAGCTCGGTGCACTCATCGAAGAAGTCAATGAGTGTGTCCGCATTGATACTGAGGTCCAGATTGTTCTCCTGTTCCATCTCCTCAAACATCTGGACTAGCTTGTCAAAATCTAGGTCGTGCTGATCCTGCTTCTGTTTGGCTACCGTCTGAAGTTCCTGTTGAAGGAAACGTTCATGAATGTCGTCGACATCATCGACGTATCCTGGTGCCTTGTTCTCAAACTCGTATCGCATCCACCCATATGTGGCTCGCATGATGGCTGCGAACGAGTCCATCGTAAACGGCGGCACCGCAATTACATCCTGTTCACTCAGTGTGTTCCAGATACTTACCGCGGTACTGGTTTTCCCGTACCCATATGGGCCGTAGAGATAACCTTTGGCCGGGGAGTCTTGTTCAGCGACTTTCTCGTAAATTTCCTCCTCGAAGTCACTGGTGTCGCCGAGTGAAACGTGTGTGTTGGCGTACCGCCGGTACTCTTCTTCCACGGTCTCCGGTTCGGTTTCGAGGCTGCGTGCTTCGAAGGTGGAAATAATCCCCTCGCTCTTGCGAACGAGGTCGAACAAGTCATCGACGTTCTCAGTCAGGGTTTGTGTGCTCATTGTTGGATCGGGGATGGTGCAGTATCAAGGTCCAAGCCAAGGTCTGCCCAGTTGGACGCGATCTCGGAGTAGTGTTCTTCTGCCGGACTTAATTCGACGCGAGGATACACTTCCTCGGCAGGGCGTTCGGTCACATAGACGATCGTTGCCAAGCCGTTGATACTGGCGTGGTTGCGGAGTTTTCGTGTTGCGCGACGATCAGGGTTACCGTGGTCGTAGATGGTGGTGGGTGTGTTTGCATTGTCTGGAAGGGCTTGGTAGTAGGCCCAGTCGGAATCCTGCTGAAGAACCCAACACAGGAACGTTTTTCCGGCGTGTTGTGGGCCGTGCAGGTTGATGAACTTTGCATCATCTTCGCGGTGATCCTTGATAGCTGTCAGTGCCGCTTCCTGCGCATCAGTGAGCAGCTCACCACTGGCGGCTTGTTTGAGTGTGTTCATGCGTGTGAGGATTGTGGCATTAGGCGAGGTCATTGATTTCCACCGGGTCTGTCAGTCTGACCCTGAGTTGGTAATCTGATTGAATTGAGAGCCGTGCGTCCATTGACGCGACATGCTCAATAACATCTGTAACACTCTCTTCTTGGAGCAGCAGGATGGTGCAGACCGAGTCGATAGCGTCTCCTGTTAATTCCAGCAGATCGCCGTAGCCGATGGTTTCTGAAACAATATCCGTCCGGTAAAGGTGGTCAATAGTGGCCAAGACGACCTCCTTTTGAGCGAACGAACGAAGGGTGACTTCACCATCTTGGTAAACTGAAGGATCCAACAGTTCAATGAATCGTCGATAGTTGGTGAGGCTGGTATTACTGAGTGGGCCGTGGTCATTAAGAGCTTCATCAGGTGCGCCGTCAGCCTCTTCCATCACTGCCTCAACAACTTCCTGCTTGACATTGGTGAAGTCGGCCGGTGCACGACGGCGGAATTCGTCACAAATGTGGTAATACGACCACGAGATGGCGCGGTCTGGGCTAGGATCTCGGTGATAGGCAGTAGCGTATGTGAAATGTAGCAGTTCGTAGAAAAGTTGTTCGTTGTATAGAAGGACTTCAACAACATCCCGGCCATAATCTGTGAGTTTCTGCCGGTTTTGATCGTTAACGAGGCCCAGTTTGGACAGAGTCGTTTCCATGTTCTTGGTGTTAACCAGATCGATCCCTGTTTCCTGATAGACATCATCCATCACGCCATTGAGTGAGGAGTAGGTACGCCTGTCGACGAAATCCAGGTAGTGCTTGATGACCTCGGGCCGATCTGAGGCACCTTCGATATGGAGCTTTGCCATGGCTAGATGCTGACCTTCTTTTTATTGGGTGATGTGACTTTCTTCAGACGGCGTCGATACGTAGACTTTTCATCCATAGCCTCTAGAATCTCTTCACGAGTCATATCTTCGACTTTATTAGTCATATCTTGGATGACAATGAGATTGTGCATGACCCGATTCCAGCGGGAGGAACTGAGCTGTGACATTTCCTCACAGAACGGACACTCATGGCCGGTTTCTGCCTTGAGGTGCGGTAGTTCATCTTTAGTTAGCACTTTTCCGCTGCGGTTTTTCCGATGTGAGGCGTTGTACCGGCTCTTGAAAGGGAAGAACACGTTTCCGTACCCGCTGGAACGCATCCAACTGGTGGTGTCGAAACTATCGACACCAGCATGATACAGGAGTGGGATGCTCGTTGGCCCACCGACCCCGAATGCGTGAACGCTGAGTCCGGCCTCATGCGCCTGTTGTACTGCCCATTCAAGATGATAATAGGCTTCGGTGGTGAGCATGTTGACACCGTTGCTAACACCGCTTGTGCCGAAGCTCCCGAAGCCCACATGCTGGAGCCCATCAAGTGAGGCGTATTTATTCAGGCAGTGTTGAAGTTGATCCTGTGTGTGACCCTGAACGACCGCGAGGGCGCGCGACTGAAGCGCATCAGGCATCTGCCTGTAGAACAACGCAGAGATATCCGCGGTTTGCTTTACCTTCTGTTCGACAACATCTGGCGAGTCCTGTGAGACAGGAACATTATCAGGGAGGACGTAGCGATGCCCCCAGTGGTTGTCGGCGTAGAAGTCGTGCAGATATGCTTGTAAATCGTCAAATGTATTATTACCAACCTGAACTTCGTAGCCACCGGAATCGAACATGATGTTGATGCCGAGGTGGTCATTCAGATTTCGAATAGTTTGATGTGCTTCCTCGCCACCTGAAATAGGAGTAAACATGATATTTTCCAGCGGCTCAAGTGACCCATAGCCATCTTCCAGTTTGGAGAAGGTCTTTCGCATTGAGCTTGGTGAGACGCTCAGGGCAGCGTAAAAAGTGAATGTCATCGTTCAGATGGAATCCGTGATAGATCGTCTGCTCTGCTTTGGCGACTCTCAGGAATGTCATCCGTTAGTTCACCGTAGTCAACTGTGACGTCGGTGGTGATGCCGCCACGCGTGTTGAACTGGCCAGTGACTCGCATCCACCGTGGGCTGGACACTTCCACCAGATCCGTGAGAATTTGGTTGACAGCTGGTTCGTGGTAGATTTCGACGTTTCGATACGATCCGAGGTAAAGCTTGAGCGATTTGAGTTCTACGATGACTTCATCGGGCACATATTCGATGATGATTGTACCAAAGTCTGGTTGTGATGGCTTCTCAGGGCAGAGACACGTGAATTCTGGTGCGACAACCTCAATACGTGTGTTCCGTTTAGGATACTCATTCGAGATTGCGCTCAAATGGGTTGGGTCAATTTCGTCGTTCATATTAGCGTTGTTG
Organism: Halovivax cerinus; assembly: GCF_024498195.1. Taxonomy (NCBI): domain Archaea; kingdom Methanobacteriati; phylum Methanobacteriota; class Halobacteria; order Halobacteriales; family Natrialbaceae; genus Halovivax; species Halovivax cerinus. Next base: position 1,810,034 of record NZ_CP101824.1, read on the forward strand.
TCTGTTTGTTAGCCGGTGGTGCAGCTTCCTGGTGAGTAACGTAGTCTCACTCATTCAGTTCTGGATTATTCTTAGACTAAACCGGTATCCTGTTGGGAATGTCGGAGTTCGTGAAGGCGCACACATTCCAGTTCAATGGAAGGATACTAACGGGCCATTTATAATTCCATTGGCCAGTAATCACTATTGACGCTCTGAATCAAGATTCAAAATTGATTTTAATTAGATATGGAATAAAAAGTTAGAATTTAGAAGCCTGATGGTTCCTGTATAACTACAGCAATAGATACAATCCCTCCGAGACGACCTGCGGCCGTTCGTCGAAACTGTCTTTTCGTAGAGTGATTAGCATCACAACTGCAGTCAGACGGCTCTCTGTACAACAATCAGAGGATGCCCGAAATATGCTTCTCCGTCGTAAAGCGTTCGCATGGCGGGGAATGCAAGCGTAAGCTTCGTACCGTAAATTTTGAGAATGCGTGCTCAGATTTGCCGTTTTAAATATTAAACAAGTTTGTTCAGCACTATGCACCCACTGCTGACTCTCTACTCAACCAAGTACTCCGATCATTTAGAAATAGACCTTATAAACCCAAATGACTCGTAATGACTAATGTTATCGAGTCAGTCATCTTTGACCGTTTCCTGTCATGGTCTGGTCTCGCGGATTTGAATCTCGAAATATGTATGAGGTTTGGCTACACACCAGAGAGCCATGTGTGCAGAATCCTTGACGGATGATCGACGTGAAGACGTTTTGGATGGGTTTGAGGCACCCGAATCAGATGCAAATCAGGTGTATACATTTAATTCATCGGAGTTGACTGCTCTTTGTCCCTTTGATTTTGGCGGTCCGGATTACTACGAATTCACCCTTCGGTACATTCCAGATAAAATGTGTGTTGAGAGCAAGAGCCTAAAACAGTATCTTGAGTCTTTCCGAGATGTGGAGATTACGGGTGAAGAAATTGGGGCGGAGATGTACGATGCATTTGACCAACTGTTGGATCCGAAATCCATATACCTCCGTCTTGAACAGGCCCGTCGTGGCGGTATCGAAGAAACTGTCGAGTACGGCGATCGGTCATTATCACCGAATTAGACCTCAGAAAGAGCGGTTCATTCTCAAGCTGACTACAAGCATATGATAATTAAATGACCGTTATCGCCATTGCTATAGAATTTTCCTATGGTAGTTTGGGCGAGTATGAACTGTTTCAATAGTCCCTAGTTGTCAACTGAAGCTATATTTCAATACTTACTGGGTAAGGTACTTTGACGGTGTCTTTGCCTAGTGAGAGTGCTTTGTATGTTTCCCCAAATCGGTCCTGTACGATCATCGTCGTTGAACGATCTTTCATACGGAAGATGCCATAATGGGTGTAGGTATCCGTGTTTAATGCTTGGAGATCAACAGGAGGGGAATCATCTAATGATCCGATCTCAGTTACTTTCCCCTCATCAATGGTCGGTTCCTGACTTTTTAGAAATTTGAGTTGATATACTTTCTCCCCAGATTTACCGTCTCTTTGCTTTTCATCAGGAGATCTTTTCGAGTCAATATCACTCAAAGACAAACCACTCTCATGTTGATCATCTCGTTCACTCATTCCTCATCACCCATTCTATCGTTTAGTATATTAATAGTCTTGGACATCGAGCACTACATATAGTTGGAAGGTTTCGCGCCGGAACTCTGTTACACTCAGTCCTGCAGATTCCGTTATCCGCTGGCCGAAGATAGATAATTCCTCATAATAATTATTTCTGCTCCAACTGAAGCACTAATGCGGTCCAGTTGAAAGCGAGTTGTACTAGGTTGGGTTACTCACCAAACGGGGTGTGCAACTCTATCGAATTAGTCCTACAAAGCCAACTGGCGATTGCAGCGGCGGGTCCGATAATGAAAGAATGAATGAAGATCTACTGCCAAGGTATAAAGGGTTGGAAGGGATTTTACTGAATACAGACAGCACGACACTTTTAAATTGCTTTTGGTTATTAACTTGAAAAATAGAAGGTATCTGGAGAATAATGGTCTCAATCCATACCGTTCCATGACCAACTATCCCTCTGAATCCTCACTGGTGGTGAACGCCACCCAACAGCAGTTGTCGCAAAGCCCGTTCACTGCTGGGGTCGCAATAGCACCTTCTCAGCGCGAAGAGGCAGAAGGCGGCTACGATATTGCGTTCGAAACTGCCAGCCGACTTGAACTCCAGTACAAGGCTGTCTACAGCGAGATTGGTGACAGGATGTTTCGGCGTGGACTCACTTTGGACGCTGCGAAATTCCCATTCGACGGATCACAAGCGAAATCCCTCCTCGCTCGGCAAACGGGTCCAGGTACAGCTTTTTACGCGCTACCGGTTGTTACTGATGTCTCCGGCCTCGGTGACGTTCTCGGTGCAACCGTATTTCTTGATGTGGTCGGTTTGTGGAACCTGCCCAAAGCTCCGGGAGATTTACAGGAGTACACGGCGTTTTGGGTACCCGTTAACAACGGTACGCCGACATTCTCCGAGGTGTATCTTAAAGATGGTGGGGTGTCACGTTATTCCAGGCCCCGAGCGTATGACCGTGTCGAGGGGCAGTATCTCTACACTTGGTCAGAAATCAAACGGCTGACGGGTGCAACCATGATTGGAGTACCCATTCGTACCGATGGTGAAACACAAACAACGGCAGGGTATCTGGACCTAGTATCATTCGAACGTCAGCTATTGCACTCTAAACTCCGTGAGTTGACTCTTGACGACCCAAGATCGGAAGAAACCGAGGAATGGGATCTCATCTCCGCTGTAAGTAGTGAGATCGGTCTGCGGAACATCCAGGTTGGCGAAACGGTAGCTCAGACCAGGCCAGAAAGGACCGAACTCCCGTCAGAAGTGCGGGAACTGCTTAACAACCATCGATATCTGCTGGATCCGAAGTTCGACATTGAACGGCAACAAAAAGCAGTGGAAGCCGCGCTCGTCAGCGGGTCGGACGAGGAAGGGATAGAAATTGATTATGCGGGTCTGGACCCGCGTCAGGGATCACGGCATCGCCAATATCGGTTCCTCACCTCGGGCGAACAGACTGACGAGGTGCTTACAGTTCCGATCGGATTCGCGTAAGAACGTGGCCTAATAGGAAGTTCCGATCTACTGTAACCAGTATTTCTAAATAGGTGACGGATGTTAGTCGGTGTAGATATCTATGTTCGCTCTACTCTGCTGCTTCCTCTACCTGCAGCAGCTGATCCTCTTCCAACTTTAGAAGGCTCGCAGACTTCTTCACCAGATAATCCCTGTAGTCTATAATATTCTCGGGTGTCCAATCATCATACTCCTCAACGACACGACGAGTTAAATCAAAGTTCGTTGCCTCGCGGTCTTCAGCTACCGATGCTAAGGTACTGTCACTCCCCATGTAGTGAGCCGCCTTCGTTGGGAATGACTTTTGCTGAACCGTTTCGTGGACCTCCTGCTCCAAGGGTATCAAATTACCTAGGCTGTGTCTCAACTTAGCAGCCTCTTCAGCAGAGAAGTTTTCCCGCCAATACTGCTCGTTCTCCATCGCAGTAGTGAATTTCTTAGGTAGAATGTGCTCACGGTGCAGTTCCTGGCCAGGCTCAATCTCACTGGTCTTCATATCTGGAGTGAACCGGTACTCGATGGCGAGGAGAAGTGGTCGATGCCAGCTAGCTTCGTAAACGTCGGAGCCCAGATTGTTCCGCACCTTCTGAGCAATGTTTTTGCTGCTGCGGTCCTCCTCGATGTACTCCCAGACCTCATTGAGACTTCCACCATCCTTAATCAGGCTCAAGAGATCGTAAGACGGATTCTTGATTTTTGCGCTGGTATGACCTCCGACCCAATAGGAGTAGTACATAGCGACCAAGGCATCCACCAAGCCCTCGTAATCCTCGAACCCTTGCTTCTTTGCTGTGGTGAGCAAGGTTTTCCAGTACTGAGTGTGCTTCAGATTTGAGAGCATGAACATCTCCCGCGACTGGTCATTTTCCACACTCAGGAACTCCTCCGCGTACCTATCGATGTCCCTGGCCAGTTCCACGACAGATGTCTCCCCTTGCAGCGTTGAATCGAACTCCTCTTTCAACTCCTCGTAGATGGATGATTCTGCCCGTGTTTCCTGAAGATAGAGACGGTAGCTGGATAGGAGGTTGTCCAACCGACTGTAGTTATCGTCGAACTTGCTGGAGAGCTTTTTCCAGGACTCCGTCACCGTCTTTCGCTGTTCATCGTTCGAGGTGAGACTGAGAAGGTAGCTCTTGGTCAGGTCGGATACAGTGAGATCCTTCCCTCGCGTATTCGCCGTCTGGAATAACCGGATAGCATACGAAAGATCCGATGTCTCAATCTGTATGATCTCAACCTCCAGTTCAACAAAGTCGTAGAAGTCCCTCAGTTCCTCTGGATCCTCGAACTTGTCCTTCAAGGCGTTCTTGGTGTACTTCGCCGCGTCCGTGTAGTTGTTGTCCTCACTCAGGTCGACACCAGATAGGATAGTGGTCTCAAACTCGTCCTGATGCTTCTCACCTGTCCGTAACCTGTACGTAGAGTCATCACCTGAAGAGTCCTCCAACCGGCGTTCTATCGTACCCATTTGAGACGCCAGTTCTTCACTATAGAAGTCACGGAGGACAGCATAGAAGATCACCAATGTAGTGATCCGCTGCTGACCGTCCAGGACATCCAGTCTCTTCTCACCGTTGTCTACCAGAATTACTGTCCCCAAGAAATACGAGTCATCACCGTTATTCTCTGCGTTCCAGGCCTCGTAAAGGTCATCCCAGAGCTGATCGATATGTCTTTTCTCCCAGCTGTACGGTCGCTGGTACTCCGGAATCTTGTACAGGGTCTTCCTGCCCTCGAAAAGATCACAGATATCCGCCGGTTCTGCGTCGAATTGGCTAGCCATGAGAAACAGTCGGAGTAACTTCAAATAAAATCTATGCTACAGGTGTCACGCGGCTACCCCGAAAAATCCGGAAGAAATTCGATGGGGGAGAGGGGTTGTTGTCACGGAGACATGACAAAAGGGGATGTTCACACCTCCCCCCTTCCCAGAAAACTCGTTGAACACAGAGGGATTTCTCGAAAACCAAGAGGGCCCAACCCCCGCTATTGTAAGAGAGTATCCAGTACCGTTATCCGATGTGCCAACGATCTTTACAATAATGTCAGATCAGCTTTCCCTGAAGGAACTCCGCCAGTATACCTTCGCAACCAACGAACGAATCGCAGAACAGGAATCAGGCTATGAATTAGAGGAGGAACCAGACGAGTTCACTGCCTTCTACCACCGGGACCGTGGCGGGAAAGAAGAGTATGTCCTAGTTCAGGATGTGACCGAAATCACCGAGGAATCGAAATGGAGCCCGCTCCTTGAAGACGGGTTCGAACGAGTCGCCTACCTCCTTGAAGGCTCAAACTCCATCCCTGTTGGCGAAACCGAAAACGGGGAAATCTTCGAACTCGTCGATGGCGGCGTGGATGGACTCGCTGTCTCTGACCGCGTTCAAATCCAGTTGTGCCAAGAATAGAGTCAGAACGTACGGCTGGAATGCTCCTTGTTCCACCTAATACGTCTTGCCAGCCATACCAGAGGCCTACAGACTGAATACCCATATCAGTGTCTCGTAGCCCTCTGAGAAACGTTATTCGATTGGTGGCACAATTCATGCGGTAGGCCGTCTAGGTTTGGAAACATGGATAGCGAAACGCTCGCAGGAATCGCTAAACAGTACCCGTGGGCTAGTTGGGCTGTGTGGGACGACGTATTCCCCGATCGTGACTGCGTTGAGAAGCGGCCCGAGGGTTTGATCGAATTCGTCCATGACCGTGCCGAGGTGCTGACTCCAGATGTCGTCCTTATGGGGTTGAACCGATCTGATGATCTCCCTGTTCCGTGCTCGAACTTCCATGCACCAACCCGGAAACACTATGATTACCGACTGAAGGAATTCATCCAAGACGGTGGACTGGACCGACTCCAGGGGGCGTACATAACCGACCTTGTGGACGAAGTTGACCCGGACAGCCAGAATGTCAAGGTAAGCGACGACGATGCCGCGGTGCTGCTGGAACAGTTGCGCTTGCTCGGAGAATCCGAGTACCACGTTGTGTGTTTCGGGAACCAGCCGTTCGACGGACTGGTTGATTACTTCGATGCTGAAGTGACCTCCTACTCAACAGATATCAAGCGAGCCACAATCGAGATTGACGGACTAACACTCTACCTCTACCGTGTCTGGTTCTACGGGCTTTACCGCGCAAATCAGGACAAGGTGGATAGGCTCAAGAACCAACTGCACGAATTGAACGAACGGATCGCCTGAACGGACGCGACGACGCTTTCTCGCTGGTTCCCTTTCGTCTCCTCGTACCGGGCAGTTCAGGCCCATATCCGAACTTGAGACATGCGACTGCGCCACTTGTCCACGTGCCTAGATCGCATTAATCCGTTCTGTACGAGGCGGGTAAAGCACGGGCATGGGAGCTGACTGAGCCAGTCCAAGTGTCCGGAATCTATGAGGAAGAAACCGTATGGAAAGATCTCATCCGCACGAACGTACTGTTCAATTTCGTCCAACAGTTCAAGCATATCGGCGTACTCAACGCGGATACATGCAGTCATAACGGGAGATCAGCGAGTATGACCCTGCTGCGAACCCGTGGGTGTTACGAGAAGATCAGAAAGACTTGGGTGAGGTGGTCTGGTCGGTGAAGTCAAGGAATTGCTGGACTTTCCGGTCAATTCGTTTTAATGAATGTAGCAATTCGATCTGGTGAAAGACCAATTTCTGACAGAATGACGATATTGAAAATAATTGCGAGATTCTCTGATCGTCGGTACAGCGCAAAGGACGAGTTCTGAGTTCCTTCAAGCAAAGAGTCTATACTCGAATGAGCTTCTGAAACCCAGTCTACTACTTGGTCTGGTACCTTGGAGGCCGTGTCGGAGTGACGTTCAAATATCTCCTCCAATTGTACGTCAAACGACTTTTCTGTTTCCTCGCCGAGGAGCGCCTTTATTGTATCATAGTCTGCCTGTGGCTCCTCAAAGCCAGTGTGATCAAGGGACGGGCCACCGGGTTGATTTGCGCATATTCGGGTACGATAGTAGGCTTCTAGGGTCGCACGTCGAAGAAGGTACATTGTAATAAGGTCAGGGTCGTCATAGATTGTTTTAAAATATATGTTGAGTACCGGCGCTAACTCTTCAAATGACTTTATCCATGTATCTAAGACCGACTCAAATTCCTCTTCTATATCTGGTAATAAGAAGAGCAACTCCTGTGGATGTGAATTTTCAGAAACCGTGTCTTCAGCAGAGCTATTCGTTAGGATCTCCACTGAGGCTTCAGGTTGCTCGCCGCCTGATTCATAGTACCCCGTAATCTCGATCGGTTGAACCGGTTCTTGAAGCCCTAATGCGAGGAATAACTGTATTTTTCGTAGTACTGTTTGTGTTCGGTTTAGCGAAATCGTGTCCTCACTCCATCTTGGACCAACCTCTATCGATGTAGTCTCTGAAAATTTCACTGTTGTGCTTCTCCCACGCTCAACTGTGATTCCTGGATCGAAGTGAACCGTGAGATCATCAGAAACAACGGTTTCAGAATCTGGGTACGTGTACTGCGCGCTAACAACTGGCTCTGAAGCCTGTTTTTCAACTGTGCCGTTCGTCTCTTGCTCCCCTGCGTCTGGATCGAGATCAAGGTTGAGGCCGCTCCGTGAGAACCACCGATGAAGCGCCTCGAGCTGCATCCCAACTGATTCGAATTGGATCTCATCGTGAAAATGCTCACCAAGCAGTGCCCTCGTAACTAAGAACGTCTCTGGACGGATTACTTCTGAACCGTTTACAACTCGCTTAAACGTCCGCTGGCATGTATCGAGCGTAACGCGATCCCCGTCATCGGTAATCCCAAGGATTCGGTCGACAACTGGTGGTTCACCATCTTCACTTATCTTAAACGCATCCGACGCGTGGTGGGTAAGGGAATCGAAAACATCCAATTCAAGCCCATCCGTTGGATGATAGGAGAGCACACCGCCGACGACCCTTTCATCACGATTCCCGGGAAGCCACCAATGGCCGCGTAAGTCACGCTGGTCGTGCATCTAACTCATCCTCATGCTGACGGCCGTGATGTCGTCGATCGGCAGTTGAAAAAGAAACGGCATTCTGTGTATGGCCACTCGCAATAGCACGGGATTTCGCAGATTTAGAACTTACAGTCACTACAGGGCCTGTAGCACGCGCCTCGAACCGGTCTCGAAGGATCTGGACCTCTGCAAGCTCTGCCTTACACTCAGATTGGCGCTGATCACGCAGCTCCGCAGCTGTTTCAGCGTCAAATTGATCAAAGGAACTTTTTACATCGCAGTAGTAATTCGTGACCACAGTTTTGACTTGTGAGAGACGATCACGGACAAGCCCCTCCGCAGTCGCCTCAATTTGTGACAACACCGCTCTTTCTCCCACGTTTGAAAGGTCACGACGAGCACGTCTCATTTCCTCGTCTACCTCGTTATCACTCAACACCTGTGAGAATCGCACTGCAAGCGGATATAACTCTCCTTCTCCAAGCAACTGAAGCATCTCATCGGACAGTACTTCTGTGAGTTCGGCCGCAATACACGCTTGAAGAAACTCGCGTGGCGTGTCCATGTGACGGTCGTACCACGAACGCTGGGCTGCGTTGTATAGAACTCGAGGGCTCTTTTTTCGCAAGTACTCACCTCGTTCACCAGCGTCTGGACTCATGGTTCTTACCTAAGGCTTAGATACCGACACTCAAAAGTGTAGTCCTCCATCGACACATAGCCCCATTCGGTCGTTATACGAAGCAGCACCACTGCATATCCCTGTTTTAGTATCGCACCAGGCTAATGATTATTCTCTCCCCCCTCACGAGAACTGTACTTCCCCGTCAGTGATGAGGGAGATAGACTCTTCAACAGACGGGGATTTCTCAGGTACGTCGTCTGCTACCTCTGCATACCAGTCACTGAGCCTCTCAATGCCTCCATCGGTCGTAACCAAGAGTTTTTCACGGGGAAATGTGCTCTCTAGAGAATATCCTTTTATACGCTCGTGAGCCTCCTCTAGAAGATTAATGAACGTGATGAATCTACGATCGTCGGGTTTTGGAAGCGGATCAAAGAATTCCTCAATAGAGTACCGATGCTGAACACCTCCGTCCTTTTCATTCGGTGCTTTCAGGAGTACTTCCGCTTCCTCAGCAGAGAATTCTGCTGTGACTGTCCCGAGAACTCTGCACTCGCCATCGTCAGTGAGTAGTCCAGTGTCATCAGAATACTGCGTAATATAATCGGGGGCCAGTATAATATCAGTCACGTCAACCTCCTTCTCAACCACAATTGGGCTGTACCCTGCAGCGTTCCCCTCACTCGGAGTGTAATTATTGAGGACTGTTGCCGGCACTGAGAATGACTGCTGGGACGGATCATCGATTGCCGCAGCCAGTACATGCGGAACATCATATCGTTCGCTCAGACCGCGGTACAGACGCAATTGCTCATCAGTCACTGCGCATTCCTCGCTCACAACGGCAAGCGAAACCGATTGAGACAATCCATATAACGTCCATGCACACCGGCACGCCTCATCATCCCATCCCGTCTCAACAACCTGTTCTCGTCGAACCTTCAGCTCTGAGGGATCGTCGTGAGGACCATCACCGCTGACAATCTGAGCGAACAGCGATTCCTCACGACCCATCGCACGAACATTACCACCCTTCCATTCCTGCAGATCTCCCCACAGAGTTGAGATAGTATCTATCGAGAATTCACCAGCAAGAGCAGACGAGATCTGTCGCTGTTGCTCATCATCAAGACGCTTGAACTCCTGATTTGGAGCAAACCCGTATACAACGGAATCTTGATCGAAGAGATCGACAACCGCACTGCCAGGCAACCTATGTTCACCAGTCTCGTGCATACTCAAGAGAGTGCCGTCGAAATCCGTATGTAGTAACTCCAGCCGACACGTTATAAACTTGCATCACTGGTACTCCGTTTCGAACTCTTGTCAGGGCCCGCTGCTTATCCACTGGAACGATACTATCCGTACTACGAAACTGATCGGGGATTTGGGAAATCCTGAAGAGGCCGAGTTTATTTTTGCGACCTTGTTTGACGGCGTAACGAGCGCGGTTGACGATGTACTGTTCGCGGAGGGTGGTGGCCGGAGACGTAGTTGTGGGCTTCATCGACAACGATGAGGAGAGAAGTATCTTTGACGTTGGAGATCGCGTGGGGGTCGCTGAGAATGAGCTAGGTTCAGAGGGCAGTGTCGTCTACGTCGTCTTCTTCTTCGTCGTAGGCGTTGACGACGCTTCGGTTCTGTTCTTCATTGTGTGTTTCCCAGCTTGTGCGCCATTCCGACGTCGCATTGAGGCTGTCCGCGCCGTGTTCGGTGTGGCGGTGCCGGATGCGTGTCAGTACGGGGGTGTTCATTGCGTCGCCGGAGATGACTGCTTGGCCGGGGGTGAGGCCGGGGAGTTCGTCGAGGACGTCTTGGCCGGCGCTTTCGACGGATTGCTGGATGGCTTGTTGGTCGTTCGGGTTCTGGATCTGCATGATGACTTGGGTACCGCATTGGGAGAGAACGTCGGCGTCGAGTTTCGAGGGGCGTTGAGAGATGATGCCGACACCGAAGCCGAACTTGCGGCCTTCGGAGAGGATTGTTCGGAGAATGCCGAGTGACCGTGCGTTGCCGTCGGGGGCGAAGCGGTGGCCTTCTTCGAGGAGTGTGAACAGCGGGAAGTCGAGTCGGTCATCGTCGCCCCGCATCGCTTCCTCGCGGGCTTCGTACAGTTTTCGGAGGAGTGCGGCGGCAAGCATCTGCTGATCGTCTTTCGACAGTTGGTTGAGTTTGAGTACAGTCACTTGGCCCGGTGCGACGAGGTCCGTCAAATCCTCACGGGCGGCGCGAACGAATAGGTCACGGCCGAGTGCGCGTTGAATCCGCCACTCCAGTGCTTCTGCAGTGTCACTCTGCTCGCCGTCCTCCTCATAGCATGTCCGGACGAGGTCGTGAGCGCTGATGTCGTTTGTTTCCTGTTGGAGTTTGCGCCAGGCTTTCTGGAGGATGTATTTCATTTTGTCACTCGGGCCATCCAAGAGTGCGAGGAGATCGCCGTAGTTGAGGTCGGGGATGGCAATTGTGATCTCGTCCGGTTGGACGATGTTGACCTCCGGGGTGTAGTCACCGTCGCTAAATACGTCCTCGTACTTTGATTTCCGCATATCTTCGAGTGTGTCATATTCGCCGTGCGGGTCGAAGACGAGCATGGCGGCGCGGGAGGACGGCCGCATCATTTCTTCCATAATGACGCTCGCGGTGTAGGATTTCCCGCTGCCTGTCGACGCGAGGATGGCGAGGTGGGTTGAGGCGAATTCGTCAATGGGGAGGAAGACGTTCGCGTCGCGTGCTGGCCGATTGAGCAGCCAGCCGACGTGGGCGAGTCCGGCGTCACTTTCCCAGTCTGCGTTTGGAAGGACAGCTTCGAGGAAGGCGTTGTTGGCAAGGTAGACGCGTGATCCGGGGTCAGGGAGTGATCGCGGGTTGGTGAACGTCCCCATGTCGTCGTTGAAGTACCCGATGATGCGTGCGGTCACGCTGTTTAGTTCGACATCGCCAGTGGGGACGCCGAGGGCGTCGGCGACGGCGTCGGAATCGACGCCCGGGTTGGCGAGGAAGTCACCAGGGAGGCCGCGTTCCTGTTCGGTGTTTGTGACGCGGGCGAGAACGTTGTGGTGTTCGCCTTCGACGGTCGTGTTGTACACGATGAACTCGCCCGTCCGGACGTCGATGTCGTTCGGGGCGATGAACTGAAACTCGTCGGCGGAATCGCCGGGTTGTTCGACGGTCCCGACGACCGTGTCCGATGCGGCAGGTACATTTCGATTCTGCGGCGGGTCGGGCAGGTCGTTGCTCATCTGACCACCCCGCGGTCGCTGCTCGTTTCCCAGCGGACTTTCTGCTCGATGACGTCCAGGAGCTCCTCGTCAGCGGCGGTCCCGTCGCGGAGCTGGTCGAGGAGAGCAAGCGTCACCTCGGCCCCGAATTGGTCGGCTGTGGAGATAAGCCGGTCGTAGTACTGTAGCCGGAGATCGCCGTCGGGGAAGTGGAACTGCTCGAAGCCTGCTCGCGGGAGCTTGCGGATCGAGTCATCTATTTCGAGTGTCCACGGCGGCATTTCTTGCGAGACATCCGTGAAGTTCGACCCGTTTGAGGCGGGTTCAAGGGTTGCGTAGCCGAGAAACGCGACACCGAGGAGTGTGCGTTTCTCGTCGACGTATCCTGGGACGAACAGTTCTTGATCCGGGTTCGAGAGGCGAGGGCCGGCGCGGCCTTGGTCAGGGTCGACGAGCCGTGAATCGTAGACCACGCCGATAAGGGCGTACTCGGTCCCACGAATTGTCGTGGTTGTGTACACTGGCTGCCCGAATTTGTAGTCCTGTTTCTCAGGCGGACGTTCGCGCTCACGTTCGCGGTACACTTCGACGACATAGTCCATTTGCGAGTGCGACTCGGCAACTGTTCCAAGAGTGAGGTCGTTTGCAGTGATCACCGGTGCATCGTCGGTTGAGGTTGTCTGTGTCATGATGACTTAATTTGGTGTCTGTGTCAGCGGCGTCGTCGCTGTTTACTCAGAGTTTTCGCGTCCCACTCGATGGGGAGACCTTCTTCTTCTTCGGCGAAGTTCTGAACGAGCGCGAGAAACCGGCGCTCAGCGTCTGTGTTCAGGACAGCGTTTGCGTCCGCTTGCTGGAGGACCTCCGGATAGCCGCGACCGACGCCAGTCTCGGCCCGCACAACATCAATCACGTCGTCGACGAGTCCCTCGCGGAGAATCCAGCCGGGGAACTCCAGATAGTCCATTGCGTTCCCGTCAGGGATGTCGAGGTACGTGAACAGGACGTCCGTGGCGAACTCGTGAGTGGCTCCCCGGTAGCTGGCTTCCATCGCGTCGACGGTGCCGTCTTGCCGGTGGATGAATAGCTGTGATCGGTCACCCCAGTTGGTCGTGAACGCATCGAGGATGCGGGAGTCTGCGACGAACGGTTCATTGTGCAGGCGGTCTCTGTACGTTCGGCGAAGAAGTTTGGCGATGTTGGTCCGCGTGCTTCCAGCCGAGTACCCAACGACTGGGACGCCGTGATGTTCGCTCGCTGCGAGTACGCGGGCCATCGTGCGGCGATAGTGCCCGTCGCGCACGTCGGGAGCGTACGTGTTGGCGAACGTGGGGACGAGCGGCCCATCGTACAGAACGACCGGTGGTGGGTTGAGTTCCGCGAAGCGCTCGATGCACTCGATGACTGTCTTTCCTTCGTCGCGGTAGCGTTCGTGCCCTGGTGCTTGCCCGTCCGGGTACCGGAGCCCGTCCTCGCTGTCAGAGGCTGTGGTGACTGCGCGTGGTCCGAGGACCCGCGTGTTGACACCTTCGTCGTAGTTGCCGTCCTCGTGGTGATGGTTTGCCATCCACGCGACTTGCACGAGGCCGAGCGGAACGGTGAATTCACTCGTCGGACCGAGTTCCGACCCGTCGGCTGCAATTGTCGTCACGCCTTCCAAGACGTCTTTCGCGTACTCGTTGACGGCCTCGTGATTGTCCCACGACGCTGATCGCTCAAACGGAACGACTGGGGCACCGTTGTCGTTCCATTCGCGGGTTGGGAGCGCACCGGGATAGCGGCCGGGACCGAGTTCCGCCTGAAGCGGATCTGCTTCGTAGTCTTTGAGCGCGTCCCGCAACGCGTCTTGGTACTTCGCCACTGTGTCGGACTCGTCGCGTGCGAACTCTCGAATCTCACTGGTATGTTCACGGAGCCCATCGAGCGCGCTTTCTGGGTAGAACGGCATTACTCGGACACCACCTGGGACACCTCCCGGTCTTCGTCTTTGTTCAGTTCGACTGTCCGCTCGGTCATTGATTCGAACGTCCGGTCGTGACTCACGACGAAGAGTTGATTCAACTCGTCCAAGTCTTCGAGTTGCGCCACGAGGTTCTGTTTCTTCTGTTGGTCGAGGTTCGCAGTCGGCTCATCGAGGAAGGCGACGCCGACGGACGCGATCTGTTCGAGAACGGCAAGGCGGACAGACAGCGCTGCGGCCATTTTCTCACCGCCGGAGAGCGTGTCGAACGGCTTGTTCTGTCCGCGGACGCGTACGCGCAAGTTGTATGTTTTGTCCCAGACGAGCGTCTCAGTCGGGTTCCCGCGGAGCTGCTGATAGATCATGTTCGCACGGTCACCGATCTCGCTCGTGACGAGATCGCGGAGATCCTCAGCGCCTTGCTGGAGACTGTTGCGAACCCACCGTGCGAACTCTTGGTCACGCCGCACTTCTTCGATCTCAGTTTCCAGCGACTGTTTGCGCTCCTGTTTTTCTTTGAGGTCGTCCAGTTCGTCGTGGGCGTCCTGCAGGTCCGACTTTCTATCCTCCAGTTTACCCTCAGCTTTCGAACGGTCGGTACGCAACTCTCGGAGCTCACTCTCGATGGTAGTGAGACGCTCGGGATCGAACTCGGACTGGAGGCCCTCGAACATCTCTTCGACATCATCACGTTCCTCCCGCAAGGACTCCAGCTCTTCCTGCTCCGCTTCGACTTTTTCTTGGCGTTCAGGGAGTTCGGCCGCGTCGTCTTCTTTCCGGATGTACGTCTCGTGGGCGTCTTCAGTCTCTTCGATAACCGCGCCCGCATCGCTGATCTCAGTGTCGAGATCATCGAAATCGGCGAGATCGTCTTGAACGCGCTGATATTCAAGCAGACGCTCGCCTAAAGTGCGACGCGCATCTCGGAGAGCGGCCTCAGTTTCATCGACGTCTGTGGCTTTGGCCTTGGCAGTATGGTACTCATCGACAACGCCGTCGAGTTCATTGCGTTCAGTTTTCTTTTCCGGAAGATTGTCGAGAGCGTCAGTGAGATTCTCACGCTCCATATCGAGTTCCTCCCGCTTTGAACGGAGATCACTAATTTCCGTAATGATACCATCGAGTTGGTCTTCTAGTTGCGGGATCTGGTTAACTACTTCTTTGGCCTTCCTTGCGGACTCGATGTCATCATCAAGAGCTTCGATTTCCGATTCGACCGTCGGAATTTCTGTGTTCGTGATTTCCTCGATACGGTCTTCGTTCTCTTCGAGCACGCTCTCGCGGTGCTCGGCGGTAACAGGCTGATCGCAGGTTGGACACGAAACTTCCGACGCCTCACCCAACTCAATCGCGCGGAGCTCCTCGTTCTGCTCGCGGCACGTCTGATGTTCGTTTTTCAGTGATTTCTTCTTGGCAACGAGCTCTTGTCGTTGCTCCTGGAACTCAGTGAGTCGGTTTGCTTCCTCACGCCGACCCTTCGCTTCCTCGATTTCCTCACGAAGTTCCTCTGCGTTGGTCTCTAGACCGTCGATTTCATCAGCGATGTCATCGAGTCGTTCATCGATTTCCTCGACACGCTCCTGTTTTTCATACAGATTTTCGATTTCCGCTTCGAGGGATTCGTACCGCTCTTTCTTTGGCTCCAGTTCCGCGACGCGGTTATGCGCTGCTTCAGCCTCGTGTTTGTCCTCCTTCAGCCGTGAGATCTCGTCGCGTACCCGGTCAATATCTCCGCTGAGTTCTGTGAGACGAGAGTTTAGGTCATCGCGCTTCTCACGTTTCTCTTCCAGTTTATCGAGTCGCTTTTGGGCCTCCAGATACCGTTCGTGGTCGTCCTTGACCTCTTCAAGACGTTCTTTCGCTTTCTGCGCCTTCTCACGCCTATCTTTGGCGTTTGAGAGTGTTGTCTTCTGTGCGGGTATCTTGTCCTCTTCGAACCGGGTCAGTTCCTGCCGAGCATCATCGAGATCAGCCTGCAGTGATTCGAGATCGTCCTTTTCTTCTCCGAGATCGTCAATTTCGTCAGTCAGTGACGCGATTTTCTCTTTCAGCTCCTCAACTTGATCCTCGTAGTTAGTTACGTCCCGCTTGGCCTCTGGAAGGTCTTCGAGTCGTTCCTCCAGACGTGTGATATCGTCCTCCAGTTCTCCGATCTCGTCCTCGAATTCGTCTTCCAGTCCACTGAGGGAGGAGTACGCCTCACGGTACCGCTCAATATCGAAGAGGGGATCGAACGTATCGATCCGGTCCGTCTCAGTCTGAGTAAAGTCAGAAATGAAGTCGGTCTGAGGCACACCGACGCTGCGTTCCCAGATCTCCGAGAGATCGTCTGGGGTATCAACACCGAGCCGCGTGCAAACCCACTCCTTGACTTCGCCGGCAGTATCAAGGCTAAGAAGATCTCCGTTTTCGTCGAGGACTTCATAGGTACCGCCGCCAGCTTGCCGACGGACGGTATATATCCCGCCAGTTTCCCGTACTGTAAACGTGACCTCAATTCGGCCAGAGGACTCGCCGTCCCGAACCAAGCGTTCTTGATTCTGAAAGGGATGCGTGTCGAAGAGAGCGTACCCGATGGCTTCCTGAATGGTGCTCTTTCCGGAGCCGTTATCTCCGAGGATCGCAGTGACACCGGAACCGATTGTGATCGTCGTCTCGTCCGCGTAGCTCTTGATGTTCTTCAGCGTGACCTGGTCGATTTGGAGGCTCATTCCACCACCTCCTCGTCATCTTCCGCACCCGCTCCATCCGGGAAGAGTTCACGACGTCGTTCTCGGAGGTATTCTGCGACCCCCGCTGTGGACTGGCTGTCCTCGTTGACGAGATTCTCCGTGCGGTCCAGCGTTTCTGCAACGGCGTTCGTCTCGCCATTATATCTGGACTCCCCAGCGATAGTCGTGAACACACGCTCCTGGAGCGCGTCCGTGTTGACGGTACCATCGGGATTGAACGCCTCATCCCGCTCAAGATCCCCGAGAAGTTCCTGCACCGCTTTCCGTTCGGTGTGGTTTGTCGGTTGCGTGTACAACGCGTCGAGTTCCTTTTCGACGATGTCAGTCAGCGTCTCAACGTCGAAGGTCGCGTGATCAAGCAGAAGTGTCCCCTCCAAACGGAGATTGATGAGTGGAGAGCGTCGCCCATCATTGCCGTCGCGGTAGATACTACGTTGGCAGGTGCCTTCGACATCAGACCGTGCGTCAGCGACTTCGTCTTCGAAGTCACCGCGGAGGTCTTCGAACGTCCGGTACCCGGAGACATCGAAATCAAGCGTGACGTAGGGACGGCGTTTCGACAAGTGGTGCTCAGCGGTTCCGGTCTCTGTATCGTAGATGTAGTACCCATGCTCGTCGCTCCACCTGCCTTCCTGAATGTCGAAAGCTTCGAGGCTTCCAGGGTTGTGAGCGGCATCTCCGCTCTCGTACTGCTTGTGGATGTGTCCGAGCGCGATGTAATCGACAAGATCTTCGATGTCGGTGAGTGCAGAGCGTGCGACGTTCGCACCTAGATCCGGGACGGCGTCATCAACACCGAAGTGTGCGAGAAGAATCGACACGTCGGGTTCATCCTCGGTATCGTTCACAGTCCTGATACCGTCCGCGACGGCAGGGAGATCCCGTTCGATGTACGCGCCGCGGTACTGAAGTCCGAAACACCGGACTAGATTGCCGTCCCGTTTTAGGTCGACGTATCCGCCACCGCCCTTACGTGGATCATCTGCATCTGTCTGGACGAATGAGGCCTGGTCGCCAGTGAGGTCCGCGGAGAGAAGGGTGATGATTCCACGATTATTCAGGTACTGCAGCCACGTGAGTGAGCGCCGTCGACTCATATTCTGGTCGTGATTCCCCGGCGAAACGATAATTGGCTTATCGACATTTTCGAGGATATCCTCCGTTTGCTGGAGGGTCTCGGGGCGAATATCCCGTGAGTCGAATAAATCGCCTGGAATCAGAATCGCGTCGGCGTCGTGTTCGCGTGCCTGGGAGAGGAATTTCTGAAACGAGAGTCGCCCATCGACTTCTCGTTGTGAGAGCCCATATTGCCGGTGACCGAGGTGTATATCGGCTGCGTGTGCTAAGCGCATAATCTTAGTTACTCCTTGTTGAGTGTTGTTTTCCGATGACCGTGTGGCACCAAAATGGCTGATAATTCTGCATTAATGTCCTATCGGAGATGAATAACGTCCAAGGAATTAAAACTCGTCCTACCGAGGTGAAAGTGGTCGGGACAGGTGGCTGAGGAAGGGGAAGCGAATCTGGACGCATTGTTCGCGCATATCGACGACGAACTAGATGTCACTGCACTTTCTGAGGATGCTGCCGAGCGGGACGGACCGCAAGCCCGAGTGACAGCACCGTCTGTCGCCGTCGCTGGCGGTGCTGGTCGAACAATTCGTAACATTTTAGCCGCGGAATTTGGTGTCGAGCCAGAGCAGGTCATCGACTTTCTACGGTCCGGTGACCCAGTGGACCGGCTCAATACGGCTGTTGAAGCAATTGAGTCTGCTGAAGAGGTCACGAAATCGGAGTACTACGGGCAGATTGTGTTTGTCCGACCAGCGTATCGCTACCGACTGACCGAGCTGGCGATGGAACTCGTGTAGTACCGCGAGAGGTGGACAGGGATCGAGGCGACTAGTCCCCGAACAACCGAGACAGGAATCCGCCGGAGTTGTCCGTATCCGATGCGTCTTTTGTGGTGGCTGACTGCTCGGTGTCTGTGCCGGTTTCGGCCGCTCCGTTCAGGAGGTCGTTGACGGAGTATCCGATCCACTCGGCGAATTCCTCGGGTGCGCCGATGTAGACGCTCGTGGACGATTTCTCGGACATGAACCGTTTGGGGAGACGCTTCTCGTAGTCGTACACCTCGTACTCTTCGCGGTCGAAGTCAGCTGTGATGGCATTCGGCTCCGACTCGAACGTGACACGGCCGCCTTGAATGTCGCGCTGCCACTTCAACCGTCCCGTGTCATACGTCTTCTCGGCCGGCTCGTCAGCGGGGAAGTACTCGGGCTGCTCTCGACCCGCTTTGTCGTAGAATTCACGGACGATGCGGCGAACGTCTTCGATAGTGCCGTTCCCATCGGTCCACGGTTGCTCGGTGAGCATTCGGCGGGCCACGTAACTGAAGATCGGGTTCTGCCGTTCCAGCACGTCCGAAAGGTCTTCTTGCGCTTCGCGGAAGCCCGGGTCCTCCGGGTTGGAGGGGAAGGAAACGTCCATGCTCAGGATTTTCATTCGGTTCCGAAACTCGGATTTCGGGAGCGCGTCATTGGTCGTGAATATGAGGCACGGCTGATCGACGCTGGTGGGCGTCCAGTCGCCCCAGTAGTTTCGGATTGGGCTCCACCGCTGGATCTTCTCCTTCTCCGCGTCGATGATGGCGTACGGGAAGCATGTGTCCCACTCGCGGACGCCGCGGACCTCCTTGACGCCGACGTCGTCTGCATCCACACCGGAGATAACTGTGTTGTCGGAGACGAGTCGCAGGATGTACTCGGTGAGCTTGTCCTTCCCCGCGTCGCTCTTCCCTTCGATGTACAAGTGTTGCAGGACGTTGTCCAGCGTCCGAGACGGAGACGACAACGCCTCGGCGTACTGGTTGGCGAACGGTGCCCAGAACCCGTAGAGGAACGCTTCGTACATCTGCGCCATTACTGCGGTCTCGGATTGCGTGTGGCCGTGGTTCTCGACGGTCTCGATGTAGTCTTCGATGGTTTCGAGGCAGTGATCCAGGACTTCGGGGGTCGGTTCGTCGGTGGCGACAAGAATCATTTCGTCATCCTCACCGATCACGACCTGCTCGGTCTCCGGTAGGACCGACATCGTCGGAATAGCCGTCGACTCCTTGACCTGGTTGTTATACGCACTCAACGGCGCGGTAATGCTGTGGTCCTCGACGGTCGCACCGCGGTCACGAAGACCAGCCCCGAACTCGTCGGCAGTGTCCTTATCCACCTTGCTGGTTCCCATCCGTATTTTCTCGTCGGGCGCACGAATCCGCGGACGGTCGAGTCCATCCCAGCCCCGTTTCGTGATCCGACTCGACGAGCCCGACGTCCGGTGACTCGTCGTCGTCCGGGTCGACGGACGAGTCTTCCTCGTCTGTGGGAGCGTCCGGCTCGACGACGTTTCGGTCGGCGTTCTCGGGTTCTTCGACGAACGCAACTGTCTCGTTAGCCTCCTCTGGGTCGTCGACGACGGCAGTAATTTGGTCGGCGACATCTTTCAGGTCCTCGACGGCGTCCTGATTTAGGGCGGCAGTGTCGCTCACGTCGAGGTCACCGGCACCAACCCAGTACTCGATGCGGTTCTCCCGCTCTTCCGGCGAATCGGCTTCCTCCAGCGCCTTGACGAGCCCTTCGAGGAGCGTCTGGTCGCTGTACCCCTCGCGGTACTCGTTGAGGAACCGCTCGAACTCTTCGTCCAGTTCGGTTCCGACGTCGGTCTTGAAAACGGATATCTGGTTCGTGTGGTACTCCCAGGAGTTCCGCGAGAGGTTGGCCGACCCTTGGACGAGCTTCACCGTGTTGTCCGGCATGACAATTCGGTAAATCTTAGAGTGGACAGTCTTTCGGTTCTTCAATCGAACCGTGAGTCGGTTGTCCTGTCGAAGTCGGACGAGAGACCTGGCTGTCGAGACTTCGCTCACCTGGTCGGCGTAGTTTTCCGCGTTCCCGATGAGCACGTCGAGCGAGCCGATGTCGTACTCGGTCAGCATCGTTACCATCAATTCGGGCGTCTCCGCGTACGTCACGGCGTCCACGTGACGAGCGCCAGCGAACAAATCGAGAAAGTCATCCCGCTCTTTCACCATCGTCAGGCGGTATTTCGCAGCCCCCGATCCGTAGAACTCCGGCATATCCGCGAACCTGTCGAACGAGATATTCGCTGTCAGTTCATCCATAAACACGGAAGCGGCCTGAAACGAATAAAAGCATGCCGTGGAGCGGTAGTGGAGCATACGCTGTAGACTCCCAGAGACACTTACCGAACCTCGCTATGGAGAGACTGGGAGGGGGCGATCACGACCTGGCGCGTCCACTCCACAGTCACGTCGAAGCTTATAATCTGTAGCACGATAGTTACGCTATGGCCTATCGATTCGTGCGGGCTCAGCCAAAACGTGATCGGTTGACCTCGTTACGTGAGCGATTAGATAGCGGTGAAATCGAGCAGATTGAGCCGTTTGGTCGTGCGATGACGACGGCGCTACAGCAGGCCCGGTTCGATCCTGCGAGCGGTGAAGCGGTCTGGGTTGAGGAGGATTACTGTTCTCCGCCACTGGCGATGGAACGCGCTGAAGTCCTTGACGACTACTTTACGGACATCACGATTGTTGACGAGGATGTAGATGAAGCAACGGGATGGGAACGAATTAACCATCTTCCCGGCCTCTGGAATCAGGTTCTTGACGAGGTATAGGTTTAATCTGGACGACCCAAAGCATCCCGACAGACGAGGCTAAATACCACTCCTGTCGCGGCGTCCGGTGCGACCATAGCTGTGTACCGGGTAGAACGGCAACCCCTTGAGTGGCTTACCTTTTTAATTCACAAGGTCATGAAACTGCATTACTCTGATGTCTCACACTGCTACAGAATCAGATTCTGTCGGCCGGTTACGACTGTCTACTGGTGAGTGCTACACCTCCCAAGATACCGAACGGGTTACCGATACCCAGAGCGGGGAAGTTGAGTCACCTGTCACGCCTTACGGGACTGAGAGACCGAGTGACAGTGATTGGGAACCAGCTCCGGATCGATTCGACGAGAGCACGTATGAAACCCTCGTAAAGAGACTTCGGACGGCAGCCGACGCTGTTCTTGATGCCCTCGATCCCCAGCTGCCCGAATCACTACAGGATCAGGTTACAGAGTGGTGCGAACTCCACGGGTTTGACAGTCCGGCTGCCAAGCGCACGCGAACAATCATCGCTCGGCAAGCTGTGCTGAACGTACTTCTCAAAACGTCACTCTACGAATGGCACCACCAACACAGTGACCTGCCATCGCTTCCTCCCAATGAGCGAGAGGCACTTCGACAAGCAGTGGATCAAACAGAGAATCCAGCGTTCAACGAGTACGTTCTTGATGAGCTGGTGTGGCTCGCTGACGACCTCGATCTCGAACCAGTGCTTAACGCTCGGGACTGGTTACTGGGGTCGGGAGAACCAGCTGAAACCATCGGCCGACTCTATGCGGACCTGATGTCGAACGACGACCGCCAGAAACTCGGCCAATTCCGGACGCCGCCGAACGTCGGGACGCTCATGCGGACGTGGGCAGCCGATGGCGATGATAGCGTACTTGACCCAGGGATGGGAGCAGGTGTCCTTTCGAGCCCACTCCACCCGCAGTGGGACCTGAGTACAGAACCAGTCCACGTACACGGGATTGACCGGAGTCGTCTCTCGCATCTCATGGGCACGACCGCGTTGACATTGTATAGGCAGGCGCACGAACCGCATGCGGCGGACTTCCTCGACCTCTCACCGGATGACCTACAGCGAGGTGTCGACGCGATCATCTGCAACCCGCCGTACACGAGTGGAGATTCACTCCCTGCAGCGTACAAAGACCGAATCAACACGCAAATCGAGCAATCGATCGAGAGCGAAATCAGCGCACGATCGCCGCTCCACGCGTACTTTTTCTACCACGCACGGCAGTTTCTCTCCCCGGCTGATCGCGCGGCATTCCTCACACCACTAAGCATCCTCACGGCGCGCTATGGAGAATCACTCAAGCGGTTCCTCCTGGAGACGTTCTCGATCAAGGCGTTCGTCCAATTTGATCCGGCTGGTGAACGAATCTTCCCGGACGCTCACACGACTGCCCTCATCACGTTCTTGGAAGCAACACCTGAGAACGAATCGGGTGGCAATACGCGGTTCATTCGCGTTGATGAATCAGTTGATGGGTACGATCTTCGTGTAGCAGTCGAGAACGGCACGCCAGGGAACACTGACTGGGGGTCGATCCATTGCGTGCCACAAGCACAGCTTGATCCGACCAAGAACTGGGAGGCATTATTCACCCCGACAGACATCGATACGAGCAATCTCACACGACTAGGAGAGTTCGTCACAGTTCATCGAGGGATGACAACTGGCGCAGTCGATTTCTTCTGCCTCTCACAGACCGAGGTAGACAATCTTGAACTCGACAACCAGTACCTGTCACGATTGATTCGGCAGCCGAGACTCGTCGACGGGTATGATTTCCGTGACGAAGACTGGGAGGCACTACGGGAGAGAGGGGAAGACGTGTGGCTGTTCGATCCTGACGCGATCCAAGCGATTCCGGAGTCAATTCACGTGTTCAGCGAGCAGGTAGCCGGTGACTCATCGGTACTACCCGACGACTCTGGCATGGTAGGGAATCTGCTCGCATATCTGCGCGACGGTGTCATGGAGCACGGTCTGCCAGGGACGACTGCGCTCGAAAACCGCCCGTACTGGTACCGGCCGGAGAGGCAAGACCCTCCTCGGGTGCTGGTTCAAAATGGGAGCCGAGACGGATTCACGTTCCGGCTGAATGAGACAGATGCCCGTAACATCCACAACTTCGATGGGCTCTATGACGTGACGGTGAATGAGACGGATCTGAAGGCGTTGCTCGCGTATTTGAATAGCGGCGTTGCCGAGCGTGTCGTTCGCAATCACACGCAGACACGGCAAGGTGGTTTTGAAAAACTGGGGCCAGGTACTCTCAAAGAACTGCCTGTAATCGACGTGACCGACATGGATGACAAGATGACAACTGACCTTGCTGACTCGTTCGATGCACTGCGAGAGACAGCACGACGCGACGGTGATTGCGAGCCCATCATTAATCGCATCGACGCTGTACTCCAGCAAATCCTCTGATTCAGAGAGCGTCTTTGACGCTATGACCGGCTAAGTGACCCTGACTCTCCGCTACGAGAATAGTAGCAGGTCAAGACGGCTACAGTGCCTCATTGTCGAGCCATCTCGGAGAAGTTCATACCGGCGAGGGCGTGGTGTCGAGGATATGGAACAGCGAATTTGATGAAGGACATAATCCTTTCGCGCGCGCGACCAGCTGGTACACGATCTGAGCGTCACCAGCTAGCAACGATATAGAACCGAAAGCAGAGTCTGGTCAACAGATTTAGAGGGAAGGTCAGGCCGTCAGTTCAACCCGCACCCGGAGAATCGATGCGCACAGTTCCGCAGGCATTTGAACTGTGAGTCTAATGCCGCCTCCCGGATTTGAACCGGGGACAGCTCGATCTTCAGTCGAGTGCTCTCCCAGTCTGAGCTAAGGCGGCCTGTACGGTTCTCCGTCGATAGCACAAAAAAGGATTTCGAATGGCGTCGCCGGTGTGGTACTGGGTGGGTACCGACCGGTCCCCCGTCGACGGTACTCGGTAGGGACAGTCTTCGGCCCGTATACTTGACGAACGGATATTCAAGACACACTTTTGCCGGTAAGCGGGTAACTAGTGGTTATGGCACCGCTTACAGAGGAAGCGGAATCCGAGGATCTCACGGCGGACACTATCCTCGAATTACTCGCGAACCGCCGTCGTCGGTACCTCCTCTACGCGCTCAGGGGCCGGACCGAGCACGTCGAGCTGTCGCGACTGGCGGAAACCGTCGCGGGGTGGGAACACGACGTGCCCCCGGACGAGGTGCCAAAGAACGATTACAAGAGCGTCTACGTCTCGTCCGTCCAGTGTCACGTGCCGAAACTCGCCGACGCGAACGTCGTCGATCACGATACGGACGATCACTCGGTCATCCTCGCGGAGAACTACGAGCAGCTCGAACCCTACCTCGAGGTCGTTATCCGGGACGAACCGGAAAACTCGACCCTTCAGCGGGCGCTCGAATCGCACACAGGCGACGGATTCTTCCGCTCCATTCGCGAAAACGTATCGCGACTGACGCACTGATTTCGACACTATGGCGCAGGCTCAAAATCGGAAATGGGTATTGGAAACCGACAACGCTTTCCTCACCGTTCGAACCCTCGCGTAGCGACCGAATCGGTCGCAGGCGGTGTATCGGAATCGGGTCGGGGACACTGATCATCCCCGCCACTCTAGTGGTGCGTGAAGGATTCGGGAGAGCCGATATCAACCGCTCCCGTCCGCACCAGGGTACGATCGAGTGGTATGGACCCGGCGAGACAGGTCGTCCCGTACCGCGTCCCGGTTCCCCGAATCGTTCGAGCCATCACCATGACTACCGACGGCACCTCGAACACCGATCCGCGCTCGTTCGCTCTCTTGACGCTCGCGTTCGGCGCGTTCGTCGTTCTCATGAACGGTCAGCCGACCGTCGTCTTCGTCGCGACCGCCGTCTCGATGCTCGTCTACTTCGGGGCCGACCTCTCGACGATCGAGATAGCCGACTGGCTCCGTATCCAGTTTCGGCCGTCGGATCGTGACGACGAGTGATCTTCGATCGGCGCAGTCGGACCCTGCTGTGGAGCGCGCTACAGCGACACGAGGAGATAGCCCACGGCGTCAGCTGTGGGAGGAGGTCACTCGTCTCGTTTCGCGGCCGGGTTCGTCACCGCGCCGTTGGCCGCCGATCCGAACGCCTGGCCGTACTTCGCGAGGACGCCCGAGGTGTAGGCGGGTTCGGGATCGTCACGCGCCGCCAGTCGGGACGCGATCTCGTCGTCAGAGAGGTCGACGGACAGGTCGCGATTCGGGATGTCGACGGTCACCGTATCGCCGTCTTCGATGGCGCCGATCGGCCCGCCGTCGAACGCCTCGGGTGCGACGTGGCCGATCATCGGCCCGCGCGTCGCGCCGGAGAAGCGGCCGTCGGTGAGCAGCGCGACGTCGTCCTCGTGACCCTGGCCGACGACGGCGGCCGTGACGCCGAGCATCTCGCGCATACCGGGCCCGCCGCAGGGCCCTTCGTTCCGGATGACGACGACGTCGCCGGACTCGATGTTCCCTTCCTGTACCCACGCCATGGCATCCTCTTCGCGCTCGAAGACGTGGGCCGGACCCTGGTGGTAGAGTTCGTCGTCACCGGTCACCTTCAGGACCGAGCCGTCGGGGGCGAGGTTGCCGCTGAGGATGACGAGTGCACCCTCTTCGTGGATCGGGTCCTCGATCGGGCGGACGACCGCCGGGTCGACCGTGTCGTCTGCCGGCAGCGAGAGCGCGTCGAGTTCGTCCGACAGCGTCCCCCCGGTGACAGTCATCGCGTCGCCGTGGAGCAAGTCGGCCTCGAGGAGCCGCCGGAGGACGACCGGAATCCCGCCCTGCTGGTGGAGGTCGGCCATCACGTGCGTTCCACCGGGGCGGACGTCGACGATGTGGGGCGTGCGCCGGGAGATCTCGTCGAAGTCCTCGATCGAGAGGTCGACACCGGCCTCCGCCGCCAGCGCGAGCAGGTGGAGGACGGAGTTCGTCGACCCGCCGATCGCGACGTCGAGCGTGATGGCGTTCTCGAACGACTCCCTGGTGAGGATGTCGGAGGGGCGTCGATCCGCTTCGACTGCCTCGAGTGCGAGTGCGCCCGCCTCGGCGACGATCTCGGCGCGTTCGTCCGTAACGGCGGGTGCGGTCGCGGAGCCCAGGGGAGCGAGGCCGAGCGCTTCGCTCATCGAGGCCATCGTGTTCGCGGTGTACATGCCGGCGCAGGAGCCGGGGCCGGGACAGGCGGCGTGTTCGAGTTCGTCGAGTTCCTCCCGAGAGAGGTCGCCCTCGGCGTGGGCGCCGACGCCCTCGAAGACGTCCTGAATAGTGACGTCGTCGCCGTGGAACTCGCCAGGGAGGATGGTTCCGCCGTAGCAGAAGACGGTCGGCAGGTCGGTTCTGATCGCCGCCATCATCATGCCCGGCAGGTTCTTGTCGCAGCCAGCAAGCGTCACGAGGCCGTCGAGACGCTCGCCGAAGGCGACGAGTTCGACGGAGTCGGCGATGACCTCACGGGAGACGAGCGAGGCCTTCATCCCCTCCGTGCCCATCGAAATCGCATCGGAGATGGTGATCGTTCCGAATTCGATCGGCATGCCGCCGGCTTCGTCGACGCCGGTCCACGCCGCCTTCGCGAGATCGTCCAGGTGGACGTTACAGGGTGTGACGTCGGCCGCCGGATTCGCGACGCCGATCATCGGCGAGGAGAGGTCACTCTCGTCGTAGTCCATCGCGTAGAACATCGCCCGGTGTGGCGCGCGATCGGGGCCCTCGGTGACGTCGTTGCTCGGCAGGTCTGGTGGTTTCTCTCGAGATTCAGGGATCTCCTGTGACATACTCACGTAGCGGCGCCGGAGAACCATAAGCCTCGTCAGTGGTGCAAAACTGGTCGGGTACCCGCCGGTCGGGGGAACATGTTTGCTGTGGTCGCGAGTGGATAGTTCGCCCATCCACGTGACCGGAAAATCGGTACTCGAACCGACACGTATAGGAGATGGCACCCGTCAAATCTGGTATGATCGAGTATCGCCCCCTCGGCGAGAACCACCGCGAAGCGTTCAGCGAGTACGTCAGCTACGGCTTCACTCCCGAGTCGGGCCCGGTGGACTTCGACCCGGACGAGGACGATCCCGAGCGGATGCAACTCGGCGCGCGCCGCGGTCTCTTCGATACCGAAACGGCGGACGACGATCCGCTGGTCGTCTGTCTGCACCACTGGTTCGACGCGCTCGTCCGCGGTGACCACCATCCCTCGCCCGGCCTCTCGATGGTCGCCTCTCCCCCGGAACACCGTCGGAAGGGCTACATCGAGGACCTCCTGGCCCGTTCGCTCTCGGAGTATCGCGACCGCGGCGATCGCTTCTCACTCCTCTGGCCGTTTCGCTACCGCTTCTACCGCCAGTTCGGCTGGGAGACCGCCTCCTCGCGCCACGCCTACACCTGCGAGCCGTCGGTTCTCTCGTTCGCGCGGGACCGACTCGACGAACCGGGCGAGTTCCGGTCGGTCGACGCCGACGAGTACGAGCTCCTCGCCGGCGTCTACGACGCGATGGCAGAGCGGTACGCCCTCTCGATCGATCGCTCTGACGACTGGTGGACTCATCGCATCTTCACGGGATGGGACGAGGACCCCTACGCCTACGTCTGGGAACACGACGGCGAGGTGCGCGGCTACCTCGTCTACTTCATCGAGGGATCGTGGGGCGACCGATCGATGCGTGTCCGCGATCTCGCGTTCCGCGATACCGAGGCCTTGCTCGCGCTCTGTGCGTACCTCGCGAACCACGACTCCCAGATTGCGGAACTCTCGTTCACCCTTCCAACCGACGTCCCACTTCGGGACCTCGCGACCGATCCAGACGAACTCGACTGCGAACTGTCGAACGGGCCGATGGCCCGCCTCGTCGACGCCGTCGAGACGCTCCCAGCGCTCTCGTTCCCGGCCGTCGACGCCGAGGTGACGATCGACATCGAGGACCCGCTCGTCGACTGGCACGACGACCCGATCCGGCTCGTCGTCGAAGACGGCACCTCGACGTGCGACCGCGTTCGCGGCGCCGACCCCGACCTCGCCATCGACGTGGGGACCCTCTCGCAGGTCGTCGTCGGCTATCGCATGGCGAGCGATCTCGAACGACTCGACGCGCCCGACGACGTCGTCGCGACGCTCGATCGACTCTTCCCTCGTGACCAGACGTACGTCGACACCGGGTTCTGACGGGTTCGACGCGAATTCTACGGGTACGTAGTTGCCAAATTCTGCGTCGGGCGTTCGCGACCGACGCAGAATTGCTGCGGTCAGATACAGTCACTCGACGTCGAACCGTTCGACGATCGCCCCGGTGACGTCGTCGGTCGTCGCGTCGCCGCCGAGGTCGGGCGTCCGTGGGCCCGACTCCAGCACGGACTCGACGGCCCCGCGAACCGCTCGCGCCTCGGCGTCGTAGCCGAGGAATTCCAGGAGCATGGCCGCCGAGAGGATCGTCGCGCTCGGGTTCGCGACACCCTCCCCGGCGATGTCGGGTGCCGTTCCGTGGACCGGCTCGAACAGCCCGCGCTCGGGCCCCAGATTCGCGGAGGGGAGGAGGCCGAGCCCGCCGACGAGGCCGGCCGCCAGGTCGGAGAGCACGTCGCCGGCGAGGTTCGGACAGACGACGACGTCGAACTGCGTCGGGTCGAGACAGACCCGCGTCGCGAAGGCGTCCATGAGGACCTCGTCGGGCTCGACGCCGCGATCGGTCGCCACGTCGAAGACGGCCTCGCGAAAGAGCCCGTCGGTCTCGCCCATCACGTTCGCCTTGTGGACGACCGTGAACGAGTCGGTCTCGACGTCCGCGAGGTAGGAACAGGCGAACTCGGCGAGTCGTTCGGATGCCGCGCGCGTCGTCAGGCGCGTCCCGGTCGCGACCTGATCGCTCAGTCGGTGTTCCAGCCCGGCGTAGACGCCTTCGGTGTTCTCGCGGAGGAAGACCAGGTCGGTCTCCGGCCGCACGGCGTCGACGCCGGGGTACGCTCGGGCCGGGCGAACGTTGACGAAGGAGTCGACGGCGCTCCGAAGGGGGAGGATCACGTCTGCGGCCGTCTCGCCCGCGGCGCCGAAGAGGGTCGCCTCGGCCGCTTCGACGGCCGCGCGCGTCTCCGCGGGGAGCGGCGTGCCCCGCTCTTCTGCGACGTGGTCGCCCGCCTCGTACGACGCGAATTCGAACCCCAGATCGAGC
Organism: Halovivax cerinus; assembly: GCF_024498195.1. Lineage (NCBI taxonomy): Archaea > Methanobacteriati > Methanobacteriota > Halobacteria > Halobacteriales > Natrialbaceae > Halovivax > Halovivax cerinus. The sequence goes on from NZ_CP101824.1 coordinate 1,839,585, forward strand.
GCCTCGAGCACGTCGACGGCGGCTGGAACGACCTCCTGGCCGATACCATCGCCCGGGATCACGACGATCGTCTCGTCGCCGGTGCCAGAATCGACGCCTGCTGAATCGTCGCCGGTGCCGGGCTCGTCGCTCCGACTACCGGGCGCTCCGTCGGTCATCGCCCGTCACCGCCACCGGTCCCTCCCGATCGCCCGATACCGTCGCCGTGTTCGAGGTCGACGTAGGGGAGCGATTCGGCCGTCTGGCGAACGGACTCGGGGTTCTGGCGCATGAGCGCCGTCGTGTCCCAGTTGCCGTCGACGAGTGCCCGCCGCTGGGCCTCGTCCACAGAGACGTCGAGCGCCGTCTCGCCGTAGGTGACGGTCTCGTCCGCGACGGAGAGCGAGATCGTCTCGTCGGGATTGTCGTCGATCCAGTCCTGCAGCGCAGTGACTTCCTCGTGATCGGCCGTCACGGTCGGGATGCCCAGGCCGAGGCAGTTGCCCGCGAAGATCTCCGCGAAACTCTCGCCGACGATGGCGTCGATCCCCCAGCGCATGAGCGCCTGCGGGGCGTGCTCGCGCGAGGAGCCACAGCCGAAGTTCGAATTCACGACGAGGATCGACGCACCGGTGAATCGGTCGTCGTTGAACGGATGCTCGAGCGGGTCGTCGGTCTCATCAAATCGCTGGTCGAAGAACGCGAACTGGCCGAGTCCCTCGAAGGTGACCGCCTTCAGGAAGCGCGCCGGCAGGATCTGGTCCGTGTCGATCTCGTTGCCGCGGACCGGAATGGCGGTGCCACTAACGTGCTCGACCGGGTCCGGGCCGGCTGTAGCGCCGTCAGTATCGCTCATACCGTCACCTCCAGAGCAAGCTCTGGCGTACTCGCATGAACTCGCTTCGCTTCGTTCATGCGACCACCTCCGGAAGCGTTCGAACATCGGTAACGGTGCCGTTGACGGCCGCCGCGGCGACCATCTTCGGGCTCATCAGGACGGTCCGGCCGTCCGGACTGCCCTGCCGGCCGACGAAGTTGCGGTTCGAGGAGGAGGCACAGGCCTCGTCACCCTCGAGCTGGTCGTCGTTCATTCCGAGACACATCGAGCAGCCAGCGCCGCGCCAGTCGAAGCCGGCGTCGCGGAAGATTTCGTCGAGGCCCTCGCGCTCGGCGGCCGCCTTGACCCGCTGGCTGCCGGGGACGACCATCGCGCGGACGTCGGGGTGGACCTCGCGGTCCGAGACGACTTCGGCCGCCGCGCGCAGGTCGGCCAGTCGCGCGTTCGTACAGGAGCCGAGGAAGGCGACGTCGATCTCGTAGCCGTCCATGGTCTCGCCGGGCGAAACGCGCATGTGATCCTGGGCCTCCCGGGCGACCTCGCGCTCGTCGTCGGGCAACTCGGCCGGGTCGGGGATCGGCTCGGTGATGCCGACGCCCTGTCCCGGGGTCGTTCCCCAGGTGACCATCGGTTCGAGCGACGAGGCGTCGATCTCGACGACGTCGTCGTACGTCGCGTCGGAATCGGATCGGATCGACTCCCAGTAGGGTCTCAGTTCCGCAAGTCGGTCCGGGTCGTCTTCGAATTCGGGCGTCTCGGCTAGCCACGCGTAGGTGGTCTCGTCGGGGTTGACGTACCCGGCGCGGGCGCCACCCTCGATCGACATGTTGCAGATGCTCATCCGTCCCTCCATGTCCATCGACTCGATGGCCTCGCCCGCGTACTCGTAGACGTAGCCGACGCCGCCGTCGGTGCCGAGCTTGCGGATGATCGCGAGGATGACGTCTTTGGCGGTGACGCCCGGACCGAGTTCGCCGGTGATCTCGATCCGGCGGACGCGCTGTTTCTCCATGGCGACGCAGCCGGTCGCCAGCACGTCCCGGATCTGGGAGGTCCCGATGCCGAACGCGAGCGCGCCGAACGCGCCGTGGGTCGCGGTGTGGGAGTCCCCGCAGACGACGGTCGTCCCGGGCTGGGTCAGTCCCTGTTCCGGCCCGACGACGTGGACGATGCCCTGGCGCCCCGACTCGGGGTCAGAAAAGTCGATGTCCGCCGCCGAGACGTTCGCCTCAAGCGCCTGCATCATCTCTTCGGCCGCGTCGTCGGCGAACGGGCGCGACTGGTCGGCCGTCGGGACGATGTGATCGACCGTCGCGTGCGTGAGCGAGGGGTAGGCCACGTCGTAGCCCCGCTCTTCGAGCATACCGAAGGCTTGCGGACTCGTCACCTCGTGGACGAGGTGCAACCCCACGAACAGTTGATCCTGGCCGGTCGGGAGGGTCTGGACCCGGTGGGCGTCCCACACCGCGTCGTAGAGGGTTCCCTCGCTCATTTCGACCGGTCGCTCGATTCGCCGCCGCGACCGAAGGTCCGTACGTGACCGTCGACCGGTGACGTGTGATCTCTGTCCTTCACTCGCCGGGGCGTCTCGTCGTTGTCCGATGGCGATTCCGACGCGTCGGTTGGATCGTCCGTACTCCGCCGTCGGCCACCGTCCGTTCGCGCCGAGCGACCCTCGTGGTAGCGGTCGAACGTGCGTTCGGGGCCCTCGACTGGCGACGTGTGATCCCTGTCTTTGACCCGTCTCGGGGTATCTCCCCCGCTGCTTCGGCCGTTCGCCGACGGCCCGCTGATGTCACTCGCTGGCGTGGGATCGACAGCCGCTCGAGCGTCGCCCTCACTCGCGTCGGTCGGGTCGGGTCGGTGCGTTTCTGCCTCGGTTCGGTCGTGATGTTCTGTCTCCTCTGACATGGTCTCGCAGGTTCGGTCGCTTCTCGGTTCGGTTCCGGCCGCTCCGCCGTCTCGGGTCGGGTCCGGGTCGTTCGACGATCGGTTCGCGTCGCTCATCACTCGCCCTCCGCGTCGCCCCAGGCGAACAGCGTTCGCAGTTCGGCGCCGACGCGCTCGATCTCGTGGTTCGCTTCGGCCTCGCGATACTGGGTGTATGCCGGCCGGTTCGCCTGATTCTCGTTGATCCACTCGCGAGCGAACTCGCCGTTCTGGACGTTCGTCAGGATCTCGTCCATTCCATCGCGGTCGACGACGCTCTCGCCGCGGGTGAGGCCGCCGTACTCGGCCGTGTCGGAGACCGAGTTCCACATCTCCATGTGGCCACCCTCGTACAGCAGGTCGACGATGAGCTTGAGTTCGTTCAGACACTCGAAGTACGCCATCTCGGGCGCGTACCCCGCCTCGACGAGCGTCTCGAAGCCAGCCTTGATCAGGTCGGTGACGCCGCCACAGAGGACGGCCTGCTCGCCGAAGAGGTCGGTCTCCGTCTCTTCGCGGAACGTGGTCTCGACGACGCCGGCGCGCGTACACCCGAGCGCGTCGGCGTACGCAAGCGCCTGCTCGCGTGCGGTCCCGGTCGCGTCCTGGTAGACCGCCAGCAGGCCGGGCGTCCCCTGGTCGTTCTCGTAGTTACGACGGACCAGGTGGCCCGGCGACTTCGGCGCGATCATCGTCACGTCGACGCCCTCTGGCGGCGTGATCTGGTTGTAGTGGACGTTGAACCCGTGGGCGAACTGCAGGGTATCGCCCGGTTCGAGGTTCGGTTCGATCGACGCCTCGTAGACGTCTGGCTGGACCGTGTCCGGGAGCAGGACGCTCACGACCGACGCCTGCGCTGCGGCTTCGTCCGGCGTCGCGACTCGCAGACCGTCTTCCTCCGCGGCTGACCAGGAGGAACTATCCGCCCTGAGACCGACGACGACGTCGACGCCGCTCTCGGCGAGATTCTGCGCGTGTGCGTGGCCCTGCGAGCCGTATCCCAGGACGGCTACCGTCTCCCCGGAAATGTACTCCCTGTCGGCGTCCGCCTCGTAGTAGACTGTCGCGTCGAACGATGGCGACTCGTCGTCGACGTCCGTGCCGCCATCCGTGACGACTCGCTTCGGTCGTTCGGTTTCACCGTTGGTCCTCGCTCCGTCCACTGTCGTCTCGTGCGTCACGTCGTTCGCCGTCGTCCCGTCAGTCACGTCGTCCATTGTAATACTCTCAGTCACGTCGTTCAGCGTCGTCTCGTCCAGTACCGCCGTCGTAACCGTTTCCGTCGATCTGCCGGCGGTCGTCGTCTCGTCCCCTGTCGGTTCGCTGGTCGTCCGTTCGGATACCGTGACGGTCGTCCGTTCCGTCTGCCGTTCGGCCATCCGATCGACCGTCCGCTCGTGGTTGGTCCGTGCGTCGTCTGTCTGTCTTGTATCGTTCATGTAGTGGTCTGGTGATCTCTGTCTCGTTCTCACTTGGTCGGACGTCGCTCACCGCCGTCCGTTCGGGCCGCTGGTTCGGTCGGCACAGCACTCCCGTCGTCAGCGCTCGGTTGGGCCGTCCGCTCCCGGTCGTCGGTATCACAGCCTGGTGCAGGTTGTTCGCCCGGGGTCGTCGGCACGTCACCGCGCGCGAGGGCGGTTTCCCCTGTGCGAGCGATCTCGACGATGCCGAACTGTCGGTAGGCGTCGATCGCGGCGTCGATCCGTGCCTCGTCGCCGGTGAGCTCGACGGTGATCGTCCGCGGACCGGCGTCGAGCGTCTCGCCGTCGTACATCTCGGTGATCGCCTGGACCTGTTCCGGGGCGTCGCCGCGGACCTTCACGAGGACCAGTTCGCGGGAGACGGTCTCTCCCGCGATCTCGCCCGCCGAGATGACGGCCGAAAGCTTTCGGAGCTGTTTTTTGAGCTGGTCGATGCCCGGGTCGGTCTCCTCGACGACCATCGTGATCCGGGCGTGGCCGTCCACGGTCGTCGGTCCGACGGTCAGGCTCTCGATGTTGAACTGCCGGCGCGAAACAAGGCCGGACACTTGCGCGAGTACGCCCGGTTCGTGATCGACCAGGGCGGAGACGACCGCCCGGCGGGGTTCGTGCTCGGCCTCGACGACAGGATCGATCCGTATCCCGTCGGTGTTTCGTCGTGCCTCCGGGTGTGGCCGCTCGGACGGGGCCTGACCGGGAAGACTGGCGTTCTGTTCGCTCTCGTCGTCCGATCGACCTGTACCGTCGCCGCTCATAGGTGGTCCTCCGAGAGCGCGAACTGGCCGTTCGCCCCACCGCTGGGGACCATCGGCAGGACGTTCTCCTCCGGATCGACGTGAAAGTCGATCACTGACGGGCCGTCGTAGTCGAGTGCCGCCTCGACGGTCGCCGGGACGTCGTCCCGATCGTCGACGCGGAAGCCACGCGCACCGAACGCTTCTGCGAGGGTATCGAACGCCGGCACCCAGTCGTACTCCGAGGCCATCCGGCGGCCCTCGAAGAAGGCATCCTGCCACTGGCGCACCATACCGATGTGCTCGTTGTTGAGGACCGCGATCGTGACGTCGAGATTCTCACGAACGGCGACCGACAGCTCCTGTATCGTCATCAGGAACGAGCCGTCGCCCTCGAAACAGACGACGTCGCGGTCTGTCTCACCCGCCTCGTCCGCGGCGATTCGCGCCCCGATAGCTGCCGGAAGACCGTATCCCATGGTTCCCAGCCCGTGTGAGGACACCCAGGTGCGCGGCTCGGTGAACGTCCAGAACTGACAGGCCCACATCTGGTGCTGGCCGACGCCGGTCGTCACGATCGTGTCGTCGGCCGTGGCCGCGTCGAACGCCTCGACGACGAACTGCGGTTTCAGCGGCTCGTGGTCGTTCATCGCGTACGTAAGCGGATACGTCTCTTTCCACTCCGTACACTGTGTGCGCCAGTCCTCGGCAGCCGGTGGCGATTCGATCGCGGCCGACACCTGTTCGAGGACGGCACCCGCGTCGCCGACCAGCGGATAGTCCGCGTGGACGTTCTTGCTGATCTCGGCCGGATCGATGTCGACGTGAATCACGTCTGCCTCGGGCGCGAACGTATCGATGCCGCCCGTCAGGCGGTCGTCGAACCGGGTTCCCACGGCGATCAGGCAGTCGGTGTGCGTAATCGCCATGTTCGCGTAGCCGGTGCCGTGCATGCCGGCGAACGACAGCGCCAACTCGTCGTCCTCGGGGAACGACCCGAGACCCGGCATCGTCGTCGTCACGGGGATCTCGTACGTGCGCGCGAAGGTCGTCGCGACGTCGCTCGCATCCGCCGCGACGACGCCACCGCCGAACAGACAGACCGGCCGTTCGGCCGATTCGATCGCTCGAGCGGCCGCCTCGACGCCGTCGGGATCGGCGCGCGGGTTCCGTTCACCGTCCGATCGAGCCTCCGTCGACGTCGTGTCGTCGAACTCGGCGTGCTCGTCGACGTCGGCGAGCGAGACGTCCTTCGGGAGGTCGACCAGCGTCGGTCCCTGCCGGTCGCACCCGGCGCGACGAAACGCGTCTTCGACGACGGCACCGATGGTGTTCGGATCGTCGGCGAACGCGTTGTACTTCGTGATCGGGCGTGTGACGCCGATAGTGTCCGTCTCCTGGAACGCGTCGTTGCCGACGAGGTCCCTCGGGACCTGTCCCGTCAGCGCGAGCATCGCGTCGGAATCCATCTTGGCGTCGGCGATGCCGGTGACGAGGTTGGTCGCACCTGGCCCGGAGGTGGCCAGGCAGACGCCCGGTTCACCCGCGACGACCCCGTACGCGTCGGCCGCGTGGGCGGCCGCCTGCTCGTGAGCCATGGTCACGTGCCGGACCGACGACGACGCCAGCGCGTCGTACACGGGCATGATCGCCCCGCCCTGGATCCCGAAGGCCGACTCGACGCCGGACGCTTCGAGCGCCCGGGCGATGGCCTCCGCGCCGGTCGAGACGGGACCGTCGTCGTCCGTCTCGTGTGATCGATCCTGGTTCGTCTCCTCCTGTCGGGGATCGCTCTCGTCGTTCCGTGCAATTCCATCGTCGGTCGAATCCGCCGCTGCACCCCGACTTGCCGTTTCGTCTGTGTACTCTCTGTGCCTCGGCTTCGCGTCTGTCATGTGCGCATGTTCTCGGTAGGTTCGCGTGGGAAACTCGAACGCGAGCCGCGACGGCGATGGCCGGTGAAACCGACTCGACAGCCGCGTCGCTTGCGTTCGACGATACGTCCGGTCGGTGAGAATGGGGTGATGTAGGGGACTAGGCCCCTACAATAATCGAACCGCCGAGAATCGCAGCGACCGCTCCCGTGGCCGCGAACTGGACGTGCGTGGGAGCGTTCGGTCGCACTGTGCTCTGGCGAAAGCAGGCCGTTCGTATATAGCTTTCGCCGCTCGCAACGTTCGCACCGTTCGGTGCGGATCGTACCGGTTGCTCGGCGGATCTGGAACGTCGGTCGCTTCGACCGCCTGTCCGACAGCCGCACCGGTCTCGGCCCTCGTGGCGCGTCCGATCGGCGTCGCCGACGCATCGGCCATCGCGCCCACCGGACCGTGCCGCGGGGCGGTCGTCGAGGGGTCGAAACTGCCGACTGACTGGTGGGTGCGATCACCCGGTCGCGTGCGTCCATCAGATCGGCCCCTCGTGAACGCGTCGTCGGTCGACGTCGACCTCACTCGCGAACCGATCGACGACCTCCGCGGTCACCTCGCCTTCGGTGGCGCCGTAAGATTTGACGCGGGTCGCGACCTCGCGCACCTGCTCGTCGGTCGGATCGTACCCCGCCTCTCGCAGGTGCTTGCGAACGCTGTGGGTGCCGGTGTGTTTACCCAGGACGAACGCGCGCTCGGCGCCGACCATCTCGGGGGTCATCACGCCGGGTTCGAACGTCTCCGCGTTCTCGATCACGCCCGCGGCGTGGATGCCGCTCTCGTGACTGAACGCGTTCTCGCCGACGACCGGCTTGTTCCTGGGGACGGATACCTCGCTACGCGACTCGACGAGCGAGGAGAGTTCGACGAATCGGGTCGTGTCGATACCCGTGTCGATCCCGTAGACCGATTCGAGCGCCATCACGACCTCTTCTGCGGCGGCGTTGCCCGCCCGTTCACCGATTCCGTTGACCGAAACCTGTGCCTGCGCGGCGCCCGCCTCGATCCCCGCGACCGCGTTCGCCGTCGCCATGCCGAAGTCGTCGTGGCAGTGGACGTCGATCGCGGCGTCGGTGTGCTCGCCGACGAACTCGACCAGCTCACCCATGCGTTTCGGCGTACAGACGCCGACGGTGTCGGGGATGTTGATCCAGTCTGCGCCCGCGGACGAGACGGCCTCGACCATCTCGGCCAGGAACGCCGGCTCCGTCCGCGTGGCGTCCATCGGCGAGAACATGCACTCGACGCCCGCCTCGGCGACGCGTTCGACCGCCTCGACCGAACGGCGCTCGACCGCGTCACGCGTCGAGTGCATCGAGTCGGCGAGCTGTACGTCCGACGTCGACGCGAACACGTGAACCATGTCCACGCCCGCGTCGAGCGCCGCCTCGACGTCATCCTCGACGACCCGCGCGAGCCCGCAGACGGTCGTCTCGCACGCGCCAGCGATGTCGTGGACGGCCTCGAACTCCGCCTCCGAGTTCACCGGGAAGCCCGCCTCGATGACGTGCGTCCCCATCTCGTCGAGTACCGCCGCTATCTCACGCTTGTCCTCGTAGGTGAACGAGACGCGTGCTGCCTGCTCGCCGTCGCGTAAGGTGGTATCGAAAATCCGTGCGTCGTCAATCTCGGCTACAGTAGCCACTTCATTACCGTCGAAGAACTCGACTCCCCTGCCGGGTGACAGAGGCGCCCTCTGGTGTCGTCATTGCACCCGAATCAAATGAACGTATGAACTTAAACTCACGGGTCGAACTGAACGTTGCCTGCCACACCTGGTTTATAATGATATTTTATACTCTTCACGTTCTCCTGGCCCGGGATTTACTATCGAAGATTCGTCTTCGCCGACTGGAGGGCTCGGGCGAATTCGAACTGCGCCGTCACCTCGCTCCGCTCGGCGCCGTCTAATTCGAATCGCCTTCTCGTCAGAGTTCTGCCGCTCACGGTTTGCTCGCGGCAGACATATGGGCTCGGGCGGATTCGAACTACTCCCGAGAACCTGCTCGCTCCGCTCGCAGAACCTCCGTATAATTCGAATCGCCCTCACGTCACACCGCCGGCGCTCACGATTTGTTCGCGCCGGCAGGAGTGGGCTCGGGCGGATTCGAACTACGCCGTCACCTCGCTCCGCTCGGCGCCGTCTAATTCGAACCGCCCTCGATCACGAATTCGCGCCTCGCTGTCGCTCGGCGCAGAATTAGTGGGCTCGGGCGGATTCGAACCACCGACCTCGGCCTTGTAAAGGCCACGTCATAACCAGCTAGACCACGAGCCCGTATACACGGAAAGCGGTTCGGGGTGAATAACTGTTACTTTCTCGTTCGGGGGGTCGCGTCGATGGGTGCGTGTCGTCGGTCCCGGTCGACCTGCTTCGGGTCGATTCGTCCGGTTCGGTCGGCCGTCCTGTCGGTGTGGTCGAATTGCTATTTCGATTCGAAGGGAATATTTATTGGCGCGTATCCCACATCCCGGTGTAATGAGTGTCGAGTGGGAGGAAGACGATCCCTTCGAGGAACAACGGGACAAGATCGAGAACCCGATGAAGCGGCTGTTCCGCGAGTACGGGGCTCGGTACAAGTTCCAGGCGCTGGTCGGAATTTTCGCGAGTATCTTCGCTCGCCTGCTCGATCTATTGCCGCCGTTGATGCTGGGGATCGCGCTCGACTCGATCTTCCGGAACGAGGGGACGTTCTCCGAGCAGATTCCGCTCGTCGTCCTGCCAGACGGCTGGTTGCCCACCGACCCTGAGGGTCAGTTCTGGTTCACGATCGCCGTGTTAGTCGGCGCGTTCGGTTTCGGCGCGGTATTCCACTGGACGCGAAACTGGGGGTTCAACTCGTTCGCCCAGAACATCCAGCACGACGTCCGTACCGACACGTACGACAAGATGCAGCGCCTCAACATGGATTTCTTCTCCGACAAGCAGACGGGGGAGATGATGTCCATCCTCTCGAACGACGTCAACCGGCTCGAGCGATTCTTGAACGACGGAATGAACTCCCTGTTCCGGATGTCGGTGATGGTCCTCGGAATCGGCGGCTTGCTGCTGTGGATCAACTGGCAACTGGCGCTCGTCGCGCTCTTGCCGGTCCCGCTGATCGCCGCCTTCACGTACGTGTTCGTCAGGATCATCCAGCCCAAGTACGCGAGGGTCCGCTCGACGGTCGGGAAGGTCAACTCCCGACTGGAGAACAACCTGGGCGGGATCCAGGTCATCAAGTCGAGCACGACGGAGGACTACGAATCCGACCGCGTCGACGACGTCTCGATGGACTACTTCGACGCCAACTGGGACGCCATCGAGACCCGGATCAAGTTCTTCCCAGGTCTCCGGGTCATCGCCGGCGTCGGCTTCGTCATCACGTTCGTCGTCGGCGGCCTCTGGGTGTTCAACGGCACGGCACCGGGACCGTTCTCCGGCACGCTGACTGAGGGGAACTTCGTCGTCTTCGTCCTCTACACGCAACGCTTCATCTGGCCCATGGCCCAGTTCGGGCAGATCATCAACATGTATCAGCGCGCTCGTGCGTCGTCCGCGCGCATGTTCGGCCTGATGGACGAACCCAGCCGCGTCGAGGAGAACCCCGGCGCGACGGAACTCGAGGTCACCGACGGGCACGTCGAGTACGATCACGTTACGTTCGGATACGACGACGAGACCATCATCGAGGACGTCGACTTCGACGTCGAAGGTGGCGAAACCCTCGCGCTCGTCGGTCCGACCGGTGCCGGCAAGTCCACGATTCTGAAGCTCTTGCTGCGGATGTACGACATCGACGATGGCGAAATCCGGATCGACGGCCAGGACCTCCGGGACGTCACCCTCCGAAGCTTGCGAGAGCGGACTGGCTACGTCAGTCAGGACTCGTTCCTGTTCTACGGGACCGTCGAGGAGAACATCACGTACGGGACCTTCGACGCGACCCGCGACGAAGTGATCGAGGCCGCGAAGATGGCCGAAGCACACGACTTCATCGAGAACCTGCCCGAAGGGTACGACACCGAGGTCGGCGAACGCGGCGTCAAACTCTCCGGCGGCCAGCGCCAGCGCATCTCCATCGCGCGGGCGATCCTCAAGGACCCCGAAATCCTCATCCTCGACGAGGCGACCAGTGACGTCGACACCGAGACGGAGATGCTGATCCAACGCTCGATCGACAAACTCGCGGCCGATCGGACCACGTTCGCCATCGCACACCGCCTCTCGACGATCAAGGACGCCGACACCATCGTCGTCCTCGAGGGCGGACAGATCGTCGAGCGTGGCACCCACGACGACCTCCTCGACAACGGCGGCCTCTACGCACACCTCTGGGGCGTCCAGGCAGGCGAAATCGACGAACTCCCACAGGAGTTCATCGAACGCGCCCAGCGTCGGACCGCACGAACGGAGTCACAGCAGGACGACTGACCTCTCCGAACCGCGGCGGCGCTCGACGGATTTCATCTCAGAACGACTCCTGTTCCCGTTGCCCCTCCTGTCCCGGTGCCCCCTCGTCCTGCCGGTCCTCGCCGGGTGCCGGGGGCGTCCGGTCGCTGTAGTTCTTCCGCCCGATCGCCTCGTCGCCGACCATGGTCACGATCGCCTGTTCGACTTCGACCGGTGACTCGTACCGATCCTCGTTGAACGGTTCGAGCAGTTCTCGAAACGTCGTCGTCTCCTCTTCCATCGACAGTTCCTCGTCCCCGTACGCGTCGAGCAACTCGTCCTGGCTGGCGGGGTAATCGTGCTCATGGAGCTTGGTCCCGAGGTCGCCCAGCTCGACACCTTGCTCGCGATTTGAGTCGCTCATACCCGGTTCGTTGGGGGACCGTCGGAAACCCCTTGGCCCTGCCAACGCGTGTACGGGTGCCAGCTATCGGTCGGAACGCGGAGGTTCGCCGTTCCTGCACCCCGCAGAGACGGAGCTTACAAGGCCCGACCGCCCGTCGAGCCGGGTATGAACCTCGAACGAGCCGCGTGGCCGGACGCGGCCGATCTGGACACTGACCTGGCAGTCCTCCCCGTCGGGAGCACGGAACAGCACGGTCCACACGCGCCGCTCGGCACCGACACCCTGGCAGCGACGGCGGTCGCCGAGACCGGCGTCGAGGCGTTCGACGGCGATGTCGCGGTCGCACCCGCGCTCCCAGTCGGCGTCGCCGAAGAACACCGCCACTTCGCTGGGACACTCTGGCTCGAACCCGACACGTTCCGGGCTACCGTCCGCGACTGCGTCCGGAGCCTCGCACACCACGGGTTCGACCGCGTCGTCGTCGTCAACGGCCACGGCGGTAACGTCGATGCCCTAACCGAGGTCACCGCCGAGAGCAGCCGCCACGACGACGCGTACGCCGTCGCGTTCACCTGGTTCGAAGCCGTGGGCGAGCACTCGGCCGACATGGGTCACGCGGGCCCGCTGGAGACGAGCCTCTTGCGGGCGATCGATCCCGACCTCGTCCGCGAGGACCGCGTCGAGGAGGCTCGCGACGGAGCCGCGGACGGCTGGGGAGAGTGGGTGAGCCACACGAATCTCGCGCACGATTCGGCCGACTTCGCCGACAACGGCGTCGTCGGCGACCCGGCCGACGGCGACGCTGCACGCGGCGAGGAACTCCTCGAACTGGCGGCCGAGTCGCTCGCGCGACTCCTCGCTGCCGTCGAATCGCGGGATCTGACGGAGTCGTCACACCGAGAATAGGGATCGTTCGGTGACTCGATCACTCACTCCTCGTCTTCGTCCTCGTCGGCGTCTTGCAGCGTACTCCGGAGCCCCGGGATCGTCGAGGTGAGGTCCGATACCTGTTCGCCGGCGGTCTCGATGTCCTCGACCGTCGACTCTAGCGTCTCGATCTCTTCGGCGAGATCGTCGCCGTCGTCGAACGCGTCGGCGCGCTCGCCCATCGTGTACCACTTCTTGGCGTCACGGAGGTGGTCCGCGGCGTCGCCCGTGTCGAGTGCGGACTTTAGCCCGTTCAACGCACCGAGGACGTTGTCGGCGTCCGTCTCCCAGATCTCGTCCGCGGCGGGGAGGGCGTCGCGGGCGTCGGCCAGCGAGGATTCGACGTCCTCGCGCATCTCGGTCGCCGCCTCGCCGAACAGGTCGTCGTCGGTGAGTGAGGCCTGACTCATGCCCGACGGTACTTCGCCATCGGGGTTAAACGATCGCCCGAAAGTGAAAGTGAAAACTGGGTCGCGAAGTGGTTTACCGGCGATATTCTTTACGCCCGGGAACGTTGCCGAGTCGCGAAGCGCGTCGTCGACGCGTCGCGAACAGGGGCGTCTCGCCGACGAGGCGATACGTCTCCGAACCGGCTAGCCCGATTCGAGCCGTCCCCGAACCGAACAGTCGGAATCGGGACGTCGCCCACTCGATCAGTCGTCCCGGTCGGCTGGGCGGGAGATCTCCGTAACCTGCATCAGCGGATAGCCGTCCTCCAGCGCCATCCGGGCGGTGACGCCGCGCTCCTCGTACTCGACGACGACCTCGACCTCGAGGAATCGGCCGGTCAGCTCCGTGTAGTCGGCGCTCGACGCCGCGAGTTCGGCCCGGATCGCGTCGACATCGACCTCGACGCTGACATCCACGCAGTGGGGCTGGTTCTCGATCGATTCTTCCATCGCGCGGGCGATGCTGTCCGAGTTCGCGGGCGAGACGGGCGTCCCCGCGAACTGGTGGTACAGCGAGCCGAACTTGATCCCGGCCTCGAAACAGGCGACCTCTCCGGGCGTGGGCTCGGCCGCGTTGGGCGGGCTCTCCGGTGGCGTCTGATTCATGGCTGTTCGGTGGGTCGCCCGGGCAATGGACGTTCCGATCGACCGGCCATCGGTCCGCCGTCGGCTGGCGATTGCGCGGGCGTTTTTCACCGTGGTCGTCACCGCTCGTCCCAGACCGCAAGCTACGTATCCGGGTACACCTTTCGGACGGACGAATGGCACAGTCGGTCCTGTTGACCGGGGCGGCGGGTCGCGTCGGCTCGGCCGTCCTGGGCGAGCTTGCCGACGACTACGAGTGGCGGCTGCTCGATCGCGACCCGCCGACCGAGGAGATGCCGGGCGAGTTCGTCGTCGCAGACATCACCGACGAGGAGGCCGTCCGCGAGGCGATGGACGGCATCGACGCGGTGATACACCTCGCGGGCGACCCGCGTAAGGAAGCGCCGTGGTCCAGCGTGCTGCCGAACAACATCGACGGTACCCGCGTGGTCTACGAGGCGGCCATCGACGCCGGCGTCGATACGGTCGCGTTCGCCTCCTCGAATCACGCGGTCGGCCACTACGAGACTGACGAGCGCACGCCTGATATGTATCGAAAGGACGACGAGTTCCGCCTCGACGGGACGGAACTCCCGCGCCCTGGCAACCTCTACGGCGTTTCGAAGGCCACCGGCGAACTCCTCGGGCGGTACTACCACGACGAGTACGACCTCTCGGTCGCCTGCGTCCGCATCGGTAACCTCACGAAGGGTCACCCGCCGATCGACTACGAGCGCGGCCAGGCGATGTGGCTCTCCTATCGCGACTGTGCGCACCTCTTCGAACGCTGTATCGAGGCCGACTACGGGTTCGAGATCGTCTACGGCATCTCCGACAACGACCGGAAGTACTACTCGATCGACCGCGCGAAGGAGGTTCTGGGGTACGAGCCGCGGGACAACTCCGCGGAGTGGAACGGCGACGAACGAGTCGGGTCGGATCGCTGAAGCCCCTTCGACCGGGATCGTACGATCGCCGTACATGGAACCGACGGTTCGTTCCTTCCGCGACGCTCCTCCGCCTCCACCGCAGTGATTTCACACTCTCACTGGATAGATATTTGTGTGACGGCGCGAATGTAACGACGTATGGTACCGGCACTCGTCCTCGCCTTCCTGTTCTCCATGGCGCTCTTTGCGGCGTCGGCGATCCTCCTCGCCTGGTGGATTTACATCGACGCGACCCAGCGCGGGGCCGATCCGGCGTGGCTGTGGGCCGTCGCCACCGTCGCCCTCCCGGTCGTCGCGCTAGCGTACCTCGTTCACCGACGGAGGCTCCCGGGACGCACGGCGCCGATGGACCGCACCGAACGACTGGTCGGCACGATGTTCGTCGCGTCGTCGGCCGGCATCCTCGCGTCCGGGCTCGCTCCTCCGGATCCGATCACGCAGTCGGTCTACAGTCTCGTCCTGAGCGCCCTGGGGCTGGCGCTCGGCTACGCCCTCGTCTGGCGCCGCGGCTGGTCGACGGTTCGCCCGCGGCTGGCGACGTAGGATCACTCGATCACGCTGGGCCGTCTGTCGTCACTCGAAGAGGCCCTCGACGTCGCTCTCGCGGACCTCGCGTCTTTCGACGTGCTGTCCGAGTCGCTGGTAGACCACGTCTCGATTCGCCGGGTCGCCCGCAGCGAACTCACTGAGGAGCGCGAGAAACGGCGTCCCGGTTCGTTCTCGACCGAGTTCGTCTCCGAGAAACTTACCGGCTCGCTCGACGACCGCCCCGTCGTACCCCCACTCCTCGGCGAGGACCGCGGCGGCGACGGCGATCTCGGGCGGCGAGCACTCCTCCAGCGTCAGGATGTCGCCGTCGTGGGAGAGCGCGAGCGGAGCCCGTCGCTCGATCAGTGCCGGATCGTCGGCGAGGTCGGCGAGAAATCGCCGGATGGCGTCGACGTTACACCCGCGGTAGTCCGGCGGAAGGTCCGCCAGATACTCACCGGCGCTCCGCGCGAGGCCGACGCTTCCCTCCCAGTTACGACGCCGGGCGTGGTGGACGGCCGCCGTGAACTGGATCAACCCGTGGAGCAATCGTTCGTCGGCGGTTCCGGCTTCGAGGTCGAGCCAGTGGTCCTCCCAGGCGTCGTGGGCGGCGTGGTAGTGACCTTCGTTGTAGACGGCGATCCCGGCCCGGAGCGGGGTTCGCATGGTCGACTCTTCGAACGGTGTCGGCAAAAGCGATACGGGAGACGGACGGGTACAGATTCCACTCGTGAACGGGGTGTCCGGACGGGGCGAGCCTCAGGAGCCCCAGAAGTTCTCGCGGCTCCCGAGATGCGGGCGGGTCGGACCGTCGTCCGTCCGCTCTTCGTCGGTTTCCTCGTCGGTGTCCTCACCGTCGGTCGCGTCGTCGTCCTCGTCCGCTGCGTCGGTGTCCTCGCCGTCGGCTTCGTCCTCGTCGGGGTCGAGCGGGAGTCGCTCGACCTCCTCGCCACGGGCGTGGTTGCTGTGGACGCGGGTGATCTCGACGCGCGAGCGTGCTTTCGGGAGGACGCCGTCGACCATGACGATGAACCCGTCCTCGGTACGGCCGACGCCCGCGCCGCTTTCGTGCATGTCGACGATCTCGACGACGACTTCCTCACCGCTCTTGACGGGCTGGGTCTTGAGCTCGCTGATGGGCTGGTTGTAGTGGTTGCACCACTCCTTGCCGCCCTTGTCGCCGTAGTGCTGACACCCCATGCCAGCGATCCGCTCCGAAAAACTCGGACACTCGTCGGCGAGTGGACAATCTGCCATGGGTTCCGTAGCGGCGGCAGCGTTAAACCGCTTGCGTATCACGCACAGGGGGATAGACCTGCCGATTTCGAGCAGCGTCCACAGCCTCGCACTCAGGAACGGCGCTCGGCCAGTTCGTCACGACCAGGGACCGCGGTTCGGACAGCGGGCGCGATGACGGCGTGGGTACCGACCGGAAGCGATCGCTGTTCCCGGGAGACGTGATCAACTGTCGACGCGACGAATCCGGTTTCGAAAGCATTTACGGGCATGCGGACGGAGTTCGACGCGATGAAGATCCTCGTAACGGTCGCGGAGGTGGCCACCGTCGACGACGAGTTCGAGATCGACGGGACCGAGATCGCCGACCAGTACCTGAGCGCAGACTTGAACGAGTGGGACGATTACGCTGTCGAGGAGGCCGTCCAGCTGCAGGAGGAGGGCATCGCCGACGAGGTCGTCACGGTCACGATCGGGCCGGAAGACTCAGAACAGACGATCCGGCAGGCGCTCGCGAA
This sequence comes from Halovivax cerinus, assembly GCF_024498195.1. Lineage (NCBI taxonomy): Archaea > Methanobacteriati > Methanobacteriota > Halobacteria > Halobacteriales > Natrialbaceae > Halovivax > Halovivax cerinus. The sequence continues at coordinate 1,856,442 of NZ_CP101824.1, forward strand.
AGGTGCCGACCGTGCGATCCGCGTCTGGGACGACGCACTCGACGGCGTCGACCTGCTCGACGTCCACGCCAAGACGGCGATCCTCCGGGCGGTCGTCGCCGAGGAAGATCCCGATCTGATCCTCTCGGGCGTCCAGACGGGCGACGACAGCTGGATGGCGACCGGCGTCTCGCTGGCGGAATCACTCGACTTCCAGTGGGCGGCCGTCGTCAACGCCCTCGACCACGATATCGCGGACGGCACGGCCGCCGTTCGCCGTGAACTCGAAGGCGGCGTCGAGGAACTGACCGAGGTCGATCTCCCGGCCGTGCTGACGATCCAGACGGGTATCAACGAGCCCCGCTACGCGAGCCTGCGCGGCATTCGACAGGCACAGCGAAAGGAACTCGACGCCCTGACGCTCGACGACGTCGGGCTCGACGCGGGCGTCGTCGAGGGGAGCCTCGAACTGACGGACATGTACGAGCCGGAATCGGAGAGCGAGGCGACCGTCTGGGAGGGCGGCGCCGAAGAGACCGCCGGGGAACTGGCCGAACTGCTCCGCGAGAAGGGGGTGGTCGCATGAGCGATCGAAGTGAGCGCCTGCGAGTACGCCAGCGTTCCGCTCTGGAGGTGGCAGCATGACGGACGTCCTCGCGATCGCCGACCACCGCCGCGGTGAACTGCGGCCGGTGAGCTACGAACTCGCGACGGCAGGGCGTGAACTCGCCGACGCGACGGGTGGCGACCTCCACCTGGCCGTCATCGGCGGCGACGTCGAATCCTTCGGGGAGAAACTCGCTCGGGATGGCGTCGACGTCGTCCACACTGTCGCCGAGGGCGAGGAGTTCAACCACGACGTCTACACGCAGACGATCGAGCAACTCTACGCGGCGCTCGACCCGCAGTACGTCCTCGCCCCCAACAGCGTGAACGGGCTCGACTACGCGCCGGCCGTCGCCGGTCGCCTCGACCTCCCGATCGTGACGGACGTCGTCGGTCTCGAACTCGACGGTGACTCCCTCGTGGCGACGCGCGAGATGTACGGCGGGAAGGTCGAGACGACGACGGAACTCGATGCGGGTGCCGCGCTCGCGACGATCCGCGAAGGTGAGTGGCCGGAGGCGGAGGGGACCGGCGAGGCCTCGATCGAGGCGTTCGACGTCGACATCGACGAGGACGCTGTCGGCTCGACCGTGACCGGTTTCGAGGAGGTCGCCGGCGGCGACGTCGACATCAGCGAAGCCGACCTGCTCGTCTCGATCGGTCGCGGCATCGAAGAGGAGGAGAATCTGGACCTCATCCGCGACCTCGTCGACGCACTCGACGCGACGCTCTCCTCGTCGCGTCCGATCGTCGACGCCGGCTGGCTCCCGGCGAACCGCCAGGTCGGCCAGTCGGGCAAGGTCGTGACGCCCGACGTCTACCTCGCAATCGGTATTTCCGGCGCCGTCCAGCACGTCGCAGGGATGAAGGGATCGGACACGATCGTCGCGATAAATACCGACCCCAACGCGCCGATCATGGACATCGCCGATTACGCGATCCACGACGACCTCTTCGACGTCGTGCCGGCGTTGATCGAGGCGTTCGAGTAGCGCGAGGTTCGGAGCGCCGAAGGCGCGAGAACCTCGGTATTGTGAACGGGGAACGGAGTGACCCGTGAGCTGCGAGGGTTGGAGCGCGAGGTTCGGAGCGCCGAAGGCGCGAGAACCTCGGTATTGTGAACGGGGAACGGAGTGACCCGTGAGCTGGGTAGGTCGGAGCGCGAGGTTCGGAGCGCCGACGGCGTGAGAATCTGGGAGTGTCGAGCGGGGAGCGAAGTGGGCCACGAGTCGCGACGATCGAGCCTCGCCAGACGGGAAGCACGACGGATTACACCGATACGAGGAGACCGCCCACGGCGTCAGCCGTGGGAGGATGTCACGCCGGAAGAGCGAGCGGTGAGTGGACCGAACCGTGAGCAGCGAAATCCTCGGCTGTGCGAGGGGAAGGACCACCCGCGAGCGGAGGAGTGAGAACCGCGAGTCCGACCGGAGTGATCGGCGGGCGGTGGGAGCCGAGTTGTGCCGGGTCCTGTAGAATTTCCTATTATTACACAACGGGGATTACTGTTGCTGTGTACCGAATTCTCGGCAGATAGGGCTCGGGTGTCGATTCTGTCGGTTCAACCGACAAATGTGTCACGGAATTACCAATCTCCGGAGTTATTATAATGGTACTATCTCAACCGTACCTCATGGTGGATCGCTACAAGAGACGAACGTACCTGGCGGGGTTGGCCGCAGGTGGTCTGGGCGGGCTGTCGGGATGTCTCGACAGTATTCCCGTGATCGGGTCCGGGACTGGCGAGGACGAGGTCGGTGGGTTGGATCGAACGATCAAACTAGGTCTGTTGCACTCGGTTACAGGTGATCTGCAACACGTCGGAACACCGATCCACAACGCGGGGCTCCTGCCGATAACGCAACTCGAATCGGCCGACGTCGCCCTCGAGTTCGACGTCGAGGAGGCAGACGCGGAGACGTCGCCGGCCGTGGGAGTCCGGAGGGCGCTAGCGCTCGTCGAGGCGGGATATCCGGCGATCAACGGCGCGCTGAGCTCCGACGTCACGTTACAGGCGACACAGCAGGTACTCATCCCGTACCGGACAGTGAGCTGTTCGCCGGCGAGCACGTCGCCGACCATCACGGCGTTGAACGACGGCGGTATGGTGTTCAGGACGGCCGTCTCGGATTCTCTCCAGGCGGTTGTCCTCGCCGATCAGGCGGCCGCTGAGGGACACGCCAGCGCAGCGACGATGTACGTCAACAACGATTACGGGTACCAGTTGAGTCGTGCGTTCGAGCGGTCGTTCGCTCACGACCACGGTGGAACGGTGGCACAACAGGTGCCGTTCGAACAGGCTGCGGACGGAGAGTCGGTCTCGTATTCCTCGGAACTGTCGCGAGCGGTCGATGGGGACCCGGACGTTCTCGTGTTGATCGGGTACACGAACAGCGGCGCCCAGTTGCTTCGAGATCTCGAGGCCAGTGGCGCTGACCCCGCCGTGCTCGTGACGGATGGTATGAAAGACGAGAGCCTTCCCGAGCGGGTCGACCACTCGATCGAACACGTCCGGGGGACCGCACCGCTCTCTGCGGGTCCTGGCAAGGAATACTTCGATCGGTTGTTCGAAGACGAGTACGGAGCCGACCCCGACAGTACGCCGTTCAACGCCCACAGTTACGACGCGACAGCGATCCTGTTACTCGCGAACGCGTTCGCCGGGACGAACGACGGCGAGGCGATCGGGGCGTCGATCGAACCCGTCACGAACGATAGCGGCGAGCGGATTCCGCCCGACGATCTCGCGAGGGGGATCGAACTCGCCGCGGAGGGCGAACTGATCGAGTACGTCGGCGCGTCGAGCGGCGTCCGATTCGACGAGAACGGTGACATCGCCGCGGCCAATTTCGAGTACTGGACGTTCGAAGACGGTGCGATAACGCAACTGGAGACGGTGACCATTGATGGGTAGTCTACACCAACTAGTGCTGTCGTTCGTCCGACGACGGTACCGAACGAAGTTCGTCATCTCCATCCTCGCGGTCGTCCTCGTTATCGGCCTCGTGGGTGGAGTCAGTTACGTACAGGCCGATCAAACGGTGCGGGCGGACTCGAACGAACAGCTACAGTCGACGGCGGAACTGCAAGCGAGTTCGATCGGGGACTGGGTCGAGACGATGGGCGTCCAGACACGGACGATTTCGGCCGCGGAGTCGCTCCGGTCGGGCGACGTTCAGGAGGTACAGGCCCACATCGTCGAGGAACAGGCACGAATGTCGGTCGACGTTCGCGCGATTCACTACGTCGACGTGGAAACGAACGAGATCGTCACGAGTACGACACCGTCCCAGCGTGGAATCGCCCTCGACGAGATCGACGAACCGTGGGCCCGTTCCGACATCTCGTCGTCTCTCGCGTTCGACGACGACGTCTGGCACACGGAGACGTCCTACGAGGACGACGTTCTCGAGGATCAGGTGATGGCGTTCGCGAGCCCGGTCAACGAGCGGTCCGACCGCGTCGCCGTCGTCATCGGCACGCTCGAGTATCGCGTCGAACAGCTACATCAGCCGTCGTCGGCTTCTTCGACGCGCATCGTCGATGCGAGCGGCGATCCAGTGTTCGAGTCCACAGACGAGGCCCAGCAGATGACCGTCGATCAGCAGTCACTCGCCGCGGCGATGGCCGGCCAGTCGACCGTGGATGACACTGGCGATCCGGTTGCGGCGTACGTCCCGGTTCCCAACAGTGAGTGGGTTGCAGTGACGACTGTCCCGGCCGAAGAGGCATACGGTGTCGCGAATTCGGTCGGGTGGAACGTCCTCATCCTGATCTCCCTGAGTCTCGTCTCACTCGGGGTGATGGGAGCGATTCTGGGCCGGCAGACGGTTCGTCCACTCAGCCGACTTCGCGACCGGGCAGCGGCCATGGAAGACGGAGATCTGGACGTCGATCTGGAGACCGACCGGGTCGACGAGATCGGGCGGCTGTTCGAGGGCTTCGACAGCATGCGGACGTCGCTGAAAGCCCGGATCGACGAGGCGACGACGGCCCGTGACGACGCTGAAGACGCTCGCGCCGAGACCGAAGCGATGAATCGCCACCTGGAGGCGACGGCCGAACGGTATCGTGCGGTGATGGCCGACTGCGCCGAGGGTGACCTCACCCGCCGGCTCGACCCGTCGAGCGAGAACGAGGCGATGAACGAGATCGCCCGTGCCTTCAACGACATGATCGCCGACCTGGAGGAGACGACGGCGCGCGCCCAGGCCTTCTCGCGGATCGTCGCCGAGGCCAGTCAGGACGTCACGGGGAGTGCGGAGGAGGTCAAGTCTGCCTCTAGCCAGATGAGTCGCTCGGTTCAGGAGATCTCGGACGGCGCCGAGAAACAACACGAGAACCTTCGCTCCGTCGCTGGCGAGATGGAGGGGCTCTCGACGACGACCGAGGAGATCGCCGCCTCTTCGAACGAGGTGGCGGACGTTGCCGAACGGACGGCCGAGACGGGTACCGAGGGACGCCACGCTGCACAGGACGCGATCGACGGGATGCGCGAGATCGAAGCCGACTCGGCGGATGCGGTCGCCGCGATCGAGCAACTCGAGGCGGAGATGGCCCAGATCGACGAACTGATCGAGTTCATCTCGACGCTCGCTGGCGAGACGAACATGCTGGCGCTGAATGCCAACATCGAGGCGTCTCGAAGCGGGGACGGCGGCGGCTCGGGTGACGGCTTCGCCGTCGTCGCTGACGAGGTCAAACAACTGGCCGCCGAGACGAAGGAGGCGGCCGAGGACGTCGAAGAACGCCTCGACAGTATCAAGTCCGAGACCGAAAGCGTCTCCGAGGCGGTTCAGCAGACCGCCGACCGGGTGACCGAACACGTCGATTCCGTCGAGAACTCGGCGAGCGCGCTCGAACAGGTCGCCACGTACGCGGCCGAGACGAACGACGGCGTCCAGGAAATCTCCGCGGCGACGGAAGAACAGGCCGCCTCGACCGAGGAAGTCGTCGTGATGGTTTCCTCGGCGACAGAGATTTCGGAAGAGACGTCGGACGAAGCTCAGCAGGTCGCTGCGGCGGCCCAAGAACAGACCTCGGCGATCACCGCCGTCAGCCAGCGGGCCGACTCGCTGTCTGCACAGGCCGAGGAACTGAGTGGCGCTCTCGACGGGTTCGACACCGACGTCGACATCGACGTGCAGGGCGTTGAGACGACGGCTGACGAATCCGCGTCGTCCGGTGACGAATCGAGCGTGGATGATCCCGATTCGATGACGTGGGATCCCGCCGAAGAGGCCGAAGAACCGGGACACTTCACGTTCGACGACTCGACGGACGCCTGACCGAGGACTCGGCGTCGTCGATCGTGGTTGTCGATCGCGCCGACCATCGTGTTGCCGGCAGTCCACGTCGGCCCATTTCAGGCAGGCAGTCCACGCCGGAACATTTTGGGCAGGTAGTCCACGCCGGCCCGTTTCGGGCAGGCAGTCCACGTCCGCACCGGTCGGGAAGGTAGGCTGCGTCGGTGGCTCTCGTGCCGACTGCCCGGGTCGCCGACATTCGTCACGTACTTTTTCGTCCCATCCCACTACCCGGTAATGGAGCGCCCAGTCCGCCGGCAAGCACTGATCGACGATCGGCTCGAGGCGGCCGTGACAAACGTCGAACCGCCGGCCCTTCGCGATCGTGTATCCGACACGGCGCTCGTCGGCGGCAAGCGAGTCCGTCCAATGGTGACGGTCCTCTCGTGTGAACTGGTCGGCGGAACGCCGGCCGACGCGCTCGACTTCGCCGTCGGGATCGAACTCGTTCACACGGCGTCGCTGGTGGTCGACGACATCATCGACCGGTCGCCGATCAGGCGCGATTCGCCAAGCGCCTGGAGTGCGTTCGGACACGACGCCGCCATCGTCACCAGCGACGGGTTACTCGGCGAGGCGTTCGCCCTGTTCTCCGCCGATCCGACGGCCATGCGAACGGTGACGGCGGCGATGGTCGAACTGGGCGAGGGGGAGGCGATGGAACTCGTCGCGACGCCGTCGACCGAGGCCGAGTACATGACGCTGGCCCGGCGAAAGACGGGCGCACTCTTTCGGGCGGCCGCCGCTCTCGGTGCGATAGCCGCCGATGCGGACCCCGAGACCGTCGACGCCCTCGGGGAGTACGCAGAGCGCGTCGGTGTCGCGTTCCAGATCCGCGACGACGTCCTGGACGCCGTCGCCGACCCGGAAACACTCGGAAAACCGACCGGGCGTGACGCCTCGCTCGATCGCCCTTCGCTGTTGCAGGTGACCGACCTTTCGCCGGACGCCGCGAACGAGCGTGCGCGCGAACAGGTCGACCTGGCTATCGACGCACTCGAACGCGTCGAACCCGTCGACCGGGACGCGCGGGCGTATCTCCTCGAACTCGCCGAGTTCGTCGTCGAGCGAGAACAGTGACCGCGGCGCGGGAACTCGATTCGTGTCGCCGTGCCGTCAGTCGGAGTCCGTCGTCTCGCCGGGGCTGACGATCACCGAGGTGATCCGGTTCCCGTCGACGGCGTCGACGGTGAGGGTGCGGTCGCCGACGGTGACGTCGTCGCCGACGTCCGGTACCTGGCCCAGTCGTTCGAGCACGGTGCCGCCCACGGTATCGACTTTGTCCGCCGCGATCTCCGTGTCGAGGCGGTCGTTGAGGGCCGTCACGGTGACGCCTCCGTCGACGACGTACGTCCCGTCAGAGCGCTCCCGGATCGAGGGCTCGTGTTCGTCGAACTCGTCGCGGATGTCACCGACGACGACCTCGACGACGTCTTCGACGGTGACGATTCCCTCGAAGGCGCCCCACTCGTCGACGACGGCCGCCAGTTGTCGTCCCTCTGTCTGGAACTGCGCGAGCACGTCGGTGACGCGGGCCGTCTCCGGGACGACGGGGAGATCGCGGGCGAGTTCCCTGGCAGTCGTCTCCGGGGTGGCCGCGTCTGGTTCCATGATGCGCACGATGTCCTTCGCGTCGACGAAGCCGACGATTCCGTCAGCGTCGCCGTCCTCGTCGAGGACGGGGTATCGTGTGTGGCCGATCTCGACGACCGTCCGTCGCATGGCCGCCAGGTCGTCGTCGGCGTCGAGGCTGGCGACGTCTGGTGCGGGGATCATGATCTCGCGGACGCTGACGTCGTCGAGGTCGAACACGCGGTGGATCATCTCGACTTCGTCCGGATCGACGTGACCTTTTCGACCCGACTGCGAGAGGATGGCGAGCAGCTCCTCTTCCGTGAACGTCTCCTCGCTCTCGGAGGCCGGCGGGACCCCGAGTAGGCTCGTGAAGCCGTTGGCCGCACCGTTGAAGACGACGATACCGGGGTACAGGACGTAGTAACTCATCTTCATCGGGAGCGCGACGAAGAGGGCGATCCGTTCCGTCTCGGCGATGGCGAACGTCTTGGGGGCGAGTTCGCCGAATACGACGTGTAAGAACGTGATGATCGAGAACGCGATGGCGAACGAGACGAGGTGGACCGTGCCGGCGGGCAGGAGCTCTCCGAGGATCGGTTCGATGAGTGCGGCGACGGCCGGTTCGCCGGCCCAGCCGAGCCCGAGCGAGGCGAGCGTGATGCCCAGCTGCGTGACGGCGAGGTAGTTGTCGAGATTCTCCATCGCCTCGTCTAGGATCCCGGCCCCGGTTCGACCCTCGTCGACGAGACGATCCACCACACTCGGTCGGATTCGAACGAGCGCGAACTCTGCGGCGACGAAGAACCCGTTCAGTGCTACCAGAATCAGTGCGATTCCAAATCGGCCGAGGGAGACGGCGATGTCTACCATCCGTTCCACCCGGATCCGATCCGTCGGGTCGGTGCGTCGGTCATACCGGTAGATGGACGTACCGACCTCCTAACCCTTTTCGTGTGCGTCGACGGTTCGTCGGAGCGGTCGGTTCCGGATCTTACTCGCCGACGTCCATCGTTCGTTGCGATGCGTCGGCGACGACGCGGGATTCGACGATCGCGAAGGTGAGCGTACTCAGGATGGCGAGGAGGGTTCCACCCGTCAGCGCCGTCGCGAGGGCCGTGACCGACGTGCGGCCGATGAAGAACCCGCTCACGGCGAAGAGGACGACGGCCATCGCGATCACGTAGAACGGTGCGTTGAGGTAGCGCCACTCCAGTCTGCCCCCGATGTACGCGTCGGTGAGCTGGCCGAGGCTAGTCGTGAGTGCGGCGGCCCCGTACCACTGAATCGACCCGTAGAGGAAGGCGGCAGCCCCGACCGGCAGCGAGACGGCGTTCTGGTCCGATCCGACGGTTCGTATCGTCTCGATTCCGCTCTGGCTCCCCAGGACGAGGAGGGCGATCGCGACCACGTACGCGATGATCGTCATCCGCCCCGCGTAGAGCGACCGGCGGAGGCTCTCGGCGGCGCCGTCGACGTACTCGCCTAGACCGAGCCCCCGCGAGATGAGGTAGAGACCGAGCAGGGTCGAGACGGAACCGATGACGAGTCCCGGGTACTCCAACAGCGCGCCGACGAGGGCGAGCGGATAGATGAGTAGCAGGATGCCGAGCGGGATCAGGATGGTCCCGCGGGTTTCCGGATCGGCCATGACCTGCTTGATGGTGTAGTACATCGACTCCAAGTTCTGTGCCTGTCGGACGACGACCCGGCGGACGCCGTCGACCGGCACGCGGGCGCGGATCACTGGGAGGACGGATTCGTCCTGCGCCCCGTCCGTGACGACGACGGTCGTGACGTCCTCGCCGGTCGAGAGACTCGCGAGCACCGTATCGACCTCGTCTCCGATCTCGCGACTCGCGCTGACTTCACCCTCCTCGTTTCCGGTCACGGCGGCGACTTCGACGCTCTCTCCACGGGCGTCGATTTCGTCGTAGACGTGCAGCCCCTGGAAGATCACGTTCGCATCCGAGTCCTCGGGATCGGCGGTCGCCAGTGCAACGGCGGCCTCCTCCACCGGTTCGCGTCCGATAACCGGCGTGGTAAAGCCGGTCTTGCGGCCGAGGTCGTCGTCCAGGTCGACGCAGAGGACCAGCAGCATCGGGTGGCTGTACGAAAGCCGGCTATATCCGTCTTCGGGGATCGTCGAACCGGGTTAGGGGTACGGATCGCGACCGCGGCGCGACCGTTCGGGTATCGCTGGAGTCGCGGTACCGTTCCGGCTGTACCGACCGAGCCGAGTCGCACTCCGGCTACACCGGTCGAGCCGAGTCGACGCCATCGATCTCGAACCGCGCGCCGCCCGATGTACTTTCGCCGACCGTCAGGGTCCACCCGTGTGCCTGGACGATCTCCCCGACGATGGCGAGGCCGATTCCAGTTCCGTCCGGCTCGGTCGTCACCCCTGCGTCGAGAACGTCCGCGTCGGGGAGGCCTGGGCCGTCGTCCTCGACGAAGAACCCGGGTGACCCCGTTGGTCGGTTCGACCCCGATTCGAGCCAGCCGACACGAATCTCCCGTGCCGACTCGTCCCTCGACCGGTCGGCGTCTTCCACCGCGGACGAGTCGCGGTCGGTCGGGCCGCGATCGTCGGTGATAGCGTGCTCGACGACGTTTCGAAACAGGTTCGTAAAGAGCTCGCACAGTCTGCTTCGATCGGCCGATAGGGTCCCGGAGACGTCGCGACGCAGCTCGACCGGTCCCTCGACGACGGCCCACGCCTCGTCGACGACGGCCTCGAGGTCGACCCGCTCGACGTCTCCGACGGTGTCGCCCTGTCTGGCGAGTGTCAACAGATCGTCGATCAGCCTCGCCATTCGATCGAGCGCCCACGATATCTCGGCGGCCGAATCGTGCTCGACGGCGTCTTCGAGGAGTTCTGCGTGCCCCTGTGCGACGTTGAGGGGATTCCGGAGGTCGTGGCTCACCAGGCTGGCGAACTGCTCGAGCCGGTCGTTCTGTCGCTCCAGTTCGTGCTGGTATCGGCGTTCGTCGGTGATCTCGCGGAACGCGTTGACGGTGCCCGTAAACGCCCCGTCGTCGAGCGGCAACAACGCCAGTGTCGCGCGGTAGATCTTCGTCTCGCAGTCGCGCGTGTGAAGTTTCGGTTCGTGTGTGATCTCCGAGACGTCAGTGTCGTCACTGAGCAGTGTGCGGACACGCTCGACGTAGGAGTCGGTCTCCTGGGGGTCGAAGTAGCCCCGCTCGACGAACGTCTGGAAGGGCTCGCCGACGATCTCGTCGGCCGCCTCCGAGAACGGCGCGACGAACTCGTCGTTCGCCCAGGTGATCGTCCCGGTCTCGTCGAGGGCGAAGAGGCCGATCGGTGCTGTCTCGACGATCGTCCGATAGCGGGCGAGTTCTCGCGTTCGCTGTGCCCGTTCCGAGACGTCTCGTACCACCCCGACCGACCCGAGTACGCGATCGCCAGCCGGTACCGGCGCGACGGTGGCCTCACCGACGCGCTCGTCTCCGTCCCCCGTTTCCAGGGTAAACTCGAACCTGTCGGGCGCCTCGTCGCCCGTCTCGAGCGCGGAGAGCAGTTCACTCGCTCGCTCGAAGTCGTCCCGTCCCACGAACGAACTGGCGTGCGATCCGACGAGATCCTCGCGGTCGTACCCCGAAAAGCTGGCCAGCGCGTCGTTGGCGAGAACGCACCTGCCGGTCGAGTCGAGCACGTACATCGGATCGACGGCCCGTTCGACGACCGTCCGGTATCGCCGCAGCCGGGTCGACTCGACCGACTCGGTCGACGGCGGCCGTGTCGCGTTCGCGTCGACGACCGATCCGATCCGTCGCGCGACGAGCGCCGGCGTCGCTCGGACCGTCTCGCGTCGGAAGACGTCAGCGGCCCCGTGGCGAGCGCCGCGGAGTCGTCTCCGTCGTCGGGGATAGTGGCGATCGTGGGGACGGCACCGACCCCGTCGGAGATCAGGCCGGCGAGTTCGTGGCCGTCGCACTCGACGACGAGGCAGTCTGGCCGCCCGTGAACCGCCCCCACCGATCCCGCCTGCCAGTCGTCGAGGGACCCGACGGTCAGGTCGAGCGGCGGTGACGCCGCCTCGATCGCGGCCCGCGTCTCAGACACGGCTCGCGGTTCGTCACCCACCCAGTTCACCCGGAGCGGCTCACGCATGCTGTTCGGAGAGGGTCTCTCGTCCCAAAAAGTTTCAGGCCGACCGAACGTCTCGACAGTCCGGGGGTTTCTCGTTCGAGCGCCACTGTGCCGACCGCTATCCTCGACTCCCGAGTTCGGCCGAGTGTCGTGGCTCGAAACCGCCGAGTTCGCGTCCGACGGAAACGGAACCGTCTCCGACCTGACCGCGTTGCTCGTCCGAGGGCAGACACCCTCGACAACCACAATCCGAGTCGTTTTTGCCCGTCGGGACGCAATCTCGCCCACTGAATGATCTCGAAGGGCTGCGAGCAGTGCGCCAACGGCGGCAAGATGGTGCTGTTCGTCTACGGCTACTGCGACCAGCGCGACTGCTTTTACTGCCCGCTCGGCGAGAATCGCAAGAACGTCACCGACGTCTACGCCAACGAACGCCTCGTCGAGTCCGACGACGACGTCATAGAAGAGGCCCACCGGATGGACGCCCTCGGAACCTCGATCACCGGCGGCGAACCCCAGGAGGCCTTAGAGCGGACCTGCCACTACCTCTCGCTGTTGAAAGACGAATTCGGCGAGGATCATCACACGCACCTCTACACCGGCATCCCCGGCGGCCGCGAGAACATGCGCCGTCTCTCTGAGGCCGGCCTGGACGAAATCCGTTTTCACCCACCGCTCGAACTGTGGGGCGACCTCCACGGCACGGAGTGGGAGGACATCCTCCACGTCGCCCGTGAGGAAGGTCTCACGCCCGCCTTCGAGATCCCCGGTATTCGACCCGAGACGGAATTTCTCGACTTTCTGGACGAAGGCGCCGCCGACTTCTGTAACGTAAACGAGTTCGAGATGTCCCAGGGGAACTACCGCCGGATGCAGGAAGAAGGGTTCGAACTCAAGGAGGACCACATGAGTGCCGTCGACGGTTCGCGCGAGGAGATCCTCGACGTGATGGGCGACCACGAGAAGGTCTACTTCTGTACGTCAGTCTTCAAAGACGCCGCCCAGCACCGTCGACGCCTCAAGCGCATGGCCCGCCAGATTCGACGCGAGTTCGACGACGTCACCGACGACGGTACCCTCGTCTACGGTAAGACACGGGCCGATCCGGAACGCTTCGACGCCCTCGGCGTCCCCGAGGAGTTCTACACCGTCAAGTCCGAACACGTCGAGGTCGCCTGGTGGCTCCTAGAGGAGATGATCGACGAAGGCGACCTCACGGACGGCGAAATCGTCGAGCAGTATCCGACCTACGACGGCCAGGTTGTGGAACGGACGCCCTTGGCTTGACCGCGAGCGAAGCGAGCGGCCTTTTTTGGTGCAGATTTTTGGAGGAGGGTGAGCGGAGCGACCCCGACGACAAAAAGGTGCGCGCAGATCGTCGAGCAGTATCCGACCTACGACGGCCAGGTGGTGGAACGGACGCCGCTGGTGTAGGCACCCTTCGACGCGAGCAAAACGACCTACTTCTCGACTATCCACACCTGTTCCTGACCCCCGCGCTCGAGCGGTTCGCCATCGAACCCGGCGTACACCGTCCAGTCGGACCAGCCGGTCGTTTCGCACAGGAGCTCGAACTCGCGTTTCGTAACCAGCTTGAGCCGGTACGCCGATTCGCTGACAACCGTGCCGTCGTGTTCGACGGTTCGGCGCTCCCTGACGATCCACTCGACGGCATCTTCGAGCTCGGCGAGCGTGGTGATCTGGTACGTCTGGCCGTCTCGCTCGAGCACTTCCGTCTGCGGTTCGCCGTAGCGCTCGGCGATCCAGTCGATGTCTGGGGTAAAGAAGTTGAGTACGAGTCGTCCGCCTGGGGCGAGCGCCTCACGGAGTGTTCGAAGTGCTGCCTGTTGATCCTCGAGGCGTATAACGTGGAGGAACGCGCGGAACGGGACGATGACGAGGGCGTAGTTGCGTTCCGGTTGGAAGTCGGTGACGTCCGCCTGGCGGACGTGTGGCGAGCCGTCGATGTCTTCGGCTCGCTCTCGGAGGACGTCGAGCATTTCTCTGGAGACGTCGATCCCGTACGCATCGACGTCAGCATGGAGCAATTCGAGGTAGATCCGGCCGGTTCCGCAGCCGACCTCGAGGACGGGACCGTCAGCCTCCCGGGCGAGTTCGACGTAGAACTCTCGATCGCCGATCTCCTGATCGGCGTAGTAGTCGTCGTAGATGCCGGCCCAGTCGTCGAAATGTTCCTTTGCAGGATGCATACCTCAATTCGTACTGTTACCGAGTAATACATTTCGGCGAGTTCTCCCGAACCCGTTCGAGGTGGTGGCCGGCCCGGCAATACGTCGCCCCGCCGGCGTGTGGATCTCCCTTCGATCAGTGTCACTCGATCTGCGTGGGATCGACGTCCGGGAGCGTGATGAGGTTCTCGCGGCCGATCCGGAGTTTCTCTATCTCGTCGTCGTCGTCCATCTGCGAGAGCAGTTGCGAGACCTTCGCGTTGGACCAGCCGGTCTCGTCCACGATCGCGGCCTGTTTCATACGGCCGCCGTTTTCGGTGAGCATGTGGACGACGCGCTCTTCGTCGCTCAAGAGCTCCGGATCGACGTCGCTCGTCTCCGCTTCGGTCGTCGTCTGTTCGACGGGGTCGTCTGCGGGCGGCGTCGACGGCCCGCCAGCGTCACCGTTCGACGATCCGTCGAGGAGCCGCTGGATCCGGTCCGGGAAGGCTTCGCTCGCCGGCCACCAGTCCGGCAGGGGCGCGTCGTCGTCCCACTCGTCGTCCCTGGTCCGAACGTACCAGATGAGGCCGCCCGCGACGGCGACGAGCGAGAGGCCGCCCAGGAGCAAGGGCCACGACCCACGGAGGAATCCCAGGACGCCGGCACGAGAGACGAGGACGATGTCGTAATCGTCGGGGCCGAGGAGTGTCGGCCCCTCCCAGACGATCCGGTTGTTGTCGATCCCGTGTGGTGTTCTGACGAAGTCGTGATTCTCCGGCGCCTGAAGGACCAGTCGCTGATTCGATCCGACCTCCGAGTACCAGGGGTCACCGGACGCGGTCAGGAACGTATCCTGCAGTCGGAGGTGACTGCCGTCTACCTCCGCGAAGTTCGTCCACGTGAAGCTGAATCTGAGGGTACCGACCTGCGTCTCGTTCGAGTAGGCCGTGGCGTTGTACCCGGCCACGTCGGACACCGGCCGCACGGTGGGGCGGTCCCAGCTGGCGTCCTGGATCGCCATCTCGCGTCCGGTTCGCTCCTCCGCGTACGGGAGGAACTGTGCGAACGTGGAGCGATCCGTCCTGACGTCGCGCTCGCCGGATCGGACTTCGTCGGCGAAGGTCTGGAACTGTTCGCGCTCGGACTCGTTCGCGAGGACGCGGTGATACTCGACCGTCCAGATGGCGTCCCCATCGTCCTGGAGTTCGATCACGATATCCTGTCGTTGGTCGTCTCGTTGGTCGTGGTCGTCGAGCGCAACCGCTGTCGTGGGGCCCACGGAGAGCAGGAGGGCAACGACGAGGGAGACCAGGAGGGCGGATCGGACCCGCATTGATGTGTTTCGGTGCGAGCCGGGGTCAAAAAACCCTTTCCATACGATCATGTTCACGCATCCGGCGTGAACTCCTCGCTGAACCGCAGAACGCTTCCAGGCCCGATCCATCGGTCCGACGCGGGTCGCGACGGTCGTGATCGTACTGGAGGACGGCAATCGCGTTCGGTGGTCACCCGGCCGAACGAAAGGACGACTGGTTTTTGTACCTGGACCCGAAACGACGGAATCGATGAGGTCCGCGCTACCCATCGTGATCGTCGCCCTCCTCGTCTCCTCACTCCTGTCCGTGGCGGTCGTCGCCGAGATGGGCACACCGGGCGCAGCGATCGACGAGGACGACAGACCGGCGTCGGTCGATGACCAGAGCCAGGTCGCGTTTCAGGCCGATCCCGCCGATACGACGAGCCGGCAGCGGCTCACCGGATCCTCCGTGAACGCCTATACCACGATGGGTCCGGATCTCGGGACGACACTCGCCGCCTCGAACGACGAACTCGACCAGGAGTGGCGGTTCCACGGCCTCGAGTACGAGTGGGACAGCCTCTCCCAGGAGGAACGGACGAAACGCGTCACCGCCTACACCGACCGTCTCTTGCAGCGCTCGGACGAACTCACCGAACGCGATCGGGCCGTCGTGCGTGCGATGGCAGACGGAGACGCCACCCCCGACCGAGTCGTCCGCACATTCGCCCGGAGTGATCACGAAGCCGAAATTATACTGGAGAATCTTGATCGCCTCTCCCAAACCGCCGCGTCTGTCCCCGATCTCAAAACCATCATCCGGCCTGTGAGAGGCACTATCGAAACACATGGAGGGCCCGTTAGGAGTTCCGCGTATAACACGCTTTCAGCAGCTGGATCGTCCGACGCGTCCACTATCATCCTCGTTGAGGTGGCAGAGTCAGGCGCCGTCGTCTCCACGGTGTCGGGTCAGTCCTACGCTCGGGGATCGCACCGGTTTGACAACCGTGCTTCGTCCGGCCCGGATCAAATCACGGATATATCCGGAGGAACCAACCGGCTCAATGTTCTGTACCCATGGGCTCGGAGCGACGAAGTGGATACTTCGAACTCCTACGATCAGTTCCTCTCGCAACATTTGTATTCATTCGAAATCCACCACGTTCAGGGCCGCCTCAGCGTCTATATGGACAGCCGGACGACCGACATCTTTCGCGAGGTGCAAGAGCTCCGACTGGACGAGGTGCCGAGCGAACCCATTGGTACCTGGTCCGGCGAATCGGCGGTCGTCTCGGTAAACGCTACCCCGTCGGGTGGGCCCCTCCACTTCAACGTGACCAATTCGACCGGCCACCCGGTCAACGCCACGATCCTGGCCGACGACCAGCCGATCGCCGAAACGGGTGAGGACGGGTCGACGTGGGTCGTCAGGCCGATGTCGGGCCAGGAGTTTACCGTCCAGGCCGAAGCGGAGACGATAGCCATCGATCCTGATAGCTAGGCCCTTCGACCGGGTTCGCCGTTGGATCGCTATCAGCGTTGGGACGGCCCGTCCGACGGTTCATGTAGGGAGACGCGGCGACGGGCCGTATGCCTCCGGCATGTTGTGTCGACTGTCAGTCGGACCGGTCGGTTGCGCCGATCGTGGGTCTCCTCGCGCTGCTATCGGTGACTGTCTTGCTCGGTGCCGTCGTTGCGATTGGCGTGGGTTCGTTCGATGTCGGTGGCGAGCCGTCATCCATCGTTGTGTCGGTCTCTGCGGAGAGCGAGACGAATCGGATCGTCCTGACCCATCGGTACGGGGAGCCCATCTCCGTGTCAGAGGTCGACGTCGAGGTTTCGATCGACGGCGAACCGCTCGCGACACAACCCCCTGTCCCGTTCTTCCAGGCGGACGGATTTCGGGGTGGGCCAACGGGTCCGTTCAACGAGCGAGCGGATCCACGCTGGGAGGTCGGCGAGCGGGCTGGGTTCGCGATCGCGGCGACGAACGCGCCGACGATCGGCCCCGGTGACGAGGTGGTCGTCACGATCGTCGTGGACGGGGACCCGATCGCACGTGCCAGTACTACTGCGGACTAACGATCGTACGTTCGGGCGAAAAACACGGTTTCGGGTGGAGTACGCGGCCGAGAACGCGGAGTCGGGTGTCGATACCCGGCTGGCGTCGGTAGCTACTCCGGGGCGCGACCCACCGTCGTGATGGCGACGTCCGGATCGTACGTCGGTCCCATCAGGGCGTGCTCGACGTCCTCGAATCCCGCCTGTGTGAACATGCGGTCGGCGTCGTCTTCGTCGTAGAAGAGCATGATCGCGTCGGCGAGTCTCTGGGTGAGCGTGTTCGATGGGTAGTTGGGACCGACGACGAGCACCTGACCGCCGGGGACGAGGACGCGGCGGAACTCCCTGAGCGTCCGGACGGGCTGGGGCCAGTACTCGATCGAACCCGACGACCAGACGACGTCGAACGCGTTCGTCTCGAACGGGAGGCGTTCGGCGTCGCCGAGATGGAACGAGACGGGCCCTCGTTTTCCGAACTTCTCGTAGGCCTTCTCGAGCTGGTGTGGACTCTGGTCGAGGGCGTAGACGTGGTCGACGTGTTCGAGGAGTCCCTCGGTACCGAACCCGGTCCCGCAGCCGACGTCGAGGACCGTCGGCTCGCCGTCGAAGTCGAGGAGCGAGAGTGCCTCTGTGCGCATCTCTTCGTTCCAGATGAACGGATTCACCCGGTCGTAGACCCGGGAGAGGTACTTGTAGAAGAGACGGGCGCGCGTCTTGTTCTCGAGTATTCCCATGACGTGGGGGTGGCAGGGCGCACACATAATGTCTGCTGATCGGTGCCGGTGGCTGGAATCCGATCGACGCCGATGATCGAACCGGACCGGACGGTGAAATCGACCGCGACGTCGGGCCGGCCGAGCTGTCACGAGCACGACGGATACAGGGATCGACGCCGACGAGCTTTCGCAACTACCTTATACGGCGCCCGGCCAAGATTCGGACGATTCGACCATGCCGAGGCCAGAGGTTCTCGACCGGATACAGTCGGCGGAGACAGCAGCCGACGAGATCGTCTCCGAGGCGGAAGACGATCGTGACGAACGCATCGCCGAGGCCAGGGAGCGCGCCGAGGAGATCCGCTCCGAGGCCGAGACCGAGGCTCGTGAAACCAAAGAGGCGCGTCTCGAGGAGGCCAGAGACGAGATCGACGCCGAGTGCGAGCGCATCCTCCGCGAGGGCGAGGCCGAACGAGAGGACCTCGCCGAGAGCGCGCGCGGACAGGTCGACGAGGTGACGGACTACGTCGTGACCCTGTTCAAGGAGGACGTCGATGTTCAGGCCTGAACAGATGGCGAAGGTGTCGGTGACGGGGTCGCGGGCGGTCATGCCCGCCGTCATCGAGACCGTCCACGACCTGGGACTCGTCCACCTCTCCGATTACGACGGCTCCTGGTCGGGCTTCGAGAACGGCGACCCGATCGAGGGCGCCGACGCGACCTCGGAGAAACTCGTCACCGTCCGGGCGCTAGAGAGTACGCTCGACGTCGATCCGGACGAGGTCGATCCGCAGGCGACCCTGCCCGACGACTGGGAGGATCGCCTCGAAGCGCTCCGCGTCCGCGTCAACGACCTGGACGACGAGCGCGGCGAGACGCGCGACCGACTCCGGCAGGTTGACGAGCGGATCGACCGCCTCGAACCGTTCGCGGACCTCGGGATCGACCTCGAACTCCTCTCGGGCTACGAGAGCATCGACCTCGTCGTCGGCGAGGGCGACGTCGGCGAAATCGAAACGGCACTCGACGCGGACGACGCGATCGCCGCCTACGAGACGTTCGTCGGCGGCGACGTCGTCGCCATCGCCGCGGCCCCCGCCTCCGACGGGCGTCCCCGGGCCGCCGATACCGAGGGCCTGATCGCGGACGCACTCGTCAGCGTGGAGTTCTCGTCGTACGAGGTTCCCGAGGTCGCCGAGACGCCGTCGGCCTACCTCGAGGAACTGGAGTCAGAGAAGGCCGATCTCGAATTCGAACAGGCGAAGATCGACGACGAACTGGCCGAGATCGCCGCCGAGACGGGTCCGTTCCTCCGTCGGATCGAGACCGAGCTGACGACCGACGTCGAGCAGGCCGAGGCGCCACTTCGCTTCGCGACGACCGAACGCGCGTTCGTCGCCGAGGGCTGGATCCCGGCCGAGCGCTACGACGCGTTCGAATCCGATCTTCGCGACGCCGTCGGCGACCGCGTCGAGATCGAGCAACTGGAGGTCGCCGAGTTCAGCGATCACGGCCACGACGACCACGAGGTCGGCGAACCCGACGAGACGGACCGTTCGAAGGCCGGCGACCGCGACCCCCAGTCGCCGGAGTCGGCCGCCGAGGACGAGCCCGAACGCGCGAAGGCGACAGATGGCGGCACGACCGGCGCGGCCGCTGGCTCGAGTGGTGCGGTGACGATGGACGAGAACCCGCCGGTCGTCCTCGACAACGTATCTCCGGCGCGACCGTTCGAGATGCTGGTTCAGATGGTCGGCCAGCCGAGGTACAGCGAGCTGGACCCGACATTCCTCGTCTTCCTCACCTACCCGTTCGCGTTCGGATTCATGATCGGCGACATGGGCTACGGTCTGCTCTACATGGCGATGGGATACGGCGTCTGGAAAGCGTTCGACTCAGATGCCGGGAAGGCGCTCGGAACGATCGGCATCTGGGCCGGCGCGTTCACCCTCATCTTCGGCTATCTGTACGGTGAAGCGTTCGGGACGCACCTGTACAACTTAAGCGAAGCGTTCACGTATCTGCCCCTCGAAGGCGTCCTCGCGAAGGGCCTGTTGATCACCGAGTGGGCCAACTTCTGGATCCTGCTGGCGATCGTCTTCGGGCTGGTCCACCTCAATCTGGGGCTCGTTATGGGCTTCGTCAACGAGCTGGA
Organism: Halovivax cerinus; assembly: GCF_024498195.1. NCBI lineage: Archaea > Methanobacteriati > Methanobacteriota > Halobacteria > Halobacteriales > Natrialbaceae > Halovivax > Halovivax cerinus. The sequence continues at coordinate 1,876,419 of NZ_CP101824.1, forward strand.
CCACGGCTTGAAGGCAGCCGTCTACGAGAAGCTCTCGTGGATCCTCGCGATGAACGGCCTGTTCGTCTGGATCTTCAGCACGCATCTCGCCGGGGGCAAACCGGACCTGCTCTTCGGCGATGGGAGTCCATTCTACAGCATGGAGGCGTTCGAACTGGGATTCACCGGCTTCCCCGAAATCGTCGGAATCGCCGGACTCGTCGTGATGGTCGTCGGTCTCGTCATGGTCGGCATCGGTGAAGGGATCGCCGGGCTCGCCGAGTCTCCGGCGTACATGTTCGGCCACGTGCTGTCGTACCTTCGACTGACGGCTGTCCTGCTCGCGAAAGCGGGGATGGCCTTTGCCGTCAACCTGCTGGTGTGGGGCGCGTACGAACACGACGGTTCGACGGTATTCAACTATCCCACGTACGACGTCACACACGGCGGTTACGAGCAGGTGTTCCCCGGACTGATGCACCTCGGTGATGGCCCGCTCGTCTCGGCAATCGCCATCGTCGGCGGCGTGCTCGTATTCGTCCTCGGTCACGTCCTGGTTCTGGTGCTCGGCATCACCGCGGCGGGTATCCAGATGCTCCGCCTCGAGTACGTCGAGTTCTTCCAGAAGTTCTACGAGGGTGGTGGCGAGGAGTACGAGCCGTTCGGTCGAGACGGCGCGCCGACAGCAGACTGACGCTGTCGAACATCGTCTGTCTCGGACCGACGGAGCGTTCCGCTGGCGGTTCCGATAGAGTACAAATTCTTCCGAAATCGGGCTACCCAGCTTTTAGCGGTGTCGATTTCTTTCGAGGGATTTATGGGGTGTCCAGAGCCACGTACGACTGTTCACAGCCAACTGAACGTGCGGACTTCATCCAACAATGATCGAAAACCTACCCGAGCTGTTCGATACGGTACTGTCGACCGCTGCACCGACCAACGACCAGGACGTCGAAGTCGCCTCGTACATGGCTGGCGCCGCGGCGGCGATCGCGGTCGGCCTCGCCGCGCTCGGTTCCGGCTACGCAGAGCGCGGTATCGGTGCGGCGGCTGTCGGCGCTATCGCCGAGGACCGGGACATGTTCGTTCCGGGTATCGTCATGACAGTGCTGCCGGAGACGCTCGTCATCTTCGCCATCGTCGTCATCTTCCTGGTCTCCTAGCGACCACCCCTCACAATGAGTTTGGATACTGTCGTAGAGGACATTCGAGAGGAAGCCCACGCGCGTGCGGAGAACATCCGCGAGGAGGGCGAAACCCGCGCCGAGGAGATCGTCGCCGACGCCGAGGACGACGCCGCGGAGATCCGCGCGGAGGCCGAGCGAGAGGCCGACCGCGAGATCGAACAGCTGCGTGAGCAGCGACTCTCCAGCGCGGAACTCGAGGCCAAGCAGGAGCGCCTCGAGGCCCGCCGCGACGTACTGGGCGACGTTCGCGAGGCCGTCGAGGAGGAACTGGCCTCCCTCGAGGGCGACACTCGCGAGGAACTGACGCGAACGCTGCTTTCGGCTGCAAGCGACGAGTTCGAGGACGGTGACGACGTCCGCGTCTACGGCCGCGCCGAGGATCGCGACCTCCTGGAATCGATCGTCGACGACTACGACGGCTACGAGGTGGCCGGCGAGCGCGACTGTCTCGGCGGCGTCGTCGTCGAAAGCGAGGGCTCGCGGGTCAGAGTCAACAACACGTTCGACTCGATCCTCGAGGACGTCTGGGAGGACAACCTCCGCGAGATCAGCGGGAGACTGTTCGACCAATGAGTGCAGGTGCCTCGAATCCGGAGTTCGTCAACGCTCGCGTCCGGACGCGCCGAGCGACGCTGTTCGCAGACGAGGACTACCGGAAGCTGATCCGGATGGGGCCAAGCGGCATCGCGCGATTCATGGAAGAGCGCGAGTACGAAGACGAGATCAACGAACTCGGCGCGCGATTCTCGGGCGTCGACCTGATCGAGTACGCCCTCAATCGCAACCTCGCGAAGCACTTCGACGACCTGCTGGACTGGTCGGAGGGCCGACTGTACGACCTGATCGCCCGCTACCTGCGCAAGTTCGACGTCTGGAACGTCAAGACGATCCTTCGGGGCATCTACACCGACACGCCCGCCGAGGAGATCGGAACTGACCTCATCCGTGCAGGTGAACTCGACGACGCGCTCCTCGACCGGCTGGTCGAGGTCGACGACATCGAGGATGCGATCGAGTTACTCAATCGGACCATCTTTTACGACGCGCTCAGTTTGGCCTACGAAGAGTACGACAACACTGGCGCGCTCGTCCCGCTCGAGAACGCGCTCGACCGGACGTTCTACGAGCGCCTCCTGGGTGACCTCGGCCGACCGCAGGAGGGCCCCGAGGCGATGTACGTCGAGTTCCTGCAGGCCGAGATCGACTTCCGGAACGCCCGGAACGCACTCCGGCTGGCCAGAAGCGGTGCCGACCTCGACCCCGCGGAGTTCTACATCGAGGGCGGCGCCCTCTTTACGGAATCGGAACTGCGTCGACTGGTCAACGATCGCGAGGCGCTCGTGACCCACATCACCGAGGATCCGACCTACGGCGATCGGCTGTCGACGGCGCTCGATCGACTGCGCGAGGCAGATAGCCTCATCCAGTTCGAACACGCCCTCGACGCGGCGCTGCTCGAGTACTCCGACCGACTCTCGAGCATCTACCCCGTATCGGTCTCGGCGGTGCTATCCTACATCCTCGCGAAGGAACGTGAGGTCGAGAACATCCGCGCCATCGCACGCGGTCGCGAAGTCGGCCTCTCGGAGGACGAGATCGAGAACGAACTGGTGGTCCTATGAGCCAGGAGATCGCCGTCGTCGGCAGTGCGGAGTTCACGACCGGATTCCGACTGGCCGGCGTCAGACGCTTCGAGAACGTGCCGGACGACGACAAAGACGACGAGCTCGACGACGCGGTCGAGACCGTCCTCGACGACGAGGGCGTCGGCATCGTCGTCATGCACGACGACGACGTCGCGCACCTCTCGCGGACCGTCCGCCAGCGTGTCGAGACGAGCGTCGAACCCGTCGTCGTCACGATCGGCAGCGGCACCGGCGGCAGCGGACTGCGCGAGCAGATCAAACGCGCGATCGGGATCGACCTGATGGAGGAAGAAGACTAATGAGTCAGGCAACAGACACGGAGGCCGTCCGGGAGGACGGCGTCATCGACAGCGTGAGCGGTCCCGTCGTGACCGCCACGGACCTCGACGCCCGGATGAACGACGTCGTCTACGTGGGCGACGAAGGGCTGATGGGCGAGGTCATCGAGATCGAAGGAAACGAGACCACGATCCAGGTCTACGAGGAGACCTCGGGGGTCGGCCCCGGCGAACCCGTCGAGAACACGGGTGAACCGCTCTCCGTCGACCTCGGACCGGGAATGCTCGACTCCATCTACGACGGCGTCCAGCGCCCGCTCGACGCCTTAGAGGAGAAGATGGGATCGGCGTTCCTCGACCGCGGTGTCGACGCACCGGGTATCGACCTGGAAGAGACCTGGGAGTTCGAACCCGAGGTCGCCGAAGGTGACGTCGTCGAACCCGGCGACGTCGTCGGCATCGTCTCAGAAACCGTCACCATCGACCACAAGGTGATGGTGCCGCCCGATTCGGAGGGTGGCGAGGTCGTCGCCGTCGAATCCGGCGAGTTCACCGTCGAGGAGACGGTCGTCGAACTCGACACCGGCGAGGAGATTTCGATGCACCAGGAGTGGCCCGTTCGGACCGCCCGACCGGCCGCCGAGAAACGAACGCCGACGGACCCGCTCGTCACCGGCCAACGGATTCAAGACGGGCTGTTCCCGCTCGCGAAGGGCGGGACGGCCGCGATTCCGGGACCGTTCGGTTCCGGAAAGACCGTCACCCAGCAGCAGCTGGCCAAGTGGTCCGACGCGGACATCGTCGTCTACATCGGCTGCGGCGAGCGGGGCAACGAGATGACCGAGGTCATCGAGGACTTCCCGGAACTGCCCGACCCCCAGACCGGGAACCCGCTGATGGCCCGGACGTGTCTCATCGCAAACACGTCGAACATGCCCGTCGCGGCGCGTGAGTCCTGTATCTACACGGGTATCACGATCGCGGAGTACTACCGCGACATGGGCTACGACGTCGCGCTGATGGCCGACTCCACCTCGCGGTGGGCCGAGGCCATGCGCGAGATCTCCTCGCGACTGGAGGAGATGCCCGGCGAGGAGGGCTACCCGGCCTACCTCGCCGCGCGACTGGCGGAGTTCTACGAGCGCGCCGGGCGCTTCGAACTCCAGAACGGCGGCGAGGGATCCATCTCGGTCGTCGGCGCCGTGTCGCCGCCGGGTGGGGACTTCTCGGAGCCGGTCACCCAGAACACGCTGCGCATCGTCAAGACGTTCTGGGCGCTGGACGCGGACCTGGCCGAGCGCCGACACTTCCCGGCGATCAACTGGGACGAGTCCTACTCGCTCTACCGTGGGCAGCTCGACCCCTGGTTCAGCGACAACGTCGCCGGCGACTGGCCGGAGACCCGCCAGTGGGCGGTCGACGTCCTCGACGAGGAGGCCGAACTGCAGGAGATCGTCCAGCTCGTCGGCAAGGACGCCCTGCCGGAGGACCAGCAGCTGACCCTCGAAGTCGCTCGCTACCTCCGCGAGGCCTGGCTGCAGCAGAACGCCTTACACGACGTCGATACCTACTGCGAACCGGACAAGACCTACCGGATGCTCGAGGCCATCAAGACGTTCAACGACGAGGCCTTCGAGGCGTTAGACGCCGGCGTCCCGGTCGACGAGATCCAGGACGTCGACGCCGCCCCGAGGCTGAACCGGATGGGCACTGCCGAGGAGTACGACGAGTTCATCGACGAGATCGAATCTGATCTCGCCGAGCAGCTACGGGGGTTGTACTGATATGAAAGAGTATCAAACCATCACCGAGGTCAGCGGCCCGCTCGTGTTCGCCGAAGTCGACGAACCGGTCGGCTACGACGAGATGGTCGAGATCGAGACGCCGGCCGGCGCGACGCTGCGCGGGCAGGTCCTGGAGTCGAGCGAGGGGCTCGTCGCGATCCAGGTCTTCGAAGGGACCGAAGGGATCGACCGCAACGCGTCGGTCCGCTTCCTCGGCGAGACCATGAAGATGCCCGTCACCGAGGACCTCCTCGGGCGGGTGCTGGACGGTTCCGGGAACCCGATCGACGGCGGTCCGGAGATCGTTCCGGACGAGCGTCAGGACATCGTCGGCGAGGCGATCAATCCGTTCTCCCGGGAGTACCCCGAGGAGTTCATCCAGACTGGCGTCTCGGCCATCGACGGCATGAACACGCTCGTTCGCGGCCAAAAGCTCCCGATCTTCTCGGGATCGGGCCTGCCACACAACGACCTGGCGCTGCAGATCGCCCGTCAGGCGTCCGTGCCTGAGGAAGCTGAGGGTGACGGTGCGGATGGAGACGACGAGGGCTCCGAGTTCGCGGTGATCTTCGGTGCGATGGGGATCACGCAGGAAGAAGCGAACGAGTTCATGGAGGACTTCGAGCGCACCGGTGCGCTGGAGCGCTCGGTCGTCTTCATGAACCTCGCGGACGACCCGGCCGTCGAGCGGACGGTCACGCCGCGACTGGCGCTGACGACCGCCGAGTACCTCGCGTTCGAGAAGGACTACCACGTCCTGGTCATCCTCACCGACATGACCAACTACTGCGAGGCGCTGCGCGAGATCGGCGCCGCACGCGAGGAGGTCCCGGGTCGACGCGGGTACCCCGGATACATGTACACCGACCTGGCTCAGCTCTACGAGCGCGCGGGTCGGATCGAGGGTCAGGAGGGCTCGGTCACGCAGATCCCGATCCTGACGATGCCATCCGACGACATCACCCACCCGATCCCGGACCTGACGGGGTACATCACGGAGGGCCAGATCATCGTCGACCGGTCGCTCAACTCGCAGGGGATCGAGCCGCCGATCAACGTCCTGCCGAGCCTGTCGCGCCTGATGGACGACGGAATCGGCGAGGGCCTGACCCGCGGCGACCACGGCGACGTCTCCGACCAGCTCTACGCGGCGTACGCCGAGGGTGAGGACCTGCGCGACCTCGTCAACATCGTCGGTCGCGAGGCGCTGTCGGACCGAGACAACCAGTTCCTCGACTTCGCGGATCGCTTCGAGACGGAGTTCGTCCAGCAGGGCTTCGACACCAACCGGTCGATCGAGGAGACCCTGGGCGTCGCGTGGGATCTGCTCTCCATGCTTCCACCCGAAGAACTCAACCGCGTCGACGAGGAGGCCATCGAGGAGTACTACGTCGGCGACGAGGGCGAGTCGGTCGAAGCGACGGCGGACTGATCGGCGGCCCCACGCGCTTACTCGCGATCTTTCCACGTCCGATAGCGCCAGTGCTGTGGTGTCAGGGTTCGTGTTTCTCGTCCCCTTTTCAGTTCCAGCCGACGGATTCGTCGTCGTGGTCGTCGCCAGAGCGCTCGCCGGTCGATTCTCGGTCCACGCCGCGTCCACCACGCTCGATCGCGCGCCGTTCGGCTTCCTCACGATCCAGAACGGGCGGGTTCGACGTCTCCCCCTCGATCAGGAGCCACAGCAGGACGAACCCGACTACCGAGCCCACGAGTACGAGCGTGATCAGCGCGCCGGCTGCCATACGAATACGTGTCAGTCGAATCAACAAATACTTTGTTCCTCGGCAATCACTCCCGACTATGCACGACGGCGAACGCGGCTGTCCGAAGTGCGGCCACACGAAGACGGAGACCGACGAGATCGCCACGTCCGGCACCGGGCTCTCGAAGATGTTCGACATCCAGAACCGGAGTTTCCAGGTCATCAGCTGTACCAACTGTGGGTATTCGGAACTGTACCGCAGTCAGTCCTCGGGGAACATGATCGACCTGTTTCTTGGGTAAGTTCGAGCGACCGGAGTCGTCTGGTGACCGCTGGCCCGGGTCTGCCCGGCGCATCTGAAAACAGTTAACCGCCTGGGAGCGAAAGATGCGACCAAGATGGCCACCGACGTCAAGCCGACCCGCAAGGAGTTGATGGCGATCGAGGATCGCATCGACCTCTCCGAGCGGGGCCACGGCACGTTAGAGAAGAAGCGCGACGGGCTCATCATGGAGTTCATGGACATCCTGGACCGCGCCCAGGACGTCCGCGGCAACCTCGCCGACGACTACGAAGCGGCCCAGCGGACCATCAACATGGCTCGCGCGATGGAGGGCGACGTCGCCGTTCGCGGGGCGGCCGCGGCGCTGCAGGAACACCCCGAGATCACGACCGAGTCGAAGAACATCATGGGCGTCGTCGTCCCGCAGATCGAGTCCTCGCGCGTCTCGAAGAGCCTGGACCAGCGCGGGTACGGCCTCATGGGCACCTCCGCGCGCATCGACGAGGCGGCAGAAGCCTACGAAGACCTGCTCGAGAGTATCATCCTCGCGGCCGAAGTCGAGACGGCGATGAAGAAGATGCTAGAGGAGATCGAGACCACGAAGCGCCGCGTCAACGCACTCGAGTTCAAACTCCTGCCCGACCTCTACGAGAGCAAGGAGTACATCGAGCAGAAACTCGAAGAGCAAGAGCGCGAGGAAATCTTCCGCATGAAGAAGATCAAGGACAAGAAGGAAGCGGAGGAAGACGAAGACGCGATCGACGGCGAGGGGGCCGACCCCTTCGTCGCCGCGGACGTCCAGGAGACGGCGGCCGGAAGCGACTGACTTCGAAGTGCCCATTCTACTATGGTCTGTTCGTGCGACGTGGGGCCGATCGTCTTCGCCGTCCCCGACTCGCTACGCGCGTGTGGCCCCGATAGCGCGCCAGCCGCGTCGCTGTGCCCGACCTGCCTCTCCGTCGAACCTGTTTCCGATCCGCCGACAGACGACCCCGACTTCTCGCGGGTGAGCGACGCGTTCCCCGACGGCCGCGGCGGTGTCGCGATGGCGCTCACGATCGGTCTGCTCGACTCGCTCGCACACAACCGGGCCGAGATCGAAACGACGCTCGAGGCGGCCGAACGGGCCGGAGTGGATCCGCTGCTCGTCGTCGATCGCTTGCAGACGGACGACTCGGTCGATTCGGACATCGATCTCGAGCGCCGCCACGCGAAACTCGAGAGTTTGCTGTATTGACGTCGGTCCGAGACGGAGTACCCGAACGGTGTGTGGCGTATCAGCCACTCACTCATCTAACAATTCGTCCAGAATCTTTCGTTCGGCCGTTCGGATGTGCTGGTGGAAGGTCGCGGGACTGATGTCGAGCGTTTCGGCGACGTCTTCGCCGGAACTGTGACGCGGCCACTCGAAGAACCCGGCGTGATAGCCGGCTTCGATCGCGGCGAGTTGTCGTTCCGTGAGGATGGAATCGAGGATGGACGAGTAGTGCTCACCGGTCCGACGCTGGATCGACTTCTGGCGTCTGGTGACCGGTTCGAAGTCGGGATAGCACGCCTGTATATCCTCGACCAGACGATTGATGTCGGCACCCGGTGGCAGGTGTACGCGGGTGAACATGTCGCCGTCGACGAGTTGCACGTCGTCGACGTAGCCGCCGTTTGCGCTGACGACGGAGGGAATCGGCGCGTCCGAGAGGTGGGCTTTGAAGGTCGTCTCTTCGCCGTCGCGGGAGATGACTTCGTAGGACTCGTAGTGAGGCGTCTCCTCGGCGTCGACGAGAATCTCGATGGCGGAGAGGCCACCGTCTCTGGCGTTCCCGTAGAGGACGTACGACCCGTCACCGATGGGAATCGTCTGGCGGAACGTGGCCGTCCCGGTGAACGAGGTCTCGAGTCCGAGACTCGCGAAGAACCCGCGACACTGCAGGCCGATTTCGATGACCTCGTCGCTCGTCATCGCCCGTTTGCGTTCTGCGGCGGAGATGGCGTGGCCGACCGTTTCGCCGAGTTGCCCGACGACCGCTCGTTCGTCGTCGCCGAACGCGTCAGTTCGGCTCGAGTAGACGCCGAGAAGGCCGTACAGCGTCGACCCGTGGACGATCGGGATCGCCATGCACGACGTGATGTCGTGTGCGTCGAGTTCGTCGAGCCAGGGTTCGAACGCCGGATGCGAACAGACGTCGCGACACGCCTGGGGTTCCATCGTCCGGGCGGCGCGGCCGGCCGGTCCCTGCCCGTGTGGTGAGTCGGGGTCGGTGGAGATCGTGACCGAATCGACGTACCCGTCGAACCCACGCTCGACTCGCGGCGTCAGCTCCTCTATGATCGGGTCGACCTCGGCGACCCACGTGGCGACGTACGCGTCGGATGCGACCAGCCGATCACAGACCGCACGCTCGATCTCGTCGCGGGTCGATCCCTCGAGGGCGGCGGCCGTCACGTCGCGCACCACGTCGTTCAGGCCGTTCAGGACGGCCAGTCGTTCCTGCTGTCGCGCGAGCGTCGCCTCGCGTTCGTGGCGGTCGCGTTCGTCTCGCACGACACCGACCGCACCCAGCAGGTTCCCGTCATCGCCCCGCCAGGCCCCGAACGACGCCGATACCGGAACTGCAGAGCCGTCGGCCGTCTCCAGTTCGAACTCGAGGCAGAGGTCGATGCTCGTCGTCTCGTCGTCGGCCGACTGGAGCCGTTCGTCGATTCGATCCACGACGTCGTCGGGGCCGATCGTCGAGAGCGGACGACCGTGTACGCTCTCTCTACCGTACCCGACGAGTGTGGCGAACGCCTTGTTGACGGCCACGACCGTTCCGGCCGCGTCGATCTCCAGGACCGGTTCACCGATCACCTCGACGACGCGTCGGGCGAGCGACCCGGAGGCTTCGAACGACTCCCGGTCGTCGCTTTCGGATTCGATCGACGAGCGCCACCAGATGCGGTCGGAACCGTCCAGCGGCTTCGACTCGACGCGACTGTCGGTCGCGAGTGATTCCAGCCGATCGGCGACGACCTGTGGGTCCCGATCCAGTCGCGCTGCGATCTCGGTCGTCGTTACCGGCTCACCGGTCCCGACCGTCGAAAACATCGCACACAACTCGGCGTCGACGCCGTTCTCGTCGACCGGTGACGACATATGGCTATCCAGTACGGTCATCGGTTTAATAATTCTGCCGTTCGACGCCACCTCTGGCTACTATCTTCGGCTTACACGCCGGTCGAGTAGCGAAGGATCCCGGCGAATCCGCCGAACGCGTCGTAGAGCTGTTCGCCCTTCTCGAAGTCCGTCGAGATGAACTTCGTCTCGGTGCCTCGCTGTTCGGCGATCTCGATGAGGTGTTCGATCGCGTCCTCGCGTTCGGCCTCGTCGGTGGGTACCTCGCTTCCGCACTCACTGCAAGTGTGTTCCGGCGTCGACGTCCGTCGATCGATGACGTCGCGGTCAGTGGTGTCACACTCTGGACACTCGTAGCTGACGACGTCCTTGCGCAGATCTTCGCTGATCAGCAGCGTCTCGACCGAGCCCATGACGAGATTCCGTCTGGTCTCTTCGAAGCCGTAGGTCGCGAGGTCGCCCGCGTTGAGTTCCTCGAAGAAGGTCTCCATCTCACGTTTGTCCTTCATCACCTCGGCGTCGGCCAGGGCGTCTTCGGCGTTGTCGACGAGTTCTCGGAGGCCGGATTCGTCGGTGTAGGAGACGTCGAACTTGCCGATGACCGAATCCTGCAGTTCGTGGTGGAGGTAGTCGCCGTCCAGGAACTCCTCTTTGGTGGGAGACGGGCCGCCGACGAGGATGCCCTCGATGTCGTGTCGTTTCGGGACGAACAGGTCGTTCGCCATGCCGGCGACCTCCTGGTAGAAGTTGTCGATTGCCTCGAGTCGGAGGCGGGCGAATCGCTGGGCGGACTGGCCACCCTTGCGCTGTTTGCCGGGGACGAGCGAGGACGCCGACTTGACGGGTTCGATTCGCTTGCCCTTGAGCCACCCGACGTTGGCCTCTCGACGGTCGAGGACGACCAATCCGTAGAGACCTTGGTCGGTCAGCATCTCCTCTAACGGCTCCGTCAGGAAGTCCGAATCGCAGTGATAGCGGAACGACTCGACTGGCTGTGGGGGTCCTTCGAGCACCTGCGTGACCATCTCGGTCTGGCCACCGCCGGAGTCGACGGCGCCGGAGAAGAGCACCATGCCGTTATCAGGCGGATAGGTGTCGTAGTACTTGAGACGGTCTTTGATACTCGTCAGCGCGTCCTGGACGTTCGTGCGGGTCTGTTTCGACTTGATGTTCGAGGCTTCGGAGTGTTCCTGGGTGACGTGTGCAACGACGTCACTGATCTGGCGGTCGTCCGGGACGTAGATCGTCACCAGTTGGGTGCCGGATCCTTCGAAGTTCTTGAGGTCCTCGATCACCTTCCGGAACTCGTATTTTTTCCGGTCGGTTTGGCCCTCGGCTCCCTCGCTACTCATTGATAGATCGAAACGGAGCGATGGCTAAGTACCTGTTGACACTGTTTCCGTTGGCGTTCCGTCGGACCGACGTTTCGCCGACGGCTTCGCGGGTACCCCGTCGTTCGTCGGTCTCGTGTCGTCCGTTCATTGGTCTCGAGTCGTCCGTTCGTCGGTTCCACGTAGTCTGTCCGTCGGTTGCGAGACGTCCTCCCAAGTGTCACGGCCGCTCCAACCGGTCGTCTGCCGTCTGTCGGACGGGTCGCCACGATTTAAGGTGATCCCGGCCCACTGTGTCGATAGTGACAATGGCCCAGGAGACGGTGTACGCCATCGCGAGTGGGAAAGGTGGCGTCGGAAAGACGACGACGACGGTGAACCTCGGGACCGCGCTCGCCCAGGCCGGCGAGCGCGTCGCGATCGTCGACGCCGACCTGGGCATGGCCAACCTGGCCGGATTCGTCAGTCTCTCCCCCGGTTCGGCGACCCTCCACGACGTGCTGGCAGGTGACGCGACGATAGAGGAGGCGACCTACCGACTCGCGGAGAACATCGTGGGCGTTCCGAGCGGCAACGAGCTGGCCGACTACGCCGAGACCCAACCGGACGGTCTCGGCGACGTCGTCGACGCACTTCGCGACCGCGCCGACTACGTCCTGCTGGACGTCGGCGCCGGCGTGAGCCACGAAACGGTCCTCCCGCTGGGGCTCGCGGACGCGGTGGTTCTCGTTGCGACGCCCGAACCGGCCGCGATTCAGGACGTCAGGCGAACGATGGAACTCGTCGAACGGGTCGATGGCTCGATCGCTGGTCTCCTCGTCACCCGAACCCATCCGACGGGTGACGTCGATCCCGAGACGATCGGGGAGAAACTGGGGCTGTCCGTCCTCGGATCGATCCCCGAGGACCGTGCGGTCAGAGCCAGCGTCTACGCGGGGACGCCGCTCGTCGTCCACGCTCCGGAGAGCGACGCCGCTACCGCTTACCGCGAGTTTGCAGCGCGGCTGACCGGCGTCGAACTCGACGACCGGGTGCTCGACGAACCGGCGGCGTCGGGCGAGGACGCCGCCGCCCACGACGACGTATCGAGCGCGATCACCGACGCCGAGTCTGACGGTTGACCGCCACCCGGCGTCGGAAGGGTATTCCTCCGACTCCCCGTCTAGCGGCGCACATCCCGCCCAGGACCGCCGTCTGAGAGCCATCCGAAGCGACCCTAAAGAGATTGGGGTAACGGTAATGGTCGTCCGACTAGAGGGATTGCGTATGGGCACCCCCATCGAACCATCTACTGCCTGTGCGCTCCTCTCTGACCCCATACGGCGGTCCCTCCTGGAACTGTTCCGGGACCAGCCGGTGTGGTCGATCCAGGAGCTCGCCGTCGAACTCGCCCCCTACGAGGGTGCGTCACCGTCCGACCCCGACCGGAGCGTCGACGGAGTGCAGATCGACCTCGTCCACAACCACGTCCCGCGGCTCGTCGACCACGGCATCCTGGAGTGGGACACCCGATCGGGCGACGTCGTTCGGAGCGACAACTACGAGGCCATCGTACGCATCACCGATTTGACGGCAGACGACCACGAGACGGCGCCCGCGGCGATTCCGGACCGCCCGTGACGACGACAGGCGGTCGAACTACTCCCCGGCGGGGTCGGGACTGGCTCGACGGCTCCGCTCTGGTCGAACCGGTCCCCTGTCGGTCCCGCGAGGCGACACGTCGACCGCCTCCGAAGAGGGAGGCGAGTACTCGACCGTGGGTGACGACCCGATCCCATCTCGCGGCGGCAGTTGCAGGTCACTATCGTAGACGGACTCGACCGTGTGAGTGGATGTAACTCCTGGATGTACTGATACTCCGTACGGATACGACCGCCACGCGGTCCGAAGGAACGTCGCCGTCGGTTACATCGATCGCGGGGCGTCGACGCCGACGACGTCGAGGGCGTTGGCGATCGTGTGTTTCGACGCACCGACGAGGGCCAGGCGAGTCGTCCGTACGTCGTCGTCGACGTCGTCGGCGAGGACCGGACACTCCCGGTAGAACGTGTTGAACGTTTCGGCGAACTCGCGCGTGTAGGTCGCCACACGGTGGGGTTCGAGGTCGTCGGCGGCCTCCTCGATCACGTGCGGGAAGCGTGCGATCGTCTCGAGCAGGTCGCGTTCGGCCCTGGTGTCGAGCACGGACGAGTCGACCGCGTCGGTCAGTTCGATCAGGTCGTCGGTCGGATCCGTCCCCGCCTCTTCTAAAATGCCACAACAGCGGGCGTGGACGTACTGGACGTAGGGGGCGGACTGGGCCTCGAAGTCGAGCGCTCGATCCCACTCGAAGGTGATGGCCTTCGTCGGCTGTTTGGCGACGATGTCGTACCGGACGGCGCCGATGCCCACCTGACGTGCGATGCGTTCGACGTCCTCGTCGTCTATGTCGTCGTCGCGGATGCGATCGTCGAGGCGGTCTTCGACCTCGTCGCGTGCGCGCGAGATGGCCTCGTCTAACAGGTCGTCGAGATCGATGCCGGTTCCCGCTCGGGTGCTCATCCCTTCGCCGCCCGGCAGGTTGACCCAGGAGTAGAACAGCTGCTCGAGCTGGTCGGTGTCGTGACCGAGGAGTTCGAGGGTCCGTCGCAGCTCCTCGAACGTGAGCTCGTGATCCTCGCCGATGACGGTGACTGCGCGATCGAACCGGTCGAACTTCCACTCGTGATGGGCGACGTCGCGGGTCGTGTACAGCGAGGTGCCGTCGGCGCGCAGGAAGACGAAGGGCTTCTCCATCCCGAATTCGGTGAGGTCCAGTTGCCAGGCGTCGTCCTCGTAGAACGCCTCGTCGAGCGCTTGTAGGCGGGTGACGACGTCGTCTGTCGAGCCGTCGCGCATGAAGCGCGACTCCTTGACGAACTCGTCGAACGCCACTGGAAGGCGCGAGAGCGTCTCTCGCATCCCGCCGAGCACCTGATCGACGACCTCGCTCACGCGCTCGTAGGTCGCATCGTCCCCCGCTTCGAGTCCCTGCATGATCGACTCGATCTCGGCCTCGGCCGCCGTGGCCTCGTCCTCGGAGGCGTCTTCTAAGTACGCGTTACCCTCGCGGTAGTAGCGGACGAGGTCGTAGTCGGCCTTTTCGCGTTCGGGCTCGCCGAGGTCTTCTTCGTCGAAGGTCTCGTAGGCCCAGGTGAAGACGGCGATCTGGCGCCCGGCGTCGTTGACGTAGTAGTGGCGTTCGACGTCGTAGCCGGCGTAGTCGAGGACGGTCGCCACGGCGTCGCCGATGATCGGGTTGCGTGCGCGTCCGACGTGGACGGGTCCGGTCGGGTTGGCGCTCGTGTGCTCGACGACGACGGACTCCTCGCGGTCGGGGTGTCGTCCGTAGGTCGACTCGCACGCCGCGTCGAGCGTCTCGGCGTAGTACTCGCGACTCGGCAGGAAGTTCACGTACGGTCCCTGCGTCTCGACCCGGTCGACGTAGGTCAGGTCGACCGGCTCGATCTCGTCGGCCAGCTCGGCGGCGACCTGCGGCGGCGCCGCACCCATCTCACCGGCGAGTCGGAACGCGACGCTCGAGGCGAGAACGCTCTCCACGTCGTCCGGTGGCTCCTCGATCCCGAGATCGTCGGTCGGCAACTCGCGGGCGGCAAGTGCCGCCTCGAGCGCCGACGCGACCTCGTCGCGTAGCGCTGGGAACATACTCGCCCGTTTTCGCGGCGCGGGTATAGGAATGTCGGGTTCGACGTCCTCGTCGGTGATGGGGGTTGTCGTGAGTACCCCGTCGAACAAGGTACTGGGAGCGTCGTCGGTGCCTCAGAGCGTCTTCAGCCCGGAGCCGGTCAGCGGGACGACGATGTCTTCGTCCGCGTCGAGTTCACCCAGCTCGCGCAGGTGTGCCAGGGCGGCGGGGGCGACCGCCGTCGTCGGTTCGACGTAGAACCCGCCGCGGTGGAGTCGATCGAGGGCGTTTTCGACCGGACCGTCGCCGACGGCGATGGCCGTCCCGCCGGTCGCCTCGATCGCGTCGACGATCTGGCTCCCCCGTGCCGGCTCGCGAATCTGGATCCCGTCGGCGATGGTGGCGCGCTCCTCGTCGTCTTCTACGACGCGCTCGCCGCCGACGACGGTGACGATCGGGTCGTAGCCGACGGACTGGACGCCGATCAGGCGGGGCATCGCGTCGGTGATCCCCGCCTCGCGCAGGAGTTCGAATCCGCGATAGGCACCGAGGAAGAGCGTGCCGTGGCCGATCGGGAGCACGAGCGCGTCGGGGGCGGTCCACCCGCGCTGGGCGGCGGCCTCGAAGGCGAACGTCATCGTGCCGGCGTAGAACGCGGGGTTCCAGGCGTGACTGGCGTACCAGCCGG
This sequence comes from Halovivax cerinus, assembly GCF_024498195.1. NCBI lineage: Archaea > Methanobacteriati > Methanobacteriota > Halobacteria > Halobacteriales > Natrialbaceae > Halovivax > Halovivax cerinus. The sequence continues at coordinate 1,892,070 of NZ_CP101824.1, forward strand.
ACCCTCGCTGGTAGGGGGCGTTCGGGTGGGCGTCGTCCTCGTCCCTGCCTTCGGGCGGGCCCTCCCCGTCGGTCCCTTCGACGGCGTCGATGCAGGCGGCGGTGACGTCCTCGCGGGACCCGGGGACGCGAACGGGGCGGGCGTCGACGCGCTGGATCGCCATCAACTTCGATTGTTTGACGTCTTCGGGGACGTAGACGTCCGCGGGGAGCCCGGCCCGCGCGGCGTAGGTGGCGATCGCGGCGCCCGCGTTGCCGGAGGAGTCTTCGATCACCCGCTCGACGCCGAGTTCGACGGCACGAGAGAGCGTCGTCGTCGCGCCGCGGTCCTTGAACGAACCCGTCGGGAAGACGTACTCCAGTTTGAAGTCGGCGTTCCAGTCGGGTGCGGAGACCAGCGGCGTAAAGCCCTCGCGGAAGGTGACGTGCGATTCGATCGGGAGGAACTCGAAGAACGTCCAGAGTCCGCGGGTGGTGTCGAGGCTCGAGAGTGGCCGGGGCTGACCCTCGGGATAGGGGCGATCGACGAACTCGAGGGCGTGACCGCAGCCACACCGCCAGGGCTCGTCGGGACCGGCCGCGTAGACCGCCCCGCAGTCGGGGCAGGTGAGATCGGACGCCATCAGACCGTGTCGACCTCCGTTCCGACGGAGCAGACGTACTCGCCGGTCGCGACCTGCGGCAGTCGACGCGTCCGCCAGACGATCCCGTCGGACTCGGCGTGGACCGTGGCCTTCGGTTCGCCGAACGGCGTCGTCACCGTAAACAGTTCGTCGCCGGCCTCGACCGTCTCCCCGAGGTCGCGGGCGAACGCGACCAGCCCGCCCGCCGGGGCGCTGTACTGGGCGAAGTCGTCGGCCCGTGTCTGGGGCTCGATCGTCGCCTCGCCGTCGAGAAAGCCGTAGTACCGGAGGACGTTGAAGACGCCCTCGACGCCGGTCCGGATGCTCGATTCGTCCCAGCCGACACAGCCGCCCAGTTCGGGATCGACCGTCGGCACCCCTTCGTCGGGGCCGACCCGGGCGAGCTGACCGTCCGGGCCCTTCTGATCCAGGATGTGCCCGGCGCCGAAGACCCGCGCGAGTCGCAGGCACTCGTCGTGGAGTCGGTGGCGCCGGCCACACCTGACGCGAACTTCGTCGATCATCCGACTCGTCGATCCCTGGTGGAGGTCGAGGATGAGGTCGGCGTCCCGTGCGATCTCGAACGTGGCAGCGGCGATCCGCTCGCTCGACGTCCCGGACTCGTCGCCGGGGTACGTCCGGTTCATCTTGCGGTCGTCGATGGGATTTCGGTGTTGTGCGACCTGATAGGCGTGGTAGTTGACGATCCCGACGAGGTAGATCGTGCCGGCGAGCTCCGCGGGGTCTATCTGTGGGACCACGCGCTGGAGGACGCCGACGCCGTTCAACTCGTCGCCGTCGCTCGCCGCCTGCACGTAGAGGGTCGGTCCGGATTCGGCGCCGTTTACCACGGCGACGGGAAGCCCGAACGGTGCACCGTCCCGGGTCTCGCCGACCTCCATCCGGCCGGTGTCGAGTTCCCCCGGGGCCGCAGAGGCCGTTCCCAGCGTCGTCATGGGATGGACGATGGGGGCGGCCATCTTTACTGGTTCGGTCTCTCCGACTCGATCGGTGTCTGCCGGTCACCCGAACCGCCGTCTACGGACCGGTGTCACAGGGTAACCGCACCCGGGGAGAACAGACAAGTATCGGTGACGTACACGCAACACACATGAGCGTCGACGAGGGGGTGACGGCGGACGAACCGGACCCGTTCGATCCGATCAAACAGTTCTTCGCGCTGGAACGGGACGTGCTCGTCCTCTCGCTGGCGATGTTCGCCTTCAGCCTCGGCTTCCAGATGACGGGCCGATACATGGCCGAGTACCTGTTCGCGCTCGGCGCCGGCGGTATTACAGTCGGGCTGTTCGGCACCGTCGGGAACGTCATCTCCGCGGTGTATCCCTATCCGGGTGGGGCGATCTCGGATCGTATCGGATCCCGGTACGCGCTGACGGCGTTCGGGCTGGTCTCGACGCTCGGATTCGGTATCTGGCTCGTCGCGCCCCTGCTCGCCGACGTCTCCGTCGGGCCGACGTCGCTCGCGATCGTCGCCGTCTTCGTCGGACTCGTCTTCTCGCAGGCCTGGAAGTCCTTCGGCCTCGGGGCCACGTTCGCCATCGTCAAGCAAGCGGTCCCGCCGTCGCGACTCGCCGCGGGCTTCGCGAGCACCGAGACCTTTCGCCGGACGGCGTTCCTGGTCGGTCCGTTGCTCGCCGCGTTCGTCTTCCTCGCGTTCGGCGAGCCCACGGCGGTTGCGCTCGACTCGGAGACGGTCGTCACCGCGTTCCAGTGGATACTCGGGATCGCGATCTGCTTCGGCGTGCTCGGAACCGTCGCACAGCACCTCCTCTACGACGCGACGGACGACAGCGTCGGCGCGTCGTTCGAGGGCCTCGATCGGATCGTTCGCGACCTCCGCAGCCTTCCCGACCCGTTGAAACCGCTCCTCGTCGGGGACGCGCTCGTTCGGTTCGCCAACGGGATGGTGTACGCATTCTTCGTCCTCGTCGTCACGCGGGAACTCGGCGTCGGCCTCTCCCTCCCGGTTTCGGTGCCCGTCATCGGCGGCGGTCTCTCGCCGCAGGCGTTCTTCGGCTTCTTGCTGGCGCTCGAGATGGTCGTCGCCCTCCTGGTCATGGTTCCAGCCGCGAAACTGGCCGAACGCGTCGGACTGAAACCCGTCGTGACGCTCGGGTTCGCCGTCTACGCGGTCTTCCCGATCCTCCTGATCTCGGCGCCCGCCGACGCCGGTGTCGTCGCCGCGCTCTTTGCGTTCTCCGGACTCAGGTTCGCCGGCTTGCCCGCCCACAAGGCGTTGATCGTCGGGCCCGCAGAACGGGGTGCCGGCGGTCGGGTCACCGGTTCGTACTACCTCGTCCGGAACGTCCTCGTGATTCCGAGCGCGGCTCTCGGGGGTCTCATCTGGGACGGCGTCTCGAATCCACTCACCGGGGAGACGCTCTTCGTCGGCGCACCGTCGCTCGCGTTCGGGATCGCCACCGTGATCGGGCTCGCCGGAACCGGGTACTTCCTCGTCTTCGGGCAGGAGTTCGAGGCGTACGCCTGAAACGGGACGCGAGGGGAGGCTCACTCGGGCCGTGAATCGCTTCGGGCGTCGCCGCTGAATCGAACCGTTAGGCCTCCTCAGAGGAACGGACGCCAGTAGTACGGACTGACGAACCCCTCGATCAGCGCGGCGATGGCGAGGAGGAGGCCCACGCCGAGCAGGACCCAGAACGCCCGCTCCAGCGCGTCGGCCAGGTCGACGCGACTCCCGGCGCCGCGCCAGGTGCGTACCCAGGTCGTCCCGAGGAAGATGCCGACGGCGCCTGCGACGACGATGGCGGGAATTTCGAACACGCCGTGCGGTGCGACGAAAGCGAGGAGTTCGAGCGGCGCGACTTCCGTCCGCGCCAGCGCACCGATGACGATCCCGTTGTACGCGAGCTGGGTCAGTGCCGGGACGACGGCGAAGAGTCCGCTGAAGCCCATCGTCAGCGCGACGGTCCAGTTGTTGCCGAAGAACGTGGCCGCCGCGACCGGTGCGGTGTGTCCCACGAGCCGACCGGCGATCGAACTCTCGAAGACACCCTCGAGCGGGCTCGCGAGGTACCAGCCGAGCAGGAGCCCGCCGACGAGCGTACTCGCCGCTACGACGTGCGTCCCCGGTCGTTCACGGACGAAGCCGGCGAGTTCGCGCACGCTGCGTCGAGTCCCGTCGCGAACCCGAGATCGGAACGGGCGGTTGGGGAACGTCTCGACCGGACCGATCACTCCACGGCCGCCGGCGTAGAGGGCCACCTTGAGGAGATGCAAGAAGGGCGTGACGGCGAGGGCGCCGACGAGACCGGGTCCGGCCGCGACGCCGACGACACCGAGGGTGGACACGATCACGCCGAACCCGACGTAGGCGACGAACGCGGTCACGATGTACAGCCCCGCCTCGACCGGCCGGTGTCGGAGGAAACTCGCGGCGTATCGCACGCCGCGGACGGCCGTGGTCTCGTCGACGACGACCGCCACCGGTGCGAACGCGAAGACGGTGGCGATCAGGAGCGCGCCGACGAGCCAACCGACGAGTCCGACGAACACGCCCGCGGGGCCGGCGACCGAGAGGAGCAAAGCGACGACCGTGATCCCGGTCCAGGCCGCCAGTTCGAGGAGGGAGAGACCGACGAACGAGAGCCAGTACCGGCGCGCGCCGGCGACTCCGTCGACGAGTCCGCGTCGATCGCGCAGTCGGCCCAGACAGGCCGAGAACTGGGCGGCGCCGACGGCCGCCGACACGAGCGCGACGACGACGATCGTCAGGGTCACGACGAACCCGACGATTACGACGACGGCCGGCGTCGCCAGCGGTTCGAGCGCCGCGAGCACCTCGTCGACCCACACCTCGAACGCGCCGGGCGTACTCTCCGGATCGGGCGGTTGATCGAGCCCACTGAGGTTTCGTCGTATCTCGGCGAGTCCACCGGTCACCGAGAGGTACAGTGCGACCGTCCCGATCCCGAGCAGCATGCCGACCTGCACCAGGCCCTGGACGGCCGTCGAGAGGAGGTACAACGGGAGGAGATCCGACGGCCGACCGAGCAGCGTCCGCCAGGCGGTCGAGAGGACGCGTCCGAATCGCATGTTCGTTCCTTCGCGAGAGTAAAGTTAAATCGTCCGACTCGTTCGGTGACGGGCCGACGCGGTCCGCTCCCGACGGGAGCTTGGTCCGTCGGCGTCAGGGCTTCGCGGACGGGTTCACCTGGTCGCCGCGACGTCACGGGCGCCCCCTGGGCCTCGTCTACACCGACGTTTCCCGGCCGCTTCGACGACACCGACGTTTCCGGGTCACGTCGTCTACACCGACGTTTCCCGGCCGCTCCGACGACACCGACGTTTCCGGGTCACGTCGTCTACACCGACGTTTCCCGGTCACGTCGTCTACACAGGTGCTCGACGGTGTCTCGGCTACGCAGGCACCCCACGACGATTCCCCGACCCACTGGCCTGATCCGTCCGGGGAGGGACGCTCGCCCGCCGAACGCTGCCAATTTCGCGGTAGTCTCCCCCGGGAACGGCAACTCTTTTCCACTACCGACCGAAAGTCGATGGTATGGCTGACGAGCTCACCAAAGGGCTGGAAGGTGTACTCGCCGCGGAATCCGAACTGAGCTCGATCGACGGCGATGCAGGCCGGTTGATCTACCGCGGCTACGACATCGAGGACCTGGCGGCCGAAGCGAGTTTCGAGGAGGTACTCTTCCTCCTGTGGCGGGGGCACCTGCCGACCCGTGCCGAACTCGACGACTTCACCGACGCGATGGCCGACGAACGGGCCGTCGACGACGCCGTCGTCGAGACGATCCGCTCGCTCGCCGCGGCCGACGAGGCGCCGATGGCCGCCATGCGAACCGCCGTCTCGATGCTCTCGGCGACGGACACTGACGCCGATGCGGCGGCCGACGATCGCGACGCCGCGCGCCGAAAGGCCCGCCGTATCGTCGCGAAGACCCCCACGATCCTCGCGGCCTACGACCGCGTCCGCCGAGACGAGGAGCCGATCGACCCGGATCCGACTCTGGGGCTCGCCGCCAACTTCCTCTACATGCTCACCGGCGAGGAACCGGACGCGGTGGCCGCCGAGACGTTCGACCAGGCGCTGATCCTCCACGCCGACCACGGCCTGAACGCCTCGACGTTCACCGCGATGGTCGTCGGCTCGACGATGGCCGACATGTACTCGGCCGTCACGGCCGGCGTCGGTGCCCTCTCCGGCCCGCTCCACGGCGGGGCGAACCAGGACGTCATGGAGGTCCTCTTCGAGATCGAAGAGAGCGACCTCGACCCCCGCGAGTGGGTCGAGCAGGCGACCGACGAGGGCCGGCGCATCCCCGGATTCGGCCACCGCGTCTACAACGTCAAGGACCCGCGTGCGAAGATCCTCCAGGCCCGGAGCGAGGAACTCGCCGCCAACGGCGACGACACGTGGTACGAGATCACGACCGCCATCGAGTCCTACCTCACCGACGAGAAGGGCCTCGTCGAGAAGGGCATCGCGCCGAACGTCGACTTCTACTCCGGGTCGGTCTACTACCAGCTGGGCATCCCGATCGACATGTACACGCCCATCTTCGCGATGAGTCGCACCGGCGGCTGGACCGCTCACGTCCTGGAGTATCAGGCCGACAATCGTCTGATCCGGCCACGCGGACGCTACATCGGCCCGGATGCCCGCGAGTACGTCGCGATCGACGAGCGATAGCGGCCTGTTGGCTGTCCTGCCCGTCGCCGTCGCCTGGGCCCGCGAGCGGCGACACGCCTATTGTCGACCGCCTGCACGTACCGGTATGGCCTCCGAGCGCCCGGTCATCGAGTCGCGGTCGCGACGCCTCCTCGCGTACCTCCGGTTCAATCGCGCTCGGATCGTCACGGACGTCTCGTTGCTCCTCGTCTGGATGTTCGTCGCGTCCGCGACGTTCGACTGGCTCGAACAGCCGCCCTGGTTGCTCTACGTCGTCACGTTCACGGGCGTCGTGCTGTACACGCGGGTGACGCCGACCTGGGAACGACCGTATCGAAGCCCCGACTGAGCGTCCGACACCGTCGTCCCGAGACGCGAGGGTGGTGAACCCGGACCGACGCGTTCAGACGCCGAGGTATCGAAGCAACGGGATAGCCATCGCCGCGGTCCACAGCAGGGCCCCGGTTCGGACGTGTCCCGGCTCCATCACCGGCGACCGGGCGGTCTGTGAAGCGCCAGCGGCGACGAACCCGAGCGCCGCGGCGAGTGCCGCCGTGTGGATGAACGTGTTGAGCGGGAGCGTGGTCACGCCCATGCTCGAGTAATCGAGAAACATGGCGACGACGAACCCCAGCGTGGAGGCGGTGAATGCGTGCGTCGCGGAGAGGTGGCGCGACCCGAGGTAGGTGACGACGGGGAGCCCGACGACCAGCGACGGGTAGAGGACGGCGACGATCGCCTTCGGCGGGGCGTCGGCGAAGAACTGTTCGGCTTCGACGCCGAGCACCCTGATCAGGGTGTAATAGGCGACGATGGCCGTCACGACGAGGAGCGCGGTGACCGTCTCCTGGACGGTCTCGTCGTTCCACCAGGCGGAGACGTTTCTTCGCTGGACCGTCCCCCAGCCGATCGAACCGAGCAGGAGAGCGGAGAGGACCGCAGGGATCCCGCTCCCGCGAAGGTGGACCACACTCATCCAGCCGTTCGCGTCGGCGCTTCGGTCGTTGCCGACGTTCGTACGGCTCAGTTCGTCGACGAACCACCGATCGGTGAACTCGGCGTCGACGTACGACTGCGATCGCTCGACGCCGTGGACGGTGTGGCGTAACTGAAACCAGTCCCAGTGCTCGTGGTGAGCCTGCATCGCCGTCCAGTTGCCGCTCGCCGGGTCGGTGTACGCCCGAATGTGGTGACGCGCGCCGAGATAAGTGCCGTCCTTGAGCTGGTACGACTCCGGGAGCCAGTAGCCGTTCCCGGACGGCGTCTCGACGTAGGTGTAGCGGTCGGCTCCGGCGGCCTGTCCCCAGGCGGTGGACGGCGTCTCGTTTCCGATCGGGACGGCTTCCCCGTCCGGGCCGACGTCGGCGTCTTCCGTCTCGAGTTCCTCCCAGTCGCCGATCGAACGCTCTCGCAAGTAGCGCTCAGTCACGTCGGCGTCGCCGTAGACGATCACGTTGAGCGCGAGCGTTCGCTGACTGGTCGTCTCGCCGCGGCTCGTGTACGGCCAGAGCTCGGACCCGTCTTCGAGCGTCTCCGTGGTGATCTCGGGCTCGCCGCGATCGGGCTCGTCGAGATCGGAACTCGCGATCGACCCGCCGACGGTCACGAGTAAGACGGCGAACAGGAGTGCGACCGCCGTCTGGGGCCGAATTTCGATCCGCACGGACACGTGTATGGCGGCCTCCGTCGAAAGCTTTTCCCACGGACGAGTCGGCTGTCACTCCCTCCCTCCTCCACTATCTGGATATAGAGAACGATAGGTGGAACTACCGAACTGACCTGTCGTACCCGTCCGGCCGGTGGCAACTGATCGAATCGCCGAGGTAGCGAGTCAGTGCATACTCACTGCGATACATACGGGTGGAGCGCCTCATCCGATTCGATGACGACGATGAGTGAGTACGTATCGCCCTGTGCCTCCGCAGTCACCGGAATCGTGACTTCACCATCCCGAGTCGTTATCGTGACTTCGAACGTTCCGGTCCGACGCTCGAGTCGGTCGATGACCTGTTTCGTTCCTGCATCGAACGCATCAGCCGCCGGCACTTCGATATCTGTCTCTACTGCCGTTTCGGCATTCCTCGTTATTTCTACCGCGGCTCTGACTCGTTCACGTCGTTTGTTAACGAGGAGGAAGTCATTGAACACTCGGTCGTTCGATTGGGGCGCAGCATTCTTCGAACAACCGGCGCTACAGGTGGTCAATCCGCAAACGATGCTGGCCAGCGTGTTCCGTCTATCCATCACGATTTTATACAAACAGTTCGCGTGACCAAACTTCGATCGCGTCCACCTCTATTCCATACTTTTGCAGCATTCGTTTCTTCTCCTCTACTTTCTTGACCGACTCCGTATTATTAAGGCTTATGTCTGAGGGCGATGTAAGTAAAACTACTGTATTTTAAAGAGGTTTGGGTAGCCATCCGCCTCGTACTGGGCTTATCTCTTTTTGTTGGGACGTTCTCGTTCGTCCATCATCCGAGCCGCCGTGCCCGCCCAGTCGCCGTACTGGAACCCGGCGACGACGACCAGGAGTGCCCAGGCGTAGTAGGCGACGATTCCCGCTCCGACGCCGATCACGCCGTAGTCGAGCACGATGGCGGCGACGTACGATCCACAGAGGTAGAACAGGAAGAGTCCGCTCGCCCGGGCGACGAACGGTATCTTCGTCTCGCCGGCTCCCTGTAACGCCCCGGCGATGACGATGTACGCGACAAGGAAGGGCGCGCTGATACCGTAGGTGACGGCGAAGGTGATCGCGTGGTCGACGGTCGTCGGATCGTCGGTAAAGATCGCGACGAACGCGTCGGCGCGGATGGCGAGGACGAATCCGATGAGGCCGACGGTCGCGAGGCCGAGCGCGGCGATCGACCAGCCCTCGAACCGCGCCTGGTCCGGCTTCCCCGCCCCGAGCGACTGGCCGACCACGACGCTCGCGGCGACGTTGTAGCCGCGGCCGAGCGGGCTCGTGATCTGCTGGTACACCCGTCGGCCGACCTGGTAGCCCGCGTTCACTTCCGTCCCGAGGAGCAACAGGAGCGAGTTGAACGGGAACTCGATGGCCGTCGCGACCATCCCTTCGGCCACCCGGGGCGTACTCACCGCGACGAGTTGCTTCGCCACGACCGGGTTTCGGGGGCGGACGAGACTGCCCTGGCGGAACGGACTGGCGATGACGACCACGAGGACGACGGCCGTGAACACGTTCGCGACGGCCGTCGCGATGCCGACGCCCACGATCTCCATCCGGGGGGCGCCGAAGAGCCCGAGCCCGAGGACGACCGACCCGGAGACGTTCGCGACGTTCGCGAGGACGTTGACGACCATCGGCGTCACGGTGTCGCCGGTCCCCTGCAGTGCGCGGGCGGCGATCAGGCCGACGTGGCGCGCCGGGGCCGTCACCATGACGATCGCCAGGTAGACGGCTCCGTACGCGACGACGTCCGCGTTGGCCCCCAGCACCCGGATGGCGAACTCGGGGAGTCCGAGCCCGAAGACGACGAACGGAAGCCCCGTGATCGCACCGAGTGCGATCGCCTGGGTGATGGCCTCGTCGCGGGTCGCGTCCGCGTCGCGGCCGGTGTCCTGACTCGACAGCGCGATCGCTCCGCCGCCGAGCCCGAGCCCGATTCGCAGCGGAAGACGTGCGTAGAGGTCCGCCAGCCCGATCGCCGTGATCGCCGCCGGCGAGAAGAACCCGCTGATGATGATGTCGACCGTCCGCATGAGCGTCCGCGTCGTTTGCTCGGCCATGATCGGCCACGCGAGCCCGAGCACGCGCCGCCAGACGGCGAACATTCGCGCGCGAACGCCCCGATCGCTCATACGAATCGAAATATTGGTGGCGATTTTAGTGTGCCGATAACGGAAAGACGGTGGACGCACTCGCTTCGGGTAGTGACCGCTGCACACGTCTGTTTCGTCTACGGAACGCTGACGGATCCGGACCGCGTCGCGACCGTTCTCGGATCGGACGAGCCGCTCGGACGCGACGCGGTCGACGCCATCGTCCGTGGGGACGCCACCCTCGAGGGACTCCACCGCGTCGAGGGCGAGTACCCGACGCTCGCTCCCGGTGGCCGTGTCGATGGTCGATTGCTCGTCGTCGACGACACCGGCCTCGACGCGCTCGACGAGTACGAGGGGGTCGATCGCGGACTGTACGCCCGCGTCGCCGTTCCCTGTTCGCATCCGATCGTCGAGGACGAGCGCGTCTGGACGTACGTCGGTGACCCGGAGCGCCTCGACGCAGACGCCGCGTGGCCGGGCGACGGTTCGTTCGCTTCTCGGGTACGCGCCGATCTCGACGATCGGGACGTCGTCGTGGGAATGCGTCGCTGACCTTCCAGCCGGAGACACCCTGTCGGCTTCGCCGAGGCGCTGGGCGACCGACAGCTGGCTGCCTAATCGGTGCTGGTCGTCGTCACGCAATTCGACGGAGCGTATCCCCATCGGCCGGTGTCCCGACCGATCGGCTCTCCTCAGGTCGTTGCCGACGCGTTTCGACCCTGCTCTCGTAGCACCCTCGTGATCTGTCCCTCTATTACCGTTGCGAATGACGAGCGTCTGCTAGGCGTCTGACGCCGCGGATACCCCGACGCAGTCGTGCGGTTACACTTTCACTCCGGGTCCCCTACGTTTATGGTTCCCCCGTTCCCGAATACGGATGCACGTCACACGCCGTGCATCCCAGTATTCCCTCTCGACCGTACCCGGCCCGAATCCTGTCTGTCCCGGGTCACCGCGATTGGGGTGGGCGCACCCGGCGAACGTCGGGTCGACGCCCGCGTCGACTACAACCCTTAACACACACCTGTGTGTACTCCAATTTATGCTCGAGTTCGACGACATCGAGGCCGCCCGGGAGCGCGTGGCCCAGACCGCTCGTGGGACGCCGCTTGCGTACTCGCACACGTACAGTGCGATGACCGGCGCGGAGGTCCACCTCAAACACGAGAACTTCCAGCGAACCGGTGCGTTCAAGATCCGCGGCGCGACCAATCGGATCGCCACGCTCTCGGCCGAGGCGAAGGAGAAAGGCGTCGTCACCGCCAGCGCGGGTAATCACGCTCAGGGCGTCGCCCTCGCTGCGACGCGCGTCGGCGTCGATTCGACCATCGTCATGCCCGAACACGCGCCGACAGCGAAGGTCAAAGCCACGGAGAACTACGGCGCCGAGGTCGTCCTCCACGGCGCGAATTACGACGCGGCCGCCGAACGCGCACACGAGATCGAGCGCGAGGAGGATCGCACCTACGTCCACGCGTTCGACGACGAGATGGTCATGGCTGGACAGGGCACCCTCGGACTCGAAATCGTCGAGGAGTGCCCCGACGTCGAGACCGTCGTCGTCCCGATCGGCGGGGGCGGGCTCATCAGCGGTATCGCTACTGCCGTCAAAGGCCTCGACCCCGACGTCCGCGTGATCGGCGTCCAGGCCGCCGGTGCATCCAGCGCCGCACCGTCGCTCCAGAAAGGCGAGCGCGTCGTCATCGACGAGGTCGAGACCATCGCCGACGGCATCGCCACGCGCTCCGTCGGTGAGCGCACCTTCGAACACATCCGAGAACACGTCGACGAAGTCGTCACCGTCACCGAGGCCGAGATCGCCGTCACCATGGTCTACCTTCTCGAGCGATCGAAGACGGTCGTCGAGGGCGCCGGCGCCGTCGGCCTCGCCGCAACGATCTTCGAGGCGTTCGACTACGACGAGGGCGAGGTGATCGTCCCCCTCCTCTCGGGCGGCAACGTCGACATGAACACCCTCACGACCGTCATCATGCGCGGCCTCGTCGAAATGGGACGCTACCTCAAACTGCGCACCGTCCTCCCGGACCAGCCGGGCTCGCTCGAGAAGCTCCTCGCCATCGCCGCGGGTCGCGGCGCCAATATCTACTCCATCCACCACGACCGCACCTCCCGCGAGATCGACCTGGGCGACGCCGAGATCGAACTCGACCTCGAAGTTCGCGGGCACGACCACGCCGACGCCCTCGTCGGCGCCCTCCGCGACGCCGGCTACGACGTCGAACGACTGGCCTAACTCCGAACCGACCGTTTACGCTACTCTCTCGTCGCGCCGCACGGCGCGTCGACGTTCGGTACTCAAACTCATCATATCCTGGACAAAAACGCGATTCAGGGAACGGTTTTGGTACTCTCTCTGGTACTCGATCGTATGGCATCAGATGCGAGCGAGACCGGGGCGGACGGGTTCGTGCCGGTCGTGGACGCTGCGGAACTCGAATCGGAGGGGCGGACACTCGTCACGCCCGAGGGGACGGCGATCGCGCTTTTTCACCACGAAGGGGAGGTGCGGGCGGTGGACAACCGCTGTCCGCACATGGGGTTCCCGCTGTCTGCGGGCACGGTCGACGAGGGCATCCTCACCTGTCACTGGCACCACGCGCGGTTCGAACTGTCCTGCGGGGACACGTTCGACCCGTGGGCGGACGACGTGCGGACGTACCCCGTCGAGATTCGAGACGGGACGGTCCACGTCGACCCGAACCCGCCGCTCGATCGCCCGCCGGCCGATCACTGGGCTGACCGGCTGGAGAGCGGCTTACAGGAGAACCTGCGACTCGTCGTCGCGAAGGCGACGATCGGGTTACTCGACGCCGGCGTCGACCCGCAGGACCCGATCACGACGACGCTCGAGTTCGGTACGGCGTATCGCGACGACGGCTGGTCGTCGGGGCTGACCATCCTCGGTTGCATGCCTAACGTACTGGAACCCCTGGCGCCCGAGGACCGAAAACGGGCGTTGTACACCGGCGTTCGACACGTGGCGGCCGACTGCGCGGGCCAGCCCGCCACATTCGCCCAGCCGTCCTTCTCGACAGCCGACGTCTCGCTCGACCGGCTTCGGTCCTGGTTTCGCGACTGCATCGAGGTCCGCGATCGGGACGGTGCAGAGCGCTGTCTGCGGACCGCCGTCGCGGCCGGGTACGACGACGCGGCCCTCGCGGACGTCGTCTTCACCGCGGCGACGGATCACCCCTACCTCTCGACGGGCCACACGCTCGACTTCGCGAACAAGGCGTTCGAGAGCCTCGACGCGGTAGGGTGGCCGGACGGTGGGCGGGTCGGAACGGGCGACTCAGCGACTGTCGCCGCCAGTGGTGACGGCCTCGTCGCGGACACCCTCGCCTCGCTGGTCGATCCACTCGCGAGCGCGACGCGCAGCGACGAGACCTCGTCGTGGCGCCAGCCGGTCGACCTCGTCGCCCTGCTCGCCGAGATCTACGGCGGCGACGTGACCGACACGAGCGGGCTGGAGACGCTCGTCGAATCCGGCCAGGACGAGTCGTGGTCCCGACCGGATTCCGTCAGGGAAACGCTCCTCGGCGACGATCCGGAGGCGATCGTCGCGGCACTCGGCGACGCGGTGCGAAACGGCGCCACGTCGGCGCAACTCGCGGCCGAAGTCGCCCGCGCTGCCACGACGCGCGTCGCTCGGTTCGGTACCGCGAACGAGTTCGGCGACTGGAACACCGTCCACCACACGTTCACCTACGCGAACGCGGTCCACCAGGCCGCGCGACGGACCGACGCGGTCGCGCTCTACCGTGGCGTCTTCGACGCGGCGACGAGCGTCTACCTCGATCGGTTCCTCAACACGCCACCGGCGCCGATTCCGGAGCCCGGCGACAACGAGACCGGTCGTGATCCGGACGCCATTCTCGACGACCTCCTGGCGACCTTCGACGAGGAGGGCCGGGTAAACGAGGCGGGCCGACTCGTCGCCGAATTCGTCGACTGTGGCGGTGACGAAGACGCCCTCCGGCGGACGCTCGGCCACGGGCTCCTCCGAGAGGACGCCGGTTTCCACACCCTCCAGAACGTGGAGGCTGCGTTCCGACAGCACACCCTCGCCGAGACCGAGGCAGACAGCCGCCTCCCGCTGATCGCGACGGCTCGCTACCTGGCGGCCCACTTCCCGACACGGCGCGAGGCCGAACAGACGTTCTCGATCGCCGCCCGCCTGAACCGTGGCGAGCGAATCCACGAGGCCGAGGACTGACCGTTCGGTGACCCCAGCCGCTCGCTTGCCCCGACCGGGAGTCCTTTTTGTTGGGACCGCTTCACACGCGCCATGGCTATACCCTTCACCGGGAAGTCCGCTCCGGACGCATCGAGAGCCGTGACCCCACTGCGCCCGACCCCACTTCGATCGACCCTGCGTGGACGATCGCGACCGAGGTGGCGACGGTGACCGCGGACGCGCTCGCCGCGACGATCGACGAGACCGAGGCGTCCTACCGGGACGACCTGTTCGACCTGCTCGCTCAGCCCAGCGTGAGCTCGACGGGTGACGGCGTCGACGAGTGCGCCTCGTTGCTGTCCTCGATCCTCGACCGACGGGGCTTCGACGAGGTACGCCAAATCGAGACGGACGGCTACCCGATCGTCTACGCGGAGCGGATCGTCGACGAGTCGCGTCCAACCGTCGTCTTCTACGGGCACTACGACGTCCAGTCGCCGTGGCCCGACGAGGAGTGGTCGTCGCCACCGTTCGAGCCGACCGTGCGCGACGAATCGATCTATGCCCGCGGCAGCGGCGACAACAAGGGACAGCACCTCGCGCACGCGTTCGCCGTCGACGCGCTGGACGCGGCCGTCGACGGACCGCCGGTGAACGTCACGATGCTCGTCGAGGGTGGCGAGGAGAGCGGTAGCGTCGGCCTGATCGAGTACCTCACCGGCGACCCGGTCGACATCGCGGACGCCGACCTCGTCTACGTCTCCGACGGACCGATGCACGCCTCGCGACGGCCGACGATCATCTACGGGAACCGCGGGATCATCTCGGTCGAACTGACGCTCCAGACCGCGAACGCGGACCTCCACTCCGGCAACTTCGGCGGTCCCGTGCCGAACGCGGCGAACGAACTCGTCTCACTGCTCGCATCGATGTACGACGGCGACGAGGTGACGATCGACGGCTTTCACGACGCTGTCGCGATCGCACCCGACGACCGCGATATGGCCCGGCAGATCCCGTTCGACGAGGCGACGCTCGCTGCCGACCACGGGATCGACCGTCTCGCGACCGATCGGTCGTACTACGAGCGACTCCTGCTCGAACCGACGCTCACGATCAACGGCGTCTCGAGCGGGTACGACGGCGAGGGGATGAAGACCATCATTCCGAACCGGGCGCGGGCGAAGATCGACTGTCGGCTGGTCCCCGACCAGGACCCCGCCCGAATCTTCGATCGCATCCGCGCCCACGTCGCGACCCGCCATCCCGACGTCGAGGTGACGAATATGGGGATGGCGCCACCGATGAAGACGCCGCTCGACACGCCCGCCGCTGACCCGCTCGCCGATGCGATGGCCGAGGTCTGGGACGTTGAGCCGGTCGAGATGCCGCTGCTCGGCGGGAGCCTCCCGGCGGCGTACTTCCGATCCGAACTCGACGTTCCCGTCCTCGTCGTACCGTACGCGAACCCCGATCAGGGGAACCACTCGCCGGACGAGCACCTCGACCTGGCGTGCTTCCGGAACGGCATCGAAACGACCGCCCGGTTCCTGACTCGCCTCGGCGAGAACACCGGGGACGATCCGTAACTGGCCCAGCAGGCCACTCCGAAACTGGAACCGTACCGTCTTGGTTCTACGGCGGGTACCCTCAGGCGGATGGAGGTCCACGTCTACTACGAGGGCGACGACGACCCGAAGAAGTGTACGGCTCGGCGGCTAGAACGCTTCGACGAGACGATACTCCATCGCTCGATGGGGGGCGTGCCCTACGGCGTCGTTCTCAACCCACACGCGGAGCAGGCCCTCTCGCCGGCGGATCGTGAGGAGGCGATCACCACTCTCGTCGCCCTCGATTGCTCGTGGGAGTCCGCCGGCGAGGCCGCATTCTCGATGCCCGGCGAACACCGTGCGCTCCCGTTCCTCGTCGCGGCCAACCCGGTCAACTTCGGTCGGCCGTTCCGGCTGACCACCGTCGAAGCGCTCGCGGCGGGCCTGTGGATCCTCGGCGACCCGGACCACGCCGAGGATCTCCTCGAGCCCTTCCGCTGGGGCGAGACCTTCCTCGAACTGAACGAAGAGCCCTTGCGACGGTACGCCGACTGTCGGGACTCGACCGAGGTGGTGGCCGTCCAGGACGAGTATCTCGTCGAGGAGTGAGTGGCTGTGTCGGTGTGCTCGCACCGATCGACCCGGACAATTATCATTGTGGAGTCATATATTTCGGGTATGGTGAGCCTCGGCCACCGTCCCTCCTCTACGATCGGAACCGTACTGGGCGCCCTCGTCGCACTCGTTGCCGTCGTCGGTACCCAGTTCCTCGGCTGGGAATGGGGCGACGGCCAACTCGTCCCGACAGTGATCGGGGCCATCGCAGCAGCTATCGCGATCGTGCTGATAACCCGACAGTACCTCTAATCCGTTCCCTACGAACCGGTCGCGGCCCGCGTTCACGGTCAGCGAAAAAACGGTCGCGTCCCGAACCCGTCCGTGACGTCCGTCAGGCGGTCGCTTCGAGTTCGTCCAGACTCTCCAGGGCCTGGATGACGGCCTGCCGGTAGTTCTCGACCGGGGAGTCGTACTCCTCGCGGGCGAGCTGGGCGTACTCGTTCGTCGGCGCGGTCGAGGCGCCTTCGGGGTCGTCACGCTGGTCCGCCCACTCCTGGAAGGACTCGATTCGATCGAGGGTCCGTTCTGCGGTCTCGACGACCCAGCGGTCGCGTGTCGCCTCGTCGGCGACCGAGATGGACTCCGGTCGGAGCGAGACGGTGATCGAGCCGTCATCGGGCTCGTAGGTTCGCGGCTTGCCGACGACGGCGACGTATTCGGGCGGCTCGGCCTCGCGGAGCACGGCCGCGGCCTCCGGCTGGTACTGGCCCGCGTACGCGAAGAACGTCCCCGTCGGATCGACGATGCGCCCGCGCCAGTACTCCGAATCGTCACCGACGTCCTCGGTTTCGGTGAGGGTGCCGACGGCGAAGACGCGGTTGGCGCGCTCGCCCGTGGGTAAGAGCGCGTAGTTGGGCGCGCGCTCGTCGTCCGATTCCTTGAACGTGTACGTCGCGTCGTTGAATTCCGTGGCGAAGACGCGGCGGGCGACTTCGCGCGAGAGTTCTGCCTGGCTCATGTTACATCGACCTCGCTCTGATCAGCAGGGGATCCGGATCCGCCGGCTCGGCGAGTTCCGAAACGTCGTCGGCGAGGACGTATCGTCCGAACGTCGGCCCCTCGATACGGTAGTAGGTTCCGATGATTTCGTCACCGATCTCGTCGGCGACGATCGTCGTGTCGAGGGCGTCCATCGCCATCTCCTTTGCCTCCTCGAGCGAGATACCGGTGAGCGCCTCCGTCGCGTCCTGGTCGAAGATGACCTCGTGGGCATCGATCCCGTCGTCGACGACGCCCTTGATTCGGAGGTCGAATTCACCCTCGACGTCGCCGTGTTCCGAACAGCGGCCGTTCTGGAGGACGCGCGTGCAGTCGTCCTCGGGACAGCGCTTGATCAGGCCGGAGCCGCTCTGCATGGCGACCATCGCCCCCTCGATCTCGGAGGTGTCGGTTCCGACCTCGATATCGTCGTCGAGTTCCTCGATGACGGTCGTCTTGTTCAGCTTCACCGAGTACCGGCCCTGGTACTCGTCCGTGACGACGTTCTCGAGGCGGTAGACGCCGCCCTCGTCGAGCGACGGGAGGTCGGACTTGGCCCACTTCGTGAACTTGATCGTCCCGCTAGGATCGCCGAGCAGACCGACCTGCGCGACGGAATCGCTGCGTGGCTCCCAGAGCTCGATCACCTTTACGGTCACGTCGACCCACTGTTCGGGCTCGTCGATCTCGGCGAGTTCGACGGATTCGCTGCCGCCGCTCGCGATGTCCTCGCGTTCGAGGCCCGCCTGTTCTAGGTAGTGATTGGTAACGCTTCGTCGGGCCTCCTCGACGGGGACCTTGTACTCGTCGACGAGCGTCGTGAGTCTGTCCTCGACGTCGGAGACGTCGACGTCTATATGGTCTGAAAACTGCTCGTGTATGTCCGCTGCGTGTTGGCTAACGTCGCTCATGGTGCTCGCCTCCTCTTGTGTTCACTGGGAGGCATACGTCGGTTGGGTCCCGATGGTATTTAAAGTGCCGTAACCGGGGCGGAAGTGATTCACTCTGGCGATTCGAGACGTCCACCCTGCCAGTGCAGGGCGTCGGTAACCGTCGGCGACGGGCCTATGTCGATCCCCGTCGAAGCACGCCCATCGACATGTCCAATCGGCGACGCCTGAAACGACTCCTCCGGCAGAAACTGCGGGCGGCCGGTCGCCAGTACGAATCGTTGCGACGCTCGACGGACGACCAGCTCGCCGAGGCCCGTGAGTCCTACCAGCACGCCAGGAATGCACGCGGCATTCCGTCCGACGAGGAGGGGCGAGCCAAAATCGTCTGCCGACGCTACGCGGAGCGCCGCGCGGCGCTACTCGACGAGGAGTTCCGTCCCGCCTGTTACGAGGCGGGCCATCCCGACTGCGACGGCTGCGCGGAGGACGTGCGAGACGGACGCATCGAGACGTGGTAAACGGGATGCGGCGATCAGAGTCCGTGGTGGTGACCAAACTGACGTGGCGGTCGAACCCGTTCGAACGCCGGAACACGCACGCCGACAGCCACGTCGCAGTGACGAACCCGTCTGACGAAGTGTTAAGTGGATTCGCGCGCCAATAGCTGGCAGGATGGGCAACAAGAACAAGACGATCTCGTTCCGGGTCAACGAGGAGGCGTTCGCGGCGCTCCAGGAAATCGCCGAAGAACGCGACATCTCGTTGTCCGCCGTCTTTCGGGACTACGTCGACACGCTCATCGAACACGACGGACAGGTCGCGGTCGTGCCGGAGGACGAACTCGGAGAGAGCGACGACGAGAACGCGTTCCCGCCGACCGTGGAGGTCCCGAAGAGCTTCTTGCGCGAACACGAGCGGCTCGAACTCGAAACCGAACACCTGCGCGAGCAGTTAGAAGAGCACAAAGCCTACGTCACCGACCTCCGGGACCGCGTCGACGACGACGAAGAGGAGGTCCTCCTCCTCGACGACCTGGACGAAGACGAACCCTACCAGCTCGGGTGACCGGCCGCGCTCGGTTACCGCCCGCCTCACCTCGCCAACTCGTTTTTCGCCTCGCGGATCTCGGCCTGCGTCTCCCGATCGCCGTCGACACCCGCCAGCGCTTCGGCCGCTTCGAGCGTTCGAACGCCACTGTCCAGGAACGAGAGCACGTCGCCCGCGTAGGCGTAGACCATGTAGTCGTCGCTCATCACGTCGACGATCGCGTCGGGGCCGAGCCCCTGTGCCCGGAGATCGAGGAGGTATCGAACGAACTTCCGCTCCGGGCAGCCGCAGTAGGGGTTGTCGTCGCAGTCGCAATCGAGGAAGTCACCCGCGAAATCGAGCACCCGATCGCGAGTCGCGTCGTCTAATTTCTCCAGTCCCTCCCCCTGGAAGAGCAAGTCGAGCGTCGCTCCCTTGAACGCCCCCTTCGGTACGTTCGTCTCGAGCTGGGAGGCGAGCTGGCGGTGATTCTTGACGTAGATCTTGTCGGTGATGGCCACGCGTTGGCCGAGCTAGCGGCCGCCCGGCGAAAAGTCGTTCGGGTCGGCGCCGGCCCGGCCCGAATCGGTCGGAGTTTCCGATACCGTGCGGAGATATCGCACACCTGCGACGAGGCGAAATGTATATCAGGCCCTCAGCGGGTAGTTGTGAACGCATACGTGTCCGGGTTGGGGTAATGGTTATCCTTCAGCCTTGTGGAGGCTGAGAAGCGGATTCGATTTTCGCACCCGGACTCATAATATTTCTTACATTTTCACGGGCAGCCTCGGCGATGCGACAGCGCACAATTATCGGAAAACGGAAATCACCCCGCCAACATTTACTATAATTCGATCGGATACTGAATCGATGTATCCGTGTCCGACATGTGAACGAACGTTCGCAACCAAGCGGGGGGAGGGCTGTTCACCACACGAGTGTCCACGACGAGCGCCTCCCAAATAGAACGTGCAACTACTGCGGCAACGAATTCCACTCTCCGTACGAGAAGGCGTACTGCTCCGATGAATGTCTCTCGAAGGCGGACTCGTACGCCGGTGAGAACAATCCAAACTTCCGCGGCGGGAAGGATGAAACCGAATGTGATCTCTGTGGCACGTCCTTTTCCTATTATCCATCCGAGAAAAAGGGTCACTATTGCGCTGAGTGCGTAGAGACTGCTGAATGGCGTGAGATGCCGCCACTCACGGGCGAGAATAATCCCCGCTGGTCCGGCGGCAAACGCGCGTTCGAGTGCGCCGTCTGTGCCGACCCGGTCGAACGCTACCCCAGCAACGCCACGGGCGAGGCGGTCCTCTGTAGCGAAGACTGCCGCCGAACGTGGCTCTCCGAGTCGTTCACCGGCGACGGCCATCCCAACTGGAAGGGCGGCGGCAACGAACCATACGGCGAGGGCTGGGCCGCGACGCGACGGGCGGCGCTCGAACGCGACGGCTACGCCTGCGTCCGATGTAGTACCGACGCCGACGCGCTCGGCCGCAACCCCGACGTCCACCACATCGTTCCAGTCCGACACTACATCGAGGCCGACGATTTCGAGAAGACCGACGCCCACACGCTGCAAAACGTCGTAACACTCTGCCCACCCTGTCACCGGAACGCCGACTTCGGTCACGTGTCGGCCGGGACGTTGCGGGAGCTGATCGCCGTCGATCCGCCGCCGAGGGTTCCCGCCCCGCCGGACGCGGTACCCGGCTGAGCGCCAGACTGGCGGGTACGCTACGTCAGTCGGCGAGGCGTTTGTTCATCGGCGATACCGACCCACTCTGCTGAACCACGTCGAGCGCGGTCATGACGTCCGACTGGGAGATAATGCCGATCAGGTCACCGCCGTCCGCTCCCCAGTCCGCTTCGGGCGTGACGACGAGTAGCTGGCCGACGCCCGCCTCGCGCATCCGTTCGATCCCGGTCATCACGTCGGCGGTCGGTTCGATCGTCGTCGGCTCGTCACGCATGATCTCTTCGACCGTGTAGGCGTCGCGCTCTACCTGTTTGACGTTCCGCGCATCGGAGAGCGTGACCATGCCGACGAGTCGGCCGCCGTCGATAACGGGGTAGGCGGTGTGGCGCTCCTGGAACATGCGCTGGACGAGTTCCTGGACGGTGGTGTCCACACCGACGGTTTGCAGTCGATCCGCTGGCGTCATGATATCGGCCACCGTGACGTCCTGGAAGGCGGCTTTCATCGTCACCTGCTGTGATTCGCCGGAGGCAGCGATGTAGACGAACAGTGCCACGGCGATCAGGACCGGATTCCAGGCGAACAGGCCGAACAGCCCCATCAGAACGGCGAAGAATTTTCCGACGGTGGCCGCCTGTCGGGTGGCTTTCGCGTACGGCTGGTTGCGCGCAAGTAGCGCTCGAAGGACGCGCCCGCCGTCCATCGGAAACGCCGGAAGCAGGTTGAATATCGCGAGTACGACGTTCAAAATTGCCAGGTAGGCGAACGTAAAGCGGAGTCCGGCTTGCCCGCCGGGGGTGATCTGGAACGCGACGAACGAACCGATCCCAATCAACACGGAGACGATCGGTCCGGCGATGGCGATCGCGAACTCCTGGCGCCAGTTCTCCGGCATATCCGAGAGCGACGCGATGCCGCCGAGCAGCCAGAGCGTGATCGAGTCGATCGGATAGCCGAAGCGCCGGGCGGTCAGCGAGTGGCCCAGTTCGTGTAACACCACGCCGGCGAACAGGCCGATCGCGGCGACGAACCCCCAGAGGTACGGCGTTAGCCCGCCCGTGAGGGCGGCGACCTCGATACCTGCCCCCACCTCGTTTAAGATCTCCACCACCCCCTCGATCTGGCGACCGATGATGATCGCGAACACGGGGAGAATAAGCAAGAACGTGACGTCGAGCTTGATGGGAATCCCGAAGAGCGATCCGATCCGAAAACTCTTCCACATACCGACTCCTACCGTCGGTGGCCCCTTAAACTGTCCGCCGATTCGCCGCGAAGCGCCCGCGTAGCGGTCGAGGCTGGGCTGATTCGGCCACCGCCTGTGTCGGCGCTGGCGACTGGATGGACGACGACCGTGGACACCGATCGCACGGCATCTGCGGTTCGAAGCCTTTATCCGCGTTCTGGGCTTCGGTTCCGGTAAGTAACCACAACCATGTCCGACAAACCCGCCTCAATGTACCGGGATATCGACAAGCCGGCGTACACGCGACGCGAGTACATCACCGGCATCCCGGGTTCGAAGATCGCACAGCACAAGATGGGCGACACTACAGCCGAGCCGGAGGACTACCCCGTCCAGATCAGCCTCGTCACCGAAGAGGCGGTCCAGATCCGCCACGGGAGTCTCGAAGCGTCCCGCCTCTCCGCCAACCGACACATGATCAAGAACGCCGGCGAGGGTAACTACAAGATGATCCTGCGCAAGTTCCCCCACCAGGTCATTCGGGAGAACAAGCAGGCGACCGGCGCCGGCGCCGACCGTGTTTCAGACGGCATGCGCCAGGCGTTCGGCAAGATCGTCGGCACCGCCGCACGCATCGACCGTGGTGACCGCATCTTCACCATCTGGTGCGACGTCGAGGACGCTGCCTTCGCCAAGGACGCCCTCCGCCGCTCGTACAACAAGATCACGCCACCGTGTCGGATCGTCGTCGAGAAGGGCGAGCAGAAGCTCATCTCCTAGGAACCGAACTTTTGCTCTGCGGGGCGCCTGGGGCGCCCCTCGGCAAAACTTCGATGAAACGCACTCCTCCTTCCGTTTCGGGCGCGTAGCGCCCTTCATATCAGTCGTCGGCCCGCTCACTCGGCTAGGGCCTCGTTCACGGTACGGAACTAGTGTAAACCAGCCTTCCCCGTGCTCGCACGTGGATCGCTGCCGCGATCACGCGCTCCCGGCCATCAGGATCGGCATGGCGATGTTGGGTACCCGTGTTGGTCCCCGAGAGTGATCCACGTCCCGGTGCCGCCTCGGATACCTTTTTGCGCTCGCGCTCGCTCGTTCGGGTATGCTGGAGCTCGCGGTGGCGAATCGGGAGGAGACGTTCGAGCGGATGCGAGCGCCGCTGGCGGAACGGGGTATTCGGGCGAATCACGTGCCGGTGAGCGAGCGGGTCGTTCCGCTGGGTGACGGTGCGTCCATCGACGCGGGCGCGTACGACGTCGGCTTCGTGTACCCGGGACGGTTGATGGAGGGCGGCGTGGCCGACGCGATGCTCGACGTACCGTGGCTGAACGGGCTGTCGGCGGTGGCGACGTCGCGGAACAAGGCCGGCGTGCTGACGCGACTCGATCGGGCGGGTCTGCCGGTCCCCGACTCCGTGTACGTTTCGAACCCGGTCGACGAGGGAGACCTCGTCGACGTGTACGAGCGTTTCGAGCCGCCGGTCGTGGTCAAACCCAACTCGACGACCCGCGGCGTCGGCGTCGCGAAGGCTCACGACCGCGATTCGTTCCTCGGAATCTGTGACTACCTCGGGCTGGTCCAGGACTACAAGGCGACGGGCGACAAATCCTTCCTCGTCCAGGAGTACCTCCCCGACGCGACCGATTACCGGGTGATGGTTCTGGAGGGTGCGTACGTGGGGGCGGTCGAACGCCGGCTTTCCGATACGGCCCGCGAGGCTGGCCAGTGGAAACACAACGTCCACCGAGGGGCCACGGCGAGTGGCGTCTCCCTCTCAGACGACCTGCGAGTGATCGCCGAATCGGTCGCTGAAACGCTCGAGATCGACCTTTTAGGGGTCGACCTCCTCGTGACCGACGACCGCGTCCTCGTCAACGAGACGAACGCGAGGCCGACCATCGACGCGGCGACGAAGTACGAACCCGACTTCTACGACCGACTCGCGGACGCGATCGAGCGGCGGGTCGCGTCGGCGTAGTCGGGGACCAGGCCGTGATACCGCGGGTCAGAAAAGAAAAAACGAACGCGACGACGCGTCGGTCACTCGAGACTAATTCCGGAACTCTGTTCTGCGGGTTCGAAGACGACCTCGAGGACGCCGTTGTTGTAGGTCGCGCTCGCGGTGTGTTCGTTTACCCGGCGCGGCAGGGAGACGCGCTCGTCGTACTCCCGGTGTTCGCTCTTGGCCGAGATGGTCAGCGTCTTGCCGTCACACTCGAGTTCGATGTTTCCCTTCTCGACGCCCGGAAGGTCGGCCACGACGCGAATCTCGTCGGCCGTATCGTGGATGTCGACGTGGGTGTCGGAGCCGAACCCGTTCTCGACCGTCGTCGCCGAGGAGTCGAACTCGACGTTCGCACCCTTCATCATGTCGTTCATCATCCGCTCGATCTCGCGAAAGAGGTCGTCGAAGGGTTCGTCGCGGTCGTCTCGTCTCATGACGGTAGGTTGCGCCCGCCCGTGCAAAAGCTTTCTGTCGGCGAACGGGTTCGACGGCGTCCCACCAGCGGGTTCGCCAGGCGCGGTCGGCGCCCGTCTCAGAGGCCGATTCCCATCGCGTCGTTCGTCGTCTCGACACTCTCCTCGGCATCTGCCGCACCGGTGACGGCGCGGATCGCGTCCACGTTTTCGGGGACGACGTCCGACTCCTGGTGGATGGCCTGGAAACAGTAGAGGTCGCGCCCTTCGGTCGAGACGGACTCCTCCCAGATGCAGTTCTCCCAGAGGTCGCCTCGCGGTCGGCCGACGTCGTGGGCGTACTCCTTCAGTTTGCCGGCGCCGTCGATGTCGAACTCGTCGGAAACGAGGAAGAGTCGGTCCTCGCCGGCGAACAGGTCCCGGACGTCGGCGGCGTCGACGGCCGTTTCGAGCGTCACGTTGAGGCTGTGGACGTGCATCAGGGTTGCCGGGACTTTCAGCCCGAGGGTGTCGACGTCGACGTCGGGGAAGATGGTGTTGACGTCGGGTCCGTGGTGGGAGGGCACCGTCACCGGGTTCGGGAGGATGTCGTTGATCGGGCCGCGGGAGGTCTGGCCGGGGTCGCCGCCGCGACGAACCAGCGTCGCGCGTACCTTCTCGATACCATAGGTCTCGGACAGCGGTGCGATGACTCGCGAGAGACCGGTCGTGTTGCATGAGACGACGCGCACGTGATCGGCGTCTACGGCGTCGGCGTAGTTCGATCGCGCGTTGAAGCTCACGTCGGCGACGTCGGCGTCCTCGCCCCCCTGGTAGAGCGCCGGGGTGTCGTACTCCTCGTAGAGGGTTTTGTTCTTCGCGCCGATGCCGCTCGGGGTAGCGTCGACGACGACGTCGGCCGCCTCGACGAGCGCTTCGACGGGTCCGGCGATCTCCATCCCGGCGTCGTCGAACTGGTCTGCGCGCTCTTCGACCGCCGCGTACAGCGGGTAGCCGCGATCGAGCGCCGCCTGGGCTTCGAAGTTGGGTCGCGTCTTCGCGACGCCCAGCACGTTCATGTCCGGCTGAGCCCGGACGGCGTCCGCGACCCGTTTGCCGATCGTTCCGTAGCCGTTTACCGCGACCTGTATCATATGCGCGACTCTCCACCAGCGATGGGGTTAATCGTTTCGAGGTCTCCGTGCGGTGCGATGACGCGACTCGTTCCGTCGATCGTCTCCCGCGTTCCGACCGTTGGCCGACGGAACCCGGCCCGTGTTCTTCGGCCGACGAAACTCGGCCCGTTCCTCCGTAAACCGTGACCCGATCCAGTGATCTGTGGAGTGTTCGTGCTCGTGCGACCGAAATCTGACCGTCTCTCGGCCCGGTCGCGATTGAGAACATCTTTCCGCGGGCCGTACCCATACGACCGCATGGAAACCGATTCGTCTCTGGAGGATCCCGCTCGAACCGCGGTCACGCAGTGTCTCGCCCTCGATCCGTCGGAGTCGTGCGTGATCGTCACGGACGAGAAGCGCCGTCAGATCGGCGAGGCCCTCTACGAGGTGGCGAGCGAGATCTCGGACGACGCGGTGATCGCGAGGTACCCGCCGGGTGACACCCACGGTAGCGAGCCGCCGGCACCGGTGGCTGCCGCGATGGCCGACGCGGACGTCGTGCTGGCGCCGACGACGAAGAGTTTGAGCCACACGCGCGCTCGCGGCGCGGCCAACGAAGCCGGCGCCCGGGTGGCGACGCTGCCCGGGGTCACACCGGCGGTGTTCACGACCGGTCTCGACGCGGACTACGACGAGATCGCCGCCCGATGTGCTGACGTCCTCGAACAGGTCGACGCGGCCGACGAAGTCCGCGTGACGGGCGACGGCGGGACCGACATCACGTTCGACGTGGCGGATCGCGAGTGGAACGCGGATACGGGTATCGTCCACGAACCCGGCGAGATGTCGAACCTGCCGGCGGGAGAGGTGTTCGTCAGTCCCGAGTCGGCCACGGGTACGTACGTCGTGGACGGGACGATGATGCCCCACGGACTCCTGGCGGACGGACGGACGCTCACGTTCACGGTCGAGGACGGACTCGTCACAGACATCTCGGACGACGACATCCGCGAGACGGTCGAGACGGCGGCCGAGGAGGTCGGCGACGCGGCGTACAACGTCGCGGAACTGGGCATCGGGACGAACGTCGCAGTCACCGAACTGGTCGGGTCGGTCCTCTTGGACGAGAAGGCCGCGGGGACGATCCACATCGCCATCGGCGACGATGCGGGAATCGGGGGCGACGTCGAGGCGCCGATCCACTTAGACGGGATCGTTCGCGACGTGCAGGTGTTCGCAGACGGGGCCGAGGTCTCGTTACCGGACCCCGACGTGTGAGCGCTCTCACGTAGGGTGACGGCAGTAGGGTGACGCCACTCCAGCGGTCCGTCACTCGCGTTTCAGCGCACACTCGATCACTCGCGCTTCAAACCCCTTTTACGCGCGTAGATTGTATCCGTCGTCATGAGTGACGTCGAGGATCGACGGGCCGTTCCGTGTCCGTCGTGTTCACCGGAGCTGGAGACCGTCCACGAGGTACTCTCGGGAGGCGGCGGCTCCCTGACGGTTCGGTGTGGCGAGTGCAGTCACGTCCACAAGGTACAGCCGACGAACGATCCCGAGGTGACGCTAGACGTCGTCGTCTCCCAGGGCGGCGAGTCGACGACGGCGAACGTGACGACGCCGGCGGACGAGCCGATCGCCGTCGGTGACGAGTTCCTGCTTGAAACCGACGAGATGCTCGCGACGGTTCGCGTGACGAGCGTCGAACTCGACGGACACCGACGCCGCGAGGAGGCGTCGGCCGACGACGTCCAGACCGTCTGGACGCGCGAGGTCGACAACGTCGCCGTCAACGTGACGATCCACCCGCAGGACGGCAGCCGAGACGACAGCCGCGCGATACCGATCCACGTCCCCGGCGATTACGAACTCGCCGTCGGCGAGACCGAGACGTTCGGCGACGACG
Organism: Halovivax cerinus; assembly: GCF_024498195.1. Taxonomy (NCBI): domain Archaea; kingdom Methanobacteriati; phylum Methanobacteriota; class Halobacteria; order Halobacteriales; family Natrialbaceae; genus Halovivax; species Halovivax cerinus. The sequence continues at coordinate 1,919,727 of NZ_CP101824.1, forward strand.
AGTTCACGATCGACGCGGTCGTCGTTCGCGACGACGCCGACGACTACGACCGCGACCGCTACGAGATGGAGGGTGACACCGTCCTCGCCAAGGACGCAAAGCGCGTCTACGCCTGGGACGAGGCGTCGACGGCGTGGTCGGCCTGGTGAGAGCGCGAGTTTCGCTGGATCGTCGTTCCGCGTCGAACTGATCGGTGTTTCCGCACGCCCGTTCGCCTGCCACCTCCGACCTGTTCGCCTGCCACCTCCGAGCTGTTCGCCTACCTCCTCCGAGCTGTTCGAGTACCTCCTCCGACCTGGTCGGCGGTCTCGCTCGACGCGGTCGGTTTGCTACCCCCTCACCGGGTCCGGGGTACGTCGGCGAGGGAATCTCAGTCGACGAGCTGACGGGCTCAGTGAGCGATCTTCTTGCAAGCAGGGGCGTCGGACACTGTCGAACTCTGAGCCGCACTCACGCACTGCCGGTCCCTACGTGTGCGGATTGTCGCTTACTGCGGCCGGGAACTGCGAAAATAGCGTCGCCGTCGACGCAAGCGCGTCTTTGATAGTGGTCCATCGGATAGCCGACGTATGGATCGTGCCGTCCTCAGGGAGGACATGGTCGACAGCCTCCAGCACGAGACGAAGGCGGTCCTCTCGAACGAGGCCGTCGCCGTGGCCATGCGCGACGTCCCCCGTCACGAGTTCCTCCCCGAGTCGGTCGACGCCTACGCGGACCGCGCCTACGAGTACGAGGGGACCCGGATTCTCTCGCCGAGTGTCGTGGCACGGCTCGTCCAGGCGCTCGACCCGGATCGGGGCCACTCGGTACTGATCGTGGGCGCCGGCGTGGGCTACACGGCGGCCGTGGTCGCGGAGCTGGTCGGCGAGACGAACGTCACGCGGTCGACATCTCGCGGCCGATGGTGTACGCGGCCCGTTCGAACCTCGCGAGCGCCGGGTACGACGGCGTCCTCGTCGACTGCCGGGACGGGTCGCGTGGACTCCCGACCTACGCCCCGTTCGATCGGATTCTTCTCGAAGCGGCGGCGATCGAACCGCCGTCTGCGCTCCGTTCGCAACTCACCGCTGGCGGCCGACTCGTCTATCCTGAGGGGTCGACGGGTCAGCGCCTCGTCGTCGAACACGGCGAGGAGCGAACCGACCTCGGTCCGATCTCGCTCGCCCCGATTCTCGTCGACGGCGAACAGTCCGGGGCGATCGAGAGAAACCGGATGGCCCGCGAGGATACCGAGTACGCACGCCGTCGAGCCGAGCGACGCCGTGGCTGGCAACTCGACTGGATCGACTGGGAGTGACTGCGACGTCGCACCTGGGGGTCCGGTCGGTCGCCTACTGGGTGCTCGGTCGGGAAAGATCGGTGGTGTGTGGGGGTCCACCGAATAAGGGATTGGGGGGTGGGGTGGGTGGCGACTAGTACCGTCGTAGCGCCACTTACTGGTATAGCGGCGAGGGAGTTAAGAATAACCCCTAACTGTATATGGTAGTCAAATATATTACACTAATTGATTAAACCGTCCCGTGGCCCACCACTCACGATCGGTGCAGTCCATTACTTGTAACCGTTACGCACACCCTCGCTCACACCCGTTCAGTCCACTCGTCACTCGCCGCTTCTACTCGACCGCCCGTCCACTCGCCGCTTCTAGCTCACTCTCACCGCGTCCGGTCGGCCGCCTGCGCGACCGGAGAATCCCACGGTACCGTTCGTCGGCGTACTCACCCCTTGCTGTCCGGTCGGCCCTCGAGCACGCGATCGATGAGTTTCCGCTGTGCCGCACGAAGGTGGTAGTGGAACGTGGGAGGAGAGATGTCGAGGGCCTCCGCGAGGTCTTCTCCCGTGCTCTCGCGTGGCCAGTCGAAGAACCCACTGTAGTGAGCAGACTGGAGCGCCTCGAGTTGTTTGTCGGTCAGGACGTCGGTCAGTCGACCCGGGAACCGTCCGCCCGCCAGTTCGCTGGTGTGCTCCCTGCGAGCGGTCAGTTCGGTGTCCGGATACTGGTCCTGTACAGCTTCGACGAGCGATCGGGTCTCTACGTGCGGCGGAACGACCACTGTCACGGTCGTCTCGCCGGCGTTCGCGACCGCACCGGTCAGGCGCGCGTCGAACTCGGCGAGGGTTTCGAGCACGTTCGTCGAGGAGACGGTCACGTCGAGCAACGTGGACTCGTCCCCGCTCGAGATGACCGAGACGGACGCGACGGCTGCAAGCTCGTCGACGAGCGAGTCGATAGCGGTCGGTTCGTCGTCCGCCAGACGAACGAACAGTGACCGTTCTCCCCGCGTCCGCTCGAGGATCCCTTCGAGGTGGAGCTGGCGGTCGAGGATTTCACACAGCCGATTGAAGAGAAAGAGCTCGTCGCGACAGACGAGTTCGAGCTCGATTCGCTGGTCGGTTACCATCGCTCGCATACGCTCTGCGGTCCTGATCGCGTGGCCGATCACCTCTCCCAGCTCTCTGAGGACGTCCCGCTCTCGCTCTGCGACGGCGTCCACGGCGGTCGCGTAGATCACGACTGCCCCGTATCGGCGCTCGCGTCCGGTCAGCGGCACCGCCAGCACCGTCTGGAACCCGTGCGTGAGCGCGATCGTCCGTCGGGGATTCCACGACGGGTCGTCGAGCACGTTCGAGACGACTCGCACCCGTTCTTCGTCGAGGGCGGAATTGACCAGTGAGACCTCGGGCGCCGACTCGCCGTCGGCGCGGATCCGATCGGCGTACGCCTCGTCGATTCCGGCCCAGGCGGATGGGTCCGACGGATCGCGGTCGGGCGCGAGCCAGGCCGCGATGTACCGATCCCCTCGCGCGAGTCGTGCGCACACGGTCTCTTCGATCTCGTTCCGGGTCGTCGCCTGCGCGACACCCTGCGTAATGTCCCTGACGAGCTCGTTCGTGTGGTCGAGTCGTGTCAGCTCCTCGTTCTTGCGCGTCAACCGCCTATCGTGCTCGCGGAGCAACTGTTCGCGTTCGGCCCGGTCGAGTGCGGCTTCGGTGTTCGCGGCGAGTATCTGGATGAGTTCGGTCATCGTCTCGTCGAACCCCTCGCGAACCTCGCTTCCGGTCACGAGCACCCCGTGTGATCCCAGCGGAACGATCACTTCGCTCCGTCGACGCAGCTCGTCGGTTCCCTCCCGGTCGGCGCTCGCGTCGGGAACGTACGTCAGTTCACCGCTCGAGAACGCCGCCCAGATCTCTCCGTCACCCTGTTCGTACCTCCGATCGGAATCGAGCGTGTCCGAAGAACCGGGCGACGAGGCAACGTGTTCGAGCGCGGCCGTGGTCGGTTCGAAGCGATACGTCGCCACGATCGGCACGTCGAGGATGTCCCCTGCAGTCTCGACGAGGGCGCGATATATCTCCTCTTTCGTCCCGGCGCGCATCAGGTCCCGCGTCGTCTCGTGGAGGCCGGTGAGCGTCCGCTCGTAGCGTTGTTCGCTCTGGCGTAACTCCGTCTCGGCGCGGTACTGGGCGACGGCGTTTCGGATCTGATTCGCCAGCAGGGTGTACTGTTCGCGACCGGACTTCTTCTGGAGGTAACCCGTGACGCCGGCGGCGATGGCCTCGCTCGCGATCTCCTCCGAGCCCTTCCCGGTAAAGAGGACGAAGGGCAGGTTCTCGTCTTGCTCTCTGACGGCCTCTAGGAGTTCGAGCCCGGTCATCGTGGGCATGTCGTAATCACTGACCACGCACTCGACACCGCCGTCTTCGACCGCGGCGAGCGCGTCCGGGGCGGTGGTGACGGTCGTCACGTCGAACGATTCGTCGGTCCGGGAGAGCATCTCCGCCGCGAGCTGGACGAAACTCGGCTCGTTGTCCACGAGCAACACGGAGATGCGTTCGGTCGAGGTGGGCGCTGACACGATCGGTCGTACTCGACCGATGAACGCCTGTATACTAATATATTAGTGTACGTCGTACCGTCCGGCGTGTCGGCGGCCACTACTGGCCCCGCGTCGCGTCAGCTAGTGGTCACGCGTCGGGCGCCACTAGAACAGTTCGTTCGACACCGGGGTCGGGTTCCATGCTCTCGCAGGTCACGTCTCTATTCCGCTATTCGCGGTTCGTGCGGTATGGTGGGCGACGAACCACTGTTCGATTTCACCAGAGACGTTTCGAGACGCACCGTCATGCGAGCGGGCGGCGGACTGGCCGTCTTCGGCATCGCCGCCCCGGCCGAGGGGTCCTTCGTCCCGGAAGACTTCGACGTCACGCCGTTACAGGAAATGGAGGAGGTCGACGTCGAACCAGAGGGCCTCCAGTACTTCACGATCCAGCAGGCGCGGGTCGTCCACGACCTGACCGGCCGCATCTACCCGTCGGACGATATGGGCCCGGGAGCGCCCGAAGCCGGCGTCGTCTACTTCGTCGATCACCAGCTGAATTCGGCCTGGGGCCGCGGCGAGAATTGGTACATGCACGGGCCGTTCGCCGGACGGGACCCGACCGATCCGTTTCAGAGCGACGACGCGGCCGCGCAAGCGGATACCGACGTCCCCTGGGGGGAGACGACGCCGGCCCAGACCCAGGGGTGGCAGTACCCCCTCGCGCCGAACGAGGCGTACGATCGTGGCATCGCCGCGATCGAAGAACACGTCCAATCGGCGTACGACGCCGCATCGTTCGCCGACCTCGAGGACGAACAGCAAGACGAAATCGTCGCAGCGCTCGAAGCGGACGAGGTCGACACGTTCGAGGGGACGGGCATCTCTGCGGGCGACTTTTTCGCACTGGTGTATCAGAACACCCTCGAAGGAATGTTCAGCGATCCGATGTACGGGGGGAACCGCGAGATGGTCGGCTGGCGCCTGAAGGGGTTCCCCGGGACGCCGGGCGCCCTCGGCAGTTACCGGGACCTCATCGGGGACGGCGAGTACATCGAACTGCAGGAGGGCGACTACCGCGAACTCGCCGACGACGTCGCCTCCCTCGGTATCGGGGACGACAACGAGGTCCCGGCGAACGACCAGAGCGAGCAAGGACACGCCCACGTCCACGACGCGGCCGAAGCGGACTTTCCGAAGATCGTCGACCACGAGGCCGCTCGCGGCGACGCCGACCCGGACTCCGCTCCGGCGGGATCGATCGATGCGGCCGACGACGCGTCGACATCCGTCGATTCCACGCCTGACGGCCAATCGGACGCTGGCGACGGGTCTCCGGACGCGTCCGGGGCCGACGACGGGGGTGATGCGTGATGGTACAACAACTCGACCCCGTCGACGTCGTCACGGTCGGCGCCGGTTGGACCGGGGGCATCATCGCCAAAGAACTCGCGCAGAACGACTACCAGGTGGTGAGCCTGGAACGCGGCGGCGAACGGGAGACGGAGAACTTCTTCACCGTCCACGACGAACTCGGCTACGCCCTGCGGTACAAACTGATGCAGGACCTCTCGAAGGAGACGATCACCTTTCGGAACACGCCCGAAGAGACGGCCCTGCCGATGCGTCGCTACGGCGCGTTCCTCCCTGGAACGGGCGAGGGTGGCGCCGGCGTTCACTGGAACGGCGTCACCTGGCGGTTCCTCCCGTACGACTTCCAGATCCGGTCGCGGACGATCGATCGGTACGGGGAGGGGAAGATTCCCGACGACATGCAACTGCAGGACTGGGGCATTACGTACGAGGAACTCGAACCGTACTACTCCACGTTCGAGCGGACCGCGGGTATCGCCGGTCAGGCCGGGAACATCCAGGGCGAGACGCAGGACGGCGGCAACCCCTACGAGGGGCCGCGAGCGGACGACTATCCCCTTCCGCCCATGCAACAGACGCCGGCCCTGGAGCGATTCGCCGACGCCGCGTCCGGCCTGGACTACAACCCGTTCATGCAACCGTCGGCCAACCTCACGGAGCAGTATACCAATCCGGACGGGGTCCAGCAAGGGCAGTGTCAGTACTGCGGTTACTGCGAGCGCTTCGGCTGTGAGTGGGGCGCGAAAGCCTCGCCGATCACGACCGTCCTGCCAGCTGCGCGGGAAACGGGGAATTACGAACTGCGCACTCACGCTGACGTCATCGAACTGCTCTACGAGGGGAGCGAAGGGCGGGTGAACGGCGTCCGCTACGTCGACCGGGAGACCGGTGACGTCTACGAGCAGCGGGCGGAGGTCGTTGCCCTCACAGCGTACGTCCTCAACAACGTGCGCCTGCTCTTGGTGTCGGACATCGGCGAGCCCTACGATCCGGAGACGGGCGAGGGTGTCGTCGGGAAGAACTACTGCTACCAGAACTTCGGGGCGAACGCCACCGGCTTCTTCGACGACGAGGCCTGGAACCTCTACATGGGTGCCGGCGCGCTGGGTACGGCCATCGACGACTTCAACGGCGACAACTTCGATCACTCGGACGTAGACTTCATCCACGGCGGCAACGTCTCGATCAGCCAGACCGGCGCCCGACCGATCGCGAACAACCCCGTTCCGGAGGGGACGCCGGCGTGGGGATCCGAGTTCAAACGACAGTCCGTCGAGAACTACCACAGCACGCTCGGTATCTCCGCGCAGGGGTCCGTGATGCCGTTCCGAACGAACTATCTCGACCTCGATCCGAACTACACCGACGACTACGGTCGACCGCTCCTCCGGATGACGTTCGACTGGAACGAACAGGATCGAAACCTCGTCGAGTACATCGGACCCTACCTGGAGGAGATCGTACAGGAGATGGGTGCCGACACGGTCGAGGCGACGACGTCTCTGGAGGGGAGCTTCGACATCACGCCCTACCAGTCGACCCACAACACCGGCGGCGCGATCATGGGCGCCGATCCCGCCGACTCCGTCGTCAACAGCTACCTCCAGAACTGGGACGCGGAGAACCTGTTCGTCCCCGGCGCGTCTGCCTTCCCCCACAACAGCGGCTACAACCCGACGGGGACCGTCGGCGCGCTGGCGTTCAGGGCTGCCGAGGGCATCCAGGAGTACCTGAACGACCCACGTCAACTCGTCAGTCCCTAGCCGGCTCGCCTGTTTCACTGACCCTGGTCGCAGGCGAGCGATCGCTCGTTTGGCCCGCCTACGTCCCTCGCTGACTGTACGCGAAGACGGCCACGAACAAGACGCCGAGGGCGACGAACACACTCCAGTGTGCGACCGCCGAATCGGCCAGCGGTTCGGGGAGGTCGACCAGACCGGTCGCCTGCATCAGACCGAAGGCGACCAGGAGACCGCTGACGATCGAGACGAGGCCGATCGCGAGCCCCTGCTGCAGTCCCCACCGAGCCTCCCGGGACGCCTGCGCGCTGTCGGTCGTCGGCTCGTCGATCTCGCCGACCTCCGGATCGGTCCCGATGAGTTTCTCGTCGCGGCCGTCGGTTCGACCCGCCCAGTCACCCGACGCTCTTTCCGTGTATCCGAGCGATTCGCGATCGGCTCCGCTCGACTCGTCGCGGTCCCGTTCCCTCCGATCACGGTCGGCGTTCTCGTCGCTCATCGGTTCCCGTACGCGGCGACGACGGGTGATCGTTTCACCTGCATCCACAGGCCAGCGTCGTGCGACACTCACTGACGTCGCGGACGCCGGCCCGCCAGACGACCGGCCAACCGTCTCGGGTGTCACGTGGACACGCCAGATCGCCAGCCGGGAGAACGTACGGTGCTTCGTCACCCTGTGTCGGGCCCGCGACCTGTCCCAGGGCCGCTTCGACCGTCGCTCACTCGTCGGTAGGCCACTCGATAGCGCGCCAGTTTTCGGTAGAGGAGGTACCCGAAGCACCCGACGTACCCGAGGACGAAGACGACGAACGAGACGAGTTCGGGCAGCCCCGTGGCGACCTGAATCAGGCCGCTGCCGAGACCAACCGTGGCGTTGTACGTCGCGTGGATGGCCGCGGCGATGAGGAGCCCTTTGACGACGATCGGTCCGCGACTCCCGGGATTGAACTTCGCCAGCCCGAGGTAGTACCCCGCAAACGAGGAGTAGACGACGTGTCCGGGACCGGCCAGGGCGCGCGTCGCGGTGATGTCGCCCCCGACGCCGATCAGTCCCAGACCCAGGCTCACGCCGCCGACTTCGCCGACCGCTTGACTGATGTAGATCGCGTTCTCGATGGTCGCGAACCCGAGGCCGGCCATCGCGCCGTACACCGCCCCATCGATCACCGTCGAGAATCTGTCGTCGGTGTAGGCCCACAGCCGAACCGCGAGGAGTTTCACCGTCTCCTCCACCGGTCCCACGACGATGTAAAAGAACAGGACGACGCCGACGACGCCGAGCGACCCGAAGTACGGCTGTAGCACGCCGTTGAGGACGGCCGCGAACCCGGCCGTGACCACTCCCAGGAGAAAAGTGGCGGCCAACAACGATGCGGGCTCTCCGCCGCCGACGTCGCTCAGCCAGACGTACCCGGCCAGGACGAAGGCCGGCAGGATCGAAATGGCCGCGAGCACGCCGATAACTGGATCGGTCAGGGCGCCGATTCCGCCGATCGCGACGGCGGTCACCGACGCCAGCAGTATCACCAGCCCTTTTCCGACCCGTACGATCAGCCAGTAGAGCCACGACGAGACCACGTCGAGTCGCGAACGCCGCTCCCACGTCGCGATTCCGTAGAGGTCACGTCCGGTGTCGGCCTCCTGTAGGGGGTCCTGCCTCTCGTCGCCCATCATCGGTATCGTTCGTGAATATGGCCCTTAAGTGCCGTTGCTCGGAACGCACCGTCGACTCGCCCTGTCCACGAACACTCACGGAGTAGAAATCGAAGAAGACGCCCGAGGCGGGATTTGAACCACGCGAAGACGGTCACCCTCGCTCCGCTCGGGTGCTGCGTCTTCTCTACTTCAAATCCCGGTTCTGCCGCGCTTCGATTTCGGGTATTCGCGACACGGCTACGCCGGTCGCTCACGGAGTTGAAATCGAAGAAGACGCCCGAGGCGGGATTTGAACCGAAGCCAGACGTGCTCACTCACTACGCTCGCTGCGCGCGACTGGTAGGGCTCAAATCCCTTTGTAGGGTCGTTTCCGCTCACGAATGTCGAGCACACGCTACGCGGTGCTCGTCGAGATTGTTCGCGGAAGAAGACGCCCGAGGCGGGATTTGAACCGAAGCCAGACGTGCTCACTCACTACGCTCGCTGCGCGCGACTGGCAGGGCTCAAATCCCGCTTCTGCCGCGCTTCGATTTCGGGTATTCGCGACACGGCTACGCCGGTCGCTCACGGAGTTGAAATCGAAGAAGACGCCCGAGGCGGGATTTGAACCCGCGTCACGACCGTGACAGGGTCGTATGATGGGCCACTACACCACCCGGGCCTGCACTCAAACGTATCCGGGTGGTAAGTATAAGGCTTTCCAATCGAAGGCGGTGTGGTAGGGGAGAACGCGACACTCTTTCGGGGGTCGACGGCCGGTGTCGCGAGCCGCGTTCCGATCGGAGGTGGTGACGGGTGTTGCCGACGGACCGCGGCCGTTGCGCACGAATCAACAACATTGGAACCGTCGATCGCCCCCAAAGGGATTTATACGAGAGTGCGGTATCGAACCGTGTGAACGGTTGGGCCAGTTCGGGCCGCCCGGTCGAATAGCGACGCTACCCGAGCCCGGTTAGAAATTCTTAAATGCACGGGGCCGGTAACACGCTGTAGTATCTCGTGACAGCCACTTCTCTCCCGGTAGCTGACAGCCAGCCCCTGACCCACACATGGTAGACGTAAGCCAACACGAACTCGTGCCGGAGCACTCGGTTCTCGACGACGCGACCGTCGAGGACGTGCTCGACGAGTACGACATCGACCGCACAGACTTACCGAAGATCAAGCGATCCGATCCGGCACTTCCCGACGATGCCGAGGCGGGTGACGTTATCAAGATCGTTCGTGACTCGCGTACGACCGACACGGCGATCGTGTACAGAATGGTGGTAGACTGATGAGCATCGACAGAGCCGCACGCCGAGAGATCTCGCGGGAGTACTTCTCGGCCGAGCGACTCGCAGAGCACCACTTCCGCTCGTTCAACGCGTTCCTCACCCGCGGCATGCAGCGAGTGGTCGACGAGAAGGAGACGATCGACACCGACATCGGCGACAAGGAGGGTGAAGAGCCCGTCTTCGTCGAGCTGGGTGACGTTCGTGTCGTCACACCGCGCGTCCGTGAGGCGGACGGCAGCGAGGAACTGCTCTACCCCCAGGAGGCGCGCCTGCGTAACATCACCTACTCCGCACCCGTCTTCATGGAGATGGCCATCGTCAAGGGCGAGGAAGGCGACGAGCGCGTCGTCGACCAGACCGAGACGAAGATCGGCCGCATGCCGATCATGGTCGGCTCCGAGAAGTGTAACATCGCGGGTTTCACCGACGAGGAACTCGTCGAGATCGGCGAGGACCCCGCCGATCCCGGCGGCTACTTCATCGTCAACGGCTCCGAGCGTGTGCTGATGACCAGCGAGGACCTCGCGCCGAACAAGATCTTAGCGGAGTACGACACCAAGTACGGCGACGAGATCCAGGTCGCGAAGACCTTCTCACAGCGCCGAGGCTACCGCGCGCTCGTCCTCTGTGAGCGGACCCGCGACGGCCTGCTCGAAGTGTCGTTCCCCTCGGTCTCGGGATCGGTCAACTTCGTCACGCTCGTGCGCGCACTCGGGCTCGAATCGGACGAAGAGATCGTCCACAAGGTCTCGAACGACCCCGAGATCGTCAAGTACATGCTGGAAAATCTGGAGGAGGCCGACGTCCAGTCCGAGGAGGAGGCGATCGAAACCCTCGGTCAGCGCGTCGCTTCCGGGCAGGGCAAGAACTACCAGCTAAAGCGGGCGAACTACGTCATCGACCGCTACCTCTTGCCGCACCTCCACGAGGAGGGCGTCGACGAGGAGGACGTCCGGATCAACAAGGCGCACTACCTCTGTCGGATGGCCGAGGCGTGTTTCGAACTCGCGCTCGGCCGGCGCGATTCCGACGACAAGGACCACTACGCGAACAAGCGCCTCAAGGTCAGCGGCGACCTGATGAAGGACCTCTTCCGGACGGCGCTCAACAAGCTGGCCCGCGACGTGAAGTACCAGCTCGAACGCGCGAACATGCGCAACCGGAACCTCTCGGTCAACACGGTCGTCCGCTCGGACGTCCTGACCGAGCGTCTCGAACATCCGATCGCGACCGGCAACTGGGTCGGCGGGTGCTCCGGCGTGAGCCAGCTGGTCGACCGGACCGACTACATGGGCGTTCTCTCTCACCTGCGCCGATTGCGCTCGCCGCTGTCGCGCTCGCAACCGCACTTCGAGGCGCGAGACTTACACGCGACCCAGTGGGGTCGCATCTGTCCCTCCGAGACGCCCGAGGGCCCCAACTGTGGGCTGGTGAAGAACTTCGCGCAGGCGATGGAACTCTCCCAGAACGTCGCGGACGAACAGTCGCTCAAACGAGAACTGGCGTCGATGGGGGTCGAGGGGATCCCGGGCCTCGAACGCGCCGACCGAACACCGGCAGACGACTAACATGGCGAGTCAACAACAACGAGAGGCGAAGGTGTACGTAAACGGGTCGCTGGTGGGCACCCACCCGGACCCGCACGAACTGGCCGACCAGATCCGCGAGGCGCGTCGCGTCGGCGACGTTTCCGAGATGGTCAACGTCTCGGTGAAAGACCGCACGCGCGAAGTCATCGTCAACGCCGACGCGGGTCGGGCCCGCCGGCCGCTGATCGTCGTCGACGACGGCGAACCGCGACTCACGGAATCCGAAGTCGAGGCGGTGCGCAACGGTGACCTGTCCTTCGAGGACCTCGTCGCGCACGGCTCCATCGAGTTCATCGACGCTGAGGAAGAAGAGGACATCTTCGTCGCCGTCGACGAGGACGATCTCACCGAGGACCACACACACCTGGAGATCGACCCGCAGTTGATCTTCGGGATCGGTGCGGGGATGATCCCCTACCCCGAGCACAACGCGAGCCCGCGCATTACGATGGGCGCGGGGATGGTCAAGCAGTCGCTCGGCCTGCCGAGTGCGAACTACCGCATTCGGCCGGATACGCGCCAGCACCTGCTACACTACCCGCAGCTCTCGATGGTCAAGACCCAGACCACCGAGCAGATCGGCTTCGACGAACGGCCCGCCGCGCAGAACTTCGTCGTCGCCGTGATGAGCTACGAGGGCTTCAACATCGAGGACGCCCTCGTCATGAACAAGGCGTCGGTCGAGCGCGCGCTCGCTCGCTCACACTTCTTCCGGACCTACGAGGGCGAGGAACGGCGCTACCCAGGCGGCCAGGAGGACCGCTTCGAGATTCCCTCACAGGACGTCCGCGGCGCGCGCGGTGAAGACGCGTACACGCACTTAGACGAGGACGGACTCGTCAACCCGGAGACGCGCGTCGACGAGAACTCGGTCCTGCTCGGCAAGACCAGTCCGCCGCGGTTCTTAGAGGAACCCGACGATATGGGCGGTCTCTCGCCTCAGAAGCGCCGCGAGACGTCGGTGACGATGCGATCGGGCGAATCGGGCGTCGTCGACACGGTCACGCTGATGGAGGGCGAGGACGGCTCGAAGCTCTCGAAGGTCTCCGTGCGCGACGAGCGCATCCCAGAACTCGGCGACAAGTTCGCGTCACGACACGGCCAGAAGGGCGTCGTCGGTCACCTGGCGCCGCAGGAGGACATGCCGTTCACCGAAGAGGGCGTCGTGCCCGACCTCGTCGTCAACCCGCACGCGCTTCCCTCGCGGATGACCGTGGGCCACATTCTCGAGATGATCGGCGGCAAACTCGGTTCGATGGAGGGTCGCCGCGTCGACGGCACCGCGTTCCTCGGCGAGGACGAGGACGAGCTTCGCGAGGGTCTGGCTGATGCCGGGTTCAACTCAGCCGGCAAAGAGGTCATGTACTCGGGCGTGACGGGCGAGAAGATCGAGGCCGAGATCTTCGTCGGCGTGATCTTCTACCAGAAGCTCTACCACATGGTCTCGAACAAGCTGCACGCCCGCTCGCGCGGGCCGGTGCAGGTGCTCACGAGACAGCCGACCGAGGGGCGCGCCCGCGAGGGCGGGCTACGAATCGGGGAGATGGAGCGCGACGTCTTCATCGGCCACGGCGCGGCGCTCACCTTGAAGGAACGCCTGCTAGACGAGTCAGACCGCGAGTTCATCAACGTCTGTGGCAACTGCGGGATGAGCGCGGTCGAGAACGTCGAGCAACGCCGGGTCTACTGTCCGAACTGCGGCGAGGAGACCGACATCCACGAGATCGAGATGAGCTACGCCTTCAAGCTCCTCTTAGACGAGATGAAGGCGCTCGGTATCGCCCCGCGACTGGAACTAGAGGACGCCGTCTAAGATGAGACAGAGCACACCAAAAGACATCGGATCGATCGACTTCGGGCTCATGGAGCCCGAGGAGTACCGTGACATGAGCGCGACGAAGATCATCACCGCCGACACCTACGACGACGACGGGTTCCCCATCGACATGGGCCTCATGGACCCCCGCCTCGGCGTGATCGACCCCGGACTCGAGTGTAAGACCTGCGGGAAGCACTCCGGGTCGTGTAACGGCCACTTCGGGCACATCGAACTGGCCGCACCGGTGATCCACGTCGGCTTCACCAAACTCATCAGGCGCCTACTGCGTGGCACCTGTCGCAGCTGTTCACGTCTGCTGCTCACCGAGGACGAACGCGACGAGTTCCGCGACCAGATCGACGAGTCGCGCAAACTCGGTCGGGACCTAAACGACGTGACGAAAGCCGCGATCCGGCAGGCGCGAAAGAAGGATCGCTGTCCGTTCTGCGGCGAGATCCAGTACGACATCGAACACGAGAAGCCGACGACCTACTACGAGGTCCAGGAGGTTCTCACGAGCGAGTACTCTCAGCGCATCGCGGGCGCGATGCAGGGTGACGAGGAGGAAGGCATCGAGCGCACGACGCCGGACGAACTCGCCGAGAAGACCGAGATCGACCTCACACGGATCAACGAGATCCTCTCGGGTTCGTTCCGTCCGCGCGAAGAACAGCGCGAGGCGATCGAGAAGGCGTTGAGCATCGACCTCACCGACGAGGACACGAACAAGCTGATGCCGAGCGACATCCGTGACTGGTTCGAAGCCATCCCGGACGAGGACATCGAGGTGCTCGGCATCGACGCAGAGCGCTCACGACCGGAGTGGATGATCCTCACCGTGTTGCCGGTACCGCCGGTGACCGCGCGACCGTCGATCACGCTCGACAACGGCCAGCGCTCGGAGGACGACCTCACCCACAAGCTGGTCGACATCATCCGCATCAACCAGCGGTTCATGGAGAACCGCGAGGCGGGTGCGCCACAGCTGATCATCGAGGACCTCTGGGAGCTCCTGCAGTACCACGTCACCACGTTCATGGACAACGAGATCAGCGGGACGCCGCCGGCCCGACACCGGTCCGGGCGCCCGCTAAAGACGCTCTCCCAGCGCCTGAAGGGTAAGGAAGGGCGCTTCCGCGGTAGCCTGTCCGGAAAGCGGGTGAACTTCTCCGCCCGAACCGTCATCTCGCCGGACCCGACGCTCTCGCTCAACGAGGTTGGCGTGCCCGACCGAGTCGCCACGGAGATGACCCAGACGATGCTCGTCACCGAGCGCAACGTCGAGGAGGCGCGTCGCTACGTCGCGAACGGGCCGAACACGCACCCCGGCGCGAACTACGTCCGCCGCCCCGACGGGCGGCGACTGAAGGTGACCGAGAAGAACGCCGAGGCGCTGGCCGGGATGACCGAGCAGGCCGACGAGGAGGGCGTTCAAACTGTGGGCCCCGGCTGGGAGGTCAACCGCCATCTCGTCGACGGCGACATCATCATCTTCAACCGCCAGCCATCGCTCCACCGGATGTCCATCATGGCCCACGAGGTCGTGGTCATGCCGTACAAGACGTTCCGACTGAACACCGTCGTCTGTCCGCCGTACAACGCCGACTTCGACGGCGACGAGATGAACATGCACGCCTTACAGAACGAGGAGGCCCGTGCGGAGGCCCGCGTCCTCATGCGCGTCCAGGAGCAGATCCTCTCGCCCCGCTTCGGTGAGAACATCATCGGCGCCATCCAGGACCACATCTCTGGAACCTACCTGCTGACCCACGACAACCCGCACTTCAACGAGACGCAGGCACTCGACCTCCTGCGGGCGACCCGGGTCGACGAACTGCCCGAGCCCGACGGCGTCGACGAGGACGGGGTCGAGTACTGGACCGGCCACACCGTGTTCTCGGAGCTGTTGCCGGACGACCTGACCGTCGAGTTCACCGGGACCGTCGACGACGTCGTCATCGAGGACGGCCAGCTCGTCTCCGGCACCATCGCCGAGGACGAGGTCGGCGGCTTCGGCGGGGAGATCGTCGACACGATCACGAAGGCCTACGGCAACACCCGTGCACGCATCTTCATCAACGAGCTGTCGACGCTCGCCATGCGGACGATCATGCACTTTGGCTTCTCGATCGGGATCGACGACGAGACGATCGAACCCGAAGCGCGCGAGCAGATCGACGAGACGATCGACGAGGCCTACGAGCACGTCCAGGAGCTGATCGAGGCCTACGACAACGGCGAGCTCGAGAGCCTGCCTGGACGCACCGTCGACGAGACGCTCGAGATGAAGATCATGCAGGCGCTCTCGCGTGCGCGTGACAACGCCGGGACGATCGCGGAGGAGCACTTCGAGTCGGACAACCCGGCAGTCGTCATGGCCGAATCCGGCGCCCGCGGATCGATGCTCAACCTCACCCAGATGGCGGGATCGGTCGGCCAGCAGGCGGTTCGCGGCGAGCGCATCAACCGCGGCTACGAGGACCGAACGCTGAGTCACTACAAGCCAAACGACCTCTCCGCGGAAGCCCACGGGTTCGTCGAGAACTCCTACACGGCCGGACTCACGCCGCGTGAGTTCTTCTTCCACGCGATGGGTGGTCGCGAGGGGCTGGTCGACACGGCAGTTCGAACCTCGAAGTCCGGCTACCTGCAGCGTCGTCTCATCAACGCGCTCTCGGAACTCGAAGCGCAGTACGACGGTACCGTCCGGGACACCTCCGACACCATCGTCCAGTTCGAGTTCGGCGAGGACGGCACCTCCCCGGTCAAGGTCTCCTCCGGCGACGACTTCGACATCGACGTCGAGACGATCGCCGATCGCGTCATCGAGTCCGAGTTCGAAGACGAGGCCGAGAAGTCGCAGTTCCTCGGAAGCGAGCCGCGACAGACGAACCTCTCCGAACACGCGGACGATCGACTCGTCGAGAACGCGGGGGTGAGCTCCGATGACTAGCGCGAGCGCGCTCGGGCTCGACGACGACGTCGAAGCCGTCGTCGAAGATACGGCGCTTCCGCCGCGACTCAAAGAACGCGTCTACGAGACGTTGGCCGACCGCGACGGTGTGACCGTCGAACAGGCCGACGAGGTCGCACGTGCCGTCGAGAACCGGTACCTGGACACGCGGGTCGACCCGCTCGATCCGGTCGGAACGGTCTCGGCGCAGTCGATCGGCGAACCGGGAACCCAGCTGACGATGAACACGTTCCACTACGCGGGCGTCGCGGAGATCGACGTCACGCAGGGACTGCCGCGACTCATCGAACTGGTCGACGCCCGGAAGACGCCTGATACGCCGATGATGACGGTCCACTTAGAAGAGGAGTACGCTACCGAACGCGAGATGGCCCACGAGGTCGTCTGGAACTTAGAGGCGACGAAGATCCTCGCGCTGGGCGACGTCTCGACCAACGTCGCCGACATGCGCGTCGTCATCTCGCTCAACGCCGATACGTTACAAGAGCGGATGATCACGGCCGAGGAGGTCGCCGAGATCATCGAAGACCAGCTCGGCGTGAAGACGGTCCAGAACGGGACGACCGTCGAGTTCGGCCCGGAAGAACCGTCCTACCGGGATCTCCTCCAGCTCGTCGAGGAGCTGCGCGACATCACGTTCAAGGGGATCGAGGACATCTCGCGGGTCGTCATCCGCCGTGAAGAGATGGACGAGTCGCCGTTCGACGCGGACGAGGAGTTCGTCCTCTACACCGAGGGGTCGGCCTTCGGCGACGCGCTCGCGATCGAGGGTGTCGACGCGACGCGGACCACGTGTAACAACATCCACGAGATTCACCGCAACCTCGGCATCGAGGCCGCTCGCGAGACCATCATCGAGGAGACCCACAACACGCTGGCCGAGCAGGGTCTCGACGACGTCAACGTCCGCCACCTGATGCTGGTCGCGGACATCATGACCAACGAGGGAACGATCGAATCCATCGGTCGTCACGGCATCTCCGGTGCGAAAGACTCTGTGCTGGCACGGGCCGCCTTCGAGGTGACGGTCAACCACCTGCTCAACGCCGCGATCCACGGCGAGGTCGACAAACTACAGGGCGTCACCGAGAACGTTATCGTCGGCAAGCCGATCAAACTCGGGACCGGCGACGTCGACCTCCGGATGGGGTCGTCGAAGAGCCGCTCCGACTGATGGACCTGACGCTCGACGACGAGGCGCGCCGGTATCTCGCCCTCTTCGAGGACGTGACCGGCGCTCCGGGTCGGGACTGTATTCACATCGACGATCGGCTGGTAATCGTCGTCGCGCGCGGTCACATCGCGGAGGCGATCGGCCGTGGCGGCGAGACGGTCGAACGGTTCGAAGATCGCGTCGACGTGCCGGTCAGACTCGTCGAGTACGCCGACGACCCGGCCGACTTCGTCGCCAACGCGCTCGCGCCCGCCGCAGTGTACAACGTTACGATGAGCGAAAACGATGGGACGGTGGCGTACGTCGAGGTGGCGGACGAAGACCGCGGCGTGGCGATCGGGCGGGACGGTCGGACGATCGAGACCGCACGGATGCTGGCCGCCCGTCACTTCGACATCGACGACGTCCAGTTGACGTGACCGGGTCGGTCGCGTATCCGTCCGACCGTTTTCGGACGCTTTCAATCAGGGTACCGCGGGTGCTGACTTCTTTCTCTCTCACTCTCTCTGCTTCGTGGTGACAATTCGCACGTCCTGGTCGACACGTTCCGTTCGAACAGGTCCGGTCGGATGAGAATGCTTATGGGGACGAACACGGCATTCACGTGATAGATACGTGCCGCTCGATCGGCGTCGACGATCGATTTCCCCTCCAGAATCATGGCCTTACGCACCGTCCTCCTCGTAACCGTCCTCCTCGTCTCGCTCGGGTTCGTCGGGACGTGTGCGGTCTGTCTCGACCGCTCTCGCGTCCGACACACCGTGGGTACCGTTCGGCCCCGACTCCGCGACATCGCTCCGTACGTCGGCGTCGCGGCCGGCTTTCTCCTCCTGAAGTTCCTCTTCTCGGAGCACCTGGTCCGTCTCTCGATGTGGATCGGCTGGGACGTGACTGACGACATTTACGCACTCGAAGGTGCGTTCGTCGCGTCCCTCCAGTCGGTCGTTCCCGAGGCGATGATCGAACCGGCGTCGATCCTCTATATGTTCGGCTTTCCGTACCTGCTCGCGACGGCGCCGATACTCTACGCGACCCTCCCCTCGCTTCGTCGACTCAAGGAACTGCTGATCGCATACCTGCTCAACTACGTCGTCGGCGGCATGCTCATGTACACGCTGTTCGTCGCGTACGGACCGCGAAATTACCTCGATTCTGTACAGGGACTCATGTACGACTTCTACCCCGAGACGCAGGAACTGACCGCGGCTATCGCGGACAACACGAACGTCTTCCCGTCGCTCCACACGTCGCTTTCGGTCGTCGTTCTGCTGTTCGCGTGGCGGACCCGCAAACAGTTCCCCCGGTGGTCCGTCCTCTCTTCTCTCGTCGCCAGCGGCGTCGTCTTCTCGACGATGTACCTGGGGATTCACTGGGTGATCGACGTCGTCGCGGGGATCGTCCTCGCGCTCTGGAGCGTCGTCACGGCGGAGCGGGTCGTCGATCGGGTCGAAGGCGACCGGAAGCGCCGGACGACGGATCGGGACGTCGCCATCGGCTCCGACGTCGACGTGGGCGATTGACCGCCGGTCGAGCGCGAGTCGCGTCTTCCAACGCGGCCCACGCCGCGAGGACTCCGCTCCGCGTCCGAAACGCCACGAGATCCCTTCATCGACCCCCGTCGAGCGCTCTCGTCGTCTCGTTTCCGATCCAAAAGGGGACGCTTAAGTGCGTTCGTCGGATAACGACGGGTACTATGGCAAACGGCAAATACGCCGCGCGGAAGCTGAAGAAGGACCGCCAGACACAGCGGTGGTCCGACTCGGACTACGCGCGACGCGCTCGTGGCCTTCGCGAGAAGTCGGACCCGCTCGAGGGTGCGCCGCAGGCCCGCGGCATCGTCTTAGAGAAGATCGGCATCGAGGCGAAACAGCCCAACTCGGCCATCCGAAAGTGTGTCCGGGTCCAGCTCATCAAGAACGGCAAGCAGGTCTCGGCGTTCTGTCCCGGCGACGGCGCGATCAGCTTCATCGACGAGCACGACGAGGTCACCATCGCCGGCATCGGTGGGGCGAAGGGTCGTGCGATGGGTGACATCTCCGGTGTCAACTACAAGGTCGAGAAGGTAAACGGTGTCTCGCTCATCGAACTGGTCCGCGGGAACGCGGAGAAACCGGTGCGATAACCATGAGCGCCGACGACCAACCCGAACCCGACGCACCCGCTGGCGGCGAGGAATCGGACCTCTCCGCGAAGCTCTTCGGCCGCTGGGAGATCGCCGAGATCGAGTACAACGACCCCTCGACCAAGCGTTACATCTCCGTGACGCCCGTGGCCCACACCGCGGGTCGCCACGCCTCGAAGCAGTTCCAGAAGTCAGAGATCTCCATCGTCGAGCGATTCATCAATCGCCTGATGCAGACCGAGGAGAATACCGGCAAGAAACAGCAGACGCTCAACCTCGTCCGCGAGGCGTTCGAACTGATCTACGAGCGTACCGACGAGAACCCGATCCAGATCCTCGTCACCGCCGTGGAGAACGCCGCGCCGCGCGAGGAGACGGTTCGCCTGAAGTACGGCGGCATCTCGGTCCCGAAGGCAGTCGACGTCGCCCCCCAGCGCCGCGTCGACCAGGCCCTGAAGTTCCTGGCCGAGGGCGTCCAGAGCGCCTCGTTCAAGTCGCCCACCTCTGCCGAGGAGGCCATCGCGAACCAGCTCGTCGGCGCCGCCGAGGGCGACGTCGGCACCTACGCCGTCGGACAGAAAGAGGAGAAAGAGCGCGTCGCTGCCGCCGCGAGATAACGTACGCTTCGCGATTTTCTGTCGTATTCCTTCGACCGCGACGAGGAGAGCGATCGCCGACGGCGTGGACCGTATCGCTCAGTCCGACTGCTCTGCGAGCCGGGCGTACGCGTCCCATGACGGGTCTACGTGCGGATGCTCGAGTCGGTCGCCGTCGACCATCACGCCCGTCCCGTCCTCGACGCGGCCGATCTCGGCCACCGGCGTTCCCCGGTCCGTGAGCGCGTCTCGGACGGCGTCCACACCGTCCGGCTCGACGGCGATCACGAGTGAGCCACAACTGGTCGCCGCCCAGGGGTCGATCTCCAGGTGGTGACAGACCGCGGCGACGCCGGGGCGCATCGGGACGGCCTCGCGTTCGACCGAGAAGCGAGCATTTGCGCCGTCGGCCATCTCGTTCAACGCGCCGGCGAGGCCACCTTCGGTGACGTCGTGCATGGCTCGCACGGGGCCCGCCGCGGCAGCGGTGAGGGCGTCACGGACGCTGAATACCTCTTCGAGGCGATTCTGGGCCGCTGCGACGGTCTCGGCCGGGAGATCGAGTTGTTCTGGAAAGCACGTACTCAGGAGTCCGACCGCCTCCGCGGCGGGTCCCGACGTCAACAGGAGTCTGTCTCCCGCTCGCGCACCGTCCGGGCGGACGATATCGTCGTGATCGCCGACCCCCATCGCCGTCGCCGCGCCAATCCACGGGTAGGAGACGTCGCCGTATCGTGCGGTGTGGCCGGTCACGACCGACACGCCGAGGTCGACGCACTCGGCGTGGATTTCCTCCCACACGGTCGCGAACGAGTCGTCGGTCATCGACGCCGGCAGGGTGAAACAGATCGAGAGGTGCGTCGGCGGGACGCCGCTTACCGCGACGTCCGCGAGGACGACGTCGAGCGCGAACCGGGCCGCCCGCTCGTAACCGAGATCGGGCAGGATCGAGAGCGGGTCGGTCGCGGTCACGAGCGCCCGGCCGTCGACGTCGACGACGCCGAAGTCGACGCCGTGTGCCGGTCCGAGAGCGACGTCTGTTCGGTCGGCGCCGAGGTTCGACGCGATGTAACGCTCGAAGAACGGTCGGTCGATCTTTCCGAGGTCGGACACGACTGGGACGTCGGCTACCGTCGGCTTAGCGATGGGGGTTTCCGCCGCCTCGATGTGAGGCCCCGGCGGCGCCGTTCGGCGTGGCGAATCTAACCCGGACGAGCGGTCGCAGCCGGGTGAACCGGCTCAGGGGTTCGGACCGACGATCGTCACGACGATGCCCGGAATATGCAGTACCGGACGGGAAGTCAGGCAACGTCGGCACCGAGGCAGTCGTTCGGTGTCATCCTGGCCGTGTTGTTCTCGTGCGACCATCGGACCGTCGTCGCGTTCGTCGCCTGCTCCTTCGCCGTTCGGATCGTCTGTATCTTCACCTTTCGTATCGGCAGACGCGGATGCGGTACCGGTCTCGGGTTCGTCCCGTCGTGCGTCGAGTGGTGGCCGGCCCTGCCAGTTCGACCGCCCCGGAGCGCCCCAATCTATACGTCGTATTCGACCGAACCTGGCGGTATGTCCGACGACGGGCCCTCGTACGGCCGGGAGCGATTGATCGAAGTCTATACCCAGGGGATGCTGGCCGACGAACGGCCTTCGATCCCGCCGCGCTTCGACGATCTGGAGGCGGCCGCCCGCGAGGCGCTCGACCCGGACGCCTACGCGTACGTCGCGGGGAGCGCCGGCGCCGAACGGACCGATGCGGCGAACCGAGCGGCGTTCTCTACCTGGCGGCTCGTCCCCCGAATGCTTCGTGACGTCGCCGATCGCGACCTGACGGTGTCGCTGTTCGGAACCGAGTACCCGGCGCCGGTCGGCCTGGCGCCGATCGGCGTCCAGTCCATCATACACGACGAGGGCGAACTGGCGTCCGCTCGCGCGGCCGCCGACCTCGGCCTCCCGTTCGTCTCGAGTTCGGCGGCCTCGGAACCGATGGAGGACGTCGCCGACGCCGTCGGTGACGGCCCGGCCTGGTTTCAGCTCTACTGGAGTTCGAACCGGGACCTGACGGCGAGCTTCGTCGATCGAGCCGAGCGCGCGGGCTACGACGCGCTCGTCGTGACCGTCGATACGCCGATCATCAGCTGGCGCGAGCGAGACGTCGAGCGGGGCTACCTGCCCTTCCTCGACGCGGAGGGCGTCGGGAACTACTTCTCGGACCCCGTTTTCGAGGAACTGCTGGGGCAGGACCCCGTAGAAAACGTGGGTGCGGCGGTCATGCAGTTCGTCGACGTCTTCGGCGACGCGTCGCTCACCTGGGAGGATCTCGCGTGGCTTCGTGACCTGACCGACCTGCCGATTATCGTGAAGGGGATCGTCCACCCCGAGGACGCCGAACTGGCCGTCGAATCTGGTGCCGACGGCGTGGTCGTCTCGAACCACGGAGGCCGGCAGGTCGACAACGCCCTGCCGGCGATCGAAGCGCTCCCCGCTGTGGTCGACCACCTCGAAGCGGTGGGCGACGGCGACGTGCCCGTCTGCTTCGACAGGGGCATCCGGCGCGGCGCCGACGCCGTGACCGCGCTGGCGCTCGGTGCCGAGCTGGTCTTCCTCGGACGGCCGTACGTATACGGACTGGCGATCGACGGCGAGGACGGCGTCCGCGAGGTCTGCCGGAACTTCCTGGCGGACCTCGATCTGACGATGGGGCTCTCGGGGTGTTCGAGCGTCTCGGAACTCGACCGATCGATGCTGGTTCGGAGGGGTGAGGTGCCGTTCGGGGACGGTACCTAGTCCGCCGCCGGTCCGTCCCCGTCGACGTACGACCGGGTCGCCGCCTAACGCTAACCGCTTGTCGAATCAATTCTTTGTCACCGCTGCCTCCCACGATCTGTAAGTGCTAGTCTCGAGTTCCATCCAGCTAATCGAGTGCCTGCTCCACTCGTGTGTGAAACGTGAGCCGATCCGCTCGTACCAGTAGCGTGGCCGTTTTCGAAGTGATGTGGATTGGCCTTCAATTTCGGACCGAGGGGAGACGGCGATGGGCGGGCAATCGCCGTCCGCTCTAGGGTATCGGCATCTGCCCGATGAACAGGGGCGTCTCTTCGAGGTATCCCTGCGGTTGCACCGCCACGAAGACTACAACGTCGCATCAATCGACTTCGCGCTCAATGAACGCATCGCCGAACACTCCGATGGCGAGAGCCGGATTCAGCCGACAATGGGGCGCCGGTCTCCGTCATATTTCTCGTACCACAGGAATAGCCGTCGCCCACCTCCAATACGGAGGTGCTATCGTAACAGATTGAAAAAATTACTTATACTAAACACAGTATGATATGCTGTGAGTAGAGGTCATATTACGTTTCAATCGTTGGTTCGATCTTCCGTCCAGGTAGCGCTCCTCTGACAACTCGCAGACGAACAGGCATCGGTATCCGAACTGGAGTCGACTGTCGGTGCGACGCGACGAACGGTGTTGGGAAATCTGAACCGACTCGAAGCCGATTGGTGGGTTGGACAGTTGAACGATCGATATTATCTCAATTCTATCGTGAAGTTTTTCGTCGACGACCACGCGGCATCTCTCGAGCGTGCAGAACCAATCCAAGAACTCGTTTCCCAGTTCGATTCGATACATCCGGCGCTCGCAGTGACACTCGTCGATGGTAGCGCCATCGAGGTCACAGCCTCGCCGCTCGTGACCGTCCCAATAGCCACTCTCGTACGCTCCGTTTGGATCGTCGGACCGCTCCTGATTGGAGACGCCGTCTTCCGTCGGGAGGTTATCCACACGTGAGTAACGGAACCGATCGAAACGGCAATCCCGACGACAGCGTGCCCCGTGCGGTATTTGCCTTCGTGTTGAAGGAACTCCGCCATTTCCGCCGATCGTGGGGGGTAGTACTCGTCGTTGTCTATCTCGCCGTCTCGGTTCGTCGGATCGCACGTGGCGTGACTCCGCCAGCGGGGACCAGCCAGGGCGGCAGATACAGCACCTACACGTATCTCGACGTTCCCGAAACGTTCGACGCCGTATACGCCGTGTATGGGTTCACGAGCCCCTCCTGGCACGTAAATTCGTTGTTGTTTTTGGTGCCATTGATCGGACTGCTACTCGGGTACGGGACGATTGCGACCGAGCGCGAAACCGGCCAGTTGTTCACGTCGTTGTCGCTCCCGTCTCCGCGCAGTACAGTACTGTACGGGACGTACTTCGGACGGGCAATCGTACTCGCTTGTGCGATCGGTGTCGTGCTAGCCGTCGGGTGGATCTCCATCACGAATCGGTTCGAAACGGTGTCCGTGTGGCGATACCTGGTTTTCTCACTCGCGACGATCGGGTACGGACTCGTTTGGCTGAGCATCGGAGTCGCAATCTCGGCAGTGTTCTCGACGGCCCGGCGGGCGGCTGCGGGTGTCTTCGTCGCGTTCGGCTACCAGCTCCTTCCAGTACACGAAGTCGTTCTCGGACTCTCACCCCTGTATCCGTACTATCACGTGATCGACCCTCGACAAGCGTATCTCGTCCTCGTCGCCGCTCCGTACGACCATTTGATTCCGAAAACGCACGTCGACGCCGTACTCGGGAGCGGCGGTTTCGGATCGTACCAGATGTCCACCGAATTCGCGGCGGATGCCGTCCCCTGGTTCTTTTCGTGGCCGATCGCTGTGGCGGTACTCGCCCTCTGGATCGCCTTCCCGCTGTGGTTCGCCTGTAACCAGCTCGACCGACTAGAACGTACGTCCAATTCATGACCGATTCCTCAGATTCGACCGCGAAGAACTCGAAAACGCCACACGGACGTTTGGCGTCGTGGCTGCACCCGACGACCTGGATTTCGATCTGACGATGCGGCTTTTTGGCGGTCGAGCGTCTCGGAACTCGACCGATCGATGCTGGTTCGGACGAGTGAGGTACTGGAGGGAGTTAGTAGGGTGATCGAATTGGTGGCAAATCTCCGGCTGCCTGCGATTCTCGTCGATTCAGGTGTTTCTTCGACTCCCAGTGATCCTGCACTCGCCCTTATTTTCCTCCTCAGTCAGTCCTCTCATTCAGCTGTTTCGTCGTTCGGGTGGAACAGTTGGTGTATCGAGCGCTGGTTGTGTTGGCTTGGATCCTTTTTCCGCCAATTTTTGAATCGATAACCACGATTATATAGTAGAAGGGAACACCTACCATTTTACATTTCTTCAATATGGGAAATATTTTAACCAATAGTATCTAATGGTCATACACCTCCATGAATGATAGCCCAGTTGGAATGTTGGTTGGGTCCCCAGTTCGGGTTCAATTGCTCGCAGAACTGGTCGAATCCGCACAAACCGTTACCGAACTCGATGCTGAGATCGACGCGACGCGGCGGACTGTGCGTAGAAATCTGAGCCAACTCGAAACCGAGGGGTGGATACGCCGGTCAGAACAGACGTATTCCGTCGTGCCTGTCGCGGAGAGCTTTATCTCCGAACTCCTCGAGTATCACGAACGCGCAGCGCGCCTTCACGAACTCGTCTGCGCTCTCGAACACATACCGACCGATCGGGTGGATGTGCCATCCGATGTATTAGTTGACTGTGAATCGGTCGTTCGACACCCTTCTGACCCTGCCGGCCCACAAGACGAAGTTCTCTCAGCCGTCAGATCCGCTTCTACCGTTTTAACTTTCGTTCCGACAGTAACGAAGCAACTCGTCGATGCGCATGAAACCGCTCTCGGAGTGGAGAACCAAGTGGAGATTATCGTGGGCTCGACTGGACTAGAGTGTATTCGGTCGTCGGACGTGATCGATCCGTCGTCCGCATTTCTCGGATCACTATACGTATACGAACACCCAATGGAGCCCGTTGGGATCGTCCGTACAGATGACCGAACGCTGCTGCTGAGTTACGATGGATACGGGACGCTGCACGCTCTCGTATCCGGTTTTCATCCCCAGTTTCAATCGTGGGGATCTGGATTTTACGAGACCGTCCGGAAGAATTCAGCTGCAGTCGACCGGACCGACGTTTGATCCGCTGTCCTGTCTGTCTCGGGTGACGAGGGGTGTCGTAATGACGGCCCGTAACGAATGACAGCAGATATCATTTAATTTGATGCTCCTCTAGTACTGAACGTCATGCAAGATGACGATCAGAATCCGTCCGGAATCGACCGCCGTTCGCTCCTTCGACGTGCAAGCACGGGCGCTGGAGTGCTGCTCGGTGTGAACAGTATCGGGACGGCTACGGCTCGGAAACGAAATTCGTGGACGTTCGATGTGGAGGTTGACGACATCACTGGACTAACGTCGGCATCGATCGAAGTACAAAAACAGGGCACTCGGGGAACAGTGATCCACAGATTCACGTACGATTCAGAGACGGTTGCCAAACTGGATCGGAGAACGGGTGCATCGTTGGCACTTGAAACGACGGATTTGTCGGCTAGACCGGCGGACAAGCAAGCGCAGACTGACGCCAGGAATGTCCCAAACGCAGAACAAACCATCAGTCCGGACGAGCTCGACCGAGCGACGGTAGCGATCGAATCGAGAGAAGCAACCATCGAGAGAAACAGGAGCAAGACAGCCGCTGGCGTAGAAAGCGACTGGGATCTAATGGCCTATGCCAATACGACTTCCCCGCGCTGTGGAACGCTTGCGGAGTCGGACGTGCTCATCGACCAGCACTTTTACTCGGGCCTCAATTACTACTTCGATGATTCGGAGCTGTCGGCCGACGGTCTTGGATCGGACTGTCCCTGGTGGATCCCAATTGAAACCGAGTGGCACCTGGGTTCGACTGGCCATGATCACGGAATGAATACTATCACCGCAGAAGCAGCGTTCTATAATGACGATTTCCCGGACCGGGGATCGGTCGATTCGGACCACTCGTATGATCTGACTGCTGGCGGGGAGTATGACATGGAAGTGGTGAACACTGGCGCCTGGTCAAGCCTTCTCCTCGAGGTGAAAAGTGATTCAGGTCTCGAAAATGTATGAATTGATAATATATTTAAGTGATGGTGTGCATAAAATAGGTATATAGGAGAATATGACTTTCAGTTCTATTGCGTCGATATTTTCAATCGAATTGAGACAGCACTATCGGTCGCGACGGACGGTGGTGACTGTCACTATCGTGACATTCGTCTGTACGAACCTCTCGTTCAACGCCCTCCGGGTCACCGACGTTGCTCGAGGGCGACAACTTGGAACACACGATCAGTTTTATCTCCGTTCAATCGGCAACGACCTCTTTTTCCCTGTCATGGCGTCGGTGTCGACCCTCCAGCTCTTTCTCGTCTGTTTCGCAACGCTTCTCGGTGCCGGGACGATCGTCGGTGGCCGTGAGGACGGAACGCTTCGAACGCATCAGTCGTTGCCCGTCGGTCGACGAGCGGTATTTCTCGGCCACGTTCTCGCCCGTCTGACGGTCGTGGCGACCGTGCTCGCCATCGTCTACGGTCTCACACTCGTCCAGGCATACCGGAGCGGCCTCACCCCGTCGCTGACGACCGGAGTTACCTTTATCGGCGTCGTGGTCGTCCACTTGGCCGGCTTCGTCGTCGTCGGTGTCGCGCTGTCGACGATTCGACGCCGGCGCAGCGTCGTCTTCGCTGCGGCGCTGGTGGCCGCGGTCGGACTGTTGCTGGTGTCACTTCCGCTTTCGATGGTTTCTCCTCGGCTGACCCTCATCGGTCCTGGGCCAATTTTCAGTACGCTGGTCGCCAGCCTTGACGATCGCGTGTACACAGCATTTCAGGTCGCACACGGGGGCGGAAGTACTGCCGTTAATTTCACCGTGGTTGAAATCCCGTTTTACGCCTCGACGAGCGCAGCCCTCCTCTCTCAGGCTCTCTGGATCGTCATTCCCACCGTTTCCGGACTCATTCGGTACGAACGCTGTGACATCAACTAACACTGACCATGACTGACACCGATCTCATCATCGAAACCGAGCAGCTCACGAAGCGGTTCGGACCCGTCACTGCTGTTTCCGACCTCGATATCGAGGTGCCAGCGGGTTCCGTCTACGGATTTCTCGGCCCCAACGGCGCCGGGAAGTCCACGACGATCGATATGCTCGTGGATCTCGTCCACCCCACGAGCGGCGCCGCGCGGTTGTTCGGGCTCGATACCCGATCGTCCCCGGTCGAGATTCGACGGCGAACCGGCGTGTTGCTGGAGGGATTCACCCCCTATCCGACGCTATCGGGGCGCGAGCACGTCTCGCTCGCGGCGTCGACGAAGGACGCCGCGGTCGATCCAGCGACCGTTCTCGAGCGCGTCGATCTCCACGAGGCGATGGATCGACGCGCAGGCGGGTACTCTCGGGGAATGACCCGGCGTCTCGGGCTCGCGATGGCGCTCGTCGGCGAACCGGACCTGCTCGTCCTCGACGAGCCGACGGCGGGGCTCGACCCTCACGGCGTGGTGGTGCTTCGACGAATCATTCGCGAGGAAAACGAGCGGGGCGCGACCGTCTTCTTCTCGTCGCACGTCCTCTCGCAGGTCGAGGCGGTCTGCGATCGGGCCGGCATCCTCTCTGACGGCCGGCTCGTCGCCGAGGACGACGTTCAGGAACTGCGCGAAACGGTCGGCGGCGAGACCGTCCTCCGTGCCAGGATTCGAACCGACGGACCCATGTCGGCGGTTCGCGACCGCGTCGACGACGTCGATGGCGTGCAGGAGGTTCACCTCGAAGACGGCGAACTCGTCGCCGTCTGCGAAAGCGAGGCGGTGATTGCACGCGTTCTGTCCGCGATCGACCAGTCGGGCGCCACGGTTCCCTCGTTCGAGACCGATGGGCGGTCGCTCGAGCGCGTCTTCGAATCGTACACGGACGAGGTGTGAACGTGCGCTTCCGACGCTGGCTACGGACTGCGACGACCGCTGCACGGACGGACCTGCTCGCGCTCGGCCGCTCTCGTGCTGTCGGGATCGGTGCTGTTCTGTTTGCACTCGTGGTCGCGCTTCGGATCTGGACGATTACGCCCGGTGTGAAGGGTGAAGTGCCGGGGTATCTCGTGCTGTTCGACCCCGGTGCTGGAACGCCGGAACCAACCGCGTTCGTTATTTTCGGCCTCGGTCGCCTGATGCCGGTGATTCTTTCGTTCGTCGCCGTCGGCTACGGTGCCGGTGCGATCGCTGGCAGCCGCCAGGCCGGAACGATCCGTACGCTCCAATCGCTTCCTGTCTCGCGGTCAAACGTCGTCGTCGGCACGATGTTCGCTCGACTGAGTGCTATCACGGTCGTCGTCGTGAGCGGGCTTCTCTCCGGTGCGATCGTCGCAATGTACCGATTCGGCGAGTTCTCGGCGGGACCGTACGCTTCGTTCGTCCTCGCGACCCTCCTGTTCGCGATCGTGTTGACCACGTTTACCGTCTCGGTCTCCACCGTCGTTTCGACGCGGCTGCGAGCAATCGCGTTCTCTCTCGGTCCGCTCGTGCTCGTGTCGGCGTTCGGCGGCGATCGCGGCCTTCCTCTCCCCGTCCGGTCGTCCGTGCTCGTCCAGCCGTATCACCTTCTCGTGTCAGCTTCTCACGAACAACTCGTCGCGATCCCACGAATCGAACACGCGATCGTCTCCGGACGAACCGGTCGGACGATCGATACCGGGACCCTCGAAACGATCGATCTCACTGCGGGGGCGCCCGTCTACCTGACGGACCCGGGTGCCGTCGGTTCGTTACTCTGCTGGGGATTGTTCGTCCCGCTGGCGATCGTCTGGTATCGCCGGGTGGATCTGTGAGTTTACGATCGACGAGGCACGTCAGATCGACCGATCAGTCCGCCGCCGGTCCGTCCCCGTCGACGTACGAGCGCGTCGCCTGCACGAGGTGGCGCCGGTAGCCGCTCGGGTCGGGATCCGCTCCGAGTTCGCGAAAACGTCGGCGGAACCCGTCGGCGTCGACGCCGGGGGCGTCCATCGCGGCCGCGTGCGCGAGGTCGTACAGTCGGTGGTCGTCGTCCACGAGGTCGTGGCGTTCGGCCAGCGCGACGGCGAAGGCGGCGTTGACGGCCGTGATATCGGGGTCAGAGCCCGACGTGATGCGCTCGAAGCCGGCCCGCGGCGGTGTTCGCGGTCGGTCGGCGATGGCCGCGGCCAGGCTCGCCTCCAGGTACGACAGGAGTTTCTCGCCGGGCCCCACCGAGAGGGTGATGTCGTCCGCGTAGATGTCCTTCATGTGGTTGGCGATCTGGTAGCAGTGTGTGAGCTTCCGCCGCTCGACGTGGCGGCCGGTGAGGGCGAGGTAGAGCGCCTCCTCCGTCGACTGGACGTGCGAGGGGTGGTCTTCCTCGTAGCGAGCCATGTGGGCGAACTCGTGGAGGGCGAGTTCGCGGGCCATCGCCGACGAGGCCGCCTGTCGAGAGATGTTGAGTACGTGACGGTCGTCGTAGTGACCGGCCCAGGTTCGTTCGTCGGGATCGTCCCGAAGGTGGACGTAGACGGGTAGCGAGAGCTCTCGCTCGGTTTCGAACAGATCCCGGGCGCCGAGAAACGGTGCGGCGGGCCCCGATCCCTGTACGTGCAGTTCCATGGTGACGAATGCAGGGTGCTACCGCATAATAGCGTTGCGGCGATTCGCTCCCTGCGACTTGCCCTGGGTTCGACGCTGGCGTGGTGGCCGACGTTCGATCCGCGTCGTTCCGTGCGTGACACTCGCACACGAAAACTGGGCGCCTGGGACGTGGAACACGAACTGGCGCCACCCTCGTCCGCGATTCGAGACGCCGTCACTTCGTTTCACTCGTGACGAGCGTCGCATCTGGCGAACCGGACCGCCAGATGCGAAACAGCACCCTTTTGACCCCGCTACCGGTACGGGTGAGTATATGGGCCGACGCAAGAAGATCGTACAGGAGTGTGAACGGTTGATGGACGAACCGGAGAACATCCGGAACATCGCCATCGCCGCTCACGTCGACCACGGCAAGACAACACTTTCGGACAACCTACTGGCTGGGGCCGGCATGATCTCCGACGAGACGGCCGGCGAACAGCTCGCGATGGACACCGAAGAGGACGAACAGGAACGCGGGATCACCATCGACGCGGCGAACGTCTCGATGACCCACGAGTACGAGGACACCAACCACCTCATCAACCTCATCGACACGCCGGGCCACGTCGACTTCGGTGGCGACGTCACCCGCGCGATGCGCGCCGTCGACGGTGCGCTCGTCGTCGTCGACGCCGTCGAAGGAGCGATGCCACAGACCGAGACCGTCCTGCGACAGGCGCTGCGTGAAGGCGTCAAACCGACCCTGTTCATCAACAAGGTCGACCGCCTCATCTCCGAGCTCCAGGAGGGGCCCGAGGAGATGCAGGAGCGACTCCTCGCCGTCATCCGCGACGTCAACGAGCTCATCCGTGGCATGACCGAGGAGATGGACGACATCGACGACTGGACCGTCTCCGTCGAGGACGGTACCGTCGGATTCGGTTCCGCGCTGTACAAGTGGGGCGTCTCCATGCCGTCGATGCAACGAACCGGGATGGACTTCGGCGACATCATGGAACTCGAGCGCAACGACGAGCGCCAGGAGCTCCACGAGCGCACGCCCCTGTCGGACGTCGTCCTCGACATGGTCTGTGAGCACTTCCCGAACCCGGTCGACGCCCAGCCGATGCGTATTCCGCGTATCTGGCGTGGCGACGCCGAGTCCGAACTCGCTGGGACGATGCGACTCGTCGACGAGAGCGGCGAGGTCGTCCTGATGGTCACCGACATCGCGATGGACCCACACGCCGGCGAGGTTGCCTCCGGCCGCGTCTTCTCGGGCACCCTCGAGAAGGGCCAGGAACTGTACGTGTCGGGAACCGCGGGCAAGAACCGCGTTCAGAGCGTCGGCATCTACATGGGTGGCGAGCGCGAGGAAGTAGAGCAGGTTCCGGCCGGCAACATCGCTGCCGTCACCGGCCTCCGCGACGCCATCGCCGGCTCCACCGTCTCCTCCGTCGAGATGACACCGTTCGAGTCCATCGAGCACATCTCCGAACCCGTCATCACGAAGTCCGTCGAGGCCCAGACGATGGACGACCTGCCGAAACTCATCGAGACGCTCCGGCAGGTCTCGAAGGAGGACCCGACGATCCAGATCGAGATCAACGAGGACACCGGCGAGCACCTCATCTCCGGACAGGGTGAACTCCACCTCGAAGTCCAGACTCAGCGTATCGAGAAGAACCAGGGCATCCCGGTCAACACCGGCGAACCGATCGTCGTCTACCGCGAGGCCGTCCAGCGCGCCTCCGACACGGTCGAGGGCATCTCGCCGAACCGGCACAACCGCTTCTACATCTCCGCCGAACCACTCACCGACGACCTCGTCGAGACGCTCAAACGCGGCGAGGCCTCGATGGACATGCCCGAACTCGAACGACGCGAGGCCCTGCAGGAGGCCGGCATGGACAAGGACGACTCCCAGAACGTCGAGCAGATCCACGGCGCGAACATCCTGCTCGACGAGACGAAGGGGATTCAGCACTTGAACGAGACGATGGAGCTGTTCATCGAGGGACTCGAAGAGTCCCTCGACAACGGCCCGCTCGCGAACGAGCCCGTCCAGGGCACCCTAATTCGCCTGCACGACGCGAAGCTCCACGAGGACACCATCCACCGCGGCCCCGCACAGGTCATTCCGGCGACCCGCGAGGCCGTCCACAAGTCGCTGATCGACGCCCACATCGCCATGAAAGAACCCATGCAGGACGTCCGCATCGACGTCCCGAACGACCACATGGGTGCTGCCTCCGGCGAGATCCAGGGCCGCCGTGGCCGCGTCGACGACATGTACCAGGAAGGCGACCTCATGGTCGTCGAGGGTATCGCGCCCGTCGACGAGATGATCGGCTTCGCCAGCGACATCCGGAGCG
Organism: Halovivax cerinus; assembly: GCF_024498195.1. Classification (NCBI taxonomy): domain Archaea; kingdom Methanobacteriati; phylum Methanobacteriota; class Halobacteria; order Halobacteriales; family Natrialbaceae; genus Halovivax; species Halovivax cerinus. Next base: position 1,952,721 of record NZ_CP101824.1, read on the forward strand.
CGACCGAGGGCCGGGCCTCCTGGAACACCGAGAACGCCGGCTTCGAGTTCATGGCCGACTCGCTCCAGCGCGATAAGATCATGGAGATCCGCGAACGCAAGGGCATGAAGCTCGAACTGCCCCCGAGCATCGATTACTTCTAACGAACTTTTTGCGGTTCGGGTGCGCGAAGCGCACCCCTCACCGCAAAAAGTTCGATGAAAAAGAGCCGCGAGCGCAGACGCGCTCGCGGTGAAACGGCGCGCAAAGCGCGCCGTACGCTGCCGCGCCGGGTGGTTGTTGGGACGCTGGGATTACTACGGTCGCGGCGAACTCGACCATAGGTAGCTTCACCAGTCCAAACCTAACTAATAGCTCGGTTCTTCGATCGGTAGTTACAGCGAGGCCAGTCAGGTCACTGTGCTGTGGATCGTGCCGACTCCAAATCCAATGAAATGGGCCACCCGATCGAATCGACCGTCCTGATCGAACCGGCTGACGCATCCGAACTGATCGTATCGGCGGAAATATCCGAACCGATCGAACCGGCTGAAGCGGTCCTGTTCGTACCGGCCGGGAAACCGACTTCGGGCGAGGGGTGGCGACTCCCGGACAGTCGGTTTAAACGACCGGTCTATCCGGGACGGAGGATTATGTAGTCGTGGAACCACGTGCGGTCGTGACTTCGACGTACGACGCGTATCGGTCGGCGCTCTCGGGCGAGTCGTTTCCTCTGGCGTATTTCGACCGAGACGCCTTCGAGGCGAATCTTCGGACGACGCGGCGCCGTGCGGGTGGGCTCCCGGTCCGGGTCGCCTCGAAGTCGATCCGCTGTCGCGCCGTTCTCCGCGCGGTACTCGACCGAGACGGATTTTCCGGCGTCATGTGCTACACCGGCCACGAAGCCGCTCACCTGGCGGCGGACGGGTTCGACGATCTGCTGGTCGCCTATCCGATCGTCGACACAGCCGAGATCGCTGCGGTCTGTTCAGCGATCGACGACGGCGCCCGGATCGTTCTCATGGTCGATTGTGCGGCCCACGTCGAACGGATCACCGGAGTGGCCGAAGCGCACGGCGTCACCGTCCCGCTCTGTCTCGATCTCGACGTCTCCACCGAACACCTCGGGATCCACTTCGGCGTCAGGCGGTCGGGGATCCGTTCGGCGAGCGCGGCGCTCGAACTCGCGCGGACGATCGCCGACGCATCGGCCGTTTCCCTCTCGGGAGTGATGGGCTACGAGGGCCAACTCGCTGGGCTCCCGGACGACGATCCGTCGAACTCGGCCCCGAAGAACGCCGTCGTGCGCCGCCTCAAGCGCCGATCTGAGCCGATCGTCCACGAGCGCCGCCAAGAGACGGTCGCCGCGCTCGACCGCGAGGGATTCGACCTCGACTTCGTCAACGGCGGCGGAACCGGCTGCTTCGAATCGACCAGGCAGGACTCCTCGGTGACGGAACTCACCGCTGGCTCCGCGTTTTTCGCGCCCGCCCTGTTCGATTACTACCGCGGATTTTCCTACGAACCCGCCGCAGGGTACGCGATCGAGGTCGTTCGACAGCCAGATCCCGACGTCTACACCTGTCGGGGCGGTGGCTACGTCGCGAGCGGACCACCGGGGGTCGATAAGACACCGACGGTCTACCTGCCCCGCGGGGCGTCACTGTTCGACGCGGAGGGTGCCGGCGAAGTGCAGACGCCGATCGCGTACGACGGCCCGCACGACCTGGACCTCGGCGATCCGGTCTTGCTCCGGCACGCCAAAGCCGGCGAACTCTGTACGCATTTCGAGTACTTGCACGTGATCGACGACGGCGAGATCGTCGACCGATATCCGACGTATCGCGGCGACGGGGCGTGGTTCGTGTGACGGGATCGGATCGGGACCCGGACGAGGCGACGATGGGGTCGAGCGGGGACCCCGGGCGCTGGCGGAACTGGTCCGGATCCGTCTTCTGTCGTCCCGATCGAGTAGTGCGGCCGAAGACGGTCGATGCGATTCGCGCCCTGGTCGAACGCCACGCCGGCGAGCGTTCGATCCGAGTCGCCGGCTCCGGGCACTCCTTCTCCGCGGTCGTCCCGACCGACGACGTGCTCGTCTCGCTCGAGCGATTCACCGGCGTCAGGTCGGTCGAGTACGACCGCCGTCGGGTGACCGTCCGGGCTGGGACGAGGCTCGCCGAACTGTCGGAGACGCTGTCGGTCCACGGGCTGGCGATGACGAACCTCGGCGACGTCGACCGCCAGACGGTCGCTGGCGCGCTCGCGACCGGCACCCACGGCACCGGTATCGACCTCGGCATCCTCCCGACCCAGATCGCCGAGATCGAACTCGTGACTGCCGACGGCGAGATCAGAACCCTCTCGGTCGACGATGGTGACACATTTCGGGCGGCACAGCTCTCGCTCGGAACCCTGGGGATCGTCACGGCGGTCACGCTCGACGTCGAACCGGCCTACCGATTGCGAGAACGCACCTGGACGGCCCCACTGGAGACGGCCCTCGAGGATATTGGGACCATTCGCGATCGGCACCGACACGTCGAACTGTTCTGGTTCCCACACGTCGACGTGGCGCTGGTCAAGATCCTCGAGAAGACGGACGAACCGACGACGTCGTCGCCGGTTCCGGCCGGCGTCGCGGAGGGGGCGACGAACCTGGCCTGGGGGGCCGTCTGCCGGCTCTCGAGTCGATTGCCACGCCTGTCACCGTCTCTCGCGCGACTCGCCGGTGGGGCTCTCTCTGGCGGCGAGACCGTCGGCCCGAGTCACGAGGTCTTCGCGTCGAGTCGCGAGGTCCGGTTCAACGAGGCAGAGTTCGCCGTTCCAGCGGCGGACGGGCCGGCGGTCCTTCGACAACTGCGCCAGCGCGTCCTGCCGTCCCACCCGGAGATCGTCTTTCCGATCGAGTTCCGCTACGTCGCCGGGGACGACATCCTGCTCTCGCCCGCCACCGGTCGGGACGCCGCTTACGTCGCCGTCCACGCCTACCACCGCAAGCCGTTCCGGTCGTACTTCGAGGCCTGCGAGTCGGTCTTCGACGCGTTCGACGGCCGGCCGCACTGGGGAAAGTGGTACTCGCTCGACCGGGCACGGCTCCGCGAGCGCTATCCGGAGTGGGACACGTTCGAGTCGGTTCGTCGGCGCTTCGACCCTGAAGGGACGTTTCTGAACGATCAGTTGAGTGCGCTGTTCGATCCGGCGTAGGGAGAGCGCTTCTAACCGGGTGTGATCGCGTCTCTCTTCTCTCGGGGGAGGCGCGGTTCGCCCTGCCGGCGCCGGAGCCAACCGCTCACGGCACGACGGCGGCGACGATTTTGGATTCGATCCGGCGGATGTGTTCGCCGACGTTCGCCTCCGAGGTGCCGAGTCGTTCGGCGATCTCCTCGTAGGAGGTCTCCCGGGGCTGTCGATAGTAGCCCAGCTCGACGGCTGCCCGGAGGATCTCGCGCTGGCGATCCGTGAGGGAGGCGTAGACGCGATTCGGGCTGGGTTCGTAGGCGCCGGTCCGTTCGACCTCCATCGAGACCGACTCGGGAACGCGTTCGAACAGCCCGCGGACGCGTTCTTCGTCACCGACGAGGGTGACTCTGATCGAGCCATCGGGGCGAAACTCGATCGGTCGGTCGATCGCGAGCCCCAGCGCTCGAACGCCTCGAAGGAGTGCGGCCACCGTCTCGTGGTGGGTGCCGTGGGCGTAGACAAACGCGCCGGCGCCGTCGTGACTCGGCGCGACCGCGACGTCGCGGGGCTCGTGCGTTCGGAGCAGTGCTTCGATCCGTTCGGGCGGTCCCCGCACTTCGTACAGTGTGACGACGGAACCGTCGGGGAGCAGGCGGACGTCGTATACTGGGCCGTGTGCGAGGTCGGGGTCCTCGAAGACGTACTCGTCCGTCTTGCCGAGCCACTCCTCGGGCGAGAGCGAGAGGGTTACGAATCGGAGCGGTGCTGGGTCCATCTCGTTCTTCTCTGGCTGTGTCGTGGTGATACTTAGCGTTTTGCTCGGGTGGGTGCCGATTCACACGTCCATCCACGGCGCCACCCTTCCGGTAGCCGTGTGTAATTATTATAAAAATAGCCATTGTATACAGGAGGGGAAGCTATTGGTATTGGTAGTATCTCTCTCCCATGGTCCGTAGCACCACCTCGACTCGAACCGCGAGTGATCGAGCATGAGCGACCGACGACTGGATCGGCGGCGATTCGTCGGCTATGCGGCGGCCGCATCGGGGCTAGCCACGAGCGCGTCCGTCGCTGGAGCGAGTGACTCGTCGGACGGAACTGGTGCCGACCGTGGGGCAACGACCGACGGCCTCGACGGTGCAAACACGGGCGAACTCACCGCCGGTGCGGCGGTACGAGATATCACGCCAGCGAACGGGCAGCCCTTCTTCGGTTACGCACGACCGGACATCTTCGCGAGCGGCGTCTCGGTTCGCCTGTACGCGCAGGCGCTCGTCCTCTCGGACGGCGTCCGGAAGGTCGCCATCGTCGGCGCGGACCTCGGGCGGCCGGCGGCGCGCGAAATGGTGCTCGAACATGCCCGACCGCTCGGGTTCGATCGTGACACGGTCCTTTACGCGACGTCGCACACGCACGCGGGGCCCGACGACGTCGGCGACTGGATCGCGGCTCAGATCGGCGACGCGATCGCCGCGGCCGACGCGAACCGGCGACCGGCGCGGGCGGCCTGGGCCGAGGCGGACGTGCCCGACAACAGCGTCAACCGGTCGATCGAGGCCCACCTCGCGAACTACGGGCTGGACATTCCGCCGGGTGAGGGATCGCCGGAGGACCACCCCGTCGATCCATCCCTCGCCCGGGATGCGAGGCTCCGCCTGCTCCGCGTGGAGGGCGTCGACGGCGCGCCGATCGCCGCCTGGACCTGCTACGCGAACCACCCGACGACGTTCACCCCGGCGAACCGGACCTACTCGGCCGATTTCCCGGGCGTGGCCGCGCGCTGGTTCGCCCACCGGTTCGACGATGGCGTGGCGCCCATCACGCTGTCGGCGGCGAGCGATCTGGGCGATCAGATCACGCACTACGACGACTACGGGATGTACGCGCTGGCCGAGCGGACGGCCGTCCGCGTCGAGTCGGCGATGTGGGCGGCCTGGGGGGCCGCCGGTGACGATCTCAGCAGCGATCTGCCCGTCGGCGGTCGATCACGAGTGATCGAGTACGACGGCCAGTCGGTCGACGACGGCGACAAACGCGTGGGGAGTACGGGACTCGTCGGCAAGCCGATCCTGAACGGCGGGGAGAACGGACCGACGCCGTTCTCGGGACTCGAACTGGAGGGTGAACGCCTTCCCGAGTGGCTCGCTCACCCGGTTCAGGGTCGCAAGATCGTCCTCGCGCCGGCGCCCTGGTCGCCCGAGGTCGAGGTACAGGCGATGCGTCTGGGGGACAGGCTGCTGGTAACCGTCCCCGGCGAACCCACGGTGGCGATGGGCCGGCGGATGGAGGCCGCGGCCGCCGACGCGGCGCCGGACGACGTCACGGACGTCACGGTCGTCGGCGTCGCGAACGGCTACAACGGCTACTTCACCACCCCCGAGGAGTACGACCAGCAGCATTACGAGGGCGGCCACACCGTCTTCGGCAAGTACGCCTCGCTCCTCGTCGAACGCCACCAGCGCGAACTCGCGGCCGAACTCGCCGACGACCTCGGCGACGCACTGGACCCGTCGGGATCGCGGCCGTCGGGCCCCGAGGCCCCCGTCGGTGCAGGCGCTGACGACGGGTCCATCACCGCCGAGCCGCGGGCGACCGTCGAACGGATGGCGACCGTCGGGGTCGAGTGGTCCGGCGGAAGCTCGGGTGCAGACCGGCCGGTTGGCGACCCGTTCGTGATCCTCGAACGGGCCGTGGCCGGATCCGACGAGTGGGTGCCGATCGGCGACGACCGCGGCCTCGGCTTCGTCTGGACCGAGTGGTACGGCAATTACGCGGCGCGCTTCGACGTCCCGCCGGACCTGCCGACCGGGACCTACCGGTTCCGCGTCAACGCGGCCCGGTACGATATCGCGAGCAATCCGTTCGAGGTGGTCCCCTCGACCGGACTCGCGATTCGCGGCGTCAGAACGACCGAGCCGACGTCGGCCGGGTCGGTCGAACTCGTCGTCCTCGCCCAGAACCCGCCGCCGGATCCAGACGACAACCTGCGTACTCGCCTGCGCTCGCCCCATGGCGGGACGGCGACGATCGAGGTGAACGGCGAATCGAACGAGGCCTCCTGGAGCGACGCCGCAGGCGGCTGGGTCGCGACCGTCCAGGACGTTGCCGAGGGGGACGTCGTCACGATCCCAGCGGGCGGTCTCGAGGACGCGTTCGGCAACCGGTCGGGCGATGCGGTCGAGCTGACGGTCGGCGAGGTGGCCGACGTCGAGTGGCCCGAGAACATGACGGTCGGCGGTGGAGATCCGCCCGGCCTCTTCGGAATCGGTCGGATCCCGATCTGACGGGCTGGCCAGACGGGAACGTATCGCCGATGGGAGTGGTCGGGTTCGCGCCAGTCTTATTACAGTATATTACGAAGTATTGCACATGCCGATCAGCATCGATCGATTCGAGAACGACGCCGCGGGTGCGCTCGATCTGGCGGAAGGAACCCAGCCATACCGAGTGCTCCAGTTTCTGGCGTCGAACGCGGATCAGGCGTTCACGCAGGGTGAGATTCACGAGGCAACCGAAATCAAGCGCGGGAGCGTCGGTGCCGTCCTCTCGCGGCTTGAAGCGCGCGGGCTGGTCAGACACCGGGGCCGCTACTGGGCGGTCGGTGACGACGATCGCCTGGCATCGTTCGCCGCGCAATCTGGCGCGAGTTCTGTCTCGACGACGGACGATTTCTACGACGAATAAATGGCGCCCTACGAGCGTGGTGATGTGGTCAAGGGACCGGATCTGTTCGCCGATCACTCGTACCGACCGTTCGTCTGCGTGAGCGATACGACCCATCCGTTTGCAACCGAGGAGGCACTCTACGCGGCGTTGACGTCGACGCCCCGGCCCGAGGCGATTGCCCTCGAAGCGGCGGACTTCGAGAGTGGTGGACTCCCACGCGAAAGTTACGTCAACCCGTGGACGATCGCGTCGATCCGACACGCCGATATCGACGGCCGAGAGGGCCGACTGACCGAATCCACAATTGACGAAATTGCGCGTCAGTGTGGCCGGCATCTCGGCCTCGACGTATAACACACGCCGCTTTCTGGCGGTTCACCCCGAATCCAGCACCGCCAGCACCTCGGGCGCCTCGTACACCTTGTTTCGCTCCTGTCCGGTCGTCTCGACGACGATTCCTTCTGCCTCCAGCGCTTCGATGGCGTCGTAGACCGACGGTTTCGAGCGGCCGGTCGCCTCGACGGCGCGCGGGCCGGTGAGGTAGGGCTGTTCGAAGACGTAGTCGACGAGTTCGCGGGCGGTCGGGAAGCTGGGAAACGTCGCGCGATAGGTCTCGCGGAGGTCCGTCAGCGCGACGCCGCAGTCGTAGGCGTCGATAGCTTGCTCGGCGATGGCGTCGAGGACGAACACGACCCACTCTTCGTAGGCGCTATCGGTGCTGACTTCGAGGAGTTTCTCGCGATAGGCGACCCCGTGGCGCTTGAAGTACGCGCTGAGGTAGAGGTACGGGCCGGGCAGCAGGCCGGCGTCGTAGAGCTGGAGCATGATGAGCAGGCGACCGAGGCGGCCGTTGCCGTCGCGGAAGGGGTGGATCGCCTCGAACTGGTAGTGGACGAGCGCGGTGTCGACCAGCGGCGGGAACTCCCCGCGGCGTAGGTAGGAGAGACACTGTTCGAGCAGGAGCGGCACGTAGTCGGGACTGGCGGGGACGAACGAGGCGCCGTCGGGGCCGTCACCCCGCGCACCGATGTAGACCGGGACGTCGCGTAACTCGCCGGGTCGGTCCTCCTCGCCGCGGACACCGCCCAGGAGTTTCTCGTGGAGCGTCCGAATCAGGTCGACGTCGATCGATTCGCCCGCGTTCAGGCGCGCGAAGCCGTGGGTGACGGCGTCGACGTAGTTGTACGCCTCGCGGACGTCGGCCAGTTCCGCCGCGGCGCGCTTCGGCGAGGCACCGACCTCGTGAGCGTAGATGTCCGAGATCGTCACGTTCGTCCCCTCGACCTGAGAACTCATCGCGGCCTCGCGGTGGACGAACGGGGCGATGAGGAGGGTGGGGTTCTCGAGGTGGCGCTCTAGCGTCGCCAGCCGACCCAGCGCGTACTGGGCATCGCCGTAGACCGCGAGTACGTCTTCGGTCACCTCGAGATCCGGCGGGAGGCTCGCCGGCCGGTGACACGGCAGCCCGTCGTAGTCGTCGATCTGACCGGGCCCCTCGGCGAAGTCCGCTGGATCCATCGTACTACTGGTCGGTGTGGGCCCACTTAAGTTATTGGTTCACCATTTACCCTAACTACTGGGTCAATCGACCGGTCGCCAGTTAGTCCCGGCGGTCGGCCAGCCACGCGCCGGCTCCCATCGACGCCAGTTCTCGACGTCGATCAGTGCGCCGACATCGACGAGAGGACGTTGACGCAGTAGACGCCCCCAATGATGAGGGCGATGCCGATGACCCCGGGGAGATCGATCGGGTCGTCGAAGGCGACGAGGCCGATCGCGGCGACGCCGACGATCCCGAGCGCCGCCCAGGTGGCGTAGACGACGCCGATCGGCAACTCCTCGAGCGTCAGGGAGAGCAAGTAGAAGGCCAGACCGTAGCCGATCACGACGACTGCGCTCGGGATCGGCCGGCTGAACCCCTCTGAGAGATTGAGCGCGGTCGTTCCCACGAGTTCCGAGACGATCGCACCGGCGAGCAACGCGTACGGGTTCATGGCGCTTGCTTTTCTGCGGGGTGGTATGTGGGTAGTCAAATGCGGCGCCACTTGCAGCGGGTTGTCAACCCCGACATGCTCTGCACAGCTCGGCCCGTCCCCGAGTTCCCACAGGACTTATTTCGTCGAGTGCGACGGCTCACTCGTGAGCGAGCTTTCAGAACTGGGGCTCTCCAGTTACGAGGAGCGAGCCTACCGGGCGTTGCTCTCGCTCGGATCGGCCACGGCCAGTGACGTCGCAGTGCGCGCGTCGGTACCGACGGGGCGCATCTACGACGTTCTGAACGGCCTCTCCGCCCGCGACCTCGTCTCTATCCGCGCCGGGACGGAGCCGACGATCTACGAACCGGTCGATCCCGAGACGGCCGTCGACCGCTTGCTCGACGCACGCACGCGCGAACTCGACCGCCGCGAAGCCGAGCTTCGGGAGGTAGCCGACTCGGTCCGGTCGACCCTCGCGCCCACGGTGCCAGCCAGCGCGACCCTCTGGCGGACCGACCTCGGGAGTGAGGACGCCCTCGCCCTCTGGCGCGAGCAGGTGAAGGCAGCGACCGACCAGTACCGGATGGCCGTCGGGCCGCCGTACGACGCCGCCGACTGGGAGACCTACGCCGCCGAACTGGGGCCGGCCGACCGGATCGACGGCGACGTCTCGGTTCGAGTGTTGCTTTCCGAGGCCGTCAGCGCTCGCCTGTCTGACAGCGAGATCGGGCCACTGCTCGACGAACTCACGGATCTCGAAGTCCGCGTCGCGGCCGACGTCCGACTCACCTGGTACGTCGTCGACGAGGTCGAGTGCTGTCTCGACCTCCCGGATCTGTTCGAACCGGCCGCACGGCTGGGGATCGCACTCTCCCGCGAGGAGTCGTTCGTCCAGGAAGCGATCGAACGATTCGACCGCGCGTGGGAGGCGGGGACGCCGATCGATACCCATCTACCAGGACACGACTAGCGTCATCCCGCGATCGAACGGGACCGACGCTCGCGTGCAGTCGGTTCGAAACCACGGCAGAGCGAGACGATACTCGCGCCCGGTATCGGCTGGGATTCGATGCCGGAACGCATCCGACTCCCAGAGTGTCTCTCCTGTGCGACGGTGGGGCGTACACTCGCCGAACTCGACTTCCGGTGGGGCGTGGTCACGGACTCCCGCCCCATGCCGAGCGACCCATCGTCGGTACGCCCCGGAACTCGAACACCCGCAGCCGACGTCGGACGAACCCGACCGACGAATCGTGTCTGTGGGTTTCTATAAATGGATAATAACTAGTAGCGGTGGGTGTTTATTGCAACTATGGATGACCACGAACGGTCTTTCCGTCACCGGAAACTATATGGCCGTTTCATCTAGTTTCCGTCGATGAGATTCACGTACGTCTATCCAAACAGGTAATAGTTAAAGAATGAAAAAATGTTAAAATACGAGTGGATGGTGCTGTGTGCCAGGCGCACGGTGTGTTCGACTGTGCCACACGGCCACGTGATCGTGCGAGCGGGCCTGGAGGGCGACGGACGAGGCGACGCGACCGTCACGAAGCGTGTCGCGGCGGCCCCTGGTCGGTACGAGACGGTGAGCGAGTGCGGGCGACGATACCCGCGTGACGTGGGCGGAGGTGTCGGACGTCAGCGCACAGTGTGCCGTCGATCACTATGTCACTCGGAACACCAACACGACGGACGGTACTCAAAAACGCCGCGGCCGGCGCGGCTGCAACGGGAATCGCGGGAACGGCCCTGGCGGAGCCGACCGGGCGGACGCTCGTCGGACTGCAGCCGAGTAGCGACGTCTCTGTCGCTACGGCGCAGGCCGAGTCGGTCCACCGGGAACTGGACTTCGGCGACATCGGCACGGTCGTCGCCGGGACCTTCTCGGATACCGCCATCTCGGCACTACAGACCGACCCCAACGTCAGGTACGTCGAAAAGGAGGGCCGCATGCACGCGCTGGCCCAGGACCTGCCGTACGGGATCGACATCGTCGAGGCCGACGTCGCCCACGACAACGGCGACACGGGCGCCGGGGCGGACATCGCCATCATCGACACCGGAATCGACCAGGATCATCCCGATCTGCAGGCCAACCTCGGCCAGGGCGCCGACTTCACGGGGACGGGGTCGTGGGACGACGACAACGGCCACGGTACCCACTGTGCCGGGATCGCGGACGCGGACGACAACACCGAAGGCGTGGTCGGCGTCTCCACCGAGGCGACGCTCCACGCGGTCAAGGTCCTCGGGAGCGGCGGCGGGGGAAGCTTCTCGGATATCGCAGCCGGCATCGAGTGGGTCGCCAACCAGGGGTACGACGTGGCCTCCCTCTCGCTCGGCGGTTCGACGGGCAGTTCAGCGCTGCAGGACGCCTGTCAGTACGCCTCCAACAGCGGCGTGCTGGTCGTCGCCGCGGCCGGCAACGACGGGGAGTGTTCGAACTGCGTGAGCTACCCGGCGGTCTACGACACGGTGATGGCGGTGAGCGCCACCGACTCGAACGACGAGATCGCGTCGTTCTCCTCGACCGGTCCGGAGATCGAGATCGCCGCGCCCGGCGCGAACGTCAATTCGACGTACAACGACGGCGGCTACACCAGCCTCGACGGCACGTCGATGGCGTGTCCGCACGTCGCCGGCGCCGGCGGCCAGTTGATGGCCAACGGGTACTCGAACACGGATGCGCGCCAACAGCTGACGAGCACGGCCGACGACATCTGCCGGTGTCCGGAGGACGCGGGGGCCGGTCGGCTCAACGTCGCGGCGGCACTCGGCCACCAGTCGCCGTCGAACTGCAACGGGTCCACCGATTGCCAGAACGACGGCGGCGGTGGCGGGTGCTTCATCACGACCGCGACCGCGGGCGAGGGCGAGACGCTCGATTCGCTCAGGCGCTTCCGCGACGAATCGATGGGCGCGACGCCCCTTGGCCGGGGGCTCGTCGGACTCTACTACCGCATCAGTCCACCCATCGCCGACACGCTCGAACGCCACCCGGAGAGCCTGACGAGCCGGGCCACCCGTACGATCGTCGACGCCTGCGCGTCGCTCTCGGATCGGCAGGACGAGACCGACTCGACCGTCGAGAGTGCGTCACTGGGCGTCGTGCTCACGATGCTGTACGTGGTGGGTATCGCTGTCGGCGCCGGTGGACACCTGGGAATCCGCGCCCGAGAACTGGGCGAGCGCACGTAGAACGGGCTCCGGCCGCTACTGGCCGAGCTTTTCCCGGGAGATGGAGACGCCGGTCGGCGTGACGATGATCTGGTCGTCGCCCTTCTGGACGATGTCGCCACCGACCTCGTGGACGACCTGTCGGAGCTCGTCTAGGACGTGCTCGACCGTCTTGTCCTTCGTTCGGAGACGGGTGATGTCCGCGACGACCATGTCGCCGTCGTAGACGGCGTCTTTGATATCGATCGTCGCGGACTGGCCGTCGATCTCGGCGAAGCGGACGCACATCGCCGCCTCGCCCGACTCGGCGGCGATGTCGTCGACGTCGAGTTCTACGTAGTCCTCGGTCGTTCTGGTCCCGCCACCGCCGAGAATTTTGCTCATAAGTCCCATGGAAAGCACGTCCCCCGCCGCGAGTATAATACTTACGTCAGACGGAGTTTCACGCGCCGAGCGCTCCCGCCGTCGCTGTCCACGCCGCGAGTCGACGCCGTCCCCTTTGCAGGGTGACACCACCGATTTGCGAGTCGCCTCCGTCCGCTTCGCGATCGGCACCCTGGCCGACGAGAGCGCCGTCGCGACTTCACACACCCGTGCAGACGTTCGTCACTCCCTCGTACGTCGCCGTCTCCGATCCCGTGGCCGACCCGACGACGACTTGGAGTTACGACGATCTCTCCCATTGCGTTCGAAGCCCGTGTGCGGCTGCGACTTGCGATCCGAAACCGATCCGGGAGATATACTTGTCTGGACGGCCTACGGCCGCCATGCATCCCCTAGACGAGACTGATCTCGAGATTCTCCGATTGCTCGGCGAGGACGCACGCCGCCCCTTCAGCACCATCGGCGACGAGGTCGGTCTCTCGGGACCGGCCGTCTCCGATCGCGTGACCCGGTTGCGGGAGGCGGGCGTCATCAACGGGTTCACCGTCGACGTCGACCGGTCGCAGTTGCAGGCGGGCGTGCCGGTGTTCGTCCAGGCGGCGGTACCGTCAGACGCCATCGCGGAGCTTCAGAACCGGGTCGAGTCCGACGAGGCGGTCGAACACGTGTTTCTGACGGCAGACGGTGATCTCTGGTTCTACGCGCGCGCCCAAGTTCAAAACGTCCGACAGTGGATCGACGACCTGTTCGATGGCGAGACGTCCGTCGAGTACTCGGTTACGTTGATCGACGACGTCGCGTGGCGACCGTCGTTCGGCGGCACGGCCTTCGCACTCACGTGCGCCGAGTGTGGGAACACGGTCGACAGCGAAGGCGAATCAGAACGGATCGACGGGCAACTGTATCACTTCTGCTGTTCGTCGTGTCAGGGCCGGTTCGTAGAGCGCTACGACCGGTTCGAGGCCGGCGCGTGACCCTTTGAATTCGAAAGAAGGGGCCCGGTATCACTTTGCTATCTAAGTAGAAAGCGGGGTAAGGGAGTGGAACGTATATTGACCCAATGAGTACCCGAACCGCGCGGCTCGAGATCCAGGGGATGAGCTGTGCCAACTGTTCACAGTCTGTCACCGACGCGGTGGAAGCGCTCGACGGCGTCACCGAGGCAGCCGTCAACTTCGCGACGGACGAGGGCACAGTCACGTACGATCCATCGGCGGTCTCGATCGCCGAGATCTACGACGCGATCGAGGCAGCCGGGTATCACGCCCGCCGGGAGACGGTCTCGATCGGCATCGCGGACATGACGTGTGCGAACTGCGCTGCGACCAACGAGGAGGCCCTCGAACTGGTCCCGGGCGTCATCGACGCGGAGGCGAACTACGCGACGGACGAGGCGCAGGTCGCGTACAACCCAGCGGCGGTCTCCCGCGAAACGTTGTACGAGACCGTCGAGGAAGCCGGTTACACGCCGATCCGCGGCGAGGGTGACGACGAGTCCGAACAGGACCGCCGGGACGCGGCGCGAAACGAGGAGATCCGCAAACAGCTCCGATTGACCCTGTTCGGCGCGATCCTGTCCGTTCCATTCCTGTTCTTCCTGACCGATCGGTTCCTCCTCGGTGGGACCGTCTTCCCTGACGAACTCTTCGGGTTCGAGTTCGAGTGGGTCGGATTTCTGCTCGCGACGCCCGTCCAGTTCGTCCTAGGGCGGCCCTTCTACGTGAACTCCTACAAGGCCATCGTCAAGAACGGGCGCGCGAACATGGACGTCCTCATTGCGCTCGGTTCCTCGACCGCCTACGTCTACAGCGTCGCGGTGTTACTCGGGCTGGTCGCCGGCGAGACGTACTTCGACACGGCGGCGCTGATCCTCGTGTTCATCACGCTCGGGAACTACCTCGAGGCGCGCTCGAAGGGCCAGGCCGGTGACGCGCTCCGGAAACTCCTCGAGATGGAGGCGGAGACGGCGACGGTCGTCCGCGAGGATGGCAGCGAGGAGGACGTTCCACTCGAGGACGTCGTCGTTGGCGACCGGCTGAAGGTGCGGCCGGGCGAGAAGATTCCCACGGACGGTGTCGTCGTGGACGGCCAATCCGCCGTCGACGAGTCGATGATCACCGGCGAGTCCGTCCCCGTCGAGAAGTCAGATGGCGACGAGGTCGTCGGCTCGACGATCAACGAGAACGGCGTACTGACCGTCGAGGCGACGAAGGTCGGCGGGGATACCGCCCTCCAGCAGATCGTCCGCACGGTAAAGGACGCCCAGGCGCGTCAGCCGGAGATCCAGAACCTCGCCGACCGGATCTCGGCGTACTTCGTCCCCGCGGTCATCGCGAACGCCCTCTTCTGGGGGACCGTCTGGTTCTTCTTCCCCCAACCGCTCGCGGGCTTCGTCGACTGGCTCCCGCTGTGGGGCCAGGTCGCGGGCGGCCCCGCGGTTGCCGGCGGAACTATCTCCGTCTTCGAGTTCGCCATCGTCGTCTTCGCCTCCGCGGTGCTCATCGCCTGTCCCTGCGCGCTCGGTCTCGCGACGCCCGCGGCGACCATGGTCGGGACGACGATCGGCGCCCAGAACGGTGTCCTGTTCAAGGGCGGTGACATCCTCGAACGCGCCAAGGACGTCGACACCGTCGTCTTCGACAAGACGGGAACCCTCACCGAAGGCGAGATGGAACTGACCGACGTCGTCGTGTTCGACGGAGACGGTGCGCCCGCGGCTGACGGTGGCGACCCGGCCACGGACGGCGGTCAACTCGAAGCACAACATCGCCGTTCCGAAGACGACGTCCTCGCACTCGCTGCGGCGGCCGAGAGCGGCAGCGAACACCCGCTCGCCCAGGCGATCGTCGACGGCGCCAGAGCGCGGGGCCTCGACATCGACGAGCCCGACGCGTTCGAGAACGTCCCGGGTCACGGGATTCAGGCGACGGTGGGCGGTCGTGAGATCCTCGTCGGTAACCGGAAGCTCCTCCGGGACGCGGGGATCGACCCCGAACCAGCCGCCGAGACGATGGAACGCCTCGAGAACGAGGGCAAGACGGCGATGCTGGTGGCTATCGACGGCGACCTCCGCGGCGTCGTCGCCGACGCCGACACCGTCAAGGAGAGCGCGAAAACGGCCGTCGCCGCCCTCCACGAGCGCGCCGTCGACGTGATGATGCTGACCGGCGACAACGAGCGGACGGCCCGTGCGGTCGCGGAACAGGTCGGGATCGATCCGGAGAACGTCCGGGCGGAGGTCCTCCCCGAGGACAAATCCGACGCGGTCGAGGCGATCCAGGACGAGGGCCGCACGGCGATGATGGTCGGTGACGGCGTAAACGACGCGCCCGCGCTGGCGGTCGCCCACGTCGGGACGGCGATCGGTAGCGGCACCGACGTCGCCATCGAAGCCGCGGACGTCACGCTGATGCGCGACGACCCGGTCGACGTGGTGAAGGCGATCCGGATCTCGGACGCGACGCTCCAGAAGATCAAGCAAAACCTCGTCTGGGCGCTCGGCTACAACACGACGCTCATCCCGCTGGCCTCGCTCGGGCTGCTCCAGCCCGTGCTGGCCGCCGGAGCGATGGCATTCTCGAGCGTGTCGGTCCTGTCGAACAGCCTGTTGTTCCGTCGGTACACGCCTGACGAGGAGTACCGCCTCCTCTACAGGTGGCGGTAGGCCGCGGAGGCGGGTCCCTCGCCCCCCTCGTCAGCCGCCGATGGATGACAGATAACTGTCACACATCGCGCCGCCGGTGTGAGTAGGACGACGGTCTCAGTGCGCAGCGCTGGCGCTCGACACGGTCGGCAGGACGTCGTCACCGGAAGTACGATGGTAACTTTCGAACCACAGTTCTACCGACCCGACGACTTTGGATTCGAAGTAGCAAGGAAGAAAACGGTCACTCCCGTAGTACGAGAGGATGGCAGAAAGGATCACTGTCGACGGAATGAGTTGCGGACACTGTGAACAAACGGTCGAAGACGCGCTCGAAGACGTAGACGGCGTGACGACTGCGAGCGCAGATCACGAATCGGGTGCTGCGACCGTCGAAGGGTCGGCGGACACCGACGCGCTGGTCGAGGCCGTCGCAGACGCCGGGTACGACGCCTCCCCGTGAGGGAGGGTGTCGTCCCGAGACGCGCCGTCTCACTCACAGCGACGTCACCTTTCGGTGCACCCCTGACTGGTGTCGATTGACGATCGATGCGGCGGACCACGCCGGCCGCCTGTCGCACCGGCGGCGCACGCGAACGACGGGTCGGCCGGTCTGGGGTGTGTCTGCACCCCTCGTTGGGTCCGTCGGGCGCGGGTGTCCCCTCGTTGGACGAACACCTGATCGCACGGCGCAACCACTGGGCTGTCCCGTGATTGGGGAGCGACTCGCAGCTGGTCCTGCGGGATCCCCTCTCGTTCGCCCCGGCTCACTCCCCGGCGTGGCGGAACGCGTCCTCGACCGTCCCGACCACGCGCTCGAATCGGTCGCGAACCTCGTCCCCGATCGAGTCCAGCGCGGCCGAGTCGGTGAGCCCGACCAGTTCGGTCGCATCCACTGCGCTCACGGCGATCGATCCCTCGTCGGTTTCGTAGACCGCGACGTTGCAGGGGAGTAACGCCCCGAGCTCGATCTCTTCGTCCAGCCCATCGCGAGCGAGCGCCGGATTGCACGCCCCCAGAATTCGGTACTGGCGGAACTCCTCGTCGAGTTTCTTCGCGAACGTCGCTCGAACGTCGATGTCACAGAGGACACCGAACCCTTCCGATTCGAGCGCCTCGATCGTCTCGTCGACGACGTCGTCGAAGTCACTCTCCACGGTCGTCCGTATTGTGTAACCCATGCAATACAATTGTCGGCTGGATGGCTTAACGGTGTGGGTACGGACCCGCCGGTGTGCGACAGACCCCGACTGTCGTGGCGGAGCGGGTGGGACGACGGTCGCCACCGTACGCTGGATTCCGCCTCGTATTGCCTCGAAACCCACAGTTATGCCGCCGACGCCACTGGTGGCGTCCATGACGTTCAGCGTCTGCGTTCACGAACCCTACGAGGCCGACGAGGGCTGCGAGCACCACCGGTTCGGCGTCGCGGTGACGACGCGGCTGCCTGCTGTGGGCCGTCTCTGTCCGTTCGTCACCGAGAACGGAGCCATCGCCACACAGAGTCACGTGAACGTCGATCTCGGTCGCGACGGAATCGCCTACGTCGACGACGGCCTCGCGGTCGACGACGCGCTCCCCGCGTTACTCGCGGCAGACGACGGTGCACCACTGCGCCAGCTCCACGGCGTCGACGCCGAGACCACGTTCGTCTTCTCCGGCGACGAGTGCGGTCCTTGGTACGGACACCTCGATGGCGATCGCTACACCGTGGCCGGCAATCTGCTGGCCGGCGAATCCGTCGTCGAGGCCGTCGCCGAGACCTACGAGGCCCAGCGTGACGAGGACAGACCGCTCGAGGAACGCCTGATAGACGCCCTCGAGGCGGGTCAGGTCGAAGGCGGTGACAAACGCGAGGGCCTCTCCGTACAGAGCGCTGCACTGCTGGTCGAAGATACCGAAGCGTACGAGTTCGACCCCTCGACGCGCGACCTCCGGATCGACGCCAGTCGCCAACCGATCGCAGACCTCCGGGAGACGTACGAACTCGCCGCCGAGGCCCACGAGACGCTCCTCGAGCGGGTGGCGGAGCGTGACGAGGAGACGCCTTAGCCGACAGACGGATCGGGTGTAGCACCGATCACCCGCTGAACGTGTACAGGTCGTCGCCGACGAAGTGAAGCGAGTCGATTACCTTGCCGGAGTCGCCGAGCAGGTCGTCACTATCGACGCGCGAGCGACCGACGGCGAGCACCTTCTCGTGGGACTCCTCGGCGATCAGGACGAGATCCCCCTCGGTGACGTCGCCGCGGACGTCGGCGATACCGGGCCGCATCACGTCGGCGCCGTCGCTGACGAACGAGACGGCGCCGGCGTCGACGATGACGAGCCGATCGGACGGCTCGGTGGCGTTGGCTCCGCGGACGGTCAGGAACGGCTCCTCGTCGAAGTACGCGACCAGTGGCTCGCCGTCGACGAGGACGACCTCCCAGTCGGAATCTTCGAACTCGACCAGTTCGTAGGCGTCCCCGTCCAGATCGACGCCGAGACGGTCACCGACGGCCGTCTCGACCGCCGAGACGTCGTCGCTTCGGAGGTGGTGGCGCGATTTCACCTGCATACTCGCCCCTTCCGCGCGCGCCCATTTAACGAGTGAGGTTCGCCCCGAACGGAGTGGTTCGCCCCGAATCGGCTCGTCTCGCCGAGCGGGTCTCCGGACGAGCTTTTCGTCGCTCGGGGTCGAGAGAGGCGTATGGTCGCACTCCTCGGTGGCGACGGCACCGACCGCATCGAGGCGCTGACCGACGGGGTACTCGCCATCGTGCTCACGCTGCTCGTCTTGCAGTTCGAGGTGCCGGACGTGGACCCCTCGGCGCTCCCCGGCGCGCTGGCCGACCAGGAGACGCTGGCCGTCAGTTACGTGCTGAGCTTCGCCATCGTCGGTCTCTACTGGACGATTCACCACAATCTCTTCCGTGATATCGTCGAACACGATCGCCTCCTCCTGTGGCTCAACCTCGGCTTCTTGCTATCGATCTCCTTTCTCCCGTACCCGACGGAGGTGCTGGGCACGTACGGGACGACGTTCGCCTGGGTCCTGTACGCCGTTAATCTCTCGCTGGTCGGCATCACGCTGACCGCCGTCTGGGCGTACGCCGCCCACGCCGGGTTCACGTCCGACCGGATCGACGCCCGTCTCGCTCGCCTGATCACGATTCGCGGGCTCATCTCGCCGGCGACGTTCGCGCTCTCGATCGCCGTCGCCACCGTGAACCTCTCGCTCGCGTACGTCGTTCCCGCCCTCATTGCGCCGCTTCAACTACTCTGGGTCCGGTACTACGGGCGCGCGACCGAGGCACTGGAGCGGTGAGGGTCGAACCGCCACCGGCTCCAGCTGGCCGGTGCTGAATCGCTGCGGAGCGGAAATTGGTGGGTCGACCGCGTCGGGCAAACCACTATTCCGTCACCCGTGGTAGCCCGGCATCCGACACCCGAATGGCCACCGAGTACGTCTTTATCAGCGACCTTCACATGGGTGGCGAGGAGCAACTCACTACGCTCGACTGCGAGGCGGAACTCGTCTCGTTTCTCGCCGACCTCGAAGGACGCGGCGGCGACGTCGAACTGATCATCAACGGCGACGCGTTCGGTCTCTGGGAGTACGACGACGTGTCGGACCGGCCCGATACCGCGTCGAGTCCCGCGAAACTCGATCGAGTGATCGAGGACCACCCGCGCGTGTTCGAGCAGTTTCGCGCGACCGGCGAGGCGATCGATATCACGCTCATTCCGGGCAACCACGATTACGATCTCGCGTGCTCACAGTCCCACGTCGATCGGCTCGCTGCGTACAACATCTCGCTGGAGCCGGCCATCGCCATCACACGGGAGGTGGGTGATGCCCGAATCTGGATCGAACACGGCCAGCAACACGACTCGAACAACCGAATGCCGGACTGGGGCAACCCGGACGCGCTGCCGGTCGGGTACTTCGTCGTCCAGCGAATCGTCGACGCCGCGGGCCGCTACTCGGATCGTGCCAGGGGCAACTGGCTCCGGGACATCCAGTCGGTCACCCCGATGGAGGAGATCCCGCGCTGGCTCTTCTCGAACTACTTCTACCGGGAGATGAGTCCGGTCCTGCGGGCGATCGTCGTCCCGCTGTTGTTGTTCTTCAACATCACGCTGGTGTACCTGGTCGGGACCGTCTTAGAGAGCGTCGGCCTCGTCCCGCGGTGGCTGTTCACCGACAATCCCGTCGTTCACGCCCTCGGCGTCGCCGACATCGTCCTCGAACTCATCGTCTCCATCAACGTCGTGATCGTCGCGATCCTGCTGTTGCTCGCGGTCCCGCTGTGGTTTTTCAGACGGGATCTCAGACACACGCTCGGGCGATTCGGCGTCATGCTGTCCGGCGTTCGCGTCGGCCAGGGGGACGAACCGTTCCTGAACGCCGCGCACGCTGTCTTCGAGTCGCACCCCGACGTCGCCGTCTACGTTTACGGGCACACCCACCGCGCGTCGCTCACCCGGTGGGGCGACCGTGTCGTCGTCAACACCGGCACCTGGTTGAAGAAACTCCAGCACGTCGAGACCTGGTTTTCCCGGTTGCCGGGCGTGTATTACCCGACGTTTCGATTAACCGCGGTTCGCATCGTCGCCGAGGACGACCGGATCGTCGTCGAGTTCGACGAGATCGAGCGGGACGACCCGGCGGATCTCACGCGATTCCAGCGACTCGTCGCCCGCCACCCGCCGGCGCCGAATCCGATCCCCGACCGAACGGTGGTCGATCCCGACGGTCCCCTCGACGTGCCAGCGGACGATGACGACTGAACGCGACCGAAGCACCGTGCTGTACGGCCGCGGCCGATAGAAGTGCCGACGCGGTGGTCCGGCTCTGACCGGCCGGATGGCCACACGCCGGCTCCCGGGAAGATGGGCCTCGAAATCGTTGGGCTGCTCGAACGGGTCTAGAGGTCGGTTCGGTCGAAGCGCAGGTAGCCGACGAGGGGAAGCAGGACGATCCAGGCCAGCAGGACGATCGCGGCGAATTCGATGCCAGAACCGCTCCCAGCGAGCGCGATCGACTCGGCGGTCGATTCGGGAAGCGTCCGGACGAAGATCTCTTCGACGGCCAGGTTCGGCGACAGCGTCAGGACGTACTCCGTCCACCACGGCGAGGTGGCTGGCTGCTCGAACCCATTTAGCAGGTACGCGAGGCCCGAGGGAACGATTCGCCAGGCGAGGACGAACATGAGGTAGACGCTGAAGGTGGCGACCGAGGCCCACGATGGCGAGCGAACGCTCGCCGAGATGGCGATCCCGGCGGCCGTGTAGGCCAGTGCGAGCGCGAGCGAGACGAACAGGAACGTCATGTACGCCGCTCCGGGAACCGTCGCTCCCATGAGGACGACGACCATTCCACAGGCCCAGAGGCCGGCGACGATCACTGTCGCGACGACCAGAAATCGGCCCACGTACCCGCCGAGGACGAGGTCTCGACGGTGGTGGGGAAATCCAAGCAGGAGTTCCAGCTGGCCGTTGTGCCGGCGCTTGACGATGGTCTCGTAGGAGAGCATGAGCGCGACGGCTGGAATGATGTACGTGCCGAGCATTCCGATCAGCATGATCAACTCGTTCGGTGAGCCGAATCCATCGTTCACCGAGTTCGCGTGGATGTAGCCGAGCAGGCCGAACATCGCACCGAACAGGACGACCATTCCGTAGAGCTGGCGGTTCCGCCGGAGGTCGCCGATCTCCTTCTGGGCGATCAGCGTCCAGCTCATCGCTCACCCTCCGTGTAGGAGACGAAGAGATCTTCGAGCGACGTCTCCTCGGTGGTGAAGTCGCGGATCACCAGGCCGGCGTCACGCAGTTCGTCGAGGACGCCCAGCTTCGCCTCGCGGCGGCAGGTGACGACCAGTTCGTCTCCGCGCCGGCTGACGGCGTCGACTCCGTCGATCGACTCGACGACGGCGCCTGGTTCGGCGACGGATCGCTGGCCCGGATCCGCGGTCGCTCGTCGGCTCGACCCCGAGGTCGACGGCCCGACAGTCTCACTGGGAGTTCCAGTCGCCTCCGCCGTCGCGGTGCCACCGGGGCGTCCGGTTGGTTCGGTCGGTTTGGTCGCATCAGGATCGAGCGTCACGGTCAGTGTGCCCGTTGCGCCGACGCCGTCCCGAAGGCCGTCGATCGTGTCGACGGTGAGCAGTTGGCCGTCGCTCAAGATTCCGACGCGGTCGGCGACCGCCTCGACCTGTTCTAGGATGTGACTCGAGAAGAACACCGTCGCGCCCCGGTCGCACTCCTCGCGAACGATCTCGCGCATCGTCCGGACGCCGTGCGGATCGAGTCCCGTCGACGGTTCGTCGAGGATGAGCAGGTCAGGGTCGCCGACGAGCGCCGTCGCGAGGGTGAGCCGCTGGGCCATCCCCTTCGAGTAACCCGTCGCCAGGCGATCGGCGGCGTGGGCCACGTCGACGCGTTCGAGCAACTCGTCGGGATCGTCGTCGGCCGCGTTCGCCTCGATGGCGTACTCGACGTGCTGGCGTCCGGTCATCGTCTCGAAGGGGGCAAAGCCCTCGGGGAGAACGCCGGTCTCGCGTCGGACGGCGACGGGTTCGGTCGCCACGTCGTGGCCGAGGACCTCGACGTGGCCGTCGGTCGGGTGCGTATAGCGCAGGAGGATATCGATCGTCGTCGACTTGCCGGCCCCGTTCGGGCCGAGGAAGCCGAAGACCTCGCCGCGCTCGACGGTGAGGTCGATGCCGCGGAGGGCGGCGACGTCACCGTAGGTCTTCGTGACGCCGCTGAGTTGGATGGCGGCCATGGACGGTGGTTTCCGTCCCCAACGTGTAAGCGTTGCCATCAGTCTCTGTCGCCACAGTGAGACAGTGTGAGTCCGGGTCCCGACACGACTTTCACCCGGTCGCTCCAAGGAGGGGCTATGAGCGACGACGAACCGGTCGGCGGGGAGACGCCGGCCGCAGACGACGCCGAGAAAGCGGCCGCCGACGAAGTCGACGACGCGGCGACCGCGGACGACGGGACGGCCGAGACCGACGAGGCGGCCGACGCCCAGGCCGAAGCCGGCACGGCCGAGGGGCAGGGTCCCGTCCTGATCGACGAGGAGCTGGCCCGTCACCTGGATAACAAACGGGAGGAACTCTTCGAGAAGTTCGAGATCCGCGACGAGTTCCCCGAGGCGGTCAGACAGGAGGCCGAGGAACTGACGGGTGACGTCCAGGACGACATCGACGAAGCGATCGACGACCGGCGGGACCTGCGCGACCTGCCGACGTGGACGACGGACCCGATCGACGCCCAGGACTTCGACGACGCCATCTCCGTCGAAGAGCGCGAGGAGGAGTACGTGCTCTGGGTGCACATCGCGGACGTCACACACTACGTCAATCCCGAGACGGCGATGTGGGACGAAGCCGTCGAGCGCGGGAACACGGTCTATCTGCCGGGCTACACCATCCACATGCTACCGCCGATCCTCGCCGAATCGGTCTGCTCGCTCGTTCCCAACGAGGAGCGCTTCGCCCACACGGTCGAGATGCACCTGGACAAGGAGCATCTGGGCTACGAGTCGATCGACATCTACAAGTCCGTCATCGAGTCCGACGAGCGCCTCACCTACAGTCAGGCCGAGAACAGACTCGACGACCCGGACGCCCCGTTGCACGAGGAGAACGCGCTCGTCTACGAACTCGCCGACCAGATGCACGAACAGCGCAAGGAGGACGGTTCACTCGTCCTCAACCCCTCTCGCGATCGGGCCCACACCATCATCGAGGAGTGCATGCTGAAGGCCAACAAGGCCGTCACGCACACGCTCATGTGGGATCGCGGCGTGGAAGCGATGTACCGCGTCCACCCACAGCCGAGCCCCGACGAATGGTCGAAGGCGCTCCAGGAGATCCAGGAATTAGACGGCGTCTCGATCCCCGGCGACAAGTGGGACGACCCGCGAAAGGCCGTCAACGCCACTCTGGAGGAAGCGCCCGGCCGCCAGCTCGACAAGATCCAGTGGGCCGTGATGAAGGTGATGCCCCGCGCGAAGTACATGAACGACCCCTTCGGCGGCCACCACGCGCTCAATTTCGAGATCTACGGCCACTTCACCAGCCCCATCCGCCGACTCTCTGACCTGATCAACCACTGGATCGTCTACCAGAACGACGTTCCGGAGAACCTCGTCGCCCTCTGTGACCGCGCCAGTGACAAGCAGAAAGACGCCGAACAGTGCGAGCGCGAGTACAAACAGTTCCTCCAGGAGGTCGGCTTAGACCCGATGGCGGTCAACAATCGGGGTATCGAGGTCGTGGATTCAGCGGACGCTGAGACGACGATCTGACCAGTTTTCGGTATCGGTGTCGTCGCATCGTTCACACGGAGGGTCCCGCGAATGCTGGCGTCTGGCTGGTCGGTCGGTTGGGGATTCAATCGGTCACTGTCCGTACCGACTCAACGGCCACGCGACCTCGGAGGATGTTTTGCTGCGTGCCCTCCCCGACACCGGCTTTCTGTTATCTCATTTTTCGTTTAAGAACTCATCAATCCCACTCAACAGTCGCTGAATAGTTTCCGCTCCGGTGAACGGGTTCAGGAGGACAACTCGCAGCCATCGGCTGTCACGATATGTCGGTGCCGATACGAAGATGTCGTGCTCGGAGAGCAGCGTCTGTTGGAGTCGATCGTTCAGGTCGTCGCGCTCCTCCGGCGGACACCATTCTGGCACCGCCCGGAAGCAGACGAGGTTCAGTTCTGGCTTGCTGGCGAGTTCCAAACTGTCGTGCTCGACGATGCGGTCGCAAATCACGGTCGTCAGGCGATAGCCCTCGTCGATCAGCTGTTCGAGTCCGTCACGGCCGAGATGCTGAAAGGTAAGCCAGAGTTTCAGGATTTCTGCCCGTCGTGTCCCCTGCACGCTCAGTTCGCCGCGATTCGGGATTGCATCGTCGCCACGCATGTACGGGGCCCCGATCCGGAACTCCTCCTGCAGGACGTCGGCGTCCGCGAACAGCGACATCGCACAGGTCTTGGCGACGTAGCACCACTTCTGGGGGTTGAACGTCACCGAGTCGGCAGCGTCGATTCCATCGAGCCGGTCGCGTTCGGCGTCTGAGAACACGAGGGCCCCGCCGTAGGCCGCGTCGACGTGGAACCACAGATCGTGTTCGTCGGCGATATCCCGGATCGCTGGGAGCGGGTCGATGTTCCCCGTTGTCGTTGTCCCGGCTGTCGCGACGATACAGAACGGTGCGTTGCCGTTCCGTTTCGCCCGCTCGATCCGCTGGTCCAGCGCGGCCGGATCCATTCGAGAGTTGTCGTCCGTCTCGACCGGGATGACGGCCTCGGTCCCGAGTCCGAGCAGCATAGCGGCTTTCTGTAGCGACGTGTGTGCGACCTCCGACGCGAACAACACTGGCTTGCGATCGACACCGGCGAGCCCTTTCTTGTGCACGTCGAAGGCTTGATTCCGGGCGACCGAGAGGGCGTGGAGATTCGCCAGACTGCCGCCGCTTGAAAGCACCCCGCCGGCGTCAGGCCCGAGACCGAATTCGTCGGCGATTTGCTCGGTCAGCTGGACCTCGAGTTCGGAGAACACTGGTGACATCTCCACGCTCAGCATGTTGTTGTTGACTGCCGATGCGACGAGATCGCCCAACACGGAGACCGTCGTCGGCATCGTGTCCATGTGGCCGATGTATCCGGGATGGGCGGGATTCATCGAGTCAGTAACGATCGTCTCGAGGTCGTCGAGCACGTCATCCTGGGACCGTGACGAGTCCGGGATCGTATTCGAGGGGATGGTCGACCCCTCCGGCAACGGCGATCGGTTGTCGGCTGCTTCGAGTTGCTCGAGGAGTTGATCGATGACGTCCGCAGCGAGGTCACGGACGGCCGCAGCGTTGCCACCGCTCGGATCGATAAATCCCGCTTGCGGAATGGTGGACTGATTCACGTCTATCCACAGATCCGCAGTGAGTTTGAATATGTGGTCTCGTCGAACGAAATTGAGAGCCCCTCCGCAAATCCTGGAGTCCTCTTTCCACGCAGTCGCCGAGGGATCGATCGTACACCCTCGCAGCAGACACCGTCGAACGGTGTGTCAACAGGGTCGATACGGTCGGCTCGCGGACGAACCCTCCCCTCAGCGAAAGCGACCCAACAGCGAAGTGACGCTCGTCGCCTCCGCAGCGATGGCAAATCCGAGCAGACTCACGCAGGTTCCCCAGACGATACTGGCCGTTCCCGAGTTGGTGAGTGCGAGATCCACACCGCCGAAGACGAAGAACGCGGCAAGAAGCAGATACACACCCGTTGCAAGCGTCGCGAGCATCGCATCTTTCGTCGCGGCATAGACAGTGGCGTAGAGTGCCTCCTGGTCGAAACCAGGGGGCATACCACCGTCGGTGGCCGCTTTCTCTTTCGCGTCCATGTCCGTGGTTTTACTGACTACGAATATATACGTTTACCGCCGAGACCGATCTGAAACTAGTTAGTTGGCTCCTCACACTTCCGCGCGTCGACGCCCTCGGCAGTACGAGAATTCAACTCGGTGGCGACCGCCGTCGACCACTCATTTGAACACCGCACAAAACCGACTTCCGTTCGGACGAGAGTGCGCTGCACACCGTTTTCCGTTGTCGGACGAGTATTGGTCGATACCGGTGGGTGTATGCGTTTGAATTATTGCGTTTCGAACGACGTGAGTACCTCGTTCGTCGTGTACGTCTCGACCAGATTCTGTTCGTCGAAGTCAGCGTCATCGCTCCAGATCGCTGCCTCCTGATCGACCGCACACGCGAGATACAGGACATCGTCCGGATCGACGTCGCCGATCGCTGCTCGTGCCGGCTCGATGGCCGGATAAAATTCGTCGACGGAGACGACGTCGATATACTGGAACAGAAGATCGATAAACTGTTCGACTCTGCCGGGCTTCATTCCGGATTTTTCGACGATCAGCGCCTCGTAGTTCGCGACTTCGGTACGGACGAACGCGGGCGTCAACAGACTGGATTCGATCGTGACGAGGAGTTCCCGCGTCTTCGAATCCGCGATGAGTGCAGAAATGACCACGTTTGCGTCGACTACTAGCCTCATTCGCCGAATCTACGCCAATTCTTCTTCGGTGCGTTCCCGCCCACCTTCGTTGATCTTATCGGCGATTTCCTGCACGTCGCTTTCTGTGAGGTCGCTCTCGCTTGTGAGTTGGTCCATCACTTCGAGCGCGTCGACTTTTTCTTGGATTGCATGCCGCGTGACCGCACTCCAGTTGATCTCCGGATGTTCTTCCATTCGGTCTTTGAGGTCGTCGGTCACGTTGACCGTGATGCTCGGCATACAGGACTCTATGAACACACAGGATACTGTGCTTTTCGGTGCCTTCACTTTTCTACTCCTTTCACGGACGCTGCAGTAGTCGCTCCGTTCGGAGTCGCGACAGTGCATCCGATCCGGTTGTCCGACTCGATAGTTTCCCGCGGCGGTTCACAGCCCCTTCTCGTAGATGTACTCGCGCACCTCGCCGTCGCCGAGGACGCTCTCCTGCTCGCCGACCCGCTCGAAGCCCTGGGCCTCGTAGAACGAGACGCCGACGTCGTTGTCGGCGAGTACCTCGAGCCAGAGCGTCTCGAAGTGTGGACCGAGTTCGCGTTCGACACGTTCGAGGAGGCGACTTCCGATGCCCTCGCCCCAGACGCGCGGCCGTGCGTAGATCCGCGAGAGCTTCGCCGTGCCTGTGCGGTCCGGGTGTGGGCCGGCGTGGGCGAAGCCGACGATTTCCGACTCGGTTGTCGTCGACTCGTCGCCGTCTGTACCGGGTCGAGCGCTGTCGACGTGGGGGGCGTCGTCGCCGTTGGGTGAACCCACTCGCTCGAAGACGAGAAACGTCGCGTCGTCCCGGCCGGCGGCGTCCATGATAGTGTCGGCGAGCGAATCGAGTGCGTACCACCGGTCGATCGTCCGGTCGACCGTCTCGGCCCCGACGACGTCGTCGTAGGCGGCGTGCCAACTCTCGCGGGCGACGGCCTGCACGACCGCCCCGTCGTCCGGGCGGG
This sequence comes from Halovivax cerinus, assembly GCF_024498195.1. NCBI lineage: Archaea > Methanobacteriati > Methanobacteriota > Halobacteria > Halobacteriales > Natrialbaceae > Halovivax > Halovivax cerinus. The sequence goes on from NZ_CP101824.1 coordinate 1,980,749, forward strand.
CCACACGGACAGTGTCAGTCACACACTGCGATCTGCACGGCGGGGAAAAAAGCGTTCGCTCGGACGTAGTGGGGTGTCGTCTCGTCGAGACGGAGGGCCGTTCGAGTCGCGATCGACCGGATCGATTCCGATCGCGACGACCGATCCGTGCCGGCTGTTGGGAGCAGCCGACGCGAAGTCGTGTTATCGAAGCCGTGCGCCGACGGCGGTGAGCAGGCCGAACAGCGCGGCGATCGGCCCGAAGCCGGGCAGCGAGTCGGCGCCGGGGAGCGAACTGCCGCCCTCGGAGTCACCTGTGTCCTCGCCGGAGATGGTCATCGTCCGCTCGGAGAAGTGGTCGATCGCGACGGCAACTGTCGCCTCTCCCCGGGCTTCGTTCGTCGAGGTGACCATGTAGCGCGGCTCTTCGCCGGCCGCGCCGGCTTCGAGTTCGGACATCGTACTGGCCTTCGCGGCCGCCTCGCCGTCGACGGCGACCGAGAGGTCCTCGAACGAACCGACCGCCGCCTCGGAGACGGTCGTCAGGACGACCGTTCCCTTGCTAACAGAGCGGTCGATCGTGACCTCGACCTGGTTTGCCGCCTCGGTGCTCACTTCGGTCGTCGTCTCTTCGCTGTAGGTGACCGTCTCGCTCACGAGTTCGCCACCTCGCTGTTCGACGGCGAGTTCGGCCGCAGCCGAGCCGTTCGCGATGAGGGCCTCTTCGGCTTTCGCCTGGTCGTCTCGTTCCCCGTCGGCGTAGGAGCGGAAGACGAGCGTCGCGTCGCCCGGGTGATCCGCGGCGACGTTGCCGTCGTCGGTGACCGTCACCTCGCCGTCGCCGACGACGATGAACGCCCCGTCACGCTCGCCCGAATCGACGACGACCGTATCGCCCTCGTTCGACGCCGAGGCGCCGCTCGCGAGATCTGCTTCGACGACCTGCGAACTGCCACCCGCAGGGACGACGAGGTGGCCCTGCTGCGTGTCGTGCGCGGATAGCTCGGCGCCGCTCTGGGCGCTGATCGTCGCGCTGGTTTCTGTCTGGGCGGCCAGCGAGAGGCCGGCCCCGTCGATGTCCACGATCGCGCCGAGCCCGATGGCGCCACCGAGGCCGGTGTCGGACCGGGACTGCACGCGAACGTCGCTGAACGTCTCCTCGCCGTCGACGCTGTAATTCGCGATCGCGTCTCCGTCGACGGCGAAGTCGACGTGGGCACCAGCGTAGGTGTCGTTGGCTTGCGATTCCTCGGTCGCCATCACCGTTCCCGGGACGGCCATCGCGAACAGGCTCGTCACCAGGAGGAGGGATAGCACGGCGGCTGTCGTGCGGGTCATTGCGTCCGGGAGTGTCGTCGTCACGGAAAAACCCCTTCTGGCAAAACCGTCCACACGTCCCGAACTGCGTCCGCCGCGAGGGTCGAGACGGGTGGTGCCGTCTCACCGCGAAACCATCGGAACGCCGTCGGAGACGACCGATTCGACCTCGGACTGCGAAAGACGTGCCACGTCGCCCGGAATCGTTCGTTTGATCGCCGCCGTCGCGGCGGCGTACTCCAGCGAGCGCTGGACGTCGTTGCCGGCGAGTCGGCGGGCGAGGAACGCGCCGGTGAACGCGTCGCCCGCGCCGATCGGCTCGATCGTATCGGTCTCGAACGCGTCCTGGTCGTGGACGACGCTATCGTGCCAGGCGAGTGCGCCCTGACTCCCGCGCGTCACGACGACCGTCGTGAAGTCGAACTGCGAAGCCAGTTTGTGTGCGAGCTGGCGGTGGTCGCCCTCGAATCCCAGGACGGTCTTTGCGTCCCGAGCGGCGATGATCAGGACGTCGACGCCGGGAAAGAGTCCCGTCAGTGTCTCCTGGGCCTCCTGGGGCGACCAGAGCTTGCGTCGGTAGTTGACGTCGAGTGCGGTCGTCGTTCCGGCCTCTCGTGCCGCCTGGAGGAGGTATTTCGTCGTCTCACGCAGTTCCGGCGAGAGCGCTGGCGTGATACCGGACGTAAAGAAGACGCGGGCGTCGCGTAGCTGATCGAGATTGAGCTCGTCCGGTGTCGCCGTCGTGACGGCGCTCCCCTCACGGTCGTAGACGACGTTCGACCCGCGGGGATCCCCACCCGTCTCGAGGTAGTAGGTGCCGACCCGGCCGGTGCGACTCCAGGCGACGTCGGTCCGGATGCCGTACTGGTGTAACTCTCCGACGACGCGCTTGCCGAGGGGCGTCTCCGGGAGCTTCGACAGCCAGGTCGAGACGGCGCCCAGCCGTTCTGCCGCGACGGCGACGTTACTCTCCGAACCTGCGGCCTGCACCTCGAAGGAGGTCGCTGCCTCGAGGCGGTTGTCTCCCGGCGGTGAGAGTCGGAGCAACGACTCGCCGAACGTGACGAGATCGCTCATCGCACCCTCGGCACCCGCCGGCGGGGCACCCTCGTCCGCGTGTGGTAGTCACTCATAGGCGGTGCCACGAGAGGACGTGTCATAAGTGGTGGCCTTTCTGTACCGACGGCGACGGAGGATAGCCGCCCTTGTGCCGATTCAACGACCCCTATCTCGTGCTGAATGTCTGATCTTTACAATCGGCTACTCCACCCTCGCGCTCAGTGTGACACGCCGGTCGCCCGATTCGCGTCTCAGGTCGCCGTTACGAGGTAGTCAGTGGTGTCGGCGCCATCGGTATCGGAGTCGTCGGTTTCCGGCGTCGGCTCACACACTAGATCGTATCCGAACGCGCCGAGCAGCGACAGGCTCGCCTCGACGTGGTCGGTGACGGCCGGGATCCGGACGCGTCCGCCGGCGAGTGCGAGCGGGACGAGCAGCTGGTCGGCGAGGTGTCGATCTACCGGGGTCGCCCCCGAAACGAGACGAATCGCGGCGGCTGCCGCCTCCTCGCCGACTCGCTCCGCCGGCTTCCCCCGCTCGCCGAGGCCGTCGGTTCCCGCGATTCCGGTCTCGAAGTCGAGCCGACAGCCGATGGCCGACCCGGGCGAGTCGCTTTGCGCGGTCGTCACCACGCGCTCGGTGACGAGATCGTCGTCCCGCCCAGTATCGACCGCTCCCTCCAGCCGATCCATCGCCGCCTGTAACTGGCGCTCGGCGACGTATCGATCGGCGAGCGAGGCGGATTCGGTCGAGTAGAGGCGCACCCCGCGGAGTGGTCCGCGTTCGCCGAGTCGGATCGGGTCCAGACGCGAGGGCGCGAGGTGCAGCGTCACCTCCCCGCCGCCCGCGGGATAGAAGCCGCGCCGGTCGACCGAGAGGGCAGCCTGCAGTCCGAATCGCCGCAGTAGTGGTAGCTTGACGCGGCGGTAGTAGTCGAGCGTCGGCGACCACGTCACGTCCGTCCCGCCGGTGGCGGTGAGGGTGAGCGGGCTGGCGAGCCGCGTCGCGAGCGGGAGGACGGCGTCGAACAGGAGAGTGACGCTACCGGCGGTCCCGATGTCGACTGCGTACGTGCCACCCGGAATGTCGTCGGGTGGCGTTTCGGACTCAGTCTCGCCGAAATCGCCGGCTTCCCACTCGTCCCCGTCGTCCTCTCGTCCGGGATCGTCGGCGGTTTCGGCAGGGACGTCGACGGTTTCGGCAGGGACGTCGACGGTCCGTCTGGGATCGAACGTTACCGTCTCGCTTCCGATGTCGAGGGTCGTTCCGTCCGCTCCGTAGCCAGCCGAGCCGTCCGCTCCGGTGACGTCCGCGTCGCAGATTGCTGCCATCGTCTCGACGACGGCGAGATGTTGTGGTCGCAGACCGGGCGTCGATCGGTCGCCACGGACGTTTTCGATCCGAACGGCGCATCCCTGTATTCCGGCGAGTGACAGCGCCGATCGCAGGAACTGCCCGCCTGCGTCGGTCCCGTCGAGTTCGAGCATACACGGGCGTTCGGGGGCGGGCGGTATCGGTGTGTGGGTTCGTTCGGACCGGCCGAATTCGGATGTTCTACCCGCCGTGGCCCGGGTAATCTCGCTCGAAGCGCTCCTCGATCTCCGTCTCGTCTACGTGGACGATCACGGGACGGCCGTGCGGGCAGGCGTAGGGATTCCGGCAGTCGTCTAAGGCGTCGAGCAATTCGCGCACCGACCCTTCGTGAAGCGACGTGTTTCCGGTGATCGAGGGATAACACGCGAGGTCGCCGAGGAACTCGTCGGCCATCGTATCGACGGTTTCGGCACCGGTTGCGCCGTCGCCGGTCACGATCGCGGCGAGCACGTCTCTGAGCTGGGCGGGGTCGAGCGTCTGGTCGAAGACGGCCGGGACCGCCGTCACGGCGACGGTACGCTTGTCGACGCGGTCGGCCCGGAAGCCGAGTTGCGTGAGGGCCTCGGCCACGTCCGCGAACGCGGCCGATTCGGCCGCCGTCAACTCGAGTTCGACGGGATCGGCGAGCGCCTGCGCGGCCGGATTCTCGGCGACGGCCCGCTGCAGTCGCTCGTAGTTCACCCGCTCGTCGGCCGCGTGCTGATCGATCAGCGCCAGCCCGTCGGGCGTCTCACAGACGAGATAGGTGTCGTGGAGTTGTCCGATGACGCGCAGCGGCGGGAGCGTCTCGTACTCGCTCTCGATCTCGGCGACGTCGCCGTCTAACGTTCGCTGGTCGCTCGTAACGGCGAACTTCCGAGACGGCTCGGCGAGTGATCGTGAGTCGCCCTCGGAACCGCCCGTCGGCGTCGAGGTGTCGGTGCCGTCTGTCGGTGCTGTAGAACCGGAACCGTCCGTCGGTGCCGTAGAACTGGAATCGCCTGTCGGCGTCGGGGAACCGGAATCGCCCGTCGGCCCCGGGGAACTGGAATCGATCGACGATCCGGCGTCGGGTGAGTTGTCGACGTCCACTGCAGTGTCGGCCGGAGAGTCGGGTCGACTGCCCTGGGTTCCGCGTGCCGATTCCGACCGTCGGCCGTCCGCAGTCACGGTTCCGTCCGTCCCCGTACTCTTCGCTACCACGTCGGTCCCGTCTCCGCGGTCTCGACTCGCTGCGTCTGCGTCGTGCACTGAGGCCGTCTCGCTCTCTGAGACGGTCTCGCCGCGTCCTGCCTCGTCCTCGGGCACTACGACTCCATCACTGGAGCGCGTCGGATCCGTGTCCGTACGGTGGGACGCCGATTCGGGCTCTACGGTCGCTTCGTCGGGTTTCGACCGCCCACGCGGTGCGCCCGATCGGAGGAGGCCGTGGTCGAGCAGCGCGGATTCGACGGCCGAATCGACCTGTCGACGGACGGCGTCGGCGTCGTCGAAGCGGACCTCGCGCTTGCGCGGGTGGACGTTGACGTCGACAGCCTCGCCCGGGACGGAGAGAAAGCAGACGACGAAGGGGTAGCGGTCGGTTCCGAGCTGGGTGCCGTAGGCGCCCACGATCCCGTCGCGGATGGCGTCGGCGGTGATCGCGCGGCCGTTGACGTACGTGGCGAGGTACTCCCGCGTCGAGCGATTGGTCTCGGGGTGGGAGACGAGGCCCGAGACGGACTCGACGGGCCCCGTCGGGAGGTCGTCGCCGCTCGCCTCGACGGGGATCATCGAGGCGGCGACCTCGCGACCGTAGACCGAAAGCACCGCGGCCTGGAGGTCGCCCTGCCCGGTCGTCGCGAACACCTCGCGGCCGTCGTGGGTCAGCGAGATCGCCACGTCCGGGTTCGCCAGGGCGTACCGGGTCACCACTCGGTTGACGTGGGCGAACTCCGTGGCTTTCGTCTTGAGGAACTTCCGCCGCGCGGGCGTGTTGTAGAAGAGGTCGGTCACCTCGACCGACGTTCCCTCGGGGCAGCCGACGGGGCCGACGCTCGTCACTTCGCCGCCCTCGTAGACGAGTTCGGTGCCGGTGGCGTCGGTTCCCGTCGTCTCGGTCGCGCTGCCTCCATCACCGTTCGCCCGCGGTCGACTCCGGATGCGCAGTCGCGAGACTGAGCCGATGGTGTGTAACGCTTCGCCCCGGAATCCCAGCGTGGTGACGCCGCCCTCCAGGTCCTCTAGATCGGCGATCTTGCTCGTCGTGTGCTGGCGGACCGCGGCCCGGAGGTCGGCCTCGCTCATCCCCAGTCCGTCGTCGGCCACGCGGATCAGTTCCGTCCCGCCCGCCTCGACGGTGACGTCGATCCGGGTCGCGTCGGCGTCGAGGCTGTTCTCGACGAGTTCCTTCACCGCGCTCGCGGGCCGCTCGACGACCTCGCCGGCGGCGATCCTGGCGACCGTGTCCTCGTCGAGCCGGTGGATGTCGGTGTCTCCGTCCATTGGTGAAGCCGAGTCTGAAGTTGGTTGGTCGGCTACCCCTATGAGTGTGTTCACTCCGGTGCGATCCACCCGGAACGGCGTCTACTCTTTCGCCCAAAACGGTTCCGACACGTCAAGATGTGACTCACTCACGCTAGAAACAGTTACTTCGGTACGATCCTATTCGAAGTCAATGATCGACTCGGCACTCGCGGGGCTGATGGGGGTCTTCACGGACGTCCCGCCCTGGCAGACCACCACGCTGCTGATTGGCGCCTCGCTCGCCGTCGCTCTGGCACTGGAATTCCTCGTCCTTCGGGGTTTGCTCCGCCTCTCGAAGCGGACGGAGACCAAGTACGACAACATCCTCGTGAGCGAACTCAGGTTGCCGCTCGTGGTGACCGCGGCCCTCGCCGGCGTGTTCGTGCTCACACAGGTCGAGTCCGTCCGCGAGAACGTCCTCTTCGATCCGGGGCAGCTTCAGACGTTCTTCGGTAACCCGTCGCTCTCGGTCATCGTCCTCGCGTGGGCGGTCGCGGCCAACCGGCTGGTGAATCGAATCGTCGAGACGGTCAACGACGAGCACTCCCGCTTCGACTTCGCGCCGGTCTTCTCGAACGTGTGGACGCTCGTGGTCGTCGGCGGGACCGTCGTCGTCCTGCTCTCGGTCTGGGGATACAGCATCTCGCCGCTGCTGGGCGCAGCCGGGGTCGCCGGCATCGCGGTCGGGTTCGCCGCCCGGGACACCGTCGCCAACTTCTTCGGCGGGATCGCATTGTACTTCGACGACACGTACAAGATCGGCGACTTCGTCGAACTCGACACGGGGGAGACGGGAACGGTCGTGAAAGTCGGCGTCCGGTCGACGACGCTCATGATGCGCGACGAGGTCCTCGTCACCGTTCCGAACTCGGTCCTGAACGCCACGCGCATCATCAACCACTCCGGCCCGCAGCGACGGCGCCGGCTCAAAGTCCCGATCGGGGTCGCCTACGGCACCGATATCGACGCGTTCGAGGAACTGGCCCTCGCCATCGCCGACGAGGAGGCGCTCGTTCTCGACTCCCCGAAACCCCGGATGCGGTTTCGTGCGTTCGGCGACTCGGCGCTCGAGTACGAGTTGCTGTGCTGGGTCGGCTCGCCCACGCGCGTCAAGAAGGCCCACCACGAACTCAACCGGGAGATATACAAGCGACTGCTGGACACGGGGATCGAGATCCCGTACCCGAAGCGGGACGTCCACGTCGTCTCCGAGGAGTCGCCGGACGAGACGGCTGAACCGAACCACGAGTCCGGCCTGACGGTATCGCACGACGACGCGACGACGGGCGGCGCCTGATTTCCACGAAGACGCCGCGAAGTTGGCGCGCAACGGACTGGCCGGCGAAACCCCGGCCACGCTACAGCGATGTGGTGAATTCAGTGGCATGGTGACTGTCACGACCGCACCCAACAGACGCTTTGTCGCTCGTCGTGGGAGGCAGACCCGACCCATGGGTGACATCGACGTCGCGATCGGAGTCGACGCGGACTGCGTCGCCGGCTGGCTCGGTTCCTACGGAGGCGCGGACTCGCCGGCGGACCTCTCACGCGGGCTCGCGGCCGGAAACGAGGGCATTCCGCGGATGCGGACGCTCTTTGACGGGGAAGGAATCGACACGTCGTGGTACGTTCCCGGCCACACGCTGGAGACGTTTCGCGACGAAATCGAGGCGGTGGCCGCGGGGGGCCACGAACTCGGGGTGCACGGCTACTCTCACGAGAACCCCACCGACCTCTCGCGCGAACAGGAAGATGAGATTCTCGCGGTTTCGATCGAACTGATCGAGGACGTCACCGGCGAGGCGCCCGTCGGCCACCGGGCGTCGTGGTGGGAGTTCAGCGAGAACACGCCGGAACTCGTCCAGAAGCACGGGTTCGACTACGACAGCAGCCTGATGGAGCGGATGTTCGAACCGGGCTGGATGCGCGAGGGAGACAGCTGGGAAAAGATCGACTACGAGGAGGACCCAGACAGCTGGATGACGCCCTACGAGTACGGCGAGGAGACGGACGTCGTCGAGATCCCGATCAGCTGGTACCGCGACGACATCCCGCCGATGCTGTTCATCAAGCAGCCGATCTACCACGCCGGCTACACGGACCCAGAGATGATGTACGAACAGTACTACAAACGCCAGTTCGACTTCCTCGCCGACCGCCGCGGCGCCGGCGTCTACACATTCACCATCCACCCGGACATCCACGGCCTCCCCCACATGATCCCGCTGCTTCAGGACTTCATTCGGTACGTGAAGGGCCACGACGACGCCTCGTTCGTCACGCTGGAGACGATCGCCGAGACGTTCCGCGACGACCCGTCGGTCTACGAGAGTGAGACCGACTACGTCTAGTCGATCGTCCGGACACTACGTCTAGTCGTTCGTCCCGCTCACTTCCTCGTGCGGTCCGGCGAACGCGTCTCGGATCCACTCGCGCTCGTCTGTCGGCTCGTCGAACTCGCGCTCACTCGCCGCGGTGATCGCCAGCGAGAGCCTGAGTCGGGCCTTTCCGGTCGCGAGGTCGCCGGCGAAGATCGCCCCGTGGTCGCGAAGGGTCCGCCCGCCGCCGTCGCCGCCGTAGACCGGCGACGTTCGTCCAGCGAGACAGCGGGACGTGACGACGACCGGAATCCCCTCCTCGATCGCCGTCGCGACCGCGTCGCCGATCGGGGCGGTCACGTTGCCGAGGCCAGTCCCTTCCACGACGATACCGTCGACGCCGCGGTCGATCGCGGCCCGGACGAGCGTGGCGTCCGCACAACTGGTGCTCTTGATCGCGACGACAGTGGCTGATAGTGTGGCTACTGAAATCGGGTCCGTCTCGCTCTGGGGCCGTCGGCGGAGCGCGACCCCGTTGCGGTCGACGACGGCGACCGGCCCGCGACCGGGGGAGCCGAACGCCGCGAGTCGGGAGGTGTGGACTTTCCGAACCGCACGCGCCGAGTGTACGGTTTCGTCGAACGCGACGAAGGTACCGCCGGCTCCGCGGTCGTGGTCGCGGAACGCCCGCGCGGCCCGGACCGCCGTCAGCAGGTTCGACGGGCCGTCCGCACTCACCTCGTCCGGCCGTCGCTGGGCACCTGTCAGGACGACCGGCGTCTTGGGCTGGACGACGATATCCACGTAGTAGGCGGTCTCTTCCATCGTGTCGGTGCCGTGGGTCACGACGACGGCGTCGACCGACGGGTCAGCGTCGAGGTCCCGCACGCGCTCGCCGATCGCCTCGAGCGATTCGGCGTCCATCTCGTAACTCGGGGCCTGGACGACGTCCTCGACGGTGAGGTCGGCCAGATCCGAAAGTGGCGGGACGGCTTCGACGAGCTCCCGGCCGCGTTTCGTCGGACTCGCCCCGGAAGCGTCGTCGCCGGCGGTGCTCGCGATCGTGCCACCCGTCGCGAGAACGGTCACGTTCATGTGGGCAATTGGACGACGCGTGGGGAAAAGGTAGGTGCGGTGGTCTGTGTGGGGATGATGGTCCACCAGCGGAGATACCGTGGGCTCGATTCGTTCAGCTGTCGAGACCCAGTTCCTCGGGCGACATGACGTTACCCACTGGCGGAACGCCCTTCGCGGTGATCGTCTCGCCGGTGACGAACGAGGCGGCGGGGCTGACGAGGAACTGGACGATGTCGGCGATCTCCTCGGCGTGGCCGATGCGTCGGTCCGTCTCCTCGCGCGCGGGCATATCGTCGCTCTGGACGCCGAGGGTCTCGGCGACGCCGGGTGTCTGGACCAGTCCGGGTGCGACGCAGTTGACCCGGACACCGTCGCCGGCCCACTCCGCAGCGAGCGTCTCAGTCAGGCGGATGATCGCCGCTTTCGCCGCACCGTAGTGGCTCTCACCGGGCGCGGCGTGCTGACCGTTCACGCTCGAGAGATTGACGATCACGCCGCCGTCGCTCTCGCGCATGACCGCGCCGGCGAGCTGCGAGCAGTGGACGACGCTCGTCAGGTTGAGGTCCAGAATCGTCTCCCAGCCGTTCTGCGAGATGTCCTCGAAGGGGGCGACGAACTCCCCGCCGGCGTTGTTCACGAGAATATCGACGTCACCGAACGCGTCGACCGTCTCGTCGACGAGGGCCTCGACCGCCTCTCGATCCCGGACGTCGCACTCGACGGCGAGGGCCGATCCGGCTCCCGTTTCGGTATCGATGGCCTCCGCTACCGGCCCAATCCGATCCATCGACCGCGAACAGATCGTGACGTTCGCGCCGCCGGCCGCGAGCGTCCCCGCGATCGATCGTCCGATTCCCCGACTCGCACCCGTGACGATGGCGGTCTTGCCCGCCACGCCGAAGTCAGGCTCGTGCATCGTCGGTACGTCTTCGGCCCGGGCGATAGGTGTGGCGCTTCCGGCGGGTACCCGCCCACGTGACCTCGGACCGTCTCACGACCTCCTCCGCGCCACGAACGATCGCAGGTCCGCCCGAGTCCCGGTCGAAGCCGTCTCGACCGCGTACGCCGCGCACGCGTTGCCCAGAGCGAGTGCCGTCTCCCAGTCCCAGCCGCTGGCGCGGCCGACCGCGAGACCGGCGCTGAACCGGTCGCCGGCGCCCGTTCGCCGAACCGGTCGATCGACCTCTAGCGTCTCAACGCGCCGAACGCCACCCCGCGTCGCGGCCATCGCCGCGTCGACGGCGTGGACGACGACGGCCGAGACGCCGGCACTCTCACGGACTCGATCCAGCCGCCCCCGATCGCCGTCCGCCTGGACCGACCCGTCCTCGACTCGCTCGACGAGTCCGCCGAACTCCGTCTCGTTCACGCTGAGGACGACATCGGTCCGCTCGTCTAGCCGTCCGAGCGCGTCGAGGAGCGAGAGCGCCTCGCCTCGGGGGCGACGCCGGATCGAACCGGGATCGAGAACGAGCGTTCCTGCCTCGAGCGGGACCGCGGCGAGCGTCTCCAACGCGCGGGCGAGGCCGTCGACCGACGCCCAGTTGCCACAGCAGATCGCGTCCGCGTCGAGGGCGTCGCCGACCGTTGGGTCGGGGCTCGCCGCCTCGAGATCCGCGAGCGACCAGTTTGCAACGGCCGGCGACCGCTCCGCGAGCAGGAGGTCCTCGTCGTCGAACGAGAAGATCGAGACGTGCGCCGGCTCTCCCATCGAGTGGGTTTCCATCGGGAGGTCGTCGAAGACGGGGTCGTCGAGGTGGCCGTAGCACACCGTCTCCGCGTTCAGGGCGTGAGCCTGCTTCGCCATGTTCACCGCTTGTCCGCCACTCTCGCGGGAGAGTTGCTCGAGCGGTACGGACTCGTGGTTCCCGCGACCGAGCCGGTCGGCGAACGCGTCGCGCGTCGAAATCCGTTCGCCGCGCTCGTCGAACACGTCGTAGTAGGTGTCCACGCTGCCGTCGGGGAGCGTGACGATCCGAGGTTCTGTCGCGTCGGTCGCGAGTCGCTCGGCGAGCGCGCCGTCGGTCATACCGGCGACGGGTCCGCCACCGATAAAAAACACTCGCGCCGACGCGCTACCGATCGTCCCCGAGGCGCGTCTGCAGCTCCTGAATCCGCGAGGCCAGTTCGATTGGCGGCGTCGCGTTCACGTCCAGTGATTCGAGTTCTTCGAGGACGGCCTCGGTGTCGGGATCCAGTGCAGGCTGGTCCGACGTCGGCGTTTCGGCTGCCGCGGCGCCCGCCGCGCCGCCGTCGGTGGTCGCCGCGTCGGGGGCTCCACCATCGGCCCCCGGGCCGGCGTGCACTGACGGCTCGGACGCCGACGCAGTCTGCATGGTCCCGCTCTCTAAGTCGAAGACAGCCTGGACGGGCTCGGACGACCCGCCGCCACGCGCCTCGATGGCCTTCTCCTCGCGCAAGCGGTCGAGGACGTCTCGGGCGCGGTCGACGACTGGGTCGGGAACACCCGCGAGGTCGGCGACGTGGATCCCGTATGAGCGGTCGGTCGGCCCCTCACGAATGGTGCGCAGGAAGGTCACGTCGCCGTCTCGCTCGTCCGCCGCAACGTGGACGTTCGCCACGCGCGGGAGGTGTTCGCCCAGGTTCGTCAGCTCGTGATAGTGCGTCGCAAAGAGCGTCTTCGCACCGACCTCGTTGTGGAGGTACTCCGTGGCCGCCCAGGCGATGGAGATGCCGTCGTACGTCGCGGTTCCACGGCCCACCTCGTCCAGGATGACCAGCGAGTCCTCGGTCGCGGCGTGGAGGATGTTCGAGAGCTCGTTCATCTCGACCATGAACGTCGAGCGCCCCTGTGCGAGTTCGTCGAGCGCGCCGACGCGAGTGAAGATGCCGTCGACGAGGCCGATCTCGGCCTCGCGGGCGGGGACGAAGCTGCCGACCTGCGCGAGCAGGACGATGCAGGCCACTTGGCGCATGTACGTGGACTTTCCCGACATGTTGGGACCGGTGACGACGACGAATCGGGGTTCGTCGCCACGATCGGCGCCCGACGGCTTCGCCGCGCCGTCGCGGCCCTGACCGTCGCTGCCGTCACCGTCGTTTGCTTCGACCCGCCCCAGCCTGGCGTCGTTCGGCACGAACTCGGTGGTCTGCTCGACGACGGGGTGGCGACCCGCCTCGATATCGATCCCGTCGCCGTCGTGTAGCTCCGGGCGGACCCACCCGTTCTCGGCGGCGTGGGTCGCCAGGCTGGCGAGCGCGTCGACCGTCGCGAGCGTGCGGCCGACGTCCTGGAGGAGTTCGGCGCGGTCGGCGACGCGCTCGCGCAGTTCGCAGAACAGTTCGTACTCCAGGTCGTGCCGTCGCTCCTCCAGCCGCAGGATCTCGCGCTCTTTCTCGTCGAGCTCCGGCGTCGTGAATCGCTTCGAGCTCTTCAGTTGCTTGATCTCCTCGTAGCCTTCGGGGACGCCGTCTGCGGCCGATCGGCCGACCTGGATGTAGTACCCATCGGTCTTGTTCCGACCGACGCTGACGTGCGAGAGGCCGTGCTGGTTCGACTCGCGGTCGGCGAGCGAATCGAGCCACGCTCGCAGCTCTTCGTGGCGTTCGATCAGTTCGTCGAGGTCGTCGTCGTAGCCGTGCTGGATCACCTCGCCCTGGGTGATCGTCGAGGGCGGTTCCGCGGCGAGGGCGGCGGCGAGCGACTCGCGCAGGGCGGCCGCCGCCTCGCGGTCGGGCTCGTCGACGATCTCGAAGAGCGGCGACTCGGCGAGTTCGGGCGTCGACTCGATCGTCTCGGCGATCCGGGGTAACACGGCGAGGGTGTCTCGCACCGAACACAGCGCGCGGGCGTCGGCGCTGCCGTGGGTGGCGCGACTGGCCAGCCGCGCTAGGTCGGCCGTCTCGCCCAGCGCCTCGCGCATCTCGTCTCTGGCCAGCGCGGCCGAGGCGAGGGCGGCGACGCTATCCTGGCGGCGCTCGAGCGTCTCGAGCGAGCGACTGGGCCGTTTGAGCCACTCGGCGAGCCGCCGGGCGCCGGCGCTCGAGTCGGTGTGATCGATGGTGTCGAACAGCGATCCGTCGCGCTCGCCCTGCATCGTCTCGGTGAGTTCGAGGTTGCGCTGTGTCGTCGCGTCGAGCGTCACGTGGTCGTCGCCGCGGTGGGTCCGCAGGCGCGTCATCGAGGCGAGCACGCCGGCGGCCGTCTCTTCGACGTACGACAGGACGGCACCGGCTGCCGCCACCGTCGGCTCCGGCAGCTCGAGGCGGTCGACTGGCTCCGCACCGAACTGTTCCCGGACGGCGTGGGCGGCCCGCTTCGGGGCGAACGCCTCCGCTTCGTGGAGGCTGAGTGTCGCGTCGGTCCGTTCCCGAAGCGCCCCGAGGAGCGTATCGTCGTTTCGCACCGTCGGCCCCGGGAGCACCTCGACCGGGGCGAATCGGTAACACTCTGTCAGCACCTCGTCGACGTCCGCGGCGTCCGCGACGAGGAACTGGCCGGTCGTCACGTCGGCGAATGCGAGGCCGTACGCGACGTCCTCGTCGTCGAGTGGTCCACCGGTGCTCGCGGTCGCCCCATCGTCGTTCGCCCACTCGGCGTGCGCACCGCTCGCACTCGAACCCAGGTCGACGCTCCGGTCGGCCGCCACGACGGTGGCGAGGTACTGGGCGTCGGCGTCGCGTGTCTCGAGCAGGGTCCCTGGCGTCACCACGCGTTCGATCTCGCGAGCGTGGCCCGTCTCGGTCTCGTACTGTTCTGCGACGGCGACGCGAAAGCCGCGCTCGACCAGTGCCGTTAGGTACGGCGTCAGGTCGTCGTAGGGCACGCCGGCCATCGGATAGGACTGGCCCTGCGAGGACTTCGAGGTGACCTTGAGGTCCAGTTCGTCGCCGACGATCTCGGCGTCCTCGCCGAAGAACTCGTAGAAGTCGCCACACTGCATCGCGAGTAGCTCCGCGTCGGTCTCGCCCTTCAGCGAGAGAAACTCCCCGACGATCCCCGTCGCCTCGGTCATACGAGACCGGTGGGCGTCGACCGGGAAAACCGTGCGGGTTCGACCTGCCTGCGGTGCCCGTCGCCGTTCGAATACCGCTGCGAGTGAACCGATTACGACACCGACGAGTCGCACGTGGCGTCGGACGTCGCCTCGCTTGGATCGTCAGCAGCGTCCGTCCCCGGGCGGTCGTATTCGTCGGTGGCGGGTTCACTGCGGTCGGTGTCGCCGTGGTCGGCGGGTGGGCTGTCTTCGATGCCGTCGTAGTAGATGTCGAACTGTGCGCCGCCGTCGACCGACTCGGTGACGGCGAGCGACCAGCCGTGGGCCTCGACGATCTGGCCGACGATGTCGAGGCCGAGTCCGGTGCCGTCCCGGTTCGTCGTGTAGCCCGACTCCAGAACTGCATCCCGGTCGTCTTCGGGGATCCCGACGCCGTCGTCGGCGACGTAGAAGCCGACCTTCTCACTGGTTTCGGGAGCGGCTGATCGCCCGGTCGCCGAAGCCGGCGCGTCGTCGACGTCGATCGTCCCGACGGTGACGGTGACGTCGGCGCCGCCGTGCTCGACGGCGTTGCGAAACAGGTTCTCGAGCGCCTGGGTGAGTCTGGACCGATCGGCGGCGACGCGGTGATCGCCGGTCTCGATCCGCAGCGACGCGTCGGCGGTGTCGACACCGTTCCAGGCGGTGTTCACGAGAACGGCGAGGTCGACGAGGCTGCGTTCGGAGACGACGTCGCCGTGTCTGGCGAGCGTGAGGACGTCCTCGATGATGTGTTCCATCCGGTCGAGCGAGGTCTCGATCTCGTCGAGTTCGGGGTCGTCGTGGCGCTCGGCGAGGATGGAGAGGTAGCCGTCGGCGACGTTCAAGGGGTTCCGGAGATCGTGGCTGACGACGCTGGCGAAGCGATCGAGACGTTCGTTCTGGCGTTCGAGTTCTCGTTCGTAGCGGTGGCGTTCGGTGACGTCGCGGAGGATGAGCAGTTGGCCGACCCGCCGGTCGCCGTCGGTCAGGACGGTCGTCTCGACCGTGAGGTACGTCGGCGTCCCGTCGATCGTGAGTTGGACCGCGGTCGTGGCCGTCTTCTCACCGTCGTCGGTCGTCACCCGTCCGTCCGTGTCGAGCCAGCCGGCTATCTGCTCGGGCAGAACGGCGTCGAACTGTCGGCCGAGGGCCGCGTCGCAGCCACCGCGGACGTACGTGTCGGCTTGTGGGTTCGCGTCTACGACGCGCCCGTCGCCGTCGAGGACGACGACGCCGTCGGTGATGTGCTCGATCACCGCACCCCTGGCGATCGGCAGCAGGTCGGTCAGGCGATACCTGAACACGGCGACGGCGAGTGCCCCGGCCGCGACGGTGAATCCCAACGAGGTCGGTTCCATGTCGGTGTCCGCGAGGACGTATACGACGTTGCTCACCCAGGGAGCGATCGCAGCGATCATGAGCAGCGTCGCTTGCCCGCGATAGAGGTCGTTCGACCGGCGGATGAACCCGGCGAGGAGAATCGTCCCGATGGCGAGTAGTCCGTAGGCGTACAGCACGTAGGCGTAAAACCCGAGGCCGTTTTCGAACACGTAGCCGACAGGCGTCACGTCCGAGGGGACGATCTCCGTCCACAGCAGCGAGTGTGACGTTCCAGTAAGGGCGAGCAGGTACAGGACGGCGGGGACGATGTAGAGTGCACCGAGACGGCGGCGCGTGAGAAACTCGTCTGAGTCGGTGTAGACGATGGCGAAGAGGAAGACCGTCGTCGGAACGATGGCGACGCCCAGGTAGTGGATCGTCTGGGTGACGAGGATCGTCGCTTCGCGACTCTCGACGAGCATACTCGCGAGATCGCCGCCGGTCCACAGCGCGATTCCGGCGGTGAGTAACGCGAGCACTCTCGTTTCGTCGTGCTCGGGGTTTCGAAGCGCGAGACCCGCGATGACCCCGCTCGTGACAGCGCCGAGCGCGACGGCCACCATGTACGCGGTGGCGAGAGTTACCATCATCACGAAATTGTGGTCCGCCGATATAACGGCAGCGGCCATCGCCGATCGCCGAGACCGTCGCGATGGCCCGGTAGTGGGCGGCACAGATCAGGACGGCCGTGAGTGAACGCCGGTCGCCTCGTCGCCGTCCGGCTCGTGAGCGGGTTCGTAGCGGATCTCGAAGCGAGCACCGCCGTCGATCGACTCGGTGACGGCGAGCGACCAGCCGTGGGCCTCGACGATCTGGCCGACGATGTCGAGGCCGAGTCCGGTGCCGTCCTGGTTCGTCGTGTATCCCGATTCGAGGACGTCCTCGCGGGCATCTTCGGGGATCCCGACGCCGTCGTCGGCGACGTAGAAGCCGGCGCTCTCGCTGGTGTCTGGGGCAGCCGATCGCTCGCCGGTCGATCCGTCCGTGCCGTCGGCCGCGATCGTCCCGACGGTGACGGTGACGTCGGTGCCGCCGTGTTCGACCGTGTTGCGAAAGAGGTTCTCGAGCGCCTGGGTGAGCCGGGAGGCGTCGGCGGCGACCCGATGACCACCGGTCTCGATTCGGAGCGACGCGTCGGCGGTGTCGACGCCGTTCCACGCCCGATCCGTGATCGTCGAGAGTTCGACGACGGTCCGATCGGAGACGGCGTCGCCGTGTCTGGCGAGCGTGAGGACGTCCTCGATGATGTCCTCCATGCGATCGAGCGAGGTCTCGATCTCGTCGATCTCGGGATCGTCGTGGCGCTCGGCGAGGATGGAGAGGTAGCCGTCGGCGACGTTCAAGGGGTTCCGGAGGTCGTGACTGACGACGCTGGCGAAGCGGTCGAGGCGCTCGTTCTGGCGCTCGAGTTCGCGCTCGTAGCGGTGGCGTTCGGTGACGTCGCGGAGGATGAGCAGTTGGCCGACTCGCTGGTTGTCGTCGTACAACGTGGTTTTCGTGGCCGAGAGCTGCCGCGATTCGCCTCGCTCTCGGACGCCGACCGTGGTCGAACGGGTCGGGCCCCTGCTCGCTGTTCGATTGTCACCCGTCTGCTCGGCGCTGCCCTCGTCTGTCACCAACTCGTCCTCCCCGTCAGTATCGGCCGCGAGCCAGTCGGCGACGGTCGCCGGGAGCACCGCCGTCGCGCGCTGTCCGAGTGCGCGTTGTGGATCGAGGTCGAGAAACGCGGCGCCGCTCGAGTTCACGTCGCTGACGCGCACCTCCCGGTCGAGGACGACGACGCCGTCGGTGATCTGCTCGAAGACGGTTCGCCTGGCGATCGGACTGATGTCGATCAGCCGATATTCGAGCACCGCGACGGCGAACGCTGTCGCCGAGATGGCGAAGCCGAGCGAGGTCGCATTGATCTCGACCCAGCCGGTGACGTAGAACACGTTGCTCGCCCACGGTGTGAGTGCCCCGACGAGGAGGGCGACGATCTGCCCGCGGTAGAGCCCCGTCGAGGCGGCGAGGTACGTGCCGAGGATTCCCGTGGCGATCGCCAGGAGGAGGTAGCTGTAGACCGTAAACACGACGTAGGCCGGGCCGTTGTCGAACGCGTAGCCGCTCGGCGGTTGCGTCGACGCCTCGATAGCTGTCCAGATCAGCTGGTGTGCGGGATTGGTGAGAACCAGGCCGACGGTCACCGCTGGAACGACTGCAAGCCCGGCGACGCGGGCCGGCGTGAGCGACCACCGATCGGTGTAGATCACGACGAAGCAGAAGATGGCGACCGGTACGACCGCGACGCCGACCCAGCTCACCTGTACCCATCGGATCGTGGCCGACCGCGACACGACGAGCGCACTCATCAGGTCGCCGCCCGCCCAGATCGCCATTCCGGTCGTGAGCACGGTGAGCGCGAACGCGTCCGTCCGCTCGCGATGTTGCACCGCGAGCGCCGCGATCCCGAGGCTGACGACCGTCGCGATCCCGAGCCCGACGAGGTAGGCGGTTTCGATCGCCGACACTGCTCACCTCTAGGTGTCTCCGAAAATAAAGCCGATGGCTCACAGACGGCGAAGCTGGCCTCCGACCGCGGTCTTGCCGTCCGTCAGCTGATCGAGCAATCCCAGCTTTCGAGCGACGATGTTGCCCGCGAAAACTCGGCGCACCCGTCAGCCGGATGCCGGCTCCCGTCAGTACAACGGTGCCCCCGGGGAAACTCCGAACCCGTCGTCCGGACTTACGAGCACGGGATACCCTTCGTCGCTGGGGACGCCGACGGTCAGCGCCTCCGATTCGAAGCCTGCGATCCGGACCGATCCCAGGTTCGTCGCACAGAGCACCCGCCGGCCGACGAGGTCGTCCGGGTCGTAGTGATAGTCGAGCTGGGCCGCGGACTGGATCTCCTCGTCGCCGAGGTCGATCCACAGTTTCGTCATCGCGTCCTTGTTCGTCTCGGGGAACGACTCGGCGTCGACGACCTCGCCGACGCGGAACTCGGTGTCGAACGGACTCTCGACCATACGCCCCACTCCGCGCGATTCGACAAAAAGCTGCCCCGAGATGCTGCCCCGGGATCGTCTCGACCACTCGCACGCGCGGCCGCGCCGCTTGATTACTCGTCGGACCGGTGATCGAACTTACTCGACGGACCGGCGGTCGAACTGCGGGTTGACCGCGCCGGGTCCCTGCCCGACGCCGTAGTGGTGGGCGATCGCCTCGGCGACGAAATCGGTAGCGCCGCCGACGGCGTCGACGAGGTCGTCTCCGCGAGCCAGTCGGGCGGCGATTGCGGCCGAGAGGGTGCAGCCGGAGCCGTGCGTCGCCTCCGTGTCGACGCGCTCGTGCTCGAACGTGGCGACGATCGCGCCGTCGACGAGTTCGCCAGCTCCCTCCCCAGTGGTGCCTGTCGCGTCGTGGGTTTCTACAGCGTCCGGATCAGCGACGAGCACGTCCGTGATCGTCTCGCCAGGGACGTGCCCGCCCTTCACCAGCGCGGCGTCGACGCCCGTCTCCAGGAGTCGACGGCCCGCTTCCACCGCCCGGTCGACGCCCGTGATCTCGACGTCGGTGAGGACCGTCGCCTCGTCCGCGTTCGGCGTGACGACGGTCGCTTCGGCGAGCAGTTCCTCGTACGCGGCCTCGGCGTCCCGATCGAGGAGTCGATCGCCCGACGTGGCGACCATGACCGGGTCGACGACGACCGGGAACGTCGCGTCAGCGGCGCGATCGGCGACGAGTGAGACGATCGCCGTCTCGGCGAGCATCCCCGTCTTCGCGGCACCGACGGCGAAGTCGTCGACGACGGCGTCGATCTGGGCCGCCACCGCCTCGCGGGGCAGGACGTGTGCCGATTCGACACCACGGGTGTGCTGGGCCGTCACGGCCGTGATCGCCGACGTCCCGAAGACGTCGTGGGCTGCGAACGTCGACAGATCCGCCTGGATTCCGGCCCCGCCGCCGGAGTCGCTCCCGGCGATGGTGAGGGCAACTGGCCGAGCGTCGGGTTGTGGCGGTCGCATACGGAGACCTACCGGCCGGTGGTACAAATCCGTGGTGAATTCGGTTGCGAGTCGACGGTCGACTGGCTCCGGGTACCACTTCTGAATACCATATTCGACCACGAATCCACCACGCGTGTCGAACGGTTCTCCGTCGTACGACAGTGGTTTTTGACACCGTTCGGTGTAGACCGGCCCATGAGTGAGGAGAAACCGGATCGACTCAGTCGCAGCGGTACGAGCCGCGGGAACGAGCGCGTCGGGCGTCGATCGTTGCTCAGCGCGAGTGCCGCCGTCGTTGCGGTCCTCGGGCAGGGGCGAGTTGGCGACCCGGTGCGCGGACGGTCGCAGATGCCGTCGCCCGATTCGGGAGCTGACACCGTGTCCGCCGAGGACGGACGACGAAGCGAAGATGACTACGAAGTCCAGCGTGTGGTGGCAGACGAGTCGGGCACCATCCAGTTCGCCGTGCCGAACGCGTGGGACGACGTCTCTGGGACGCCCGTCGAGGGTCACCCGTTTCTCGTCGCCTCGCCTGATCTGAACGGATACGCTACATCCTGGGACGTACCTGGCATCGAGGTCTCGGTTCACCGACTGGCCCGAGACACACCGGGCGCAGAACTGGACGAGTTACCGCAGTACGGCGGCGCCTGTACGGACGGCGGTCGCCAGCAAACGCGGGTACCGGGGTACGAGTTCCTGACACAGGGGTGGTTCCACTGTGGGGGAGACGGAACGACGTTCGTGGCGATGGCCGGGAGCGCCACGTCGGACACAGCTGCTGACGCCCGAACCGGCCCCGGTGACGAGCAGGAGGCCCGGAGCGGGGACGGTTCGAACTCGACGTACGGCATCGTCGTCGGGGCGCAAGGCGTTACTGAGCGAGACCTCGGTGCGATCGCCGGAGCGGTCCACTCTCTCGATGCCCACCGACCCGACGATCGGGTCATCCAGGCAGCGCCTCGGGTGACGGAAGCATCAGCGAACGGTGTGGAAGGTCGATTGGCCCCAGGGGAGTCGATTGCAGCGGAGATTCCACCGGGAACCGCGTGCCATCGCTACGCAATCGACGACGTGGCGGCCGGTGATCGGGTGCGCGTGGACGGCAGTCGAACTGGCGGGCAAGGCCTCCAGGGGTTCTACCTAGTCGAAGCAGGCGAGCGTGTCGGCTTTCCGACGGCGATCGACGCAGTGATGAGTAGCCCACACGGGATGAACATCCTGACCGGCGCGGCGGGGCCGTTCACCCTCTCCGGGATGGTTCGCAGTGCCGAATCGGAACTCGTCCTGATGATTCTTCCTGGTCCGTTTCCGGAGGGGAGTGGACCGTACGAACTCGCAATCGAACGGATGGCCCGGTAAGCGTCGGCGCCAGCAGGTCCGGAGACCGTCGCCAGACGGTTGGTGGTACGACCAGTATCACCGACGGATTCATGCGTTGGTACTATTCAGTAGTCGTATGATCGAAACGATATTTCTGTCTACCCAGTACATCAGTTTGGGGTCTTTTGTCGGCCAACTCGTCGTCATTGCGAACGTCGTCATGGCGATCTGGACGTTCGTAGACGCGTTCAGTTGGGAGCAGGACGGCCGGCACCCGATGATGTGGGCCGTCGTCGTCTTCCTCCTCTCGATCGCTGGATTCTTCCTCTATCTGATGCTCGGGAGGCACGC
This sequence comes from Halovivax cerinus, assembly GCF_024498195.1. Classification (NCBI taxonomy): domain Archaea; kingdom Methanobacteriati; phylum Methanobacteriota; class Halobacteria; order Halobacteriales; family Natrialbaceae; genus Halovivax; species Halovivax cerinus. Next base: position 2,002,379 of record NZ_CP101824.1, read on the forward strand.
CTCGTCTCAGGCGGCTGACGGACGGCAGTCGAGACCCTGATCGAAAGTGGCTCCGTGGGACGATCTGTGCCGGCACTGGGTATCGACCAATACGTGGCCGCTCACTCACCAGCGCCGATCTGTTTCTCGGTTTCCCGTCGCCTCTCTCACGAGAGCACGGCTTCGACGGCGTCCATCGCGCGATCGACCTTCTGGACGTCGGCGTTGTAGCCCATGTGGCCGATGCGGAGGATGTCGTCCGCCATCTCGCCGAGCCCGGTCGCCAGCACGACGTCCTCGTCCGCAGCGACACGCCGCTGTACGCGAGCAGCATCGCCTGGGAGCGAGAACGCGGTGACCGTGGGAGACGCCCGTTCGGCGTCGGGATACAGTTCGAGGCCGAGTTCGGCCCCGCGTTCTCGGCAGCGCTCGGCGGCCGCCTCGTGACGCGTGTAGACGGCCTCGACGCCCTCGTCGAGCACGAGGTCGACCGCCGTGTCGAGCGCGGCCACGTTCGCGCCGAGGTGCGTGTACGGGAAGCCGTCGGAGACGTCGCGCCACGGCAGGAAGTTCGTGTACAGTGAGGTGGGCTCACGCGACTCCATGCGCTCCCACGCACGATCGCTGATCGCGGCGGTCGTCAGTCCCGGCGGCGCGGAGAAGCACTTCTGCGACGCACCGAGGCAGACGTCGATCCGGTCGGTCGGAACGGGCGTCCCGCCGAGCGAGGAGACGGCGTCGACGACGGAGACGACATCGTGATCGTCGAGCAGGTCCAGCACCGGTTCGAGGTCGTTTATCGCGCCGGTCGGCGTCTCGCAGTGAACCATCGTCGCGATCGCGAACGGCTCGCCGGCCGCGTCGGCGCCGTCGAGTGCCGCCTCTATCGCCTCCAGGTCGTAGCCCTCGTCGAACGGCGCGTCGACGAGTTCGGGGTCGCCGTCGTACGACTCGACGAAGTCGGCGAAGCCGTCGCCGTAGAGCCCGTTCGAGACGCAGAGGACGCGATCACCCGGTGCGACCAGTGAGTCGATCGCCGTTTCGAGCCCGAGGATTCCCTCGCCTCCGGGCACGACGACGTCGTGGTCCGTGTCGTACACCTGCGCGAGCTTCTCGCAAAGGTCAACGTAGCGTTCGGCGAACGCCGGATCGACGTCCGGATTCGGTTGTGGTTCGGCCATCGCCTCTCTGACGGCGGGCGCCACTGCCGTCGGCCCTGGCGTGAACAGCATACTCGTCCTGCGTCGCGCTGGAAGGAGGCAGTTTCGGTCGTGGTGACGACTGTCGTGCGTGGCGTCGCCAGTGTCTCTTCTCGTCGCTCGTGATTCACTGATTCACTCGTATGCCGGGTGTCGTCCGCATTCACGTACCCATTCTGAGGAGTCTTCAGACGGGTCGGTGCAACCGTGACGTCACCGGATCGTCCGGACTTGTGTGCTCGATAGAACCCGAACGGTTTTACTTTCGAACAAATAAATGAAAGCCACTCGTGGATACAGATGAACGGATGGATGGACCCCCAGAGCGTGCGTCGCTCTCACCCATCCCGACCGACGAACAGCCGCGGCCCGACGACGGCCCGGTTGTCGACGAATCGATATCCTATCAGCGTCGCCTCAACGAACTCTACCGGTCCGACAGCTATCACGAGCAAGTGATCGGCTTCTGGGCGAAGTTTGCCTACGAGTTCGCCGTCAAATCCGTCCCGATCGCCCTCGTCGTAGGTGTCGGGCTGTCGTGTCGGTGGCTCGGCGTCGTCTCCGTGGGCTACCTGGATATGCTCTCGTGGGGTGCCGGCATCTCCGTCTCGCTCACGCTGGTGGGCTGGTGCATGAGCGAGGGCGATCGATCTGTTCGCGCCGGATCGACCGACGGCCGACCTTAGAGGTGTTGACGCTGCCGGGTGCCGATGACTGGAAGCGACTCGACCATGGGCTGCTGGACGTCGAGTACCGAGGTGAGGACGAAGACGACACTCGCGAGAACGAGCGATCCCGGCGTCCAGAGCCCGCGTCGCAGGCCGAGCAGATCGAGGACGGGATAGTACGTCGCCACGAATGCCGCCGCGTACGGGAGGTCGACGACTGCCGCGGCGGTGGTTCCGGCCAGCGTTCCGAGGGCGATGAACACGGCGGCGAAGGCCACAGCGATCAAAAGCAGTGCGAAGAGGCTCCGGGAGGAGGCGACGTGTGTCTGGTCCGGGTTGTACTCGCCCGCCCAGACGTCTTTGACGTACAGGACTGCCAGGTGGAAGACGAGACTCACGACGGCGATACCCATCATCGGGACGGCTGCCGGGTAGAGCTCGAGCAGCGCCAGCACCAGCGCCGATCCGGTGAGTCCGAACAGGACGGAGACGGAGACCAGGACGCCCGCGTAGGCCTCCCAGTACGCTACCGCCGTCCGCGGAAGTCCAGGATACTCTGTCGTCGGTGCACCGTCGTGTGAGTTCGATCGCGCCATTGTAGTCTGTCGTCGTCGAGGGGTGTGTCAGCTGTCGTCGTCGAGAGACGTATCAGCTGTCGTCTTAGAGAGACGTGTCAGGGAGACCGCTGCTGTCGCCGATACGTCGGACCCCGTTCGTTTGCGGGAATCACGAATCGAGTGATAAATGTACTGGTTCGTCGCGTGTACTTATGCCCGTTGGTGACTGTTACCACACGTTCCGACGGGACCGAGCGTCGAACGCTTTCGACTTCGTGTTCGGTCTACGCTGGAACGGCCCCGTCGGGGTGGTGAGACCGGAATTGGGTGCATCGATACGGGCCAGTACGCAGGGTATACGGTGAGAACGCCGACGCTACATCGTCGCACGGTCCGTGGGCGTCACGCAAGGCGTGGTCGTGGGTCGGCGGAGCTGGTTCCGCGTCCGCAGGGGCCGGTAACGTCTGTCCGTCGAGTCCACGTCGTGACTCGGGGTCGGTCCGACCGGCCGTCGTCGCTGAGTCGGATCGGTACTGCGACGGCGGTGGTCGAGGGCCGTCCCGGACGCGGTCTCAGTGCGTCGTGACGTGACTACCACTCGGCGTAGACGAGGTACTCGACGCCCTCGTACGTAAGGAGCCACGTCCCGTAGAAACTGTCCTCCGAGATCCCCTCGTGTTCCCGTATGCGATCGACCACGGAGTGAAAGGCGTCGGTCTCTTCGAAGTAGGCGCCGTCGATCGCCTCCTCGACCACCGCCCGTTCGTCTTCAGAGAGACCGGAGAGGGTGAACAGGTACCGGTCGCGGATCCGATCGGCGAAGGACTCGACGTCCGGGGCGACCTGCGTGACCTCGTACCGGAAGTCGCCGCCAGTCGTCGTGCGGGAGACGGTGTCGACTCGATACCGATTCCCGTCGACAACGATGATGTCGTACCCTTGCTCGGGGACGAGGACCGACTCGGTTTCGATCCCGTCGGCGATTCCGTAGTCGATGCCGGCGTCGTATCCCTCACTGTTCGGGGGCTCCTCCTCCGTGATCGGTGGATCGAGCCGCTGACGGTCCACTTCGGGAAGTTCGTCGAACTGGATCTCACCCAACTCGGCCGTCGTGTTCGTCGGATCGAAGTCGATGCGGACCTCGTAGACCGTCATCTCGACGGGTTCCGTTCGCGTCTCGTTCACCTCGTAGACGCCGCCCTCGAACAGGACCGTGTCGTCGTGGTCGAACAGTTCACGCCGTCCGCGCCGGGTGGCGGATTCGTTTTCGATGGCCGCCGAGACGACCGAATATTCCTCGTCACCAGGGTCGGGACTGATCGAGAACTCGTCGGCGATGTCCTCGTCCGAGGCCTCGTCGAAGTCGAGGACGACCGGCGGATGACCGCACCCGGCAACGGCGACGGAGAGGAGGGCAGCCCCGCTCGCGAGGTACTGACGACGTCGCATATTCTTCCTATCTGATATATCGGGATAAGCTTTCTGTTGACGGCGCCAGAACGGTGGGGTCGATTCTCCTCTGGGGCCTGACCGGTCAGCCGTCCGCGCGGGCTTCCTGCACCGTCAGGGCTGGGAGGTCGCCAAACCGGCCGTTCGACCCGTTCTCTCCCCTCTAGCTGTCGCCGGTCGGGAGTTTGGGTGCGATGAGTCCGACGAAACTGTCGATATCACGCGTCTGGTACCAGACGGAGCCGGGACCGGTGAAGTCGAAGACGAGCCCCTCCCCGCTGAGCAACGTCGATTTCAGCCCGCCGACGCGACGGGTTTCGAACTCGACGCTGTCGTCCCAGGCGATCAGATGCTCGTTGTCCAGCGTGTACGACTCGCCCGCGTCCAGATCGAGGCGTTCCAGACCGCCGTAGGCGTCGATGAACGCGGTGCCGGTCCCCTTCAGTGCCAGCGGGGTGAGACTAGCCCCGCCCAGCATCGACTTGAGCCCACCGAACTCGGAGTCGACGTCGACTCCGGTCGTGGACGCGAGGAAGGCCCCGTCCGTGGTGTACAGCGTCTCGTCGTTCAGTTCGTGTTCCATGACGTCCCCAGGGGTGGGTGGTGCGAGCCGCAACTCGCCGGGTCCACCCTCGGCGGTGAACTCGTTGACGACGAGCGATTCACCGCCGAGCACCGACTTCGCGGAGCTGAGCAGCCCGTCGCGGCTGCTCGTCGTCTCGATCGACACGGTGGGGGAGTGACCGACCAGCGCCCCCGGTTCGGCGCGGATCGTCTCTCCGGACGTGAGTTCGACGACGATGTGCGTGAACGACGGTCGATGGGTGAACGTTGTGTCCATAGCGATCGTCTCCTCGTGCGAGGGAGGATGACCCCAGTAGCGTATCAATCTTGTCATATCGAATACATCGTCGGACGAGCGGGCCGCCACGAGTCGTTCGACGCGACGCGTCCGGTACGCTGTCGACCCGGGCGTGCGAGTCGACAGTTTCTCACGTCCGGCCCCCGTCGATTCGATAATGGCGCCCTCTCGAGTCCTGTCGCGCCCGTCCGACCCCGAGGTGGCCGTCTTCGTCTCCGGTGTGGTCAGCATGGGGCTCGAGATCCTGGCCGGGCGGCTCATCGCCCCCCAGTTCGGCAGTAGCATCTACACCTGGGGCAGCATCATCACGGTCCTCCTCGCCGCGCTGAGCCTCGGATACTGGCGCGGCGGGAAGCGTGCCGGGTCGGCGTCGAACCGGCGACTCACCTGGATCATGCTCGCCACGGCGGCCTACGTGGCGTTCGTGGTGTACGCCAGCGACACGCTGTTGTTCTATTCCGTGCAACTCCCGCTACCGGCCCAGTACGCGTCGGTCCCGGCCGTCACCGCCCTCTTCGGCCCACCGACGTACCTCCTCGGGTTCGTCAGCCCGTACGCGGCAGAGCTCTCGGTGAAGGAGGGGACGGGCGAGGCGTCCGGCCACGTCTACGCGCTCGGGACGATCGGCAGCATCGTCGGAGCCGGTGCGACGACGTACGTCCTGGTTCCGACCCTCGGCATCGACGCGATCGGTCTCCTCTTCGGCCTCCTCTGCGTCGGGACGGCTGTCGTCCTCTCACTCTCGCCGACGGAACTCGACGGGCTCGGGGCCAGTTTCGCCGTCGTGGTCGTGCTCGTCGTCGCCGTCAGCGCGGGGTCGGTCGGTCTCGATCCGCGCGGCGAGGTCGTCTACCAGACCCAGACGCCCCACCAGGAACTCGAAGTCGTCGACGACGACGGAGAACGATGGCTCTACCTCGACGGCGCGACCCACAGCGCGATGGATCTGGACGACCCCGACCGACACGTCTTCGAGTACACGACGTACTTTCACCTCCCGCTCCTGTACGCCGAGGACCCCTCCTCGATCGAGAACGTCCTGTTCATCGGCGGCGGGGGCTACACCGGCCCGACGGACTTCGAGCGAACGTACGACGTCTCCGTCGACGTCGTCGAACTCGACCCCGAGGTGACGCGGGTCGCGAAAGAGTACTTCGAGCTGGAGGAGAGCGAGAATCTCACCGCGCACACGGGGGATGGCCGGCAGTTCCTCCGCGAGGCGGAGACGACGTACGACCTGATCGTCCTCGACGCCTACCAGAAGACGCAGGTCCCGTTGCACATGACCCAGCTGGGGTTCATGGAGCTCGTCGAGGACCGCCTCTCAGACGACGGTGTCTTCCTCGCGAACGTCATCTCGGCACCGCGTGGCTCGGGGTCGGCGTTCTACCGCGCCCAGTACAAGACGATCGACGCGGCCTTCCCGTCGACCGACAGTTTTCGGACGTCGCCGTACGACTCGGTCCAGAACGTCGAGATCGTCGCCACGAAGCGGGCGAAGACCCTCTCCGAGTCGGACCTCCGGGCGCGCAACGACGCCCGCGACGTCGGCGTCGATCTCGAGGGGGCCGTCGCCTCGAAGCTTCCGGAACCCGAGACTGACGACGTCCCGGTACTGACGGCGGATCACGCTCCCGTCGACAGTCTCCAGGCTGCGACCGTCGACCAGGAGTACGTCGTCGAGGAGACGGCGGACGAGTCGAGCCCGCGACCGGGGGTGGCGTTGCCGTCGTGGACTCCGGTCGTAACCGTACCCGCGTTGGCCCGGCCGTCGTCGCGTCGTGGTCTGTCGTGAACGCCTGCTACACGACCGTCTTCGAGGTATCCGACCGTCTTCCAGGCTGTCCGGGTGCAGAGCGGCCCATTCCCTCCGTGCTGCTGACACGTGTCGACAGAATCCGGTAACAATTGCACGAACTTTCCGAATGTGCCTGGTTTTTGTTGACAATCTCGACAGTGTACGGAAAGATATAAGTACTATGTTTGGTATTTCAAATTCACCACGACGTGTGTGAGAGAATGATTATCGGGGTACCAGGCGAGACGGTCGACGGCGAGACGCGAGTACCGCTCACGCCATCGCTCGCCGCGGAGCTTGGCGACGATGGATTCGACGTGTGTATCACCGCCGGCGCGGGAGAACGCGCCGGCTGGTCAGACGACGAGTATCGGGAGGTCGGGTGCGATGTCGTCCCGGATCGGTCGACGGTGTTCGATCGGGCGGACGTGCTCTTCCAGGTGCGCGGCCTGGGAGCCACGCCTGAGGACGACGCCGACCGGTACCGGGACGACCAGCTGGTCGTCGGTCTACTCGGTCCGTATTCGATCGACGACGAATTATCCACGCTGGCCGAGCAGGACGTGACCGCCTTCGCGCTCGAACTCGTCCCGCGGATCAGTCGCGCCCAGTCGATGGACGCCCAGTCCTCGATGGCGAGCATCGGCGGGTACAAGGCGGCGGTGATGGCTGCGGAGGCGCTCCCGAAACTGTTCCCCATGCAGATGACTGCCGCCGGGACGGTCCGACCGGCGGACGTCTTCGTCGTCGGCGCCGGCGTCGCCGGACTGCAGGCGATCGCCACCGCCGACCGTCTCGGTGCGAACGTCCGGGCCTACGACATTCGTCCCGAGGTCAAAGAGGAGGTCGAGAGCCTCGGCGCCGAGTTCGTCGAACTCGACCTGGAGACCGACGACGCCTCCGACGAGGAGGGTCACGCTCGCGAACAGGACGAGGAGTTCTACCGGAAACAGCGCGAGATGATGATCGACGTCGTCGGCGACTCGGACGTGGTCATCACGACTGCCGCCGTTCCTGGTCGCCCCTCGCCCGAACTCGTCACGAACGAGATGCTAGACGGGATGGCCGACGGCTCGGTCGTCGTCGACCTGGCCGCTGCGGGCGGCGGCAACTGCGAACCGACCGTCGCCGACGAGACCGTGACCTACGACGGCGTCACGATCTTCGGCCCGACGAACCTCCCGGCGACCGTCGCCCGAACGGCCAGCCGGCTCTACGCGAACAACGTGACGAACTTCTTCAGGAGTCTGCTCGATGACGACGACACGCTCACGATCGATACGACCGACGAGATCGTCGACGCGACGCTACTCGTCCACGACGGAACGGTCCGGAATCCCCACGTGGACGACGAGGCTGCGGACGAAACGGCGGACGACGATGGTGACGACTCGACGGACGACGATGGCGACGACTCGAGGGACGACGATGCGGACGGTACGGAGGCAAACGATACCGATGGAACTGCTGGTGGCGATAGAACGGAGGACGACGATGGCGAGTGAAAGTGCGGGATCGGTCGAACGGACCGACCCGGGTTCGCCCGATCCACTGACCGCCGTCGGAGCCGCCGGAGGTGGTGAGCGATGAGCGAGTACGTAACCTACCTCACGTTCTTCGTGCTGGCGGCCTTCCTCGGCTACTCGGTCATCACGAAGATCCCGGCGACGCTGCACACGCCGCTGATGTCCGGGTCGAACGCGATCACCGGCATCACGCTCGTCGGCGCCGTCGTCGTCGCCGGCTCGGGCGAGACGACGATCGCGACGGTTCTCGGTTTTCTCGCGGTCGTCATGGCGACGGTCAACGTCGTCGGCGGCTACCTCGTGAGTCACTACATGCTCTCTGACTTCCACGGAGGCGGTGAGTAGGATGGTCGAACTCCTCGGAGACACGGGCCTCTCGCTCGTCTACCTCGTCGCGGCGATCCTGTTCATCCAGGGGTTGCGCGACATGACCCACCCACGGACGGCCGTCCGGGGCAACCTCACCTCCGCGGCCGGGATGTTCGTCGCCGTCGCGGCGACCGTGATCGCGTTCGAGATCCTCGATCCGGCGATCCTGCTCGCCGGACTCGTGGTCGGCGGTGCGATCGGCACCGTCCTCGCCGTAAAGGTCCAGATGACCGAGATGCCCCAGCTCGTCGGGTTCTTCAACGGGATGGGCGGCGGCGCGTCCGCCCTCGTGGCGGGTGCGGAGGTCGTCCAGCTGGGGTCGGCCAACGGTGGGGCGATCCCGGCGGAAGTCGGCGTCGCGGCCGCCGCCTCGGGGATCATCGGCGCCGTGACGTTCACCGGCAGCCTCGTCGCCGCCGGCAAGCTTCACGGCCTCGTCACCGGCTCGGCCATCCGCTACACTGGCGAGCACGTCGTCAAGGCCGCCCTCCTCGCAATCGCGGTCGCCAGCGGGCTCTACATGATCGTCCAGCCCGACGTCCTCGCCGGCGTCCTGCAGGGGTCGGCCGTGCCGTCGTTCTGGCTCCTGCTCGTCGCCGCGTCCGTCCTCGGCGTCACGCTGGTGATTTCGATCGGCGGCGCGGACATGCCCGTCGTCATCGCCCTGCTCAACGCCTACTCTGGCCTCGCTGCGGCCGGAACCGGCTTCGTCCTCGGAAACAGCGCGCTCATCATCGCGGGGACCCTCGTCGGTGCGGCCGGCATGATCCTGACGGTGATCATGTGCGAGTCGATGAATCGGTCGCTCACGAACGTCCTCTTCGGCGGCTTCGGCGAGGCGGGGACGAGTGACGACGAGGTCGACGAGATCTACGAGGGCAACATCACCGAGACCTCCCCGACGGAGGTCGAGATGCTGCTCGATACCGCAAGCCGCGTCGTCATCGTTCCCGGTTACGGCATGGCCGTCGCGCAGGCCCAGCACGCCGTGGCGGAACTTTCGGAACTCTTAGCCGAGAACGACGTCGACGTCGAGTTCGGCATTCACCCCGTCGCCGGCCGAATGCCAGGCCACATGAACGTCCTGCTCGCCGAGGCGGACGTCCCGTACGACCGGATGACGGAACTAGAGGAGGTGAATCCCACGTTCGCCCAGACCGACGTCGTCTTCGTCATCGGGGCGAACGACGTGGTCAACCCGCTCGCGAACACGGACGACTCCAGCCCGATCGCCGGCATGCCCGTCCTGAACGTCGCGGAGGCCGGAACCGTCGTCGTCAACAAACGCAGCCTCAGCCCCGGCTTCTCGGGGATTCCCAACCCGCTCTTCGCCGAGGACAACTGCCTGATGCTCTTCGGGGACGGCCAGGAGATGGCCCAGGAAGTCGTCGGCGAGTACAAGGAGTCACACTGAGGAGCCGGAAAGCCCACTGCGGGGCTGACATCGAGCCACACCGAAGGGTTGTCGTTCTGGGCGGTGCCTCCGACGTCCCCTCCGCCTCCGAACTCCGCGCACACCGATCTGCCTGTAGCCGGGGGCTTTTCTCGCCGGCCCTCCGATACCGCGCCATGCAGGGTACCGGCGTCCCCATCGTCACACCGTTCACCGCCGACGGCCGCATCGATCACGACCGCCTCGCCTCGCTCGTCTCCTGGCTGGAGGGGGCGGGCGTCGACTTCCTCGTCCCGTGCGGTTCCACGGGCGAGGCGCCGCTCCTCTCGGCGGACGAACCCCGGGCTGTAGTCGAGACCGTCGCCGACGCGTCCGACGGACCGGTGCTCGCCGGCACGGGTCGCGAGGGGTACGATTCCACCCTCGCGACGACCGAGGCGGCGGCCGAGGCGGGTGCCGACGCAGCGCTCGTCGTCACGCCGCCGTACTACAATCCGTCGGCCGAGACGCTCGAATCGTACTATCGCGACGTCGCCGACGAGAGTCCGATCCCGATCTACCTCTACAGCGTCCCGAAGTTCACCGACGTCGCGCTCGATCCGGAGACGGCGGCCCGCCTGGCAGCCCACGAGAACGTCGCCGGCATCAAGGACTCCGCCGGGAACGTCGATCACCTCCAGCAGACGGTTCGCCTGACGGCGGACGAGACGTTCGACGTCCTGGTCGGCAGCGGCGGTGTCTACGCCTCGGCGCTCGACGTCGGCGCCGACGGCGGCATTCTGGGTGTCGCGAACGTCGTCCCCGAACGGGTCGCCGAACTCGCGGCCGCCCACGCTCGCGGGGACGGTGAGGCCGCCCGATCCATCCAGTCGACGGTCGCGGAACTCAATCGCGTGGCCGTGAGCGAGTACGGCGTCCCGGGCGTGAAAGCCGCGCTCGAACTGCGCGGTCGACCCGCGGGGAGCCCGCGTCGACCGCTCCGGTCGCTCGATGCGGACGGACGAGCCGCCGTGGAGGCGCAACTGGATCGGATCGGGGTGGTGTAACCGGGCGCCACAGGCGCGCACGTCTACCGGGAGCGACGCCGCACAGCCGAGGGACGCTGAACACGCACACGCTTTTTTCTGCGCGGATCGAAGGTCGCCCGATGACCACCTGGGCCGACCTCTTCGAGCGCGCCGCGCCGGCGGACGCCGACGTCGACGCGATCCGGGACACCCTGCATCGACAGCGAACCGACGACCGCGATCCGGCGCCGAACGGCGACGGAGACGATGGGGACGGTGACGATGTCTGATCGTCCGAACCCCGCCCGGGTCGTCGCCGACGCGGACGTCCTCGCTGCCGACCTCCTCGTCGACGGGGAGGCACGCGAGGCGCTCGACTGCGTCCGCCGACACTCCTGGGTCGAGCTGGTCGCGAGCGACCACCTCATAGACGACACCGAGGCGCTCGTCACGGCGCTCGCCGACGCTTCTCTCGCGGCGGACCACCGTGAGCGGCTCACCGCGGAGCGTGTCTCCGTCGAGCACCCGCCCGACGACCACCCGGCGCTGGCCTCGGCGTACGCCGGCGAGGCCGCCCACCTGCTCTCGTACGACGATCGGCTCACCTCGGCGGCGGCCGGCCTCTCCATCAAGCCACGTGTCGACGTGAGCATCCGTCCGCCGGACGCCTTCGCACGACTGTTCGACCCCGAAAGCCTTCACGAACACGTCGAGGGGGGCACGTATCCGGGTCCGGACCGCGATCCGCGTGCGTGAGGTGCGCGTTCAGGCGTCGACCAGCGGGGCACGGCGTCGATCCACTCCGAACGCGCCCGTCCGGCGGCTCAGCGTTCCTCGGCGAACCACTCGGCGAACGCGGCGAACGCGCGTCCACGGTGTGAGATCGCGTTCTTCGCTTCGGTGTCCATCTCGGCCATCGTCGTCCCGTTGTACGCGAAGATCGGGTCGTAGCCGAAGCCACCCTCGCCGCGCGGCGAGACGATCGTCCCCGCCACGGTCCCGACGAACGTCTCGACGTCTGGATCGGCGGGATCACCCGACGCGTACGCGATCACCGATCTGAATCGAGCGCGCCGGTTCTCTTCGTCGGCCGCCAGTTGCCAGACGCGCTCGATGCCGAGCGTGTCCTCGACGTACGCGGAGTACGGTCCCGGGAAGCCGTCGAGCGCGTCGATCGCGAGGCCCGAATCCTCGACGACGACCGGGTCGTCTCCGCCGAGTTCGCGGTAGGCCTCGACGGCGCCGCGGCGCGCGATCGCTTCGAGTTCGGCCGCCTGGATCTCGTCGTAGTCGTAGGCGACCTGTTCTACGTCCGCGATCCCGTCGAAGTACGCCCGTGCTTCCCGGACTTTGCCCTCGTTGCCGGTGACGAATCGGATGGTCATGGTCGGGTCGGCGTGGGCCACGAAAATAGTCGCGTCGGTTACGCGTCGGGAACGGCCGGTCGCACTCACTTCGCACTCACTCGTCGTCGACGAGGACCTCGACGGGTTCGCTCTCTCCGTCCGCGTCGGGTTCACCACGGCCGCCGCTCTCGTTCCACAGGAGCACGGCCGCGACCCCGACGACGAGCCAGGAACGCCAGTTTGCCAGGTTCAGCGTGTAGCCGACGCCGAACGGCTTCTCGACGAGCATCCCCTCGCCGGGTTGCCAGTACGACGAGAACAGACGGCCGATACTCGGTCGCTCGAAGTTGTACGGAATCCCCAGAATCTCTCCGGAGGTCGGTTTGTCTGCCATACCGACGGATACGACGCGAAGGGTCAAGAGTATTGTGTGCTGGTGCGTCCCTCGCGGACGCCGTCGTCACTCGCCGACGTAGCGCCCGCGCCCTTCGACGTCGGCGAGTCGATCCAGCACCCGTTCGTCGCCGGCCTCGCGATAGGCCCCGCGCAACGCCGCCCGGAGCGGTTCGGGTTCGCTCGCCGTCCCGACGAGGCTCTGGTCGAAGACGTGCAGGTCCATCGCGTAGTCCTCGACGTGGTCGGTGTGGTAGCCGAGGCCGAAGTCGATGAGGTAGGTCGGCTCGCCGTCCACCGGCGACGCGTTCGATCCCGCCCGAGACGTCTCGGACCCCGTCTGGCCCGGGCGGTCGGTTCCGGGTCCGGTCACCCTGACGTTTCGCGTCGTCGGATCGCCGTGGACGAACCCGGCGGCGTGAATCGCCGCCAGGTGTCGCCCGACGGCCCGGACCCGCTCGACGGAGAGCGCGTCACGGAGGTCACGATCGCCCACGTACTCGTACGTGATCGTCGACGTGTACGGGTCGACGTCGCGGACGACCGGTGTCGGAACACCGACCCGACGCGCCTGACTCGCGAGTCGCGCTTCGATCGCCGTGCGCTCGCGTCGGAGCCGCGCGTCGAGGGTGGGGTGGCGGTAGGTCTTCTGAATCCGACGCTTCGTGACGACGCCGGCCGCCCGGTCGACGGTGACGACGGCTTCCGCGCCGTCGACGGTCCGCTCCGGCGGCTCCTGCGAGACGAGCGGCCGACCGGCGTTCTCTCGCCAGGAGACCGGTACCTCGTCGGGACGGAAGTCCGGATCGACCGCCGACTCCTCGATCGGAACGGTATCACCCGCGGCGTACATCTTCGCGCCGAGGACGGCGATCATGCCCGCGTTGTCCCGGAGGAAGCGGGGTTCCGGTGCGTGAAACGACGCATCGCGAGCCGCGCACATCTCCGAGAGCATCTCGCGCAGTCGCTCGTTCTGGCCGACGCCGCCGCCGAGGACGAGTTCGTCGCTCCCGGTCAGTGACAGCGCGCGCTCTGTGACTTCAGTCAGCATCGCGAAGATCGTCTCCTGCAGTCCGTGACAGACGTCTTCGACGGGAACGCCGTCGTCGTATGCGTCCTTGGCGGCCGACATGATCCCCGAGAAGGAGAAGTCCATTCCCTTGACGACGTAGGGGAGATCGACGTACTCGCCGTCTTCCGCAGCCGCCTCGACCTTCGGCCCGCCCGGGTGGGACCAGCCGACGTGGCGGGTGAACTTGTCGATCGCGTTACCGACGCCGGTGTCCATCGTCTCGCCTACGACGCGGTAGCGCCCGTTCCGGTAGGCCAGCAGGTGGGCGTTCGCGCCGCTGGCGTTCAGACAGACCGGATCCGAGAAGTCGGCGGTGTGGCGGCCGATTTCGAGGTGAGCGACCATGTGATTGACGCCCACCAGGGGAACGTCGAGCGTCTGGGCGAGTGTGCGGGCGGCCGTCGCGACGATGCGCAGGCACGGACCGAGTCCCGGTCCGCGCGAGAACGCGACGGCGTCGATCGGCGGGTCGCCGGAGCCGTCCGACGCTTCGTCGGCGCCGTGGGCGGCGTCTCCGTCGCCACCGTTCGCTGCCGCCAGCTCCCGGGCGTGTGAGAGCGCCGCCTCGGCGACCTGTGGGATGGCCCCGTGCATGTGTTCGGCGGCCTCGCGTGGATGGATGCCGCCGCTCTCGGGCTGATAGGCGTCGCTCTCGATGTACGTCGAATCGGTCTCGGAATCGTAGACGGCGGCGCTGGCCGCCCAGGCCGTGCCCTCGATCCCGAGGACGCGTAGTGAGTCGCTCACGGTCGATCGCGCCTACAGAACGCTATCGAGCGGTTTCCACCGCCCGCTCACGGCGCGGTGTGCCGTTCGTGATAGTCGATGCCCCTCGCTGCGCTCGGCGCATCGCTACTCCCACTCGGTGTAACCGCACTTGCCGCAGTGGCGGCGGTCGCCGTGTTCGGCGAGATACACGTCGCCGCAGCGCGGGCACTCGTCGCGCTCGACGGTTCCATCGTCGGCGTAAAGTTCGTGACGGCTCATCTCAGGCCTCCTCCGCTTCGGCGTCCGCCTCGTCGGCAGCGTCGTCCGCGTCGACGCCGATCTTGTTGCGGTCGAGCATGTGGTCCTGTTCGACCTCGATCGCGGAATCGGCGGTGTCGTACACCTTCGCAGCGCCGACGGTCTTTCGCATGCCGAACTTGGTATCGAGGTTGCGGACGACGACCTCGTTCGCGTCCTTGTTCAGCTTGGCAGCGAGACTGTCGCGGACCTGGAGCCGAGACGGCGTGGCGTCGTCGTGGGTCAGTTCGAACGTAACGTCCGTCCGATGCAACATGGGGTTCTCGTCTTCTTCGATGATGTCGACGTCCATGATGTCACTCAGTTACCCTACTATCCCCCGGTCGGCGCTAAAAGGATTTCGAACCGGCTACCCCGTCCGTCTCGTGTTCGATCCGGTTCTGTCCAGTTTGAGCCACCTCGGTAGCCGGACCACGGTGTTCGGAACGTGGTCGAAACGCAACAGGAATTTATACGGGACCGATCGTACCCTCAGTAAATGCCCTCCAGACGTCGTTTCGTCGCCGGGACCGGGGTGGTCGTCGCCGGGGCGTCGGTCGGTCACACCGTCGCGTCGGCGGGGCTCGAACCGGCTCCCGCCGATTGGCCGTTGCCGCGATGTGACGCCGCCTGCACCGGACACAATCCGGCCGGTTCGGGTCCGACCGACGGCGTGGCAGTTCGCTGGGAGCACGAAACCGACGACACGTTCGCCGGCCCAGCGCCTCCGATCCTCGTCGACGGCACGCTCTTCGCCGTCGGTCGAGAGACGATCGCCGCGTTCGACGCCGCGACCGGCGAGAAACGCTTCGACAGACCGGGTTCGTACGTTTCGGCGCCCGCGTGGGTCGGCAGCGACGTTTACCGGACCGACTCGCTCGCGGTGATGGGTCGGACCGGGATCTTCGGTCTGAACGCAGGTGGGGGCTACGAACTGGCGGGCTGGTCGATCGGGACCGAACGCTGGCACGCGCCCGGTCGGGATCCGTCCAGTCGGTTGTACGCCTCGCCCGCTGAGCACGCACCGGTCGCGACCGACGGTACCGTCTTCGCGGCCGTCCCGGAGACGAACCGCGTCGTCGCGCTGGACGCCGATAGCGGCCGCGTCGAGTGGCGCCACGCGGTCGGGGATCCCCGCTCCAGTCCGCTCCACCGGCCGGCGGTGCGCGACGGCGTGGCCTTCCTCGCGAAGTGGCCACACGACCTTCACGCGGTCGACGCGGACACCGGCGAGGTACTGTGGAACGTAACGGTAGACGTCCGACTACTCACTCCGCCGACCGCCACCGGTTCGGGCGTCGTGATATCCGGCCGAGACACGACTGCTCTCGTCGATCCGCGGGACGGGCACACGCGGTGGACGTACGACCACGACGGCAACGTGACCGATGGGAGCGCCGCCGTCGCGGACAACACCGTCTTTCTGACCGACGGCGACGGCTTCCTTCACGCGGTCGACCTCGCGAGCGGCGATGCGGTCTGGTCGGTCGAGTACAACCGCCAGGTCGACCCGATCGTCGCCGACGGCGTCGTCTACGTCGCGTACAACTGGACGAACGACGTGACCGCCTTCGACGCGGCGACGGGTGACAGGCTGTGGACCTGGGAAGGTCCGGCCGGGCCCTCCCAGCCGATCGTCGGCGACGGGGTTCTGTTCGTAGTCGGGTTCGATCGGATCGTCGCCCTGGAGGAGCCATGACGGGAGCGAATCCGACCGACCCTCGCGACGGGGAGACCGGCGATACCGGGGGCCACGAGAACCGGTCAAGCCTGGCGAGCGGCTCCCTCGAACGCGCCGCCGGCCGACTGGTTCGCGATCCGGTCACACTCCTCCCGTTCGCCATCGTCGGTGTGTTGCTCACCGGGATCGACGCCCTTCGACGGCGGGACCCGATCCCCTCGGTGGAGTGGGCCACTGTTGCCGACCGTACGATCCACGTCGAGTATTCACTCTATCCGGGTCCTCGGTCGCACACGATCCGTCCGTTCGTGGCGCTGATCGATCTCGACGTCCCGTACCTCCTGTGGGCCGTCGGGCTCGAACTCCTGGCGACCGGGGCGATGGTGATCGCCGGCGTCGTCGTGATTCGCCGGGCGCTCGCGGAGCGGGGAGTCGACGTCCCATCCGTTCGCGATCGGGTCGGCGCTTATCTCGGATTCGTGGTCGCCGTCGACGTGCTCGCCCGGTTCGTCGGTGGTATCGGCATATTTCGAGCGATGCCTCTGGTCATCGGAGTGCCGGTGTTGATCGTGGCGGCTGTCGTCGGTGTCAGGCTCTTCCTGGTTCCCGCCTCCCTCGTGGCCGGTCGATCCCTTCCGTCCGCGATCGGGCACAGCAATCAGCTCTCGTTCGGGCACGGATGGTCGTTCCTCGGATTGATCCTCGTCTTCGGGCTGGGGACGTGGCTGCTCGCGAGCGTTCCGGCCGTCGGAACGATCCTCTCCGGGCTGGTGGTCGCGCCGCTACAGGCCGTCACCCTCGCTGTGGTCTACGAGCGCGTGTCGAGGGGGAGTGGCGAAACGTCACACGCAGCCGGTTAGGCTCGTCGAACGATCATCCCGTGGGGAACCTGGCGCTCGAACGCGTCGTCCCACTCGATCGGAACGGCTCGCCAGGTGTCGCCGAAGTCGCCTGACCGATAGAGGCCCCGATTGTTCGCCCCGTAGACGACGCCCGTTTCGTCCGTCGTCGAGAAGACGGTCCTGACGACGCCGTCGCCGGTCGGCAGGCCGCGGTCGTCGAGGCGCTCCCACGCGGCCTCGCCGTCGAGACGGTAGACGTGTGACTCGGCGGAAACCGGCGTGTGTGCCTTCGAGGCGCCCGACGCGCTGGAGACGAGCACTCGCTCGGGGTCACCGGGGTCGGCGACGACGGACCAGCAGTAGCGGTGATCGAGGCCGACTTGCGGGTGATCCCAGGTCTCGCCGCCGTCGATCGACCGGGCGAAGCCGTCGCCCGCAGCGGCGTAGACGAGCCCGTCTCGGTCGGGGGACGTCTCGAGACTGTGGTTGTCTCGGCGCGCGCCGGCCGGCCGTTCGCGCCACGTCTCGCCGCCGTCCGTACTCAGGAGGAAGGCACCGGCCTCGATGCCGACGTACAGCCGATCGGGATCGAACGGGTCGACTTCGATCCAGCGGACGTGGTGGGTGTCGGGTCGCGGCGGGAAGAACCACTCCGGCTCCGAGGACAGTTCTCCGATCCCGTCGAGGTGGGTCCACGTCTCGCCACCGTCGCTGGACCGGTAGAGTCGGCTGGGTTCGGTCCCGGCGTAGTACGTTTCGGCGTCGTGCGGTGACTGCGAGAGCGCCATCACCGGATCGTCCTCGCCGACGTCGAGGTCGTCGACCCGATCGTCTGTCACCCGGAGACACCCGCGTTCGAACGTGCCGACGAGGACGGCTCTCGGGTCGTCCGAGGCACCTGCGAGACATTCGAGTCGGCCAGTGTCGAGCGGTGTCGTCGCCAGCGTGGCGGCGCCACCGGCGTCGGACACGGTCAGCAACCGGTCGTCGAGCGCGAGGTGAACGATGACCATACGTGCCGTCCGGCCGCAGTCGTCATGGTTCTTGGGAGCCGGTCAGGCCCGCCCCGAAGCGGCGGATACGACGCGATTGAGGGGCTCACGGAGGTGTGTAGGTCGTCCGTCTTACCCATTCTAATGGCCAAATCAATTATACCGGGTCGGTGAGATTCTCCGACAGACCCCCGAATGCATCCCCGGCTCGCACAGGTCCGACGTGGATTCTGGAACCACCTCGTCACGCTCGTCGGCGTCACCACACTCGTCGTCACGGGGGCGTACGGGGCGCTGCGTGGTGTCACCTCGACACCCGTCCTGCTCGACGTGATCGTGCCGGTGCTCGTCGGGGTCGGTCTGGTCGTCGACGGCGTCAGAATTCGGTACCAGGCGACATCACCGCGGCGGACGAAACTCGTGGCGACCGGAGCGGTCGCGTTCGCGCTGCTCGGTACCCTCCTCTCCGGCTGGGCAGTCTTCCTGGTCGAGTTGCGCCTCGGCCAGGTCGTCGATACCCTGCAGGTGGCGCTCCTCGGCGGGACCGGCGGTGCCGTCGTCGGTGCGACGATCGGTCACGTCTACGCCTCGCTGTCGGCGAAGAATCGAGAGATGGTGCGGCTCTCGCGCGCGATGGATAGCTCGATGGACGGAATCGCCATCATCGAGGACGGCGAGCACGTTTACGTCAACGACGCCTACGCGGAACTGTACGGCTTTCCCGGACCGTCGATGCTGGAGGGTCAGTCGTGGTACCGCCTCTATACGAGCGACTCGCTGGCGACCATCGAGCAGGAGGTCATTCCGCAACTCTCGGAGCAACACTACTGGCGTGGGCGCCTCGTCGGACGACGGGCCGACGGGACGACGTTCCCGAAGGAGGTTACCTCCTCCGTCATCGACCGCGGAAACGTCATCGTCGTGCGCGACGTTTCGATCCAGCGCCAACGCGAACAGCGAATACAGGTGCTCAATCGGGTTCTCAGACACAATCTCCGGAACGCCTTTACGGTTATCCAGGGTCACGCCAACCTCCTCGCCGAGAAAGCGCCGGACCTGGCGGCCGATCACGTCCACCCGATCCGCGAGGAGATCACGGACCTGCTGGCGACCGCCGACAAGGCGCGCGGACTCGAGCGCACACTCGGTGACCAGCGCGAACCCCAGCCGATCGAGCCCCCCGAGGCGATCCGGATGGTCGTCGATCGCGCGACTGCGACCTATCCCGACGCGTCGTTCCGTTCGCGTGTCGAGGAGACCGGCCTGCCCACGGTCGACGAGCGCATCGTCGAGGCGCTCAACGAACTGGTCGACAACGCGGTCGAACACACGCCCGATCCGGAACCGACCGTCGAGGTCGGCGTCGGAACGGCCGACGTGAGCGAGGCGACCCACCTCGAGTTCACGGTCGTCGACGACGGCCCCGGCATCCCCGAGGCGGACCAACGAGCCATCATCGACGGCGAGGAGACCCCGCTCGAACACGGCTCCGGGCTCGGTCTCTGGCTCGTCAACTGGATCGTCTCGAACAGCGGCGGCGACATCACGTTCGACGAACCGCCCGGCGGCGGCACCGAAGTGACCATCTCGTTCGTCGAGGACGACACCCCTGCCTTCGACGGCGTCGGCGAGATGGCGGCGGCTTGACCGCGGAGTGGTGATGCGGGGTAGCTGGGTCGAGATCGTCTCTCACGGGGTACCGGGCGGCGTAACGCCGAGGCGCCCCTCGACGAACGCGGCGACGTCGGCGGCGAACGCCTCGACCTCGTGCCAGTCAGTGAATTCGACGTCTCCGGCGGCGTCCGCGTCGGACAGCTCGGACATGGTCCGATTGACGATCCCTCTCATCATCAGCCGTTTGAGGAACCCGTACTTCGAGTAGCGCAACGCGCCCCCGAAGCGACCGATTCGATCGGGATGCCACCCGGTATCCTCGATGAATTCGTCGACGTATCCGGCCGCCTGTGCGTCCCCCTCTTCGGTTGCCGACGAGAGTGACACCTGAAAGAACGCGGTCGGTTTCGCCGCCAGCGCGTCCCGATTCGTTCGGACGAAGTCGGCGACCGTCTTCTGGTGTGTGCCGGCGTGGACGGACGCCCCGACGAGTACCGCCTCGAAGTCGTCGACGACTACGTCTGGCGGCGTTTCGTCGGCGTTCACCGCGGTGACGTCGTGTCCGCGCTTCGCGACAACGTCGCCGATGCGAGTCGCCACTTTCTCGGTCTGTCCCTCACCGGTTCCGTAGGCTATCAAGAGTGAAACCACGTCGTATCACCGGTTCAGCTACGCTCCCGATCCGTAAAATACCGCCCCGGGTCTCCGAATGCACCGGTCCGAATCCCGAACGGGATCCAGGCACCTCAGTCGTCGTCCGTCGCGGGCGCACTCACCGGTTCGACGCGCTGGCCGCGCGGGCCGTCCAGGTCGACGTCGGGAAGGAGATCCCGAAGGTACTGCCCCGTGTAGGAGTCGTCGTTCCGGGCCACTTCTTCGGGCGTCCCCGTCGCGACGAGTTCGCCGCCGTGTTCGCCGCCCTCGGGACCGAGATCGACGATGTGGTCGGCGTTCTTCACGAGGTCGAGTTCGTGTTCGATGACGACGATGGTGTTGTCGTTGTCGGTCAGGCGGTGGAGCACGTCGATCAACTTGCGCTCGTCCGCCGAGTGCAGGCCCGTGGTTGGCTCGTCGAGCAGGTAGAGCGTGTTACCGCTGTCCTTCTTGCCGAGTTCCTCGGCGAGTTTGATGCGCTGGGCTTCTCCGCCCGAGAGCGACGTCGAGGGCTGGCCGAGGCGCATGTAGCCGAGCCCGACGTCCTTCAGGAGCTGGAGCCGGCGGCGGATCTGGCTCGAGGACTCGAAGAAGTCGTAGGCCTCCTCGACGCTCATGTCGAGGACGTCAGAGATCGTCTTGCCCTTGTAGGTGACGTCGAGCGTGGCGTCGTTGTAGCGCTCGCCGCCGCAGGCCTCGCAGGGGACGTAGACGTCCGAGAGGAAGTTCATCTCGATCTTGACGGTGCCCTGGCCGCCGCACTCCTCGCAGCGTCCGCCCTTGACGTTGAACGAGAAGCGCCCGACCTCGTACCCGCGCTGTTTCGCGAGCGAGGTCTGGGAGAACAGCTCACGGACGTGGTCGAAGACGTTCGTGTAGGTCGCCGGGTTGGATCGCGGGGTTCGGCCGATCGGCGACTGATCGATCAGACGGACCGTCTCGATCTCGTCGATCCCCTCGATCGCGTCGTGCTCGCCGGGGACGACGCTCGTGTTGTTGTTCATCTCGCGGGCGAGGCCCTTGTAGAGGATGTCGTGCATCAGCGTCGACTTGCCCGACCCCGAGACGCCGGTGATCGCGGTGAAACAGCCGAACGGGAGGTCGACGTCGAGGTCGGCCAGGTTGTGCTGGCGAGCCCCCTCGATGGTGAGGTGGCCGTCGGCTTCGCGGCGCGTCTCGGGCACCGGGATCTGCTTGCGTCCGGAGAGGTAGTCGCCGGTGATCGACTCGTCGCAGGCTTTCACCTCGTCGATCGGGCCGTTGACGACGACCTCGCCGCCGCGCTTGCCGGGGCCCGGACCCATGTCGACGATGGTGTCCGCCCGGCGCATCGTCTCTTCGTCGTGTTCGACGACGATGAGGGTGTTGCCGAGGTCGCGAAGCTCCGCTAAGGTGTTCAACAGTCGGTCGTTGTCGCGCTGGTGGAGCCCGATCGAGGGCTCGTCGAGGACGTACAGTACGCCGACGAGGCCAGCACCGATCTGGGTCGCGAGCCGAATGCGCTGACTCTCGCCGCCCGACAGCGTCGAGGCCTCGCGATCCAGCGTGAGGTACTCCAGACCGACTTCGACCATGAAGCCGAGCCGCGCGCGGATCTCCTTCAAGATCTCCTCGGCGATCGTTCGCTCGCGATCGGTGAGGTCTGCCTCCATCGATTCGAAGTGTGCGAGCGCGTCGCCGATGCTCATCCCGTTGATCGCCGTGATCGCGGTGTCGTCGACCAGCACGGCGCGCGAGGCGGGTTTCAGTCGCGTCCCGTCGCAGGCCGGACACGCCGTCGCGGACATGAAGTCCTCGATGTGCTCGCGCGTCGAGTCCGAGTCCGTCTCGAGGTACCGGCGCTCCAGGTTGGGGATGACGCCCTCGAAGCGCTTTCGCTTGCGACGGGTGCCGCTCTTGGTCGAGCGCTCGAAGAGCACCTGTTCGCTCGTTCCGTAGAGGAACGCCCGCTGGATCTCCTCGTCCAGCTCCTCGAACGGCGTCGACAGCGAGACGCCGAAGTGCTCGGACACGGCGTCCAGGCGAGTCTGGTAGTACGACCGGTTGTAACTCCAGGGCTCGAAGACGTGCTTCAGCGGCTTCGAGGCGTCCTGAATCACGAGGTCCTCGTCGATCTCCTTGGTCTCGCCCAGCCCTTCACACTCCGGACAGGCGCCGTGCGGGGAGTTAAAAGAGAAGCTGCGCGTCTCGATCTCCGGGATGTCGATCCCGCAGTGGGTACAGGCCAGTTCCTGCGAGAACTCGACGACGAGACGGTCGTTCGCGTCGGTTGCGCCGGCTTCGTCGTCGGCATCGTCGTCGGTTACCGCACCGAGATCACCCGTCCGGCGGGCCTCTTCGCCGAGGTACTCCGCCGCGTCTTCTGGCGGGTCGGGTAGGATCAGCTTGAGGACGCCGTCGGCCTCGTCGAGGGCCGTCTCGACGCTGTCGACGATCCGCGGACGGTCCTCGGGGCCGACTTTGACACGGTCGACGATCACGTCGATCGTGTGGTCGTAGTTCTCGTCGAGTTCCGGTCGATCGAGCGTGAGGTCGTGTTCCTCGCCGTCGACCTCGACGCGGGCGTACCCCTCCGAGACGAGTTCGTCGAACAGATCTTCGAACGCGCCCTTCTGGTCGCGGACCACGGGCGCGGCGAGTTTGAGGCGGGTCCCTTCGGGCAACTCGAAGATTCGCTCGACCATGTTCTGGGCCGACTGCTCGCCGACTTCGCGGCCGCACTCGGGACAGTGGGGCGTCCCAACGCGGGCGTAGAGCAGGCGAAGGTAGTCGTGCAGTTCGGTCACGGTCCCCACCGTCGAGCGGGGGTTGTTCGCGGCGTTCTTCTGGTCGATCGAGATGGCGGGCGAGAGGCCCTCGACGGTCTCGACCTGGGGCTTGTCCATCTGGCCCAGGAAGTTCCGGGCGTAGGCGGAGAGGCTCTCGATGTAGCGTCGCTGGCCCTCGGCGTAGATCGTCTCGAAGGCGAGCGAGGACTTGCCCGACCCCGAGAGGCCGGTGACGACGGTCAGCGACTCCCGGGGGATCGAGACGTCGAGGTCTTTCAGGTTGTGCTCTTCGGCACCGCGGACCTCGATGTACTCGGCGGTCATCTACCAGTCGACAGCGCCCGGAGTAGGTAAGGACTGTCGGTTCGGAACGCTACCGGAGTGAAAGTGAAGCGGGGGTTCGTGTGCGGACCGCTGACCGTCCAGACCGATGTCAAGCCGCAGGCACGATCGTCACCGGAACCTCAGCCGTCCGGGCCAGCCGGTCGGCGGTACTTCCGAGGATCGTCCCCGTCACGCCGTCGGCGCCGCGCTGGCCGACGACGAGCAGGTCGGCGCCGACGTCGTCGGCGTACTCGGTAAGCGCCTCGGCCGGTTTGCCCCGACGTACGTCGCCGCGGATATCGACGTCCTGGCCGTCGTAGGCGCCGACGACGTCGTCGACGAGCCCTTCGGCGGCCTCGTTCAGATCCTCGACGTCGGCGATACCAAAGCGCATCGGACTCCCGGCCGATTCGACGACCGTGACGACGTGGACCGTCGCGTCCGTCGCTTCGGCCAGCGAGAGGGCGTGTTCGAGTGCCCGTTCGGCCTGCTCGCTGTCGTCCATACCGACGAGGATCGCCTCGTACATGGGTCGCGGTACGTCCCCGCCCCGGAAATCGATGTCGTTCGCTTTCGTCGAGTCGTCGTTCCGATGGCAGGCGACCGGGAACCAGTGTTCTGAACTGACCTGTCGCGTCGCCAATCGCTCGACACGCCTTTCCGTATCGGGCGCGTACCGTGACGGATGGACACCCTCGTTCCAGCGACGACCGGTTCGGCGACACTCCTGGGAATCGGCGCGCTCGTCCTCCTCGTAGTCGTCGTCACGCTCTGGCAGTCGGTCAGGTTCGTCGACGCCTACGACCGCGAGGCGCTGACCGTCTTCGGCGAGTACCGGAAACTCCTCGAACCGGGGTTGAACGTCATCCCGCCGTTCGTCTCGCGCACGTACCGGTTCGACATGCGGACCCAGACGATCGACGTTCCACAACAGGAGGCGATCACGCGGGACAACTCCCCCGTCACGGCGGACGCGGTGGTATACATCCGCGTCATGGATGCCAAACGGGCGTTCCTCGAGGTCGACGACTACATGCCCGCGGTCTCGAACCTCGCCCAGACGACGCTACGGGCCGTCCTCGGCGACATGGAACTCGACGACACGCTGAGTCGGCGTGAGAAGATCAACGCGCGCATTCGCGAGGAGCTCGACGAACCCACCGACGAGTGGGGGATCCGCGTCGAGAGCGTCGAGGTCCGCGAGGTCACCCCCTCGCCGGACGTCAAGGGAGCGATGGAGAAGCAGACCTCCGCCGAGCGAACCCGGCGAGCGATGATCCTCGAAGCCCAGGGGGAACGCCGCAGCGCCGTCGAGAAGGCCGAAGGTGACAAACAGAGTAACATCATCCGCGCACAGGGGGAAAAACAGAGCCAGATCCTGGAGGCACAGGGTGACGCCATCTCGACCGTCCTCCGGGCCAAATCTGCCGAGTCGATGGGCGAGCGCGCCGTCATCGACAAAGGCATGGAGACGCTCTCCGAGATCGGCCAGGGTGAGTCGACCACGTTCGTCCTCCCACAGGAACTCTCCTCGCTCGTCGGTCGCTACGGCAAGCACCTCACCGGCAGTGACGTCGCCACGGACGACGGTACGCTCGACAGTCTCGAGTTCGACGAGGAGACGCGCGAACTGATCGGCCTCGACGACATCGCCGAGATGATCGGCGAGATCGACGCCGAAGCCGAGATGGACGTCGAGGCGATGGAGCGACAGGCCCAGGCCATCAAGGAGGGACAGGACGTTGGCGCCGACGAGACGGTCGACCGCTCCGAGTCCCCCGAATCGGCCGAGTAGGGAGACTCACTGTTCGCCGACGGTGGAACCGCGACTGGTACATTCCCGATCCTACTGGTACAGTTTCGATCCTACTGGTACATGCCCGATCCTTTCGAACGGAAGCTCTGCTCTTCGTCGCCGCCCTGTCCCTTTCGCTGCGCTTGCTGGAACTGGCTCGCGACCTGCTTCATGCGCTGCTGGATCTCTTCGGCCTGCTCGTCGAGCGGCGTCGTGTCGACCTCGAAGTCGACGAGGGGTTCGAGTGCGTTCTCGATGACGGCCTTGGCGGAGCCCGGATCGGGCAGTTGCGGATGGGCGCGAACGACGAGCAACGCGGCCGGGACGTCGGCCTGGTAGCACGCCCGGACGAGCGCGCCGGTCACACCGCCGACGACACCGCGTTCGTCTGCGACCGGAATATCCGCTGCCTCGAGCTCGTCCCTGATCGCATCGGTCGTCGCGATGCCGGTGACACTTCCCAGTTGGGCCTCGGAACTCGCCGGTGCAGCGGCGATGAATATGGCCTTGCCGATCTCGTTCGCGACGTCTTCGATGACACACTCGCTGAGGGGCTCGTAGGCGCTCTCTGGGATCGTCAGATCGCTCTGGAGCGTCATCACCGACGGCTCACCGCAGCCGTATACACGGACCAGATCCTGAACCAGTCCCTCGTCGAACGTCGCCACCGGCGGAAAGGCCTCGGAGGTGATGTTTCCGCAGTGGGAGAGGTCGAGCTGGTCGTTCAACAGGTCGACGGCGATCGAGGCGACGAGGCCGTGACCCGGCAACCCTTCGATGAGCGTCGGTTCCTGACCGCTGAAGTCGGCGAGTTGTTCGTAGGCCGCGGATGGATTGGACGACATGTCACCACCACGTTGGGTGACCACTGACAAGGTTCTTTGCAACGACACCGTCCCCGTGAGCACCGACCGTCACGGGCGCTCGTCCTGTCCGGCTACCGATCCGATCCGTCTTCTCGGACCCGAGTAGAGACGGTCATCGTGGGATCGAACTCCCGGTGGGTCCCCGCCTGCGATACCGGTTTCGTCTATCGGTAGCAATTTAGGAGCCTGGGCCGCACTCACTCGTACGCGTTTCGCCGTCAGTGATCGACCCCGAACAGTGATCGACCCCGAACAGTGATCGACCTCGAACAGTGACCGACCCCGAGCAATGATCGACCCCGAACAGTGACCGACCTCGAACAGTGATCGACCCCGAATCGACGGCGGAATCCCGACCGACCCACCCGCGCTGACGACAAATGTACCAGGACATCGAAACCGCGCCGCGAAGCGAACTGACCGACGTACAGAGCGATCGGCTGCGAGAGACGGTGCGACGCGCCTACGAGAACGTGGCCTTCTATCGCGAACGGCTGGACGACGCAGGCGTCTCACCGGACGACGTCGAGTCCATCGACGATATTACGACGCTGCCGTTCACGCGGAAAGAGCACTTCGAAGCGCAGTATCCGGACGGCCTCTTCGCGGCAGACCACGAGGACGTCCGGCGTATCCACGCCTCGTCCGGAACGACGGGGAAACGCAAGATCGTCGGATACACCGAGAACGACCTGCAGGTCTGGCGCGACGTGATGGCCCGCTCGCTGGCCGCCGCCGGCGTCGAATCCGGTCAGACGGTCCAGAACGCCTACGGCTACGGTCTGTTCACCGGCGGTCTGGGTTTTCACGATGGCATCGAGGAACTCGGGGCGACGGTCGTCCCGACCGGCGGCGGGAACACGGCCGGCCAACTGGAGATGCTCCAGGACCTGGACGTCGATGCGCTCGGAAGCACTCCATCGTACTGCCTCTACCTGGCCGAGGCGGCCGAAGAACGAGGCATCGACCCGCGCGACCTGCCGCTGTCGACGGTGATCATCGGCGCGGAGCCGTTCACCGACCCGATGCGCGAGGAGATCGAGGACGCGCTGGACGTCACGGCGATCGACATCTATGGCCTCTCGGAGCTCATCGGCCCCGGCGTCTCCGTCGAGTGTGCCGACGCCCAGGACGGAATGCACGTTCAGGAGGATCACTTCTATCCCGAGATCGTCGATCCGAAGACGGGCGAACCGCTCCCCGACGGTGAGCGAGGCGAACTCGTGTTGACGTCGCTCACCAAGGAGGCGCTCCCGGTCGTTCGGTATCGGACCGGCGACGTGACCAGTCTCACCCACGAGGAGTGTGCGTGCGGTCGAACGACGGTCCGGATGGACAACGTCAGTGGCCGCGTCGACGACCTGCTCATCGTCCGCGGTGTCAACGTCTACGCCAGCAGTATCGAGGAGGTCGTAGTCGAGATCGACGACGTGGCGCCGTACTACCGCATCGACCTCTACCGCGAGGGTGCGCTCGACACGATGGAGATCACCGTCGAGCGCCACGAGAACGCCGACAGAAGCGCCGAGGAAATCCACGATCTGATCGATAGCCGGCTTCACGAGATCCTGGACGTCACGGTCGACGACCTGTCGGTCGTCCCGTACGGCGAGATCGACCGCCAGGAGACCGGCAAGGTCCAGCGCGTCTTCGACCACCGGTAGTCACAGTCGACCACCGGTAATCACAGTCGAACGCGGCTCCCCGGCCGGGGTTCGAACTGCCGGTCGCCCTTCCGATCCGTACTCCGTCCGGTGTCGATCACGACGGCGGCGCGAGCCTCTCGTGGCGTGCCCGTCGGTCCGACACTCGACACAGCAATCCCCTCCCGCACGCCTTCAGAACCGTTATCGGAATCGGCGACCGACCGTCCGGTATGTCTCGCGCCGACGGGTACGCCCACGGAACAGGCGACCACTGCGGGTCGACCTCGCTTCGAAACCTCGCGACGCACTACGGCTGGGGACTCGACGAGCCGACCTGCTTCGGTCTCGCGTCGGGCCTCGGCTTTACGTACTTCGACCTCGCGGAGAGCCCGCACCGCGGCTTCTTCGGCCGTCCGCTCTGGATCGAGGACACCTTCTTCGATCGTCTCGGAGTCGGCTACGACCTCCGCCAGCCGGGCGTCGCGCCCGATGGATCGACCGACGACGACCGCTGGGACGCGATCGTCGACCGCCTGCGGACGCGGACGGCCGCCGGCGACCCGGTGATGGTCTTCACCGACATCTATCACCTCGCGTACTTCGACACGGGGACGCACTTCGCTCCGCACACGCTGCTCGTCGTCGGCGTCGACGGCGACGAGGCGATCCTCTCGGACAGCGAGTTCGACGCACCCCAGCGCGTCCCGCTCGCCGACCTACGTTCGGCGATGGCGTCCGACGCCGTGTTCGACCTCGGGTACCGCCACCTCGTCGTCACCGACTCGGAGCCGACGGTGGACGTCGCCGACGCCGCCAGGTCCGCGATACGGGACACGGCCGCGTACATGCTCGACCCGGACGCGGTGGATCGACCGCTCGGACGTGGTGCGCACGGCGTCGACGGACTCCGCGCGCTCGCCGACGACGTCCCGACGTGGCCCGACCTGCCCGACCCGCGGTGGACGGCTCGATTCGCCTACCAGAACGTCGAACGCCGTGGCACAGGCGGCGGGACGTTCCGCCGACTCTACGCCGCGTTCCTCGACCGGTTGGTCGACGACCTCCCGCCGATCGACGTCGAACTGGTCGACCGCACCACGACACTCGCCGACGAGTGGACGGCGATCGGTACGACGTTCGAATCGGCGAGCGAACTCGACGCGGCGACAGAGCCGGCCTTCGAGGCACTCCTCTCGGAGGCGAGCGAGTCGCTCCACGACGTGGCTGACGCGGAAGAACGCCTGTTCCGGGACCTCGTCGCCGCTGTCGGCCAAAAGGTGTGAACGGCCTGGTGCTGAGAGCAGGATTCGCCGGAGCCTCAGCGACGAAATCCCGCATCCTCCCCTATGGAGGGGATATACACGACCCTTTGGGAACTGGTCCCAGTTTTCCGATACTGTGTTAAACCGTGACGTACTATCGTGCGACTCGATCCCGGGCCCGTCGATCGTCGGTCGACGGTGTGCCGATCGATGAGACGACGTCCGCCCCGTCGGACTCACGTCCTTCGTCGTCGAGCGTGTCCTTCGTCGTCGAACTCACGTCCGTCGTCAGACGTCTTCGGGTAACCAGCCGCCGTCGACTTCCACGTTCTCGCCGCTCACGTACTCGTTTTCGGGGTCGAGAAAGAA
Source organism: Halovivax cerinus (assembly GCF_024498195.1). Classification (NCBI taxonomy): domain Archaea; kingdom Methanobacteriati; phylum Methanobacteriota; class Halobacteria; order Halobacteriales; family Natrialbaceae; genus Halovivax; species Halovivax cerinus. The sequence continues at coordinate 2,031,815 of NZ_CP101824.1, forward strand.
CAGTACGGGCCGGGCGACGTCCTCGAACCACGCCGGACGGCCTCTGGGGAGTTCGTCGGGAAACTCCGCCGAGTTCTCGACGACGTAGGGTGAGACGGCGTTGACGGTGATGCCGTCGTCCTGCGTGTCGGCGGCGAGCATCCGCGTGAACATGAGGACGCCCGCCTTGGCGGCGAAGTACGGGAAGTTCGTCGGGTTGACGAGCCCCTTCTCGGCGGAGGCGTAGCCGACGTTGACGATGCGGCCGAACCTCCCCTCGCGCATCGGGGGAAGCGCGCGCTTCGAACACAGCCAGGTCGCCGTGAGATTGGTGTCGAACACGCGGTGCCAGGTCTCGAGATCGATCTCGGCCCAGTTGACGGGCGCGAAATCGCCGACGTTGTTGACCAGGCATTCGACCGAACCGAGATTCGCCTCGACCGAACTGAAGAGTTCGTCGACGCTGTCGGGATCTGTCACGTCCGCCTGTACGGTCGTCGCCGCCGGGGCACCCCGGTCGCGGGCCGTCTCGGCGACACGTGCCGCGGCGTCCGCGCTCGTGTGGTAGTGCACGGCGACGCGGGCGCCACACTCCGCCGCCGCGAGGACGAGCGCACGGCCGAGCCCGCGCCCACTTCCGGTGACCAGCACCGTCCGTCCGTCGAGATCGAGTCCGTCCATACGCACCGTTCTGCGTCGGGGCGGTTAGCTGTAGTGGCGTCACCGTGGGTTGCGGCGGTGCGTTCGGTCGGGTCGACCGGAGCGATCACTTTCATTACGGATGCGTTCGATGCCGTGATATGAACGACTCGCTGGCCGACCTGGTCTGTCGCTTCCTCGCCGACCCCGGCGCCAGCGAGTGTGATTCCCCGCCTGCTGACGAGGGATCGGCAGCGACGCCGGCCACCATCGCAGCGGGTATCGGTATCGCTCCGACCGACGTTCGACGCCGTCTCGACCTGCTCGAGACGCTATCGGAACTCGTCGATGAAGGCGTTCTCTCGGAGACGATCCACTCCGTTCGAGACGGACGCGATCGCCAGTACTACGGGCTCACCGAGCGCGGACGCGAACGCGCTCGCGGCCCTCGTCGGGAACGACTGGCGCGACCGGCGGACCGTCCGGACCCTGCATCGTCCCGGCCGGAACGGAAACGTGACGATCCGGGAGTCGAATCCAGCTCGGCTGGCGACGACCCTCGTCCGGCCGACGAGTCGGCTCGACGCCGACCGTGGAGAAAGCCGACCGACGATCGAATCGTGGGGCGCGAAGACGAACTCGACACGCTCCGTGAAACGCTCACGTCGATTCGCCGGCGCGGCGGTCGGACGCTGGTTCTCAGCGGAGATCGCGGGGTCGGTAAGACGACGCTCTGTTCGGCACTCCTCGGTCACGCTGCCGACCGCGACGTCGCTCGCGGTCGCGCCCGGTGTCGTGGCGACACCGACGAGCCGTTCGAGCCGCTCCGTCGGGCGATCGAGGACGCCTTCGGGGAACCGGTCCCGTCCTCGCTGTCGGACCCGTCGGCGACGCCGGTCGGCGACGGTGCGTCGCTCGCTGCCAGGCGCTCGGCTCTCGTCCGATCGGTTGCGGAGACGGTCTGTGACCGAACGATCGATCGTCCAACCCTCCTCGTCGTCGATGGGCTCCAGGACGCCGACGCGTCCACGCTCGCGCTCTTCGAACGAATCGCGAGTTCGGCCGCGGCGTGGGTTTACCAGCTGTTGCTCGTCGGGACGTATCGGCCACGCGAAGTCGGCGAAGCGACGTCGCTCGCGGCGACGCTAGCTCGCCTGTCGGACCACGATCGGGTCGACGAGCTGGCGATCGAACCGTTCGATCGGACGGAGACGGCCCACCTCGTCTCCGAGGAACTCGGCGACGACGTCGCCGAGTCGGTCGTCGATCGCGTTCACGAATCCACTGGTGGCACCCCGCTTGCACTCTCGGAAACGCTCGCCTGGCTGGCCGACACTCGCGTCGATTCGGGCCCGTCCGACGCACAGGACGGGTCGGCCGACGAACTCGACCTCCCCGCGGGACTCGAGCAGGCGTTCGACCGCCGGATCGAGTCGCTCGACGATGTCGGGCGCGCGGTCCTCGAGGCGGCTGCCGTCCTCGGCGATCCGATCGACGGCGAGACGGTGCGCTCGATCGTCTCCCCGTCCGACGCTACCGTCTCGACGTACGTCTCGCTCCTCGTCGACGCTCGACTCCTCGCCCGGGCGGACGACGAGGCGATCGTGTTCCCCAGCGACGTCGTTCGCGAGACGGTCGTCGATTCGCTCGGCGTCGACCGCCGACGCGAACTCCACGCCAGGGCGGCAGACGCGCTCGCCGCGGCGGACGCCCCGCCGGCGACCATCGCGCACCACCGCGCCGAAGCCGGCGACCTGTCGCGCGCGGTCGATCGATTCCAACGGGCGGCCGAGCGTGCCAGTCGACGGTACGCGGGTGACACTGCCATCGAGCTGTACGGCCGAGCGCTCGACATCGCCACGGAACTCGGGGCGGACCGGCGGATCGCCGACCTGCACCTGTCGCTCGGGGAGACGCACGTCAATCGGGGTGCATACGACGCGGCCGCCGAACGCTTCCGCGCGGCACTCGCCCAGGCGGCCGACGCCGAAATCGAGTCCCGGGCGCGCCACCGACTCGCCGAGATCCGGGTGAAACGCGGCGACGTCGAGGCGGGTATCGCGACCGCGACGACCGGACTCGCCGCGGTCACGGACGCCGTTCCCGCGTCGGATCGGTGTCGATTGCACCGCGTGCTGGGGTGGGGCCGACTCCAGGACGGCGACCTCGACGGGGCGAGAGTCGCGTTCGAGCGACAGGCGTCGGTCGCGGCGGCGGCAGACGATCCGACACTCCGTGCGCTCGCCGAGCACGATCTGGGGACGCTCGCCGGCATGACTGGCGACATCGACGAGGCGGAAACGCGACTCTCCGCGGCCGTCTCGGCGTTCGATCGGCTCGAAGATCCCGGTCATTGCGCGAAGTCGCTGACGAACCTGGCACTGGTCTATCGCCGGAGCGGCGGGCTCGACGCCGCCCTCGAGGCGAACGAACGGGCGCTAGCGATCCAGCGCGAGTACGGCTATCTCGAGTCCCTGCCGGACTCCCGTATGAACCAGGCGGAGCTCCGTCTCGCTCGAGGGGACCTCGCGCTGGCGGTCGAGTCGTACGAGGCCGCCATCGATGCCGCGACGGACTCCGGACGGCAGGAACGAGCGGCGATGGCGCGAACGAACCTGGCGGACGTACTGACCCTCCAGGGACGGATCGGACTCGGGTTTCACCGCTGTCAGGAAGCGATCGACGCCTTCGAGCACCTCGACGCCTCGGACGGACTCGGCACCGCGCACGCGTCGAGGGCGCGAATCTACCTGATCGCGGGCGACACCGAGACGGCGTGTGCGGACGCCGAACACGCACTCTCGATCGCTCGCGACCTCGGGAACGCCGATCGGATCGCGGACGCCCGGGACGTGCGAGGTCGAGTCGCCAGAGCGATGGGCGAACTGGACGCCGCGACGACACACCACGAAGCGGCCGCGTCACTCGCCGCTGACGGCGGGAACGACGTCTCTTCGATCCAATACCGGATCGAGTTGCTCGCCGATCGACTCGCCGATCGAACCGCGGCCGCTCCGTCCGCCCTGCTGAAAGACGCTAAGGCCGTCGTGGCTGAGACGACAGAGCGCGTCCTCGAGGCCCGGGCCCGGACGCGTCTCGCTCGGGCCTGCCGTCGCTGCGGCGAGTACGATCGTGCCGAGCGAGTCCTCGACGAGGCACATCGCGCTCAGGCGGAACTCGGCGTCGTCGTGGATCGCTGTGAAACCGTCCTCGCACGCAGTGCCCTCGAACGCGACACGGATCGGCCGACCGCGGCGGCTGACTCCCTCGGCGTGGCGAACGCACTGATTCAGGAGTATGGACTCGAGTGTTACGCCGACTGGACCGACAGGCTCCGCAGGCAACTCGAGTGAGGGTGCACTATCGCGGCCGCCACCAGCGACCGGCCCGACCGTCGGTGAATCGGTGGTGCGTCCTCACGCGTGTCGGTGACCGGATCGCCCCGTTTACTCGGCCGGGACTCCCTCGAACCGGTCTCCGTTACTCGGCGTCGGTTTCCATCCGGCGGAGGGTGAGGGTGACGACGGCGCCAGTCGGGTCGTTCTCCCGGATGTCCATCTCGCCGTCGAACACCTGGACGATCCAGGACGTCAACCAGAGGCCGAGGCCGCTCCCGTGTGTGAGCTGCGTCGGCATCGCCGTGCCGAGGACGAACGATCGTTCTTCCTCCGGAACGCCCGGTCCGTCGTCCGCGACGGTGAGATCGACCCAGCCGTCCTGCCGTGCGTCGGTGGCGGTGATTTCGACGGTGGGTTCTGCGCCGTCGTTGTGAACGATCGCGTTCTCGACGACGTTCTGGAGAGCGATCTCGAGCGGATCACCCGCGTCGAGTTCCCCCTCCGCCGTGATCGTGACGTCGATCGACGCCGACGGATACCGCTCGCGTGCCCACTCGGCACAGTCGGTGACGAGCCGATCGACGTCGACGCGATGACCGCCGTCCGGGGCCGTTTCGATCGAGCGTTCGAGGGTGCGGACCGTCTCACCGAGTTTCGAGAGCCAGGTGGCCGCGCGTCGTATCGTTCGCAGGGCCTCTCCGTGTTCGTCGTCGACGGCCGGTTCGAGCGTCTCCGCGTAGCCTGCGATGATGTTGACGTTGGTTCGGAGGTTGTGTCTGAGCGCCCGGTCCATGACGGCGAAGATTTCCTCGCGTCGCTGGCGTTCGGTCACGTCGCGGAGCACGCCGACGGCGCCGGCGAACCCGTCGTGGCTCGGCCTGAGCGCGAGCGAGTTCTCGACCGTGAGGTGGCGACCGTCGGCCGTCACGGCGACGCTCTCGATCGTCTCTCGATCGGCCGCGTCGTCGTCGAGGAGCCCTCGAAGCGATTCGGCGATCGAGACGGCACCGTCGTCGGTCGTGATCTCGGAGAAGTGGACGTCGGATTCGGCGACGGTAACCCGGTCGATACCGAAGCGCTCCTCGAACGCCCGGTTGACGAACGTGAGCGTCCCCGTCTCGTCGGTCGCGTAGACGGGATCCGGGACGACCTGCATGATGGTCTCGTACTGCTCGAACGTGCTCGTCGGGGGTACCGGATCGGTCGCCTCGTCCGTCCTGGCGCGGTGCGCGTTGGAGCGGTACCCGTCGTGCGTCGGACGGAAGTGAATCAGGTGTTCGCTCTCTGCGTCCGATTCGGGCACGACGTACGGCTCGAACCGCTCACTGCTGCCCTCGGACGTCCCATCGACGGACTCGCCGTCTGTGGCCGCCTCCAGGTACTCGTCGGCTCGCCCCCCGACGAGCGCGTCGCCGTCGCCGAACACCGTCCGGGCGCGATCGTTGGCCGCGACGATGTCGCCACCATCGACGCGAATCAGTGGATCGGGGTGGTCGTCGAACCCGCGGCGCCTGCTATGGCCACCGTCGGCGCGCACCGGTCCGTGTGCGTCTTCGGAACCGACGTCGGGCGTCACTGTTTCGCGTACAGGTGCTTCGATACGCCACCCGCCCACTCCGTCGATTCGACGCCCGGTCCTCATCTCCGTAGACGACGGCAGTGAGGAACCTATAGGTTGTGGCGTTCACCGGCAGACGGTGTCGCGAACCGAGCCGTCGTTCGGGCTCCCGCTGTCGCTGTGGCGTTAAGTGGATGGCCGCCGTTCGAACCCGTGAATGTCGTACTACGCGGGGATAGATCTCGGGGCGACGAACCTCCGTGCGGTCGTCGGCGATCCCGCAGGCGAATCCCTCGCGATCCGCCGACGGCGGACGCCGCAGGGACCGTCCGGTATCGACGTCACCGAGGCCGTACTGGAGACGCTTCGCGACGCGTGCATCGAGACCGGGATCGAACCGGCGTCGATCGACGCCGCCGCGATCGGGTCGATCGGACCGTTCGACCTCGCCAACGGGGCCGTCGTCGATCCGGCCAATCTGCCCGATACGATCGACCGGATCCCGCTCACCGGTCCCGTCGAGCGACTCGTCGAGACCGACCGCGTCGCGTTACACAACGACGCGACGGCGGGCGTCATCGGCGAGCGCTTCTACGCCGATCGTAACCCCGACGACATGTGTTACGTGACGGTCTCGTCGGGGATCGGTGCGGGCATCTGCTGTGACGGGTCGGTCCTCTCCGGCTGGGACGGGAACGCCGGCGAGATCGGCCACATCGTCGTCGATCCCGCCGGCCTCCTGCGGTGCGGTTGCGGGCGCCCCGGTCACTGGGAGGCATACTGTTCCGGCGACGGGATTCCGGCGTACGCACGAGCGATCGCGGACCGCGAACCCGGCGTCGAGACGTCGCTCCCCCTCGAGTCGGACGATTTGGACGCCGAGAGGGTCTTCGACGCGACGGGTTCCGATCCGCTCGCAGACCTCGTCGTAGACCGCGTCGCCGACTGGAACGTCGTCGGAATCGCCACCCTCGTTCACGCCGTCGCACCGATGGTCGTCTCGATCGGCGGTGCCGTCGCGACGAACAACCCCGGGGCGGTCGTCGAACCGATCCGCGAGCGACTGGGCAGCGCCGTCATCTCGAACGTTCCCGAGGTCAGGGTGACGGCGCTCGGCGACGACGTTGTCCTCCGTGGCGCGCTCGCGAGCGCGATCACCGGTGGAACGGGTGACGTCTCCGAACGCACGCAGACCGGGTGACGTCACCCAACCAACCGCACTGCGATGACCGCACTCGCCAGCGGTGTCGACCCTTCCGAACGCCCCATCGGGTCTCGTTGCTGTGTCGACGAGTTACTCGTCCCGCCGAACCCGACCGGGGAAACCCCAACGTATACCCTTACTCGATTCCTATAGCGACCTATGACCGCGGCCGAGTCCGGTGAGTCGGATCCGCTCCGCGAGCGCGTCGAGCGCTGGCTCACGGCGCAGATGCCGATCATCCAGATGCACGGCGGGACCAGTGCCGTCAGGACGGCCGACGCCGAGACAGGCGAGGTGGTGATCGAACTGGGCGGCGGCTGTCGCGGCTGCTCGATCAGTGACGTCACGACGGGAAACATCCAGGCCGAACTCCTTACGTGGGACGAGATCGACGACGTCACCGTCAGAGTCCCCGACGCCCGCGAGCAACTCGGCGGCCCCGACCAGGCCGAATCCATCATGGGTATCGATCGAACCGAAGGCGGTCGTGGTGACTGGGGCTCGTCGAACCCCGGAGCGGATCACCTATAGCGTGGCCTCTCCTGTCGTTCGTGATTTCTCCTGTAATTCGTACTCCTTCTGTCGTTCGTCGTCTCCCCTGTAGCTCTTGATCTCTTCTGTCGTTCGTCGTCTCCCCTGTAGCTCTTGATCTCTTCTGTCGTTCGTCGTCTCCCCTGTAGCTCTTGATCTCTTCTGTCGTTCGTCGTCTCCCCTGTAGCTCTTGATCTCTTCTGTCGTTCGTCGTCTCCTCTCTGGCCCGTGGTCTCGCTGCTGACGACGGCCATATTTGAGACAGGCTATACACTTTTACTACGGACACGCCTTCGTTCGAACATGCCACAGCGTGGCGGTGTGCGTAGCACTGGTGAGACCGATGAGTGACGCGAACGCCGACGAGTCGTCGCAGCCGTCGCCGACGGGCGCCAGTGAGCGGACAGCGTACACGCTCCGCCTCGAACTCGAGGACGAGCCGGGCAGGTTACACCACGCGCTCGGGCCGATCACCGAACACGGCGGAAACTTGCGATCGATCCACCACGAACGAGGCAACCGAACGCCGCGCGGGACGATCCCTGTGGAGATCGTCATGTCGTGTTCACCCGCGCAGTTCGACGCGCTGGTCGAGAGCCTCGAAGCGGCAGACGTGACGGTGATCGAAGCCGGTTCGCGACGGTTCGAGCGGACGGTCAACGTCGTTCTCGTCGGTCACCTCGTCGACACAGACCTCTCCGATACGCTCTCGCGGATCGAGGCGTTCGAGTACGCCTCGGTCGTCGACGTTTCGCTCGCGGCCCCGGAGGGAACCGAGGGTGTCTCGAGTACGCGCGTCCAACTCGCCGTCGACGACGGGAACGTCGAGCCGGCAATCGACGCGATCAGGTCGGTGGCGGACGAGAAGGACATCGCGGTCGTCGAGCCGCTCCACGAGGGTGATCGGTGATGTCCGGTCACCGACTCGCGATCGTCGGCGCGGGCGCGGTCGGTCGGTCCGTGGCCGAACTCGCGGGCGAATACGGTCACGACGTCGCGGCGATCGCCGATTCGACCGGGGCGGCGGTCGACCCGACTGGGGTCGACGTGCCGTCTGTGCTCCGTCGGAAACGGAGCGGGGAGCCGGTCGGCGACGACGCACCGGACGCGCTCTTCGAGAGCGACTACGACGTACTGGTCGAGGCGACGCCGACGACACTCGGCGACGCACAGCCGGGATTCGGTCACGTCGAGCGAGCGCTCGCCGCCGACCGACACGTCGTGCTGGCGAACAAAGGGCCGGTCGCCGAACGGTACGAAGAACTTCGCCGGCTCGCGGCCGAGAGTGAGGGCTCGCTTCGCTTCGAAGCGACGGTTGGCGGGGCCATCCCGATCCTCTCGACGATCGAGGATCTCACGCCCGCGGCGGTCACCGCCGTCCGCGGCGTGCTCAATGGGACGGCCAACTTCGTCCTCAGCCGGATGGCGAGCGAGGGACTCGTCTACGACCACGTCCTCGCGGAGGCCCAGGACATGGGCGTCGCGGAGGCGGATCCGTCGTTCGACGTCGACGGCACGGACGCGGCGCTCAAGTGCGTGATCCTGGCGAACGTCCTCTCGGATGGCGGTCACTCGCTCGACGGGGCGGACGTGACGGGTATCGAGTCGATCACGCAGAGCGCCCTCGAACTCGCCGCAGAAGACGGACAGACGATACGACTCGTCGGTGAAGCGAGTCGCGACGGCGTTCGCGTCGGTCCGCGGCTGGTTCCGGAACACGGCCCGCTCGCGGTCTCCGGCACGCGTAACATCGTCCAGATCGAGACCACGCACGCGGGGCAACTCCACAACAGCGGTCGGGGTGCCGGCGGCCCGGAGACGGCCACCGCGATCCTGGCGGACGTCGAACGTCTCGAGTAACTCATCGATGCGGTCGTCGATGTCCTCGTCTCGGAGACGGTGTTCCCCGCCAGATCGTGTGACAGTGACGCAAACCGCACGACGGCATCGGGGTGGCCTGATACGACTTTCGAAATGGTTTTAACTACTTCCGGCCAACAAACCCGGTATAAGCGCCTTTGCGCGTGAGCTACAACAATGAGCGACAAACCACACCAGAACCTGGCCATTATCGGCCACGTTGACCACGGGAAGAGTACGCTCGTGGGCCGACTCCTCTACGAGACAGGGAGCGTCCCGGAGCACGTCATCGAACAGCACCGCGAGGAAGCCAAGGAGAAGGGCAAGGGCGGCTTCGAGTTCGCCTACGTCATGGACAACCTCGCCGAGGAGCGCGAGCGCGGTGTCACCATCGACATCGCCCACCAGGAGTTCGACACGGACAAGTACTACTTCACCATCGTCGACACCCCTGGCCACCGCGACTTCGTCAAGAACATGATCACCGGTGCGTCGCAGGCGGACCACGCCGTCCTCGTCGTCGCCGCCGACGACGGCGTCGCGCCCCAGACCCAGGAGCACGTCTTCCTGTCGCGCACCCTGGGTATCGAGAAGCTGATCATCGCGATCAACAAGATGGACGTCGTCGACTACTCCGAGGACGACTACAACGATGTCGTCGACGAGGTCAACAAGCTCCTCAAACAGGTCAACTTCCAGGTGGACGATAACTCGTTCATCCCGATCTCGGCGTTCGAGGGCGACAACGTCGCCGAGACGTCCGACAACACGCCGTGGTACGACGGCCGCACCCTGCTCGAGACGCTCAACGACCTGCCGGAGACCGAAGAGCCAACGGACGCACCGCTTCGCCTCCCCATTCAGGACGTCTACACGATTTCGGGTATCGGGACCGTCCCGGTCGGACGTGTCGAAACCGGTATCATGAACATCGGCGACAACGTCTCCTTCCAGCCCAGCGACGTCGGCGGCGAGGTCAAGACGATCGAGATGCACCACGAGGAGGTGCCCGAGGCCGGTCCCGGCGACAACGTCGGATTCAACGTCCGTGGCATCGGCAAGGACGACATCCGCCGCGGTGACGTCTGTGGTCCCGCCGACGACCCGCCGACGGTCGCCGAGACCTTCCAGGCCCAGGTCGTCGTCATGCAGCACCCCTCGGTCATCACGGCCGGCTACACGCCGGTCTTCCACGCCCACACCGCCCAGGTCGCGTGTACGATCGAGTCCATCGACGCGAAGATGGACCCCTCGAGTGGTGAGGTTACCGAAGAGAACCCCGACTTCATCCAGTCGGGCGACGCCGCGAAGATCACGATCCGGCCGCAGAAGCCCCTCTCGATCGAGGCGGCGAGCGACATTCCGGAACTCGGCAGCTTCGCCATCCGCGACATGGGCCAGACCATCGCGGCCGGACAGGTCCTCAACGTGGACGAGAAATAAATGCAGCAAGCACGTGTCCGTCTCGCCGGGACGAGTCCGCAGGACCTGGACAACATCTGTGACGACGTCCGCGAGATCGCGAACAACACGGGCGTCAACCTGAGCGGTCCGATCCCGCTCCCGACGAAGACGCTCGAGATTCCCACTCGCAAGTCGCCCGACGGCGAAGGGACGGCGACGTGGGAGCACTGGGAGATGCGCGTCCACAAGCGCCTGATCGACCTCGACGCGGACGAGCGTGCGCTCCGTCAGCTCATGCGCATCCAGGTGCCGAACGACGTCTCCATCGAGATCGTCCTCGAAGACTGACCGGCACGCGCTGTTCGGATCGTCACGCGCACGGTTCTCGCGCTTTCTCGACCGCGAGTGACGTCTCCGTCCGACCGATTTAGGTGACGGCCCGCGAAGAGCCGGTATGACCGGGTCCGGGAGTCCGATCGTCGAGACGCTGGCGGTGTTCGTCGTCGTGTTCGTCCTCCAGTGGGTTGCGGGGCTGTTCAGTCTCGCGTTGGTGGCCGGGTTGTTCGTCCTGGCGCCACCGCTCGAGGCGAATCCCTGGACGATCGTGACGAGCGTCTACGCCCACGAGAACCTGTCTCACCTGCTCTCGAACGGCGTCGCGCTCGTGTTGTTCGGCTGGCCGATCGCGCGGGCGACGACACGCCTGCGCTTTCACCTGTTCTTCGTGACGACGGGTGCGATCGCGGGCGTTTCCCAGGTGGTCCTCTCCGGCGTCGTCGGCAACCCAACGGCCGTCCTCGGTGCGAGCGGCGCGGTCTTCGCGCTGATGGGCTACCTGCTCGCCGGCAATCGTCTCTCCGACGGATTGGCCGCGCGCGTTCAGGTGTCGCCGGTACTCGCACTGTTCGTCTTCGTCGTTCTCGGGGTCCTCATCACCCTCGCGACGGCCGCTCCGCGTGTCGCCCTCATCGCACACTTCACCGGCTTCCTCGTCGGCGCGATGGCTGGCCGCGCCGGCCTGCTCGAAGTGCCCCGACGACAGCGGCAGTTCGGGTAGCGACCGAGTCCCCGTAGTCAGTTGCTAGCCACCACCGTGACGCCGTCTCCGAAACACAAGCTACTAATAGCACACGCGGTTACGAAATCGCGAGGGCTCGTAGATCAGTGGCAGATCGCTTCCTTCGCAAGGAAGAGGCCCTGGGTTCAAATCCCAGCGAGTCCACTATTCTTCGCCGCGAGCAAACTCGCGAGCGGCGTGAATCGTCGTCGACGCTGGATTTGAAGCCCTGGAAGTCGCAGCCCGGAACGGCCGAACGTAGTGAGGCCGCAGGCCCGGTACGTCTTCCTCCGGGTTCAAATCCCAGCGAGTCCATCAGAATTCTTATACATTTCGAAGTCTCTCGATAGCCACAGGCTCCGACGTTCTCGGTCCAATTTGCACTCATGGTGGTGAGAAATCAACAGCCGATTTTGAGAGTGAGACGACGGTATTTGTTTCGCGCCATCGCAGTCAGTCGATTGTACCGAGTGAAACGGGGTGGTCTGCGTGAGCGCGGACCGTTCCGATACCGGCCCCGACGTTTTCCGAAAGCGGGTCGCACTCTCGCCCCGACCTGCCACAAACGGGTTACACTCGCCGGTTGCGACGAATCGGTTCACACCGTTCTCAGCCGTTGGTAACTGACGGGGTGGGCGACGGTGACGGACGCGTTCGTTCCCGCGTCATACCTGTATGACGTCGAGACGCGATCGACGTTCGTCCACCCAGCGAAACTGGCGAGTGCCATCGAGGTTCGCGAGGCGGTCGAGAAAGCGTGGGTGAATCGGCGTGAGCCGCGTCGTCGAGCGCGACGATTGCGAGCGTTGCGGCGAGCCGGCCGCGGCGACGAGTCGCCTGTGTCCCGAGTGCGTTCGTGAGGTGCGGAAAGCGCGGGGTGATGTGCTGTGAGCTCCCGTGCGCATCTCGGCGAGATCGAGAGTCCGAAGGCCAGCGGTGACGCGATCGAGGCGAGCCTGATTCAGGAGATCGACGCGTTGGGCTACGTGGGCGATCGGACGGCCACCTGGCACGACGCGGAGACGACCGGTCTCCTGGAGCCGTCGACGACGCTGCCGTTTTTCGGAATCGTGGTCGTCGAGATGGAGACGCCGATCGATCCGAGCAGGAGGTAGCACAACTCGTGTGGTCGCACGTGATCGATTCGGAGTCGGTCGACGTATCGGGAGGTGGGCGGCCGTGACGCGCCCCGATCCGCACCTTTCGCACCCGAGAGAGGGTGACCTTCCGAATGGTGACCTGGCCGTCGTCAGAGACCGACAGCTGAGCAACTCGGCTGCCATCGTGCCTTCCGAAAATCGAATGCTGTACGAGTGCCTTATGGAGGTTCTATGGGCCAGCTACGTCCCCGACACGATGCCGGCGACTCTCGCGGTGGCGTGCGAGGACCTGACCGCCGAACAGCGCCAGGAGATCGCCAAGACGCTCTCGACGAGAGCTATCACGTTCGAAACAGAGGTGAGCGTGAGTGCCGAGAAGGAATAGCGTTCGAGCCGGTCACCAGCAGGCTTTTGCGAGCAGGTGTACAATACGACCGTATGAGCCTCACTGCAGACGACTTCACTGGGTTCACGACTGGCGACCCTGAAGACGACGAGGACGAATCGCTGGGTGATGCGCTCGCGGAGCTGGCCGTCGACATCGAAACTGATGCCGTCGAAGCGGTCCGGGACGCTCGCGAACGGACATGAAACTCTTCCTCGATACCAACGTTATCGTTGCAGCTGTGACGCGCGACACGGAGCGGTCAGAGACCGCTATCGCTGTGCTCAATGACCTCGACGAGACGTACACGTCCGTGCTGAACCTGATGGAACTTCGGAGTGTCCTCACGAAGAAGAAAGGGTTCGAGCGCGACCGAGTCAGCCGAATTTAGCAGCGCGTTGCGTCCCGGACCACTGTTACCTTCCCTGATGCCTCCGACATCGTTGCAGCGAACCGCCTCCAAGATGAGACGCTGTTGTATCCGATGGATGCGCTCGTTCTCGCCGCCTCCGATGCCGTCGACGCGACGCTCCTCTCATTCGATGGTGAACTCCGGGATCACGGTGCAAAACGACCGCAGGACCTCATCTAACCTGAATTCGACCGCCGTGCCGTTCTCGCCCCTGACCCACCCCGCCGAAACCCCGGCCAACGCGCGCGGGCACGAGGCCCAGTTTCGTCGCGACATCGTTGTCAACGGTCACGGTTTCCCGCGGTCGAGGCAGGGTTCGAGCCGAGAAAAGTACCGTTCATCGGGTTCTACAGTCCGAGTATCTGCATCTCCCGACCCGAGTGCACGGGTTCGGTACCGATTCTGTCCGACGGTTACTGACGAAACGGAGGTCCCGCAATGACGGGCTTGCCCCTGCGTCGGATCGCGACGCCGTCGAAACGCAACCGTCGAGCCCACATCCACTGTCGACGGACCTGCTGCAGGTCGTGACGAGACCGACGATCTTGGAGGCGACCACGGTGTGGAGTCAGTACGCTCCGATCGTCGTCGCCACGCGATCGGCCAGGTACCGCTCTATGTCTCTCTCACGCCACCCAGCCGGAGAGAGCACGCTCTCGGCCGCTCGAACGAGTTCGGTCGCGTAGAACTCTGCGTCGTAGCGGTCGATCTCCTCGTGGGGAAGCTGTACGCGGTCGCGGCCCGATTTCGAATCGTCGACGACCACGTACTCGACGGGTTGGCCGGGTTCGCGACCGATCCCGGCGGCTTCAGCTCGCTCCAGTGCCGCCACCGACCGCGTCGATTGCGTGTACTCATCCAGTCGCTTCGAACTACGAACCTCGATCACGAGCTCCATCGGGGTCACCTCGCCCGCTCGAAGCCGCTGTAACTGCCGGTCGAGGCGATCGCAGACGGCCTCCGGTGACCGCGTCGAATCGAACACATCGATCAACTCGCGCTGGCACTCGGCGACGAACGCTGGCGTCGAGTGCTGGCGCACCTCGATCCCGCGAAACTTGTATTCGCCGTCGCGCTTCCGGCCGAAATACTTCGTCAGCGCGCCGGCCTCGCTGTCGGCCATCGGGACGAACGCCACCCAGTCGAACGCACCCTCGTACTCTAATCGAATCCCGGCGTCGGCGGTAATCTCGCGGGCGACGTCGTCGAGATCCGTCTGTGCCATCTCGTCGCGGGCCTGTACCCACAGGCTGTCGACGATTCCGTGGACGACTCGCCAGCCGTTGGCCTCCAGGGTCTGCTTGGCCTTCAGGAGGATCTCGCGGGCGTAGGCGTTGATCGCTTCGTGACACTCGATGCGACCGAACTTCGCGTTCGAGAAGCCCTGATAGCCGAAGCAGGAGACGAGGATCCACTTGATCGCGTCCGACGTCTGTTGCAGCGCTTCCTGCCGCCCCGGATCGTCCGTCTCTTCGATGTCGGCCTTGATCGAATCTCGGTCCGAGATCAACGGCTCGAGGACGTCCGCCAGGTAGCCCCGTTCGTCGCAGATCGAGTAGCCGAGCCCAGGGACGTCATCGCGATCGGCGTGACACTCACAGCAGATCGTCTCCGGACTCACGTTCCGCGTGACGATGATATTCGGGTAGAGACTCGAAAAGTCGAGTTCGTGGACGTCTTCGTGGACGCCGACGTCGGGCGCGAACGTGTAGCCGCCGCGGTCGGCCTCGTGCAGCGTCCGCATCGGCTTGAAGAACTCGTGACGCCAGGACGTCCACGGCGTCAGAACGTTCCGCGCTCTCGCCTCGGCGATCTGGATCGCCGTGAGGACGTTCCCGATCGACGCCCACGCTGTTTCCTGGAGGGGTTTTCGGGATCGTCGAGCGAGGTCGAGGATGCCCTGAAGGCCTGATTGTTCGTAGAAGAACGTGTTCGAGCGGTCGACGATCGCTCGGCCGGGGACGTTGTACCGCGCCGGAGAGTGTCCGACCTGCCCGTAACTCTCGAAGGTCGACGCACCGGCGAGCGTCTGCCACCCTGGGCGCCGGCCTAGCTCGAAGTCGTCTCGCCCGACCGCCTCGGCCGCGTCGTACAGACGGGGGACGAGCTCGCTCGACGAGAGTACGAGCACGTCCGGGTCGCGACGGTCGAGAGCGCGCTCGACGCCGTCGACCACCGCCTCGGGGTCGTCGGTAACAGTCTTCCCGCCGACCGACAGCGTCGAGTGGACGTCGTCGACCATCGCGGTCGCCGGTGCGGTGAGTTCGAGCGTCCGCAGGTCCCGCGCCGGCGCCGGGGTCTGGCCCGTTTCGAGACAGTAGCGAAACTCACGCGAGAAGTCCACGTCGAAGCACTTCACGTCCCCCGGCCGGCCGATGTCACGGAGGGAGGACGCGAGTTCGTCGACGGCGTCGATATCCGGCACGTCGATCCGGAGGACGGGTTCGAGACCGTGTCGCCAGCCGCGCCGCCACGGCTCGAGTTCCATCTTCGTCGCGAGCGGATGCGGATCGAGGCGATCGGCGAGCCCCTCGAACGACAGGTCGCCGTCAGGGATGGCGTAGATGGTCGGTGTAAACTCCGCGTTCGAGACGGTTTCGACGCCGTCCGGCGTCGCGTGCCACTCGACGACGCCGTCGTCCAGGTAGTCGACTGTGAACAGCCCTTCGGTCATGACTCGCACTCGTCGAGCGCCCCGTCGACTGCGTCGAGGCGCTGTTCCACTTCCGCGAGCCGGCGTTCTTGGGCGAGCGCGATCGAGACGAGCAGCGCGACCATCGGGTCGGTCGGGTTCTGGTAGCCGGCGGCGTCGGCGTACTGACGGCCGTGTTCGAAGAGCCGGTCGAAGTGTGGCTGGTCCTGGTGACGCAGTGCGCGTCGGTAGTCGCCCCAGCGCTCTTCGATCGATCGCACGTGGTCTCGGTAGGTCGGGTTAGTGCGCCCCACTGGTCCTCACCTCCGTCGAGGCGCCGGCGTAGAGCGGTTCGCGTGCGCGTACGACCTCGCCCCAGCACACGGGCGTCGTCTGCATCCAGCCGTCTTCCTGGGGATAGACGTGCGTCTCGACGTCTTCGCTCTCGAACCGCGGCCCGAGGGGCGTCGACCGATAGCGGACGGTCCGAGACGTGGTTTCCGATACCGCTTCCGATACCGCGTCGTCGGGAGCGCGGGTGATCAGGGGGGGATACTCGTGTTCGCGGGCGAGCCGACCGAGCCGCGCCAGTGTCCGAAGGGGCAGGTGATCGACGACGGGGGAGTGAAACGGCGTTATCGGGTCGTCCGAGTCCAGGACCGTGACGCCGGCTTCGGGATCCGGGAGATCTGCGGTCACAGATTTATTGAATTGGTGCACACTCGGCCATTTATCTTAGATTGTTGTATCGATCGGGGTCCGATTTCCGATATTTCCGAAACGGTTCCCCGTTGCACTCCGTGACGTCTCAGCCCCGGTGGGGCACGGAGGACGGTATCAGACGGTCGAGAACCTGCCAGAGACCCGCCACTACGGGCATGGGGCGAGCGTCCGGTCGCTACCGACCGGACCGATTCTCGGGAGAGAAGCGTCAAGCGGTCGGTCACCGCCGTCGTCCGAGCGGTCAGACGTCGCCGGCGATCTCGTTCGGCCGGTCGCGTCTCGAGAGGTAGGCGGTCAGGTCGGTCGTCGAGAGCATGCCGATGACGCCTTCGGTATCGTCGACGATCGGGACGTGCTTGAAGCCGTGGTCGATCATCAGCTCGGCCATCTCGTGGACGGAGTCCTGGGCACTCGCCGTCACGACGTCTTCGGTCATGTACGCCGAGACGGGCGTCCGGTCCTTCGGCTTTCGCTCGGCGACGATTCGAACGAAGTCGGTGCCGGTGAGGATGCCGCAGATCGCGTTCGACTCGTCGACCACGACGGCCGATCCGATGTCGTGCTCTAACATCGCGGTCGCGGCGTCCTCGACGAGGGCGTCCGGAGAGACCGTGTACACGTCACTCGACATGAGTCGGGCGACGAAAATGTCTTCCATGCCAGTACGACACAGGTCCCGCGGTAAAAACGTTTACTCGCCGGTCGGATTCGCCGCGCCGGCCCTGGGTTCCGGTCTGCAGACATTCACGCACGGAGTCACGGTATCCGCGTCGACGCACTCACACAGATTAAGGACCGTCGGCCCGAACTCCCGCCGATGATCGAGGGGACGCTGTGTTTCGTCGTCGACGACGATGAGGTGTTACTCATCGAGAAACGCCGCGGGCTCGGCGAGGGGTGGTACAACGGGCCGGGCGGCAAGCGCGAAGACGGCGAGACGATCCGCGAGTGCGCGGTCCGGGAGACTCGCGAAGAGGTCGGTATCGACGTCGACACTCCGGCGCTCTCGAAGGCGGGCGAACTCACCTTTCGGCTCGACGGTGACCCGCAGATCCACTGCCACGTCTTCCGGACGCACCGGTTCGACGGCGACCCGCGCCCCTCCGAGGAGGCCCGTCCCAAGTGGTTCGCGATCGACGAGGTTCCCTACGACCGGATGTGGGAGGACGACCGTCACTGGCTACCGGGGGTGCTCGACGGACGAACGGTCGACGGCACCTTCCACTTCGAGGGCGGTGAGCCGCTCGACGAGGCCGATTTCGTCGATTACGACATAGAGTGGGACGTATCGTTCGACGAGTGAGGTGCGGTCACGAGCGGGTCGGATCGGGCCAGGGGTGAGTCAGACCGGGTTAGGGAACGAGGACGACTTTTCCGTGACTCTCGCGATCCTCGATGAACTGGTGAGCGTCTGCGGCCTCCGTGAGCGGGAACGTCTCGCCGACGATCACCTCTAGGTCGCCAGATTCGAAGCCACTCGTGAGGTCGGGGACAGCAGCCATGACCCGGCTGGGGTCGTGACTGGACGCCTGACCGAGGTGAAAGCCGATGACGCGCTTGTTCTCGAAGAGGAGGCGACGGTTCTCGACGCTGGCGGGGACGCCGCTGGCGACGCCGTAGGTGACGAGTCGCCCGAAGTGTGCGAGTGCGTCGAGGCTCCGGTCGAACACGTCGTCGCCGACGCTTTCGAGGACGAGGTCGACGCCCTCGCCGTCGGTTTCGTCGTCGACGACGTCGCGAAAGTCGACGTCGGTGTACTGGATGGGGTGGTCACAGCCGAGATCCGCGGCGAGGTCGAGCTTCTCCTGGGTGCTCGCCGTGCCGAAGACTTCCGCCCCGGCGTTCGAGGCGAGCTGGACGGCGGCGGTGCCGACGCCGCCCGCAGCGGCCTGGACGAGGACCCTCTCACCCTCCTCGAGTCCGCCCCAGCCGAAGAGACAGCTGTGGGCGGTGAGGAACTGGACGGGGAAGCCGGCGGCCTCCTCGAAGCGCATCCATCCGGAATCGGGAACAGCATCTGCGCGTTCGCGGTGACGTACTCGGCGTAGCCGCCACCGCCGAGCATCGCGACGACACGGTCGCCTTCGTCAAGTCCGACGCCCTCACCAGTCGCGTCGACGGTACCCGCTGCCTCCATCCCCGGGACGTACGGTGCGTCTGGTCCACCTGGATAGACGCCGCGGCGTTGCATCACGTCGGCGAAGTTGATCCCCGCCGCTTCGACGGCGATGCGGACCTCGCCCGGGCCCGGCTCCGGTTTCTCGCGCTCTGTGACTTCGAGTGCGTCACTGTCGCCGTACTCCGTGACCTCGATTGCCTGCATAGCAGGTCGTTCGAGGGCTGGATGCATAAACGACTGACAACCGACGAAAACCGGCGCCGCGTTCAGGCCGCAACCGTGTGCAGTATTTCGCGCCTGTGTGGCTTCGGTTCGTTCACTCATCGCACCGTCCAGACAGTCGATCAACACGACCGTTTCAGGACCGTTACCCAATTCGTCTCTCTACGTCTGCGTCGAATGCTTCACGGTGTGTCGCAACCGCTTCTCGGAGATCGGACCCGTCCCACGCGCCGAATCCCTTCATGGGTCTCTATTCCCCGAAGATGATACTTGTAGTTGCCGCCGCAATGGAAGCGCGTCTGTCCCACCCGCCCGGCCTTCGCATCGTTTAAGACCGCGCTACCTGACGTTGCGTGTATGAGCGATGACGCGCAGGATCTCGGGATCACCGAGTCCAAGTCACACAAGCCCGGCGAGTGGTACGCGGAGGTCGTCCAGAAGGCGGATCTGGCCGACTACGCGCCGATGGGCGGCTTTATCGTCACGAAACCTCGGGGGTACGCCCTCTGGGAGGGAATTCAGGACGCGTTAGACGGCTGGTTCAAGGAGACCGGCGTCGACAACGCCTACTTCCCGATGTTCATCCCGGAGAGTTTCTTAGAACGCGAGAAGGACATCGTCGAGGGGTTCGACCCCGAGGTCGCCTGGGTCACGCAGGGCGGCCACGACGAGCTCGAAGAACGCCTCGCGGTGCGCCCGACTAGCGAGTCGATCATCGCACCGTTCATGGCCGACTGGATCCGCAGCCACCGAGACTTGCCGATGCGACTCAACCAGTGGTGTTCGGTCGTCCGCTGGGAAGCCACGGAGACCAAGCCCTTCTTCCGCACCAAGGAGTTCCTCTGGCAGGAGGGCCACACCGCCCACGCGACCGACGGCGAGGCCTGGGAGGAAGTCTGGACCCGACTCGACCAGTACGCGCGCGTGCTGGAGGAGGTACTCGCAGTGCCGGTTCTCCGGGGGAGGAAGCCCGACCACGACAAGTTCCCGGGCGCGGAGACGACGACCTGCGTCGAGGCGCTGATGCCCGACGGCAAGTCCGTCCAGAGCGCGACCAGTCACCACCTCGGCCAGAGCTTCGCCGAGGCGTTCGACATCACCTTCGCCGACGAAGCCGAGGACGAACAGACCGCGTTCACCACCTCGTGGGGACTGTCCTGGCGCGCACTGGGCGCGATGATCATGACCCACTCAGACGATCAGGGGCTGGTCCTCCCGCCCACGATCGCCCCCACGCAGGTCGTCATCGTCCCCATCTGGCAGGCCGACACGAAAGAGGACGTCCTCGAGTACTCCGAGGGCATCGCCACGGACCTCGAGACGGCCGGGTTCAGCGTCGAACTCGACGATCGCGACGAGCGCAACCCCGGCTTCAAGTTCAACGAACACGAGCTCAACGGCGTCCCGCTCCGCCTCGAGATCGGCCCGAACGAGGTCGACGACGAGGAGGTCACGCTCGTCCACCGCCCCGACAGCGAGCAGACCGTCGCCGACCGCGACGGTATCGTCGACGCGGTCGACGCCCACCTCGACCAAATCTTCGAGAAACTCTACGACGCGGCCGCGGCGAATCTCGACGAAAACGTCCGGGAAGCCCACTCCCCCGAGAAGATCCTCGGGACGATCGGCCAACACGGTGGCTACGTGAAGACGCCGTGGTGCGGCGACGAGGCTTGCGAGACCGTCATCAAGGACGAAATCGCGGCCGAGATCGTCATGCAACCCGTCGACGATCAGGGCGGTGCCTCCGCGGGCGAACCCGTCCGCCCCGACGAAGACGCGACCTGCGGCGTCTGTGACGAACCCGCCGACGAGATCGCGTACTTCGCAAAGTCCTACTGAGCCTGCCTCACGCGGGATCGACTACCATCCGTCGACGGCTGCGGCGGCTCTACGGCCTGTTTCCTGGATTCTGATAACCATTGGAACCTAGAAAACATCACTTTTCCACACAATCTTCCACAAACGGGGGTGAAAAACGCGATACCAGCTCTTTTTGCCCCGCCGAATCCGCGTTCTATTCACACTTGAATCGTAGTGTCGGCCGTCAGGCCTGAATAATGCGGTATTTCCCCGGTATTCTTTTTACCCTCTAGCAGCGTTGTCAGGGATATGGGAACTTCACCGCGGACGTCACACGCGATGCCGGCGGACGACGCGCTGAGTCATCGCGTCGTGTACGCCATCGCCGAACGCGAGGGCGTCGAACCGGAAGCGCTCGAACCGCCTCTGTACTCTGCCATCGACCCGGAAGCGCTCGATTTGCTGTACGAGAGTGCAGACGAGTCGCTTACGGTCTCGTTTTCCTATCTCGGATACGACGTCCACGTCGACGCGGACGGGACGGTCTCCGTCGATCCGTAGGCCGCTGACGACCGACGGCACACGGAACGCTCACCATCGATCCGTAGGCCGTTGACGACCGACGGCACACGGAACGGACCGACTACGCGTCGTGGAGCTCGAACTCGATCCGCTCGACGTCCGCGCCTTTGGAGGTCCGGTTGGTGATCTCTATCCGTCCGATCTCGCCGAGCCGGTCGACGTGGGTCCCGCCGCAGGGGCACATGTCCCACTCGTCGATCGCGACGACCCGGAGCGGATCGACGTGGTCTGGAATGAGGTGCAACAGCGAGCGGCCCTCGTCGACCTCGCGTTCGACGTCGTCGCGGGCTCGATTCTCCTTCGTGACGGCCAGGTCGCGGTCGATGGCCTCGTTCGATCGGCGCTGAATGTCCGCGAGATCGTCTTCGTCGAAGTCGGCCGGTTCGAAGTCGATGCGAGAGCGATCGGGGTGGATCTGGTTGCCCGCCGTCTCCGCGCCGTACTCGTTCAGGACGACGCGGGACACCACGTGTTGAGCGGTGTGCATCCGGCGCAGACGCTCGCGGCGTTCGGCGTCGATCGTACCGGCGACCTCGGTTCCGGGTTCCGGGACGTCGCCTTCGATCGAGTCGACCTCGTGGCGGACGTCACCGTGATCCTTCCGGACGTTCGTCACCGCCGCCGACCCGTCGTCCCACTCGATCCGTCCGTGATCGGCCGGCTGGCCGCCCCCTTCGGGGTAGAAGTACGTGCCGTCGAGGACGACGTACTCGTCGGTCGCCTCGGTGACGGTCGCAGTGAACTCGGTGACGCCGTCGGAGTCGGGCAGGTAGCGAAGCTCCGTCATCGTGCGGGCCGTTCGCACGCGATCCTCAAATAGTGGGCGCCCCCGGCAATCGACCGTCCGCAATCGTGATGGGTACGACGCACGTTGGATAGCGTGATGCGCTCTCGTCCACCCGACGACGTCGGATTCGACGTGCGCGACCTCCACGTCTTCACCCGTGGATTGAGCGCGCTCGTTCCGCCGTCGCTCGCACGCCGTGCCGTGGCGATTTCGGTGCGAACGGACCGGTCGACCTACGCGTGCAGCGATCCGGTCGAACTCGAGATCGTGATCCGCAATCGCCTGCCGCTCCCGATCGACGTCCCGACGACCGAGCAGCGGCTGTTCGGCTGGCGGTTCGACGGCCTCCTCGAAGCCAGCGAAGAATGCGTCTTTCGTGCCCCGTCGCCGAACGAACTGTCCCTTCGCGCACGCGAGCGTCGAACGATCGAGCGGGTGTGGGACGGCTCGATTCGACGCGAGGGGGACCGAACGCACTGGGAGCCGGTCGAGCCGGGAACGTACGAGATCGAAGCCTTCCTCACGACCGACCCCGAGACGACTGACGCGACGACCGTCACGTTCGAACAGTCGTGAACCGCGCACCGCCGACCGATCAGAGCCGGGATGCGATCGACCGATCGAACGGCTCCGGTATCGATCGGTCGAACGCTGGTCACGCGCTCCCAACCTGAATCGATCGGATGCTGCGTGATCGGCCGTCGCCGGCTCACTCCTCGCGAAACAGGTGGCAGCCGACCCGGTGACCGCTCGCGTCGGCTGGCGCCGGCGTCGGTTCGACGGCCGCACAGATGCTCTGCTCGCTGAAGGTGTTCCTGAGGAGCGTCGCAGCCGATTCCCACTCGTCAGCGACGAGGCGGTCGATGGCGTCGTCGATGGCCGACCCGGCCTCGCCATCGGGGATCGATCCGTCGAAGAACATAGATTCGACGGCCGCTCGACACGCGCTCGCATCGGCCGATTCCGGGAGCGCGAAGGAGCGCCGGTCGACCGCCCGCACGAACCCTCGCGTGTCGGCCCACTCGATCTCGTCCAGATCGTAGGTATCGAGCCGGTAGTCGGCGACGGAATCGTCCAGGTTCCGTTCGTCGAACGAGACCGCCCCGGGGTCGATGAGCTTCGGACAGCGCGTCCGGAACCGACACCCGGACGGTGGATCGATCGGACTCGGAACGTCACCGTCGATCGGCGTACGGTCCGTGGATCGACGCGGGTCGGGAACCGGGATGGCGTCGAGTAACGCCTTCGTGTACGGGTGTCGCGGGTCGTCGAACACGGCCTGCGTCTCGCCGAGCTCGACGACGTGACCGAGATACATCACCGCCACGCGGTCGGCGACGTACCGGACGACGCTCAGGTCGTGGGAGATGAAGAGGTACGTGAGTCCGAACTCCTCCTGGAGTTCGTCCATCGTGTTCAGGACCTGCGCCTGCACCGAGACGTCGAGCGCACTGACCGGCTCGTCGCACAGCACGAAGTCGGGATTCGTCGACAGGGCGCGAGCCAGGTTCAATCGCTGGCGCTGACCGCCGGAGAACTCGTGGGGGTAGCGGTTGTAGTACTCGCGTTTCAACCCGACGGTCTCTAGCAGCGACATCGCGCGCTCGCGTCGCGCCGCCCGCTTCGACGCACCGTCGGGGCGCGCTTCGTCCGCCGGCAGATCGTGTGCTCGCATCGGTTCTTCGACGATCTGGCCGACCTTCATCCGCGGGTCGAGCGACGCCTGTGGGTCCTGAAAGATCATCTGCATGTTCCGGCGCAGCGGGCGGAGCGCCGCGTCGGAGTGCTCGGTCAACTCGACGCCCCGGTAGCGGACCGATCCCGCGGTCGGGCGCAACAACTGCAAGACGGTACGGGCGAGTGTGCTCTTTCCGCAGCCGCTCTCGCCGACGAGGGCGAGCGTCTCCCCGGCGCGAATGTCGAAGGAGACGTCGTCGACGGCCTCGACGTCGTCGCCGCCGCGGAGGCTCGCGAGGAGCCCCGACTCGGACCTGAAGTACTTGGTGAGACCGTCGATCTCGAAGAGCACGTCGCCGTCGTCGACCGGCCGGAGTTCGGAGACGAGGTCACTCATCCTGACTCACCACCGTCGCGGCGGTCTCGATCGGACTACTCTCCTCGTAGGCATCGTCGCCGTGTTTGATGCAGGCGGCGGTGTGTCCCGACCCCTCGCCGACGTCGATAGCCGGTGGGTCTACCGTTCGGCAGGCCTCGCGGGCTGCAGGACACCTGGTGTGAAAGCGACAGCCGACCGGCGGATCGGTCGCGGCCGGCATCGTTCCGGCGATGGGTTCGAGCGTTTCGATCTCGCGATCGGTTCGCGGAATCGACCCCAACAGTGCCTCCGTGTAGGGGTGTTTGGTGTCGTGGAAGATCTCGTCGACCGTCCCTCGTTCGACGATCGCCCCGAGGTACATGACGTTGACGCGGTCGCAGATCTCCGCGACGACCCCCATGTCGTGGGTGACCCAGATGAAGCTCGTCCCGAACTCCGCCTGTACGTCCGCGACCAGGTCGAGGATCTGGCCCTCGACAGTGACGTCGAGAGCGGTCGTCGGCTCGTCGGCGATGATGAGTCGCGGCTCACAGCCAAGCGCCATGGCGATCAGCACGCGCTGGCGCATCCCGCCGGAGAACTCGTGGGGATAGTCGTCGTACCGCGACTCGGGGCGCGGAATTCCCACCTTTCGGAGCATGTCGATAGCCTCCGACGTGGCGTCGGCCGTCGACAGGTCTCGATTGAGCTGGATGAACTCTCGAACCTGGTGGCCGACCGTGTAGACGGGATTCAGACTCTCCATCGGGTCCTGAAAGACGACCGCGATCTCGTTGCCGCGGACCTCCTCGCGGATGGCCGACTCGGAGAGCGTGTCCGACCGAGGGACGAGTTCGTCGCCGTCCGTCTCGAAGCCGACGAGCGTCAGACCGTCGTAGGTCACCTCGCCCGCGACGATCTCGCCGGGGGAGGCGATCATCCGCACGATCGAGCGGACGGCGACGCTCTTTCCGGCGCCCGATTCGCCGACCAGTCCGACGATCTCCCCGGGTTCGACGTCGAACGAGATGCCGTCGACGGCGCGAACCACGGCGTCCTCCGCGTAGAACTGCGTCTTCAGGCCGTCGACGGAGAGGAGCGGCTGGTCAGTCATTGTCGATTCGTGGATCGAGGGCGTCTTGCAGCCCGTCGCCGAGCAGGTTGAATCCCATCACGGTGAGTAGTATCGCGAGACCGGGCCAGATACTGACCCAGACGTTCGAGTTCATCTGTCCCTGTGCGCGCTGGAGCATCTCTCCCCAGTCCGCCGTCGGCGGCTGCGCGCCGTACCCGAGAAACGACAGGCCTGCGACCGTGAGGATCGCGAACCCTATCTGCAGCGTCGCGTAGACGACGACCGGCGAGATGCTGTTTGGAATCACGTGTCTGCGGATGATGGTCCGGTCCCTGACGCCGGCGGCTCGCGCCGCCTCGACGTAGGCCATCTCCCGGACCGAAAGCACCCGGCTCCGGATGATGCGTGCGAAGACCGGAATCGAGACGATCCCGACGCCGAGCATGGCGTAGCCGATGTCGGGATCGCCGCCGCTCGCGAAGACCGTAAAGACGATGACGAGTACGAGCGGTGGGATGGCATAGAGGATCTCGACGCCGCGCATCAGCAGTTCGTCGACCCAGCCGCCGTAGTAGCCGGCGACCGCACCGACGGTCGTCCCGCCAGCGGCGCCGAGCAGCGTTGCGACGAAGCCGGTCGTGACGGAGACACGCGTGCCGTAGATCACTCGTGTCAGGTAATCCCGACCCGCCTGGTCGGTACCGAGGGGATACTCCCACGTCCCGTCCGGGTGCCAGACGGGCGGTTGCCACGTCTCGTAGTCGAGCGGCCCGGTCTCGGGGTGGTGGAGCACCGGTAGCGCTTCGGCGATCGCGAAGTCGTCCACTCGCCCGAACGTGAGCGTCGAGAGGTAGGTGTCGATCGTGACGAAGAGCGCGACCGCGGAGACGAACACGATCAGGTAGAACCCGTACCTGGCCGTCGCGTCCCGCTGTACCTGCTTGAGGGTGTAATACAGCCCGAACTCGGCCTGTACCTCCGGTTCACTCGTCGACTCGTCCGCGAGCGCGTCGCTCGTCGTCTCGGTCGGGTTTCGATCGCGCGGCTTCGTTTTCGACGCGCTCATACGGCATCACCGTAACTGACCCGCGGATCTACGTACGCGTAGGCGATGTCGGTCACGATCACGCCCAGGACGAACGCGGTCCCGAGCAGCATCGTCGTCCCGAGGATCACCTGGTAGTCGAGCTGGCCGATCGCCTGGATGAGCAGGCGTCCGACGCCGTTGATGTCGAAGACGGTTTCGGTGAGAACGGCACCACCGAGGGCCGTCGACAGGTTCAGGCCGACGATCGTGATGATCGGAAGTTGTGCCGGTCGGAACGCGTGCTTTCTGAGGATCGTTCGTTCAGGGACGCCGTAGGCCCTGGCGAGGTCGACGTATTCGCGCTGTAAGCTGTCGATCATCTCGGCGCGTTCGAGACGCATTACCGTCGCCATCTGGAGCGTCCCGAGCGTGATCATGGGCAGGACGAGGTGCCTGACGGTCTCGACGTAGAGGTCGAGCCGGGAGTCGACGAAGCGGTAGTGGTCGACGCCTCGCCACGGCAGGACGAGCGTCCCGGTAGGTAAGACGTCGAGGAAGACGCCGAAGATCAGTATCAGCATGATCCCGATCCAGAACGTGGGCGTCGACACGCCGAAGAGGGCAACGAGTCGTGAGGCGTGATCGGTCGGCTCGTTCCGGCGCTTGGCCGAGAGGATCCCGAGCGGGATCGCCGTCGCGAGTGCGAACGAAAACGCCGAGACCATGAGCATGAGCGTCGGGCCGGCCCGGATCGTCACCAGTTCCGTCACCGGCATATCGTGGTGGATGCTGTAGCCGAGATCGCCCTGTAGGAGACCGGCTGGCGCGTCGCTGAACGCCCCGACGCCGAGCGCGTCGAGGATCTCCCCGACGCCCATGAAGTTGAGGTATCGTTTCCACGCCGGCTCGTCGAGTCCGTAGCGACTCTCGACCGCCTCGATCAGTTCCTCGTTGACCTCTTGGCCCTGGAGCATGATGCTCACCGGGTCGCCCGGCATCGCGTTCGCGAGGACGAACGTGACGATGGAGATACCGATCAGGACGGGGACCGCCTGTGCGAGTCGAAACGTGACGTAACGGAAGAGACTCATGTGGTGGTACCGCTGGGCACTGTCGATTTCTCACTCACCATCGACGAAGACGCCCGCGTAGTCGCTGGCCAGCCGTGGGTTCAGCCCGGAGGAGGGGTGAACCGTCAGGTTCGTCACCGAGTCACCGTACGCGTACGAGTTCGTCATCGAGTACGCCGGGAGCACGACGGATTCGCCGATGATCTCGTCGATCACGCCGGTGTAGAGGTCGCGTCGCTCGTCGACGTCCGCCGATGCTCTGGCCCGCTCGATCTTCGAGTGGAAGTCGTCGTCGCCGTAGTAGTGGCCCTGCGTCGCGCCCTCGCCCGACTCGTGAAACAGGGGATAGACGAACGTGTCCGGATCGGGGGCGCCCGCCCAGCCGAGCGTGTAGATCGCGTAGTCGTCAGCGTTGCCGGTCATCGCCTGCTCGTTGAACGGCGCCCAGTCGAGGCGCTGGACGGACGGGTTGATGTCGACGCCGTCCAGTTCCTGGAGCCGGCGGGCGATCAGCGAGCCCAGTGCTTCGCGAATGTCGTCCGGCGGAACGATGATCCGTGGTTCCCAGCCGTCGTGATCGGAGAGCAGGTCGGCTGCGCCCTCGCGGTCCACGTCGGCTTCCGCGTCGGCCCACTCGTCGACCGGGAAGTCCCACTCCGTCGCGACGACGTCCGGAATCGGACTCGAGATGCTGGTTCCGGCCGGTTCGACGGTCTGTTCGACGAACCGGCTCATCGAGAAGGCCTTCGCGATACCCCGCCGGACGTCCGGATCGGTAGTCGGCCCCTCGTTGCAGTTGAACGCGGCGTAGAAGTACGAGATGCTCGCGTCGGCGGCGACGGTGATGCCGTCTTCTCTCGCGAGGCCAGGGATGTCGTCCGGCGGAACGCCCATGATCACGTCGGTGTCCCCGCCGCGGATCTGGGCGACGCGTGAGGCGTCGTCCTCAGTGGCGACGAACCGGGCGTCGTCGATGTACGCGTTGACGGTGTCCGCATCCCAGTAATCGTCTCGCAACTCGATGTCGACGTAGTCGCCGTTTACGTGGTCGACGTACGCGTAGGGACCGGACCCGACCGGGTTCTCGGTGTTGTACGCGTCTTTGTCGGACTCGCGGACGGACTTGTTGACGACGTTGACACCGAGCGTGACGGTCGTAAACGGTCCATACGGGTCGTCGCCGAGGTCGAGCTGGACGGTTCGGTCGTCGACCGCCTCGGCGCTGTCGATCATGTTGTACTCCGTCAGGTTGTCGGTCTGTTCCTCGACCGGCGCCGTGAACGAGTACACGACGTCCTCGGCGGTGACCGGGTCGCCGTTCGAGAACGTCGCTCCATCCGTGAGGGAGACGACGAACCGCTTCCCGTCCCGTTCCGTCTCCGGCTGCCCGTCCGCGAGCTTGGGCCGGAGTTCCAGCCGTTCATCGTACTCGTAGAGTCCGTCGTAGATGTGCGAGACGATCCGCTGCGTGTAGACGTCGTTCGTGACGATGGGGTCGTAGTTGTGCTCCGGCTCCACCTGCTGGGTGATCCGGAGGGACATGGTCCGGTCCGGATCGTCCGGTTCCACGATCGAATCGAGCCCGTTTCCTTCGACCGTGTAGTCGTCCGGCTCGTCCTGATCGTCGTCGGTGAGGCAGCCTGCCACCAGCATCCCCGTCACGGCCGCCCCCGACGCCACGAGTTGTCGCCGCGTCACACCATCGACGCACCCCGGTATGTGGTTGTGTACCATCTGGCTACCCAGTATTAACCGACACTATTTCAATATTTTCGTAAAGAACTAGTAAGTATTATATTTTAATACACAGATAGATAATGGACACTTTCTGCAAAAATAACTACGTTGTCCGTCGACAGCCGCTCTCGCGTGAGTTACAGACGTGACAGGCAGGCGTACCGACTGGCCGACCACCCGCCGGCGACCGCGGCGATCGATCCGATCGCGATCGCGACGACGGCACCGAGCGCGTACACCGACGGCGGGGTCTGCAAGAGCGAACCGTACCCGACGAGGTCCCGAACGACCGCGTTTAGCTGGCCCGTAATCGGCCCGGTCGCGACGAGGGCGACAGCGCCGCCGACGGCCCCGATGATGAACCCCTGCACACCGACGAGACCGGCGATCACGGGCCGTGACAGTCCGACCGCCCGGAGCGCCGCGAGCTGTTGGCGCTGCTGGTAGGCGAGCAGTACGAAGAGGTTCGCCGTGAGTACGATCCCGCCGACGACGGAGAGACCGACGAGTGCCGCGCCACTCGTGACCACGAGTCCCCGATCCCGGATCATCGACAGGAACTGCTCGTCGCTGGTCCGAACGTCGTACTGCGGGTACGCCGCGGCGAGATCGTCGCTGACTGCCGCGCTGTCCGCGCCGTCCGCCACGTCGACGGTGACGAACGCGGCGCGATCCGTCCCTCGACTGCCGGCCAGCCCCTGGAGCTCCGTCAGTCGCATCGTGATCGTCGGTTCTCCGAGGTACTGCGAGTAGAGATCTGCGGTGCCCACCACGGTGAACGCCCGCGCGGATTCGCCGCTCGCGCCGACGCCGACGTAGACGGTGTCGCCGACGGTCACGCCCAGCTCGTCGGCGAACGTGGGATCGACGACCACGTCCGTCGCGTCGGTTTCGCCTGGCGGGACGTCGAGTGCGTCCCGGTCGCCATCGAATCCTGATCCCGACTCGAAGTCGAACCCACCGTGGGTCTCGTAGACGCCGACGGCCGTGATCGGCCGGAGGTCGGCCGGGTCGGTGCCGACGTAGGTCGTGTACAGTCCGATCGGGGCCGCTCTCGAGACGTCGTCGCGCTGGCTCACGTCCGCGCTGATCGCGTGCGCGCCGACGATGGCGTTCTCCGTCCCGCCGGTCGAGCCGTCGACCGGATCGCTGGTGATCCAGACGTCCCGGTCGGTCTCTTCGATCCGATCCTGTCCGACCGAGACGACGCCGACGCCGAGACTCGCGAACAGTGTCACGGAGAGGACCGCCAGCGCGACGGCGACGACCGCGAGAACGGTCCGGCCGGGGGCCCTGGCGAGTTGGGCCTTCGCGACCCCGACCAGCGCACTGATTCGAACGAGCGGACCGATCATCCGTCGATCTCCCCGAGGACGTCGGTTCTGGCCGCGATGGAGAGCGGATACGGCAGGGCGAGCAGGCCGGCGGCGACCGCGACGAGCATCGTGTACGGCGCGAACAGCGGGTGGAGTACGACGATGGGGGCGGTCCCCAGTACGGCGGCCGAGAGCGCGTTCACGCCGTAGCCCGCGAAGACACCCAGACCGAACCCGAGAATCGACCCGCCGAGCACCGTCGCGAGGACCGTCGTGGCCACCACCGCGAGCCGGCTCGCGTTCGAGAACCCAACCGCCGAGAGAACCGCCAGCTGTGGGCGATCTTCTGCGACGGCCAGCCCGGCTGTCGTCGCGATGAACAGGGCGCACACCACCAGCGCGATCACCGTCGCGACCAGACTCGTCGCGAGCGCCAGTTCGTCGTCGAAGAGGTCGGCGGGGTGGGTCGATCCGGTGGACTCGACCGTGGCGGACGGGAACGCCGTCGACGCGGCGGCGACCGCTGCGTCGTCCTCGCCCCAGACCAGGATGCGATCGGCGAGCGAATCCTCCGACGCCCCGGCGAACGCAAGGAGCGCGGATCGATCGACGAGTGCAACGGGGGTGTCGGCGTCCCCCGAAACCGACTCGACCGCGGTCACCGTCACCGGGTACCCGTCCGTCCCGCTCGCGACGACGACCGTGTCACCGACCGTCACGTCGAGTCGATCGGCCGCCGTCTCGGATAGCACGAGTCCGTCCGAGAGCGGTCCGTCGTCACCGTCCCCGCTCGCGGACGCGTTCGCCGTTCCGTCCGCGTCGAGACCCGCTGTCGACAGTCCGGCCACGCGTCCGTCCGCCGATTCGGGATCGACACCGACGGCCAGAATACGCACGTACTCGGCGGCGTCGTCGGCCGGCTCGTCCGCCGTCCGGACCGGGACGGTCTCGACGAATACCGGCGTCGCCTGGCTCACCCCGTCGGCGTCCCGGATCTCTGCGGCGCCCGCCGTCGCGTTCGCGAGTCGCGGGCGTTCGATTCCGTTTACCGACGAGAGCGAACCCCCGTCGGTGGGTTCCACGACGACGTCGGCGTCGGTGTCCGTCGCGACACCACCGCCGACGAGCGCCAGCGCAAGTCCGGACACGACGACGAGCAGCGCCAGTGTCACCGAGACGGCGAACACGATAGCGGTCGCCTTGCCCGCTGCGACGCCGGTTAGCTGCCCTCGGACCCGTGCGAGGGCGATTCGAACGAACGCTTCCGTTCGGGCGGCCAGCCGCCTGCCCATTCCGCGCCCACCCATATCGTCTCGAGAAGCGCGGTCTCTGGTCACGGCTCGTCCACCACCGTTCTTGCGGTCGACGGCCCCGTCACCTCGCGTTCCCCGCCGTCGACGGAGTCGATCACGGACCCGTCGCACAGCGTGATCGTCCGATCCGTCCACTCGAGCGTCGTCGGGTCGTGCGAGGCGACCAGGACAGCCCGATCGTCGGCGAGGCTCGTCAGCACGTCCAGGACCGTCTCGCTGGTGGCCGTGTCGAGTTCGCCGGTCGGCTCGTCGGCGACGATGACGTCGGGATCCGTCGCGAGTGCACGCGCGATGGCGACTCGCTGGCGCTCCCCGCCGCTCAACTGATCGGGTCGGTGGGCGAGCCGATCGCCCAGTCCGACGCGCTCTAACAGGTCCGTGGCACGGCTTCGCCGCCGGGACCGCGGCGTTCCGCGCTGGACGAGCGGGAGCGCGACGTTCGCACGGGCAGAGAGCGAGGGAAGGAGGTGAAAGTGCTGGAAGACGATGCCGACGTGGCGTCGACGCATCACCAGTCGGCCCCGGCCAGACCGGTTCGCCAGGTCGGTCCCGAAGAGCTCCACCGTGCCGGCGGTCGGAGCCAGCAGTCCGGCGACCGCGTGGAGGATCGTCGACTTCCCGCTCCCGCTCGGCCCTCGAATTCCGACCACCTCTCCGGTCGTGACCGACAGCGAGACGTCGTCCAGGGCACGAACTGTCTCACGCCCCGTCGATCGAAACCGACCGTCACTGCCTTCGTACTCGTGAGTCACTCCGTCCAGCCTGATAGCCGGCGGGCTGGACGACTCGTCCCCTCGGGCCGACGACTGTGTGCGTGAACGACGGATCGATCTCACCTCCGAAGCTACGTCCAACCCATCACCGACCGACCCATTGTTTCCCCTCACCTACCCTGGCAGCGGCGTGACCGATCCCCGTATCCCGCCTTCTGTGTGCCGTTTGCCCGTCTGTTCGATGCGCGTTCCCGCCCGAAACCGATCCTTACAGGACGCCGCCTGGCGACCACCCACGCCCGACCTACACACCGTTCACCGAAGTGGCCCGAGGTGGCACGATTTGGCGCCGATCGGCCGGAAGGCGTACGTTTACGGTTCTCGCGGACGACCGTTCGCGTATGACGACTGTCGACATCACCTACTGCGTACCGTGTGGCCACCTCGACCGAGCCCAGGATCTCCAGCACCAGATCCTCTCGACGTACGGCCAGGAACTCGACGCCGTCTCGCTCGTCACCGGCGACTCCGGCGTCTTTACCGTCCACGCAGACGGTGACCTGCTCTTCGACACGGCCGAAGACGAGTACGATCCCGACGCGATCGTCGCACAGGTTCGCGATCGTCTCTAGCAGGAGTCAGGTGGCTCGTCTCTCTCTCTCTCTCTCTCTCTCTCTCTCTCGCGTCGTGGCACCGAGTCCCGCCGCCTTCGTCGCCGTCTCCCTGGATGCGGTTCGACAGGTCTGTCTGCCAGCCGATCCGGTCGAATCGGTCTCTCACCGCCTGGTCCGCCCGATCGGTGACGACGTGTGCTTCGAGCGTCATCACAGTCGTCTCTGATTCGATCTTCGTTCGGTCAGTCGCCTCGCTGGACGAACGGTCCCGAACAGTCGTACTCGACGAGCGTGACCTCGCCGCTCGCTTCGCTTCCGCCGTGTGGCGTCGTCCGCTCGTAGCCTCGGTAGACTGTCACGGTGTCGACGTTCGTCTCGTGCGATCGGTTCCACGACCCACAGAGGTGGTTCGCGAGGTACGATCGGTGATTCTCGTTGTCCGCCTGGTAGACGTTTGCGAAGTATTTTCGCCAGCGAGCGCTCCGAATCCGTGCGTCGATGTCGTCCGGTCGGTCGCGTTGTACCTGTCCACCGTGGATGACGTCGACGGTGGTGCCGTTCTCCAGTTCACCGGCGGCGACGAACCAGTTCGTGGTGTGGACGGGATTGGGTGCGAACATCCGCCACGTCTGTTCCATCTTCGTCGAGTCGAGCACCTCCTCCGCCGGATCCGGGACCTCGGTGTACTCCACCGCCTGCGCGTTCGAGAGGACGACGAGGACGACGAACACCCAGGGAATCACCGTCGAGAAGACGACGCTCCCGCGATCGACGCTCGCGTCGATCAGGTCGCGGACGGACCGCCCCTGCCGCGCTCCCTCGGTGGCCACACTCGACCGCGGGCCGTCCACCCCGACGGTTGCACTTGGATCCGGTCGATCCTCGTCTGGTGTCACACGGTGGCCAGGTCGATCTTCGTCGGCGTCCGGTTCCGGACGGAGTCGCCGAAAGTGGCGCTCGTACAGGTTGGTGGCCTGGTCGATCGCGCCGACGCGCGACGCGAGTCGTTCGACGCCATCCCACACGACGGTCTGGTAGAACGGAACGACGGCGACCACGACGACGAGCGGGAAGATCCCGAGGCGCATCGTCGCGAGCATCCCGACGTGCATCCCGGCGAACAACGAGGCGAGAACCGCCCGTGGGGTCCCGGAGCAGACGAGCAGCAACGGGGCGGCCGCGAGGAGCACCAGCCAGGCGAGCGTGACCGCGCGCAGGAGGACGAACCACTCCGCGATGTGGTTGCCAAGAAAGATGGTGAACTGATCGGCCTGCATGACGTACGCAACCGCCTCCCCGTCCATCCACAGGTCACTCCGCGACTTGTGAATCGCGTTCGTCACGTACATCAACACGACCTGCAGCAGGACCGCCATCGTCGCGACGCTCGTCGCGCTCGTGCTCGTCGCCTCGCGCGACCGTAACGCGTCGATCGACCACCGGTCGCCGAGCGGCAGGAACATCCCCCAGAAGAACAGCATCAGGAACAGGTTGTCACCGCCGTTCAGGATCATCGGATTGCGGGCGTGCAACGCGAGCAAGAAGAGCCACGAGAGGATCGTCGCGACCCGCGTTCGATACCCGACCACCATCGCGAGGGCGGCCACTCCCATCGTACCGAAGAAAAGCGCAATCGCCCACGGCTCTCCGGAGAGGGTGAAGAACGACTCGGCCGCGGCGTAATCGCTGAAGAGCGCCCGTCGGGGAAGGACGCCGTCGTCCGTGTAGAACGCGCCCAGCCACCGAGACCGCAACGCCAGGTCGACGAGCAACAATCCGCCGAGCCCGATTCGGAACGCCGCCAGTGCGCGCCGATCGATCGCGAACCGCGACGCCAGCCACTCGCTACACCACTCGATCGTCCGCTTCGCTCGCCGCCCCGTCGGTCCAGGCCGTGTTCGACGATTCTTCATTGGAGGGATACGTCGGTTAATAGGCTCTCTCGTTCGGATCGATAAAAACTTGCTGTACCCTGTAACGCGTCTTTCAGCCAGGTCGCGTTCGCCGGCACGGTAATCGTCACGCTGCTGCGGCGTTCGCCCGCCTCGGCTGCCAAAACCCGTCGCTACGAGTATCGAACCAGCTCGGTGGCGGTATCGAAACTCGGATCGCGGGTACGCTCCCACGGTTCGACTACAACATTCGCCAGACGGTGACGATCCCCCACTGGGCACCCCCTCCAATCCAGATTGTGGCCCACATTTCGAGACTGCGAAACACCACGTAAACGCACTGCTACTGTCGTATACCGGCGAATCGGCTTCGACTACAGTTCGGCGAGAAACCGGATCCGCCCTCCCCGATTTGAACAGCTGGAAGACGTTCCTACTCGCCTCGTTTCACTCGGCTGCGTGGGCTGCGACTTCCATGCTCAAATCGTCTCTGGATGAACTTCTCGAACCTCGCCGGGTTCGCTTCGCTCACCGGTCGAGTTCACGAGAAGTCCGCCCTCCCCGGTTGGGAGTACTCTCCGGTCGATACCGCTCCGTCGTCGGGTTGTCGAGTGTCTCTCATAGTGCGAAGAACCTCCGTCGCTGTTCCGCTTTCTGCCGCTCGCTCCGTCGATCGTAGTGCTTGTCGAGAATCTCCTCGCTCGCGTTCATGCGATCGGCGACGAGTGCTCGATCTTCGTCGGCGAGCCGATGCGCCGTCACCCGACCGCTTCGGACGTCGTGGGGAGATCGAGCCGACGGACACTTGCTCATCTTGGCGTAGTGCGTCCACTCGCAGGTGTCCGGATCCCTGTCGTGCGGGCACTTCTCACCGCGCCAGCACGGGCGCGTAACGCGATAGAGCGTATCTCGACAGGCCGAGATGGATACGCGTCCGTGACGAGTCGTGATCAGCGCCGCTCGACCAAACTCGTCGACGACCGTCTCACGCGGGCCGTCGATGTACTCCTGAAGCGTCTGGGCGACGTGTTCGCTGATCGCATTCCAGCGCTCGCTTCGTTCCTGGTTCTTCAGTGGGGTACCTTTCTCCGGCCGGTGGACGAAGTGTATCGCCGGTCCGTCGGCGCGTGGTCGATTCCCATCCAGGTCGAGATCGCCGAGATCGAGCGCTCGTAACTCGCCGACGCGACAGCCGGTGTGCCAGAGAAGTAAGACGATGATGTGGCGTCGATTGGCGTACTCGAAGCGCTCCAGGTAGTCGAGGATCTCGACGGCGTGATCGGGGTCGAGCGTCGAGTCGCTAACGTCGTTACCTGCCGTCCGGGGGAGTGGGACCTGATCGTAGAGTTCTTCCGGAACGGCGTTTATCTCCCCACAGAACCTGAGGAACGCTCGCATCGTGGCCATGTCTCCCCTGAGCGTGACCGTCTCCAGTTCTTCCCCAGAGTAGCCGCCATCTCGCCGCCAGACCCGATACGCGTACATGTGACGGCCAGTCAGGTCGTTCAGATTGGCGATGCCCTCCTCGTCACACCACGTAACGAACGCTCGTAGGCGGTAATCCTGCGCCTCCATCGTGTTCGCGGCAGCGTCGTCGCGCGCTTCGAGATAGAGGCTCACCGCCTCTTGCGGGCTGATCGGTTCGAGGTTGCTCACTCTCGCCCCTCCCGGCCAGCCCGATCGCGTCGCTCGGCCGCCTCGTAGTCTCTCGCGAGCTGGGCAGCGCACTCTCGACAGACGTACCCGTCTGGCGTGATCTCGGTGGCCGATCCGCCGCACCGAGGCGTGTCGCACTGCCCGGGCTCGGGGGAGTCGTCACTCGGCGACCCGCCACGGATGTTGCGTGATTGTCTGTTAGCGGTGCTCTTACGGTGGTTGAGTCCTATCTCTTGCATGGTCTCACCTCTGTGGGACCACGGACGATTGCCCATGCGCGTCCTTGCTTCCAGGCCAGGCGCGCGTGGGGGGTGTCCGTTGGTCGTGTTAGTGCTCGGGACCTGTCGGTGAAGTATCTCACCGGGCCGTTTCCGATTCCGATATCTTTCCGATAAGCGCGGGGTTTATCTCCCGCTTTCGTGTTGTCCATCATGCTTCCGTAGGCTGATTACGGAAGCCAGCGGACCGGTGCCACCAACACCGGGTCCGCAACTTTTCGGTAGACCCGACCGGGCAGCGGTGGGTCCGTCTGGCTTCCGATACCCACCCTAACGAAGTTAGTAACTAAGTAAGTATCGAACTATCATACTAAGGATAGTATCTTAGTGACTTAGTAAGGAAGCTTGAGTATGGTGAAAAACGTCAATGTCGCTCTCGACGACAGAGATTATCAGAAGGCGATTGACGCGAAAGACGAACTGGGGCTAACCTGGGAAGAGTTCATCGTCGAAGCGGCGGAATGCCTGGAAGAACACGGGACGCGTGAGGCCTGAGGTATGCGATTAGACGAGTATACCATCGACGGCGAGTCCGTCATCACGAGCGTGGAAGGATACTACGATAAGAACGCTGTCGGAGAAACGGAATCCGGGACGCTCGCCATGACCGACAACCGTCTCGTTTTCATCCACAACAAGGGTGCTCTCGACATTTCTCTTGGTGGCGTGAACGCCCTCGAATATCGCAAACCGGAGTACCCGGGCGACTACCTCGGTGGCGGGTTACTCGCGGCTTCCCTCGCGGTCGGAGTGTTCTCGATGGGGACGATCTTAGATCACCCGCTCACGGAGATCGCGCCGATTCTGGGGGTACTATTCGCGGTTGTCGGAGTCGTTCTCATCGCGGTGGGATACTTCAGAAAGGGTGCGAAAATGACGCTCCACACCGGAAACACCTCTTTCGAGTTCATCTCCAAAGACGAGTCCCTTCAGGACGTTGCCCGAGCGCTTCGAGCCTACGAGTAGATCCACGACCCGAGAGACGGACCGGGTTTAAATACCATTTGGGGGGTTTTTGACCGATCTGTCGGTCGTTTTGCCTGGGTTACATCCCATGGCAAGCAACAATGCGCTCGAACTGGGCATCAGGGTCTTCACCGCGATTTTCGCGATCCTGTGGCTCCCGATGGCCATGTTCGACACCAACGTTCTCGAATTGCTCGGCGGGACCGAGTTCGCGGTCGTGATCGCGACGATCGTCGCGATTGCCGGCGCGTACGACCTCGCCGAATTAGCGGGTGTGGCGGATCCCTACGGAGGGAACTAACGTGGCGAAGATTCAGCTCACGCCGGACTGGCTGATCGGCCCGAAGTCTGCCGGGAAGGCGCTCGTGATGTGGCTCGCGATCATCGCCGTCGTTCTCGGGGCCGTGTACGTCGTCTCAACTGGCGGGCTCGGTGCTGTCGGAGAGGTGGGCAACGAGACGATCTCCGTCACGAATTCGACGGATAGCGTCTACGTGGACGTGACCGGCAACGAAAACGTGACGGACGGAATGAACGCGACGATCTCCGTCACGAACGAATCCGGTTCGTTCGTCGCCGATCGCGAGATCACCCTCGCCGACAACGCGACCACTTCGACGACGATCGACGCAGACGATATCGAGAAGGGGAATTACACGGTCATCGTCGAGGCGGAACAGACCGCGGTCGAGTCCGTCGAAATCGGCACGATCGAGAAGGAAAGCGGCGGAGTCCCGGGAGCGGTCGAAGATAATGCGGCCGAGATCGCGGTCGCACTCGTCGGGGTCGTCGCGCTCTTAGTGGGGGTCGTTCTGGCCCGTGATGCGTCTTGAGTGAGCTATCGAGGCGCGATTTGCTTCGTCGGTCGGCGATCGCCGGCGGCGGATCCGTTGCGATCGGTGCGGGAGGGTCGACTCTCGCACCCCGTTTCTCGCCCGTCGGTCGGGCGAACGCGGCCATTTGTGGCGGCCTCTGTCTGGCGGGCATTTTCGTCGCCGGGACGGCGCTCGGCGCGGCAGCCGGCATCGGGGTCGCGAAGTGGAAGAGTCCCGACGGCGAGTTCGACGAAGACGACGTGACAGAGGACCAGGCGTATTACAGCGCACAGCGCGTCGGCGAAGGTCGCAGCGAGTTCGAGGCAGAGATGCAGACCGACTATCTCGGTCCCTCGGACGACATGGCGACGCCGTTCGCCGATGCCGCATGGCAGACCGTCCGGGCGTCGGCCGCCGAGTCGGCGACGAACGGCGAGTCGGAGACGACCGCGATTCAAAACGCCGAGGAGGCGCTCGAACGCCAGGTCGCGATCTCCGTGACGAACATGGTCGAGAAGTGGAACACCGGGATGAACGCACTGGTACAAGCAATGTACCACGATACGAACGAGGGTATCAATCGCTTCGGCAGTGCAGAGGACCCGGGCAGCGAGGAGAAAGGGACGATCATCTACCCGTGGCAAGAGCCGCCGACTGAGTGGAGTTTTGACACCGGCGACGACGCCAATCTCTACGGCGACTACACGCCCATTCAAGAGACGAATCTCGACGATCCGTACTCCTTCGACGGGACCGAGATTGGGAAAGCGATCATGTTCACGGTCGACGCTGATAGCTGGCTACCGTTCTCGCCGTCCGATCTCGAAGATCGTGACGGGGAGCCGCTACAGGTGTATTCGGTCCCGACGCTGGAGGGATACCAGTCAACATCGGGCGGGAACCCAATTCTCACCGAACTCACGTGGTGTAATCCGTTCACCGGTCAATTCGGCTCGCCATCGAGCCGAAACAGCGTCGAGATGATACAGTATCAGCACTCGTCCCTGGGGACCGCGGAGGCGATCAGTCCGATGCTGTACGCCGACGTGATCGCCCGGATCGAGTCGGTGTACAACGCGATCCGGCAGGACATCCAAACGTACGTGCCGGCAGTCATGGAGAGCGTTTCCCAGGGATCGATCGATCCGAGTCAGATACTGACCGCGGAAGACATCTACGCGAAGTTCGAGAATTCGAACTATCAGAGCAGGCTTGCAGCCGAGTTACTCGCGTCTGGTGCCGACGTTCCTGCTGATGCGTGGGGCTACCAGGCAGTCGTTTCCCACCCCGATCTCTCCGCCGACGAACTGCGCGGCGCGCTGTACCCGCAGTTCGTGGACTCGATTCAAAATCCGTCGATCTCGTCGAACAGTACGCTCCCGTCCGGTGACTACAAGGTCGCGTACTTCGCTTTCACGCCGGCCACCTCGGAAACACCGGAGACGGTCATGCTCTCCGGTGGCTCGGATCTGACGATCGGACAGCTGTACGACGCCGACGGAAACGAAATCGACAGCGTCGAATTCACACAGCCAGTACAGCACGTCTCCGATCCAACAACGGTAGACGAGGTGCAGCTACGGGAACAGATCGAGTACCAGAACGAGCAGATCGAGAAACTTCGAGAGGCGCTCGAAGACGACCCCTGGTTCGGTGGGATACCGGGCGCGTCGGATCTCCTGGACCCGTCGAAGATCGTCGCTGGCGGTCTCCTCGTGCTCGGCATGATAGCCGTCACAGTCGGTCTCAAGGACAACTAACGGGGGTTTCTCATGTTCTCAAATCCATCCCTGACGGACACGGAGTTACCAACGAGGCGGTTCGTGCTCTCACTCGTCGCGACCCTCGCAGTCGTCGGACTCGTCGCGATGCCGATCGCGGCGCAGTCGACGAACGAGACCGATGAGACCCGGACGATCTACGACTTCGACGAGTCGCCGATCGAACTCGTCGACGTCGAGTTCGACGACGATACCGCCTACGTCACGCTCAGAACCGACGAGCGAGCGCCGGTCACGGTCTCGGACGCCGGCTTCTCCGGACACGGCTCGTTTGACGTACAAACGCACTCGATCGCGCCCGGTACGGAGACGATCGAGGTCCGACTGAAGGACAACGAGGAGGTCGGTATCTCGACGCCCCAGGACGGCTTTCGCTACCAAGGGGACACCGCCCTGCTCGACGTGATTCAGGGCGCTCCGACGACCACGCTCGTCGCCTGGGCGCTGATCTCGGGCGTCGGCGGCTCGGTCATCGCGCTCGCGATCTCGGTCGCGATCCTCCGGCGCTCGCACGAGAACAATTACCGCGAGCTCACGAGCCGGGAGAAGATCCGGATCGAAGAAAACCCGGTCGAGGGCTGGGTCGACACCCTCAAACGGGCGATCGTCCGGAATCGCTTCGCACTCGTTGCGCTCGGCCTCCTGGCGATGTACGCCGCGCTCTCGCTCGTCGGCGTCGTTCCCGGCGTCGTCGAGATCTGGGACGGCCTTACCAACGGCGCGCGGATC
This sequence comes from Halovivax cerinus, assembly GCF_024498195.1. Lineage (NCBI taxonomy): Archaea > Methanobacteriati > Methanobacteriota > Halobacteria > Halobacteriales > Natrialbaceae > Halovivax > Halovivax cerinus. Next base: position 2,073,167 of record NZ_CP101824.1, read on the forward strand.
GTCGTGGTCGGCGTGATCGTCGCGACAGTGGTCTCGTTCCTACCGGTCTTCGCGCTGGCAACCCGGCTCTGGGACCCCGCGAAAGAGTTCGTCGTCTCGGCCGACGCCCGCGACATCCTCGACGAAGCGCTCGGCTCGAAAGGTGGTCTCGGCGAGCTGATCGAGGCCGCGCAGAACGGCGAGATCGAGCCCGACGAGACTCTCGTCGGGCTCTCGATATACTCCGGCCCGCCAGAACGGATCGCCGAGATGCAGATCGACGGCGCGGCCGCCGACTCGACGGCGCCCGGCGGCCCGGTCCACATCGTCGAGGACTTCGACCCGCGACGGAACCGGGCGCGCGGCACCTGGCCCGGAACGGCGAACGACGTCGAGATTATCGCGGCGCGATCGGCGATCGACGGCAACCGCGAGATCCTCCGCGACGAGTCGGCGATGCTGCGGTCGCTCCTGTCGGCGCTCCCGGCGATCCAGACGGCCGCCGACACGGGCGCGGTGCGGGCGATCGACCGCGAACTCCGCCAGACGCTCGCTGTCGATGGCTCACCCGTCGACGGGATCATGCGCCGGGCGTCTCGCGGGACACGCTTCGAAGGCTTCTACGACGGCCCGGACGACGCAGAGGACCAGCTGGCCTACGAGGAGTCCGACGACGATCGCGACGACCAGGACGCCGACGAGACCGACGCGGAGACGGAGGCGAGTGACTGATGAGTGGAGGCTACGACGCGGCGGACCTCTCCGACAAGATCCGAGAGGGTGACGTCGAGGCCAACATCGGCGCCGTCCTGGCCGACGAGAAACCGGTCGGCAACATCATGCTGACAGCCGAGCGCGCCGGTCTCGACGAGACGTCGCCGCTCGTCGCGATGCTCGATCGTACCTCACAGTCCGACATGCTCCGGCGAGCCCGCCAACACGGCCACGTCCCCTCGATGAACGCGGCAACCGGCCTCTCGGAGTCGCGAACCGACGCGACGGGGTACGAGCGCCTGGTTCGCGAGATCAAGAAGCCGGCGAGCCAGACGCTCATCAAAGGCCCGAAGGGGTCCGGAAAGACCACCAAGGCCACCGATCTCATCCGCGAGTTGTATCGTGACCTCGACGGCGAGTTGGCCGTCTTTACCAACGTCAAGATGCGCGGGATGGACGACCTCGACGCGGTGACGTTCGGCGAGATGGTATCGGAACTCCTCGAATGGAACCGCGATACGTCCGGCGAGAAAGTCGCGCTGCTCGACGAGATCTCGACGACTCTCAACGCGCACGCCAACCCCGGCGGCGACGTGCGCCGGACAGTCTCGCGGTTCATCAACGCCCTGCGGAAGGGCGACGGCGGCTCGACGCGCCTGCTGCTGATCGGTCACGAGCACGACACCGACGTCGCGGCGATCATCCGCGAGCAGTCCGACCTGGTGATCCGCGCCGACGGCAAGATCGACGACGGCCTGATCGACTGCGTGACGGTCTTCGACGGCTGGAAAGCGTACCTCCAGGAAGACAAATGGTTCGCGGTGCGCGGCCTCCTGGACGTCCCCGACGGGTCGCCCTGGAAGGTCCCGACGAACTACTTCGCCCACTTCGAGCTCGATCTCGACGCGCCGGAGGAACAGATCCAGCGTGGCCGGCTGATCGAAGACTGGGAGCAGTATCAGGACGGCCACGAGACGGACGGAGGCACCGACACGGGGCGCGTGAGTTGTTGCGGGGTGAAAGCCAACGGCGACGACTGCAATTCGCTCACGGACCACGAGAGCGGGTTCTGTGCGTACCACCGCGAGCAGTGGGACGGCGAGCCCGACGAGCGACTCCAGGAGGCCGACTGATGGCGACGATCATCACCCGGACGGTCAACGGGAGCGGTCCGTACGCCTACCGCGTCGAGTACGTCGACGGCGATCACGAGTGGTCGTATCTCGGCCCACTCGACGAGATCGAGCCGGGCGACGTCGACGACGGTCACGTCGACCAGGCCACGCTCGACGAGCTGGAGGAGATGATCGCCGATCGCGACGACAGCGCGACCGACCCCGAGTCGCGCAGCGAGACGACGGCGGTCGACTTCCACAGTCGCGACGCGGCGAACGCCCTTCGCGATCGCCTCGACGCCGACGCGCTGGCCGAGGCGGACGACCGGCGCACCAAGACCGTACTCCTGGCCGAAGACGCTCCGCTCTACGCCGAGAACCTGGCAGCGGGTGCGGCTGCCGACTCCAAAGCGCACCTGGCCGACAAAGGCGGTCAGATCCCGCTCACCGAGGCCGAAAAGCGAGAGATCGATTTTACCCGGACGAACGTCATGCACGCCCGAGCCGTGAAGGGGAAGCTTACCAACGCCGGCGTCGACGACTGGCTCGCCCACTACGACCCGACGATTTCGGTCGACGAACACGACGCCGAGCGCGCACTCCAGGACGATCGCGGCGCGCGGTCCGACGCCCAGGACACGGAGGCCGCGCAGGTACAGCGCGAAGCCGACGCCTTCCAGCGCGCCGAGAGCGAGGCTGAGGACCACGCCCGCCAGGGCTGCATCGACGGCCACGAGGAAGCCTGTCAGGAACTGCGCCGGATCGGATGGACCGACGCGGAGATTCGAGAGCTCGAGGAGTACACCGAACCAGAGGAGTTCGCCCGCGTCGTCAACGACGAGCGAAAGCGAGTGGGGGCGAGCACATGAAACGGCTGATCGTCGCGATCTTCATCTGCTGGCTGGTGTGGGAGGTCGGGATTCTTCCCGGACTGCTCTGATTGTCAACGATTTCTCAACACTAGATTTGGATGGTCCTTCCGGAAGTGCCATAGGCCAATGCCAGCACCACTATCGTTGTGACGAGAATTGGGAACCAATGTTTCTCAACAGTCAGTTGCAACCCGCGGAGTCGAGGAAAGCGAACATCTGGTGATCGGCCCCCTCGTCGCTCCAATTGTCGACTTACTCCAAATGAGGACCCTACGACTACAGCGACCCCAAATGCCATCATGATCAGGCCCTGGATCGCCGAGAGTATCGCAATTCCACCGAGAAGAACTAAAATCCCTATTGCAGCGATACTGCCGAGAGAAGCAATGCCGAGAAACGGAAGCCCACCGCTCAGGTAGCCGAGGAGCGTTGATCCGACCCAAATACCTCCCCCGACAACAAACGCGATGAGCAGGAGACTGGAGATTGTAGGTTGCACATTTGAGATGAACATCGCAACAAGCCCCGTCAAAAAGTATCCTGCACCCGCTGCCAACGCATTCGATATATTGTGCCTGACTCGTGTTGACCGCAACTCGTAACAGGTGTAGCCTGCTGCCACTGTAACAGCCAGTATTGGAAGCAGGTACACTACATCAGGTAGATCAACAATCTTGACCGGTTCAACTGTGTTGTACCCGAAACCCCCGGTGTGTGAGTCCGATAGCTCAATTAGGTTGGTTCCGAGATAGACCCAAAGTGTGCTTTTCCATCTCGGGACCGATTTGAAGGCTGTCGTGGGCGTGATTAGCGTAACGATAGCCCAGCCAGCGGTGAACGTGAGAATGCCAGAGGAGATTCCGTATCGAAGTTGTTGTTTACGGCGATACCTAGACATATCTTCTCTGTTGAAGGGTTACCGTATATATTCATCGGCAGGTGGCATCGGAGCATCATCGGACCTGCTTCGCGCGAGCGCGCGTATAGCGTGGGGGTAAGAGGGGGAGGGGCAGGACGTTATTGGGATTCAGAAAGGTATGCAGTCGCCGATGACGTGGAGACCTAGCTATATGAGCGGTAGAAGAAATTGAGCGTCTTCATCTGACGTACCGCTGAAGGCTCGAGACCCCTCGTATGATCTCAGCGCCAGCAATATTGACGGGTAGTAGTTGTAAAACAGTTCACTGAAAGGATCAGCCGACAGCGGGAAGATTCTGACTCACTTCATCATAGATGACCTGAGCACTGCTAACCTCGTTATCCTCGTACTCAAGCACACCAACCTCATCTAAGGATTTCAGCTTCCGATCCACTTTCAACGGATCAGCATCTCTGTGATACTCGGTCTGGAGATTCTGTACGATGTCTTCTTTGGTCAGATGGAGATCTGGTTTCCTCCTGCGGAACGCACTCAAATAGTAACCATTAGCGAAGACAGGGAAGTGGTTCAGCATAGACAGGCCGAACTTCTGCCGGAACACGCTATAGCCGTCCTTGATAACCTGGCCGATCACCTTTTCATCGCCCCAGCCTTGGTCATCAGCCGCATCGATCTTTCCACCAGAATGAACCATGCCTGATTCATCAACGCGGATGAAATCCAAGTCCTCTAACGCCTCTACGTACTGCTGGGTTTTACTGGTGCTCTGAATACCCTGAAGCCTCTGAAGGGCCAGCGGCCCATCATTTCGGACATAGTCAATCAATTCAACGATAGCGTTGAGCTGCGTCCTAACCGGGCTCATCTGATACACCTTTTCGTAGATTGCAGAAGCCATGGAGCCATCCAGTTGGGCCAGCAGGTTGCTTTGCTGTTCCTGGAACGAACTGTATACATCACTGCGGTCAGGAAGATTGATCTCGTAGTAGTCGCCTTCAACAGGAGTTGCTTGGAAGGTCTCCACGTCTCCGATATTCACCATCTTCAACACGTTGTCCTGTGCTCGGCAGTCGGAGACGTCACGAGGATAGGCGATGCCGACTCGGACTGAATACCCGTTTTCTAAGTCTTTGATATCTTGAACGAACAGCCTACGGCTGTAGTAGTACCGTAGGTGTCCCTCAACAGTTTCCGACACGTTTCCGGTGTCAGCAAAGATCAAGGTGTCGTTTTCTATTCTGGGCTGTGTTTGTTCCATCATGCATCCACCTCACTGAACCCGGTCAGGGTTTGTTGTTGTGCGCGGTCTATCCAAAACGTCCAGTTCGTCTTACTAGCATCACTCCAGAGCTTTATGAATTTAGTATCTGAAAGTGCTCGTTCCCGTGTATCGTCTGGGCCACCGAAGTAAAAGTCGACGAAAGGATCCCAATAAGTCACTTGTCCGTCATCGACTGAAAGTGGGATCAATATGGGAGTTTCGTTTGCTCCGTACTGCCCTGGTTGCACGATGTAATCAGCCTCGTCGTAGTACTTCGGATCAACTTCGACTAAAGGAAGAGAGTAGTACTCCTCGTCCAGAATCTCTCCAAGATCATCTATGGTGAGTTCGTAGGTAGAGTGTGCTGTGTACGCAGTGCCCGCTAGTTTGTTGTTCAGCCGGTCTTCCAGCTGAGCGAAGTTACCGTCGAACTCAGAACGGTAGCCGCATAGCCTTACTAGATCCTCATCTTCAGGATCAACTGGGAACCGGGGCTCCTCCTCGTAATAGCTTCTCAGGATGTTTTCCACGGACAGAATCAGACTGGTGAGTTCGGATTCTGGCCGCGAAAATGCTGAAACGGCTGATTGAGAGGAGTCAGTACTATCCGGTGACACGTGTTATTCTACTCCAATGAACTTGCTGTCGAGTATTATAGTTTATGATGCTGCCGATGAGAGAGCCTATTAGATCTGTGAGGTCCCGCCAACAATGTATGATTTGTTTCCCAAAGACGACTGGAATCCAGGACACCCCAGTGACGATGACGACCTTTGGAGATACATTGATTTCACGCAGTTCGTCGCTATCCTTGAAAATGAGGAGCTGTGGTTCGCTTCGTCGGCAAAGTTCTTTGACCCGTTTGAAGGCGCGTTACCGGAAAAGGCAATAGAACTTATTGCCGAACAGGTTCCTGATGCAGTTGAGGAGCCAGAGCGTATCGTAACAAGACTGTACGATGCTTTGAGGTACATGACGTATGTAAATTGCTGGCACCAACGGGACCAGGAGACTGCGGCAATGTGGCAGCTGTACCAAGACCAAGGGAAGGAGGTAGCGATAAAAACTTCGGTGAGGGGTTTCTTGAATGCGTTACCGGACAAGGCGAATCTTACAACAGGGTTGGTGAGTTACGAAGAACACGATTATGATGATTTCACGGTGACCCGCGTCTCTCCGTTTTTCCATAAACGACCGAGTTTTGATCACGAGAGCGAGTATCGAGCTGTTGTCTCGGAGTTTGAGGTTGCTGACGGTGCGCGTATTGATTCAAGGTATGTAGAAAAGATTGACCAAGAGACTCCTCCGGGTCTAGCGATTCCAGTTAGTTTAGATGATCTGATTCAGGAGGTTGTGGTCTCGCCGGTGGCCGGAGGCTGGATGAAGTCGTTGGTTGAGAACGTGGTACGGACGTATGGTCTTGATGAAGTTGAGGTCCGCTGGTCAAACCTGACAGAAGATCCGTTCTGATAACCAATTTCACTTGGTTAGCTAAGTTTGCCACGCTGGATGAATTCCTTAGTATAGTAAAGAGGCAAGAAGCATTATCTCACTCTCGGCTGGTCTCCATCGTCACGGTTGTCTCTGTCTCGAACTTGACGGCTCTCGTCGATAGCGTCGCAGCAATCTCCTTACGCTGTTCGGTAGTGAGGTCCCCCGATCTATCACCTGGCGAGCTGGGGCAACCAGCTCGGGCACATCCTCGCAAGCGCTTACTACAGCTTTCGTCTTGTTGCAGTCGTAGAAGTCGGCAGCGCGCTCGATCGCGTCGTTTCGGTATACTTTGTCGCCATCTGTTCTGATTCGCATACTCGTACACACGAACCCTCGAATCCTCGAATCCTAGTTTTTCGACTCACTGGAGCCGGCCCACAGCCCATAATTGGGGGTGTTCTGTCAAATTGCCCGGGAATGCGCGCCCTCGATCTCGGCAATCGGTGCTGAATATGCACACGGTCAACTGGCGCTCGTGTGCATATTCGGGAAACCGATTCTCTGGAGTTGCGAGCCCAAGACTCTATGGAGGAAGATCGATCTGAAGAGGATGCTTATAAAGAAACTGTTATAAGATAGAGATTATACAATAGTATTTATAAATGAATGCGAAGGGATGGATAGTAGACAAGTGGGAAAGCCAATTCAGTAGGAAGGAACCAGACTGGGCTCTAATTTTGGATGCGTTATATCGGGTAAAACTCTCTAATGAGTCCTATTTCTGGGGTGTTAGCCCGAAAGATATTAGTGAGGAGGAAGAACTGGGTGAAAAGCTTCTTGAATCTCAAATAAACGGATTTTCAAAAATAGTTGATAGAGAACCCGGTGGAACTGAAGTATTACTCCGTGAAATGTGGGAAATGGGGCTAATTCAACCGCCAGACCCGAATTTAGTTGAGATGGACTCAGGATATTCCAAGATAATTGACGAGGAGAATAGTGGTAATTCCTCAGTTTGGTCGCTTACGTCCAAGGGATTCAATGTAGCACACGACCGTGAAAAGAAAGTAGAAGAACATAAGCAAAACGAGACATTAAACTTTTTAACAATAGCATTGGCAGCTGTTGGATTGCTGCAAGGGTTTGCCCTTTCATTGAATGTTAGTTCAAAATCTGGCGAATACGCTGCTATTGGTGTCGTGATTGTTGCAATACTGATGTCTGTTCTTCTTCTTATTAGTTGGAAAATGGGTGATCTTTAGCGTCTTTGGAAGCAGATCATCTTAGGTCTCGTGAGGACACCTCGTTTCGTGAGCTTCAACTGGAGAATTTCGCACTGACGTGGGTAGAACGCCGTAATTTTGGCTCTGTACCCTTGGTGGGGACAGCGCGGGCAATTTAGTGGGAATGGTCCGCTGAAACGATGCGGGCGGGCCAGCAGTCAGGGCACATCTCAACCTCTCGGTCAGCCATCTTCTTTCGTATTTCTGTCTTGTGCGCCGCACCACGCCCGAGAACCATACCACACTCCGTTAGGTCCGTCCGATACTCGCCGTCGTGCATATCGCTCACGACAGCGTGACAGAGGTCCTCCCGGACGATGGCCGAGTGACTGAGTAGATCGGGGTCACAATCGGGCGCGGCTATCATGCTGATTACACCTGCGGGGCCTGGGGCCGAAAAATTTTCGCGCGCCCGCAAGGGGCGCGAGCGGGTGCCCCGCTCCCGTCGGCTTCGCCTGCGGTCGCGGTGCGGCGGCGGGGGTTGTTTGATTTTGTGGGCTTACCCACACCCCTAAGGGGAACCCCGACAGTTGCGGCCGGCCCGGCCGGGCGCCGAGCACCGAACGGCGAGCTCGACGAGTGAGACGATCGCGCCGATCGGGCCGAAACCCGGTCGTATCTGTCGCGCGAAAGCCGAAAAGAAGGGGTCGAGGTAGTGATGCCTCTCACGAGGACCGCGCTATCTGTGCTGCACGTACCGGTCGCGACCGCGGTTCGCGTCGAGATACCGATAGGCGGCGGACAGCCCGCCGTTGATCTCGACCTGCGCCTGTCGGAACCTCACCGGATCTTTCCCGGCGTCGCACCAGAGCCGATAGGCTTCGTGAAGCCGGCCCCGGGCGTCGTGCGTCGACGCGACATCGCCCAGGCGGATCTTCATTCGAGCCTCGGATCGATCGTCGACATCGACGCCGTGCTTTGCGCACCACGCCATGAGCGCGCTCGTCGTCTCGTCGAGCCCACGCTCGGCCGCGGCGACAGCCTTCGCGCCAGCTTCGACCGCCCGGCGAGTGGCGTCTTTGGCCTCCTGCACCGCCTCGTGAACGAGTTCGGCGATGTGATTCGACCGGAGCGAGACGCGCCCGTATTCGCTCTCGACGATCTCTGGAATGCGATTCAGGGCACGCCGCACGCTGTCAGGGTGGCGGTCTTTCGCTTCTGCGATGTCGGTCGGCGAGACCTCGCCACCGTCGGCCAAGAGGACTTCGAGCGACTCCCATTCGACCGGTGAAAACCCGCCGTCGGCAAGGTACCGGATCACCACCGACTCCTGGTGCGACTGAATCTCGGTCAGGTTGAGGTCGACGAGCTCGCGCTCGGCCGAACGGGACGGGTCGAAATACCGATCCTCGACGAACGGCCCACCGCCACCGCTCCCGTCCTGGGGATGGACGGTGAGCCCCGCGTCGGCCAACACGGCGAGTAGCGTCTCGTCGAGCTGGCGAACGAGTTCGCGCAGACTCTCGCGATCGACACCGATCGACTCGTCCCACCGACTCGACTGGTATGCGACTTCGACCTTCGGGTTCTTGAGCGGGTGGCTGGATTCGAGAGACTTGTACTCTCGTGACTTGTAGTGCTTGATCTCACGGGGTGCGCGGTGACCTGGGAACGCTTCGGTGACGCGTTCTGGACCGAGTGTGACCGTGTGATAGTAGCCGGGCACCGTCTCGCCGTCCTCGTCGCTATCGTTCTGGACGACCTTCCGGTAGCCTGTTCGATCGGATTCGAGCAGGTGGCCGAGATTCGCGATCGGCCCATCGCGGGCGTGAATCGGACCGCTCCGGTCGTCGTCGATACGCACGTACCGGGCCAGGTCCTGGACGTTCGAGTACTCGTGCGGCTCCTCGAAGTAGCCGGCGCTGATGTCGACGGCCTGGAACGCTCTCGCAATGAGATCCTGATACCGGAACACGTCGACGTTACTTCCCTGAACGCGGACGTTCACGGCCTCGCGTATCCCGGTCGGAATCGACAATTCGGACCGCTCGCCGTAGCTGTTTTCGACCTCCATTCCCTGCCAGCGCGGCGCGAGATGCGCGTTCAGGCGTTGTTTCTCGACCGGGTCTTCGTCCGACGCGCGCTCGATCGAGAGCCGGTACTCCCGAATCTCGTCGATCGCGATCGGCGTTCCCTGGGGTGTCTCGTCGCCAGGGTGGCAGATACCGCTCTCTTGGTAGTACAGTGTCGCTTTCCACTGCTCGCCGTCGAGCCGGAACGAGCCCATTCGAGACCCGCCACCAGTCTTGATCGACTGGAAACAGGCGAAATAGGGGTTCAGCCCATCATCCGCGAAGATGTAGTTGAGCGCAACCTCGTGGGTCTGCGGTTCAACCGCCTCGACCGAGCTCATTGGTCCTCCTCCGCGGACCGCTTCGCCTCGATCAGTCCGGACAGCACCGCCGTCGGGTTCCACCAGGTGCAGGTCCGGCACCGGTGGCAAACGTGCTTGAACGACGTGAGGGCCGTTGCGTCGAGCGTCACCGGGTCAGTATCGGCCGGATGAGCGACCTCCGACGGACGGACGCGCTTGACGTGGACGGTCTGGCAACCGGTGCAGATCGCGTCGACGGGAATGCCGCGGTGACCGGATCGCGGACTCGCGAGTTCGGCGCTCAGGTCCCGGTCGGTCTCGGCGCTCACGGCAGATCACCCGCCTCGATCGGCGTGCGTGGCTGGTTCGGTAACCGTCGCGGCTTGTACTGGCGGGCCTTCGGAAACGCCGTCTGGCAGCCCACACACAGGGTGAGTGCGACGTCTTCGGATGGCGGAACGTACACCGTCGCGAGCCGCGGGTTGACCCGCTCGGAACACTCGGCGCACCGCGTCACCGCTGCTCACCTCCATCGGTCGCGAGCACCGTGGCGGCCTCGATCTCGTCCACCATCCAACTCCGCTGATTACCGATTCCTCCACCGTTGCTGTAGTCGACTTCCTCGCGGAACGGGAACGAGATAGTTAGATCGCCCCTCGCCCGGAGACCCGCGAACACGTCCCGATCGCGGAGTCGGTTGTGATACGGCTTGCCGAGGAGCACCTGCAGCTCGACATCGCGCGGATCGACGCCACCGGCTGCGTCGTCGATCCACTTCGAAAGAGAATCGTGTACGCTCAAGGCCCACAGATCAACAAGTGTCGTCACCTCGTCGCCCGACGGAAGCCGCCCATCGTGATCGACGGGAATCCCGTCGAGATCCTCGATGTGAGTCTCGTAGTACTCGATCGGTTCAGCGGGGTCGAGTAAGCCGTGTTCGGCCGAGATGATCCGGCCGTCGTCACCGACTGTCTCGTAGTACTCGCGCTTATTCGTCCAGTAGCCGCCTTCGTATCGATCTGCCGCAGGGAGCGGCTCGTCGATAGTTGTTTTTGTCCCCGAGCAGCCGACTGCGACGAGAGTGACCGGCTCCCGCTCGTGACGTTCTTCGATCGCTCGCCGGACAGCGTGACAGTAGGACAGCCCGTAGCCAGAGCCGTTGATCCAGGCGATTCCCCGATCAGGGCGGCTAACGATGTCGAGCACTTCGATGAGGTCCTCGCACGCCACCGCGAGATTCGCCGGCATCGTGTCGGGGACGTGACTGTCCCACAGAATCGCCATGAGACACTCGTACAGCGCTCGATCTTCGGCCGGCACGGTGACAGCCGAGTTGCTCAGCTGTCGGTCTCTGACGACGGCCAGGTCACCATTTGGAAGCTCACCCTCTCTCGGGCGCGGTAAGTGCGGATCGGGGCGCGTCACGGCCGCCCACCTCCCGGTACGTCGACCGACTCCGGATCGATCACGTGCGACCACGCGAGTTGCGCCACCTCCTGCTCGGACCGATCGGCGTCGACGTCGTACCACCGACCGCGCAGGAGTTCGTCGACGAGCGTCGCGGGCACGACCGCCCGCGCCAGGTTCGGCAGGCCCGGCCGCGGAACGTACACCGCGAGCAGGTACATCCCGGCCGCGTCGAGCAGTTGCTCGTGCGCTCGGCGCTTGACGTAGAACCGTCCGCGCGTCGATCGCGATCCGTTACTCGTCCGGACCTGGCAGGCCTTGATCTCGATCGGCGTCTCCGCCTCGACGACCACGATGCCGTAGAACGGCAGCGTCGTCGACGGTTCGAGGAGTCCGATTGTCTCGGCGTCGTGCCAGGTGGCCGTCCGATCGCCCACGTAGCCCAACGCGTCGAACTCCTGAATGAGAGTGGCCTCGATCGCGTCACCGCTGGCCTTCGGACTCTCGATATCGCCGAGATGCGCACGAGAACTCACAGGACATCACCCCGCGCTTTCCGGACCTCGCGAACGCACTCCGGGCAGAGTCGACTCGTCGCAGCGGCCGGTTCGCCGCACCGGTCACACTCACCGCGTTCGACGAGTCGGCTCACGCCGGCTCACCTCCGACTTTCTCGACCGCCTCGCGGACCTCGATGTCACTCGCCTGTTTCGCCGGGTGGACGAACGTCGATCGCGTCTCGACGTCGTACAGGTATGACGCTGGAACGAACGCGTCCGTCACCGTCGCTCACCCCCGTCAGTTACCAACGGTTGAGCACGGTGTGAACCGGTCCGACGCAATCGTCGAGTGCAACCCAGTTTGTGACCAGCCTCGGACTGTCCGTCCAAGAGGCGCGTACAGCGGGCCCCGCACTCGTCACAACGGAATTCTCGATCCTTCTCAGGTCGGGGCGAGAGTGCGACCCGCTTTCGGAAAGTCGCGGGGTCGATATCGGAAAAGTCCGCACTCACGCAGACCACCCCGTGTTTGCACTCCTAAATTCGCCACACGGCGTCGACCCCCAACTGGATACCAGTTCCACTCCCGTTTTTGCGCCGTTACGGCCGATCGTAGAACGGTCAGTATACGTGCTGAAAGTGGCGTAAACTCGGGAATCGAGTTCTGCTACAGTTCGGCGAGAAACTGGATCCGCCCTCCCCGATTTGAACGGGGGACAAGTCGATCTACAGTCGACTGCTCTACCAGTCTGAGCTAAGGGCGGGCAGGTAAACGTAGCAGATGTTCCCCAAATAAGCGTTGTTATTCGTCTTCGGTCGTCGTACGTGGGGAATGTTATTTATACGAGAGTGTGGATGGCTGTCGTAGCGATGGGCAAGATCACGTTTCGCGCGGACGACGACCTCGTCGACGAACTCGAGTCGTTCGACACTTCGAAGAGCGAGGTCATGCGCGAAGCGTTGCGTTCGTATCTCGGTCGCTCCCCGCCGACGCCTGGCGTGCAATCGCCGGCGTCTTCGTCGACCGACGACTCGACGGGTACCTCTGCCTCGTCGCTCGACGACGTTCTCGAGAACCGCATCGACGACGCCATCACGGATCGACTCGATCGAACGGCGCCCACCGACGTCAGGTTGCAGATCACGGTCGACTCCGAGTGCAGGTCCGATAGATCGCTGGACGCGAGTGACGCGGCGTTCGACGCCGACGACCCCTCGGACGCCATCGCCGGCTTCGACGAAGTGGACCCATCGGATCGCCGGACCTGTTCGCAATGTGGGACGGACGTCCGGCCGTCGCACGTGTACTGTCCCAACTGCGGCGAGAAGATGGCGGGCCGCGTCTTCTGTGAGTGCGGGTCCGAGGTCCGCTCCGATTGGGCATTCTGTCCGTCCTGTGGCCGGCGAACACCTGCGGCGGACGTTCTCGACTCCGCTTGAGATCGGCCGCCGACCGGTTTCACCTGCCGGTTTCTGTTCGGGCTCCGACTGGCTCACGACCGCAGCGGGTCCGCTCTGTCGTGGCGCATTCGATCGGTATGTGGCCACCCATTTTCGCGTCCAGCGTGCGGGAACCGAAGCCGAAGACGATCCGAGTTTTCGGGTTGGTGTTCGGAGACGATCCGAGTTTCCGGGTGGTGTCGTCCGACCGGACGGTCGTAAGACGCCGAAATACACGGTGCCAGTACATTTATATACTGGCGGCCTGTTGGTAGCAGGCACGTAAGACGGTCGTCTTACACGACAGCTATTCGGGCGAAATCGCCCGACAGGAGCTGTGAGGGGTGTAAGACGGCGCGTGTCTGACAGGGGCACGCCACGTCTTACTCGAACCAACAGGGGAATACAACAATGGAGCGTGTGACACTGCGAATTCCGAAGCAGCAGATAGACGAGGTCGAACAGCTGGTCGAGACGGGCGAGTTCCCGAACCGGAGCGAGGCGATCCGGTCGGCCGTCCGTGAGATGATCAACGAACAGGCGGAGAACCGGCCCGAGCGAGCCGGTAAACGAACCTGGGCGAAGGTGTAACGATGCAGGACATCGTTCAGGACGCCCTCGAAAACGCCGAAGCTGAAGCCCGGGACATGGACGTCTCGATGGACGACGACGAGTTCGGTGACCCGCGGATCGTCATCATCGGGGCCGGTGGTGCGGGCAACAACACCATCAATCGGCTGTACAACATCGGCGTCGAAGGGGCCGATACGATCGCGATCAACACGGACAAACAGCACCTGAAGATGATCGAGGCCGACACCAAGATCCTCGTCGGCAAGTCGCTGACGAACGGTCTCGGCGCCGGTGGCGACCCGTCGATGGGCGAACGAGCCACCGAGATGGCCCAGAGCACCATCAAGGACGTCCTCGGCGACGCGGATCTCGTCTTCGTCACCGCCGGCATGGGCGGTGGGACGGGTACCGGTGCTGCACCCGTCTGTGCGAAGATCGCCAAGGAACAGGGCGCGATCGTCGTCGGGATGGTCTCGACGCCGTTCAACGTCGAGCGTGCCCGCACGGTGAAAGCCGAGGAAGGACTCGAGAACCTGCGCGAACAGGCCGACTCGATCATCGTCCTCGACAACAACCGACTGCTCGATTACGTCCCGAACCTTCCGATCGGCAAGGCGTTCTCGGTGATGGACCAGATCATCGCCGAGACGGTCAAGGGCATCTCCGAGACGATCACCCAGCCGAGCCTGATCAACCTGGACTACGCGGACATGTCTACGATCATGAATCAGGGCGGCGTCGCGGTGATGCTCGTCGGCGAGACACAGGACAAGAACAAGACCGAAGAGGTGGTCAAGGACGCGATGAACCACCCGCTGTTAGACGTCGACTACCGCGGCGCGTCCGGTGGACTCGTCCACATCACCGGCGGCCCCGACCTCACGCTCAAAGAGGCCGAGGGAATCGCCGACAACATCACCGAACGCCTCGAGGCCAGCGCAAACGTTATCTGGGGCGCCCGGATCCAGGAGAACTACAAGGGCAAGGTCCGCGTCATGGCGATCATGACCGGCGTCCAGTCCGCACAGGTCCTCGGTCCGACGACCCAGAAGCAGGCCGACAAGTCCCGTCGGAGCATCGAAGGCGTCAATGACGCCGACTTCGACGCCAGCAAGAACGTCGATACCGGTGGCGAGACCGGCTACGGCGCTCACAGTGACGGCGGTCGCGACCAGGTCGAGCGCAACAACGGCGTCGACGTCATCCGGTAGCCGCGTCTTCGTGGCCGTTTTCGGAGGGTTCTGTTCGTCCAGGACCGCTTGGGTCGTCAGACTGGACGATCCGACCGAGTCCGTCGCTTACTGGTCGGCACGCCACCTGATCGGTCGGCACGGTACTACCCGACGCGGCGGACGCGTGATTCCGCTCCGAATCGGGCCTTTTAGTAGGTGGCTCGCTCACGTCTGATCGAGCGCTCGGCTTCCATGGATACGATGGTACTTTCGGGCCTGATCGCGGTCGGCTTCTGCTGTTTCTTCGTCGGCGAAGGGCTCGTCCTCGGGAAACTCTTGCAGCCCGCGATTTTCTACGTCGGGTACGTCACCGTCGTCGCGCCGTCCTCGTGGGCCGTCGGACTGGTGACGCTCGCCTCGACGCTCGGCGCGACTGTCGGCCAGTGGCTCCTCTACCGTGTGTTTACGCCGACGCGACCACCGCCGGGAAGCGGCTACTGGTCGCCGGAACGGCTGGAGCGCCTCCCGGGCGTGCTCCGTCGGTGGGCGGGCCAGCGATGGGTCGGTCTCGTCGAGCGCCAGATCGACCGGTTCGGTGCGTACGGCGTCGGATTCTGCACGGCGATCCCGGGCGTACGGACGGTCGTTCCCATCATCGCTGGCGTCGGCGCGCAGCCGGAACGGAGCTACACGATCGCGGCCGGTGTCGGCAACCTGCTGTATATGGGTCTCCTTCTCGGCGCAGCGTACGGCATCCTGGGTCTCGGTCGGTTATTCGTCGGTCTGTGAGGGGTGTCGACGGGCGGCGTAAGACGCCGTCTGACACGATTCAGGCCAGCGCGTCCAGTAACGTACACTTCCGACACCGGTCACCGGTGACGGAGGTCGTCGAGCCACACTGGGGACACTCGGTGAGCTCCACGCCGCCGTCGTCGCCGTAGCGCTCGGCCGCGATACCGGCCAGTTCGTCGTAGCCGGCCATGATCGAGTGTCGGGTTCCGGGGTGGCGCTCTTCTAAGTCGTAGAGCACCTGCTGAATCTCGCCGCGGTACGCCTCGCTGGCGTGCGGGCACTCGGTGATGTGCGCCGGGAGGTCGTTTACGTGTGCGTAGAGGGCGACTTCCTTCTCTGGGACGTCTCGAAGCGGCTTCGCGCGGGCGACGAAATCGTCCTGGTCTTCGCGCTCCGGAAGCGGACCGAGGCTGGCGTCGAAGTGCTTTGCGACCTGTGCGACGTCACCCTCCAGGAAGTTCATGAGCGCGGTTTGTGCCTCGTCGTCCAGGTTGTGGCCGGTGAGCAAGAGATCGGCCCCGAGGTCCTCGGCGTAGCGCGAGAGGACGTCACGCCTGAAGACGCCGCAGTAGGCGCAGGCCGCCATGTTCTCGGGGTCGTCTTCGACGACGTCGTCCATCCGGACGCCGAACTCCTCGTCGTAGGTCGCGACCTCGTGACGGATCCCCAGCTCGTCGGTCAGTTCGACGCACGCGTCGAGGCTCTTGTCGCGATATCCTTCGATACCCTCGTGGATCGTCAGGCCGACGAGTTCGATCCGGGGATCCTCCTCGAAGGTGTCGTGGAGGATGTGCGTGAGGACGACGCTGTCTTTCCCGCCGGAGAGGCCGATCACCCACGTCTGCGGGTTCTCCGGGCTCGCCTCGCGGGGGATCAGTTCGTCCCGTCGGACACGACGCCTGACGCGTTTCTCGATCGAGGCGCCGAGGTGGTCCTCACAGAGATGTGCGCCGGAGTACGCGGCGTGCATGACCGCCTCCGCGTCGCATCGATCGCACTCCATTACCGGCTGGTTGGCCGTCGGTCGGGAAGTCGGTTTCGCTGTTCACCGCGGGCGACCGAGCCGTCGATAGGCCGTTAGGTCGATCGCTCGATCCGCGCACGCGATCCGACGGCGTCGGCGCCACCTTCGAGCGCGGTGAGCAGCGGGTCGACGTATCGCTCTCGCGCGTCCGAGGAGAACAGCTCGTGGCCGCCGTCGTAGAGGACGATCCGGTCGGACGGGACGCGCTCGCCGATGGCACCCAGATCGACGACGCGGTCGCGAAGCGAGCAGAAGACGACGGCGTCGTGGTCGATGTCGAGCAACTCGCGCTGGGCGTGCAGCGTCGCGTCGACGAACGCCGGCGAGACCCATCGCGGTTGCGTCGCGAGCTGGTGGTCGGTTGCTCTCGACCCGAGCACGTCGCGATCGAACTGACCGACGGGGAGAACCGGAACGTCGACGGGGACGGCGGCGACCGCCCGCAGGACAGTGTCGGGCCACAGCGAACCGTACCCCCAGAACGGCGCGAGATACACGTGATTCTCGGCGCCGTCTAACGCCTGTCCGACCAAGCCGCCGGCGCTGTGTGCGAGGAGCTGGTAGCCGTCCATGTCACGGACGTACTCCGCGACCGGCTCGACCCAGTCCGCCCAGAAGTCGTCGATGTCCGTCGGAAACTCGAACGCGTGAACCCGGTACCCCGCGTTTCCGAGGGTTCCGATGAGCCAGCTGACGTTCTCGTGAGTGAAGCGGTTTCCCCAGCCCATGCAGAAGACGAGGTCGGTCTCGCCATCGTCGTTGAAGACGCGAGTGCGCATACGGCGGCCTTCTACGGGACGGCGCTAAAAGATGCAGTGCACTGGGGATCGCGCGACCGATGCCACGCGGCGGTTTCGACCACTCGATCGGCAACCGTTTTCCTCGTCGGGTCCAAACAGTCGACGATGAGTCTCGGCCGCGAGTCCGCCGTCGATCGACTCGAAACCCTGATCGAGACGATCGAGCACGAACCGACGCCGGTGCCCGTCCGAGAGGTGTGGGTCTACGGGGACCTCGCCCTCGGGCTCGATCCGATCGATCGGCTCGACGTCTACCTCACCAAAGACATCTTGCTCGAAAACGACGCAGCGTCCGACGAGACGTTCTACGAGGAACACGGCGTTCGCGGCGTCGGAACGGCCGTGGACGCCGACTGGGCGGCTTCGAACCCCGACGCCGTCCGCGCCAACGAACACGGCCACGTCGCCCCCGAACGCTGCCTGGCGGCCCACCTGCTAGCGGGTGACGAACCGATCCACCTGGAGGTCTGCAACGCCTCCTTCGAGGACAACGTCACCCAGCGGCTTCGCGGTGCTCGACTCCGCGACGACTACACACAACTGCTCGATCCTCGCGGCGTCTGTCTCTGGGTCGACGGAACGCGATCGTCGGAGGCCTTCGAGAAACTCCGCGAGAGCGCGTTCGCGATGCCGACGCTCTCCGCGTCGCTCGAGATGCTCGGTATGGACGAGTCAGAGGCGACCGAGGCGGCGCGAGTCGTCCACGCCTGGCGCGAGGACCAGGAGGGTGTGACAGTGCGCGGGGACGTCGTGTAACGATCGAAAACTCACGTTTACGCCAATTCCGTGGCGTTTCCGTCCAGTACTCACGCGTCGACGCGACCGACCGTCACGTGAAACGGCACCGTCTCTGTCCGCCGATAGGTTCGATCTCCAATCTGGTCGACGACGGTCCGCCCCATCTCGCGCCAGGCCGATCGCAGGTCGTCGTATTCATCGGGGGTCAACGCCCCGGCGAGTAACGTCTCCCGGTCGTCGGCCAGTCCCTCACCGGACGCTTTCCGTTTCGCCGAGCGCAGCGCCGACTCGTCGTACGGTGGTGTGACCGATCGGTCGTGGTCGTAGCGGGCGGTCGCGACCACCTCCACGTCGGCCGCCTCGAACGCGTCTCTCGTTGCGGCACCGAGCGCGACGTTCGTGTTCACGCCGTCGAGGTAGGCCCGTCGCGCCCGATCTGCGAGTGCCGACTCGGCGTCGACCGTCGACTCGACCGTGACGGCACCGTTGTCCGGTTCGATCGCCGCGATCAGGTCGGACGAGACGCGGGAGAATTCGGCGACGGCCGCCGACGGCTCTGGAAGGTTGATCAACAGTGCCTGGCAGACCACGAGATCGAACGAGCCGTCCGATACGGGCAGTCGGAGTGCATCGCCCGCGACGACCGGGACGTACTCGCTAGCGGTCGTCAGCAGATCGAGGTCCGCGTCACAGCCGATGACCGAACAGTCGTCGGGCGTCTCCGCGTCCAGGACCCGACTGAGCTCGCCGGTCCCGCACCCGACGTCCAGCACCTGCTCGCGTTCGTCGAGCCCGAGGGCGGAGAGTGCCTCTCTGGAATCTACCCACATGCCCTCGCGCGTCCGGCGAAGGTACTCGGCGGAGAACTCGCGCACGACCGGATTTGGGACGGGACGGTCAAAAACGGGTCGATTGTGGCCCTCCGACCTGTCGATTCGGGCTGACTATCGGACGACTCGGAGCGCTCATCGGACGAGGCGCCTATCGAACGACTCGGAGCGCTCACCGGACGAGGCGCCTATCGAACGACTCGGAGCGCTCACCGGACGAGGCGCCTATCGAACGACTCGGAGCGCTCACCGGACGAGGCGCCTATCGAACGACTCGGAGCGCTCACCGGACGAGGCGCCTATCGAACGACTCGGAGCGCTCACCGGACGAGGCGCCTATCGAACGACTCGGGTGACTCTCGGTCGACCCCAAATCCGTCGTATTGCGACCCGGTATCGGACTATCGAACGGACCAGACGTGTACTATCGAACGGACCTCGATCGTCCAACCGAACGGATTCACACTGGGCTATCGAACGGATCGACGACGAATCGACGGCTGAATCGTTTCACTCGAGGTAGACCGATAGCCTCAGTCTTCGCGTAGTTCCTCCGTCTTCTGGATGTTCCACGCGAATCCGCGACCGTCCTCCGTTGGCGTCTCGAGGGCGAACGGCAGGTCGCGCAGGTCGGGGTGGTTGACGATCGCGGCGATCCCGTCCTCGCCGATGTACCCTTCGCCGATGAGGGCGTGTTCGTCCTTGTGCGTCCCAACGTCGTGTTTGGAGTCGTTCAGGTGAATGTACTCCAGGTACTCCAGACCGACCTCGTCGTCGAACCGACCGATCGTCTCGTCGACCGCCTCTGGCGTCGTGAGGTCGTTCCCGGCGACGAGCGTGTGGGCCGTGTCGATGCAGACGCCGATGTCGGTTTCGGTCCGGTCGACGATACCCGCGAGGTGGGAGAACTCGCCGCCGAGTTTTGTGCCGCTGCCGGCGTCCGATTCGATCAACAGCTGAACGCCGTTTGGGACGTCGAGTTCGTCGATCGCGCTGGCGGCGTTGTCCAGGCCACCCTCGACACCGGCACCCGTGTGGGCGCCGAGGTGTGTGTTTACGTAGGGTATACCGAGTTTTGCGGCCGCGTCGAGTTCCGCCTGCAGCGACGACAACGACTTCTCGCGCAGGTCGTCCTTCGGCGTACAGAGGTTCACGAGGTACGCAGAGTGGATCACCCACGGTCCCTCGAGTTTCTCGTCTGTCTGTTCACGAAATCCCTCGGCCGCCTCGTCGTCGATCTCCGGTTCGGCCCAGACCTGCGGCGACGTGGTGAAGATTTGCCCGCAGTTCCCGCCGAACGCCAGCTGGCGGGGGACTGCGTTCCGAAGGTCGTCGTACGGTGGGGTCTCCTCGTCGGAGGAGACGCGCGATCCGGAGATAGAGACGTGTGCACCTACCTTCATGGACCCGTGTCGGTACGGCGCCCTGATAGGCGTATCGAAGCCAGAAAACCGATCGGACGGATCGTTCGATGTGCCGATAGCACGTTCGCCAACTAGTGGTCACCTGCCGCCGTCGGTGGCCGCCTTCGTCTCCCGGTTTCGAACCCACTCGTCGGCGCCGTACTTGCGGTCGGCGAGGTCGCGCGCTGCCCAGAGTTCGTCGCTCGACCACTCGCCGTCGTCGGCGTCACACCACTCCCCGAGGGCGTCTGCGAGGTGGTCGACGCAGTCTTCGCGGTCGAGATCCGTTTCCGCCGCGATACTGCCGACCCGGGCGGTGAATCGATCCACCGTCACCTCGTGGTCGGCGAAGACGCCGAGGTGCCGTGCCGGCGTGCGGTCGAAACTGATCGAACCGTGCTGGATGACGGCGTCACGCCGGCGGTACTGGGCGTTTCCGCTGACCTTCAGCGAGGCGCCGTCGTCGGTGTGGACGACGATGTCGTGGGCGGGGTTGACGTCCCGGAGGTAGCAAGCGGGTTGATGGATCGACGACTTCGGTCGCTCGGCGAAGTCGGCGTCGATTCCCATCCGGTCGAGCGCGTCCAGGACCGGCTCGCAGAACAGCGCGTAACACTCCATCAGGTCCCCAGGGACCTCCTCAGCTGGCGCGACGATGGTGTAGGAGATGTCACCGTGTCGGTCGTGGTAGATCCCCCCGCCGCCGGTCTGGCGGCGGGTGACGTCGATCCCCTCTCGCTTGCAGTAGTCCCAGTCGACGCTCTCTGCCTTCTGTCGGTAGCCAAGTGAGAGCGTACTCGGCTCCCACGCGTACGTCCTGACGGTTCGGACGCCGTCCTCGTGGGCCGTCTTGACGGCGACTTCTTCGAGCGCCATCTGGGTCGCTCCATCCCGGGGCTCGTCTCGGATCAATCGCCACTCCCGATCGCCGAGTTCGCTCATACGGGTCCATCGACCGGGATCGGCAAACCGCTTCCGATCCGTGCGATCGACCTTTCCACGAAACGAGCCGCTCGCGACCGCTGGCGATTGTTTTGCAGAAGAACGCCGCTCGGGGCACTGAATCGGCCGAGAACTATTTTATATTGCGACATACAGTTTATAAATGGGCGAATATGGGGTGAGAGCGGCTGTACTGCGTGGAATAGCGGGTATCTGTTCGTGGGATCACTGACGGCGGTCGCTGTACGGGCGTGTTTCCGGCGGCGTGTTTCCGGCCAATTGGCGCAGTTATCGCTCCCCTGGAAGAACCGTCGGTTGGATATCGGATCTCTGGGGGCGTTCTGGTACTCGATCTGACTCCAATGGGCCGGTGACTCATTGAAGCCCGCACCTTGTGGTTCGCGTCGGGCGATTGCTAGCGCATCACGCTCCGGACCGCATCGGTTTCCAGATAGACCGAATCGATCGTCCGATAGCGAACCCGAGTGGCGGGGTATCGGATGAGCGATCCGATCACTCTCGTTCGGACGGCATTTCGTTCGATCACAGTATGGGTCGACCCCACAGCCGGTGGCGGGCCGTTGTGAGCGGGTCGGTCCGACTGTCGCGCGCTTTTTACCGCCGCACCGTCTAGGCGCGGCCATGGTTCGAAACGTCGCTCCGGAACTTCCCGATCTCGAGTCGGAGGACTTCTACCTCCTCTCCGGCGTCGAACAGGGGATGCGGTTTTCGGAGTGGGTCAAACGGGAGAAACTGCCCGAGTTCACCAGCCTCACCCCCGAGGAGGTCGACTATCGACTCGAACGCTGTCTCAAACGGGGTCTCGTCGAGAAGAAGACGATCCAGTACGAGGGCTACACCCTGCAGTTCGAGGGCTACGACACACTCGCGTTGCGGGCGCTGGTCGAGCAAGATGTCATCGGGGAGTTCGGTTCGCCTCTCGGTGTGGGAAAAGAGAGCGACGTCTACGAGGTTCGCTCGTACAAACCGCTCGCGCTCAAGTACCACCGGGAGGGGTACACGAACTTTCGGGAAGTGGCCAAAGAGCGCGATTACACGTCCGATCGTGAGCACGTCTCCTGGCTGTACACCGCGCGCAAGGCGGCCGAACGAGAGTTCGAAATTCTGGAGACGCTCTACCCCGACGTCTCGGTGCCGCGTCCGATCGAACAGAATCGCCACGCGATCGTGATGGAAAAGATGGATGGTGTGGAACTCTCGCGGGCGAAACTCGACGACGACCAGGTCGTCGGCGTCCTCGACATGCTACTGTCCGAACTCGCACGCGCGTACGAACTGGGGTACGTCCACGCGGACATGAGCGAGTACAACATCTTCGTCGACGAGGGCGGTGTGACGATCTTCGACTGGCCGCAGGCCGTTCCGACGGATCATCCGAACGCCGACGAGTTTGTCGAACGCGACGTGACCAACCTCGTCGGGTACTTCGATCGAAAGTATCCGAATCAGCTTCCGGAGTGGGACGCCCCGTCCATCGCGTCCGCCATCCGATCTGGGACGTTCGACTCCGTACAGGCCAGACAGTAGCTCCTCCGACGTTTACTGGCGCCCGCCTCGGCTCGACACTCCCTTTAAGTAGGGTGGCCTGTATTCACCGAATACACTCTATAGCGCTATACGGAATTGCGGCCCAGTCGTCGTCGATCGAACCGTGGATTTTGACGGTCTCGGAGTCTGTCAGCCAGGAAAAGCGCGTTTCGTGGGGTGACTTGTGGCGGCTCGATAGTGTGCTACTCCGGTGTCCGTACATCCCACTGCCCGTGGGCGAGTAGTGACGGTGCCGCTGTTATTCCTGCCGTGATCGGGCGCCGGGGTGAACTCGTCGTTAGGCCAATCTTCGCCATCGGCCGTCTGTGTACGGACCCGTTCTCGGAGCACCGTTCGCGACGATAAACGGGTTCTCCTGCGGATCGCTTCGAGCAGTTCACCGTACTCGACTAAGCGCGAACGGGCTGTGATAGGCGTCCGCCTCGATCTCGTCTGGAACCGCCTCACTGCAGACGACATCGCTTCGAAGCCCTTATGAAACGACGTTCGGTAGTATCGGTAGCTACGCTGGGCGGCGGGCACCAGCGGGCACCCGTTCGGAGTATCCACGGGTTGGAATGTGGGCCGGTCGACCGGTCTGAACCAGAAACGCCCGCGGTGATACACATGACACGAAGCTTCTACTCCCACATCAAGGAGGCCTGGAAGAACCCCGGCGACGGGAAACTCGGGGAACTCCAGTGGCAACGCAAACAGGAGTGGCGCAATCAGGGCGCCATCGAACGCATCGAGCGACCGACGCGACTCGACAAGGCCCGCGAACTCGGTTACAAAGCCAAGCAGGGCATCGTCCTCACGCGCGTCTCCGTCCGCAAGGGGACCGCTCGGAAGGAGCGCTTCACCGCCGGTCGGCGGACCAAGCGCCAGGGCGTCAACCGCATCGGCCGACGCAAGAACATCCAGCGAATCGGCGAGGAGCGCGTCTCCCGCAAGCACCCCAACCTGCGAGTCCTGGCCAGCTACTGGGTCGGCGAGGACGGCTCCCAGAAGTGGTTCGAAGTGATCCTCGTGGATCCGGAGCACCCGGCGATAGAGAACGACGACGATTTGAACTGGATCTGCGCGGACGAACACACCAATCGTGCGTTCCGCGGCCTGACCAACGCCGGCAAGTCGAACCGCGGCCTCCAGAACCGTGGCAAGGGCACCGAGAAGGTTCGCCCGTCGAACAACGGCGAGTGATCGTCGGCGAGTGTCCGACTGACGGGTGATCGGTCGACGCATACCCGTTCTCTCCTGGAATATCTCGATTTCTACCTTATCTCACCATTTTTATCGGCAGCTTGCTTACGCGTGTTGTGAGTCTCTTCGGTAAATTCCGCGTTCCGTCGTCCGCGTTCGCTCTTCACGAGACGCTCACGGCGGTGCCGGAAATGGGGATCGAGATCGAACGCGTGGTGGTCACGGACGAAGTCCTGACACCCTACTTCTGGATTTCGGGCGTCTCACCGGGCGCGTTCGAGTCGGCGGCACAGGACGATCCAACGATTCAGCATATCAAGCGACTGGACGAGTTCGCCGACTCGGCACTCTACCGTGCGGAGTGGACGGCGCAGGTCCAGTCGGTCCTGTACGCGTACACCGAGATCGAGGCCGTGATCCTGGAGGCGACGGGGACCGACCAGCGGTGGGAGCTTCGCATGCGGTTCGACGACCGCGACCAGCTTGGTGCCTTTCAGGACTATTGTGAGGAACACCGGATCGCGTTCAGCCTGCAGCAACTCACACAGCTGTCACAGCCCAAGACCGGGGGTCAGTACGGACTGACGCCGAAACAGCAGGAGGCGCTGGTCGCCGCGTGGAAGGCCGGCTACTTCGAGACGCCGAGGGAGTCGTCGCTCTCCGACGTCGCGGACGATCTCGACATCACGCAGCAGTCGCTCTCGAAACGCATTCAGCGGGCGAACCAGACGTTGATCGGAAATACGCTGGTCGTCTCTGCGGAGTACGCAGCGCCCGATACTCCCGACCCCGACTTGAAACACTGATAGTACAGTCCGGTTGCACAGGGGCGTCGGTCCCGTCGCTAACGTAGAGGCACCATAATGAGTTTACCTCCCGTGCAGGCCGTCGACGATTCCGAACTGCTCACCCACCGCGATCGTCGTCAGCTCTGTGCGATTCTGGCTGCGAGCGGGCCGCTGCCGATATCGGTGTTGGCTGAACGACTGGTCGAACGCGCAGGGAGTCGCTCGTTCGACGATCCGACGGCAGCCCGCGTCGCGCTGTGTCACAATCACCTGCCGCGGCTCCGCGATCGCGGGATCGTCGACTACGAACCGGGTGACGAGACCGTCTGCATCTCGGATCGGATCACGTTCGAAGTTGACGAGGCCGATCTCGTCACCGTGGTCTCCGACTCCCGGACCGCCGAGGTCTGACAAACTGGAGTCACACGAGAACCGCCGAGTTGTGACCGGTCAGACCGATCCGATGCGTACGCTTGCCGTCGATCGGTACTCGTCGAGCGGCGGACGCTGGCCCGGTGTTCTTCGGTTTCGGTCGCGTACTCCCTGAACACCCTATGCGGCGCCAGTCACGTCCCCGAATCGAGACTCGTATCGACCTCCCGGGTGAGTCGGGACGCCGCGTCCCACCGCGACGATCGAACCCGGGTGAGGTTCCGTGAGTGCGGACCGAAACGACCCAGACGAGGCCCACGTGGGCAAAGCCATCGACGACGATCCCTCGTACCTGTCGGCGATTCTCGGGCACGCCTACCGTGGCGAACTCGACCGGGAGACGACCTGGCGATCACGTCTGGATCAGACGACGACGTGGACGGTGACGGTCATGGCCGCGATCCTCACGTGGGCGTTTTCGAGCCCGGACAACCCACACTACATCGTCCTCGTCGGCGTCGTCGTCGCGACGGTCTTCCTCCTCATCGAGGCTCGAAGATATCGCGATTACGACGTCTACCGCTCGCGAATTCGGCTGTTCCAGCAGAACCTGTTCGCGCCTGCGCTCGATCCCGACCGCGGGCTCGAACACGCGGATTGGCGCACCGAACTCAGCGAAGATTACCGCCGCCCGACGGTCAAGATCACGCTGCGAGAGGCGGTCGCGAACAGACTCAAACGGATCTACGCCGCGCTCCTCGGGGTCTTGCTCTTCGCCTGGGTATTCCGCGTGACGGCCTTTGCCCCCACGCAGGCGAGCGTCGACGACGCTGCGGTCGGGACCGTCCCCGGTTCCGTCGTCGTCGTGATCGTGGTCGCGTACGCCCTCGCGATCGTGGTAGTGACGGTCTGGCCGCGAGAGCGCGAGGCCAAAGAGGAGTTCAGAGAGGGAGAGTACGGCGAGTGGAAGGACTCGGAGTGAGCATCAGCCGGGCTCTTACTCGTCGTCCAGGCGTTCTGCGAGCCGGTCGAATCGACTCTGGGCCGATTCGCGACGCGACTCGGTCTCGTCGGCCCGGTAAGCGAGAGTGACGACGTCGCCGTCGTCCATTTCGAGGTCGTACACGGCCCCGTCGGACCGACCGTCCGCCGGCAGTCGATCCGCCGGGAGGGTCACCTGGTCGACGACCTCGCCGTCGTCTTCGAGCAGCAGGACGGCCGTCTCGTCGTCGACGATGCGATCGAGGACGGCGGTTTCGTCGGCGCTCATGGGTACCTCACCGTCCGCGCCGTGAGGGGAAGAATCCCCACCACGAGCGCGCCCGGCGAAACGGTTGCGGGCGGTGGGAGGCGCGACTCGCCGTCGGCTGGCTTCTCGTCGCGGAGTGCTGCGGCGTCCGTCGGTCCATCGCTCGCTGTGTCGACGGCGATCGACTCGCCGTCGGTCGCGACGAGGACGTCGCCGTGGACGCCCGTCCAGTAGGTCTCGACGTCACGATCCGCGAACGACTGGAGCACTTCGTCGTGTGGGTGCCCGTACTGACTGTCCTGTGCGCTCGAAATCACCGTCATCGACGGATCGACGGCGTCGAGGAATGCCGGGGTCGAACTCGTCGACGAGCCGTGGTGGCCCGCCTGGTAGATGTCCACGTCGAGTGCGTTCCCCCGGGTTTCGGCGAGTCGCGATTCGGCGTCGGCGCCGGCGTCGCCGGTCGTCAGGTACGAGACGTCGCCGTAATCGAGTCGGAGGACGACGCCGTTCGCGTCGATGTCGTCGGACGTCGCGTCCGCGGGCGGATTCAGGATGCGAGCCTCGACGGCATCGAGGTCGAACGTATCACCCGATTGAACCTGTTTGAGCGACACGTCGTGCGTTTCGATCGCGTCGAGGTAGCCGTCGTAGGTTTTCGACGTGTGGGCGACGCCCGAGTCGTAGACGGCGCCGACGCCGTCGCCCTGGGTCTCGACGTGCTCGATGATAGCGGCGTGGCCGCCGATGTGGTCCGAGTGGCCGTGTGTCGAGACCAGGTGGTCGACTCGGTCGATTCCGCGATCCTCGAGGAACGAGAGCACCTGCTCGCCATCGTCGTGCCAGTCGCCGGAGTCGATCACCATCGTCTCGCCGTTCGGTGCGAGGACGACCGTCGCGTCGCCCTGCCCGACGTCTATGTGGTGGATCTCGAGGACGTCGTCACCCTCGAGCTCGTCGACCACCGACGGTTCGTCTGCTGTGCCGACGGACGATTCGTCGGGGATCGCTTCGAGACAGCCTCCGAGGAGGACGACCGACGTGACGGCGAGGACCAACAGTGCGCGGCGACTCATGTCGTCGCTCGGGGCCGGAGA
This sequence comes from Halovivax cerinus, assembly GCF_024498195.1. Lineage (NCBI taxonomy): Archaea > Methanobacteriati > Methanobacteriota > Halobacteria > Halobacteriales > Natrialbaceae > Halovivax > Halovivax cerinus. Next base: position 2,100,897 of record NZ_CP101824.1, read on the forward strand.
CGAACATACCTTATTGAGGATTTCTAAAACGATGGGCGGGGAATATAGCGTGGTCTGAAACTACGCGCCCAGTTTAGTTGTTATATTGCGTTCCAACGGCGGCTCCGTAGTGAGTTCTGTTCTCGTTGCGCCCGTGTCCCCCGCCGCGATCACGGATCCCGCGGTCGGCCTCACGACCGTAAAGTAGCACGTGCAAGGCCAAGAACCTGGCCTCCGGCGGGTCTTTACTGGGACTGATTCGAATGCCGCCGTCATCCGACGCGAGACAGGAGTCGACCGGCGACGAACAGGACACGGACGCCGCCGAATCCGGGGAGGCGGGGTCCGGCGAGAAACGATCGGCGCTTGCCGTCGCCTCGAGCGCGGCGCGCGAGCAGGGAGATAGCGAACGCGAGGAGGACGGAACCGACGAACAGGCGGGCGGCACGGAGCAGGAAGGCCGCGGCACGGAGCAAGAAGACCGCGGCGAGGAGCAGGAGGGAAGTGCCGAGGAGCAGGAAGGGAGCGGCGAGCAGGAATCGGGCGACGGTGAACAGACGTCCGAGACCGATGACGCGCGATCGGACGAGTCGTCGGCGGACAGCGAGTCCGAATCGACCGGCGAGAACGCCGAGTCGTCGGCGACGGACGAGGGATCCGCGTCCTCTGGCGAGAGCGACGAATCGTCCGATATGGAGGCGGTCGAGATCGAGGAGGCCGAGGCGGTCACGATCAGGGAGGCAGGTGACGAGCCCGAGGGGTCGGCGACGGTCCTCCACGTCCTGCTCGAGGGGCTCCACGTCAACCTGCTCGGCCTCGAGATTCACCTGCCCGAACTCGACCTCGACGTCTCTGCCGTGCCGGGTGAGCAGCGATTACTCGGCAATCTCCTGTCGCAGGTCGCCGGCCTCCTGGACGGGATCGGCGGCGGTGGCGGGGGACTGCTGTCCGGGCTCCGGAGCGCCCTGGGGAAGCTGACGCCGAGTTCGATACTGGGCGGCCTGAAGAAACGCCTCGTCGGTCTGATTCCGTTCGCCGGCGGCGGGTCCGGAGACGACGACGGTAGCGACGAGTCCGAAGAAAGTGAATCGGCACCCGATTCGGACTCGGAAGCTGACTCCGAGGACCAATCGTCCGACGAGCAGGGATCCGAAGATGCGGGCGACGAATCCGGGGAGGCGGAGAGTGACGAGTCCGGGGAAGCGGAGGGAGACGGCGGCGAGTCCGGGGGCGGGATCCTCCGGTCGATCGGCTCGCGAGTGCGGTCTGTCGTGGGGAGTCTGGTGCCCTCGATCCCGGTGGAGAAGGCACTCTCGTGGGCCCTCCAGACCGGGCTGAAGCGCCTCGTCGCAGCGGTCGATCAGCGAACGGGCGACGGGGGCGGCGACTCCGGCGGCGAGGGCGAGGAAGCGGAACCCGCGGCCGCCGACGGCGGTTGGATTCCCGGGACGACTGGCGGTGATGCACCGACCGATGGTGCTGGGACGACTGGCGGTGATGCGACGATCGACGGTGCTGGGACGACCGCCCACGGACGACCGACCACGGTACGGCCACCTGCTCGACAACACGACGACGAAACGGACGACTTCGGAGGAACCAAATGAGCGACGGAAGCCTGACCGACCGGGTCGAGTACGGCGAGATCACGGGGAGTATCGACATCGAGGAGTTACTCGAGGGCACGCAGTGGGAGGATTCGCTCGACGGGGACGAACCCCTTGGACAGGCCCTCGGCGGAGCGATCGGTGCGATGGCCGGTCGCAGAGTCGGGGCGATACTCGGCCAGACGATCGGCTCGTTCGTCGTCGACGACCTCCTCTCAGGTGGCGACGGGACGGAAGCCGAGGGTGAGGACGACACCGACGCGGCCGGAGACGAGGGGAGCGACGGACAGGAGGCCGACGGCGAGGACGATACCGACACGGACGAGAGTGAGGCCGACTCGGCGGACGACGAAACGGCGGACGCTGCCGACGACTCGGACAGTACCGACGACGCCACGTCGGAGTCCGCCGACGATTCCGACGAATCGACCGAGGAGGCCGCGAGTGCCGAATCGTGACGGTCGCACCGAGCGCTGGTTCCAATGAGTGACACCGATTCCATGACGGAGGTCGTAGTCGAGGAGGCGACGAACCAGTTCGACGTCGACGGACTCGTCGACGGACTCGTCGGCGGCGAGTCGCTGGGCGAGCAGGTCGACTCCGCGGAGGTGGGGCGAGCGGTCGGCGCCCGGCTCGGCGAGGCGGCCGGCCAACGGGTCGGCTCGGCCATCGGCCGGCGCGTCCAGGAGACGCTCGACACCATCGACGAGTCGGCCGATCCGCGAGACATTATCGCCGATCTCGCGACGGCGGTCCGCGATGGCCTGGCTGACGCTCTCTCCGAGTCACGAGAGCGCGGGTCGGCACTCGCCACGGTCGTCGACGCCGCGCGGGATGCCGGGCTCGGCTCGATCATCACCGACGCCATCGGTGGCGAGAGTGGGGACGCCGACGTGGCCGACGGCGAGGAACCCGAGGACGTGGACGACGAATTGGACTCTGGAGACGACGGGGAATCCGAATCGGCGTCAGGGGACGAGTCGGAATCCGAAGCGGCGTCCGGGGAGGACACCCAGGCGTCCGAGGCGACGGTCCCCGACGCCGTCGACGCCGAATCGATCGACGCCGACGACCTCGACTCGCTCAAGACGGAGACCCTCGAAGCCTACCTCCAGTCCATCTCCTACCGCGATCTCCAGTCGATCGCGAAGGACATCGGCGTGACCGCGAACATCACGCACGAGGAGATGGCCGGTCGAATCGTCGACGCTGTCACCGACGACGGTGACGAATCGTAGCAGCGAATCGGGGCCAACCAATGAGTACCGTACCGCAGTCCACGATCGACGACGTCACAGAACGGGTCTGGGACCTCCTCGATGAGGCGACGAACGCGCTTCCTGACGAGGCGGCGCGGAGTGACGAGTCCGAACCAGCCGATGCCCTGTCCGACTCCGGCCGGTCCACGCTTCGCGCGCTCGGATCGGACGCGGCCGCCCTGCTCGAAGACACCGAGCCGGAGGCGCTCCTGGCGGCGCTCGATATCGATCGCCCGGACGGCGCCGACTCGATTCCGGCGGCAATCCTCGCCGGCGATCCGGACGATGTGGCGTCGCTTCGGGCGTTGGTAACGCTGTCCCGGCTGGCCGACGACGAGGCCGTCGGTGGGTCGTTCGACGCCGAGGAGCGAGACGCGACGGTAACGCTGGCATCCCTCCTGGCGGACGGGCCGGTCGGCGAACCTGCGACGGCGGCCGGCCACGACGCGGCGGGCCAGTCCGCTGCGGGGGGCGCGCCGGCCGAGTCGGAGTCCGAGGACGAAACCGCCGGTGACGAGATCATCGACGTCCTTCAGGGCGCCCTCGACGAGGTGGGGACGGGTATCGACGACGTACTCGGCGTCGGCGGTGAGGAGGACGGCGACGGGAGCGACGACGACGGGAGCGACGACGATCGCGGTGAAGACGATGGCGGCGAGTCCGGCGACGACGGTGAGCTCGGGGACGTGACGGCGGGCCTCGTCGACGAAGCTGAATCCCTCTCGAGCGACACTTCGACGGGCGACGGGGAGGCAGCGGACGACGACGGTGAGACGGAGGGCGGCGAACGCGATGACGCCGAGGGCGGCGACGAAGACGGAGGTCTCCTCGACGTCGGCGGGGAGGGGCTGCTCGACGGCGACCGGTCGACCGACGGCGAGGACTCGGGCCGGACCCGGCAGTCCGTGAGCGGGTTCGGTCGCACGTCGCACTCGACGATTCCCGCGGGGGATCGCCCCGACATGACGGGGCTCGCGCGCTACCGGACGATGCCGGATCGATAGCGACCCGGACGGCGACGGGATGTCGCACTCGCCGGCTGGTGGCGGATCGGCGCGGCCGCCGTGCCGTCAGTCGTCCTCGTAGTCCAGCGCGACGGAGTTGATGCAAAAGCGCTGTCCCGTCGGTTCTGGGCCGTCCTCGAACACGTGGCCGAGGTGGCCGCCACAGTTCGCACACAGCACTTCCGTGCGGCGCATGCCGTGGCTGGTGTCGAGGCGCGTCTCGATCCTGTCCTCGGGCGCGTCGTAGAAACTCGGCCACCCACAGCCGTGGTCGAACTTCGTCGTCGCGTCGAAGAGTGTCTCCCCGCAGCCGGCACAGGCGAACGTCCCGTCGCCGTCGTGGTCGACGTACTCGCCGCTGAAGGGTGCCTCGGTTCCTGCCTCGCGGAGTATCTCGTACTCCTCGTCCGTGAGGCGTTCTCGCCACTCCTCGTCTGTCTCGGGAAGGTCGGCTGCGTCCTGACTCATGCCGTCATCAAGGGGCGGGACGCCAAAGAGTCTGTCTCCGTCCCGACCGGTCGCGCGCCCGTCGGCTGCCGACGGAGCGTGGGCGCTAGTTGATCGAGATACCTGTGATGAGATTCGTACTCGTACACTCGGGACACTGACTCATCCGCCCCAGTCCCGGGACGTCGATCCGGTTCCACGTGTCGTCGCCGTCCGGAGCGCTGTATCCACAGTTGAGACAGCGCGAGTGTGTCGGTGCCGCCTGTTTCTGTCCCATGCGAGTGCGTATACCACGGTTCGTCTAAGTCGTTATCCACGTTCGCAGCGACTGTTCGTCGGCCGAGAATGGGAGCCGACGATCGACCGTACTCACAGCACTCGCTCCGAATCGGGATTCTCCAGGTCCCAGAGCAGTTCGGGGAGAAATGCGGATAGCTCGTCGACGACGCGCCGGTTCGAGACGCCGAGTCCCTCGCAGTGCTCCCGGGCCGAGTCGCGCACGTCGACGTGAAGGCCGTCGGCCTCGCGACTGACCGCGAGGGGAAAGACGGAACAGCGCGTCGGCTTCCAGTCGTGTTCGTCGTCCAGGTGGAGCTGACAGAGCCCATCGTCGCCGAGGAAGGCGCAGGCCTGGCCGTCGTCGGCGACGTGGTCCTCGCGGGCTTTCGGCTCGCGGGTGACGAATTTCTCGCCGCGAAAGTCCGTCGTCGTCTCGGAGAGGTTCGCCCGGGTGGCGAGCTCGACGAGATCCGCGCCGTAGAGCAGGACGCCGTGGTGACAGCACCAGGTACACTCGTCGACGCACTCGAACGTCAGGTCCAGATCGAAGTCGACGACGACCTCTTTGCCGGGGTAAACCTCGACGCGGCGAGCGTCGTCCCCGCGGTTATCCGGCGGCTCGTTTCCACCCCGATCTGTGACAGCAGTCCGGGATGCGTCGATGGAGGCAGATCGCTCGTCCCTGTCGCCGTGGCTCACGACCGACCGAAGGGCGGAGAGGCGGAAGTGTCTTGCTACCGAGACCGGCCGGACCGACTGGCCGACCTGCCGGTGCTCGATTCGATACCCGGTCACTCTGGTCTCCGTCGATCGCCCACTTTCACTGAAAATGCCGGGTGAGTGGACCGTGATCGTCTGTATCGTCTCGGGACAGTCGTCGCGCTCTCAGGTCTCTCCGGAGGGTGGGCCGTCGTAACCATTTTTCACCGTCGTTTTCGTTCTGACCGCGAATATTGATACTAGTATAAGTATAACCAAATGATAAGATATATACGGCAACAATTTGAACCTTCGGCTGGACGCTATGTCTAACTACAACGAGCAACCCGATTCTGACGAACCACACGCGAGTCGCCGTCGAATTCTCACCGCTGCCGGCGCCGCTGGCGGGGCGATCGCCGCGACGGGGGTCGCCTCTGCCGGGTCGGTGGCCGATTTCAGCGACGAAGCCGCCGAAGAGGCCGTCAGCTCCTACCAGAGTGTCGAATCGGTCGAGGCTGCACTCGATCGCGACGCCATCCTCGAACCGCTCGCCGACGAGGGACTCATCGACGAGCCGTCGATCGACGCACTGGGTATCGAGCAACTCGGCCCGTCGTCGTCGAGTTCGGATCCCCTCGTCGCAGTCGATGCAGTGGCCTACGACGGCGGTCCAACGGCGTTGGTTCACCTTCAGAAAGAAATCGACGAAGGCGTCGTTCACGTCGTCCTCAAGCCCGATATCGACGAATTCGGCATTTCTTTCCGGGCGGACGGCGAGTCGAACGCGACCGTACTGAGCTGCCATTTTGACGGCTGCGACGACGACTGTTCCTGTGAGTATCGGTGTCGAATCATCAAATCGAGTGAGATGTGTGATGGAGAAATTGGGATGCGTCCCGAGTACTACTGTGACTGCCCTGGCTGGTAACTGATCCCCGACGGCCGGTGGAACCCAGGGTCGCCGGTCGTCGTACCAGACCCTCTCGTCTCGATCCCGTCCAACAGATCGGCTTCACTCATGCTCCCAGGTCCACTCGAAATCGACGATACCGACGAAGCTGCCGTCCGGTCACAGCTGAAAACCCTCTTCGAGCGCCTTCACGATCTCGTCTCGGACGTCCTCTCCGAGATCGACCAGCCGGAACTCCGACGTCAGATCCGCCACGTGGCCTTCCAGTCCACGGAGGCTCTCCCGAAGCGATCGTCACGGCCGACCGTCGTCATCCACCACCTCGTCGAACAACTGTTCCTGAGTTACGATCCGGACGGTGACTCGCTAGACCAGGTGCTTCGAGCCGCAGTTATCGCGATGGAGTACTACGACATCGTCGACGACGTGATCGACGGTGACGTCAGGGCGGGACACGAACTGGACGTACTCGTCACGAACGAACTCCTGTTTCCTCTGTTCGTCCGTCACATCGGCCGACTCGGGCAGCCGGCGACGGACTACTGGTCCGAACGAGCCGTTCGGACGGTGGGGTCGCTGGTCGTCGAATACTCGAGCGAGCCCTCCGCTGAAACGTATCGGACCCTCGTCGACCGCCAATCGTATCTCTTCGGTTCGATGACGGGACTGGGAGCGGTCGCGGCCGGGGCGGGCCAGGCGGACGTCGAACGGGCCGAACAGATCGGGCGCACCTACTTCACGTACGATCAGTTCAGACTCGACCTGCGACAGTACGAAGGAGGTGACGACGATCCGTGGAACCTCTGGCGTCTCTGTGGCGACGACGAGGCGACAGGAATGATAGTCGCACAGCGAGCCGAATTCGAGCGACTCATCGAACCGTTGCCGGACGACCGACGGCGCCTCCTTCGCCCCCTCGTCGCAACCGATATCGAATCGTATCGGGCGTCGTTCCGGTAGCCGAATGACGTGATGCTCGAGACGTCCCGCGGTCACCACTCCTCGGCCAGCAACCCGTACCGGATGACGTTCACGCGCTCCCCGTCGACGAACGCGTGATCGCGGAACGACCCCTCCTTCCGAAATCCGACCTTGTTCAGCACGCGTGCCGACGCCGGATTGGTGGCGAACGTCTCGGCGTGGAGTTTGGCGATGCGGCGCTCTTCGAACGCATAGGTACAGACGAGTTTCAGCGCGTCAGTGCAGTAGCCGTTTCCCCAGTGGTCGGGGGTGATCGCGTAGCCGACCTCCGCCGTCCCCCAGACGTCGTGTGTTGGGGTGAGGCCGATCGTTCCGACAGGGTCGGGCACGCCGCCGTCGTCCAGGCCGAGCGGGTCGTCGCCGTCGGTCGGCGCGGGATCGCGACAGATCAGGAAGTCGAACCCGTCTCGCTCCCCCTGTGACTCGATCCAGTCGCGCTCGTCCGCCGCCGTGATCGGATCGGTGCTCGCGATTCGCCGCCGGACCCGCGGTTCGTTCAGCAACTCCTGGCAGAATCGCCCGTCTTCTCGCTGGATCGGGTGCAAAGACACCTGCTCGCCCGAGAGAACGGCTGGTCCCGGCATGCGAACCGGTTTCGGGTCGACCGTGATAGCTGTTGGCCCCGCGTCGTGTCGATCGGTTCCGTTCGGCCCGTATCGTCACAGAATCGGCACTCTACGGTGTGTACCGCGTCCGGATCCTCCTCCGGGACGATCGCCGGCTCCGGAACGTCACTCGAGGACGAGGTACGTCCGTCCACCGCGGTGCTCGAGCGAGACGAGGTGCGTGCCGACGTTCTCCTCGACGAACGTCTCCAGGCTCGTCACGTCGAGTTCGGTGACGTCGATGCGCCGGCGTTCCGTCCGGGCGATCCGGCGTTCGAGTTCGTCGGCGGGTTCGTCGTGCTGCAGGGCTGGTTGGCCGGCCGATTCGTCGTCGAGGACGACCGCGTTCGTGCTCATGTTCTGTCGGAGGCACGGACAGTACGTCAAAGCGACCCGAGCGGAGTGAAAGTGAAAGTGCGAGCCTCCAGGCGGTTCACGGATCGCTTTTCGGGACGGAGAAGACGTCCGCGCGGACGTCGGTCGTGGTGCCGTAGCGGGCCTCGTCGACGCTTGCGGGAACCGAACCCTGGTTCTCGTACCTGGCGTGTAGCGACGCCGTCACGGCTTCGCGAACGCACGCCCGCGTCGCCGCGCCGACGGGCGTCGCGCTACCGGAGTATTCGGCGAGGGTACCGTTCGGATCGTGCCCGACGGTGATCGCGTCGCTCGTCGTTCCCGGGAAGCCGGATTCGGCGAGCAGCGTCACGGCTTTGGCCTCGGCGGCGACCGCGACGAGGTTCGCCAGCGCGCCGTCGGCGAGCGCCCGATCGGTCACGACGTGGATGTTGACGGTTCCGGTGGTCTCCGAACGCTCGCCATCCGTCGGCAGGGAACCGCCCGTCGGCTCACGTGGGAGCGCTGCCGGGTTCGAGAGTCCGACGGTCGCGACGGCCATCACCGGCCCGCAGCGGGCGCCGCGGGCGTGATCCATCGAGACGCCCGTCAGCAGGACCGGGCCGTCGTCTTCGAATCCCGCCGAGTCGAGGCGTGCTTCGACGTAGGTCGGGAGGTCCGACGTCTCCCAGTTTTCGGGGACGGCGACGTTGTACGCCGCGTCGGCGCCGACGCGGCCGCCGTTCCACCCCGTGTGGAGCCACGTCGTTCCCGGCCGGTACACCCGGAGTACGCCCGCGCGGCGGGTCGATTCCACGATCGAGCCGTCGGCAGCGACGTCGTCCACCGTCGATTCACCCACCGTCGAGCACCTCCAGCACCAGGTCCGTCGTCTCCCGGTCGCGAACGGCGATACGGACGTGCGAGTCGAGGTCGCGGAACGTCCGCGCGTCGCGGAGGACGATTCCCGCTTCTCGGGCGTGGGTCAGTACGGCGTCGACGTCCCGGTCACCGCAGTCGACGAGGACGAACGGCGCCTCGGACGGGTCGACGGCGAACCCCGTCGCTTCGAGCCCGTCACGAAGTCGCTTTCGCTCGCGGTCGACGCGCGTTCGCGTCTCGCGGACGAACCCTTCATCCCGCAGACAGTGCGCCCCGACGCGAGCCGCCGGCGTCCCGAGACTCCAGGCCGGTCGTGCCCGTTCCAGCGCGTCGCCGAGTGGACCCTGCGCGACGGCGAACCCGGCGCGCAGGCCCGGGAGACCGAACAGCTTCGTCAGCGACCGCGCGACGATCACGGTCTCGATACCGAGGGACGCGGCGGAGGGGAGCGACGTGAACCCGAGGAACGCCTCGTCGACCAGGAGGGCCGTGGCGCACTCCTCGCAGCGACGGGCGAAGTCGGCCAGCGCGTCCGGATCGGCGGTCTCGCCGGTCGGGTTGTTCGGCGTACAGACGATCGCGAGCGCACAGTCGTCGGGATCGGCCGATAGCACCTCGTCGTGCGGGACGAATCGCGGCTCCCCGCCCTGGAGTCGCACTTCGCGGGCGTACTCGCCGAAACTGGGTGCGGGGACCAGTACCTCGTCGCCCGGTTCGACCGCGACGCCGATCGCGAGTCGGATCGCGGCCAGCCCACCGGCCGTCGGGACGACGCGGTCGGCCTCGCAGTCCACGTACTCGCCGGCCGCCGCCCGGAAATCGGGGTACGCGTCGTCCGGATAGCGACCCGCCGCCTCCAGCGCGTCGCGGTAGACCGATTCGACGCCCTCCGGCGTCTCCGGGTTGACGTTCGCGCTGCAGTCGCGGACGGTCGGATCCGTCGTGCCGCCGTGGGGAACCCGATCGGTCTCGCGTACGGAGTCGGGATCCACGGTCAGCGACCCTCCGACGGGGGTGCGGTCACGTCCCGCGTCTCTTCGCCGTCGGTCCCGTCCGTCGCCGATTGCGGATCCGTGTCCACGACGTCGCCTACGCCGAGCCGACCGCAGGCGGCTACGAAGCGATCGCGGACGGCGGGCAATTCGCGGTCGGGAACGAGCGAGAGGGCGCCACCCATCGCGACACCCTCCTTGACCTCGCCGGCGCAGTAGCGCTCCATCGCGACGTGGTCTCCCTCGTCGAAACCGGGATCTGAGACCCGGAGGTCGAGGTCCAGGCGGTCGGCAGCCGCGTCGAGATCGTCGCCTCGATCGGCGGCGACGAACGACGTCGTCGCGACCGAGACCGGCCCCCCGACGCCGGCGTGGCGCAGCGCGGCCGCGATGGCGAGTTGCTGGGTACCACCGGCCAGCGTGACCGCCGTCCCGCCTGCGAGCGCTCCGGTGGCGAGCCCGGCTACGGTCGCCTGGACGGGATCGCCAACCGCTTCGATCGCGGTCAGTGGGTCCCCCGCGGCGTCTCCGGGATCCAGCCCGCTCGCCGCGAGTCCCTCGTCGACGACGGCCCGTTTCCGGTCGAGCGGGTTCGTCGGCAGCGACGAGGAGACGCCGATCTCCTCGCCGAGGGCGGTCAGGACGCCGAGGGCGGTCGTCGTCCCGCCGGGGACGGTCTCGCCGAGCAGGATTTCGTCGTCGGGGAGCGAGGTGCCGAGCGAGCGGGCGCGCTCGAAGATCCCCGACGCGTTGGGGACGGCTCGTTCTGCCCGCACGTCCGCCCCGGGCGCGGCGTCGACGTCGACCGTCGGCGCGGCCGTCGGCGCCGCCAGCCCGGCGTCGACGACCGTCACAGGGAACCCACACACCTCGCGAACGGCGCGCGTGACGGCCGCCGGCGTGACGCATCCGGTGGGCGACACCGGCGTGACCGGCGAGCGGACCGGCTCCCCGTAGACGAGTATCTCGGCGTCTCCCGGGGGCGTGTGGGCCATCAGCTCCGGCGTCTCGCCGGCGGCGCTGATGCCGTCGACGAGCGCGGTCTCCGTCGTCCCCGCGGCGAGGATCAGGCGCATCGACGCACCTCGGCGTCGCGTGGCCGCGTCTTGGACGCCGGCCTGTGTCCGGATTCTGTTCGTCTCGTCGATCGGGTCGTGGGATCACTGACTGGGTGCATCATCGGTGTCGAGTGGCGAGTCGGTCCGCGATTGCCGCGTCTTCGAGTCGATTCACGTTGATAGCCGCGTCCGCCGTCCGGACGACGTGGACGAGCGGCGCTGGAGGATCTCCGTCGTCGGCGCCGCGCTGGTCGCCGTCACCGCCGGATCCGACCACGTTGAGGCCGGTCGGAACGAGGGTGTCCGCGCCGACCGACGTCTCCTCGACGCTCACCCCGAGGCGACGTTTCACCTCCCGGGGGACGCAGACCGTCATCGAGGGGGAGTCGTGGTTGCCGCTTCGCGTCTCGCCGGCTTCGGGTTCCGACCGCGCCCGGGCTCGCACCCGCTGGCGGTACGCGCGGCGGACGTCGTCGACGGTGTCGGCAGTGAGCAGCGCCAGGTCGGCGGCCACCGTCAGGACCGGCGGCTCTATCTGTGGGTCGTCGAGCGCGCGACCGAGGTCGGCGACGTACCCGTCTCCGGGCGTCTCGATGCACGGCGTTTCGCCGTCCAGGTGCGCGCGCGTCTCGGGTGCATTCGGCGAGACGACCGCGTAGGTCGACTCGATATCGGTCTTGTCGAGCGCCCGCCGGACGCGATCGATCATCGGTTCGCTGGCGACGGGGTACAGCGGTTTCTCGACGTCGGCGTCGAGTCGATCGCCCGTCCCGCCGCACATCACTAGAGCGTCCACGCGATCACCCCCACGTGGAGCCCGACGACGCGGCTCACCTCGTTCGCCGCCCCGAACACGTCGCCGCCGACGCCGCCCAGCTTGCGTCGCGCCCACAGCCAGAGGATCGCCGTACCCGCGAGCGCCCCGGCGAGCGTCGCGAACGCGACTCCTTGTAGCGGTCCGAGCGCGCCCACCTGCACGGGTCCGGTCGCGAACGGCGACGCGGCGTCGGCCATCGTCGTCGCGGCGACGGCACTCGCCAGGACAGCGACCAGCGCGATCGACAGCGCCGTGGGGGTGACGAGCGAGCGCGGTCGCGCGTTCCGGGTGAAGTGCGAGCCGAAGCCCTCGTGGCTCGCCGTTCCGAGGGCGGCCATCGACGCCATGCCGAGCTTGGCGCCGACCTCGGCCGCGACGACGATGGTGATAGCGACGCCGATCGGCAGCCCCGCGAGCGCGAGCCCGCCTAGTAAGAGGCCGGCCACGACGAGGGCGACGGCCAGCACCGCTCCGACGCCCGTCGTCGTGTCTTTCAGCACCTCGCGACGGCGGTCGCGATCGCCGTGGACGACCGCCGCGTCGCCGAGATCCGCGACGCCGTCGACGTGGTGGACCCCGGTCACCAGGTAGACCGCGAGGAGGTAGCCGACGGCGACGGTCGGCCCCGGCAGGTGCGCGCTCGCGAGGAAGGGGATCGAGGCGAGGGCGCCGACGACGAGGCCGATGACCGGAAACGCCGCGGGCGTTCGACTGAACGCCTCCCAGTCCGACTCGTCGCTCCCGCCCGTCGGCAGCCGCGTCAGGAAGGCGACGCCCGCGCGGAGCGCGCGCAGTGCATCAGGCGTCACGGAGATCCCTCCAGAATCGTCTTGGCAACCCGTTCCAGAGCCTGCTCGACGACCCACTCCACGACCGTCACGGTACCGCCCCCATCGTGAGTGCGTCCACACCCGCGTCGAGGCCGATCGTCGCGAGGAGGAGCCCGCACACGGCGACGACCGCGCCGACGCCGACCAGGCGAATCGCCCGGTCGCCGTCCGCCGGCGTCGGGTCGTCCCCGTCGGGATTTAGCACGTACGCGCCCGGCTTTTCGAGTCGGAGACCCAGGCCTACGGCCACCACTGCCATGGGCCACCCCGAGTTCGGCGACGGCGGGGCTCGGGCCCACTGTCCGGCTGCCGCGAGCGCCCGCGGCTCTCGCGCGGCGATCGCCAGTGCGACGGCCGTCAGCCGGGCGGGGAGCCACATGACGAGGTCGTCCAGTCGGGCGCTGGCGGTCCCGATCGGCCGGTCGGGGTAGCCGAGCATCGAGTCGAGCGTGTTCACGGCCTTGACCCAGGTCGCGCCGGCGGCCGCCACCGGCAGCGAGAACGGCGCCAGAAGGACGAACGGGGCCAGCGTCGCGACGTAGCCGTCGGCCAGGTTCTCGGCCGCGCTCTCGATCGCGGCGCTGCGAAGCTGGGCCGGCGAGAGGTCGCTCGCGTCGCGACCCGCGAGCCCGCGGAGCCGGCGTCGTGCCTCGTCGGGGTCGGTCTCCGTCAGCGTGACGACGTCCTCGGTCAGCTCTAGCAGGGAGCGAAGGCTCGTCGTGAGAAAGAGGACGGCGCCGGCGAGCAGGGCACCGACCGTCGGGTGGGCCCGACCGGCGAGGACGACCAGGCCGGCGACGACTCCGGCCGCGACCGCCGGGAGGACCAGCGCGACTGCCAGCCCGAGTGCCCGCTCGGCTCGCTCGTCGAGGTCCCAGTTCCGGTCGACCGCCGCCACGGCCCGTCCGAACCAGGCGACCGGGTGCCAGCGCGTGGGCGGCTCGCCGACGAGCAGGTCGAGCCCGGTGGCGAACGCGACGAGTGCGAGGGTCGTGGCGCTCACCGCGCCCACCCGATCGCGACCGACGGTCGATCACTCACCCGATCACCTCGTCGAGTCGATCCGGAACCGCCGGGAGCGCGGTCTCCTCGAGCGAGATGGCCGTGCCGCCCGCGTTCGTGATGCCGCCGTCGGTCTCGGGATCGTCGCCGACGTGGACGAGTGACGACGGTGGGACGTCGAGGGCCTCGGCCGTCGCCTCGAAGATCTCGGAGGCTGGTTTGCGAAACCCGCAGGCGGCGCTCGTGACGATTGCGTCGAACGCCGACCGATCGACGGTCGATCGAAGGAGCGCCTTCGAGACGAGTTCCGGGACCCCACAGTTCGAGCAGACGGCGACCGGTCCGCGCTCGCCGGCGGCCGCGACGGCCGCGACGGCCCCCGGTCGCGTCTCGACGACGGGGTCGAACGCCGCGACCACGGCCCGGCGCACCGCGTTGTCCGCCCACTCGACGTCCCGACTGGCCAGCGCCCGGCCGACGTGAGCGGGAAGCGGGACTTCCGCGTGCTCGGGTGCCCGGACGTGGCGCTCGACGAAGGCCTCGTCCCAGTCCGCGGGGACCGCCACGTCCCTGGCCTCGAGCTCGCTCGCGATCGCGCTCGCCGGGTCCGGCGGCCGCTCTGCGGTCACGAGCGTGCCGAAGCAATCGAACGAGACTGCCATGTGGGTGAGTGTAGTCCAACTTCACTTGAAGCGATCGGTGCGGCGGGGTCGCGAGCCTGGAGTGAGCGAGAGGGTGGTTCGCCGCGTCGGACCGAGAGCGGACCGAATACGTACTGGGATGGTACAGACGGGAATACGATAATACGGGCGTACATTTATAAACGAAGGTATCCGATATTACTTCCGTGCCGATCAGCATCGACGAGTTCGACACACACGATCCGACGCACCGCGAGACGAACGCACAGCGCGTCGTTCGTTTCCTCGTCGAAAACCGAGACAAGGCCTACAAGGCCGTCGAGATCGCCGAGGCCACGAACGTCGATCGGAACTCGATTCACCCGGTGCTGAATCGACTCGAAGAGCGCGGGCTCGTTCGGCACCGGGAGCCCTACTGGGCGATCGGTGATCTCGAGGCCGTCCGGGATGCGATGGTGTTCAGTTCTGCGGCCGCATTGTTAGACGAAACGGTCGGATCGGAGAGCAGAGCGGAGTGGCTTCGTGCGAGCGAGAGCGAGGATACGGAGCGACCGTGACACCGTCGGATCCGACGTTCGACGATCTCGAACGGGGACACGTCGTCCTCGCTCCCGATCCGTTCACGCCCGACGACGACGCGACGAGACCGTGGGTCGTCGTCAACAACGATTCGCACCCCTTCGACAAACAACAGTACGTGGTGATGGGTTTGACGACCCGGACGTGGTACGACGAACGGATTCCGCTCGTCGGGGACGATTTTCGCCACCAACGGGCGCCGCGGGACAGTTCCATCGTTCCACACTCTGTCGCCGCACTCAAACCGGATTTGATGACCGATTACGTCTGTCGGATTCGTGACGAACCGCTCGACCGGGCGGTCGAGACGCTCGTCGAGTACTTGTGACAGACCATGGATAAACATCGGGCCGGACAGCCGTGGACGTTCGGGTTACGCTTCGCCAGACCAACCTGAGTACGCAGTACGTCCGAGGAGCGGCGACCGGGAGTTACTCGCTCGGCCCGTTCGATGTCGTCGCTCTCACCCGTTCGTGGACTCGTCACCCCGTCCCGTGGGCACTATCCACCGCCGGGAGAAGTCGGAGAGGTTCATCGCAGCGGCGCAGTGTTCACAGCAGTAGCGGACGCCGTCCGCGTATTTCTCCGACAGCGGCGCCGGCGACTCGACGGTGACGCGAAAGAGAAAGTGCGGCGCCACGTCGCGATTGCAGCGATAGCACTCGCGCCCGCGCGGCTTGTACTCGTGAGCGTCGCTCGACGCGTCGGCGGCCGTCATCCGCGATCACCACGGTGCGGTCCGGCGGACCATCGGATGGATTTCGGTCCCCGATCCCCGGAATCGAAAGTGAACGACGCACAGCGTTTCAACTCTCTAGACCGAGAGCGGGCGAGACCTTTTTGTCGTGGTGGTGTGTTTCGTAACATGGCAACCGAATCGCAAGCCGCGGTTTGGAAGCCACGTCTCGGGTGACCCAACCACCCGGGGCATTTCGTACCCCAACGGACGCAGCTTCCGTGCGGGTGATTGACGTGATGGGTAATATAGTTACTGTTCAGTGAGTGAAATCAAGCACCTGTGGGGGTATAGTATACCACGCCATCTCTCTCTCTCTCGGGTTCAACCGGAACGGATCGTCGATTCGTCCGGATGGCGGCCCTGGAATTCTGTCGTATCGAGGGTTGCGGGGTGATTCGTCGCGGCGGTCGGGAATTTTCGGTGATGCGTCACCGCTACCGTTCTCGGTTCACTCGACGTCGATGATGTTCCCCTCTAGGTCGCGCGGGAAGTAGGTGAGCCACTCGATCCCGTCCTCGGTGATGGCGATGGTGTCGGAGTGGCGGTAGCCGTACTCGTCGGTGTAGAGGCCGGGCTCGATCGTCCAGACGTTGCCGGGTTGCATGACGGCGTCCTCGGCGTCGTAGCTGGTGTACTCGCTCTCGCAGTGGTCGCCCCACCCCTGGTCGATGTACGGCGGTTCGTGTCCGTCCATGCCGATGTTGTGGCCGACGTGGTGCTGGTAGAGGTCCGCGACGCCCTGCTCTTCGACGTAGTCGCGGACGGCGTCGTCGACGTCGGCGATCGGGACGCCGGGGCCGAGCGCGTCGATCGCGATCTCCTGCATCTCGCACATGAGTTCGAAGTAGTGGACCTGCTCGTCGCTCGGCTCGCCGAGGAACATCGTCCGCTCCAGTTCGGAGTGGTAGCCGTCGACGTTGGCTGCGGCGCCGGTGACGAGCACGTCGCCCTCCTGCAGGCGGCGGTTGGCGGTGTGGCCGTGCGGGAGGCGCGTCTGTGGGCCGGTGATGTAGCCCGCGAAGGCGGGACCGGAGCCACGGGTGCGCGCGACGTACTCGTCGCCCAAGGTGTCGAGCATGGCGCGGGAGGCCTCCATGGAGGCGCGCTGGCTCACGGTCGCCGGGTGGGCGCCGACCTCGGTGTAGTCCGCGAGGTAGCGGTGGGCCAGGTTGCCCCAGCGGGCGGACTCGCGGATCAGGTCGATCTCGGCGTCCGTCTTCTCCCAGCGCATGCGGGTGACCCAGGACTGTTTGTCGACGGCGACGAACTCGGAGAGGGACGGCCCCTCGTAGCCCATCGTGCCGGGCGCGCCGTCGGCGTCGGCGACGACGGACTCGACGCCGAGCCCGTCGAGCATCTCCGCGGCGAGGGCGATCGGCCGGCCGCCCGGGTAGTCGTGGTAGTGGTGGACCGCGTCGATCCGCGGGTTGGGCTCGACGCGCTCGACTTCGAGCCGGGGGACGACGATCTCGGCAGACTCCGGCGTGACGGCGAGACAGACCGGTCGTTCGGTCTGGATGTGATCGAAGCCGGTCAGGTACTCGATGCTCGTCGCGCCGAACCAGACGCCGGCGTCGGCCTCGGCGTCGACGATCCGCCCGCGAATTTGGTCGAGGCGGTCGTCGTACTCGCGTTCGGGGAGTTGCGTAGCCATGTGTCACCTGCTAGCGCAGAGGGGTAAAAGGATACAGATGCCGGAGAATTGGGGACCGCGAATCGGCCTCGCCCGCGTCGGGGTCAGCGCTCGTCGATCGACGTCCACGTCCGGCCGTACTCGCCGACGTACTTCGACCGGGGACGGACGATGCGGTTGTCGGCCAGCTGTTCGAGCGCGTGGGCGGTCCAGCCGCCGACGCGGGCGACGGCGAACGTCGCACTGAACAGCGGTTGCGGGATGCCGACGCCACGCAGGACGATCGCGGTGTAGAATTCGACGTTGGTCTCCAGGTCGAGGTCGGGCCGGCGATCCGAGAGGAGGTCGCGGGCGACGGTCTCGGTCTCGACGGCCGACTCGTAGAAGTCCTCGTCGCCGCCGTCGTCGGCGCGATAGAACGCCTCGGCTGCCTCCGAGAGGACCGCTGCCCTGGGATCGCGGACGGTGTAGACCCGGTGGCCGAAGCCCATCAGGCGCTCGCCGGCGTCTAACTTCGCTTCGAGGATCGCACGGACGTCGTCCGCGGCGTGGGTCTCGTCCAGCATGTCGAGAACGGGTCCGGGCGCGCCGCCGTGGAGCGGTCCCTTCAGCGCGCCGACGGCGCCGGTCACGGCCGAGAGCACGTCCGACTCCGTCGAGGCGATGGCCCGGCCCGTGAACGTCGAGGCGTTGAACCCGTGGTCGACGACCGCGTTGAGGTACGTCTCCAGGCCCCTGACCTCGCTGTCGGTCGGCTCCTCGCCGGTCAACATGTAGAGGTAGTTCCCGGCGTGTGAGAGGTCGGATCGCGGCTCGATGGGCTCTGCGCCCTCGCGGGCCCGCCAGTAGGTAGCCACGATCGTCGGGAGCTGGGAGACCGCGACCAGGGCGTCGCGTTCGGGCTCCTCGGACGCGGTCTCGCCGTTCGCGCCCGATGCCCCGTCGTCGGCGGCCGGGCGGGCGAGCGACGCGCTCGCGATTCCCATGCGGGCGGCGTCCATCGCGGACTGGCCGCCCTCGGCCGCCGCCTCCACGACCGTCCGGGTCGCCGGCGCGAGTGACCGGTAGCCGGCGAGCTCGTCGCGAAAGTCGGCCAGCTCGTCCGCCGTCGGCAGCCGATCCTCGTACAGCACGAAGAGGGTCTCTTCGAACGTCGCGTTCCCGGCCAGCTCGTCGAGCGAGAAGCCGCCGATCGTGAGTTCGCCCAGGTCGCCGTCGATCGCGCTCAGTCGCGTTTCGTCGGCGACGACGCCGTCTAAGCCCGTGCGTACGGTCTCGTCCATGGGCTAGCCAACGCGGGAGCTGCCCTTGATAGCACTGATTCAGGAAACCCGGACGGTCTGAAATAGTGACCGTTCGTCGAGAATTCGGGCGATCGGCCCGAGACGGGTGGACGCGTCTAGGCTTTGCGGGCGAACGCGAGGTTGCCGGAGATGTTCTCGATGTAGATCTCGGTGACGTCGCCCTCCTGGGCGCCGGGGACGAAGATGGTGTACTTGCCCTTCTCGGCGACGCCGTCACCCTTGCGGCCGGTGCCGGTGATCTCGACGGTGTAGGTCTGGCCTTCTTCTACCGCGTCGCGGTCTTGTTGCTGGGACTGGCTCTGGGAACGTTTGGTGACCGGCCGGAACGCTCCGCAGGCGTCACAGCGCAGCATCGGCGTGCGGTCCTCGCGAACGAGTCGGGTGTCGGGCAGTCCGCACTCCGAACAGAGGACGTACTCGTCGACGTAGGCGTCGATGACCGCGTCCAGGTCGGTCTGGGAGAAGTTGCCGTTGTAGCGGCCGCGGCCGTCTTCGAACTTGCCGCTGGTGCCAAGCTCGCGCTGGATGAACCGGTGGAGGTGTTCGGGTTCGCGACCGAGGGTGTCGGCGATCTCGTTCATGTTGGTAAACCGCGTGAACGCGCCGTCCTTCTGCGGTATCGGGTCCGGAATGTCGAGACGTTCGTCGTCGCCGCCGATGTCGGGGACGTTCTCCATCGCGCGGTCGAGACTCGATTCGTAATCCATACGTGAACGGAGCGGATCCCGACGTAAAGCCGTTCCCCTCTCGGTTCACGCCCGCCACGTCCCTGGATTTCGTACCGCATCGCGCCACCGCACGGGCCGGTACTGTCCGTCGTCCACCTCCGGAGCCGTCCGGCCGGTGTCGGCTTCGCCGGGTTCGGTCGACGGTGTTCGGTCGCTGTTTCGCGCTCCGGCCGACGACTCCCGATCGACGCGGGGGCCCGGTCGAGCGACGGTCGTCGGTTCGCGCCCGAGTCCGACGCCGACACTTAAGGCGATTCCCTTCGAGGATGTGGTGTGAGCGAAGACACCACGAGACGGGCACTGCTGGCGACCGTTCTCGGGGCGGGAACCGTGGGACTCGCGGCGTCGGACGTCGGCCCGCTGCTGGATCAGTTCGCTCCGCTCTCGGGGACGGCCTGGGACGCCGCCGACCGGCGCCCGTCGGAGGAGCTCGCGAATCCGTACGGGCCGGCGACGGTCGCCCGCGACGACGTCGGTGTCCCGCACGTCGAGGCGGACGACGAGGAGGCGGCGTACTTCGCGGTCGGCTACGTGCAGGCGTTCGATCGGCTCTTCCAGCTCGACCTCCAGCGCCGACAGATGCGCGGCCAGCTCTCCGCGGTCGCTGGCGAGGCGACGCTCGAGAGCGACGAATTTCACGTCCGGATGGACTTCGCCGCCGCGGCGGAGGCCACCTGGGAGGCCATCGACGAGACGAGTCACGCACCGCTGGTCCGGGCGTTTTCCGAGGGCGTGAACGCGGTCATCGAGACCGAGCAGTTGCCCTACGAGTTCGAACTACTCGAGTACGAGCCGGCTCCCTGGACGCCGGTCGACACCATCCTCCTGGAGAAACAGATCGCCTGGACGCTGACGGGGAACTTCACGGCGCTGCGGCGCGAACGGCTCGCCGACGCGCTGGGCGCGGAGATCGCGGCCGAACTGTACCCGACGACGTACGATCACGACGATCCCATCCTCCGGGTCGACAGCGACGCGATCGGCGACGTCGGCGGCGTCGAGACCGCGTCAGGTGGCGAGGCGTCGGATGGCGAGGCCGTGACGAGCACCGTACACGGAGACGCCGGCGAGCCCGCCGAAACGCAGTCGGGATCGGGAACGGCTGCCCTCCACGGCTGGCTCTCGCGGTTCGAGTCGCCGCCCGGCGTCGGATCGAACAGCTGGATCGTTTCGGGCGCGCACACCGACACCGGGGTCCCGATCGTGGCGAACGATCCGCACCTCACGCTGATGACGCCGCCGATCTGGTACGAACAGCACGTCACTACGCCGGAGACGAACGTCCGCGGTGTGACGTTTCCTGGCGTCCCGTTCGTCATCATCGGGGCGAACGAGGCAGGTGCCTGGGGATTCACCAACGTCGGCGCCGACGTCCTCGACTGTTATCGGTACGAACTCGACGACGACGGCCGGCGGTATCGCTACCGGGGCGAGTGGCGCGAGTTCGACACCGAGGAGCGCGACATCGCCGTGGCTGGCGGCGAGGACCGCACCGTCACTGTCCGCAAGACCGTCCACGGCCCGTTCCTCGAACGCGAAGGATCACACGTCGGCGTCGCCTGGACCGGCCTCGCGGCGACGCGGACGTCCCAGTCGATCTACGAGATCGGCCGAAGCGATGGGCTCGACGACGTCGTAGACGCGCTCGAACGGTTCGACGAACCGACGCAGAACTTCGTCTACGCCGACGTCGATGGACGGACGTGTTACTACGTGACCGGCCAGCTCCCGATCCGGACGATCGACGGCGACGCGGTTCGGGGCGACCGCGTCTTCGACGGCTCGGCGGGCGAGGGCGAGTGGACGGGCTACGAGCCCTACGGCGAGGCGACCTGGGAGGGCTTCGTCCCGTTCGACGAGAAGCCCCACGCCATCGACCCGGACGTCCTGGCCACCGCGAACCAGCGCGTCGCCGACGATCCGACCCACTACATCGGGACGGCCTACGCCGCTCCCTACCGCGGCGGTCGCATCTACGATCGCCTCGACGAACTCATCGGTGCTGGCCCGACGACACTCGACGGACACGCGGCCGTCCAGACGGATCGCGTCGACCCGCGTGCCGCCCAGCTCGTTCCGGAACTCGTCGCGGCCGTCGATCGCGTGGCCGAGGCGGGCGACCGGCGCATCGTCGAGGCGAGCGACCTGCTCGCCGACTGGGAGTACGAGATGGTCCCCGACTCGGAGGGAGCGCTCGTGTTCGCCCGCTGGATCGATCACTTCGTGTCCGCGGTCTGTGAACCGCACTTCGCGGAGACCGGACTCGACGACGCGGACTATCCCGCCGACTGGGTGATCGCGACACTGCCGGCAGACAGCCCGGTCTTCGAGTCGGCCTCGCGTGACGCCGCGATGATCGAGGCGCTCGAAGCCGCACTCGCCGAGATCGAGGAGGCGGAGTGGGAGGTCTACGGCGACTACAACACGACGGCGCCGATCGAACACCCCTTCGGCGCGCAGGTGCCGGCACTCGATTACGAGGAGCACCCCATCGGGGGCTCACGCGCGACGATCAACAACTACCGCGTCGAGTCGGCCGTCGGATCGAGCACCCGTCTCCTCGCCTATCCCGGTGGCGAGGCGCGTACGATCCTCCCCGGCGGCAACTCCGGCGACTACTACTCCGAGCACTACGACGATCAGTTCGAAGCGTGGATCGACGGCGAGTATCGCCCGCTCGCGCTCGACGGCGACTGGGAGACCGACATGACGTTCGAGGAGGGATCGCGATGACGGACGAGGTTTCCGAAGACGGACACGGAGCGACCGGCGACTCCGGTTCGTCAGGAAGCGACCCCGAGACGGCCCGCGACGCCGGTTCGCCGACCGACGACCGCACGTCGGCCGATGTCGCCGATCCGCCGGGAACCGTCGACACGCCCCGAGGCCGGGCGAACGTGGCGCCGGACGGTGGCCCGTCTCGACTCGCCCGGGCGCGCGTCGCTCTCGCTCACCTGCGGACGCACCCGCGGGCCCATCCGATCGCGCTCGCCATCGCGGTGTTCGTCGGCCTGATTCTCTCCTGGGTCCACTGGCTGGGACTCATCGTCGCCGGCGCACTGGTGGGGCTCCTGGCGCGGAACGTCAGACGCGCGCTCCTCGGCGCCGTCGGTTTCGGCGTACTCGTCCTCCTCGTGTTCGCCCTCACACTCGGTCCGTCGGTCGGGCGCGCGCTGGCGATGACGCCGCCGGTGTACGTGGCGATCGGGGCGGCGTTCGGCCTGCCCCTCTTCGGCTCTCTCGTCAGAGGGTTCGGGTGACGACGCCGCCCGTCCGGCCACGGCAGGGCCAAGGAGGACCGGACTGGAACCCGTGGTCCTGGTATGGGTCCGATCGTCGCGATGCCGATGGACGCCGATCATTTTCTCGTCGCGCTGCTCGTGATGGTCGTGACGTTGGCGCACGTGCTCCCCCACCGCCTCCCGGCCGCAATCGAACGCCGTCGCGACTCCCTCCTCTCGATGGCCGGTGGCGTCTCGCTCGTGTACGCGTTCGTCCATCTCTTTCCGGAAGCGGACCACCGTCGCGAGACGATCGAAGGGTTCGACCTGGCGGGAGTGACGCTCGTCGCCGAGCACATATACGTGGTCGCGTTCGTCGGCCTCGCGCTCTTTTACGGCCTCGAGCGTCTCGCGATCGCAGCCGGTTCGGTGGCGGCGGGCGGATCGGACGGTGGGCGGCCCGGGATATCGATCTTCGCCGCCCACGTGGGTGGATTCGCCGTCTACAATGCCGTGATCGGGTACGCTATCGTTCGCGGCGAGACCGGTACGGAACGCGTCCTCCTCTTCGCGATCGCGATGGCGCTCCACCTCTTCGGCAACGACCAGGCCATGCACGAACATCATCCGACACTCTACGGGCGATACGGCCGTTTCGTCCTGGCGGCCGCGGTCGTGGTGGGCGCCCTCATCGGGGCGTGGAACGCACTGGAACCCGGCGTCTATACGCTCCTCCTCGCGCTGTTGACCGGCGGGATCGTCTTCAACGCGATCAAAGGTGAACTACCGCGGGCGCGAGACGGCCGGTTCTGGGCGTTCGCGTCCGGCGCCGGAGCGTACGGCACCGTTCTATTGGCCCTCTAGGTGTCGATCACGTCCGGTCGCCGCCGGCATCGGAGGGTGCGTCCTCGTTCCCCTCGTCCGAGGGTTCGAGGGACCGATCAGGGCTCGCTTCGGTGACGTCGGCCGCTTCGCCCGACACCTCGCCGTAGATCGCCTTCCGAGCTTCGTCGGCAGACGCGAACTCTTCGTTCACCAGCCGGTCGAACGCGCTCCCGAGTGACTCCGTCTCGTTCGGGAGGTCCATCGCGCCGGTGGCGTACTCGCGCGAGAGCTCTTCGCCAGTGACGGGATACTCGAGTTCGCCGAGGTGACGCTCGACGTCCGCGAGCACTGACTCCGTCCGGGCCGCCCGCTCGTGCTTTCGCGCGTCGATCCGGTCCTCGGCCCGGTCGACGTCGGGTTCGTCGGGTGCCATACCCGCCCTGTGCGCTTCCGGCGGGAAGGCTGTCGGCTTGCGACGGCCGGGCGCCTCTCCCATGCTTATAGGTATCATCCATCATTCGGGCAGTCGGATCGGAACTACGAAACCCTCTGAGTCCCATCGATCACTCAATGTCCGCAAATGTTGCCGAGGAGGCGGGAGACGCGTCCGAGGAGACGGAGCCGGAGACGGCCCTAGAGACCGCGAAACGGCAGCTCGCCCGCGCGACGGCCCACGTCGATATCGATCCGAACGTCGTCGAGCGCCTAGAGCGGCCCCGAAAGATCCACGAGGTGTCCCTGCCGCTCCGGCGCGACGACGGCAGCGTCGAGGTTCTGACCGGCTTTCGCGCCCAGCACGACAGCGTTCGCGGCCCGTACAAGGGCGGCCTGCGCTATCATCCCGAGGTTACGCGCGACGAGTGCGCCGGCCTCGCGATGTGGATGACCTGGAAGTGCGCCGTCATGGACCTCCCCTTCGGCGGCGCCAAGGGTGGCATCGTCGTCGATCCCAAGGACCTGAGCAGCACGGAGAAGGAGCGACTCACCCGCCGGTTCACCCAGGAGATCCGCTCGGCGATCGGTCCGACGAAGGACATCCCGGCGCCCGACATGGGCACCGACCCGCAGACGATGGCCTGGCTCATGGACGCCTACAGCATGCAGCAGGACGAGACGATCCCCGGCGTCGTCACGGGGAAACCGCCGGAGATCGGCGGCAGCGAGGGCCGCGAAGAGGCCCCCGGCCGCAGCGTCGCGATCATCACCCGCGAGGCCTGCGACTACTACGACTACGACCTCTCGGAGACCACGGTCGCCGTCCAGGGCTTCGGCAGCGTGGGCGCCAACGCCGCGCGCCTGCTCTACGAGTGGGACGCCAACATCGTCGCCGTCAGCGACGTCAACGGTGCCCGCTACGACGCCGACGGCATCGACGTCGACAAGATCCCCTCTCACGACGAAGAGCCCGAGGCCGTCACCGCCGCGACCGGCGTCGGCGAGAAGATCACCAACGAGGAACTGCTCGAACTCGACGTCGACGTCCTCATCCCCGCCGCCATCGGTAACGTCCTCACCGAGGACAACGCGACCGACGTCAGCGCCGACATGATCGTCGAAGGGGCGAACGGCCCCACGACCTTCGCCGCCGGCGCGATCTTCGCCGAGCGCGACATCCCGGTCATCCCCGACATCCTCGCCAACGCCGGCGGCGTCACCGTGAGCTACTTCGAGTGGCTCCAGGACATCAACCGCCGTGCCTGGTCGCTCGAACGCGTCAACGAGGAACTCGAGACCGAGATGCTCTCCGCCTGGGACGACGTCAGAGACGAAGTCGAAGCACAGGACCTCACCTGGCGCGACGCCGCCTACGTCGTCGCGCTCAAGCGCATCGCCGCCGCGCACGAGTTCCGCGGCGTCTGGCCATAGGACCGACGAACTTTTTCTTCGTCGGGGTCACCTAAGGCGACCCGCTCTCTGCTCACGGGCGCTTAGCGCCCGTTCGCATGGTCAGCGGGACCGGAGGTCCCGCTCGACTCGAGAAACGTCGATGAAACAGGCCGGCGGCGACGCCGCCGGTGTGGTTCGAAAGAGCCCAAGCGCGCTTACGTCATCCTGCGTTCTTTCGTCATCTCGAAGTGCCGTCGCACTTCGACGAGTCATCAGAAGACCGTCGGTCTTCCGAGATGCCGAGAGCGCTCCGCTCTCTCGTAGCAACCCTCGCCTTCTCCGTTCGCGCGGATGCTAGTCCGACCGGTCCCGCCTTCGCAGGTACCGCACGCAGCTCCGCCAATGCCGGGGGTATGGAGCTGCCGTCGTCTCGACCCGTCCCCATCCACTATCGATCCAGATACGCTATCGCCTCCTCGTCGCTCACCTGGCCGAACTGTCGGTAGAACTGGCCGACGGCGCGGAACGTGGGAGGTGTCTGCAGGGCGATCACCTCGTCGGCTTCCGCGTGAAGGTCGTCGGCGGAGTCGGGTGAGGAGACGGGAACGGCGAGCGTGACGGAGGCGGGGTTCTTTTCGCGGACCTGTCTGAGGCAGGCGCGGGCCGTCGCGCCGGTGGCGACGCCGTCGTCGACGACCACGACGCGGTTGCCCTCGATATCGGGGAGGTCGCTCGTGCCACGGTAGCGTTCGAGTTTGGCGCGAGCCGCCTCGATCTCCCGGTCGCGCTCGCGCTCGACGTGGTCCTGGGGGACACCGATGCGGTCGATGAGTGGCTCGTTTCGCCAGACTGCCCCGTCGCTCGCCGCGGCGCCGATGGCCAGTTCGGGGTTGTGCGGCGCGCCGATCTTCGACGCCACGACGACGTCCAGGTCGGCGTCCAGCGCGTCGGCCACGGGACGGGCGACCGGGAGCGCTCCGCGTGGAATTCCTAGGACGAGGTCGGCCACGACGCCGCGACGGTCGAGCTCGGCCGCGAGGCGCTCGCCGGCCTCCGTTCGATCGTCGAACATGCGTGCCTCGATCTAGGACGTCTTTCGTCTTGGCTATTGGCCCGTCGACCGACGAGCGACGGGGGCTTTCGGTCGCTCCGCCACCCCAACTGACTCACCGTCGGAGCGCGAACCCACGGTCGATGACTGCCGATCGTACCGACACGGACGACCTGGATCACCCGCTCTTCGCGAGACTCTACCGGGCGTTCGATCCGATCGATCGCCGGACGTTCGGGCCGCACCGCCGCGACCTCGCGAGCGATCTCGCGGGTCGCGTCGTCGACCTGGGCGCGGGCGACGGCGCGATGTTCCCGTACGTGGTCGCGGGTCCGCGCGGGACGGCGCGGACCGTCGACGACTCGACGGGGGCGGAGTCGTCGCTCGAGTACCACGCGGTCGAGCCGGATCGGACGATGCGACGGCGGGCTCGGTCGCGCGCCGCGGACGTGGGGCTGACAGTTTCGTTCCACGACGCGCGCGCCGAGGCGCTCCCCTTCGAGGACGACAGCGTCGACGTCGTCGTCTCGTCGCTCGTGTTCTGTTCGGTGGACGACCCCGATGCGGCGCGCTCGGAACTCGCGCGCGTGCTCCGGCCGGGCGGCGAGGTCAGATTCTTAGAGCACGTCGGTGGATCTGGTCGGTACCGGACGCTGCAGAACGCCGTGACACCTGTCTGGAAACGCGTGGCAGGCGGCTGTCACCTGAACCGGGACACCGCGGCGCAGTTCGACGCCGACGCTCGCTTCGAGACCGTCGAGTGCGTCGACACCGGCGTACGGACGTACCCTGCGGCGCCGGTGGTTCGGGGACAACTTCGCCTCGCCGACGCGTGATATCCTCTTCCCCGCCCTCTCTCACCTCCGCTTCACACACTCTCCCCTCACCCACCCACACTCTCACCCACCCACATTCTCACCCACTCACATTCTCACCCACTCACATTCTCACCCACTCACATTCTCACCCACTCACATTCTCACCCACCCACATTCTCACCCACCCACATTCTCACCTCACCCCCCTCTCACCACTCTCACTTTTTCGGGCCCACTCTTCCGCATCCAGTACCCTTTTCTCCGGGCCCTTTCCCAGCATAGTCATGGTCCGTTCCGCTGCCGTCGTGAAGTACTACTTCTACAAGGCGACCGAGGCGGTCGAGTTCTACCGCCCGATCATGTACCTCTACTTCCTCTCGCTGGGTCTCTCCTTTACCCACATCGTGATCTTCGAGGCGCTGTACAACGTGGCCACCGTCGTCGGCGAGATTCCGACGGGCTGGGTCGGCGACCGTATCGGTCGACGAAACAGCTTGCTGGTGGGGAGCGCGACGATTACCGCGTCGCTGGTCGCCATCGCTCTCGCGGAGTCGGCGATCGTATTCGCGTTCCTCTTCGTCGTCTGGTCGACGGGCTACAACTTCAGGTCCGGAACGGAGGACGCGTGGGTGTACGAAACGCTCGCCGACAGCGACGATACGGACGCGTTCACGAACGTCCGCGGCCGTGGCCAGTCCATCGCGCTGGCGGCCGGCGTGTTCGCGTCCCTGGTCGGCGGGTACCTCGGCGGCATCGACCTGTCCTACCCGTTCCTCGCGGCGGCGGCGTTCACCGGTGTCGGCACGGTCGTCATCCTCACGCTCGACGAACCGGAGACGTACCAGGAGAGCGGGTCGAGCGATCTCGGGATGCGCGAGGCCTGGGACGTCGTGCGCGAAGCGCTCGGTCAGCGTCGCCTGCGCTCGTTCATCCTCTACTACTACGTCCTCTTCTCGGCCGTCACGTACCTCGTGTTCATCTTCCTCCAACCGGCGTTCGAGGCGACGCTCGTCGACCTCGGGATCGACGCTACCGTCACGATTCCGCTTCCGGGCGAGTGGTCTCCCGAGCTGGCCGTCGCCCCTGACAACGTCGAGACGCTCCTTGGCGGGTTCTACGCCGCGATGAACCTCGCCTCGGCGGCCGTGAGCTACCGAATCGGCTTTCTCCGCGAGCGCATCGGGTTGCACCGCTGGTTCGTCGGCGCTCCGCTCGTCGTGGGAACGCTCCTCGTCGCCATGGCGTTCGTCCCGGCGCTCGCGTTCGTTGCCCTCTTCGTCGGCTGGGGTATCGTCCAGCCGACGCGCGTCCTCGCCGGGCAGTACGTTAACGACCGCGTCGAGACGCTCGGCCGAGCGACCGTCCTCAGCGCGATGGCCATGGTGAGCGGACTGACCGTCATCCCCTTCCAGCTCGGGAGCGGCGTCCTCTCTGACGCCGTCTCGCCGGTGCCCGCTCTCGCACTGGCTGGCGGCGTGCTCGTCGTCGGGTCCGTCGCGATCCTGCTCTGGGAGCCGCCCGTCGACGTGCCGACGGCCGACCCCGTCGCCGACTGATCGACGGGGGAGTCTCTCGCTGGGGGCGACAGTACGTGACCGTCTCGCGGCTTGGACCCGCAGGTTTACGGTGATTCGCTCCCTCGAAACTGGCGTGCGAACGAGTTTCAACATCCCCGACGAGACCGTCGAGACGTTCGATCGCATCTGGCAATCGGAGGGATTCAGCTCCCGATCGCGCGCCGTGCGGGAGGCCATGCAGGAGTACATCGAGTCCCACCGGACGCTCGACGACCGTTCCGGGACCGTCGCCGCAGTCGTCGTCTTCGATTACGTCTACGACGACGTGGTGGCCGACATCCACGAGATCCAGCACGACCACGAACGTGTCGTCAACGCCTCGAGCCACGTTCACCACGGCGACTGGTGTCTGGAGACGGTCCACTGCTCCGGGGACGTCGAGGACGTGAAAGCGCTGGTCTATCGCCTGCGCAACTTCGACGCGGTGAGACGGGTGAAACTGATGCTCGTCGAGGGAAACGCAGCGTTCGACCACCACGCGAACGAGGGCTGACGCGCCCAACACGGTACTGGACCGTCGGCGCGTTGGGACACGACGGTTCGGTGGATCCCAGACGGTCGCCCGGTTCGATCGGGGAAAATGCTGCCGCCGTATTACGAAGGCCTGTGTCACGTCTTAACAAGGTATAACCCGGTCGGTCGGCTGGATCGGAGTATGCTCGCAGATGGAACGCTGGGCCTGTACATGGGAGCGATCGTGCTCGGTGCGGTCCACGGAATCCTTCCCGATCACGGCTGGCCGATCGCCGCGATGCACTCGTTGAACAAGAAGCGAACCTGGTTTCACGGCGTCGCGTCGGGATTCATCCTCGGGATGGGCCACCTCATCAGCAGTATCGCCGTCGTCGCCGTGTACTTCTGGGCGTTGCAGTACTTCGACCTGACCGAGATACACGGACTCAAGTACGTCGCCGGCGCCGTCCTGATCGTACTCGGCGTCCGCGAGTACGTCCGAGGTGGCCACTCCCACGACCACGCCACCAGTGAGGGCGACGAATCTGACCACGCCCACCACGACGATCACGCCCACCACGACGATCACGGTCACGACGATCACGGGCACGACGATCACGGGCACGACGATCACGGTCACGACGATCACGGGCACGACGATCACGGGCACGACGATCACGCCCACCACGACGATCACGGGCACGACGACCACGCCCACCACGACGATCACGGGCACGACGACCACGCCCATCACGACGATCACGGGCACGATCACGGCTCCGCCGACCAGGGCTGGGTGGCGCGCCTTCGCAGCGTGATACCATTCGTCGGGGGCGACGATGCCCACGCGCAGGCCCACTCGCTCGAAGAACAGGCCGATCAGCGCGGTCTCTACGGGATCGCCGCCTTCGCGTTCCTCCTCGGGTTCGCCCACAACGAGGAGATCGAGATCATCGCCATCTGTACGGGCTCGGCGCAGTGTCTGGAACTGATGCTCTCGTACGCGATCGCGGTTCTCATCGCCGTCATGACGATGACGCTGTTGCTCATCGCCGGATTCGAGTACCACAAAGATCGGATCGAAAAGTACGAGGAGTACCTTCCGACGGTCACCGCCGCCGTGTTGATCCTGATGGGGCTGGCGTTCATCGTCGGCATCTTCTGAGTGGTGGGTCCCGCCCCGTCGAGACCGCCCGCCGCCTCGAAGACGGCAGGGCGGTTCGACCGCCGTGAGGTCGCTTCGGCGGTCCACCCGTTTCGGCCGTCTCCGCCGAGTCGATCCCGCGGTTGCTGGCGCGATCTCGTCACACGTCCCCTTTCGTCCCCCGAAAGGGAAACGACTGCCGAGCCGACGAAACCTGGTAACCGCTTCGAGAACGAAACCGCATCGAGAACGAGTGCTACTGCCTGTCCGATCCGCTCAGCGAGCGCCGATCGATTCGGCGAACTCGATCGCCGGGTGGTCGTCCGGGAGGTCGTCGAAGGTGAACGGTGTGCCCTCCGCCGCTTCTTCGGCGAGTCGCTCGTCGGTCGCTCTGAGGGAGTCGACGAAGGCCTCGGCGGAGTCGGACATCACCTCGCCCTTGAAGATGAGGATGTAGGCGTCTTCGTCGAACGGAACCTCGTACCCCGTCGGCACGCCGGGTCCGAACCAGAACAGGTCGCCTTCCGTCATGTGTCGGCGTTCGCCGCGGGCCGACAGGACCCACTCGCCGCTGAGCGTCATGATCATCGACTCCGTCTCGTGGGCGTGTTCGTCGAGGTAGAGGCCGGGCGGCATCTCGATGAAGTGCGTCTGGATCGATTCTCCCTGGAGGAGCATCCCGATCCGCCCCTCGTAGGTGGAAAGACCCGGCTGGTCTTCGATCGACGGGGCGACCTCGACGCCCTCGACGTGCGTTTCGACGCTTGGGAGCGGATCGTCACGCTGATCCGAATCGTGTGCGGTATCTTCCCCGGACGCTGGATCTGTATCCGTCATCTAGCGTGTCCACCGATGCTGGCACCTTGAAGATTGTTAGGACGATTTCGCGACGGCGTAATACGTCGGCACGCGTCTCCGGGGACCCTAGACTGAAGGTGGATTCGAGCCTGTTTCTATCGATGACCGACTGGATAGGCGAAACATTCTGTAGCACCGTCGGGTGGGATCACCTGGAGACGCTGGCCGACATCGACCACCGCATGGCCGGCAGCGAGGGCGAACGTCTCGGGGCCGAAGCCACGCGGGACGTCCTGGCCGACGTCGGCGCTCGTGATGCTCGTCTCGAGACGTTCGACCTGCAGGGCTGGACCCGCGGCGACAGCGGCGTTCACCACCCCGAATCGGGCGCCTCGTACGACTCGATCGCGTTACCTCGCAGCCCAGGCGGCACGGTCGAGGCCGAGTTCGTCGACCTGGGGTACGGCCTCCCGGAAGACTTCGACGCCGCCGACGTCGAGGGGAAGCTCGTCATGGTCGCGTCGAACGTGCCCAGTTACCACGATCGATTGATCCACCGGCGCGAGAAGTACTACTACGCCGTCGAGGCCGGCGCGGCCGGGTTCGTCTTTCGAAACCACGTCGAGGGTCAACTTCCGCC
The DNA here is from genome assembly GCF_024498195.1 of Halovivax cerinus. NCBI lineage: Archaea > Methanobacteriati > Methanobacteriota > Halobacteria > Halobacteriales > Natrialbaceae > Halovivax > Halovivax cerinus. The sequence continues at coordinate 2,132,562 of NZ_CP101824.1, forward strand.
GACGGGCTCGGTCGGTCGACCGGACCATCCTATCGGTGAGATCCCGACCGTCGGCGTGAGCAAAGAGGTGGGGGCGGCGCTCGGCCGACGGTTCGACGGTGAGCCCCTTCGCGTACGTGTCGACGCCGACGTTCACGACGCGACGATCCAGAACGTCCACGCGGAACTCGGGCCCGAAACCGACGAGCGCGTTCTCGTCTCGGCCCACCTCGACGGTCACGACATCGGCGAGGGAGCGATGGACGACGGGGCCGGCACGGCGACGATGGTCGAGATCGCGCGGGCGCTCGCGACCCGCGAGGGTGAGCTCGACACCCGGGTCGAGTTCGTCGGCTTCGGCTCGGAGGAGGTCGGCCTTTGCGGCTCGCAGTACCACGCCGAGGTCTGCGATCCGTCGTCGGTGAAAGCGATCGTCAACCTCGATGGCGTCGTCCGTGGGCGGACGTTGCAGTTCTTCACGCACACGTTCGACGAACTCGAAGCCGCCGCTTCCCGGATGGCCAACCGGTACGATCACCCCGTTCGCATCATCCCGCGCGAAGGATTCCGGGGCGACCAGTGGCCGCTCGTCCGCGAAGGCGTCCCCGGCTACTTCGTCTCGGGCGTCCGGGATTCCGAGGGCCGCGGCTACGGCCACACGTCGGCCGATACGCTGGACAAGCTGGACGTGCGCAACCTGCGAGAACAGTCGATCCTCCTCACCGATCTCGTGGTCGACCTGGCGGACGCCGAGACCGTGATCCCGCACCGCGACCGCGCCGACGTTGCGGCCTCGTTCGAAGCGGAGGGTCGTTCCGAGGGGATGAAGATCGTCGGCGAGTGGCCCTACGCCTGAGTCGGGACGGCGCCGGCACGTCGTCCGGCGTCTGAACCGGGACGACGCCGGCGCGACTTTCGGCGCCGAGTACTAGTCGCGGTCGATCGGATCGTCGATCCAGTTGTAACAGCGGTACGCCTTCGCTGGCCGATCTGCGGTGAGCATCTCGACCGGGATGAACCCCTCCCCGCCGCGGGCGCCGGCGACGCGTTCGTCCGGATCGTCGGAGTACGTCATGAGCTTCGCGTCGATCGAGAACGTGAACTCGAGGCGACCTCGGTGTGCGTCGTCGGGATCGAACGAGACCGACACGTCGCCGCCGCCCACTCCGAAGATCGCCGTTCCGTCCGGACCGGAGACCCCCACGTCGTGACTCGCGAGGCCGCCGCGCAGGTCGGCCAGCCACTCGCGCAGTCCCTCGCGGTCGAGGGACCGATCGAGGTCGAAGCTACCGTCTGCCTCCATCGACCCGCCGTCGAGTTCGAAGTCCGGATAGCGGAGTTTCTCGTCGGGCAGGACGTGGGACGCCGTCTCCGGGTCCGGTGGGGCGTCCGGGACGTCGAGTTCGTCGCTCACGGCGGACCGATCGGTGTCGGCCGACGATGTCGGTGCGACCGGTGTCCGCTCGCCGTCGCCGCCGTCGCTCGCCGCCGGCTCTGCTACGGGTGTCTCTTCGTCGTCGACGTCGGAGGTCGGGACGCCATCGTCGGTCCTCGGGACGTCGTCGTCGGTCGTCGGCGCGTCGCCGTCAGTCGTCGGTGCGTCGCCGCCGTCATTCGCCGCCGGGGGCGCCGTACCGGACGCCGGTTCGTCCTCGCTCATGTGTTCATGCTCGGTCTGTGGGGTACCATCGTCAGTACGTTTCGGGTTCGGTCGTCGTCTCAGTGCGACTCGTGTGCGACCGACTCGGCGTCGGCGACCTCCTCGGCGAAGTGACAGCGCGACCAGCCCCGGCCCACGTCGATACGATCGGGTACCTCGGAGCGACAGCGTTCCTCAGCCATCGGACAGCGGGTGTGAAAGACGCAGCCAGACGGCGGGTCGACGGGACTCGGGACATCCCCTTCGAGGACGAACGTGTCCTCGATCGACGTGCTCGGATCCACGTCCGGGATGGCTGCGAGCAGCGCCTGCGTGTAGGGGTGGGCGGGCCGCTCGAAGAGGTCCGCTGCGGGCCCGACCTCCATCAGCTCGCCGAGGTACATCACGGCGATGCGATCGGCGACGTGCTTGACTGCGCTCAGGTCGTGGCTGATGAAGAGGTATGTGAGGTCGAGTTCCGCCTGAATTCGCATCAACAGGTTGAGGATGCTCCCCTTGACGGAGACGTCGAGCGCGGAGACCGGCTCGTCGAGGACGAGCACCCGCGGTTCGGTGGCGATCGCTCGCGCGATGGAGACGCGCTGGGCCTGTCCCCCCGAGAGTTCGTGCGCGTAGCGATCGAGGTGCTGGTCCGAGAGCTCGACGAGATCGAGCAACTCCGCGATCCGTTCCTCGCGCTCGTCGGCCGACCAGCCCTGCGTGATGAGCGGCTCCGCGATGGCGTCGCCGACGGTCATCCGGGGATTGATACTCGAACTCGCGTTCTGGAAGACGACGCCGACGTCCGCGAGCAGGTCGGCGGGACGGTCCGTCGCCGCGCCGACCGGGGAGCCGTCGATCGTGACCGTTCCGTCGGTCGGCGTGTGCAAACCGGTCACGAGGTTCGCGAGCGTCGACTTGCCGCTCCCACTCTCGCCGACGACGCCCAGCGTCTCGCCGCGGTCGACGGTGAGCGAGACGTCGGAGACGGCCTCGAGCCGGGTGACGTTCCCGAACAGCCGATCGAGGAGCGAGTCGTCCATCGCGAACGACTTCGAGACACCCTCGAGTTCGATGACCGGCTCTCTGCGTCGCGCGGACGTCTCCTCGGCCTCCGCTGCAGCCGAGGTCTCCAGTCCGTCCGGCTCGTTCGTCCCGGCCGATCCGTCGTCCGTCTCCGCGGGCGTACGGGCGCGCTCCGCGGTCATCGCGATCCCTCCACGCCGACGGCCTCTCGCGTCGGGTCCGGGACCCGATCGAGTGCGCAGCACTTCGCCCGCTGACCGTCGCCGCAGTCACTGACAGGCATCGGCCCGTCCCTGCACCGCTCCTGGGCGTACCCACAGCGGGACGCAAACGGGCAGCCGTCCACCTCTCCGAGGCGGTCCGGAACCTGTCCCTCGATCGTTTCGAGGGGTTCTTTTCGCTTCGTCCGCTGGGGCATGCACTCGAGGAGTGCCTGCGTGTAGGGGTGGCGTGGTTCGGTCAGGATCTGCTCGGTCGTTCCGGTCTCCATCACCTCGCCACCGTACATCACGATGACGCGGTCGCAGACGGCCGAGACCACGCCGATGTCGTGAGTGATCAGGACGACCGACATGTCGCGTTCCTCGCGCAGGTCGGCCAGGATCTGCAGGATCTGAGCCTGGATCGTCACGTCGAGCGCCGTCGTCGGTTCGTCTGCGATCAGGAGATCCGGTTCGCTCGCCAGCGCGATGGCCAGCATCGCCCGCTGGCGCATCCCGCCTGAGAACTCGTGGGGATACGCGTCCAGTCGTTCGCCGGGATTCGGGATTCCCACCTCGGACATGAGTTCGACGACGCGATCGCGTTTTTCGGCCCAGTCGGTGCGGTCGTGCAGGAGGGGGATCCGAAGGTACTCGCGCAACGGTTGCCGGTCCGGGTTCTCGTGGACCTTCAACGACTCCACGATCTGCTCGCTGACCGTGAAGACCGGATTGAGCGTCGTCATCGGGTCCTGAAAGACCATAGACGTGTCCTGGCCCCGAAGCCGCCGGATCTCCTCGTCGGTCGCGGTCGTCAGTTCCTCCCCGCGGTAGCGGATCGAGCCGTCGACGATCTCACCCGGCGATTCGAGGCGCATGATCGACCGGGCGGTGACCGACTTGCCGCTGCCGCTCTCGCCGACGATCCCGACGACCTCGCCCGGTTCGACGTCGAAGGAGACGCCGTTGACTGCGTGGACGGTGCGATCGCGGGTTTCGAAGTGGGTGTGCAGATTGTCGACTGCGAGTAGTGGTTCGGTCATGGTTAGAGCCCCTTGTTCTGGACAGATTCTTCCTCACGCGGGTCGAGCACGTCTCGCAGCCCGTCGCCGAGCAGGTTGAAGCCGAGGACGGCGAGCATGATCGCGAGCCCGGGGAAGTTGACGACCCACGGGGCCGACTGGAGGTACTCGCGCCCGGTCGAGATCATCGTCCCCCACTCGGGTGTCGGCGGCTGGGCGCCGAGTCCCAGGAACGACAGACCCGCAGTCGAGAGGATGACGGTCGCCATGTCGAGCGTCGCGAGGACGACGACTGGTCCCATCACGTTCGGCAGGATGTGTCGGCCGACGATCCGTAGCCGTCCGGTTCCCATCAACTGGCTCGACTTGACGTATTCCTGCTCTTTGACCGATAGGACGCTTCCACGGACGACGCGCGCGTAACTGGTCCAGCCCACGATCGCGAGTGCGATCATGATGTTCGTCAGGCTCGGTCCCAGGATTCCCGCGATGACGAGCGCGAGGAGCAGCCCCGGGAAGGCGAGCAGCACGTCCACGAGTCGCATGAGTCCCTCGTCGACGTAGCCGCCCGCGTAGCCCGCCGTCACGCCGACCGCCGTTCCGATCGCCAGGGAGATGCCGACAACGGCGAGACCGATCTTCAGCGAGACGCGCGCGCCGAAGACGAGTCGCGACAGCACGTCCTGGCCGAGTTGATCGGTACCGAGCGGGTGTTCGGCCGACGGGCCTTCCAGGCGATCGCGCAGGTGCTGTTCTTCCGGATCGTGGGGCGCGATGTACGGCGCGAAGACCGCCGTCAGGACGAGTCCCAGGACGATCGCCAGCCCGATCAGGTTGAGGGTGTTCGACCGGAACTGTCTCGCAGTCCGGGAGTGATAGGCCTCGACGAGCCGGGACCGCGTGTCACCGGCCGTCGTTCGCATCCGCTCGACCACCGTCGTCTCTTCGCTCACGCGTTCTCACCTCCCAGGGAGATGCGTGGATCGACGTACCGGTACGTGATGTCGACGAGCAGGTTCGTCACCACGAACACTACCGCGACGATCAGGACCAGTCCCTGGACGACCGGGTAGTTGCGCGCGAAGATTGCGTCGATGAGCAGGCTGCCGAGCCCGGGCCGCTGGAACACCATCTCGATGATCACGGCCCCGTTCAGCAGGTAGCCGAACTGCAGGCCGACGATCGTGATGACCGGGATCAGCGCGTTTCGAAGCGCGTGCTTGTACACCACGATTCGCTCCTGGAGACCCTTCGACCGCGCGGTCTGAATGTACTCCTCGTCGAGCACCTCGAGCATCGACGAGCGCAGGAGTCTCGTGATGACGGCCGCCATCCCTGTTCCGAGGGTAATGGCGGGCAGTGCCAGGTGTCCGAAGGTGCCGAACCCGTGGGTCGGAAGGAGGTTCAACTGGACGGCGAAGACCAGGATGAGCAGGTAGCCGAGCCAGAAGTTCGGCATCGACAGCCCAAGGAGGGCGACGACCTGACTGCCGTAGTCGAGGCGACCGCCCTTGTGGACGGCGCTGATCACGCCGGTCGGGATCGCCACGACGAGCGCGACGAGCAAGCCGGCGACGGCGAGTTCGACCGTCGGCATCACGTTCTGTCCGATCAACGTCGTCACGGCCGTCTCCGAGTGGTACGAGACGCCGAGATCACCGCGGACGACGTCGGTGATCCAGTTTACGAACTGCACCGGGATCGGTTCGTTCAGCCCGTTTGCTTCCCTGAACCGCTCGATCGCCTCCTGTGAGGGTGACCGACCGCCCATCTGCTGGCGCAGGATCGTCCGGGCCGGATCGCCCGGGGTGAAGAACGTCAGCGAGAACGTCAGCACCGACACGCCCAGGAGGACGGCCAGGCCCGAGAGCGTCCGTTGAACGATGTATTTCCACATTGGTTGTCTGTGTCTCGGGGGATTACTTCTCGAGTGACGTCCAGCTCGTGAACTCCGGGATCGGCGAGAACGAGACCCCTTCGAGATCGGACTGGTAGGCGGCGACGAACTCGTCGTAGTAGACCGGCACGGTGACGGCCTGGTCCTTCATGATCCGCTGGGCTTCGCCGTACTTCTCTTCTTTCACCGAACTCTCGGTCGCCTCCATTCCCTCCTCGATCAGCGTGTCGACCTCGCCGCCCGGGTTCTGGACGCCGGTGTCCTCGTTACGATAGAGTCGCTGGTTGACGTCGCCGTCGGAGTGGAACGAGTCGTAGATGACGTAATCGGCGGCGCCGGAGTTCGATCCGCTCGTGTCGAGGAAGAGGTGGCCCTCGCCGTCGCGAACGAGCTCCGAGTATTGCGCCCGTTCGGCCATCTGGATCTCGGCGGAGATCCCGACTGAGGTGAAGTTGTCGAGCAGGACCTGTGCGATGTCGCGACCGTTGACGAGGTCGTTCGGGACGACGATCGTGAGCATCTCGCCATCGTAGTCGGACTCCTCGACGAGCGAACTCGCCTGGTCCTCGTCGTACGCGTACGGGTCGACGTCGTCGTGAGCGGACCAGTAGATCGTCGGCGAGATCGGCACCCGCGCCGCCGACCCGACGTTCGCGAGGATCGTCTCGACGATCAGTTCCTGGTCGACGGCGTGGTTGAGCGCACGTCGGAGCACGGGATCGTCCGTCGGCGCGGCGTAGAGGTTGAGACCGCCGTAACACGATCCTGCCGTCTCCTGTCTGGCGACCGTCGTGCCGTCGCCGCTCTCGAGGGAGCTGATCTGGCTGCGCGGTGGGGCCATCCCGATATCGATCTCCCCGTTCTCGAGCGAGAGCGATCTCGTGTTCGGATCCTCGATCACTTCGAACACGAGTTCGTCCACCTGTCCCCCGTCGCCCCAGTAGTCCTCGAACGGCGCGGTGACGACTTCCTGTTGTGGCTCGACGGTGTCGACCTGGAACGGGCCGGTTCCGATGGCCTCGTACTCGTCGACGTTTCGATCGGGGTGCTGGACGCACACCATGTTGTGCGCGATGTTCCCCGGGAACACGGAGAACGGTTCCGGGGTCGTGAACTCGACGGTGTAGTCGTCGAGCGCGACGATACTATCCGGCCCCTCGAGTCGCAGCCACCCGGGTGCGTACGCGAGTTCGTCTAACAGCGTCTCGAAGGAGTAGACCACGTGCTCGGCCGTCATCTCGTCGCCGTTGTGGAACGAGACACCCTCGCGGAGGGTAAACTCCCAGGTCGTATCGCTCGTTCGCTCCCAGTCCGTGGCCAGCCACGGCTGGAGCGCCATCTCCTGATCGACCCAGATCAGCGGTTCCATGACGTTGGTCCAGTACGGGGTGATACCGCCGTGGGAGGTCCAGGTCTCGGCGGTCGGGTCCGTCTGGAGCGCGATCGTGACCGATCCGGAGTCGCTTCCGCTCGTGTTTTCCGCACAACCGGCCAGGGACACCACGCCGGCCGCAGCGGTTCCCTTCAGCACCGTTCGACGGGTGAGTTTGTCAGTCGTCATCAGTGATCATCCCGGTGATGAAGGCAGGTTGCGGTCAACCCCCATAAAAATTATCCTACTTTTATAATATGTGGTTAGGATTCTAAAGTGGTTTTTCCTTCTCGATTTGGTTGTCGTGGGTGTGGCTGTGCCCGAATGTCCCTGCTCGCAACGCATTCGCCTGTCAGAGACGATACTTTCCAAACGTCGTCCGGGTCGTGCGATTCGATTACAAGGTCGATCCGGGACGCGGGTGGTGCTCGATCGAGCATCAAGGGGGGAATCATCCACATCGGGCGGGCCGTCGGCGCTGGGCCTTTTACCTATAGCCGCTCGAATCGCTATCTCACTTCTTCGTTCACCCGGCTCGGGGTTTATTTATGCACTCTATCCATTCGTTCCGCGAACGAACGGCGGGTATCTCTACTTCGTCCCCTCGCCCGTCAGTCCTGCGGTCTCCTCTCGACGGGGAAACACGCTTCCGTTCGAACGGTCACGGGAAACACGTATACTCCGTCAGTCACTCTGTGGCGGTATGTTCGAGAAGTCGTCGTGGATCCGCTTGCCGCGCAACGTCGTGGTGGGTCACGGAGTGCTCGACGAGGTCGTTCCGGTCGTCTCCGATCTCCACCTCGACGGTCGCCCGTTGCTGGTGACGAGTCCGACGCCTCGCACGGTGGCGGCCGATCCGATCGCCGCCGACTTCCGGGAGTCGGGCGTCGACCCCGCGATGGTCACCGTCGAGACGGCCTCGTTCGACGCGGTCGAGCGGGTGATCGACGCCGTCGAGGCCGAGGACGCGGACTACCTGATCGGCGTCGGCGGCGGGAAAGCGATCGACATCGCGAAGATGGCGAGCCACCACTGTGACATCGGCTTTCTGTCGGTCCCGACGGCGGCGAGTCACGACGGGATCGTCTCCAATCGCGGATCCGTTCCCGACGGCGACACCCGCCACAGCGTCGCCGCGGAGCCGCCGCTGGCCGTCGTCGCCGACACGGCGATCCTGGCGGAGGCGCCGTGGCGACTCACGACCGCCGGCTGTGCCGACATCATCTCGAACTACACGGCGGTGATGGACTGGCGCCTGGCCCACCGGTTGAAGAACGTCGAGTACTCCGGCTTCGCCGGCGCCCTCTCGGAGATGACGGCCGAGATCCTCGTCGAGAACGCCGACTCCGTGCGACCTGGTCTCGAGGAGGCCGCCTGGATCGTCACCAAGGCGCTCGTCTCTTCCGGCGTCGCCATGTCCATCGCCGACTCTTCGCGTCCCGCCAGCGGCGCCGAGCACCTCTTCTCGCACCAACTCGACCGACTGGCACCCGAGGCGGCCCTCCACGGCCACCAGGTCGGCGTCGGCTCGATCATGACCGCGTACCTTCACGGCGGCGAGAAGGGGGTCTGGCTGGACATCCGAAACGCGCTCGAAAGTATCGACGCGCCCACGACGGCGGCCGAACTGGACATCGACGACGAGACCGTCATCGAGGCGCTTACGACCTGCCACGAGATTCGCGATCGCTACACGATCCTCGGCGACGGCATGGACGAGGGCGCAGCCCGGGAGGTCGCAAGGGAGACCGGCGTGATTGGGTAGCGGTGAGAATCGATCCGGGTACCGGGACCGCTTGTCCGATTGACCGGCGGGTGGTCAGCCGAGGTCCGCCCGTTCGAACCGCCAGAGACCGAGTGCGAGCGGAACGACCAACCAGGCCACGAGGATCACGAGCATGGTCTCTCCCTGCAAGAACCACGGCAACTCCATCGGAATAGTGTTGAAGCCGTCGGGGAACACGAGTCCCGTCGAGTTGACGTACGCCGTCGTCGGACTGATCAGCGACTGGAGGAACACGATCTGGTTGACCGAGATTTCGAGCCCCAGCAGGTCGTTGGCCAGGTAGTCGATGGCGAGTTGCAGCGGTCCGAACAGGCTCAACACGTTGGTGACGAAGAAGAACGCGATCGAGGCCCCCATCGCCCGTGATCGGGAGGCAGTCGAGGCGGAGATACCGATCGCGACGGCCACGTACGTGAGGGCGTACAGTATCGTCAGTGCCGCCATCTGACCGAAGATGTCGAGTTGCGGGTCCGGATACCACAGGATGGCGAGGAGGATACCGACCACGAAGGCGACGACGATCGAGGCGCTGACGACCGCCGTCCGGGTTACGAACTTCCCGAGGACGACGTCCCGTCGCGAGTTGGGGATCGAGAGCACGTACTTGATCGATCCGGACTCCCGTTCGCCGGCGATGGCGAGGTAGGCCGTCACGAGCGCGATCAGCGGGATGATCATCGCCCCGGCGGCGGTGAGATTCCAGAGCGCGTCGAGGACACTCGGGGCAGAATCGGTACTCTGTTCGACGAACACCAGAAGTGTCATGAAGAGGGCGTACAGCACGCCGACGAACCAGACGATCTTCGCGCGCCGGACGTCGAGGAAGTCCTTGCGAGCGACGGCGACGGTGCTCATGCCGTCACCTCCGTACGAGACACGTCACGCTCGTCGTCGTCTCCCGTGCCCGGTCCGTCGGCACCAGTGTAGGTGTTGAACAGTTGTTCGAGCGAGGTGTTCGTCGAACGGATGTCGAGGACGGTCGCCCGCTCGTCGACGTGGCGTATGGCGTCGATCTTTCGCGTCGGATCGGCGACCGAGACCGTCAGCGTCGTCCCGTCGAGTTCGACGGCGTGGATGCCGTCGATCGACTCGAGGCCGAGGTCCGTCGGTACCTCGTCGACCTCGATCGACACCGAGGCGTCGAGTTCCAGTTCCGCCCTGAGGGCGTCGATCGTTCCCGTCGCGACGAGTCGCCCCTCGTTCATGATTCCCAGCCGATCGCAGACGGACTCGACCTCGCCGAGGATGTGACTCGAGAAGAAGACGGTCGCACCGCGGTCGGCCTCCTCGCGGATGATCTCGCGCATCTCCTGCATACCCGTCGGGTCGAGCCCGGAGGAGGGTTCGTCGAGGAGCAACAGGTCCGGTTCGCCGAGGATGGCCATCCCGAACGCGAGTCGCTGGGCCATCCCCTTCGAGTAGCCGCCGACCGGCCGGGATCCCTCCTCCGGGGTGAGCCCGACTCGGTCGAGCGTCGCGTCGTAGTCGACCGACTCACGAACGCCGTTCGTCCGCGCGACCCACTCCAGGTGCTCGCGCCCGGTTAGCCGGTCGTATAGCTCGGCCCCTTCGGGGAGGACGCCGATCCGCTCGCGGATCACGGCGGCGTCTGCCTGCGCATCCAGTCCGAGTACTCGCGCGCTGCCCGCCGTCGGGCGGACGAAGTCCAGAAGGACGTTGATGGTCGTCGACTTCCCGGCCCCGTTCGGCCCGAGGAAGCCGAAGACCTCGCCCTCCTCGACGGTGAGATCGAGGTCGTCGACGGCGAGGACGTCCTCTCCGAAGCGCTTCGTGAGTCCGTCCGTTTCGATCGCTGGCATGGTCGTTAGTACGACAGAGACGGTTCTTATAACCTGGACATCTACGCCGAAATACACGTTCTGTAATCACCGCCCGCTGAGCTCGGCCTCCAACTTTGAGTGGTCGGTGGACTACACGTGCTCGTCGAGGAAGTCCGCGATCTCGGTGTAGGCCTCGATGCGGTTGTCGAGTTTGCTGAAGCCGTGGCCCTCGTCGGGAAAGATCAGTTTGCGCGTGGGCACGCCGTGGTCGCGGGCCTCCTCGACGATCTGTTCGGCTTCGCTGACGGGAACGCGGGGGTCGTTCTCGCCGTGGAGGACGAACAGCGGCGCCCCGATCTCGTCGACGTGATTGAGCGGCGAGATGGATTCGAGGAACTCTCGATCGTCCGCTAACGAGCCGTATTCCGCCTCGCGCAGGGATCGGCGCCAGTCGCCGGTATTCTCCAAGAATGTGACGAAGTTGGCGATACCGACGATGTCCACGCCGGCGGCCCACAGGTCGGGATACTCGGTGAGCGACGCGAGGACCATGAATCCGCCGTAGGAGCCGCCCATGCACGCGATTCGATCCTCGTCGATCGCGGGCTGGTCGGCCAGCCAGTCGACGCACGCCGCGACGTCGTCGACCGAATCCATGCGCTTCTCGACGTCGTCGAGACTGGCGTACTCGGTGCCGTAGCCCGACGACCCGCGAACGTTCGGCTCGAAGTAGGCGTAGCCCCGATCCAGGAAGTACTGCTTGACGCTGGAGAACGAGGGCCGACGCTGCCCTTCGGGTCCGCCGTGGATGTCGACGATGACCGGGGCGCCGTTCGCCGTTTCGGTCCCGCGCTGCTCGGTCGCGGTCCCGTCCGCGTCACGAGTCGTCTCACCGTCGTGAGCCGTCTCATCGTCCGGCAGGGTGAGAAAGCCAGGAACCTCCAACCCGTCGAAGCTCTCGACGCGGACCAGGTCGGACTCGTCGAACGTCTCGCGTGGAATCCCGGCAGTCGGGGCGTCGGTCCAGCGCTCGGCCTCGCCGCTCTCGACGTCGACGACCCAGACGTTCGCGTTGGTGGTGTCGCCGGTCGCCGTGATGGCGAAGCGATCGGCGTCGGGATCGAACGAGACGCCGCCGGAAATGCCGCCTGGCAGGTCGGGGTCCGGGAACGTCTCGAACGCGGTCGGGTCCGCGCCGTCGGACTCGTCGCCGGTCAGTTCGCCGACGGTGAGCTCGGTGTAGCCGTCGACGTTGCGTGAGTACACGAATCGACCGGTCTCGTCGTCGAGTGCGATCCCGTCGACGTTCCAGCCGCCGCCGTCGTCGACGACGGTGAGCGGGGTCGTCCGTTCGTCGGTCGTGCCGTCGTCTTCGGCCGCTTGGATCCCCTCGTCGAGGTCCAGGTACGCGAGCGAGAGCGTGTCGGTCTCCTGGTCGGTGACGAGGTAGATTCCGTCGCCGTCTGGCGCCCAGCTGGGTGACTGATAGCGGACGTCGCCCTCGTGGGGCGTGAGGTGGTCGAGCTCACCCGTCTCGAGGTCGAGCACGAACAGGTCCTGATCGTAGCTGGACTGGGCCTCCGAGACGAGCAGTCGCGAGTCGTCGGGGCTCCAACCGGCCAGCGAGAGCCACCCGTCGCCCTCGTGAACCATCGTCGCCTCGTCGCCCGTCTCGTCGCGACCCTGGACGTAGAGATCGAAGACGGCCTCGTCTCGACGGTTGGAGGCGAAGGCGAACCGCTCGCCGTCGTGACTCCAGCCACCCCAGCGGTGTTTCGCAGTCGGTGTGGCGGTCACATTCTCGATGTGGCCGGTTTCCACGCCGAGGCGGTATAGTTGTGCGCGCTCGTTGCCGCCCTCGTCCATCCCGAAGACGAGTTCGGGGCGCTCGGACGACCACGAGGCGAACGTGACCCGCTCGTCGTAGAACGTCCGCTGCTCGGGCCAGCGGCCAGGTCCGTCGAGCGTCCAGACCTGGTTCGTCCCCGTCGTGTCCATCAGGAAGGAGAGCCGTTCGCCGTCGGGACCGAACGACACGCCGCCGGCAGAGCGAATGTTGAGATATCGTTCGATATCGTAGGCCATGACGTGGCGTCGGCGTGACGGGTTCTATGCTTTCGGGTTGCGGCGGATCGGCTGTCCTCGGGATGCGGTGGCTCCATTCGACGAACTCGATCGACCCAGTCGGCTACTCGCGACTCGTCTCTGTCGCGTCGCAAACGGTCGCCCGTCCGTCGACGCTGGCTGGGTCCCCGTCGAGTCCGACCGAGAACGTGTAGGATGCCGTCCCACCGGAGGCGTGGACGACGGTAATTCGTGCGGTTCGCTCGGATCCGTCCCCACAGCTGACCGTCGCTTCGGTATCGGTGAACGCGAAGGGTGCGTCGGTCGTCTCGAACGTGGCCGTCTCTCCGCCCGTGACGACGAGGTCGGATCGATCGGTGGTCAGCGGTCGATCCGTCCCGACACCCACGACGCCCGGATCGTACGGGAGGGACGACTGGTCGACCGAATCGGCCAGTGGATCGATCGAGGGATTCGGGACGTCGCCCGTAATTCCGACGAACCGGACGAGGAGCGGAGCGTCGGCCTGATTCTCCAGGTCGATACGCGCACGGCCGTCCGAAAGCGGTTCGACGGCTGTCGCGTACGCGTGAACGCGTCCTCGGACGTGCTGATCGGCTCGTCCCTCGGACGTCTTCGCAGCGATCTGTAACGAATCACCGATGTACGTCTCCAGTCGTTCCGGGAAGACGACCGTGAATCTGGCCGTTTCGCCCGGCTGGTCGATCGTCTCGTACGTTTCGTCGGTGCGCCAGTTACGGAGGGACACCGTTTCCACGTCGGCCGGATCTCGGAACTCGACGACGAGATCGGTGTCGTCGAACCACCGTCCCGCGAAGACGTCGTTCGCTTCGATGCTGGATTCGGTCTTGAGCACCTGCTCTGTACAGCCGGCCAGCAGGCCGGCCCCGCCGGCGGGGATCGCGTGGAGGAACGGACGGCGTTTCATACACGCACGTTCACAACGGATTACAAATACCTGTTGAAGCGGTTCCATCTTTCGGTCGGCGTTCGGGCCGAGCGGATCGACCGCCGACCCGAACGGATGCCGTGTCATTTATACCTCATCTCTGCGTGGCCGGCGATAATGCGCGTCGGCGTCGTCTCGTTTCGGACCGTCCACCACCGCCGTAGCGAGACGACCGAACGGATCCAGACGCTGGCCGAACTTCTGTGCGACGACGGCCACGACGTCCACGTCTTCTGTGCGCGCTGGTGGCCCGACGACCGGGACGTCGCCGCCGAGGAGGGTATCACCTACCACGGGCTCGCACCCGACCGCGACTCCGGCCGCTCGTTCCTGCTGCGCCTGCCGGTCGCGATTCGAAAACTCGGTCCCGACGTCGTCCACGTTGGCGCGAACCCGCCGAAACAGGTTGGGGCGGCGAGTCTGGGGACGAAACTGTCGCGAACCCCGCTCGTCCTGGAGTGGGACGGCTCCATCGGCGATGGCGCCGAGACGGACTACAAACGCGCCCTCCGGGCCGCCGACGCCGTGATCACGCCCTCGCAACTGGTTCGCACCTGGGCGCGCGAACGCGGCGCCGACGGCGACGACGTCACTGTAATTCCGGACCCCATCGACGTCGACCGAATTCGCGCGGTTGACCCCGGTGAGCCCGCGGAGGTCGTCTACGCTCGCCAGCTCGACGACGGGGCCAATCTGGAGAGCGTCATGCTCGCGCTCGCGGAACTGCGCGATCGGGACTGGACGGCGACGGTGATCGGCGACGGCCCGCGACGCGAGGACTACGAGTCGATGGCCGGCGACCTCCGGATCGCCGACCGGGTGGACTTCGTCGGTGAGGCCGACCGCGACGAGCGCATCGCCAGCTACCGCGCGGCCCACGTCTTCGCCCAGACCGCCGAGTACTGTCCCTTCCCGACCGAACTCGCCTGGGCGCTCGCCTGTGGCTGTGTCGGCGTCGTCGAGTACCACGTCGACTCGGCCGGCCACGAACTCGTCGAGGGTCGTGAACGTGGTTTTCGCACCACGAGCGAGTCGGAACTCGCCGACGCTATTATCGAGGCCGGTGAGCTGGAATCGCTCGACTTCGACGACTCGTTCGCCGAGTTCGACCGGGAGAACGTCCGTCGGCAGTACATCGAGTGCTACGAACGGGTGCAGGACCAACGTGGGTTGTTCGGGTAACGCCGCGGCTTCTTCGCGTATTTGAACGGGGTCACTCGACCGGGTAATTCGTCTGCTCGCTCGATCCGACGCGACACGAACGGTCGACGGACCGGACGGTGGTGTCGGCCACCACTGAACGAGTCCCCGAGCGGACCGTCGGATGTTCTGACGTCTCCTAACGGCTACGGTTCTGGGGGTCCTGAAGACACTCGATGAGCGTCTTTCTCGAGTTCACCGTCGCCAAAACGGCGTTCACGCTCGGTAGCGTGCTGGCGGGGCCACCACCGATGTCCGTCGAACTCGAACGGATCGTCCCGACGGGGGACTCGGCGATGCCCTTCCTGTGGGTGACCGGTGACGATTTCGACGCGTTCGAGCGGAAGGTGCGCGGCCACGAGTACGTCGAGGACGTCATCGCGCTCGATCGGGTCGCCGACAGCACGCTCTATCGCGTGATCTGGTACGAGACCCACAACGACCTCATTCGCGGCATCACCGAAGCCGACGGCACTATCCTCGAGGGTCGTGCGCAGGGCCGCTGGCACTTTCGCGTTCGGTTCCCTGATCACGACTCGCTCTCGCACTTTAGCGACTTCTGTACGGATCGCGACTTGCCGATCGAGATCGTTCGCACCTACACCGAACTCGAAGACGCCGAGGGCCTCGTCCAGTACGGACTCTCGGACGAACAGCGAGACGCGCTCCTCCTCGGGTTGCGCCGGGGCTACTTCGATACTCCCAGTCGGACGAGCCTGGACGACCTCGCCGACGAACTGGGGATCTCCCAGCAGGCCACCTCGGATCGAATCCGTCGAGGAACGGAGCAGGTCCTGACCGATGCGCTTCTGCTGACCGAAGAACACGAGGAGTGACGATCGAGGCCACGGGTGACCGACGGGGTGTCTTAAACGGATAGTAGCTACTACGGACACCCTCTCGGCCGACGATCCGGTGTGTTCGAGCACGATCATGCCCACAGTCACCTGCGACGCACGACGCGGCGACCAGTATCGCACGTCGGGTGAGACACGATGACCGCTTCACGTGAGCGACCGTCGGCCGAGTACGACGCTATTCTCGAGGCGTGTCGCCACCCTGTCCGTCGCGTCGTGCTCGCGACGCTGCTGGCACACTGCGGGTCGATCACGCTCACCGAGTTGGCAGCGTCGATCGAGACGAACGCCGCGGGTGTCACTGGCGACCATCCGAGGAGGCTATCGGACGCCGACGATCGCACTCCGTCGACGCTTCTTCTCACGCTCCATCACACGCACCTCCCGAAACTGGCGGAGGCGGGCCTCGTCGAGTACGATGCGGAGCGACGTGTGGCCGAACCGACGGCCGAATTCGACCGCGTCCGGCCCCTGATGTCGACGATCGTCGCCGCGGATCCCACCCTCGAAGCACCGATCGTCGGCTAACCGCAGCCGTCTCCGGTCGCCCGTTTTGCGGTGCAGCGACGACTCACGCCCGCTGAGCGAGCAGATAGCGCCACTCCTCGCTGCCGAGTTCGTCACCGATGGTCCAGGCGTCTGCGACGGTGAATCCGACATCGTCGAGCGTCTCGCGGGTCCACGCGGCGTCGTGGAAGCTCCAGCGCATCGCGGCGCCACCGTCGAGCCAGTCGGGGTTCTCGCCCTCCCAGGCGCCAGTGCCGACGGTGAGCAGTAGCCACCCGCCGGCGGCTGTTACCCGGGCGAACTCTTCGAGGACGGTCTCGTGTTCGGCCTTGGGAACGTGGATGATCGAGTGCAGTGCACAGATCCCGTCGAAAACGTCTGCCTCGAACGGCAGGCTCGTCAGGTCGCCCTGGACGAGCGGGATGGCGTTTCCCTCGACGGTCCGTCCGACCGTCTCGCTCGCGAGTTCGAGCTGCGACCGAGAGACGTCGAGCCCGACGACAGCCGCTCCCAAATCTAACAGCGGTTGCGACGCCGCCCCTCCGTCGCCGCAGCCGGCGTCTACGACTCGCGGACGTGTGCCGTCGATGCGGGCGTACAGCTCCTCGACCAGTGCCAGTTCCTCGGAATCTTGCTCGCGCTCGGCCGCGTACGTTCGGGCGAGTTCGTCGTACCCCTCGCGAACCCGTCGGCGCTGGGCTGTCGCGTCGTCCGGTGTCGAATCCATCGCTACGTCGAATCGCCCCGGTTCTGTCGTCGCGTCGCGTAGCCGGCTGGATCTCTCGTCGCCAGGGCCGTCTCCACCGCGGCGACGTTCTCGGGGACGTCGTGGACGCGGACGATGTCGGCGCCGCGGTCGACGGCCAGCACCGTCGCCGCGACGGTCGACTCCAGTCGCTCGCCGGCGTCCTGGCCAACCCAGTCGTACATCGATTTCTGGGAGTGACCGATCAGGATCGGACAGCCGAGCGTACGGAACTCGCCGATGCGATCGAGGAGTTCGAACTCTTCCGGTTTCGACTTGCCGAAGCCGAGGCCGGGGTCGACGACGATTCGCTCCCGGTCGAGTCCCGCCCGTTCGGCGAGCAGGACGGTCTCCGAGAGATCCGCGAGGACGTCACCGACGACGTCGTCGTAGGTCGCTTCGCGGTCGGAGTCGACCGGCGCGTCGAGACTGTGCATCACGATCAACGTGGCGTCGTGTTCGGCCGCGACGAAGCGCATCTCGGGGTCGGAGAGTCCGGAGACGTCGTTGACGATGTCCGCACCGGCGTCGAGCGCCGCCTCGGCGACGGCGGCCTTTCGCGTGTCGATCGAGATGGCCGCGTCGAGCTCGCGGATGCGCTCGATGACGGGGACGACGCGGTCGATCTCGTCGGCGACGGGGATCGGTTCCGCACCGGGGCGGGTGGATTCGCCGCCCACGTCGATAAGCGAGGCGCCGGCGTCGACCATCGATTCCGCGCGGGCGACCGCGGCGTCGACGTCGTCGTACTCGCCGCCGTCGTGGAAGCTGTCGGGCGTGACGTTTACGATCCCCATCACCGCCGGCGCCTCGCCCCAGGGGTACTCTGTCCCCGTGACGTCGGGGCCGCGGGGGTTCGGACCGCGCGGACCGGCACCGCTGTCGCCCTCGTCTCTCGCGGCCCCGGTGTCGCCGTCCGTCGGGTCGGCGATGCCGAGCGTTCCTCGTAGGTCCTCGCCCACAGCGGCGAGGCCGTACGGCTGGGCGTCGAGCTTCTCGATCAGACGCCGGTACTGCGCGAGCGTGCCCATGCAGACCGCCTCGACGAGTTGCTCCTCGCGCTGGAGGCCAGAGAGCGCGCACTCGCCGCCGAGGCTCAGCAGCTCTTGCTTGAGGTAGGCCGCCTGGCGCTCCTGCAGCCGGAGGTGTACTGTCCGGTGGACGGCTTTCCCTCGCATCCGCCAGACGCCCTTGTCCGTCACGTTGGCCCGCTCCAACGTCTCGCGGGCGTCGGTGAGGTCTCTGACCCGCGTCTGCACGCCCGACAGGGTGTAGTGCGTCCGGGCCTCGGCGATGGCGTACAGCGAGCCCGCGACGACGACCGCGTCACCCGGCTCGGCCTGCGCGAGTGCGTGTTCGAACCCGTCCCGGACCGCGGAGATCGTCCGCACGTCGTCGACGCCTTCGCGCTCGAAGAGTCGGGCGAGAACGGCGGGATCGACGGATCGATCGGTCGTGGGGCGGCAGGCGACGACGGCGTCGGGGGTCGGCAGCGCCGCGACCATCTCGCCGTAGTCCTTGTCGTGCATGACGCCGACGACGAGGTGGAGGTCGTCGTACGCGAACGTCGAGAGCGCGTCGGCGAATCGTTCGCACCCGGCGGGGTTGTGCGCACCGTCCAGGACGACCAGCGGCGCGTCGTCCATCACCTCGAACCGACCCGGCCAGTGGGCACGGCGCAGGCCCGTTCGGAGCTCCTCGACCGATACGTCGGCCAGCTGTCGGGCCAAAGCGACGGCCACGCCAGCGTTCTCGGCCTGGTGGGCGCCGATCGCGGCCATTCGGCTCTCGACGGCGTCCGCGTGCGGTCGCGTCGGGTGCCCAGACAGGTCGATCGTCACCGCGGATTCGGCGTGGGAGACGCGCCCCTCGTAGGTGACGTGGACGTCCGGGCGGTCGTCTGGATCCGTGGACGGGTCGACGCCGTCACCGACCGTCACCACGTCGGTCGCCACCTCGCGGATCGCGTCCAGCGCCTCGCCGTCCGTTGCGGTCACGAGTCGATTCTCCTCGGCGGGCGGCGCGACGTGGGCCATGTCGCGGGCGATCTCCGGAACCGAGTCGCCGAGGACGGTGGTGTGTTCTAACGCGACACTCGTCACCGCGCTCGCGACGGGGTCGACGACGCTCGTCGCATCCTCCTTGCCGCCGATCCCGACTTCCATCACGGCGTAATCGACGTCTTCGCGGGCGAAGTGCCACAGGGCCATCGCAGTCGTCGTCTCGAAGAAGGTGGGCGAGGCGCCGTCGGCTCCCCGTTCGGTGAGGTACTCGTCGCAGGCCGCGACGAACTCGCTCACCGCCGCTTTCGGGATCGGCCGCCCGTCGACCCGGATCCGTTCGCGCATGTCCTCCAGGTGCGGCGAGGTGTAGAGTCCGACGGTGTAGCCCGCCGCTCGCAGAATCGATTCCAGCATCCGGGCCGTCGACCCCTTTCCGTTCGAGCCCGCGAGCTGGATCGCGTCGACCGACTCGTGGGGACCGTCGAGGTGGGCGAGTACGTCCGCCGTCGACGCCGTCCCCGGGCGAATGCCGAACCGGCCGAGATCGTAGAGCCGATCGGCCGCCTCGTGATACTTCATACGAGAGTATCAGTACAGGGTCGCTTTAGCGTGTTGGAGTCGGACCGCGTACAGTCCCGAGTGACGGCCCATCGCTCGCGCCGTTCCGATATGTCTGGTGTGTTATAGAAAGTCCACGTCGAGGCGGTCGGGTATTCACGAACCGTCGAAATCGTCGTCGGCGACGACGAGTCGGTCGTCGGTGATCAGAGCGCAACCGACGACGAGCGCAACACGTCTGCGAACGGCTCTCCCCGTTTCGCGAGCGCCGTCTGCAATTCCGCGGTCGCCCGAGCAAGCTCCGACGACGTCTCCACGATGGGTACCCACTCCAGTGCACGATCGACCGCGTCGAAGGCCGGCGGTCCCGAAGAGCGTCATCGATTCCCGACGCCTCGCTTCATCTCGGTGCGCGCCTCGCGCGCCTTCTCGGCCGCGCCGGTGCCGTCCCAGAGTCCGGCTCCGTCTCGAACCCGTTCGCGCCGTTCTTCGAGCAGTCTCGTGAGCAGCGCGTCGAACGTCTCGTCGTCACCTTTCAGCGCCGAAAGCGCGGCGTGGGTGTCTTCCTCGACCCGGATGCGCTTGCTCATACGCGTTGTATACGGGACTGAATACGAGTGTGTTGTGCCGGTCGGTTGCGGGTTCGGTTCGCCCGTCGCCGACGCCGGTTTCGGTCGATCCCACGACGAACCGAGATGACATCCTCCCCGCGCTGAAGCGCGAGGCTTTCGCTTCGGATTTCCGTGAGGGTACGGCCGTATTGGCGAACGGATCCCGGTGAGGAACGTTTCACTCCCTGGGGAAAGTATTTATCTTTTTGTATGACAGCAGTAACTACA
The DNA here is from genome assembly GCF_024498195.1 of Halovivax cerinus. Lineage (NCBI taxonomy): Archaea > Methanobacteriati > Methanobacteriota > Halobacteria > Halobacteriales > Natrialbaceae > Halovivax > Halovivax cerinus. The sequence goes on from NZ_CP101824.1 coordinate 2,153,007, forward strand.
TGATATTGGACCAGGGTACGAATAGGCAGGAGCCCCGAACGACGAGCCGGACGAGCTGATTTGCTCCGGCGGTAGTATTCCGGGTACGAACTGGAAGACTGCGAGATTCGGTGCAGCCGAATCTCGCGCCAACCACTGGCTCGATACCGAGTACGATCGGGGATTCGGTGTCCCTGAAGCACTAACAGAGCAATAGATCAAACGCAATCACCATATGCCATCGAGTGGATTTGAGCGTCGTACCTTTCTCGTCGCTGGCAGCGTCACCATTACCTCGGTGGCGGGCTGCATCGGTGCCCTCGGCGTACAGGAGGCCTCGACGTACGAAACCTATCTGTCGGTGCGCAATAGCGATGACGTCGACGTCGACATCCTCGTGAGCGTGTACAACGCGACGCTCGAGGAGGAACTGATTACCGAGACCGTGACGGTGCCAGCGGACGAACGACACGAATTCGAGTTCACGGTCGCGTACGACGAACCGGGCGGTTCGGCGACGGTCAGTGTCTCTCTGGAGAACGTCGAGACGGGTGCGGAAGCCAGCGCTGATCCTGTATTTGGAGCCGGGTCCGGCTCCCTCGGGTTCAGCGGGAGAATCGACGAAGATGGAACGCTCTCGTTGACCACCGACGTGGAGTAGCGATCCATCGAAGTCGGATTAGCGTCACGCCCATCCGCTTCTGCGCCATATTTATCTATCATTAAGTTATATAATTACTAAGGGATAGGCGTTCAGTATGCCCTCGAACGATCGTACTCGACGAACCGTCCTCGCCAGCGGTAGCGTCGCTATCGCTTCGGTAGCCGGCTGCTTGCGTTCGCTCAGCAGATCGAGTTTGTCGACCCACTATGAAACGAGTCTGTCGGTGAGGAATCGGACCGACGACGTGGACATCGCCGTAACCGTGTACAACGAAACTACCGACGAGGTGGTGATCGACGAGACCGAAACGGTGCCAGCGAACGAACGACTCCACTTCGAGTTCACGGTCGCGTACGACGAGCCGGGTGGCTCGGCGACGGTCAGCGTGACGCTCGAAAACACCGAGACTGGTGAGAAAGCCGGTCAGGAAACCTCCCTCGGTCCCGGATCGGGATTGCTCGGGTTCGGCGGAACGATCGACGGAGAGGATGGTCCGTCCCTATCCGCGTACGTAGAGTAGGAAGGGGAACCACGACAGGGCTGCCGGACCTCGAAAATCTGCGAGAGCGGACCTCACGCACCCTGCAGCCCGTTCGGCGGGCGCAGGAACAGGGCATCGACGAGGGCGAGGGAACCGACGACGCTCGCGAGGGTCATCCCCGCTTCCGGGGGGATGCCGAGCGCCGTACTGGCCGTCGCCGCGCCGGCGAACGCCATCGGGATGATCGCCAGCAGCAGGTCCCACCGGGTGGTCGTCTCGACGATCCGTCGGAGTCGCGCGAAGCCAGGACGGGTACGGATGACTCTCTGCACGTCGATGCTCACCTCCGGACACCAGTACGACCGACGAGACCAAAAAAGTGGCGGAAACCGGCAGAGAACGGACGCGAGTGGCTACGAAGCGCGCAGAACGTGTAAATTGTCCTCGGGCCCGCTTCGGCTCCCGGTCCCGTTGCCCCGGTCGACGACCGCAGGAGACGTCGAGCTGTGAGCGAGGGTTCCCCCGACCCAGACGCAGACTCAGATTCGCGACGACGATCCAGATCGCGTCGGTCGACGCACAATACGCTCACTGTCGGACAGCGCCCGAAACGGTGGACGATGTCCAGCCCCCGGCTCTCGCACAGATCGCCGTCACGAAGGCGGTAACTAGGAGGGCGAAGGTGAACCATATCGCACCCACCAGGATTGCGAGAGCCGGAAGGTAGGATGGCGCCGACAGTTCCGAGACGACGAAATCGATGGACGACCAGACGATTGGGACGCCACCGACGAGTCCGGTCCGAAACCCGGCGTGACGTACCGACTCGGATCGACGCTCGTAGTAGAGGCCGGACACGAACCCGGCCACGAGCACCGGAGAGATGTCGATCGACGACGGCTCGGGCGTCACGATCAGTGTGATCGGGATCGACGCGGCGCCCAGGAGGAGGTCTATAGCAGGAAACCTGTGTACTTTCTCACGCATACTCTTTTATTCGATCCTCTATGTAAAAACCTTATAATTCCTCCCCACTCACGAACGAGCACCCTTCGACTCTGGTGGCTCGGCAGGTGCGTCGACGAACCTGAAGCGGAGACCGAAGCGTCGTAGCCACCCACGAGATGAGGTGGTTCGGTGGGCCGAGTAGGAGGAAATCGGTGCGTGCGATCAATTGACGGTACGAACCGCTATCGCCGTCGTGCGCGGAGAATTACCTCACTCGCCCTTCGGCTGGCCCCAGTACTCGTCGCGCTGGGGACGGTCGCCGATCGCTTCTACGTCGATGGGCTCGTCGCGCGATTCGCGCGCCTCGAGCGCCGCCGACGCCGCCTCGTGCGTCGAGAAGTACGGAATCTCTTCCTCGACGGCGACGGTGAGCAGGTCGCGCTTGCCGGAGACGATCATGTCGATCTCGCCGCGTCTGGCCGCCTCGACGAGATCGACGGCGTCGGAGAGGTCGTAGTACTCGGTGAAGCCGTCGACGAGCGCTTCGCCGGCCTCGCTGTCGGGGTCGGGGAAGGCGTCGTCCGCGAGATCGAGGACGATCGTCCCCGACTCGGGGATCTCGTTTCCGGCCGCCGACTGGGCCTTCTCGTAGGCCTTGCCGAAGGAGTCGGCGGTGCCCATGACCTCGCCCGTCGACTTCATCTCGGGGCCCAGCCGCGGGTCGGAGTCGGGCAGACGGTCGAACGGCAGGACGACCTCCTTGATCGAGGTCTGTTCGGGAACCTGCTCGGTGACGTCGAGTGCTTCGAGCGAGTTGCCGGCCATCACCTGCGCGGCGATCTTCGCGATCGGGACGCCGGTGGCCTTCGAGATGAACGGCACCGTGCGCGAGGAGCGCGGGTTCGCCTCCAGCACGTACACCTCGCCGTCTTTGACCGCGAGTTGGACGTTCAACAGGCCGACCGTGTCCAGTTCGCGGGCGATCTCCTCTGCGACCTCGCGAACGCGGCGGTTAACGTCGCGGCCGAGCGAGCGCGGCGGGATCATACACGCCGAGTCGCCGGAGTGGACACCGGCCGATTCGACGTGTTCCATGACGCCGCCGATGAGGACGCTCTCGCCGTCGGCGACGGCATCGACGTCCAGCTCGACCGCGTCTTCTAAGAACTCGTCGACGAGGATCGGCTTGTCCGGACTCACGCGGACGGCCTCCTCGATGTACTCCTCTAACTCGGCGTCGTCGTAGACGATCTCCATCGCGCGGCCGCCGAGCACGTAGGACGGTCGCACGAGGACGGGGTAGCCGATCTCGTGGGCGAGCTCGAGGGCCTCTTCCTCGGAGGTCGCGGAGCCACCTTCCGGCTGGGCGATACCCAGTTCGTCCATCAGGGCGTTGAAGCGGTCGCGGTCCTCCGCTAAGTCCATCGCCTCGACGCCGGTCCCCATAATCTCGCAGTTCAGCCCGCGGCGTGCGAGTTCGTCCTCCAGCGGCTCGCCGATGTTGACTGAGGTCTGGCCACCGAACTGGACCATCACGCCGTCGGCGTCGGTCGCCTCGGCGACGTCGGCGACCTCCTCGGCCGTGATCGGCTCGAAGAACAGGCCGTCGGAGGTGTCGTAGTCCGTCGAGACCGTCTCTGGGTTGTTGTTCACGACGTGGGCGTCGATGCCGAGTTCGCGCAACGCCTGGACGGCGTGGACCGCACAGTAGTCGAACTCCACGCCCTGGCCGATGCGGATCGGGCCGCCGCCGACGACGACCACGCTCTCGACGTCCGGGTCGATCTCGAGCTCGCTCGCCATCCTGGAGACACGCTCGGCGCCGTCCGGCGCCCCGCTACCGGCACTCCCCGTACTGCCGGCCCCCGGCACGGCGGCACCGGCGAGCGCCGACTGGCGCGCGGAGTAGTAGTACGGCGTCTCGGCCTCGAACTCGCCCGCACAGGTATCGACCTGCTTGTACGAGCGGCCGGGGACTGCGGCCTCGACCGATTCGACGTCGGCGTCCGCGAGCGCGGCGATCTCGTCGTTCGTCCGGCCGGCGACGGCGGCGTCGGTGAACTCGCCGTCGCGGGCGAGGGCGTCGGCTTCGGCGATCCGGGCGAAGCGTTCGACGTACCACTCGTAGATGCCGGTCAGCTCGCAGACGTCCTCGATCGAGAAACCACGATCGAACGCCTCCAGCATCGCGTAGGGACGGTCGGGGGAGGGTCGTTCGAGGTACTCGGCCGAGAGCGTCGCGTCGTCCAGCTCGTCCCAGTCGACGCTCGGGTCGTACTCGGACGAGCGAAGGGCTTTCAGCAGGCTCTCCTCGAAGGTCCGGCCGATGGCCATCGCCTCGCCGGTGGACTTCATCGCGGTCGTCAGCTCGAAGTCGACGTCGTCGAACTTGTCGATCGGCCAGCGCGGCACCTTGGTGACGACGTAGTCGATGGCTGGCTCGAATGCGGCGGTCGTCTGGCCGGTGATCTCGTTTTCGATCTCGTGGAGACGCTTGCCCAGCGCGACCTTCGCGGTGACGCGGGCGATCGGATAGCCGGTCGCTTTCGAGGCCAGCGCGGAGGAGCGTGAGACGCGCGGGTTGACTTCCACGACGCGGTACTCGCCGCCCGGCGTGCCGTCGTCTCGCCAGGCGAACTGGATGTTACAGCCGCCCTGAATGCCGAGTTCGCGGATGACGTCGAGCGCCGCGGTACGCATCTCCTGGTGGCCGTCGTCGGGGATGACCTGCGACGGCGTGACGACGGTGGACTCGCCGGTGTGGATCCCCATCGGGTCGAGGTTCTCCATGTTGCAGATGATGATACAGGAGTCGTCGGCGTCGCGCATCACCTCGTACTCGAGTTCGACCCAGCCCGCGATCGATTCGGTGACGAGAACTTCGCTGTTGCGCGAGAGTCGCAGCCCCGTGCGGACGCGCTCGATCAACTCGTCCATCTCGGAGACGACGCCGGAACCCGAGCCGCCGAGCGTGTAGGTCGTCCGTGCGATGACGGGGAGGCCGCCGACCTCGTCGACGGCGTCTTCGACGCGTTCTTCGAGGTCGGCTTCGGTGAGTTCGGCGACGGACTCGTCCGCGTCGAGCGTGATCGTCGTCGAGGCAGGCACTGGCTGTCCGATCGACTCCATCCGCTGGCGGAAGAGGTCGCGGTCTTCCGTCGCGTAGATGGTGTCGAGCGGCGTGCCCATGATCTCGACGTCGTGTTCTTCGAGGACGCCCTCCTCGGCGAGTTCGGCGGTGACGTTCAGGCCGGTCTGGCCGCCGAGGCCGGCGATGACGCCGTCGGGATCCTCTTCGCGAATTATCTCGGCGATCGCTTCGGTCGTGATCGGTTCGATGTAGACCCGGTCTGCCATCTCCGGATCCGTCATGATCGTCGCCGGATTCGAGTTGACGAGGACGACACGGGCGCCTTCCTCCTGTAACGCTCGGCAGGCCTGTGCGCCGGAGTAGTCGAACTCCGCCGCCTGGCCGATCTGGATCGGTCCGCTGCCGATGAGCAGGATCGTGCGCCCGTCCGGCTCGTCCCCGGCTCGGTGGTGCGCGGAAGCCATTGGTCGTCCGTTCGAAGTTCGCACATCGTAATAAGCCCCACGATACGTTACGAAAGCCGTAGCATGTTTTCGAAATTCGAATAGACGAACCGATCGTCGAGCGAGGGAGGACGCGTCTCCGCTCGCCGCTCACCACAGGAAAATCGCGATCGGCTAGTCCCGTTTCCGGTGTCTGAACACTATCTCTGGACCTATCTCGTATAATTGGCCAATTTTCTTAATAACCTGGGCGTCGGTGTGTTGATATCTATGTCGACGGTGGACCCCCAGGACGACTCCTCGACGTGGACGGTCGTCTACCTCCACCCGGATCCGGCCGTCGGTGGCGCCGTCGCGGACGGGCTCCGGACCGACGCCATCGACGTCGTACCCGCGAATCGGGTCGGGGACGCGCGGTCGCTCATCGAGAACAGAGCGGTCGACTGTCTCGTCACGGCCTACGACCTGCCGACGACCGACGGTATCTCTCTCCTGCGGTCGCTCCGAGCGGACGGATTCGTGACTCCGGTGATCTTCCACGCAGAACGCGGGGACGAGTCGATCGCGGCCGAGGCGATCGAGGTCGGGATCTCCGGATACGTTCCGATCGACGATGTCGCCACCGAGAGTCTGGACTCGCTGTCGAAGACGCTGTCGAACGCACTCACTGAGACCCAGTCGACGGCGGCGCTCAAACGGCGCTGGCAAACGGTCGAGTCCCTCCACGAGGTTGCACTCGAGTTCGAAACCTGCGCCACGCCGGCGGAGACGTACGAGTTCGCCGTCGAGGCGCTGACGAAGGTCCTCGACGTGTACGCCGCCGCACTCTACGTGAAAGACGGAACTGCACTCGTCCCGGAGGCGACCGTCGGCTCCCTGCCCGGGGGCTGGGGTCCGTACGGACTCGACGAAGGGGTCGCCGGGCAGACGTTCCAGCGCGGCGAATCGAGCCGAACCGATCACATTCCGTCGGACGACGCCGCGGCACCGGCAGACGCGACCCTCCGTTCCGGGATCAGTGTTCCCGTCGGCGACTTCGGCGTGTTGCAGGCGGTGTCGACGTCGCCGGGCGCGTACTCGGAGCACGATCAGAAACTAGCCGAATTGCTCGCCGCACACGTCTCCGCGGCGATCTCTCGAATCCGATCGAAACGGGCGATGCGGGCGGAACGCGACCGGTTCGCCACCCTCTTCGAGAACGTCCCCGACGCCGTCGCCATCACCCGTGGCGAGGAGCGATACGTCGCGGACGTCAACCCGGCGTTCGAAGAGACCTTCGGGTTCGACCGGGACGAGATCGTCGACGAACCGATCGACGGCTTCCTGGTCCCCGAAGCCAGCGAAGCGATCAGAGTCGCCGACACGGTGGGGACCGACGAGGTCGTCAGGGATCACCTGACCAGGCGGGGACGGACCGGCACGCGAGAGTTCAGTTTCACCGGTTTCGCGATCGAGGACGCAGAGACCTACCGCGAGTACGGTATCTACACCGACGTCACCGACCGCAATCGACGCGAGCGTGAACTCAGGCGATACAAACGCCTCGTCGAGGCCGTCGGCGATCCCATGTACGTTCTCGATCCGGACGGTCGTGTCGAGATGGTCAACCAGGCGATGGCGGCTGTACTGGGAACGACGCCCGAAGACGTCGAGGGCTGTCGACCGGAGTCGTTCATGCCCGCAGAGCACGTCGACCGCGGTGCCGAGTTGCTCCGCGAACTCCTCTCAGATCCCGACCGTCAGTGGGACACCTTCGAGATGGACGTCGATCCGGACGACGGGGACGCGTTCGTCGCCGAGACCATGGTCTCTCCGCTGTTCGACGACGGTGCATTCTCCGGCAGTGTCGGCGTTATTCGGGACATCACCCGTCGACGGGAGCGCGAACGGCGGATCCGTGACCTCCACGAGGGGACGCGTGAACTCATGTCGGCCGAGGGCGTCACGGCGGTCGCCGAGGTCGCGACGGAGGTGGCGACCGATGCGCTCGACTTCTCGCTCAACGGCGTCTTCCTCTACGACGAACCGGCCGACGCGCTCGTCCCTGTCGCGAACACCGATCGCGCCCAGCGAGTTCTGGGGGATCCACCCGTCGTCGAGCCCGGTGACGGCCTCATGTGGGAGGCCTACGAGACCGGGGAGCCGGCGAGTTACGGGGACGTACGCGCGGCCTCCGACGTGATGAACCCGGAAACCATCGTCCGGAGCGAGGCGTACGTTCCGCTCGGGGATCACGGCGTGATCATCCTCTCGTCGCCTGCCGTCGACGACTTCGACGACGAGGCGCTCGCGCTCGCGAAGATCCTGGGATCGAACGTCGAAGCGGCACTCGATCGGGCCGAACGGGAGGCGACGCTCGCACGTCGGACGAGTGAACTGGAACGCCAGAACGAACGTCTCGACGAGTTCGCCGGAGTGGTCAGTCACGACCTGCGAAATCCCCTCACGCTGGCGGAGGGTCACCTCGAACTCGCGAGCGAGGGCGCCCCAGCCGAGATCGAACCACACGTAGACGAGGTCGACTGGGCGCTCGGCCGCATGGGTGAACTCATCGAGGACATGCTCTCGCTTGCGAGAAACGGACGACCCCTCGAGGAGACGGCTGACGTCGACCTCGTCTCCGTCGTCGATGCGGCCCACCGGACCGTCGATCCCGACCTGGCGGTCGCCGTCGACGACACCCTCGGGACGATCGAGGCCAGCGAACGACGCCTCCGCGCACTCTTCGAGAACTGCCTCCGAAACGCCATCGAGCACGTCGGCCCGGACGTCTCGCTCTCGATTCGACGGACCGACGACGGCTTCGCGATCGACGACGACGGACCAGGTATCCCCCCGGCGGACCGCGACGCCGTCCTCGAAACGGGTTACACAACGTCGACAGACGGAACCGGCTACGGGCTCGCGATCGTCGCCGACGTGGCCGAGACGCACGGCTGGACCGTCGAGATCGAGGAGAGTCCGGACGGCGGCGCGCGCATTCACGTGGTGACGGATGGCACGCGGGCCGGCCCGGAATCGGATGGGAGACGGATGGCGGAGGATGATCACTGACAGCACCGAGCGATCGTGCGAGACGGGTACCCTCGGCGCTGTCAGACACTAACTGACCACCGAACCGGGGAACACGTCTCGGACGATCGTACCTTTTTCGACCGAGTTCGCACCACTCATACGGGTGCCGGTCGCTCAGACGAGTACGATCTCCGCAGATGTGCCGGTCGCTCAGACGACCGCGAGCCCCTCAGACGGGCCGGTCGCCGCGCGAGTCGACGTTTCTGACCGCGCGATACTCCTCGACGAACGCCGCGACGTCGAACCCGTCGAGCTGTGACTCGAACTCCCGTACGATCGCGTCGTCGTCGGCGTGACTGACCGCGTGGTCCATCAACTCGACGACGAGTTCGACGACGATCTCGTGTAACCGGCGGGCGTCGAACGTCGTCACCCACAGCATGGCGTAGCCGACCGATCCGTCGTCTTCGGCGTCGTGGACTGCGATCGACTCGGGGAACTCCTCCATGACGATGCCGAGCAGGTGCGGCGTTCCGAAGGCGTCGAACTCGTCGGCGGGTTCGATCGTCTCGCGTAGCACGTCGACGAACGATTCCGGGAAAAAGCGCGAGGGCGGGTGTACGTCGAGGACCACCGCGTGCCGATCGCCGCACGGGCAGGCGTGCTCGCGCATTCCGAGGTCGACCGCTCGCGGATCGAGCGGTTCTCCGCACGGCAACTCGAGCTGTCCCCGGCCGCCGTCACCGGGCACTCGGGGGGTTGTCATGAACAGACCTTGGGACGGTGGTCCAATAAGGGCGACGCATCGGGATCGTGTTCGAGCGCGACCGTCTTCCGTCGCGACGGTGATAGCGGTTCAGGCCCCGGATTTCGGACACCCCTCTCGACGGTGAGTTCGACCTCACGGCCAGTCGTCGCGCTTCTCACCGGCCTCGGTCTCGTCGACCTCGTCGTCCTCGACGGTGGCAGCGATGGTCCAGTCGGCCGCCTCCGCAGCCTCCTCCACGGAGAGGTACTCCCAGTCGAGGTCGTCGGCCATCTCCTCGTCCTCGTCGGACGTTCCGATGAAGACCTGGCGATCGGTGTCGAACTGGTCTTTGACGCTCTCGAGACTCTCTGCCTTCCCGCGCGGGCCGGAGAAGAAGTCCTGGCGGATGCGATTCTTACGAGTGAAGTTGGTGACGACGTACGTGGGTTTCTCGGAGACGACGCCTACGTACGTGCTCCAGGAGCGGGCGTCCTCGAAGACGCGCTCCGGGTAGGCGAGTTCTTCGAGCGCGGCCAGCTCGAACGCGAGGGTCATGTCGGTGCCGCCGTTCATGTCCGAACCCTGGCGTGGCCGACGCAAAACCGTGTCGATACGCGAGACGGCGGTCTAGCCGAGGTGATGTCTGGTCCCGACGTACCTCCGCGGTCCGTCGTCCGTGTCGGTCGGACCCGTGACTCGCCGTTCCGTACTCTCGTCCGTGCCGGTCCCGACTGGCCGGCCATGACTCCGCGGCCTGTACTCCCCCGCCCGGCTCGTGACCGCGCGTACTCAGTCCTGTGTGGGTGCCAGTTCGTCGAGGTCGATCTGCTCGTCGAGCAGTCGCTCCGTCTGTCCGCTCAGGTCCCGTTGATCGCGCATGAGCTGTTTCAGTGGGCGCTGCTGTGAGAGGTCGCCGATGAGGACGCCCCCGACGACGCGGCCGTCTTGCAGGGCGACGCGGCGCCACTCGGTGTCGCCGTAGCGCTTCTCGACGTGGTCGTCGCCGATCGTCGGATGGCCGAACGAGAGGAAGGGAAAGTCGAAGTGCGTGATCGAGTACGACGAGACCCACTCGAAGCCCTCGGCTTCCTCGTCGGCGGCCATATTGACCGCGGCGACGCGTCCCTGCTCTTTCGCCGAGCCCCAGGAGCCGTTCTGGGCCTCCTGGCCGATGAGCGTGTCGTAGAATCGGGTGAGGTCGCCGGCCGCGTAGACGTCGTCGACGCCGGTTCGCATGAACTCGTCGACGGCGATACCGCCGTCGCGGTCGATGCCCGTCCCGCGGAGGAACTCGGTGTTGAAGGTCAGGCCGATCGCCACGCCGGCGAACTCGCAGGGGTAGCGTTCGTCGTTCGGATCGACGGCGGCCGTGACGTGCCCGGCGTCGTTCACCTCGAAGTGGTCGACGCCACTGTCGAAGACGGGCTCGACGCCCATCTCGCGCAGGCCGTCGTGGATGATCTCGGCGCCGTCGCCCGAGAGCGCGTAGCGCCACCACCGGTCGCCGCGCATCAGGTACTTGCCGTCGACGTCCTGCGAGCCCATGACGGCCGCGAAGTCGATGCCGAGCAGGCCGGCCCCGACGGCGACGCCCCGGTCGGCCGCCTCCGCGGCCTCCTTGATCCCCCGGGCGTCCTGGAACGTCCAGAAGTGGTAGACGCCGTCGGCGTCGGAGTTCGGGACTGGCAGCTGCGTCGGTGTGCCGCCGGTCGCGACGAGCAGTTTGTCGTACGAAATATCCTCGCCCTCGTGCGTGTGGATCGTCTTCGCGTCGACGTCGACCGCCGTCACGTGGGTGTTGAGCGACAGGTCGACGTCCCGTTCGTCGTACCAGGACTCGTCGTGGATCGAGATCGGTGCCTCGGGGAGTTTCCCCTTGGCGTGTTCTTTGATCAGGATCCGGTTGTACAGGGGTTCCCCTTCGTCGGTGATGACCGTGATCGAGGAGTCCGGATCCTCCTCGCGAAGGGTTTCGGCGGCGGAACTGCCCGCGATTCCGTCGCCGATAATGACGTACTCGCTCATGCACGCAGGTTCGAAAGCCGGGTTAAAGTGGGTTGCTATCTCGGTATGGGACCGACACGCCCGCGGGCTGGCGGAATCGTGTGTAAAGCAGCATCGGTGCGAACGGAACGGGGAACCGTACTATCAGTACCGTACTTGTCGGTTCTCCGACGTCACGAGATGGTCGAACGTGATCGTCGTCGGCCGTCCCCGGTCGAACCGCTGATGGGCTTGGCGGTCGAACGGCCCACCGTGAAACTTCGTCAGACCGCCCGTCACGTCGCCTCACGGAAGGCGCTCGAAACGCCAGTCGTCCGCGACGTCGCCCGCCGTGGCCTCGTTCGGCTACACACCCGCGTATTCCTCGGCACGGCAGACCCGAATCACGCCGAGGAGCGCCACGCACACCTCGACGCGCTGTTCGACGTCACTGTCGACACCTATCTGGAGGCTCTCCGTGCCGGTTACGACGAGGCCGCAGCGCGCGAGATCACCCATCTGCAGGCGAACTTCGACTTCTACAATCACGGCTGGACGGAGATGATGGAGATACCCGTCGACGAACTGGACGCGCACTTCGACCGGTACGCGGACTTCTTCGACGCCTGGGGAATCACGATCGCCGATCCGCTGGGTGAGTTCGCGACGGGTCCACTCCCGGACGCGCCGTCGACGCCTGGGCGACTCGACGATCCCGACCACCCACACGCCGAGGCGGGCTTCGCGGACGACGTCTACGTCGAAGATCCAGACGGTGAGCTGCTCGTCGGGGGTCGGACACTGGACGAGTCGGTGCCAGTGACGGACGCCGTCGGCGTCGGCGACGAAGCACTGAGGAGTGTCGAATCCGTGGACGAGGATCGGTCTGCGGACGAACGGAATCAGTCTGTGGACGAACAGGGGGAGTAACGCCCGCGCCGACACGATCGACGCGGCGTCCGGTATCCCCTCGATCGAAGTCGTACCGATTCGTTCGAACCCATCACGCTGGGTCGGACGACCGGGACCTCGCCGTCACACCGTTTCAGTCCAGGTCTACCTTCCAGGTCGTGCTGGACGAGTAGCCCCACTTCTCGATCTCGACGTCGTAATCGCCGTTCTGGAGGCTCGTGATGTTCGAACCGACCTCTTTCGCCGTCATCCCGAGCTCCTTGCCGATTAGCCGCGACTTGAAGTACGTCTTCGTGCCGGCGTGCTCGCGGAGGTACTCGAGGATCTGGTACTGCTTCGTCGAGAGGTCGGGTGCCATCGCTGTGCTCATACTACGACCACCGACGACCACACCCTTGAGGGGTTTGGTACGGACGGTTAATCCGTCGCAGTCTTGCGGTTTTCGGCTATCGGTAGCGAGTTATTACCGACCGGGAAGGCCCCCTTGGTACGGCGAGGTAATCGATCAGTACTCGTGACCGTCTCGTCGGGTGTCACCGAACGGGTTCCGATCCAGTTCGCCGGCGCGCCGTTGTGGACGCCGGACGGCCGCAACCGGGCCTCTCGACGACGGGACGGAGCGACCGACCCTGGCTTTTGATTCACCGTTGTCCCGACCGAACGCTTCGGACAGTTGAACTTATATAAATATTTTGGTTCGAGTTCGTCGTTCGGGCGAAAATATGCGTATCCGGGCCGTTCGTATCCTGATACCGAAATACTTAAGCGTCGCGTATTTGAACAGGGATAGCAACGACTCTGGCCGCGCGCACCACTGTTCACCCGGTCAGCGCACACACATCTCGCATGACGAACGCCTCCCAGACCACCCGAGTACGACGTAACGAGGAACGAACGACCGAACGAGAGGACGAATCGAGTCACGACCGTGTCACCTGCCCCGAGTGCAGCGGCCAGCTCGTCGCGGACGACGAGCACGGAGAGACCGTCTGTGCCGACTGCGGTCTGGTCGTCGCCGAGGACTCCGTCGACCGCGGCCCGGAGTGGCGCGCATTCGACGCCAGTGAGAAGAACGAGAAATCCCGCGTCGGTGCCCCGACCACCAACACGATGCACGACAAGGGGCTTTCGACCAACATCGACTGGCGCAACAAGGACGCGTACGGAAACTCGCTGGGTTCGCGCCAGCGAGAGAAGATGCAGCGTCTGCGCAAGTGGAACGAGCGCTTCCGGACGCGCGACTCGAAGGAACGGAATCTCAAACAGGCCCTCGGCGAGATCGACCGTATGGCGAGTGCGGTCGGTCTGCCGACGAACGTCCGCGAGACGGCGTCTGTCATCTACCGTCGTGCCCTGGAGGAGGACCTCCTGCCGGGGCGTTCGATCGAGGGCGTCTCGACGGCCTGCGTCTACGCCGCCGCGCGCCAGGCCGGCGTTCCCCGCTCGCTCGACGAGATCGCCGACGTCAGCCGCGTCGAGAAGAACGAGATCGCCCGCACCTACCGCTACGTGGTCCGTGAACTCGGTCTCGAAGTACAGCCGGCCGACCCCGAGAGCTACGTCCCGCGCTTTGCCTCCGGGCTCGACCTCTCCGACGAGTCGGAACACCGCGCGCGCTCGCTCCTGAAGAACGCGAAGGAGAAGGGCGTCCACTCCGGAAAGTCGCCGGTCGGGCTCGCCGCGGCCGCCGTCTACGCCGCCGCCCTACTCACCAACGAGAAGACCACCCAGGCGGCCGTCAGCGAAGTCGCCGACATCTCCGAGGTCACGATCCGCAATCGCTACCACGAACTCCTCGAAGCCGAGGACTCGATCGGCCTCGCGTAAGGGTCGGATTCCGAATTCTCACACACGGCCGTCAGAACCGAACGATCGCTCCCACCCAGCTCGTATCCGTCCGACATGAACTTCGAGTCGCTCGTCCTCGCGGTCTCGACGGCGTCGCTCGACGACGAGCCGGCGGCTCGGGCACACGCGGACGCGATCGAGTTTCGGCTCGACCGGGCCGACGAGCCACTCGCCGAGCTCGACGCGTACGATGGCTCGCTCCCGATTCTGGCGACGAATCGGGCGGCCTGGGAAGGCGGCGCGGCGACGTCGAACGAGACCGCACGAATCGAGACGCTCGCGGCCGCGACGGCTCGCGAGGCGGTCCACGCGGTGGACGTCGAACTGGCCGCGATCAGGGCCGGTGACGCGGACCGCGTCCTCGACGCCGCCCGCGACCGCGACGTCGCGGTCGTCGTATCGATCCACGACTTTCGGGGAACGCCACGGAGACGGACGCTCGAAGCGCTCCTGGCCGAGGCGAGTCGACACGGCGACGTCGCCAAACTCGCCGTGACGGCGACCGATCGCACGGACACGCTCACACTCCTCGAGGCGACCCACGACGCGACGACCGCGGGCCGTACGGTCGCCACGATGGCCATGGGATCGATCGGCTCGCATACCCGCGTCGTGGCGCCAATCTACGGCTCGCACATTGCGTACGCACCGCTCGATCCGGACGCCCGGACGGCGCCGGGCCAGCTCGATCTGGCGACCCTTTCGAACGCGCTCGACGCCGTCGGGCTCGACCGGTCCCGCCGGTAAAAACGAGGGAATTAACCGCGCCGAGATTCAAGCTGTGGTACCTGTCGATGTCCTGGATACGTGCCGTGGTCGCTGCGGGCCTCTCGCTGTTCGTTCCCGGAGCCGGGCACGTCCTCGTCCGTGACTGGGGCCGCGCGCTGCTATTCGGGACGCTGTTCGTCACCTCAATCGTTCTCCTCTTCCCGGTCGAGGAACTGTGGGCCATCGCCTCCGCGGACGCGGCGACCGCGACCTCGATGAGTGAGACGACGGCCGAGATGATGGAGACCATGGAGGACGGCACGGACGCCATCGATCGATTCACTCTGACGTTTCTCTCGCTGTTCGCGGCGGTCCACGCCGGTACGCAGGCGCTCGGGATGACCGACGCCCCAGGCGACGGCGACGACGTCGCCGCCTGTCCGCACTGCGGCAAACCGCTCGACGAAGACCTGACGTTCTGTCACTGGTGTACGACGCGACTGGAGGAGGCGGGCGAGGCGACGTCGAACTGACGCTCTCCGTCCCGACCCGCAGGGACGCCGGCGATGGGTGGTGAGAACGGACTGATGGACCGAGCCTGCGACGATTACTTTTCGATGATCTGTTCGTCCACGGCCTCGCCGAAGTGACGTGCGGTGTCCTCGTAGTAGAGTCCGATCTCGTCGCCCGCTTCCAGCTCGGTGACCGGCGTCCGCCCGTCGGGCGTCGCGACGGCCACCGTCTCCGCGTTCTGCAGGAGCGTTTCCACGGAGTCGTCCTCGACGTCGACGGCGAGTCGGAACATCGGTCGCTGTTCGATCTTTACCCGGCCGACGACGGCTTCACGGGTGTGACCGTCGCGGTCGACGACCTGTACCTCGTCGCCGCTCCGGAGTTCGGAGAGGTACTTCGTTCCGCCATCCGTCGTCCTGACGTAGGCGTGGACGGCGCCGGCGTTCACCCGGAACGGACGGGCGGCGACGTAGGGCGAGTCGGCGGTCTCGGCGTGGACGAACACCAGACCGCGGGCCATCGAGCCGACGAGCATTCCCTCGTCGTCGTCGAGCAGGCGACCGGTGTCGACGCAGACGCGGTCCGCCGAGCCGGTCTGCTCTATCGAGGTGACCGTCCCCCACGTGAGGTCGAGTTGTTCCCGCTCGCCGGCGTCGCGAACCTCGACCGCCTTCCTGATCTCGTCGGGGTCGTCGGTGTCGACGAGCACCGCGTCGGCGCCGAGCTCCAGCGTCTCGAACGCGGTTCGGGCCTCCTCCGCACTCGTCACGCCGGCGACGAGCTCGGTCTCCTCGCCGATACGAGCGATCAGATTCTCGAGCGGGATGATGGTCCAGTCCTCCCCGATCACGATCGTGTACGCCGCGTCGGTTGCCGCCGCTTCGGCGAACTCCTCGTACTCCTCGCCTGCGATGGTGACGTATGCACCACCCGGTACCTCGCCGTCGCGTCGGAGCGTCGAGAGGTCCGCCGACCCTGCGTAGTCGGTCGGCAGCGAGATGGTTCCGTCGCCCTCGCCGTCTTTGCCGACGACGGAGACGTCGGGCCGTGCGTCCGTCTCCTCGGCTTCCGCGTCGTCGATCAGCGAGACGTCGCCGTCGGTTCGGAAGGCGGCGACGCGGATGTCGCCGAGTTCGCGGACGCGCTCGACGTCGGATTCGTCGACTAAGACCCAGTCAGCACCGGCTTCGAGGGCGGCCGTGATCCGATCGCGACGGGCCTCCCACTCGCCGACGCTGTCGTCGGCTTTCACCCAGACTTCGCGTGTCATGTCTCGACGCTCGGGCGGGACCGGCTTGAACGTGGCGGATAGCGTGATCGTCTCCGAATGGCCTCCGGGACCGGCCCCACGCCTGACGCGGTCTTCGTCACCAGTTCTCACGCAACCGTTAGATATCGGGCAGCCGTTCGTTCTCGCAGATGTCGGCCTACGACGCCGTGTGCTTCGACCTCGATCGGACGCTGTGCGTCTCGACGCAGGACCCCACCGCCCTCCTCGAGACCGCGTTCGACCGGACCGGCCGCGAACCGTTCTGCTCACACGCCGACCTGCAGGCACTCCTCCCGCGCGTACAGCCAGCGTTCACCGATCGAACGTTCCACGAGAACCTCTTCTCGCTCGCCGCGTCCGAAGCAGGCCACGACGACGCCGTCGCCGCCGCGCTGACCGACGCCTATCTCGATGCGTACGACCCGAGCGCGGTTCGCTTTCGCGACGGGGCCGCTCGAATACTCGACCGGGCGCGCGCCGCGACCGACGCTGTGGGATTGATCACGAACGGCAGCCGACCGACGCAGGTTCCGAAACTCGAAACTCTCGGGATCGAGGACGCGTTCGACGTCTCCGTCTTCGTCGACCCTGACGACGGCGTCCCGCCGAAACCCGATCCCGTCCCGTTCGAGCGCGCGCTCACCTCGCTCGGCGCGACGCCGGAGCGCACGATCCACGTCGGCGACGCGCCCTACGCGGACGTCGCCGGCGCGAACGCGGTCGGGATGGATTCGGCCTGGCTGGCCGCGGGCCACGACGTCGGTGCCGGTGATCCCACCGCTGATTCACAGCACGAACCGACCTACGAACTCTCCTCGCTTTCTGCCCTCTCGGCGCTGCTCTGAGACGGCTCGTCCACACCGGACCGCACCGTCGGTTCGACCGCGGGCACCCGATCGCGGTGGACGACGATTCGGTTGTCCGGTCGCTCCGTCGCCCCCTTGATCCGAACCACCAGTGACGCGACCCGCTCGAAGGTATCCGGGAGGGTGAACGAATCGTCTGCGTTCGCGTCGCGTTCGCGACACGTGGCCACGAACGCAGCCAGTTCGCCCGCCATTCCGACCGGCAGGTAGACTACGTCCGGATCGTCCGTCAGCAACTCCTCCCACGTCTCAGCGACGGCTGCGGCGACGCGGCGCGGTCGTCGGATCCGGTCGACGACGGCGTCGGGGTCGGCCACCTCGTCGTCGAGGGCCGCCGAGACCGCCGTGGTTAGCGTCTCTTCGTGGCCTGTGGCCGTCTCGTCCGCGCGCACGAGGTCGGCCAGCGCGTCGCGCTCGGCGGCCGACACGGCGATCGCGAAGGCGATCGTGTGGCTCGCCGGCGAGACTGTGTAGGTGACGTCGGCCTCGACGTCGTCGAACCGCGCCGTGTTCCCCTCTCCGCGCAATCGCTCCAGCAGTCCCATACACCTCGTTCTCCCGGCACCGAATAAAGTCCCCCGTCTCGACTCGACGCGCTCGGGTTCGTCGTGTGGTCACGCTCGCCCGTTCGCGTTCGAACGTGCCCGTCCGTCGCGATCGGTCGTGACGGCTCCGCCGTCCGATCGCGCTCGGACCGCGGCTACCAGTCGTCGCCCAGGGCCGCCCGCGCATCGTCGTACTCGTTCGTGGTCGTCCAGGTGCGGCCGCTCTCGACGTGTTCGACGACGAGCGAGCCCCCGCAGTCGCCGCAGTGGTAGCGATCCGGCGACGTGACTGGTTTCGACGCCCGATGCCGTCGCAGGGTCCAGTCACAGTCTGACTGCCGGCAACGGAGTCGATACCGCGGTTTCGTGAAGGATTCGCAGTGGACGGAGACGTCGAACTCGTCCGCGCGCTCGCGAAACCGCGGGCCGTGGTCCGACTCGCCGAAGCGCTGAAACTCCCAGGCGTGGATCAGTTCGTGGCGGACGACCGCCTCGAACGCGTCGCGCTCGAACGTCTCGTAGGCCCGCCGCGAGATGACGATCGTCGCCGTCTCCTCGTCTGCGTTCCACCGGCACGCGCCGGCGCGACGCTTGGCACGCGGCGAGACCGCCCAGTCGACCGCGTCTATGTCGACGCCGATCTCGTCGGCGACCGACCGGGCGTGGACGCGAGCGTGGGCGAGGATCTCCTCGTTCGTCGGGGCGATCCGCGACACGTGTTTCGGTCCGAAGCGTCCGACCGTGATCGTTTCGATCTCGGGGCACGTTGTGTATCCTAGGTAACAAGACTGTCCGATGTCGTGCGCTCGACCGGCACTCTTTCGGGTATCGGTGGCATCGTCACGGGCACTGATGACGCCCGATGGTCCGACGGTCGGCCGGTCGTCGCTCGATCTCCCGACGCCAGAACCGCTCGACCCGAACGCGTCGATCCGACCAGCGGTCGTCGTCCTCCCGGCTGTCGCGTTCGACCCGCCCTTCGACGAGCGAGCGCCGTGGTTGGAGCGCCTCTCGATCGAGGCGGCGTACGACATTCCCGGGACCGACGGCCCGCTGTACGTGACCAGTCCGGACGGCGGCGTCGCCGTGACGACGACCGGACTTGGAAAGGCCCCGGCAGCAACCACGGTCGCATCGCTCTGGGGGGCCGACGGGCTCGACGTCGCCGGCGCGCACTGGCTCTCCGCGGGTATCGCCGGCGCGCCGCCCGCCCGTGCGGTCCCGGGTTCCGTATTCCTCGCCGACGCGATCCTCGACTGGGACCGCAAGCACCGCTGGGACCCCGCCGAAGTTGGCGATACAACCGCCGACCGCGACTCCGGACTGCACCCTCCCGATGCCGACTCGAACGACCACGCTCCGATCGCAATCGAGCAACTCTCCTACCTCCCCGAGGCGTCACTGATCGATCTCGATCCCGACCTGGTGTCGCTCGCGGCGGCCGCCGCCGAGAACGTCGACCTAGACGAGGACGACGCTGTTCGGTCGTACCAGGACCGCTACCCGCAATCGCCGGCTCACGGGCCGCGCGTCGGCGTCGGTTCGACGGTGACGAGCGACGAGTTCTGGCACGGCAGCGCCCTCGCTCGCGAGGTCGACTCGCTCTGTCGGTCCTACGACATCGAACCCTACGTCACGACCCAGATGGAAGACGCCGCGACGGCGACCGCGCTCGCTCGCTTCGACGCCGTCGACCGGTACCTGAGCCTGCGGGCGGTGGCGAACTACGACCGGCCCGCGCCGGGCGAGACCGTCCACGACAGCTTCGAGGGTATCGACGAGTCGGTGTCGCTGGCGACGGAAAACGTGGCCCGAGTCGGTGCGGCGATCGTCGAACGACTGCGTGACGACGGTCGAAACTGACAGACGCGGGAGGCACCGTCACCCACGTCGCACTCGACGGCGAGGCCTGCTTAGCACTCGTGGGCACGGCCTGCTTAGCACTCGTGGGCACGGCCTGCTTAGCACTCGTGGGCACGGCCTGCTTAGCACTCGTGGGCACGGCCTGCTTAGCACTCGTGGGCACGGCCTGCTTAGCACTCGTCGGAACGGCCTGCTTAGCACTCGACGGCGAGGCCTGCTTTCTCCAGCGCCGTCTCGACGCGCTGGTCGTCGTGTACGACTGCGGAGACCGCTCGCGTGATGGCTTCCGGATCCTCGTGCTGGAATATCGATCGGCCCATCGAGACGCCCGCCGCCCCGCCATCTACGGCCCCCCGGACCATCTCCAGGGTCTCGCGGTCCGAGCCGCGCGACCCGCCGGCGATGAGGACGGGCAGGCGCGTCGATTCGACGACGTGTTCGAAGCTGTCGGCGTCGCCGCTGTAGCCCGTCTTGACGAGGTCGGCGCCGACCTCCTCGGCGAGTCGAACGGCGTGGCCGAGGGCGTCGGGTTCGTCGCCGTCGAGGCCGGGCCCGCGGGCGTAGGCCATCGCGAGAACGGGGATGCCGAGGCGGTCCGCGTCGGCGGTGACCTCGGCGAGCTGGGCCAGCTGGTCGGGTTCGTGGTCCGAACCGACGTTGATGTGGAAGGAGACGGCGTCGGCGCCCGCGCGGACGGCTTCCGTGACCGTCCCGGTGAGGCGTTTGTCGTTCTCGTCGGGACCGATCGTCGTCGAGGCGTTCAGGTGAACGACGTATCCCGCGTCGTTCTTGGTGGGGTGGACGCGCGGGGCGATTCCCTTCTGCGTGAGGACGGCGTCGGCGCCCCCTCGCGTCACCGCGTCGATCGTCGATTCGATGTTTTTCAGTCCGCGAACGGCACCGAGCGTGATGCCGTGGTCCATCGGTACCATCAGGTACCGATCCCCTGTCCGTAGCCGGGCCAGCCGCGCGTCGCGTCCGACGGTCATATTGAGACTGTGTAGCAACCTCTCGACTATGATCGTTCTGGTTCCGGTATTGCGTTCGCGTCGGTCCCGGCTCGCGCACCACGCTTCAGTTCGCGCGCCGTCGCTTCGAGCGCCCGCTCGGGGTCGTCGCTCGTGGCGGCCAGTTCGACCAGCGCGCTGCCGACGACGACGCCGTCGGCCCCGGCGGCGACGATCTCGCGGGCGTGTTCGGGTTCACTCACGCCGAACCCGACGGCGACCGGGACGTCCGCGCCGTCCAGTCGTTTCAGGCTCTCGTGGGTCGCCGTCGAGACGTCGGTCCGCGCGCCAGTCGTCCCCAGTCGCGCCTGAACGTACGCGAATCCGCTCGTCGTCGAGAGCAGCGTCTCCAGACGCTCGCCCTCGGTCGTCGGCGCGACGATCGCGATGAGGTCCAGTCCCGCGGCCTCGCAGGCCTCGCGTACGCCACCCGCTTCCGACGCGGGCAGGTCGGGGATGATGACGCCGTCGAGGCCGGCGTCGGCGGCCCGCTCGACGAAGGGCGCGACGTCGGTGCCCGACTCGGCCGGACCGTATTGCATCAGGAGGTTCGTGTAGGTCATCACGACCAGCGGTGCGTCCGTCTCGATGGATTCGACGAGGTCGAAGAACGAGTCTGGTGTGGTCCCGGCCTCCAGGGCGCGGGAAATCGCCGACTGGATCGTCGGCCCCTCCGCGATGGGCTCCGAGAACGGTAGGCCGAGTTCGATCACGTCCGCGCCGCCGCGGTCGAGCGCCTCCACGTAGCGCGTCGTCGAGGCGAGATCCGGATCGCCTGCGGTGAGATAGGTGATCAGCGCCGGGTGGTTCTCGCGGATCGCCGCCTCGATCGCCGAGTCGGTCTCGACGACTCGTCGGTCGTCACTCATCCGTCGAACACCTCCACGTCGGGCGCGGTCTCGATGTCGCGCCGGTCGGTTTCCTCCAGAACGGTCTCCAGATCCTTGTCGCCCCGTCCGGAGACGGTCACGACGACCAGGTCGCCGAGATCGGCGTCCCCCGTTTCGCCCGACGCGTCGCCGCCCCTGTCGGACACGTCGCCGCCTCTGCCTGACGCGTCGTCGTTCCTGTCGGACACGTCGCCGTCCTCGTCCGTCGCGTCGGCGTCCGGTCCACAGGTCTCCTCGAGGTAGGCGAGCGCGTGACTCGATTCCAGGGCGGGAATAATCCCTTCGAGCCGCGAGAGACGGTGAAACGCGGTGAGCGTCGCGTCGTCGTCGACCGTCGCGGGCGTCACCCGGTCCCGGTCGACCAGCTCGGCCAGCTCCGGCCCGACGCCGGCGTAGTCCAGGCCCGCGCTGATACTGTGTGATTCGACGACTTGCCCGTCCTCGGTCTGGAGGAGCTTGGTCAGCGCGCCGTGGAGGACGCCCTCGGTGCCGGTCGACAGCGACGCAGAGTTCGGCGCCACGCCGGACTCCTCGTCGATACCGAGGTCGGAGCCGCCGGCTTCGACGGCGTGGAGGGCGACGTCAGCGGTGGCGTCGCCTTCGGAATCTGCGTCCGCAGGCCGCTCGTCTTCAACGAACGCGGCGAACGTGCCCATCGTGTTCGAGCCACCGCCGGCGCAGGCGACGACGTCGTCCGGGAGGCGCGCGGCCTCGTCGCGGATCTGGGTGCGGATCTCCTCGCCGATGACGGCCTGGAAGTCCCGAACGAGTGCGGGGAATGGGTGCGGCCCGACGACCGATCCGACGGCGTAGTGGGTCGTCTCGACGCTGCCCGCCCAGTCACGCATCGTCTCGTTGATCGCTTCCTTCAGCGTCGCGCTGCCGGCATCGACCGGCGTCACCTCGGCGCCGCTCATCCGCATCCGGTAGACGTTGGGTCGCTGGCGGTTGACGTCGACCCGGCCCATGTAGATCTCGCAGGGCACGTCGAGGTGGGCGGCGGCCATCGCCGTCGCAGTGCCGTGCTGGCCGGCACCGGTCTCGGCGATGACGCGGTCTTTGCCCATGTACGTCGCGAGGAGGACCTGCCCGAGCGCGTTGTTAAGCTTGTGCGCACCGCCGTGGACGAGGTCTTCGCGCTTGAGATAGATATCGCGGCCGTAGCGCTCGCTCAGGGCGTCCGCGCGCTGAAGCGGTGTCGGCCGGCCGGCGAAGGTCCGCAGGTGCTCGCGCAGTTCGTCGCGAAAGCCGTCCTCGTTGTGCAGGACGTAGCGCTCGTGGGCGTCGACGAGTTCGGCCAGCGCGGGCACCAGCGCCTCGGGCACGTACTGGCCACCGTACGGTCCGAACCGGCCCGCTGTGTCGGCCATCGTCTCGCGTCCACCGATCGAGGAGTCACTCACGCGGCATCCACCCCCTGTTCGCTGGTCGAACGAGCCTTCGGGTCGGCGTCGGTCCGACCGTCTTCTGGCCGTCCGGCCTCGACCAGCCGTCGCGTGTTCGCCTCCACGTCGCCGTCCATTATCGCGCTCCCAACGAGCAAGGCGTCTGCACCCGCCCCTCGCAGTCGGCGCACGTCGTCCGGCGTCGACACACCACTCTCGGCGACGAGCGTGACGTCCGCGAGTCGATCCGTGAGATTGTCGGCCGCGGCGAGCCCGTTCGCCGTCCCACCGTCCCCGGTCGACCCGACGACGTGCTCGAACGTCGAGAGGTCGACCTCGAGGGCGGCCAGATCGCGATTGTTGATACCGACGAATCGCGCGCCGGCGTCGAGCGCCGCGCGTAGTTCCTCGCGGGTGTGTACTTCCACCAGCACCTGGAAGCCTCGATCCCGGGCGGCGGTGACCAGTCCGGGGAGGTCATCGACGAACCGAGCGATCACCAGGACGAGGTCGGCGGCGACGACGTCGAGATGCTCCTCGCGGAGAATGAAGTCCTTCCTGAGGACCGGGACGTCGACAGCCTGGCGGACGCGTTCGAGGGCCTCCGGCGACCCCCCGAAGTGATCCGGTTCCGTCAGTACCGAGAGCGCGGTTGCGCCGCCCGCTATCATCGCCCGGGCCAGCTCGACGGGATCGTCGGTTCGTCTCCCGTCGGTCGTCGGACTCGTCGGTTTGATCTCGGCGACGATCGGGACCCGGCCGTCGGATTCGGCGTCCCGTATCGCCTGGGGGAGTGACCGCGGCGACACGGCGAGGGGTGTTCCATCCGGCTGCGATCGGTCTCTCGCCGCCGTCAGGATCGACCGAACTGGCGCGGCGAGTTCGTTACAAGTCATCATCGTACACCAATGTACTGATTTATACATAAGGCTTGCGCGTCTCGCCGCGGTCCGGGGACCGACGACGAACTGGAGACCAGGCTGACCGACGATGAACTCGTGGCCGACGACCGACGGGACCGAATCTTCAAGGGGGTCGCTCACCTCCGACCCGACATGGAAGACGCTGGGATCTACGCGCGTGAGGTTCCCTTTCTCGACGGCTACGTGCAGGTCGGAATCGCGAGCGGTCGCGTGCTCTCCGTCTCGTTTCCGGCCCAGCCGGACGCGGATGCCACGTCGGACCATCCCGTTCTCGATCGGATCGTCGAGTACCTCGACGGCGTCTCGGACGTCTCGTTCGACGACGTCACCGTGGCGCTGACCGTGCCGACCGACCAGCGTTCCGTGCTCGAGCAGGTTCGGACGATCCCCTACGGCGAGAGCATCGACGTCGCCGGTCTCGCCGCGATGACGCCAGACGTCGACCCGGACGACGAGGACGATCTGATCCTCGTTCGAACGGCGCTCGAGGCGAATCCGGCGCCACTTCTCATCCCCGACCACCGCGTCCGCGACGGACCGAGCGCTGCCCCGCCGTCCGTCGAGCAACGACTCAGGTCGCTCGAAGGTCTCTAGTCGACGGGCGCACACCGCCACGCACCGCGTCTCTCTCTCTCTCTCTCTCTCTCTCTCTTCGTCACGATCACGTCCACATCACGTGCCGGCCGCGTGTCCTAGCCGGCGATCCAGACGGCGTAGACGTACGCGAGGAGCCCACCGAAGACGAGCAGCGACGCCACCTGGCTCGCGACGGTGATCACGACCCCGGCCAGCAACCCGGCAACCCAGACGAGTTCCGCCAGTCCGCCGAGTGCGAGCCCAGCACCACCGATCAGCAGGATGGTCTCTCCCTCGCTGGCCTCGGTGATCACTACCACGCCGATTCCAGCGGCGATGAACCCGAAGAGCGCCGCACTCGCCAGTCCGAGGAGCGACGATTCGAGGGCGATGGAGCCGATCCAGGTCGCGAAGTATGCGACGACACCGACGAGGAGCACTCGCTGCGTCCACGCGGGCGCGGTCCGAAGCTGATTCATGGGCACACGTTCGCCCGCAGCGCATTAGTAGCGCCGATACTCGGGGGAGCCCGTCACCACTCCGCGGACCGGCGCTCACTCCGGCTATCGATCGAGACCGAAGCCCTCGTGAACGGCGAACTCGAACGCGTTCAGCAGGTAGTGGGCGGTGACGACGGCCACCAGACTCTCCGAGAGGACGAACAGGCCCGCCAGCGCGAATCCGATCACGCCCGTGACGACGATCCCGGCCCTCCCCTGGATTCCGTGACCGATCGCGAACAGCACCGAGGAGCCGATCGCCAGGAGCCACGGTGAGATACCGAAGCCGGTCGCGAACGCTCCGATCAGGACGCCGCGGAAGAGCAGCTCCTCGAAGATCGCGATCACGGGTAACACGACGCCGAACAGGAGGAACCAGTCGCGACGGCGGGCCGGCGCGAGGCTCTCGCGGAGCCACTCGTCGTGGTCGACGCCGAGCCGTCGGATGAGGCGGCTCCCACCTTCGCTCGCAGCGTAGAGACCGAGACCGGCGCCGAGTCCGAGACCGAGGTCCGGTACGATCGCGTCGTGCGAGAGCGCAATTCCAAGCGCGTCTGCGGGTACGCCGGTCAGCACGATGGCGCCAGCCACGAGCGCCAGAAAGAGCCCCTGCGTGGCCAGCGCGTTCAGCAACAGTCCGCGACTCGTGATCGGAACGCCGCGGGCGCGAGCGACGATCCGGTCCGGCGACGACTGCGTCGCCGACGTCGCTCGATCGGTCCACTCCCCGGCTGACGAACGCACTGTCGCGCCGGAGCGGACGCCGTCGCGCACCTCCGCGGCGGTCGTCTCGACTGCCGGGGAGTCGGCGCTCGACCCACCGTCGGTGTCGTGGTCGCCGGACCTGCCTCGTTCGCCGTCGCGATCTGCCGGCTCGATGTTCGCAGCCTGATCCACCCACGCCGCTCCGTCTTCGTGGTCGGACCGGTCGTCTCCATCGTCGCGTCCCGTCCACGCTTCTCCGTCGTCGCGCCCCACCATCGCTCGTGAGTCGACCGCGGTCGATAGAGTCGTCTCGTCGGATCGAGTCGACTCGATGGGCGTGATCGACCGCTGCGTCAGAAGGGAGAGCCAGACCATCACTGTGGTCAGCAGGGTGACGATCACCGCGAACGCCACCCACCGGACCATCGCGTTACTGGGGGCTCGGGTTCGAGCTACCGGTTCCGCTCACCTGGCTGTCGAACGCCGTGTTGGTGATCGACTTCAGCCGGTCGAGTAGCGAATCCTTCTCGGGTTCGCCCATCAGTGCGACGTCTAGGACCTCGCTGATGTTCGAGACGGGGATGATGTCGACCATCTCCTCGTACTCGTCCTCGATCATGACGTCCTGCTCGTTGGCCTTCGGGATGATGACCGTCTTGATGCCGGACTTCGCGGCGGCCTCGATCTTGTGCGTCACGCCGCCGACGGGCAGTACGTCGCCCCGAACCGACAGCGAACCGGTCATCGCGACCGACTGGTCGACCGGGACGTCCTCGAGCGCGGAGATGACGGCGGTCGCGACCGTGATCGAGGCCGAGTCGCCGTCGACACCTTGCTGTCCGGCCTGGACGAACTGGATGTGGACGTCCGTGCCGGCCAACGAAGAGTCGGGATAGTCGCTCGCCCCGTAGCGATCTTCCTCCCAGCCGGGGACGCCCGTCGAGAGGTCCTCGTCGGAGAACTTCTTGATGATCGCGGAGACGTTCTGGACGGACTCCTGGGCCATCTCCTTCAGCTGGCCGGTCGCGATGACCCGGCCGGGCCCCTGTGCGGGCGTCACTTCGGCCATGACGGGGAGCATGATGCCCG
Organism: Halovivax cerinus; assembly: GCF_024498195.1. Classification (NCBI taxonomy): domain Archaea; kingdom Methanobacteriati; phylum Methanobacteriota; class Halobacteria; order Halobacteriales; family Natrialbaceae; genus Halovivax; species Halovivax cerinus. Next base: position 2,179,959 of record NZ_CP101824.1, read on the forward strand.
AGTCCTCGCCCATGACTGCGAGGCCGTTGACGCGGCCCTCGACGCCGCCCTCGTTGACCTGCAGTTCGTAGTCCTTGCGCCGATCGATGTAGTCGTCGGCGAGTTGCTGTTCGATCGAGCGCGAGCGCTTCTTCGCCTGGAGGACGTCCTCGCGCGTCGTGTACTCGCGATCCTCCGCGCGGGCGATGTCGCCGGCGACGCGGACCAGTCCACCGAGGTTACGGAACAGCAGCGTGAGGTGATCCTTGCGGCCAGCGCGACGGCGGGCCTCCAGCATGAGTTCCTCGACCGCCTCGCGGTCGAAGTGGGGCAGGCGCCCGTCGCGTTCGACTTCCTGGGCGATGAAGCGGACGTACTTCCGGCGCATCTCGGGCGTGTCCTCGATGGTGTCGTCCATGTACACCTCGTAGCCGTAGCCCTTGATCCGCGAGCGCAGCGCGGGGTGCATGTTCTCCATCGCGTCCAGGTTCCCCGCCGCGATCATGATGAAGTCCGTCGGGACGGGCTCGGTCTGGACCATCGCGCCCGAGGAACGCTCGGACTGGCCGGTGATCGAGAACTCACCCTCCTGGATGGCCGTCATCAGCTTCTGCTGGGTGCGGATATCGAGCGTGTTCATCTCGTCGACGAACAGCACGCCTTTGTTGGCCTTGTGGATGGACCCAGGTTCCACGCGGTCGTGACTCGGGGTCTCCATGCCGCCGGACTGGAACGGGTCGTGGCGGACGTCGCCCAGCAGCGCACCGGCGTGGGCACCCGTCGCGTCCTCGAACGGCGCGACGCGCTGCTCGCCGTTGTTGACGATCATGTTGGGCACCATGGCGTCCATCCCGCGGGAGGTGTAGCGGAAGAACAGCCAGATGACCACCGCGGCGATGACGCCGAGGAGGAGGGGCCCGGTGATGAACGCGTACACCACCACGATGGCGATGATGACCCACATCAGGATCGAACGCATCTGCTTTCGCTTGCGGGCTTCCTCCTTGTGGGCGTCGATGATCTGCTCGCCCTTGCCCGCCGGGACCGTCCGGACCTTCGGCTCGTTGCCGTCGTCCGGGTTGTGGTAGACCAGGATGTCCTGGAGGTCTTCCTGCGGGAGGAGCTGGCTCATCGCCTTCGCGAGCATCGACTTGCCGGTACCAGGCGAGCCGATCATCATCACGTGGCGGCGCTGCTTGGCCGCCTTGATGATGATGTCGCGCGCCTCGTCCTGGCCGATCACCTGATCGACCAGCCGGTCTGGAACCTCGATCTCGTCGGTCGAGTCGATCCGGAGGCCGCCGAGTAAGTTGTCCTCCTCGTCCTCGTCGATCTCGAGATCGGCGTCGACGGTGACCTCGCTTCCGAGATCGTCGATCGTCTCGACGGTCTCCGGTTCGTCGTCGTACTCGCCGTAGACGCCCTCGCCCGTCGCTGGGTCGTCGTCGGCGGTCCCGTCGCCCGGAGTAGGCTCGTCTTCGAGTTCGCGCCAGATGTCGTCCGGGACGTCGTCCGGATCGGGGTCGGTATCGCCGGACTCGTCCGTAGGCGCGTCCGAGTCGTCCGACGTCTCGTCGGTTTCGTCCGACGACGGCGTCGACTCCTCTGTCGCGTCGGCGTCCGCTTCGGCATCGGCCGACGCCGTCACCGGTACGTCGTCCGACGGCGCGAGGACGTCGCGAGGTGGCTGCTCGTCGGCGGCCTCCTCTGTCTCCGTCTCGGACGCGTCGGTCCCCTCGTCCGGGGGATCGGTGTCGTTCGTGTCGTTACTCATAAGGGGCTGGTTGCTACCTCTACCGAAGGGACTCGCACTGATATACTTTCTCCCTCTCCTTCTGCCGTATTCGGGCGTGTACAGGCCTGAAGGACGTGTTTGCGCACTTCCCGACTGGCGCCGCCTCTCGTCACCCTTAAGCGCCGGGCTCTCGACGCATGCGGTATGACGCGGGGTATCTACATCGGGCGCTTCCAGCCGTTCCACGACGGCCACTACAGCGTCGTCGAACGGATCGCCGACGAGGTCGACGAACTCGTCCTCGGTATCGGGAGTGCCGACGCCTCGCACTCGACGCGGAATCCGTTCACCGCGGGCGAGCGTATCATGATGATCACCAAGAGTCTCGCCGCACTGGATCTCGTCACCTACGCCGTTCCGATCGAGGACCTGGATCGCAACGCCGTCTGGGTGAGCCACGTCGAGAGCATGAGCCCGCACTTCGACGTCGCCTACGCCAACAACCCGCTCGTCATCCAGCTCTTCCGCGAGGCCGGGGTCGAGGTTCGTCAGTCCCCGATGTACAATCGCCACGTCCTCGAGGGGAGCGAGGTGCGCGAGCGAATGATCGACGACGGCGACTGGGAGTCGCTCGTTCCCGGTGCCGTCGTCGAGGTCGTCGCTGAGATCGGCGGCATCGAGCGCCTCCAGATGGTCAGCGACACGGACGCGAACGGCGAGGCGTAGCCGCGTCTCGTCGCGTTCGCTTCGTGACGACGTTCGCAGTCGCGTTGCGACTGCTCACCGGCGGACCCAGACGGGACAGCGCCCTCAACAGCATTGATTCCTCTCCGACAGTGATCTGCTGTAGGAAATGTGCGTGGGTGCAGTCCCAAGGGACTCCACCTGCATCGACGCTCGACGGCTGTGCCGTCTCGCGTTTCGTCGCCTTCGGCGACGCGTGCGATGCGTGGGACCGGATTTGAACCGGCGGACCCCTACGGGACAGCGCCCTCAACGCTGCGCCGTTGGCCTAGCTTGGCTACCCACGCTCGCGTGCTGTTGCGGCGTTACTTCCTACCCGTGGGTCGATATAAAAGCGTGTTCTTTTTCGCCCGCCGCAGGTGGACCGAGGCGGTCCATTGAAATGCTGCTGGTGCGAAGCACTCCCATGGCTAAGTACTCGACCGGCTCCTCGACGGCCGGAGGCGGGACGAACTGCGAGCTCTGTGGCGCCGAGAGCAACTCGCTGACGCGCCAGACAGTCGCGGGTGCGGAGCTGGAGGTCTGTTCGAACTGCGCCTCGCACGGCGACGAGTCGCGCTCGTCGACGTCGTCGAGCGGTGGCGGCGGTCGCGACCGGGACGAGACCAGCCGCAAGAAGAAAGCGGCCCAGAACGTCGCGAAGGCGAACCCCGTCTGGGATGGCGATTCGGAACACTGGGAGCGCGAGGGAACGAACTACGACGACGACCCGCTGCCCTACCTCGTTTCGGACTACGGTGACGTCCTCGAATCCGCCCGACAGGACGCCGGACAAACGCGCGAGGAACTCGCCGACGACCTCGGCGTTCCCGAGTCGGACCTGCTCGCGATCGAGCAGGGTCGAGCGACCCAGGCCGGTGTCGGCGGCGGCTTGATCGAAGCGCTCGAAGACCGGCTCGACGTCCAGCTCGCCGAGTGAGGTCGCCGGTCGGCGCGGGTGAACCCGCTCGTCGGTAGCATCACCGGGGTCGGAATTTTCGAGACCGTAACTGTTGGGGCCGAACGGACCGGATTCGACGGGAATCGGCGAGCAGATTTTTAAGCGATCCGGACGGAGTGGTGTGCGATGAGCGGGCAACGGGCAGCCGCCGAACCGTACGCGACGCGATTCGAGACCGAAGTGACGGCCGTCGACGGCCGTCGCGTCTGGCTCGACTCGACGCACTTCTTCGCCGAGAGCGGTGGCCAGCCTGCGGACCGTGGCACGATCGGCGACGTGTCGGTCGTCGACGTGCGGATCGAGGACGGCGAGCACGTCCACGTCCTGGAGGCGGAACCCCGATTTAGCGCCGGGAAACGGGTGCTGTGTTCGATCGACTGGGACGCGCGGATGTACTGCATGCGCGCGCACACGGCGGGCCACGTTCTCTTCGGAGCGGCTCGCCGCGTGTTCGACGACGTGACGTACGCCGGCCTCGAGATCGGGGACAGTCGCGTCCGGCTCGACGTCGACACCGACGACCGCGTCGACGACGACGCGCTGGTGGCGCTCGACGAACTCGTGAATCGAGCGGTCTGGGAGTCCCGGCCCGTCTCGTGGGATTCGATGCCCGTCGCCGACGCCCGAGAGACGGACGAGATCGTCCTGTCGTCGGACACCGAGGAGACGGCGTTCGAAAAGGGACGTGTCCGCGTCGTCACCATCGGCGACGCCGACGGCGGCGGAGCCAACACGATCAACGCCTCCCGCGACGTCTGGGACGTGGCCGCCTGCGGCGGGACGCACGTTCGAAACACGCGGGAGATCGGTCCCGTGACCGTCCTCGGAAAGGTGGTGCCGAAGCCCGGCCGGGTCGGCGTGGAACTCGCGGTCGGTCCGCGCGCGATCGAGCGCCGCGAGACCGAAAAGCGCGTCACGTTCGCAGCGAGCCGCCAGCTCGGCGTCCCGCTTGGCGAGGCGACGGGCGAACTGTCGCGACTCGAATCCGAGCGCGAGGAACTCGCCGACTCGGTCGGCACGCTCCAGCGTGAACTGGTCAAGACCCGGATCGAGAGCGCGGAACCGTTCCGCCGCAACGGCCGTACCTGGGTCGCGACGACGGCGGGCGTCGTGGACGCGGACGATGCGGGCGACGTCGCACACGAAGTCGCCGGCACGGTCGCGGACGTCGTGGTGATCGCCGGCGAGTCCGACTCGCCGTTCGCCGTCGTGGCCGCTGGCGACGACGCCGACGCCGAGGCGATTCTCCGGGAGCTGACCGAGGAGTTCGGCGGCGGAGGCGGTGGCTCTGACGACCTCGCCTGGGGCGGCGACTTCGACGTCGATCCGGACGACGTCGTCACCGGACTGGAGTGAGTCGAAACACCGGACCGAGGCAGAGGGATCGAACTAGGTAGAACTGTAGTAGCCTATTTTAGAACAACCACGACTATATTTTTATACCTTGTTGGAAATCGTTTGTAAGATCCATGTCTATCGGTTTAATTCGTCGATGGAATTATATATGATATCAAAAACTCTATAATAATGTATGTAGGTTCTACTTAGAAACATTTTTATAAGAAAATAGATTGTGTAAGGTATGGGCCAACCTATTGGTTCAACACGAAGATCGATTCTGAAACTACTCGCCAGTGCCGGAGCTGGGGTGGGTGCACTAGAAGCGGCGAATTTACCGGTTATCGCCGGCGGTGAGCCGAATTATAGTACCTTCCAGGATGTTTGTGGTGACTCTCTCAGCTTTTATGAACCTGTGTGGGCGACGCGGAATTCGGAGCACTACGAATTTGAACGTGCCACAGGGAACAAGCGGTACAGTTCGTACCAGTACGTCGACTATCACGGGGCTGGCTGGAATGAGTTGGATGAGACGTGGGATCACTTCTTTACGTTCACAACCATTGCGTTGAGTTCAAAGCAGAATTTGGATGCACTCGCGCCAATAACGGCAGACGAAACCACGAATAAGTCTGCGGACCTGGGGCTCACCGGGACGGAAGCAACTCCCGAAGTGCCTTCTTCAGGTGAAAGATTACAACCTACCGATCCGGTGAATGACTCCTGCACTCCGGTTCCGAGTGCAGATTTTAAGAATCACGATATATCGATCGAACTAGATACTCCAGATTTCGGTGAGATTGGGGTCACGTTTGGGGGGGACAATATCCTCTTTTTTGGATTCGAGCCATTCCTGGTTGATGACAATGAGGCTGACTGTAACCTTGACATGTACGAATATCCGGAACTTTTCGAGGATATGTGGGCGGATGATTGGCGCTCACACTCCAGTTTCGACTCTCAATATGATCAACTGAGGGAAACTCTCTCACACACCGTTGACCAAGATACGGAGACAACGTTGATGGATGTTGGGATCGGTGGACTTTCGATTCTCCTTGGATCCATCACTCGTCTGGGGGCTGTGCAGGACACGATAAGTCTCGCCGAGCTTGTGAATGATTATGCTTCTACGAGATCACCTCCTGAACCGGACGAAGGGTTTCATTATAGCTATGATCCGGGATGGAACCCGATAACGGGGCACCAATTTTCGTTCAAAGTCCGAACCGAACCCAGTGAATCATCTTTCGCTGCTTCGCTTGAGATCAAATCCGATTTCCTGAACGAACTAGATCCAGTGACCACAACGGTGGATGTATGGACTGCACCAAATCCAAATACCGGATCACATGATCCCGAACCGGGCGACAACCTGAGTTATATTGTGCCTCTGGATCATCTCCGTAAGAGTCTGGCTGAACCCGTTGGAGTGGAGGATGTTTCTGTTCCCTTGAATTCGAATGGATTGTCTGCCGCTTTGGATGCCCCGCCGGAAGCTTCGGTAGACGAAGAATTTACCGTTTCTGCATCCATATCGACCAGCGGAAGGAGTGAAGTAGCATACGTTTCGTGGCTTCGTCATGGACCGCTTGCTGACAGTTCAGATGACGCGACGGGCGGTGATTGTTGGTTCGTTGCCGGAGAAAGTGATATCGGATCTGATGTTCTCACTCAGACGCTGTCGTATGACGAGGTCGGTACTGCAGTTGTCTATTTCGTCCTTGCCGACCAATCACATGTTCTCCTAGAGGAGGTCGAAATCGATATCGTCGAACCGAGTGGAGGCGGCGGTGGCGGCGGTGGCGGTGGTGGCGGCGGTGGCGGTGGTGGCGGTGGTGGCGGCGGTGGCGGAGGCGGCGGTGGCGGAGATGACGACGATGACGACGATGACGATCATTGTGGTGAGTGGGGGTGCATCTACCCGTAACCGGAGTCGATCGCTCCACCCACGGCCAGCCGGTATTTTGAATCGCAGACGCGATTATCTCGTACCGATCCACGAGTCTGTCGGCATGGATTGATCCAGACCACTGTGGCTATCGTGGCGTGGTCACTCTTCTCGTGCGGTTACGTGTCTCTCCGCAGTGCGCTCTGCCCACCGAGGGCGTCGTCCCCGTCGTTGACCTCGTCCGGGTCGCGATCGATCCGTTCGAGTTCGTCTTCGATCTCGGCGGTTCGTTCGGCCTCGAGTTCGTCCCGTCGATCGGTGTCGTCTTCTGCCATGGTCGGGCCTACACGGGTCGCGTCCTCGACGTGACGGCCGTCACCTGCAACTTCCGGCACCGGACGGGTCCGGTGAACGGCGGCTCACCTGTACCAGTTCACCCGCTCGTCGCCCGCCGACGGAAAGACAGATAAAAGGGCACGCGCGTTGTTTGGCCAGCCATGAACGTTCCCTACGATCTCACGTCGTACGTCCGCGTGCTGAAGATGGCGACGACGCCGACCCGAGAGGAGTTCTCCCAGGTGTCGAAGATCGCCGGTGCCGGCATCTTCCTCATCGGCCTTCTTGGGTTCATCATCGGCGTCACGATGGGTCTGCTGACCGGTGGCTTCTGATGGGGATCTTCGCCGTCAAGACGACCGCCAGTCAGGAACAGACCGTCGCGGACATGATCATCAACCGCGAAGAGCCCGAGGTCCACGCTGCGCTGGCCCCCGACTCGCTGACCTCGTACGTGATGGTCGAAGCCGATAATAACGCCGTCCTCGAACGCGTTCTCGAAGACATACCACACGCGCGAACGATCGTTCCCGGCGAGTCGGACATCTCCGAGGTCGAGCACTTTCTCTCGCCCAAACCGGACGTCGAGGGAATCGCCGAGGGCGACATCGTGGAACTCATCGCCGGCCCGTTCAAAGGCGAGAAGGCCCAGGTCCAGCGCATCGACGAGGGCAAGGATCAGGTGACGGTCGAACTCTACGAGGCGACCGTTCCCATCCCCGTGACGGTGCGTGGAGATCAGATTCGCGTGCTCGATAGCGACGAACGATAGTTCGTCGGACCATGCGAATAGTGCGAGGCGACGCCTCGCATACCATACGAACGGGCCACGCGGCACGAAGTGCCGCGAGTCCGTGAGTAGACGGCGCATTGCGCCGTGAGCAGACAGTGATGAGCGCTGACGCGCTCATCAGGCAGTCAGCGCGGCGCAGCCGCGCTGAATATAGCGACGAGCGGTGAGCGACGTGAGCGGCTCGTCGGGGACACCTCGTTGGTACCGATAGGACCTGTGTCCGGAGCGGCGTGACCGCCCACGACATCGATACCCCTCACAGCCGTCGCGACCGGCGTGCGTCCGTTTGCTCCGCTGAACCCGGTCGTCACGAAGACCCGAGCATCTCGGCGAGTACCTCCTGGTCGATAGCCGACGTCACGTCGTCGAGCAGCTTTTCGCGCGTGCGGATCGCGGCCGAGTCGGCGTCGTACGCGCGGACGTACTCGGCGCGGCTGTGGTTCGTGAAGGTGTGATAGATCGCCAGGAACCCGTCCGGGACGACGGTTCCGCAGATCTCGCACTCGCGTCGCTCGTGCGCGTCGGCCTGGTGGGCGATTGCCGATTCGACGTCTTCGAAGACGGAACCGCAGCCGTCGATGCCACACTCCCAGGCCATTACGCCTTCGATTGACAGGCCTGCCTAATGGCCTTTTCGCCCATGGGGTTCGCCCCGGGGAACAACCCAGATTTCCGAACCTGGCACGGGGATGCACTCCGAAGCGGGTGCCGAATAAATGGTAACACCTACTTTCTGTCGATCGGTATCGGCCGGTGTGCCCGCACAGTACTGCGCGGATCTCCACGTGAAGGTGTTGTCCGATCGCGTCGTCGCTCGGGCGAAACGCCTGGGGCTGGATGCGCTGGTGTACGCGCCACACTTCACGCCGTTGTCCGAGATCGAGGCGACTGCTGCGCGGTACGCGGACGACGAACTGGCGATCGTTCCCGCCAGAGAGATATTCACCGGCACCTGGCGCGACCGCAAGCACGTTCTGGCGCTCGGACTGGAGGGGCCGATTCCGGATTTCATCACGCTGGAGGGAGCCATGGCGGAGTTCGACCGCCAGAACGCGGTCGTACTCGTTCCCCATCCGACGTTCGCGACGGTCAGCCTCGGACCGGGCCAGATACGCCAGTATCGAGACAGCGTCGACGCCATAGAGGTGTTCAACCCGAAGCACCTCCCGATGCACAACCGTCGCGCAGCGACCATCGCTGCCGAACTCGACCTTCCCGTCTACACCTCGTCGTACGCCCACCTTACCCGGTCGATCGGTCTCGCTCGTACCGTGTTTCCGACGGAGATCGACGCCGAATCGGGGTTGCTCGACGCACTCGAAGACGGCGCGGATCGGCGGATCGACCACGCCGATGGCGTTCGTCGCTGGCTCGGGACCGGAAGCGAACTCGCTCACCTCGTCTGGGAGAACACCTGGGAGAAGGCGCGGCGTATTCCCGGCCCCGAAATCGAGCCGACCCATCCGGACGATCCCAGGTACGAGGGACGATTCGACGACGTCAGCGTCTACTGAGGTCGAGACGGGTAGAATTGGACGTGTCTCGCACTCTGCCGTGGGTGACTCGGTGGCGAGTATCCGATCCGACCGCGGTTACGGACGGCTACCGTCGTGTAGTCGGGAACTTCTCGTCGTATTCCGCTCCTGCCTCGGTGTAAGGGTCGATGATCCTCGTGGTCGGTGTCGGCAGGGACTCATTAGTAAACAGTCGTGATGGTCAGGCCTCGGGTATGGATCGACGCTCGGTCCTGGTTGGAAGTGGTACCGCATTCACGCTCGCCCTCGCCGGCTGTATGGGAGGCGACGGGACGGACGAAGACGAGCCCCAAAACGACGTCCAGACAGGTGGTGAGACGAACGAGGACGACGAGACCACCGACGGAGACGACCTGCCCGGTATCGACGCCGACGACCTCGATCGACTCACCGAGTACGTCTCCGTTCGAGAGGTCTCGATCGAAGACCGGACGCTCACGATCGTCGCCGATCTCACGGTCGACTCCAAGAAGAAGGGGATGACCGATCTCGGTGACGGACTGAAGAAGGGCCTCTCGGACGTCCACGAGCTGAAGAAGAAGATCGACTGGGTGAAGATCGTCCTCTACGACACCGGCGAGACGGTCTTTACTACGAAAGTCAACGTGGACTGGCTCGTCAAACTGGTCGACGAGGAGATAGACATGGAGGAATTCAGGTCCTACCTCGAGGACGACGGAGACGACTGAGTACGCAGCGGATCGGCCGACTGGTGGGGTCGAGGCGTCGCGGCGTCCCGCCACAGAACCGTCACGTATCCGGTACGATCGACGCCAGCGTCTCGCGGACGCGATCCCAGTGACTGCCGCGCCAGAAGTACTGCCCGCAGTCGCGACACTGCCAGCAGCGCTCGTCGGCGGGATCGGGCGCGTACGCCGGCGTCACGCCGCCCGGTTCGACCGGCCCGAGCCGACCGTTGCAGCGCCCGCACCGAGTCGGCACGTCGGGGAGCGTCAGGTCGATCCCTGCAGCCAGGACGTCCGCGAGCTGTCCGTTCACGTCCCGCGATTCGAGGAGAACCGATGCTGCCGCTCTATCTGCGAGCGCCACATCCCGTGTGAGTATCGTCCGATCCGCAGCGGCGGCGACCGAGAGGACGTCGTCGTCCGCTTCGAGCCCCCGATCGCCGGCGTATATCGTGTCGTGGCCGCACATCCGCAGATAGGAGACGAGTCGGCCACACATCACGTCGACGAGCAGGCGCACAGGAGGTGTTCGCGTTCGAGTGACAAAACGTCGTCCCGTCTCTCTCTCTCTCTCTCTCTCTCTCTCTACGTCGGAGCCCCGACCCGCTGCGTTCAGTGGAGGAACGATTCGAGGTCGGGCAACTCCCACGTGTTGACGACGTCGTTCGGTTCCGCCCAGCCGCGGCGGGCGGTGTGGACGCCCCAGCGAACGAACTCGAGCGTCGCGGGTCGGTGCGCGTCGGTGTCGATGGCGATCTTCGCCTCTTCGTCGATGGCGGCCTGGACGGCGCTCCCCCAGAGGTCGAGCCGGCGGGGATTCGCGTTCACTTCGAGCGCGGTGTCGTTCGCCGCGGCGGCCTCGCCGAGTGCGCCCGCGTCGATAGCGAGCCCCTCGCGCTCGTTGAGCAGGCGTCCGCTGGGGTGGCCCAGCACGTCGATGGCGGGGTTCTCGATCGCGCGGATCAGCCGTTCGCCGGCCGTCTCGGCGTCTTGATCGAGTGCGCTGTGGGGCGAGGCGACGATCAGGTCGAGGGCGTCGACCACCTCGTCCGAGAGGCCGATCGCTCCCTCGGCGTCGACGTTCGCCTCGATGCCGGCGAACACGTGGACGTCGTACTCGTCGTCGATGGCCCGGATCTCGTCGACCTGGTCCAGTATCTCGGCCTCCGAGAGCCCCATGCCGCCGACGACGCCCGGGCCCTGGGCGTGATCGGCGACGCCGTAATACTCGTAGCCGCGATTCTCGGCGGCGGCCACCATCTCCTCGATGGAGTTGTTCCCGTCCGACCACTCGGTGTGCGTGTGCAGATCTCCGCGAACGTCGGCTTCGGTGACGAGGTCGGGCAACGCACCGGCTTCGGCGGCGTCGATCTCGCCGCGATCCTCGCGAATCTCCGGCGGGATCCACGGGAGGCCGAGCGCGTCGTACATGCTCTCTTCCGTTTCGCCGGCGACGCGCTCGCCGACGCGCTGACCGCCGCCGACGTGCTGGGGGTCCGCGTCGGGGTCGGCCTCGAGTTCGGAGACGTCGAACGCGCCGTACTCGTTCAGCTTCATCCCGCGGTCGATCGCGTAGTTGCGCAATCGGACGTTGTGGCCCTTGCTCCCGGTGAAGTACTGCAGCGCCGAGCCGAACTCCCCGGGGACGACGAGCCGGAGGTCGACGCGCATCTCGCCGACGCGGACACTCGCCTTCGCCGGCCCGGACTCGATCTCGTCGTCGATCGAGTCCCAGGCGAGGAAGTCGTCCACGACGGCGTCCGGCTCGTCCGTCGCGGCCAGCACGTCGACGTCGCCGATCGTCTCGCGCCAGCGCCGGATCGAGCCGGCCACCTCGCAACGCTCCACGCCCGCGATCCCCTCCAGGTACGCGAGGACGTCGTCCGCGAGCGGTCGGGCCTCGCCGACGAGGTGGCGCTGACCGACGGTGCGCGCGAAGTCGATGTTCTCCAGAATGTTCTGCTCCGTCTTCGCGCCGAACCCTTTCACTTCCTGAATCTCGCCGGCCTCAGCGGCCGCCTCCAGATCATCGAGTGTCTCGATTCCGAGTTCCCGATAGAGCACCCCGACCGTCTTCGGACCGACGCCCTCGACGCGGGTGAGGTCGGCGATGTCGACCGGAAGCTCCGCGCGCAACTCCTCGAGCTCCTCGATCTTGCCCGTCTCGACGTACTCGACGATCTTCGACGAGATGGCGTCGCCGACGCCCTCGATGTCGTCGATCGCGTCCTCGTCGCCCGACTCGACCGCCTCGGCGATGGGGACGGGGTGTGCGAGGATGTTCTCCGCGGCGCGCCGGTACGCCCGCGGCTTGTACTCGACGTCGTCGGCCTCGAGCAGGTCGGCGAACTCCTCGAAGCGCGCGGCGAGTTCCGCGTTCGTCGTCATACCGGGTCGTTGCACTCCGGGTGCCTTAGTGTCTGGTACCCGCGGGCCGGTTCGCAGCGCTGCGGGTCGAGTCCGGCTCACTCTCGTCGGTGCGGATCAGTGAGTTCTAACGCCCGCGACGGCTCGCCGCGTCGTCCTCGTCTCCGAGCGCCTTCTTCAGGAAAGATAGCCAGCGCTTGCGGTCGGCGATCTCCTGCGTTTGCTGTTCGCGCTCGAGGTTCGTCGGGCCCAGATTCTCGAGGGCGTTCAACGCACGATCGATGCCGATGATCGCACGTGCCAGTTCTTCGCCCTCCTCGAACGTGATGTCTCCCGCTTCGATCTGCTCGACGCGTTCGACGCGCTCCCGGCGCAGATTCCGCTTGGCCTGGTCGACGCGCTCGCGTTCGCCAGCTGGGATCGTCTCGCGGCGCTTGATCTCGAAGACGAACGACTGCAAGTCGAGCTCCTCGCCCTGCACGTCGATCCGGTTGGGGATGTCGACGCCGACCGTGGCCCCGTCGCGCTCGACCCGTTCGAGTAACTGAGAGCGCTCGTAGGGTTGCACACCCGACCATCGGGCATCCGGAGCCAAAAGTCCCACGTCCGGCGACGGGGCACGCAGTCGTCGCTGTGCCTGCTCTCCGTCGAAAACCCCAAACCCCATAGCCATCCGTCTCTTAGCCCAGCGCAATGGCGACGTGTGACGTGTGTGGGGCCTCGGTCAGTATGCCCTACAACTGCCGACACTGCGGCGGCACCCACTGCTCGGAGCACCGGCTGCCGGAGAACCACGACTGCTCCGGCCTCCACGGCTGGAACGACCCGAGCGGCGTCTTCGATAGCGGGTTCGACGAAACGGTGAACGGCGAGAACGCCTCGACGACCGATCGGATCCTGGCGAAACTGCCGATCGACACGGGCCCGGGCGGCCCGCTCGCGTACTTCCGCGGGAACGTGACCTACACGATATTGCTGTTCATGTGGGTGACGTTTCTGGCACAACTCGTCGTTGAATTCATCTATCCGCAATATTACCTTCGTATCTTCACGCTCACGACCGCTCATCCCGAATACGTCTGGACGTGGGTCACGTCGATATTCTCCCATGCTGGTCTCACCCACATCGCGTTCAACAGCATCGCGATCTTCTTCTTTGGCCCGTTGCTGGCTCGATACCTATCGGATAGACAGTACTGGGCACTCTTCCTCGGTTCCGGGGTGCTCGCTGGCCTCTCCCAGCTTCTGTTCAGCTTTGTTACCAGCCAGCCGGCCATTATCCTCGGCGCCTCCGGCGGTGCGATGGCCATCCTCGGCGTCATCACCATCTTGCACCCGAACCTCAAGGTCTACTTCATGTTCTTCATCCCGATGCCGCTGTGGGTGCTGACGCTCGGGTTCGCCGCCATCAGCCTCCTGTTCATGGGTGGTGCAGGTGGCGGACTGGGTGGAGGTGTCGCCCACGCCGCCCACCTCGTCGGTCTCCTCGTCGGTCTCGCCGTCGGCGAGTACGTCAAACGCACGCAGACGGTCCGCGGACCGAAGCAGTTCCAGCTGGGACCGGGCGGCCCCGGTGGGCCGGGGGGCCCCGGCGGACCCGGGCGCGGTCGTTTCTGATCGCACTCCTCGATGCGGCTCAGATCTGCTCTCCATGCCCGTCCATCATCCCGACTTCGTACCCGATCCCTCGCTCTCGCGCGACGAGATGGAATCACAACAGCGTGCGATCGCCCGGCACGCCGTCTTCACCGACGACCTCTGGTTCGATCCGGCGCTGCTCGGCGATCCGATCGCACGGGCGACGGCCGACGCGTCATCCGGTCCCGACAAGGATGCAGATAGTGCGAATCGAGACGATGGGACCGCCCCGCTCGTGGCCGGCGTCGATCAGTCGTTCCTCCTCGACCAGGACCGCGCGCTCTCGGCGATCGTCGTCCTTCGGTCCGCTGGCACGGGGTGGGACGTCGTCGAGCAGGTCCACGCGGTGACGCCGCTCGAAATCCCGTACATCCCCGGGCTACTCTCCTTCCGTGAAGGAGGGGCGATCCTGGCGGCGGTCGAGGAATTGTCCGTCGAACCCGATCTGTACCTCTTCGACGGCAGCGGTCGCATTCACTTCCGGCAGGCGGGTATCGCGACCCACATCGGAGTTACGCTCGACGCGCCGAGTATCGGCGTCGCGAAGAACCTCCTCTGTGGCGACCCCGTCGATTCCACGGAGGGGCTCGCGGCCGGCGAGCGAGTGGCCATCGGGGCGAACGCGGACGTCGAGGGGCCGGCCAAGTTGGGCACCGACGAAGGCGACGCCGGATCCGCCGGTGATCCGGACTGGCCCACGATCGGCTACGCCGTCCAGTCGAAGCAGTACGACTCGCCGAATCGCCACGTCAACCCGCTTCTCGTGAGTCCGGGCCACCGTGTCTCCGCGGCCACGGCGGCGGACATCGTCCTCGCGTTTGCGGCGGGGTACAAGCTGCCCGAACCGACGCGGCTCGCCGATGCGTACGCGGACGAAGTGAAGGCGGAGTACCGATAGAGGGTGCACTGTCGTGCGGCAACCATAACTGGTGGCCCAATAATATGGGGATAGTCCGAATGTATATGGGTGCTGACGACGAACGACCAGTATGGAAACGTGGAGTGACTCGACTACGGCCCGGGAACGCGTCGAGACGATCGCGACGACGCTCTCACGGCCGCGGACGGCCAACTGGGTCGCAGACCAGGCGGACGTGAAGTGGGATACGGCCAAGAAATATCTGGACGAACTGGTCGAGTCGGGCGAACTACTCGTCACCGACTCGGGCGAGTACGTTCCGGACCCCACGCGGGCGTACTTCGACCGGTTACGAGAACTCATTCTGACGAACGACCGGGAGTCGCTGCGCGGCGAACTCGCGGCGATCGCCGACCGCATCGATTCGTGGAAACGTGAGTACGACGTCGACTCCCGCGACGAACTCGAGCAATCGCTCGCCAGCGATCTCGGCCCCGATGCGGTTCGCGACCGCCGACGAGCGATCCGTCGCTGGGAGACCAGCGAGCGAACGCGAGAGACGATCGCCGCGGCACTCGCGATCTACGACGACGTGACGACGCTGACCGACGAGATACCGGAGTCGGCGACGCTCGAAACGGCCGGGTGAGTTCGATGGGACCGATACTCGGGGTCTGGAGTCCCTCGGAACGCAACCTGCTAGAGCGAGTTCATGATCGACTGGTCCGGACGGCCGGGTGCGAGCGCGTTCGGTACGTCCCGTCCAGAATCGACGCGAACGAGGTCGTCTGTGCCGTCGATCCGACCGTCTTCCTCGGTCGGTCGTCCGACGGATCGGCGAGGCTTCGCGTCGAGTTCGACCTCACCGGTGACCGCCCGCACTACTGGATTCAGTGGTGGGAACCGGAGCTGGAACACGGATTCGGGTGGCACTGCGACGAGACGGAACCCGAGTACGGACCGGTTCATTTTCAGGTCGAGTATCCCGACGGTTCGACCGAGCGCGAGTCTGCACCCACCGTCGAGGACGAACAGCCGTACCGGACGTTCGAACGTCGATTCGGGGCGATCGAGTCGCGACTCGACGACCTGGACTGGTAATCGGATCACCAGTGCGGCGAGAAAATCGGCGGGACTTACGTATCCGGACGTGAACGGGTCTCGTATGACCAGTGCGACGGCGGCCGACGCGGGCGAGTCGGCGGACGCCACGCGAGCGGACCGAACGGAGCGATCGGACGAGCGCGACGGGACGGCCGATGTCCTCGACGAGGATCGGTACACGCGAAAGCAGAGCGTGCTGATCACCGGGTGTTCGTCCGGGATCGGGCGGGCGACGGCGCTGGCCTTCCTCGACGAGGGGTGGACCGTCGTCGCGTCGGCGCGCGATCCGACCGACATCACCGACCTCGCCGAGGCTGGCTGTGAGACCATCACGCTCGACGTGACCGATCCGGACCAGGTGGCGACCGTCGTCGAGCGCACGGTCGCGGAGACCGGCGCGATCGACTGCCTGGTGAACAACGCGGGCTACGCCCAGATGGGTCCGCTGGAGGACGTTTCGCCCGAGGATCTTCACCGGCAGTTCGACGTCAACGTCTTCGGTCCGCACCGACTCACGCGCGCCGCCCTGTCGCACATGCGCGCGCAGGGCGACGGCCGGATCGTCAATGTCTCCAGCATCAACGGTCGGGTCTCCGTCGCCGGGTCTGGCGCGTACGCCGGCTCGAAGCACGCGATGGAGGCGATGAGCGACGCCCTCCGCGTCGAGGTCGACCCGTTCGACGTCGACGTCGTCCTGATCGAACCGGGGCCGGTCGAGACGGCGTTCGCCGAGCGCGTCGATGACGAACTCCCGGACTCCCGGACGCCCGACTACGACGATATCTACGAGATCTTCGAGGACACGCAACTGATCGGCGGCAGCGGGCCGCTGGCGAGTCCGCCGAAGGACGTCGCCGACGCCATCGTCCACGCCGCGACCTGCTCCGAGCCGCCGGCGCGCTACCCGGTCGGTCCCGTCGCTCACTACGGCTCGTACGCGCGATTCCTCCCGGACCGGATCCGCGACGGACTCTACGGCCTCGTCCGGAAGCTCGTCTGAGGGGTTCGATCCCCATGTTCGACCGTCGCGACAGACACGCACGGACGCCCGCTCGCGAGGTCGCCCTGTCCTGCCTCGAAGCCGGGATCGACGCCGCGACGCTGTCCCGACTCGTCGACGAGGCGGTCGAGTTCGACGACGACACCCTTCGAGTCGTCGACGAGACCTACGATCTCTCGACGTTCGACAGCCTCCTCGTCCTCGGCGGTGGGAAGGCAGCCGACGGGCTCGCCATCGCGCTCGACGCCGTTCTCGGCGATCGGATCGACGACGGAGTCGTCGTGACGTCCGCAGGGCGCCGGACCCCGTCAGCGTGTGCGGCCACTGGAGCCGAGACCGATCCCGTGAGCGCGGCCACGGGCCGCGAGACCGAATCCGCGCGCGCCGGCCGCATCGAACTCGTCTCCGGAACCCATCCGATGCCGACCGAGCCGAACGTCGACGCCACGACCGACCTCCTGGAGCGGGCCCGCGGTGCGGACGCCCGGACACTCGTGCTCGCGCTCGTCACCGGCGGCGCCAGCGCGCTCCTCTCGGTGCCCGCCCCCGGGATCGTCGTCTCGAACCTCGCGGCGACCACCGACGCACTCGTCGAGAGCGGCGCGTCGATCGACGAGATAAACGCGGTCCGGAAACACTGCTCGTCGATAAAAGGCGGGCGACTCGCCCGGGCCGCCGCGCCGGCGACGGTGGTCACGCTCGCCATGAGCGACGTGATCGGTGACGATCCGGCCGTGATCGCAAGCGGACCGACCGTTCCCGATCCGAGCACGTTCGACGACGCGCGAGCGGTCCTGGATCGATACGGGCTCGTCGACCGGGTGCCCGACGCGGTCGTGGCACACCTCGACGCGGGCGTGGCGGGCGAGGTGGCAGAGACGCCGACGGCCGACGATCCGTCGTTCGAACCTGGGCACTGGCACCTGCTCGGAAACGGTCGCACGGCCATCAGCGCCGCAACAGACGCAGCCGAGGCGGCCGGCTTCTCATCCGTCGTACTCTCCGGTCGGATTGCGGGCGAGGCCGCCGACGCGGGTCGGTTCCACGCCGCCGTCGCGGCCGAGATACGGGCCTACGGCGACCCGGTCGAACCGCCGGTCGTTCTGGTCTCCGGCGGCGAGGCGACGGTGTCCGTGACGGGTGGCGGCACCGGCGGGCCGAACCTGGAACTGGCGCTGGCTGGCGCACTGGAGCTGGCGTCGAGCGACACGGACGCGGTGCTCGCGAGCGTGGACACGGACTGAATAGACGGCGCCTCGGACGCGGCGGGGGCGATCGTCGACCCGCATACCGTCTCGGGCCGTCGTCCGGCCGCACGCGACGCGCTCGCTGCGAACGACGCGGAGAGGGTCCTCGACGAGGCGGATGCACTGCTTCGAACGGGACCGACGGGGACGAACGTGAACGATCTGCGCGTCCTCGTGCTCTCAGCGGGACCCCATCCCGACCCGTGATCGCGCTCCGTCGTCAGAACGGCTGTATCGTGTCTCTCGTCGACTGTCGGCTGTGTGGTTACGCGCCTGCCCAGTCGTCTCCCGAGTCAGCGACGTTCGAGCCTGGCTCCCGGTTCTCCACGTAAATGCGCGCGTACGCCATCTGGACGACTGGCTGGGCGAACGCAGAGATGAGAACGACGATTGCGACCAGGCCGACGACCATCCCGGTTTCGGACCCGGCGGCGAAGAACACCACCGGCGTCGTGACGAGCATCGCGGCGAAGACCAGTCCGAACACGATGAGGCCCAGTCCGAAGATCTTCAGCAGGTTCCCCTCCGCGACCTCCCAGCTCGTCGAGAGGCTATCGAACGCGTTCTCACCGTCGATCACGCAGGCCGCTGGCGCCAGCGAGAGCCGGAGTGCGAGGTAGATCCCGGGAATGATGAGGAACAGGAACCCCACACCGATCAGCACCGAACTGATGAGCCAGATGCCGACGAGCGATAGCAAGCGACCGAGCACTTCTCCGGCCGCCCCTCTGATGTCTGGCGTCTCCCCGACGAGTTCGTCTCTGGCGACCAGCTGGGCGATGCCGTTGATGTACAGTGCCAGGATCCCGAAAAGGGCTCCGAGGAACGGAATCAGAGAACCGAATCCCACGATCACGGTCCCGACGAGGAAGACGAGGATGAGGGCCGGATTCTCGCGCAACCAGCCCATCGATTCACTGAACGTTCCCACTGCACCTTTCCGATTAACATTCGAAACCATATGTGATGGTTCCTTCAATTGTTTAAAATAGTATCGGTTTGGAATACTACTCGGATTGTCGAAATAGATCGTGTCGGTCGGGCCTGCGGGGGTACGTACTGGGTGGTTCAGCCGTCACCGCCGCAGACACGCCGCCACGACGGCGAGCATCTCCTCGCCGCGAACCTCGTCGGCGAACAGCGGGACGCGCCGGACGTCGGTACCGCGAAAGAGGTCCTGCGCGGCGGTCAGCGCGTCCTGCTGGACGTCCCATCGCCGCTGGCAGAACGCACAGTCGTCGAGGTTCGGACTCAAAAACTCGCCGTCGACCGCGTCAGTCACGTCGGTGAGTGGCTCCATGACGCGGTTGACGACTACGGTGCCGACGGGAATGCCGACGTCATCGAGTTGCTCACGCAGCCGTGTCGACTCCCGGACGCTCATCTCTTCGGGGACCAGGACGATCCGGAAATCTGTCCGATCGGGGTCTCGAAGCACCCCTCGGAGGCGCTCGATCCGATCGCTCAGTTCCTCCAGGTCCGAGACGTCGAACTCCCCGTTCGAGTCTCCCTCACCGCCGCCGAACAGCCCTGTGATCCCATCGATCATGCTCCCGATACGCTGGCGGAACGTGAGGACTTTCCCGACCATCGAGTCGAGCAGTTCGGGAAGTTCGAGCAGCCTGAGGGTGTGGCCAGTCGGCGCCGTGTCGACGACCACGCGGTCGAACCGGTCGTCGTCCAGGTACTCGAGGAGCAACTGGACGGCCGCGGCCTCGTCGGCGCCCGGCATCGTCCCGCCGAGGAGTCCCTCCATCGGGTTCTCGCCTCCCATCGCGCCGGCGAGGCCGCCGAACGGACCGGCCGCGTCACCGTCGAACGGTCCGGCCCCGCCGGGTGGATCCGATTCCGCGTCGCCGAACGGATTCGAATCGGCGCCCTCGAACGGGTCGGCGGCGGACCCGTCATCGGTTGCGGACTCGGCCGTCCCCCCGAAGGGCCCGCCCGGCCCGCCGAAGGCCGTTTCGCCCGATTCCATCGCAGCTTCGGGATCGATCTCGACGCCCCAGAGCGGGACGTCGTCGGACAATCGCGCCGGTTCGCTCGGGACGTCGGTGTCCAGCGCGTCGGACAGCGAGTGGGCCGGATCCGTCGAGATCACGAGCGTTCGCGCGCCGCTTCGGGCACTATCGAGCGCAGTCGCCGCGGCCATGGTCGTCTTCCCGACGCCGCCCTTTCCGCCGTAGAGGACGTACGACGGGCCGTCGAGTGGCTCGTCTGATCCGTCGTCGACATCCACGTCGATTCGCTTTGTACTCCGCGCCTCGACGTCGTCTTCGGTGATCGAGTCGGTCGGCGTCACCTCGATCTCGTTGTCCTCACCGTTCTCGACCGGTTCGACGTCGAGTCCGCTCATGGAGTCGAGTAGCCAGTCCGCGCACGAGTATTCGTCGGTCTCGAACCGTGAGGATCCTTCTGGCTCGGTATCGCATGAGACCGGCGTCGAAATCGAAAGGATATCGTCGGCTTCGGGACCGCTGGGCGACCGCTGTCTCCGCTCAGGTAAAGTACTCGGCGAGCCGGTCGGCGGCTTCCTCGACCCGGGGCGTGACGAGCGCGAAGCGCAGCCACGGCTCGCAGCTCTCCCCGAAGGCACTGCCGGGCATCCCAGCTACGCCGGCTTCGTCGATCAGCCGCTCGACGTTCGAGAGCGTCCCCGGGTAGTCGTCGAAGCGCGCGAGGACGTAGAACGCGCCGTCCGGGCGGACGTAGTCCGCACCAGCCCCGTCGAGTGCGTCGGTGAACAGATCGACGCGCTCGCGGAGGAGTTCGCGGTTCGCCTCGTGATAGGCCGGGTCCGTCTCCTGCAGTGCCCGGAGGACGGCGTACTGTGCGGGTCTGCTGCCGGCGACGTTGACGAGCATGTGGCGGCTCTTGGCGTCCTCGACGAGGTGGGACGGGAAGATCGCGTACCCGACCCGGAAGCCCGTGATCGCGAGCGTCTTCGAGAACGCGTTGGTGACGATCCGGTGGTCGGAGTCGACCGAGAGCGCGCTCGTGAAGGTGCCCGAGAGGTCGTAGTGGTCGTATACCTCGTCGGAGACCAGGATCGCGTCGTTCGCTTCGGCGACCTCGACCAGCTCGCTGACCGTCTCCTCGGGATACACCGCGCCCGTCGGGTTGTTGGGCGTGTTCACGACGATGGCGGCGGTGTCATCGCTCGTCGCGGCGCGCACGACGCTTGGATCGAGATGCCCGTCGGCGCCGGCGGAGACGTAGTGGGCGGTCCCGCCGAGCATCGTCGTCTTGCCTGGGTAATACGAGTAGACCGGATCGGTGAGGACGATCTCGGACCCCGCGCCGCGTTCCAGCGCGCGGGCCATCGCGAGGTAGTTTGCCTCACCGGCGCCGTTCGTGATCACGACCTGTGAGGCGTCGACGCCTCGACGCTCGGCGATCTCCTCGCGAAGCGGTCGAATCCCCTCGCTCGGCGGGTACTGGAATCGGTCCGCGTCGAAGTCGGCGTACTCCCGCAGGCCGTCACGGAGCGCCTCAGGCGGCTCCCAGTCTGGGTTTCCGCTCACCATGTCGACGACGTCGTGGTCGGCCTCGGCCGCGTACGCCATCACGTGGAAGAACAGCGGCGTCTCGTACTCCATACGCGTGGAAGGGACGGTGGGGTCGTGGTTCTTTCGTCCCGAGGTACGCTGAAGGTGCTCGGTCGTGTCGGGTGAGATATGACCGACCCGACAGTCACGGTAGATCGAGTTGTGCCCGACGGCGGAGAACGCGTCGAACCCCGAAAGACGCTCCGTCGGTACTACGACCGCGTCGACGCGAACGACGTCGACGGACTCCTGTCACTGTTCGCGGCCGACATCCGGTACGAGCGCCCTGGCCAGGGCGTCATCGAGGGGAGAGACGAACTGCGAACGTTCTACGAACGGGACCGGCCGCTCGAAGATGGGTCTCACGAGATCTACGAAATCCTCGTCGATGGGTCCTCGGCATCCGTACGCGGAACGTTCTCGGGACGACTGGACGGTGATCCCGTCTCGTTCGGGTTCGCGGATCACCACAGGTTCGACGCCGACGGGTTGATCACAGCCCGATACACGTTTACGGACCGGGACTCGGTGTAATCTCCGGGTAGATCGTCTCACGTGGCCGACTGGCCTGTACGCAACCGCGTCCGACCAGCTGGTCATCCATCGAGCCCGGCCGTCTGGCCACCCGCCGAACCCGGCCATCTGGTCCTCCACCGAGCCCGGCCGTCTGGCCACCCGCCGAACCCGGCCATCTGGTCCTCCACCGAGCCCGGCCGTCTGGTCCTCCACCGCGTCCGTCCAGGTGATCCTCCACCGCGTCCGACCGGCGGTTTGACGACGGGGCGGCCCGTTCACACGCCCATGTTCGACGACATCGATCGCGACCTGCCGATGCGAGTCGCCGACGAACTCCGCGAGGCGGAGGAGACCCTCGCCGTCGCCGAGTCGTGCACCGGCGGGCTCGTGGGCGCGACGCTGACGGCGATTCCCGGCGCGAGCGACTTCTTCGAGGTCGGACTGACGACGTACGCCTACGGCGCGAAGCGCCAGCACCTGGGGGTCACCCGCGAGGCGCTGGACGAACACGGGGCGGTCTCCGAACCGGTCGCCAGGGAGATGGCGAGCGGCGTGCGAGACGTCTGCGACGTAACGTGGGGCCTCTCGATCACCGGCGTCGCGGGTCCAACCGGCGGAACCGAGGACGCACCCGTCGGAACGGTGTTCGTCGGCGTCGCCTACGCCGGCCCGTGGGGAACCGAGACGTCGTTCGTCGAGGTCGAACGCGAGCGGTTCGACGGCGACCGTGCCGCGGTCCGGGCGGCGACCGTCGATCGTGCGCTCGAATTGCTCGTCGAGACGAGTGATCGGGTCGATCGCTAATCGGAAACCGACCCGGAAATCCAGGTGTCCGGTACGGACGGGGCACACACTTTCGAAACTGTCGCTACGAGGTACCGTCCCGTTCGATCGACCCGCGCCGGACGCGTTCAATCACGATCTCTGAAAAAAGCGGCCTATCGGTTTCCGAAAAAAGCCGGACGGAAAGGTATTCACCCGTCGCGGTGATTCCTCCTGATGCATGAACAAACGGGATCACGTCATGAACGCGATCCTCGTCGGGATCGGACTCGGTGCGCTGGTGGACCCGAGCGGTGGCGAGTCGACCGCACAGGCGATGCTCATGATCGGCGTCCCGGTCCTCCTCGGCGCACTCGTCCCCGACATCGACACCGTGATGGGTGATCACCGAAAGACCTTCCACAACTTGCCGGTGCTCGTCGGCTTCGTCGCCTTCCCGCACGCGTTCGGCAACCTCCAGTACGTCTGGATCGGGATCGTCACCCACTACGTGCTGGATGTCGCCGGGAACACCCGGGGCATCGCTGTCTTCTATCCCCTGCTGAACCGGGAGTACGGCCTCCCGATCGGCGTCCCGGCGAACAGCCACGCCGCAGACGTCGTGACGCTACTGATAACCGGAGCAGAGCTCGCACTGGCGATGGCGATTCTCTACGGCCTCGAGAACGGCTGGTTTCAGACGATTCCGACGGCGATCGACGCGGTTCGACCGGTCCTCGGGCTGTGACCTGCTTTCGGACGAAGCGACCTCTCACCGGTTGGCCGTCCACTGCTCGCAGGGGTCCATGTCGTCCATCCGCTCGCCGTGGTGGGTGCAGTACGGTACCATTCCACTCGACCCGCGACGGTATTCGAAGTGCCGACAGTTACCACAGTAGTGGTCGGCCGGTTCGGCGGGGGTCGTTCGATCGACGCGGCCGGTGTCGTCGAGCGGTGACGTGATGTCCGTGCTCTCGACACCGCCGTCGCTGGTCGGCGTTGGCCGGCCGGTCGCCGAACCGCTTGCACGGCCGCTCGCAGAGCGGGTGGCCGTCGAGGCGACGGACGACGCGGCGTCCGAGACGGCCGACGAGATCCGATCGGTTCCGTTTCGGGACCCGTCCGACTGTGCGTTCGTCTGGGTTTCGACGTCCCCGTCCGGTGTCGCGCCGAGGAACCCGACACCGCTCACCCCGCCGGTGTCCCGTTCGACCTCGACGACTTTCGTCCGACCCTGACGGGTGACGTTCATCTCGAGGGCGCCACCCGGGTCGTTTCGCATCTTGAAGTTCACCACGACGACGAAGAGACACAGGATAGCGCTGAAGAGGCCGACGAGGTAGACGAGGGAGACGAAGAACGTGAGATCCTGGCCGTGTCCGGCCCAGTGCTTCGGGTAGGCGTGGCGAAAGAGCACGACGCCGACCAGACAGATGGTCGCGCTGATCGCGGCGGCCACCTGCGCGAGCAGGCTCGCGGGGAGGACGGTGAAGACGCCGACGAGGACGACGGGGACGGCGAGCCCGCCGAGCGTCCCGGCGACTTCCCGAGAGGGGAGCGTCCCGCTCGCGACGAACGAGAGGTGGTCGGTGGTGGCGACGAGGATGGCCAGGACGGCCAGGACCCCGCCCGCGAGAACGAGTCCCGTTCCGGTGTAGAGCCGTCGCGTGCTCGTCACCTCCCGTTTGTTTCCGTTGTACGCCTCCGTGAGACTAGTCATGTCCGGGCAAAGGGCAGCGAGACCCAAAACAGTACGTCAGACGCCCGTCGGACGCCGCCATCGCCGATCTCTCGACGCCGGTCTGGTCTGATCTGAGTGAGACGACCGGATCCGGTCACCGGCACAGTTCCGACTTCGTCTCCGGTGCGTGGGTTATCGCGGCGTCACACGGATCGCGCGAACCGCTCGTCCACAGCCAGGGCGGATACCGTCAGAAGCGAAACCTTGAATCGATCGCTGTGAGAAGTGTGCGTATGGGCGACGACGAGGACGACAATCCGATCGAACTCGGCGAGCACACACCGGTCGACGGCGCGCCACTAGCGCGCGTGAGTTCACGGTTGCACTGGCCGATCGAGGCGAGCGAGATCGACCGCCGAGAAGGCGAAACCGTCGTCAGGACACCCGACGGACCCGTCAAACTGGAGGATCTGCTCTCGACGATCGACGTCACGTACTTCGACTCTCGCCAGACGTTCGAACGCCACGTCCGGGACGCGATGGGTGGCGGGCCCGTTCGGACGGCCGAGTAATCCACCGTGGCCACCGACGAACAGGGCGATCCGATTCGATCGGCCGTCGAACGGCTCTCGCCGTTTACCTGGGTCCAGACCTCCATATTCGCCGGCGCCGTGTTCACTCTCTGCTGGATGGTGTTCGTTCCGGCCGAGATAGACGGTCGCGTCGTCGTCGACGGGACGTTCCTCCTCGGCGGTCCGCTCGCGCTCGGTCTCGCCCACGGCGAGCGAATCGGCTGGCGCGTCAACCGCCCCGCCCTCCGGAACACCGTCTTGCTCGCGCTGTTCGTCCTGCCGTTTTACCTCGTCGGATCCACGTTCCCGACCATCAGGGACTTTTACCCGCTGTGGGAGACGTCGGCCGATCCGGCTGCGTTCGTCCCTCACGCGTTCAAACTCTTCTTCCTCGCACTGGCGGCGGAGACGTACTACCGCGGACTGCTCTGCGTGGGCGTTCGCTCCATCGGTATGAAGGCCGTTCTCATCAGTCCGGTCGTCTACATGTTTCACCACGCAGGGAAACCGCCGATCGAGTTCCTCCTCTCCGGTCCGACCGACGTTCTCTTCGGCACGGTCGACTACACGTCGAACTCGATTCTCCCATCGGTCGTCGCTCACGGGGCCGGGCTCGTCCTCCTCGACTGGCTCGTCCTCCACGATCCACTCTTCGACCCGGGGCCGCTGCTCTCGGTGCTGGAGGTCGTACCGATTCCGCTCTGACCTGTCCGTACCGACGCCGCTCGCGACACTCCGTCGGTCGTGATACCCGAATGCAGTCGGACGACGGGGTGTGGCGCGACAGAATAGTAACCGATCCAACTAAATACTGGTTGTTCCAAGTCTCGTGTATCGAAAATAGACCGCCAGTTCCCCGAGTCGGGGGTCTGTAGACGGTACGGTGTACCGCGGGCCCGGTAGACACGCGGTGTAATGCGGGCCCGCGAGAACGGCGGCGTGAAGGTGAAGCCTTATATGAATTTGCCGACAGTGCGACCTATGGACGTTCGGACCGGTTTCTTTGCCCTCCTGATTCTCGGGCTCGGCGTCGTCGGATACCTCCTCGTCGAGCCGTTCCTCCAGTACGTACTCGGCGCCGGGTTGCTCGCGTTCATGCTGCGCCCGGTCCACCTGCGACTCGCAGCCAGCGTCGGCCCGCGAATTTCGGCGGCTCTGTTGACCCTGCTCGTGTTACTCGTGGCGATCGTCCCGCTCATCGTCCTCTCGGTTATCGTCCTGGCGACGGCCGCGGAGTTCGTCGATCAACTCGAACGGGGTGACGTCGAGACGGTCCAGGAGTCCCTCCGATCCCTCTTCGTCGACCGGTTCGGGGTGTCCACCGAACGGATGGAACAGGTCGAAGGGGCACTCGAGAGCGGGATCGAAGACGCCGCGTACACGGCCTCCGAGACCGTCCTCTCCGAGTTCGTCTCGATCATCAACACCACCATCCACACCAGTTTCGGGTTCATGACGCTTCTGTTCTTGCTGTACTACTTCCTGCTCGACGGCGAGCGCTTTCTCGACTGGGTACGCCACGTCGCGCCACTGCACGACGCCGTCCAGGACGAACTGCTCTCCGAGATCGCGTCCGTCACGTGGGCGGTCATCTTCAGCCACCTGCTGGTGGCGATCGTCGTCGGCGTCCTCGGCGGTGTCGGCTTCGCCGTCGCCGGCCTCCCGAACGTGGCCTTCTGGACCGTCGTGATGATCGTCGTCACGATCCTGCCGGTCATCGGCGTCTGGCTCGTGTGG
This sequence comes from Halovivax cerinus, assembly GCF_024498195.1. Classification (NCBI taxonomy): domain Archaea; kingdom Methanobacteriati; phylum Methanobacteriota; class Halobacteria; order Halobacteriales; family Natrialbaceae; genus Halovivax; species Halovivax cerinus. Next base: position 2,206,967 of record NZ_CP101824.1, read on the forward strand.
GGACCGGCCGTCGTCTACCTGCTTTCGGTCGGTGCGGTCGTCCCAGCGCTCGTCTTGCTGGTGTACGGTCTCGCGATCCTCTCGCTCATCGACAACTATCTCCGGGCCATCTTCGTCGATCAGGGATCCGGGTTGCACCCGGCGGTCGTCCTCGTCGGCGTCCTCGGCGGCATCTACCTGCTCGGCATCCTGGGGCTCTTCCTCGGGCCCGTCCTGCTCGCGGTGTTCAAGGTGAGCCTCGCCGTCTTCAGCGAAAACTGGCACCAACTCGGACCCGAGGAGCCACAGGCGACGCCACAGCGTGCGGAGTGACCACGGCCTCAGAGTGCGGTTCCCCGATCGGTCGCTACGCGTCGTCAGAACCGTCGTCGTCACGTTCGTCGGCTCTGGCCGCCTGCCTCTCGCCGGTTGCGGGACGGTCGGGCTCGGAACCGTCTGCGGCCAATCGTTCGAGTTCTCGTTCGGCGCCGTCACGAACGTACGCGGCGCTCCCCGTCACGACGGCGACGACGAGGACCGGGACGCCGACCAGGAGCGCGAGGAGCAAGACGAGTTCGAGCACGATCGCTCGAACGCAGGCGGTCCGTAAAGTCCGTTCGCCTCCACGGCAGTCGCGATGAACGACGGTTCCCGGCGCCGATCACCGCCGGTTCGCGAACGCGGCGAGGTTCGACTGGAGGCCGGCGGCGAGTTCGGACTTCCGCCGGAGTCGCTCGAGCGAGACGGGGAGTTGCTCTGCGACGGTCGCGACAGCGTCGTGGAACGTCTCGGCGGTCCCGTACTCACCGGCGAGCGAGTCGCGCTCGCGATCGCGTGCGCCCCCGGGAACCCCCTCGAAGGCGTTGCGAACACTCTCTCTGACCTGCCAGACGCCGACCGGCGCCCAGTACTCGTCGGAGACCTCGCGGAGGACGAGACACTTCGCCTGCCGACCGATCGACTCCAGGTGTTCGAGTACACCGAGTCGGGAAGCGTAGTAGGCACCCGCGGTCTCCTCGACGTAGCTCGATCGGCCCTCGTAGCCCTCACTCGCGCTGCCCATCCAGATGTTCCCCGACGGTGCAGGGTTCCAGACGCTGCCGGGGGCTTTCATCTCGACGAGTTCGAACTCCCAGGTGCCTGGTGCCAGGATCACCCAGTAGCGGTTGCCGACGTACTCGTTCATCCAGACCTGGACCTCATCGATGCTCGGCCGGTTACGGATGCGCCCCCGAAGGTACTCGCCGACGGCGTCGTCGACGGCCGTGATCGACCAGCGAGTGGGAACGAGCCGGCGATTCTCGGCCTCGCCGAGGGCACCGGCCGAGAGGATCGAGTTGATCTCGTAGACGTCGAACCCGCGGCGGTAGAGGTAATTCATCGCGCCCTGTGCCTGCCAGTCGTCGTCCTCCAGGGTCTTCTCGACCTGCTTCGGCACGTGTGGGTTCTCGCGGAGTTCGGCGTCGCGCGCGGTCGCCCGCGGTCCCCTGGGTGTGGCGACGTCCGTCCCCACGTCGAGGTTCAGATCGGGTTTGCCGTCCAGGCCGATCTCCAGATCGACCGGACGGTCCGCGATGGCGACCTCGCGCTGGACGCCGACGAAGCCGTCCCAGACGTCGTGGACCGACGGGGCGAGCCGCGAGGCGATGCTTGGGGCGTCGACGTTGGCCCGCTTGCTCGAGTTCAACAGACCGGTGCGCCGCTGGAGGACGTCGTCGATGCCGTACCCCTGCTGGTACCACTGCCCGTCGGTGACGTACTCTTCGGCGTGATCTTCGTCGCCTACGGGCGAGAGCAGCCCCACCGGGATGTCGGGGTAGTTCGATCGCCCGACGAAGATGGAGGGCGCGCTCGATCCGACGAGGGAGTCACCGCTGATGACGTCGTCGAAGCGGCGCTCGACGTCCGAGAGGTGGTCCGTGATCGCGTAGGACTTCTCTTTCGCGAGGCGCCGACGCTCGGCCTCCTCGTCGGGTTCCAGGTCCTCGATATACTCGTCGAGGCGCATTCGATATCGGCTACGCGCCGGGTGGTGTTGAATGTTGAGTCCGCCCGCCGGGGTATCGGCGGCGCTGGGTCGATACGACGGAATCGAACAGTCCATCCGGTGGACGGTACCGTGAGAAGAAGCGCAAGACGCGTCGGGATCTAGCCGTGGATGCCCATCGCTTCGATCTGTTCCTGGTAGCGGTTCCGAATCGTCACTTCGGTCACCTGCGCGACGTCGGCGACCTCGCGCTGGGTCTTCTTCTCGTTACAGAGCAGCGAGGCGGCGTAGATGGCCGCGGCGGCGTAGCCGGTTGGCGACTTGCCCGAGAGGAGTCCCTCCTCGGCGGTCTTCTCGATGATCTCGTTGGCCTTGGTCTGGACCTCTTCGGAGAGTTCGAGTTCGGAGCAAAAGCGGGGAACGTACTTCTTGGGGTCGACGGGTCGCATCTCGAGGCCGAGTTCCTGGGAGATGTAGCGATAGGTTCGCCCGATCTCCTTGCGTTCGACCCGGGATACTTCAGAAATCTCCTCGAGACTACGCGGAATGCCTTCCTTCCGGCAGGCCGCGTAGAGTGCCGACGTCGCGACGCCCTCGATGGACCGCCCGCGGATGAGGTCTTCTTTCAGTGCGCGTCGATAGATGACCGACGCGACCTCCCGGACCGATCGCGGGACGCCGAGCGCGGAGGCCATCCGGTCGATCTCGGAGAGGGCGAACTGCAGGTTGCGTTCGCCGGCGTCTTTCGTCCGGATGCGCTCTTGCCACTTTCGCAGCCGATGCATCTGACTGCGCTTCTTCGAGGAGATCGAGCGCCCGTAGGCGTCCTTGTCCTTCCAGTCGATGGTCGTCGTCAGCCCCTTGTCGTGCATCGTCTGGGTCGTCGGCGCGCCGACGCGGGACTTCTCCTGGCGTTCCTGGTGGTTGAACGCGCGCCACTCCGGGCCCGGGTCGATCTTCTCCTCCTCGACGACGAGCCCACAATCTTCACAGATGAGCTCCCCCCGATCAGAATCTTTCACGAGATTGTCGGACTCACACTCCGGGCAGGTCCGAATCCCCTCTTGTTCGTCGTCCTCGACCGTCTCACGCGTGCGCTCCCGCTGGCGGGTGGACCGTGTCATCGCACTTTTATAGTAGCATCTTCCAGGTATATAAGACTTTGGCGGGTGCGAGTACCTGATCGGCTCCTCCCCCAGGAATCGGCAGGGAGAGCGGTGGTTTGAGTAGATTTTTCGGACGAAACCAGAAAAGTTTTACCGTGAATACCGTTCCCTCCGACAGATGCCGACCATCGAATGCGACGTCGACGGTGCGCGCGAGCGACTCGAATCCGCGGGCGTGTCGATCGAGGCGGGCAACACCGATCACGAACGCTGGCGGGCGAGTCGCGGCGAGGCGACGGCCGTCGCCTACGACGGCAAGGTCGTGATTCAGGGAGCGAACCCGCGCGACATCGAGGCGATCCTCCGCGAGTCCGGCGGTCGGGTCCACCTCTACTGGGACGGCGGGTCACGCGGCAACCCCGGACCGGCGGGGATCGGTTGGGTTCTCGTCACCGGCGACGGGATCGTCGCGGAGGGGAGCGACACCATCGGCGAGGCGACCAACAACCAGGCCGAGTACGAGGCCCTGATCGCGGCCCTCGAGGCCGCCCGCGAGTACGGTTTCGACGAGGTCCACTGCCGCGGCGACTCCGAACTGATCGTCAAACAGGTCACCGGCGCGTACGATACGAACGATCCGGTACTCAGAGAGAAACGCGTGACGGTCGTCGAGCACCTCTCGTCGTTCGACGAGTGGACCATCGAGCACGTTCCGCGCGAGGCCAACGAGCACGCGGACGACCTCGCGAACGAGGCTCTCGATCGCGCCTGACGCGCCGTCGCCCGTGGACTCCAGCAGGGCCACTGTCAGCACCCGTGTCGATCGACGGTCGTAGTTGCTCACCGGACTCGATCGAGCGCTCGTTCCGACTACCCCCTCGGCCGGCGCGACCGACAGGCCAAAAACGCCCTCGGGACTAGCCGTGGTATGGACGACTCCCCCGCGGACGATTCCGGCTCTGGCGGCGCTCCCGACGACGGCGAACGGTCGCGTGGCGGTGACCGCTCACCCCGGGACGCCGCCGACGCGCCCCTTCCTGACGACGTCGTCGCGGAAGCCGAACGACTCACTCGCCTGGCCCGGAACGCGACGGACCCGGACGAGCGTGCGGCCTACATCCAGCGGCGCGACGAGATCGTCGCCGAGTACGACTACGCCGCGCGTGTGAGAGAGGCGGACGACACGCTGGTCTGTCACCCCGAACACTGGCTGGAGGACGGCGTCGTCCGCACGGAGCGCATCGACGACCTCTCGACGGCCGTCGAACGGTCGCTCTCTGGGCCCGGGGACCCCGACGACTGGGCGGCCCTCGACGCGGACAACCGCGACCTGGTCGAGCGCGTGCGCTCCGAAGCCGGAGACGTCCACGCGGCGAACGCGTCGGCGTTCGCGGATTTCATGGGCAACCACTGCGCCAAACCGATGACGGCGGCGACGGCGGACGAGATCGAACAGTTCCTCGGCGAGTACTACGTCCGCAACGCCTGGCCGGACCCCGACGCCAGAGCTGTCGTCGTCGACTCGATCGAGATCACATTCGCGGTTGCCGGCGTCGAACCGCCGGCGTTCACACCACCCGACATGGACGACTCGCCGGGTCGGAGCGCCGGCAGGTCCGAACGAGGCACGTGATCCAGGGGAGACGGGAGTACCTCGCCTACACGCACCGGCGAATCGTAGTCCGTGCGCAGAGTCCGCGCGCGGAACGGAACCCGTACGCGGCGGCGGTATCGAGTCGCCGTTGCTCGGCGGTGACGGCGGAAAAACCGGTAGTGGTCGGTTTTCGTCAGTAGCTGCCGTCGACGATCGATTCGATCTCGCTCGCGCGCTCGTCGTTCGTTACGACCTTCGAGAGCGTCCACTCGAGCTGGTCGATGACGGCGTCGTAGCCCTCGTCGGTGAGTTCGTACTGGTTCGTTCGCTTGTCCAGTTCGCTCTTCTCGATCAGGTCCAGGTCGACGAGCTCGTCGAGGTTGGGGTAGAGTCGTCCGTGATTGACCTCGGTGCCGTAGTAGTCTTCCAGCTCCCGCTTGATCGCCAGCCCGTACATGGGCTCGGTCGACAGGATCGTCAGGATGTTGTTCTGGAAGGCGGTCAGGTCGCGTGCTTTGCGTGTGTCGTCGGTAACTGATTGTGCCTCTGACATAGGTGGTGTAATGTCACCGATCTATTTAACACTTGCTTACCGTTGAGTGTTTGAACCGGCGACGGTGTGGCAACCGTGCGAGTCACCTCCGCCGTGTCGGCGCTCGTCGACGGCCACCGTCTCTGTCCACTGGGGCGCGATTACGAAAGTACTTTTTGATCCACACGAGACCTCCCCATGTATGCCTAATCTCTGGGAAGAGCTAGAGACCGGACCGAACCCGCCAGAAACCATCTACGCCGTCGTCGAGTGCCTCAAAGGCGAGCGTAACAAGTACGAGTACGACAAGGACGTCCCCGGCGTCGTCCTGGACCGCGTGCTCCACTCGAACGTTCACTACCCCTCGGATTACGGCTTCATCCCGCAGAGCTACTACGACGACGAGGATCCGTTCGACGTCCTCGTCCTCGTCGAGGACGCGACCTTCCCCGGCTGCGTCATCGAGGCGCGTCCGGTCGCGCTGATGAAGATGGACGACGATGGCGAGCAGGACGACAAGGTGATCGCCGTCCCCACCGAGGATCCTCGATTCGACCACATCGAGGATCTCGACGACATCCCGACGCAGCGCCGCGACGAGATCGACGAGTTCTTCTCGACGTACAAGAACTTAGAGGAAGGAAAGGAAGTCGAGACGCTCGGCTGGGAGGACCGACAGGCCGCCTACGACGCCATCGAACACGCCCAGGACCTCTACGACGAACACTTCGGCTGATCGCTGTCGTCTCTCGAACTCGCGCTTTCGTCCGCGTTCCTCCGCTGTCGTCGAGTGCGACGATACGGACGATCGGCGGTCGCAACCGCCGTCACCTCGCCTTCGATAGGTGTGCCGATCGCCGACCATCGTCGCCTCGCCAGGGCTCTCCAGCGATCCGGATCCATGCGCACTCTGGACTCTCCCGCACTCTGAAACTCTCTCTCTCTCTCTCTCTCTCTCTCTCTCTCTCTCTCTCTTGCGCTCTGGTATCCGATCACGCGACGGTCCGCGATCACCGATCCGTCTCCGGGACCTCCGGTCGCGCGTCGTTCGCGTCGGTCCGTGGCAGACGAAGTTCGACGATCGTCCCGCGTGGATCGTTCTCTTCGAACCGGAGTTCGCCGCCCGACTGTGTTACTACCCAGTCGACGAGCCAGAGGCCGAGCCCGCTCGCGTGACGCAGTTGCGTAATCTCGCGTTCTTCTTCCAGTAACTGCCGCTCTTCGTCGGGGATTCCCGGCCCGTCGTCAGCGATGGCGATCGAGAGCGTCTCGGGATCGTCCGCGACGGGCCGCATCGTGACGCCGATCGTCGGCTCGTCTCGATCTGTGTGCTGGACGGCGTTCTCTAAGACGTTGTAGACTGCGTCGACGAGAAGATCGTCCGCTCGAACGGGTGCGGCTTCCGGAAGCGACCGCTCCACGGTCACGGGTGAGTGGTGCTGGGTGAGACGGGCGATCGCGCGTTCGACGGCGTTCGCAGCGTCGATCGGCCCCGTTGCGACGGTGTCTCGGTCGAGGGTTCGCTCGACCGCTCGCGTCTTCTCCGCGAGGCCGATGAGTTCGTCCGTCCGTTCGCGGATGGCCCGTGCGTAGCGCTCGGCGTCGTCCCCGGTCGCCTTCGTCGCGAGTCGCTCGGCGCTCCCCTCGATGATGTTCATCCCGTTGCGGAGGTCGTGTCTGAGGACGCGATTGAGCACTTCGACGCGTTTCTGTCGCTGCTTTTGGTCGGTTACGTCCGTGTAGAGACCGAACGCGTACTCTCCGTCGCCGTCGACCTCGTACGGGACGACTCTGAGCATGAAGTCTCTGAGTCCGTCCGTCGTCTGGCGTTTCACCTCTGTCTCTACCACTTCGCCGGCTTCGCTCCGACTGTTGATCTCTCTGGCCCGTTCGCGCCGGTCCGGCGACGCGATGTACGCGTCGATTGGGTCGCCTTCGAGAGTCGCCACGTCGTACCCGAAGGTCTCCTCGAACGCAGTGTTCGCCTCCTCGACGATGAACTCTCCGTCGACGTGCCGTCCGGTCACGACGGCGTCCGGGACGTTCTCGAAGAGGACGGCGAAGCGGTCCCGCTCGGCCACGAGTTGTTCTTCGTACGCGAGTCGATCCAGCGCGTCGACCGCGTGGCTTATGAGTAACTCCGCGAGCTCTTCGTCGCGCTCGTCGAACGCGGCCGTATCGGTCGAGATGGCCTGGAAGACGCCGTATTCGCCTACAGGGACACTCAGCCCCGACCGGTAGGCGTCGTCCTGCGGATTCGCCTCCGGCGCGGTCGAGACGTCGTCGACCCGATAGGTCTCGCCGTTTCGGTACGCGCGACCACCGAGTCCGGTGTCCATGGATCGACGCATCTGTAGCTGTGACGTATCGACGCCCTCCGAGAGGACGCGAATCTCCAGGTGGTCGCCGACGGCCTCGCTCACCACGCAGACATCGAACTGGAGGACGCCCTCGGCCGCGTCGACCGTCTCTTCGAAGATCGCCGTCTTCGTCTCGCAGGCCTCCAGGCGACCGACGACCTCGTGTAAGGTCGTCACCTTCCGCTGGTGGTCTAAGAGTTCGCGCTTCATCGCCGTTCGATCGCTGACGTCGTGGACGATCCCGACCGCTCCGATGGCCTGGTCGACGCGTTCGAGTGTCGTCGACGTCACCTCGCACGGGACCTCGTTACCGCCTGCCGTTCGAAGCGCTCGTTCGGCCGTTCGAACAGTCTCCGCCGACCGGACGCACTCACGTGAGCCATCCGTTCGGCGGTCGTCGACTGGCGCGGGTCCCGCTCCGGCTTCGTTCGTACCCAATCTCCCGTCCGTCGTGGCGTCGGGGAACAACGTCGAGACGTGTGAACCGAGGAGTGTCTCGCGGTCGTAGCCGCACATCGCTTCGAGTCGGTCGTTTACCGTGTTGAATCGGCCGTCCGCGTCGAGTGCGTAGACGCCGTCGCCGACCGTTTCGACGATCGTTTTCGCCCGGAGGCGCGCTCGGTCGTGCTCGACGCGCTCGATCGCGACCGACGCCGTCGCGCCGAGAACGTCGACCAGGTGGTACTCCGCTTCACCCAGGCGCGCCTCCTCGCGCGAGGCGACCGTCAACAGGCCGTCGTCGGCGATCGGTCTGACGATCACGTCGCGAATCTCGACTCCCAGGTCGTACGGGACGATGTCTCGTCCGACGTCGGAGAGGTGGCGCGCCTCGCCTCGCTCGAACGCCTCCCAGAGGACGCCGTCGTCCGTACCGAGACGCGTTCCCTCGATGGTCGATTCGATCGGCTCGGTCGCGGCTTCGAGAACGAGTTCGTTCGCGTCCGCGTCCAGGTAGCGAAATCCGGCGCGGGCGTCGTCGATCACGGCCGTCACGGACTCGATCGCGATGGAGGCGATCTCCGCCTTCGAGGTGGCGCGCATCAACCGATGCGTCGTCGTCTGGAGGACGTCGAGTGCGTCCGAACGCGTACCCTCGTGACGGTTCTCACGTTCGACCAGATCCAGCAGGCGTGCTTCGAGCGTTTCCGTCCCGTCCGACGCGGGGACGTAGCCGTCGGCGCCCGCGGCGACGACGTCGCCAGCCAGTTGCTCGCTTCCCGACTCCGCGTAGACGAGAACGGGGAGCGTCGGTGCACGCCCTGCGAGCAGACGACAGGTCGACACGAGGGTCTCGGACTCGAACCCGGGACCGACGACGACGCAGTCGGCACTCGCGCAGTGACCTCGTCGTGTCGGCGGGTTCGTCACGCGTTCGACAGTCAGCCCCTCGTCCCCCTCGTCGAACCGGAGCGAAGATTCCGCCGCCGGTGCCGCGTGGATGACGGATATATCCCCTGTCATTCGAGTCCCCGTCCTGTCGCTCCCTCTGTGGCATCGTCGTGGTCCATCATTAATGTTGTAGTAGAATCGACGGTGAACCGCCACGTCGGGTCCGTCGACGGTCGTCGCTCACTCGAAGCCGTGTAAGACGCCTCGTCCGTCGGTCGACCCGGTATACGGCAGGGTCGCCCGTTCGGGGTGGGGCATCATCACGGCGACCGTGTCGCGGTCGCCGAGGACGCCTGCGACGTTGTGTCGCGACCCGTTCGGGTTCCCCGCCGCTGTCACCTCGCCGTCGGCCGTACAGTACCGAAAGAGGACGCGGTCGTCGTCCTCTAAGTCTGCCAGTCGCTCGTCGTCGATCTCGTAGCGTCCCTCGCCGTGCGCGATGGGAAGTTCGATCACGTCACCCTCGTCGTAGGCGGCCGTCCAGGGCGTGTCAGCGCGTTCGACGCGAAGGTGGACGTGTTCACACTGGAAGCGCGCACTCTCGTTCGTGGTGAACGCGCCGTCGGTCAACCCCGATTCACAGCCGATTTGCGCGCCGTTGCAGATGCCGAGTACTGGCACACCGTCGGCCGCCAGTCGCTCGACCTCGTCCACGATCGGTGACTGGGCTGCCATCGCACCGGCCCGGAGGTAATCACCGTAGGAGAACCCGCCCGGCAGGACGATCCCGGTCGTCTCAGTCGGGAGCCCGTCCTCGTGCCAGACGATCTCGGCGTCGATGCCGAGGTGGGAGAGGGCACGTTCGGCATCACGATCGCAGTTCGACCCGCCGAAGCGAACGATCGAGACCGTCATCGGTGTGCGACGTCGACCTCGTAGTCGTGGATGGTCGGGTTCGCGAGGAGGCGCTCGGCCATCTCGCCCGCCCGGTCGGCCGCGGCGTCTGCGTCGACCGCGTCGAGGTCGATTTCGAACTGGTCAGCCGACCGGAGATCCTCGAGGTCGAACTCGAGACGCTCCAGGGCCCGCTGTGTGGTCTCGGCCTCGGGATCGAGCACGCCGTGTTTGAGTCGCACGGTCACCGTCGCGGTGTAAGCTGTCATTGTCTAAACGCGCGCGAGCGGGGTCAAAAACGCTTTCGTTAGCGCGGTTCGGAGGCCGAAGGCCGAGAACCGCGAAACAGCGAGCGGTGAACGGAGTGAACCGCGAGGAGCGCGGATCGGAGGGCGCATGGTTCGGAGGCCGAAGGCCGAGAACCGCGAAACAGCGAGCGGTGAACAGAGTTGAACCGCGAGCAGCGCGGATCGGAGGGCGCATGGTTCGGAGGCCGAAGGCCGAGAACCGCGAAACAGCGAGCGGTGAACAGAGTTGAACCGCGAGCAGCGCGGATCGGAGGGCGCGCGGTTCGGAGGCCGAAGGCCGAGAACCGCGAAACAGCGAGCGGTGAACGGAGTGAACCGCGAGGAGCGCGGATCGGAGGGCGCATGGTTCGGAGGCCGAAGGCCGAGAACCGCGGACTAGGGAGGCCGAGCGTGTGCGAGGCTTCGAACGTGTGAACGGGGAGTGTACCGACCTGTGAAGGAGTGGCGTGACCGACGGGAACCGCGTAGTGGTGAACTGATCGATTTCCTGTCGCTGACCCGGGAGACGGTTGCATCGAACCGGGTGCGTGTGTCCGTTCGATGGGAGGCTTGCGTCGAACTGAACGTTTTTATCCGCCGGTTGGCTGGGAGGCTGGTAGCGATGGTCACCACATCTCGTGACGACGGGTGGTGTCGATGACGGGTACACTCACGGAGATCACGGTTATCGGAGAGGACGACACGGGACTGGTCGCGCGGGTGACGAGCCTGCTCTTCGAGCGCGGGATCAACATCGAGGACGTCGACCAGGCGGTTCGTGACGGGGTCTTCCGGATGTACCTCGCGGTGGATACTGGCGGGATGGAGGGGGCGCCCAGGGAGTTGCGGACGGCGCTACACGCCCTCGGCGACGAACTCGGTCTCGACGTTCAGGTCCGCTTCCCCGCCGATCGCGACACGCAACGGATCGCGGTGCTCGGGACACGGGAGAGCCACTGCCTCGAGGCGCTGTTCGAGGCGTGGACGAACGACGACCTCGACGCGGATATCGGTGTCGTGATCGGGAACCACGACGAGCTGGAGCCGCTGGCGTCGCACTACGGCGTTCCGTTCCACGACGTCGGCGGACCGTCCGGCGAGGTCGACGAGGACGCGCTCCTCGGCCTCCTCGCCGAGTACGACGCGGACCTCATCGTGCTCGCGCGGTTCATGCGGATCCTGAGTCCGAACGTCGTCTTCCGATACGAGGATCGCATCATCAACGTCCACCCCTCGTTACTGCCGGCGTTTCCGGGCGCCGAGGCGTACCGTCAGGCTGTCGAGGCGGGCGTTCGCGTGGCCGGGGTGACCGCTCACTACGTCACCACGGATCTCGATCAGGGCCCGATCATCACCCAGCGCGCGTTCGACGTGCCGGACGACGTGGACCTGGCCGAGATGCGAAGACGTGGCCAGCCGCTCGCGGCCGACGCGCTCCTCGAAGCGGTTCGGTTACATTTGAACGGTGACGTCTCCGTCCACCGTGGCCGGACGACGGTCCGCGACGGCGCGGGCGGGTACCAGCTCGGACTTCCCGGGGAGGCGACGGCCGCGAACCCGGACCGGCCGGTAGACGGTCTCGCCGACTCGATCGCGACCGAATCATCGAACTGATCGAGTCGTCCGTCTCCGAGCCGTCGGCTGCGGATCGAGTCGTCCGATACTGAGGGGGTTGGGGGCGGATCGATCGGTCAGAGCCGGCTCACGGCACCGATCGCCGTCGAGAGTGCGGGCGCCTCGAAGTGGGCGGTTCCGGTGTAGGCGTTCGTTCCGGCGCAGTACATGTCACGCGCCGTCTGGAGCACGTCGGGATCGAGCGGCTCCGGAGCGTGCTCACAGAGGCTCTTCCAGTCTGCGCGGTCTTCCTGTTTGGCTCGATCCTTCGCCGCGTCGACGGCGTCGACCCACTCCGGCTGGGTGCGCTTGTGGTGCTGGCGAAGGACTTCTTTCGAGAGCTGGGTCCCCTCGTACCCGAAGCGATTCTCGTCGAAGGTGCCGACGACGTCGGCGACGCGAATCTCTCCCTGATAGTACAGACACTCGATCTTGCCGTCCTGGTGGTCGAGCCCGGCGGACGACGCCTGCTTCGTGACGATCCGGTTGACCTCCCGCGCGACGGCTTCGAGGTCCTCGATCTCGGCCGCTCCGGCGATCTCGGCCGCCTCCGGGCGATCGAGGTATCGGTCCGACTCTTCGTACTTCGTGGAGAATTCGACGATCGGCGACTCGAGGTCGACCGCCTCGTCGGGCCACGTATCGAAATCGAGACCGTGGTCGGCCGGGTCGGTCCGTCGACGAAGGCTTGACCCGATCGGGACGTGGTTTCGGAAGACGATCTCGAGCGGGATCAGATAGTTCTCCGTCGCCTCGGCGTGGTAGGCGTCGTAGTCGTAGTCGCGACCTTCGTGGGGCAGGTCGGGGACCTGTGTGAGGTCGATGGCCATCTCTCTGGGCGGTGCCGTCACGTCGGTGAGCGGGACGGTCCGACCGTCCTCGACCACACCCCGGTAGTGGGTCGGGATGCCCGCGGCCTCCAGCCGTTCGAAGTTGTACGCGCCCATCGTACAGAGACTCTCACCTTTCTGCGGTATCTCGTCGGGCATCTTCCCCCAGTCGAACACGGAGTAGTCGTCCGTGAAGACGAACGCCCCGCGGCCGAGGTCGGTCTCGGTCGCCGATTCGTCTATCCGGAATTCCTTGACGCTCGTCATGCGACCACCGCACCCACGACGCGGTCGTACGCCGCGACGTTCGATCGGCCGCCGGCCGGTCCGGTTCGCCCCGCAGCACTCCGCACACCGGGTTCCATATCGAAGCAACTGGGGCCCGCCCCCATCAAAGTTTCAGTGTGGCTCGCGGGTGATTGCTCTCTTCCTGGCACACAGCAGGGGCTTCTGTCCGTACTCCTGCAACGTACGTGGGGGATCACCACGTTTTTGCGTTCACGACGGTTTCACTTCCGTGATGGACGGAGCTACGGGCGCCGGTGACGTGCCCGGTGCGGAGGCGGACGACCGACTGACGGGCGAAGAGGACCTGGACGTCTCGTTCGACGTCGTTCCCGAGACCGACCAGTCGTTCGAGAACGCCCTCGCGAAGGCGCGGGACGGAACCCGATTGACGGTCGACGACGCCGTTGCACTGCTCACCACCGGTACGGACGTGGCGGGGATCGACCGGCGACGAAAGGAACGGGTTCTCGAGGCGGCCGACCGCCGCCGCGAAGCGGTCGTGGGGGACGAAGTTACCTTCGTCGCGAACCTCAACAACAACGTCACGACCGCGTGTAACGTCGGTTGCCTGTTCTGTAACTTCAAGGACGCTGCCCACACGTTCGAGTCCGACTTCGACGCGCCGGCGGGCGTCGAGGTGCCGGGATTCACCAAGACGCCCGCGGAGAGCCGCGAGATCGTCGCCGACGCCGTCGACCGGGGTATCTACGAGGTCACCTCCGTCTCCGGGCTCCATCCCGCGTTCGCCCTCGACGACGAACACCGCGAGATCCTCGAAGGCTACGTCGACGAACACGGCCCCGAGGCGGCTTACCGCGACCTGAACTACAAGTCGCCGGAGACATACGCGACCGACCCCGGTACCTACGTCGATCAGATTCGAGCGATGAGCGTCGACGGCGTCCACGTCCACTCGATGACGCCCGAGGAGGCCGCCCACGCCCGTCGCGGTACCGACTGGTCCTACGAGGAGATCTACCGTCGACTCCACGAGGCGGGTCTCGATACGGTCCCCGGAACGGCCGCCGAGATCCTCGTCGACGAGGTCAGGGACGTCATCTGCCCGGGCAAGATAGATACGCAGGGCTGGCTCGACGCGATGGAGGCCGCCGCCTCCGTGGGGATGGGCCTCACCGCGACGATCATGTACGGTCACGTGGACAACGCCGCACACCGCGCGCTGCACCTGAAGCGGGTTCGAGACCTCCAGGATCGCGTCGACGGCGCGATTACGGAGTTCGTCCCCCTCTCCTTTATCCACCAGAACACGCCACTGTACGAGCACGGCGTCGTCTCCGGCGGTGCTTCCCGGGACGAAGACGAACTCCTCATCGCCGTCTCTCGACTCTTCCTCGACAACGTCGATCACGTCCAGTCGTCGTGGGTGAAGTACGGCGACGAGGGCGGATTGAAGATGCTGTCGTGCGGTGCGGACGACTTCATGGGGACCATCCTCTCTGAGGAGATCACCAAACGTGCGGGCGGTGAGTACGGCGAATTCCGATCGGTTGCGGACTACGTCGAACTGATCACGTCGATCGGTCGGACCCCCGTCGAGCGCTCGACCGACTACGAGCAACGCCGCGTGATCGATCCCGACGAACGTCCGCTCGGTCCCCGACTCGGGCCGAACGCGGACGGGACACCGCTCGTTCGCGAGTGACCGCCGAAGCCGTCCTTCGGTTGCGACGATCCGACCAGCTCCGACGATACCCGGGTTCGAGCGGGTTTCGACGGCCGAAACGATTAGGGCGTTCCCGGCCGGCGGCGATACCGTGACGCTCCGTTCGTTCGTGCGGGAGACGGGGCCGCCGACGTACAGTCTGGCGGTCGTGTCTCCGGAGACCGACCCGCTCCAGGCTATGCTCACGGACGCGTTCGAAGCGCAACCGATCGACGTCGAGAACCGGCCAGACCTGGACCTCGAAGCGGATACGCTCGTCGCGCTCGATGGTGATTCGATCGTCGCGACGTCACCGATGACCGACGTCTACGCGGATCTCCTCGCGGTCAACTCCGATCTCTACGTGACCGGAACGCGCGGACTCGGCGACGTCTCGCTACCGGACGCCCTCGCTGCGCTTAGTGACGCGACGTTCGAGCTTCGTGGCTATCCACTCGCTCACAAAGAGAAGTTCCTCCTGATCACGATCTCTCGGTGTATCGAGCAACTGGCGTGGAAACAGGGATCGGGGACACTCAGAACGGCGTTTCAGGACCTCTCCCGAATCGAGGACGAACTCGGCACCCGCGACGTCTACACCGAACTCGCCTCGACGGCGGTCGACGTACACTGCTACGGACTGACGGGGACGGAACCGGCTGCATCGTTTCCCGACGTCCAGGTGCACACCGGGACGTCCGCACCGTACCGAAACGGCTGGTTCGTGGTCTATCGGCCGACAGCGCCGACGCCGACCGCCGACGCGGCGGCGCTGGTCGCAGTGGAGACGGAGCCGCGGATCTGGGAGGGATTCTGGACGTACTCTCGTGACCGGGTGGTGAGAATCGACGAGTACATTGCCGAAGAACTCTGACATCATGTCCGCGTCGCTCGTGCCCGTTGGTCACCGCGTCGTCCCCGCTGGTCACCAGGCCACTCACCTACCTGTCCCCCGGGCGCGCTCACGTAGTCCCTGCGGGCACTCTCACGTGGCGGGCGCGCTCACGTGGTCTCCGACCGCACCCAGGCCGTATCATTTCTGGAACGCGTGACACATCCGGTACGCTTTTACCGTGAGAGCGGGAAGGAACGAGCATGTCACTGACAGCGACGTCGGCCGTGGGCCACGACGAGCGGGCCACGCTGAAGCTCCTCGCGCTCTCCGGCGGGCTCGAGGGCGACGTCAAGATCTCCTGTGCTGATCTCGCCGACCAGCTCGGGGCGTCGAACCAGACCGCCTCGAGGCGCCTCCAGCGACTCGAGAGCGCCGGCCTGATCGAGCGCGACACGGTCAGCGACGGGCAGTGGGTCGTCGTCACGGACGAGGGCGAACACGAACTCCGGACCGCGTACGAAGAGTACCGTCGAATCTTCGAGTCGGCCCCGCAGGTGGATCTCGAGGGAAGTGTCACCAGCGGGATGGGCGAGGGCCGACACTACATTTCGCTGCCGGGCTATCAACGCCAGTTCGAAGATCGGCTCGGATACGACCCCTTCCCCGGGACGCTCAACGTCGAACTTCGCGGTGAGAGCGTTCGCCGCCGCCGCGCGATGGACGCAGTCGAACCGGTCCCGATCGACGGCTGGGAGGACGACGAGCGCACCTACGGCCCCGCGGTCTGTCACCCGGCTACCGTCGAGACGACCGACGGCGAAACCTACACCGAGACCCACACGATAGCGCCGGAGCGAACGCATCACGACGAGGATCAACTCGAGCTCATCGCTCCCGAGAAGCTGCGCGACGTCCTCGACCTGACCGATGGAGACCAGGTGATCGTCCATGTCGGAGACGACTGAGATGTCCGGCGGCCAGACCGGCGCCACCGACCTAGAGCGCGCCATCGACGCGTTCGCCCGTGGCGACCCCGTCTGTGTCCACGACGCCGCCGACCGCGAGGGCGAGACCGACCTGATCTATCCGGCCGAGGCCGTCACCCCGTCGGCCGTCTCCCACCTGCGGAACGACGCGGGCGGGCTCGTCTGCGTCGCCGTGCCAGACACCGTCGCGGAGGCGTTCGACCTTCCCTTCTACGCCGAGGCCGTCTCCCACCCCGCCACCGACGATCACGACCTGGGCTACGACGACCGCTCGTCGTTCTCGCTCACGGTCAACCACCGCGAGACCTACACCGGCATCACCGACGACGACCGCTCGCTGACCATCCGCGAACTCGCCGACGCCGCCGCCACACCGACTGCGACCGACTTCGCCGATCACTTCCGCGTTCCCGGCCACGTCCACCTGCTCAGGGGCGCCCCCGAGGGACTCGCCCAGCGCGAGGGCCACACCGAACTCGGCCTCGCGCTCGCCGACGCCGCCGAGACCGACCCCGCCGTCGTCGTCTGCGAGATGCTCGACGACGAAACGGGGGCTGCGACGACCCCACAGGACGCCCGCGCGTACGCCGCTCGACACGACCTCGTCTACCTCGAGGGTCGAGATATCGTCGAGGGATTGTGCTAACCGCGGGCCCGAACGGGCGATTCGACCGACCCAGCCGGTCCCGCTCTCACCGTCCCATCGTCCGGACCGAGTCGGGGTCGTCGCTCGCGAACACGAACACTTAGTACGCACCTCACCTACCCCGTAGACATGGGATTCGACGAGATGGACGTCGACACGATCTGGATGGACGGGGACTTCGTAGACTGGGAGGACGCGAAGGTACACGTCCTCACACACGGCCTGCACTACGGCAGCGGCATCTTCGAGGGCGCTCGCTGTTACGAGACCGAAGACGGCCCGGCGATCTTCCGCTGGCCCGAGCACCTCGATCGGTTTTACGACTCGGCGAAACCGTACGAGATGGAGATCGACCACACGCGCGAGGAACTCACCGAGGCCACCTGCGAACTCATCCGCCGGCAGGATCTCTCGTCGTGTTACATCCGCCCGCTCGCGTTCTACGGCTACGAGTCCCTCGGTGTCAGTCCCGGCGACTGTCCGACTCGAACCGCCATCGCCGTCTGGCCCTGGGGCACCTACCTCGGCCAGGACGCTCTCGAAAACGGCATCGACGTGATGGTCTCCTCCTGGCGCAAACACGCCTCCAGCCAGGTTCCGACCAACGCCAAGACCACCGGCCTCTACGTCAACAGCATGCTCGCCGGCGAGGAGGCCCGCCGCAACGGCTACGCCGAGGCTATCGTCCTCAACAAGGAAGGCAACGTCGCCGAAGGCCCCGGCGAGAACATCTTCCTCGTGCGCGACGGTGACCTCTACACGCCCGGCCTCGCCGAATCCATCCTCGACGGCATCACCCGTGAGACCGTCATCACACTCGCACGCGAACTCGGCTATACCGTCCACGACGGCGCCACCATCTCTCGCGGCGAACTCAACACCGCCGACGAACTCTTCTTCACCGGCTCCGCCGCCGAGGTCACCCCGATCAAGCGCGTCGACAACGTCGAGATCGGCGACGGCTCGCGCGGCCCCGTTACCGAAGCGATCCAGACCCGCTTCTTCGACGTCGTCGAACGCCGCACCGACGACCACGAGGAGTGGTTCACGTACCCCTAGGACCAACGAACTTTTGCGCTGTCGTTCGAGAGAGCGAAGCTCTCTCGTGATGACGAAAGGCGCGAAGCGCCTTTCGAACCACGGGCCGACTGCGTCGGCCCTCGGCAAAATCTTCAAAAGAGCGCGAAGCGCTCTTTTGGACAGGGCGATTCCAAAGGAATCGCTTGCAGTCGGCGCGGAGCGCCGACGACCTCGCGGGAGCTTCGCTCCCGCTTAGCTTCGATGAAACGCACGGCGTCACCCCCTCAGCCACGACGGCGTCGTGGCTTCGAGGGTTCCTTGGCCCGCTCGCTCGTCCGCGCTGCGGACTCGCTCACGGTTCGAGTGCTGAATTCCCGCCAGCCTTTCCCCGGGTCGTGACATCGGCACGACGCGCCGAGTCACTCCCGGCCACCAGAATTGGTTCTTCGAAGACAGGATCCAGATCCCTGGCCGTGAGTTCGTTCGCCGTCTTTGCGAACGGACGAACCGGGGGAAGAGTGAGGTTGTCTATCGTATTGTACCGCGAGCGAGACCGTCGGCCGAGCGAGCGGGCCGACGACTGACCCAAAGTGAGCGTAGCGAACGGCGGGGAGGAGGAGTGCTTTTGATCGACGTTTTGCCGAGTGCGGTCGCGTTAACGACCGCACGCAGCGCAAAAGGTCGGTGTTAGTCGTCGTCGGTGCTGGCTTCGTCGACGACGTCGATGGGGATCCCGCCGCCCATGGGGCCGCCCCTGTCGGTGTCGCCGAAGCCGGCGCTCAGGACCCGGGTGAGGGCCTCTTCGACGTTCTCGTCGATCTCTTCGATGTCGTCCGATTCCACCTCGACGACGTAGCCGCTGGTGATGTTCGGGGAGGTGGGGATGAAGAGGATCTCTCGGCCGTCGTCGGCCACCTTTCCCGTACGAAAGCCGGTCATGCGGAGGCCGTCCCAGACCTCGAGTTTGACGGGTTCCTGGAGGGCTTCCTGTTCGCCGACGGCGGTCTGGGCGGCCATCTTGGAGGCGTTGTAGACGACGCGGAGGCCCGGGAGGCGATTGGCCACGTTGTCGACGACACGTTCGAAGAGGCCACCGATCGTCGTCCGCATCAGGTAGCCGATGGCGAAGATGAGGATGATCAGGACGGAGAGGGTGATCACGACACGAATGAGGCCGACGAGTTGCTGTGCCGCCTGGCCGTCCCCGAACATGGTGTCTTCGAGGATGAATCCTGGCGTCACGGCTGCGACGTACCCGTAGAGCCAGTAGAGGACGAAGAGGGTGACGAGGATGGGCCCGAGGACGACCAGGCCGCTCGCGAAGTCCCGTTTCCAGGAGGTCATGGTCGATTCGACTCACCCGTCCCCTATGAGCGTGTTCATTTGTTCCGGACGAGACGTGTACTGAACGGATGCTGGCTCGCTCGCTGCCGTCGCCACCGGGGTGAGGGCGGCTGGCGGACGTGGCCGATAGGTCACCGACCGACGACGGCTCGGAGGGCGAAGAGGAGGTTCTCCTTGCGCTCGCGGACACGCCGCCAGAAGTACGAGAGCCACTTGCCGCCGTAGGGGGCGTACTGCCAGACCTCGTAGCCGTCGGCGGCGAGTTCGAACTGGGCCGCTTCGCGGACGCCCATGAGCATCTGAATCTCGAAGTCGGTGCCGTGTTCGTCGTGGAGGCGCTTCGCGAGGTCGATCATCTCGGGATCGTGGCTTCCGACGGCGATGCCGCCGTCGAAGTGCTCGAACGCGTACTCGAGGAGGTCGCGGTAGGCCTCGTCGACGCGCGCTTTGTCTGTGTAGGCGACCGCGGCCGGTTCGTCGTAGGCGCCCTTGACGAAGCGGATCTTCCCCGGGACGTCCGCGAGTCGCTCGACGTCGTCGCGCGTCCGCTTCAGATTCGCCTGCACGCAGAGGCCGACGCCGCCGTCGTGTGTTCGGGCCAGTTCTTCGTAGATGTCGAGGGTGACGTCGGTCGTCGTGTGGTCTTCCATGTCGATCCAGACGAAGACGCCGCGGTCCGCGGCGTGGTCGACGAGGTCGGTGAGCAGCTCCCGGAAGGTGTCGGCGCCCATGTCGAGCCCGAGCTGGGACGGTTTGATCGAGATGCACGCGTCGACGTCCGTGTTCGCTATCTCTTCGATCAGGTCGCGATACGCCGCGGCGTCGTCCTCGGCGGGGCCGCGCTCGTCGTAGTGTTCGCCGAGTCGATTCAGTATCACGGAGACGTCCCGCTCGTCGAGCGCACGAGCGTGATCGAGCGCCGCGGCGGGCGATTCGCCGGCGACGAAGCGACTCGCGATCGGGGGAAGCATACGTGTCCCTTTCGTCGCCCGATATATGTGCGTTGATGATTCAGGCCGGTCATGCAGCGGCCTGGCCGGCCTCACGGACGGAAGTGAGTGCGGTTAAGAGGGGCGAGTTCGTTCGACCGACCGAGAATGGGAGTGCTCTCGACGATCGCGGTCGCGTTCTGGCTCATGTTGCCCGCGTACGTACCGAACAACGCTGCGGTGCTGGCCGGCGGCGGGCGGCCGATCGACGGCGGACGGACCCTGGGCGGATCGCGACTGCTCGGCGACGGCAAGACCTGGCGCGGGACGGCCGTCGGGACGGCTGCGGGCGCGGTGCTGGCGCTGGCTTTGAACGCCGTCGCCGGCGACGTCGGTTCGGCAGTGGGAATCGATTTGCCGACGTTCCCGTTCGCGGTCGTCGTCGCACTCCCGCTCGGGGCGATGTGCGGCGACATCGCGGCCTCGTTCCTCAAACGGCGGACCGGCCGTCGCCGCGGCGCCCCGTTCCCGGTCGTCGACCAGCTCGACTTCGTCGTCCTGGCGCTCGCGTTCGCGGTGGTGGTCGCGCCGGGCTGGTTCCGCGAGGCGTTCACGCTCCCCGTGCTGGCGGTCGTTCTTCTGTTGACCCCGGTTCTACACGTGGGAACGAACGTGCTGGCCTACTGGTTCGGATTCAAGGACGAGCCGTGGTGAGTCACGCGCAGTAACGGCGGCGACCGAACCGTCTGGGGACGAGTTACTCCGGCTCCGGTCCGCTCTCTCCGGTGCTGTCGGCGGCGTTCGGTCCGAGTTCGGTGACGAACGATACGGTCTGATCGAGCGTTCGCTCGAACCAGGGCGATTCCTGAAAGAAGAAATGGTCTCCGGGCGGTGTTCGGAGTTCGACGTCGACGCCGGCCAGTCGAAGGGTGTCGCGATAGGCCCGCGTCTCGCGCAACGTGAGCCACTGGTCTTCGGTACCGTGGTACAGGCGAGCCGGCGGGTGAGCCTGCGTCACGCGCTCACGCGGTGACGCGTTTCGGTACTGTTCTGGGATGGCCGACGGTGGGCCGCCCATGAACGCCGCCGTTTCGCCGTCTTGACGCGCGCCCAGTAGATCGTACGGGCCTGCGAACCCGATGAGGCCGTCGACTGCGCTACTCGTCTCACCGAACCCGTCGTCAGGGACAGGGGTATCCGTGGGTGCGGCGGCGGTCAGTGCTGCGAGATGTGCGCCGGCGGAGTGGCCACAGAGGACGAGCGTGTTCGGATATCGATTTGCGGGCGGGTCCGACTTGAGCCACCGAACGGCACTTTTGACGTCTTTCAGTGCGGCGGGATAGGTCGCCTCGCCGGAGAGCCGGTAGTCGACCGTCACCGCCTGCATTCCCCGCTCGGCCAGCGCACGACCGCGCTCGTCGAAGAACGTCCGTTCGCCGCGATTCCAGACCCCGCCGTGGAGCAGCACGATCGTCGTTTCGATCCGGTCGCCGTCAGGTGGCAGGTAGGCGGTGGCGAACAGGTCTCGTTGCGGCGTTCGTTTGAAACGAATTTCTCGCTCGTCGATGGCGGGACTCACGTTCCGATTCCAGTCAATAGATAGTAATGTGTGTTTCGACGACCGCGGCCGCTGATCGACTCGGTGGCAGTCTGCCGCCGTTCGGTGCGTTCCACACCGCTTATCTCGGTTGCCTCGCACACTTCGCGTATGACCACTCAGGACCTCATCGACGCGCTCCGAGCCGCGGACGCGGTCAAATTCGGAGAGTTCGAACTCGCCCACGGCGGAACGAGCGAGTACTACGTCGACAAGTACCTCTTCGAGACGGATCCAGCGTGTCTGTCTGCCATCGCGGATGCCTTCGCGGATCGACTCGACACGGGTGACAAACTCGGCGGCGTTGCGCTGGGCGGCGTGCCGTTGGCGGCCGCGACGAGCGTCGCGGCGGGCGTCCCGTACGTCATCGCACGCAAGCAGCGCAAGGACTACGGGACGGCGAACCTCGTCGAGGGTCGGCTGGATAGAGGCGAGTCGGTCGTCGTGGTCGAGGACATCGTCACGACGGGGACCAGCCTGGTCGAAGCCGTCGAGGCGCTCCGGGACGCGGGTGCGACGGTCGAGCGTGCGCTCGTCGTCGTGGACCGCGAGGAGGGCGGGCGC
Source organism: Halovivax cerinus (assembly GCF_024498195.1). Classification (NCBI taxonomy): domain Archaea; kingdom Methanobacteriati; phylum Methanobacteriota; class Halobacteria; order Halobacteriales; family Natrialbaceae; genus Halovivax; species Halovivax cerinus. Next base: position 2,229,351 of record NZ_CP101824.1, read on the forward strand.
GCGACCGTCGAGGACGCGGGCGTCGAGATGGAGGCGCTGGTGACCGCGAGCGAGTTGCTGGCCGACGGCGACCGGAACTGACCTGGGTGGGCGACCGCCCATTCGGACTGAGACGGGTTTCGGGCTGCCGCCGGTCGAGACGGTCGCTCGATCGACCCGGCACCTGCCGGTTCTCGTCGGTGCGGACGGGGTCGACCATCAAAACGTTTTTATCCTGGTCGGGGTTACGCGTAGTCACGATGGTAGGTGTCCGCTTTACAGGGCGTTTCGCCCGCTTCTAACCCACACCTACCGTTCGCTGCGTCTCCACCGACCGACCAGCGGACGGTGTCTGCGGACGCCGAGTTGGGCGTCTCCCAGCAGTGCCAGGCGGGAACTCAGTCATGTCAGAATCAGATTCACAGCACGGAATAGCGGTTGTATTGCCGGACGGGTCCGAACTCGACGTCGACGCGGGTGCGACTGTCGAGGAGTGCGCCTACGAGATCGGCCCCGGTCTCGGGAGTGACACGGTCGCCGGGAAACTCGACGGTGATCTCGTCTCGAAGGAAGAACCCGTCTACGACGGAGCGAACCTGGAGATCGTGACGGATCAGTCGGACGAGTACGTCGAGGTGATGCGCCACTCTGCGGCGCACGCGCTCGCACAGGCCGTCGAACGACGCTTCGGTGAGGACGTCAAGCTCGCGATCGGTCCGCCGACCGACGACGGCTTTTACTACGACTTCGACGACCTCGACGTCGACGAGGACGATCTCCCCGGACTCGAGGCCGAGATCGAGGAGATCGTCGACGCCGACTACGAGATCGAACGCGAGGAGGTCTCGATCGCGGAGGCCGAAGACCGCCTGGCTGACGAACCCTACAAGCTCGAACTCCTCGAGGAGCTCGACGCCGAGGACGAGACGGTCACCTTCTATCGCCAGGGCGAGTGGGAGGACCTCTGTGCCGGCCCGCACGTCGACTCGACGGGCGAGATCGGCGCCGTCACACTACTCGAGATCGCCGGCGCCTACTGGCGCGGCGACGAGGAGAACCCGATGCAGACTCGCATCTACGGCACCGCCTTCGAGAGCGAGAGCGACCTCGAGGCGTACCTCGAGCGCCGCGAGGAGGCCGAAGAGCGCGACCACCGCAAGATCGGCCGCGAGATGGACCTCTTCTCGATTCAGGAGGTCACGGGCCCCGGCCTGCCGCTGTATCACCCGCCGGGCAAGCGCATCCTGCGCGAACTCTCCGGCTTCGTCGAGGAACTCAACGAGGACGCGGGCTACGAGTACGTCGAGACGCCCCACCTCTTCAAGACCGATCTCTGGAAGCAGTCGGGTCACTACGACAACTACCGAGACGACATGTTCGTCTTCGAACTCGGTGACGACGAGTTCGGCTTGAAGCCGATGAACTGCCCCGGCCACGCCTCGATCTTCGAGGACCACTCCTGGAGTTACCGTGATCTGCCCGTCCGGTACGCCGAGAACGGCAAGGTCTATCGCAAGGAACAGCGCGGCGAACTCTCCGGGCTCTCGCGCGTCTGGGCGTTCACGATCGACGACGGACACCTCTTCGTCCGCCCCGACCAGATCGAAACCGAGGTCGAGGGGATCATGGACGCCATCGACGAGGTGCTCTCGACGTTCGATCTCGAGTACGAGGTCGCGCTGGCTACCCGCCCGGAGACGTCCGTCGGCAGCGACGAGATCTGGGAGCGCGCCGAGTCCCAGCTCGAGGCTGTCCTCGAAAAGCGCGCGATGGACTACGACCTGGAGGCCGGCGACGGGGCCTTCTACGGCCCGAAGATCGACTTCGCCTTCGAGGACGCGATCGGGCGCAGCTGGGACGGCCCGACCGTCCAGCTCGACTTCAACATGCCCGAACGCTTCGACCTCTCCTACGTCGGCGAGGACAACGAGGAACACCGCCCCGTCATGATCCACCGCGCGCTCTACGGCAGCTACGAGCGCTTCTTCATGATGCTCATCGAGCACTACGAGGGCAACTTCCCGCTCTGGCTCGCCCCCGAGCAGGTCCGCGTCCTCCCAATCTCGGACGACAACCTGGGCTACGCCCACCGTGTCGCGAACGAGTTCGAGGACTTCCGCGTCGAGGTCGATCACTCGGACGCCACCCTCGGCCGGAAGATCCGCGCTGCCCACGACGACCGCGTCCCCTACCAGCTCATCGTGGGCGACGACGAAGAGGCCGACGGCACCGTCTCGGTCCGCGACCGATTCGAGGAGCAGGAAGAAGACGTCGAAATCGAGGACTTCCGCGAACACCTGGTAGCCGAACGCGCTGAGAAGCGAACGGAACCCGACTTCCTGCAGTCCTAGGCGGCCGTCGACCACCATCGCGACCACCATCGCGACCACCGCCGACCATCACCGCCGACCATCACCGTCGACCGCCACCGACCACAACCGCCGACCACCACCGTCGACCACAACCGCCGACCACCACCGTCGACCGCCACCGACCACCATCGCGACCACCATCGCGACCACCGCCGTCGACCGCTGTCGGCGTTCGGTCGGTCCCGCCGGCACTGAACTCGATTTCAGGAAACGTTGATGGTCGGACGGGTTCGCCCCACCTGTATGGACGTCGTCGAAAACACGCTTCCGACGGACCTCGAAACGGTACTCGAACGGCCGCTGTTTTGTTTTCTGGGGACGGCCTCCCCGGAGGGCTCCCCCAGGGTTTCGCCGCTTTGGTATCTCTGGGAGGACGAGTGCATCTGGATCATCGCCGACACCGTCGAGAAATCGTACACGACGCGCGTCGCCCGCCACCCGGAGACTGCCGTCGCCGTCGTCGACTTCGATCCGGGATCGGGGCGCGTCCACCACGTCGGGATGCGAGGCACCGCGACGATCGAACCGCTGGACGATGTGCGCGCCGAGCGATTGCTTCGTCGATATCTCGGCCCCGATCGATCCGAGTGGGACGACCGGTTCGCGTCGCTCGACTCCGACAGGTGGGGGTTGCTCCGTTTCGAACCGGCGACCGTCGTCGCGCGAGACCAGTCGTTCTCGCCGTCGTTGTGAGCGAGAGTGTGGCTGATGCGTCTACAGGTCACCGAACGATCGTCACGGGGACCGGCGAGCGCCGGGTGATCGTCTCGGCGACGCTCCCCAGCAGGATGCGACGGGCGCCGGTCCGACCGTGGCTGCCGATGACGACGTGATCGATGTCGTTGTCCTCGACGTACTCCAGTATCGACCGCGAGACGCTGCCGACGACGTGGTCGGTGTCGATCTCGCGACCGCTCTCGGCGGCTGCCTCTCGCGCCTCGGCGAGGAGGTTCTCGGCGCGTTCGTTCTGGTGTTCCATGATGGCGTCGTAGTTGGCCATCGCGCCGCCTTCCATCCCGGTCGCGGCGTAGAAGTCGCTCGGATCGATCACGTGGACGACGGTGATCGCTGCGTCAGGGTGTTCGTCGAGGGCGAACGCCAACGCGTCGGTCGATCGTTCCGAATCGTCGTACGGGACGAGGACGTGTTCCGTCATGTGCGTACACTCTCTCGCACGCGAGATAAAGACACGGGACGATTACTGGTCGGTGGGGCCGTTCACACCCTCGACCAGGCGTTCGAGCTGGGCGGGCGGGACCGCACCGCGGGCCGCGTGCTCCCCGGAGACGAACGTCGGCACGCCGGTGACGCCGCCCCGCTGGGCCGCCGTGAACAGGTCGGTGATCCGATCGCGACGATCTGCATCTGTCGCGACGTCCCGGATCTCGTCTCCGTGCAGGGTCTCCGTTCCGTCGAGTTCGACCGCCTCGGCCACGTCGGCCAGAACGTCCGGGTCACCGATGTCGCGACCGTCGATCCAGAGCGCCTCGAGGACGGCGTCGTCGAAGGTGCGCCAGGCGTCGGGGTACGTCTCGTCGACGTAGTGAGAGGCGATCTGCGCAGGGAGCGAGTCGGTGTCCGGCACGTCGTCCAGATTCAGCATGTCCTCGACGCCGTACTCCTCCTGGAGGCGTTCGACGTTCTGTCGCGCCTGCTCGTAGTAGGCCTCGTCCTTGCCGTCGTCGACGGTGTGATCGATCTCGCCGTCGGGACCGCGCTTCCCGCTGCGCAGATCGAACGGGTGCCACTCGACGTCGAGCGGGTCGTCGCGGGTCCCTTCGTACGTTTCGAGCGATCGCCGTCCGAGGTAGCAAAACGGACAGACGTGATCGGAGTAGACGGTAAGCTGGTCGGCGTCGTCGGTCATGGATGGATGTGGACCGTCGAGCAGAAAAGGCGTGGGATCGCGGCAGTTCGGACGGGTCAACCGAATCGGCTGTCGGCCGGGTCCGTTCGGGAGGTGCCCGTTTCAGTCCGGGGAGTCAGTCGTCGTCCGCGGCGATCGGGTCGGCACGATTCTGTGTGTCGTCCGCCGCGCTCGGCTCCGCCTGCGTGCGTGGGAAGTTGCCGATCGTGGCGTCCTCGAAGGCCTCGACGTCGAATTCGTACTCACCGTCTAAGAATTCGAGGGCCTGCTGGGTGTCGCGTCGGGCGTTCTTCAGGCAGGTCGAGGCGCCCGGTGAGGGGGTGACGTTGAAGATGATGTCGTCGCCGGTGATCGTCGCCTCGCCCATGTCGAGGGACTTCGTGCGCGTGTCGACGATTTGCGGTCGGACGCCGCCGTAGCCCTTCGCGCGCTCGATGTCGTCGAGTTCGACCGTCGGGACGACCTTCTGTACGTGCGGCAGGAAGGCACGCGGGCCGACGGCCGGGACGTCGTACAGCAGGTTCTTGCACACGTACGGGAGGAGGATACGATCGGCGAGGATGTTCCCGTAGCTCAGGAACGAACTCGCGCTGAGACCGAAGACGTCGAAGAAGTCGGGGACGGTCGAGAGTCGCCCGCGTTCGAGTTCGGGGACCACCTTCGCCGTCGGCCCGAACCGGGTGAGGTCTCCGTCGTGGACCTCGGCGTCGCCGTGGACTGCGGCGAAGGGGAGCTTCTTCATCTGCAGCGTGTATACCTTGCCGTTGAGGAGCCCCTCGTCGGCGACGAAGAAACTGCCGGCGACCGGGAGCAGGGAGAGGTGTTCGCCGTAGCCCATCTCCTGGGCGATCTGGAGGCTGTGAGAGCCAGCGGCGACGACCGTGGCGTCGGCCTCGAAGTGCCCGTCATCGGTGTCGATGACGAAGCCGTCGTCCTCGTCCGATATCTCCGTGACTTCCGTGCCGGTGAAGACGTCGACGCCGTCCTCGTCGCGGACCTCGTCGACGAAGGACTTCGCCAGTTTCCCGTAGTCGACCGTGTAGCCGTCCGGCGTCTGGAGGGCGAGCATCTCCTCGCCGGGATCGCGGCCCTCGACGACCTTCGGCTCGATCTCGGCGATCTCGTCGCGGCCGATCGCCTCGAGCTTCGGGAAGAGGTCGCCGAACCCCTCCTCGTTGTAGCGCTGTTCGAGCGATTCGACCTCCTCGTCGCCGACTGCGAGCACCATCTTCGAGCGCTTCGAGTGCATCTCGCGGTCGGGGTCGTTCGATTTGAGATAGCCCGCAACCATCTCCGCACCCTCCTTGACCGATTCGGCCTTCTCCAGGGTGTAATTGGTCTCGATGTCCCCGAAGTGAAGCGTCTGGGAGTTGTTCGTGTGGTGGGAGTTGACCGCCGCGATCTCGTCTTCCTTCTCGACGAGCGCGACGCGTTCGACGTCAGTAAACTCCGAGACAGTGTACAACAGCGATGCCCCGCTAATCCCGCCGCCGACGATGACTAAGTCGTATTCCTTCATGGTTGATTCGAACCGACTCCGTGTACTGTCTTCGTGCGGTGGTCGGTACTCGATGCACAAAATAATGCCTACATTGCCCGAATTGGGCTGGTATGGCATACCACGGGTGGCCGGTTTATTCGGCACAGTTCGTAGCACCGATCGACTTCGTTCTGACGGGGACGAGGAACGATCGGGACCGGAAGCGACTGGAATCAGGAGACGCCAAACGAAGGGTGACTTCAGGAATGGGTGCGTCGGCCGTCTCAGCCTCTCTCACACATCCACTTTCTCACTCGCTCACACACTCACACATCCACTTTCTCACTCGCTCACACACTCACACATCCACTTTCTCACTCGCTCACACACTCACACATCCACTTTCTCACTCGCTCACACACTCACACATCCACTTTCTCACTCGCTCACACACTCACACATCCACTTTCTCACTCGCTCACACACTCACACATCCACTTTCTCACTCGCTCACACACTCACACATCCACTTTCTCACACACTCTCCCTCTCTCGAACCGACGGTGGGTGGCCGCGTCGGTGGACACTATGTGCACCCTGTCGTCAGCACCTGCTCTAGATAGGGGACTGGGGCAGTCAGGGACTCCGTTTACGTTCGTGACCGACGTGGAGTGTCCCGATGCGCCGGGCTCGCGGTGGCGAGTGGGTTCCCGAAGGGATCGACCGCGACCCGTCGGTGAGCGTCGTCATACCCGCCCGGAACGAGAGCGAGTACATCGGAGAGACGCTCGAGAGCCTCGCTGCGGCCGACACCGAACGCCTCGAGGAGGTGCTCGTCGTCGACGGCGATTCGACCGACGACACGGCGGCGATCGCTCGCGAACGCGGTGCAACCGTACTCTCTCAATCCGGTCGGGGTATCGCGGACGCACGTAACAGGGGGGCAACGATGGCGACCGGATCCTGGCTCGCGTTCCTCGATGCGGACACGGTCGTCCACCCGTCGTACGTCCCGACGATGCTCGCGTTCGTCGAGCGCTCCGGCCTCGCGGCCGCGAGTTGCTACTGCCGCATCACCGGACCGGTTCGTGCGCGCGTGATGCAAACGACGATAAACCGGCTCTTCCCCCGACTCGACCGACCCGTCTTGCCAGGGTTCAACACGTTCGTCCACCGCGAGGCGTTCGACGCGGCCGACGGATTCCCCGACGTTCCCAACGAGGACACGGCGTTCAGTCGACGCCTCGCGGCCGAGTTTCCGACCGGGTACTGTCCAGTCACGCTGGTCGAGAGTTCCGGTCGTCGGATCGCCTCTGACGGGTTAACCGGTACGCTCTATCACTACGTTCGGCTCGACGTTGGCCGCGTCTGTGCTGCTCGGTGACGTGTAGTACGCGGACGCTCCGTCCGTCAGGACGGGGAGGATGCCACGGACCTGCCACCGAGTGTCGGTCGCCACGTCCCGGATGGTGGCCATCCCGCGGGTGTCGCTCACCACGGTATTTAATACGACTCGGTGTGGCCATCCGGAGTGCTACATGTCGAACGTATTTCTCGCGCGGTGTGAGTCGCCGACTTTCGACGAAACGGTCGCATCGTCCGTCGATCTCGCCGACTATCCCGACCACCCGGACGGGCTGGCCGATGGCGGAGCGGTCCGCTTCTGGGGCGTGAGCGCCGGTTCTCGAAACGAATCGAACTTCGAAAAGCTGGCCGAGGCTGACCTCGTCCTGTTCTACCAGGATGGAGCGTACGTCGCAACCGGTCGCGTCGAACGCACGCTCGCGGACGAGGCGGAGTGGGCGAGCGACGCCTTCGATGCCGACGACGCGTTCACCATGCTCTACACCCTCTCGGACGTCGCGAAGATCCGGGTCCCACGGGAGAAGGTGAACCGCCTGTTCGAGTACTCGTCGTCCTACGAGCCACACGGACTCTTGCGCGTGAACCCGTCGAACGTGGACGCCTCGCTCGGTGCGATCGAACTCGCCCTCGAACGGGTCAGCGAGTGAGTCGGTTCGCGACTCGATCGCCTCGGACCGTTCGCTGTCGGCCGGTCGTCGGTGTTCACAGACCGCGCGTCAGAGTCCGCCGAACGCTCGTCAGTGTCCACCGACCAGGTGGAGGCCGACGATTCCGACGACGATGAGCCCGATGAAGCCGGCTCTGGCGAGCGTCGCGGGCTCGTCGAAGAGGACGACGCCGAGCGTCGCGGTCCCGACCGCGCCGATTCCCGTCCAGACCGCGTAAGCCGTCCCGATCGGGAGTTCGGTCACCGCTCGCGCGAGAAGTACCATACTGATGGCGAGCGCGACGAGGGTTAGGACCGTCGGAACCGGTTTCGTAAACCCCTCCGTGTACTGGAGACCGATGGCCCAGACGATCTCGAACAGGCCGGCGAGAACGAGTACGTACCACATCGTGTGCATCTCGTTCCGGCCCGTTCGGCCTTATGCACCTCGTTTCGTCTGCTTGGGGAGCCGCTAGAGGGTACGGCGACGGACCGAGACGCCGTCGAATCGCCATCGATCGCTCCATCCTCCGCTACTGACCGCCCGCTGTAGTCGTGTCAGAGCCCCCATCGCCCGAGAATCGGCCGCCGTCCCATCCCAGGAGGGCGGACCGCAGGAGGAATTCCAGGGCGGCGACGGCCACTGAGACGACGCCGAGCCCGCCGACGACGATGAAGTGAACCCCGCTATCGGGGGACGAAAACACCTCGGCGCGCAGCGCGATCGGCACGTACCACGCGTAGAGGAGCAGCGGTGCGAGGAGACCCCACTGGAGGAGGGCGCCGAGGGCAACCGCCGTCGCCAGCGCGGTGAATCCGCCGCCGAGCGCCGCGCCGAGACCACCCCAGTCGGTGCTCTGGACGAGCAACCCGACCGTCGCCGTTCCGACGAGCCCACTTCCGATGCTCACGAGGATGATGTCGGTAGAGCGGGGAAGCGGGAAGCGTGGTAACCGCTGGAGCCGAGCGTCGCCGAGTCCGTAGCCGCCTCTGACCGCGAACTCGGCGATGCCAGCGACGACGAGCAGCGAGAGCCAGACGTGCCACGAGCGAGCGTACGACAGCGCGTGAAACGACCCGTCGAGGATCCGGTGTCCGCCCAGCTCGCCGACCAGTTCGGGCTCTGGCGTGGTCACCTCGAGGCGGCCAACCGCGGACGCGAGGCCGATCAGGCCGACGCCAGGCGCGATCAGTCGCGTGTAGACCGAAAGCGCGAGCGGAACGAACCCGAGGACGAACGGTCCGATCAGGACGGCAGGACCGACTGCGTCTGGGACGACGGCGTCGTACTCGTAGCGGGTGAGCAGCGCGTAGACGAGGAGACTATTGGCAACCCCGCCGACCAGGCCGCAGGCGCTTGCGATCCGAGTCGGGCGATCGAGGTGCATGTACGGTTCGAGTAGTTGACGCGAACAGTAGTAAGTACGTGTCGATCGGTGGGACGGACACACCGAGTAGTTGTGGTACTCGTCGGGCGATGGGACGAGTTCGCCGTCGTTCACAGGGACTGTCCTGTGCCACGATCGATGCTGGTCACGAGTACGTAAGTGCCGACCCGGCCCGATGTAGCGGATACTTTCATCGTAGAAACAATTACTATCGTGGTCCCACGATTACACGTCATGCGACGACGAGCCGTCCTGGCGATGGCGGGAACGACCGCGATCGGTTCGACCGCGGGGTGTACGAGTGCGCTCGGAATCGGTGAGTGTACGCCCGGTGACGATCGAATCGCCGAGATCGATATGGACCTCTCCGGCTACACGGAGGCCGATCGGGTGACGGACGAGCGCTACCACGTCCGTGGGACCGTCGTCCGGCAGTCGTACTCGACCCGCGTGGTTATCGACGACGGAACCGGCTTCGCCAGTCTCAGCGTCGGCGACACGCAGTACGTCTTCGACGACGAGGAGATCGACGTCGGGGAGTGTCTGGAGGGGTCGGGTCCGCTCTCCATCCCGGAGACCGGCGAGCACGAGATTCCACACGTCGCTCTGGATCCGGATACGATCGACGGCGGCTCGTCGGAGAAAGACGCCGGACCGGTCCCCGAGGAACCATCTCAGTCCATCTCGTCGGACTACAGCGGCCTGGACGACGAACTCACGCTCACCGTCACCGGCGATCCGGAGATTCGGTCAGATCGGTTACTCGTCCGGTGGCGCGAACTCGATTCCGGGACGCCCTGGACGCAGGCGGTTCGCACCTGGTGGCACGAACTGACCGACGTCGACCCAGGGGAGACGATCCCGGACGGCAGCCAGTGCGTCCGCTCGATCGGTAACTTCGACTACAGTGCTCTCTGGGTCAGCGACGAACGTAACTGGTGCGAGCAACTCGACCAACTCGAGACCAGCGACGGCTGGTGGTCAGATCCGACCGAACGCGAGTGAGTCGGGGACCGGTTCGCGCAGCTCTCGCAGTTCACCTGGAGACCGACTCGTTCACACCGGCTCGGTCTCGTGTAAGAACGTCTGGAACTCGACGGTGCGTCCCTCCGGATCCTCGGCGAAGAACTGGTAGATCTCGTAGCGCTCGTTCTCGACGGGCTCCTCGCGCGCGACGTCGGCGAGTCGGTCGTAGAGCGCGTCGACACCCGCTTTCGAGTCGACGACGAACGTGATGGTCCCACCAGTGTCGGCCGAATCGCGATCGCAAAAACCGAACAGCATGGTGTCGTAGCGCAGGATCGTACAGTCGGGTTGTTCGAGCCAGCGCTCGGCACCGACGCGTTCGACGTAGAAGTCGACGACGGTTTCGAGCGATTCGGTGCCGAAGAAGACGATACCGGACATACCGCCAGCAATGGATCAGCGCGACTAACCGCTTTGGATGTTGCGTGCGAAGCGCAACGGGGTGCCGAGTGCGAGCGATACGAATTCCGATCCTGCGATCGACCGCCACGCTCGGCCTCGATCCGAGCCTTGAACACGCACCCTGAGCGAGAAGCCGTATGGACGAGACGTTCGTTCCCAGCGAAACGGTCCGGACGGATGGCGTCTGCGGGCGGCTCTTTCACGGGCTCGGCGACGGGCCGCACCCGGGCGTCCTGGTCCTTCACGGGGGCGGCGGGGCGCGCGGCTACGAAGGGACCTACGCAGCCATGCTCGCCGAGCACGGCTACACCGTCTGCTGCGTGGAGTACTTCGGAGCGCCCGGGACGCGCGACGCCCTGGTCGACGTTCCGCTGGAGGAGTTCCGCGACGCCGCCGACTGGCTGCTGGACCGACCGGACGTCGCCGGCGATCGGGTCGGCGTCGTCGGCTTCTCACGGGGCGGCGAGGCCTCGCTCGTCGTCGGCGCGCGGTTCGACGCGTTCGGGGCCGTGGTCGCGTACGTCCCCAGTTGCTTCCGCTGGCAGGGTCCGTCGTGGATGGCGGGCGTGGGACCGAACCAGCCGACGTGGACGCTCGACGGCGACCCCCTTCCGTACCTCCGCATCGAGAAACACGTCGCGACGGACGAGATAGACGACCCGCTCGGCAACGTGGGGCCGAATCCGCCCCGACTCGCCCTCGAACGAGCGAGCGCGGCCGAACGCGACGCGGCCGCGATCCCGGTCGAGCGAATCGAGGGACCGGTACTCCTGGTCTCGGGCGGACGAGACACGCTCTGGCCCTCGGCCGAGATGGCATCCCGTGCAGCCGCCCGACTCGCGAATCGCGACCATCCCTGGCGGGTCGAACACCTCGAGAATCCCGACGCCGGCCACGCGATCCGCGTCCCCTACCGGTTCGACGGCACGACGGATCCGACGGCGACCCACGAATTCGGCGGGACGAACGCGGCGAACGCGCGAGCCGCTACGCGTGCCTGGCAGCGCACGCTCTCGACGCTCGCCCGATTGTAGCGGTACCGAAGCCCGCGCGGTTTGCCTCGGGCGGGCGATGGACCGTCTCGTGTCCCCTGAGACCTCCTCACACGGGCGCACGCGCCTCGAAACCCGTTTAGGCGCCGACTCCCTCGATCCGCCAATGAGTTACCGGATCGGTCTGGTCGGCAAGCCCTCCGTGGGCAAGTCGACGCTGTTCAACGCCGCGACGATGAACGACGTGCCCGAAGGGGCCTACCCGTTCACGACGATCGACCCCAGTATCGGCAAGGCGTACGTGCGAACGCCCTGCGCTGCGCCGGAGTTCGACGAGTCCTGCCAGCCGTCGGTCGGCGTCTGCGAGGACGGCACCCGGTTCGTCCCGGTCAAACTGGTCGACGTCGCCGGGCTGGTTCCAGGAGCCCACGAGGGCCGCGGCCTCGGAAACCAGTTCCTCACCGACCTGAACGAGACGGACGTCCTGATCCACGTCGTCGACTTCTCCGGGACGACCGACAGCGAGGGCGAGGCGACCGAGGACCACGATCCGCGCGAAGACATCGAATTTCTGGAAGACGAACTCGACGCGTGGTACACCGGTATTCTGGAGAAGGGAGTCCAGCGGTACGCCGACAAACACGTCGATGACATCGACCCCGAGGCGGTCCTCGGCGAACAACTCTCGGCCTTCGGCATCTCGCCGGCCGAGATCAAGCAGACGATCCTCGCGATCGACCTGCCCGTCGCCCCGCTGGAGTGGGACGAAGCCGAGCGTGCGGCCCTCGCGACCGAGATCCGAAAGCGAACGAAGCCGATGACCATCGCGGCGAACAAGATGGACACCCCGGCCGCCCAGGACAACTGGGACGAGATCACGACCGACCCCGCCTACGACCACCTGGAATTCGTCCCCGTCTCCGCCCACGCCGAGAAGGCGCTGAAGAACGCGACGGAGCAGGGTGTACTCGAGTACACGCCCGGCGAGGCCGAGTTTACGATCACTGCAGCGGACCTCCCCGCCGAGCAGGAGGCCGGTCTCGAGCAGATCCGTGAGTTCGTCGACGCCTTCGACGGGATCGGCGTCCAGCAAGCGCTCGAAACCGCCATCTTCGACGTTCTCGACCTGAAGGCCGTCTTCCCTGGCACGGCCTCGGGCAACTGGACGAAGGGCCCCTTCCGCGACTGCTTCCTCCTGCCCGCGGACGCGACCGCCGAGGACTTCGCCTACCACCTCCACTCCGACATCGGCGACGGCTTCCTCCACGGGATCGACTGTCGCGACGACCGCCAGGTCGGCGCCGACACCGTGTTGGATCACCGCGACGTCGTAGAAATCATCTCGACGGCGCAGTAGGCAGTTGTGTACAGGAGACGCTCGTGTGCGGGATCGTCTCGGACAACTTTCAGACCGCCGTGTCTCAGTACCGCTCGACGTCGACACCCAGCCGCTCGAAATCTCGGACGTTCGCCGTACAGACCGGTTCCTCGTACTGGTCCGCCACGGCAGCCACCATAGGATCGACTTTGCCGAGGCCGCTTTCCCCACCGGCCTCGATGTCGGCAGTCGCCAGTAATTGCCCCGCCCGTCGGGCGATCTGTTCGTTTTGTTCGACGACGGGGTACATTCGGAGCGCGTTCTGCAGGTTGCGCCGTTCCGACTCGTCACCGAAACCAGCACCGTACGACAGTTCCATCACTACGGGTGATGGAACGCGCTGGATCGTTCCTGATTCCGAGAATTCGAGCCCCTTCTCGAAAGCGTCCTGGCACCCGTCGAACAGATCGATCAGAAACGAGGTGTCGAGAATCACTCGAATCGCTCCCGCATTTCGCGTTTCTCGGCGATGTCGGCCTCGCGTTTCGCATCCAGCTTCGATCGCATGGTCTCCGCCGTTTCGCTCGACAGGATCCCCGCGACCGCTTCAGGGTGTGGACCGCCGATGAGTCGACGAAGCGTGTCCTCCATCGTCTCCTCGTCGCGCTTGTGTGATGCGATGTACTCGTGAAATTCTTCGGAGATCCGCATCGACTTGCTCATTACTGTATACTCTGGTATACGTGCTATTCAATGCTCGGGACCGACGGGATCGGTACAGATGGGCAAAACCCGTCGAGTGCTCCCTACCGGGTGAAATTGACGCGGACGAAGTTCTATCCGTCCTTCAGGCAGTTCACTCGAGTATCCGCTGCGTATCCAATCGACAGACTGCTATCCGGTCGGAGATATATAGTATCTCGCGAGAAACGAACTGGAGAGAGCAATGAGTCTCGAGACAGGAGATTCCCACGACATCGCGACGGTGGGGATCCTCGGCGGCATGAGCAGCGAGTCGACGCGGGAGTACTACCGCCAAATCGACGAGGGAATCAACGACGAACTGGGCGGCCACAACGCGGGCGACCTCGTTATTCGTAGCATCAACTTCGCCGCAATCGAACGCTGCATCCGGACCGAGCGGTGGGACCGGGCTGGCGATATGCTCGTCGACGCCGCGATCGATCTCGAAGCCGCCGGGGCGGACTTCGTCGTCATGGCGACGAACACGATGCACCGCGTCGCGCCCCGACTGGTCGATGCCCTCTCGATACCGTTCGTCCACATCGTCGACGTCGCGGCCGAGGCGATCCGGGCCGACGGGCTCCAGACGGTCGGCGTGCTTGGGACCGCAGCCGTAATGGAGGGAGACTTCTACCGGGATCGGTTCGCCGACCACGGCATCGAGACGCTCGTTCCCGACGCAGACGACCGGGAGGCGGTCGACCGGATCATCTTCGAAGAGTTGACCCACGGCGAGGTGCTGGCCGACTCCAGGGAGCGCTATCTGGAGATCGTCGACCGACTGGTCGAGCGTGGGGCTGAGGGGGTCGTCCTTGGCTGCACCGAGATCGAGTTGCTCGTCTCGCAGGCCGATCGCCCCGACGTTCCCCTGTACGACACCACGGCCTTACACGTCGAGCGTGCGGTCGAACGCAGTCTCGGCGACGGGTCGGTGAACTCCCCGTAAGGAACACATACAGCCACCGTAGTTCCGGTACCGTCCCCCCACTATACGCCCGCGGGGCTCGTACAGTCTGGCGTCGAGATGTCCTCGTCTACAGCCTCGCCATCCGAATCGACGGACGCTTCGCCGGAATCGGAGTCGTCGACGCCGCTCCGGGCCCAGCCCCGGTACCGCCGTCTCCGGCGCTGGAACGCCGTGATGGCCGTCCTGCACTTCGTACAGGGCGCACTGATGGTCGTCTTTGCCGAATCGATCCAGTGGCCGATCACCCGGACCCGCTACGAGTTCGACGTCGCGACGGAGTCCCTCGCGCCGACGACGGTGCAGTTGGTCGAAGTCCCGCTCCCGCTGCTCGTCGCCGGCTTTCTCTTCCTCTCGGCGATCGCGCACACGATCGTCGCCACGGTTCGCTACGACGCGTACGTCCGCTACCTGGAACGAGGGACGAACCCCTACCGGTGGTACGAGTACGCGCTCAGCGCATCGCTGATGATCGTCGTCATCGGGATGCTCGCCGGTATCTGGGATCTAGGGACCCTGGTCGCCCTGTTCGGCCTCGTCGCCGTGATGAACCTCTGCGGGCTGGTGATGGAACGGCACAACGAACTGACCGACCGACCCGACTGGACGGCGTTCAACGTCGGTGTGGTTGCCGGCGCGGTCCCGTGGGTGGTCATCGCGATCGTCCTCGTCGGCTCCGTCGTCGCCGGCGACGGCGACGTTCCGGACTTCGTCATCTACATCTACGTCTCCATTTTCGTGTTCTTCAACCTCTTCGCCATCAACATGATCCTGCAGTACCGGGAGACATGGCGCTGGCGGCGATACCTCTTCGGCGAGCGGGTCTACATCCTCCTGAGTCTCGTCGCGAAGTCGGCGCTGGCCTGGCAGGTCTACGTCGGGACGCTGACCTCGCCGATCTGAGTCGCCGTGGCTGGCAGCGTCACGTCGCGGCTGGGACACCCGGGAGCGTTTTTTCTGCCTGCTCGGTGTCGGGAGGCCGCATGACCGAATTCCGCGGACCGTGGACAGCGGGCGATGTGGAGAACTTCCTGCAGGAGACGACGATCCCGATCCGGCTAGCCACCACCCGGCCGGACGACTCGCTGTGGGTCGTCACGTTGTGGTATCGCTACCGCGACGGCGCGTTCGAGTGTGCGACGCAAGCCGACGCGGACGTCGTGGGCTTTCTGCGCAATGAGCCGTCGGTGGCCGTCGACGTCTCGACGAATCGGGTTCCGTACCGCGGAATCAGAGGCAACGGAACCGCGACCATCTCGACGGACGGGGCGAGGGAGACGCTTCGTGACCTCGTGGTGCGCTATCTCGGTGACACCGACTCGTCGCTCGCGAAGCGATTGCTCGACGACGAGCGCGAAGAGGTCCGAATCCAGATCGAGCCGGCGACCGTCTACAGCTGGGACTACGGTGCGCGGATGCGCGACGTCTCGACCGCCGACGCGGACTGACGCCAAGGTGGGAGCGCGAAGTACCGTGTTCGGTAGTAAATCCGGGTTACAGGCTTTGGTCCGGCTCATCGGGCGAACTCGGTCGCCGCGGCCCGTCCGACGCGAGGGTGACCCGTTCGGATTCGGGAACGGGTTCGATTTCCCGCCCCGCCTCGAATCGGACGAAGTTCAGGTAATACGGCTCACCACAGCCCTCCCCGTCGGTCTGGCTCTCGCCGCAGACGATGCGCACGCCATCGGCCGGCTCGTAGTCCCCGTCGATATCGGCGTAGGACCATCCCTCAAGGGGAACCGGCGTCACGGATTTGTCCGCGAGCCGGCCGGCGCGCTGTAACGTGACGATCGTCTTGCAGCGGGGGCAATAGTACCGAACGGGAACACTCATATTCGTGATAGGGGCCGGGCGGTCTTGAACCCTTCTCGCGGTGCTGATCCGGCGCGCCCGTCGGAGGACCCCTAACTCCAGCAACGGCCCTCGATCGCGGCCTACTCTCGGCAGTCGTACGCCACGCGCTCACTAACGCACTCGCGACCGTCCCAGGTAATTGCCCGTTTCTCCAGTGGGACGGGGTTCGCCGTTTTATAGCGATGGTCGTGTACGTCCACCGTCACATGTTCCACTCGACGCTTTCGGCACAACCGGCCCCAGCCGCCGCCGTCGGCGCGACGACCCAACGGACGCTCTTCGAATACGTCCACGACGACGCCCTGCTGTCGCTATCGTTCGTCCTGAACATCGCTCTCGCGGGGCTGACGATTCTCGCGATCGTCTTCCTCGCTCGTGGCCTGTCAGATCCCCGGGCCAGGTTGATCACCGTCTCGGTCCTGCTCATCTCCGTCGTGTCGATTTCGAGCTACACGGGGCTAACGTCGGGACTGACGCTGAGCATCGTCGAGATGCCGCCCGGCCATCCGGCCGCCGGCCGGACGACGGCCGGCGAAGCCGGCGTGTTGATCATGTGGGGGCGCTATCTAACGTGGACGTTCTCAACCCCGTTCATTCTGATCGCGCTCGGGTTGATCGCGGGGTCGGACTGGACGAAGATTCTGACGTCGGTCGCGCTGACGATCGCCATGTGTCTCACCGGCCTCGCCGCTGCGCTTACGACCTCCGCGCTGTTCCTTCGCTGGTGGTGGTACGCGCTGAGTTCGACGTTCTTCCTGGTGATCGTCTACATCATTCTGGTCGAGTGGTCGGCAGAGGCCGACCTGACCGGCACCGCGGACATCTTCGATACGTTGAAACTCCTCACCGTCGTCGGCTGGTTCGGCTATCCGGTCCTGTGGGCGCTCGGCGTTGAAGGGTTCGCCGTCCTCGACGTCGTGGTCACCTCCTGGGGGTATAGCGCCCTCGACGTGATTACCAAATACGTCGTGACGATGCTGATCATGTTGTACCTGGCGGACGAACCGAGCGCGATCACTGGTGGTCCCGAATGGGGCCAGAGTACACGTGACAGCGTGGTGACCGACGACTGAGTGGGCGGGAACGACTCTGCGGTCGTCTCTCACCACCATGCCCCGTCGACGTTCGACACGGAATCGGGCCGTGGAGGCTCTGGCCCCGCCGGACGTCGGCCACAAGCTCACCCGCCAGGACGCCTGAACGTGTAGGTCACGCTTCCGGAGTCTATCGTGAGTGATCCCGCTTCGTGGTCCACGACGATGTTCACGTCGCCGTCGTACTCGAAGGTGTGAAGAGCCATTCCCGTACTGACGTGCCCACTCCGTTCCAGCGCCACGGACCCGGTTCCGAAACTAAGGTGAATCGAATCGTCGTCCGCGGTCACGTCTCCGGTCGCGCCGAACCGGCGGAGTTCCTCGACGAGCGGATCCCAGTCGCCTAGTTGCAACCGTCGAGCCATGCGTTCCGGTACGTCACGCAGGATCGAATAGCGACCGGGCCCGGTTCGGCCGGTCCGGCTAGCGTCTCCGGGACGGGCGTCGCGTCGTCCGGTTCGCCCGTCGCTCGGCGTCGGCTTCGATGCGCGAGAGCGCTCGTCGCATCAGGTAGCCGGCGAAGGGCCCGATGACGCGCCAGTAGCGTCGGAAGTTGCGCCGCGCGGACGCGCTCGTCGTCGCCGTGCGGGCTTCGTAGGAGAGCAGCGTCCGATGGTCACCGTAGGGCCGCACGGACAGGCCGATCGCCAGTTTCGCGTACCCCGGCTCGTCGAACCCCACGAACGCGTCCGCGTCGACGGCCTGCCACTGGATCGACGGTTGCCAGAAGGTCCCGACTGCGCCGAAGACGTACTCCTCGCCGGGCGATTCGGCGAGCAGCGTCCACTCGTCGGTCTCGGGCACGTCGGCGAACCGCATCCGCTCGGGTGGCGGCGTCCTGGAGCGACCCCGAAATCGGTCGGCTAGGACCTGTGGCGCGGCCCGCAGCGTCCCGAGGAGCCGGGCGACCGGTCCGAGGTCCAGCAGGTCCGCATCGAGCGTCGCGTCGTAGGTCGTCTCGGGATCGGCGTCGACGATCCGGTGTTCGACCTGGGTGGCGTCGAAGGCGGGCAGATACTCGTCCAGCAGCATCGTCGCATTCGAGTCGGGTCCCGAACCGTCTTCGAGGCGTTCTCGTCCCATCGGTCTCGGCCCACGTACGATCACGACCGGTATAGAATCCGACGGGCCCCAGACCCGTCATCTGACGTCGGAACTCGTCGCCCGCGAGAGCAGGTAGACCGCGATCCCGCCCAGGAAGACGGCGATGCCGACGAGCACCGCGACGGCGGGGAGGATCGTGTCGAGCGCGCCGCCGAACGCAGTGACGTCGAGGACGGTCATCACGTCCTCGTCGAGCATGATCGCGCGCGTCGCGTCGACGCCGTAGGTGACCGGGTTGAGGCGGGCGAAGGCCTGGATCCAGGTCGGTAACGTCGATAGCGGGAGGAACGCGCTGGAGAGGAACAACAGCGGGAACTGCAACAGGTTCGCGCCGATGATCGTCGACTCCTGATCCCGCGTCAGGACTGCGAGCGAGTTCGAGAACGCGACGAACCACAGCGAGAAGACGACCCCGACGGCGATGATCCCGACGGCACCCGCGATACCCGTCGTGATCTCCGCACCGAGGGCCACGCCCAGTCCGAGGATGATCGTGATCTGAACGGCGATGCGAACCACCTCGGCGGCGGTCTTGCCGACGAAGACGGCCGTCCGGTTCATCGGCGAGACGAGCACCTTCTCGAACATGCCGTTCTCGATGTCGTTGACCAGGCCAATCCCGGAGGTGACCGCCGACGCGAGGGCGACCTGGATCGCGATCGCCGGGACGAGGAACGTGGTGTAGGTGACGCCCGGAAGCCCCCGGCTGACGGCGTCGCCGGCGACGTTGCCGAACACCTCCGTGAACAGGACGAGGAAGATCACGGGCTGGGCCAGCGAGACGACGAGCACGAACGGGTTCCGGACGGCCTTGCGGTTCCAGCGCTTGAAGTTGACCCAGACGTCCCCCGCAAACGTGTTCGTCGTCCGCGGGGGCTCTCGAGCGTTCGTCGACTCCGCGGTCGGGGTGCTCATTGCGCGCCATCCCCGTCGCCCGCCGCGTCGGTGGCGACCCGTTCGCCGGTGATCGCGAGGAACACGTCGTCCAGCGTCGGCGCGCGGACGTTGAATCCGGTGACGGTCAGCCCCGCGTCCCGCAGCGCGACGAGCAGATCCGTCCCCAACTCGCGAGCCGTTTCCGCGGTGACGCTGATCCCCTCCTCGGTCGTCTCGACGCTCGCGTCGTCGAACGCGTCGAAGTCCCGGGCGATAGCCCCGGCGCGGCTGCGGGCGTCGGCGCCGCCCCCGACGTCGATGTCGAGCACGTCGCCGCCGACCGCCCGCTTCAGGTCCGCCGGCGATCCGTCGGCGACGATCTCGCCGTCCAGGATCACCGCCAGGCGCTCGCAGAGCTGGTCGGCCTCTTCTAAGTACTGCGTGGTCAGGAAGATCGTGGTCCCGCGCTCGTTGATCCGCTCGAAGTACTCCCACAGCCGATTCCGCGCCGACGGATCGAGGCCGGTCGTGGGTTCGTCGAGAAAGACCAGCGGCGGCCGGTGGACCAGCGCCGTCGCGGCGTCGAGGCGCTTTTTCATCCCGCCGGAAAATCCCTCGGAACGCTTGTCGGCGACCGATTCGAGGCCGACGAGTTCGAGCAACTCGGCCGTTCGCTCGTCGCGCTCGCCACGGGCCACGCCGTAGGCTTCGCACGCGAATCGCACGTTCTCCTCCGCGGTGAGCTCGGGATCGATGCTCGTCTCCTGGGCCATGTAGCCGATCGACTCGCGGATCTTCCGCGACTCCTCGCGGGCGTCGAACCCGTTCACGCGAACCTGCCCGGCGGTCGGCGAGAGCAGCGTCGCGAAGACTTTGATCGCCGTCGTCTTGCCCGCCCCGTTCGGGCCGAGGAATCCGAAGAACTCACCGCGGCCGACAGTCAGGTCGACGCCCCGTACCGCCTCCGTTCCGTCGCCGTAGGTCACTTCGAGGCCCTCGATATCGATCGCGGTTTGTTCGGGCTGTTCTGCCCTGTTTTCTGTTTGGTTGCGGGAGTGCCCGTTGGCGCTTTCCCTCGCCGCGCTCCGATCGTTCGACATACCGGCGATAGGTGAGCGAGACGGAAATACGAGGGCCCCTGCACCAGTCAGTCACTTGTACAGTCGACAACCCGGCCCCGTACGGCGCTGACAGCTGTCCCAACAGCCTTTCCAGATCGGTACATCGATCCCAAGCACTCGTGTCCCGGGCCGCGTCCTTGATCAGATCACGGCAGAATAGTACCAACTCGGAAATTTTCTCCGATACATACAAGTCAATCAGGTAGAAACCGTTGTGGCATGGTATATCAACACACAAGTGCCAGGGGGATGGTGCGGACGTGAGCGTTCGCCGACATGGCGACGTGGCCCGCAGGCCCCATCGGCCGACCGATCCATGATTGACGGGACGGCGGGTCGAAGAACGAATCGACGTGACCTCCTGAAACTACTGGGTGTGGCTCCCGTCTTCGGCTACGTCACGAGTGGTGACGTAACGGCCACCTCGCAGGCGGAACTGGACGTGCCTCACTCTCTGGCCGGAACGTCGGTCAATGTCGCACTGAGAGGCGATGTCGCTCTCGTGGGGTCGCCCGCATCGTGGACGGGCGACGGCACCGAGGTTGGGTCCGTGACAGTCCATGAACGCACGACAGGCTCGTGGGTGCACCGTGCATCCCTGACCCCGAAATCTGGCGGGACACACTTCGGATCGGCGATCGCCCTCGACGGGTCGACGGCCCTCGTCGGCGATCCACTACCGACGCGGGCTGGCACGACTCGTTCGGGGCGTGCCGCTGTGTTCAGGGTCCACGGGGGGTCCTGGAAGCGAACGACGACAATCACACGCCAGGCCGCAACGGGCGTCGACCAGTTCGGGGACGCAATCGCACTGGACGGGTCGACTGTCCTCGTGGGCGCACCGGCGGCCACAACCGACCAGGGGTTCAGATCGGGTGCAGCGTGCATGTTCTCGCAAACCAACGGGTCGTGGGTTCGACGACAGACGCTGCATCCGGACCCGGGTGCAGACCGGTTCGGGACAGCCGTCGCACTCGACGGTGAGACGGCCGCCGTCGGTGCTCGACGCCGCGGGGAGTCGTCCACAGTACCGGTCGGCGAGGTGACCCTGTTCGAGCGCAGCGGCGGGGATTGGTCTCGCCAGACCACGCTTCAGTCACCGGCGTCTGAGCCGAGTGACGAGTTCGGGACGACACTCGCCCTCGACGGCGACACGCTCCTCGTCGGCGCGCCTACGGAGTCGAACGACCGGGGAGACAATGCGGGCGCGGTCCACGTCTTCACTCGGACCCGTGGGCGATGGCGACACCGACAGACGCTGGTGGCACCCGAACCTGTGGCCGACGACCAGTTCGGCACGACGCTCGCGCTGGACGACGACGTTGCGATGGTGGGCCGGCGGGGACGAGCCAGTCCGGCCTTCCTCACCCGGACGGACGGCCGGTGGCACGAGCAAGGGACGCCGACGCCTGACGACCACAGGCGAAGCCGGACTGCGGTCGCACTCGACGGTACTCGCGCGCTCGTCGGTGTCGCTGGCAGTCCGGATTCGGCGAGCGGAGTAGTGACGGTGTTCGACGCATGAGTCGTACAGAGCGAGCGATACGGCCAGCGGTCGAGGCAGCAGCTCACCGACCGACGACCGACACCTCTCTCTACGGGACGGTGAGGTGATCGAGCGTGGGAATCTCATTCCGAGACATTACCCCAGGTAGTGGCTCCGTCTCCATGCGGGACAGCGCAACGGCGTACAACCTGCCCGGCGTGCCCGTTACGTTCCGGGAACTGATCACGCCGCAGTATCAGTCCCACGCCGAGGATCGGAGGCAGGCCTGGACGAACTGGGTCGGTGATCACGCTGACTACGACGGCAACCGGATCAGACACACCCCGACGACCAAAGAGGAGGTCGTCGGTGCGGTGGTGAGTATGGCCGAGGACGGCGGCGAAATCCGTGCCGTCGGATCCGGACACTCCCACTCGAACGCCCCGGCACCGAAGTATCACTTTATCGACCTCAACCCGGGGTTCAATTCGGGGGACGTCGAATTCACGACGCCGAAGGGACTCAACGACGTCCTCGATCACGGCGGATGGCTGCGCGACGACCTGGATCGATCCGAGCGACGCCACCTCAAGCGGGTCGAGGCAGGTATCCTCTTGCGTCGGCTCAACCGGTACGTCCTGCACGAGAACGGCCTGGGGTTGAAGAACATGGGCTCGTTCGACGGCCAGACTCTCGCTGGCGCAGTCAACACCTCCACGCACGGGACCGGCATCGATCTCAAGGCCGTTTCTGACGCTGTTCGCTCCGTCGAAATCGCGGTCGTCCCCGAGTCGGCAAGCGGTGATCCAGTCGTCCGTCTGTACCGGATCGAACCGGACGAGGAGGACGCGATCACGGACCGGGAGAAGTTCGAGGCGGACACCGGCGATCATCGGATGGAACTCATCCAGAACGACGACATCTTCCACTCGGTGGTGGTCGGATACGGCTGTATGGGCGTCGTGTACGGCTATACGCTAGAGGTTCGGGACGACTACTGGCTCCGCGAGGAGTCGGACCTCGTCGACTGGAGCACGCTGAAAGACCAGTTGGGACGGACTGCGTCGAGCGTCGAGCAGTTCGCCGGGCAGAGCCGACACACGCAGATCCTGTTAAATACGGCTGCGGTCCAGTCAGAGCCGAAGAATACGATCGACTACCACGAGGTCGATCAAGACCCGCTCTGTCTGGTGCGTCGACACGGCTACCTCGGCCAACCAGGGTACATCCCGCCAACCACTCACGACGGTCGGTGGCCGCCGGAACGGAAGGGGACGGGCGGGCAGGACGCCCTCAGAAGTCTCCTGAACAAGCCCCACCCGCTCAAGCCGAACAGGGACCGGGCGATGCAGGTCCACCGACGGTTCTTCCATCCCGAAGCCGAGAAGAAACCGTTCGTGGGCGACCGTACGGATTCAGCGTGGTACGTGGCGCTCCGGCGACTCCCCGACGAGGGCGACGGCGGGAACGAGTACTACGAGCCGGAAGCACCCCTCCCGACGCCCACGACGGAAGTGGCCGTCCCGCTCGAGAATCTGGTCGACGCGGTCGATGCGGTCCTCGAGAAAGTCGTCGAGATCGAACAGGAGCGACCGATCCCCGGCAAGAACGCCGACGGTGAAGGCCTGAACGTCTACTTCCCGGTCCCGATCGGGATCCGGTTCACCGCGGGGACCGACCACTTCCTCTCGCCGGAGTTCGACCGGAAGTCGGCGATGATCGAACTGCCGATGCCTGTCAACGACGGCAAGACGAAAGCGGCACTCTCGCCGAATATTCCGTCACTGACCAAGGAGGAACTGCGAGAGTACGTCGTGGAACCAGCGCTCAACCAGATAGAACGACTCCTCGTCACCGAGTTCGACGGCCGCCCGCACATGGGCAAACACAACGCGATGCGATCCAGTGAGCTCGACACGAAGTACCCCTACTTCGACGCGTCGGGGACGACGGGACCAGACGAACCCGATCTCGGCTGGTACCAGCTGTACGAACACTTCAACGCGTTCGGAACGTTCGACAACAAGTTCACCGACCAACTCAACCTCGATGGCTTCACCCCCGACGAACCGACCCCGCGGGATCCAATCGGGGCGTACAATCCGCCCAAGCCGGCCGGTCCGCCCGAAAACAGTGGTGGGTCGGAAAGCGGGGACGCGTCTGCCGGGGACGGAACCCCCGGATTCGGGGCGCTGGCCGGCGCTGCGGGAGTCGGAGCGGCGGCGTGGTGGCTCAACGAGCGAGCGACCGGCGGTGCGGGACCGAGTGACGAACGAGACGAGACGGACGACGAACAGCACGCGATGGTCGATCCGGAGGAGCGCGAATGATCCGCTCACTCGCGTGCCCGAACCAGCGCGAACCGAACCGGCCGGCCTGCCGGACGAGCGCTCGACCGATCGGTGCGACTACGACGATACATACCCATGCCAGACGCTGACATCATCCTCGAGAAAGACTGGACGAACGTGATCAGAGATCTCCGACTGGGGACCGAAGACGGTGCGTTAGCCGACCTCAGAATGTACAATCAGGACGGCGACGACGTTATTCACCTATCGGCGGTGCAACGCCCCGGGTTCGACGCGAGCATCACCGCAGTGGGCGAGGCTGGGTTGTTGACTCTCGGCGGCGCGGGCACGGCCGGCGTGTTGCGGTTCCTCGATCCGGACGGAGACGAAGCGATCGAAATACACGCGGGGCCCAAGATCAGCCTCTCGTCGGACCAGGGGAACACCACGCTTTCCGGGAAGTTGGTCAGCACGAACCTGATTACTGCCGATCGGGTGTCCTCGGGAGAGATGGCGGCGACGAGGGGTCGAATCCGGGACCTCGATGTCGGTGGCGAAGACGGGTCCGAGGACCCACAGCCCGGCACGGTGACAGTACACGACGATCAAAATGAAGTGACGGTTGAGGTAGACGGCCAGACTGGGTCGATTCGACACCAGGGCAACATCTCGGCGCTGTCGGACGCCCGCGTCAAGCACGGGGTCGAACCGCTCGATGGAGCACTCGAGACAGTCACGCAACTACGAGGCGTCCGCTACGAGTGGGACGACGACATCGACGCGGACCTGTCACTCGACGACGACAGTCACGTGGGCTTTCTCGCACAGGACGTCGAACGGGTGTTCCCCGAAGCGGTCGACGAGGACGGCAAGGGTTGGATGGGAACCGTGGACGACGCCTTCACACCGATTCTCGTTGAGGCGATCAAAGAGCAGCAAGCGATGCTCGCCGAGCAGTCAGAAACGATCGCGGCCCAGGCCGAGACGATCGAATCACACGAAGAAACCATCGAATCGCACGCCGAAACCGTCGATGCACAGGCGGAGAGGGTCGAAGCGCAACGAGAGACGCTTGCGGCGCAGTCCCGGACGCTCGACGCTCAGGCGGATCGGATCGAGACGCTCGAATCCCGGCTCGAAGCGCTCGAGCGGGCGGTCGAGACGGATGCGTCGTAAATCGATCGTGTACCGATGAGGTGCATCGCCGTCACCGGCACGAACGGGAAAACGACGACGACAACGTTCTGCCGTCAGTTGCTCACCCGCGACGACCATCGGGCCGCGAGTTTCGGCAGTCTCGGCCTCGTTCGGCCGTCGGGCCGCCAGGCAGATCCATCCGTCGCGGTCGGCCCACGGGCGCTTTCAGATTTTCTGACACGCCTCACCGCGGAGGGCATGGACACCGTGGCGCTGGAGGCCCACAGCAGGGCACTCTCCGGCGTGACGTACGACCACGTCGACGTGGACGTGGCCGTCTTCACGAATCTCGCTCGCGATCACCTCGACGTTCACGATGATATGGCGACGTACTTCGAGGCGAAACGCTCACTGTTTACCGAGTCCCTCGTCGACGACGGTACTGCCGTCATCAACGTCGACGACGATCGGGCACCGCAACTCCTCGACTGTTGTCGGGACCGTGGCGTCGACGTGATGACCTACGGGCGGGACGCCGATGCCGATGTCTCGATTCGCGGGACAGCCCCTTCGTCGAGGGGTGTCACCGTAGACCTATCGGTCGACGGGCAACAGTGCTCCGTCGCGCTTGACGTGGTGGGGGACGTCATGGTCGAGAACGCGTGTGCTGCGGTCGCAGCCGTACGCGCGACCGGCCGGGAGGTCACGGAGATACTCGACGACCTCGGCGACCTGCAGCCACCACCTGGCCGCCTCGAGCGCGTCGGGATGCATCGGGGCGTCGAACTGTTCGTCGACTACGCCCACACGCCCGCCGCGCTCCGGGCCGTTCTCGAGAGCTTCGAGGCGCGATCGACGGGTGATCTCGTCGTCGTCTTCGGGTGTGGTGGGAACCGTGACAGGGGCAAACGGCGTGAGATGGGCGCAGTCGCGGCCGAGTGTGCTGACCGCGCGGTCGTGACCGACGACAATCCGCGGTCGGAGGATCCCGCGACGATACGACAAGCAATTCTCACCGGCTGTCCGGACGCTCGGGAGTGTGGCTCGCGCAAGCGAGCGATCGAACTGGCCGTCTCGGCGGCGACGGCGGGAGATATCATCGTCGTCGCTGGGAAGGGCCACGAGCGCCAGCAGGTCTGCGGAACCGAGACCGTGGCGTTCTCGGACCACGACGTGCTTCGGGAGGTGATGGAGTCGCGTCCTGACCGAGTAGGAGAGTAAATTCACGGATAGCGAGCGACTGGGGTGGCTCATCATCCGGGTACAGACAACCGCTCACTCGCGACCGACTCTGCACGGAACCCCCACAGATTTGACAATCCCTGGGCCCAGGGACTGTCCTGCCACCACGCCCCCGTCTCGGTTGCTCTGTCGTGTGCAGAACCCGGAACTGCCCGCGGCGGGCGCCGGCGCTCGACCCTGATCGATCGTTCGACAGGTAGTAGAAAGGGTGAGGAGACGGTGCTGTGACAGCCCCCGTCAGCTGTCAGCCTGCGTTCCCGCCCGGCCCGTATCGCCGCCCCCCGAATCGAACTCGGTGAGGCCGTGGACAAGCGCGTCGCCGGACGCGGCGTCGAACAGGTGGATCTGTGACCGGTCGAGCACTACGTCGACCGACTGGTCCGCCGCCAGTTCGGTGTCGGGGGTGACGCTCATCAGCAACTGATCCGGCGAGGACGTGGCGTCCCCGGCCATGGTCCCCGTGACGTCCTCGGCGAGCAGGAGGTAGACGAAGATCTCGTCGCCCATCGGCTCGATCACGTCGGTCCGGGCGTCGATCCCGTCGGTCGGGTCGGCCAGCGCGTCGGCCTCGCCCGACAGGTGGACGTCTTCCGGGCGAACGCCCATCGTGACGGTGTCGCCCACACTCACTCCGGGAATCGTCTCGGGATCGAAGCGGACGTCGAAGTTCTTCGTCTCGAGTCCGTCGGCGACGACCGTCCCCTCGACGAAGTTCATCGAGGGCGAGCCGATGAAGCCCGCGACGAACAGGTTCGTCGGCTCGTTGTAGCAGGTGAGTGGCGCGGCGATCTGCTGGAGTTTGCCCTCGTTCAGTACCGCGATCCGGTTCGACATCGTCATCGCCTCGGCCTGGTCGTGCGTGACGTAGATGATCGTCGCGTCGAGCTCGCGGTGGAGCCGCTGGAGTTCCGTTCGCATGTGGACCCGGAGTTTCGCGTCGAGATTGGCCAGCGGCTCGTCCATCAGGAAGACATCCGGGTTGCGCACGAGCGCCCGGGCGATGGCCACCCGCTGGCGCTGGCCACCCGAGAGTTCGTCCGGCATCCGCTCTAGCATCCCCTCGAGTTCGACGATCTCTGCGGCCCGCTCGACGCGGCGGTCGATCTCCTCGTCGTCGTACTTTCTGAGCCGGAGGCCGAAGGAGATGTTCTCGAAGACGTTCATGTGCGGGAACAGGGCGATGTTCTGAAAGACCATCGCGACGCCACGGTCTTTGGGTGCGAGGGTCGTCACCTCGCGGTCGCCGATGTAGACGCTGCCCTCGGTCGGCTGGGTCAGTCCGGCGACCGTCTCCATCGTCGTCGACTTGCCACAGCCCGACGGCCCGACGAACGTGACGAATTCGCCGTCCTCGACCGCCAGGCTGACGTCGTCGACGGCGGTGACGTCCTCGTAGCGTTTCGTGACGTTCTCGAGTCGTACGCGTGCCATGTTGATTACTCCTTGAGTGCACCGGCGGTGAGTCCGCTGACGATCTTCTCCTGAGCGA
Organism: Halovivax cerinus; assembly: GCF_024498195.1. Lineage (NCBI taxonomy): Archaea > Methanobacteriati > Methanobacteriota > Halobacteria > Halobacteriales > Natrialbaceae > Halovivax > Halovivax cerinus. Next base: position 2,257,588 of record NZ_CP101824.1, read on the forward strand.
CGATCACGAGGATCGCGACGGGGATCACCCCGATGATGCTCGCGGCCGCCATCAGGTGGTACAGTACCTGGTACTGGCCCTGGTAGGCGAGGATCCCGTCGAGGATCGGCGCCCAGTTCTCGGGCTGGCCGTCCGTCATCAGGAACGAGAAGAAGAACTCGTTGTAGACGGCGATGAACGTCAATACACCCGCAGTCGCGACGCCGGGCGCCGACAGTGGGATGATGACCCGGAACAGCGCGCCGAGCCGGGTCGTCCCCTCGACGCGGGCGGCGTCCTCCAGCCCGTCGGGGATCTGCGCGTAGAAGGTCGTGAGGATGAAGATCGCGAGCGGCATGAAGATCGCCGACAGCGGCGTCACGAGGGCGAAGGGCGTGTTGTAGAGCGTGCCGTCGCCCGTGATCGGCTCCAGGATCGCGAAGTGCGTGTTGAAGAGGTCGTTCAGCGGGATGAAAAAGGCGGCCGGCGGGAAGAACGAGATGACCAGGACGAGCAACAGCAGGGGCGTCCGCCCGGGGAACTCGAGGCGGCCGAAGGCGTAGCCCGCGAGACTCGCGACCACGAGGACGACGGCCGTCGACCCGAGCGCGATCACGAAGCTGTTGAACATGTAGACGTGAAACGGGATGACCTCGAATACCTCGACGAACGCACCCGGATCGAACCCGTTCGGCGTAAAGACGATGTTCTGGAGCCGTCCTTCGGGTGTCAGCGCGACCATCAACAGCCAGTAGAACGGGAAGAGCGTCGTGACCAGGAAGAAGATCGCCGCGACGTAGAACAGCGCCCGGTAGACGCGCTCCGGATTCTTGATCGCGTCGGCGGCCCACCGCTGGAACGGGCCCCGATCGAGGTCCGCGTCGCGGTCGTCCTCGAATATCGCGCCCCCGTCGGGGTCTGGAGAGCCCGATCCGCGATCGTTCGCCGGGTCGGTGGGGTCGTTCGGATCGGACATCAGTACAGATCACCGCCGGTGTCGCGGAACAGGAGGACGTAGCCGCCGATTATCAGACCGATCACGAGCGCCGTCGAGAAGGCGACGGCGGCGGCCGTCGCGTAGATGCGCGTGCCGCCGAACATCGCCTCCACCACGAGACAGGACAGTGACGGCACCGTCGAACAGCCGGCGGTCGACTCGATCAGGCCGAAGACGCGCATCGCGTCCATCGTCCGGAACAGCATCGCGACCAGCAGCGCCGGCATCACGAGCGGGAGCGTGATGAGCTTGAACCGCTGCCAGGGCGAGGCGCCCGCGACGCGGGCGACGTCGTAGAGGCTCCGGTCGACGCTCTGGAGGCCCGCCAGGATCAGCAGCGCCATGAACGCCGAGGACTTCCAGATGTCGGCGATGAGGATGATGACGAACGCGTCCTGGCTGTTGGCGAGTGGCGCCGAGCTGAAGAGCCCGAGGCTCTGCATGAGGTCGGAGCCGAACCCGACCGTCGGCTGGAACAGCAGGTAGAAGATCATCCCCTGGATGACGATCGGCACCGCCCACGGGAGGATGATCGCGACGCGGACCCATCGCCGGCCCCGGAAGTCCTGATCGAGGACGTAGGCCTGGCCGAACCCGATCACCGTCTCGAAGAGGACGCTGACGAGCGCGAAGGCGAGCGTGACGAACAGCGCCTGCTGGAAGAACGGAGTGCCGAGTTCGAGGAAGGGAACCGACGAGGAGAACGAGACGTCGAGGAACTGCCGAGCCAGCCGCGCGTTCCCGGTGAGGATGTCGACGTAGTTCTCCGCGGCGACGAACTCGCCGAGGGGCTCCATTCCCCGCGTCTCGTTCTCGCGCAGGGAGATGACGAACGTTCGAAGCAGCGGGTAGAACGCGATCAGCGATAGCAGGGCGAACGCCGGGAGCAAGAGCAGGTAGGCGTACGCCGCTTCGCTCAGGTTCTCCATCCAGTTGACGACGGCGTTGCCGGTCCGTTGTCTCCCTTCCGTCTCGGTGCTCCGTTCGGAGACGATGTCCTCGTCGGTCTCAGCTGCCATCCACTTCCACCTCCGCTTCGCTCTGTTCGAGTTCCTCCGCGAGATCGTTCATCGCCGCCTGGGGTGCGCTCGCGCCACGATAGGCCGCGTTGACCGCCTGGTAGATCAGCGCCGACTGCTCGGGCCAGAGGTCCGTCGCCGGCCGCGGGACCGCGTTCTCGCTCGCGACCTGGACCGCGTCGGCGTAGCGGGCGACGGGCCCGACGTCCTCGGGGTCGGCCTCGGCCACCAGGTCGAGGTTCGGCGGGAGGAAGCCGCCGAGTTCGAACACGGTCAGCATGACCTCCTCGGTGGCGAAGGCTTCGAGGACCTGGAGCGCCTCCTCGCGCCGTTCGGTGAACGGGCTCACGGCGAGGTTCCAGCCGCCCAGGGCCGCGGCGGTACCACCGACGCCCTCGTACGCCGCCTCCCCGGGAGACACCGCGTACGGCCGCGTCATGACACCGAGGTCCTCGCCGAAGGCCTCCTCCGTGCCGGTGGCGGCGATGGCGAACGACCAGTTCCGGTTCGCGACCGCCTCGCCGGCGGCGAACGGGTCGAGCGACTCCTGCTCCGTCCACTGGACGATCGCCGACGGACAGATCTGCGGGTAGCCGTCGAGGGTGTTCTCGGTCTCCCCCGCGATGAACGACCGCATCATCCGGATCGCGTCGACGACCCGCTCGTCGTCGACGGTGATCGGCCGGTCGCCGGCGGCGAACAGGGTGTCCGTCCCGCCGTAGTACGCGCCGCCCCAGGTCGTCATCACCTCGTTGAACGTACAGCAGGACAGTCCCTCGTAGGCGGCCGCCTGCGTCGTGAAGCCGTAGTCGAGGTCGGCCCCGTCCCGCGCGTCGCGGACAGCGGTCGCGAACGTCTCCCAGGTCGGCGGTTCGGTCTCCCAGCCGCTCGTGTCCTGGCCCGCGTCCTCGATCAGGTCCCGGCGGTACAACGTGAACCCGAGGTCCGGGAACAGGGGTAGCGCGTGGAGGTCGCCGGTCTCGGGGTGGCGTGCGGTCTCCAGGATCGCGTCGAGGTACGTATCGTCCACCCGCTCTACGACGTCGGACGGGAACGCCTCGGTTAGATTGACCGTCTGGTCGCGGAGGATGAACGGGACGGTCCATCCGCTGTCCATCATGTGGATGTCGGGCGGGACGCGGCCCGCTTCGAGCGCCGATTGCGTGGTCTGCATCCGCGAGGCGGAGTCGCTGACGACCGTCTGGATCTCGACGCTGATGTCCTCGTCCAGGCCGGCGTCCCAGAGGGCCTGCTGAACCGATGGCCCGTCCCCGTCAGCGTACATGATCCCCTCGACGTCGGTCGCGGCGGTCATCACGATGGTGTTCGGTTCCCTTGCCTGCCCGAGGCAGCCGGCTAGGGCGAGCGCTCCGACCGACGCCGTCACGGCCGACGATGTGGCCAGGAGCGCTCTCCGCGACGGACCGGTTCGGCCCATGTCCTGTCCCCTGACGACGGCCACCCTCTTAGTTCGTTTCGGGTGTAGGCGTAATCTATCGTGACCGTAGGCGCCGGTTTCTACGGTGTGGGTCGGGTCTCTGTCCGGTAGGTATCCGTCGATCGAAGCAGGGGCCAACGGCGACCGCCACTGTGTCTACCCCGACCGGGACTGTATCAGCGACCGGCACTGTATCTGCCACCGACCGGGACTGTATCAGCGATCGGCATTGGGTCTACCTCGACCGGGACTGTATCCGCGACCGCCACTGTGTCTGCCCCCGACCGGGACCGTGACCGCCATCGTCGGGGGAGCGCCAACACGGCCTCACCGTCGACGGTCTGCGGACCGACCGGGCCGGTCACCGGGTACGCGCCACCGGTCGTGGCGTTGATTCCGGGCCTCCATCGGTAATTATATTATCCGTCACGTCAATCACCCACACGGAAGCCAGCGTCTCCATCTGTCGCAGGGGACAGCGCTGAGAAAGTCCCGGGTGCTGTAACCACCCGAGACGTCTGGCTTCCAAACCCGAGGAGGGTTTAGTCGCCATGATTGCGTACACACCACCACGACAAAAAGGTCTCGCCCGCTCTCGGTCTAGAGAGTCGAAACGCTGTCCGCCGCTCACGTTCGATTTCCGGGATTGGGGGCCGAGATCACCTGGGTGGTCAGGTCGACTGTTCCGTGGTGATCTCGGATGACATCCGTCGACGGTTCGAGCGGCGTGGCTGGCGAGCCGCCTCGCACGCACGAGTGCTATCGGTGTGACCGTGACGTGGCGCCGGCGCTCCTCTTTCGGGTCACCGTCGAGGCGCCCGGGATGCTATCGGGAAAGTACGCCGACTCCGAACGGTACTGCTGTGAGCACTGCGCGGCCGCGATGAACCTGTCCGAATTCTCCTGGCAGGTGAAGACGCACGCTCGACGAGGTGACGATCGGACGGACGGGTGAGGCGTTGCTCCCTCGTAGCCACAGCTTCCCGAGAAGGCCGTATGTGGCGGTTATCGTGTTTTCACGGCCAATCACCGGCTGCATTGGACCAGACCCTCGATCAACAGTGAAAGCACTCGTTCGTCGCTACGTCGATGCGATGCGTGGTGTAACTTGCAGGGTCACGGCGGTATCACAGGTGTCGGCGACAGTTCGAATGCTGGCCGTAGAGTGGGCGGTCGTCTCATCGCCATCAAGCACAGCTCGTGACGCCTCTGCGAGCCACTCCGTCTCGTCCAGACTGAGTGTAGACCCGTCATCGGTCAGGGTACATGCCGCACTGAGCTCCATTTCGGTTGCTGGCCACGAGTCAATTTCGTACCCGAGGATGCGACAGAACTGAAGTGGATCGAATCCGGCCGACGCCGTTGTGTATGCTACCTGCCTGATGGTTGGTTCGTACAGTTCGACGAAGTGATCGACGTCGATACCGACTCGCGTCGCCGCCCGTCGTCGCTTGTACTCCGCGAGCCCAAAATCGGCAGTCGCAAGCGAGATGATCGCTCCCATCCTGCTGATCGTTGGTCCCGCTCCGTCTTGATTCTCCCGTTGATGACTGTCCCGAACCGAACCCCGCCAGGGAAGCATTTCGGCTTGCGGTAGTACAGGAACCCGGTTATTGGTGGCACGGGCAACACTCGCGCGAGGCGTGGACGGCGTTGAAGCACCGGTCGTGATCGCAGAATTTCGTGTCGCGTCCCTCGTACACCGCCACGATGTTGGGTCGCTCCGTGTCGGCGCAATCGACGCAGTACCGAGCCGTGAACCAGGCGCGCTCCGAATCGAACTCGGCCGTGTGCGTCGCCGCTGCGTCACAGTCGTACACGGTACAGGTGCTCCTGGCGGGTGAGTCGTCTTCGAGAACCGCATTGAGCACCAGTCGGAGGCTCTCGTGCCCCTCGGCGATCGTCTCGCGGTCCGTCGTTTCGATTATCGGACCCCACATTCCGCAGAATTCGAACGCGTCGGAGCCGTCGATCCGGTCTCGAAACTCCGGACACGGATCGCTACAGCGTTCGTGCGTCATGAATCGGAGCGGACCGTCGAACTTGGTCCCGTCGATTGCCACGTCGGACTCCATGAGTCACATTCATCGACTGTCGTTGTATATGTATGGAGTAGTCGACAGGTGTCCGGCGAGTGGTCGGTCAGTAACAGTCGATCCTATCGCCGTTTCTGTACCCAGATAGGTGTCTCTACTACCGGATAAGTAGGGATGCGTTCGGAGTGTGTATCACGGTCGGAAACCGAGACATCGTACTCACTCGCCGCTAGCGTGTCCGATTCCGCTGCCGGATGGGACATCTGTGGGACACGTAGTCGTCGACGACCCGTCCGCTTCTCCTGTGATTTTGTTCCCACAGAGTATGCGCTGGTCCGCCACGGGGGCAGTGAACTGTATTGCCTTCTCCCCGAAGTCCACGATCCGATTCGTGTAGATTGAATGACCTGTGCCGGCCTGATCAGGATCCATTACCGGATCATCTCGGTCTCTAAGCCAGTCACGCTGCCCCACAACCTCGACACCATACCCCTCCCCGTTTCGAAGATCTGACCACCGTAGCGTGGCGTTGTGGCTCTCAAATCTGACTGCTGCAGAGGGGTGCGAACCGTTGTTCTGGGTGCCCCCACCGTTCGTGCAGTATTCAATGAGAATATTTCGGGTCCCGAGTTTCGTATTTACAAGTTCTGAGTGAGGATGTCCTGCACTATTGTCGATGTGGTGAACGTGTACGTTTCTCGTCTGGTCAAGCGTCTCCCACGGATATGAATCGCGCTCGACAGTGGTTGTCGGTTGGCCTATATAGATAACTTCGCCTGCTTGCGATTGGCTCTCCTCATTGAGGATGAACTCAGCACCAGCCATCCCAATTACCTCCAGCGGTCCGATCTCGAGGTTCTTGGTCCGCTCGAACAACATCAGCGGTCGCCGTGAGTTACCAACACCTGCCGGTGCACAGACAATATTCTCGAGATATGTCTCCCTGTTTTCGGGAGGGGTACAGTGAACGAGAACGGTCTCGTACGAAGATGGGTCATCCGGCGAATCCGGATTTCTGAGACCATTGAATGTTATCCCTTTGATGTGAATGTGACTATGGTTGACTATGCCGATTCGCCGTTGAACTGCATCGGCGGGACCAGTAATTGTTATCGGTGCACCCTGTTCTCCTGATCGAACTGTTCTGAATGGGTCCGTGTACTCCCCGGACGTAACACGTACCTCGTCGCCAGGCTCTGCCACCTCTAATGCCCGCTGTATAGATCCAAATGGCCGGTCAGCCGTTCCTTCAGTAGAGCGGTGGCCGTCTGGAGAGACGTAATAGACTGACTGGTCGGCTTCCGTCGTGTTTGACTCCGGGTCGGGTGTCGAAGATTCCGTTTGCGAACCTGATTTGCTACATCCCGAGAGGGCCGCGACGCTGGCAGTTCCTGTTGCTGCTAATAACTGCCGCCGAGAACTCGTCGTGAGGAGCTTGTATGTCATGCCTGGTATCGAGGTACATCGTATTTTCGAGCAGCTATACTACCATCTCCCGTTTACAGAGAACGGATAGAAAAAAGAATGGGTACGTACCGGATAGTCACCCGTCTTGGCACCTGCTGAGGGCTTTATTACCGTTTCTACTCGGGCGTTGTTCACCCCTCCAAGATCGCCACGGAAGAGCCGTCACTAGGACGTTCTACGGTGCTAGCAAAACCTGATACTTGTCATACGTGTTATATCCTGAAGCGGGAATTTTCGGGTGTGACCGCGACAAGTGTCTGCTTCACGCGACGACACATATCGAATCGGCGTGTATCGCGCTTCGGCGAACCTACGGCGAGATTGTGCGCGCTCGAAACCGGTTCGGCCAGTTCCGCGAACTCGGTACCCAGTGTGGCGTACGGAATATCGAACGAGTGCTTGGCGCCGCTACCGAGGGATTATAGGTGTTTGAATACGGCAGGGTATAGACACTCAACACACGCCGAGCTATGAAAGAAAGGATGGTGGATCCGAATTGAAGGCCTCGGCACTCATAGGGCTCGTCGTCACCGGTTGCCGAGACCGGTTCGGCCCGGGTGCATCGTCATCGGCCACGCGGGGATAGTTGACGCCGGCACAAACCCGTTGCCCATCGGGTGTGCTTTGAGCCCGACATCCACTGGATGCACTCCTGATTCCGTCACCCCTCCAGCGACCGCTCGGACCCCGTCAAACTGTCCACGATAACGTCACCACCTTCCCGTTCGGCCAGCCAGAACAGTTTGTAGCCCGTGACGACGCGGTCGAACGCGATCCCGGGCGCGCGATTCAGCGAGTATCGCCGGAGGGTCCACTTGAAGACGGATTTCCGGGCGCGCTCGTCGGCGCCCTCGGGCGTGAGTTCCGCGGGGAGGACGAGTGCGTCCGTCACGGTTCGTGATTCGGTCTCCGGGAACGTGTCCGCGCGGACGGCAAGTCGACGCGAGCGGTCGACGCTGACGACGAAGGAATCTTCACGGTCGTCCATCAGCGGTCGGGACATGCTGACCGCGGCGTCGTAGATCCGGTAGGGGTAGGCCACACAGCCGACGCGACCGGTCGCCTCGACTTCGTCACGCTCGATCGACGGGGGGACGACCGACAGTTCGACGTAATCCCGGGCGCGTGTGTCTGTTTCGTCGCGAACGCGCAGATTCGCGTTCCCGACGGACTGCATCGCTGCCTCGTCATTGCCCGCCGTTCCCGTCCCGTCGCTGGCTCCCTCGTCCGTCCACTCGTCGGTGCTCATTAGTCCACCTCGCCGTCGCCTGGGGCCCCGTTACGCGTTCCGTCCGTCCAGTAGTCGCTGTCGCGGACGTGATCGCGGATGGCGTCGGCCTCGGTGATCGCCTTCGGCCGGGGGAGGCCGCCGTCGGTCGCCATCGGTGGCGAGTCGCCTGTCGAGTCCCGGTCGCCGAGCACCGCCGAGAGGGGCTTGTGCATCACCGCGAAGTGTTCGTCCAGGTGTTCGTCGCCGGGCGGCGTGGTGCGCAGCGAGACGACGATCAGCGTCAGGGCCGAGAGGATGAACGCCGGGAACAGGCCGTAGACGGTGAGCAGCCCGTGGAGGAACGGCGAGGACGTTTCGAGCGAGGCCAGCGTCGCCTCGCCGAGGATACGTTCCCACTGTGGCCACAGGAGCATCGTCCCGGCGCCGACGACCATACTCGAAACGGCGCCTGCACTGGTGAGTCGGCGCCACCAGAGGGTGGCGATGAGGGTCGGACCGATCGCGGCGCCCAGCCCGCCCCACGCGTAGTTGAGAACGAGATCGTAGATGGGTGTGTTTCGAGCGACGTACGCGAAGGCGATGCTGGCCCCGCCGAGGCCGAGCGTGACGTACCTGGAGTAGCGCACGAGCTGGGTCTCGGTGGCCTGCCGGTCGAAGAAGCCGTGGTAGACGTCCTCGACGACGGCGCTGGTCGCGACCAGGAGTTGCGAGTCGGCGCTCGACATCATCGCCGCGAGCGCGGCCGCGAGGATAATCCCGGCGATGGCGCTCGGGAAGAGGTCGAGGGTGAGCAATGGCATCGCGTTCTCCGCATCCGAGAGCCCGCCACTTCCGAACACCACCAGCGCGTACAATCCGACGAGTGCAGCGCCGATGTAAGCGACGAACATGAACAGCTGAGCGACCAGCGCCGCGAGCCTGATATTACGCACGCGGTCGATCCCCATGAACCGGACCATAACGTGGGGATTGCCCGGGATACCCAACCCGATAGCCGCGTAGCTGATGATCCCGAAGACCGCGGCCCAGCCGGTCATGCCGCCCGTAATACTCGTTAGCGACCCGTCGATCGCGCCGGCACCCTCGAAGGGCGACCCGTACGAGCTAAACGCCAGGATCGGCAGGATGGCGAAGGCGATGAGGATGATCGCGCCCTGGAAGTAGTCGGACCAGGCGACCGCGAAGTAGCCGCCGAGGACGGTGTAGCCGACGACGATGATCCCCCCGACCACGATTCCGATCCACAGATCGGCCCCGGTAAGGACCCGGAGGAGCGTCCCGGCGGCGACGATCTGGGCGCCCACGTACCCGCCCTCGAAGATGATGAGGACGGCCGCCGAGACGCCCTTCACGAGGCCGGTGTCGTCCCGGAGGCGCGTCTCGAAGAACGTGGGCAGGGTGACCGCTCGGACGATCTCGCTGTACTTGCGCAGCCGCTTGGCGATTCCGGCCCATGCCGCGAGGTCGGCCGGGATCATCCCCAGTCCGTTGAAGAAGGCCATGATCCCCGCACTGTACGCGTCTCCGGGGACGCCCAGTGTCAACCAGCCGCTCATCTCGGAGGCCCGTTCCGAGAAGCCGGTCACCACCGGCCCGACGCGCCGGCCGCCGATGACGTAATCACCGACCGTGTCGAGCAGGCGCGAGGACCAGAGCCCGATCCCGACGAGGACGACCAGGTAGAGGCCGAAGGTGACGAGTACGGCGTCGCTCGCGCCACCCGCGATCCCCGTCACGGTCGGTCACCGGGGGCGGTCCCCGTCTCGTTGCGGTATCCCGTCTCGTCCGCGTACTCCTCGCGGAGCCGTTCCTCGCGCCGTCCCTCCCAGACGTAGTAGACGACCAGGGCCAGCAGGTAGACCGTGAACGGCCCGACCACGCCGATCCAGTCGAGCGTGCCCATCGCTGCCATACAACGGGGTTATTTCCACTCACTATAATAGTATCGGTAATTCCCCATTTGCCTACAAATTCGGCGGTACCGTCCCCGTCTGGGCATGGTCGACTGCGAACCTCCCCGATGCTACAACCCGGTCGGAACTTCGATATACGTCGTCTCGACGCCCCAGCCGTCGACGAGATCGTGCAGCGCCCGGACGCCGAACGTCTCGGTCGCGTAGTGGCCCGCCAGGACGACGGTGATCTCGGCCTCCTTCGCCTCGTGGTAGGCCTTCCCCTTCCCCTCGCCCGTCACCAACGCGTCGACGTCCGCCGCGACGGCCTCGTCGAGCCAGTCGGTCCCGCTACCGGTCAGTACCGCCACGGTCTCGATCCGCTCGGGGCCGAAGTCGAGCAGGCGCACGTCTCCTGCACCGGTGTCGAGCTCGGCGGCGAGCGTCTCTCGGAGTTCATCGGGGGCGACGGGTTCCGTCGCACGTCCCCGCTGGCCAACGTACTCCGGCCCCAGCTCGCCGAAGGGTTCGCGGTCGGTCAGTCCCAGGACGTCGGCCACGCCGGCGGCGTTGCCCAGTTCCTGGTGGCCGTCCAGCGGGAGGTGCGAGACGTACAGAGCCAGGTCGTGCTCGATCAGCGGGGCGATCCGCCCGTACTGCCTGCCGGTCACCCGCTCGATGCCGCCCCAGGAGAGCCCGTGGTGGGTGACGAGCAGGTCCGCGCCCGCATCGGCCGCCGCGTCGATCGTCTCGCGGACGCCGTCGACGGCGAACGCGACGTGGTCGACCTCGGCCTCGGGTGGTCCGACCTGCAGCCCGTTCGCACTCGCGTCCAGGTCGGCGTAGTCGTCCGTTCGCAGTTCCTCGTCGAGTCGGTCGACGAGTTCGGTGAGGTGCATATCGGCTCGTTGGGCGGCGGGCGTGTAAGCGGTTTGGGTCCGTTTGGATGCCTGTCTTCTATCCGCTCGAACGAGCCCCCTATTCGATCTGGTCCCCCTGATCGTCTTCCAGCAGCGTTCGTGCTCGACGGTAGATCGGTCTTCCGAGCCAATCGCGGTCCTCGGCGATTCGGTCCAGCCGTCTGTCTGCCTCGTCGGCTCGCAGTCGGCCCCGTTTGACCAGTGCGGAGAGGACGATCGGCGAGATCGCGACCCGTGCCTCGGTTAGTCGTTCGAGTTCCGGCAACGCACGGAAATCGTCGGTGACGAGAAACGAGGCGTCGAGTGCGTTACAGAGGGCGATGCAGGTACCTTCTCCCCGGTCGATTCGTGACGTCTCGACGACAGTACCCGTGGTTTCGTGGACCGTGATGTGTTCGACATTTTCGGTGACAGCTGCCGCCGCTCGTCCGTGGGTATCGTCGTATGCCGCTGTCGATTCGAGTTCTTCGAGGACGCGTTGACTCGTGTGGACGTCGAATTCGTCGAGCCAAATTGCGAGCACGTCACCACAGGACGGTGAGACGAGTGCGCTGGTGTCGGCGACGATCATTCTACAACGATGCCATCTCGTCAGCCAACTCGTCGCCCTGGTCGAGAATGGCCTTCGAAGAGCGGACGGATTCGGCGTCCTGACGGCCGATGAACGCGCTCAAGGTGTCGAATTCGATCTCCTCGTCCAGATAGAGTTCCACGACGGCCTCGGTGAACGATTCGTCGTCCTCGATGTCCGAGAGATACTCACGAAGCGCCTCTGTGACGATTTCCGTCCGGTTCCGGTGGGTTATCTCTGCGGCGATATCGGCTTTTTCGAGGAGTTCCTCCGGAAGTCGGAAGTTGGCTCGTGTCGTCCCCATGGGTTGATGTGGGTACATTGTACATACACGGGCAAAAAGCTAGGGTCGTTTGCGCCCGTCCACTTCAAAACTCAGCCGTTCGATCGTCGGCCGACACAGCGGCTGACCAGCTGGTGCCAGTAACGGTCCAACACTGGCCGCTTCGACCACCGAGAGACCACCACTTTTGTCAGATCCCGACGAACGATCGTCCATGCCACGACAGACCGTCTCACACGAGGAGGGGGCGATCTACGAGTTCACCCCGGCGCTCGACCCCATCGCGACCGTCGAATCCGGCGCCGAACTCACGATCGAGACACGCGACAGCTTAGACGGGGCGGTCCAGACGGACGACGATCTGATCGAATCGGTTCCGGAGGAGGTCAACGCCGCGACGGGGCCGATCGAGGTTGCGGACGCCGAACCGGGAGACGTCCTCGCCGTCGAAATCGAGGACGTCCGTCTCGCCGAAGATCGCGGTCGGGTGGTCACGATCGAGGGCTTCGGCCTGCTGGACGGTCACGAGGACATCGAGGCGCCGCGGACGACCGTCACGCCGGTCGCGGACGATACGTCCCCCGACGCCGACGGGACGGCAGCAGACGCCGACGCGAACACGGACGCCGTGATCGAGTTCGGCGACCACGAGGTCGCCGTCGACCCCTGTATCGGAACGATCGGCGTCGCGCCGGCCGAGGAATCGTTCACCACGCTCGTCCCGCACGATCACGGCGGTAATCTCGACACGACAGATGTCTCGGCGGGTAACACGATCTACTTCCCCGTCTTCCAGGCGGGTGCGATGCTCGCGATGGGAGACAGCAAGGCCGCGATGGCCGACGGCGAGATGTGCGGCACGGGCGCCGAGATCGCGACCGATATCGACGTCACCGTCTCCGTGATCGACGGCGACGACGTCGCGATCGAGCTCGATCGACCGCTGATCGAGACGCCCGACGCGTGGAAGACGGTCGCGAGTGCCGAGTCGATGGAGGAGGCGTGCGAGCTGGCGAACATGGACGCGATTTCCCTCCTCGTCGCCGAGCACGGCTTCGACCCCACCGAGGCCTACATGTTCTCGAGCCTCGTCGGCGGCCTGGAGATCAGTCAGGTGGTCGATCCGCTGGTGACCGTACGGAACGCGCTCCCGAAGACACACTGCGACGGGCCGTTCTGACTGTCGGAGGGCGAATGGAGCGCCCGTCGGTAGGTCGCTGACCCGCACCGAGTCGACCATCACCGCTATTAGTCCACCCTGTAAAGACGTCCCCATGAACGCGAGCCGGTTTCGTCGGCCGCCGGAGTTCAAGCTGACCGACGTCGCCCAGCAGCTCGTCGGCGGCTTCCTCCTTGCCGGCCCGTTCGTCGTCACCGAGGAGGTCTGGAGCCTCGCCGAGAGTATGCACGCGATCCAGGCACTGCTGACTGTCACCGTCGTCTTCGCCATCGGCTACGCTAGCTTGTACAAGGCCAACGACGATCGGGACGTCGACGCCGAGCAGGAAGTCGTCGGTATCCCGCTCCGGTTCATCTCGCTCATGCTGGTCTCGTTCGGCTCGGTGGCGATCCTGGCGCTCCTGTTCGACGCGCCGGATGTGTTCGTCGACGGGTCACTCCTGTCGCGTCCGACCATCGAGATCACACTCAAAGCCGTCAGCGTTGGCTCGATCTTCAGCGTCGTCGGTGCCTCGACGGCCGACACGCTGTTCTGAGGCTGTAGCGGAGTCCAGCGGCCGTCGGCGCCTTACCGGGTCGACGCGATCGGCCCGTCGCTCGCCGCGTGCGTGTACACGAACTCCTTCAGCAACTTGCCGGCGAGCGACGCCGCCTGCCCGTCGTCGCGGTCGTTGACCTCGACGACGTCGAAGCCCGTCGCGGACGGTGCCACGGCGCGAACCGCATCCCGCATCTCGCGCGGTTCGAGTCCGAAGGGCTCCATCGTCCCCGTCCCAGGCGCGTAGGCCGGGTCTGCGCCGTCGATATCCACGCTGAGGTAGGTCTCACGACCGCCGAGCAGGGCGTCGACGTCGGTCTCGTCGAGCCACGCACGCACCGACTCCGGCGGGACGATGGTGACGTCGTCGGCCTCGGCCCGCTCCCACTCGGCCTCGCTTCCGGTCCGCGAGCCCAGGATGATCGCCTCCTCGACGTCGAGGTCCTCGTCCTCGAGGATCCGCCGCGTTACGCAGGCGTGATTGAGCCGGTTGCCGTCGTAGGCCTCGCGCAGGTCGAGGTGGGCGTCGAGGCAGACGAAGACGTCGGGCTCGGTCGCACGCGCGCCGGCCAGCGAGATCGTATGTTCGCCGCCGATCGTGAGCGGTACAGCCTCGTCCCAGGTGACGTCCCGAAGCGTCCCCTCGAGGTACTCGAGGTAGGCCGGCACGTCGCCCCAGGCGTGGACGTCGCCGTCGTCTGCGACGCCGAGGGTCGAAACGTGCTGGTCCGTCCGGTGATCGTAGTCGTCGAACGGCTCCGCAAAATGGCGCACGCGCCGGGGGCCGAATCGGGTCCCCGGTTCGAAGGTCGTCGACGCGTCCAGGGGCGCGCCGACGATCACGAAGTTCGCGTCTCCGCGCTCGGCGGTCGCCCCGGGAAACATCAGACGATCTTGCGCTGTCCTTCCATCTCGAGGAATTCGATCTCGTCGTCGGGCGTGGCGTCGACGTCCTCGGGGATGCGCATCGTGAACGTCTCGTAGCTCTCTAGGTCCATGACCTGCATGTCGGCGCCGTCGACGGAGACGATCTGGCCCTGCTTTCGCTCGATGATCGGGACGCGAATCTTCGCGTCGACCGGCTGAGACAGCGAGCGTTTCTTCTCGTCGAAGACGCCCTTGGCCTCGATGCGAGCCTTGGCGCTGCCGTGTTTGCCCGGTTTCGCGGTCGAGTAGGCGTTAATCTTGCACGCCGCCTCGTCGATCATGACGTAGCCACCTTCCTGGAGGTCGCGAACTTCCTGCTGCTGTGTCGCCATACCCGCCCGTATCCAACCGAGCGGCATAAACGGTTTGAATCCGACCGGCGGGTCGTGGTGCCGGCGTGCCGTCGTCTCGCGTTGGTGGCGTGCAGGGTTTCACTGACCGTCAGGACGAGAAGTCCGTGACGACTTCGATCCCGCTGGTCCCGTACTCGCTCATCGCCCTCAACCGGTCGGACACCGCCGATAGCGACACCCGGTTCGTCACCAGCCGGCCCGGATCGAGCGCGCCGGACTCGATCGTGGTCAGGAGTTCGCCGTACCGCGTCGGTGGCATCCCCCGTGATCCGAGTACGGACACGTCCCAGCGCGTGATCGCGTCCATCGGGAGCGAGATCTCCCCGCGCTCGGCGTCGGTCGTGAGACCGAGCTGGACGTGGGTTCCGCGCGGTTGCAGACAGCGGATACTGTTCCGGCACGTCTCGGCCCGTCCGAGCGCGTCGATCGAGACGTCGACGCTGCCGTCGGGTCCCGGTCCCGTTCCGTGTCGGGTCGAATCCTCGTTCTCGGTCCGTTCGGATGCTCCGTCCCCAACACGCGCCGCGACCGCTTCGGGCACGCCTTCGACCTCGCCTGCGTTCACGGTCGCGTCCGCGCCCAGCGATTCCGCCATCCCGAGGGGTTCGTCCCGGACGTCCACGGTGACGACGCTCGCGCCGAGCGCGTCGGCGATCTGGACGGCTGCCAGGCCGAGACCGCCGCAGCCGTGGACGGCGACCCGATCACCACCGCCGACGTCGGCGCGGTGAGCCAGCGCGTGGAACGCGGTCACGTACCGACAGCCGAGCGCGGCCGCCGACTCGGTCGAGACGTCGTCCGGCAGCGAGACGGCGTTGTACTCCGCATGGGGGACGTGCAACTGCTCTGCGAACGCGCCCGGTACCTCGGGTTCGAACCCCAGTGCGGCGCCGTCCGCACAGACGTTTCCGTGTCCATTTAGACAGTATCGACAGGTTCCGTCGCCGAGGTTGAACGGGATCACGACCCGATCGCCGACCGCCAGCGAGTCGACCCCCGAGCCGACCTCGAGTACACGGCCCGCGGGCTCGTGGCCCAGAATCTGACCCCTGGATACCCGATCGTCGGCCCACTCGCCGTGGCCCATCCAGGCGTGCCAGTCGCTCCGGCAGATGCCGCACGCTTCGACCGCGACCACGACGCCGTGGGGCGCCGGATCGGGCGGGTCGACGTCTCGGATCTCGAGCGGTTCACCGTAGTCTTCGAGCACCGCTGCGCGCATACGCTCGCATCGGTGTCGGGCGAGTAAATGGGTTCGCCAATCGTGGTTCGGTTCGCACCCGATCGGCCGATACCGCGTCCGCCGTTCGGGTCCGTCTCACCCGATCACGCGGGCGACGCGCTCCAGTCCGTCCTCGAGTTCGGCGGTCGGTAACCCGAACCCGATCCGGACGTAGTCCGGATGACCGAAGTACTCGCCGGGGGCGAGGACGACGCCCTCGTCCTCCACGACGGCCCTGCAGAAGTCTCTCCCGTCCTCGAAGCCGTCGGGGACGGTCACGAACCCGTTGACGCCGACCGGGTCGTACCACTCCAGGCCGTGTTCGTCGAGGAACGTCCGGACGATATCCCGGTGTTCGCTCGCGAGATCGCGGTTCGTCTCCAGGATGTCGTCCTCCTGCTCACCGAGAGCCTGCTTCGCGACGTGCTGGCCGAAGATGCTCGGCGAGATGGTCGTGTAGTCCTTCCACCGGACGGCCGCCTCGACGACGGGATCCGGGCCGACGAGCCAGCCAAAGCGCGTGCCTGCGAGGCCGTATGCCTTCGTCAGACTCGTCGTCGAGATGCCGTGGTCGTACCGCGCCGCGACGGGTTCCAGCGGGTCGTCGGCCAGGAGGCGGTAGACCTCGTCGCACAGCAGGTAGGCGTCGTGGTCGGCCGCGATCTCGGCGACGGCGTCGACGACCGACTGCGGGTGATACCGCCCGGTCGGGTTGTTCGGGTTGTTGAGTACGACGACGGCGGTCTCGTCGGAGATCGCCTCGGCGACCGCGTCGACGTCGAGTTCCCACGTCGGCGGCTCGAGTTCGACCCGGGTGACCGATCCGACCGCGTCCGGGACCGCGTGGAGGGCCTGGTAGGTCGGCGTGACGACGACGGCGTGGGTTCCGCCGCCCGGGCTCCCCTCGTCCAGCAGCCCCAGGAATGCGAGGAAGTTCGCCTCTTGCGTCCCGCAGGTGAAACAGATCTCGTCTGCAGACCGGTCGTATCGGGCGGCGACCTCGGCCCGGAATTCGGGATCGCCGTCGGTCGGAATCACGTAGCCGAGCTCGCCCGGATCGGTGTCGAACCGATCGGCCGAGAGGCTGCGAATTCCGCTCTCGGCGAGCATCACGTCCGCATCGTGTTCGTACTCGTCGAACCAGCGTTCGAGGCCGAAGGGCGCGATCTGCATACGCCGTCTACGGCGTCCGACCGGCAAGTAGGTACGGTCGGCGGCAGGATTGTGACGGGCGGCGGTCGCGTTCGGATCGCGCCCGTCGAACTCACGCCCAGCGGAACCCGGTCACGTCGCTCGGCGGCGACAGGGGTGGCGCCGGCACCTCGTCGGGCACCGTCGGCAGGTTGTACGCGCGCGGAGCGATGTCGTTCGGCCCGTCGGGGTAGAAGAGCGACGCGAGCAATTGCAGTTGGCCGCGGCCCACGCCGAGTTCGAACTGCCCGCCGCCGTACATCGAAATCCCGTTCTCCAGGCCTTACTCGATCGTCTCGAACAGCGACGCGAGCGAGCCGAACCGGGAGGGTTTGACGTTGAGCCAGCTCGGCTCCCACGGCAGGTCCTGGACGTCGTCGAGGCCGTGGATCGGCGCGTCCCAGGAGACGCGTCTGCGGACGTCGGGATCGTCGAACAGCGCCCGCGTCTCGTCGGTCAGGGCGGGATCTTCGATCACGGCCCTGGGAAACGCGTCCAGGAGGCGCCGGTACAGGTCGTGATCGCCCGGCTCATCGACGTCCGTCCCCTCGTACTGTCCCTTGAGATCGAGGATTCTGACGGCGCCGGTATCGACGAGCGCGTCGATCACCTCGTCGGTCCACTCGGCCGTGGGATCGAGCTTGAACTGCAGGTCGGGCACCCGTTCGCGGAGCGCCTCGACGCGATCCGTCGTCGGCGGGTCGCCGAGTCGCGTGCTGGCGACGAATCGGACGGGTTCGCGGTCGCGGTCGAGGACGCTCGCGAGGTCCGATTCAGCCTGCCGTAGCGCCAGGTCGAGCGCGGCGCTCTCGATTCCCCACCGCCGGTAGTTGCGAAACACCGCCCGGTCCGGCGCACCCGCGGGGAAGCAATCGAGTTCGTCCACCCGACTCGAGACGGAGTCGATCGTGTATTCGCCCGTGAGGTCCGGCAGCCCCGTTCGCGCCAGCGCGTCGTGCTCCGCCGCGTCGTAGGTGACGTCCTCGCCGCGGCCGACGACCCGGTCGCCGTTGGGACCCGGTCCCGACAGCGAGACGGTCGTCGTCACCCGGGTGAAGTCACTCGACGTCTCACGCTCGCGTCTGTCGAGGGAGACGTCGTCGATCCGGACCGGGAGTGCCGCGAGGCGGTCGTAGTCCATAGGGAGACTGGGGGTGCGACCCTGAAAGGCGTTCTCACCGTTTCGCCGTCCGGTAGGCGACCATCCACCAGTCACTCCTCCTCTCGCTCGCGCCGTCTGAGTCGCTGGCGCGTAAACTGCGGGCGGGCGCTGATACCCTCGCGGGTGCGAAAGGACCGGCGGAGGGTGACCGCGGCCCCTGCGACGAGCAGGCCGGCGGCACCGGTGACGATCGGGGTTTCGAGCGCGATCCCGACCCCGGCAGCGACGATGCCGGCAGCGAGCACCTGCCCGTAGACGACCCGCTTCGCCAGTTGGTCCAGGAGGTCGTCCGGATCCTCGATGCCGGCCCTGACGGAGAGGTCGCCGCGTTCGAGCCGATCGAGCGCGCGCTCTGTCTTCGGGAGCACGCGAACGGCGGACGAAGCAGACTCGCGGAGGTGCTCTCCCGTCTCCTCGACGAACGCACGGGCGGTCTCTTCCCGATAGCCGCGCTCGGTGAGAAACGCCGTCGCCGTGGTGATGAAGTCGAAGTCGGGGTCGAGCGTGACGCAGACGCCCTCGACGACGGTTGCCACGCGGAGGACGAGCGCGAGGTTGCGCGGGAGTCGAAACGGGAACTCGTAGATCGAGCCTTCGATCTGTTCGACGATCCCCTGTACACGGCGCTGTTCGACGTCCTCGCCCCGGGCGTCCTGGATCGCGAGTTCGAGCACGTCCGCCATCACCGCCCGATCGGCTTCGGGGCTCAGTGTCCCGATCTCGATCAGGGCGTCGAGGACGGCGTCGGTGTCACCGGCGGCGATCGCGACGTAGAAGTCGACGATCTTCTCCTGTATGTACGGGTCGACGCGGCCGGACATGCCGAAGTCGTAGAAGATGATGCGGCCCTCGTCGTCGACCGAGAGGTTGCCGGGGTGCGGATCGGCGTGGAACACCCCGTCTTCGATGATCATCTGCATGTACGCGCGCTGGAGCCGCTCTGCGAGCTCGACGCGATCGACGCCTCGTTCGTCCAGTGCGTCGACGTCGGTGATCTTCGTGCCCGCCAGGTACTCCATCGTGAGGACGGTCGGCCCGGAGTGACTCTCGACGACGTCCGGATGGACGGTTCCCGGGTCGTCGTCGAAGTTCGCGGCGATCTCCGTCAACATCCGCGCCTCGCGTTCGTAGTCCATCTCCTGTCTGATCGTCCGGTCGAACTCTTCGGCGAGCG
Source organism: Halovivax cerinus (assembly GCF_024498195.1). Classification (NCBI taxonomy): domain Archaea; kingdom Methanobacteriati; phylum Methanobacteriota; class Halobacteria; order Halobacteriales; family Natrialbaceae; genus Halovivax; species Halovivax cerinus. The sequence continues at coordinate 2,277,167 of NZ_CP101824.1, forward strand.
TCTCGAGCGAGTAGGCCCGCGACTCGTCGACGAAGCGACGCAGGATCGGAACCGTCCAGTGGACGACGTGCAGGTCGGCCTCGACGAGCGACTCCACGCCGGGTCTGCGAACCTTCACCGCGACGTCCCGTCCGTCGAGGCGTGCTCGGTAGACCTGGCCCAGGCTCGCCCCGCTGATCGGGTCGCGGTCGAAGTCGTCGAACCGATCGTCGACGGGGCCGAGCTCCGACTCGATCACGCGCCGCGCGTCGTCCCAGTCTGCGGGCGGGACGTCGTCCTGTAACGCCGAGAGGACGTCGAGGTACGTCGGCGGGAGGACGTCCGGCCGACTCGAGAGCAACTGTCCGAGCTTGACGAACGTGGGTCCGAGCGCGAACAGGATCGACAGCAGCCGCTCGGCTCGCTCGCGCCGAACGGCGGGTTCGACCCGGCGAGAGCGGCCGAACAGGACGAACCGGTGGCGGTCGCGCGCGTACGCCCAGAGGAGCGGCAGGAATCGCCACACGACGAGGACGAATCGGCCGTACGCGCGGAGTCGAACCACGATCTCACCCGGGTCAGGGTGCCCCCTCGTCGACGACGTCTATCTCCGTCGCGTCGACCGTCCCGATCGTCACCGTGAGGACGCCGCGGTCGATCTCGGTGTCGACGCGCTCGTCGTCGGCGTCGTCGGGGAGCGCGATGGTGAACTCGCGGCGAGCCGGACGGTTCTCCTCGACGTACTGGTAGTCGTCCGGGTGGATCGGTTCGCGCGCGGCGTCGACCCGGAGGACGTCGCCGTCGACGGCGACGTCGAGCGTGGCCGCGGAGACCCCCGGGAGGTCGACGACGAGCAGGTACGCCTCGTCGTCCTCGAGTAGATCGTAATAGACGTCGCTCGGGAGTTTCCGCACGGCGTCGCGAATCCCAGCCATTGTCACCCATTCGGACCCCGGTACGAAAAACCCCGCGATGGGGTCACCGCTGTCAGCCGAATATTACCCTCTCTTATACACTGGCCGGTGATCGGGCATCCGATCCGTGGATCGTCGTCGGTCCGTCGTCACGCGCACCGATCAGATCGGCCCGAACACGATCCCTGCCACGCCGATGGCGCCCAGGAGTCCGCCCACAATCCCGAGCCCGATGGCGCCGGCGGTGAGCGCGAGTCGGCGTTCGCTCCGGTCGGAGAGCACGAACGGGAGGCCGAACAGCCGATGGCGGAGCCGGCGCCACCGGCCGGGTGCCCTGGCGGCGTCCGCAACCCCGACGACGGCGTTGACGTGTCCGGCCCCGGTCGCGGCGGTCGTGTCGTAGCGCGCCGTACCGAGGACGTGCGCCGTCGCGCCGACGTCGAGGCGCTTCTCGATGTACCGACGGTTCGCGCCCGTCCTGAGTTCGATTACTCGCAGGTCGAGCGTCTCGTTCTCGTCGTCGACGCTCTCGGTCTGGTCGATGTACGCCTGGATGCGTGGTGGCGGCACCGTCCCGCCGTCGACGCGGATGCGGTCGTCGCGGTCGAGCCGCAGATCGCAGCCGGCCGGGTCGACGAGGACGCTTCCCGTTCCGTCGTCGAGCCGGAAGGAGACGACGCGGCTCCCGGACTCGATGGTCGCCCAGTGGGTCCCATTCTGGGTCGACCGTTCCTCCTCGACGGCGTACTCGCAGGCGACGCAGGCGGCGCCGGAAAACGGTGCCTCGAGTGGCGTGTCGACGGCGTCGACCGTTCCCCGCAACTCGACGTAGCCCCCGTCGGGCGTCTCGAGGACCGATTCCGTGCCCGACCGGAGGATACGGTGGGCCAGTCGGAGCTCTCTGACGGCGTACCCGACGGCGACGGCAGCGACCGTGCCGAGACCGACGATGCCCGCGACGAGAACCCCGACGACCACGATCGTACCTGGAGAAGTGACTGCGTCGACAGTCGTGACCGGATCGGAGCCGCTGGACGCGATGACCGAGCGTGGCTCTTCCATGCTCTCTCTCTCTCTCTCGATCGAATACGCATAGCCGTTCCGACACGACTGTGACGACCGGCGCCGGGACGGAGGTTCGCCGGAGTGGCGTTTCGCAGCCCTGCTCGGGGAGTGACCGTCCACACACTTTTTGCGATTCCCGGACGAGACCCGGCATGGACGGACTCGACCGCGACCGACGGCGCGCCGGATTCAGGAGACTGACGCGGCTCGCGTCGGCGCGGAGGGTCCTTCGCGAGGCGATCGTCGACGGGTGCTCCACGGGGTTCGAGTCGACAGGGGTCGAGTCGATTCCACTCGCCGAGGCGACCGGTCGCGTCCTCGCGGACGCCGTCGCGGCGCGATGGTCCGTACCAGGGCAAGCGCGTGCGGCGGCGGACGGCTACGCGGTGCGAGCGGCTGAGACGCACGGGGCGTCGAGTCACTCGCCGGCCGCCCTCTCGATGGTCGGTGTGGAGGGTTCGACGGTGACGGACAGTCTCGACGCGGGGACGGCTGTCGAGGTCAGTGCCGGTGACGTGCTCCCCGACGGAGCCGACGCCGTCGTGCCCATCGAACGGTCGACCGAGCTCCCAGAGGCCGGTGAACTGGAAGTCAGCGCAGCCGTCACCACCGGGGAGAACGTCGCGTCCGCCGGCGCGGACGTCGACGCCGGGACGACCCTCTACGACCGCGGTCACCGGCTCCGCCCGTCGGACCTCGGCCTGTTGCACTCGACGGGGATCGAATCCGTTTCGGTCGCCTTCGAGCCCGAGGTGGCCGTGATCCCGACCGGCGACGACCTCGTCGAGCCCGGAACGAACCCCGACCCCGGTCAGGTCGTCGAGACGGACGGGCGTACGGTCGCGTCGCTCGCCGATCGGTGGGGCGGAACCGTGACGCGCCACGACCTCGTCCCGACCGAGGAAGTGGTGCTCACGTCGGCGATCGAAGACGCGCTCGATCACGACGTCGTGGTGACCACCGGCGCCACCGCAGTCGGTGACCGCGACCGGCTCCCCGAGGTCGTAGACGCCCTCGGCCAGGTGCGCGTCCACGGCGTGGCGGTGTCGCCGGGCCGCACCGCCTGTTTCGGGACGGTCGCCGGGACGCCGGTGATCGGGCTCCCCGGCCCAGCGGTCGCGTGCATCGTCGCCGCCGTCCAGTTTCTCCGTCCGGCACTCTCGTGGCTCGTCGGCGAGTCGGTCCCCGACCACCCGACGATCTCGGCGACCCTGGATCGAAAGATCCCGAGCGAGCCGGGGATTCGGACGTTCGCCAGGGTGTCCCTGGAGCCGACCGTCGACGGCGACGCCCCGGGCGGCGACGCATCGATCGATCGTAGGTACCGGGCGGTCCCGACGCGAGTCGGCGGGCCCGGCGTTCTCTCGAGCGTCGCGCTCGCGGACGGCTGGGTCGTCGTCGAGGAATCGCTGGAAGGCATTCCCGCCGGCGAGCAAGTGGCCGTGGAGCTGTGGGAACGGTGACCGATACACCACCGTCTCGTGTGACATCCGATTACGTGTACCCGCTACGAGTGAGCCGTCGACCGACCCGCCGCCGTCCGCGACCGACGCGTCGATCGCCTCTCCGGAGTCGGCCACTGGATCACGCACGATCGCGCGGCGGCCGTTGCCGATCGCCTGATCGCCCACCTCACCGACGACTCCGGGTGAGACGACTACAGAGACCGGTCGTCCGGTATCGGGTGCGTATCCGGGCTCGGGTGCGTATCCGGGCTCGGGTGTGTATCTGGGCTCGTCACAGTCGGGACACCCTTTAGGCGCCTCGTCGTATCCCGCGGTATGCCTCACAAGGAGTTTCGCGACCTGGTCGATCCGGAGACCGCGCGCGAGGCCGTGTTCGACCTTCCGATCCCGGCCGGAACCGATCGCGTCTCCCTCCAGGATGCGGCCGGTCGGGTGCTGGCCGAGCGCGTCGACGCGACGATCGACGTGCCCGGGTTCGATCGCGCCAGCCTGGACGGCTACGCGCTCCGGTCGGCGGACACCGTCGGTGCGGACGAGGCGAATCCCGCGCACCTCTCCGTCGTCGGGACGGTCCACGCGGGCGAGGAACCGGGGGTGACGGTCGGCGACGGCGAGGCCGTCGAGATCTCGACTGGAGCCGTCATGCCCGACGGCGCGGACGCGATGGTCCCCGTCGAGCGAACGGATCGTGCGTCGGCCGAGGACGACGAGTCCGCCGCAGGCGGCGGATCGCTGCTCGTCAGGACGAGCGTCGCCCCGGGTGCTAACGTGGCCGTCGCCGGGTCAGACGTCGCGGCCGGCGAGCGAGCGCTGGGACCGGGAACGCACCTCACGCCGCGGGAGATCGGCCTCCTGTCGGCGCTCGGCGTCGAGACCGTGCCAGTTCGCGCGCGACCGCGAGTCGGGATCGTCTCGACTGGCGACGAACTCGTGCCGCCGGGCGGAGCCGTCGACAGCGGTCGTGGCGAAATCTACGACGTCAACAGCTACTCGATCGCGGCGGCGGTCGAGGATGCTGGCGGCGAGGCCATCCGCTATCCGCACGTGGGCGACGACTGGGACGCGATGGAGTCGGTACTCAGAGAGGCCGCCGCCGAGTGCGATCTCGTTCTCTCGTCGGGGTCGACGAGTGCGGGGGCGATCGACGTCGTCTACCGCGTGATCGAGGAGCTCGGCGAACTCGTCTTCCACGGTGTCAGTGTCAAGCCGGGGAAACCGATGCTCGTCGGGCGGCTCGGGGGCGTCGGCTACGTCGGCCTGCCGGGGTACCCGGTCTCCGCGATGATGACGTTCCGTACGTTCGTCGCGCCGGCGATTCGCGAAGCGGCCGGTCTGACCGTCGCGGAGACGGCGACCGTCGAGGGGGTGATGGCCGTCGACGAACGGTATCCCGAGGGTCGACATCGCCTATTGCCGGTCGGTCTCGTCGAGCCGGGTCCCGACGAACTGAACGGCGACGTGACCGTCGAGCAGCCTGCGACCGCCGTCGACGACCCACTGGTGTACCCGGTCGATCGGGGAAGCGGAGCGACGACGAGTCTGACTCGCGCCGACGGAATCGTCGAGTTTTCGGCCGACCGCACGTCCCTCGCGGCCGGCGAGCGGGTGACGGTCTCGCTTTTCTCGGCGGCGGGTGGACCGCCGTCGCTGTTCGGCGTCGGTGAGGACGACCCGACGGTCAGCCGGGCGCTGGACGCACTCGAGAGCCCGCGGTACCTCGCCGACGGCTCCCGACCGGCACTGCGGTCGCTTCGAATCGGCCTGCCCGACGTCGCGGTCGTCGCCGGGCCGATCGAGAGCGGCTACGACGGTGTGGAACTCACACGCTTCTCTCGCGAGTGGGGACTGCTCGTTCCCGACGGCGATCCCGACGGCGTTTCGGGTCTCGCGGCCGTCGTCGACCGGGATCTTCGGTTCGCGAATCGGACTGCCGCCTCGGGCGTACGCAGGAGTTTCGACGCGGCACTCGACGACCTCGCGTCGTCGACGGATCGAGATCCGGACGCCCTCGCGTCCGCCATCGACGGCTACGACGTGGCGGTGCGGGCCCACGACGGTCCCGCGCGTCGGGTCGTCGCGGGCGAGGCCGACGTCGGTCTCGGCCTCCGTGCGTCGGCCGATCGACACGCTCTCGGGTTCGTGCCGCTCGGCGACCAACCGGTTCGCCTGCTCGCGAACCCGGACCGCGTCGAGAAACCGGCGGTCGATCGGCTGCACCGTGCGGTCGACGACCTGTCGTAGCTCCCAGTCTCTGCCCCGTCCGGACGGACACGTGCGCGATCGTCTGAGAACTGCCTCCTCGCCGGGACGACTGTCCACGTGAGTCCGCCGCGGTCCGTCCACCACTTCGTTGGCCCGACGGCGCGGTGTCTCGTCGGTGGACCGGTCATTCGGAGTGACTGTCACCCTATTTCGACGGTCAGGGAAGCTGAGTATGGCGTTTTTAGGCACGAACGATGTACGTGCTTGCAATGTCGACGCTCGCAGAGTTTCGGATCCCGGCCGACGACCTGGTACTCGCGGACTCGTTCGATCGCCACGGCGACCTCGTGGTACAGCTGGAGTCGTCTATCTCTCGAACCGTCCCGTCACTGTGGATCGCCGGGGCGGAGTCGTCGGTCGTCACCGAGACGCTCGCGACCGACTCGTCGGTCGCCGACGCGAACCTCCTGATCGAGACGCCAGACAGGCTGCTGTACGACGTCGAACCGTCGCAGGGGACGCGACGGCGGTTCGATAGGCTCTTAGAGGCAGACGCGACGGTTCTCGACGCGACCGGACGCTCGGGCTGGTGGCAACTCGAGATGCGTTTTCCCGACCGGAACGCGCTCGCGGACACGCACGACCGGCTCGACGAGGCGGGCGCGGCCATCGAGATCGTCCGCGTCTCCCAGCTCGGCGGCAATCCGACGGCGCACCCCCGGCTGACGCCCGAGCAACGCGAGGCCCTCGTGGCCGCGTTCGAGCACGGCTACTTCGAAATTCCGAGGCGCACGTCGATGGAAGAGCTAGCTGCGGAGCTTGGAATCTCTCACCAGGCGCTCTCCGAGCGACTTCGCCGCGCGTACGAGACGCTGGTCGACGCCGAACTGCAACCCGCAGGCGAACACGCGCCCTGACTCTCGCCCGGACGCGTTCACCGACCGGTACACGCCCTGTCGCCCACGAAGACACTATTTTACGGGAGATCGAGTTCGTCGAACGAGTCCACGCGATAGTCGCCACGGACGCAGTGCCCGCGCTGGTGGGGACCGTGTCGGTCGACGTGGATGGCGTCCAGTCCGGCGTTCCACGCCGCACCGACGTCGCACGCGCCGTCGCCCGCGAGTACGCCGGTGCCTTCGGTCGTCTCGACGTCGAGGTCGGTTATCACCCCTTCGACCGGCTCCGGATCGGGTTTCCACCCCGTCTCGTCGGTACAGCAGCAGACTGCGTCGAACCAGTCACGAATGTCGAGGTGGTCGAGGATGGGCTCGGTCAGGAACGACTGGCAGTGTGTGACGAGACCGACGGGCTCGTCGAGGCCGGCGACGAACGCCGCGTCGTCGTAGAGGTAGGTCGACTCGGCTCTGGTCTGTGGGTCTTCCACGTCGTGAAACGTCGTCCAGAACCGTTCCGGGTCGACGTTCCACGCGTCGAGCTGGCGATTTCGCGAGCCAGTCAGGCCGTGCCAGAGCGTCTCGGCCTCCGCGTCCGTAAAGGGGCGGTCCAGTCGGTCCCCGACCGTGTCGAAGACGTCGCGGACGTAGTCCCACTCCACGTCGACGAGCGTCCCGTCGAGATCGAGTAGCCAGTACTCGTATGGCTCGCTCATCCGGCCGTTACGTAGGGAACGCGCCACTATGGGCGTTGCGGTCGACCGTCCACGGGGGTCGGTGTCGGTACACGGCCATTCGGCCGCGGTGCTGCTGCGGGACGCTATTCGGCCGCCGCGCTACAGCGGAACGTCATTCGGCCCCGTGCTGCAACGGGAGGTATCTCGACCGCGAAGTGTTCGTCAGACTCGTCAGTAGGTTCGTCACGATCGTGATCGGTCACCGTCGTCGGTCAGTACGATTTCGAGTCGACCCGCGTCGAGGAGCCGGTCGATCTGTCTGGTGGTGAATCGGGCGTCGCAGTTCTCGCCGACGAACGTCACGAACGTCCCGTCGGTTTCGGTGATCGTGGCCCGGTCGCACCCGTGGCGATGGTGGTAGATCACGGTCGTTCCGGGCAGGAGGGCAGCAGCGGTCATCCGTCGAGGTTCCGGCGTCGCTTCCGGCATACCCTGACCGGATTACTCACGGTCCGAAGCCGTTCGCCTGTTCAGGTTCAGTCGTTTTCCGGGGGTCGTAGAATGCGCCGTCGCTCGACGGGACGGACGCGACAGGTCGTGTCTGTCGGATTAGAGGTCGACGTCGTCCAGGGAGTCTGCCGTCGCCGTCTTCTCGGATTCGATGAACTCCGCCATCTCGATGTCGGCATCCGTGATGCCGCCTTCGTCGTGGGTGGTCAGTCGAATCTCGACCTCCTTGAACCGGATGACCATCTCGGGATGGTGGTACTGCGCCTCGGCGATCTCGCCGACCATTTGCGCGAAGTTGACGCCGTGGAGGTAGTCGGTAAACTCGTAGACGCGGACGATCTCGTCACCCTCTCGTTCCCAGCTACCCGGCAACTGTTCTGCGATTTCGTCGTCGGAGAGTCGGTCGGCCATGGGGTTCCCGAGGGAGGCCACAGAAATAATTATTCGGGTGTCCGCGCGCCGGCCCGGTCTCAGTCGTCTTCGACGGTTCCGTACGAGGCCGCCGTCCCGTCACGGGCGGGCGCGTCGGTCTCGGTGTCGGCGGGATCGAACAGCCTGAGTGCCGTGTCGATCGTCTCCCAGTCGTCCGCGACCGCGGCGTCGCGCAGGCTCTTCGTGGGTGCGGCGAGCAGTTGATTGACGAGCGCGTCTGCCATCGACTCGACGATCTCTCGCTGGTCTTCGGTGACCTCGTCGCGGTCGTCGAGGCGGCTCAGCGCCGTCTTCACCTCGCGTTCTTTGATTCGGGCGGCACTCTCGTACATGGCGGCGATGGCCTGGTCGGCCCGCTGGCGTTTCAGTTGCGTCCGGAGGTTTTCGAGCTCCCGGTCGACCAGCGACGCGACCTCGTTCGCGGCTGACCGGCGCTGTTTCCGGGTTCGGTTCGTAACGGATTCGAGGTCGTCGAGGTCGTATACGGTCGTGTTCGGTGTCTCACCCGCGGCCGGGTCGACGTCGCGAGGCTGCCCCAGATCGACGATAACCTGTTCGCCGTTGCCGAGATCGTCCGCGGCGAGGATCGGTTCGGTGCTGGCGGTGGCCGTCACGATCACGTCCGCCTCTATCGCGTCCGCGGTCAGGGCCGACAGGGCAACGGAATCGCCCGGTTTCTCGATCGTCTCGCGGACGGACTCGGCCCGCTCGATCGTCCGGTTGGCGATCGAAATGCGCCCGACGTCGGTCGATTCGAGGGCTCTCGCCGCGAGCCGTCCCATCTCGCCCGCGCCGACGACGAGCGCGTCCGCGTCGTCTAGGTCGATCCTCTCTGCGGCGAGCGTGACGGCCGCCGAGCCGAGCGAGACGATCCCCTCGTTGATCGTCGTCTCGGTTCTCGCGCGTTCGCCGACGTGTATCGCCTTGGTCACGGCCGGGTCGAGCAAGTCTCCGATGCCACCGGCGGTTCGAGCGTCCTGGTAGGCCGTCTTGACCTGTCCGAGGATCTGGTCCTCGCCGATGACGACCGATTCGAGCCCGCTGGCCACCCGGAGCAGGTGCGAGAGGCTGTCCTCGTGGTTCGCCGTCTCGACGACGTCGTCGGGCGCGTCGTCGAAGAACGCCGCGAGCGCCTCCCAGCCGGCCCGGGCATCTCCCGTGACGACGTACGCTTCGACGCGATTGCACGTCGACAGGACGAACGCCTCACGACACCCCGGCGCGGCGCGCAACTGGGCGACTGCATCGGACTGGCTCTCCGGGGTCGCGAGCGCCAGTTCGTCGACGGCGGCCGTGGCGTGGGTGACCCGCGCACTCGTGATACCGCCTTGCAACGTCACGACGGATCACCGGCGCCGCCGAGTTCGTCGAATCCGTCCTCGATCACGTCTCTTTGCTTGCCTTCGCCGATACGTAAAGCTGTCCAAACCGGCGGCGCGCTTCGCCCATTTTCGGATGGACGGCGACGCCTCGCAGACAGTCCCCGTCGGACGGGCAGTCGGTGTTCGTCGAGCCGAAGGCCGGTAGCCGCCGCGTCCCGGCCGTTTCGCCGTCTCGAATCAGTTCGATCGGTCACGCGTCCGATCCGTAGACGCTCGACACCTCGAACCCGAGGTCGCGAACGCCCGCCTCGATCGCGTCCTGGTCAGCGCTCGCCTCGTAGTAGAACACGAGGTCGAAACTCCCCTGTCTGAGCAACTGCTGGCACTCCCAGACGAACTCCTCGCCGTCGATAGTCAGTCCCTGGTGCTGGTTCGAGGCGAAGTCGGTGTCGTCGTTCCCGGAGTAGATGTAGCAGTCGGCGGGGTCGAAGCCGGCCGCCTCGGCGATGACGTCGCCGGCGTCTATCGTTGCCTGCATCATCTGTACGTCTTCCTGTCCGTCGAACTCGGTGTGGACGATCGCGCCGTTCAACTCGATCTCGCCTGGTTCGAGCAAGGCCTTCGTCCGCCGATAGAGATCCTCGTCGATGACTCCGTCCATGGTGATCGAATTCGGCGTCCTCACGGATAGCGGTCACGATTCGGCCGTCACCGACGGCCGCGCGAACGGATCTCCGTCCGTCGACGCGACGGTGATCCCCGTCTGTCGACGCGACGGTGATCGCTTCCGTCGACGCGACAGTGACCGGCTTTCGTTGTCACGACGGGGATCGCCTCGATGCCGTTCGGTCACTCGAAAGGCACATGAGGATCGCCGTCGTCGTGCTCCGTAATGCGCGGCTGGTTCCGTCGACGATTCGGTGCGAGTTACGAGCGACTGCTCAGCAGGGAAGTCGCGGACGCAGACCGTGCGCCCGAGCACGTCGCCGTCATCCAGGACGGGAACCGACGCTACGCACGACGGCAGGGCGAATCGCCGACGACCGGTCACAGGGAGGGAGCGAAGACCACCGAACGTGTCCTCGAGTGGTGCCAGGACGTGGGTGTCCGGGAACTCACCCTCTATACGTTCTCGACGGAGAACTTCGACAGACCGCCCGAGCAGCGCGAATCGCTGTTCGACCTCATCTGCGAGAAGCTCTACGAGTTCGCCGACGCCGATCGCGTTCACGACGAGGAGGTCTGCATCCGAGCGATCGGGGACGTCGCACGCCTCCCAGAGCGCGTTCAGGAGGCCGTCTCGTACGCGGAATCCCGCACAGATGGGTACGACGCGTTCGTCCTCAACATCGCGCTGGCCTACGGCGGTCGGAACGAGCTGCTGGCGGCCGCACGAAGTGTCGCCCGCGAGGTCGAGCGCAGCGAGCTGCGACCCGACGACATCGACGTTAGCACGATCGATTCACGCCTGTACGGGCGACCCGTTCGCGACGTCGATCTCATCATCCGGACCGGTGGAGACGAACGAACCTCCAACTTCCTCCCGTGGCACGCGAACGGCAACGAGGCCGCCGTCTACTTCTGTACGCCGTACTGGCCCGCCTTCTCGCGGACCGACTTTCTGCGCGCCGTTCGGACCTACGAACACCGCGAACGCTCCTGGCGGCGAACACGTGCGCGCAGAGCGCTCGCCCTCCTGCGAGCGATGGGGGAAACCGAACTCGCCGACGCGAGGGCCGTACTCGGTCGGTTTCGCGACTCGTTGCCCTCGACCGAGCGGGAGGCCATCGACGATCTGGAGGTCGACTCCCAGGAAACCTCTCTCGACTGAAGGGGGAAATTCCCGGTCAAACACACACTCTCTCGACCGAGTCAGGCCGACTACCGGTGCGTTCGACCGATATCGGGAGGTGGCCGGTACGTACCGAGGGGTTTACGACGGTCAGATGGGAAGCGTGTGCATGGATCGCCACCGCACGCTCGGTCTCTCGCTGGCCGTCGGTGGGTTCGTTCTGTTCGCCTCGCTGGTCATCGCTGGATCGATCAGAACACCGATTGCCGCCGTCTCGGGGACGTCTCCGCTCGAGTACGCGGCGATCGGAACGTCGTTCGCACTGGTGATGATCGGGATCGTTCTGGTCATGAGCTCGGGCCTGCCCGAGTGAGTTCTGCCACCGGCCGAGTGTGTTCTGGGACGATTCGAGCGCCCGCTCACCGCCCGAACCGGCGGGATCGGTTGCAGAACTCGAGGAGCGCTCTGAGGAAGTCTCGTTTACGGAAGTCGCGCCAGTTGACGTCGGTGAAGTACAGCTCGGAGTAGACCGACTGCCAGATCATGAAGTCGGAGAGGCGTTCGGCACCCGTCTTGATGACGAGGTCTGGTTCGCTGGGGAAGACGAGGTGATCTTCGACGCGGTCGTCGTCGATCTCGTCTGCGGCGAGCTCGCCGTCGTCGACAGCAGTCGCGAGCGTCTTCACGGCGCTCGTGAACTCGTGCTTTCCGCCGAGTCCGATACCGATCTGGACTGGCGCGTCCGCCGGCTGTCGGTCGTCTGGCCCCCGAACGGCCACGTCGACTGGCGTGTCAAGGTGCCGCAGTTCCCGACGGAGCGTCGGGATCGCGTCCTCGTCGAGGACGCTCACGTAGACGGTGACGCGTTCCGCCGAGTCGAGCGCCCACTCGACGAACGTCGCGAGCGTGTCGTAGGCACCCTGTTCCAGCAGGTCGCGTTCGGTGATGATGAGCGCGACGTGGTCCGGCCCGTCACACTCGTGTCGCCCGAGGCGCGTTTTCAGGTACCACTCGTAGAGGCCCACGAGTAGACGAACGGAGCGGCCCGGCCTTACAATTACGGTTTCGCCGCTTCGATACGTGGGGACAGACCGTGGGCGAGCACCGGTCAAGAACCGTTAAGTAACCCCCACAGAAAGGGTCGGCTATCGTGACATCGACCGTCCGACGGGCGGGCGTCCTGGCTGCGCTCTGTACCCTTTCGCTCTCGGTTCCGGTAGCTGGGATCCGCGTCGCCGTGGCGATCGCAGCGGCGGTGGCGGTCGTCGGATTCGTCGTCCGCGGTGGGTGGCTGTTCGACGTCCTCGCTTTGGCCCCCGATCGGGACGACGGTCGACTCAACTCGCTCCTGCTCTTCGTACTCGCCGTCCTGATTCTCGGCGCGCTGGTCGGTGGGACGTCGCTCACGTGGTCACTCGTGATCGGTGTCGTACTCCTCCTCGGATACGGGGAGTTCGCCGCCGCACTGGTCGGTCGCTACACGACCGACCGAGCGATTGCGGCGGCTGCCTTCTGCGCCGTCGGTGGCCTCGCAGCGAGCGTCGGGCAGTTGGTCACGCGAGCGTTGCTCGACGGATCGATCACCGGGTTCGTACCGATAGCGATCTTTCTGTCGGCCAGCGGCGCCCTCGCGGCGGCGATCCTTCGCGACAGGCTCCCGCGATACGACGATCCGATCGTCGTCGTCCTGACTGGCGGGTTGTTGTGGCTCCTCTGGCGGCTCGATCCGTCGATCGCGTCGGCCCAACTCGTCCTGGCGCTCGTCGTGATGATCGCACTCGGATACGCCTCCTACGCACTCGAAACCGCGTCCGTCGCTGGGATGCTCGCGGGTGTTCTCCTCGGCCTGTTGACCATCGTCCTCGGTGGCTGGAGCTGGTTCGTCGTCCTCATCTCGTTCTTCGTCATCGGTGGTCTCTCGACGAAGTATCGGTACGAAGACAAACGCGTCCGCGGCGTGGCCGAAGGGAACGACGGTGCTCGCGGCAGTGCGAACGTATTCAGTAACTCGGCTATCGCACTCGTCGCCGTCCTCGGCTACGCGGCAGGCGACGCGTCACTCCTCGCTACCGACCCGCTCTACTTCCAGTACGCCTTCGCCGGCGCTGTCGCGACGGCTCTCGGCGACACGCTGTCGTCCGAAATCGGTGGCGTGTACCCCTCGCCGCGCCTGATTACCACGCTCGAGCCGGTCCCACCGGGAACGGACGGCGCGGTCACCTGGCAGGGACTGCTCGCCGGCCTGGTCGGAATTACGATCGTCGCCACGAGTACGTATGCGCTCTTCTCGACCGTGACGGTGGTGGGTGCTGGTATCGTCGTTCTGGCCGGCTTGGCTGGCATCCTCGTCGACAGTGCCCTCGGTGCGACCCTCGAGGGATCGACGCTCGACAACGGGGGCGTCAACTTCTGTGCGACGCTCGCCGGCGCGCTCGTCGCCGCCATCGTACTCGCTCCCGCCGGCGTCGTTCCATGAGCCGGTGGACCCGATACTGTTCGTCCCCCGGGCGGATCACGTTGCCCGCCGACACAATCGGCGTGCACCGACCGCTGTTCGGCACGCAGTATCCGATCGGCGTGCACGACCCGTGGTCTGTTGACGCCGTCACGAAATCGCGTCCTACCCGGCCGTTCCCCTGCGAGCACCCGATCGCCGTTCGAGGGATAGAGAGGACTCTAGACGTCGTATCCGGTCGATGCCGACGTCGGGGGTCGACTACGCTTCGCGTTCGTCTCCGGGTGGGTCCCGGGCGACGGACTCGGCGTCGTGGACCCGGACCGAGACGGGCCGTTTGACGAACTGGCCGAGCGTCCTCGCGACGATCGTCGACACGCCGCGGGACGCGGCGACATCGAGCAGGTCCTGACTGAGGATGTCGTCCAGCACGATCGCGGACGGAACACGCTCGGTAGCCTCCAGTCTCGATTTCGCCTCGTTCGCGGGGTGATCGTCCAGGATCGACCGGTCCTCGTCGAGGAACCGGGCCGTCCCGATGGTCCCGTCGATCACCTCGTCGACGTGGTCGTAGAGCGTCGACGACGGGGTGTCTGCTGCCGCTCCGTCCGCGGTGGACGACGCTCCGCTCGCATCGAGTGACGGCCCGTCTGCACCGGCCGGATCGTCGATCGACGCGGCTCCGTTCACGTCCGCCGATTGCCCACCGGTCGCCGAACGGGAGTCACGCCGATCGGTCGTTTCGGTGGCAGAGGCGTCGACAGTCCCGGTCGATCCGTCGTCAGCCGATACTCCGTCGGACGAAGCGGACGCGTCTCTCGTGGCTGGGCTCGGCGATGGGGCGTCTTCGCCCGCGGCACCCTCGGTATCACGAGGGACCGCGTCCGAACGGGGACCGTCGGATGACGCGTCCCGGTCGATAGTCGCTGTGCCACCATCCGTGCTAGAGGCGGGTCGCGCCGGGTACTCGTCGGCGGCGGAATCGGCGACTCCAGTGTCGGCCACCGGTTTGTCGTCGGCTGCGTGCGTCCCGGAACGGCCAGGTCCGATCGGCTCTTTCTCCTTCAGAGCGGTGAACACCTCGTGGTGGTCGAGGTCCTCGACTGACGACCCCGTCGGCGGTCGGGCGACGTAATCGACGTCGCCGACCTGCCGGAGTTCTTCGAGGATCAACTCGCCGCCGCGATCCGCGTCGAGAAACGCAGTGACCGTTCGATTCCGGGTGAGCGAGGCGACGTCCTCTGGGACGTTCGTTCCTTCGACGCCGATCGCGTTCTTGATCCCGTACCGAAGGAGGGTGAGGACGTCCGATCGGCCCTCGACGACGATTATGGCGTCGCTGTCGACCACGTTGGGACCAGCCGGGAGTTCCTCGTACTCGGTGATGTCGGCGACGCGAACGTGCTCTCGTACGGCCGAGAGGATCTCGGCGGAGGACATGACGCTATCGTCGAACCCTGACCGGAGTAGCTCCGTCGCCCGGTCGACGACGGCCCGACGTTTCGCCGCCCGGACGTCCTCGATCTCGTCGATCGAGAACGTCGCGTGACAGGGGCCGACGCGATCGATCGTTTCGAGTGCCGCCGCCAGCGTCGCGGTCTCTACCTTGTCGAGACTCGTCGCGATCGTGATCTCGCCGCGCGATTCGCCGCCGTGACTCGCGACGGAGACGTCGATGCGACCGAGCTTTCCCGTCCGTCGCAGTTCGGGGAGGTCGAGTTCGTCTCCCAGGAGCCCTTCCGTCTGGCCGAAGATCGCGCCGACGACGTCGCTCCGCTCGACGACCCCGTCTGCGGTCACGAACGCGTGGATCAGGTACTTCTCGGTGTCATCCATAGGCGGGCTCCGGAACAGGCTGTCCGTTGCCAACGGTACGGCGAGCAGCGCCTAATACCTGTTGACTGATGCGTTCGTCGTCGTTCGACCGAGGCGGAGGCGGCGGTCGATCACCGACTATCGAGCGGGTCGGGACCCGTTGTACGTCTCAACGTACCAGACGGCGACCAGCGCCGTGAGCACCACGACGCCGCCGAGGAAGAACAGTAGTCCGGGCGAATCGAGCGCCGCGAAGGCCTCTATGGTCGAGACGAAGAAGTCGACGCCCGTATCCAGGAGGCCGTCGGACTCGCTCGCTCCGCCGCCGTCAGCCACCACCTGATCGCTTCCGTCGCCGGCGTCGAGGCTCCCCTCGTTCGACGCGATGGTCATGTCGTCTCCGATCTCCGCGTCCGAGCCACCGGCGCCACCGTCACCTGCGGAGTACTCGCCCACTCCGTCGGCTCCGGACTCCTCGCCACCGAACCGCAGGGCGGCCGCCTGGAGGGCGAAACTCGCCGCCGCGAGGACGCCGATGCCGCCGACGTACCGCGATACGGCCCGTTTCAACTGGGCGGCCCGTGACTCGTCGCTCGTGACGATGAGCGGTCCGTTCGCCGTCGCGTAGACGCTCATCTCGTTGCCGCGCGAGGAGTACCAGGTGTCGACCACCTCGACCAGGCCGGCGTCTTCGAGTTTGTCCAGGTGATATCGGACGTTCTGGATGGACGAGTCGATCGCTTCGGCGACGTCGCTCGGCGTTCCGGGGTCGGCGTCGAGGGTAGCGTAGATCCGTCGTGCGGTCGTCGACGAGAGCGCGCTGAAGACGTCGTCGGCGTCTTCGTCGTCCAGATCGACGACCCGGGGTGTACCGTCGGTCGTCGGTGCGTCGGAACGCAGCGGGAACAGCCGGGCCATGAGTTACGCGACCGTTCGATGCCCGCCCCCTATACCCTTTCCCTACCTGAAATACCGATTTTACCTACTGTAATCGGCTATTTGAACCGCTGATGGGCGAGATTACGTACTGACGTCGCTGGACACTCTCGGCGGTGGTGTCCCCGTGGGATAGCACCGATAGAACGCACGTTCGTATAATATGTACAACTAAAATCGGAACTTTGCCGGCTACTCTATCCGGGACTCGGTCACTCCGCTCGGAGTCGCGATCGTCCTCACGATCCGGTCCACCCGGGGTCGATCGACGAACCGAGGACCAGTCACCGGAACGATCTACCGACCAGTGTGTATCGATCAGTACCCGATCGTGAGTGATCAGTTCCCGACCGTGGGTGAGCAGTCCTCGATCGTGAGTGATCAGTCCCCGACCGTGAGTGCTCAGTTGCTGCCCGCAGTGGGTGATCGGGCGCGGACCACCGGTTTGTCTCGCCGGGTTTGAGTACCCCGTCCCCGAACGGACGGGTATGCAAACGCACGTCGTCCCGGTCGGCTTCGACTACGATCGGTTGATCGCCCCGCTGGTCCGCGATCAACGAGTCGTCGATCGCGCGATCCTCCTCGAAGGCGCCGTCGGAAGCGAGGCGAACGTCGAGTACTCACGGAACCTCGCTCGCAAACTCGAGACGGACTTCGAGAACCTCCTCGGGGCCGAGACGGACCGATTCGTGCTGGAAGACGTCTACGACTACGACGGGGCGTTCGAGCAGGCGTACGATCTCATCACGGCCGAACTCGACGCCGGCAACGAGGTCTGGGTGAACGTCGCGGCCATGCCCCGAACGGTGAGCTTCGCGTTCGCGAACGCTGCCCACTCGCTCATCGTCGAACGGGAGGACCAGCGCGACCGGATCCACGCGTACTACACCGCGCCCGAGAAGTACCTGGAGACGGAGCTTGCGGAGGAGTTGCGCGCCCAGCGCGCGTTGCTCGAGACCCTGCGCGAGGAGGGTGCCTCGAGCGCGACCGCACTCGACCAGAATCGGATCACCGAGCGGTTAGAGAGCGCTCGCGACCTCCTCACGGAGTTCGACGAGCGCGGCACCACGATCGGTGCGAAGGAGATCGACGGCAGTCACGTCGTCGAACTGCCTGTCGCCACCTTCACGAACGTCAAACCCTTCGAGGAACTCATCCTCTTCAAACTTGGCGAGGACGGCGAGTTCGAGTCCGTCTCCGAACTCGCCGGCGCGCTCGCCCGAGAGCTGAACGAGGAGTACACCGACAGTTTCCGATCGAAAGTCATCTACACCGTCGATCGCCTCGGTCCCGGCGGAAAAGGTCTCATCGAACGGGAGAAACGGGGTAACTCCCACCGAACGCGGCTCTCGCCGATCGGCGAACTCTGGGTCAGAACCCACGCCGATCGGGACTTGGAGTCGTGAGGCCGTCGGACGATCACGTCTGACCATGGAACGCTGCTCCGTCGCTCTCTCACGTCCGACGCTCGAAGGCTGCCTCGTCGCTCTCTCACGGCCGACACTCGATCGCTGCCTCGTCGCTCGCTCACGCCCGATCGAGTCGAACCATGGTTCGCTCCCGGATCACCAGCAGGCTCGGCAACACCAGCAGACACGAGACGAACGCGAACCCGATCGCCAGCCCGGTGACGATCCCGAACCGACGAAGCGGCGGTGCCAGCGCGAGCGCGAGCACGGCGAACCCGGCCGCCGTGGTCATCGCACTCCCCAGCAACGCCCCGCCCGTTCCGGTGACCGTCGAGCGAAGTGCTGCGTCGACGTCGTCTGACTTCGTCCCGTCGGTCGCTTCGGTCCCCTCTCGGTGATCCGAGACGCCGTCGGCGTCTCGCCGCTCGCTCACGAACCGTTCACCGAGGTGGATGCTGTAGTCGACGCCGAGGCCGATGGCGAGGCTCGTGATGACCGCCGTCTCGCTGTTGAACGGCAGGTCGAGGGCTGCCATCACCCCGAGGAGTAACGCGAGCGCGACGACGACGGGCGCCATCGTGATCGGGCCGAGCGAGGGTGCGCCGTGGCGGATCCAGTAGAGGACGGTGAGGAAGACGAGTATGACGACTAGCGTGATCGCCAACGCCTGGACCAACGTCTCGAGGAGTGCGTCCTGGACGACGGCCGTCTGGATGGGGCCGCCGGTCGGCGTCGCGCGGACATCCGCCTCGGACTCGATGGCGGTGGCGAGGGTGTCGACGTCGTCGGCGACGTCCTGTGCGCTCGCATCCCCGCGCACGCTCACGAGCAGGCGGATGGATTCGTACGTCCCGTCGTCCCGTTCGATCACCGTCTCCGCCCGGTCGGCGTCCGCCTCGTAGAGCGCGTCGTACAGGCCCGCGACGTCCCGGTCCGGAACGCCGTCGCCGTCGGTATCGCGCTCGTCGAGCGCCTGGCGGACGTCCTCGTCGGTCGCGGCGAGTTCCCGGGCGACCGAGAGTGGTGTCTCCGCGGCGACGTCCCCGTCGGGGGTTCGGTCTATCGTCTCGAACGTCGCGTCGCTCGTACGGGCCGATTCGATCGCAGCCAGGACTGACGGGTCGGGTATCGAGCCGCCCCCGTCTCCCTCTGGTCGTATCAGTATTTCCGCCTCCGATCCCTCGCCACCGGCCCTGAAGCGCTCGTTCAGGTAGGCGACGTCGTCGGTGATCGTGTACGTTCCAGCCGCCAACGGGCCGGGGAGCGATTTCGCCCACCCGGGCGCGTCGCGCGGGAGGAAGTCGGTCTCGTTGAACTCCGTGTCGATCGTCGTCGCGCCGTAGACACCCGCCGAGGCGAGTACCAGGGTGACGATCACGACGGCGATCGGTGCGCGCCGGGCGAGCGTCACGCCGATCGACAGCGCCCGGTTGACCGGACCTGGCGTCGACCCGAACGCCGGTTTCGCCCGGTCGCGATCGAATCGACCTTCGAGAACGCCGTCGACGAGGACTTTCAACGCCGGGACGAAGACGCCGAAGGCGACCAGCGTCGCGAAGATGCCGCCGCCGGAGAGGATCGCGAAGTCGCGAACCGCGGCCAGCGGACTGACGACGTTCGAGAGGAAGCCGACGCCGGTCGAGAACGTGGCCGCCGCGAGCGCGAGGATCACGCCGCCGAGACCGAGCGCCATCCCGCCCCGAACGCCGACCCCGTCGGACTCCACGCCGTCCAGAACGCCGGTTCTCGCCTCCCGATACCGCATGATGACGTGCAGTGAGTAGTCGATCGACAGGCCGATCAACAGGAAGGGAACCGCGATCAGGAGCTGGCTCGACGGGATCCGGAGCCAACCCATGAGCCCCGCCAGCCAGGCCATCACGAGGGCGATACCGGCGATCGAGAGGAGGACGTCGACGACGTCCCGGTAGGTGATCGCGAGCGCACCCAGCACGAGGACGAGCGCGACCGGCGTGATGATCGCGAAGCTGTCCCCGACGGCGTTCGTCGAGGCCTCGTCGGTGATCCCCTGACCGAAGACGAAGCCGTCGTCGAAACGGTCGTCGAACAGCGATTCGAGTTCAACCTGCGCCTCGTACGCCGCCTGTGGCTCCTCGTCTTCTCCCGTCGGGCCCGTCTGGAACGCGAGGATCAGTCGCGACTCGGCGTCCGTACTCCCGGATTCGTAGTCGGTCGGTAG
The DNA here is from genome assembly GCF_024498195.1 of Halovivax cerinus. NCBI lineage: Archaea > Methanobacteriati > Methanobacteriota > Halobacteria > Halobacteriales > Natrialbaceae > Halovivax > Halovivax cerinus. Next base: position 2,297,237 of record NZ_CP101824.1, read on the forward strand.
GAACGCAGCGGCGTCCGCGCCGGCGGGTCCGGAACCGCCCCCTGGGTGTGTCGTCTCGCCGGAGAGTACCTCGCCCACGAGCGACTCGACGTCTTCCGGTGAGCGCGCTTCGAGCGCCGCGATCTGCTCGTCTATGGTGGGTTGGCTGGTGTCGGGCTGGCCGTTCGTTTCGGCGGCACGATCCTCGAAGACGGCGGCGGTGGCGACGACGTTCTCGACGCCCTGGAACCCGGGATCTGCGAGTGTCGACTCGATCGACGCTCGATCTCGCGCGTCCGCTTGCAGCCGGAGTCCCTCCAGGAGCGATTCCTTCGTGAGCACGTCGCCGCCTTCGTCACGAACGACGAGCTGGGTGACGATGCGGTCGTCGCTCTCGTAGTTCGTGTCGACGTAGTCGCCGGCGCGGGTCTCGGGGGAGTCCACGTCGAATTCGCCGATACCGGCACTTCCAGCGTCGCCCACTGCGGCGCCCGCGGCGACGACGGCCGTGAGTACGACGATCCCGATCACCACGGCCCGGCTGTGGGCGGCGATCCACGTGGCGTACCGTTCGGCGAGGTCGGCCATCCTACCGCCACCTCCGTTCGAACCTGCCGTTCCGACTCGTTCGATGTCGACCGATCATGGCTCGATTCTCGCCGCTACGCGCCCATATAGGTTCGTTCGTGTCCAGCGACCTGGGACTACCTCGACGCGAAACACCTAACAGGACCGAGCGTGAGGACCACACATGGACGAATCCGTCACCGAATGCCGGTTCGACGGGTCCCGCGGCGCCGTCCTCGTAGGGGCCGTCTAGGCCCACCACCCTGCCCCGTTTCGACGGATGTATTGTCGCCGACTGAAATACGACGAACAACGACCAGTATCACCGATGTTCCCACACGATACCGACATCCCGTCGCGATCGATGGAGACGCACCGACGACGCCCACTTCGGGCGGTGAGACCATGACAGGCACTGCGGAGGAGCACACGGACGAGGCCGAAGCGCACACGCCCGAACTCGACGGGGAGTACGACGCCGACGCCATCGAATCCCACTGGCAGCGCCGGTGGGTCGAGACGGACACGTACGCCTACGAGGGCGACCCGGAACAGGATCCCAACACCGTCTATGCGATCGACACGCCGCCACCGACAGTCTCGGGGAGCCTGCACATGGGCCACCTCTACGGGCACACGTTGCAGGACTTCGCGGCCCGGTTCCAGCGGATGGCCGACGGCGACGTCCTCTTTCCGTTCGGCTACGACGACAACGGTATCGCCTCCGAACGGCTGACTGAGGACGAACTCGACATCCGTCACCAGGACTACGAGCGCCAGGAATTCCAGGACCTCTGTCGCGACGTCTGTCAGACGTACGAGGCCGAGTTCACCGAGAAGATGCAGGGGCTCGGCACCTCGATCGACTGGAACCGTACCTACAAGACGATCGAGCCGCGCGTCCAACGCATCTCTCAGCTCTCCTTCCTCGACCTCTACGAGAAGGGCCGAGAGTACCGAAAGAAGGCGCCGGCGATCTGGTGTCCCGAGTGCGAGACGGCGATCTCGCAGGTCGAAGTCGAGGACGACGAGCGTGGCTCGCACTTCAACGACATCGCGTTCGACATAGCGAGTAGTGGGACAGACCGCGACGAGTTCGTCATCTCGACGACGCGCCCGGAACTGATTCCGGCCTGCGTCGCGGTCTTCGTCCATCCCGAGGACGATGCTAATCGGGATCTGATCGGCGAGACGGCCCGCGTCCCCATCTTCGGGCACGAGGTACCGATCATCGAAGACGAGCGGGTCGACATGGAGAAGGGCAGCGGCGTCGTCATGTGCTGTACCTTCGGCGACCAGAACGACATCGAGTGGTACCAGGCACACGACCTCCCGCTGCGCGTCGCCATCGACGAGACTGCGACGATGACCGACCTCGCGGACGACTACGAGGGTCTCTCGACCGAGGAAGCGCGCGAGGCCATCGTCGAGGACCTGGACGAGGCGGGCGCGCTCCGCGATCGGTGGGAGATCACCCACGCCGTCGGCGTCCACGAGCGGTGTGACACGCCCGTCGAGTACCGCGTCTCCAAGCAGTGGTACGTCGAGATTCTGGATCACAAGGACGAGTACCTAGAGGCCGGCCGGGAGATGGACTGGTACCCCGAGAAGATGTTTACGAGGTACAAACACTGGATCGAGGGGCTGGAGTGGGACTGGCTCATCTCCCGCCAGCGCGATTCGGGGATCCCGTTCCCGGTCTGGTACTGTACAGAGTGCGATCACCCGATCATGGCCGACAAGGCGGACCTGCCGGTCGATCCGCTCTCGGACGACCCACCGGTCGAGGCCTGTCCCGAGTGTGGTAACGAGGAATTCGAACCAGAAGAGGACGTCTTCGACACGTGGGCGACCTCGTCGCTGACGCCGTTGATCAACGCCGGCTGGGATTGGACGGAAAACGCTAGTGAGGCTGGTGATGGCGCCTTCACCATGGACCACCCGGAACTCTACCCGTTCGACCTCCGCCCGCAGGGCCACGATATCATCTCGTTCTGGCTGTTCCACACGGTCATCAAGTGTTACGAGCACACCGGCGAGGTCCCCTTCGAGGCGACGCTGATCAACGGTCACGTCCTGGACGAGAACCGCGAGAAGATGTCCAAGTCGCGGGGCAACGTAGTAGCCCCTGACGAAGTGATCACGGAGTACCCTGTCGACGCCATCCGCTTTTGGGCGGCCAGCGCCGCGGTCGGCGACGACTTCCCGTATCAGGAGCAGGACCTCCGCGCGGGCGAGAAACTCCTGCGCAAGCTCTGGAACGCCTCGAAGCTCGTCGACAGCCTCGCCCCGGCCGACCCTGACGAGCCGGCGGAACTCGCACAAATCGACCGCTGGCTGCTGGCCGAGCTCGACGACGCAATCGCGGACCTGACGGCCCACTTCGACGCTCACGAGTACGCGAAGGCCCGCGACCGTCTGCGGACGTTCTTCTGGAACACGTTCTGTGACGACTACCTGGAAATTGCGAAAGAGCGTGCCGACGATCCCTCTACGCAGTACGCGCTGCGGATGGCCCACCGGACCTTCCTCGAGCTGTGGGCGCCGTTCCTCCCGCACCTCACAGAAGAGATCTGGCAGTCGGTGTACGCATCCGAATCGTCGTCGATCGACGAATCGAGTGTCCACCGCCGCGCGTGGCCCTCGCCGCGTGGCCACGAGGCGGACCTGGACGCCGGCGAAACCGCGATGGCCGTCATCTCCGCGCTCAGGCGCTACAAGAGCGAAAACCAACGCCCGCTGAATAGCGAACTCGATCGGGTCTCCGTCCACGGCGCGGTCGACGGGTTCGAAGCGGCGATCGCGAACGTCATGCACGTCGCGGAACTCGACGTGCTCGAGTCTGCGCCGGAGATCTCGACCGAAATCGCGTCGATCGACCTCGACTACGCCACGCTGGGACCGGCGTACGGCTCGGCGGTCGGCGATATCGACGCGGCGATCGACGCCGGCGAGTTCGACGTGAGTGACGACGGGCGCCTTCTCGTCGCGGGTGAGGAACTCGCCCCTGACCTGTTCGAGATCGAACGCGAGCGAGCCTACGACGGTCCCGGCGAGATGCTCGAAGCGGACGAGGCGATCGTCATCGTCGAGTAGCGCCTCCGTCTGTCGTCGACACCCCGGGGCCCTCGCGCCGTTCGTATCCGATCTATTATTGAAACCGTTTGTTACATCCGATAGTAATAGTTATACCGTTCCCGTGAGACGTTCGAGTCGTACGCGAGCGAACCGTGTACGAACGATACCCGCCGACAGCCGCTCATCCAGGACAATGAACGCTCCCGTCGACCACCGAGGACAGATCAGCATCGACCCCGACTTTCCCCTGCCCGTCGCGGTGGACCTCCTCTCGAACCGTCGCCGTCGTCGGGTGATCGAGGTCCTCACGACCCATCCCGAGTCGCTGACGCTCGACGAGTTGGCCGGTACGCTCGTCGACGACGAGACACTGCCAGTCGACTGCGTCGAGACGCTCCGGATCGAACTGCACCACAGTCACCTTCCGAAACTCGCAGACCTGGGAGTGATCGGATACGACAGGGAGACACACCGCATCCGGCGCCTCGCCGGTCTCTCGAGCCTCGTTCCACTGCTCGAGGTCGTCATGGCCACCGAGAACGGTGGCTGAGCCGTTCCCGATCGGGCCAGGGCTTCCCGCAGTTAAGACGGCGTTCTCGCCGCGTAGACGTGTATCGAGAGTGCCGTGTAGACGGCAAGCAGGGTGAGGACCGTGGCTCCGGCGGCCGCGATCCCGTGTGCGTCACCACCGAGAGCGACGGGTTCGTTCGGGGCGACGGGGAGCGCGGTGTGGTGTGGGTCACCGACGATCGGGACGAAGTAATCGACGAGCAGGTTCGTCCCGTACCAGCCGAGCGCGATCCCGATGCCCCCGATCGAGAAGTCGCTGATCCGGTGGAGCACCAGCGCCTGGACGGCCATCGCGAGGTGACTCCAGAACAGGAACCCGTACATCAGCGGGTGGAGGTACGAGAAGGAATCGGAAAAGACCAGCAGCGTGAACGGTGTCCACAGGCCGTAGGTCAGGTTGCCGAAGAACGCGAGCGCGGTGAGCCAGGGGCGTTCCCGGCCGAGTTTCCAGGCGCCGATCGCGAGCGCGATCAACAGCGTCGCGACCGGACTGTCGGGGACGAACGGCCACATCACCGCCGGCGTCTCGACGAACTGGTACCGGTAGTACCAGAAGCCGAAGGCCGTCCCCGCGAGGTTGACCGCGACGATCGGCCAGGCGAGGCGCAGGCCGAGGTCCTCGACTCGCTCCGGCACCGGTGCGAGCCACCGGGGAAGAGACGTCCGGCGCGACTGTTCGGTGGCGGCTGCCATCGATTCCTGCATCTCGGCGGATCCGCAAAGAGGTAGCGGTTCGGGCCGATCGAACGTCGGGTGCGGGCCGTCGGCGATGGAACCGCCGCTACGGGAGTTCGTACCGGCTCACCATCGTTCGCTCCGCTGCGACGACGCCGTCGTCCATCGCGGCGTGGGCGAACTTCGTGTTCGTCCCGGTCGAGCGGGCACGGAGCGTCCCGTCTCGATCGAGGACCAGGACGGCGTACCCCGACGATCCCACGACGATCCGATCGTCGACGAGCCTCGGATCCGTGTAGACGGCCCCGCCGAAGTCGTCGCCGTCGGTGTGCCAGAGACGGTCGCCGCTCGTTCGATCGAACGCGTACATGTCCCGGATCGCCGCGACGTAGACCCGATCGTCGTCGACGGCCGGCGTCGTCCAGGAGTCGAACGCGTCGGTCTCCCACTCGATTCGGCCCGTTTCGAGGTCGAGGGCTGTGACGCCCCTCTCGAAGACGGGAACGTAGGCCCGGTCGCCGTCGACCGCGGGACGCTCCGCGACGGCCCCGTCGAGGGCGCGCCACAACTGCGTTCCGTCGGTCCGATCGAAACACCGGAGTCCGTCCTCACAGGGGACGTACACGCGACCTCCGGTCAGCGCCGGCGACAGGTCCGCGTGCCGGTCGAGCCTGGTCGAACCAGCTGTCCGGATCGATTTCGACCACGAAATCTCCCCCGTCGCCCGATCGAGGAGGGCGACGGCCTCGTCGGTCTGGATCGCGATCCGGTCGCCGTCGGCGATCGGCGCGAAGGGGGCGCCGCCGGGGAGTTTCGTCTCCCACTCGACGCCCGCCTCGGGATCGATACTGTACAGCGTCCCCACGCCCGCGAGTTCGGTCGGCACGAGGAGTCGACCGGCCAATTCGTCGACGGCCGGGTTCGCCGTGACGTCTCTGGACGGCGGGGAGCCGAGGACCGAATCGAGCAGCGCCCGCCGATCGTCGGGAGTGTCGACGGGAATCTCGTGGAGGTCGTGACCGTCGTCGACGTACACCGCATCGCCGAGCACGCGAGGCGCTGTGTTCGGTGACCCGGGAGTTACACTGGCTGTCCAGCCTGTTTCCAGTTCGGGGACGGTACGAGCAGTGGGCGAATCGGCGATCATCGAGCAGCCGGCGATCAGTGACGATCCGAGCGTGGCCAGCGCCGCCCGTCGCGATCGGTCGATCGTCATCGTGTACGAGGATGACGCCGCGTGGGTTTCCGGTCGATCATAGCCGTCTGGACGGTACCGGACGTGATTCGGGGGAGGGCATTTCGTCCAGCCCTCGACTCGCAAAATATATGGCTGTTTCGACGATCGAACACCGACACCGCTCTCTCAATCCCCGCAGTCGCGCTGCCGGTGGTCTCACCGCACGTACATCCCGGTGGATTCGCCACACGTCGATTTGACGGAATGGATACGCGTAAGTGAAGCGGGGCCGAACCCCGTCGTATGACCCAGACAGCGACCGATCTGGAGGATCTCCGACGGGGAACCGAACTGGTCAAGCGCGGTTTCGCACAGATGCAGAAGGGCGGCGTCATCATGGACGTCGTGAACCCGGAACAGGCGCGTATCGCGGAGGACGCGGGCGCCGTCGCGGTGATGGCCCTGGAGGCCGTCCCCGCGGACATCCGAAAGCGCGGCGGCGTCGCGCGCATGGCCGACCCCGGCGACGTGACCGAGATCATCGACGAGGTGTCGATCCCGGTGATGGGAAAGGCCCGCATCGGCCACACGAAGGAAGCCCAGATCCTGGAGGCGACGGGTGTCGACATGATCGACGAGTCGGAGGTACTCACGCCGGCCGACGACGCCTACCACATCGACAAGCGCGACTTCACCGCGCCGTTCGTCTGCGGCGCGCGCGACCTGGGCGAGGCGCTGCGCCGGATCGACGAGGGCGCGGCGATGATCCGCACGAAGGGCGAGGCCGGCACCGGCGACGTCAACCAGGCCGTCCACCACCAGCGGACGATCAAGGGCGCCATCCGCGAACTCGCGGGGATGACCCACGAGGAACGCGAGGCCTACGCCCGGGACATCGAGGCTCCCTCTGACCTCGTCCACGAGACCGCGGAGATGGGTCGCCTCCCGGTCGTCAACTTCGCCGCCGGCGGCATCGCCACGCCCGCCGACGCGGCGCTCATGATGCACCACGAGTGCGACGGTATCTTCGTCGGCAGCGGCATCTTCGGCGCCGAGAACCCGCGGGCGATGGGCGAGGCCATCGTCGAGGCCGTGGCAAACTGGGACGACCCCGAGACGCTCGCCGAGATCGCCACGAACGTCGGCGCGGGCATGAAGGGCGACGCCAACGTCGACCTGTCGGAAGAGGAGAAGCTGCAGGGCCGCGGCGTTTGAATCCGGTCACCACGCACTTCTGGTGACGACTTCCGCTCCCCTGCCGACGTTCGTCTGGTACGCTCTACTCTCGATACCCCGATCGGCGAACGCGTCGACCATAGCCGAGGCCACGGCTCGTCTCGTTCCCTCCCGGCAGACGGCGAGGACGGCAGGACCCGCCCCGCTCACCGTCACGCCCGTCGCTCCGGCGAGACGGGCCGCTTCGCGGACCTCGTCGTAGCCGTCGATCAACGCGGACCGCGTCGGCGTGACGACGGTGTCGGCCATCCCCTGGCCGACGAGTTCGGGATCGTCCCGTGCGATACCGGCCGTGAGTGTGGCGGCGGAGCCGACGGTGTCGACGAGGTCGTCGATCGAGAGGGTCGACGGGACGACGGCCCGCGCGTCTCTGGTCGAGACGACGATCTCGGGCAGGCAGGCGACGAGCGAGAGCGAGGCCTCGAGCGTCGTGATCCCATCCGGCGTAACGATGGTGAACCCGCCGAGGATCGCGGGGGCGACGTTGTCCGCGTGGGCGTCCCCGGAGACGACGGCTTCACCCTCCGCAGCGACGCGGACGAGTTCCTCCGGATCCGTCTGTAGCCCGTACAGTGTATCGAGCGCGACGGCGGCTCCGGCGGCGCTCGCGGCGGACGACCCCAGCCCAGAGGAGGGTCTGACCCCTTTGTCGATCGTAATCGACGCCGGTGCGTCGAGGGCGTCCGCGACGGCGCCGACGGTGTTGTCCCGTGGGTCCTCCGGGACGTACTCGCTGCCGACGCCTTCGACCGTGATCGTGGTCTCGTCGGCCGCCTCGACGTGGATCACGTCGGCCGGTCGACCGAGGGCGAGTCCGAATACGTCGTACCCGCTCCCGAGGTTCGCGCTCGTCGCCGGCGCCCGGACCGTGACCATGTGAAGACTCGTCGCAGGCGTCCCAAAAAGGTAGCGGGCGGCACGTGACACGTCACTGTCCGAACGCAGCCGCCGAACCGGTAATCAGACGCTCGACAGCCTCCCGCCACTGACGCCGGTGGCTTTCTCCTCGTATCGTCGTACCGAGCGCGTACCGCAGGTGATCCGGCACAGTACTTTGTCCGTCGCCGTCGTCGCCTATCGCGACGGACGACGGCTGCGTCCGATCGAATCGAAATGACTTCGCCGCTCGCACCGTCCAGGCGTTCGCCGACCGAGGTAGCGACGCGGTACGCAACGACCGACCGATCGACCGATCGCGAGCTCGTCTCCGTCGTGATACCGACACACGACCGTCCCGCACGCCTCCGCCGGGCGATCCGTAGCGTCGCCGCTCAGACCTACGGACCGATCGAACTGATCGTCGTCGACGACGCCTCCTCGCCACCCGTGTCGGACGATATCGACCGCGTCGCCGCCCGCGTCGATCGGTTCGAACGCCACCGGTTCGTCACGAACCGGGGCGGCGCGGCCGCCAGAAACGCCGGTATCGAGGAGTCGTCCGGCGAATTCATCGCGTTCCTGGACGACGACGATCGCTGGGATCCGGCCAAGCTGGAACGACAGGTTCCCCGGTTGCGCGCCGCACCCGACGACGTCGGCGTGGTCTACACGAGCGTGGTACAACTCGATTCAGACGGCGAGGTGAACGCCGTGACGGCCGCGACCGAATCGGGTGACCTCACCCACCGATTGCTTCGCCGGAACGTCGTCGGGACGGTTTCGTCAGTACTCCTTCGGTCGGACGCCGCAGCCGCAGTCGGCGGGTTCGACGAGCGCTTTCCAAGCTGGCAAGACTGGGCGCTGTACCTCCGCCTCTCGAAGCGATACCGGTTTCTCGCGCTAGACGAACCGCTCGTCGTCCGTCACAATGCGGGGGCCGGACAGGTAAGCGGCGACTACGAGACCAAGCGTGACGAGACGGCGCCCCTGTTCAGACGAACCTTTCGACCGCTGGCTGCGCGCGAGGGCACCGACGATGCCAGGCTATTCGACGCCTTCGTCGAGTACCACCTGGGGCAGGCCGCGATCCGGGCGGAGTCCTATTCGGCGGCGAGGCGGCACTTCGCCGCCGCGACCCGTCTCGCTCCCCGGTCGCTACTGTTTCCGTTGGCACTGGCGTCGGTCGCCTGCGGGCGGGCCACCTACGAACCGCTCGAACGGCTCGCGACCGTCCTCCCCCTTCGACGGGCGAAGCGCGCGCTCCAGCGCTGAACCGACCGTTCGACGGGTGCTGCGGTTCGCCGCCCACCGAGGGATGTCGACGTTCACCGCTCACCGACGAACGTCGCTGTTCACGACGTATTGACGGATGTCACCGTTCGCCGCTCACCGACGAATGTCGCTGTTCACGACGTATTGACGGATGTCGACGTTCACTGCTCACCGACGGAGGTAGCGGCCTACCACCCACCGACGGCCGAGTACAACCGCCTCGTCTCGCGTACACCCTGCCTACTCGCCCACCGAGGGGAAGGATTTACTCGTGGGCCGTGGTAGGGTGGCGGAATCGCTGCATGGACTCGTTTCACGCTGGGCTCGGGCCGGGGAACGCGTCGCCGAGCGAGACGGCTACCGACCGCCGTCCGTTCCTGGTGATGCTGGTGGCGTTCTCGCTGTTTCCGTCGGTCTACGTCGGTGCCGATCGCCTAGCAGTCGTCGAGTCGCTCTCCCCGGTCAATCCGTACTATGTCGTGATCGTCGGCGCGACCGTTGCCGCCGTTCTGGCGTTCTTCCGCGACGGGGACCGGTACTCCCTCTCGCTGCTCGTCCTCCTCGCCGCGGTGGCCTTCGTTGCCTGGGCGACTTTGAGTCTCCAGTGGACCGTCGGTACCGGCGCGTACCCCCGATACAAGCTGGTTCGGATGATCGTCTTCGACACGCTCTTGCTCTGGTTCGGACTCGTCGTGGCACTGTCGCGCCGCCGGCTGGTCGCGTTCGGACTGGTGATGGGGCTCGTCGGTGCGTGGCTCGCCGCCGAGGCGGTGTACGCGGGGACGATCCTCGAGACGGACGCCTTCGCGACCGTCGGTTCGGAGTCGTACCTCACCCACGGCCGGGCGATCGGGTTCGCCGTCCCGCTCTGTCTGTACGTTTTCGGTTCGTCTGCTCGGTTCGCCGTTCGGTTGCTCGCCGGCGTCCTGGCCCTCGCCGGGATCGTCGGCGTGCTCGCGGCCGGCGGCCGTGGTCCGTTCGTCGCGCTAGTCGTCGCCCTCGCCGTATTCGTCGGGATCGAATTCAGTTCGGCCCTCTTCGATCGACGCACGGACCGTCGGGGCGTCTTCGCCGCGGGCGGGGCGACCGCCACCGTGACCGTCGCGGCCGTCCTCGTCGTACGTGCCGCCGGATGGACTCCGTGGACGATCCGGCGACTCGTGATCGTCTTCCGCGATTCGGCGACGGAGACGCGCCTGTTCATGCTCCGAGAGGCGTTCGGTTTCTGGCTCGAGCGCCCCCTCGTCGGCCACGGCATCGGGAGCTACGCGGTGCTGACCGAGACCGTCCACGAGTACCCACACAACGTCGTCGTCGAGACGCTCGCCGAGCTCGGTCTCGTCGGCTTCGCGCTCGCGTGTCTGGTCGTCGTTCCCCCCGTCGTCGTCACTGTCCTCGCCAGATTTCGAGGTGGCGACGCGCTGTACAGCGCTGCCCTCGCCGTCTTCGTCTTCGCCTTCGTCAACGCCTGCTTCTCGTTCGACCTCCAGTCGAATCGGCAACTCTTCTTCGCGATCGGCCTGCTGTCGATCGCGTGGACGGACTCGATGCGGGAGCCCCACACGGGGGTAGCCGATGTGATGCAGGGCGTGACACACACGATGGCGGCGGCATCGAACCGACTACGCGACCGGTGACAGTGTCTCGGTGACGGCCCTGTGTTCGTCGGCTTCGATCGACTCGCCGTCACCAGGTGTCGATAGACCGGACGACCGCGAACCCCTCGGCGAACGACCGATTCGCCTGGCGCCCACGCACCCGGGCGAGCCCCCTGATCGTCCCGTCGTTTATGTACGTCTTGTCCGTCTGGCTCTCGTGAACGCGGATGGCGTCGAGTTTCGCCTCGAGGTGTGACTCCGTCAGCGGAACCACGTGTCTCGGCGTGAACGTCGGTCGCGTCGAGTACGTTTCGTACGCGTAGACACTCCCCTCGCGTCTCGTCGCCGAGAGGGTCGCCCGCGCGCAATTTCGATGATCCTGATGGGTATCTTCTCGCGCGTGGACGTACACGCGATCCGCGTCGAGATCGGTCACGTGGCGTTCGATCGCATCGACGACCCGGCCGTCGTCGGTCAGTCCGGTGTCGGTGAACTCGAGAAACCGGACGTCTTCGACGCCGAGCGTTCGCGCCGACTCGACGGCTTCGTCGCGTCTCGCGTCTGCGGGATCCCGACAGCCGGCGGCACCGTCGGTGGCGATCAGGTGCGTCACGTCGTCTCCACGTTCGACGTGGCGAGCGATCGTTCCCCCGACCCCAATCTCGACGTCGTCGGGATGGGCCCCGATCGCGAGCACGCGCATACCTGGCACGCGGTGGCTCGGACCGTAAATTTGCCCGGTCGTTCGCCCCATAGTGCGTCGTTACTCGCGAGCCCGGGGAATCGCCCCGATCGATTCGAGCACCTCCGGGAGCCGGCGGAGTTCGTCGACGACCGCCGTCGGCTCGTGCGTCGGCGAATTCACAGGGCGGGACCGATCCGTCCCGCGAATCCACACCGTCAGCGCGCCGAGTTCGGCTGGCCATCGTAGATCCAGTTCCGGTCTGTCACCCACGAAGATACTCTCGTGGGGCTCGACGCCCAGTTCGTCGTAGAACACGGAGAACGCCTCGCGCTGACGTTTCGACAGGTCCCGATCGGGCGTGACGACGACCGCGTCCACGAACGTGTCGAGACCAAGCCGTTCGAGTTTCGAGCGACCCCGACGGCCGCCGGTGAGCACCCCAATCCGACAGATTCGTCCGAGCGACTGCAGGACAGATTCGGCTCCCGGGGCTGGGTCAAGCGGAGCGGTCGACCCGTGATACGCTTCGATCAGCGCTGGCACGTACGCAGGGTCCAGGCCCTGTTCTCGACAGACGACATCGAACGTCCGGTCCGTAATTCCACGTTCGAAATACGCGTCAGCGAACGCGTCCCGAAGGTCGCGGCCCGTCTCCCGTGCGAGGTACGACGCCGCGGCGTCGAATCCCTGCCGGACGTACTGGCGATCGTCGAACAGCGTTCCGTCGAGATCGAACCCGATCGCCCGGCGCATGGCGATGGACACCCCGACGAACCCGATACGGTTCCGGCTTGCACGTGCAGGACTGGTATAGACGATCGGATCCGATGCCCCCATCCGGAGTAGCTGCGGCCTACGGAACGCCATCGGAAACGACTGAATCCGACGGCGCGTCGACGGTCCACACGCTAATGGTCGTCGGCGTGGTGGCCCGTCACCATGGCGAGGGTACTCGTGACCGGCGTCGGGGGTGTCGGCGGTGCATCGACGGCCCGCTGGTTTCGCGACCGGACCGGACACACGCCCGTCGGTGTGGATATGGATCCACGGGCGAGGGGCTTCCTGGACCTGGCGGAGTGGACGACGGTCCCGCCCGCAGCCGACGACGACTGGCCCGGAACGGTCGCGTCGGTCGTCGCGCGTCGCGACGTGGACGTCGTGGTTCCACTCGTCGACGAGGAACTGACCCGGCACTCCGACCTGCGAGCCGCCCTTCCGTCCGCGGTTCCGATCGTCGCACCGACCGTTTCGACCATCGAGCGGACGCTCGACAAGCGACGATTCGCCCGCTGGATCGACGGGACCGACCTCCCAGCGCCGCGGACCGTCTGCCCGACGAGCAGCACGGATCTCTCGGCACTCGACGTCGCGTATCCCGCCGTGGTCAAGCCCCGCCTGGGCCACGGCAGCCGAGGCGTCTCCAGGGTCGCCTCACTCGACGACCTCAGGACGTCCCTCGCCTACCACGACTTCGATCCGGCAGACGTCGTGGTGCAGGAAGCCATCGAGGGTCGGGAGTTCACGACCAGTGTCGTCGCGACGACCGGAGGGGACTGCCTGTCGATCGTCACGAAGGAGGCCGTAGAGAAGGACGGCAACACCACCTGGGGCGTCACCCGGTCGAACGACGCCGTCGCAAGCGCGTGCCGCGACCTTCACGACCGTCTCGATCCCCGGGGACCGATCAACGTCCAGCAACTCGTCGACGCCCGAACAGGCGAGGCCTACATCGTCGAGGTCAACCCCCGATTCTCGTCGACGGCCATACTCACGGCTCGCGCCGGCGTCGACGAACTGGACCTGCTCGTCCGGGACGCCCTCGACGAATCGATCTCACCACCACCGTCGCCACGTCCGGGCGTCCACCTCATCCGTACGAACCGGGATCACCTCGTTCAGGAGGAGTGTACAACGCCGTCCGAATCGACGGGGTGGGTCGCCAACTCCGATGCGACCCCGGCCGATCTGGTCGACGGCGGACGACGAGCGCCGTCTTCGTCCGACGCCGATACTGCGTGAGAACGGGGCTCCACCGACCCACCACCGGCCTGCGAACGGGTCACCCTCACGGGGTCGGTCTCGGCCGGCATCTCGTGTGCGGCGACGACCAGGACGAGCACGAGCCAGTTCATCGGATTGTTGTAGAGCATCGCGACCGGGCCGAATACGGCAAAGACGCCGAGAACGGCGGCGGACGCGACCGTCGGGCCGGGGTTTCTGGCCACCGTCACCACCAGAACAGAAACGACGAGGCCCGCGACGAGTAGCCCAATCGTGCCGAGCTCGACGGCGACACCGACGATCGCGCTGTGCGGATCGGCCCCCATCGGCGGTTCGGTGACTGCGCCGAACGCGCCGGCTCCGACGCCGAGTAGCGGCCGCTCGCGAAACGCCGCCAGGCCGACCGCCCAGATCGCGGTCCGGCCACCGGCAGTTCCGAGTTCGCTGTCCACGACCGGCAGCCGGTATCCCAGAAGTCCGATCGAGGCGACCGTCCGGACGACGGCGACGACCGACCCGACGACGAGTACGCCGACGATCGCCTGACCCCTATCGAGTGGCACGTCCCACTCGCGTCGCGCCAGCCCGATCAGACCGACCACCACGAGCACGAGAGACCCGATCAGTCCCTGGCGGGATCCAGTCGCGAGCACCACGAACGGAACGACCGAAAGGTACGCGACGTTGACGGAGCCGAGGACGCCGGTGCGAAACCGGGTCGAGGAGCACAGCAGGCCGCCGGCGAAGGGGACGGCCACGAGGACCCACCGAGCGAGCTCGTTCGCGTTGATCCCCGCGAGCTCGCGTCGACTGTATTCTGTCCCCTGCTGCAGCAAGTCGACCAGCCCGGCACCGCCGACGACGAACGTGCCGAGGACGAGCGCCTGAGCGACGAGAGCCAGCCGGCGCCGCGTATCGAGCAGGTTCCAGGCCACGACGACGAGCGCGAGCGTGTACCCGAGCGTCGCGAGCCGCCGAAGGGTGCGCCCCCCGTCGATCGTCCACGCCAGACTCGACGCCGACAGCGCCACGAAGAGACCGAACGCGAGGTGAAACGGGTGGACCCGCCTGACCGACCGGGACGAGACGGTCAGCACCACCCAGGACCCGATCAGCCCGACGCCGAGCACCGACCCGACCGACACCCCGGGCGCCACCGTCAGCGCGTGTCGCCACGGCTGAACGAACACGAACCCGACGAGGAGCGCGAAGACGGGCGATTCACCGCGTCGACGCTCTTCGGCTGCCATGCCGTGGACTCACCACCACCGGGGAGAAAAAAGCCCCCGACCGATCGACTCGTCCAGCGGAGTCGCTCGCGTGGACGAACCGTCTGCTGCCCAGCACGACGTCGACCCTCGCGATCGGTGCCGGGACCGGCGTCGACGCAGGTCGCCTCGCCGCGAGTCGGTGTCTGTTTGTGCGGCCAGGACGCGACCAACTGCCGCGCCGCACCGTCGGACTGCGGCCGATATCGGCGCCGATCTGGCGGTTCCCTGTGGTGTCCGTCGACACAGATCGGCGCCGTAGCAGACATCGGTACCGTCCCGGCCACCGGTACCGTCCCATACATCGGTACAATCCCGGCCTCCGGTACCGTCCCAGCCACCGGTACCGTCCCATACATCGGTACAATCCCAGCCTCCGGTACCGTCCCAGCCACCGGTACGGTCCTATACAGCGCCACCGTCCCAGCCATCGACTTCCGATACCAGGTATCGGCTACGTACCCGTCGAATCTGTATTGCAGTGACCCACTCGGTCGCTAGAACAACCCGGAACCGACTCGTGCCGAACCGCCGTCACATGGTTCGGTACTGATTCAACCCCAGCAGAATCGCGACCCCGAGGAGCACGTACAGCAAGACCACGGTGCCCATCGCGAGTCCAGTACCGACCCGTCGTTCGACCCGACCCGGCGATCCTCGTCGATAGGTTCCGAACGCCGTCTGTCGGACCCGAACGCACACGGCCGTGTATCGCCGTCGCAACGACCCGTAGAGGACGGCGTTCGCGTCCGCGAGGAGTCCGTACGCGTAGACGATGAACTGACCGACCTCCCAGAGCGGATCGTACTCGTCCGGGTCGTCGAGGGCCGCCCGTCGACGCCGGGAGGCGGTCTCGCCCCCGGTGGAGTCGTCCGTCACCGGTTCCGATCGATCGGGCGTCGCTCTCTGGGCTGAGTCGGTCGTCGTTCCGGCCTGCCCGGCGCCCTCGACAGTCCCCGTCGCCTGGACGGTCGCCGGATCCACATCCAGCGGTTCGACCGTCCGCTCGGCCGCTTCGGATCCACTGTCGCGCTCCTCGTCGAACGTCTCCGATGCCTCCTGGAGCGACGGCTGTCGCGGCTCGATATCGACGTCGCTCAGGTCCCAGTTACTCGATCGGTCCTGCGGCGTCCCCTCGTCCCGCTCACGGTCGCCGGCCTCACCGTCGTCGGCACCCGACCCGACGTCGGGATCGTCGGTCGGATCTGCGGACTCATCGGCCGTCTCGGAGCTCCCCTCCGGGTCGTCGGGTGCATCCGCCCCATCGTCAGTCACGTGATCTTCGCGTGCGGACGGCGGGCCGTAGGCATCCTCGAGCGTGGGGGTCGACCCCTTGTCGATCGTCTTCTTCCGACGGAACTGCACGCGGGAGATCTTCTCGTCCCAGTCGGTCATGACGAGGGCTTCTCCGTCGTCCAGCGACTGGACGCTCTCCGAGGCGTCGCCGCCCAGGATTCGACCCGCTACCTTCGTGTCGTTCTCCCAGGTGAGGCGGTGCCAGACCAGCCAGTCACACTGGGTGATGTAATCCTTCGCGACCGCCGCCGGTCGCTGGGACATGGCGACGATGCCGAGTCCGCGCTTGCGACCGCGCTTTGCGATCCGGACGAGCATCTTGTGGACGTCGTCGCCACCGCCCCGTTCGGGGATGAACTCGTGGGCCTCCTCGACGAACAGCAAGAACGGCTTCTGGTGTTGCTTCTCCGCGACGAAGAGCTCCCTGACCACCGCGTGGATCACGTCCTCGGCCACTTCCTCGTCCATGTAGCCAGAGACGTCGAGGATGATCGGGACGTTCTCCTCCAGTGCGAGGTCGGCGATCAACGGCGCGTCCTCGGCCGTGATCTCGCGGTCGCACTGGTCGTCGCCACCGACCTGGAGCAGTTCGTAGCGCTCTTTGAGCGCCGCGTACTCGCCGTCCGTGTCGATTATCAGCAGTCCGAGCCCCCGATCGAGCAGTTCCTCGGCGACGACGCTCGCCGTGTTGGACTTGCCGCTGCCGGACTTCCCGGTGACGAACCCGCGGCCCGTCAGGACCTCGTTGATGGGCAGCGAGTAGCCCTTCTCCGAGACGGGGAACCGCTCGATCGATTCGGCCATACCTATCGGTTCTCGCTATGTAGCCACCCCATATATGTTTCCCGTCCGATCGTCGACCGGTCGCTACGATCGACTGTCACCACTTCCTCAACGTTTTTGGGGGAGTACCGTCGTGAGTAGGGCATGAACACGGATCGCATCGCCGACCTCCTGGCTAGCCGGGCCGTTCTCACCGTCGCGTCGTCGACGGTCCTCCTCACGCTCGCGTTCGTCGGCGTCGCCGTCGTCGTCGAGGGGCAGATCGTCGGCGACGTCTCGACCCGTCTCCCGGTATACGTCCTCGTCTTCGCCCTCGGCTTCATCGTCTCCCTGTTGAAACTCGACAACCGCAACCGCGACGGTATGCAGATCCTCATCGCCACCGCAGGGATCGGTACCGTCGCCGCCCTGCTGGTCGGTCTCGCCACCGAAGGCGCCGTCTACCTCGTCGATAGCCCCGAAGCGCTCCTCCACCGCGGCCTGATCGTCGTCTTCCTCGCCGCCGGCATCATCTGCACCGGTCTCGGTATCTGGGGCGTCCGCCACTGGCGCGAGTTCGTCGGCCCCAACGCCTACACTCGATCGAAACCCGCCAACGACGGCGGGATGAACGACGCGTACAAGTGACGACTCCGAACGGCCGATACGACACCCTCTGAATCGGGCTCCTCGCGACTCACTCCGTTCCCCGCTCGTACACCCGCGGTTCTCGCTCGCTACGCTTGTTCCGAACCGCGCTACTCCTTCACGGCTCACTGCGTTCGCCGTTCCGGTACGAGGGTTTCGCTCCCGTTGGTCGCTCAACCCTCGCTACTCACGGTTCGCTCCGCTCACCGTTCGTCAAATCGCGGTTCTCGCTCGCTACGCTTGTTCCGAACCGCGCTACTCCTTCACGGCTCACTGCGTTCGCTGTTCCGGTACGAGGGTTTCGCTCCCGTTGGTCGCTCAACCCTCGCTACTCGCGGCTTCGCCGCTCGTCTATCCGAGGCTCTCACTACGTTCGACCCTCGCTACTCTTGCGCATCGACAACCGCAACCCCGGCCAGGTTGACGATATCCTTGACCTCGTCGCCACGTTGCAACACGTGAACGGGCTCGTCCATTCCGACCAGCATCGGCCCGATCGCGTCGGCGCCGCCCAGGCGCTGGAGGAGTTTGTACCCGATGTTACTCGCCTCCAGGTTGGGGAAGACGAGGACGTTCGCGGGTTCGTCTAGCTCCGAAAAGCCGTAGGTCCCTTCGAGGATGTCCTCGACGACGGCCGTGTCTGCCTGCATCTCGCCGTCGACGGGGAAGTCGACGTCGGGATCGTCGCGGAGCATTCGGGCCGCGTGTCGCGGTTTTCGGGTCCCCTCGTTGTCGACGCTGCCGAAGTTGGAGTACGACAGCAAGGCGGCGCGCGGTTCGACGTTGAACCGGCGGGCGAGGTTGGCGGTCTGCTGGGTGACCTCGGCGAGGACCTCGGCGTCGGGGTCCATGTTCACCGTCGCGTCGGCGATGAAGATCACGCGGTTCTTGAACGTGAGGAGGTAGACACCGGCGACGTGGTCGACGTCGTCGGCCGTCCCGATCACCTGCAGCGGCGGGCGCAGTGCGGACGGGTAGTGGTGCATGAGGCCCGTGAGGAGCGCGTCGGCGTCTCCCTCTTCGACCATCACGCTGCCGAAGAAGTTCGTATCGCGACGGATGCGATCCTCGGCCTCGGAGCGAGTCAGCCCCTTGCGCTTTCTGAGTTCGTAGAGCCGATCGACGTACGCCTCGTAGTCTCCCGCCATCGGATCGGCGACGGTCGGCTCGAAGTCGAGGCCGAGATCGGCCGCCGTCTCGGTGATCGCTCCCTCCTCTCCGATGAGGATCGGCTCGGCGATCCCCTGTTCTGCGAGCTGGTAGGCCGCGCGAATCATCTTCTCGTCGTCGCCCTCTGCGAGCGCGACCCGTTTGGGATCGCTCTTGGCCTTGTTGAGGACGACGCGCATCATCTCACGAGACTTGCCGAGGCGGGCCTCGAGTTCGGCCTCGTACTCGTCGAGATCGATATCGACGCGGGCGGCGCCGGAGGCGACGGCCGCTTCGGCGACAGCCGGGGCGACCCGGAAGAGCACCCGCGGATCGACCGGCTTCGGGATGATGTACTCGGGGCCGAACTGAAGCGGTTCGTCGCCGTAGGCCTTGACGACCGCGTCGGGGACGTCCTCGCGCGCCAGATCGGCCAGCGCGCGGGCGGCGGCGACCTTCATTTGCTCGTTGATGTCCGTCGCGCGCACGTCGAGCGCGCCGCGGAAGATGAACGGGAAGCCAAGCACGTTGTTGACCTGATTGGGGTAGTCAGAGCGCCCGGTCGCCATGATGACCGAGTCGTCTCGAGCGTCCTTCGCGTCGGGATACGTGATCTCGGGATCCGGATTGGCCATCGCGAAGATGATGGGGTTCGCGGCCATGGATCGGACCATCTCCTGACTCACGATGCCAGCGACCGAGAGGCCGACCAGGACGTCCGCGCCGTCCACTGCGTCTGCGAGCCCTCCCTCCGGTGTATCGCGCGCGAACTGTCGCTTGTACCCGTTGACGTCGCCGCTCTCTGCGCGCGCCTCGGTGATGATCCCCGAGGAGTCACACATCGTGATGTTCGCTTCCTTGCAGCCGAGCGAGACGTAGAAGCGCGCCGTCGCTATCGCGCTCGCGCCCGCGCCCGAAAAGACGATCTCTAAGTCTTCGAGATCCTTCCCGGCAACGTCGGCTGCGTTGAGCAGCGCCGCACCGGAGATGATCGCCGTTCCGTGCTGGTCGTCGTGGAAGACGGGGACGTCCATCCCCTCGCGGAGGCGCTCCTCGATCGTGAAACACTCGGGCGCGGCGATGTCCTCTAAGTTGATCCCGCCGAACGTCGGTTCCATCATCGCGACGGCCTCGACGAACCGATCGGGGTCGTCGGTGTCGAGTTCGAGATCGAAGACGTCGATGTCGGCGAATCGCTTGAAGAGGACCCCTTTCCCTTCCATCACGGGTTTGGACGCCTGGGCACCGATGTCACCGAGTCCGAGTACGGCCGAGCCGTTCGAGACGACGCCGACGAGATTGCCCTTCGCAGTGTAGGTGTAGGCGTCGGTTTCGTCCTCGTGGATATCCATACACGGTGCCGCGACGCCGGGCGAGTACGCGAGCGAGAGATCTCGCTGCGTGTTCGTCGGCTTCGTCGTGGAGATCTCTATCTTTCCCGGAGGGTCCAGTCGGTGATAGTCGAGTGCGTCCTCGTCGAGTCCCATACCCCGACACTGACGCGGCCACGTACAAATGTGTGAGGATCAGGACGGACGAGACGTCGCCTTCTCTAGGTGTCCCGACCCGCTCGATCCGTCATCTCCCGGCGCACGCGGAACGCGGGGACCCGTTTCGACTCTTTTATACTCGCGGGCCCGAAGGAGCGGGTATGCAGGTCGCGCTCGGTGGCACGTTCGATCCAGTCCACGACGGCCACCGTCGGCTGTTCGAACGGGCGTTCGAACTCGGTGACGTGACCGTCGGGCTGACGAGCGACGACCTCGCGCCGGCGACACGCCACGTCGACCGGTACGTCCGGCCGTACGACGATCGCGAACGTGACCTCCGAACCGAACTCGAACACCTCGCCGACCCGCGCGGGCGCGACTTCGAGATACGGGAACTCGACGAACCGACCGGTATCGCGACCGAACCGCAGTTCGACGCCCTCGTCGTCTCGCCGGAGACGGTCGAGGGCGGCAAACGGATCAACGAGCTCCGTCGTGAGCGCGGTCACGACGCCCTGGAACTCATCGTCGTCCCGCACGCCAGGGCCGACGACGGCGACATCATCTCGAGTACACGCATCGTCAACGGCGAGATAGACGAACACGGCGCACTGACGCCCGACCGGGACGGGTTGGATCGATCGCGTGACTCGTCCCCTCGTTGAACCGGCCATCCACGGGTTATCGATCAGTCCGTTGTTCGAAGCCGACAGACCGGTCGGAGCGCCATCGACCGGCTGGACCGAGTGCCGTCGAACGAGTTACCAGCTCGGCGGTTCGAGGCCGGCCGCTTCGAGTTGCGCTTTCCAGCGCGATTGGATCGACAGCCGGGAGACCTCCATCGCCTCGGCGACGGCGCCCTGGGTCCGTCCGTCGCCGGCGATCAGCGACCCGGCGTAGAGGCTCGAGGCGACGACCGCCCGTTTCGACCGATCGGACTCCGGCACGTCGGAGAGAAAGAGGTCGATCGCGGTCGACCGTGCGTCCTCGGAGAGGCTGAGCGCGTCGGCCGCCCGTTCGAGCTCTTCGATCCACTCCCGCTGGGCCAACCGCTCGCGCGCGTTGTACATCCGTACCGGCCGTTAGACCGACGGCGGCTTAAATCCGCCCCCGGAGACAGGTCGCGCATCGTCGTCGCATCAGGGGTCGATACACGATATCCAACGGTATACTACCGATAGCCGTCGAATCCGGTGATTCAGGATCCCGTTGGCTACGAGGCTCTTACTTAGGACCCTGCACCCACACTCTTCGCCATCGCCTCACGGCGCGGTGTTCGATGACCGAACCGACGTGCAAACTCGTCTGTACCGGTTGCGGGCTCGAGATGGGCTATCGAGAGCGCTCGCTGGCCGAGCAGGCGGCCGAACACCACCAGCGCCGGGACGACGAACACGTCACGTTCATCGTCCCGCCGGACTGGACGCCCGAGGAACCCGTCACGCACCGATGATCGACAGGTTCTTACTCGACTCGGGAACTACACTCAGTCGCGCGCGGGTAGCCAAGTGGCCAATGGCGCAGCGCTTAGGACGCTGTGGTGTAGACCTCCGCAGGTTCGAATCCTGTCCCGCGCATGCGAGGATCGAACGGAGTGAGATCCTCGGAACGCGAACGGTGAGCGGAGCGAACCGAGAGCCGCGAACGACTGTGAGCGGCGTGTATGCGAAAAAAGGGATTCGAAGAAGACGAGCCGCAGCGACCGAACGGAGTGAGGTCGACCGTCTCGGCGTGGTTCGAATCCTGTCCCGCGCATGCGAGGATCGAACGGAGTGAGATCTTCGGAACGCGAACGGTGAGCGGAGTGAGCCGTGAGCGGCGATTGGCCCACGATCAGCCGGTGTATGTGGAGCGATTCAGTTGGTCGAGGCCGTCGTGAGCCGCTGCGTGCCAGTTTGTGAGTACCCCTCTGACGACTACCGGCGGCCGATGGACGGTAAAACACGACGGCTCGACGTCGTTCGGATGACTCGTCGCGTTCGGCGGGGGATGAAAATGCGCGTCGCCTCGAACGTCGTAGTCGCCGCCGTGGGGGTGGTGACCCCATCGGAAGTCTATGTCGCCCTCAGTGTAGTGGAATTTGTAGTCGCCAGCGGTCGTCCACTGGACGTCGAACCGACCCGTCGAGCCCTCCCGGAGACCCGTGGTGAGGTCGACTTCTAGGATTGTCGGGCTCACGATGTCGTCGACTGTCGCCGTCGCCAGTGGCGCCTGCCGCGCGAACTCGTCGCGAATCGTGAACAGCGCGTCGCCGTCGATCGGCCCGCGAAGTCGATGGGCCACGTCGTCGGTGCCGTCCATCGTGTTATCGCGAATCGTCGGCGGGCACAGATGGAGATCGGTCTCCGGTGATGTGCTCTGTCGCTTCGGCGATCGAGATGGCGGCGTTTGCGAACGCGACGTTACGACGTGTGGTTTGCCACTCCGTTACGACGCTCCCGTCAGTGCGGGTATCGGCTCCAGTGTCGTCGAGCGTCTCGCGTCCGAGCTGGACGGCGAGTTCTTCGGGTGATTCGACGCCGTACGTCTCACGATACTCGTTGATTTGTGCTCGTAGTTCTGTGACACGCTCGGCGAGCTCCTCGGCGGACTGTTCGGCGAGGAGCCGATTCGCGCGTTCGGTGATCAGGGATTCGTCCGACCGCCGGTAGAGTGTCGCCCCGTGGGCTCCGGCCGTCGTGGTGACGAAGCCGTCTTCGGCTAGCGATGTCAGGTGCTTTCGAGCGGTTTTTGGACTCGTCTGCGCTCCGTCAGCGATATCGGCTGCGCTCGTCGGTGTGTACGTGTGTCGGATCACGGATTTGACGCGCTCTGACGGCGTCGTCTCTGCCTTCCAGTCTCGCTCCACGGCCTCGTTGATGTCGTCGTACGGATCTGGCCGGGACTCGTCCATACGGGGCGTTCGATCTGTGGGAGTATAACGTCTTTGGGGAGAATCTATACGTAAGCCGACGCGCTCCAGGAGTCTGTTTCAGTTCCAATCGAACGATCTGACGGTGTCGGAATGGACGGTACGAAACGAACTTAGCTGTCCATCGATCATCCAAGGGACGAATATCATGTAATTATATATCCGTTCACGTATTCTACCAACACGGAAGCCGCTCTCCACGATTGCGCGGGGACATGCGCTCAGCTACGAAAGAGTCTTCGACTCTTTCGAGCATCGCGGGAACTTCGTTCCCGCTCAAAAATGTCCCGGGTGGACCTAGCACCCGAGACGCGGTTTCCAAACTGCGGATGCAGTTCGTCAACCATGTTACGCAACACACCAGCGAGATATAAAAGTCTCGCACGCCTGCAGTATCGACAGCGAACGCTCTGTCCAGACTTCGTCTGGGATTCCAAAGCCGGACTCGACGTGCTCGTCCGCCGACTCGGCTCCCTGAAGGTGAACTGAGATGGCCAGGTACGACTACGAGGGGCCGACGCCGCCGGGATCCCTGCCCGCGGTGCAACGCGGATCTGCGGACGCGCCACTGGGCGCGGGTCGTGGCGAAACACGATGGCCCGCTCGCGTACCGGTACGCAAAGGGCGAACGTCGCCTCTGCGTGGATTGCGTCGCCGCGCTGGGATTGCTGGAGTTCGCGGGACACGAACCGGAGGTCGGGTCGAGCCGGTAAGCCCACCGATCTCGGGAGGGTTTTCCGTGGGAGTTGGGTGGCGGAATATAAGTCAGATGATTCGATGCCAGGCCGGGATGATTCTGGCCGAGTAAGTATTTAGATTACGCGCGAACGTGTGCGTGTGTTTGGATCGGTCACAGTCGCTGCGCATTCGGTACGGGTGTTTCGGGGGAGCGATTCTCAGGTAACGGAGCAGTACCGCGACGCCCGGTTCGACTCCGGTACGGGTGGGGTCATAAATACCCACTTACGTGCGACTCTCTCCGTAGTCGAAAACGGCCGATAGGAGCGGCTATACTCGCGTATTTCTGGATTACTGCGCAATCTGAAACTCAATCTGAAACTAGAAGACTTATTACGGATACCTTGTAACAACGCAGATACCCCTACCCGGGAGGCCGATACGCCACACCGTCTGCGCCGGGCAGACGGGAGGTGAACGATCCCGGCGCATCGATCGCTATCGAAGCGAACCAACACGACACAACATACAACATGACAGAAAACACGACATCATACCGCGCGAAGGGACGTGCAGTCGTCCTGGCGGCGCTTATGGTGCTTTCCGTCGTCGCGATGGGCGCAGCGTTTGCCGCCCCCGCGGCCGCGGATCACGCTAACGAAGAAGCAGTTATCGGTGACGGAGATAGTGTTGTGCAGGGTCAGACGGCGATTGTCGATGTTAGTGGACTGACCACTACCACCGACGATCAGGTCACCCTGTACAAAAGTGCAAGCGAAGGTGCCGACGAGCGGATCTACAACGTTGACGTAGATGACTCGGGTACGACCGCTAACGCCACCTTCACGACGAGTAACCTGGACGCCGGGTCCTACTACCTCGAAGGAACCCAAGGCAACAACGTCTCGTTCGACGTGACCGTCCTCGACCTCGAGAACGGTCCGGACGGCGGGACCATGTTCCTGTCGGGATCGGTCGAACAGGGCGACAACGCTAGCCTTCAACTCGACTCCAACGAAGGCGACTTCGTCGCGGAGATCAGTTCCGACTCCTTCAGCGCGAACAAGCTGGCGGAAATGATCGACGGCGCGACCGCGACCGACCACGATGGTAACTTCGTGGAAGTCAACGGCGACGCGACGCTCAACGTCACATTCGCGGGCGTCGATCCAGGCACGTACAACTTCACCGTTGCCGGTGCCGGGACGACGGCTGAGACGACTGCCTCCATCGAGGTAACCGAGCCTGGCGAAACGACTGTTGGCTTCGAGGAGACCGTTCCGTCCACCACGCTCGGTGATCACAACACGATCACCGTCAACATGGAGGAGACCAACAGTGCGGAACTCGATATCACCTGGGGTGCCGAGGGTCTTACCATCCTGAACGGGACTGTCGACGCACCTAATTCGGATCAGGTGACCTTCGACATCAACACGCACGAGCTTCTCCGAGGCGATACCGGGAACATCGTTGCGAATGAAGACGGTGGCAGCTTCACCGTCAACCACGCGATGGACATGGCCAACTACGGCGATAACACGCGCATGGACGTCTTCGACAGGACGAGTTCGTTCAACATGGAACTCACCGTCGACGACGAGCGCGAGGATCGCGGTACGTTCAAGGTCACCGACCGTTCCACGGAGAGCATGAGCACGTACAAGGTCTCCGGTTCTCTCGTCGATGAGCTCACGGAGAGCAACCTGGAGTCGGTGGCTGAAGACGGCGGCGCCACTGATGGTGCGATCGCCGCTGGCGATTACCTTGCCGTAGTCGTCGAGGGAGACGGCTTCTTCGGCTACGACGACAGCCTACAGACGCTCGCGGAAGAGGGCGTCTATCTCAACGCCACCCACACCAACCCCGGATTCGGTGGCCAGCCGGACGAGCTAGATCACGAGACGCTGATCACCAACGAAAGCACGAGTACGCTCGTCTCGGTCTATCAGGTCCCTGATGACCAGGTTGATAACGGCTACAACGTGTCCTTCAACGCCTACGCGGCCGGAACCGCGGCCGATGGCACTCACAACTACGACAACCCGTACACGAGCGAGACCGAGTCGTTCTACTCGTCCTTCGCGGTCGAGGAACCGTCGCTCTCGTTCGACTCGGACATGTACGACGTGAGTGCTGCCGAGGGGCAGCCGATCACTGGAACGACCAACATCGCTCCCGGTAACGTCATCTCCGTCGTCGCAGAAGCCGGCGGTGACAATGCGTTCCTCGAGGATGGCGAAGGTGTCGTCCAGGCCGACGGAACGTGGACTGCCGAAATCGACCTCTCGGAAGAGGTTCAGGATGTCGAGTTCGACCTGAAGGCCGACAACCCTGACTACATTGTCGACGGTGAAGCGATCTCGGCGACCTCCGAGGGTATCATTGGCGGCGGCTCCGGTGCTGCGCCGTTCCTCTCGATCTCGGCAGACGCGCCGTCCTCTGTCACTGTCGATGAGGGAGCAACGCTGTCGGTCGCCGTGGAGAACGGTGGCAACAGCCCTGTCTCCGGGACGGTCACCGTCACCGTGAACGGTGAGACCGTCGTCGACGGGCAGGAAGTCTCCGATCTCGCTGCTGACGGCTCCGAGGACATCGTCGAACACGACCTCGACACCAGTTCCACTGGCGACATCTCCTACTCCATCACCACCACTGGTGACGATGGTGAGGAAGATGACTCCGTGGAGGGAACCGTTACCGTCGAGGAGGAGTCCTCCGGCAGCGGTAGCGAATCCGGCGGTAGCGAAACCGACGGCTCCGACGGTGACGACGGCGACGACGCGACGCCCGGATTCGGTGTCGCGATCGCCCTCGTGGCCCTGCTGAGCGCGGCGATGCTGGCGCTCCGCCGTCAGGACTAACGACCACAAACCACTCGGAACTCGCTTCCGAGCCTTCGATTTCACTTTTATCGACGTCACGTCGGATAGCGGCCGCGCTGCGTCGATGGTTCCGTTCGGATGCGAAACGTCGGTCGCTGGCTCCGACTCCCACCGACGGCGTCTGCCAGGCGTCGGACACACTCCCAAACGCTTATTCGAGCGCACGCGGGTTGTACGCACGATGGCTGGTCTCGACGACGTGTTCGGAGATATCTACGACGACGTCGACGCGCTCGTACTCTTCTCACCGAGCGGGTCGTACTACGAGCGCTTTTCGGCGATCGACGACGACGCCCTCGACATCGTCGTCGTTGGGACGGAGAACGCGATCGGCGCCGATCCATTCGTCGAACTTCCGATCGAGTTCACGGACGTCACCGAGCGGGTTCGCTTCGGGCTCGAAGGCGCGCTGGAGCAGGGCGTCATCGAGGATGGCGACGTCCTGGCGTGTGCGACGAGCGTGTTCGACGGCGGTATCGACACGGTGTCGCGCGTTCGCGCTAACGCGGAGGATCAGCTGGGGCTGTACGATCTGTTCTCGAAGTCGCGGGCGGACGCGGACGTGATCAAGGCCGTTCTCGAGGTGGCGATCAACCTGGGGAAGAAAGGACAGAAGGGCAAGCCGGTGGGCGCCCTGTTCGTCGTCGGCGACGCGGGCAACGTGATGAACAAGTCGCGCCCGCTGTCGTACAATCCCTTCGAGAAGTCCCACGTCCACGTCGGCGACCCGATCGTCACGGTCATGCTGAAGGAGTTCTCGCGGCTGGACGGCGCGTTCGTCATCTCCGATTCGGGGAAGATCGTCTCGGCCTACCGGTACCTCGAACCGGCCGCGGAGGGCGTCGACATCCCGAAGGGGCTCGGTGCCAGGCACATGGCGGCGGGGGCGATCACGCGCGATACGAACTCGATCGCCGTCGTCCTCTCCGAGAGCGACGGGCTGGTGCGCGCGTTCAAGGGCGGTGAACTGATCCTGGAGGTCGACCCGGAGGCGTACTGATATGGACGTACAGGCGTTCCTCGAGGAGCCGGCAGTCATCGCCGTGGCGGTCCTGGCACTCGGGATCGTCGTCGGCTATCTCGTCGGTCGACTGAACGAGGAACTGCTCACGGCCGCGGGGGTCCCGTCGGCTGTCGAGGGGACGCCGTTCGAACGAAGCGCCCGGAGTCTCGGCACCTCGACCGTCCAGATCGTCGCCCGATTGAGTTCGTGGTTCGTCTACGGTATCGCGGCGCTCACGGCGATTCACATCGCCCAGCTGGTCGACACCGACCGGTTCTGGGCGGACGTGACACTCTTTCTCCCGCAGGTGTTCGTCGCCGTGCTGGTCTTCGTCGTCGGCTTCATCGTCGCTGACAAGGCGGAGTTGATGGTCGGTGAGTACCTCCGGAGCGTAAAACTGCCGGAGGCGTCGCTCATCCCGCGCGTCGTGAAGTACTCGATCCTCTACGTCGTCATCCTCATCGCCCTGGCGCAGGTGAACGTGAACGTCCTCGCGCTCTTGATCTTGCTCACGGTCTACACCGCCGGACTCGTCATCGTCGGCGCGTTCGCGTTCAAAGACTTTCTCGTCTCGAGCGCCGTGGGTATCTACCTGCTGCTCAACCAGCCCTACGGTATCGGCGACCGAATCCGGGTCGGAGAGCGCTCGGGTATCGTCCAGGAGGTCACCATCTTCGTGACGACCGTCGAGAACGACGACGAGGAGTACGTGATCCCCAACCGCCAGGTGTTCGAGGCCGGGATCGTGAAGATTCGAGAGTGAGGCCGGTCCGGTGGTCGGCCGCGGTGCTCAGTCGATCGAGAGGCCGGCGTGCCAGCGGTCGACACCGGCCTCGGCTTTCCGTTCGTCCATCTTCGCGAGCAGGTGTGCGGCGAGTGACGCGGTCTCGGCGGCTCGCGACTCGCC
Organism: Halovivax cerinus; assembly: GCF_024498195.1. NCBI lineage: Archaea > Methanobacteriati > Methanobacteriota > Halobacteria > Halobacteriales > Natrialbaceae > Halovivax > Halovivax cerinus. The sequence continues at coordinate 2,325,951 of NZ_CP101824.1, forward strand.
GGTGACCCGAAACTCGCCGCCATCGCGATCCGCGTAGACGGTACAGACGGCGCCGCCGCGGAGCCCGTAGACGGTCGCGAGGGTGAGGATCGCGCTGGCTTCCATCTCGACGTTCGTGACGTTCGCGTTCCGGAGTTCCGCTAGCAGGTCGTCGGCACCGGCGGCTTCGAACCCATCGTACCCGGGTCGTCCCTGACCGGCGTAGAACGAGTCGGTGGACGCGGTGAGTCCGGTGTGGTAGTCGTATCCCAGTTTCTCGGCGGCGGCGACGAGGGCGCTCACCACCTCGTAGTCGGCCACGGCGGGGTAGTCCTCGCGAACGTACTCGTCGCTCGTCCCCTCCTGCCTGACGGCGCCAGTCGTGATGACGAGGTCGCCGACGGAAACCCCGGGTTCTATCGCGCCACAGGACCCGACGCGGATGAACGTCTCGCAGCCGAGGCGGGCGAGTTCTTCGACGGCGATGGCGGCCGATGGACTGCCGATACCCGTCGAGGTGACCGAGAGTGGCGCCCCGTCGTACCGACCCGTCGCCGTCCGGTACTCGCGATGGTGGGCGATCTCGTCGTACCCGTCCCAGCACTCGACGATCCGGTCGATCCGTTCGGGATTGCCCGGCAGGAGCACCGTCTCGGCCACGCCGTCGGGACCGACATCCAGATGATACTGCGTCTCCGCGTTCGGATCTTCGCTGTCGGGGCGGTGTGTCATCTGTCGCTCGATTCGTGGGCCCGAAGTATATACCTGATCCGACCCAAATGCGGGCGATGACGGATTCGGGCTCGACTCTCGGCTCGCTCTCCGACACGTACGTCGCGGCGATCCAGCACGACCTGGCCTCGTTGGCGCCGGACGAGACGCTGGTCGGCGTGGTGCGCCGCCCGACCGGCTGGTTCCACGGCGCCGTCGACGAGAACGTCCCGGCGCTGGCGCCGCCGGCGGACCTGCTGGAGGAGACGAAACGAGCCGAGACGGACCTGAAACGACGCGGTATCTGCGACGAGGAAGCGCACAACGCCGCCTGGGACCAGGTCGGATTCTCGTCCCGATACGAAGCTCACCTCGACGACTCGGCCGACGCACGGGCGGCGATCGACGCCCTCGTGGATCGACTCCACGACGGCGAGTCGATCACATTGGTCTGCTTCGAGAACACGGCGAAGAAACGCTGTCACCGGACGACGCTCCGTGAGCGTATCGAAGATAGACTCGAACGAACTGCGTAGTCCGGTACCGCACTCGGCGTCGGCGCGCGAATCGGCCCGGCTGCCTCCTAGTCGAGGTCGGATTCGCTCATCGCGGCCGGGAGCAACTCGCCGAGCGTGTAGGTCGTCACGATCGGCGTTCCCGACTCGTCGTCACCCTCGTCGCAGGCGATCACGAGGTCGTCGTCGCAGAATTCGGCGAGGGTCTGGCGACACATCCCGCAGGGGGTGACGCCGTCACGACGACTAGAACTCACGGCCAGCCGAGCGAACTCGTTGAAGCCGTTCTTGACGGCCTCGGCGATCGCCACCTCTTCGGCGTGGAGACTGTTCGAGAAGTTCACGTTCTCGAGATTGCACCCCGTGACGACGGTGCCGTCGGTGGTCTCGAGGGCGGCACCCACGCGATACTCGGAGTAGGGGACGTGCGAGGCAGACTGGACCTCCCTGGCTTCGGCGATCAACTCCTCCATGTCTCCGCGTTCGGACGGCAGGGTCATGTACGCGTCGGCACTGATCGAACCGACCGTGGCGCGACGGGTCCTTACGCCGCGTCGACCGCGGCCTCGATCACCGTTCTGGCTTCGTCGACGAGCGCGTCGACGTCCTCACTCTCCGCGTACAATCGAACGTACGGCTCGGTTCCGCTCGGGCGGACCAGCAGCCAGGAAGCGTCCGGAAACGCGAGCCTGATTCCGTAGTCGGTGTCGAGTGCTCCCTCGGGGAAGGCGTCCGGAAGACTCGATTCGAGCCGTGCCATCACGTTCGCCTTCGCGTCGTCCGGACAGGGAACGCTCACCTTTCGGTACGGTCGTTCGGTCACGGGCTGGCGCAGGGTTGCGACGTCGCCGGCCGCGGCGACGAGCGCGGCGACGACGGCGGCGCTCGCGACGCCGTCGATCCAGCCGCCGAACGACGGGTGGATGTGCTTCCAGGGTTCGGCCGCGAAGACGACGGTCGTGTCCGCGCCCGGATCGGCGGCGGCGCGGACCCGGGCGATCCCCTCGTGGAGTGCGCCCAGGTGCACCCGTTCGACGCGGCCGCCGGCGGCGTCCACCAGCTCGTCGATCCGAGCCGACGCGTTCGGCGTCGTCACGACGACGGGGTCGCCGGCGCTCGACGCCTCGACGTAGTGGGCTGCGACGACGGCGAGGATCGTGTCCTCGTGGACGACGTCGCCGTCCGGACCGCAGACGACGAGGCGGTCCGCGTCCCCGTCGTGAGCGAGGCCGAGGGCGACGTCGCCGTCGGCGAGGAACGCACGCAAATCGGACAGGGTTTCCGGCGTCGGTTTGCTCTCTCTGGCCGGGAAGTGGCCGTCGACGTTCGCGTTGAGCGCGGTCACGTCGGCGCCGAGGCGATCTAGCACCTGCGGGGTGACATCCCCGCCGACGCCGCTTCCACAGTCCACCGCGATCGACAGCCCGGCGAGAGGCTGTGTGTCGACTCGATCTGCCTGAGTGTCCCTTCGGCCGTGCCCGCCGAACCGGTCGCGTACGTAGGCACAAACCGCGTCACGGTAGGTCGCGAGAACCTCGGCGCGTTCGATCGTGCCCCATCGATCCCAGTTCGCCGTCTCAGCGGTCTCCACGGCACCCTCGATCTCGCGCTCGGCGTCCCGATCGAACTCGACGCCGTCGTCGAAGAGTTTGATCCCGTTGTCGGCCGGCGGATTGTGGCTCGCGGTGATCATGACGCCGAATCGGCCACGTGAGGCGTACGCCAACGCTGGTGTCGGAACGCGACCGATTCGTCGCACCGCCGCGCCGCCACTCGCGAGCCCTGCGGCCATCGCCGCAGCGAGAGACTCACTCGTCTCCCGGCCGTCGTATCCGAGTACGACGGTCGGCGAGTCGGATCTTCCTTCGGACTCACCCGTGCCGTCGAGCGTCCGCCCGACGGCCTGACCCACCGAGAGGGCGAGTGCGGGCGTAACCTCGGTCGAAACCGGTCCGCGGATTCCCGCGGTCCCGAACAGCGTCATGCGACCGGGTTGCGCGAGCACGTACTTAGACCCACTGACCCTCCTGCGCCGGGCCTCCGACCGATATCGCCGGGGCGGGCCTGCCGCGATCGTTCGTTCCTGCCGCCGGCTAAAATATATTTTAGCTAACACATAATGGGCGCGGGGCCGTCCTGCAGGTATGATCGAGCAATCGGGTGAGAGTCCCGCAGGGACAGCGCACGAATCGGCTGACGAGTTCTCCACGGGGACGACGATCGTCGCCCTCGCCGGCGACGACGGGGTCGTTCTCGGTGCGGACGCTCGTGTGAGTCTGGGCGGGCGCTTCGTGACCAATCGGTCGGCGCGGAAGGTCGAACCGATCGGAGAGCGGGCCGCCGTCGCCTTTTCCGGCGGTGTCAGCGACGCGCAGTCGGTGGTTGGGCAGTTGCGGACGGAACGCCGCCTCTACGAACTCGATCACGGGCGGCCGATGCCGACGGACGCGCTCGCGACGGTGGCGGGGCGACTGATCCGCGACGGACAGTTCCGTTCGATCGGCCTGTTGCTCGGCGGGGTCGACGAGTCGGCCGTCTACTGGATCGACGGCGGTGGCGGCGTCATGCGTGACACGTACGCGGCCAGCGGCAGCGGGATGCAACTGGCCTACGGCGCCCTCGAAGGCGCGTACGAACCGGATCGGCCGGTCGCCGACCTGCGACCGCTCGCCGCCGACGCCCTCGCGGCCGCCGCCGAGCGGGACGTCGCCAGCGGCGACGGGATGACGATCACGACGATCACCGACGAGGGCCTCTCCGAGCGACGGACGAACACTCTCGGCCGGGAGGCACTCGCCGGAGCGGAGGGCGAGAGACCGACTCCCAAAACCGCGGACGAGGAGGTGGCCTGAGATGGATACCTCTCGCAGACAGGCCTACGACCGCGGTCAGACGATCTTCTCGCCGGATGGTCGTCTGTACCAGGTGGAGTACGCCCGTGAAGCGGTCGAACGTGGATCACCCGCCGTCGGCGTTCGCACGGCCGACGGCGTCGTCCTCGCTGCCAGAAAGCGACGCGCCTCGCCGTTGCTCGAACCGGACTCGGTGGCGAAACTCCACCGGATCGACGATCACATCGCGATCGCCTCGGCGGGTCACGCCGCCGACGCGCGCCAACTCGTCGATCGTGCCCGGGTCGCCGCCCAGCGTCACCGCCTCCAGTACGGGGAGCCGGCGCCCGTCGAGTCGGTGACGACGTCCCTCGCGGATCACATCCAGGAGTCCACCCAGACTGGCGGGACACGCCCCTACGGTACGGCGCTCCTGATCGCGGGCATCGACCCGAACGGTGCTGGGATTTCGTCCGGACAGTCTGCCGACGGCTCGTTCGGGCAGCTCTTCGAACTCGACCCGAGCGGAACGCCGTACGGCTGGCGTGCCGTCGGGATCGGCGAGGGCTCGTCGACGATCAGAGAGACGTTCGAGTCCTCGCTCGACCCGGCGACAGCGGACATCGAAACCACGGTCGCGGACGCCGTGACCACGGCGATCGATGGACTCGCTGCGGACGACGACGAACCCGACCCGGACGCTTACGAGTGCCTGACGATCGAACCGGGACCGACGGTGACGACCCGATCGACGGACGAAATTGCGACGGTTCTCGAAGAGACGGTGTCGTAGCGGTTCTCTCGACGAACGCAGGCTGCGGGTTCGTCCCAGTGTTTGACACGACGGTGGGTTCCTTACGCGACGTCGGCTTCCGCTGCCACGTCCGACCCGGCCCTCGTCGTACCGCACTCGCTCTGTTCGGTGTCTGCCGCCTCCGCACGGATCCGGCGAGAGGCGACGACGGTACACTCGCCGTCTACGTAGCACTCGACGGTCTCGTCGTCCAGCGTGACTGCGACGCGGACGGCCATCGGGTCGTGCGACAGCGGCGTCTCGGTCCACTCGCGCCCGACGTTCCAGATCGGGCGCTGGTCGATCGACTCGTCGTGGTCGTGGTAGAACGATACGAGTTCGGGGTGATCGAGCAGCGTCAGCGCGACTGGACAGCGGAGCCCGTATCCACACGCCTCACAGGTGAACGACGCCTGGACCGGGTCCGGGACGGACTCGCGGGCCAGCTCGTCGCCGGGGTCGGGGCGAACCACGACGAGACGCGACTCGACGGGGCCACCACACTCGGGACAGACGCCGTCGCCGAGGTGGGAGATACGGTGTCGGTGGTGGCGATCGAACGCGGCGGGGAGGTCGTCGTCGTGGGCTTCGAGACCGGCCGGCGGGAAGTCCATCCGGAGGATAGACCGCTCACACGCCCCGCACGTTATGGCCACCTCGTTGTCGTCGGCGGCGGCGCCGAGCTCCTGGGCCCCACAGAACGGGCACGGATCGCCGATGGCGACCGACTGGCGGTCGACCTGGTGCGTGTACGTGCCGGATTCGATGGCGCGGGCGGCGCGCCTGCCGGTCGCGGTCAGCGCGTACCCCTCCTCCGTCTTCGAGAGGTACGGGCCGACCAGTTCGTCGATGTGGTAGGCGAAGCCGGCCGTCGTGTCGACGTCCGCGGCCTCGAAGAGCGTCGAGAACGAGACGCGACCCGCTTCGGCTGTGTCTTCGGACCGATCGCGCATCGCCCGGAGAATCCCAGTCCGGACGTCGTTTCCAAGCGCCTGGAACGCCGCACTCGGCTCGGTGACGTGGACGGATTCGCCGACCGTGTCGGGCGTTGCTGGCAACGCTTCGTCACCACCTGCTCCCGCGTCGGCCTCGGAGTCCACGTCTGTCATGCCCGTCGTTACGTGTGGGCGAAAAAGTACCTTCTGCCCGTGGACGTGCAGGCGCTACCGTGGTCAGGGTGTGCTGTCGCACGATCACGGCTACTGGCCGGCCGGAAGCGAGGCGATTGTGGCCGCCGTCTCCGTGACGAGTTCGCTGACGATAGCGCCAGCCGGTTGACGTCGATCGACGAGGCCGGTACTCTGCCCGGCGTACAGTGCCATCTCGTCGATGGTCCCATCGACCGCTGGTGTCGCAAGCGCCTCGTCGTACCGTTCGATCGGTTCGTCCTCGTCGTCCGTCGCGATCACGTCGGATTCGCCCGGGCGCTCGCCAGGAGGTGGCCGACCCGCCGCGTCCCACCGCTCGATCGTTTCGGACTGCAGCACCCGGTGGCTCGTTCCAGGCCAGCCTTTGTCGTAGAGTGTCGTCAGTCGCGTCTCGGTTTCGGTGGCATCGAACACCCGTCTTCGATACCGGTCGTGAACGTTCGCCTCCGCCGCACCGAGAAACCGGGTCCCCAGCCAGGCCCCGTCGGCACCGAGCGCCAGAACGCCGGCGATTCCACGGCCGTCTGCGATACCGCCGGCCGCGACGATCGGGGCGTCGACGGCGTCGGCCACCCGTGGGACGAGTGCGGTCGTCGCGACCTCGCTCTGGACGTGACCGCCTGCCTCGATACCCTGCGTCGCGACGACGTCGACGCCGCCGTCGACCGCCCGACGTGCTGCCTCCTGACTCCCGACGGTCTGGATCGCCAGCGCACCGGCGTCGTGTACCTGCTCGACGAACGGTGTCGCGTCGCCGAAGGAGAACGAGACGATGGGTGCACCGGCGGCGAGCGCCGTTTCCAGGTGTGCTGCGGTCGGCCGGTCGGTCGCTGCGTCGTCGAGAACGACGTTGACCGCGAACGGCGCGTCCGTCCGGGCTGTAGTTTCCTCGATGACACGTCGCGTTTCGTCGTGATCGCGCCACGTGACGGCGAGGTGACCGAGGCCGCCCTCGTTCGAGACGGCGGCGGCGAGTGCCGGCGTGGTTGCACTGCCGATCGGGGCCTGGACGATCGGCGCTTCGATGCCGAGTTCCTCGGTGAGCGCGGTCTCCATGTCCCGTCAGATTCCGCCGTCGATACGAAGGTTTCGCTCTCGCGATTCGACGCTCGTCAGTCCCGGTCGACTTGCTCCGTCTGTTTTTCGACGACGCGGACGTCCTCGATCCGCGCCTCCGGGTACTGTCCGTCATCGTCTTTCTCGGCGGCCTTGACCATGTCCCAGACGACCGTCAGTCCGGTCGTCACGCCCTGGAGGGCCTCCATCTCGCAACCGGTCGTGCCGGTCGTCTCCACGGCGACGGTGAGCGTAACGGCGTCGTCGGTCAGGTCGATATCCGTCTTCACGTTCGTGATCGGAATCTGGTGGCACATGGGGACCGTCTCCCAGGTGTGCTTGACCGCCTGGATCGCCCCGACGCGCGCGGTCGAGAGCACGTCACCCTTGTCGACGTCGTCCGCTCGAACTGCCTCGACCGTGGACGGCCGAAGCAGGATCCGTCCAGTGGCGACTGCCCGACGCTTCGACGCCGGCTTCGCGCCCACGTCGACCATCTGGACGTCTCCGCCCGCCGTCGTGTGTGTGAGATCCGTCGACGCGGGCTCGGCTTCGGTGTGACGGGCCTGGTCCGGTTCCTCGTCAGTCACTACTCTCACCCCACAGGACGCCGGGGATCTCGGTCAGCAGGTCCGAGGCCGTGATTCCGAGCCCGTCGCCGGCGCCCCATCGCTCCGCGAGGACCTCGCCGGCGCGGCCGTTGACGTACGCTGCGCCACAGGCCGCTTCGAACGGATCGGCGTGTTCGAGCAATCCGGCGGCGATCCCGGCGAGCAGGTCGCCCGTGCCGCCCACGGCCATACCGGGGACGCCGACCCGGGAGATCCGCGTTCGCTCGCCGTCCGTGATCACGTCGTCTTCGCCCTTCGCGAGGACGACGTGACCGAGGTCTGCCGCGAACGACTCGATCTCGTCGGCCGCCGCTCGCAGATCGTCGGTCTCTGGACCGCCCAGCCGGGCGAGTTCCCGTCGGTTCGGCGTGCAGACGAGCGTGGCGTCCGTCCCGAGGCCCGGCACGACCGAGAGCGCCTCCGCGTCGACGACGGCGGGCCCGGTGTACGATTCGAGGAACTCGCGAGCGGCCGCGAGACTCTCCTCGGCACTCCCGAGGCCCGGGCCGAGTACGACCACGTCGTCGTATCGTTCGGCGGTCTCGACGAGGTCGGGCACCTGATCGGTCGTCAGGCGATCGCCCGCGTACGGCTGGACGATGAGGTCTTCGGCGTAGCCCTGAATCTCGTCTGCGACCCTGTCGGGGGCGGCGACGAAGGAGAGTTCCATCCCGCTCCGAAGCGCCGCCTGCGACGCGAGCGCCGGCGCACCGGTGTAGGGACCGCCGCCGATCACGTACGCGCGACCGGTGCGCGCGCTCGGACGAGCGAGCCCCAGATCGCCGGGGCCGACGAACCGTTCGGCGGCCGCCGGGATACCGATGTCTACGACCCGGATATCGGCCTCGAGGGCGTCGAGGCCGGGCTTTTCGTCGTGGAACGTGACGACGTGATCCGCGTCGACCGGGTTCGCGTTCGAGTGGGGATCGCTCGCGTCGAAGCCCGACGGGACGTCGACCGAGACGACCGTCGCGTCCGACGCGGCCATCGCGTCGGCCGCGGTGGCGATCGGTTCTCTGAGATCTCCGCTGATGCCCGTTCCGAGCATCGCGTCGACGACGACGTCGGCGTCGGGGAGCGAGAACGCGGACGAGTCGGTCACCTCGCGGACGTCGGCATCGCCAGCGACGAGGGCGTCCCAGTTGCGACGGGCGATGTCCGTACCGATCCGCTCGGCCCGACCAAGCAGGATCGTCTCGACGTCGACAGCCGGCGCCCCGTCACCGTCAGCAACCACGTCGGACCCACCGGTTCCCCCGAGGAACCGGGCCGCGACGAAGCCGTCACCGCCGTTGTTGCCGCGGCCGGCGACGACCGCGATGGAACCGCCGTCGGGAGCGACCTCGCGTGCGACGCGTGCGACGGCGTTCCCACTCGATTCCATCAACTGGGCTCGCGGGACGCCAAGCGCCGCGGCGTTCGCGTCGACCGCGGCCATGCGTTCGCCGGTGATCATACCAGCCGGTTCGGTCGGGGCAGCGAAAAACGTGCGGGATCACTCGATTGGTTGCGGAATCGATCCGAATCGCCGAAACCCTTTGGCGCGTGCGGACCGCCCTACCCGGTGTGAACGTCTTCTGGCTGGACGAGGAGCCGCGACTCGCCGCTCGGTACCACTGCGACCAGCACGTGAACAAGATGTTGCTGGAGGCGGCGCAGGTGTTGTGTACGGCCGCTCGCGAGAACGGGTACGAGCGGGACTTCCTCTATCGCGCCACGCACGCGGACCACCCAGTCACCCGGTGGGCCACGGAGTCACGAGCAAACTGGCTCGAACTACGCGAGCACGCGAGGGCACTGGACGCGGAGTTTCGAGAGCGGTACGACCACGACGACCACCACGCCAGCTGGGAGGTGATCGCCCGCATCGACCCGGACGCGATCGAGTTCCCGCGGGAGGATTCGACGGCGAAACCGCAGGCGATGCCCGAGCGATACCGCGACCCCGACGATCCCGTCGCGGCTTATCGTGCCTACTATGCGGGTGAGAAGGCCGAGTGGGCCGAGTGGGCCCACACCGACGAACCGCCGTGGCTCGACTCGTATCGACCCGGCGAGGAGACTGGCGCGGCCGCGGAGCGTGGGACCGACCGGTGACGGCGTCGCCTCGCGTGCGATCCGGTCCGCGTTCTCGCTGCCGGGTGTGGGGCGGATTTCGGCGGGTGTGGGCCGGCCTCCAGCGGATGTGAACGGCTCCGACGTGTGCACTGGTTCACGCCTGTCTCCGACGTCTACACCGGCTCACGCCTGTCTCCGACGTGTGCACTGGTTCACGCCTGTCCCCGACGTGTGCACTGGTTCACGCCTTTCCCCGACGCAGGCACCGGTCACGCCTGTACCCGACGTGTGCGCTCGTCACTCGGTCGGATTGCGCATCCGCACTTTTGATACGTCCGCGTTCCGTGCTGCTACACGGTATGGAAGCCGTCAGACTCGCGGAGCACGGCGGGCCGGACGTACTGTCGGTGGAAGATGTTCCGCGCCCGGACCCAGGGCCGAACGAGGTACTCGTCTATGTGGCGTCGGCGGGCGTCAATCCGGTCGACACGTACTTCCGAGACGGGTCGTACGAGCCCGTCGACCTGCCGTTCACCCCGGGCGTGGACGTCGCCGGGACGGTGGAAGCTGTTGGGTCTGCCGTGGATGGGTTCCAACCGGGCGATCGCGTCTTCGGCACGGGGATCGGTAACGGGTCGGCACAGGGTGCCTACGCCGAGTACGCGGTCGTTCCCGACGACCGACTCGTTCACCTCCCGGACGGCGTCGATCTCGTCGAAGGGGGCGCCGCGGGCGTCGTCGCCTGCACCGCCTGGCGGGCGCTCGTGCACCACGCGAACCTCCGCCCAGCGGAGACCTGTCTGATCCACGGCGGTTCCGGGGGCGTGGGCCACGCGGCCGTCCAACTGGCCGACGCCGTGAGCGCGAAGCCGATAACGACCGCCGCCCCTGCCTACCACGACGACGTCACGGCCCTGGGGGCGGATCGCGTCCTGGACTACAGCCGGGACGATTTGGCCGACGCGGTCCTCGACGCGTCGGGCGGCGGTGTCGACGTCGTGCTCGACCATCGGCTCGACGACTATCTCCAGTTCGACGCCGACGTCGCCGCGCAGAACGCTCGTGTCGTCGGGATCGGCGAGAACAGCCCCGACCCCGGGTTCTCGAACGACGGGGCCGCTCGCTCGAAGGACGTCACCTACCACTTCATGATTCTGTTCAACGCGCCCGACCTCCACGTCCCGCTGCGCGGCGTGGCCCACCTCATGGATATCGGTGCGCTCGACGTCGAGATCGCTCGGTCGTACGATCTGTCGGAGGCGGGCGAGGCCCAGCGGGCCGTCGTGGAAGACAGCGTCTTTGGCAAACTCGTAATCGAACCCTGAACCGGTGCGCACGCCCACGGCCGTCCTCCGCGTCGGCGGTCAGTATCGGATCTCGAACCCGTCTACTCCCTGGGGCTCACCGTACTCGACGACGACACCATCGACCTCCGCGGCTGGACTGCCCTCGTGACACCACTCGACCAGGTCGGAGACCGCGTCCACCGGTCCCTCGAAGATGGCCTCGACGCGGCCATCGTCGAGATTTCGGACCCAGCCGTCGACGCCCGCTTCGATGGCGGTATCTCTCGTATTCGCCCGGAAGTAGACGCCCTGTACCGTCCCGGAGACGAAGACGTGAGCGCGAGTGCGATTGCTCATATAGTAGCGGTATACACGCGGGACGAAAAACCGGTTGGCGTCGGTGACGGACCGAGTCGGTGTGATGGATCCCGGTACTCGTCCGCACGTCGAACTTTTCACTCGATAGCATCGTGGTATTCGATCGTCACCAGGTTGCTCGACCCTCGGCCGACGGCTCGAACCGCCGATTTCCCCGGTCTATCGATCACGGTGTTCAGAATATATAATTTAGATATGGCTAGTGATAACAATTATATATGGGGGTTGTGGTACGGACGGACGCATGTCCAACGATACTGCACCGGTGTCGCGACGGCGCATGATGCGAGCGGCCGCACTCGGTTCGGCGCTCGGACTCGGCGGAATCGTCGGGTCCGACTCGGCCACCGCGGAGGCACCCCGTCGACTCAGCCGCGACGAATTGCTCCGCCACGACGGCGTGACGAAACTGGACGAACGGACGTCGACCGACTGTGATCCCTTCGCGATGTGTACGGGGAACACCTGCTCGATAAGCCCGATCCGGAACTATCGGCACATCTACGAGTGTTGCGACGACGGCTGCGAACTCGTCACGACGCGGTGTGAGTGCCCGGCGCAGATTCCGTAGTATCGCGGACGTCGACGTTCGATCTTAGGGGCCCGTTCGGATTGATTCGCCGGTTGAAACGGTGGCCCGACGCGGATCCGATCGGTCGACGGTCGGACGGTGGCTGGCCTGACGACCATCGACGATCGGCCCCTCGACGCGTGCCGGGTCGATGTATGGACCGACAGGCCGACAACGATTCGGCCCCTACGCCGGGTAGTGACACGTCGCGTCACGCACCGGGACGGCATTCACTTCGCCCTCGACCGACACGTCGTCGCCGACGCCCGCAGCTCTACAGGCGACGTCAACGTCGTGAGCCACGCCCACGCCGATCACACGTTCAGTTCGAGCCCCGGGACCGTGGTCTGCTCGGCCGAGACGGCGGCCATCGCGACGGCCAGGACCGGCGTCGACTTCGAGTTCGTCGAATCCGTTCCCAGCATCGACCTCGTCCCCGCGGGCCACGTCGTCGGATCGCGTGCAGCCCTCCTCGAGGACGCCGACGGCACGCGATACTGTTACACGGGCGACTTTTCGATCCGCGACCGGGCGTACCTCGAGGGCTTCGATCCCGCTTCCGTCGACGCGGATGTCCTGGTGATGGAGACCACCTACGGAAGCCCCCGGTATCGGTTTCCGTCGCAGGACGAACTCGAAACGTCGATCCGTGCCTGGATCCGCGAGCACGACGACCGACCGCTCTTCCTGTTCGGCTACTCGCTCGGTCGCGCCCAGAAGTTACAGAAACTGGCCGAGTCGGTCGGGGGTCGACGAATCCTCGTTTCGGAGACGATCGCCGCGGTGAACGCGGCGATCGAGGCCACGACTGACGTCTCCTTCGGCGGCGAGCGGGCCGAGGATGGACCGCTGTCCGACCTGCGACCCGCGGACCTCTCCGACGAGATCGTCGTCGTCCCGTCGAACCAGTCACGACGCGAGTGGATCGACGCGATCGCCGCGGAGACGGGCGCCCTGAAGGCGGGCTTCTCCGGCTGGGCTGTCGACGACTCGTACCTGTATCGCGGCGACTACGACGTCACGTTCGCGCTGACCGACCACTGCGACTACGACGAACTGATCGAGACCGTCCTCACGATCGACCCCGACGTCGTCTACACCCACCACGGGTTCGACGAGACGTTCGCCGACGTCCTGGCGACCGAGTACGGGTACGTGGCCAGACCCCTCAAACGTGATCAGACGGCCCTCAGCGACTTCCAGTGAATCGAGGACGGTCGGAGCGACTGCGGAGGGTGAGAGTGTGCACTCTCGATCGGCACTCGGTTTTTCTCCTTTCCCGACGCTGTATGTCGACGTCTCCAGTATCTTCGATCGATCAGTTCGACGGCCTCGTGTCGTACCGTCTCGCACCGCGTATCGCACGGGCCGCGAACACGATGGTTCCGACGGTGAAGACGAGCCAGCTCACAGTCGAGACCGCCGGATCGGCGGCCCCAACGACGCCGCAGACGATCCCCAGCACGCCGATGGCGAGGACGTTCGACCCGACCACGTTCGCGAGCGCCTCGTCGTCGGTGACGGACTCCGGATCGTAGCCGGCGACGAGTTCGACCATCCCGGCGTATTTAATCAGGCCACCGAGGACGGGGGGGAACACACCGGTCCCGGCGAGTCCGAGCGCTGCACTGCCCATACGTGTCAGTGTGTATTCCAGTCCGAAATGCCTGTCGCTCGCGCAGCCGTGTCACACGCTGAGTGTCCCGGTTCGCAACGCGTGAAAGACGTACGTCTGGACGTATCCCGCGTACTCGCCGCCGAAGCGGTCTCTGATGGCTCGCGAGGTCTCCGCGTAGGAGCCGCGATCGCACTCCGGGTACGTTGCGGCGATGGCCTTACGGATCCAGGTGTCGAGCGGGACGGCCTCGTCGAACCCGAGCGAGAAGAGCAAGACGCAGTCGGCGACCTTCTCGCCGACGCCGACGAACCGGGTGAGGTACTCACGGGCCTCCTCGTAGGGTAACTCCGCGGCGTCGGCTGGGTGTGCCTCGCCGTCGGCGACCATCCGCGCGGTGTCGACGACGTACGGTGCCCGATAGCCGAGGCCGAGGTCGCGGAGATCGGATTCGGTCGCCGTGGCGAGCTGGTCCGGCGTGGGGAAGTCGTGGTGGGTTCGACCGTCGAATTCGATCGCGGTCCCGTACTCTCGGGCGAGCGTCGAGACCATCGTGTTGATGCGCTCGACGCGCATCTGGGCGGAGCAGATGAAGGAGATCAGCGTGTCGAACGGCGGGTCCCTGACCAGGCGCAGCCCGCGGTGGGCCTCGTAGGCCGCCTGGATCAGGGGGTCGTCCGGCGCGGCGTCGACGATCCGTTCGAGATCGTCGTCGAGCCGAAGTGCGCGCCGGATGATGGGGTCCGCGTCGGTCGTCGACCGCCACTCGAGGCCGTCGCCGGTCGGTCGGACGCGGATCACCTCGCCGTCGATCGCGAGCTCGTACCAGGCGTCCGCGCTCGGGTCCGCCGCGTACAACCGACCGTCGCTACGGGTCCAGCGATAGGTCTGGCCGCTCTCGATCGTCAGGTACGCGTCGAACCCGCCGGTGAGGTCCCCGTCCGGAATCGCGCCCGTTTCCATCGACTCGAGGCAACGGAGGCGCGGCCTTTTGCCTTTCGAGATGGCCCGTCGATCGGGCCACGAGGTCGTGGCGTGAGTCGACAACGGGGCGAACCTTCATACTGCATGCGGCCGAACCACATGGCATGGATTGCAGGGTCGTCGTCGAGGCTGCCGTGCCGGTGTTCGACGTGAACACACCGGACGAAGCGATCCGGATCGCGATTTCGAAGACGGGTGAGATGCTGAACCCTGATCTCAACTACGTCGAAATCAACATGGGCGAACGGACGTCACCAGCGGGAGAGGACCTGCCACCCGCGTTCATCGCCGCCGACGAGGCCCTCGTCGCACTCGAACTGGAGATGACCGTGTTCAACGTCGAACGAGACGAACACGCCGCTCGCATCGCCCGCAAGGAGATCGGCCAGCGACTCGAAAACATCCCGCTCGAAGTGCTCGAGGTCGAAGAACTCCCCGACGAATCCACGGAGACGGCGGACGAGCCGACGGGGGAGTCTGGCGACACCGATCTGGACGAACGCGACGGCGATACCCGCGACGAGACGGCCGAACGCAACTCGACGGCCGGCGACGACGAGGACGTCTTGCCGGAGTTCGAGGACTTGCTCGAGTGATCCGTTTCCCCGTCCTGGCTGAATCGAGGCGGAGTGTATACCGGACCTTCGGTGAAACGACGAGTTGCCAGTACCGACCTCGAGATTCGAGACGTGGTAGATCCCGTCGCCCCGTCGATCTGTGGGTGCCCGAGTGTGCGTGACGAGCGACTCCGAACGCCGGACGAGCGATTGGAGACGAATCGGAGAACGTGACGTGTCCGCGTGAGTACGTAGCCACTAGGTGTCTATCGAGACGCCGCAGGAAGTACTTAATCCGCAGTCGCAGTGACCGTCTCGGTCTCTTCCGATTCGGTCATGTGTTCCGTAATTCCGTTCGCAATCGCAAAAACAGCGTCCTTGTGATCAGTTTTCGATTTGTGGATCGATGTGGGTCGAATCCCAAGTGACTCGTACTCTGTGAGGTCGATTGTACAATTGTCCCACGCTCGGCACTGGTTCGATACCTCGGCAAGAAGCCCGTGAAGGTGGATGAGTTCCTGCTTCTTCATAACCACCCGAGTCTACCAACTGCAGGGTTATATTATTATCCTGAGCCTCGTTACCACGGACCGCTGGCTTGAAACCCCGATAGTCACGCGGTAGAATCTATTTTCATTTCTACGGATCGGTCTCGTATCGCGTGACTGTGGCGTGGTAACGTGGACTTATCTCGGTAAATTCGAGATTTCCACGTCCGTAGCTCACCCGAACGCTCCAACGCGTGCCAGTTCATCGACGGCGTCTGGGCGAGTCGTCCGTGCGCGGGGGCAATCAGTGCGCGTACGGGGGTAACCGGTTTGCACGCCAGGGTGGTTCGGTGCGCGTACGGGGGCAACCGATTCGCATACGGCGGAACCGATTCGCATACGGCAGGGTAGACCAGTACGCGTACGGGAGGGCCGATCGGTTGTGAGTGCATGTGTCGGGCAGTTCGCGGTCTGGGTGGTGAGCGGCTCGTTGGGGAGGGCGAATCTGCCAGCGAGCGGTGGTGATCGAATCTCGAGTGGTGACGGTCGCGCGAGCGTGGATTCGAAGCTACGCAGTCCGTGAGGTATCGGACGAACGGGCGTGCTACCGGGGTAAACTCGGCAGACGGGGGATACGACGGTCCGTCATCGGTGGAAGTGACGTGGTGTCTGCACTGCTCTCGACCGATAGCGTCCACCCGTCGACGGTGGGTGCCCAGGCGATACACTGCTCGACGGCTCAACCGAGCGTCTTCAGCGTCCGAAGGTCCCGGTCGGTCCGGGTGAACTCCGCCGTCCGTCGACTCGCGTGGCAGTTCGGACAGTGAAACAGGTCGGCCGGGTCGGGAAGATCGGTCGGTGGCACCTGCCAGTCCTTCGCACATTCCGGACAGAGTAACTGCACGCTCGTCTCGTCCATGTCACCAATGTACACACTGCGACCTATAAACGTTAGTGTCGGCCTCCTGGTTCGTGAGGGAGCGTATCGTCGTGAAAATCGATATCGGTTGCCGTGAAACCGGGGCGCGAAGAATCGAGAACGGTCGTCATCAGGCGGGTGCGGCCATGTCCGAGGCCTCGAGCAGCTCCTTGTAGCGGTTTCGGATGGTCACCTCGGAGATGTTGGCCACCTCGCTGACCTCGTTCTGCGTCACCTTCTCGTTGGTGAGCAACGCGGCGGCGTAGACGGCCGCGGCCGCCAGGCCGACCGGGGACTTGCCCGAGTGGACGCCGTCACCGCGGGCGGATTCGAGTAGTTCGCGGGAGGTGCGTTCGGTCTCGTCCGAGAGGTCGAGCCCGCTGATGAACCGGGGTACGTAGTGTTCCGGATCGGCGGGCTTGACCTCGAGCGAGAGTTCGCGGACGACGTAGCGGTAGGTGCGAGTGAGCTCCATCCGGTCGACGCGGCTGACCTGCGAAATCTCGTCGAGGCTCCGCGGCGTGCCGGCCTGTCGGGCAGCGGCGTACAGCGAGGCCGTCGCGACGCCCTCGATCGATCGGCCGGGCAGCAGGTCCTCCTCTAGTGCGCGGCGGTAGATGACCGACGCGGTCTCGCGAACGTTCTCGGGCAGACCGAGTGCACTCGCCATGCGGTCGATCTCGCCGAGTGCCTGCTTCAGGTTGCGTTCTTTGGAGTCGCGCGTGCGGAATCGCTCGTTCCAGGTGCGGAGGCGCTGCATCTTCTGGCGCTGGCGGCTCGACAGCGACTTCCCGTAGGCGTCTTTGTCCTGCCAACCGATGTTGGTCGACAGGCCCTGGTCGTGCATCATCTTCGTGGTCGGCGCACCGACCCGGGACTTCTGGTCGCGCTCTGCCGAGTCGAACGCGCGCCACTCGGGCCCGCGATCGATCTCGTCCTCCTCGACGACGAGCCCGCAGTCTGTGCAGACGGTCTCCGCGTGCTCTTCGTCCGAGACGAGTCGACCGCCACACTCGGGACAGTGTTCTGTCTCGTCGCTCCGTTCGCTCGTCTCTTCCCGGTGCGTCTCGTCCGTGTAGGTTCTGATTCGTGTTTCTGTCATGATTCGGGGGGTGCGTTACTCGGGGGCTCCCGGGTGGGGAAACCAGAAGAAACCCGGTCACCTCAGCTAACATAGGGTAAGGGCGAAACGCACTTAAGTGTTACGCCTAGCTTATAAGCTAGTCGGATATTGATTAAGTAGCTTTCGCATATATGGTGATCGATCGTTATCGACCTGGCGCGTCCGTTCGCTCAGACCGTAAAGAGGTGTCCCTCGGTCGGGACGGTGAAGAGACCGATTCGCGCCCCGGCATCGAGCCAGGCGTGGCCGTAGGAGAAGGAGGCGAGCGCGTTCACGAGATCACCATCGTCCCGAAAGTGGCGGCCGTCTTCCAGGTACGACTGGGCCATCTCGCGACACTCCGTCGCCGACTCCGACAACGGAGTGTCGGGCGGCGGCGCAATCTCAGCAGCGTCCAGTGCCTCCGCGAGGAGGCGTTCGTAGCGATCCGTCTTCTCGTGGATGTCGGCGGTCATATGTACACCTCACCGCTGTCCGTGGTAAACGCGTCGGGTTCGTATCCGCAGGATCGTCCGTCTCGCGGGACCCGCCGGTAACCGATCGGGTCGCTGCCGTGGTGTCGGCGCGGCCGGTCGCTTCCCGCGATCGACGGACTACGGGGGGACGGCCCCGAACGCAAGGCGTTTAGGATTCCCGCTCGAATAGCTGTCCATGACCGAGCAGCCGCGCGTCGAGATCTACACGAAAGACGTCTGCCCGTACTGTGAGAAGGCGACGGACCTCTTCGACGAGAAGGGAGTCGAGTACGTCACCTACAACGTGACTGGTGACGACGACCGATTCGAGGAGATGGTAGACCGGGCCGACGGCCGACAGACTGCACCCGAGGTGTTCGTCGACGACGAGCTGATCGGCGGGTGGGACGAAACTAGCGCACTCGAAGAGACGGGCGAACTCGACGAGAAACTCGGTCTCGTCACCGACGGGGGCAGCGACGACGTCGTCGACCACCGACGGCTCATCGTCGCCGGTACTGGCATCGCCGGACTCACGGCGGCGATCTACGCGGCCCGTTCGAACAACGAGCCGCTGGTCATCGAGGGCGACGAACCCGGCGGGCAACTCACCCTGACGACCGACGTGGCGAACTATCCAGGGTTCCCCGACGGCATCAACGGGACGGAACTGGTGAACAACATGAAAGAGCAGGCCCGCCAGTTCGGCGCCGAGATGAGAAACGGGATCGTCGACTCGGTCGACGCGAGCGAGCGACCGTTCCGCGTCGAACTCACGAACGGCGACGCCTACACGGCAGACGCCATCATCGCCGCCTCCGGTGCGAGCGCCCGAACGCTCGGCATTCCCGGCGAGGACGAACTCATGGGCTACGGACTGTCGACGTGTGCGACCTGCGACGGTGCCTTCTTCCGCGGCGAGGACATGCTCGTCGTCGGCGGCGGCGACGCCGCGATGGAGGAGGCGACCTTCCTCACGAAGTTCGCCGACACCGTCTACATCGTCCACCGCCGCGAGGGCTTTCGCGCGGAGGATTACTGGATCGACCGCGTCGAGGAACAGGTCGAGGCCGGCGACATCGAGATCATGAAAAACACGGAACTGATAGAGATCCACGGCTCTCAGGCCGACGGCGTCGACCACGTCACGCTGGTCGAACACCCCGACGGCCACCCGACGGACAAACTAGAGGATCCCGAGACCGAGGAGTTCGACTTCGACGTCGGCGCCGTGTTCTTCGCCATCGGTCACACGCCCAACACCGACTACCTGTCGGGCACCGGGGTCGAAACCGACGACGAGGGCTACCTGAAGACTCGAGGCGGCGACGGCGGCGGACAAACCGAGACCGCCGTGTCCGGGATCTTCGGTGCCGGCGACGTCGTCGACTACCACTACCAGCAGGCCGTGACCGCCGCGGGGATGGGCTCGAAGGCGGCTATCGACGCCGACGAGTACCTGGAGGAACTCGATCGGGCGGCGGCGGACGAGGTCGAGGCGGCTGCCGCGGACGACTAACCCGACCATACGCTCGTTTTCAGTTACTCGAGCCGAGCCGTCGTGTCCCACGACACCTACCCGCGTCTGTGTCCGCTGTTTGTATCTGGTTGTGATGAAAACAATTTTTACCACTTTGGGTGAAACTGGTGTCTGCCGACAATGGTCTTCCGACGAACACTCCTCGTCTGTACTGTCACAGCCCTCCTGGTCTCGGCCGGTTGTCTGGGGGCGTTTCCCCCTGATGACGCGAGCGAGACCGAACCGGGAACGGACCCTCTCGACGCGGCAGAACTGGTCGAACGGTCCCAGTCGTTGAACGTCACGTCAGCATCGTATCACGCCACGGTGACGACGTCGGTGAGTGACGGGACTAAGACGGGGTCGACTACGTACGAGGTCTGGCGGCGTTCGCTCTTCGAGGAGCGCCAGGAAGTCGTCGACGCCGACCAGGAACCGATCGACCCGGATGTGATGGTCAACGACGGATCGTCCATCTGGCTGTCCGACGACGGGACAGATCGCATTGTCCGTATGGAGACGAGTTCGATCCCGAGCCAGCTCACGACGTACAGGCAGCAATTCAACGCGATCGATTTCGACGCGATGGCGGCCGAGCGCGTCGGGACCGACACCGTCGCCGACCGGTCGGTGACGATAGTCGAACTCACCGGTTCCGAACCCGAATCACCGTCAGACGACGTGACGCTGTGGATCGACGACGAGACCGGCGTTCCGCTGAAACAGGAGATGGCGAAGCCCGGCTATCCCGGCCTCACGATGACGATAACCTACGAATCGTTCACCCCGGATGCGGAGATCGCGGACGATCGATTCACCTTCGACCCGCCGGCGGACGTCGAGGTTCTCGACTACGACGAACTGCCGACGGAGACCCACGACGACGTGGATTCAGCCGACGAGACCGTCCCGTTCGACCTCCCCGACCCGACCGTTCCCGAGGCGTATTCGCACAACAGGACGATAACGTCACAGACTCTCCAGGGGTGGATGGCCTCGCTCCAGTACGTCGACGAATCGGCCGATCAACTCACCCTTCTCGTCACCGACGAGCCGAGCGGCCCCAGTACCGACATGGGCGGTGAGCCGGTCGACCTCGGTTCCGTGGAGGCGAGGCAAACGAGTGTTGATTCGTTGAACAGAACGTCTCTCACGTGGACCGCCGGCGAGTTGACCTACTGGATAAGCGGGTACACCGACGAGGAGACGCTGCGTAGCGTCGCCGAATCGATCGTCGAGTAACGACATCGACGCACGGCTGGCTACTTATTCTGCCCCTGGCGCGACCTTAGAACGGAAAGAGCGAGTCGGCCGCCGGGTCGCGTTCGAGCAGTTCGATCTCGTGGCCGTCTTGATCGCGCGTGAAGGCGTACAGGTGGTCGCAGTCGGCAGGCTCGCGGTAGTCGTCGGCCTCCCGCGTCTGCAGCTGGTCCCAGTCGTCGTGGAGGTCGTCGACGCGGACGCAGAGGTGGCCCCAGCCGTCGCCCTGGGTGTACGAGCGCCCGTCGTAGTTGTAGGTGAGTTCGACGGCCATGGCCTCGTCGGCGGCGTCGCGGGGTTCGACGAAGTAGTTCGCGAAGGAGTCGGACTCCCAGCGGCCGACCTCGTCGTACTCGAACTTGCGGGTCCAGAAGCCGAGTGCCGAGTCGGCGTCCTCGACACGGATCATGGTGTGGTCGATCGACCACAGCGCGCCGTCGTCGGGGGATCGCTGGACGATCTCGATCTCGTGACCGTCGGGGTCCTTGACGAAGGCGTAGTGACCGCCGCACGATTCGGGATCGCGGTAGTCGTCGACGCCCTCGTCCATCAGCTGGTCGTAGTGATCCTCTAGTTCGCCCTCAGGGACGCGAACCGCGATGTGGCCCCACGCGTCGCCGATTTCGACCTCGTCGGTGCCGTGGTTGTGCGTGAGTTCGAGCATCGCGCCGTCGTCGTGCACGTCCTCGGGCCCGAGGTAGACGAGTGTGAAGTCGTCACCCTCGTGGCGGTCTTTCTCCTCGTAGTCGAGGTGTGTTCGGTACCACTCGAGTGATTCTTCGAGATCCGAGACGCGGATCATGGCGTGGTCGACGATGCCGTCCATACGCCCGAATACGTGGGCGGGGTGAAAAAGCGTGCCGAAGGCGGAAGGGACGCAATCGCGGTGCAGACGGCCGAGCCCGGGCCCGTCAGGCGGGGACTCGGCCGGCGGATCTACTCGCTCTCTGCGGGGCCGCCGTCGGACGCCACGTCCCCATCGGATCCGGGACCGATCGGTCCGTCAGCGTGCTCTCCGTCGTTCGCGGCGACGGGATCGACGCCCTTGCGTCGCGCGTCGAACTCTGAGAGCCCGTACAGGAGCCCGACCAGGAGGACCGCTCCGATCGCCAGGAGGACGATCGGCGTGATGCGGGTGATCCCCCAGACGGTGATCATCAGCGTGGCTACCCCGCCAACGGTCAGCGCGTAGGGAATTTGGGTCCGAACGTGGTCGACGAGGTCGGCACCGGTGAACGTCGCCGAGAGGACGGTGGTGTCGGATATCGGCGAGCTGTGGTCGCCGAAGATGGCCCCCGAGAAGACCATGCCGACGACGGCGGCGCTCATCGTGTGGTCGCCGGTCATCGTCCAGGCGACGGGAATAGCGATGGGGGTGATGATACCCATCGTTCCCCAGGCGGTACCGGTGGAGAACGCGATGAACGCGGCCGTCACGAGGACGACGGCGGGGAGAAGTGCGATCGGCAGCGAGTCGCCGATGGCGCTCGCGACGTACTCCCCGGTACCGAGCTGGCCGACGGTCGTCCCGATCCCCCAGGCGAGGACGAGGATGGTCACGGCCGTCAGCATGATTCCGAACCCGTCGATCGTCACGTCCGTGGCCTCCCGGAGGTCCATGCTACCCTGGAGGTGGCCAAGCACGAAGCCGGTGGCAACCATGGCGAACGAGCCGTAGATCAACGCCGACGCGAAACTCGCCTCGATGACCATCGTATACAGCGTGTCGAACGGTGCGTCGAGGACCGTTTCGATCGTTAGATCCGACGGTGTGCCGGTCCAGAGCGCTGTGCCGAGCGTCACGACGAGTAGGACGGCGATGGGTGCGAAGAAGTTCACCAACCGGGGATCGTCCGTGTGCGGCTCGCCGAGCGTCCCCTGGACGTCCTGCATCGGCTGTGCGTCGTCACGGAACACGTCTCCGGTACTCGTCGCTCGTCGCTCCGCGTCGAGCATCTCGCCGTAATCGCGCTTCGTCCAGACGACGAGAAAGACCATGACGATCGCCAGGACCGCGTACATGTTGAACGGGATCGACTGGAGGAAGATCTCCATCGCGCTCGGATGTGTTTCGAGCCCGAGACTGTCGTACGCGTTCTCGATCTGATCCAGCTGGAACGCGATCCAGGACGAAATCGCGAGCGTTGCGACTGGCGCAGCGGTCGAGTCGACGATGTACGAGAGTTTCTCTCGGGACACACCGAGCTGGTCAGAGACGTCCTTGATGGTCGAACCGACGATGGCCGTGTTGGCGTAGTCGTCGAAGAAGATGACCAGTCCGAGGGCCATCGCGGCCAGGGACCCCCCTCTGCGGGTCTGTAGTCGCTCCAGCGCCCAGTCTCTGACCGCGTAGGACCCGCCGAGGTTCCAGATCATCGCCACGCCCGATCCGAGCAGTAACGTGAACACGAGGATTTGCGCCTGGAACGAGTCGGCGACGGCGCCGGTTATCCACTCGAACGCCGTGAAGAGGCCGAACCCGTTCGCCACGACGTCGTATCCCCACCCGAGCGGATCACCGAAGAACGCCGTCTGGGGCGTGAGCGTGCGCTCTCTCAGCACCTCGCGGAACCAGCCGTTCGGGTCGCCAAAGAGCGTTGGCCCGCCGGCGTACAGGATTGCCCCCGACCAGATGCCGAGAAACAGTGCGGGCACGGCTTTCCGCGTCCGGATCGCCAGGCCGATCGCCAGCAGCGGCGGTACGAGTGTTAACGCGCCATAACCTGCCATGGTGGGTGTGTACACTCAACCGTCATAAAATTATGTCCCATGACAGATAATGTCGGTGACCGATCAGTCCGTACGCTTACCTCACCCCGGAGTCACCGCCCGATGACGACCACCTCGGAGTCACCGCCCGTAGACGAACCGTTCGCGGCCGATGCACTCGGACGCGACACACTCGAATCAGAGAGGCGTCTCTTCGTCGTTTCGAACGGGGTGTTCGTCGGCCTACCGCCGGAGAATCAGCTTCAGGACGTCCTCGTCTTCGAGGACGTGATCGGTGCCGACCTGCTGTTCGTCGTGGGTGGCGCTCGGTCCGGAGATGCGGGCGAAGCGGAAGCGTTCTTCCATCTCGCCGCCGAGTTTCTCGATGGCTTCGCCGATGGTCGTCCCCGCCTCGACCACGAGGGGTTCCTCCCAGTCGACGCCGCGGCCGGGTTTGTCCATGTAGACGCGGATGAGCCCCAGCCGCTCCCAGATGCGGTCTTTGAGGGCGTCGAGGCCTTTCTCGGCTGCTGCGCTGATGAACGTCACTTCCTCCGGGTCCAGGTCGCGTTCGCGGAGGCGGCCGTCGACGGTCTCCTTGTAGTCGGGATCGATGAGGTCGACCTTGTTCACGCAGGTGATCGAGGGAATGTACTCTCGATTCTCCATGAGGCCGTCGATGAGCCGATCGATCGTGACGGTCTCCTGGAGATTGAGAACGGCGTTGACGTAGCCCTGGTCGCGCAGGACGTCTTTGATCGTCTCCTCGTCGAGTTCCTGGTCGGCACTCGAGGTGATCTTGATGCCGTCTTTGATCTTCGGGCGGACGGTCACCCGTGGCGGCTCCTCGTCGACGCGGATGTTGATGTCGTACAGCTCCTCCTGGAGGCGGTCGTACTGGTCGATCTCGAACACCGAGAGGACGAAGACGATCAGGTCCGCGTTTCGCACGACTGCGAGCACCTGCTTGCCGTCGCCCTTCCCGGTCGCCGCGCCCTCGATGAGGCCGGGCACGTCGAGCAGCTGGATGTTCGCCCCGCGGTGGTTCAACATCCCCGGATTGACGTCCAGCGTCGTGAACTCGTACGATCCCGTCTCACTCTCTGCGTTGGTCAGGGAGTTGAGCAGCGAGGACTTGCCGACGCTCGGGAAGCCGACAAGCGCGACGGTCGCGTCGCCGTGTTTCTCGACGGAGTATCCGCCGCCTCCGCCGGAGCCGGATTGCTGCTTCTCGAGTTTCTCCTTCTTCTCCGCGAGCTTCGACTTCAGCCGACCGATGTGGGCCTCCGTCGACTTGTTGTAGGGCGTATTGGCGATTTCGTCTTCGATCTCGCGGATCTCCTCCTCGAGCCCCATGTACCCGAACGGAACCGGTCGTATCGAAAAACCCTTTCCATGCGCGCCGGCGTCGGTCTCACCGCAGGTCCCCGTCCACATCGTCGTACTACGTGACTGTCACTACTGTACGGGAGTGTACACTACCACACATCGAAACTCACGTTCACACACCGGTCCCTTCCACTGGAAACTGCTTTCGGTACGTATAAGCAGTCCGTTCGAAAAGTGCTGCGTATGCCCAGCGCGTCGATGCTGCGCGACAGCACGCAAATCGTCGTCGGCAGGGCGACCCTCGACGAGCTGGATGTGCAGCTCGACGAACGCTTCACTGTCACCGTCGTCTCGGAACCGGGCGATCGGTACCGCATCATCGGCAGCCCGGTCGAGATCAAGGACGTGTCCGAATTCCTCTCGACACGAGGCGTCAACCTCCGGTAACGACGGGGCGAGACGCTTCGTCGGGACCGTCGTCTCGCGTGCTCGGACAGTGGTTCCGGGGACTTTTTGCCGGTGTGTTTCGAAGGAAGCGCGTGAACGATGCCGCGATCTCGACCGGGTGTCCCCCGGTCGACGACCTTCTGGGTGGCGGGTTCGAGCGCGGGACCGTCACGCAACTGTACGGACCACCCGCGGCGGGGAAGACGAACCTCGCCCTCTCCGGCGCCGTCGAGGCCGCCGCGGCGGGCGGGATGGCCGTCTACGTGGACACGGAAGGGCTCTCTGTCGAGCGCTTCGAACAACTGCTCGACGCGCGCGTCGACGGTGACGCGGACGAACTGGCCAACGCGGAGTCGATCGCCTCGCGGATCGTCATCGAGGAGGCGCTCGACTTCGACGAGCAGGCCGAAGCCGTCCGGGACGTCGAAGAGTTCGCGGATCGTGCCGACCTGATCGTCCTGGACAGTGCGACGGGCTTCTATCGCCTCGAACGCGCCGACGACGCCCAGGCCGGCGACGCGCTTCGGCAGGTGACGAGCCAGGTGACCCACCTCCTCTCGCTCGCCAGAAAGCACGACGTCGCCGTCGTGGTCACGAACCAGGTCTTCTCCGACCCCGACTCCGACCGGACGCGTCCCCTCGGCGGCAACACGCTCGAACACTGGACCGGAACGATCATCCGGATCGACCGGTTCCGCGGCGGCAACCGACGGGCAACCCTGGAGAAACACCGGTCGAAACCGGCAGGCGAGTCCGTCCAGTTCGCGATCACGAACGAGGGTCTCCGAGGGAGCGACCGCCAGCCGTGACTGACGTCACAGACTCTTTCTCGCGTACTGGCCGAGATCCTCGTCGATTTCCACTCACGCGTGCCGGCAGATCTCCTCGTCGACTCCCTTCACGTTTGCCGGCCGAGCCCCTCGTCGCCGACACACGTCGCGCTCGTCGAAATCGAGCCGTGCCGACCGTCCCGGTCGTCGCCGTCGGGTCCTGATCCAAGCCGACCGACCAACCGAGTGGAGGCGGATCGAAACCGGTCGGCCCCGCTATATCTCGTTTAACTTCCGGAGGAGCTGGCCGCGATACTCCTCGTCGCTGGTGATCCCCTTCAGTTCGAGGACGTTGCGCTCGAGTTTGTCGAGCGCGACGCGGAACGCGTTCTCGGCCCCGTAGCCTTCGCCGGAGCCGGCGACCTGCCCTTTGTTCGTCCGCAGCCGGATCTGACACCGGATCAGCGGCTGCCCGCGGAGTTTCTCCTTGTGTTCGTGAAAGCGGACGTGGGCGTGCTGGACCTGCATCTTCGCGTACTTGTCGACGACGGTCGTGATGCTCTCGACGACGTCGGCGCGACTCATCGCTCCGAGTTGTGAGATGTTCGTGATCTGTACGTCCATCTGTTCTTCCTCGGTGTAGGTGAGCGCGCGGAGGACGTCCGTCTTGGTGACCACGCCGAGGATCTCGCGGTCGTCACCGTCCGGCGTCACCGCGAGACCAGCGTAGTCGAACTCGAGCATCGTCTCGACGGCCTCGCGAACGGTCGCCTCCGCCGTCGTGGTCTCGACGGGGCTGTTCATGATGTCGTAGACCGGGACGTCGAGCATGCGCTCGTTGTCGCCGACGCGGTCGCCCTGGGTCATCCGGTCGTTCTCCCGGATGACGAAATCGGCGATGTCGTGGGTGGTGACCATGCCCGTCAGGTACCCGTTCTCGTTTCGGACCGGCAACCGGGAGATGCCGTGTTCGCGCAGGTGGTTGATCGCCTTTCCGATCCCGTCGTCCTCCTCGACGGTGATGGGATCGACGGTGTAGACGTCGGCGACGGTGATGGCCGTGAGGTTGTCGATGACGGCCTCCAGGACGGCGTCGTCGGTGACGATCCCCCAGAGCTCGCCGTCTTCGAAGACGGGGGCGATCTTCGCGTTGCCCTCGATGAGGATGCGCGCGGTTTCGCGCACGTCCTCGTCGCGCTCGACCGTCGGGGCCGGCGCCGATCGACTCGGTTTGAGTAGCGCAGCGACCTTCGCGTCGTCCTCGACGTGACTCTGGAGTACCTGGCGCTCGCTGATGACGCCCTCGTACTCGCCGTCGTCGGTGACGATCAGTCCCTTGGGGTTGCCGTTTTCGAACTCGGCTCGAACCTTCCCCATTCGCGTCCCGACGTCTATCTCGAGGTGGTCACGGGTCGCAATGTCAGCAATATTCATCGCTCTGGTCGCACGTTCTGTCCCGACCGTAATCAACATATTGCCCGTGTTGTGTGTTAGCTATGATCGTATTGCACGTCGGTACGTCGACGCTATCGCCGCCGAAGGCGGTCCCGATCGGCTGATTCCTGGCAGTGCCGTTCGGTTGCGCGTCCGCTACTCGACTCATCGTCGACTCGACAAATCCCGTCTCGGTGCCGTCCGTGTCCGACAGACGGATCCGCCGTCGCCGGGCCCGACTTTTTCGGCCGCGAACGTGTACGAGACGTATGCGTTGTGCTCGATCCCAGCCCGGTACGCGCGACCGGACTCACGCGCTCTCGTCGGTCGCCGACCGGGTCCCTGGAATAGACGCGTTCGGCCGATACACCTACCTCGTCACCGAAATCTTCTGGGGGATCGTCGCGTTCTCGTTACTCAGGCGTGCCGACGCGCTTCGAGCCGCGGCCCGGACGATCGTCGTGCTCTACCCGATCGCGTACGTGTGGGATCGGTACACGCTGGCGGTCGGCGTCTTCAGCATCGACTTGCGAACGGGCGTGGACGTCCTCGGCATCCCCGTCGAGGAGCACGTCTTCATGATCGTCGTTCCGGGACTCGTCGTCGGGATTCACGATACGATCCACGGACGAGTTCGCCCTTGAGCTCGTCGTCGACTCGGTACGCGCGTGCGCGGATTCGGATGCGTGATTGGCCGACGCGAACGATCGACCGACGAGCGACGCGACGACTCCGACGGAGGTGTCTAGTCGCGTCATACGAGTCCATCGCGTCTGCTCCACTCGTACTATCGATTTCGTACGCGACACGTACGCGCTGTAGGGTCGGGAGAAAACCCACAGGTCAATATGGCCGGCGGTGCAAGGACCGTAGCGATGAACACGCGGTCGCCCCCGGCTGGCGAATCCGACGACGGAGCGGGCGACGAGACGGCCACCGGCGGGCCGCGAACGGAGCGTGGACTCGTCGGCGTCGTTCGGTACTTCGTCGCCGTGTGCATCCTCGCTACGCTCGTTCTCGCGACCGTCACCGTCGTTCCACAGGTGTTCGACGAGGTCGTCTATCAGGCGAGTTCGATCGAGACCGACACCCCGCCCGCGGCGGGGGCTCACAACCCCTCGTTGCAACACCCGGACAATCCGGGCAATTCGTCCTACGAAGGTGTAGCGACGGTTCGGAGCGAGCACGTCGAAGATTACGTCCACTTCACGGTGAACGACATCCGCGCCGAACGCGGGCTCGACCCGCTCGTCTGGGACGGGACGATCGCGTCCGTCGCGCGAGCCCACAGCGAAGACATGGCCGATCGCGCGTACTTCGCACACACTAATCCCGACGGGCAGAGTCCGATGGATCGATACGAGACGACCGCGAACTACTGTCACATCTACGGTGAGAACATCGCGCAAAACTGGGCTGACAGGCGCGTTCAGGGATCGGACGGCGAAACGAGGCAGTACCGGACCGCCGAAGAACTGGCCGAGGGGCTCGTTGACCAGTGGATGCACTCCGAACCCCATCGGGAGGCGATACTCACCGAGGACTGGGACCGCGGCGGCGTCGGCGTCTACATCACCGAGGAGGGGAAGGTCTTTGCCACGCACAATTTCTGTACCGAACGCTAAGCGGGTTCCGTCGCCGATTCGGTGGCGTCGCGTCGACCGGGCGACGCCTGGCCGCCGCGCCTGCACGACATCGGACGACGGAACCGACGTTTCGGTCCGTCCGGCGATCGAACCGACCGGAGCGGGACGACCGTGAACGGGCGCACTCTCAGACGCACTGCGATCGACGTCTACCGGATCGCGTCCGAACACGAGGTCACGATACTCGCGGCGGCGTTCGCGTACTACGCGTTCGTCTCGATCGTTCCGACGGTGGTCCTCGCGCTAGTGGTGGGCTCGCTCGTCGGTGGCGAACAAACCGCCGCCGAGATCGTCGCCGTCGCGGGCGACGCCATGCCCGACGTCGGCGCCGTCCTGCTAACCGAGGTTCTGACGGCCGAATCCGGTCGAACGCAGGCGACGGTTATCGCCCTCGTCGTCGCCGCCTGGGGGGCCCTGAAGGTCTTTCGCGGACTCTCAATCTCGTTCGACCGGATCTACGGAACCGCCGTGGAGAAATCCTTCGTCGATCACCTCGTCGACGCCCTCGTCGCGCTGGTCGCCGTCGCCGGCGGACTCGCCGCGATGATCGGTCTCGGCTTCTTCCTCGGTATCGCCGCCGCGTACGTCCCGTTCGGGTACGTCCTCGGGTGGACCGGACTGGTCGCGAGTCTCGTACTCGTCTTCCTGCCGGTCTACTACGTGCTGCCACCGATCGACGTCTCGCTTCGCGAGGTCGTCCCCGGCGCCCTCTTCGCCGCCGTCGGCTGGAGCGTCCTCCAGATCGCCTTCCAGTTTTACGCTGCAAGAGCCGGCCAGTACGACGCCTACGGCGCCGTCGGTGGTATCCTCCTGCTCGTCACCTGGCTCTACCTGGCGGGGATCGTCATCCTGTTCGGCGCCGTCCTCAACGTGGTCCTGGCGGAGCGGGTCACCGAGGATGGAACCGACGAACTGGTCGCACGCACCGGCGATGGCTCTACCGATACGGACCGTTAAGCGGGTGGCAGTCGAACCGGCGTCTATGTCCGCGCCCTCGACCGACCAACTGATCGTGCTGAACAAGGACGAGGACACCGTGTCGTTCGTCGACGCGGCGGCCGGCGACACGATCGACGTCGTCGAAACCGAGTTCAATCCCCACGAGGTGGCCGTCTCTCCGGACGGTTCGCGAGCGTACGTGACCTGCTCGCTCGGCGGCTCGGTGGTCGCTATCGACACGGCCGACCGTACCGTCGTCGACCGGTTCGAACACGACCTGTTCGACTTCCCGCACGGGCTCGCCGTCCGCGAATCCGCCGACGAACTCTGGCTCGCCTCGACGTACAGTAGCCAGCTCTTCGTCTTCGACGTCGACACCTTGGCACTCCTGGAGAGGATCCCGACGCACCAGGACAAGTCGCACATGGTCACGTTCTCGCCCGACGAGGAAACGGCCTACGTGGCCAACATCGGGAGCGACACCGTCACAGTCGTCGACTGCGACACTCGCCGCGTCGTCGCGGATCCGCCGGTCGGTGAGGGCCCCGAGGGGATCGGCGTCGACCCGGATACCGGCGAGGTACTCGTCGCCAACCAGGACGACGGCACGCTCTCGGTCCTGGATCCGGACACGTACGAGGAAACGAGCGAGGCCCTGCTCGGCGAGACGCCCATCCGCGTGATGCTCTCGCCCGACGGCCGGTACGCGTTCGTCCCGAACCGCGAATCGGACAGCGTCTCGGTGATCGACACCGAACACGTTCGGAACGGCGAGCGGAAACCGTGGGAGATCGCCCGAATTCCAGTCGGCATCTGGC
Source organism: Halovivax cerinus (assembly GCF_024498195.1). Taxonomy (NCBI): domain Archaea; kingdom Methanobacteriati; phylum Methanobacteriota; class Halobacteria; order Halobacteriales; family Natrialbaceae; genus Halovivax; species Halovivax cerinus. The sequence goes on from NZ_CP101824.1 coordinate 2,356,900, forward strand.
CCGGCGGCACCGTCTTCGCGCCGGACGGCTCGCGAGCCTTCGTCGCGAACAACAAGACGAACGACGTCTCCGTGATCGACGTCGATTCGTTCGAAGAAGTGACACGGTACGACGCCGGCATCCATCCCGACGGCATCGCGTATCTAGCGGACCCCGACGCATCGTAACCAGCGTCTGGGCCGCCTCTCGACGCTCACTCGTACGCCGGGAGGATCAGGTCGCGTCGGATCGCGACACTCGCTCCGACGAGGCCCACCCCGACGACGAGTAACCCGATCGATTGCCAGGTGAGCAGGCCGACCAATCCGTCTACGAGGAGCTGGACGAACCGCATCGCCGCTTCCGGGCCGTTAGCGGATTCGATCGCGGATTCGACCGCACCTGAAGCGAACTGCGCGCCGACGAGACTCGCGAGACCGACCATCGCCGTCGCGCTGCCGACGAGGCGAGCGGCGCTCGACGGCGGACCGATCCAGGTGAGAAGTGCGGCGAGCCCGAGTGCGAGCAGCGGGAGGACGATGGCCAGCGTCGACGCCGTCGTGGTCGCGGTCTGTGCTGTCTCCATCGTGCTGCGTTCCTGCGCCCCGAACTCCTCCGTTACGTTCACCGATTCCGGCGCCTCGGCGCGGATAGTGTCCTCGGCTTCGGTGAGTGCGGCGGATCGGAGTTCGGCCATTCCCGTCTCCACCGTCTCGCTGTAGGTGTCGTAGCCGATCGCGCCGGTGAGCGCTTCGACCCTGGCGTCCACGATGGTCTCGACCGGATCGGCGACGGACGCGGGGATCGTGCCATCGTCGACCGCCGCCTGGATCTGGCGCTCTTGCTCGTCGAGTAGGTCCGCTCGAATGTCGCCGCGACGCCGTTCGTACCTACGGTCAAGTTCCTCGTCGCTCAGGTGTCTCGGCGTCTCGTCCTGGATCTGCTGTTTGATGCGCGCTTCGAACGAGGCCCGGTGCTCGTCGAACGAGGACTGACTCTCGGCCATCTCCTCGATCGCCGTCCCGGGTGCCGTCTCTCCGGTTCCGGTCGCCAGCCCTGAGAGCGTCTCGTCGAAATCGGACGGCGAGACTCCCTGAAGTTCGGCTTCGAGTTCTGTGACGGCGTTCTCGATTACGGGGTCCGTCTCGATCGTGAGCGAGAGGGTCTCACGCTCACCGTGCAGGTAGGCGTACAACTCGTCCACGTTCGCGTCGACCTGTGACCTGACGTACTCTCTAGTGATGGCCGCCGCGAGCACGTCGTTCGTCGATCGGTCGATGGGGAGTGCCGGACTGATCGTCCCGCCGTCCCCGCCGAGTTGCCCCTCTATCTCCGTTTCGAGCGATGCGTACAGTTCGGCCTCCGCGGCCGTGTCGGTCGCGTACTCCGAGTTCATTACCGTCCGATCGGTCGCGACCAGGACGTTGGCCGACAGCAGTGCGCCCGAGAACACCACCCCGAGAACGCCGAAGATAACGATACGCTTGATATTCACGAGGGAAGGATTGGGGTACTGGATCATAAGCGCTGTTGCCGGGGGAACCAGCACGGCGCTGTCGTCACCCGCGGGTCGTTCGAACGTCAAAGAAGGGTCTCGACGGCACGGTCGTGGCCCTGTTGCAATCCCGGATCCGTCTCCACCTCGCATCAACTTATTAGGTTTCCTCAGTGTTAGGGTACGTATGACCAGTTCGAAGGGGACGACGCCGATCACCGCAACGGGGCTGTCAGAGTCGCGCCTCGAGCATCTCGCCGACCGCGTGCGACCGGTGAACGATCGGCCCTCGATCCCGGTCCACACGCCGATCACGGACGAGGCGGTCGGGGCGATTCCAGCGTGCGAAGCGACGGACGTCGAACACGCGGTCGACCGTGCCCGTCGCGCCCAGTCCACGTGGAGCGAGACGCCGGTCGACGACCGGGCGGCCATCCTGGAACGGTTCGGCGACCTCGTCGCCGACCGTCGCGAGACGCTGCTGGACCTGATACAGCTCGAGACGGGCAAGTCGCGTCTCCACGCGCTGGAGGAGGTCGTCGACGTGCCGCTTACGTGTTCGTACTACGCGAGCGAGGGGCCGGGGATCCTGGCGGACGACCGTCGGACCGGCGCCGTCCCGCTCGCGACGACGGCGACGGTCACCCGTGACCCGGTCGGCGTCGTCGGGGTACTCTCGCCGTGGAACTATCCGATGACGCTCTCGATGACCGACGCGATCCCGGCGCTGCTGGCCGGGAATGCCGTGGTCTGCAAACCGGACGCGAAGACGCCATTTATCGCACTCGCGCTCGCGGAACTCCTCGAGGAGGCCGGCCTCCCGTCGGGGATCTTCCAGATCGTCACCGGCGAGGGAGCGACCGTCGGGCCGGCGCTGATCGACGCCGTCGACTACGTCGCGTTCACCGGAAGTACGGAGACGGGACGGTCCGTCGCCGAGCAGGCCGGCCGCAACCTGATCGGCTGTTCGCTCGAACTCGGCGGGAAGAACCCGCTGATCGTTCTCGACGACGCAAACGTCGAAACGGCGGCCCGCGGCGCCGTCGAGGGTGCGTTCACCAACGCGGGACAGCTCTGTCTCGCGCCCGAACGCATCTTCGTCGACGAGCGTCGGTACGAGGCGTTTCTCGACGCCTTCGTGGGTGCCACGCGGCGGCTCTCCGTCGGACTCGAATTCGACTACGGTCCCGACGTCGGCTCGCTCATCGATGGCGACCACCTGGCGTCCGTCGAGGCGCACGTCGAGGACGCCGTGTCGGACGGCGCGTCCGTCCTCACCGGCGGGCGCGCGCGACCGGACGTCGGCCCCTTCTGCTACGAACCGACGATCCTGACCGACGTCGATCCGGACGCGCGGGTCGCTTGCGAGGAGACGTTCGGACCGGTCGTCTCGGTGATGCCCGTCGCCGACGCGGACGACGCGATCGAGCGCGCCAACGACACCGACTACGGGTTGAACGCGAGCGTGTGGACGAGTGACCGGTCACGCGGCCGCGAGGTGGCCCGTCAGATCGACTGCGGAACCGTCTGCGTGAACGATCCCTACACGATCGGGTGGGGCGCCGTCGACGCGCCGATGGGCGGCTTCGGCGACTCCGGACTCGGCCGGCGGCACGGGCCCGAGGGTCTCACTCGCTTCACCGAATCGCGGACCATCGCGACCTCACGCGTCGGCCCCCTTGGCGCTCCGCCGGGCGTCCCGAAGTGGCTGTTTGCCCGCGCGTTCACCGGACTGACCGCCGTTCAGCGCCGCCTCACTAGGTGGGTGTCGTGAGGGATCCGACCGTCTTCCTCACCGGCTTCCCCGGCTTCCTCGGCTCCGCGCTGCTCGAACGGCTCCTCTCGCGTGGCGACGGACCGGTCGCCTGCCTCGTCCAGCCGAAGTACGCCGACGTCGCCCGGGAACGGGCGCGGGAGATCGCGGCCAACGTCCGTGGTACCGAGAGCGAATCGGTCGGACGCATCGGTAGCGACGACGATGCCGACGCCGTCGAGACCGTCTCCGACGATGGGGACGCCGACGCCATCCGCCTGGTCGAGGGCGACATCACGGACCCAGATCTCGGCCTCGGCGACGATCGTGACGCGCTCGACGCCGTCACCGAACTGTACCACCTGGCTGCGGTCTACGATCTCGGTGTCGAGCGCGACCTGGCGGAGGCGGTCAACGTCCGCGGGACGGAGCACGTCCTCGCGCTCGCCGAATCTCTCGATGTCGATCGCTTTCACTACGTCAGTACGTGCTACGTCAGCGGGCGGTACGACGGCGTGTTCACTGCGGACCACCTCCGCGAGGGTCAGTCGTTCAACAACCACTACGAGGAGACGAAGTATCGCGCCGAGGTCGCCGTCCAGGAGCGCATGGCCGAGGGCTTCCCGGCGACGATCTACCGCCCCGCCATCGTCGTCGGCGACAGCGAAACCGGCGAGACCGAGAAGTTCGACGGTCCCTACAACCTCTTGCAACTGATCCTCGCCCAGCCCCGCCTGCTCTCCGCGACGTTCACCCTTCCGAACTCGGCCGACGCCGAGCTGAACGTCGTCCCGCGGGACTTCGTCGTCGACGCCATCGCCCACATCAGCGCCCGGGGAGACGCGGTCGGCGAGGTCTACCAGCTCTGCGACCCGGCGCCGCTGTCCGTCCCGGCGTTCGTCGACGCCCTCGCCGACGCGACCGACCACCGCACCGTCCGGCTCCCGACGACGATGGGGATCGCGACCGCGGCGACGAACGCCCTCGACCGACTCGGCATCGAGTCGGATCCCCACACGTTCCCCTATCTCGACCACCCGACGCGGTACGCCTGTCCGAATACGACCCGCGCTCTCGCGGGAAGCGACGTTTCCGTCCCGCCGTTCGAATCCTACGTCGACCGACTCGTCGCCTTTGCAAGGGAGCACCCGGACATACGGGACGAACCGATGATCTGAGTGGGTTCGACGGACTAGACTTGCGACTGGTCAGGGTAGCCGGCACGAGCGATCCGGATGAGACTGAAAGGGGTTGGCGCGCGTGGCGGCGGAAGCCGCCACGGTATAGGCGGTCGGTGGAACCGACCGCCCTCTCGGGGAAGGTGCGGGAGGTAAGTGACGCGGGAGCTGCGCTCCCGCTAATCTGAGACTCCCGTCACAGACACCGCACCGAGCGAAGCGAGTGAGGAGCACAACGACCGCCCCGACTCGTGACCGCCAGGGGCTTTCACCGTGTTCTCTACAGAATACTTCCAGCATTCGTCTACCGAACACCCTGTTGTTGGCGGTACCAACCCGGATCCTTTCCCACTAATTGTCGATAATTATATGGCGCTTCGAGTTGACGTGGTGAACGGAAGTCACGCGCTCCATGCACCGCGCGGGGACATGCGCCGTAGAAATGTCCCGGGTGCTGAACCCACCCGAGACGTGGCTTCCGAAACCCCTACTGGGGGATTCCTTCAGCCATGCTTGCAAACACACTACCGAAACAAAAAGGTCGCGGCGGTCTGTGGTACAGTCAGCGTGCGCTTCGTCCCGAATTAGTCTGGGATTCTAAAGCGAGAGTCGAATCACTCGTCGTTCGACTCGGCTCTCTCCCGGTGAACTGAGATGGGCAGACACGAGTTCGACGAGCCGCGGCCGGACGATCCGTGCCCCCGCTGCGGTCAGGACCTGGCGAAGACGTACTGGGCGTACGTTCGGGCGGTCCACGAGGGGCCACTCTCGTACCGGTACGCGGATTCGGAGAAACGCCTGTGCGTGGACTGCATCGCGGCGATCGGGATGCTGGAGTTCGATACGACTCGGGTGCCTGGGGGTGATCCGGGGTCGGCGTGAGAGATTTCGGTCCGGTCAACCCTCTGTAAGCGGATCACGGGTGTTCGATCGTGTGTGAAACACCTATCGCGACTAGTAGCGCACAACTATAGATAATTCCGGATATAGACAATTCCGGATAGTATTGTATCACGGGTGGAGTGGATATAGATATGAACCGTCGAGCGGTACTCGCCGGTAGTGTACTCATTGGCGGGAGTGTTACCGGCGGCGTCTTGTGGCGGCGTACCCGGAGTAACGTGGCGATCGAAGTACAGAATCTCACCGACGAACGCACGCAGGTCTCTCTGTCCGTTTCGGCGGGTTCCGGCGAAACAGTGTATACTGACCGGTTCGACGTCGGCGCAGGCGGATCGATAACTCGGTACAACGTCGCTGGTACCGGCGAACACGCTGCCACAATTCACGTGGGAGACCGAGAGCACACCCACACACTCGATTCGGTCGTGTGCCACGAGCCACGGATCGTCTTCGAAATAGAAGGTGGGCTCTCGATCGCGTCGTTTTCGACGTGCTAACGGTCAAACGAGTCCTCGGCACGTGGATCTACGTCGAGCTATACATATCCCCTTACTCGGACACCGTGACGTCCTCGCCCGCCGGGTTCCCACGACCGTGGAACGGGCCGGAAGGGGTTCCTCTCTGCGACCCAACACCGTCGTATGACGCTCGTCGTTCCCTTCGACGGATCGGAACTGGCCGAGGCGGCGCTCGTCCGCGCCACAGAGTTCGGTACGGTCTTCGACGAAGATGTACTGGCCGTCAGTGTCGTCCCGAACGGAAACGCTGACTACGCACGAGAGCGCGGCTGGATCGACCCGGACGAAGACTTCGACAGGGAAGCCGTCGTTTCGACGTTACACAGGCAGGTGACCGATCTCTGCCCGAGCGCCGACTTCCGTCACAAGCTCGTCGATCGGTACGCTCCCACCGGCTCCATCGCGAACCGGCTGCGAGCCGTGGCGCGGGACGAAGACGCGTCGATGGTCTTCATCGGCAGCGAGAACGCCGGCCATCTCGTCACCGCGGTGAGTAGCGTCGGCGGAACCGTCGCGACGGACGCGTCCTACGACGTCGTCATCGTTCGACACCGCCGTCCGACCAAAATCGCCACACTCAGGGACGCCTCACCCCACCGAACCCCGAAATCGGATTTTTACTTCCCGGGGTAACCCGAGACGCAGTTGGCAGCCGCCGCTCCACGCGTCGCTCCGCAACCGCTGTCGGTCGAACCCTCGGTGGGGCAGATTTGAACTGCTGCGAGACGTGCTCGCTTCGCTGTGTGCGCCTCGCGTAGTTCGAATCTCCTTCCACCATTTTCGAGCGATGTACTCGTCGCTCCGCTCCTCGCGTGTTGTCGCTCGAAAAGTGGGTTGGGGCAGATTTGAACCGAAGGAAGACGGTCGCCTCACTCCGTTCGGCGCTGCGACTTCCAGGGTTCAAATCTTCTTCCACCATTTTCGAGCGATGTACTCGTCGCTCCGCTCCTCGCGTATTGTCGCTCGAAAAGTGGGTTGGGGCAGATTTGAACTGCCGGTCTCCTCCATGTCAAGGAGGTGTCATAACCAGACTAGACCACCAACCCGTCTGGTCTGCGTTCGTCTGCACTCAATCGTAGCCCGCCCCCGTAATTGAAGGTTTCGAATCGATCGACGGCCGTCGGTCGTTGGCACGGTCCGGGCCGGTACCTGAACGTGGCTCCATCGACCACTGGGTGGCTGCGTGCGACACGTTTAAGTGGATGTATTCTTTTGTACATCGTAAGACAAAGACGTCCATCAGTGATACGCTATGCAGGCCCACGTCGAACGCGTTACGAACGGAACGGACCTCAGTCAGCCCCAGGCGAAGGCGGCCGCGACGGCCCTCTTCGAGGAGGCGACGGAGGCACAGATCGGCGCCCTCCTCGCGGGGTTGCGAGCGAAGGGTGAGACCGAGGCGGAGATCGCGGGGTTCGCGGAGGGGATGCGTGCGGCCGCGCGGACGGTCGACCCGGATTGTGAACCACTCGTCGATACCTGCGGGACCGGTGGCGACGACTACGACACCATCAACGTCTCCACCACGAGCGCGATCGTCGCGGCGGGCACGGGGGTTCCCATCGCGAAGCACGGGAACGCCGCCGTCTCGTCTTCGTCCGGGAGTACGGACGTCCTGACGGAACTCGGGGTCGAGGTACGAGAGGACCCCGCCGCCGTCGAAGCGGCGATCGAACGCGACGGGATCGGATACCTCCACGCGCCGGCGTTCCACCCGGCGATGAAGGCCGTCAGCGGTCCGCGCCGGGAACTCGCGATGCGGACGATCTTCAACGTCCTCGGTCCGCTTACCAATCCCGCCGGGGCGGACGCACAGGTCGTCGGCGTCTACGACCCCGACCTCGTTCCGGTACTCGCGAACGCCCTCGCTCGACTGCCGGTCGAGCGTGCCCTCGTCGTCCACGGCGCCGGGACCGACGAGATCGCTATTCACGGACGGACGCAGGTCGCCGAAGTCTCGGGGTCCACCGTCTCGGAGTACTCGATCACACCCGCCGATCTCGGACTCGACCGCCACTCGATCGCGGCCATCGAGGGTGGCTCGCCGTCGGAAAACGCGGCCGCGCTCGAGGGGATCGTCTCGGGCGAGATCGAAGATGCACGGCGCGACGTCGTCCTCGCGAACGCGGGCGCCGCCGTCTACGTCGCGGGGGACGTTTCGTCACTCTCTGAGGGGGTCGAACTGGCCCGCGAGGCGATCGAGACCGGCGACGCGGCGGCCACGCTCGACCGACTCCGCGGTGTGCCCGCCCGATGACGGTCGACGGCTCGACCGCCGGCGCTCGTCCTGACGCCGAGACGGCCAGTCGGCCGCGTGTGAAGATCTGCGGGCTCACCCGTCCGGCAGACGTCGACGCCGCGATCGACGCTGGCGCCGACGCCGTCGGAGTCGTCTGTGACGTGCCGATCGAGACGCCGCGAGAGGTGACCGCCGAGCGAGCCGCCGATTTGATCGATCGGGTACCGTCCTCGGTCACGAGTGTCCTCGTCACGATGGTGACGGACGTCGAACGCGTCTCTCGACTGGCCGGACGGGTCGACCCCGACGCGATCCAGCTTCACGGCGGCGTCGGTGTCGGTGAACTGGCCTCGTTGCGCTCGCGTCTGGACGCGTTACTCTTCGTCGCCGTCGACGCGGGCGCGGACGAGGTCCCCTCGCACTACGACGAACTGGCCGACGCCCTCGTGATCGACTCCGTCGACGAGTCGGGGGCTGGCGGTACCGGCGAGACGCACGACTGGCGAACGACCGAAGAGCGAGCGGCGTCCCTCGCGTCACCGGTCGTCCTCGCCGGCGGACTCACCCCGTCGAACGTCGCGAGAGCGGTCGCGGTCGCCCACCCGTTCGCCGTCGACGTCTCGACGGGAATCGAGACGGCCGCGGGCGTCAAGGACCACGATGCGGTCCGTACCTTCGTCGAGCGAGCGAGAGCCGCGTCCGTCGAGACGGAGCGTCCATGACGCGACCGGCGCTTTCGCTCGACCGTGAGGAGTTCGTCGCCCTCGCCGGCGACGGTGACGAACGGCCGGCGGTCGTCCACACCGTGGCCAATCTCGACGTCGAGACGACGCCGGTGGCGGCCTACGCCGCACTCTCCGGTCGGCCTGCGGGACCGGACGGCGACGCGGGAGCGGCCACTGACGGGCGAGCCGATCGCTACGCGTTCCTGTTGGAGAGCGCGGGGAAGACGGCTTCGAGCGATCCAGACGGTGCGTTCCGGCCGAACGACGCCGGGTCAGACCGACACGCGCGATATTCTTACGTCGGTTACGACCCGGCGGCTATCGTCACCGTCGACCCGGACGGAACGTCGATCGAGGCCATCTCGCCCGACGCACCGGTAGACCTGGTCGAGACGGACGTCCCGGGCGACGACCTGGACGCGCTCCGCGCCGCAGTGCCGGACGTGCGTCTCGCGAACCCGCCCTCGTACGATCGCCAGCACTTCGACGGCGGCCTCGTCGGGTTTCTCGCGTACGACGCCGTCTACGATCTGTGGCTGGAGGAGGTGGGGGTCGAGCGACCCCCGTCGCCGGTGCCGGACGCCCAATTCCTGCTGACGACGAAGACCCTCGCATTCGACGAGCGTGAGGGAACGATCTCGCTCGTGTGTACCCCGATCGTCGACCGGGAAACCGAGCCGGGTCAGCTCTACGACGACCTCAGCCGGGAAGCGGCACGGGTCCTGGATCGGCTCCGCGACGCCGGAGTGCCCGAGACGGGCGGATTCGCCCCTGGAGACGAACGCGCCGGCGAACGGGCCGACTACGAGGCGATCGTCCGCCGGGCGAAAGACCACGTCCGCGACGGTGACGTCTATCAGTGTGTCGTCTCTCGATCCCGGAAACTCGACGGTGAGATCGACCCGCTCGCGCTGTACACATCGCTGCGTGCGTGCAATCCCTCGCCGTACATGTACCTGCTCGCCCACGGCGACCGCACCGTCGTCGGCGCGAGCCCGGAGACGCTCGTGTCCGTTCACGGCGACCGGGTCGAGGTGAATCCGATCGCTGGAACGTGTGATCGGGGACCGAACCCGGTCGAGGATCGTCGTCTCGCGGGCGAACTGCTGGCGGACGACAAAGAGCGGGCCGAGCACACGATGCTGGTCGACCTCGCGCGTAACGACGTTCGCCGGGTATCGAACCCGGGGAGCGTCCGCGTCGAGGACTTCATGACCGTCCGCAAGTACAGCCACGTCCAGCACATCGAGTCGACCGTCACGGGCGAACTCGCATCGGACGCCGACGCGTTCGACGCGACGCGGGCGACGTTCCCGGCCGGAACGCTCGCCGGGGCGCCGAAGATCCGCGCCATGGAACTCATCGACGAATTCGAGACCCGTCCGCGCGGCCTCTACGGTGGCGGTGTGGGGTACTACTCGTGGACGGGCGACGCCGATTTTGCGATCGTGATCAGGACGGCCACGATCGAACATGGAGTGGGGTCGTCTTCGCAGGGACGGACCCAGAGCGAACGTGAATCGGCCACGCGAGACGATGTATCGCGTCGAGGTCGTGATCGGATCGTCGTCCAGGCGGGCGCCGGGCTCGTCGCCGACAGCGACCCGGCGTCCGAGTACGAAGAGACGGAGGCGAAGATGGGTGGCGTCCTGACCGCGCTCGATCGGATCGCGGTCGACGGGGACGGCGCGAGCGAGTCGACGGATGCGGCCGACGTCGATCGTCGATCGACGGCCGACTCCGACCGACGACTGGAGGCCGACCGATGAGCGCGTCCGATCGATCCAGAACCGACGACCGTCGGCCGTCGGTCCTCGTCGTCGACAACTACGACTCCTTCACGTACAACCTCGTGGAGTACCTGAGCGCGCACGCGGAGCCGACGGTCGTCACGAACACCGCCTCGATCGAAGCGATTCGCGATGCCGAACCGGACGCGATCGTCCTGAGCCCCGGGCCCGGTCACCCGAAGAACGATCGCGACGTCGGCGTCACGCGAGCGGTCCTGACGGAACTGAGCCCACGAATTCCCACGTTCGGCGTCTGCCTGGGGCTGGAGGCGGCCGTTTACGAGTACGGTGGACGGATCGGCCGCGCACCCGAACCCGTTCACGGCAAGGCCTCACAGATCGACCACGACGGCGCGGGCGTCTTCGACGGTCTCGAACAGGGCCTTCTCGTCGGTCGGTATCACTCCCTGGTCGCGACCGAGGTGCCGTCGTGTTTCGACGTGACTGCGACGACGGATCACGGTGACGAGACGCTCGTCATGGGGGTTCGACACCGGACGTATCCGCTTTCGTGCGTGCAGTTCCACCCGGAGAGCGTACTCACGGGTCGCGGCCACGGGATCGTCGAGAACTTCGTTTGGTCGGCCGAATCGGACGCGTCGTCGCGTCAGCCCAGGTAGCCGACGGCCAGCAGCGCGCCGAGGCCGATCGCCGCGATCACCGCGAGCCGGATCGCGAGACTGATGGCGAATCTGACGACCGAGACGGTCGCGACGAGGGCCAGGATCGCGATGATGCCGAACAGCACCGGCGAATCCGACGCGAGCGTTTGTGCGGACTCGACCAGCGGGGACGGAAGCATACACTCCAACTGACGTGTATCGTCGTAACCGTTTCGGTGTTCGGGAGTGACCGTCGGTTTGCGATATCTGTTTCGCGGTCGATACCGGCGTCCCTCGAGGGTCGCCCCGCTCGTCGAGACCCACGTCACCCTCGCGCCGACGCGTACGTCCGCGGTCGAAACCGGGTCGATTTACGTTCCCCGCCGCGAAGCCGGTGGTATGACGACGCCGACGGCGCTCGAGAACGCGGACGGACCGCGGGCGATCGACACGCACGCCCATCAACCGACGAGCGAGTTTCTCCACGACGCGGGTGGCCAGATGATGCGCGACGCGGCCGACCGCTTCGGCGCGGATCTGGAAACCGACACCTACGAGAACATGATCGCCGAGTACCGCGAGGCGGGTGTCGGCCGCGCCGTCCTGCTCGGCTGGGACGCCGAGACCAACACGGGAAACCCGCCGGTACCGAACGATTACGTCGCCGAGGTACGTGACGAGCACGAGGACTTCTTCATCGGATTCGGCTCCGTCGACCCGCTGAAGGACGACTGCGTCGAGGAGGCGATACGTTGCGTCGAGGACCTGGGCCTCTCCGGGTTCAAGTTCCAGCAGATCGCGCAGGGGTTCGATCCGTCCGACCCGGAACACGACGAGCTCTTCGCCACTATCGAAGACCTCGGCGTACCGGTCGTCTTCCACGGCGGGAACTCGACGCTCGGCGCCTGCTCGGCCGGCGGTCGCGGCCTCAAGATCAAGTACGGTAACCCGATGCTGATCGACGACGTCGCCGCGGACCACCCTGACCTGCAGATCCTGCTCGCCCACCCGGCGTTCCCGTGGGAGCGAGAACAGCTCGCGATCTGCCAGCAGAAGGGCAACGTGTACATGGACCTCTCGGGGTGGATGCCCCGGTACATCGACGATCAGGTCGTCCACTACGCCAAGACGCTCCTTTCGGACAAGGTCATGTTCGGCACGGACTACCCGATGATCGAACCCGACCCGTGGCTCTCGCAGTTCGCGGAACTCGACCTCTCCGAGGACATTCAGCGAAAACTCCTCTGGGAAAACGCCGAGGAGTTCTTCGGGTTGTAAGGTTATCTCGGTGTTTCGAATCAGCTTCGAAAGAGAAAACCGTGGCACTGAATTGACTTCTTGACCACTCGATTTACTTTCACTCTGCTTTGGGTACCGTTAAGAGTGGCAGTGTTCTACTCACCGTAGACGCAAGGGACGGCTACAGGGATGCGGCTCGGACCCGTTAACAGACCAGCGACAGCTTTATTGTACAATCTGGTTTGTAGTACCGAAGATTCACTTTCACTTGTGGGTTTGGGTTTTTGTCGCCATTTGATACGAACCTATCAGGCTTTCCGTCCTCGGGTCGTATTTTCACACAATAAATGACCGGAACTGCTTGAAATATCCAAAGATCGTGAAATACAGTGAATCGATACATTAATGCAGTTGGTCATACACCCATTGGCCGTCTTCAACCATGCAAGTGAGTACCCGGTCCGACTGTCAAATCGCCCCCCGGAGCGACGCAGGAGTGGTCTGCGCATGAGCGGGTCCGAGCGCGCGGTGGACGAGATCACACTGCCCGTCAAGCGCACCGATGGCGAGACCCTCGCCGAGCGGATGACGGCGAACGCCTACGAGAACATCCTCCCCGCTCGGTACCTTCGCAAGGACGCCGACGGCGAGTTGATCGAGAGCCAGGAGGACCTCTTCGAGCGCGTCGGCAAGAACATCGCTCTGGCCGAAGCGGTCTACGAGGCGGACAACCAGGACGTCGAGATCACGGTCACCCCCGACCAGTTGAAGCCCGGCCACCCCCGTCGAGACGAGCTGGCCGCCGAGGTCTTCGGTGCGGGAACCACCACCGACGACGACGTCGAGACCTCCCTCACCGAGCACAACGTCAACAAGTTCGCCTACGACACGATCGTTCCCGAGCTCCCGGCGTCCGTCCGCGAACACGTCGAGGACGTGACCGAGACGTTCGTCGATGGCATGTCGAACCTCTCGTTCATGCCGAACTCCCCCACGCTGATGAACGCCGGCGACGAACTCCAGCAGCTGTCTGCGTGCTTCGTCATGAGCCCGGACGACGACCTCTCGGACATTCACGAGACGGCCAAGAAGGCCGCAGAGGTCTTCCAGTCCGGCGGCGGCGTCGGCTACGGATTCTGGCAACTCCGCCCCTTCGGCGACTCGGTCGGCTCGACGGGCGGCATCGCGTCGGGCCCGATCACGTTCATGCGCACGTACGACCAGCTCTGTGAGACCATCGCCCAGGGCGGAACGCGCCGCGGCGCCCAGATGGGTATCATGCGCGTCTCGCACCCCGACGTCATCGAGTTCATCCACGCGAAGAACAAGGACGTCTCGCTCGCGCACACGCTCCGTCTCAACGACCCCGACGACTACACGTACACCACGTTCTCGGAAGCGCTGGAGGAGGCTCGCGATCTCATCGACGAGGACGGCCGGGTCCCCAAGCACCTGCGAAACGCCGTCGAGGGCCACCTCTCTAACTTCAACATCTCTGTCGGCGTCACCGACACCTTCATGGAAGCGCTCCAGAACGGCGAGGAGTACACGTTTACCAATCCCAGAACTGAGGAACCCCACATCGCCACGGAAGAGACCAAGGAGATGTACGGTCGGTACGATCTCGACGAACACGTCGAGGTTGGCGAACCCCTCTCCGTGCCAGCAGAACTCGTCTGGGAGCGCATCGTCGAGGGTGCCCACGAGAACGGCGAACCTGGCGTGATCTACTTAGAACGGGTGAACAAGGAGCACTCCTTCGACGTCGAGAAGCACCCCGAACACCGGATCAAGGCGACGAACCCCTGTGGGGAGCAGCCGCTCGAAGAGTTCGAGGCCTGTAACCTCGGCCACATCAACCTGAGCACCCTCGCCGACCTCGACTCCCCTGACTGGCGCGTCTGGGCCGACGAGCACGCCGACGAGTACGCGAGCCGCGAAGCGGCGATCGACGCGTTCCTCCAGGAGGCCATCGACTTCGAGGAGTTCGACGAGCGTATCGAGTACGGTACGCGCTTCCTCGAGAACGTCGTCACCATGTCGGACTTCCCGGTCGAGGAGATCGAGCAGACGGTTCGCGACATGCGCAAGATCGGCCTCGGTATCATGGGGCTGGCCCAGCTGTACGTCCAGCTCGGCGTGCGCTACGGGAGCGACGCGGGCAACGAGATCGCTCGCCAGCTGATGACCCACATCAATCACGAGGCGAAGTGGACGAGTCACGAACTCGCCCTCGAACGCGGTTCCTTCAACGACTGGGACGACTCGAAGTACGCCGACCCGCAGGACTACACCGACTGGTTCGAACAGCAGACGGGTCTCGACGCCGAGAAGTACCCCGACGGCTTCCCGATCCGCAATCACAACGTCACGACCATCGCGCCGACGGGCACGACATCGATGGTCGGTAACACCACTGGCGGCTGCGAGCCCATCTACAACGTCGCCTACTACAAGAACGTCACCGACGACGTCCAGGGAGACGAGATGCTCGTCGAGTTCGACGACTACTTCCTCCGTACCTTAGAGGACAACGACATCGACGTCGATGCCGTCAAAGCCGAAGCACAAGAACAGATGGCTACCAACGAGTTCGACGGCGTCGAGGGGCTCGACACCGTTCCGGACGCCATCGGCGAGCTGTTCGTCATCACGTCGGACCTCTCCGCGAAGGACCACGCCGCGGTCCAGTGTGCCTGTCAGGCTGGCGTCGACTCGGCCATCTCGAAGACGGTCAACGCGCCCAACGACTCCTCGCTCGAGGACGCAAAGGAGGTATTCGAGTGGGTCTACGAGAACGGCGGCAAGGGCGTCACCTACTACCGCGACGGGACCCGTTCGAAGCAGGTACTCACCACGCGGGCGGACAACGCCGAGTTCGCCGACGAGGACGAAGCCGCAGAAGTCATCGTCGAGCAGATCCGCGAGATCTTCGGCAGCCTCGAGGCGTTCTTCGAGAGCGAGGACGTCCTGGCCGTCGCCGATGAGGAACTGTCGTCGCTACTCTCTGGTGACGTCGACTACACCGAAAAACGAGAGCGACCCGACTCGCTCCACGGCGTCAGTCAGCGCATCGACACCGGCTACGGCAAGGTCTACGTGACGATCAACGAGGATCCCGAGACCGGCCAGCCGTTCGAACTCTTCGCGAACATCGGTCACTCCGGCGGCTTCACCAACTCCTTCACAGAGGCGCTCGCGAAGGTCATCTCGACCGCGCTACGAAGCGGCGTCGATCCTCGCGAGATCGTCGACGAACTCTGCGGAACGCGCAGTCCGAAGGTCGCCTGGGACAAGGGCGAGCAGATCCAGTCGATCCCGGACGCGATCGGCACCGCGATGCGTCGCTACCTCGACGACGAGATCGACAAACCGTACCCAAAGCAGCAGACTCTGGAGGAGTCCGCCGACGAGATCGGTCCGGAGGCCGAGGTCCGGACGGCGGCGATCGAACACGAAGATACCGAGACTGACGGCGGTGCGGCCGCCCGGCCGGCGGACGCCACACAATCGACGGACGCCACGCAGGATCTGATCGACGCCGGCGAATCACCGGAGTGTCCCGACTGCGGTGCACTCTCGCTGTACTTCTCGGAAGGGTGCAAGACCTGCGAATCCTGCGGTTGGAGCGAGTGCTGAACGCGGCGACCGCCGCGATGGTCACACCCGGCCGGGACCTGAGTTCGATCGTCGACCGTTTTCTCGTTGGTACACGTCTTCGAGCGGCGGGCTCCCGTTCGGTTGCGATGCCCAGCACGTCAGCTGACGCCGCGCATCGGGTCGGCCACCCTCGAATCGGAGTCCGTCGCCGTCGCGCTCGACTGGCGCGTCGATAGCTACTTCCCGGTGCACGTCGGTGTCTTACTCGAATCCGATGGCCGATCCGTCCGAGTCGACCCACGGCGGAACTGAGACGAGCGGGCCGGCCTGCCCGCTCTGCGAGGCGGGGATGTACAAACGTCACTGTAAGTACGTCTGTCCGCACCACGGCGTCGTCTACGACTGCTCTGATCCGTTTCGGTGAGTCGGTCCACCAGCTGGCGGGCGTACAGGTCGGGTTCGAATCTCGAATCGAACGCTGAGTCCGATAGTAGCAATAAGTGTGCGAAGCGCGCTCGTAGAGTCGAACGACCGAATGGCAGCCAAACCGACCATCCTCGTCGTCGACGACGAACGGGAACTCGCAGATCTCTACGCAACCTGGGTCGACGGCGAGTACGTCGTCCGGACCGCATACAACGGGTCCGAGGCGCTAACGCGAGTCGACGACGACGTCGACATCGTGTTGCTGGATCGCCGTATGCCCGATCTATCGGGAGACGAGGTACTAGAGCGGATACGCGAACTGGGTCTCGATTGCTGGGTGATCATGGTCACGGCCGTGGATCCGGGACTCGATATCGTCGAACTCGACGTCGACGACTACGTGACCAAGCCCGTGAGCCGATCGACGTTGATCCGAATCATCGAGAACCTGCGCGTTCAATCGCGCTACACCGATACGGAGCGCCGGCAACTCGCTGCGGTCTCGAACAAGATGGAGTCGCTCGAATCCGACAGTCAAATCGACGGCGTCCGTGAAACCGACGCCTACAGGGATCTGGAGGAGGACTTAAAGCAGTTGAGCGACTCACTCGTCGACGAGTTCGACGAGGTGGAGTGAGCCGATCGGCGAGGGAACCGGGCGTCGCCCGGATGTGACCCGCCGATCTCCTGCTCGTTACGGCGTTCCCGTCTGTTGTGTGGTCTGGTCGCTGACCGATCGATAGAGCGGGCCTGCGAGGACGAGGGCGCTCGCGAGGAGCCCTCCGACGACGAGCGTCGGATCGATCGATCGAACGCTGGCCTCGGAGAGCGTCGCGGCCGACGCGCCGACCGTCACGGCGGCGATCGTCCAGGGTAACTCTCCGATGGCCGTTCCGACGAGGAACCGCGGGAGTGAGACGCCGTGGACGGCTGCGCCGAGGGTCGCGACGTCCGAGGGAATCGGGGCGAGTCGCGAGGCGACCACGCCCCGCGTCGGCCCGACCGTCTCGTAAAATCGGTCGACGTAGGCCCGCGCACGGGCCGCCCGACCACCGTCCGTGGTGTCGATCGACACCGAACCGTGTCCGCCGTCTACCCGTGTGGCCACCAGGAACGTCGGCGTGACCGTTACGACCACGCCGGCGAGGGCGATCGGAACGCCGGCGACGATCCCGAACCCGAATCCGACGAGGCCCGCGAGCGGCGTCGTCGGCCAGGCGAGTGCGGGACGGAGAAGGTAGCAACCGGCGACGACGAGTCCGAAGACGACCGGGTCGGCGGCCACGGCTTCGAGCGTGACGACGACCCGCTCCGGAGAAACGAGCAACCCCACCGTGACCGCCGTGGCGACGAGTCCGAACGCGACGATTCCACGGTCCGGTACGGACGACATTACCCGTCGTTCGGACGGTGGTATTGAAGGTTTTGTGTCTGACAGTCGGATCCGACGTGTAAAACGCGACGGAACGCGACCGTTCGTGGCACAATCCTTATTCGAGTCGCTTTCGGATGAGGAGTCGATGGACGACCGAGTCGAACGGGGGCTGGCATTGCTCGTCCGGCTCGAACACGAGTCACTCTCCCTTTCGGACACCATCGATCGGCTCGAAGCCGTCACGACCGACCCGACAGCGATTCGGACGATCCTGGACGAGGCGGAGACGCGCGGAGTCATCGACCGGGAGGACGCGACTGTCCGACCGCGACGTCACCAGTACCTTCGATTCGGCCGCGACGTGATCTCGAAGGACGGCGAGTTTTCGTGCCGACGGTGTGGTGCGTCGCTCTCGACCGGGTACTTCATGGACCTCGACGCGGGCGAGATCGGTCCGTTCGGCTCGACGTGTATCAGGAAGGTACTGGGTCGGGAGTGATGGAGACCCATGGAGGGTACCGTTGGGCCGAACGGCGATACGCGGTGTTTGACCGCCACGGTCGATTCGCCTCCGTCTGGGTGGTTGTCGGGTTCACCGACCGCGCCTGAGTTCTTCGATCAGTTGCTCGATCGTCTGTTGCTGGCGTTCGAGCTGGGCCGTCTGTCGTTCGACGGCGTCTTCGAGCGCGGCTATGCGGTCCGTCACGTCAGCGTCTGCGTTCGCCGTCGCGGGTTCGAATCCGCTCGATTCGAACGAGGCTTCGGAGCCGCCACCCTCGCTGGGACGTGGGTCGCGTTCGGCCGTCGACTCGGCGCCACTGGCTGACGGACTGGTCGGGTCGGGGTCGACTGACTGTTCTGCCTCGGCCGCCGACGCGCCGGTTTCGACGTCGAGCGTCTCTACGGAGTGTCCGTCCGAACTGTCGGCGCCGACGTCGACCGCCGCGGTCGCGGTTTCGGTGTCGATGGCGGGTTCGGCACCGTCGGGGCCTTCGTCGTCGGAATCCGTACTCAGCGGATCGACGCCCTCACCGAAGTCGACGGTGGAGCGCTGGTCTCGCTCGTCGTCCAGTCCGACTTTCTCGTGGAGTTCGTCGAGCGAGTCGACGTCGTGGACCGCGAAGATGGCCTGTTGCAGTCGCTGGCGGAGCTCTGCCGCGTTCTCGTTGGGGGCTTTGATCCGCTGTTGGCGACCGTCTATCTCGAGGACGACCTGCGTCGCGACGCTACCGGATTCGAACGTGAGGCCGGTGACGTCCTCGTACCGGAACTCTTCGAAGTCCTCGTCCCAGACGGCGCTGCCGATGTGCTTGACGAGGCGCTGGCTGGTGACGATGACCGTCAGTTCACTAAAGCGGAAGGTCTGGACGACGCGCTCGCCGGGATCGGTGATACCGTTGCCGGCCAGGACACCGGCGAGAACGGGGTGGACGACGGCGTCGGTCACGGACGCCGGAACCTTGAACTCGCGGGTTCCTTCGAGCGAGTACTCGAGGGTGATACGTGTCTTGCGCCGACCTTCGGTGACCGCCACCCGATCGGCGTCGTGCGGGAATTCGTCGACCGATTCGTCGCTGAGGAGGCCGTCGGACCGGTATATGAGGGTACTTTCGGAGGTGACGAAGAGCTCGTCGTCGCCGCCGAGAGACACCCGCTCGACGACTTCGGCGTCGTCGAGCGACGACTGGACGATGGCGGGTACGCTCATGCACCCTCGTTGGAATCACCGTATGATAAAACCGTGGGTGGGCGAGCCACGCCGGCGAGGAATCGGAAGGGTTTAGAAAACGTCCCGACTACGGACGAACGAGCCCGGGTGGCTTAGCTGGACATAGCGCCGCACTCATAGGGTTCAGAGATTCGGTGCGGCACAGCGAGTCCGTGTCCCACGAGGACTGCCGAGCCTCGGACCTGGGACATGCGGAGATCGAGGGTTCGGAGCCCTCCCCGGGCATTCTTCTATCGACGCCACGAGTTGGAGACGAGTGCCAACTCCGACGTGTCTGCGTGGACGGCGTGACGAGCGCGGGATCGACTCCGGCATTCTCGGACCCTCGGTGCGTCGTACGAGGCCGAGAGCGGGGAGACCGGTCGGGACAGTTCCCCGGTACTGCGGACGGTTCGGGTCTCAAGCTGGACTGGCCGACCGTCGGTTGTCCCTCACTTGTCGATCCGCGACTCCAGCGTCGCGAGTCGGTCTTCCAGTTCGGAGATGCGCTCGTCTTTCTCGTCTATGGATTCTGCCAGTCCCTGAATCGCGGCGAGCGCGACGCCGTCGGAATCGACCGACGCGATGGCGGTCTCGTCCGCGCCGAGATCGAACGTGTCTGCGAACTCCTCGGCCATCGGTCCCATGTGTCGGCCGTCTTCGTGCTCGCGGAACTCCCAGGTGGTGACCGAGAGCGACCTGACGCCCCGGAGTGCGGCCTGCGGGTCGACCGGTTCGACGTTCGTCTTCGCCGCGCTGGCGCTCACAGTGTTGAACGCCGGTGCGTGGATGGGCATCTGGAAGTGCGCTTCGTCGGGACCGGACGACGAGATGTCGGTGTCCGTAGAGTCCCCGAACACGACCGCTCCGTCGTGCGTTGCGGTGGCGCCCCGACCGGCCGCGAACGAGTCCTCGCCGGCCGCTTCGTTCGAGAACCCGCCGGGAACGGTCGCCCGATCGCCGCTCGCCGTGTTGTTACGACCGCCGCCGACCGTCGCGTGGGCACCGCTGGCCGTATTCCCCTGTCCGCCCGTGGCGCCGCCACCGCCGACCGTCGCTCGCCGGGCACTCGCCGTATTGCCGACACCGCCACCGACGGTCGCGTCGACGCCGCTCGCCTCGTTGCCCGCGCCGCCGGCCACCGTCGCCGCCTGACCGGTGGCTTCGTTTCCCCAGCCCGCGCCGACCGTCGATCGAATGCCCGTGGCCTCGTTCTCGAGTCCGCCGCCGACGGTCGCGTACTCCGCTTCGGTCTCGTTGTCTTCGCCACCGCCGATCGTCGTGTGCTTGCCTCTGGCGGTATTCCACGCGCCGCCGCCGATGAAACTCAGGGTGCCCTCCGCCAGATTACCGCCACCGCCGTCGATGCCTTCGACCGTGCCGCCGCCAGCGATGGTACTCGCGGTCCCCGTCGTCCGATTGTTTCGGCCGCCGCCGACGACGCTGTACCGACCGAACACCGAGTTGTCGTGACCGCCGCTCGCCGTCCCGAAGTCGTCCCCGGTGAGGTTCCGCTCGCCACCGCCGACGGTACTCGCCTGTCCGTCGGCTCGGTTGTCTTCGCCGCCGCTGACGGTGCTCAGGTCGCCATTCGCCTCGTTTCCGACGCCGCCGCCGATCGTGCTTCCCTCGCCGCTCATCGCGTCCCTCCGCCCGTTCCATGCCGTCCGTCTCCCGTTCGGTGGGCCTCAATCGCCGGTCGGTCTCTCCAGGTTGCTGTCCGGTTTCTCCGAGTTGGTCCGTGTCGTGTCATTCGTGTTCTCCATCGATCCGCTCCGTTCGCGCCGCTTCGGGTGTTCTTCCTCGCGCGTCTTCACGATGCTCGAGCCACCGGTACGGCCCATCCGCTGGCGATACAGATCGCTACCCGTTTCCATCATCGATAGCTAATCACCGACGCTATCTACGCGAACGTAGTGCTTAACGGTATCCGTTGAACTATCGGTGTCGATTCCGCCCCTCTTTCGGAAACTCGTTCCCACGCGGGATCATCGACGTCTCGCAGTAGGCCTCGCCCGCGGCGTAATCGACGCCCGGCTGAACGTACGGATACGGGCCGTCGGCCGGCGTGTTCTGTGCGTCGCCGCCGTCGTCGGCCGTCTCGACGAGTCCCATCACCTCGTAGTCGACGGGTGAGTGTTCGGCAAGGTAGTCGACGATCACGTCGACCGGAATCGTCTCCTCGTCGACGCGGACGTCCCGAAAGGGGAAGCCGCAGTTGCCGAGGTCGCGTTCTGGATCGCCGGGGCGAGTGAACGTGGCGACGGAGTAGGTCTCCTCGGGGTCGATCGCCTCGCCGTCGATCCGCATCTCGACGAGGCGGCGGTTTCGCTGGGCGGTCGGATCGATCGTTACCGCGACGTTCGAGGAGAAGTTCCGGACGCGGCCGTCTTCCTGCTGGTAGGGGTACGGCGTGAAGTTGTCGACGAGGAAGTCCTCCACGTGCGAAATTAACTGCTGGCCGAAGGCGACGCCGCGTGCGACGGGCGCCGTCTGCGGGAAGAACGTGTAGAGCTGGCCGAGGGTGACCTCGCCCGGTGGGATGGCGGTCCCGTACCGGAATCCGTGGGCGACGGCCAGGTCGGTGTCGAAGTGCTCACGGAGCGCGTCGTTGAACAGCGTGTTCCAGGCGCTCTCCAGGAACGACTGGCGATACAGCGGCTGCTCCGTCTCGCCGACGACGGTGTCGAGCGGACGGTCTAGCGTGCCAGCGCCGCGCTCGAAGTCGGGGTCGTCTACGAAGAAGGGTTCTCTGATCGACTCGACCGTTTGTTCCGCATTGGGGTCCGGGTCTGGCGTCTCGTCGTGACTCTCGACGAGTGGATAGAGGTGGTGGCGGAACTGCATCTCGCCGTCCACGATGCGAATGTCGACCCGGCCGAGCGCCTCGCCCATCCCGGATTCGACGACGACCGTCTCGGTCTCGGAGACGACGATCGGCTCCCAGGTGTACTCGTGGGTGTGGGCGCTGAACAGCACGTCGACGCTCGCACAGTCCTTCGCCGCCTGGACCATCCACGGCAGGCCGATCTCGGTCACGGCGACGACGACCTCGGCACCCTCGTCGCGGGCAGCCTGCGCTGACTCCTCGAGGAGAGCGGGATGCTTGCCGAACCGGTACTTCCCCTCGGCAAACGCGGGGGCCATCCGGTCGACGTAGACGTTGGTCATCCCGACGACGCCGACGTCGACGCCACCGACCTGGACGAGACGAAAGGCGTCGTACAGTAACTCGTCGTCCCAGCTGTACAGGTTGTTCGCGAGGACCGGCGCGTCGAGGGCGTCCATCAGGTCGACGAAGTTGCCATCCTCGGCGGCCTCGTTGCCGAAGTCCCAGTTGCCGGGGACGTAGACGTCGGGGCGGAGATGGCGGTCGATCGGCTCCAGCATCGCCCGGCCGTTCGTGTACGTCGTCTCTGCCGAACCGTGGAAGGTGTCGCCGCTCATGAGCGTGCAGACCTCGTGATCGGCTCGCAACTCGTCGAGTTTCGCCGCGAGGATCGGGACGCCACCGCCGTGCTCGACGGTGCGATCGTCGCCGCCGAAATCGAGGTCGGGAGCGGACGTCGGATTGTCGTAGTAGACCTGATATCGCGGGGTGAGTTGGCCGTGCAGATCGCTGATATGGGCGAAGACGACGTCGGGGGCTCCGCTGTCGGCTGCAGGCGTCCCGTCGAGCGATCGCCAGGGTCCTGCGGGAGAGGGGTCGTGACTCATGTTCGGCGGGCGAGCTACACCGATGATCACTACATAGGTTGGGGTATCCTGCGCGCACGCCGGGACCGTGGCGTAATCGTCAGCTAGTGGGTACACCCGATCATCCTCGACTATCAAGCCCAAACGGGATACCGGAGGCCGTGGGCCATATACGGGCGATGCACGACGTCCGACTCGATCGTGGTGGGATGCGATGACGACGAACTGGGTGACGACCGGCCTCACGTCCGCGGTGATTCTACTCGCGTCGATCGTCCACGGCATCGCGGGCTTCGGCTTCGCGCAGGTCTCGATGGGAATGATGCCGCTGTTTCGCTCGCCCGCGAGCGCCTCGATCATCTTCACCGCGACGGCCGTCGTGAGCAACGGGCGCGTCTGGTGGAGCGTCCGCGACGCGTTCGACTGGCGCAAGTGGATCGTCCCGGTCGCCGGACTCGTCGTCGGGATGCCGCTCGGCATCTACGTCTTCAGTCGATTCGACGAGAATTCGATGCGCGTTGCCATCGGCGCCGTCCTGGTCCTCGCGGTGATCGTCGTGGGCGCGACCCAGCAACTGGATGTCGTCACCGACTGGATCGAGGCACGCGACTATCGGCCCGGCAACGTCGTCGGCGCGACCGCCGGCCTGTTCGCGGGCATCTTCGGCGGCTCCGTCGCGGTGCCCGGCCCGCCGATGATCGTTTACGGCGCGTTCATGTCTGCCAGCGGGTTCTGGAGCGACGAAGAGATGAAGGCAGTGTTCACTGCCTTCTTCGGGACACTCATGCTGTATCGCCTTGCCAGTCTTACCTACACGGGCGCGGTGACGGCGCCCCTGATGATCGAGGCGGCGATCGCGATACCGATGGTGTTCGTCGGTGCGTGGGCTGGTGTGTACATATTCGACAATATACCGCAGCGGGTGTTCCAGTGGCTCGTCCTCGTGCTACTGACCGTGAACGCGTTCGTCCTCCTTTTCACGTCGATTCCAGAACTATAACCGCCAAAAAACCGACGTCTTCGGTTGCTACCGACCGACCCTGCGACGACTCTGCCACGACCGATGCCATTTTGGTATTGGGGATATAGAACAATACTGTGTCGACTATCACCTCCCGATTAGTCGGTGCACTCGGACTGCAGGGACACCTATCGGTGAACGATCGACACCTGCTCGGGTACACGACCGTCGCGCACGCGCTCAATCACGCGGTGATCCTCTCGATCCCGCTGTTCGTTCCGATCTGGCTCGGTGAATTCGGCGTCTCTCGGGGCGAGATCGGTCTCGCAGTCACGATCATGACCGCGCTGTTCGGCGTGACGGCGCTCCCTGCCGGCCTCCTGAGCGATCGATTCGGTTCCGACGTACTCATCTCGGGCTTTCTCGCGACGACTGGCATCGCGCTGTTACTGGTCCCCTTCATCGACGGTTTCGTCGGACTCACTGTCGTACTCGCCCTGGTCGGCGCCGCGGCCGGTCTCTATCACCCGCCAGCGCTGAGTTTCATCAGTCGCGAGGCCGACCAACCGACCAGGGGATTCGCCTACCACGGACTGGGCGCGAACCTGGGGATCGGGCTCGGTCCACTCGTCCTCACGCTCGGGCTCGCCGTCGCCGGTTGGCGAACGGTCCTCCCGTTTCTCGCCGTCCCGCTGCTCGGATTCGCCGTGCTGTTTGCGCTGCGTGGGCCCGACGACTATCCCGACGACCCGGCGTACAGTGCCGACGGTGACGTCCGGAGCCATCTTCGACCCTTCCTCGGGCTCACGTTCGGGCTGATCGTCGTGATGTACATCGCGGCCGGTCTCTACTACCGCGGTGTGTTGACTTTTCTGCCGGACTTCCTCGATACGGTCGCGTCGCTCCCGGTGGTCTCGGTCGGCTCGGTCTCGTTTGAACCGGGGCGCTGGGTGTACTCGGCGATATTGCTGGTCGGTTCGATCGGACAGATCGCCGGCGGAAACCTCGGCGAGCGCTACGGACCGGGTCGGGTCCTGCTCGGTATCTTCGTCGCGACGAGTGGCGCACTCGTCGGCATATCGGCTCTCGGCGGTGGGGCGGTACTGATCGCTGGATTCCTGTTCGGTATCCTGCTGTTCACCCTTCCGCCGCTCCAGTCGGCAATCGTCTCGGAGTACGTCCCGGCGGCCAGTCAGGGATTCGGGTACGGACTGGTCTTCGCGATCAACTTCGGAATCGGATCGCTGGGAGCGACGCTCGCCGGAACCGTCATCGACGCGAGTTCGTTTACGCGATTCTTCCAGCTGTTCGCGCTCTTCCCGCTGCTCGCATTCGTCGCGGTATCCCTCCTGTACAGACGAGGGCTGGAGAGCTGATCGACGGGGAGTGGTCGACCGGGAGACCGGTAGTCCGATCAGTAGATGAGTTCGTCGTCGTTCTCGACCATGTATAGCGTGCGTGCGGCGATGTTGACTGCGTGGTCGCCGACACGTTCTAAGTCGCGAATCGTCAGCAGGAGTCGGGAGACGTCCTGGAGGAGGTCCTCGACCTCGTCGGAGTCGTCGAGCTCTCGCTCGATCAGATCCCTGACGACGATCTCGCTGGCGCGCTCGGCGAAGTGATCGACGTCGTCGTCGCGCACGGCGAGGTCGCGACAGGCTGCGACGTTTTCGGTGTCGTAGGCCTGGACGGCGTCGTCGACCATATCGAGCGTCTCGACGCCCATCTCCTGGATGTCGACGTCGGGAAAGAGATCTCGCGTCGCGTCGAGCGTGTACTCGCCCAGGTTGACCGCGAGGTCGGCGATGCGTTCCAGATCGGTGATGATCTTGAACGACGCAGCGATAAAGCGGAGGTCGCTCGCGACGGGTTGCTGGAGCGCCAGCAGGTCGATGCACTGCTGTTCGAGTTCGAGGTACATCTGGTTGACCTCGTAGTCGCCCTCGATCACTTCGCGAGCGAGGTCCTCGTCCTTCCGGTCCAGCGCGTCGAGCCCCATCCGGAGGCGTTCCATCACGACCTCGCCCATGTAGCAGACGTCCTCGCGAAGTCCCTCGAGTTGTTCCTGATATGAATCTCTGGCCATGTTCGACGTTCCACGACCGACTGGCATGTAGCTTGCGCCTCGTAGTACGTTGCTGGCGATTTCGCCAAAGATGGACGGCCTGTCGAGTCCGCGTGTGCTCGGAAGTCGGTCGGGTTCGCGGCGCGTATCGAGTCTCCCCGGTCGGACCGAGACGGCATGGGCGCAACGGACTATCGAGCGATAACCTATCCGTGGAGAGTGGCTCAAGGCTCGAGGAGGACCTTCGTCACGCCCTCTTCGCGTTCGTCGAACCGCTCGTACATCTCCGACGCCTCGTCGATCGAGACGTCGTGTGCGTCGTTGTAGACGACTGCTTTCGTTGGCATCGAATCACCACGACACCCGACACTTGGTCTGTGCCAAAAGGTTCTCCACGCAGGTGCAACGGGCTGGGAGTGAAATGGGGTGCGGTGCGGTGTGGAAGAACGCAGTCACCGTGAACGAACGGAGTGAGTGAGCGGGCCGACGACCCCACCGGAGGTGGGGGAGGAGTGCTTTTGATCAACCTTTTGCCGAGTGTCGACGCGCCGTGGAGCGCGATAGCGCTCCCGGCGCGACATGAACGCAGGGCAAAAGGTTGTTAGCCGAACTTCCCGGTGATGTAGTCCTCGACGCGCTGGTGGTCGGGGTTCTCGAAGATCTTGTTGGTGTCGTCGAACTCGACGAGTTCGCCGCCGGTGAGGAAGACGGCCGTCTTGTCGGAGATGCGGGCCGCCTGCTGCATGTTGTGGGTGACGATGACGACGGTGTAGTCCTCGGCGAGTTCCTCGATCAGGTCCTCGATTTTCGAGGTCGCGACGGGGTCCAGCGCCGACGCCGGCTCGTCCATCAGGATGACTTCCGGGTCGGGGGCGATGGCGCGAGCGATGCAGAGGCGCTGTTGTTGCCCGCCGGAGAGTTCGAGGCCGCTCTCGTCGAGCTGGTGTTCGACCTCGTCCCAGAGTGCCGAGCGTTTGAGTGCGGTCTCGACCTTCTCGTCGACGTTCTCGTCGTCTCCCTGTACCTTGAGGCCGTAGGCGACGTTGTCGCGGATGGATTTGGGGAACGGGTTCGGTGACTGGAAGACCATGCCGATCTTTCGGCGCAGGGCGACGGGGTCGACGTCGTCGTCGTAGACGTTCTTGCCGTCGAACAGGAGGTCACCCTCGATGCGGGCGGTGTCGACGAGGTCGTTCATGCGGTTGATCGAGCGCAGGAACGTCGACTTCCCACAGCCCGACGGGCCGATGACGGCGGTGACCTGCTTTTCGGGAATCTCGATATCGACGTCGGTGAGCGCCTGTTCGTCGCCGTAGTAGACGTCTAAGTTCCGCGCTTCGAGCAGGGTGCGGTCCATCATCGTTCGCTGATCAGGACCATCCCTGTCGTCGACGATGTCGGAATCGAGCGTGGTGTCTGGCTGGTCGGCGGCCGATTCGGTCTCCGAGTGGGACATCTGTGGTGGTGTCATGATCAGGTGGATTGCTCAAAGCGGTTGCGGATGACGATGGCGATCGAGTTGATGGTGAGCAGGATGACGAGCAGCGTGACGACGCCGGCGGCGACGACGCCGTACTGGAACGCCTGCTGTGGGTACGAGGCCCAGTTGTAGATCTGCAGCGGCATCGCGCTGGCCTTGCTCAGGAGGCCCGTCGGGACGCCGAAGACGGTCGTGGGCGCGGCGATCATGATGAGCGGTGCCGTCTCCCCGATCGCCCGACCGAGCGCGAGGATGGTGCCGGTCATGATGCCCGGCATGGCTCGTGGTAAGACGACGTTGCGGATCGTCTGCCACTTCGTCGCGCCCATTCCGTAGGAGGCCTGTCGCTGCGAGTCGGGCACCGCGCGGATCGCCTCCTGGGCGGAGATGATCACGATCGGCAGGATGAGCAGGCCGACGGTGAACGCGGCGGCGATCACCGACCCGTAGCCGATGTCCAGCAACCCGACGAACAGGCCGAGCCCGAGCAGGCCGTAGACGACCGACGGGACCCCGGCGAGGTTGGCGATGTTGAGCTGGATGAACGTCGTCAGTGGGCCGTCGCTCGCGTACTCTTCGAGGTAGACCGCCGCGCCCACGCCGAGCGGGAAGGTGATCAGCGCGATGAGGAGCATGATGGCGATCGAGCCGACGATCGCCGGGAGGAAGCCGGCCTGGTCCGGGAACGGGTGCGGTGGACTCGTGAGGAAGCCCCAGTCGAGCCAGCCGACGGCGTCGACGGCGACGTTCGCGAGCAAAAGTGCCAGCGAGACGATTCCGACGAGCGTCGCGCCTAGTGCGAGCAGTCGGAAGGCGACGTCTTTGCGGCGACTGATCCGGCCGAACGTGGCGTCAGAGTGTGCGCCGGTCGATTCGGCCGCCATCAGTGGTACACCTCCCTGTAGCGCGAGGCGACGAACTCACTGATCAGGTTCATGGCGAACGTGATGACGAACAGCGTGAGGCCGACCGCGAAGAGGCTCTGGTACTGCACGCCCTGGCTGACCATGTCGCCGGTCCCGATCTCGACCATCGCGGCCGTCATCGTCTGGACCGAATCCAGGAACATCCCGGCCGGGTTCGTCAGATCGGCCATCTGCGGCGTCTGACCGGCCGCCATGGCGACGATCATGGTTTCCCCGATCGCCCGGGAGAGGGCGAGGATGAACGAGGAGAAGATGCCCGACAGCGCGGCCGGGACGACGATCGTCGTGGAGACGGTGAACTTCGTCGCGCCGAGGCCGTAGCCGGCCTGACGGAGCGAGTCTGGCACGGCGCTCATCGCGTCCTCGCTGATCGAAGAGACCATCGGGATGATCATGATGCCGACCATGATCGACGCCGAGAGGGCGTTGAACGTCCCGATGGGGAGAAACCTGTCGAGAAACGGCGTGACGTAGACGAGTGCGAAGTAGCCGTAGACGACCGTCGGGACGCCGGCGAGCACTTCGAGAGCGGGTTTGAGGTACGCGCGCCGACGCTCCGAGGCGTACTCGGAGAGGTAGATCGCAGTCAGCAGGCCGATCGGCAGTGCGACCGCCGCGGCGCCGATCGTGACCGTGAGGGTCCCGGAAATCAACGGCAGAACGCCGAAAGAGACCGGTTCGTGACTCGGTGCCCAGTTCGTTCCCGTGAGGAAGTCGACGATCGACACCGTCCCGAAGAAGTCGACGGCGTCGACAAGCAGCGTGAGGATAATTGCGACGGTCGTCGCGATCGAGAGGAGCGCACAGAGCAAGAAGAGGTAGCGAAACGTCGTGCCGCGGAGGGTTCGGATTCCGTCGTGGGAGAAGTCGGGCTGGCTCATGCGGTCACCTCGTCGATCGTCGCTTCGAGTTTGTCCTCGTTCTCCGCCCGTTTCTCCTCGTTCAGCGGCACGTACCCGATCTCGGCGATCAGGTCACTCGTCGTTTGCTCCATGTAGTAGCGAACGAAGTTCCGAACCGTCGGGTCGGCCAGCGACTCCTTGGCCACGTAGATGTACAGGTCACGCGTGAGTGGGGTGTACTCGCCGGTCTGTGCGGTATCGAGCGACGGTTCGACGCAGCCGTCGCCGTCGTCGACGGCGACTGCCTTGACGGAGTCGGGGTTTTCGCTGTAGTACGAGAAGCCGAAGTAGCCCATCGCCGTCTCGGAGCCCTGGACCCCCTGGACGATCGTTCGATCCTGTTCAGTCGCGTAGTAATCGCCGCGATGGTTCGTCTCTTCACCGACGATCTCCTCTTTGAAGTAGTCGAACGTCCCCGAGGTGGTCGCAGCCCCGTAGAGTTCGAATTCTTCGTCGGGAAACGAGTCGTCGATGTCGCTCCAGCGATCGGCGCCGTCTGCACGCCAGATCTCCTGGAGCTGTTCGACGGTGAGACAATCGACGAAATCTGCGTCCGGATTGACCACGACAGTGAGCGCGTCGGTGGCAACTGGAAACTCGATCGGTGTGACGTCGTTGTTCCCGCACTGTCCCTCTTCGGCGTCGGCAATCTCCCTGCTGGCGTTGTTGATATCGGTTCGGCCCGCACAGAAGAAGTTCCCGAACCCGCCCCCGGTCCCGGTCTTACTGAGCGAGATGTTGGTCGTCGGGTTCTCCCGCGTGTACGCGGAGGCGATCGCTTCGGTCACGGGGAAGACGGTACTGCTCCCCGCGACGTTGATCTGATTGCCTTCCGCGGCGAGAATCCCACTACACCCCGCCAGTGCACCAGAAACGGAGACGCCAGCCGCGGCGAGAAGTTCTCGCCGGCCGACTCCGGCCGGCCCGGCCGCAGGTGAGTCTCTCGACATCACTGGGTAGGAACCACAGCGTAGGTAAGTAGACTTCTATGATGTCTATATAGGGGTATGTAGTGTCACAGTAGATGGGCGGTGGCTGGCCGTGGCGGACGACTGATATCGTTCGATGCGGAGTTCGGTCGTCTCAGTTCTCATACCGCACATTCTGCGTCGAGTAGCGTCCGTATACTCGGATTCTGATTCTCGAAAGGGCAGGCGGAATCGCCCGATTCGACTGTGACGGTGGTCGGTGAGACTGATCGTGGATGTTCAGACTGAGGCCGGTGTTCGATCCAGTATCGAAATCGATTCCGCGAGTACCGACTCGTTTCTTGGCTCTTTCACCCTCTCTGGGATGGAATACATAGATCGTAGTGCATTTATATTGGGGTGGGCCCATACTCACGTATGGAGACCCGCAAGGTGCAGGTGACCGGCGGTTCTACGTATACCGTCTCGTTACCCAAGGAGTGGGCGACGGCGAACGGGGTCGAGGCCGGAAGCACCGTCGAATTCTACCCGGAGGACGGTGCACTCCTGTTGACGCCGCGGCGCGAGAGTGGACACCAGGAGGGGACGATGGACGTCACGGACATCACCGACGAGCAGCTCACCCGCGCGGTCATGACGATGTACGTGAGCGGGTTCGATCTGATCCGACTGACCGCCGACCGCGTCACGACCGACCAGCGGCGGGCGATACGGGACGCGACGCAGAACCTGGTCGGCGTCGAGGTACTCTCGGAGACGACGGACAGCGTCGTCATCCAGGACCTGCTCGACTCGGCCGAACTCTCGATCGTCAACGCCGTCTCCCGAATGCGCCTGATCGCGGAGTCGATGCTCGAGGACGCCGTCACCGCGATCGTCGAGAACGACGACGACATCGCCCACGACGTGATCCAGCGCGACGACGACGTCGATCGCCTCTTCCTCGTCGTTTCGCGGATCTTTCGAGCGACGCTGCGCTCTCCGACGGCCACCGAATCGCTCGGCGTCACGCGTGAGGATTGCTTCGACTATCACTCGAGTGCTCGCCAGCTCGAACGCGTCGCGGACCACGCGGTGAAGATGAGCAAACTCGCCGTAAAGCTCGACGACGTCCCCGACGACGTCGCTGACGGCCTTGTTGCCCTCTACGAGGACGCCGACGACGTCATCCGGACGTCGATGGACGCCCTCGACGCCGAGGACAGCGACCGGGCGACGAAACTCGGTCACTCGGCTCGCCAGGCCGTCCGCGAGATAGACGAACACACCCGGACGATCGACGATCGTCTGCGCGAACTCGATCCCGTGGAGGCGCAGTCGCTCGGTCTCATCGTCGACTCGCTCTCGCGGTGTGCCGACTACGGCGGCAACGTCGCCGAAACCGCGCTTCAGAAGGCCGCGCCGCGGCCGTAGCTCGCTCACGAGCCGGGACGACGATCGACGCGTCTAAATCCTGTCAGTTCGTCGGCCCATCCGATGACCGCCGAGTCGATTCGAGCCCGCCCGGCCGAACCGCCCGATACCTGCCCGCTCCGCGACGTTTGCGTAGAGAGCTGGCGACGTGCCTACGCCGGGTTACTACCCGACGCGTACGTCGAGGCGAATCTGGAGACGTTCTACACGGCCGATCGGCTCCGCCGGGAGATCGAGGCGCCGGGGGAGGCGGGCCGGTGGCTGGTCGCCGTCGAGTCCGGGGCCTCGTCGCCAGCTGGTCGCGTGTTCGGCGCCGGACGCGGAACACCGCCGATGGACGGTCGCTGCGAGGTATTCACGCTGTACGTCCATCCCGAGTACCAGGGTCGTAGAGCGGGGTCGACGCTCCTTTCGACGATCACGGCCGAGCAGCGAGCGGAGGGCGGTCGTGAACAGGTCGTCGAGGTCTTCGCGGGCCACGAACCGGCGATCGGCTTTTACGAACACCACGGCTTCGACCGAATCGGCGAGCGACGCACTGACGTCGTCGCTGCGGTCGATCTTGACCACCGGACGATTCGCATGGCTCGCGAGATCTGAGTGTCTCTCCGCAGCGACGTCACGAACTGTGTGGAAAATCCGCGGCCTGGATCCGTGCTGCCTAGTCGAGGAGAACCGCGTTGACCTGGCCGGTCTGGCCGGGTCGAGACGTCACACGCGCGGTCCCCTCGCTGGTCTCGATGACGGCTCCTTTCGTGATGATGTTCCGCCGGACGTAGTTCGGGTTGGCGTCGTTCTCGACGACGTTTTCGATCTCGGCGGCGACGGTCGCCTCACCGTCGTTGACCTGCGCGACGTTCGTCGCCAGCGCGCGCGTCTTCGTGTTCTCTCCGCGGACGTCGGTCGTCTGGAAACGGGGCTCCCCGACCTGTGTTTCGGTCGGCTCGCGCCCGAGTTCGTCCTTTCGCGGGTTCCGTGCGTGTTTGAGGCGTCCACCGGTACGCTTGCGCGTCGAGCGGCCCTGATCTTGCATGGGCGGAGAAACTGCCGGCG
The DNA here is from genome assembly GCF_024498195.1 of Halovivax cerinus. Classification (NCBI taxonomy): domain Archaea; kingdom Methanobacteriati; phylum Methanobacteriota; class Halobacteria; order Halobacteriales; family Natrialbaceae; genus Halovivax; species Halovivax cerinus. The sequence goes on from NZ_CP101824.1 coordinate 2,389,855, forward strand.
CGTACTTATTAGCTCCGTTTCGCGCGCTCGTAGTCGGCGACCGACTCCACCGCGGCGACCGACTCCACCGCCGGCGTCTGCGGGAGCCGGTCCGTCCGCTCCGGCGATCGGTCCGACACCGTATCGGGGGGAACCGTCACGGTTAACGGGGCCGTCGCGAAACGAGGGTTCGATGAGCCTTCGGGTCGCCGCCGCCGCACCGTTCGTCCAGCGAGGCACGCAGTCGATGCGCCAGAACGAGTTCGTCGTGGCGCTGTCGATGGATCGCGACTGGTTCTCGCCCGACCAGGCGAAGCGCTTGGCCGACGTCGCCACCGAAGCCGGTATCGTCGAACGCGACGGGGAGACGCTCGTTCTGACTGTCGATACGGCCGATATCGAGGTTCCGGAGGAGTTCGTCCCCGACGAAGACGTCCTCGCGGAGCGCTCGCCCTTCGAACGGATTCTAGACGCCGTCGTCGCGGGCGGTCGGCCCAAACACGAGGCCGTCGGGGCGATCAACGCCTGCCAGCAATCGCTCGGACTCACGATCGAGGCCGCGGCGCTCGTCTACGCCCGTCGGGAGGGCGTCGACATCGAGGACGTTCTCCCGGCGGTTCGTGAGGCCGTCAGGAATCCCGACTCGTGAGCGCGTCCGGCGGACTGGCGACCGTCGTCGATCGAAGCCGATTACCCGTCCGCCCGTCACGACTCCGTATGGTCGACGAGCGAGTGACGGACGGAATCAGGATCGCGGAGTTGCTCGCCTCGGAGGTCGAAGGCCGTGGCGACGGCCCGCTCGGTGCGCTCCGGGTGACCGACGCGAATCAGGACGTCGAGCCTTCGATGGACGGAGCTCGTGCGTACTCGATCACTCGGACCCGAACCGAGGCTGCCGGAACCGACACCGGGTCGGCCGACGAATCCGCCAGCGGGACCGATCGTCCGGTCGCCACGGTCAACGTCCACGACGACCGGATTCACCTCGCCGTCCGCACGAACCCCGACGCGACTCACGAGGACGCCTCGGCGGCTGGCCTCAGAACCAGGCCGAAAGCGACTGAACCGCCGCAGACGCTGGTGTTCGTCGAATCGGGAGCCGAGGTAAAACGGGCGGCGACCGTACTGGCGTCCGTCGCAGACGAAGCAGAGTAGGGATCCTCACCGGGCCGACGTCTACCGACGGTTAGGCGTTCGTGAGCGCCGCGACCACGTCCGGGAGGTCCGTCGCGAGGCGATTCTGGTCGACTGTCGCGTCCGCACGTGGGTCTGGTTCGGCGTCGGGCGGCAGCACCTGGACGGCCGCGAGACCCGCGTCGGCCGCTCCGCGGACGTCGGTCTCGACGTCGTCGCCCACGTAGGCGGCCTCGTTCGCGTCGACGTCGAGGGCGTCGAGTATCGCCTCGAAGGCCCGTTCGTCGGGTTTGCCGGCCTCGAGTTCGCCCGTCACGCGGACGGCGTCGACGGCCGACTCGATGTCCAGCGCGTCGAGTTTCTCGCGCTGAGCGCGGACCGGCCCGTTGGTGAGCACGCCGAGCCGGTACCGGGTGCCCAGGTCGTCGAGCATCCGTTCGACGCCCGGGAGGATCGAGAGCGAGCCGGTCACCGATTCGCGGTACGCCCGGGCGACCCGCGCGGGGTCGGCGTCGCTGTCGTAGTCGGCGAGCAACTCGTCGAAGATCGGCTCGCGCGTCTCGCCGGTGAGGTGACGGCGGTGCGCCTCGACGTACTCGCCACGCTCCAGCGTCGGCGCGCCGGCCGCCTCGCTCGCCTCGGCCAGGAGCGTCGCCCGATCGCGGTCCGGAACAGCGAGCGTCTCGTCGAGATCGAAGATCACCGCGCGGAGCATCGATCAGGTATAGGAACCGAACGGGTTCAAGGTTTCCGTCCCCTGGACCGGATGGAAGGGAGAATAGCCGAGTGCGTGTGCGAAATGTTGAGTGGGGGTATGACCGGGTGTGTAACTCTACGCGGCTGCCGCCATCGGAGCGACGACCCTCACGATCAAGACCGCCAGTACGAGCGCGTCAGTAGCACGAGAACGGGGAAGAGCTCCAGTCGACCAATCCACATGAGGAAGATCATAACGATCTTAGAGCTATCAGGAAAAGCGAGATAACTTCCAAAGGGCCCGATCGAACCGAATCCAGGACCGATGTTTCCGATCGTCGCCAGGCTTGCACTGAACGCTTCGAGAGGGGTTAGGGAATATCCAATTCGGCTCGCGTCGAGGGCAATAACCAACGTTGCAAACACGAAGACGAACAGGTACATAAACGTGAACCCGAGGATGCTTCGAACGACTTCCTCGTCGACGACGGTACCACCGAGTCTGATCGGTCGAATAGCGTCTGGGTGAACAGCAGCGAATATTTCGCGACGAAGAAATTTCAGACTAACGAGCCATCGGACCACCTTGATGCCACCACCGGTCGAACCAGCAGAACCTCCGACGAACATCGCAAACAAGAGGACTAGTTTGCCCGACCCGTCCCACGCGACGAAGTCGCTCGTTGCGTATCCGGTCGAGGTCAATAGCGACGTTATCTGAAAGGCGCTCTGTCGTAGTGAGTTTTCCATCGCTCCTGCGGTTGTACCGCCGAGTTCTGATAGCGATGGCGCAGCACCGAAATAGAGCATGCCTGCAAGGAGTGCGGAAAACGTCCCGATCGCGGTGATGTACGTTCGGAACTCGGGATTTCGGAAGAGCAAATTCCCTTCCCCGCGGAGGATATACCAGAATAGCGCGAAGTTTGTTCCGGCAATTATCATAAACGGGATGGCGACCCATTGGACGGCGGGTGAAAATGCCGCGATGCTATTTGCTTCCGGGGAGAATCCGCCAGTAGGAAGGGTGGTAAAAGCGTGTGCGATAGCATTAAACGCGGTCATTTCTGGTGCGTACCCGGTGAAGTGTAATGTAGAGAGTATAATGACGTAGAGGAGGGTGAATCCAATGTATACGAACCACAGGATACGTGCTGTCTCGGCGATTCGGGGTGTCAGTTTCTGTAGCTGTGGACCTGGGGCTTCTGATTGAACAAGTTGTGCACCGTTCATCGCCAACTCCGGAAGTATAGCGACCATCAGGACGATGATCCCCATTCCACCGAGCCACTGTGTGAGTTGTCGCCACAGTAGGATCGCGTGCGAGTGCCGCTCGTACGATATTTCGTCCATCACGGTCGCTCCCGTCGTCGTGAACCCCGACATGGACTCAAAAAGAGCGTTCACGGGATGAGCTAGCGATGATTCCGTCCCGACTCCGGCTATCAGGTAGGGAACTGCGCCGACGATCGCAACGGCCAGCCACGTGATTGCGACGAACAACATCGCCTCCCTCATACGGAGTTCCGTCTCGGAACTCAACTTCTCGAGTGCGTGTCCGGCGATGAGAGCAAAGAGAATCGTGAGGCTAAACGTGAAAATCTCCTCGCGGTAGATGAGTGCGACAGCAAGCGGTACTAATAGCGGGATAGAGAGGTACTTTAGAACGGTTCCAGTAAGTGCAAGGCTGATTCGCCACTCCACACGAACTCTCATGGTAACCCCCTACGAGACACGCAACTAACCACGATATATCGGGATTCCGGGTAGGGAGTATTAAACCATCGTAATACGACGGGCGCGGAGATCTTTCTGAGGAGATTGGGTTAGACAAATCCTTCTTTAGTGGCGCCGTTTGTCATCTCACCTGTTCAGCACGGGGAATGATCTATAGCCGGAGTTACCCTACGTAACCATATGAACGTCCGTCCACCTAGCGTTCGATATCCACACTCGTTCTACGACGTCTTCACCATCGTCGTGACCGCCGTTGTCGTTGCGGCGATCGTTCTCTCTGTCGCGTACGGCACGGTTATCCGGATTGAGATGGCTGTACTACTGACGGTGGTTTTCGCGTGGGCCGCCTGGGCTATCACTAAGATACTCGCGCAGGAGACCGCCCCGGGAAAGACGAAGCCGTACAAATGAGATACCTGTATCAGAATAGCATTTCTGTCTATCCAGCCGGAAACCCGGGTATCGAGAACATTCAGGCGGGAGTTTACAGCACGCCCAAACTGATTACTGCTAACACGAATGGATTATGTCTCGTGAGTCGTAAGGCCTGACAAATGTATATCATCGTCGTCGGTGCCGGTGACATTGGTACTCCGTTAGTTGACATCGCCACCCGGTCCGGAAATGAAGTCGTCGTGATCGAACAGGACGAAGAGCGGGCAGACAGGCTCGCGGGTGAGTACGACTGCTTGATCCTCAATGCAGATGCAACGATTAAGAATACGCTTCAGGACGCGGGGGCCGACCAGGCAGATGCGATTATCTCGACGACCGACCGGGATGCCACGAATATTATGATCTGTCTACTTGCGAACGAACTCGAGATTCCTTCGGTCGTCTCTGTCGTTCACAATCCTGATCACATGCGCTTGTTTCGTCAGGTAGGCGCTCACACGATGAAAAACCCCGAGGAACTCATCGCCGAGCATCTCTATCGGGGTGTCGCTCGGCCGTCGATCGTCGATTATATGCGAATCGGAGAGCAGGCGGAGGTTTTCGAAATCACCGTCGAGGACGATGCGCCAATAGCGGGGAGAACCCTGCACGAAGCTGCGACGAACGATATCCTCCCAGGCGATGTCTTGGTCGTCGCTATCGAACGGAATGGCCAGGACCCACCGGTCACGCCTCAGGGGAATACCAGGATCGAACCCGATGACTTGCTGACAATCTATGCCGCTTCTGGGGTGACGTCAGAACTGGTCCAGGTGTTCGGCTACTCTGAGAAGTGATATAACGTCTTTTCTGGCTCCCGGACGGACTCAACTGTTCGGGTTATACGGCCTGCCGACAGTGCTATTGAAGTTTGGCGGCCCAGTCGCCACAAATTCGATTGGACGGGCCTGCCATCGTTTCGGTGTATATATGATCCTCTGTTGAACAAGAAGGTACTGATGAAGGCGGCACGTAAAACGATCGGGCGGGATTTAGGGCGCATTTTGCAGGCACTCGCCGCCCTGCTGTTCGTTTCTCTCTTCATTTCGATCGCCTGGGGGGAGTACTATGCGATTCCTGCGCTCGTTGTCTCCGGCCTCGTTCCGTTGTCTATCGGCAGGGCCTTCACAATCCGGTTCCGCGACGCCGCGAACCCCGGAAAGCTCCACGGAATGATGATCGCTGCCGCCGGCTGGCTCTTCGTCGCAATTTTTGGCTCACTTCCGTTTTTTCTGATTGCGTGGACTGTCGAACTCTCTCCAGCGGTATTTTCCTCACCGCCACAAACGGAGACGCTCGCGGCCTTCAAATCCCCGCTCAATGCCCTTTTTGAAAGCATGAGCGGTTTCACCGGAACTGGTTTGACGATGACCGACAACGAAGAAGTACTCCCCCGGACCCTCCAGTGGTGGCGCTCGTTCAGCGAGTGGATTGGGGGTGTCGGGGTGATCGTCCTTACCACCGCGATCCTCGCGAGACCAGGAAGTGGATCGTTGACCCTTTACGAGAGCGAGGCACGATCCGAACGAATCCACCCTAGCATCGTCTCCACAGTCCAGACGATCTGGTGGATATTTATTCTCTTTACATTCCTCTCAATCCAGGTCCTTTGGCTGGTCGGCATGCCACCGTGGGAGGCGATCAACCATGCGATGACCGGCCTTTCGACCGGTGGATTTTCCGTAACTGATGAATCGATAGCCACGTACGACAGCGCTGCGATCGACTTCGCACTTATCCCGATTATGGTTCTCGGGAGCATTGCGTTTCCCGTACACTATCTCATTCTTCAGGGCCAACTTCGCAACTTCTACAAAGATCTCCAGACCCGCTGGGTGTTTATCTACATGACCCTCGGATCGGTCTCGCTAACTGGACTTCTGTATTACGGCGGGACGTACGATACGCCTTTCAGCGCGTTTCGCTACGGTTCGTTTCAGTTCGTTTCGGCGGCTACCTGTGCGGGCTTCCAAACGGCAGTCGACGCTACTAACGTTGGTCTTGGCAACTGGCCAATCCAGGCACAACTCGCCGTCGTATTCGGTATGGTCGTCGGCGGTGCTGCAGGGTCTACAGCCGGCGGTATCAAGCTTATTCGTGCAATCACGTTAGTAAAAGGCACACGCCACCGAATCTCCGACGTTTTCTACCCCGACACGGCAGTCCGCCGGTTGAAAATCAACGGTCGGCGATTGACGCAAACGGAAATTCGTCAGGAGTTCGAAGAGGCGGCGATTATCGGGTTCCTCTGGTTCGTCTTCCTGGGCGTTGGGATCTTCGCTCTGTTACTCACCCTCCCGATGGGGGAGTACACACTCGAAAATGTGCTCTTCGAAGTGGCGAGCGCGCAAGGGAACGTTGGGCTATCGACGGGAATCGTCGGGGCCGAATCGCTTCCAACTCCGGGAAAAATAGTCTTCCTGTTCAACATGTGGATCGGCCGCCTGGAGATCATCCCCGTTCTCGTTACGCTACGCGCCATTTTCCGTCGAGGAGGACTCTACCGATGACAAGGCCCGATCTATCACGCATCGATCGAGTCGTTGACTTCGGTCCTGACGACAGCGTATACGTTTGGCTCTTACTCGTCGGCCCGGTTGTAATTTCGCTCACTGTGACTTTTGGTCGATCGTGGGCGTCGGTTAGTGCCTCCCTACTGTACGAGGCTGCTTTCTGTATCGCCATTGCGTATCGGTGGATAACCGAGTCGTGATCCTGGTATTGCACCCTCGAAAGACGCTCGCTACCGTTGTCACAGGTTCGTACATTGAGCGTGGATGATGCTCTTCACATACTCTCAATTACCTCGTCAAGCACTGCGGCGTCGACGAAGACGACGACGTGATCGCCGGGCCTGACGATCGTCGTCCCGCGGGGCGTGATCAGGTCGCCGCCGCGGGAGATCGCGCCGATGACGACCCCGTCTGGGAGGTCCTGCGTCGCCTCGGCGATCGGCTTGTCGGTGAGGGTGCTGTCCGGTCCGACTTCGATTTCGATGACTTCCGCACGGTCGTGTTCGAGCATCGCGACCTTCTCCGTGCGCGCCGCACGCGTAAAGCGGACGATCTCTTCGGCCGTCTCTTCACGCGGGTTGATCACCACGTCGACGCCGACCGTCTCGAACAGCGTGGCGTACTCGACGTTCTCGATGACCGCGACCGTCCGTTCGACGCCGACGCGGTGGGCGAGCAAGGCGGCGAGCAGATTCTTCTCGTCGCTGTCGAGGGCGGCGACGAGGACGTCGGCCTCGTCGATGTGCTCGCGCACGAGAAAGTCGGTGTCGGTGGCGTCGCTCTGGAGCACCATCGTGTTCGGCAGGTTCTCGGCCGCCTCTCTGGCTCGCTCGGGATTTCGTTCGATCATACGGAGTCGATGGCCGTGCTCTTCGAACTCACGGGCTGCTTGGATGCCGATTTCGCTCGCGCCGACCACGACGACATCCTTGGTTCCGTTGTCCTCGACGCTGGCGACCTCGTTCGCGAACCGGGTGATCGACTCGGGACTGCCGATGACGACGACCCTGTCTCCCTCGCACATGACCGTGTTCCCCTTGGCGACGAGCATCTCGTCGTCCCGGAAGACGGCGGCGAACGTCAGCGAGTCGTAGCGGTCGGCCTCCTTGACGGTCTGTCCGGCGACGGGGCTGTCCTCGCGGATCTCGAACTCGGCCATCCTGACGAGCCCGCCGGCGAACATGTCGACGTCGCGAGCGGCTGGCAGGCCGGTGACGCGAAAGATGGCCTGTGCCGTCAGGAGGTCGGTACAGACCATGAAGTCGACGCCGAAGGCGCCCTCGGAGCCCTGCCAGGTCTCGAGCAAAGTCCGGCGCCGAACCCGGGCGATAGTGAACGCATCGCTCTCGGTCTTCGTCGCACCGCAGATCACGACGTTCGTCTCGTCGCTGTCCGTACTCGCGATGACCATGTCTGCCTCGCCGATCTCGGCTTCGCGGAGCGTCCCGATCTCGGTGCCGTCGCCTGCGATGGCGAGAACGTCGAGCTCGTAGGTGAGGTCCTCGACGATGTCCTCGTCTTTGTCGACGACGATCACGTCGTGGCCGTCGGCCAGATTCTCGGCGATAGTCCGGCCCACGGCGCCGGCACCGACGATCACGACGCGCACGATCGATCACCGTCGTTCATTGGCGGCGATTGCCGAGCCACGATCATATACGTTCCGTCATCCGTATTTCCTACGCCGATGGTCTGAGGGTGCGATTAACGACAAATGCGTTCGAATCAACGGACACTACTGGCTTTAGCCTGGCCCGTTCGGGCTCGCCAGTTCGAGTCACGACGCGCCAGTTCCGACGACCTGCTCTCGAGGCGAAGCGAAGCGCCACTCCCCATCGCCGTTCCGAATCCATTATCTCTCCGCCTGTCCCAGCGGGTGATACGCAATGGCCCTTCGGGTAGACTGGCGGTCGAGTGCGAGCCAGACGGGGACGGTACTGAAGTGGCTGTCCGTCCCGCTCGCAGCGCCGCTGCTACTGGCACTCCTTGACGGCAGGGCCATCGTCCCGTTCGCCGTCGCAATCGCCGTCACGCTGGCCCTCGGCACCGGGATGGAGCGACTGTCTTCGGTCCGGAACCTCGGCCACCGGGAAGCGCTTCTCGTCGTCGCCTCGGCCTGGTTCGGTGTTGCGCTCGTCGGGGCGATCCCGTTCGTCCTCGTCGGACAGTCGGCGCCGCCCGAGTCGGCCTTCGCCGGATTTCCGGTTGCAGTCGGCGGTGGCGTCAGTTTTACGGGTGAGTTCGGTGGCGTCGTCAACTCCCTTTTCGAGAGTATGAGCGGGCTGACGACGACTGGCGCGACGATCATGAGCGCGTGGGACTTCGCGAACCAGTCCCGGGCGATCCTCCTTTGGCGCCAGCTCCTCCAGTGGCTCGGCGGGCTCGGCATCCTGATCGTCGCCATCGGCCTCTTTGCGAACCTACGCGTCGGTGGCGCACAGCTGATGGAGACCGAGACGCAGACACAGAGCGTGAACAAGCTCACCCCGGAGATCGAACAGACCGCCCGGATCATCTGGGGACTGTACGTCGGATTGACGATCGTGACGATCGCCGTCCTGTACGGGCTACACGTCGTCGGGATCGCGCCGGAGATGACTCTCTTCAACGCGGTCGCCCACGCGCTCACGAGCGTCTCGACGGCCGGTTTCTCCCCGGAGGCTCAGAGTATCGGCGCCTTCGAACCGATCGTCCAGTGGGTCCTCATCCCGGTCATGCTCGTTGGGGCGACGAACTTCATCCTGCTGTGGTACGTCGTTCAGGGAGACCTGGAACGACTGTTGCGATCGGAGGAGTTTCGGTTCTACCTCGGTATCGTCACCGTGGCAGCGTCGATCGTGATCGGTGTGCTCGTCGTCGATCCGGGACACATCCAGTCTGTCGAGGCCTCCGTTAGACACGGCCTGTTCAACGTCGTCTCGATGATCACGACCACGGGATACGCGTCGTACGATTACACGACGTGGGGTCCGGGCGCCCAGCACGTCCTCTTCCTTTCGATGTTCGTCGGCGGGATGGCCGGCTCGACGACGTGTTCGATCAAGACGTTGCGCTGGCTGGTCATCCTGAAGGGGCTCTACCGGAACCTATTTCTCTCTATTCACCCGACGGCGGTCCGCCCGATCCGGCTCGGCGACTCGGTCGTCGACGAGGAGACGATCGGCGACATCTTCTCGTACGTGATGCTCGCCCTGCTCATCTTCTTCGGACTGACGGTCCTCGTAGTCGTCGACGCCTCGCTCTCGGGACGAGCCGTCTCCGAGTTCGACGCGCTGGGCGCGGCGGCGTCGATCGCGCTCAACATCGGCCCGGCGTTCGGCGAGGCCGGCCCGATGGACAACTACGCGGTGTTCCCGACCTCGACCCGGTTCGTCATGGTCGTCATGATGTGGATCGGCCGGATCGAGTTCATCCCGGTGCTCGTCCTGCTCCTGCCGGCGTTCTGGAAGTCCTGACTGACGAACGGAGCGCACGGACGGCAGTCCGTACGTGTTCGTACGACGCAAATTGCAGCCGCTGTAACGGTCGCGTCGGAACGTGACCCCGACGTACCGTGTTGGTCCGACGTACCGTGTTGGCCCGGCGTACCGTGTTAGCCCGACGTCACGGTTCTCGAAACGTCGACGCGAGCAGGGTCGAGCCCCGCAGTGTCGAC